>CAWCVJ010000001.1:0-2775159 GCA_963799065.1 Terriglobia bacterium
ACTACAGCGGCGGCGGCGACGGCTTCGACCGGCCAGATGTGGTAGGACCGGTTGTTTATAACAAGAGCAATCCGGCAAACTATTTACAACTCAGTTCGTTTGCCATGCCCTGCACCGAGGCCGCTGGCATGTACAGCGGATTCGCTTCCGATTGCGTTCCTGGTACCCGCCATTATGGGAACCTCGGGCGGAATGCTTTAGTCGGGCCCACCTACAAACAATGGGACCTGGCGATCTATAAGAACACGCCGATTACCGAACGCGTGTCGGTGCAGCTGCGCGCCGATTTCTTCAACATCCTGAACCATCCCAATTTCGCCAACCCGGTTCTTCCGGCGTTCATCGCCGATCCAGCTGCCAACGTCAACCCAGCATGCACTTGTGGATTCGTCCAAGGACCAAATAACCGCGAAGTAGGTAATGGTGCGTACCAGATCACAGCCACCGGCGACGTAGGCGTCGGGAATCCATTCTTAGGCGGGGGTGCCCCGCGCGGTATTCAGTTGGCGGCGAAATTTAGTTTCTAACTTGCCTTCTTTGGATCAAAGCCCCTCGTCATCGAGGGGCTATCCTATTTGTCCGGTACGGTCGGTGTAGGCAACGGCTGCTCGGTCACCTCCGCCCCTGGAATGATCTTGTAATCTGTGCGGAACTTCTTGTAGTCGCGAAAGGTGAAGTCGAGATTAGCGGACAATTCTTTGAATAGCGCAATGCGAGCGTCGAATTTCACGACAGCGTGCTTCGGCAGCCAGACCTCGTCGTTGACGCGGGTCTGTTCGAAGTGCAGGTGCGATCCCTTGTGCAGGCGCAACAGAAATAGTCCGAAAGAAACGGTTTCGATGCATTCGGCGTCGATCTGCGCCCATTGCAGTTCCTCTTTGTCGATCCAGGCGCGAAAGCGGAATTTCGGCAGCATGTTCGCGTCTTTCACGTGCGGCTGAAATCCGGGACGCGGCTCGGCGTCGATCACGTAAGCGTTGCGACCATTAAGCGGCTCGATACCGCGCAGCGTGAAGTTGTAAGCGTCAGCGACTTCTTTTTCAAACTCGCGGCCCTGCTCGACTTCTTTGTCCTGCTTCTCTTTGCGTTTGCGGCGGTCGTCGTCGGATTCGTTCTTCGCCTTATCGACGATCTTTTGAATCTTCTCTTCTTCTTTCGCCGCCTCTTTGTCGCTTAGCGGCTTGCCGTCCTTAGCAACGAGTCTCTGCACCTGTTCGCCATCGATTTCAAGGACTTCGTAGGTCTTAGACTCGGTTGATTTGATGTTGCCCTGCTTGTCCAATTTCTGTTCGACGCCGATTTGGACGTAAGTGTAGTTCTTGAGTTTCTTGTCGTTTTCGATATCTTTGTCGGCGACGGTGCGGATGAGCTGCTGGATTTGCGGCTGCGTGAGGGTACCCGGCGTGGACGGCAAATCCCGCGCGAGCAGAAAGCTTGAGGCAACGAATAAACTTACAGCCAACGCGAATCGCATAGCTTCCATTACGCGATTAGAACACGCAAGGTTTCACGAAGTTGCAATCTGTTGATGGCCTAAACCTTCTCTGCTCTATCCAAACAGCCGGCGCGGAAGGAACGGTCGTCGAGGCGATGCAGGGACTTCGCGACCACTGCCGGAAACAGCCGGTAATGACGCACCGTGAAAAGATATTCCGCAATGAACCATAGGGGATCGCCGGTGGTCATCCAGTTGCGGCGGTCGAAGCGAGTCAGATTCACCGGAGTGGAAAAAGTCCGCAGCGAGCGCTCGCGGCGCAGATTGAAATAGACGTCGAAGTAGCTGAGCGCGAGTTCTCGCAACGACCGATACACCGGCTCGCGATAGCGGCAGCCGGTATAGTTCGACTTCGCGATCGCGCCCCACAGTCCACGCTCTTTATAGATGGCGATCACATGGTCCGTGTCGTGTTCGGCCTCAAGGTCGAGAATCAGCGGAGGATACCCGTTCACCCGCAACGCCGCCGCCGCCAGCATCGCGCCTTCGAAGCAGTGCGAAGTGTTCTCTCGCAGCACAATGCGCGGCGACCACGAAGTGTCGGCCAGGTGATACGGCATGTCATCCAAATAGCGCTGGATGCCGTAGGGATTCTTGAGGCTGCGCAGCTTGCGCAGTTCCGCGGGAGTGAAGGCGTTCATCGGTGTGAGCAAAGTAAATGTAGAATAAGCGCTCGGCTAGAGAAATACGCGCATTCATAGTTGCGAGGACTCTTTGAAACAACTTCTTCCCATTGAACAAGTCGCGGCGAAGCTCCATCTTCCTGAAAATCTTTATGAGAAGCGTGGCCCTTACAGCGCGAAACTTAGCCTCGATGTACTGGAGTGGCCGAAAGAAAGGCTCGGCAAGTTGATCCTAGTGACGGCCACGACGCCGACGAAATCAGGCGAGGGTAAGACGGTCACTTCGATCGGTCTGGTGCAGGGGCTCGAAAGAATTGGCAAGCGCGCCATCATTACTTCGCGCGAGCCGTCGCTCGGGCCCGTGTTCGGCATGAAGGGCGGAGCGGCCGGCGGCGGACGCTCGAAGATCGAGCCCGCCGACAAAATCAATCTCCATTTCAACGGAGACTTTCATGCCATCACGTCGGCGCACAACCTGCTCTCCGCGCTGATCGACTCGCATCTGTTCCACGGCAACGAACTTAATCTTGATCCCGCTGCTCTGACCTGGCCTCGCGCGCTCGACATGAACGATCGCGCGCTGCGAAACATTGTTGTCAGCGAGACCGCTCCAGAGAAAGCTCGTGACGGCAGCAATCGAACGACTGGATTTGTGATCACCGCCGCGTCCGAGATCATGGCCGTCCTTTCACTGGCCGCAGATCGCGAAGACCTGCGCCAGCGCCTCAGCCGAATTATCGTGGGATCGAATCGCAGTGGTGAACCAGTCCGTGCCGCCGATCTGGGCGCTGTCGGTCCCATGATGGCTCTGCTGAGCGAGGCACTGCTGCCGAATTTGGCGCAGACTACCGATGGCACGCCCGCGCTCGTCCATTGCGGGCCATTCGCCAACATTGCGCACGGCACCAGCTCGGTCATCTCGCAGAAGATGGGACTGCGGCTTGCGGATTATGTGGTCAACGAATGCGGCTTCGGCTCCGACCTGGGCTTCGAAAAGTATATGGATCTGGTGATGCCTTCGTCGGGCATCAAGCCGTCCCTGGCCGTGCTGGTGACCACGGTGCAGAGTGTGCGCAATCAGGGCGAGGGAGACCTTGAACGAGGATTTGCCAATCTCGAAAAGCATATCGGGATTGTGCGCGGCTTCGGTTTGCCGGCGGTCGTAGCGCTCAATCGCTTTCCCAATGACACAGACCTAGAGCTTGGCATTCTGCAACAGTTCTGTAAGTCGCGTGGCGCGGAGTTCGCGTTATCGGAGGCCTTCGCCAAGGGTGGAGAAGGTGCGACCGCGCTAGCTCAAAAAGTCGTGGAAGTGCTCGATGCGAATTCCGAAGTGCATCCTGCGCCGCTTTATGACGCGCACAGTTCCGTCGCTGAAAAGATCGCAACCGTGTCTAAGTCGGTCTACGGGGCGAGTGGCGTCGAAATCGGGGAGCGCGCCCAACAGAAGCTCGCGCTCTATGAGCACTGGGGATTCGGCCATCTGCCCATCTGCGTGGCCAAGACGCAGTATTCGCTCTCCGACGATCCCAAGAAAATGGGGGCTCCGACGGGATGGAATCTTCAGGTGACCGACATATCTCTGTCCGCGGGCGCAGGATTTCTGGTCGTCATCTGCGGCGCCATGATGCTCATGCCCGGCCTGCCTAAAAGCTCGCGCGCGCTCAAGATCGACGTGGATGCGGAGGGGGAAATTATTGGGATGATGTAGAGCAAAAACTCCGGTTGACGACGTCCCGCCCGCAGGCGTATAAAGCTTGCGTACGCGAAAAAGCCAGTATTCATTCGTTTTAATAGCGGCTTTTTGCGCAACTTCGACCGTCGGAGTGCCTCATGACTCGTCCTCGAACCTTCCAAGCAATCGCAGCATTTCTGTTGCTCGCCTGTGTGTCGGCTCTCGCCGCTAATTCCGCCTTTGTGCGCGTCAACCAGGTCGGATACGAAACTGGCAACACGCCGTTTCAGGCCTATCTGATGTCCACGGCGTCGGAATCGGGAGCGACCTTTACCGTCATCAACTCAGAAGGACAGACCGTCGATTTCGGCACAGTCGGCGCGCTGCTTGGCACCTGGAGCAACAGCAAGAGTCTGTCGTATGACGTGTATGGCATCGGCTTCACCGCTCCCGGCAGCGACACTTACACAATCTCAGTTACCGGCCCGGTCGATGCAACCTCACCCAAATTCGCGGTGGACACGTCCGCCGTGCTCTATCCCGGATTGCTGCTGAATACGCTGTGGTTTTACGAGACTGACCGCGACGGCCCCGACTACATCCCAAACGCCATGCGCAGTGCGCCTGGACATCTCAACGACGAGAACACCACCGCCTACGACACGCCGCCGCTCACCAGCGGCGACCTGATCAATACGACTGGAACTCCGCTTACCGCGACTGGCGCGACGATCAACGGAGCGGGCGGTTGGTGGGACGCTGGCGACTACATGAAATATGTAGACACCATCAGCTACACCACCGCGCTCATGGAAATCGGCGTACGCGATTTCCCCAGTCAGATGGGGCCGAACGCTCCCGCGAATCCGCCCGCCCCGCCCGCTTCCATTTCTTATGCGGGCACGGCGTCGGGTGCGCCGACCTCGTCCGACTTCTCCGCTGAGGCCGACTTCGGCTTCAACTGGCTGATGCAAATGTGGGACGACACCAACAAGATTCTTTACTACCAGGAAGACACCAGCCAGGATTGGAAGCACTTTCCGAACCTCGAAAGCGAGTACGACATCTGGACGCTGCCTCAGGCCGCCGACGATTACATGGGCTGCACCACCGACTATTTTTATATTTGCTATCGGCCCGGATTCGCTGCTGGGGCCGCCGGCGCGACAATCAGTCCGAATCTTGCGGGGCGCATGGCGGCTTCGTTCGCTGAATATTATCAGCTCTATCGCCTCACCAATCCGACGGCGGCGAATCAGGCTCTGCTCTATGCCGAGGATATTTTCGCGCGCGCCGACACTTCGCTCGCCGATCCGGCGAAGTCGGTCAATGACGGCAGTTGCAAATCCGGTTGCCTGCTCACGATTATTCCGTTCGACGGCTATCCCGAGACCGTGTGGGATGATGACATGGAACTGGGCGCGACCGAGCTTTACATCGCTCTGCAAGAAGGCGGCGCGAGTTTGCCCAAGGGATTGCCGGTGACCAATCCCATAACGTATCTCACCGACGCCGCTCAATATGCCGAGAACTACATCACGAAAATTTACGACACCGGTGCCGAAGACACGCTCAATTTATACGACGTCAGCGGGCTGGCCCACTTCGAGTTGTATCGCGCGCTGCAAGTCGCTGGAAATCCCGGCGGATTAGCTGTGAACGAATCCACGCTGCTCACCGCGCTCGAGAATCAGCTTGCGGTCGCTACGACGCAATCGCAAAAAGACGTTTGGGGCTTCGGCGTTCCCTGGCAGAATGGTGATACCACCTCACACGGCGCTGGCCTCGCGGTAATGGCCAGCGAGCTTTATTATCTGACCGGAACGGCCAGCTACAACACTTATTCGCAGAAGTGGCTGGGCAACATTTTGGGCGCGAACTCCTGGGGATCGTCGTTCATCGTGGGCGACGGCAGCACCTTCCCCAACTGCATTCAGCATCAGGTGGCGAACCTCGCCGGAGCGTTGAATGGAACCTCAGGAGGCACGCCCATCCTGTGGGGCGCGGCTGCTGAGGGGCCAGCCAGCTCGGCGGTCACCGGAACCCTGCCTGGCATGAAGTTGTGTCCAGCCAACGGAAAAGACACGTTCGCGATATTCAATGGAAACGACGGCGCGTACAACAAATCGAACGTGGCCGTCTATCGGGACAACGTTCAGTCCTACACCACGACCGAACCGGGCATCGATCTGACCACGACATCGTTTCTAATGTGGTCATGGCGCATGGCGGGAGCGCCAAGGCAGTTGCCGCGAATGACGGCGGCGACTGCTCCGGGGGACGGCCGTTAGCCTCTGTGAACGTCCGTGATCCCTCCGTGATCTCTGTGTTTAAGATTTTCGGTCAGTCCCAATCCATAAACCCTGAAACACAGAGGGACAGAGGCCATCACGGAGGTTCACAGAGGAACCTAGGTTGTGAGTCCTTGGACCGCTTTTTTACTCGAACAACTCCACCAGTTCCCCGGGCGCATCCACCAGCACATCGGGCGGGGCTGTGGCTAGGGTGTGGGGGGCGAAGCCGTAGGTTACGCCGCAGGTCCAGAGGTTGGCGTTGCGTCCGGTGAGGATGTCGATGCCGGAGTCGCCGACAATCAACGCCTCCTCGCAACGGCTGCCGGTTTCTTCAAGCAGCGCTAGCGCTCCCTGCGGATCGGGCTTCTTGGTGGGAAAACTGTTGCCTCCATACACCTGCGCGAAGAATGGCTTTAGTCCGAGCTCTTCGCAAATCGCCCGCGACGGAGCCACTGGCTTATTCGACAGCACAGCCAGCGTGCGCTTCGGCGCGAGCGCGGTGATAGCGACCAGAGCGGCGTGGATTCCGTCGTAGACAGTCGTATGGTCCAGCTTGTGCTGGCGGTAATAGGCAAGAAAAAACTCGATCGCCTCGCGCAGCAAGGCCTCGCTGGGATCGCCCAGCGCGCGCCGCACAAGCATGGGCGCTCCGTCGCCAACATAGGACGCGATGAGATCGCCCGGCAATTCAGGCCGCGAAAGATGCCGCAACGTGGCGTTCACGGATTGGATCAGGTCGAGGCGCGAGTCTATCAGCGTGCCATCGAGATCGAAAATGACCAGCTTAATCTGCGCAGGGTCGAAGCGGCGGTGAAATTTGATCACTGGTTAGTTTAAATGCTTGCGTCGAAGGAAACTGGTGCGGCACGCGAGATCCCTCGCCCCGCTGAAGTACGCCGGGTCTTCGGGATGACCGGCGATAATTAAGTAACACTCAGTCATCCCGAAGTCCCCGCGTTCTCTCCAGCGGGGCGAGGGATCTGGCGGGTAGCATCGGCGCTCCCGCCAGACATTACTGGTACGACTCGCGGGTGGAGAGCGCCCGCGCCACACTTTACGCACATAAAATTCGCTCTGTCCTCTGGCGCTTTGGGGATTTACAATCTTCTAGTGCTTCTAACTTCCGTCCCGCGGGGTATGCATGGCCACCACAAAAACACCCCCTAAACTCGCCGTCATGAATAGGGAAACCGCGCCCGGCAAGACTTATGAGGGCTTGTCGCGGCAGCAGATGATTAAGGCCTATCGCGTGATGTACACCTCGCGCAAGGTGGACGACCGCGAGATTCTGCTCAAGCGGCAGCAGAAGCTGTTTTTCCAGATTTCGGGCGCAGGGCATGAAGCCATTGGCGTGGCGGCGGCGTTCGCGCTGCGTCCTACCGACTGGTACTACCCTTATTATCGCGATCGCGCGTTGTGCCTGGGGTTGGGCGCGACCGCCTATGAAATGTTTCTGAATGGCGTAGGAGCGGCCGACGATCCACAATCCGGCGGACGGCAAATGCCTTCGCACTGGGGCTTCGCGCGCCAAAATGTAGTCACGCAATCTTCTCCGACGGGAACCCAGCTCTTGCAGGCTGTGGGCTGCGCCGAGGCAGGGCGCTATTTTTCGGCGCATCCTGAGGCGGCGAAGAAGGCCAAAGGCGATTACCGCCAGTTCAAGAATGTTCAATTTCAAGGCGACGAGCTGACGTACGTTTCGCTGGGCGACGGCACCACCAGCGAAGGCGAATTCTGGGAGGCCATGAACACCGCCGCCAATCGCCGCCTGCCGCTGATTTTCGTCGTGCAGGATAACGGATACGCGATCTCTGTTCCGGTGGAAGTGCAGACGGCGGGCGGAAATATCTCGCGCCTGGTTTCCGGATTTCCCAACTTTCATTTCGAAGAAGTCGATGGCACCGATCTGGCGGCGAGCTATGCGGCGTTCGTGCGCTCGGCGACGTATTGCCGCGAAGGAAATGGGCCGGCGTTTATTCATGCTCATGTGATTCGCCCGTATTCGCATTCGTTGTCGGATGACGAACGGCTGTACCGTCCTGACGAGGAGCGGCAACGCGATGCCGCGCGCGATCCCCTGACGCGGCTGCAAATGCTGCTCATCCGCGAGAATATTCTGGACGAGAAGGGCATCAACCAGCTCGAGAAAGATGTCGATGACGAGTTGCAGGATGCAGTAGATCGCGCTCTGGCTGCGCCTTTTCCGACTCCCGACACGGTCGAGAACTACGTTTATTCGCCAGATTTGGATCCGACTTCGGCGGCATTCGACACGCAGCCTATCGCAGTCGAGGAGACCGATGAAAAACTTGCGCCTAAGACAATGGCCGATCTCATTAACGCCACTTTGCGCGACGAGATGCGCCGCGATGAGCGCGTCGTTCTGTTTGGCGAAGACGTTGCCGATTGCAGCCGCGAAGAATATCTCGAGCAGAAACTCGTCAAGGGCAAGGGCGGCGTCTTTAAGCTAACTTACGGACTGCAAGCGGAATTTGGTTCCGATCGCGTTTTCAACTCGCCACTCGCCGAGGCCAACATCGTGGGACGCGCCACCGGCATGGCCACGCGCGGCATGAAGCCCATCGGCGAGATTCAGTTTTTCGATTACATCTGGCCTGCCATGATGCAGCTACGCGACGAGTTGCCGCTGATTCGCTGGCGCTCCAACAATGCGTTCTCTGCGCCGTGCGTGATTCGCGTGGCCATCGGAGGCTATCTCACTGGCGGCGCGATTTATCACTCGCAATGCGGCGAGAGCACGTTCACCCATATTCCCGGCCTCCGCGTAGTGTTTCCCTCAAACGCGCTCGATGCCGCAGGATTGTTGCGGACGGCGATTCGTTGCGACGATCCGGTGCTGTTTCTCGAACACAAGCGGCTCTACCGCGAAACCTTTGGCCGCGCTGCTTATCCGGGGCCTGATTACATGATTCCGTTCGGCAAGGCGAAAATCGTGCAGCCGGGCACGGACATGACCGTCATTACTTACGGCGCCGTGGTTCCGCGCGCTTTGCAAGCGGCGCAGAAAATCGAGCGCGAGCATGACATCAGCGTCGAGGTCATCGACTTGCGCTGCCTGAATCCCTTCGATTGGGAGGCGATTGCCGCGTCGGTCAGGAAGACCAATCGCGTCATCGTCGCCCACGAGGACACTCTGAGCTGGGGCTACGGCGCAGAGATCGCCGCTCGCATCGCAGAGAAACTATTTGAGCATCTGGATGCGCCCGTCCGCCGCGTGGCCGCAAAAGACGTCTTCGTCGCCTACCAACCGATTCTCGAAGACGCGATCCTGCCCCAGGCCAGCGACCTGTTCGACGCAATGAAGGCGCTGGCGGAATATTGACCAACTTCGCCTAGATCGGGCATTACGGCGCGATGTGGTACACCGTGCCCGTGCCGAACGTCCCGCCGGTGGCTGTGGTTCCGTAGGCTCCGGCTTTGCCGTCGGACGTCACTCCAGCCAGAGGGTTGTAGCCGTCTGCGGAGTAGCCTGGAAAGTCACCGTGACCACGGGAGCTTCAGGGGCGAGTCCGTCGCCAGAAACCGATTCGAAGGAATAGACGACGTCTTCTTTCTGAGCGTGGGCGGGCACCGCGAGGACAATGGTCAAGGCCGCTAGGCAGGCGAAGGCAAGTACTCGGCGAAGATCTGTTCCTGGCAGCGCGTGAGCCGTTTTAGAAGTTCGAGAAGTCGTCTGGCTTTTCATGGGCAAAATAGTAGCACGGCTTTATCTCATTTTTGTTACGGCATTTGCACGGGTTTCGGGGATTACCCCCAGGCCTTCCCCCAGCCGTACAGCATCTTCCGTACCGTCTCTGGTACTTTAGTTACAGTTCTCTGAGCTTGACATTACCCTTCCTGCGTTTCCTACCATCCATAGACATCCGCAAGACCACAGCCACAACATATATGCACTCCCTGCAACTGCGGTTTGGTTACTTTCCAGAAAAACCCTAAAAAACCCAGTAAAACGCGAAAAGACGCCGGAGGCTTCCTAATCCTCACGCTGATATATGCTCGGCTCACTGAGTTTCCCAACGAGGGCTTTCAAGAGGGGAATGCAGGGAGATTATGGCCGACTCACGCGAAGTGATGAATATCCGCCAGGCGTCGCAATATCTTGGCGTGAGCCCGGACACGCTTTACAAGTACGTGGGCGAGGAAAAGATTCCGGCGTTTAAGTTGGGCAATCGCTGGCGCTTCAAGAAGTCGAAGCTCGACCAGTGGATGGAAGAGAAGTCGAGCCAGAGCGGAACGAACGGCGGTAAAGCAAGAGCCGCGGCGAAAGCGGCAGGGAAGTAAGCAGTAACGTGCGGGCAGGGTGTGTCGCACGAGACAACGAGCAAAAGGTGGGCACATGTTTGGATTAGGGTCGAAATCGATAGTGGGTCTGGATGTGGGATCGTCGAGCATCAAGGCGGTCGAACTGAAGAAGACGCGCGCCGGCATCGAAGTCACGCACCTCGGGCTGGAACCACTGGCTCCCGATATCGTCGTCGATTCCATGATCGTAGACTCGGGCACCGTGTCGAGCGCGATCTCGAAACTGTTCACCGATACCGCGATCAAGACGAAGTCGGTCGCCACCGCGGTGAGCGGTCACTCCGTCATCGTGAAAAAGATTTCGCTGCCTTCCATGAGCGATCAAGAGTTGGCCGAGACGATTCAGAAAGAAGCGGCACAACACATTCCCTTCGACCTGGCCGACGTCAATCTCGATTACCAGATCATGTCGGAAGAGGCGGGCAGTCCGCAGATGGACGTGCTGCTGGTGGCCGTGAAGAAGGACAAGATTCTGAACTACACCAACGTACTCTCGATGTCTGGCAAAACTCCGGCTATTGTGGACATCGATTCGCTGGCCTTGCAGAACTGCTACGAGTACAACTACGAGCCCGCACCGGGGCAGGTGGTCGCGCTGCTGAACCTGGGCGCAAGCGTAATGAACATCAACATCGTGAAAGGTACGACGCCGCTGTTTCCGCGCGACGTCAGCGTGGGCGGACATCAGTACACCGACTCGCTGCAAAAGGAATTGGATTTGAGCTTCGACGATGCCGAGTCGCTCAAGCTGGGCAACAAAGTGGGCACGGTGAGCGAGGACGCGAAGACGCCGATCCTGCAGCAAGTGACCGAGATCATCGTGCTGGAAATTCAGAAGACGTTCGACTTCTTCCGGGCCAGCGCAGCGGGCGAGCATATCGAGAAGATTTATGTAGCGGGGGGAAGCTCGAAAGTTCCAGGATTGATCGAGGCACTGCGGCAGGAGTTTTCTCTGCCCGTTGAAATCCTGAATCCGTTTCAAAAGATCACTCCGCCGGCGTCAGGGCGAGGCGCGGAACTGATCGAGCAGAATGCGGGCCAACTGGCGGTTGCGGTGGGGTTGGCTTTGAGGAGTTTTGAAAACCTATGATCAAAATCAATCTGCTGGGCAATACAAAACGCAAGGGCAAAGGCGGCTCAGCCGGCTCGGCCGTCACCATGGAAGTGGGTGACGTTGGCTCCCCGCGAGTCAAAATCCTTGTCGTTGCGGCTTTGGTTGGCGGCTTGAACTACGGCTACTGGCATCAGCTGGACGTTAAAAAGCGCGACCTGATGCAGAAGACGGAACAAGCCGAGCGCAAGAATCGCGAACTCTCCGACGTGAAAGTTCGCTACCTGGAGCGCCAAAAGCAAGCCGACGCCTATAAACGCCGCGTCGACGTAATCGATCAGCTGCGCGCAAACCAGAACGGCCCCGTCAGTCTCATGAGCATGGTGGGCGACACCATCAATTCCACCGAAGAAGTCTGGCTCAACACCATGAAAGATTCTGGCACCTCGGTGGATATTGAAGGCATGGCGCTGAGCACCGATGCCGTGGCGAACTTGATCGCGAACCTTCAGAAGACCGGCTACTTCAAGAATATCGAGATCAAGGAAACGTATCAGGACGATTCCTACAAAGACATGCAGGCGTTTCAATTCACTCTGACCTGTGAAAAGGGCAAGTCCTAAGGCGGAAAATTATGGAATTCAATTTCAACGAAATTCCGGCGAGTTTGAAGCAGTGGGGATCGTTGCTGGGTGGCTCGATCCTATTGACCGCCGCTCTTTATTTCACGGTGTTTAAGACCGAGCGCGAGGCCAACGTCGCAGCCGAACAAAAGCTGGAAACCAAGCTGCGCGAGAATGCTGAACTTGAAGCGTACCGCCCCAAGCTGGCCGAGATCGAGCGCCAACTGGCCAGCCTGAAACAACAAATGGAAATCGAGCGCCACATCGTGCCCGATGAAAAAGAGGTCGACGGCTTCATGAAGATGATGGATGCCGAAGCCCTGCGCGCCGGGATTGAAGTACGCCGTTACACTTCGAAGCCCCTCACTTCGCACGATTTTTACAGCGAGCTGCCTTTCGAAATGGAATTGGACGGTCCCTATTATTCGGTACTGACGTTCTTCGACAACGTCAGCAAACTGGAACGAATCGTCAATATTTCCGGTCTGCTCATGGCCACCCCGAAACGGGGCAGCGATGCCAAGACCAAGCACACGTACCAATACGCGCCGAACGAGAGCGTGGTTGCGACCTGCGTAGCCAGCACATTTTTCAGTCACGATCTGGAGCCGGCGGCAGGCGCTCCGGTGAAGAAGTAGGAGAACACAATCATGAAGATCATACGAGTCTTGACGATTGCAACCCTGGCGGCGAGCGCGTTCGCGCAGCAAGGGCCGAACATTCCGAATCTGCTGAACAACACGCGCAACCAACTCAACACAGCGGCGCAGCAGAATGCCACCAAGCAAAATGCGGCATACAGCGCGACCCAGGGCAACGCTGCGAAGTCCGCCGCAGCCAACCCTGCGCAAGCGAACGGCAAGTCTGCGCCCGCCTCCGTGAAGCCGGCGGTGAAGGTGGCAGCATCGACTGGAAAACCCGCACCCCAAGCCAAGACTCAGCCGGTTCCGTCCAAGCCGACGGAGGCCAAGAAGGCGGAAACTCCGGTCAAAGCGGTGGCGATCGAGGACAGCAAGGCGGCGTCCGACGCGAAGCCTGAGGCTGAAAAGAAAATCAACCTGGCCGGCCATCGCGACCCTTTCGTCAGCCCGGTGCGGAATCACGCCGTCACCGGTTCCGGTTGCAGTACGGGCAAGCGGTGCCTGGCCATTGAACAGGTCAATCTGCGCGGCGTGGTCCGTTCTGAAAACGGCATGATCGCAATCGTGACCAACTCACTGGACAAAGCCTATTTTTTGCACGAGAACGACCCCGTGTTTAACGGTTATGTCGTGAAGATCACCGGGGACTCGGTGGTCTTCCAGCAAAGCCTGGAAGACAAGATGGGCAAGCCGTTAACCCGGGAAGTAGTGAAAAGGATCTCCGTACCAGCTGTCTAAGAGTGACGAAAAAGTTTGGGAAGGCAAGGTTTTTGGCAATGCGAATCGACACAGATTACAAGGCGAGCAAAGCGCGAGCCAATCGAGGGAGAAGCGAAATGCGAAAGCAACTGCTGAGTGTATTCCTGCCGGTGCTGATGTTGGTCCATGTCAGCATGGCTGAAACGTCAGGGACGACGGCCACCGAGGCAACTGGGCGCGCCGCGCTCCAGAAGGTGACGGTCACCCGGGGCAATGACGGAGTCGGCGTGGAAATCACGACGCGCGGAAACGTGACCCCTCAACTGAGCACGCTCGATGCGCCCGCGCGCATCGTGCTTGACCTGCCGGCGACGCTGGCGGCGACTTCGCAAAACCACATTTCCGTGGGCGGCGACGTCGTTAAAGGCGTTCGAATCGGTATGGACGGCCAGAACCCTCCGACCACTCGCGTGGTCGTGGATCTCGCCACGGCCAGCCCGTACGATCTAACGCCCGAGGGCAACGGCCGCTACACCATTAAGATCCATGGCAAGGTCAGCGAGAAGGCGTCGGCTGCCGCGTTGGCTCCGATCACCGCCAAAGCTGCACCGGTGTCGCCATTTGCGCCGAAGGTGGCTCCGGTTACGGCGGCCACGATGGCGACGGCGAACTCTGCGCCCGCCAGCCCGGCGCCCGCTAACAACTTCGTCTTCGTAGAGCCCACCTACGCTCCCAAGCCGGCGGTTCAGCCTGTGGCGGCGGACTCCACGGCGCCCCCCGCCCGCGTCG
This sequence comes from Terriglobia bacterium, assembly GCA_963799065.1. GTDB lineage: Bacteria > Acidobacteriota > Terriglobia > Terriglobales > Acidobacteriaceae > JAJPHW01. The sequence goes on from CAWCVJ010000001.1 coordinate 14,214, forward strand.
TCGAAGCGGCGGAGAAATTCGTCGAGAAACCGGATACGAACCTGCTGCCGGGCATGAGTGCTTCCATGCAAACCTCGACCAGCAACGGCATTCAACCCGCCGTAAACTTGGCGGCCGAGCAGAAAGCTCAGTCGGCTCACCCCGCGGCCGCGAGCGGGCCCAAATACACCGGCGAACCGATCTCGGTCAACCTGAAAGACGTCGATCTGAAAGACTTCTTCCGCCTGATTCATGAAATCAGCGGACTGAACGTCGTCCTCGACCCCAACGTTCACGGAAATCTCACCATCGTCCTGGACGACGTGCCGTGGGATCAAGCCCTCGACATCGTTCTGAAGAACAACGAACTCTCGCGCCAGTTGGAAGGCAACGTCCTCCGCATCGCGACCATTGAAACGCTCAAGAAAGAGGCGGAATCGCGGCACGATCAGCAGGTTGCAGAAGCTCAGGCGGCGGACAAAGTCACCGTCACCCGCTTCCTCAGCTATGCGCACTCCAAAGACGTCGTCCCAACCATTAAGAAGTTCATCTCGCAACGTGGCGATGTGATCTCCGACGATCGCACCAACGCAGTCATCGTCAGCGACATTCCTTCGGTGATGCCTGGACTTGACCGCCTGCTCACGCAACTTGACCGCAAGACGCAGGAAGTGGAAATCGAGGCTCGCGTCGTCGCCGCAACCCGCAGCTTCGCCCGCGACATCGGCACCCAGCTTGGCTTCGGCTTCGGTAATGCAGCGACCGCGGTCGGCGGCGCCAGCTCCGTAGGCACTTCGCCAGTCGGACAGTTCGGCTTGCAACCTTTCTACCCCATCGTCGGAACCACGGCGCCCAGTAGCACCACCTTGTCGCAGATTCCTCTGTTCTCCAACCTGGCGAGCACGTCGCCCACCAGTGGTATCACCTTAATCAATGCCAGCAAGAGCATTCAGATCGACGCCATCCTGACCATGGCGGAATCGCGCGGCCTGCTGAAGATTCTTTCTCGTCCGCGTGTCGTCACCCAGAACAACATTCAGGCCATCGTGAAGCAAGGTACGCGCGTACCGATCGTCACCCAGGCCCAGCTTGGCGGGCCGCCGACGGTCAGCTACGTCGATGCTTTCTTGCGGCTGACCGTGATTCCACAGATCACCTCGGAAGGAACCATCTTCCTCAACGTGGACGTGGAAAACACTACGCCTGACTTCAGCCAGGAGGTGCAGGGTAACCCGACACTGGTCACGCAACAAGCGACCACTCAGGTGCTCGTCACCGATGGCGGTACGGTCGTGATCGGCGGCGTCATTCAGTCGCAGAACTCGATCAATGTCACGCAAGTTCCTCTCTTGGGCAGCATCCCGTACCTGGGCAACCTGTTCAAGCACACCCAAGTCAGCACCACCAACCAGGAGCTGATCTTCTTCATCACACCGAGAGTTGTGCAAACATAGTTTCGACTCCGTCACCAAGGTAGAAGTAAAACAGTCCCGTCGCCTCCTGAAGAAACCGTCAGAGGCGGCGGTTTTGTTTTGTGGGCGCGAGCGGCCCCGATCGAGCGGTTACACTAATAACGATGGATTTCGTTCGCCGCCAGCAGTCCCTTCGCGCCATCCTCGAAAAGCAAAGACTCGACGCCGTTCTCATCACCCACGCCGCCAACATCCGCTACCTGTGCGGATTCACGGGCAGCGCCGGCGCGCTTCTGCTCGCAGAGCGTGGCACCACGTTTTTTACCGACGGACGCTATCGCGAGCAGTCGAAGGCGGAGGTCCGCAACGCTCGCCTCGTGGTGCGGCCAAAGTCTCCGCTGGAATCGGCGACCGAGTGGCTGCTCGAAAACGCTAAGACTAAGCTTCGCGTCGGCATTGAGGCCGATTACGTTTCCGTTGCGGCCCGCGACCGGCTGAAGGCTGCTCTCGGATCGAAGGCTCGATTGGTGCCAACGTCCATGTTCGTCGACCGCTTGCGCATGGTTAAAGATGCCGATGAGACCCATCTGATGCGCGAGGCCGCCGCGCTGGGAGACAGCCTATTCGCCACGATTCTGCAAACCGCCCGGGTCGGCGTACCAGAGATCGAAGTGGCCGCGGCCTTGGAGTTCGAAGCCAAGAAAAATGGCGCACAGGAAATGTCGTTTGGCACGATTATCGCCTCCGGCACAAGGTCGGCCCTCCCCCACGGACGCGCTTCCCAGGCTCCGATCCAGTCCAACAGCTTCGTGGTGTGCGACTTCGGTGTTATACTCACGGGCTGTTGCTCCGATATGACCAGGACGATCTTTATGGGGCGTCCTTCTGTGGAGGCAAAACGGATTTACGGCGCGGTTCTGGAATCACAGCTGGCCGGAGTCGCTGCGGTTCGACCTGGAATCAAGGCAGCCGAGATCGATCAGGCAGCCCGCAAGTCATTGAAAAAGAGCGGCTTGGCGAAGTATTTTACTCACTCCACTGGCCACGGAGTGGGCTTAGAGATACACGAAGCTCCGCGGCTGGCCGCGTCCTCGCAAGAGGTCTTGCAGCCCGGTATGATTATCACGGTCGAGCCGGGAGTTTACATCGCGGGCAAGTGGGGAGTCCGCATCGAAGACATGGTTCTTGTGACCGAAACTGGGCACGAAGTGCTTACCCAGATCAGCAAGGAACTGATTAGCTGTTAAGATTGCCGATGGTTTTCGCGGCAAGACGCTGACTTAGAGTTTTCATTCATCCGATGAATCAAAAAGAGCTCAAAGAACTAATCGACTACCTGATCGAGAAGGATATCGCCGAATTTGAGCTGGAGCGCGGCGACGTCAAGGTTCGCATCAAGCGCGCGGCCGATCCGCCGCCGGTGCAGGAGACGAGATATTTTGCCGCTCCGCCGGTCGCTGCCGTTCCGGAAGCGCCTGCGCCGCCCACAGCGGCCGCGACAGCCGCTGCCAAAGAGGCGGCAAGCGCCGCCGCCAAGGTTGGACTTCACGTTGTCCACTCGCCCATTGTCGGGACGTTCTACGAGTCGCCGTCGCCGGGATCGCCGCCGTTCGTGAAAGCCGGCGACACGGTCGAAGTCGGGCAGGTGATCTGCATCGTCGAGGCCATGAAACTGATGAACGAAATCGAGGCCGACGTCAGCGGCGAAGTGGTTGAGCGGCTGGTCGCCAACGGGCAGCCCATCGAATACGGCCAGGACTTATTCACCATCCGGCCCAAGGCATGATTGCTTGGCGTCCCGCATATAAGTAATGTTCAAGAAAATCCTGATTGCAAATCGAGGGGAAATTGCGCTGCGGGTGATCTGCGCCTGCAAAGAGCTGGGCATTCGCACCGTCGCGATTTATAGCGAGGCCGATCGCAACTCGCTGCCGGTGCGCTTCGCCGACGAGGCCATCTGCATTGGGCCGCCGCAACTGGCGCTGAGTTACCTCAATATTCCGGCTGTGATCAGCGCCGCCGAAATCGCCAACGTGGACGCCATCCATCCCGGCTACGGCCTGCTGGCCGAGAACGCCAACTTTGCCGAAGTGACCGAAGCATGCAACATCAAGTTCATCGGGCCGCCGCCGGAAGTCACGCGCATGATGGGAGTGAAGGAGCGGGCGCGCGCCACAGTAAAGAAGTACGGCGTGCCGATTCTGCCCGGCTCTGAAGGAATTCTCGCCAACGACGGCGAAGCTCTGGAGTGGGCGAGGCAGGTTGGCTTTCCCGTCATTATTAAAGCCTCGGCTGGCGGCGGCGGACGCGGCATGAGAATCGTTCGCAGCGAAGCCGAATTGCCTGCGCTCTATAAAGCCGCGCAATCCGAAGCGGCGTCGGCCTTCGGCAACGGCGACCTCTACATGGAAAAGTTTGTCGAGCGCCCGCGACACATCGAGTTTCAGGTGCTCGCCGATCAGTATGGCAACGTCGTCAGCCTCGGCGAACGCGAATGCAGCATCCAGCGGCGCCATCAGAAGCTGCTGGAAGAGTCGCCATCGCTGCAAGTGAGCCCTGAACTGCGCGCCGAAATTGGAGAAGTATTGCAGAAGACGCTTTCGTCCATCGGCTACGTCAACGCCGGAACCATCGAATTCCTCATGGACGAAGACCGCAAACTCTACTTCATCGAGATGAACACGCGCATCCAGGTCGAGCATCCGGTGACGGAGCTGGTCACCGACGTCGATCTGGTCAAGAGCCAGATTCGCATCGCCGCGGGCGCGCGCCTCGACGAGATTCTGCCTGCGACCATCACCCCTCGCGGCCACGCCATCGAGTGCCGCATCAACGCCGAGCATCCGGAGAAGTTCACGCCGTCGGCGGGCAAGATTACGGGCTTCAATCCGCCAGGCGGCGTCGGAGTGCGCGTCGACACCGCCGCCTTCGCCGAGGGCACCATCCCTCCTTATTATGATTCGCTCATAGCCAAGCTGATCGTGCGCGGCAAAGACCGCAACGAAGCCATCGCGCGCATGTCGCGCGCGCTCGATATGTTCGTAGTCGAAGGCATCTTCACCACGATCCCGCTGCACCAGCGCATTATGAAAGACCCAGAATTTCAGGCGGGAAATTTCGATACCGGATTTATTGAGAGATTTCTGGCGAAGCAATAAGCTCGTGTGGGGCGGACACTCCTGTCCGCCGCCTTTGATTTTGCTCTTTGATCGTAATCCATGCTCTCGCACCTCTACGCCATCCTCGATTCTTCATGCTTCGCGGACTCGGAGCAGCTTTTCGCGGCTGCCGAGGAACTTGCCGGTGGCGGGGTCACACTTCTTCAGTATCGGAATAAATCCGGCAATGCTCGGCTGATACTGGATCAGGCGGAAGAACTAAAACGCCGCATCGGCGAGTCAGCGAAGCTGATTATGAACGACCGCGCCGACCTTTGCCTTGCCGCTGGTTTCGACGGAGTCCATGTCGGGCAAGACGATCTCTCGCCAGCGGGCGCGCGACGCGTCATAGGGGACAAACTCTGGCTTGGCGTCTCGACGCACAATCCTGAGCAGGTCAGAATCGCCGATGCGACTTCTGCCGACTACATCGCGATTGGGCCGGTGTTTGCGACGTCGAGCAAGGCGAATCCCGATCCTGTGGTTGGCCTTGAAGGGGTTCGCCTCGCTCGTTCGCTGACGCGCAAGCCCTTGGTTGCGATTGGAGGCATTACTCGTGCAAATTGCCGTGCGGTGATTGATGCCGGAGCCGACTCCGTCGCCGTCATCTCCGATTTGTTGCAGGAGCCGCGAAAATCGGCAGAGGAATTTTTGCGGATATTGCGGTAAAGTTAAGCGGCATAGGATAGCGGGCGAGGGCGCCCGCTCCACACAACCACACCAACCACTCATGACCATTGCAGACCGGAAGGCTCAGAGCCAGTTGGATCAGGATAAAGACCTGGTCAAGGGCCTCGGCCTGACCAGCGCGACCATGCTGGTGATGGGATCGATGATCGGCTCCGGCATCTTCATCGTCTCGGCGGAGATAGCGCGTGAAGTGAATTCTCCGGCGCTGTTGATCGCGGCGTGGCTGATCACCGGCTTCATGACCATCACCGGGGCGCTGTGTTATGGCGAACTCGCCGCCATGATGCCGCGCGCTGGCGGGCAGTATGTCTACTTGCGTGAATCGCTGGGCCCGCTCTGGGGATTTCTCTACGGCTGGACGCTTTTTCTCGTCATCCAAACCGGAACGATCGCCGCAGTGGGCGTGGCTTTCGGAAAGTTCCTTGGCATTTTCGCACCGTCGGTTTCGTCGTCCAACTGGATCGTCCACTTCGTCAAAGTTCCGCCCATTCACGTCGGACCGATGGTTCTGGGCAACATGGACGTCGGCCTGAACACGCAAAATCTTGTAGCCATTTTGATGGTTGTGGCGCTGTCGGTAATCAATATTTTCGGCGTGAAAACGGGCGCGGCAATCCAGAATGTTTTCACGGCAGCAAAAGTTTCGGCGTTGCTGGGATTAGTCTGCTTCGGAATTTTTCTAGGACGCAACGCGCAAGCCCTCGCCGCCAACTTTCACGGACACTTCTGGCAGAACGCCGCGCTGGGCGCGCAACATGCCGTACAAGTCGGCGTGGGCGGACCGACAGTTCTCGTTGGAACGCTAACTATTCTCGCCGTCGCTCAAGTGGGATCGCTCTTTTCCGCCGACGCATGGAACAACGTTACCTTCACGGCGGGCGAAGTGAAAAATCCCAACCGCAATTTGCCTTTGTCGCTGGCGCTGGGCACGGGCGTTGTGATTGCGCTCTACATCGGCTGCAATATTATTTACCTCAACGTGCTGCCGCTGGTCGGATCGCCAACTGGCGCGACTATCCTCCAGCGCGGCATTCAGTACGCCACCGAAGATCGCGTCGCAACTGCGGTGCTCTCGCAAATGTTTGGCGCTCTGGGCGGACTTCTCATGGCGGGCGCCATCATGATCTCCGCCTTCGGCTGCAACAACGGGCTCATCCTCTCTGGCGCGCGCGTGTATTATGCAATGGCAAAAGACGGATTGTTTTTTCGTCCCGCCTCGCGCTTGCACCCGAAATATAAGACGCCCGCGATTTCGCTGATGGTGCAGATGGTCTGGACCTGCGTGCTGTGCGTGTCGGGAAGTTATGGTCAGTTGCTCGACTACATCGTCTTCGCCGTGCTGGTGTTTTATATTCTGACGATTCTGGGCTTGTTCGTTTTGCGCTTCAAGAGGCCCGATGCCGAGCGACCGTATCGTGCCATCGGTTATCCTGTGCTGCCGGCGATTTACATTTTGATGGCGTTGTTCATCGACGCCGTGCTATTGCTTTACAAGCCGCAATTCACCTGGCCGGGGCTTATCATCGTGCTGCTTGGGGTTCCGGTGTACTATGCATGGACGGGGCGCAACCGCGCCGAGACGACATCATAACTAATTCTTAGGAGAACAGATGGCAAATTTGTTCGCGAGAAAACCGCTGAAACTGCTTTTGGCGGAGGCGCAAGAGTCGGGCGAACACAGCCTGAAGCGCACGCTCGGTGCCTTTCAACTCACCGCGTTAGGAGTCGGCGCGGTCATTGGCGCGGGAATCTTTGTGTTCTCAGGGCTGGGTGCTCACTACGCGGGACCCGGTCTGATGCTATCTTTCGTTTTATCGGGCATGGGATGCGCCTTCGCCGCGTTATGTTATGCGGAGTTTGCCGCCATGATTCCCCTCGCGGGCAGCGCTTACACCTACGCTTACGCGACGCTGGGCGAACTTTTTGCCTGGATCATCGGATGGGATCTAACGCTTGAATACGCGATGGGCGCGAGCGCGGTGTCCTCGGGATGGTCGAATCATTTTATCGAGCTGCTGAATATTTTCCATATCAACATGCCACTCTGGTTGGCTTACGATCACTGGACCGGGCTGCGCGAAGCGGAAAACATAATCGCCCGCCAAATGGCGGTTGCCGCCGATCCCACTCTGGTGCCGGGAACGCAAGCGTTTCTTGCCAAAGTTGCTGCCATCATGTCGGCCCAGCCGCCCGACTTGCTGATGCGGGCTCACGACCTGCTTCATGCTCCGGTGATTTTCGGCGCAGAGTTTGGCTGGAACCTTCCCGCCTTCATTATTGCCCTCATCATCACTGCGGTGCTCGCCATCGGCATTAAAGAGAGCGCCAGCTTCAACGCGACGATTGTGGTCATCAAAGTTGCTGTTGTCATTTTTGTCATCGGTCTGGGCTTTCGTTACGTCACAGCCAGCAACTGGGGCGGCGATTGGCACAGCTTCGCGCCCTTCGGAGTCGCCGGAATCGGCAGTGGTGCGGCCTATATCTTTTTCGCCTACATCGGATTCGACGCAGTTTCGACGACGGCGCAGGAGGCCAAGAATCCCCAACGCGACTTGCCGATTGGCATTATCGCGTCGCTCATACTTTGTACCGTCTTGTATATTCTCGTGGCAGCGGTGCTCACCGGCATGGTGCCCTGGCGCGAAGTCAACATCGAAGCGCCGATCGCTCGCGCATTTCTTGATCGCGGCCTAACAAACGCGTCGCACATCATTACTCTCGGAGCATTAGCCGGACTGACCAGCGTGATGCTAGTTATGCTCCTCGGGCAGACGCGCGTGCTTTACTCGATGGCGTGCGACGGCCTCTTGCCTCGGAGAATCTTCGCCGAGATTCACCCCAAATGGCGGACTCCCTGGAAGAACACAATTATGGTCGGATTGTTGGCCGCGCTGGTCGGCAGCTTCACCCCGATCGACCAGATCGGCAAGATGGTAAACATCGGTACGCTGCTGGCATTCGTAATCGTGTGCATCGCCGTGATTCTCTTACGGCGCACCGATCCCGCACAGCCGCGGCCTTTCCGCACGCCTTGGGTGCCGTTCGTTCCGATCATGGGGATTCTTTTCAATGGCTACATGATGGTAAAGCTGGGCTGGATCAATTGGGCGCGGCTCATCATTTGGCTAGCGATCGGCCTGGTCGTGTATTTCGCTTACGGACAGAAGAACAGCAAGGTGCAGAAGGCGCTGCTGGCGGGCACGAAGCGCTAATGGCTGACAATCGCCAGTGGCGCAATCCTCTGTGAAACCTCAGTGTCCTCTGTGTTAAAGATTTTTCAAACCTTGCCACTGAGGACGCGGAAGAAGACACAGAGTCGCACGGACGTCATCAGATTTCGCGGCCGAATGATTTCTCCTTAAGCTTTCTGGCCTCTCCGCACTAAAGAAGTTTCGACCGGCGTGAGCCGCGGCATCATCTAACCTCGCATGAAAATCGTTTCCGCAGCGGAGATGCGCGAGATCGACCGGGTGACCAGCGAACGCTTTGGGGTGCCGTCGATTGCGCTAATGGAGAACGCCGGAGCGGCGGTTGCGGATTTTGTTCGCACCAATTATCCGCAAGCCAAACGCATCGGAGTAATCTGCGGCAAAGGTAACAATGGTGGCGACGGCTTAGTCGCAGCACGCAAACTCGCTGATTCTGGTCACGACGTTCGCGTCCTGCTGCTGGCGAATCCCGAAGAGTTGCAGGGCGACGCGGCCGCGATGTTCGATCGAATGCCTGGCAAGCCAGTGATCGCCACTTCCAATGATCAGTTGCTCACCGACTCTGCGAAACAAGCATTCGAGTCGGACATACTCATCGACGCGATTCTTGGCACCGGCTTCAAGCCTCCCGTGACCGGGCTTTATGCCGACGCCATCGCGGCGATCAACAGCAGTCGCGCCAAAGTTGTGGCCGTCGATATTCCGTCTGGAGCGGACGCGGATTCGCGGCAAGCTCCGACGGGATTGTCGGCACGCGCCGATGCAGTGATCACTTTCACCGCGCCGCGCCCTGCGCATGTTTTCGGATCGCTGACGGAGGGGCCGACCAGGATCGTTCCCATCGGCTCGCCCGACGCGGCGATCGTCTCCGCACTCAAACTGAATCTGATCACCCCGCGAGATTTCGCCGATGTTCTCGCTCCACGCCGCGTCGAGTCCAACAAAGGCAGCTACGGCCATGTGCTGGTCATGGGCGGCGGGCGCGGCAAGTATGGCGCGCCCGCGATGTCGGCCATCGCAGCCCTGCGCAGCGGAGCCGGATTGGCCACCATCGCTACTGCGGTATCGAGCGTCCCAACGGTGGCGAGCTTTCATCCCGAAGTGATGACCGAGCCGCTCGAAGAAACGTCGCAAGGCACGATCTCTCCTCGGTGCTTTGACTCAGGATCTTTGGAAGCCGCCCTCACGGGCAAGACCGTGCTCGCGATTGGCCCCGGCATATCCCGTCAAGGCGAAACTTCACGCTTGGTGCGACGTCTTGTGGCTGAGATTTCGATTCCCACCGTGCTCGATGCCGACGGGCTGAACGCCTTCGCGGGAATGACGCAAGAGATTCAAGGCAAGGGACGTGTTCTCGTGCTCACGCCTCACCCTGGCGAGATGGCGCGTCTGTTGGGCTGTTCCGTCCCAGAAGTGCAAGCGCATCGCATCGACGTCGCACGAAAATTCGCGCATCAGCATGAAGTGATTCTCGTGCTAAAAGGTCATCGCACACTCGTAGCCAAGCCGGATGGCGAGGTATGGGTGAACCCCACCGGCAATCCGGGCATGGCAACCGGCGGTACAGGAGATGTTCTAACCGGAATCATCGCTGGTTTGATCGCGCAAAATCCGACAAAAGTTTTCGATGCAGTCATTGCCGGAGTATTCCTGCATGGTCTCGCGGGCGATATCGCCAGCGAAAGCCTCGGCCAACGTTCGCTCATCGCCACCGATTTGGTGAGCGCGCTGCCGGAAGCATTTCGTCGCGCCAGCCTCGAGTCGGGCGCAGCCGCTGTCGAGATCCACGCCTAAAGTGTAGTAACTCAAGCTCCATTAACCAATATGTAATCACCCTCGGTTTGTTACGCCAGGCCAGGCGGGAATTAGGACACTCGGCTTCGGTAACTTGGACACTGCGGTTTGGGCTGGAATACTGAATGGGTCATGACTCACTTCCCTCAAGCCAACACCAGCCGCCGCGCCCCCAGAATTAACGTTGGAGGCGCGATCCCCGCCATCGTGAAGCTCGAAGACGGGCGCCGCGCCAAAGGTAATCTGCAAACCTTGTCCGTCACGGGAGGCCTGCTGCGCATGTTGGGCGCGCTCGGGCAGGGCGACTTCGTCGAAGTTGCATTTGAAACCAAGTCTGGCCCGGTGCGCGGGATGGCCGAGATGCTGCACCCCATGAAGGCCACCAGCGGCACCCTGCAACCGTTTCGTTTTATCGCGCTGGGAGACGACGATCACAACACGCTACGCATGACGGTCGAAGCCGCTGCCGATCGCAGCTTTTCGGGATTGCGCTCCAGCCAGTGGGCTCCCAATCAAAGCTCCTAGCCCGATCAGACTTTTCATCCGCACTACAAAGCTGAACCCTGCGCCGCTATACTGACTTCTCCGGGTATGGCGACGCAGGAGTTCATCACTCGATCCGCCGAAGAGACGATCACGCTGGGCCGCCGCTTAGCCGCCGACCTAAGCCCACCCAAGCTAGTATTGCTGCGAGGCGATCTCGGCGCAGGCAAGACCACTCTGGTTAAGGGCATCACCGCTGCTTTCGATGCCGCATCGGAAGAAGATGTGAGCAGCCCAACGTTCACTCTGGTTCACGAATACCGCGGGCCGAAGGTCACGATCTATCATATCGATCTTTACCGCATTGACACGCAACGTGAGTTGGACACTCTCGGCCTCGACGACCTCATGTCGCCTCAGAGCATTTTACTGATCGAGTGGGGAGAAAAATTTCTGCGTTTCGCTCGCGAACGGGATACAGAGATCGCTTTGGAACGGATGGGGGAGAACCGAAGGAGGATCGAGGTGATTCGAGACTAAATCGCTAGGATTTAACCTGCCATTCATTCGATAGCCGCCCGAGCCTGCTAAACTGCCCGTCTGACGCGGAGTTTCCGCAGAGCTATTGTCCTCAGGAGGAAATCATGTCCAGCCAGTTTCTCGCACGATCTATATCCTTAGCCCTATTAATTTGTGCTCTCGGCCCCGTCCTCTTGCACGCAGGCGAAGCCCCGGCTAAAGCAGGTTCTATTCTCTTTGCTTTCGATTATTCCGATGGTGCCGCTCCGCAAGATGGCTTGGTCGCCGATTCCCACGGCAATCTTTTTGGAACAACCTATCTCGGCGGAAACGGTGAATGCGACCTGGGATGTGGCGTTGTTTTCGAGCTTTCTCACACCGGGACCGGTTGGGTCGAGAATACCATCTACTATTTCTGCTCCCAGGCGTATTGCGCTGACGGTACCAATCCCTATGCCGGGGTTACCGTCGATAAGGATGGGAATCTGTATGGCACGACTTTCCAGAATGGCTACTATGGCGCAGGTACGGTATACGAGCTTTCGCCGGACGGGCACGGCGGCTACAACTTTCAGGTTCTTTATAACTTCGCCGGCGGATCCGACGGCTCTAACCCTCTAAAAGGCCGGCTTGCACTGGATGCTTCCGGCAATCTGTACGGCACAACGTATCGCGGCGGTGCGAGCGACAATGGGACAGTCTATGAAGTAAGCCGCTCGGGCAGCACCTGGAAAGAAACGGTGTTGTACAGCTTCACGCTGGGTGCCGATGGAGGATGGCCGAATGGCGGCGTGGTGCTGGATAAATCGGGCAATCTGTTTGGGGCCAGCTACTTTGGTGGCGTGAACAATTGCTTTGAAGGCTGTGGCTCCGTTTATGAGCTCACCCACTCAGGCAGCACTTGGGTGGAAACGACGCTGCATGAATTTCAGGGCGGCAACAATGACGGCGGCGCGGATGGAACCGACCTTACGCTCGATGCCGAGGGAAATATTTACGGCGCGACGTTTGACGGCGGGGGCACGGGTTGCGGCGGCGATGGCTGCGGAGTCGTTTTCGAATTGAGCAATACTGGCAGTGGCTGGAGCGAGAAAATACTGCACAGTTTTTCGGGTACCAACGACGGACAAGGTCCGGTAACAGTCAGCTTTGACGCGAAGGGGAATTTATTGGGCGCAACACAAGGTGGCGGCTTGCAGAATTGCTCCTCGTATGCGGCGCCGTCCTCGGGCGGACAGGCTTGTGGCGTCGTCTATAAGCTTACGCCGCAGCAAAATGGATCCTGGACTGAGACCATTCTGCATGACTTTACCGGTGGTGCGGACGGGGGCGAAGTCTTCGGCAACCTGTTGGTCAGCCCGTCAGGAGCAGTGTTCGGCATGTCCTACTGGGGTGGCGCAAACGGATACGGATCGGTCTGGGAAGGGCACGAGTAAACGGGGTCAGGGGGTTCGCCGAGGCCGAGCTGAAATTACGCCTGCAAGAGCTTTTCGAGGGACGCCGCGTCGCTCACGTTGAGCGCCTTTTGCGAGCGATCAATCTGCCGCATGAGGCCGAAGAGGACTTTGCCGGGGCCAACTTCGACAAAGGTTTGGACGCCTTGCGCGATCAGTGCGCGTATCGACTGATCCCACTTCACTGATCCTGTGACCTGGCGGATGAGTGCGTCCCGGCTGGCATCGGCGCCGTCTAAAAGGGCGCCGTCGACGTTGCACGCGACTGGAATTTGTGGCCGGTTGAACGTTATGGCTTGCAAGTCCGCAGCGAGGCGATCTTGCGCAGGCTTCATTAGCGAAGAATGGAAGGGTGCGCTGACTTGCAGCAGCACAGCTTTTTTCGCGCCGCGCTCGGTGGCGAGTTTTACGGCGCGGTCGATGGCGGCGGCGTGGCCCGAGATCACGATCTGGTCAGGAGAATTGATGTTGGCCGGTTCGCAGACTTCGCCTGAGGCAGCAAGGTTGCAGACGTCGGCTACCTTTGCGAGATCCATGCCGAGGATGGCGGCCATGGCGCCGACTCCGACGGGAACGGCTTCCTGCATGTATTTGCCGCGATTGCGAACCGTGCGGACGGCGTCCGCAAAAGTGAGCGTGCCTGCGGCGACGTGGGAAGAGTATTCGCCGAGACTGTGGCCCGCGGCGAATTGCGGAGCGACTCCTTTTTCCTTTAGCACTCGATAGATCGCGATCGATGATGTAAGGATTGCGGGTTGCGTGATCTCGGTCAGCTTGAGTTGGTCTTCCGGGCCTTCGAAGCAAAGCTGTGAGAGTTTGTAGCCCAGAGCGTCGTCGGCCTCGTCGAATGTCTGACGCGCCACGGGATAGATTTCGGCGAGTTCTTTGCCCATGCCGACGGACTGCGATCCCTGGCCGGGAAAGAGGAAAGCGATGGGGGCGTTTAGCATAATTTGGATTAAACGGACGCGAGCAAGGCTTCCGGTTTTACAGCTTTAGTCCTCGCCAGACCAGCGGCAATCTCCGCGTTGATGTTGTGTCCGGCAAATTCGGCGGAGACCCGGATTGCGTTCTTGATCGCATTGGCGTTCGAGGAGCCGTGAGTGATGAAGCACACGCCCTTTACCCCAAGCAGAGGAGCGCCGCCATATTCCGTGTGGTCGAGGCGCTTCTTGAAATCATGGAATGCGCTGCGGGATAACAAAGCCCCCACTTGCCGGGTGATCGTGGCTTTCAAGCTTTCTTTCAAAGTGTTGCGCACCAGATGTGCGACGCCTTCGGAAATTTTCAGGGCAACGTTGCCCACGAAGCCGTCGGCCACAATGACGTCGACCTTGCCGTTATAGAGATCGCGTCCTTCGACATTCCCGACAAAATTGATCGGAAGTTGCCGGAGCAACTGGAAGGCCTCCCGCGTAAGCAGATTGCCCTTGGTTTCTTCCTCGCCGATCGACAGCAATCCCACCCGGGGACGAGGTGTGCCGAACATGCTGCGGAAATATATGTCGCCCATGACAGCGAATTGTTCGAGATTGTGGGCCTTGCAATCCACGTTGGCGCCGACGTCCAGCAGGGAAGCGGCCGTACCCAGCGCGGTGGGAAACACTGCGCACAGTGCCGGACGATCCAATCCCGGGATCGCGCCGAGGATCATCTTTGCGGCGGCCATCGCTGCGCCCGTATTGCCCGCGGTGACGAAGCCGTGCGCATGACCGTCGCGTACCAGTCGCAACCCCACGTGCATCGACGAATTGCGCTTGTGCCGCACCGCATCCACGGCTTTATCGTCCATGGAAATGACTTCGCTGGCGTGAACAATTTCAATGGGCAGCAAGCGCGCGGAGAGATAGCGGTCGAGTTCGGCGCGAAGCTGCGGCTCATGACCGACCAGCAACACGCGCAAACCAAAGTGCCGCGCCGCTTGCATTGCGCCTTCGATTTCGGGCTTGGGAGCGCGGTCGGAGCCGACCGCGTCCAGCGCTATCACGCTTGCCATGGAGACAGCTTAACTGGCTTCTTCGACCGCGACAATCTCGCGGCCTTTATACTGTCCGCACTTGGGGCAGGCACGGTGCGGCATCTTGCGTTCGTGGCAGTTCGGGCATTCAGACAACGAATGCGTTTTCAAAGAGTCGTGCGCGCGCCGGTTGCCGGTGCGCGATTTGGAGTGCCGCCGTTTCGGATTAGGCATGAAATTTCCTTGTTATGAAACTCGCAGTCGTTATTCTGGAACTCGTAATCGAAGTGATGAAACTCGCAGTCGCAAAATCCGCCGCCGAGCCTCACTTCTAGCTTTCCAGTTTGCTTCGAATATCTTTAAGCGCCGCCCAGCGCGGATCTTCCAGCGGTTCCGCGCACGAGCATTGCTGTTGATTCAGGTTTGCCCCGCAATGCGGACACAGCCCCCTGCAATCCTCGCGGCAAATCGCCCTCAGCGGGGCTTCCAAGAGCACCTGCTCACGCAGGGCGTCTTCCAGCAAAATTCCGTCACCTTCATAATACCCGACTTCGGCCTCGGCTGAGGTCACCGAAACCTCTTCGCGTCCCGTATCTACGCCCAGAGGCCGATACAGCAGGTCAAACTCCCGCTTGATGGCAACCTGCACCGGATCGAGGCAGCGGGCGCAAGGCGTTTCGAGGGCAGTCGCCAACTTTCCCACGAGCCGGATATCGAGGATGCTCTTGTGCTTACTCTCGTGTTCCTCAACCAACTGCGCGCTGCCGTCCGCCTTCAGCGCGCGGGTCTGCTTCCAATCCGGTCCAAAATCGATCACGCCGGGCGCAAGATCCCTCATTGTAATCAATGGGATGATCCTGAAGCTCTGCGATGGTAATGCGCATTCCGACCTCCGATCCCCATCCCTCACACCGTAACCCACACGGAGGACTGGCACAGAGGCACAGCAGGGACAATACCAAGCATAAATAGTGCAGGAAGGGGTGTCAACGTGGCTTGCGCATGGGTGTAGATGCTCCAAGATAATGTCACCCTACACTACCAGCGATCGACCAACTCCCACCACAGCAGCCTGACCCATTCGTAGAAATTGGTTTTGGCCCACTGTCGTCTTTGCCACCAGTTCACACCAAACTCGCGTGGGTCGAACGCAGCGGCGACCGAGTAGTCGTGGCTCGGGTCTTCTTTGCTAAAAATGCGGACCGCTCGCTGGGTATGGTACTCCGAAGTGACCAGCAAGATGCGTCTTCCCGGAACCTGTTGCAGGCACGCCGCCGCGTCATGTACCTCCGCCTGCGTCGAGCGACCCATGATGGGGCAGATCCGTATCCGGTCCGCGTGGGGAAGTTGCTGCACGTACCTCTGGGCTAGTTCAGTTTGGCTCCAGCCATAAACTTTTTCCACATCCGGCACATCCAGGATCATGACCGGAGCATAGCCTCGATTCAACAAATCGGCTCCGCGGGCAGGACGGACTTCGGTTTCGCCTGCCAACACCACGATTGCATCCGCCGTCTGGACTTGATCGACAACGAGAAACCGCCCTGAAAAAGCGGCCAGTGTGAGCAGCGCCGCTCCGGCCAGTACCAGCAACGTCCGGCTACGCACTGCGACCCTGTTTCGTCAACTTTAACCGTATTTTCATAGTGGCCGGCTCAGATGACTAAAGTGTTGAGTAGCCTTTGGATTTCGCCGCCGTTGCCCGCTCAAATCTGCCAGACTAGAGCTTCCGAAGGCCATCCATCGACGCTTCGCATGTTAACATCAAGCTTCCCCACACAATTCAAGACAAGAGACTTATGACGACTACATTGACCAATTCCAAAGAAGATATCAAGAAGCAAATCACCGAACGCACCGCTCAGATTGGCATCATCGGACTGGGTTACGTCGGCCTTCCGCTCACGCTGCTTTTTAGCGAGCAGCGGTTCCGCATCACCGGATTCGATATCGATGAGCGTAAGGTTGCGGCCATCGCCCAGGGCACTTCCTACATCTACCGCATTCCGGCTGCCGAAATTCAGGCCGCTAAAGGGAATGGCTTTACAGCGACGTCCGATTACTCGAAGATTACGGCCATGGATGCGATCATCATTTGCGTCCCCACGCCGCTGAATGAGTACCACGAGCCCGATTTGAGCTACATCACGAACACCGCCGAGGCCATCGCGCCGTATCTTCGTGAAGGCCAGTTGGTCATTTTGGAGAGCACGACCTATCCCGGAACCACGGAAGAAGTCTTGATTCCGATTCTCGAGAAGGGCAATAAGCGGGGATTGAAGGCATCGCGCGGCGAAGCTTCCGCAGAGGGCAAGTTCTACGTTGCTTTCTCGCCGGAGCGCGAAGACCCAGGTAATACCACGGTCGCAAGGCGTGACATTCCAAAAGTTGTTGGCGGACTTGACGCTACGGCCAGCGAACTTGCTTGCGCCTTCTACGGCTCGATCTTCAACCGCACCGTTCCCGTTTCATCCCCCGCAGCGGCGGAAATGACCAAGCTGCTCGAAAACATTTACCGCTGCGTCAATATCGCGCTGGTCAACGAGTTGAAGCTATTATCTCTGCGCATGGGCATCAACATTTGGGAGGTCATCGAAGCCGCGTCGACCAAGCCCTTCGGATTCCATCCCTTCTACCCCGGCCCAGGACTGGGCGGACACTGCATTCCCGTCGATCCCTTCTATCTTTCGTGGAAAGCCAAGGAATGGGATTTCCGGACTCGTTTCATCGAACTCGCGGGCGAGATCAACATCTCCATGCCCTACCATGTCCTCGCTTCGATTGCCGGCGGATTAAATCAACACAAGAAGGCTCTGAACGGATCGAAGGTGTTGGTGCTGGGATTAGCCTACAAGAAAGATATCGACGACCTGCGTGAATCGCCCTCCTTGACCATCATCGAGTTGTTGCAAAAGGAAGGCGCGGTGGTCAGCTATAACGACCCTTACTTCCCCAGTGTTGGCAAGGGCCGCAAATACGACTTGCACATGAAATGCGCGCCGCTGGAGAACCTGGGGCAATACGACTGCGCCGTAATCGTCACCGACCACTCCGATTATGATTATGAGCGGATCGTCCGCGAATCGCAGCTGGTCGTGGACACGCGTAACGCGACCAAGAAGATCAGTAGCCCGAAGATCGTACGCTGCTAGGAGTGCAATTCAAAAGGCGCGGTTTGAGCGGGCGGGCAGGATTCGGGGCCGACGGCGATCGTCGCCGGCCCGCTTCGGAAGTTATTGAATCGTGCTGCCGACTTCAGAGAAAACGGTGTTGGAGCTAGTCCCGATCAGTCTTACCGTGCCAATCACGATCACCAGAATCACGGCCAACATCACAGCGTACTCGGCCACGTCCTGGCCCTGCTCGTCGTTCCAGACTCGGTGTAGAAATCGCTTCATAGTGGGCTCGCTCCGCTGCCCTCCAAGGGCAGCCTCTAGGTTAAGGGTCAACCCCGCCGTGAAAGACAGGGGTTGGCCCAGTTCAAATTAACCTTAGCGTAATAAATCCGTGACAATGGGGCAATAGCACCGTAGTGACCCGCCTATGGCACAAAAGTGCCATCACTAAGCGATGGGTTTTAAAGGCAAAGACTGATTCACCGCGAACAAGGCCAGTTCCAGTCGCGTGGAAACACCAAGCTTATCGAAGATATTGCTGAGATGGTGCTTGACCGTGTCTTCGCTGATCTTGAAATACTCCGCGATTTCTTTATTGGAGTACCCCGCTACCACGGCGGAGACGATTTCGATCTCGCGCGGGGTTAGGCCGAACTTTTTCTGCCGGGCTTCTTCTCCCGAAGATTGAATCAAGGTGCGAAGATAAAGCACCAGATTGGAAACGCTCTCGCGCCCAACCCAATACTCGCCCGACATGACAGTGTGAATACTTTTGAGCAGAAGCTGGGTGGCGGAATCTTTCAGCACCACGCCGCGAGCGCCTAGCTGCAAGGCTTCCACAATCTGCTTTTTCTCCGCCGCCGCCGTCAGCAAAATCACCCTCACTGCGTGCGAGTTGGACTCGGTGGTCATGTCCCGCAGGGCTTCCAGGCCGGTGTGCCGCGGCATGGCCAGGTCAAGCAACATCAAGTCGGGCTTAAGCTGCCGCGCCATCTTTACCGCTTCTTCGCCGTCGCAAGCCTCCCCAATGACTTTCAAGTCCGATTCGGATTCGAGCAGACGTCGCAGGCCATCGCGAAAAATCGGATGGTCGTCGGCGATAAGGATGCGGATCGGTTTCTTACTGTCCATAGACGAGGTCTCTCTTCATGGGGGCCGTAATCTCGAGGCGCGCGCCTTGACCCGGATTCGATTCTATCGTGAGTTCGGCGTCGATCAACCGTACCCGTTCCTTGATTACCAACGGCCCTTTGCGGAGATTGTCCATTTCCGAGAGCGACAGTCGGCCCGCGAAGGGAAAGCCGCAACCATTGTCTGTGATGGCCAGAATCCAAGCCCCATTTTTTACCGCCATCTGTACGCTGACTTGGGTCGCCTGGCTGTGCTTGCGCACATTGACCAGCGCTTCCTGGACGATCCGCGCAATTTCACGGCAAACCGGCTGGGGCATATCGAGATGCTCGCTATCGGAGGCGAAACGCGCTGCAATACCGGTCTCGCGCTGGAAGCGCTCTACCGTGTCGCTGAGAAAGGACACCATGCGACGGGCATCCAGATCGACAGACTTCATTTGCTGCATGAGTTCACGCAGCTTGAGCACCTCCTCGCGCAGCAGGGCTTGAATTCGTTGCAACTCCCCGGTGAGCGACTCGGGACGGGTCGACGATTGCCGCCGCAGCACGTCCACCTGCATTTCCACCGCGATCAATGACTGTACGGCACCATCGTGTAACTCGCGGGCAAAGCGGGCCCGCTCCGCCGCGCCCGCCCGCAGCCGCAAACGCCGCAGCAGATACACGTTGTACACCGCCGGGCCCACCTGAGTGATGACCTCCTGCAGGAAACGAAGCTCTTCTTCCGGATCCGCCAGGTATGCCGGATCCAGAATAAAAATCCGTCCCGACCACTCCCGGCCGAACAGAAAAGAGGCCATGATGATTTCGCGGTAGGAGTGTTTCGCCCGAAAGGCTGCCGGGATGTCGGTGGGGAGAGCCGGCGAAGTACGAATTCGATCGCCGGCGCTATCCAGCGCCACCACAGCCTGCTCGGTGCCATCCGAGTCGCGGCGCAGATAAAACACATCGGCATCCGACTCGAAGAGATAAGCCGGACGATCCGAGTTTGTGTGTTCGAGCCAGGTGAATGCCGATCGGTCCTCGTCGTCCATCCGGACCTCGGCGGCGAACACGTGATGGCTGTTGGCCTCCTGCGATGCAATGATCGCCAGACTCGAGCCGTACATCGAAGTGATGTCGGTCAGTATCCCTTGCAACGTTCCAGTCAGGCCCGACTCCACCCGAGCACGCCCAAGAATGCGCGTGATCACAGTCTTTTCCGCGCGCAATTGCTTCTGCTGTTCCGCTAGGTAGCCCAGCAGAAATCCCATGACCAGCAGATAAATAGAGCGCATGAACAGGCGCTTGGGCTCGAAATCGACGGTATCGACGCGGAACGCCGGCAGATGGTTTTGGACCAGAAGACGATCCAGACTCTGCGTCAGCCCGGTGTGAAACAAAACCAAACTCTCCAGCCATAACAACACGACTGCAGCCCCCGACGTGCCCACCGTTTCCCAGAGGCCCCAGCGATACGCTGCCGCGGTCAACACGAAAACAAAAAATAAGAAGAAAGGATTGCCCGGACCCGTAGCGAAAATAGAAATGAGTGCGGGCCATAAAACGTCCGCCGCGTGTACCAGCAGTCGAAAGGCCGGCGTGGATTGTTGCCGCACCCGCAACAACAGAATAATCACCACACCATGCACGATGTAAATGGCGAGCATCCAGAAAGCCCAGAAGGAATGGGCAACTTCGCCGGGATCCATCCAAATCGCGACCAGCGCAGAGATCGCCAGAAAGACCCGCGCACTTGCGAGCCAGCGTTCGGTTCTTCGAATTTCACTCGGAGTGGAAGGAGGACGCCGCCTCCATAACAGCCGGTGCCGAAACGGACCGATAGCCAAACCGCAAAGCCTTTCTTTAGCGACGTTGTTAGCGATATTAGGAGGTTAACGCCGGAAGGGCAAGCACAGGGAAGCTGCAAGCGCAACGCAACGCCCAACCACAGGAATGGTCTTCGTCTGGACCCCAGCTTCCGCTCTCGACCACCGGCCCGTCAAAAACACATAGCGCACCCCGGAAATCGCCCGCCACGGCCCTCGTAGAAGCTCTCGCGCGTGAAGGTTTTGGTCGGCAAATTCGGCAATGTTTCCGAGCCCGAGGCCGGCGACTTGAGCATCGTGTGGAATTTCTCGACGGACAAGGCACCGCCAATGGCCTAAACACCTTACCTCAGGCGAACAAAAACTCCTTCGTCCGCAACTCTTTGACCTTATCTCGCAGCTTCGCTGCCTTTTCGAATTCGAAGCGCTTGGCTGACTCGCGCATGTCGCTTTCGAGTTTCACGATGTAGGCGTCCAATTCTTCCTGGGATTTGAAGTCGGGTAGGCCTTCGGCTTCGTCTACGAAGTCGGTGTAGTCGGCGGCGACGATGCCGGCGAGGGTCATGTCGAGCGGCCGGATGATCGATTCCGGGGTGATGCCGTTGGCTTCGTTGTACGCTTCCTGAATGGCGCGGCGCCGGTCGGTCTCGCCCATGGCTTTTTTCATCGAGTCCGTCATGCGATCGGCATAGAGAATCGCGCGGCCGTTGAGGTTGCGGGCGCAGCGTCCGATGGTTTGGATCAGCGAGCCGGCGGAGCGCAGGAAGCCTTCTTTGTCGGCGTCGAGAATTGCGACCAACGAGACTTCGGGCAAGTCGAGGCCTTCGCGCAGCAGATTGATGCCGATGAGCACGTCGAACTCACCCTTGCGCAGGTCGCGCAGAATTTTCACGCGCTCCAGGGTTTCTATCTCGGAGTGCATATAGCGGCACTTCACACCGACTTCGTTGTAGTACTCGGCCAAATCTTCCGACATGCGCTTAGTGAGCGTTGTGACCAGCACGCGTTCACCCCGCGCAACGCGGTCGCGAATTTCATGCAGCAAGTTATCGATCTGGCCCTTCACCGGACGAATCTCCACGGGAGGATCGACCAATCCTGTAGGGCGAATGATCTGTTCGACCACAACGCCCGCAGACTTCGTCAGTTCATACGGCCCCGGTGTCGCCGAGACGTAGATCATCTGCCCCATGCGATGCTCGAACTCCTCGAAGGTCAGCGGACGATTATCCAGCGCCGACGGCATGCGGAAGCCGTACTCGACCAGCGTTTCTTTCCTGGAACGGTCGCCGTGATACATGCCATGCAACTGCGGCACGGTCTGATGCGACTCATCGACGAACATTAAGTAGTCGCGCGGAAAATAATCGAGCAGCGTTGGGGGGGGCTCGCCCGGCATTCGTCCCGTGAAGTGGCGCGAATAATTTTCGATGCCGTGGCAGTAGCCGACCGACTTGATCATCTCGAGGTCATACATGGTGCGCTGATGAATGCGCTGCGCCTCGACCACGCGTCCCTGCTTCTCGAGTTCGGCCTCCCACCATGTCAGCTCGGCTTTGATGGAATCGATAGCCCGAGATTTCGTCTCTGGCTTTAGAACGTAATGCGTCTTGGGATAAATCGGCAGCCGCGTGTACTTCTGCTTGACGGTTCCAAACAGAGGATCAATTTGCGCCAGCGAATCGACCTCGTCGCCGAACATTTCCACGCGATACGCCATGTCGTCATACGTCGGAAAAATTTCGATCACGTCGCCGCGCACGCGAAATGTTCCGCGGCGAAAGTCGCCGTCGGTGCGCTCATAGAGAATGTCAACCAGCTTGCGCGTGATGTCCTCGCGCTTCATCTTCTGGCCTTTTTCGAGGAAGAGCATCATTCCGTAATAGGCTTCGGGCGAACCCAGGCCGTAGATGCAGCTCACGGACGCAACAATCAGCGCGTCGCGGCGCTCAAACAGAGACCGCGTGGCCGAGAGCCGCAGCTTGTCCAACTCATCGTTGATGGTCGATTCTTTTTCGATATAGAGGTCGGCGGCAGGAACGTAGGCCTCTGGCTGATAGTAGTCGTAGTAAGAGACAAAATATTCAACCGCATTGTGCGGGAAGAAATTCTTGAACTCGTGATAAAGCTGCGCCGCAAGCGTCTTGTTGTGCGCCATCACAATGGCGGGACGATTGAGCTCCTCGATGATCTTCGCCATGGTGAAGGTCTTGCCCGACCCGGTGACGCCGAGCAAAACCTGATGCTGCTCGCGGTCGCGCAAGCCGCGCACCAGCGACTCGATAGCCGATCCCTGATCGCCGCGCGGCTCGTAGCTACTGACTAATTTGAAATCCATGGAATACCGCCGAATCTTCAATTATAAGTGAGAGAGCGAGGGCGGGACCTCTCGCCGCGACGGAGCCGACCGGCTAAGGAATGGATAAAGAACCAAAGACCACAGGACAAACCGCAGCCGTCTACGGCAGTTTAAAGTTCAACGTAATCTGAGTCTGGATTGACACAGGCTGTCCATCGAGATAGTAAGGCTTGTACTTCCACTGCTTCACCGCGTCGGATGCCGCGCCCGCCAGCAAGGGATCCCCTTTGAGAACTTCTACCGCGGAAATACTGCCGTCCTCGGCAATCGTCGCCATGAGTTGCACTGCACCCTGGACGTGAGCCTGCTGAGCCTGCCGCGGATAGACCGGACTTACTTTGTGAATCAACAATCCTTGCGAAACCCCCTGGGAGACCTGTAGTCCCTGCCCAGAGCGTTTAGGAATGCTTCCCCCGCTTGTGCCCACAATTCCAGAGAGTGCGCTGGCGGCGGCGTTCGAGGCCACATCCACCGCAGGAGCTTCGGGGTCCGCCGTATTCGCGACGGACGGCGGAGCGGGAATGCGTCCACCCTGCACCATCACAGGGGCAGCGGCGTCCGTGGCAATTTCGGCCTCGGACAATTTGGACGCCGTTGTCTTTTGCGTTTTTGCTTCCGCCGCCGGAGCAGAGTTCTTGGCAGCATCGAGCTTCGTTGCGGGGGCCGGGCTTCCGGTCATCGCTGAATTCGCGATCGGCAACGGCGATGCCGTGACTGGCGTCGGTGCCGCTTGCGGCTGTGTGGCGTTGCTTGCAGCCGTCGCCGGCTGTGTAGGCTGCGCCGCGGGGGCGGTTGCGGTCGCTGCGCCACCAGAACGCATCTTGGTCCAGCCGAAATAGATCCCCCCGGCGGCGACCAGAACGATCGCGGCAATCAGAACGATTTTCCCGCTACTCGATCCCGTTCCGGCTTCTTGACCGAGTCCAACTGTCGAGAAAAGCGCGGGTTCTTGCGAAAGCGCCGCCGCTCCGGACTTACCGATGGCAGTGTCCTGGGGGATTTCCACCGCCGCTGGTTGCGGCTCTGGCATCACTGCCATATTCGAATTTGCCGGAACCGTGGCTTCCTTCGCGGGCGCGGCGGCGGCCGCCGATGGCATCGCCTGCGATGAAGTCCGCGCACCGGTCTTGGACGCCGTCTGCCAGGCATAGTCTTTTGTGGAGGGCGACGATCCATTCACCGACTCCGTGCGCAGTTTGGTTTCGGGCATCGACTCAAGCAACGCCGCTTCCACAGGATCGAGCTCGGGTCTGGTCTCCGGCGAGAGTTCAAATGCCGAAGAGGCCGCTGCCGGAATCTGTCTTTCTACGCTCCGAATGGGCACCGGTGTTCTTGTCGGAATGGGCGGGGGAGTGACCGCCGCCGCCGGAGTGATTCGGGGCGCGGCGGCAACCGGCGCAGATGGCCGTGGCGGGGACATTTGCGGCGGAGCTTGCACCGACGGGGCTGCGTCCGCAGCCGCCGGCTTCGCCGCGTCGGCTTTGCGCAGCAGCCCGCGCGCGACCCGCAACGTTCCCTTCGATTGTTCCACATTGATCGGCTTGGTCAGAACCAGGTTCGCTCCCAGACGAAAAGCTTTTGCGACCCCCGCCTGTCCTTCGACCACAGCGACCGACAACGCGCTCTGGTTCAAGCTGGAATTGCGGGCGCTCTTGAAAAGCAAAGTGGCGTTCTGCTCGTTTTCGCAATCGACCACCACGGCGTCGAAGCGTTGTCCCATGAGCATCTTGACGGCGGCAAATGGTTCCGAGATGGGCTCAACGCGGAACTCGAGATCGATCAAGACCTGAGTCAGTACGCGGGCGGTTTTTTCTTCAGGACAGAAGAGCAGAGCTTGATAGTTCATAACAGAATCGTAGGAACAATAAGTTACCTCAGCAAGTTACGCAGGTAATTGTGAGACAGAATTATTGCGCGACGGTTGGATAAGGGAACGGAATCGTGATCTGAGTCTGAAAGGGTGCAGGTTGCCCGTTGCGATAGTAAGGTTGATAGCGCCATTGACGCACCGCCTCTATCGCCGCTGGAGTGAATTGCGGTTGGCCGCTCAGCACCGTGTAGGAAGCGACCGAACCGTCCGCATTAATCTTAGCCAGCAGCGAAACGGTAGCCTTTGCGGCGCTGCGGCGGGCGTGTTCCGGCGTGATCGGCGGAACGCGAAACGCGACGTGAGCGTCCGCGACGTCTTCGGGCACACTGGCGAGATCGGAAGCGGAGACATCGCCGGCGGACGTAGTGCTTGCTGCCGCTGGCGTAGCCACGCTCGGCGCTGGAGGGGCCGTGGACAATGGCTTCGGAGCAGACCCTTGCGCTGCGCCTTCACCTGCCGCGGGAGAATCTAGGAATCCGTCGGCAACCGGCTGGGTCTCCTGACTGGGTGCAACCGTTGTCGGCGGCGCTACGGTTGCGGGCGCAGCCTCCGGACTCGGTGCATGGCGGCCCGCGACGGCATTCTTAGCGTCCTTAAACTTTGCGATTGCCTGATTCCGGAGGTTGGGTTGCGTCGTCCATGCGAAGTACACCCCTCCGCCCACGAAGAGGAGCGCCAATGCAACGAATACCATGGGATTCGTCTTTTTCGCCGGCGACTCCAACATTCCGAACGATGGCCCCGCGGAGGACGCTGACAACTCTGTACTTGCGATTTCTCGCTTCGCTGCCTCCCCCTCGGCTCGCTCGGCGATCACATCGGCGGGAGCGGTTTCACCAGCGAAACGGGCATCGCCACTCGATGGTGCCAGCCGCGTCGTGGCAGGACTACGCAAGTCTGTGAACGCCGTCTTGCCTTTCGCCGGCAACGGCTTGGGCGCGACTGCAGGTTCTGCCGCAGCTGGCATTCCGACACTCGCGGAGATACTCGGCCCACCTACGGCCGCCGCCGCGGCTTTCGGCTCCAGAGCTTCTTTCCTTTGCAGAGCCAGCGCATTGCGCAGCGTGCTGCGCGCCTGCTCCAGCGACAGCGGCTTGCTCATCACCATCTTCGCGCCCAGACGAAATGCGGTCGGGACGCCCGACTTCCCATCTACGATGGCAATCGTCATGCTGTTCTGGTTGGAACTTGAAGACCGGAGCGCATTGAAGACCAGAGTCGCGTCCTGAACTTCGGTGCAATCGACCAGAACCGCATCAAAGCGCTGTTTCGAGATCAGAGTGACCGCCTCGGCTCGCGTGCTGCACTGTTCAAACTCCACAGAAAGTTGCTCGAAGATCAACCGAACAGCGTCGAGAGTTTTTGCATCACCGGAATAGACAAAGCCGCGAGCAGTCATAGATAAGAGGATACGAATCGCCGTTCTGTTGCAGCAAGTTACTCAGGTAAGAGCAGGGCTCGTGTGGGCGGGCAGACCCGCCGGTGCGGATCACCCCAACTTACCCAGCTTTCTGTGGACTGTCCTTGAGCAGACCGAGTCGCACCAGACTCTCCGCCGTGGCGAGGATGCACTCTTCATTCGACCGCGGCGTCCAGCCCAAAACTCGCCGCGCTTTCGCATTCGTGGCGTTTTTTACTTTGCCGAGTTCGGGCAGAATCACTCTCACCGCGGGATCGAACCAGGCCGCCACGCGAACCGCCCAATCGGGCAATTGCAGCGTCGGCACTCTTTTCGCCGCCGCGCCCATGCGGCTTTTCAGCAATTTGGCAATTTCGAGGATCGACACAGCGTCGCCAGCGACGGCGAGAAATCGTTCGCCCTTAGCGGCGGGATCGGTCATGGCGCGGATGTGAAGGTCAGCAACATCGCGCACATCAACCACGCCGAAATATAGCTTCGGAACGCCCGGTACGGCGCCATCCATCAGCCGCTGCAGAAGCAGGATTGACGTCGCGAAATCGGGCCCCAGCACGGGTCCGAAAACGCCGACTGGATTGATGACCGATAGCTCCAGCCCCCCGCCGTCGTTGGCGATGAAATCCCAGGCTGCGCGTTCGGCTAGAGTCTTTGATTTCGCGTAGGCGCTGACGCCTTCGCCATTGACATCAGTCCAATCGGTTTCGTCGAAGGGGCGGCTCTGCGGCTTGTGGCCATATCCGATCGCGGCGAACGATGACGTCAACACGACGCGCTTCACGCCTGCATCGCGCGCGGCACGCAGGGCTCGGAGTGTACCTTCGCGGGCGGGGACGATAAGATCATCCTGGTGCTTCGGAACCCCAGCGGGGAAGGGGGACGCCACATGCAGCACGTACTCGCACCCCGCAGCGGCTTCCGGCCATCCCGCATCCTTCTCCAGATCGGCGACGAAGAATGACAAGCGATCGCCAGCCTCGATGCCGCCCTGGGTGAGCATGGCGCGCACGTTCCCTTCGCGCGTGAGACTGCGAACCGTGGTCCTCACACTGTGGCCCGCGGCCAGAAGTTGCAGAATGCAATGACTGCCGATGAAGCCCGATCCGCCCGTGACCAGAATCGTGCTCACGATCGCGCGTCTCGCCCCTTCACCTGCGCCAGAGCTTCGGTCGCCGATTGAATCATTGCGTCGGCGCCCACGTTGCTGCCGGTTGCGGTTTGCATCCAGAGGTCGGGAGCAATACGGCCCTGCGTCGCCATGCGCTCGAACTCAGGTCCGATGCTCCCCGTTTTGCGCATCTGGCTCTCAATCTGGTGGCAGATCAGATGCCCAATGGGATAATCCGGCAAATAAAGGAACGACTCAATCATGTGCGAATACACGGCGAGAAGAATCACGTCGCGCTGGCCAAAGATCGGCGCGTAGAAGCGATTCCAGTGATCCTTTGCGATCTGCAATACGGCCGATTTCAGTTGCGAAGCCGTCGCGTCGGGATTCGCATACATCCAGTGCCAGACCGCCATGTCGACGAGTGACACGCCTGCGATTTCGTAGGTTGACCAGAAATTGCCCAGCGTTTTCTCGGCGCGGCTGCTGTCGTCGGGCGCGGGAAGCCCAAGCAGTTCGAGATCGCGGCTTTGAAACAGAAAAGCGAACGCTTCGGTGAACGCGGTGTTGGGGACCCCGCGCAGCAGCGTGTAGTCCACGTCGTTGAGTGAAAGCACTTGCTCGACGTTGTGTCCGATCTCATGCGCCGCGACGTTGAAGCCCTGATAGTTCATGCCGGAGCTTTCGACGCGCGTTCGCAAATGAGCTTTTTCGGAACGCATTTCAGCGCCCATGGCATGACCAGCGCCGCGTCCCGGATCGATCACAATTCTTTCGGCAAGATATTTTGCGCGCTGGGGGGAGAAGCCCAGTTTCTCCAGCAATCCCGGAACCGCTTTCTGATAGGCCTCCGGCGTGGGATAGAGTGCGCGCACTTTTTTGTCCAGTTCGGGCTCGGTGAATTGCGTACGCGGACGAAAGCCGTTGTACCAGATATCGAACGGTTCTAGCGGACGGCCCAGTCGCGCAACCATCAGTTTCGCGATCTCAGGCAGCAATGGCGAAGCGCAGACCTGTTCCAGCATCGCCTTCACGCGTTCTTCGGGAATTTCGCGATCTTCCTCGAAGCGCCGCGCGATGTGCGTTGGCGCCGTGGGAGAGTACGGATCAAGTTTTCTCGCGGCGTGGAATGTTTCCAGCAGCATCGCGTAGCGAGTGTCAGGCTCGGCAGTTGTGTCAGTGCTCTTCGCTGACAACGCCGTGTCGTCATAGTCGTGAACCGTCGTCGGCGTGACTTGGTTGCTGAACGGATTCCAATCGAAGCGCGGATTATCGATCACCGCTGCCGGAATGGTTTGCGTGATCACTCTTTCCATCACGTTCAGGATCATGCGCTGCTTTTCGAGTCCACGGTCGGCATCGACGTAATCCGATTTGATTTCGTCGCGCAGTCCCCAATGGCTGATCAGCCGCAGTCCCGACGGGAAAAGCCGCTCGCCTCTGTCGTTGATCAAGTGATGCATCCAGATGTTGTACTCAGAGATGTAGCGGCCCACCTTGGCGTAAACCTCAGTGATTGCTTGAATGGCATCCGCTGGAATGCGGCGATCGAAGCGCTGCGCCAGCCGGGCTTCCGCCCATTGCCGGCGGCTCCAGTGGCGGCCTTTACGCAAACGTTCGTCCAGAGTGGTGAGTGGAAAATTCAGCAGTACAACAAACGCCAGCTTATTGCTGAACATGTCATCAGTTACGTGCGCGGATGCGTTGTAGCCGCCAAACAACTCATCGACCGGCAGCACCGGACCAAGATCGAGATCGAGTTGCTGTCGGAAATGGCGGCCGATTTCGTGCATGTGTCCGTCAAGCTGTTCCAGGAGAGTCTCGAAGCGCGAGAAGAGAGCGTCCAGCGCGGCTTGATCGCCGGCGAAGTGGGTGCGGACGAATTCTGCGAATCCGGCAGCGTTCCCATCCTCGTCCCTCCATAGAGACGCAACCTGCCGAAGACCACGCGCGGCGCGCTCGCGCTGGCTGGCGCCGTATTTATGGGAAAGTTCGTTCTCCAGCTGCGCGATAGCTTCATCCATCGAAACTTTCGTAGCTTCCGCCTCGATCAGATCCAACTTCATGGTCACTCCTGTTTGTCGATGCCTGCATTCATTTTATAGACTAAGCCGCTCTTCGTTAGGCTGCTGTTGTGCCAAGCGTACGGATGAAGGCGTTCCGAGTTCTCTCAAATTCGCCCGGTGGATACACCGGTTGCACGACCAACTTGGGATTGATGGGCTGCCCTTCGAAGTGGTCGCCTCGATAGCGTGGGAAGAAGTGCATATGTAGATGCGGGATCGTGTTGCCGTGAATTTCGTAATTCATCTTGATCGCGCCCGTGATCGACGCCACCGCCGCAGACACTTTTCGGGCGTCTCTCATAAACGCCGAGCACACCTCCTCCGGCAGATCATGCAACTCGACCGCATGAATTTGTGAAACCGGGCAAACGTATCCGCGCACCGGCGCGGCTTCCTGCATGGTGACCCATGAAGCTTCAAGTTTTGCGACCACGTCCCGCGGCTCCAGCTGGCCGCAAATGGGGCAGGCTGCGCCGGAGCACAGGGCAGACCAGCGATCCCGATCATTCCATGCGCTCATTGTTGTTTTGGCTTGCGTACCGCCGATTCCGGCTGTGGGTAGGGCAGAGAATTGCTGATCTCGGATATCTTGCCCGAAGCGAAGTCGGGGAACGGCAAGTCTCCGCTCTCTTTCCATTTTTGCACCGTTTGCACGGCGGCGGACGACTTCTCCGGGTCTACGCCAGAATCTTTGCTCATGTACAAAGTTTGCGAGGGGAAGGCGAAGCCGCTTCCCGCACGATCCACGATTTCCAGAATGCGCAACAGCAAGTCTTCCTGAATGGCGAGATATTCCGCTAGGTCGCGAGTCAGAACGTACGCGAAGAAATCCAGGCTTAACGCACTGCTATCGATGGAAGTAAAACGCACGCGCGCGCCGTCAGTCTCAACTTTCGGATGCTCATACAAGAGCCGCCGAAGCTCCGCCAGAACGAAGCGCAGTTGATCGGGGGTCGTCTCGGAACGCAGGCCCAGCTTGGGATTGAAGAGGATCTTATCCCGGCGGGACAGGTTATCCACATTCATACTGGCGAGTGCGCCGTTGGGGATGGATAACTCGCTGCGCTCCGGCGTGCGAATGCGGGTGGAGCGCAAACTGATGTCTTCGACGGTGCCCACGCGATCGCCAAAGCGACAAGTGTCACCAACGCGAATCACCTCATCGCCAAGAACGGAGATCCCGCCAAAAAGATTCTCCAGCGTCTTTTGCGCGGCGAAGGCGACGGCAATACCGCCGATTCCCAGGCCTGCCAGCGCCGTGCTCATGTTAAAACCGAGCGCGCTGAGAATGCCGAGAATCGCCACAACGAAGAGCAGCGCCTTCAGGATGCGCTCCCCCAGCAGCATCAGCGAGCCGGTGCCGGTTCGTCCGGCATAGATGGCGTGTTGCCGGATGCTGCGCGTGAACTGCTGCAAGATCCGCCAGGCCAGCCAGCTCAACCCGATCACGAAAACCACGCTGACCGCGATCTGATAATAATGACGCGGCAGCAACGGAAGGCGCAGATAGATGACGAAGCGGTCGTGAATCGCCGTACTGATAACCATCCACACGGGGGTCGAAATCGCCGACCAGACCAGGGTGTGGGGTTGCTTGCGATAGCGCCGCCACCCATAAAACGGCAGACTGATGAGCCGTGTGAACAGCCAGCCCGCGCCTACTGACAGGGGCAGCGCAATCAGTACCGCGAGCCACTGCCATATTCCCATACCGGCAAGTTGATACTTAACCAGCCATCCGGGAAGGCGCGTCTCCACCTGATGTACTTCGAGTTGATCGTAGAGTTCGTCGACCTTCGCCAGTGTGTCGGCGGAAATCAGCCAGATGCGGGCGCCTCCGGGATCCGTGACTCGCACCAATAAAAGATCGGTCTCCACGTCGCCCGCCGAAAGCAGCCCGATATCCTGCTTGTCGGGAGCGATGCCCTCCTGCGGCGCGCCCTCAGGAAGCGTACTGATCCGCCGGACGTTGCCATTGAACGCCCGATCCATGACGACCTTGAGCCGGGTGGCAACCTCCTCGCCCACACTCTGCCGCTTCGCCGTAGTCATCTGCAAATACTGCGCCGCGGTGCCATAATTGCCTGACTGAGCCGCTTGCAGGAAGCCAAAGACAGTGCCGCTCGGCGTGTCGCGTCCCAGCGGATCTTGGGTGTGTGCCGCGGTGGGCGCGGGCGTCAGCGTATTCGTGATTTGGCTGATTTGCGCTTTCGCCGTGGCGGACGAGGCCAACGAAAGCAACGCCAACCCCAGTATCAGTTGCCTGCGTTGTTTCGTTCGCCAAGTGAAGAGGAGCATTGTGATTTCCGGCAAACGCCTTGCCGATCGCCGCCCGTAGCATCGCGACGAAGCCGGTGTGTCCCGGAACCCCTAATTTTAGTACACTCTCAGTTACCACGCGCCCATGCCGTCCGACTCAACCATCACTTCGAAAGTACCCGCCGGTTCCGGAATCTTCCCGACGCTGATTTTGGTGCAGGGAAACGATCAGCAGAATCTCGTGCTGAATCACAGTCCGTTCGGCATCGGACGCAAGGCCGACAAAGATCTCGTCATTGCCGATCCGCGCGTGTCTCGCGATCACGCCATCATCGTTTCCGAAAACGGACAGTTTTTCGTCCTTGACCAGGGCAGCAAGCACGGTACGTTTGTTAATGGGGAGCGAGTCGAGCGCCGCCAGCTCGAACGCAACGATCGCCTCGAGTTTGGCGCGCGCGATGCCGTCTATGTAATTTTCAGCCCGCAGCACAATACCTCCAACACTGCGCGTGAGTTCCTCAGCCAGATTTCGGTGATGCACATTTCCGACGAGGCCACCGATCTCGAGAAGCTCACGCTCTTTCTGGAAGCGGCGCGCAAGCTCAACACCATGGGTGTGCTCGATGAGATTCTGATGACCCTGCTCGACACCACACTCAAGCTCACCCGCGCCGAGCGCGCGTATGTGTTCATGAAAGGCGAGGACGGCACGCTCCGACTCGCCGCTGGACGCAACGCTAACGGGGATGCTTTGCTGGACGACAAGACCATCTCGCGTTCGATTCTCGAAGAGGCGCTCAGCTCCAACCTTGAATTCGTGCTCACCGATACCAGCCAATCGGTGGACATGGCCGCGCGGCAGAGTATTGTGGCATTCGACCTGCGCACCGTCATCTGCGTTCCTCTGCGCAAGCCGCAAGTGCAGACTAGCCGCGGTAAAGACAGAGAACAGCGCACGGAATCGTTCTCTGCCGAGGTTATGGGCGCTCTTTATGTCGACTCGCGTTTCGCCTCGCGCGACATTTCTTCGGTCAGCAACAACATTCTGCACGCCATCGCGACAGAAGCTGCTTCCCTCATCGAGAACGCCCGCTTGGTGCAGGCCGAAGAGGCCGGACGCCGCTACCAGCAGGAGCTCTCCATCGCAGCCGGAATTCAGCAGCGCCTGATGGCGGTTACGATTCCCGAAGTCCCCTTCGCAAGATTGTCCGGCAAGAACATCGCCTGCAAAGACATCGGAGGTGACTTCTTTGACGCCGTCAACACTGAGCACGGACTAACGGTCGTGCTTGCAGACGTAAGCGGAAAAGGCGTGTCCGCCGCGCTGCTCGCCTCAACCCTGCAAGGAATGATCTACTCGCAACTTTCCGCGGGCATGGGATTGACCGAGATCGTCACTGCCGTGAACCGTTTCTTTACCCACAAACACATCGGCGAAAAATACGCCACGCTGGTCATTGCCCGCCTCGGCAAAGACGGTGAGCTGGAATACGTCAATTGCGGTCACGTGCCGCCCTTGCTGGTCTGCGGTGGGGAAGTGATTCGCCCGGCGCACGGCAATCTCCCCGTAGGATTGCTCCCCGACGCCGTTTACGAAAGCGACCGGTGCAACCTGCACGCCGGAGATCGCCTCGTCCTGGTCACCGACGGCGTTACCGAAGCCGAAGACGCGCAAGGAGAATTCTTCGACAACGATCGCCTCGAGGTCGCAGCCAAAATCGGAACGCTGGAAGGAATCTTCAACGCGGTCAATACCTTCTGCAACGGCACTCCGTTGAACGACGATTGCACCGTGGTCGAAATGGTTTACACAGGATAAGGAAATACTTCTCCCACACAGGCAACTCCGCGCCCTTTTGCTCCCTCTGGGTTGAGAGAGAACATTTTCGTCCTGTATCGTAAGGCGAATCGTAAGGCAATTAATGATCGCGATTTTTCGCACAGCCTGCGCGCTGCCGTATAATTCAGGTTTCCATACTCCCAGGATCTGAGGTATTCCGCATTCTTAGTTTTCAACAGGATAGCCCTGTGGCCGCAAGGCGCGGGCAGGGAAGTCTGCTGTCGAGTTCACGGTTCTCCCTGGGAGCTTTGGAATTCATACCGACGCGCCCACGCCTCGTGTGTCGAACGCTTCTGAGCGTTTGCTTGTGTCTGCTCGCTTTGATTCCCGCCGCTTTCAGTCAGCAGGAGTTGGTAGCCGGCATCGTAGTTCATGGCAATCGCCGCATTCCTGCCGACACTATTAAGGCCCGCATCTTCACCCACGCGGGCGATGTTTACGACGAAGCGGCCCTCGAACGCGACTTTAACTCCTTGTGGAATACCAACTACTTCGAGGACATTCGTTTCGAAAAAGAGCAGACTCCCAAGGGCTGGATCCTTCACGTCTACGTGAAAGAGCGTCCGACCATTCGCGAAGTCGATTACACCGGCCTCAATTCCGTTTCCAAGAGCGACGTACTCGACCGCTTTAAGGAAGCCAAAGTCGGAATTTCGCCCGAAAGTCAGTACGATCCCACCAAAGTTAAGAAGGCCGAAGTCACGATCAAAGAGTTGCTCTCTGAGCACGGACGTCAATTTGCCACGGTTCGTACCGAAGTTCGCCCCGTGCCCCCCGCCGCCGTGAGCATTACCTTCGCGGTAAAGGAAGGCCCCAAGGTCAAGGTGGGCAAGATCATCTTTACGGGCAATCAGCACGTAAAGTCGCGCCTGCTGCGCAGCGCGATGAAGAATCTGAAGCCGATCGGCCTGCCGCACTCCATTTTTCTCGAAAATCTTTTCGCCAAGACGTACGACGCGACCAAGCTTGAAGAAGACACCGAGCGCGTGCGTAACGAATATCAGGACCGCGGTTACTTCAAGGTCGTCGTGCAGGAAGCCAAGACCAATATCCACGACACCGGACATAAAGGCTTCCACATCCCGCTGCTGCAAGGGGGACCGGGCAAGGCGGTTGACATCACTCTGCCCATCGAAGAAGGAGATCGCTACAACCTCGGTGAAATCACGTTCAAAGGGAATAAGGCGATCAGCAACGTCAAAGCGCTGCGCAACCTCTTCCCCATCAAAGACGGAGACGTTTTCGACCGCAGCAAGGTTTCCAAAGGCATTGAAAATCTTCGCAAGGCTTACGGCCAGTTCGGCTACATCAATTTCACTTCGATTCCGGATACACGCTTCGACGAAACCAAGAAACTCGTCTTCCTCGATATCGATCTGGACGAAGGCAAGCAGTTTTACGTCCGGCGCATCGAATTCGCGGGCAACACGACGACGCGCGATAAGGTTATCCGCCGCGAGATTTTGCTGGAAGAGGGTCAGGTTTACAACCAACAGCTTTGGGAAGTCAGCTTGCAACGTCTGAACCAGTTGGGATTCTTCGACCAAATCAAGCCGGACGATCCCAGCGTCACCGAGCGCCATCTCGACGAAAAGAATGGCACCGTTGACCTGACCTTGAAAGTAAAAGAAAAGGGTAAGAACAGCATTGGCCTGAGCGGCGGCGTCAGCGGCCTCGCCGGCACTTTTATAGGCATCAATTATGCCACCAACAATTTCTTGGGTTTGGGCGAAACCCTCTCGGTTTCGGCTAACATCGGCAACATTCAGCGCGACGTGATGTTCGGTTTTACCGAACCTTATTTATTCGATAAGCCCTTGCAGCTGGGATTCACCGTTTACGGTCGCAAGTACAACTACAATCAGGCTCGCAACACCGCCGTTTTTAGCGGACAAGCTGTCAATCTTCCCTCGGCCTTGCTGCAAAATTTGCAGAACTATACCCAGTCCAGCAAGGGTTTCAGCGTTTCCTTGAACTATCCCCTGCATCGCTCCTTTAAGCGGATCGGCATCAGTTATTCCTTCGACGATTCCAGCATTGTGGCTTTGACCAATGCCTCGAAAGCACTGTTTAACTATTTGGCTTTCAGCGGGGTCAGTGGACAAAACCAGCTCAACGGCATCGTTACCAGCAAAATTATTCCCAGCTACACCAAGAACAATCTGGATGCGGCTCTGTCTCCCCACAAGGGCAGCTCCCTCTATATTGGCGGAGAAATTGCCGGTCTTGGCGGCAACGTGCGCACCGTTCGCCCGATCGTCAGCTATAAGCATTTCACGCCAGTCCAAAAGCGGCGCAACACCATCGGCTTCAACGTGCAAGCCTCTTTCCTCACCGGTTATGGCGGAGTGGTCGCCCCACCGTTCTCGCGCTCTTACCTCGGTGGCGAAAACGACCTGCGCGGCTTCGATATTCGCGCCGTCTCGCCGGTTGCATTCTTGCCCAGCGCCACGTCGATCGCGCTCACCAATCCCGACGGCTCCACGGTTCCCAAGGATCCCCACAATCCATTGCGCGGCGCTTACACCATTCCCGTCCCGCTCGATCAGATTGTGTTTCCCGGCGGCGATGCCAGTTTCGTGGCTAACCTCGAGTACCGCATCACCATCGCCGGCCCAGTGGCGCTGGCTCCCTTTGCCGACTTCGGCGTCGATCCGATTCTGCGAAATTCCCAGCTGCGCATTAATTCTTCCGAGCTCTCGACCATCAATGGGGACACCTTCGGCTGCCCCGCCCTCGACATCGGATACAACTGCATTGGCGGAGAAAAGCCCGGCGCTCCAGGATCTCCCATCCCGGCGTTTTCTCAATATTTAAAGCCTGTGGCGGCAACGAACTGGTTCCCGAGGATGTCCACCGGACTCGAGTTGCAGGTATTCCTGCCCGTGATCAATGCTCCGTTCAGGATTTACTACGCATACAATCCGCTGCGCCTGGATACGACGACGCAGGCGCCCGTGCAGATTACGCGCTCGATGTTCCCCGAAGGCGGCGCCGGCGACTACACCTACATCCTGGCAAAGAACGCGTACTCACCCCAGTACCTGCTGCGCGAGCCCCGCAAGACCTTCCGCTTTACGGTGGCGACAACCTTCTAGTGGTCGAGGCAATCGTTTGACGTTTATGCTGCATAGTTCCTATAATCGCGATACGGTCACCCTGAAATGTCTGATTCCGGGTGGTTCTCGCGTAGAGCGGGGATCTAGTCCGGTGAGCCTCGTGTGTTGTCGAGAGCGATGGCGGTGCCGGTTCGCGAAACGATCCCGTAGAATTCCCGGACACAATTTCCCAAGGAGCTAATTTTTGATGACTAGTAAGCTTGCACGTTACTTCGTGACCGCGTCTCTCATGTTGTCCGCACTCGCCTTCGGCCAGACGACGACCCCGGCCCCAGCCGACTCTCTTCCCGCCGCTCCAGGTTCCACTCCCACCGCGACCGCCCCAGGGGGCAACAAAGTCGGAACCATCAATATCGAAGAGGCCATTTTTGCCAGCAACGAAGGTCAGCGCGACTTCGAGGCTCTCAACAAAAAACTGGAACCCAAGCAGAACGAACTCAAAGGCCAGAACGACGAAGTCGAAAGCCTGAAGAAGCAGCTCACCACCCAGGGCGACAAACTGAGCGACGATGCTCGCGCCACGCTCGTGAAACAGGTTGAAGACAAACAAAAGAAGTTGGAGCGCTCCGTGCAAGACGCGCGCGACGACGCCACCGCCCAGCAGAACGAAATTGCCAAGCGCATTCTACAAAAGATGGCTCCCATCGTGGTCAAGTATGCCAGCGACAACGGCTACGGCGTGATCATCGATACCTCGAATCCCTGGCCCAACGGCCCCGTGCTCTGGACGAACCAGTCGAATGACATCACCAAGCCAGTCGTCGATGCCTACAACACCGTCTCTGGCGTTCCGGTTCAACCTCGTCCCGCAGGGACAAGCGGCGGTTCTGGCGCCAAGTCGGGAACCGGTTCGGGAACTAAGACCGCTCCCGCTTCCAAGCCCGCGACTACGGCTCCTGCTCCCAAGCAGTAACCTCTTTACGTTTCCAGCGAAGCCGCTCTTTCTTCAGGAGAGCGGCTTTTCTCTGCCGTCTGCTAACTGGTGGGGACATTTTTCGTAACCCGCCGGCTCCTCGCCGAGTGGCTATAATTCGTTGACGTGAGCAGCATCGCCATCCCCACTCAAACCCGCAACGCGACCCGGCCCACATGGGCTGAGGTTTCTCTTTCCGCGCTGCGTCGCAATTTCTCGAGCCTACAGACTTTCGTGGGATCGGGCGTTCACATTTGCGCTGTCGTCAAGGCTGACGCCTATGGTCACGGCGCAGTGGAGTGTGCGCGAGCTCTGCTCGATGAGCGAGCTCCATGGTTCGGCGTCACGGGACTCGATGAGGCCATCCCTCTGCGCGATGCCGGCATTCAATCTCGCATCCTGCTCATGACTGGATTCTGGCATGGCGAAGAGGAGGAAATTGTCCGCCTGGCTTTGACCCCGACCGTCTGGGAGCCCGGCCAAATTGAACTGCTCGATAACGCGGTCTTACGCTTGAAGGCGCCGCCGCTGGCGATCCATCTAAAGATCGACACCGGCATGGGCCGCCTCGGCGTTTTACCGAGCGAGCTTCTCGCCGTCGTGACCGCATTGCGATCCGCCCCGGGAGTTTTTCTCGAGGGCGTTTCGACCCACCTCGCTTCGTCGGAGGTTCTCGATGCCGACTCGGTCGAACGCCAGACTTCGCTCTTTCGTGAGGCGTTGAGAACGCTGCGAGCGCAGGGTTTCGCCCCTTCGCTCACTCACCTCGCCAACACTTCCGCCCTGCTCTCGCATCGCGAACCCTCGAATACCATGGTGCGTCCCGGCCTCGGGCTCTACGGTTACTCGCTGCCCTTCGAACGCTTTGGAAACAACACTGAGGCGCCCGGGATTCCTTCTCTTACACCAGTTCTTACCTGGAAAACCCGCGTGCTGTCGCTGCGCAATTTGCCCGCAAATCAGGCGCTCGGCTATGGCGGAACCTACACTACGAAATCGGCCTCGCGAATCGCGATCCTGCCCGTGGGGTATGCCGATGGACTGAATCGAAAGCTTTCTTCTCGCGGCCGCGTGATCGTCCGCGGCTGCTACGCTCCGATCGTGGGCAGAATCTCCATGGATCTAACTCTGGTGGACGTCACCGCGATTCCGTCGGCTACGGCAGGAGATGAAGTCGTGCTCTTGGGAGCGAGCGACGGATTGGCAGTCAGCGCGCACGAACACGCCGCCCTCGCCGACACCATTCCGTACGAGATTCTCTGCAACGTCTCCAAACGAGTCCCGCGCAAGTTCGTCGAATAACTCCGCGACGATGAACCCGAGACCTTCCTTCTTGGAAGTTCCTCAGCGATACCAGCTGACCTCCGTAGTAGAGAGTTTGGTATTCTTCAGCACAGAGCGCGACGGGAAACATGACAGAGACTCAGACCATTCGCTTAACCGAAACCGTCAAGGCCGGAGGATGCGCTTCGAAGCTTAGTCCTGCTGTATTGGATAAGGTTCTCGGGAAGTTGCCGAAACAAAGCGACCCCAACGTTCTCGTGGGCTTCGATCACGCCGACGATGCTGGAGTCTATCGCATCGCGCCCCATCTTGCGCTGGTGCAGACCGTCGATTTTTTCACCCCAATGGTCGACGACCCGTACACCTTCGGCCAGATCGCGGCTACCAACGCCCTAAGCGACGTCTACGCCATGGGCGGAAAACCGGTCAGCGCGTTGGCGCTGGTGTGCTTCCCGGGCAAGGGCGATTTCGACGTGCTTGAAAGAGTTTTGTCCGGCGGCCTATCCAAGATGATCGAGGCCGGCTGCACGATCATTGGCGGCCACAGTGTTCGCGATGAAGAAACCAAGTTTGGATATGCCGTCACAGGATTGATCGATCCCGCAAGAGTGCTGACCAACGGCGGCGCGCAGCCCGGCGACCGTTTGTTGTTCACCAAGGCGCTGGGCACGGGCGTGATCACCACTGCGATCAAACGAAGCTCCGCGCAGCCGGAGTGGGTGGAAGCGGCGACCCGCTCCATGACGACGCTCAACAAGGCGGCGGCGGAAATTGTCGCGAAGTTCGGCGAGTCCGTACACGCCATGACCGACGTGACCGGATTCGGCATGATCGGCCACGCCCGTGAGCTGGCGCTCGCGTCCCAAGTATCGCTGAGGTTGTTCGCCAACAAAATTCCCCGCCTCGATGGCGCAATGGAGTGCATTCGCGCGGCATTCATTCCCGCTGGATTGCTTGCAAATCGCGACTTTGCCGAGTGCGTCGTGAGCTATGAAAATGCAACGGAAGAGGAAAGGACGTTGCTCTTCGATCCGCAAACGGCGGGCGGCTTGCTCATTTCAGTGGGGGAAGATCAAGCCAGCGAATTGACCCACGCCCTTATCGCAGGCGGCGTCCAGGCCGCAGAGATTGGAGAAGCGTTGCCCCAGCGGAAGCCTCTGATCCTGGTCGAGAGCTAGGCTGCCCTACGCAACGTTCTGCTTGAGTCGTGCCGCTATCTTTCCCAAGAGCGCGGTCGCGGCTTCGCCCGCATCGAGTGTGTGCAGTCCGTCCTCCAGTTCCATCACCGGAATTTTGCCGCAGGCCGCGCGGAACGCTTGTTCCGTCTCCGCCGACGCCGTTAGTCCAGAGCCCAGCAGCAGCAACGCCGGCGGCGTCAGCCGCAACACAAACAGTGAGTCATGCAGGTTGTTGCTGGTGTACGCCTGGTAGCCGGCTCGACGCAATAGCTCGCGCAAATACGCCAGCAGATCGAGGCTGCTGTGCATACACAAAATACTCGGCCCGGTGATCTTCAGCCTCTCAAAAGACGCAGTCAGCCGTGCACACGCCGCCACGGCCTGTTCTTCGGAGGCTGAAATATCGAACAGTTTGTCCAGGTGGGTGGTTTGCAACACCTTCAGAATCGGCGCCGGGACACAACAGAGTGCCACCTCGCCCCGGGTTTGGCGGGCGCGAGTCAGGCTGCGGACAATCGCACCCAGTCCGCTGCTGTCGATAAAATCCACATCGCGGAGTTGCAGAACGACGGCTTTGTGCAGGGGCAGTAGTTTCTCGATGTGAGTGCTTAGATACTCCGCTTCCCCACCTGCAACGATGCGCCCCTGGCAGCGCACCATCGCGATCCGGCCCGCCTCGCATGTGTTCAGCGTCAGCCGCACGATGCCTCCTTAAAAAATACGAACTGTGGGGATCGACTTCGTAAAGCAGCCTAGTATATCCAGTTTGGCGTGTCATGGGCACTCTTTACTTCGCCCCAGCAGCCATGGACGCGCCCACGCTTTCCCGCACCGGCCAGATGGCGCTTACAAAGGCGAAAACATAGACGACGCCAATGATCAGAAATCCCATGGCCAGGTTGGTCTGTGCCACCGCACCCACGAGGAGTGCCATCACGACCTGAAGCGCCGTTCCCGCGAAGTAAAAGGTGTTTTGCACCCGCCCCATAAAGTGTGGCGGGACTTCCTGCATCAGCGTCGTGTTCATGGCCACGCTGCTGAGGCCCCGGCCCGAGCCCATCACAGCGAAAAAGAACACGGCGACCGCCAGCGCAGGGGAATGCGGCGCAGCGATCATGCAGACCGATAGCGCCGCCATCGCGATGGCAATTGAGCGGCGCGCCCCGAACCATCCCATCATGGCCGGTGCGTAGAGTGCGCTAAGGAATGCTCCCGTGCCCCAACCCGCGTTCAGCCAGCCGTATCCCACGGCTCCCGAGTGCAGCCGCACGCTCAACGGTGCCGTGACCACAATTCCAGTCATCATCGCGCCGAGGAACAGCGCCCAACTGATTCCGATGAAAGCAACCTTTCGATTGCCGCGGACGAAGTCCAGTCCCTCGCGCATCTCTCGCAGAAATTTTTGCAACGCGGTCTCGGCGGCCGTGAATTCATGTTTAAGTTCAGCAGGACGCGGCACGACATGCTTGCCTTTGCGCACTGCGAAATAACAAAGAAACGACACGACATAGGTCGAGAAGTCGATGAGCAGCACTCCGCCCAGGCCGATCCGGTTGTAGACAAAGCCAACGATGGAGCCCGCGATCAGCCAACCCCCTTGAATCCCAGCCAGCAGAAAAGTGTTGGCATGAACAAATTCCTCGCCGGGAGTCATCTCCTGAATCAGCGCCGTGATTGTCGGCCAAAACATCCAGAAACCTGCCGCGACCAGAGTGTTCATCAGGTACAGTTCCCAGACTTTCGCTTTGCCGGCGAAGGCCAGCAACGATACTGCGAGAATGATGACAGCGCGCAGAGCGTCGAGAATCATGACCAGGCGCCGGCGATCTTCGCGATCGATAATCACGCCGGTGAAGGGCAGCATGATCATCGCCGGAATCGTCGCCAGTACGGCGAATTCGCCCAGCGCCATTTCCGAATGCGTTTTCTCCAGGATGTACCAGGCAACTGCGGCCGAGTTCATCCCGCTGCCCAGCATGGAGATCACGTTGGCCAGAAAGATATAGCGCAGGCCGGGCTTGAGCAGGATGGAACGCATGACTCTCAGCTTAAACGATCGAGAGAAAATCGATCCGTGCCGTCGCCGTTACTGGACCCGCGCTATAGTAAAGCGTGGCAAGCTGGATCGGCAGAGGAAGCGCATCGCGGAGCCAACTATCACGCGGATGAGGAACGATCGTATGGAAGCCGTCAAAACGGGCAGAGCCGCGGTTGGCGCACTGGCGCTCGGCGTCTTCGCCATCGGTGCGGCGGCGATTGGGGCACTCGCGGTGGGTGCCGTCGCCATTGGGCGCCTGCGAATCTTGGAGGCTCGCATTGAAAAGCTCTCCGTTGGCACACTCACCGTAGACCGGCTGAATGTCCGCTCCCGAGAGTAACGGTTCCACCCAGCAGAAGAACGGCTTGAATGGCCCCCGCCTCGATCGCAACTTCGCCTAGCGGCGGCCACTACGCTCAGCGCCTGCGCTGTGTTCTCGGCTGGCATCGTGACCGGCGTTGCCGATATGGCCTTGTCCGTCGCGCGCTTCGTTGCCCTGAAAGTGATTGAATGCCCGATCGCCCCGTCCCGGCATTGGGCCGGCATAGCCGTTGCGCGGGTCATAGCGATTGTCGACGTGGCCATAGAAACCGTGTCCGCCGTGAAACCACGGACCCGCGCCAATAAAGACTCCACCATGAAACCAATCCGGCCCGTAATAGCCATAAGGAGAGCAGCTATAAGGCGCATAGTCGTAATACCCGTATGGGCAGCCCGGCGCGACTCCGATGTTCACCGAAACCTGACCTGGGGCGGCTGCGCCGGCAGCTAGAGCGAAACAAAGCGCAGACAGCGCGAATATCTTCTTGTGTGACACGTTGTATGACATGAGTTGTCCTCCGTCTTCCCTACCAAATATGGCGGACTCGAGGATGAAATGACTGTGCACTATTGCTCATTCCTCAATGTTCTAATCCAGGCACAGGAGGAGACCATGACGCGGCGAAACTTTGTGCGAAAACCAGACTCGCGTCGGAAGCATTCCGCCCAGGCTATTGAGCGGGCTGGCCTCGACGCCGCAACAGCATTGCGATGGCCAGCAGGCTCACGCACCCAATGGAAAATGTCTCGACGACTCTGAGGTTGCCGGGAGTTCTCGAACCGCCATACGGCATATCGTCTCTGGCGAGAATCGCGGTCTTGGGCTGGGCTGGATCATAGCGGACAACAACCGTGCTCCCAGTGGGATGGTTATTGACCCATCGATCCATCAAGTCAGGGGTGCTGTTGGTCTGCAGACTGCCGTGTTGACCGGAATAGATGCCAGTATTGATCTGATCGCTTCCAACGCGAAAACTAATATCACATCTGAGCCACCAACCATATTGTGCCCGGGGCGGCCGTCAGACGAGCGGTACTCGACTCTACAGTGCTCGATTCCGGCGGTCGCTTGCGGCCAACTCTTCTGCACATGTTCCCGCCATGCCTCGCCCGCGCTGACGACAACGCCGAATAAGCTGCACAGACCAAGGAATAATCCCAAGATCCCAATGCACCCCGCCGCGATGTGTAGCCGCCGCATGAGTCGTCCGAGGCCTCCCATGATGGACGTTGATCGAATACTACGAGAGACTCGTCGTAGTGGTACGAAACGTCGTTAAGTAAGTAACCTTGCGAAGTTCGGGGAACCGACGTGAAGTGCACCCCAATCCCTATTCCGACTGTGCGCGCTTCCCTCCGTCGAAGAGGATGCGCAACGGCGTAAGCGGACCAACTCGGGTAAAGGTGAGGTCGACGAGATTTTCGTGGACGAGCGGCAGCCGGGCCATGAGTTCCTGCACCCCTTCAACGCTGGTCGCGGTGAAGAGCAAGACGACGCCAGGCCGGTCGCAGAGCGCCCACCACTGACTGATATGCCCTTCGAGGTAGAGTAGGACGGTGTCGCGAACTTCGGCTGGCAGGTGGAGCATAACGGTCTGTGGATTGATCCCGGCTTTGATGGTGAGCTGTACCAGGACGCCAGTGCACGGGACCGGAAGGACTTGCAGTGCAGGGTTGGGGATGGGCTCGGTCATTTGGCCCCCTGCGGCTTGAGGCCGGCGGAACGTGGGTGGAGCGAGGCCGTCTGGCGGAGCAGCAGGTCGTAGGCCATGACGTGCGTGGTGGCGAGGAAGCCTACTCCGAAAAACGGGATCAGCGCCATCGGGAGGCCCGTGACGGCATGTACGGCCGTGGGGTCCTGCCGGGTGAGAGCCATCGCGGTGCCGAAGGCGACGAAGAAGTCG
The DNA here is from genome assembly GCA_963799065.1 of Terriglobia bacterium. GTDB lineage: Bacteria > Acidobacteriota > Terriglobia > Terriglobales > Acidobacteriaceae > JAJPHW01. The sequence goes on from CAWCVJ010000001.1 coordinate 58,602, forward strand.
GCCATACCGAAGAGATGAGCTATCCAGTACCCCGACGGCCGCTGCCACAGGGTGACCGCCAGCAGAGCGAGGAGGCCGGCGGCAATGTCACCCCATGCAGCGCGGTTGACGAACACCTGCGGCAGGAGGTGACGCGCGCCGTACCAGAAGAACAGCGGCGCAGCCGCAATGCGCAGGACGTGGAGAGCGGTCAGGCGGCGAAGGCCGACGCTTTCGATGTACTCACGAAAGGCAGGCGCGGCAAAGTAGACAGCGACCGGCACGATCATCGTTAGGGTCGCAATCAGCGGCGGTGCCATGGGCGAGAGTGAACCCAGCCAGCCGGTGGCGCTGGTGAGAACGACGGCGGCGATCCAAGCCAGGACGGCAGCGGCGATCCAAAGTTGAGTCTTTCGGTACGGTAGAGACGTGGTGTTCATGAGCAGCTCCTTCAGCGACTTCGCTGTCTAGGTGTAGATACACCTATCGAACGTCAGGATTCATAGAATTCCACTCGCGGGCAAGCGAGCCGTCCCGCCAGGCTTAAGTCGAGGTTTCGCCGAGGGCGGCAGTGAGCCGGCTGATGCAGTCTAGAAGGGTGAGAGCCTGAGTACCGGTCGTGGGGTCAGGCACGCTGCCAAGGCGGTCGAGAAGTTGCTGCTGGGCGTGCTGCCAATGGGGCATGGCGCGTTGCACGGAACGGCGGCCAGCGGGGGTGAGGCTGATCCGGTTTTCGCGCTTGTCATGCTTATCCTTGGCAATGATGGCCAGACCATCGCGCACAAGAATAGTGAGATTGCGGGACAGGGTGGTGCGGTCCATGCCGAGGATGTCGGCGAGCGGTTGGTGGGCGACGGGTTGGGCTTGCTGGATGGCGGCGAGGAGTTGGAACTGAGTGATGCGCATTCCGCTGGGGCGGAGGGCATCGTCGTAGAACTGGGTGAGCAGCCGGGCCGTGCGGCGGCTGTAGAGGCAGAGGCAATCGCGAATGTGGAGCGGGCGCGGCATCCCGGTTAGTATGACATTTCGCCAGCTTGAATCGGAGAGGCCGGGTTTCGGTTCACGCGAATTCCTTCAGGCGGCTGGAGAGAACGCCGCGTGACGGGATGACTTGGCGTTTTGTACGAACTGGGGCAAAGTCTGGCGTCATTCGATCACTTCCGGAGTTTTCCACAGGGTGCACAGGCTTATCGTGCCTGCGGTGCAAGCGAAAAATAAGCGAAAGTCCATTATCCGAACCTAGTTGGTAAACGCAACCTATTGCGGTCATCGGAGTGGTTAGCCCCAATTTAGAGTAGTTTCGTCTCCCACGCGCATCGGTAACTTCCAACCCTGAAGTTTCTTGTTGACAACAAACAGGTTAGGCGTAAGATGTGGACAAAAGTGGAATGAAGTGGAGCAAGCAGTAAAGACGTTGGGCAGTGGTGGAACGAAACGAGGCGAAATTGGACTTTGAGCCTGACACCCTGAAAAACGGAAGCGAAGCGGCGGAATCCGGCGGCTTGGTCGAGCAAGTGACCGGTTTTGCGATTTTGGCGGCGGTAGCGGCAAAGGTTTTAGGGCCCGTAGCGGGCGGTAAACATGTTTCGCGGCAATCATCCAACTCGCGTCGACGAAAAAGGGCGGCTGAAGGTTCCAGCCGAGTTCAAGCGTGTCATCGACGAGAAGTATGGCAAAGCGCAATTTTACGTCACCAGCCTGGATGGCAGGGTTGCTCAACTGTATCCCTTCGAGGAGTGGGAGCGGATCGAGCAGAAGCTGGCGGCGCTGTCGACGTTCAATCCGACGAAGAAGAAGTTTTTGAGCCGGGTGAATTATTACGGGCAAGTGGTGGAGATGGACGGTCAGGGACGGCTGCTGATGCCGCAACTGCTGCGCGAGTCGGCACAGATCAAGGGCGAAGTGGCGGTGATGGGCAACTTGACTTATCTCGAAGTGCGCAACATGGAAGCCTTGCAGACAGAGATCAAAGAAGAGAAGTTCACGGCCGAGGATGAGAAGACGCTCGACGAACTGGGCATCTAGTGGACGAGGGTTCAGACAATACCCCTCAGGGGGTTGGGCGTGGCGGGCATCGGGAGAAAGAGAAAGCTGGCCACGTTCCGGTTCTTTTAAAAGAAGCGATCCAATATTTAGCCGTCAAGCGCGGCGGGAGTTATCTCGACGCGACGGTGGGGCTGGGCGGGCACAGTTTAGAAATCGCAAGACGCCTCGGCGCAGCGGGACATTTGATTGGCCTCGATAAGGATCCGGCGGCGCTGGAAGCGGCGCAGCGGAATCTGGAAGCGGGGGCAGCGGACGAGTTGAAGACGGGCGAGTTGTTTCAGAATGACTGGCCGAAGATCAAGTTGCTGCATAGTTCGTTCGCGGAAGTGAAAGAACGGCTGGCGGGGCAGAAGCTGGACGGACTGCTGGCGGATGTAGGCGTAAGCAGTTTGCAACTCGACCAGGCGGCGCGAGGATTTAGTTTTCAGGCGGAAGGGCCGCTCGACATGCGAATGAATCCGCATCAAGAGCGCACCGCCGAACAAGTGGTAAACCAGGTGGACGAGGTCACACTCGCCAACTTGATTTACGAATTCGGTGAGGAAAGGAGGTCGCGGAGAATCGCCAGAGCCATTTGCCGGTCGCGGCCGATAAGGACTACCGCAGAGCTTGCGGATGTCATATCGGCCGCGGCCCGGCCAATGAATCAGGCGGAGCGAAGGATTCATCCGGCGACCAAAACTTTTCAAGCCTTGAGGATTTTCGTAAATCACGAACTGGAAGATTTGACGGCGCTGCTGGAAGCGGCGCCGAAGATTGTGAAGCCGGGAGGGCGGGTGGTGGTGATCAGTTTCCACTCGCTGGAAGACCGGATTGTAAAAGACGCGTTCCGCGACGGCGCGAAGCGTGGCGAGTTTGAAGTGCTGACCAGGAAGCCGGTGACGGCGAGTCAGGACGAGATGGATCGCAATCCGAGATCGCGCAGCGCGAAGTTGAGGGCTGCGGAAAGAATTTAGTTCGAGATTTCCGGCGTAGACCGGACGGGGCGGCTCCGAAAAGCTGTGATCGGCTGAGAAAGTTCCAGAGGCTCTGTGGTAGGAGCTCACATACTGGAGGCAGTGATGGACACAGGAACTATGCACACAGGAACATTGATTCAGGACTTGATGGACGCGGTGGAACGAGTGGAAGCGATGCAATGCGAAGAAAAGTCGGAGATACGATCCGAATTTTGGTTTGCCTTGCCTGAAGTGAATGTAGCGCAGCCGATTTTTGTTGAGGTGGCGTAAATGGCGACAGCGGTCATGACACAGCAAGGCGTGATGCCGACGGCGCGGCCAAGGTCCATTTGGACAGGGACGCCGGAAATTTATTTCGCCAAGGCGATCGACAATTCGCGATTGGTGAAGGTGGAAGACCCGCGAAGAAGCCGCGAGATGCGCCAGTTCGCCATCGCGCTCGCATGCCTGTTCTTGCTGGTGATGACATATGCGTTGCAGCATTTCAAAGCCATTGAGTATGGGTACAAGATCGAGGCGCTGAAGATTCAGCGAGACGGACTGATGGAGATGAATCGCGAATACGAATTGCAGGAAGCGACCCTGCGCAGCCCGGAACGGATCGATGCCATCGCCCGGCAATTTGGCTTGCAGCCGCCGCAGGCAGGGCAAGTGATTCGCATGGACAATGCGACCGCGGATGCCGGGACGCCGGTGATGGCGAGCGTGCGTCCGGTTTCGATGATCGCGATTCGCTGATTGCAATTCGTTTGATCGCAAGGCTCGTCAAGTTCTCTTCATAGCGCGCGGCTGAAGCTCCAGCCATCGCACAGTTTCGGGTGCATCGAACAAGGCTGCGAACACATGGCTGCAAAGAAGCCGACTCAATCCAACTTCCGACTGTTTGTCCTCGCTGGGGCGCTTCTTCTATGGTGTGGCGGAATCTGTGTGCGCCTGGTGTACCTACAGATTTTCCGCTACGGAGATTTTGAAAAGCGGGCGATGCACCAGCAGCAGCGCACCGAGGAAGTCTCGGCCAAGCGCGGGGTCATTTACGACCGTGCGGGGCGCGAACTGGCGGGCTCGATGGAAGTCGACTCAGCCTTCGCCATTCCGGCGGACATCCCCGATCTAGGCTCGACCATCTCTTTAATCTCGCGCATTACGAAGGACGATCCGCGCGAAATCCTAGCCAAATGCCAGGCCAGCAAAACGTTTTGCTGGGTGGCGCGCAAAGCGAGTCCGGAAATTTCTCAGCGCATTCGCGATCTGCACTTGCGCGGAATTAGCTTCACCAAAGAGTCGAAGCGCTTTTATCCCAAAGATCAACTGGCCGCGCAGGTGGTCGGCTATGTTGGGCTCGACGATCAGGGACTCAGCGGGATCGAGCGCGAGTTCAACGATGAACTCAAGGGCAAGCCGGGCCGCATGATGATCTCGATCGACGCGCGAAGGAAGTGGTTTGAGCGGGTGGAACAGCAGCCCGAACAAGGTCAGAACATCGTCCTCACCATCGACGAACAAATCCAATACATCGCGGAGCGCGAATTGGCGGTGGCGATGCAGCAGACGCAAGCCGTGAGCGGCACCGTGATCGTGGAGAATCCGCGCACGGGTGAGATCTTGGCCCTCGCGAATCAGCCGACGTTCGATCCCAATGCGGCGCGAAGTATTAAGCCCGCAAGTCTCAAAAATCATGCGGTCAGCGATATTTTCGAGCCGGGGTCGACATTCAAATTGGTGACCATCTCGGCTGCGCTGGAAGAAAAGCTGACCACTCCCGACGAGGTGTTCGATTGCCAGATGGGGTCGATCGTGTTCAACGGCATGAGGATTCGGGACAGCCGCCCACATGGGTTGCTGACCGTTTCGCAGGTTCTCGCGGAGTCGAGCGACGTAGGCGCGATCAAAATTGCGATGCGGCTGGGCGACGATCGTTTTTATAAATACATCCGCGATTTCGGATTCGGCACGCAGACTGGAATTGAATTGCCGGGAGAAACGCGTGGCATGACGAAGCCGGTGAGCCGCTGGTCGAAAGTTTCGCTGGGCGCAATTTCGATGGGCCAGGAAATTGGGATTTCTGGAATCCAACTCGCCTCGCTGATCTCTACATTCGCGAATGATGGCGTTGCGGTTCCTCCACGAATTGTGGCGGCGACTGGAACACCGCAGAACGCGCCGCAGATGGTCGCGTTCCATCCTGCGGAAGGGCGGCGCATCATCTCCACCACGACGGACGCAATGATGAAGCAAATGATGCAGAAGGTCGTGCTCGAAGGCACGGCGCGGAAGGCGATTCTCGAAGGCTATACCTCGGCCGGGAAAACGGGTACGGCGCAGCGGGTCGATCCGGCGACCGGTGCGTATTCGCGCACGAAGTATGTGGCGTCGTTCGCGGGTTTCGCACCGATTAACGACCCCGCCATCGTGGTGGCCGTGGTGCTGGATTCGGCGGTGGGGCTGCATCAGGGAGGACAAGTTTCCGCACCGGTGTTTCAGCGCGTGGCGCAGCAGGTGCTCGAATACCTGCACGTGCCGCATGATATCGAGCTGCCCAAAAACCGGCAATCGTTATTGGCTAAGCGTGCGCTGAAAGAAGATGACTTGTCGGAGGGGTCACCCGATCATTTAGGCGCAGGGCTCGAAGTTGCAGAGAACGTTTCAACGCCTATTCTCGAATCGCCAGCCTCCCCCGTGGTTACAGCGGCATTGCGCAAGCCCATGCCACAAACTTCCAATCAAGCGGCGACAGAAGTGGCATCGACTGCCGCGCCCGCGAATCCACCGCCCCCGATGCACGGTGGCACAGTCGTGCTGGACGTTGAGCAGGGCGGAGTGGTTGTGCCGTCGCTGATCGGTAAAGATGCGCGTGCCGCTCTTGAAGCCGCTCAGGACAGCGGCCTGGAGCTTGATTCCCAAGGCAGCGGCTTGGCGACAGATCAATCGCCACCACCCGGAGCACGCGTAGCGGCCGGATCGCATGTGATGGTGCGATTCTCCCGGTGAAGTGAGAAAATTCCTCGGCGGCTAAAAAGCCGGGATTCTGGTGGGTCGGTTCGGCGCGACCGAAGTCGTGCCCCGATGCGAACCTGTTTGCGCTTACATGCATTTCGACGAGATCGTTAGAGGTGTCGAGACTCTCGAGCGCGCCGGCGGCAATCCGCCGATCACGGGCGTCGAGTACGATTCGCGCCGCGTCGGTCCTGGTAATTTGTTCGTCGCGATGAAGGGTGAGTCGAGCGACGGAAATCGCTTCATCGCAGCGGCGATCGCAGCGGGTGCGAGCGCCGTAGTGACGGATTCGGCCAACGAGCCCAACCTCAGCGGCTTGCCCTGGGCGCGCGTCCCTCACGGACGTCGCGCTCTGGCAATCATCAGCGCAAATTTCTATGAACATCCGGCCCAACAGCTGGCCATCACGGGAATCACGGGTACAAACGGAAAGAGCAGCACCGCTTTTTTGCTGGAAGCGATGCTGGCCGCGGCCGGGCGACAAAGTCTTTTGATCGGCACCATCGAATACCACGTGGCCGGACGTGTGCTGCCAGCGCCGCATACCACTCCTGAAGCTCTAGAGCTGAATCAGTTGTTCGCCCAAGCCATCGCCGCAGGAGCGAAAGAAGCCGTTATGGAGGTTTCATCGCACGCTCTGGCGCAAGGGCGCGTCTTCGGAATCGCATTCGACGTGGCCGTCTTTACAAATCTGACGCGAGATCATCTCGACTATCACCACACCATGGAAGAATACTTTGCCGCCAAGCGAGTCTTGTTTGAAGGCTGGGGTGAGCGTGCGCCACACGTCTCGGTTCTTAATCTTGATGACGAGTATGGGGAGCGCCTGGTGCAGATCGGAAAAAGCAACGGCTCAGAAGTCATCACCTACGGAATGACGCAAGGCGATTTTCATGCTGAAAACGTACGATATTCGGCTGAAGGGACGAGATTCCATATGGTCACGCCCGCAGGTGACGTCGGGGTCGCTTCTCCGCTGCTGGGCCGGGTGAACGTCTATAACGCGCTCGCGGCGGCCAGCGCGGCGTTTGCGCGGGGGTGCGATTTGCTGACGATTGCCAACGGCGTCGCCACTTTCAGCGGAATTCCCGGACGCTTCCAGCGGGTCCATTGCGGCCAACCTTTCACGGTCGTCGTCGACTATGCGCACACCGACGACGCGCTGCGCAATCTGACAACTCTGGCGCGCGAATTTGTAGCTGGCAAAAGTCGCGTGATCACTCTTTTTGGCTGCGGCGGAGATCGCGACCGGGCGAAGCGTCCCCTGATGGGCGAGGCCGCCGGACGAGGCAGCGACTTTGTCATTCTCACTTCGGACAATCCTCGCAGCGAGGATCCACTCGCGATCATGAACGATGCCGTGGTTGGACTTCAGCGTTCGGGGACGAAGTATGTGATGGAGCCGGACCGCAGGAGCGCAATTCACCTGGCCATCGCCGAGGCGCGTGCCGGCGATATCGTATTGCTCGCCGGAAAAGGACATGAGAAAACGCAGGTGACGCGGACTGGCAGCGTCCCCTTCGACGATGTGGAAGTTGCTCGCGAAGCGCTGACCCAGGCCGGTTATGAGTGCGCGGCGGCAGGGAAGCCATGAAGCTTACGCTCGCGCACATCGCCACCTTCATTCGCGCCGAAGGCTCGTTCGATCCCGGTCTGCAGGCACTTGCCTATTCGATCGATTCGCGATCGATCCAGCCGGGTCAATTGTTTTTCGCAGTAAAGGGCGAGCGGCTCGACGGCCACAACTTCGTCGAACAAGCGCTGACAAATGGTGCTCTCGCAGCGGTAATTCGCCGGGATGAAGCCGGACGTTACTCCGATCCAAGCAAGTTGTTGCTGGTCGACGATACGCTGCTTGCCCTGCAATCTCTCGCCACGTCGGTCCGCAAGCTGTGGGGCAAGCCGCTGATTGGGCTGACCGGCTCCGCGGGAAAGACCACGACGAAGGAAGCGGTCGCGCATGTTCTTGCGAGCCGCTTCCGGGTGCTGAAATCGGAGGGCAATTTCAATAATCACTTCGGACTTCCGCTCACGCTGCTGCGCCTTGAAAATGACGATGAGATGGCCGTGATCGAGATGGGGATGTCCCACGCCGGAGAAATCTCGGCTCTGGCGAAGATTGCGCTTCCCGACGTCGGCATCGTCACCAACGTGGCGCCGGTGCACCTGGAAAACTTCGATTCGATCGAAGGAATCGCCGCAGCCAAACGGGAGCTGATCGAGGCTCTTCCATCCCACGGCACGGCCATCTTAAATTTGGATGACGAGTTTGTCCGCCAGTTTGGACGTGGCTTCGCGGGCAAAGTGCTTACCTACGGTCTCGATCCCCGCGCACAAGTGCGAGCCGAAAACCTTCAGTCGCTCGGTGCGGACGGGTCGCAATTCGATGTAATCGTCGATGGAACGCGTCATCCCGTCCGCTTGCCGCTGGTGGGGTCGCACAATGTCTATAACGCTTTGGCTTCGATCGCCGCCGCCATGGATCGCGGAATCAGTCTAGCCGACGCCGCGGCATCGCTGGCGTCCCTCAAGCCGGCGAACAGACGTGGAGAGGTGCTTCACTTCGGCAACATCACGCTGATCGATGATTGCTACAATTCCAATCCTAAGGCGTTGAACGCGATGGTGGACGCTTTGGCAGCCATGAAGGCCGCGCGCCGGATCGTGGTCGCAGGTGAAATGCTGGAGCTGGGACCGGCCTCCGAGGGGATGCATCGGGAGTGCGGTCATCACATGGCCGAGAACAGCGTCGATATTCTGATCGGGGTTCGCGGCACGGCGAAAGCGATGGTAGAGGCCGCACGTCAGTCGGGCATTCGCGCCGAATTCGTGAACACCCCCGAAGAGGCGGGCGCATGGCTGATTCGTGAAGCCCGCGACGGCGACGTGATTTTGCTGAAAGCTTCGCGAGGAGTGAAATTGGAAAAGGCGATCGATGTGTGGAAGGCTGCGCAGTCGCAGACTGTGTCACCACTGGTGCAATAGAAATTTCAAACTGGAGGCGGATTGCTCTACTGGCTGCTCTATCTAAAACTGTTTCATTACTTTCCGCCATTCCGTATTTTTCGTTACCTGACGTTTCGCACCGCGTTCGCCAGCCTGACGGCAATGTTCACCGGACTGGTGATCGGGCCTCTGGTGATCCAGCGGCTGCGGGACTTTCAAATCGGCCAGTACATTCGCGAAGAGGGTCCCAAAGCGCATCAGAAGAAAGCTGGCACACCCACCATGGGAGGGTTGCTGATCGCGATCTCAATCGTGATTCCTACCCTTCTCTGGGCCGACCTTACCAACCGCTTTGTTTGGATCGCGGTCTTCGCAACCTGCGCCTTCGCGGCCATAGGTTTCGCCGACGATTACATCAAGGTGATCCACAAGCGCAATCTCGGACTTACGGGGCGCGCCAAGCTGGGTTTGCAGATTGCGACCAGCATCCTTATCGCCGTGACGCTGATTGCGATGCAGACCCGCGACCTATACTCCACCAAACTCGTCGTACCTTTCTTTAAGCAATTTCGTCCCGACCTCGTGATTGGAACTCTAGAACGGAATCCGGCCCTGTGGCCGCTGGCTTTCCTTCCCTTCATCGCCTTTGTGGTGCTGGTGATTGTGGGTTCGAGCAATGCGGTGAATCTCACCGATGGCCTGGACGGCCTGGCGATCGGCTGCACTTTGATCGCCGCCGGAGCCCTCACCGTGCTCACCTACGTCAGCGGCCATGCTGCGTTTGCCACCTATCTGGAATTGCAACGCATGCCGCAGGTGGGAGAACTGACCATCTTCTGCGGAGCCATGGTCGGAGCCTCGATCGGATTCCTCTGGTACAACGCTCACCCCGCGGAAGTTTTCATGGGCGACGTGGGCTCGCTCGCCTTAGGCGGTGCCATCGGAACGGTCGCGGTCATTATTAAGCAAGAGTTGCTGCTGCCGTTCATCGGAGGGATTTTCGTTATCGAGGCGCTGTCGGTCATCCTTCAGGTGGGTTCCTACAAACTGCGCAAAAAACGTATCTTCAAGATGGCGCCCCTGCACCATCATTTTGAACTGCTGGGCTGGTCCGAATCCAAGATTATCGTGCGCTTTTGGATTGCCTCCTTAGTGTTTGCATTATTTGCCCTAACTACCCTCAAATTGCGCTAATCCCAACGTTTTAGCCCAAAATGCACCCTTTTGCCCCTTCGATTGCGATTTCCACCGAAAGATTGCTTTGCAAGGGGCGGGCTTTTGCATAGAATCATGGCACACCGGTTTTGTCCCCTCCCATTACCGGGCCGAATCCCGAAAGGGCACTTTGGTGGTGGTTCTGTCCATTACGTAAGTCACTTGGCGTAACCTCTACCTTCTCCGTAACATGCTAGAGAACCGATCAAAGCGTCTCGGGGAGACAACATTCCAGCCATGCATGGCGTAGCGGTAGCGGTACTTGCGGAAGATAAAGAGCGATTTGAAACGCTACAGCGCCGCCTCGAAGGCACGCTAGGCCGAGACGTGTTCGGTCACGTTGCATTCCCCTCGTCCACAACCGATCCTGTGCTGCGCCAAATTCAAGACGCGCGCAGCGAAATCGTAATCGTAGACATCGATCCGGAGCGCGTACAACGGGCCATTAAGACCATCGAACTGCTCCGCGCCAGCACCGAAGAGATCGCGATTTTTGCGGTTGGAGAGATGACCCAACCGGCGACTATCGTTGCGGTGATGCGCGCCGGAGCCGGCGAATACCTCGAGCGCAATGTCAGCTCGGAATCCCTTGCGGAAGCCTTTGCGCGCTTTACCTCCGCTCGCAACAAGGGTCGCTCGGCTTCTGGACGAGCTCGGGTTTTCATGGTCACCAACGCCAAGGGCGGCGCGGGCGCGACCACGGTCGCAGTGAATCTCGCGGTTGCGCTACAGGAATCCGGCGGCAGCACTCTGCTGATCGACTTCGCCTCGCTGGGACACGCGTCTCTTCAGCTTAATGTGCGGCCCTCGTTCGGTCTGGCCGATGCCCTTCAGAACCTCCATCGCCTGGACAATGCATTACTGGATGGCCTGTTGACGCCATGTAAAGGGGGGCTTCAGCTTTTGGCGGGACCGCAACAACCCATGCCACTCAGCCCCACCGCGGCCGAACTCGCGCGCTTGTTCGATTTGTTAGTATCCAGTTTTCGTTATGTCGTGGTGGACTGCTCCAATCGTGCGGATGCGACGGCCCGGTTGTTGAGCGAAATATCCAATGCCGTGCTCTTAGTGGCCCAGGCCGATGTGGTTTCTCTATGGAGCGCGGCCAGACTAAAAACATTCCTCGACGACGGTGCCAACCGCAATCGAGTGCGACTCGTGCTGAACCGCTATAAAAAGATCCCCGGATTCACCGATGAGGACGTCGAAAAGGCGACCAATACAAAGCTCTTGTGGAAGCTACCCAACAACTATCAGTCGGTTTCACCCGCGATCGACAAGGGAGTACCGGTCGTTTTTCAGGATGGCCCAGATATCTCGCGGGCTTTCCAGGCGCTGGCGCTCGCTTTGGCGGAGGCCGACGCAGGCGAAAACGGGTCGCTCGACCTCAGACTGCCAAACGAAAAAGGGGACAACAAGAAGAAATCCGCGGGAAGGCTCCTGGTCACCCCGATGCGCGCCGGCCAGTAGCTCAGCGCGTTTTTCAGTTCCCTACTGCCGCGCCTGCCTTAGCCTCCACCATTGCATCAATGTCGGAATTGGCGCAGACCTCGTAGTACATCTTTGACGTCCATTCTTTCAACCCGAAGTTGCTGGTGTCGATGTGCGCGATGCGGCTGCCGCGAATGACCAGCTTGCGGAAGATGCCGTTATTTACGGGGACGGTCGCCGTCCAGAGCTTGAAGTCTTCCGAACCCCAGAGTTCCGGCAGTTCGAGCTTGCGCTCTTCCAGCGCAATCTCCTGGCACAGCCGCTCGAAGGCGGCTTCGCTCATGCGAACCCCATTGAGGTTGTATTTCATCAGGAAGTCGTCCGCGCTTTCGCCCATTTCCGAGTCGGCCACGGTTTGAAAAGCATAAACGTTGAATGGCGACTCGAGCGCTTCGATGGTTTTACGAACTCGCTTATTGCAGGACGAAAGCCGGTCGCTTTCATTCAACGCATCGGAGATCATGATGCGCTGGCCGCTGTCCACCAGGAACAAGGGCGCGGAATCCTGATAAGAAATTCCGATGCCCAATTCCAGAGACGGCAACCCCGATTCCTGCAATAGACGATTGTAACCACGCACAATTTCGACCATTTCACGAGCCAGGCAACAAGCTTTGCTCACCGCCAGCGCGGGCTCGCCTTGACGCTCGAACAGCGACAGAATGAGCGCGTCGCCTTCGACGAATACTTTGCTGGCTCCATATTTGGGCAGTAATTTGTTCACCGGGTCGTAAAAGTTCAAACTGAAATAGGAGGCCGGATTCAGCTCACGCTGCATCAGAGAACGAGTCAGACGAGTCGAATCGCGCACGTCGGCTTTGATGATCACATGACGCATGACCCGATCTTCAACCGGCTTCTGCTCATCCGCCGTGAGATATTCGTAGAGCGTTCCGTTCAGCGCGGATAGTTCCCGCAATTTTTCAGACGCAATCAGATTGACGCTATCAAACGCTCCACTCAGCACTTCCAGCCGTCGCCAATCGCGGTGGTAGCAGATAAAGTCACGTAGGAATCGGCCCGCGACCTTGGCGCGATCGGCGCCTTTGCAAGCCGATGCCCGGGCTACGGCTTCGCGGAAATTGTCCGGCGAAGGCTTGCCGTGTTCCTGCATCAATTTTTCCAGGCGATCGCGCTCTTCCCGGGAAATCAATCCGTTTTTCAACTGCTGCGCGTTGATGCGCGGCGTATAGATGGGCAGCAGCGAAACCACTTCATACGAAGCCACTACGCTGTCCATCATGCGTTCCCGCTCCAGCAGGTCAACCCAGCTGTTCAGGCGAATGCGTTGGGCCCGGCCTTCTTTCGTGCTTTCGTCCGGGCTGCCTGCCCCGACCAACTCATGCGCGTTTTCCGGAACATTCAGCCAGCTATCCACGATGCGCTCGACCTCCGCATCCGGCCCCAGGCTGATCGCCGCCAGAAATACGCCGGCGACGCGGTTGACGTTCTCGAAGCGGTCAGTGTCGCGTTCGAAATTCCCCAGCATCACGTAATGCTCGGCGTTGATGTGGGGATCCCGGCCGTCTTCGGAAAATAACAGCGGATTCAGAAAGAGGCGATATTCTTCCTCGTTGTTGCTGCCAAACAGAGACCGCCGCATCCGCGCCAGGGTTTCCTTTTCGATTTCGCGTAATGTCCGAAACAATTCCTGGCCTGTCTTGCGCAGGATGGTCTTCTTTCCCACTTGGAACGCCGACACCCGCTCCCGGTACTCGAGCGCCTTCTGCGCCCGCACTCCTTCATAGTTTTTCAGCAGGACGCGGCAACGCTCCAGCATTTGCGAGAACTGGGCATTCAGTTCCATGCGCAGGAACTTCATGACGCCGAGTCGCGCCAGCAGATCGATCGCGATGTTGTTCTCCGCCTTGGCGCGATTGAGCGCGGAGACGTGAATCGCGGCCAGCAACGGCTTAAGATCCGAGGGGTCGAATTTCGGCTTCGCTTTCGCGCCCGTGTTCGCACCGATGATGTTGCTGTTGATCGGGCGGCTGCCGCTATCTTCCGCCGCCAGCAAGCCGTCCACCCCGCCGTTGCGCCCGATCAGGTGCGAAATTTGCAGCCGCATCTGCTCGGTGAATTTCGGACTGAGATGAACGTCGTGGCGCAGGTTGTCCACGCCCAGTTGCAGGCCTTTCAAAGAAAGCGCGGGAGTGTATCCGGTGAGATTCGGCGGCGCCGCTTCGCCCGCATCCTGCCCCATCTTGAATATCGAGAGACGCGCCATTTTCCCCTTCTGTGTGTGATGCCCGGCGCAAGCGCCAAGCCCATACAGCGGGCTTCTTAGCGCTCACTAAGCAGCAGGCTATCATGGCTCCGGGAGCCGCCCAACGTTACCCAAGTGCGGACCGCGACCGCCTTTTCCTTGCCCTACGGACGCGTGTCCAGGGGGTGCGTTGCTTTCTCAAAAAACTCTTTTTGCAGGCGCAGGCTGGCGTCGTCGGCCTTGACGGCTTGGATCGATGTCACGATCGTGTCGACCCAGTTCTTCATCCTGAATTCGCCATACGCCAAAGTCGCCGCCGAGCCGTCTCCGGAATAATGATTGGGAAAGCGGGCATACCACCAGATTGCCGTGTAGAGCTCGCCGGGAAGGCTAAGCCGGGCCTGGTCGGCGCCAGACTCGCGGTTCGTGCGGTCCAGGTGAACCAGATCGGGGTGTGCGATCAGCATCGTCGAGGTTTCCGATTCCCCGGCGTGCATATCGTTGCGGGTTTTCTTCGCCGGCCCTCCCGCGGGCGGCTCGACCAAAGGCAGCACGTAGACGACGTAATCGCGTGGTTTCTCCAATTGTGTCTGGGCGAAAAACGGCAGCAGGCTCTCGTTGCCGCCATGGCCGTTCACGATGATGATCTTGCGGCAGCCGTTGCGCGCCATTTCGTCCGTGGTCTCCTGCAATAGCTCCAGTTGCAGATGAGTGCTGTAGGCGACCGTGCCGGGCTCGTGCCGCGCTTCGAAAATCTGTCCGAAATAATACTCGGGGAAGACCAGCGCATATTCGCGCTGGGCCGCTTGCAGGGCCGCGTAGCGGACGTTGAGCAGGTCGGTACCGAGGGGAAGATGGGGGCCATGCTTCTCGATAATACCGAACGGAAGCAGACAGGTTCCGTTCGCTTCACCGATGCCCGTGCGAAAGTCTTCCGCCGTAAGTTCTTCCCACCTCGAAGAAAGTCTCGCCTGGGGCCAGGCCAGGCTTACTACACAGAACAAATACAGCAATCCCAAGGGATAATGACGCATGGTCAAAGTTGCCTCCGGTCGGATTCTAACAAGCCTGGCGCGGAGAGATCTCGCTCCGCGGCACGATTACCTCCGTAACTCTTAGTTTTTTCAGCGGAGTCGTACGATGCAACATAAGAAATCTCTCATGAAAAAGCTGAAGTACATTCTGTCGCTTACCAACGACGACAACGACTACCAGATCGAGCAGGCCCGGTCGGCGGAGGAAGCCGCGCGCACTTGCGGCATCGAGTTGAAGATTGTTACGGCGGAGAATGACGGCATCGTGCAGAGCCAACAACTTCTGCATGAGATCCAGTCGAGCGCGCAGGCGCATCCCGACGGCATTATTTTTGAACCGGCGGGCGGAACCGCCATGCCGCAGGTCGCGCGTGCTGCCGTCTCCGCTGGCATTGCCTGGGTCGTGCTCAACCGCGAGACCGAATACCTCGCAGAGTTGCGCAGAACCTCTAAGCTTCCGATTTTTTCGTTGACCTCCGACCATGAAGAGATCGGACGCATCCAGGGCCAGCAGTTGGCCGCGTTGCTTCCCCATGGCGGCACCGTTCTCTACATCTCCGGCCCGGCCGAAAGTCTTGCCGCCAAGCAGCGCACCGCGGGCATGTGCGAAACCAAACCCACGAATATCGATTACAAGCTCATGAAGGCCCACTGGACCGAAGCCAGCGCCCACAAGGTGGTGAGCTCGTGGCTGAAGCTCTCCACGTCGCAGCAGGCTCGCATCGATGTGGTGGCGGCGCAGGATGATGCGATGGCGATCGGCGCCCGCAAAGCGTTTCAAGACCTGCCGGAAAGCGAAGCGCGCGGCCGCTGGCTCGGTCTCCCATTTCTCGGATGCGACGGCATGCCAAAAACCGGCCAGGTCTGGGTTCAGCGCGGGCTGCTCGCGGCAACGGTTCATGTGCCCGCGAATGCCGGCCAGGCCATTGAAATGTTGACCCGTGCTTTGCAGGCCGGCTTGATGCCTCCGGAGATGACCATGACGATGCCGACGTCGATTCCCGAGATTGGGTCGCTGCGTGCGTCCCAGGCCGAGAAGCGCCGCATTCTTTCCGCCGGCGCCGGACTCTAGATCTCCCCTTAACCACTCTTACCCTGCGATACACTCGAATTACCGCATGGCTTCCCTGAATTTCCTCTCTGCCAGAGCAATGGCCGAACAGATTCGGCTGCGTAAGCTCTTTCCCGTACAACTCGTGGACGCGCACTTGGCGCAGATCGAGCGGGTCAATCCCAAGCTCAATGCATTCATTCACGTCGCGACGGAATCCGCGCGAGCCCAGGCTTTCGCTGCGGAACGAGCGCTCGCTGCTGGCGATGCCATCGGACCTTTACACGGCGTCCCCATCTCGATCAAGAGTTCCATCGAAGTCACGGGCATGCCCTTCGAGGCAGGTACGAAGCTGCGCACCGGATTTCGAGGGAAACAGGATGCAGTACTCGTCTCACGACTGCGCACAGCGGGTGCCATCGTTCTCGGGGTCACAAACACGCCGGAACTCCTGATGGCCTGGGAGACCGACAATCTTCTCTACGGACGCACCGATAATCCGTGGGATTTATCGCGCACCGCAGGAGGGTCGAGCGGCGGCGAAGCGGCGGCGGTCGCATCCGGCTGTTCGGCGGGCGGCGTAGGCAGCGACGGCGGAGGCTCGATCCGCGAACCCGCACACTTCTGCGGCATTTGTGGACTAAAGCCGACGCCCGGACGAATTCCGACGACTGGGCACTATCCGACATCGGCGGGGCCTTTTGCGCTCCTTGGCGTGGTCGGGCCCATGGCGCGAAATGTCGGCGATCTGAAGTTGCTCTTTGAAGTAATGCAGGGAGCGGACGATGGCGATGCGCAATTTGCTCCGGTCCCGCTGCGCTGGCCCGATCCCGAAAGCGTTAAGAATATTCGCGTCGGCTATTTTGAAGATGACGGGCGGACTCCCGTTACGCCGGAAACTCGCGCCGCCGTACGGACGGCGGTGGAAGGTTTGCGCCGCGCTGGATTCACGGTCGAACCATTTCGTCCTGAAGGCCTCGAGTCTGCACGCACGTTGTGGTGGCAGTTCTTCGGCGTCGCGGGAGGCATGATGCTGGGCCCCATGCTGGCAGGGCGAGAGAGCAACACCAGTCCGATTCTGCTCGAGTTTCTGGGGCGCGTGAAGCGCGAGCCGAAGCACACCGCCGAAAGCCTGCTCAACGCCTGGATTCAGCGCGACTTGCTGCGCTCGGAAATTCTGCAAGAGATGCGCGAATATCCCGTTCTGCTCTGCCCGGTCGCCGCTATTCCTGCGTTCAAACATGGCGAACGAAGCTGGCAGGTGGAGGGCAAGACCGTGGAATACCTCGATGCCTGGAGTTATTGCGAATGGTTCAACTTGCTGGGAAATCCGGCTGCGGTCGTGCCGGTTGGCCAGTCACCGGAGGGTTTGCCAATCGGCGTGCAAATCGTCGGGCGGCCGTGGGAAGAGGAACTCGTGTTGACGGTGGCGGAAGCGGTGGAAAAAGAGGCTGGCGGTTGGCGTATTCCTCAAATCGCTTGATGCGTAATCCTTATTTACTATTGCGCCGCTGCATCGAACTTTATAGCCTTATCTCTTCCTGATGGCAGCAGCGCGCGCAACTTCGAGGTTGCTGGGTCGAGCTTTGCTCGGGCTCGTCGCATTCCTGTCTCTCTCCGCCGCCTATCTGTACGCGTTTCCCCAGGCTAACGTCTTCTACGCAGGAATCGTCCTTTGTCACGCGTTGGCCGGAGTCGCGACCTCGGCGATCCTGCTCGTTCTTCTGCTCCCACTGTTCCGCAGAGCCACCTTTTTTTCGCGTCTGGGATGGCTGCTTCTCCTCGCAGGCGCGGTTCTCGGCTGCATCCTTATTAAGATCGGCACTTCGCGGATGGAATGGAATTGGCTGTATTTGCACATCGGCCTCAGTCTTGCCGGCGCCGGAATGATTTTCGCCGAATGGCTGGGCAAGCGTGGATGGTTGTCACCTGGGTTCGGGGCCTCGCTGGTGCGGGTTGTCATCATCCTCGCCGCGCTGATCGGATTGTCCGCCGGAGCGCGCTATTTGCGTGTCAGCCGCTGGCAGAATCAGTCGAAGATATTGAATCCGGAAATGCCGCCGTTGAACATGAACGGCGAGGGCGATGGACCGTCAGGTCCGTTCTTTCCCAGCTCCGCCCAAGTTTACGGCGGACAGAAGATTCCCAGCAGTTATTTTATGGAATCCGATTCCTGCCAGCGTTGCCATCAGGATATTTACAAGCAGTGGTCGGGTTCGGTCCACCATTTTTCTTCGTTCAACAATCAGTGGTATCGCAAGTCGATCGAATACATGCAGGATGTCGGCGGCACGCAGCCGTCGAAGTGGTGCGGCGGCTGCCATGACCCGGCGGTGCTTTACAGCGGCATGATGGATACGCCCATCAAGCAGATCGTGCACACTCCGCAAGCCCAGGCCGGCTTGGGTTGCATGATGTGCCACTCGGTAGCCAAGGTGAAGAGCACGATGGGCCAGGCTGATTTTTACTTGGACTATCCCAAGCTGCATGAGTTAGCCGCCAGTAAGAATCCCGTCGTGCGGACGCTGCACGATTTTCTAATTCGACTGAATCCTGAGCCTCATCGCCGAGTTTTTCTGAAGCCGTTCATGCGCGACCAGACGGCAGAGTTCTGCTCGACTTGCCACAAGGTCCATCTGGACCAGCCAGTGAATCACTATCGCTGGATACGCGGCTTCAATGAATATGACAACTGGCAGGCCAGCGGAGTCTCGGGCCACGGCGCGCGATCTTTTTATTATCCTGCGAAGTCGGCGCAGTGCGCCGATTGCCATATGCCCATGACGCGCTCCGAAGATGCGGGCAACATAAACGGATTCGTACACTCGCATCGCTTTCCGGGAGCGAACACTGCGGTACCCACGGCCAATGAAGACGAAGAGCAGTTGAAGGCGACCGAAGACTTCTTGAAAGACAAGAATGTCAGTGTGGATATTTTCGCGCTGTCGTCCGCCGCGCCAGAGGCTAAGTCTGGAGCTTCGAGTCAAAGCGATCTTGCGACGACGTTTGCAGTCGGTGAAGAAGCGGAAACGAAGACAACCCCACTCGAAGGGGAAGACAATGGCACTCCCGCCGCAGCCGTCACCGCGCCGCTGAATCGTGTGCAGGCTTCCATTCGCCGCGGCGATTCAGCCCGAGTGGATGTTGTGGTCCGCACCAAGAAGGTCGGCCACTTTTTTCCCGGCGGCACCGTGGATGCTTATGACACGTGGCTCGAACTGAAGGCGGTGGACGAGAGGGGCAAGACGATTTTCTGGAGTGGCAAAGTCGAAGACGAGGGCAAGGGTCCGGTCGAAAAGGGCGCGCACTTCTATCGTTCCTTGCAGATCGACGCTCACGGCAATCCCATTAACAAGCGCAACGCGTGGTCGACTCGAGCGGTCGTCTATGTGCATCTTATTCCGCCGGGAGCCGCTGACACGGTACACTTCCGCCTGAAAATTCCGGAGAGCGCAGGAAACAAGATCACGCTTCATGCGCGCTTGCTCTATCGCAAGTTCGCCTGGTGGAATACGCAATTTTCGTTCGCGGGCGAACCGGACCGGTTCGAAATGGATCCGCACGCGGGCGTCGCCGCCGTCACTCCCGATTACGATGACCGCAAATTCACCTTCACTGCGCCGCTGAAAGGCGTGTCCGCGAAACAAGAGCAGATTCCCGAAGTCCCCATTGTTGCGGTCGCAGAAGATGAAGTAAGCCTAAATGTTTTGCCGCACGGCGCTCCTTTGCCGCAGCCGAAGCAGGTTATGCAACAGAACGACTGGCAGCGCTGGAACGACTACGGCATCGGATTATTTCTGCAAAGCGATTTGAAATCCGCAGCCGCGGCGTTTCAGGAAGTTTCGCTCATCGATCCAAAGAATCCCGACGGATGGGTGAATCTAGGCCGCTGTGCGGTGCAGGAGGGCGACATGACGCGCGCTCGAAGTGTGCTGGAAAAAGCATTGGCGTTGGCGCCCGACCTGGCTCGTGCTCATTATTTTTACGCCCGAGTGTTGCGCAGTGAAGGCAAATACGACGATGCCGCCACGCACTTGCGCGAAGTACTCAGGCAATATCCGCGCGACCGTGTAGCGCTAAACGATCTGGGGCGCATCCTGTTTCTGCAACGTAAATACCCGGAAGCGGTTTCCACGTTGCAGCAGGTGCTAGCCATCGATCCCGAAGATTTGCAGGCGCATTACGATTTAATGTTGAGTTACCGTGGACTGGGCGACAATCAAAAGGCGCACGATCATGAGTTGAGATACTTGCGCTTCAAAGCCGACGAGAGCGCCCAGGCGATCACGGGGCCTTACCGGCAGGCGCATTCCGAAGACAACAACGAGCGGCAACTCATCCACGAACATGTCTCGGCGCCGCTGCCGTCAACCGATGCAAGCAAAGCGACGAAACGAACCGCCACGGTCGCTGCGCGGTTCGCACCCGTCGGTGGAGCACAATGAAACTGCGAATTGCCTTTCTATTTTTCGCGTTGAGCCTGCCACTCTGGCTCTCCGCGCAAACCGTAACTTTCCGTGACATTACCGCGCAGGGTGGAATCCATTTCACCCACACCAACGGCGCTTTCGGAAAAAAATATCTTCCTGAAACCATGGGCCCGGGTTGCGCCTTCATCGACTACGACAACGACGGTTGGCCGGACATTCTTCTGATCAACGGAAGCAATTGGCCTGGGCGACCCGGCGCCGCTTCGACGATGAAGCTCTACCACAACAATCACGACGGCACCTTTACGGATGTCACTGCAAAGGCTGGACTCGCGATCCCGATGTTTGGCATGGGAGTGGCTGTCGGCGATTACGACAATGACGGCTTTGACGATTTCGTCGTCACTGCGTTGGGGCAGAGTCATCTTTTTCACAACAACGGCAACGGAACGTTCAGCGATGTCACGCAGTCCGCGGGCATGTCCGGGGTTAGCGGGTTTTCGACGAGTGCCGCATGGGTGGATTACGACCGCGACGGCAAGCTTGATCTGGTGGTCGGAAATTATGTGCAATGGTCGCAGCCCGGCGATTTGTATTGCACACTCGATGGCGCACGTAAATCCTATTGCACGCCGGAGTCTTATAAAGGATCATCGGCGCGGCTGTGGCATAACCTCGGCAATGGCAAGTTTGAAGACGCCACGCAGAAAGCGAAGCTTTATGATCCCACTTCGAAGACTTTAGGTGTGGCCGTCTTTGATGCCAACGGAGACGGATGGCCTGACATTCTGCTGGCCAACGATACTCAGCCTAACAAGCTTTACCTCAATCAAAAAGACGGAACGTTTCAGGAGTCGGGCGTTTCCGCCGGGATCGCGTTCAGCGAGGATGGCGTCGCACGCGCCGGCATGGGTGTGGACGCCGACGACTTCGACCGTTCCGGCAAGCCCAGCATCATCATTACGAATTTCGCCAATCAGATGCTGTCGCTCTATCACAACGAAGGCAACGGATTGTTCGTCGACGAAGCACCCAGCTCGGAAGTCGGTCGCGCGACGCTGGTCACGCTGGGCTTCGGCTGTTTTTTCTTCGACTACGACAACGATGGCTGGGACGACATTTTCGTGTCCGATGGGCATATCGAAGATCAGATCGAGAAAGTACAGAAGCGGGTGAGCTATGCCGAGCCCCCGCATTTGTTTCGTAATCTCGGCGCAGGAAAATTCCAGGAAGTGACAGCGGCGATGGGTGCAAGCTTCGCCGCGCCGAAAGTCGGGCGGGGCGCGGCATACGCGGACATCAACAATGACGGATTTCCGGATGTGTTGCTCACCACAAATGGCGGCAAGGCGTTTCTGTTCGAGAGCGAAGGCGGCAAGAACCACAGCCTGCGTGTTCATCTTGTCGGCACCAATTCCAATCGCGACGGGATTGGGGCATCGGTGAAGGTAACCTCCGGCAAAGAATCGCAGACTAAACTTGTGCATAGCGGATCAAGCTATCTCTCGCAGAGCGAACTGACGCTGACGTTCGGCTTAGGGCCTTCGGTGAAAGCGGACAGCGTCGAAGTCGCCTGGCCTAGCGGGCAGGTGGATAAGCTTTCCAACGTCAATGCCAGCCAAACGATCACTGTGCAAGAAGGCAAGGGCACAGTGAATTCGAGAGCGTACGCAAACTCCGCGAAAGCCAGATAAGGCTTCGAAGAACGGCCGCCGGAGGAATGTTCGATGAATTCAATCGCCAGAGCCACTACAGTAATCGCTACAAACTTCCTTTTCGTCGCCAGCCTCGCACAGGCCACGCCCTCCGACGAGGCCGCCCGCGCCAATAATCTGGGCGCGGCGTACATGAATCAGCAGTTGTTCGAGAAGGCCCGCAAGTCGTTTGAGCATGCGTTCGAACTGAATCCTAAACTGAACATCGCGCGGATGAATCAGGGCATCGCGCTGCTCAATCTTGCCGAAGTCGATGAAGCAGCAAAAATTCTCGAGGCATCGGTTAGGGAGAATCCGAACGACCCGCACGCCTGGTACAACCTGGGATTGCTGTACAAGAACACCAGCGATCCCTCACGCGCGGTCGATGCGTTTAAGCGTGTGATCGCGATCGACGCGCACGACCCTGACACCTGGTACTTCCTCGGATCGGTCTATTCGCAGCTCAAGCAATTTCCGCAGGCCATCGACGCGTTTCAGCACGCGCTCGCGCTCAATCCACTACACGCGTCTTCGCAGTTTGGATTGGCTCGCGCCTACCAGCAAGCGGGCGATACAACGCAGGCTAAGGAACGGCTGGCGCGCTTTCAATACATCACGCAAAACAAACTGGGAGCGGCCATCACGCTAGCCTACGGAGAGCAAGGCAAGTATTCGCTGGTGGAAGAGTCGGCGGAGAGCGTGGAAAAAGTTCCGCCGGCAATTGATGTGCATTTCGAAGATGTGACTGCTGCCGCGGGGCTGACGTCGAAAGCTAATCCGGCGACTGATCTGCCCACCTACTACTTTGGGCCCGGAGCCTGTTTCCTGGACTACGACGGCGACGGTTATCCGGATTTGTTTCTGCCCGACGGCGGCCCGCAGGGCGGTATGACGCTGTACCACAATCTCCGCAACGGCAAATTCGACGACGTCACAAAGAAAGCTGGCCTCGACCCGAGTCTGCACGCCATCGGCTGCACGGCGGGAGACTACGACAACGACGGCGCGACCGACTTGGCCGTAAGTTTCAACGGTCGCGTTCTGCTTTTGCACAGCGAAAAGAATGGCACATTCAAAGACGTGACCGAGGCCGCCGGGATCAGGAATCCGGGATTCAATACTGGATTGACCTTCATCGACTACGATCACGACGGCGATCTCGATTTGTTTGTTTCGCAAGAGAAGTCGTCGGCTTCGACCGGTGCAATCGATCGAACGTCCTATGGCCGCATGTGGCGCAACAACGGCAACGGCACGTTTACCGATGTGACTGAGTCGGTTGCGATGTCTTCAACTCTGCCCAGCCTGGGCGCCCTGGGGACCGACTTCAACAACGATCGTGCGGTGGATTTGATCCAGACGGGAAACCGAACGGATGGTCAGTATCTGAAAAATCCACGCGAAGGGAAGTTCACCGCGGAGCCATTGCAGGATGGCGTTGCTCCGACGAACGGCCTCGCGATACTCGATTTCAATCACGATGGGTGGATGGACGTTGCTTACACCCACCACACATCTCCCGGGCTGACGCTATCCAGCAATCAGCATGGAACGAAGCTTGAACCAGTCGCGCTGCCGGAGACGGGCTGGGCTCGCGCTTATGGAGTAGCCGCCTTCGACTACGACAATGACGGATGGGTGGACTTAGTCGCCGTCGGCGAAACCAAAGACGGTCGGGGCGAAGTGAAACTGTTCCGCAATCTCGGGCTGGATGGATTCCAAGATGTCAGCGCTGAAACTGGGCTGGATAAAATCTCCCTGAAAGATCCGCGCTCGATTGTCACTGCCGATTACGACAACGATGGCACCACCGATCTGCTCATCACACAGAATCATCGACCGGCTGTCTTGCTGAAGAATGTCGGAGCGAATAAGAATCACTGGCTGCGGCTTAGTCTCAAAGGCCTCAACGACAACAAGAGCGCCATTGGAACCAAGGTCGAAGTTTTCTCTGGCGCGAATCGGCAGAAGTTTGAGCTGGCTGGATCGTCGGGCTATCTGGGGCAGAGTTCGCTCGACATCGTCATCGGCTTAGGACAAGAAAAGCAGGCTGACATCGTCCGCATGTTGTGGCCGACGGGCGTGCTGGAAGACGAAATCGAAGTGGCGCCGGATCGCGCGCAATCGTATACCGAGCTCGACCGGCGCGGCAGTTCGTGTCCCACATTGTTCGCGTGGGACGGACGCTCTTACAAGCTTGTTGGCGACATGCTGGGCGCAGGCGTGGTTGGCCATTGGATCGCGCCCGGCCAGCGCGACATCCCGCGTCCGGTTGAATATATCAAGCTGGATCAAGAACTGCCTCTCAAGGATGGTCTGCTCAGCATGCGCTTCATGGAACCGCTTGAGGAAGCCGTTTATCTCGATAACGTCGAATTGCTGGCGGTCGATCATCCGGCGAACATTGATGTGTATCCAAATGAATACTTCGCGTCCAATCCGCCCTACCCGCCGTTCAAAGTTGTAGTGAGCGAGAACGCGAAGCCTCCGGCTGGCGCGTGGGATGAACATGGGCATGACGTTTTGCCTTCGTTGCTCAAGCATCAATACTTTGGCGACTTTAAGATTTTGCCGTTCTTGGGATTTGCGGAAAGCCACTCGCTGGAACTCGATCTTGGCGATCCTTATTACGGCGGGCCGCTTTGGCTTTTGCTGGAGGGCGAAGTCGAATACTACTCGGCCACCAGCATGTATGCCGCGGATCAAGCTGGATTGCGTCCCGTCTCCCCTTACGTCGAGGCTTTAGGCAAAGACGGAAAATGGACTCGCGTCATCGACGACATGGGATTTCCTGCCGGCGGCGTTCGCACTATGACTGCCGACTTCACCGACAAACTGCCGCTGGGGACGAAGCGCATTCGCATCACGACCACGCTGCAAATTTACTGGGATTCGATCTTGATCGACCGCGCCAGCCAGAGTCAGCCGCTGCATGTTGCCTCGGTTCCGCTGGCCAAAGCCAACTTGGATTTTCATGGCTTCCCGTTGAAAGTGGAAAATAAACCTCCGGGGAATGTGGCTTATTCTTACGAGCGGTCGAGTCCCACAGGTCCTTATTCCCGCCCGGCCGGTAGTTACACTCGTTATGGCGATGTCGTGCCGCTGCTTCGTGCGAATGACGATCGCATCGCCGTCTTCGGATCGGGTGACGAAGTTGCTCTGGAGTTTGATCCCGCACCGCTCGCGCCTCTTCCCCAAGGTTGGAAGCGCGATTACTTCTTCGCCGCTCGCGGCTATGAAAAAGATATGGACTTTTACGCCTACAAGTTCGACCAAGTGGCGCCGCTGCCATTCAACGAAATGACGGGTTATCCCTATCCCGACGGAGCCTACCCGTCAGATGAGATTTACCTCAACGATTTGCTGCAATACGATACGCGGCAGGTTTCTGGGAATGAGGCCGGCGGATACGAATTCCGTTATCCGACGGACAAAAAGAGCGCATTCTAAGATGAACGCCGCATCGTCGGGATCCAGCGATTGCCAGCTTTTTGCTGTGGTCGCGATAACTGCTTTATTTCCAACAGCGCCTGCCAGTCCGGGTAACCTTCAGTAACCTCAACCCTCCCACAGCGTAATTTGTCGCGTCCCCGCCCAGACTTTATAAACAATGCAGCACCCCCGGAGACTCTATGAAAAAAGCAATCTTACTGATGTTTCTTATCGCCGGCACTTGGGCGACGGCTCGAGCGGAACAAGAGCAAACTGCGATCCTGGTTCCCAGCGGCAAAGGCTGGGGTGTGCATCCCGTGGGGGACACCGGCAACAAGTCCGTCGTCGCCACCGGAAATGGCATGAACTATCACGGAGGCCCGGTGTTGCACGGCACCGTGAACGTCTATTTCATCTGGTACGGCAATTGGGCCGTTGGGCCGAAGCCTTCCGACTCGCCCACGACGGTGGGTTTGATCAATAAGCTCTTTGCTGTATCGGGCGGCATGGGCAACTCCGGCTTCTACAAAATCAACACGACGTATGCCGACACCACCGCCTACGCCAGCGGCAATGTGGTCGCCAAAGCGGCCGCGGCGGACAATTACAGTCGCGGCAAAATTCTCGCCGACGCCGACGTGCAAACCATCGTGGCCAGCGCCATCTCGAAAGGCAAGCTGCCCAAGGATGCCAACGGCATTTACTTCGTGCTGACTTCGTCCGATGTGAACGAGACTTCCGGATTCTGCACGCAGTATTGCGGCTGGCACAATCACGCGGGCATTCTGGGCGATGACATCAAGTTCGCCTTCGTGGGCAATCCCGACCGCTGCCAGTCGGCGTGCGAGGCCCAGACCGTCAGTCCTAATGGAGACAGCGGCGCGGACGGCATGGCTTCGATCATGGCCCACGAATCGTCCGAGACCATCACCGATCCCGACTTCACCGGATGGTATGACTCGGCGGGCAACGAAATTGGCGACAAATGCGCTTGGAAGTTTGGCCCGTACGTTTCGACCACTGCGCACGGCGCCTACAACCTGACCTTCGGCGCGAATCACTGGCTGATTCAAATGCTATGGGAAGACAGCCGCGGCGGCGGATGCGACCAGACGCTGGGCGGGACGTTCTATAAGCAGTAGAGCCGGGCCGATTGACAGGCTTGATCTCAGTCACGTCGGAGCGGAATTTCGTTAAAGCCATTTCCCGACGTCCAGCATAAGAATAGGGGAAGCCTTTTTTCGGCTGTCAGCCTCCGTAGATACTTCTCATCTTCTTTGGAAGGTTTTGAATCGAGAACGATGAACCATCGGTCGGCTGGAGTTCGCCAACCGTAGTAGTTGTATTCGAGGAGCTGCCCCAAGGCCTCGCGAATCGCTTTAGTGGTTATCATTCCATAGCAGACTTTCAACTCCGCGCGACAGAAGTCTCCGCCGTCTCTAAACTCCACGTCGACTCGGTGTTTCTCGCGACCTGAAACCTTCCGACCCGTGCTGTCCAGCCATTGAATGAAGCTGTTGCATAACTGTTTGTGCCTTGGAGTGATGATCCTTAGGCTAGCTGGAGTTGGACGCGGGTAAACGTCTTCCACGAAGGGATCGATCATTAGCCCGGCCGAAATTTTCTGGCTGCTGGCTCCGGCCGAAAGGAGAAAATCTATGGAATGTTCGAATATTCTAGGGTTCTTGAAACGAGCGTTCTCGCTCCGAAACTGGCGGCGAAGCGAGCCGTAAGAACGATAAGGAGTAAATATCTCGACCTCCTCTACGGGACACTTAAATCTGAGACCCTCGGCCTTTTGCGGGCGGATGGCTCTTTAAGTGCTTTAGCTGATCCGGTCTCCTAAGTACATCGCGTACCTCGTTCTTTCGGCGGTCATAAACCCGCTTCTTCGCGAAATAAGAGTCGAGATCTTCAAGATCTTGTTCAGTGGCCAGCGAGGCATCATGGTAGGCTCCGACGAGAAGCCACTCCTTCTTCTTCTCCGACTTCTCGGGCGGACGGATGGTCCAGAACAAGATCTCAAAGTGTTCGCTGGCGACCTTTTTCCCCGACCAATGCAGCCAACCGAATACGTACCCGCCGAACTTATCTTCTTTGCAGAAGTTCCACTCTTCATTGCCGAAGCCATGCTTTCCGGGATTACCGCTATCCACGGTCTCGCCGCTCGGCTTTGTCCATGAATCGATATTCCAGCAGACCCTTTGGAGAACGGTTGTCATATCACCTCAGCGTACTTGATATTTTCCGACCAAGTATACATCTGGCCCTGAGATCAAAGGCCCCGCCCTTTCGCAACGAACGCGAAAAGTATCGGGTACCGCGCGTCTTCTATCTCCATGTTTTGGCATCCTCTGAAATGCTATTCTGATTTGCGGTTTCGGAGGGCGATTCTATTACTTCCAAGAACAAGACAAAGCCGGCGCAGGTCGGCGTCATCATGGGCAGTCGCAGCGATCAGGAGTGGTTGCAGCCGGCTTGCGAATTGCTTGATGAGTTGAAGATTCCGTATGAGGTCAACGTAGTCTCGGCGCATCGCACGCCGCTGTGGATGGCTGAGTACGCGCAGAGCGCCAAGGGGCGCGGCATCAAGGTTATCATTGCAGGCGCGGGCGGCGCGGCGCACTTGCCGGGGATGACGGCGGCGCACACGACGTTGCCAGTGTTGGGCGTGCCCATTCCAGCCACAGCGCTTCAAGGCATCGATGCGCTGCTGTCGATTGTGCAGATGCCCAAGGGCGTCCCCGTAGGGACGCTGGCCATCGGCAAGCCGGGCGCGGCCAATGCGGCGCTGCTGGCAGCGGGAATCCTGGCGCTCAGCGACTCCGAGTTGGATAAACGGCTGGAACAATGGCGCGCCAGCCGCACCAGCGAAGTGATGGCGCTCCAGAAGCCTGCGAGGGCTAAGAAGTAATGCCCATCGTTCCTCTGGCGACCCTCGGCATCGTAGGCGGAGGCCAGCTCGGCCGCATGACCGCGCTGGCCGCGCGTTCTGCCGGATATCGCTTGCACGCGCTCGATCCTGACCCTGATTGCCCCGTCAAGCCCATCGTAGAAAAGTGCATCACCGCGCCCTGGGACGACGCGGCCGCCGCGATCGAACTAGCTCGCGGGTGTGACGTGGTCACCTTTGAGATTGAGAAGGCGTCGGTGGCGGCACTGCGCGAGGCCGCGAAAATCACGCCCGTGCGGCCGAGTCCGGACACGTTGTATCTCGTGCAGAACCGATTACGGCAAAAGCGATGGCTGAGAGAGCAGGGCTTTCCGGTGACGTCGTTTGCTGCGGTGCATTCCGTAGCGGAACTCGCAACCGGGCTAGGCACGCTGGGACCGTCGTTCGTCAAGGTTGCCGAAGGCGGCTACGACGGCCGCGGCCAGATACGCGTGCAAGACGCATCAGAAGCCCACAAGGCATGGGAGTATCTCGGCGGTTTCGAAAGCGTCGCCGAGGCGGCGGTCGATCTTGATTACGAAATCTCTGTACTGGTGGCGCGCAATCCCAGTGGAGAAGTTGCCGTATATCCTCCGGCATGGAACCATCACGAGCGGCAGATTTTAGTCTGGTCGGTGATGCCTGCACCCGTGCCAAATGAGGTCGCGCGCGAAGCGCAGGCCGTTGCGCGAAAGCTGGCGCTGGCACTGCACCTCGAAGGCATTCTGGTCGTCGAAATGTTCGTTACCAAGAGTGGCCAGGTCCTGGTGAATGAACTGGCGCCGCGTCCGCACAATTCCTATCACGCTTCGGAACGGGCTTGCGTGACCGGGCAATTTGAGCAACTGGTGCGCGCCATCTGCGATCTGCCGCTAGGTTCCGTCAAGGTGGTTCGTCCGGGCGCGATTGTGAACCTGTTGGGCGATCTTTGGATGGGTCCCGCCGCTCCGGATTTTGCAGCCGCTCTGCGAATTCCCGAATCTCGCTTACATCTCTACGGCAAGACGGCGCGCCCCCAACGAAAGATGGGACACATCTCCGCAACGGGCGCCACTGTGCAGGAGGCCGTGGAGCGAGTGCTTGCCGCGCGCGCGGCGCTGACGAGCGCGACGGAAAGCGTCGACTTCAGCCAAGCCGCATGTGCCACTGCGCTGAGTGCGCTCAGTCGCATTAGCCAATAGTTGGATTGTTGGCACACTTTCGTTATTCTTAGTCATGGACGGCAGTCGCGCGTGGCCGAGTTCCCCGTCCCGCCTATACCTTGCTTTATTTCTTCTGCTGTCTGCTTGCGCGTTCGCGCAGGGCAACTATGAAATTCAGGTCTATGGATCGGAAACTGTCGCTCCCGATTCGCTGATGGTTGAAGTCCACAGCAATTACACGGTCGACGGCCAGAAGACGATTGTCGACGGCACCCAGCCTACCAATCATGCGGAGCACGAAACGCTCGAACTGACCCAAGGGCTGACCGATTGGGCGGAAGTCGGTTTCTACGTTTTCACCAGCGAAAGCTACAGCAACGGCGTGCAGTGGGTGGGCGATCACATTCGGCCACGAGTACGCGTTCCTCCTTCGTGGCATTGGCCGGTGGGGGTGAGCTTATCGACGGAAATCGGTTATCAGCGGGCGACTTTCTCCGCCGACACCTGGACCTGGGAAATTCGCCCCATCGTCGACAAGACCCAAGGCCGCTGGTACTGGGCGATCAATCCCGCGTTAGAGCGTTCCTGGCACGGCCCCGGCGTCAATCAAGGACTGGAATTCTCTCCCAACGTGAAAGTCAGCTATGACGTCACTAAAAAAGTCGCGGGTGGAATCGAGTACTACGGAGCCTTTGGCGACTTGCGGAAGTTCGATACGCTGCACAATCAGCAACAGCAGATTTTCGCTGCGGCGGATCTGAATGTCTCGCCGCAATGGGAGTTCAATTTCGGAGTGGGCATTGGACCCACGGCTAGTACCGATCGCTGGATCGTGAAGGGAATCGTCGGGCGACGATTCTCCTGGCGCAAACCGCGCGGCCAATGACCAGCCCCGAGTTTGCCAAATAAAGCCCTAAATAAAAATAAAAACAGAGGCGCCAAAAGTTTTAGCGGTGGCTTATCGCGGCAGGTCCCACAGATCGCGATCCGGATTCATCGAGCATAAGCCCGCTTGATACTCGCCCTGCGGCGAGAGCTGCTTGCTCCAGACCACGCGATAGGCAGCCTTGCGCAATCGAAATTGCAGCGTGACCTGCGATCCCGGCGCGAGTGCCGTTCGTACCGCGCCCAACCGGACACCGGTGGCAGCGATGTCGAGAGTATGAGCAATCTGCAAACCTTGCCCCGACTGCTCGCCGTTGAATCGCACCGGCAAGACCGCTCGAACCCGCTGTTTCTGCCTGGGCTTCATTACTGGATCGTGCTGCCAACTTCTGAGAAAACGGCGTTCGAACTGGTTCCGATCAGGCGGATGGTGCCCACCACGATGACCAGAATCACCGCCAACATAACCGCGTATTCGGCGATGTCCTGACCTTCATCCTGCCCCCACAACTGCTTCAAAAGTTGCTTCATCACACACTCCTGGATGGCTTTATTTAGAACGCGACTACTCTTGTGTATCAAATTGGGAGAGCCCATGTAAATGCCATATGCACCTAAAGAGTTCTCACCCAAGGTTAGAATGCACGAATGGACCTCCCCCGGGCAATGGCACAACCGGGTGGTACGGTCGCCAAGCCGGGTTACGGGAGTCACCCCGGGACGTCGAAAATTACAATAGAGAACCAGCCCAAAAAGAAACCCGCTCCAGTTCGGGAGCGGGTTTCATGGTTTGTTTTATGTTTGACTATGAGCCGAACGAGCACTCGCCTATGGTGCCCAGTCCTGGCAGTTGTCCGGTTTGGCCCTGGAAGGTCCAGTTGTTGTTATTGACTGTGACCGGGTTCTGGCCGAAGTACTTCGTGGAGGCCAGATCCTGTAGGTGATAGGTGAAGCCGTTCAGCGTGTAGGTGTAATCGCCGTAGTAGTGAGATCCGGTTTCGTTCTCGATCGGATCGCCGACTTCGAGGATGCCGCAGGGCGAATTGTTCTGGGTGGGGGTTAGCGGATCGTCCAGCCATTCGCCGAGTTCGTGCGATAGGGCGGAAACGTCTTGCGAGAAGGCGATTCCGCTGGGGTTGGTGTAAGTGAACTCCGAGTACGACTGAGCCCCATTGGCGCTGTGGTAACCGCCGATGCAGCATCCGCCCTCGGTGAGGTAGGTGTCGAAAGTCAAAACCAACGCAAGATTGGTCGGATTGATCTGTTTTGCCTTGGGCAATCCAGCCAGGATTTGCGAGTCGAAGTAATTGATGTCGACGTTCGCGGTTTCGGCCAGGCCGAACTGACCGTGTTGCAGGGTGCCATCTCCGGCGGGAACGTTCAGCGTCTGCTCCGGCAGAACAACCGGCTTGAGGATGACATGGTAATCGCTGTTGGTCATGACATCGGTCCAGAAGTTGCTGCGCTGGAAGGCGTCTTCATACTGCGTGTTGCCGATGTTGGTGCCGTCGATGGTGTAATCGAGGTTCTGGAAGATCGGCGAATTCAGAACGTTGGTGGTCACCGATGCGCCATTGGACTGCTTGGTCTTAGGATCGAAGCAAGTCTTGGTTCCGCCGGAGGTTACGCAAACATTCACCGGAATAATGTAGACGGTGATCGTAGTGGTGGTGTTGGTTTTGGACGGATCGGTTCCGACCATGTGGAAGGTATAGCCGTTGAGGAGCGTTCCTTGCCACTCCGCCAGACTTCCGGCAGGGGCGCTGGGGTTAACCGGACCGTGGTTCGGCAAAGTAACGTATCGGGGAACGATGTTGCCTGGATCCTGGGCGAATGCGGCGCAGGCAAGCAGGGTCAGCGTCGAGATGAGAGACAGCGAGAAACGACGATTCATAAAAGGAAGTTCTCCTTGGGATTTTTTCAGCGTATCGGACTACTCGTGAGAGTCAAAGGGTCAGTTTCAAATCACCGCGCTGGGAGAAGCGACAGTGGGAGAATTATCGGACGGGCTTCCCGCGAAGTCAATCGAATTTGCAAAGCCAACTCTACTACCAAGGGCAGTGGACACAAAAGTTGCACATCAGCCGCAAAGCTTTGCCAGCGGGCAAACGAGTTTCTATCCCCCGTCGAAACCTTCCCGAACGTGGCTTCATCCCGGCCGCAAGTTTGTGCCACGCCCTTCACCAGCGCGGCAAAAGAAATCCTGTACCGGTACGGTGACTTCGATAGGCGTCCCCGAAGGCCCCGATCATAACCGCTTCTTCGCGCTTGGCCTTGAAAGCCAGCCCCACCGTCATAATGATGACCGCGAGCAAGCCGCGCCATTCTCCGAGCGCGATCGCCGTACCCACCATCGCCAGCAACATCCCCGAATAAATGGGATGGCGAACGTAAGCGTAGGGCCCGGAGCGTATGAGTTCGTGGTTGGATTTAAGCATGACTTCCGCGCTCCAGTTGCCCGCCAGCGTCCAACGCGCCCAGGAGGCGAAAGCAATCCCCGCGTAGCACAAGGCCAGTCCGCAATATTCCAGCCACGGGTCGCGAACCAGAAATCGTTGGTTCAGCCGCCCCCACCGGGCGGAATCGGAAAATAAAAGAAGGAAGGCCGCGATCACGAGGCATCGCGTGTAGGCCCGAGCCGCGGGCGACTCCACGGCTTTCGCCGCCTTGACCCGAAAAGCGCTTGCCACCCAATAAACTCCCATAACGTACCAGGGAAGCATTTGCCAGAAATTTAAGCTCGCCATGATGGTCTCCTTTGAGAGTGACTTCGTCGTGCAATCTTCATTTCAACTTCTTCAAACGCCGCAGACGTTCGAGGAAGGCGATTTCTGAACGCGTCTGCTCCGCCAGAAAGCCGATAATTTCGCCTCCGTAGGTGCCTACGTCCAGATTCGCTTTCACGGTCTGAAGGCGTTGCTCCCGGCCCCGCAGATGCGCCTCGCGCGCCGCCAGAATGTTTGTCCGTGCC
Organism: Terriglobia bacterium; assembly: GCA_963799065.1. GTDB lineage: Bacteria > Acidobacteriota > Terriglobia > Terriglobales > Acidobacteriaceae > JAJPHW01. The sequence continues at coordinate 92,012 of CAWCVJ010000001.1, forward strand.
GCTGGATCGATCAAGGCAAACATCCCGACCCGAAGCTGGAAAGCCTGATCGGAGCGGGCATCCTCCTCGTCGAATTGCGTGAGTGCGCGGATCAATTCGGCGCGCCCTTTCACTGTAAGGGCATACTGCTGGCGGGTTTGACCCCGCTCGCCGGGGACCGCTTTCTTGGTGACCCAACCCGCGCCGGCAAAGCGCCGCATCGCGGGATAAATCAGATTGTTATGCATGTCGCCCTGGCCCATCAGAAAGCCGGCCTCGCGCTTCAGTTGATAACCGTGCTTGGGTCCGTCGAATAAAAGGCCCATAATGATTAGGTCAGTCATGACAGTGTCAATAATGACCTAATAAAGCCGCGGTGTCAAGGCAAAAAATGCGATCGCGGAAACTGGCGATGGCCGCCGAATTCGTACGAGGTTATAATCAGGAAAATTTTCCCCCGTAAAAGCAGGCTGTCGATTCTGTTTCCGCTCAATGCCCTCGCAAATCCATAAACCGACGGGGAAATCTGTCAAGCCGTCCCGCGCGAAGCGGGATGAGGCTGCGGAAACAGTGTCTTGGCGGCAACCGCTGGCGCGAGACGTTGGCGGGTGGTTGTCCATCTTTCTGGCGACGCTTGCGGCTTACTGGCCTGCGCTTCGTGGAGGTATGCTCTGGGACGATGACGCGCACATTACCTCTCCCGCGTTGCAATCCCTGCATGGCCTGTTCCAGATTTGGTTTCAATTGGGCGCAACGCAGCAATACTATCCTCTGCTGCATGGCGCCTTCTGGCTGGAGCACCGCCTTTGGGGAGACGCCGTGCTCGGCTACCACCTGGCCAACCTTGTCCAGCATGTGGTGTCGGCGGGCCTCGTCGTGTTCATCGTCCGGCGGCTTGAGATTCGCGGAGCCTGGTTGGCGGGCTCCATCTTTGCGTTGCATCCGGTATGCGTGGAAGCGGTCGCCTGGATCTCGGAGCAGAAGAGTACGTTGTCGGCCGTCTTTTATCTGGCCTCGCTACTCACCTACCTGCACTTCCACCGGAGCCGCAAGCCATCGCAGTATCGATGGGCGCTTCTACTCTTTCTGTGCGCACTGCTCAGTAAGAGCGTGACCGCGACGCTGCCCGCGGTGCTTCTTGTGATCTTCTGGTGGCAGCGAGGCCGCTTGGAGTGGCAGCGAGATGTACGACCGTTGCTGCCGTGGTTCGGGCTGGGCGTCACTTCAGGATTGTTCACCGCGTGGGTCGAGAGAACCTACATCGGAGCCAACGGCGCCACTTATACCCTGACGCCGGTGCAACACATTTTGTTGGCGGGTCGCATCCTTTGTTTCTACGCGGCGAAGACTCTGTGGCCTGTTCACTTAATATTTTCCTATCCGCGCTGGGATGTGGACCCGCGGATCTGGTGGCAGTATCTTTATCCGCTCGCAGTGTTTGCAGTGTTGGCCGAATTATTGTATCTGGCGAGGCGTCCCAATGGACGGGCGCGCCGCGCTCCCCTCGCGAGTTTTCTGATCTTCGCCGGAACTCTTTTCCCCGTTCTCGGGTTTCTTCACGTATTCCCTTTCAAATTCTCTTATGTTGCCGATCACTTCCAATATTTGGCGGCGCTCGCCATCATGGTTCCGGTTGCAAGTCTGCTGACGCAGAGCGTTTCGCGAACTTTTTCCGCGAAGTGGGTTCAACACGCCGCCGGATTTCTGCTGCTCGCCACTCTCGGCATTCTGACCTGGCAGCAGAGCAGCCTCTACGCGGACAGCGAAACGCTCTACCGCGCCACCGTAGCGCGCAATCCGGAGAGTTGGATGAGCCACAATAATCTCGGAGGAGTGCTGTCGAAAATCCCTGGCCGCGAAGAGGAGGCCATCGCCGAATATGAAACCGCGGTCCGCCTCAAACCCGACTACGCCATCGCTCATGACACGCTGGCCAGCCTGCTCCAGAAGCAGGGACGGATCGCCGATGCCGTTGTGGAGTATCGCGCGGCGGTGCAGGCCGATCCCAAGTATGTAAGAGCCCGCAACAATCTGGGGATTGCCCTCTCTCAGGTGCCCGGCGGATTGAGCGAAGCGGTCGCCCAGTTCCAGCAAGTCCTGCGCATGCAGCCCGACTACTATAAAGCGCACATGAATCTGGGCAACGCTTATTCGCAAATGCCGGGACGGATCGACGACGCCATTGCCGAATATAAGACTGCGATTCGTATGCAACCCGATTACGTGCCAGCGTACATGAACCTGGGCACGATTCTGATGCAGATGCCCGATCGTACGTCCGAAGCCGTTAGCCAATTCCAAACCGCCGCCCGGCTTCAGCCCCACGACGCGCAGATTCACCAATTGCTGGCTGGCGCGCTGGCGCGCATGCCAGACCGATTGGCGGATGCGGCCATCGAATACGAAGCTGCGCTGCGGCTGCTACCGAACGATCCCGACACGCGCATGAATTTAGCCGACGTGCTGGCGCAAATGCCGGGCCGAGAGCGGGAAGCGCTAGCCGAATATGAAGCTGCTTTACAACTCCAACCCGATTCACAGCGGGCGCAGAAAGGGGTTCTGCGACTCGGCGGAGGCGCAGCCAAACCTTGAAGGCCTCGTCAGTTCTCGACGGCTTGCTTCATTGCGGCCCAACTGGGGTTTCATCTACGACCTTGTAAGTCGGAGGAACTCGGAATAAGGAAGGGTCGGGCTCACGGCGATCGACAGAAACAAGGCCGACGGTCTGCTCCCCCGTGCGGGGATCGTTGTGCCGGAGGACAAGGTAGATCTTGAGGTCGTCGGAGTACCAGTAATCGTCGGTGATGGTGACCTCCTTTCCGGTGCCGCTCAAGGTGGCTGGAACCGTGCGCAGTTTGCGGGTGCCGCGAAGTTGCAAGCCTGCAATGGTTTCCGTACCCAGATACCTGGGTCATGACGTTCGCTGAGTCCCGCGTATCGCTGCTTTCGGGAGTGCTATTCGCCGGAGGCTCGGGCGGCTTCTTCCTAAGAATTTGCCGCGCAATGAAGGTGTGGGGATTCAAGAAAGTGTTTAAGCGCGTTTGAGGGTCGTAGATATGCTCGGCATCGATGGGCGGTTCACCCCGAAAAGCGGGCGGCTCGAGCCGGCGTCGCTCGTTGTGAATCGCCCCCGCGGAATTGCGCGCGATGTGATTGATGGTGTGGCGAGCGAACACCGATCCGTCAGGCAGGATCTCCTTGGACAAGATTTCGACCGTGCCGGAGAAAGGCGCGCCCGGCACTGGCGTTACGAAAACACCGGGGATGTGAGTCTGTACACCGCGATAATCGGGGGGGCGAGTGAAATCCTGCTGAGCCTCAAGCATTGCGCAGGTAACGACAGCTAACAAAACAGCACAAACTCGAAAACGAAAGAAGTAAGACATGCGACCCCAAGATATCGCGAAAATAGGGCTGCGTCGAGACCTCTTGGGTAAATATTTGGTGGAGCTGACCGGGATCGAACCGGTGGCCTCGTCGTTGCGAACGACGCGCTCTCCCAGCTGAGCTACAGCCCCACACTCGTTGCATGCGCTGGCGCGTCCTTAGAGTTTATCAGTGAATCCCTTCAAGACAAATAGTCCGCTGAAAACGTCGGGTCGCGGTCCGTCCGCTGGGGGCTTTGCCTTTTTCAAAAGCCGGTATACACTCGGTCGGGTTGGTTCCAGGAGGCTGAAATGGCGACACAGACGCGGGTAGAAGGCAGAGTGAGAAGTTTTGGGGAGAATCTGGAAAGCGATTTGGCCTCGAAATTCTTGAAGGTCGTGGAGAACGCTGCGATTGCGTCGGCGCGCACCATGGGGCAGGGCGCGCGCAAACTTTCCGATCAGGTGGCGACCGAAGCCATGCGCCAGGCCATGGACACGATACCCATGCGAGGCACGATCGTCATCGGCGAGGGCGAGCGTGATGAAGCGCCGATGCTGTATATCGGCGAGTCCGTCGGAGCCAATTTTCCCGATGGCCGCGACGTCCCCGAAGTCGATATCGCGGTCGATCCCTTGGAGGGCACGAATCTCTGCGCAACGGGAGCGCCGGGTTCGATCACAGTTCTGGCTGCGTCCGAACGCGGTGGCCTGCTCAATGCGCCCGATTGCTACATGGAAAAGATTGTCGTCGGGCCGTCCTGCAAGAATGCGGTCGAACTCGACGCCCCCGTCGCCGACAATTTGAAGAACATTGCGAAGCGGCTGGATCGCGATGTGGAAGATCTGGTGATCATGGTGCTGGAGCGGCCGCGTCACGACAAACTCATTTCCGAAATTCGCGCCGCCGGCGCGCGCATCAAGCTGATCGGCGACGGCGATCTTTCGGCAGGGATTGCGGCCGCCGTCGTGGGGACGGGCGTCCACGCGGTCATGGGGTCAGGAGGCGCTCCCGAAGGCGTGATCACTGCCGCCGCCATCCGCTGCCTGAACGGCTATATGCAGGGACGCCTGGTCATCGACCGTCCCGATCTCGAAGAACGCATCGCGCGTATGGGAATCAAAGACAAGTGCAAGATTTATGAAGCTGAAGACCTGGCGCCGGGCAAGCAGCTGATTTTCGCCGCTACAGGCGTTACCGACGGCGCACTGTTAAAAGGCGTCCGCTTCTTCGGCGAAGGGACGCGAACCCACTCCGTCATCCTGACCCATCGCACCGGCAAAGTGCGCTTCGTGGACAGCATTCACCTCGAGAAGAGTCCGGATGTGAAGGTCAGGTTCTCCTAGGCGCGGGTTTGGCTAGGAATGGATTCTCGATTCGCACGGCGCCGATCTTTTGCCCGTGCTGCAGATCTTCGCTGAAAAGCACCTGGCAATCGCTCTCGATAGCCCCCGCCACGATCAGCGAATCCAACCATCGCAGGCGATACCTTCCAGCGATCTCAATGGCGGTGAGATACAGCGCGGGCGAAGAATGGACTGCCAATAAAGGACGGAACACGGTTATGAGGTATTGTTCCGCTTCGGCTGTGCTCATGGGCTCGGAGAATTTTCGCAAGGCTACGTTGAAGAACTCCTGCACCACCTGGTAGCTGACCACACCGTTCCCCGTGTCTCCGGCATCGCGGATAAGTGCCGTGGCGCGTTTCCGTTTTGCTGGAGCACGGGCGTCGAAGGCGTATACGAAAATGTTGGTGTCGAGAAAAAATCTAGCGCCCATTCATTTCGTCTCGTGAATAGGGACCCGCTGAGCGGACGTGGCCCAATCGGCGCATGAGGGCGTCCATAGCGGCACCGTTTCCCGCCTGCGCCGCGTACTGCTCAAGCCATTCGCGAAAGGCTCCGTTCAACGTTTGATGGCGGGATTGCGCAACTAAGCGCGCCTGCTCGATGAGGCGTTCGTCGGCGCTAAGGGTGATATTCTTCATGTAAGTTCCAGCGTACACGAAAACAGTGCGCACGTGAACAGGAAACAAAGATCGGGCTGCAGACTGGGTTCAGGCCGTAGCCCGCAGAAATGATCATCGGAAGTCTGGCTAAGCCGGGCGCGGAGTTCTTGGGGTCGGCTTTCTGAGCCTGACTTTTGGGATGGATTCCGAGTGATAAAGAACCGGCAACCGCAGTCGCAATGAAATCGCGTCGAGAGAAGGCCATCCAGCCTCCGTAAAGAGCGAGAGAATGGACGCCAGAATATCAGGTCTGTGGCAGGGCAGAAATAAAGCCGACGGAAGTTTGCTTAGTTCTACACCGCGACGGTGAACGATGTTTCCGTCCGAGTCACCGGACGGTACAGCGTGTCGCGTTCGATGGGCTCGCGTCCGGCTTCGCGGATGAGGCGAATCAAATCCTGGCGGCGCATGCCTTGCGGTGTGGTCGCGCCTGCGTCGTGGTAGATCTTTTCTTCGACGACCGTGCCGTCGATGTCGTCCGCGCCGAAGCGCAGCGCGATCTGCGCCATCTTTGCCGTAACCATTTGCCAATAGGCTTTGATGTGCGGAAAGTTGTCGAGCACGAGGCGTCCGACGGCGATCTGCTTGATGTCCAGCATGCCGCTTGTCTTTGGCAGATGCTGGAGCGCGGTGTTGTCGGGATGAAAGGCCAGCGGAATAAACGTTTGGAAGCCACCGGTCTCATCCTGCACGGCGCGTAGTTTCATCAAATGGTCGACGCGATCTTCGTCGTTTTCGACGTGGCCGTAGAGCATGGTAGCGTTTGATTTCAGCCCGATTTTGTGCGCCAGACGAGCGGTGCTCAGCCACTCATCGCCGTCAATCTTGTGGTCGCAGATGATGTGGCGCACGCGGTCGGCAAAGATTTCCGCGCCGCCGCCGGGCAGGGAATCGACGCCCGCATCCTTCAACTGCTGCAAGGTTTCGGCGATGGACAGCTTGGCGCGTTTTGCCAGATACGCCACTTCGACCATGGTGAAGGCTTTGAGATGGACTTGAGGGAAACGTTCTTTGAGCCCGGAAACGAGGTCGAGAAAATATTGAAACGGAAGATCGGGATGGAGTCCGCCGACGATGTGGAATTCGGTGACGGCTTCGTTGTATCCCGAAGCCGCGGTTTCAAAGGCCTCTTCAAGCGCCATAGTGTAGGAGCCGGGAGAATCCTTCTTGCGACCGAACGCGCACAGGCGGCACGCCGCTACGCAAACATTCGTCGGATTGATATGGCGGTTGACGTTGAAATAAGTCTTATCGCCGTGCAGGCGTTCGCGGACGCTATTGGCCAGCCAGCCGACCGCCAGAATGTCAGTCGATCGGTAAAGCGCCAGAGCGTCGTCAGTGTCAAGGCGCGTGCCGGATATGACTTTCTCAGCGACCGGGATAAGTCGGGCGTCGTCGGTCTGAAATGAGTGGAGCGATTTCATCTAGTGTTTATGATAGCGCAGGAGGGGTCGAAGTCGCAGGCGAGTTACGCGGCCCGACCGGAATTTGAAGCAGGCGAGAAACCTGCCTGCTCTTGTGCGACACCAGTTAATAGCAGTGCAAGGGCAGTGATATAAAAGCTCTGCGGACAAATTATGAGAGTGACAGTTTTTGGCGCATCAGGCTTGCTTGGACAAGATCTGATGCGGGTTTGGATCGACGATGAAGTCACTGGGTTGGCGTCTCGCGATGCCGATATTCGCGAATACGATCAGGTGGCGCGCGCGGTCGAAAAGACTCGTCCCGAGTGGATTGTGCTGTCTGCCGCTTACACCGACGTCGATGGCTGCGAATCGAATCAGGAACTGGCTTTTGCAGTGAACTCCAACGGCGCGGCCAACGTCGCGCTAGCCGCGAAGAAGTCCGGCGCGCGATTGTTATATGTCAGCACCGACTATGTGTTCGATGGACTTAGTACTACTCCTTACGAAGCCGATCATCCCCGCGCGCCGCGCAGCGTATATGGCCGGTCCAAAGCACAAGGTGAAGAGCGCACCCTGGAAATCCTTCCGGGTGCCTGCATCGCCCGCACCTCCTGGCTTTTCGGGCGGGGAGGGAAGTGTTTTCCCGACACGATTCTGAAACTTGCGGCGACGCGGCCTGAGATCAGTGTGGTCGATGACCAGCGGGGATCGCCGACCTACTCGGTCGATCTGGCTAGCGCGATTATGCAGCTATGCCGAGCTGACGCAACGGGCATCGTTCACGTGACGAATCGCGGCCCATGTACGTGGTTCGGATTCGCGCAGGAAATCGTTCGTCTTTCCGGCTCAGCTTGCGAGGTCAAGCCGACAACGACCGACAAATTTCCGCGCCCCGCACCGCGTCCGGCATACTCTGTGCTGTCGCCGAAGAGCCTCGACGCTTATTCGATTGCCATGCCGGCGTGGCAGGATGCATTGCGACGCTATATGGACGCGCGTCGCTCTCAGACTATATAAAGATGAGTTGATGCGTGCCATCTTCGATTGGAACATCGGCAGCCGCGTTCTGAGCTTGGGCAAGCGTACGTTGATCATGGGTGTGGTCAACGTCACGCCGGATTCTTTTTCCGATGGCGGCCTTTATTTTGATCCCAGCGTTGCCGCGATTCACGCACTGCAATTGCTCGATGACGGTGCCGACATTATCGAAATCGGCGGCGAGTCGACGCGTCCGGGGGTCAAGGCCGGAGCATCAGGTTCGTCCGCGCCGTCCGTTTCCGCGGACGAAGAGTCATCGCGAATTCTTCCTGTCATCAAAGCGGTTAAGGCCGCCCGCCCGGATTGCCTGATCTCGGTCGACACGTACAAAGCCGAAGTGGCGCGCGCCGCTGTCGATGCGGGAGCCAGCATCGTGAACGATGTCAGCGGCTTTACCTGGGATGCGCAAATGGTGAAGACTCTCGCCGCATTATCTTGCGGAGCGGTGCTCATGCACACGCGTGGACGTCCGCACGAATGGCACAACCAGCCCGCCGCGCAAGACATCGTAACCCTCGTGAAGCGCGAGCTTCGTGAGCGCGCCGACGTAGCGCTGATGGCGGGTGTGAAACGCGATCGACTGGTGCTCGATCCTGGTTTTGGATTTGGCAAGAGTTTCGAGGAAAACTATCCCCTGCTGAAGCGCTTCGATGAATTCCACTCGCTACGCTATCCGCTGTTGGCGGGAGTTTCGCGGAAGTCCTTTATTGGACGTGCGTTGGCGCGTGACGGAAAAGACGCTGGAATTCAAGATCGACTCTATGGAACGCTGGCAGCGGAAACGGTCGCTATCTTCAAGGGCGCACACCTGATTCGTTCGCATGATGTGAAGGCCGCGGTCGATGCCGCGCGAATTGCAGACCTGATCGCGTAGGCCGCCCACCGGTCATTTTGGGCCAGAAATTCATCCGACCGCGACCGTGCGTCGTTTACACTAGGCAGTCGCCATCAAGGAGAAAAATTTATGCCGGAATCTATCAGCGCCGCTGAATTCAAGAAGCAACTTCATCATGGAACTCTCAAGCTCGGCCTCTTCGTAAACTCGCACAGCCCGACTGTCGCCGAGCAACTTTCGCATAGCGGGTACGACTGGCTTCTTGTCGATACGCAACACGGCCCGATGAATTACGAAAAGCTTTCCGCCATGCTCAGCGGCATCGCGAACGGCGGCGCGAAGTCGCTGGTGCGCGTCGGCGGCTATAACGATCGCGCAGGGATTCAGCAATCGCTTGACTTGGGCGCGGACGGCGTTTTGGTTCCGTACATCAATACTGCTGAAGAAGCGCGGGAGGCGGTGAGTTGCACCAAGTATCCGCGCGTGGGCACGAGGTCGGTTTATTTTCCGCAGCGCAGCATGAACAAAGCCGGACTTCTCGGGTACGCCGGCAACTTCAACCATGACGGCATCGTCGCATTGCAGGTGGAGACTGCGTCGTGCATTGAAAACATTGCCGAAATTGCCGCCGTGCCGGGTGTCGATATTCTTTTTCTCGGGCAGAACGATCTCTGCATGTCCATGGGGCTTTACGAGAAATACGAGTTCCCGCAGATGTACACTTCGCCGGAACTTGATGCCGCGACCAAGAAGCTGATCGAACACGCACAGAAGCACAAAGTCATTCTTGGACTCTTCTTGTTCGGCACCTCCCGCGTCGGAGAATTTCTCGACAAAGGATTCAACTTCATCAGCCTGGGCAACGACCTGCACCACATCCTGACGCAGACCGGCGCGTATGTCGCCGACGTAGAAAAAGTCTCACAGGAAAAAGGCAAGAGCTGGAAGCGCAGGCCGACGGCGCTGTTCTAGGGCGAGTGCGGGGTATACTCGTGGAGAAAGGCTGGTTCGCGCGCCAGGCCTATCGCTCGACTGAACCGAGAGACTCTTCGCAAGATTTCCGATGCGAGGATGGAGGAGTCTCGAATCCTACTCGCAAACAACCTGTGGACGGGTTCGTATTACATGGAGGGACTCGCTATAGAGTGTGCCCTCAAGTCCTGCTTGGCGGGTGCGGTGAAGGAGCACGATTTTCCAGACAAAGACTTCGTACTCGCCATGTATGTGCACAATCTGGAGAAGCTGTTTAAATTGAACGGCGCGCTCTGGGACGAATTACAAGAGTCTATGAGGTCAGATTCGCAACTGAGGCTAAATTGGAAAACCGTGCGAGACTGGGACGATGGAAAGCGCTATGACATCGTAAGTGAGTTGGAAGCAGCCGCTTTCTATAGCGCCACCTCAGAGGCATGGCACGGAATTATGGAGTGGATAAGGCGGAGATGGTGATGGCACACGTCGAATCTTTAAACGCAACGGATATCGAATTTGGAAGGTCGGTTTGGCGAGTTCTGCGTGGACAGAACAAATTTCCTGCCGTCGGCGTTTTTTGGTTGTTTAAGCCGAAGTCTGACGAATGGCACCTCATCGTGGCAAGTTCTAAAGCCGATGAAATCCCTCTCACGCAAGCGTATCGCGAATTGGAAGAGATCACGAAACACATCGCCGCCGATTTTGAACAGAGCTTGAGGGTCGAGATCATCAGTCCGAACGTTCCGCTCTATCAAGCGCTGCGATCGGTCTTCGGGCAAACTGCGTCGGTCGACGGCGTGCGCCTCGGTAACACTCAGTTGGGAGGCATGTACATCGAGGACGCGTACCTTTACGGGATAAAATAGTCTCGCCCGCGCCACACGATCACACCACAACCGCCTCTTTATACTCCCCAAAAACTCTGCGCAACGCATCCGAAATTTCACCCACCGTTGCGTACGCTTCGACCGCGCTCAGAATGCGCGGCATGAGATTTTCCCCAGAGCGGGCTGCATCTTCGACCGCGCGCAGTGCAGTCTGCCACACTGCTTGATCGCGACGCGCGCGCAGCGCTTTCAGTCGCTCGATCTGCCTCGGCTCCAGCGCGGGATCGATCCTCTGCACCGGAATCGGTTTTTCATCTTCCAGGGTAAAGCGATTCACTCCCACGACGATGGCTTCCTCGCGGTCCACCTGCTGCTGATATTCGTAGGCGGCGTTCTGGATTTCCTGTTGCACGTAACCGCGTTCGATGGCCTTCAACATTCCGCCCAGGGCGTCGATCTTTGCTAAATACCGGTTGGCGCGAGTTTCGATCTCGCTGGTTAACGACTCTATGTAATAAGACCCCGCCACAGGATCGATCGTATTCGCGACTCCACTTTCGTAAGCGATGACTTGCTGCGTACGCAATGCAGTACGCGCGGCTTGTTCAGTAGGCAGAGCTAACGCTTCGTCGTAGCCATTGGTGTGCAGCGACTGGGTTCCTCCGAGAACGGCGGCCATGGCTTGCAGCGCGGTGCGGACGATGTTGATCTCCGGCTGCTGCGCGGTCAGAGTCGAGCCGGCAGTCTGAGTGTGAAAGCGCAGCATCCAGGATTTTTGATTCTTTGCCTTGAAGTGCTCGCGCATGATCTTCGCCCACATGCGCCGCGCCGCGCGGAATTTGGCGATCTCTTCCAGAAAATTGCTGTGCGCGTTGAAGAAAAAAGACAGCCTCGGAGCGAACTTATCCACGTCGAGTCCGGCGTCGATGGCTGCCTGTACGTACGCCATTCCGTTCGCCAGAGTGAACGCGACCTCTTGCACGGCCGTCGATCCCGCCTCGCGCATGTGATAGCCGGAGATCGAGATCGTATTCCACTCAGGCACCTGCTCATTAGTCCAAGCAAAAAGATCGGTGACGATTCGCATGGCGTGCGGAATGGGATAGATGTAAGTGCCGCGCGCGGCGTACTCCTTCAGAATGTCATTCTGCACGGTTCCCGAAAGCTTGTTCGTGGCTGCCCCTTGGCGACGTGCCACGGCAACATAGAGCGCCAGCAAAATAGCAGCCGTCGCATTAATGGTCATCGAGGTAGAAATTTTCGTCAGATCGATGCCGCCGAACAGCCGTTCCATGTCTTCGATGGAATCGATGGCGACGCCGACTTTTCCGACTTCGCCCGCCGCGAGCGGATGATCGGAATCGAATCCAATTTGCGTCGGCAGGTCGAACGCTACAGAGAGTCCCGTCGTGCCGTTGGCCAGCAGATACTTGTAGCGCTTATTGGACTCCTCGGCGTCACCCATGCCAGCGTACTGGCGCATGGTCCAGAGACGTCCACGGTACATGGTCGTCTGAACGCCGCGTGTGTAGGGGTATTCGCCGGGAAAGCCCGCCTCCGGAGTGGCTGCAAGGTCGGTGGCCATATACAAGTTCCGCACCGGGATGTGCGACGAAGTTTCAGGATCGGAGATCGGCTTCTCACTCATGAAAAAACTCAGTGAACCTCTGTGTTCCCTCCGTGTTCTCTGTGTTTAATCTTTTCCGGGTTGATCGAGCAAGATCTGAAACACAGAGAACACGGAGGTTTCACAGAGCAGTGCAAAAGCTACGCCTTCCTCGAACGCCTGACCCGCCAGAACGAACTGATCCCGAACCAGGCAAACATCAGAGTAAAGCAAACGGCGAGGATTACGCGCCCGCGACCAGTCTGCCCAGCATGGTATTTCAGATAAGTGCGAACGATTTCGACCCCACCGATCGCCGCTAGCGCCAGAAAAGTGAAGCCAGTAACCTCGAGCCAGAGCTGACTCATCACCCGGCCGGTGTGAGCCGCCGTCGCGCGCCCTCCCTTAACGACTGCCCCGAAGGTCTTCGAGCGCCCAACCTGCTTGGCCGCCACTCGCGCTACAATCCCGGCTTTTTGGGCGTTGGACAACTTGGCCATATCGGATCTACTGCGAAAGAAGATTTTAGCAAGCCTTGAGGGGATGACCGGGTTTACAATGAAGCCTTGATGGCACTAGCGCGAAGCATTTCGGCCCAGCTAGCATCTAACTGGTCAGGAATGTCGGGAACGACAAATTTGGAGCCCAAGGGGGACGAGTGGACCAGCAACTAAAGCAGCTCATGAAAGAGCTGGGAGAAGCGATCAACGAATCACTATCCGACTCGGACTCCATCGCAGAAGTTGTCTCCCGAATTAAAGACGGCGGCTACGACATCTTCCTGGTCCTCGAAGCTACGATTGGGGTCAGCAAGCCGGGCGAAAACACCGCCGATAAGACTTCGATGGTCACCACGCTAACCAGCAATCCTGAGTTCAAGATCAGCGATCAGGATATGAAATTCCTGAAATCACTGCGGATTAAGCTCGACGATACGGCCGCATAAATTCTGTTAGCGCTGGGCCGCAGCGTCGTCTTTTTGGGCCTTATAACTCCGCGCGGCATCGCCCACCGATTGGGCGCAATCCAGTCCGCTGAAGCAGTTCGAAGCGGACCCGCTTCCGTCAGAATTGAGATTGGCGGTGAAGTTCATCACCCCACCAGAGGCGTTCACCGAGCGCTTCCAGGGCGTATAGCCCGTCATGCGCACTAAGACGATATGCGGTCCAGCGCTAAGTCCTATGGACGCCGGTGTGTTCGAGATAAATTGTCCGTCGACGTCAACCTCTGCCGAACTCGGCGACGAGGTCACTTCCAGGCGCGTCATTTGAGGTGGCGACGGACCGCCAGCGGTGGGCAGAGCGAAGCGGGACTGATCCAGCGGCATGTCTCCGCTGATGTAACTCGTGATTTGGGTTCCCTGCACGAAGGCCGCATCTTTGCCATGCAGATATTGCCCGGCTGCGGAATCGGCCGAGCTAACCGAATTCTGCGCTTCCACAAAACCCTGACTGGCGGGATCGTGGCCTGTACCCGCGCCTCGCAACGAGACGGTTTCTCCATCCGCCAAAGTCACAAAATCCAGGTGCATGATCAGCCGGCCGTCGTGGCCGCGCCCTTTGCGAGGTACAACAGCGGTAACCGTGGCGCTCGCCGACGATCCCTTCGCGATCACGAGACGTTGGCCGACAAAGACGTTGTCGTCCGCTTCCAGCTCGATCTTGTCACCGGGACGCGCATCGGCCGAGGTGAACGTTTTCGTAATCTTAAGCTTAACCACGACTCCATCGCGTAACGTCAAGTCCTCCGGAGATGAGCTCTGGCCATGGCTGGCCACGGAAAATAATAGAACGAGGAAAGAGGAAATGATGGCGAACGGTCGGTAGCGGTCTATCATGGCGCAACTCCGAGGGGATTCACCCGATTTGCTCCCCATCGTCATTCTTCCACCAACCTACTCCAGCGGGAAGATTACCGGGGTAATTGTGTGCTATCCGCGCGATCGGGGAGGAAACAGGGCGCCCGGGGTGCATCCCTGACTTGCTGAAATCCCACCTAGTCTCTAAACTTAACCTTCCGGATCATGCAGAAAGGTTTACCCGTTATCCTTAAGCGTCCTGGTTTTAAGTCTCAGCCCTTGCCTCCCATTCAGAAGTCGACGCACCGCGTGGTGGCCGCCATGGTGGGTCTGGCGCTGCTTCTCATGGGTGGAGCCTGCAGCAGCGGAAACGCGGTTCACATTGCGGTGTATGCGGTGCCTTCCATCATGTCGATTACACCCACCGGCAGCGCTTCTCTGGAACTTGGCGCCACCGGACAATTCACCGGCACCGCGCTCGATTCCACCAACAGGGCGATTGCCGAACCGATCTACTATCAGTCGAGCAACACTGCTGTAGTGACCATCGCCAGTAATGGCTTGGCTTGTGCCGGGTCGTGGGATTCGTTGACCAGCCCGGAGGTTTGTACGCCGGGACAGATCGGCACCGCAGTGATTACGGCAACGGCGCAAGGTGTGAGCAGCCCATCAGTGACGGTTTACGTGCACCAGCATATCGACCGGGTCGCCATCTCGCCCGCGCCGGGGCAGCTTGCGCCGATTTATCCCTGCTTCTCGAAAGAGGGCGTCCCGACTCCGCCGCAGAGTTACATTTATCAGGCAACCGCTTACAGCGGCTCCACACTCTCCGGGCCCGGTACGGACATCACCGCCACGGTGGGGCCCTTCACCTGGCAGTCGACCAACGCGACCGTGGCGACCTTGCAAACTGCAACCGTCACCGCACCTATCGTCGGCTTGCAGGTGGGACAGACGATTGCCACCGCCAACATCCCTGGAACGACCTCGATCATTGCCAGCGTCGACCAGACCAATAGCGCTCCATATCCTTTCGAAACCTGTCCCGTGGAATCCATTTCGGTTTCGATTATCGGCGCTCCGAATTCGATGGTCGTGCCCACCGGCAGTAAGGCGCAGACGATCATTGCGAAGGTGTTCGACAATCAAGGGGTTTCGATTACGGGCGTGCCCATCACCTGGTGCTCATCCGATTCGCTGTCGGTCGGCGTGGGCGGAGCCAGCGGCTGCTTCACCAGCGCCGCATCCACGACCAGCGTCTATGGCGCGACCGCCACGGCAACCCCGAGCGCGATCGGCAACTCCGCAATCACCGCGTCGTGTACGCCGCCCAACTGCAATATTGGATTCACTCCCAGCCTGCCGATTTATCCCGAAGGGATTGTGAATATCGTGGTGGTTCCCAACGGCGGCGGGACTTCCACCACCGAATCGGCGACCTTCTATGTGACCAGCCAGGACTGTGGTACCAAGGACGGCTGCATACCCGAACTCGTTCCAATTCCCGCAGCGACAAACATTCCCGGCACGGCGACGGATTTGCCTTCCACGCCCAATTCGCTGGTGTTCAATCGCGCCGGGACGACGGCCTATCTCGGAACGGACTATGCCGATTTCGGGACCAAGGGCTTGATGGTATTTAACGCTTCGAGCCCCAGCGTGAGACAGTTTACGTCGGTTCCAGGCAAGGTGCTGGCGATCTCGCCGGACGGCAGTGAGCTCGTGCTTTCGGACACGATTTCGCAACCCAATATCGTGTATCTGCTCAACACGTTGACCAACGCGCTGACCGCGCTGCCGATTACGGGAGCCACCGCGGCGGATTTTTCGCCGGATAGCCTCAAGGGGTACATCGTCGCTGGCAGTACTCTCTACATATATTCCAGAGAGGATGCGCTCCAGACAATCCCGCTGACGGCTCCTGCGACCGGCGTCGCGTTTCTGCCCATTGGGGCATTTGCCTATCTTTCGGGGGGCTCGACGGGGGCGACGTTCTCAACTTATACGACGTGTGACAACTTGCCGGGGCCGACCGTAACGGGGATTGCCCCTCCGGCGATTTTCAAGGCGCTGCCGAACTCCACGCAGTTGCTGGCGCTCGATCCGCCGAATGTGACTCTGGTCGATGCGTCGACTGTGCCCACTGGATGTTCTCCCACCCTGACGACGGGGCTTGGCCAATCCCTCAATCTGGGCGAGGGCAATTTCACCCCCACGCAGTTGATTCTTGGCCCGGATGGCAACAAGGCGTACATCGTCGCTTCCAATGCGACCAGTATTTTCGTGTTCGACATTTTGGGATTAAGTTCGACCGCGCTGCCGCTGGCAGGCAATGCCACTCCGTTGCAGGCCGCGCTGTCGCCCGATGGAAACCTGCTGTATGTTGCGGCCAGCGACGGCTTGGTACATGTCATCAACACCGTCCTGGGCGGGGATGTGCAGCAGATCGGCTTTCCGACAAACCTGTGTTTGAATTCGGCGGGAAATCCTTATTCATCAACCTGCAAGCCCAATCTTCTGGCGGTTCAGCCTTAGGCTTTGGCGGCGGCGGCTTCAAGTTCTTTGCCGATGCTGTCGAGTACGCCGTTGATAAATTGCACCGACTCTGGGGCGGAGTATTTGTGCGCGATCTCCAGCGCTTCGTTGATAATTACGGCGCGCGGCGTTTTGGGGTAGCTCAGCAACTCCGCTACCGCTCCTCTTAGCACATTGCGATCGACGGCGGCCATGCGCTCCAGGCGCCAATGTTGGGCGTGGCGCTCGATGATCTCGTCGATCTCGGCGTTGCGGTCGGTGGCCACGCGAAACAGATCGTCGGCAAAGCCCTGCACCTCGGACTCAACCTCGCCGCGCCCTCGCCAGAAAGTGGAGCGCACGGCGTCCGCGGTCTGTTTACCCATGTCCGCCTGAAACAGCATCTGGAGCGCGAGTTCGCGGGATTTGCGGCGTGTGCCCATGAAAAGTGGTGAGTCTTCAGTCTACTGCAAGAGCGCGAGCAAGTGTGGTTTCGGGTTTGGTCCGCGGGGCGATGAAAGCGGCCTTTACACAGCGACCCGTCCCGATTATAGTTAGTACTACGAAAGGAATGCAAATGAGCCAACCAAAACTTTACCCGGTGGAAGAAGCGATCAAGGCGCAAAAGTCGCTGCGCGAAGCGGCCGGACTGGAACCCGAACAATTTCCCATAGAAGCGTTTGTGGGCATGATCAGCGACGAAATCGAGTCCTTGCGGAAACGCGGCAAAACCGATAGTGAAATCGCATCCTTAATTCAGCAAAACAGCGCTATAAAAATCACCGCGACCGAGATCGCGGAGAACTACGCTCCACCCGAACAGCGACATCCGCACGGCGAGTAGATTCGGGTTTCCGCGCGCTGAGTTGGCTGAATTCGACCATCTGCTCAAGGCCCGTCAGCAGTCCTTCGCGCCGCGTCTTGCTCATCCGAGCAAACAGGCCGGCCATGAAAGCGTGAAACTCCAGGGAAGCGGAATTTTGCATCGCTTCCCCTTTTTTTGTCGCGCGGATACTCACCTTGCGGGCATCGCCAGCTTGACGGGCGCGGCCGACCAGTCCTCGCTCTTCAAGGGAGTTGACGGTCGCATTCAGAGTTGCCGCGCTAAGGTTCAGTTTTCGCGCAAGCTCCGACAGCGTCATGCCTTCTTTGGGCACCACATTCAAGGTCATGAACTGAGTGGCGCTCAGCCCGGCTTGCTGAAAGCGATTGAAGTTCGCGGCCTGGATGACCTGGCGAAGCTGCATCCATGTGGCGATAAATCGGGTCGTTTCTTCTTCGAACGGAGGCATTCTTTCATTGTCCCCGAATTTGCGAATCCTGTGGAGCGACCGGTGTGGCTCGACTGCCCTTAGGCGAAATCCGGCGCTGCGAAAGCTCGGGCTCAGCATGATCGTGCGGTTCCGCGATAAACTTTCTGACTATGGCATTTCCCATCACCCGACTGCGCAGGCTTCGCGGCAGTGAAGCGCTGCGCGCTCTCGTCCGCGAGACTCGACTGACGCCAGAGGCCTTTGTCTATCCATTATTTGTTTGCCCCGGAGAAGGGGTGCGCAAGGAAGTGCGCTCCATGCCGGGCGTGTTCAATCTGTCTGTCGATGAAGTCGTGAACGAAGCGCGTGAGGTGCGAGGTTTGGGGATCCTCGCCGTCATTTTATTCGGCCTTCCGGAGCGCAAGGACGAGCAGGCCAGCGGGGCGTGGGATCCCGACGGAATAGTACAGCGGGCTGCGCGTGCGATCAAGACTGCGGTGCCCGATCTCATCGTGATTGCCGATGTTTGCCTTTGCGAATATATGTCGCACGGCCATTGTGGCGTGGTTGCGAAGTCTGAGACCGGTTATGAGATTGTGAACGACGCATCCCTTGAATTGTTGGCAAAGACTTCGGTTTCGCTGGCGCGGGCGGGTGCGGATGTTATTGCGCCGTCCGACATGATGGATGGGCGGGTGGCTGCGATTCGCCGTGCTCTCGACGAAAACGAATTCAGCCATCTGCCGATTCTTTCTTACGCGGCGAAGTTTGCGTCGGCGTTCTATGGACCGTTCCGCGAGGCCGCCGATTCTGCTCCGGAGTTTGGCGACCGGCGTTCCTATCAAATGGACGGAGCTAACCTGCGCGAGGCCATGCGCGAAATCGCGCTCGACATCGAAGAAGGTGCGGACATGATTATGGTCAAGCCCGCGCTGCCTTATCTCGATGTGATCGCGGCGGCGCGGCAGCGCTTCGACTTGCCGCTGGCCGCGTATCAGGTGTCCGGCGAGTACGCCATGATCGAGGCGGCGGCAAAAAATGGATGGATCGACCGCGACCGCATCATCATGGAAACCCTGCTCTCGATTCGGCGTGCGGGGGCGAGCATGATCCTTACTTATCACGCTAAGGACGCGGCGCGGCTGCTGGGAGCTTGAAGAACTTTTATGTACGCTGCCGTATTAAACGCTCTCGGACAATCCCCACGCTATGAGGAATTCGCCGATCCGGTTGCCGGGGATGGCGAAGCGATTGTCGAAGTTCTTGCGGCGTCGTTGAAGCCTATCGATAAGCAACTGGCCAGCGGCACGCATTATGCGAAGCCGCGGCAGCTTCCTTGTATTTGCGGGATCGATGGCGTCGGACGGCTGAGCGATGGATCGCGCGTGTTCTTTGCTGGATGTCGTCCGCCTTACGGAGCGATGGCGCAGCGCACGGTTGTCCCCCGTGCATATTGTTTTCCCGTGCCCGATGACGTGGACGATGCTACTGCCGCCGCGTTGCCCAATCCCGGCATCTCTGCGTGGCTGACGCTTTCGGCGCGCGCCAAGCTGGTTGCCGGCGAAAATGTTTTGATCCTGGGCGCGACCGGAGTCACCGGCAGACTCGCGGTGAGCATTGCCAAGTTGCTGGGCGCTGCGAGAGTCGTAGCTGCGGGACGCAATCCGCAAGTGCTGAGTTCGCTGCTTCGCGTGGGCGCGGACGCGACCATTCAACTCGACGTTCCGGCGGCCGAACTGACCGCGGCGTTTGCGCGCGAGGCGGGTCCGTCTGGCTTTCAGGTTGTGATCGACTACCTGTGGGGCGCGCCTACGGAAGCGTTTGTGGCGGCGATCACGCGCAAAGAATTCGCGGCGGTGACGTCGGAAATCCGGCTGGTGCAAGTGGGAGAGAGCGCGGGGCCGACCATCTCGCTTCCCGCCGCCGCGCTGCGCAGCACGCCGCTGACGATCATGGGCACGGCGGGCATTCCGTCCCGCGAGCTTTTAGTGGACGCGATGCATCAAGTCATGGCCCACGCCGCAACCGGCGACCTGCGCATCGAAACCGAGCGCGTCCCCCTCGCGGATATTGAGAGCGCATGGCAGCGCGAGGGTGGGCGCAGGTTGGTTGTGGTGCCATGACGCGTCGCGCCATCGTGTTGGAGAGAAATTGTCGTGAGTGAAGACCTTCGCAAATTTCGGAGTCTCGTAAACGAGCGAGGCGACGGGCTAAGGAAGCTCGCGTTCGAACAGCTTCGGCGTTCAGACGAACCTACAGAACGATTTGTAGTAGGAAAACGCAAAGCGAAACTCTCGATAATTGTCGATCCTCTGCCGAGTGGAGGGATACTCGTTGTCGTCCAAGGTTTCCTGAGAAAGCGATTCTTACCAATGGTGTGGGATGTCGCCCTCGACGGATTTTACAAGTATCCCGACGAGACTATGAGTCCAATGACCCGCGAAGATATGTGGGCATACGACTAGCTGCAGGAGTCACGTTCCGTGGCGCCAAGACATAGTCGCGCTGATACCATGATTTGGGGCCGTTGGGGGCTGGGCCCTCCCGTACACAGACCGGATAAGTGTCGCGCGAGTCGGGCAAGGCGTTCGATTCCGGTGTAGCAACCCGACAACGGGTATCAGCCCCCGTCTTTGAACTTAACTCAATCAAAGGTACGCTTAGTAACGCTCTTAGACCTTATACAAGAAGTATCCGACGAACAAAACGCCGCCGAGATAATAGAGAGAACTTCCCCCCAAAACGACGTGGGTTCTTTTGCGCGGTAGACCCAGCCATTGAAACGGACCCACACCTTGCCCGCACAGGTGAATACTACAGCCGCTGAAAGTGAGGCGACGCCGGGCAGCAAGAAAATATATGGCGGTTTCATAGTCCCGGTGAACCCTGCAAGAATTGTAGTACGTGATCTAATCAAACGGCTGCGCTCTCGCATCTTGCCCCACTCTCGGCTAGAATCAAAGGTTTGCTCGACCTCATCTTATCCAGCTGGGAGTGACTTCATTGCCTGAAACTCAGTACGACCTTGCGGTTATCGGTAGCGGCCCCGCGGGCTATACCGCCGCCATTCGCGCCGGACAATACGGACTCAAGACTGCCATCATCGAAAAAGACGGGCCGCTCGGCGGCACCTGTTTGCATGTCGGCTGCATTCCGACCAAGGCGCTGCTGTTCAACGCCGAGTTGTGGGATCACCTCAAGGAAGCCAAAGAATACGGCATCGAGGGCGTGGACGCGCGCAAGCTTAACTGGGGCGCGATTCAAGAGCGCAAAGGGAAGATCGTGGCCAAGCATTCCAAGGGTCTCGACTTCCTGATGAAGAAAAATAAAGTCGACACGGTCAAAGGCTACGGCAAGCTGACCGGGCCGGCGAAGGGCGGCGTGTTCACCGTCGATGTGACCGAGGGCGGCAAGACGACGCAGGTGCGCGCCAAGAATATTCTGCTGGCAACCGGCTCGGAAGCGCGCATGATTCCTGGGCTGGAGGCTGATTCCAAGATTCTCACCAACATCGAAATTCTTAATCTGACGGAGATTCCGAAGTCGCTGGTGATTGTGGGCGCGGGCGCGGTGGGCGTGGAGTTTGCCTCGATCTTCCGCTCATTTGGATCGGAAATTACGATTCTCGAAATGCTGCCGAGGCTGGTTCCGGTGGAAGATGAAGAGGTGTCGAAGGAGTTGGCGCGAGTGTATCGCAAGCGCGGCATCAACTTTCATACCGGCGCGAAGATGGACAAAGTGGAAAAGACAAAAACGGGCGTCGCGGTGACGTTCACCGTGGATGGCAAGACGCAGAAGATCGATGCGGAAAAGATTCTGATCGCGGTGGGACGCAAGCCGCGCACGGAAAATATCGGCCTTGAGAAAACTTCGATCAAGCCCGATCGCGGCTTCGTCAAAGTGAACGAGTGGATGCAAACTTCTGAGCCGGGCATTTACGCCATTGGCGATATCGTCCTCGGAACGCCGCAACTGGCGCACGTTGGCGCGATGGAGGGCATTGTTGCAGTGACGAAGATTGCGGGCAAGCCGGGCAAGCCGATTAATCCGCTGCACATTCCGAATGCGACGTATTGCCATCCTGAAATTGGCAGCGTGGGATTGACCGAAGCCAAAGCTCGCGAGCTGGGCCACGACGTGAAGGTGGGCAAGTTTCCCTTCACAGCGAATTCGCGCGCGTCGATTGTGGGCCAGCACGAGGGCTTCATCAAGATCGTGTCTGACGCCGAGTATGGAGAGATTTTGGGTGTCCACATCATCGGGCCGCAGGCGACGGAGTTGATTGCCGAGGCGGTGGCGGCGATGGAGCTGGAAGCCACGGTGGAAGATTTGATGTGGACGATCCATTCGCATCCCACGCTGGCAGAAGCCATGCTGGACGCCAGCAACAGCGTGTATGGCATGGCGATTAACGCGTGAGGGTTGTCCTCTGATCTAAATGGAGAAAGCGATGGAAGAAAGAATAGTCGACACGCAGGTCATTGAACTGATCGGAAGAAATGTTCTTGGCTCTGAACTTCTGCACGCGGGCCTAGAAATCGCGGTGCCAGCGCGAGATCGAGGCATCGATCTGATCGCGTATTCAGATATTCCAAAATTCAAAGCTTGCCCTATACAGATGAAGGCGGCATCTCAGAGATCATTCAGCCTGTTCAAGAAGTATGAGAAGTTTGAGGAAATGATCATCGCCTACGTCTGGTTTGTTGACGATCCCAAAAAGACCGTGACGTATGCTCTCACATACGCAGAAGCTCTTTCTGTCGCTGAAAGGGTCAAATGGACTGAGACGAAGTCTTGGGAACGGGAGGGGTATTCGACAACTAACCCGAGCGTAGAGATTTGCGAGTTACTTGAGCCGCATAAGATGACCAGCGAGAAGTGGCGGCTCAAGGTGACAGGCCTATAAGCCGATGGGTGGATTGATGAACCAAGACTTACGAAATTGTGATTGAGGAAACGGGCACGGGCTACTCCGCTTACTCGCCGGACTCAGATGGATGCGTTGCGACGGGCATGACTCGCGAAGAAGTTGAGCGCGCGATGAAAGACGCGATTGCGTTTCATCTGCAAGGACTGGCTCGACACGGGAACGACACTGTCGCTCCTCTGTGAAACCTCAGTGTTCTCTGTGTTTGAGATTTTTCTTTAACACAGAGGACAAGGAGGTATCACAGAGGGTCACAGAGGCATTCGCGTTCGCCCGCGATAGGTGAGCTTTGATTTCCGTTCTCCAACTCGGAACGGTTGATTATGCAACTGGGCTTGCGTTGCAGAGTCGTCTGGTCGAGTTGCGCAAAGAGGGCCGGATTGGCGACGTGCTTTTGCTGTTGGAACATTCTCCCGTGATTACGCTGGGACGGAATGCTCGGGCTGCGAATGTGTTGGCCTCACCGGAAGTGCTTACCCAGCGCGGAGTTGGGGTGTTTGAGTGCGATCGCGGCGGAGACGTTACGTTTCATGGTCCCGGACAGATTGTGGGCTATCCTATCTTCGATTTGCGCGCGTTCCCTTCGCACGATCCCAATCGCAAGACCCTTGGAGTTCTCGAATACATGCGGCGGCTGGAAGAAGTGCTGATTCGCACGTGCGCCGACTTTCAGATTGCAGGGCATCGTGTCGAGAAGTTGACTGGGGTCTGGACCGACGGCGAGGCCAAAATTGCGGCGATGGGGATTCACATTTCACGCGGAGTTTCCTCGCATGGCTTTGCGTTGAATGTCGATGTCGATCTGAGTTACTTCGATTTGATTGTGCCTTGTGGATTGGTGGCGAAGCCGGTGACTTCGATGGTGAAAGAGATTGGCAAGACGGTTGTGATGCAGGACGTGGCGAATTCTATTTCGCGCAACTTTGGCAGCGTGTTCGAGAGCCAGATCCTGTGGCTGGATTCGTTGGATGCGCTGCTTCCTGCTGTTGGCGTGCCTTTGCAGGTTCCGCGCGAGTTGAGGGAGTTGCGCGGGGATGATGTGTTCCTGGCTTGAGTGTTGATGCTGCACGCCAGATCCCCTTCGGCTTCGCTCAGGGCAGGCTCTCGCCCCGCTGGAGAGAACGCGGGGTCTTCGGGATGACTGAGCGTTTGTTAATTGGGTGGTTTGCGGGTTAGGATTTTGTCTGTTGTAAACTTCTCCTTTCATGACGAAGACTAAATCTAAAGCTCCGCCCAAGACTTCTTCGCGTTCGAACGGAACGTCCCGTCCCGCGAGCGATTCTGGCAATCCTTTTTCTTCGCAGCGCACTTATACCATCGTCGATTACCGGTTGGAGCGGCCTAACTTTCATGTGCGGCAGGTGCGAGTTGGCGACGTGGTGAAGTATGAGGCGCAGGGAGATTTCGATGCGCCGGTGCCTCCGATTCGCGAGTCGAAGTATTTGGACAAGAAGCAGTCGATCGAAATCTATCGATGGATGCTGCTCAATCGGCGCATGGAGACCGCGCTCGAGAATTTGTACAAGCAGGGCAAGGTTGTCGGCGGGGTTTATTTTGGCTTGGGGCAGGAGGGCTGTTCGTGCGCATCTGCGTATGCGCTGCGCCCTGATGAATGGCTGGGGCCGCTGATTCGGAATCAGGGGTCGCTGCTGGTGCGTGGATTTTCGCCGCGCGACATCATGATGCAATACATGGCGAAGGCGGGCTCGCCAACGAAGGGGCGTGATGCCTCGTCGCATTTCGGCGATATCGAGAAGAACAATATCGTTGCGCCGATTTCGACGTTGGGCGACGTCGTGCCGGTGATGGCGGGAGTGGCGCTGGGCGCGCGTTTGCAGGGCCGCAACATTGCGGTGATGACTTACATTGGCGATGGCGGACAGTCCACGGGCGTGACCTATGAGGGGATCAATTTTGCCGCGGTGCAGAATTTGGGGCTGGTGCTTTTTGTCGAGAACAATCTTTGGGGATATTCGACGCCGGTGGATATGCAGTTTCGCGTCGCCGATCTGGCGGAGCGTGCCATTGCATATGGAATCCCGGGAGTGATTGTAGACGGGACCGATCCTTGCCAGGTTTACGACGCAGCGCATGAGGCGTGTGAGCGGGCGCGGCGGGGCGAAGGTCCGACGATGATTGAGGCGAAGATGATGCGCATGAAGGGCCACGCCATCCATGATGCTGCCGCGTACGTGCCGCAGAAGCTGTTTGAGTATTGGAAGAAGCGCGATCCGATTGCGCGTTTTGAGAATTATCTGGTGAAAGAAAAGAAGTGGCTGACGGCGCAGCAGAACAACGATCTGATTGTCGATGTGGAGCGGCAGCTTGAGGAGGATCGCGAGTTTGCGGTGAACTCTCCCATGCCGACGCCGGAGTCGGCTGCTGGCGGCGTGTTGTGCGAGAACGGCTGCCACGTGATCAAGCCGAAGTATGGAATGCCGAAGGCGCGAACGTCTTCGGGCGGGTTGAAGCAGAGCGAAGCCGTGGTGCATTTGAAGTAGAAGCTACTCGCTCAGGTCATCGGCTTCGTCTGGTTCGGGCGGCAGCGGCTCAATCTCTAGATCCAAGGTCTGAGTCAGTTTCAAGGTTGCTTGTTGCGCGGCCGCAATGGGTCCGCCCTCGTCCACATAACTCACGTTAAGGTTGAGAATCTTTTCAATCGGGATGTAGAAGGCGCCGCCCGGTATGTCACGCCAGTAGTCCTGAGGAGTCGTGGAATACGGACGGACCGCCGCTGCCCGATTGTACTTCTCGCGGTCAAAGCGCTTGGGACTGTGTTCCGCGTCAGGAGCGGACGGCTGCGTGGTGGCGGGTCTGGGTGCCAGAACGATCCCCGTGAGGACGCCATTGGCGTCCAGAAAACGGTCGCTCAATACTCCTCTGAAAAGAATGCCGTCGCTAGTCAGAACGTCGACCCAGACCTCCAGGCGGCTATGCGACGGAAAGTTGAAAGGAGTGAGAAGCATCTCCCACTCGGAGAGATGGGGCAGGAGAAACTTACTGGCTAACGCGCGGTAAATCCGATTGTCTTTCCAGTCGCCATACTTTCGCACGCAGACAGAAAAACAGCCGGCTTCGAGCAAAACGAATCCGTAGTAGAAGAGTAGAAAGTCTACTTGCCGCCTGCCACAGTTCGTCACCGCCCGCCAAAACTGTTTCGACGTTCCTTCTTTTTCGTCCACTAGTCCCGCATAAACTATTTTGTAATCGGAGCGCCGGTCTGCCCAAGTTTCATTTACTGGGACGGGGTGCGGGATGAGTCCGCTCCAAACCGTCAGTCCAGCCAGGACGAAGGGAAGAAGAGCCGCTCCGGCTGCGAAGGTTATCTCTTGCGTTCTCGTGCGTTGGAAATTCTTGAGAGCGATGAAAAGAGATACGACCCAGCGGAACAGAGTCGCTGGAGTCAGCAGGTAGGCGATAAGGTAATAGGAGACGACAAGGGTGACCATGCCGGCGTGATGGCTGAGTCAGTTAGTTCCGGAAGCTATTTCTCCGAGGGCTTCTTCGCGGAAGCCGCTCGGACACGATACTGACGACCGCGTACTGAGACGATGGCCGAGCCGTGCTTAGCGATTTCGGTGGCGATCCAATCTTTTTGCTGGGTGACAGTGGACACGATTTGGCTGGACAAAGTAGAGTTGTCGAGCGCCTCGGAGAGTTTTTCCAGGTCAGAAATCATATGGCCTCACAAGCGGATTAGATGCGCGTCGAGGGCGGAAGTCAATGTCTTTCGGCATTCGAGTGCACCTGTCTGGTGCTATTTTATTAGAAATGAAGGAGTTTGGCAGTGGCTCAGCTGACTTATCTGGAAGCGATTCGGCAGGGGATTTGGGAGGAGATGCAGCGCGATCCTACCGTGTTTTGCCTGGGCGAAGACATTGGCATCTACGGTGGGGCGTTCAAGGTGACGGATGGATTTATCGATCACTTTGGGCCGGAGCGCGTGATCGATACGCCGCTGGCTGAGTCGGCCATCGTGGGCGCTGCGTTTGGAGCGGCGTTGACGGGGCTGCGTCCTGTGGCGGAGTTTCAGTTCATGGATTTTATTGGCTGCGCCTTCAATCAGATTACGAACATGGTGGCCAAGGCGCATTACCGGTGGAACGCGCCGGCGCCGCTGGTGATTCGCGGGCCTTCGGGCGGGAATGTGCATGGCGGGCCGTTTCACTCTCAGAATCCGGAAATGTATTTTGTGCATACGCCGGGGCTGAAGGTGGTTTGCCCGGCGAGCGCCTACGATGCGAAGGGATTGATCAAGGCGGCGATTCGCGATAACAATCCAGTGATATTTTTCGAGCATAAGTATCTTTATCGGCGGATCAAAGAAGAAGTTCCGGAAGAGGATTACATCGTGCCGCTGGGGAAGGCGCGGGTGGCGCGTGAGGGCGGCGATTTGAGCATCATTACTTATGCTGCCATGGTGCATACGGCGATGGAGGCGGCGGAGATTCTGGCGACGGATGGGATCAACGTAGAGATTGTGGATTTGAGAACTTTGTCGCCGCTGGATCGCGAGGCGATTGCGGCGACGGTGCGCAAGACGAATAAAGTGATTGTGCTGCATGAGGATGTTCGCACGGGCGGTGTTGCGGGCGAGATTGCGGCCATCATTAATGAGGAGGCGTTCGATTCGCTGGATGGGCCGATTGTGCGAATCACGTCGCAGGATTCTCCGGTGCCGTTTTCGCCGCCGCAGGAGGAATATTTTCTTCCCAAGATAAGTGACATCGTGCGGGAGTCCCGGCGGCTGTTGGCGTATTGAGCGGGCTTTGGGTATGGTGGAGTTGAGGGCGCTATGAGAGGCTTTTTAGCGGGAATATTGGTCACTTTGCTGGTGATCATTTTGGCTGCGCTGGCGATTGCGAATCTGGGATTTCTGCCGACTACGTCGGATGCCACGCCTCCGGCGCTGGAGTCGAAGATTGCGATGTCGGCGGTGGATGCGTCGATGGAGAAACATGCGCCGCGTTTGAATAATCCGGTGTCGCCGACGGATGAGAATTTGATTGAGGGCATGAAGATTTACACCATGAATTGCGCGGTGTGCCACGGGACGCTGGACAATCACCCGAGTATGTTGCAGCACTCGATGTATCCGCCGCCGCCGCAGTTGCTTGTGGAGCCGTTGGACGATCCGGAGTGGCACATTTTTTATTCGATACGGACGGGGATCCGTTATAGCGGGATGCCGGCGTGGAATAAAGTATTGAGCGAGGACGATATGTGGAAGGTGACTGCGTTCTTGTCGCGGCTGGAGAAGTTGCCGCCGGGAGTGCAGGATTATTGGAAGAAGGCGTTTGGCGTGGGGCCGCCTGGGGCGGAGGCGATGCCGATGGGGGAGAAGAAGTAGGGGTTGGTTTCAAGTTCGCCTACCTACTTCGGCTCCGGGTTGAAGCCACGCCTCTGTCACTCCCCCATCGCGTCTCTGACCGTTATCTTCTCCAGTCGCGATGATCGCCGTCGGGGTGATGCTCGTCATGATGGTTCCCGTCCCGGTGGGCACGGTCATGTCTCCAGTCTCTATGTTCGCCGTATGCGTGGTCATAGTGCCTGTAACCCGCGCGAGTCCCTCTGATAACGATAACCATTCTCGTAGTAGTAGCCTTCATGGTAGCCGCTTGTAAAGACAACCGCGGGCGCTCCAACCTGAACTCCGATGGCAACCTGGGCTTCTGTTTTGGGCGCCGACGCCAAGCCGATGGCAATGACGAGACCGGATAGCGCAAGAACCGTTCTTTTCAACATGATTTGGGACCTCCATATTTGATCACGGGCAGATTCTCTTGCCTCAGTAATCGATGCTAGCGACTCTTTCTGCGCGTGTATGGTCAAACTAGCTCAACCCTTGTGACGCGTCTAGATCAAGAGGTCAATGCTGAAAGTAACCGTTCGGACTGAGATCCCGTTCATCTGTTGTGCCGCACTTCATCCAGGAACTTCTCTTATATAATCAAGGGTTGCGCTTTGGCGGATGCGGCGTTCTATGTTCCGCACACATTCCGCACTACGGGCGCGAAAGGGAGATTTATGGCGACTGACATTTTGATGCCGCAGATGGGCGAGTCCATTGTGGAGGGCACGATTACCAAGTGGCTGAAGAAGCCTGGGGACAAGGTGCAGCGGGACGAGCCTTTGTTTGAGATTTCGACGGATAAAGTTGATGCGGAGATTCCGGCTCCGGCGTCGGGGGTGTTGCAGGATATCAAGGTGGCGGAAGGCGCGACGGTGCAGGTGAATACCGTGGTGGGGAGCATTGCGGCGGAGGGGGAAGCGACGGCGGCTGCGAAGGCTTCTGCGCCTGCTGCTCCTGCCAAGGCTGAGCCTGTGGCGGCAAAAGCCTCGCCTGTGGCGGCTTCTGCGTCTGCGGCTCCGGTGGCGGAGGAAGCGTCTGAGGATGAACACGCGCGGTCGTCCCCGTTGGTGCGGAAGATTGCGCGCGATCATGAGGTGAATCTGGCGCAGGTTCCGGGCACGGGGTTGGGCGGGCGGATTACGAAGCAGGACATTATGGAGTTTGTGGAGCGGAGAGATGCTGCTCCGGCCCCGTCGGCTAGCGCGCCGGTTGTTAGTCCAGTTGTTGCGGCGGCGCCTAGTCCGGCGAAGGCTGTTGCGTCTGCGCCGACATCTTCGGTTCCGGCGGCGATTCCTGGCGATGTGGTGCCGATGACGCAGATGCGCAAGATTATTGCGCAGCGGATGATTGAGTCGCGGCGGACGAGCGCGCACGTCCACTGCATGTTTGAAGTGGACATCACGCACATCGTTCACCTGCGCAACAAGATGAAGGCGGGCTTCGAGCAGCGGCATGGGGCGCGGCTGACGTTCATGCCGTTTTTTGTGCGGGCGGCGATTATTGGGTTGCAGCAATTTCCGATCGTGAATGCGTCGTTGCAGGGCGACAACATTAAGTACAACCGGCACGTCAGCGTGGGTATTGCGGTGGCGTTGGATTGGGGATTGATTGTGCCGGTGCTGAAGAATGCCGACGTGCTGAATTTTCTGGGGTTGCAGCGCGGCATCACGGATCTGGGCGAGCGCTCGCGGACCAAGAAGTTGAAGCCGGAAGAAGTTGAGGGCTCGACGTTTACGGTGACGAATCCGGGCCAGTTTGGTGCGGTCTTTGGTTTGCCGATTATCAATCAGCCGAACTCGGCGATCATGGGCGTGGGCGGGATCACGAAGGCTCCGGTAGTGGTGACGGATAAAGAGGGCAATGATTCGATTGCAATCCGGTCGCTGGTGCATTTGACGCTGGGATACGATCATCGCCTGATCGACGGAGCGGTGGCGGATCAGTTTATGGCGCTGGTGAAGAAGACGCTGGAGAATTGGCAGGAAGAGGTTGGGTAGTTAGGAGGCGGCGTGAGCTTTTTCGACCGCCGACCAGACTGCAACGGCGACGAGCAGTAATGCTCCCGCCGATTGCACTGCGAAGCCGATGAGCACGAGGTAGGCTCCGAAGAGCGATTCGGCCTTTTGCTCTTTGTTGAGTTCGCCGAAGGTGGCTTCGGCTTGGATTTCAGCGATGGCGGCACGCTTCCGACCAAGGAATAGTCTGGCCGCGATGGCTATGAGACTGCCCATGAAATCCAAGCCTTGAAATGGGTGATACCACTTGGTGACGAAGTACGTGCCGTAGGCGCCTATCAGCCCGCCCAAGAGAGTGAACACAGCACCCGATACTTCTAGAACTTCCTTCATCGGGGAGCGCGGTCAAAGTGGACCACAAAGATTCCATGAGGATTGCCGCGCTTGTAGATGATGGTCCAGGGCAGGCAGTAGGTTAGCAGGCATCCCTTCCATTGGTCGAAGAGGACAGGTTCACCTACTTCAGGGTGGCGTTTCAGGCGCTTGAGTTCTTCGATGACGGTCGCAGTGTCTTGCAGGGAGGGGGAGAGACTTCGAAAGCGGATCAACGCAGATCGAGCGATGCGCAGATCTTCCATGCGGAATCAGCCGGCGGTGGATTGCAGTTCTGATTCCCCGGTGATATCTGCCAAACTTAACGTGTTTCCCGCCTCGATGTCGGCTAGAGCAAGCTTGACCGCCGCATTGACTTTTGGATCTTGGGCCAGCAAAGCGGCCATGCGCTCGGCGTCCGTGATCCGGTTTTTTGCGAGAGCTGATTGCGTGTTCATCTTGTCCTTAACAATCTTGTTAGCCACACTACACCTCCAGATGTGGGCGGTCAAGCCCTAACCATATCCTATAAGGGGAGAGGATGGGCAGGTTACCGAGGTGGCGGGTGTCTTAGTCGCCACCTCAAGTTAGATGTTCGAAACCGTCAAGAGCGCTGTTTGTCACATAATATGTGACTTAGCGGAGTCTATCGGTTTCTGCTGCGGCCTCGTTGCCGGTCGAGGGCGGGGTGCCTTTGGCCCAGATGGAGGCGTTGAGGCAGTCGACTACGCCGTCGATGACTTTGCCGAGGCCTAGTTTGAATTTATCTGGGTCGGTGATTTGTTTTGTGCTGAATTCTTCGCCTAGGGAGAGAGCGGCTTGGGCGAAGGAAAGGGCGGCGTCCTTTTTTTCTGGGCCGGGGCGGTTGCCGAAGAGTTGTTCGACGGCTTTGACGATGCTGGGGACGAGGGTGATGCCTTGAAGGATTTTGGCGAATAGGTCCATGGCGGTTCTCCTGGGTTTTTAGTTTTTTTTACGAGAAGTCTTTGGCGCTTAATAGCGGAGTATTTTTGTTTCGGCGAAGAACGGCTCTGCTTTCAAAGCCTGGGGCTAAAGCCCATCATCTGTGGAGCTGTTTCGTGGGCCTGAAGGCCCACGCTTCCACGGTTGTATCGAAACGTTCCTGATAAATTACAGCGTTTAGCGGAGGCCCCAGTGTTCGTGGAGGGCTATGGTGGCGCTTACGGCCATGGAGATGGCGGCGTTCAGTAAGCGGTCGTAGACGCTGCGGCGGATGTCGTTTTTTTCGAGGGCGGTTAAGCGGTCTTCGGCTTGTTTGACGCGGCCGGGTTGGCCGTTGCCGACCAGCATTTCCATGTTGGTTTCGAGGCGGCCTAGTTTTTCGATGACGATTTTTTGGAAGTCGTGATCGGTGGCGCGGACTAGAAGAGAGCGTCCGGTGGTATATGGTTCTGGTGCGTCTCCTGAGCTGGTGCGGTCTTTGGTCATAAAGGATAATCCACGTGCAGCGCGGCTGAGTATCTGGAGTAGCGTGGTGGCGATGAGTTGTCGTACTGCTGAAGGTAAAAGTTTTGTACCTGCGCGAGGCGTGGCAGAGTGAAAGTTTGCGATTGGAATCTGCCGAGCAGGTTGCGATTGTTGCCGGGGCCCCATCCGAAATCGCTCCAGCGAACTTCGATGCCGCCGCCGTTGGGCGGGGCTTGGCCGGCGTTTAGGGTGATCGCAGTCGACGCGATTTGTGTGACCTGGGCGGAGGTTAGATCGGCGAGATAGGTTTGGCCGACTTGCGTGTTGGTTTGCAGCAGTGGGTCGGCGGGAAGCGCGACAAAAGCTGCTTGAAATGCGATGGCGAATAATTCCGCGGCGTCGTTTGCAAAAGCTATTTTGTATTGGCTGTGTTCGCCTTGCAGATCCTGAAACGTGATTTCTACTTCGCGGACGATTGCTGAGAAAGCTGCGGCGCGCGAGGGAAAGTTTACGTTGATGCCGTCGCCGGGAAAAATATCGGTGGCGTTGCCGGGGAGGTAGTCGCTCCAGGTTGTGTATTCGCCTTTCCATGCCGGGTTGGTGGCGTCGTCGAGAATGGCGAGGGCGGCGTTTTCGCAATCGGTGGCGGTGCGAGCTGGAGGAAGTTCGATGTGTCGGACCGCGGCGTAGATGCCGTTGTTGGCGCCGCGTTGTTGGGCGGCGATGCTGGTGGGGTTGGTGATGCGGGCGAGGGCGCGTCCGCTGCCGCGATAGAAGACTTGGATCGTCTGATTCGCGGCGGGTGTGTAGGAAGAATAAAATTCGAGCTCCGTGCTGGTGGTTTTGCATTCGGCTCCGTCGGAGAGCGTGCCGACTAGAAGCGTGGTGTAGTCCTGGCCGGGAAGAGCGCTGCGGACTTCGGTGTCGATCTGCTGCACTAAGCGGGTGAATTCGACTACGCAGTGCAGGTTCGCGGCGTCGATGGGGGCGTAAGTGCAGAAGCCGGGTGCGGCGGCGATTACGCCGTCGTAGAGAACTGTCGCTGGGGCGGTTTGCGTGGCTGGATTTGCGGGGTCGATGTCGTGGACTTGCAGGACGAGGCGTACATTGGCCGGGATGGTTGCGCCGCCGCATCCGTTGCCGGCGGGATGGAGCGAGGAGTGGAAAATCTGCTCGCGACGGAAAATTTCCTGGGTGTAGATGAGCGTGGTCAGGACGTAGTGATGCGTGGCGACTGTGGCGAGGACTGCTCCGGTGGCTGCGCCGTTGATCAGGGCTTGGATGTTGCACTGAGTTCCGTTGGGAGAGATTTGGAATCCGGCTAAGCAGGCGGTGGCGAGAATGGTTGATGGATAGAGGCCGCCGAGGACTCCGGTGGAGGCGGCGGTGAAGACGAAGTCGCCGTGCTGGATCACGACCGATCCGCCGAGTTCGATTTGTTCGACGAATTGGACGGTGGTTGCGCCGTCTGCGCCGGTGCCTCCGGCAACTTGCAGGCCAGCGTTGGTCAGAGAGATTGCGCTGGAGGGATCGGTGACGAGCCAGCGGCTGGGATCGAGTTGCGGCTCGGTGTATTCCTCGTCGAAGACGACGACGCTGGCTTTGTTGAAGGGCGTTTGCGAGAGATAGAACTTGCGGGTGAGTCCGTCTCCGACGAAGTAGTCGGTGACGTACGCCTGCGGTTCGAGGTCGCCGATGACGGTGAGGTCGTTGACGATGGCGGCGACGGGCGTGAGGGTGAGGGCTTCGGTCGAGATTAGCGGATCGCTTTCGTCGATGGCGAGGGTTGCGGCGGCTACGGGCGCGAGAGTCAGCGCGGCGTTTTGGAGTTGGTAGCTGGCGCGGGCTTCGGCGGCGATTTGTCCGGCTTGTTTGGACCAGGTTTCTTGCGGATTGGGGGCATAGGTGATGATTGAGTCGGTGGATTCGACGCCTGTTGTGGTGAATGTGTTGGGGCTGATGTCTTGCGTGAGTTGGATTAGAGCGCTGGCGGCGGTGCGATTGATGAGTGGAGCGACTGTGGGCAGGCGTTTTTGATCGAGGAGAATTTCGTCGCTTTGCGCGGTGACGGTGTAACGGTAAGCGGGGCCGGAGATTCCCCAGCCTAAGTATTCATATGCGATGGGTTTGGAGAGGTATCCGGTGAAGAGAATTTGGGCGTTGGCTTTGGTTAGAGTGATGCGGCCGTTGTCGGCTGGGACCAGGAAGCTCGGAGTGTTTGCGACCAGAGATAATTTCAGGGCGCTGGGTTGGTTTAGTTTGCGGGTGAGTTGGGGTGGAGTGGTGGGATCGAGGGCGCTGGTGTAGTCGATGAGGCCGTTTCCGTCGAGATTGTCGATTTGAAGTTTCATGGTGTGTGATAGAGGCGCGGTGGTGGTAGGGGTCCTTCGACTGCGTCAGCGCGCGCTTCGCGACGCGCTGACTTCGCTCAGGATGACAAAGTACACAGGGGCTGAAGCCCGTCGTTCTTTTGCTTTTTCGTGGGCCTGAAGGCCCACGCTTCCACGGTAGTGCTGGAATTCCCTCCGGCTAAGAAAGATTTTCTTTGGTGCTGCACGATCGAGGACGCTCGCGCCTACATTTAATACAAGGCGGCTTGGGGGGCTGGGTAGTAGCTGCGGTAGCAGAGGATTGTTTGGCCGTCGTTTTCGTCTGTGTGTGGGAGGGCTTGGAAGGCTGCGTGTAGGGCTAGGGTTTGGAGTGGCTTGATAATTTCTCCAGAAGTTTCTCGGTTCCACAATTTTGCGGTTTCGGCTCGGTTTTCTGCGTTGACTCCCAGGCGCATGAAGCGTTCGATGGCGGTGGTCGGGCTTAGGTGGGGGTAGTGAAAGCAGGCCCGTCCGCCGGATTCTTCTTCGGCGATGAAGAGGGCGGACCAATCCTGGAAGAAGGCTCCGCCTTCGCGATCGACGAAGGCGAGTACGTTTTGCACACTGGCGCTGGACGCCGGATTGCCGCCCAGCAGAGGTTGCGCTAGCAACAGCGAAGTGGTGGTGACTTGGGCAACGCGGGCTACGTTGAAGGTTATGCGGCGGATGTAGTTGGCGTCGTAATTTACGCTGGCCGCGGAGGTGACGTATGCGCCGGAGATGCCGGAGCCGACGTATCCGGTTTGCTGCTGGTAGTCGACGTCGACGGCGATGATGTTGCCGGGGGCGAAGAGCGCGACCTGGCCGCTGCCGACGATAATTTGGCTGGCGGTGGATCCGGCGAGCGCGGGAACGGCGGCGATCGGCGTGCCACCTGAGGGAGCGGGGCTGGCGTTGGGATTGGTGGCGAGCACGTTCATGTGCTCGGAGCCGGCGGCGAGGGCCATCTGAAGTTTTCCCCACTCGCGGAAATCGAATTCGATGCGGGCGTCGAGCAGTCCGCGATATTGGGCGGGCGGCGCGCCCTGGGTTCCGGCGCGGAGCGGTTGCGTGCTAGTGCCGCAGAAACGTTGCAGATTTTCGATCCAGCCGAGATCGAGCCAGGGTGCGGGCGGATTGTCGAGGAGAAATAATCCGTACTTGCCGGGATCGAAGAGCGTCGGCACTGCGCCGGGTTGCGTGATGGGAGCGAAGTAGGCGCGCATGCGCTGCGAGACGGGAATCATGGCGGCGCGAACGGGGGCAGTGCTCATAGGACGGTCACCTCGGAGAAGAAGAAGACGCGGAGCTTGGCGGTGCGTTCGAGGCGGACGCCTTCATCGCCGCGCAGCAGACCTTCGTTGCGGAGAGCTTCGCTGCCGGTGATCTCGCCGAATTGCGGCGGCGTCCAAAAAATGTTGGTGCCGAGGTTGGCGGCGGGCGTTTGCGTGTAGTCGAGTTTCGATGTGTACTGCGGCTGACAGATGGCGAGCAGTTCGAGGTCGAGGCTGGTGAGGCTGCGTCCGCGATCGAAGCCGCTGTCGGTGCTGCCGAAAGTGTGGTGAGTGATGAGGCAGTCCATGCCGAGCAACATGCGGTTGCCGCTTTGCTGCGCGACGGGCTGGGCGATGCCCCACTCGAGATAAAAGGCGTCGGGCAGCGGGACGATGGGAATGACCGGCTCGTTTTCGGCGACGACGATGGCGGGACGCGTGGTGCCGTTGAGCGTGATGGTTTGCAGCGGGTAGAGCGACGTCATGCGTTGCAGCAGCGCCATGTAGAAGCTGTCTTTCGTGAACTGCATGGTGAGAGGCCCTCCGTGTGGGCGTGGAGATTTTTGTTCGGGGGTACGACGGAGTTTGGGTTTGGTTAGGGTGTGTTGTCGTGCTCAAGCCAATGGGCGGCTTGAGTGGGGTAAACCTAGAGAGAGCGTGCAAGATCGCCTGATTGTGACCGTTCTAGTTTTTCAAAGTATTTGACGATGCCCAAAAATACAGTTTCCTCGAAAAAGTCTGAGTCAGGGCAGGTCGCCACAGTGCATCTGCTAGTGGGTATTGCTTTTTTCATGCCGGCGGTTGTCGCTGTATCGGCACTGAAACGTTCTGGTGGAGGAGCGCTCCAATATACGATCGCGGTGCCATTAGCAACGGAGTTCGCTGGGGAACAAAGGCGGTGACTACCGGCCTCACACTCCCCACCTTTACAAAGAACGTAAAGGTAGGCCATCCAGCTTCGGGCGTCCCCCGGCTTCTCTCTTGTATGGCCTCAGCGAATCGAAGCTGCGACGGACAGGATCTGTTTGCCGATTGACTCTCTTAGGTCTTGGGGCAGGACGTCTGCCTGCTCGAGGGTTTTCCAGGATTCGGCAGTGCGCTCCGCGGTCTCGACCGTGATTTTCCAGAGCGGGCTTGCCGGAATGCGGGCGGCATCGGCGAAGCGGCGCATCTGCTCGGGCGTGATTTCAGAAAGGCTGCGGCTGTCGCCGAAACTCAAGGCGAGAGTGTCGTTGGGAATGTAAGGAAGCGTGGCCACGAAGTCATAGCCCGGCGAGAGCGCAGGCGTGCGCCGGTCGGGATAGAGAAGGGACCAGTTCTTGAGGTGCATGTCGGCGTTGCCGATCACTACGGTGAATACAAGACGCTTCACGAATTCGCGCACCGCGTCCTCGCCGATCTCCGCCCATAGCACGGCGGCGATGTTCGCATAGCTGTGAAACTTGTATTTGTTGTTGGGGAATTCACCGAATAGTTGCGCAAAGTCCTCCATGTGGACAGGCGCACCATCTGGCGGACGGTCGAAGCGCTTTACGGCGAGCGCCTTGCCTTCCACCGTGTGAGCTTGTTGGGGCAGCCCTTTGATGCTGGCAACGTCAATGAGCCTATTTTCCGGGACGGGAATCCCGATCCGTCTGGCAAGTTCCAGCATCACGAATTCGTTCTCGCACACGGCTTTGAAACGTGCGGAAGGGAGCTTCACGATCCACGATCCGCCCAGGCCGCCCGCGGGAATGGTCAGGCCGCCGGAGGCTTCCATGACGGCGGAAAATTTCAACTGTACGCCGGCCAGTGAAAAGCGCAGCGGCTCTTCGCCGCCATGGCTGCCGTCGTGAATTTGATCGTCAAGCGCGCCGTGACCTTCGGATGATTGTTCGTTGCTCTCAAATGGGGCGACGATAACCGCGCCCGGCAGATCGGCTCCAAGGACCGCGAGAAGGAAGAATTCGCGGTCGGGATCAACGTCTGCGCGCTTGGCAAGATAATCACGCAGGTGCCCTTCGGGCAGAAGGTTGGAAAAGAAGACGGGAACGCGCCGTCCCACGGGACGGAAGTTCGTCACCAGCCCGCCTGTGCTGCCCTTGAAAGAAAGACTCAACGTGGGGCGCTGAGGATCGTCGATGTAATCCTGCTCGAACGCGAAAAGCTGCCGGTCACCTGCCAGGCGAGTAATGACCCCGATGTGTTTCCCGTGAAGGCGCACCGAAAGCGCGTTGAGTTTCTTTGGGTCAGACCTCATCGCGCGGCTCCTCAGCGGTGTCTTCGTCGCGGTCGACGGCGTAGAGGGGCCGTTCCCCTCCTTCGCCCGGTTGGTCTTTAAGATGGTCTCGGGTAAGCGCCTGCGTGGCGGGCACGAGAGCGCGGGGGACCATAATAAGGTCGCGGTCGAGCGTGCGTACGATTTCGAGAAGTGTGTCGTAGCGCGGCACGATCTTGCCCGACTCAATCCCGGAGACATGCCTCTGTCCGATGCCGAGGCGCCTTGCCAATTCTCTCTGACTCCAGCCGAGTTGCTGGCGCGCTTGGATTAGGGCGCGGCGCATTTCAGCGGGGAGGGCCTTTTGTCGGAGCGGTTTGATACCCTTTATCTCGTCACATTCCATGGTTGATGTCATATGATACATCAATAAAAGCCCATATTGATGTATTATTATGCTTCAATGAACATGAATGATGCTATATAAGGTATCGCGGATAATTTATTCGACGGCTAGAACTCTGTACATGTAGGCGTTGCCTGCGAAGTATTCTGGGGTTAGGGATTCTATGTGGAACAGGTCTCCTTGGAACAGTAGGCCTAGCGAGCCTTGAAATAGGGCTTCGGCTGAGGCTACGTTGCGGTCGACGACCACTAGCGCTACGGCTGTGGCGGAGAATAAAAATTCCATGCGGCGGCGGGGGCCGGTGTTGGGCGTGGCCAGGTTGCGTCCTATGACGGGGTAGAAGTCGACTTGCTCGACGCCGGGATCGAGCAGGCCGAGCTGGGCGGCGGGGTCGTTGGGCATTTGTACTTGCGGAAATAGCACTGTGACCGTCGCGCCGCCGAGGGCTTGCAGCATGGCTTGCGCGGCGCGAAGGACGGCGATGCCGCTTAATCCGGAGCTCATGGGGTTAACCTATTTTCTGCGCCACGTAGGGCGCGAGCATGGCGTGGACGGTCTGGTCGATCAGCGTGTCGGAAAAATATTGCATGACCATGCCGTCGAGCGCTCCTGACTTGACGTTGAGCGCGGGCGTGGCTTGCATGTTGTTCACGATCTGGGCGCAGGCGAAGAGGACGGGGTCGGGGATGGTGGAGAATCCGGCGGTGTAGACGACGTCGATTTCGCTGAACCATAATCCGAGAATGTTGAGGGGGAGCGTGAGTTCGCCGATGTCGGCGAGGAAGTCGATGGTGGTGACGTCGATGGCGGTCCAGACGCCGGGGAGTCCGAACATAAGGGCGACGTCGAGGCGGAGATCGTCGAAGGGCCAGTCGCCGCGGCGGGGCAGGCAGTAGCGGCCCTGGGCGGAGACGAAGGGTGTGGTGGCGGGAGCGACGATGGTTAGCGGAAGGTAGGCGAGGCGGATGGTGTTGCGATCGGGATTGAGCCGGATGCGTTCTTCATATTGAGTGACGTTGAGGCTGGCGCGGCGGCAGTGGGCGTCGATGAGGGAGGATGCGGCGGCGACGGCGGCGGCTGGGGTGGTGGGGTCGAGTCCGTAGGCGACGTATTGGGAGGGTTGTAGGTAGGGCATGGGGTTTCCTTTAGGATGACAGAGCACACAGGGGCTAAAGCCCGTCAGCTTTTGCGTTGATTCGTGGGCCTGAAGGCCCACGCTTCCACGGTTGTGCTGAAATTTCTTTAGCGGAGAAGACAAGCACGAGCGTAAAAAAGCAAGTGGCTCCCGGCTTTTTTCCCGGGAGCCAGTGTGGGGTTTAGCGATCGACGAGGACTTCGTAGTGGGCGTAGTTGGCGCCCTTTACCACGACTGCTCCGAACTTTACGACTGCCATTTGGGAGGCGAGGTTTCCGATCAAGCCGAGCTGGAAGACGCGGGGGTTTGCGTCGGTGAGCCAGTGATACTCGATCAGATCTTCGGTGACGATGTAGAGCGGGAGGACGGCGGTGCCGCTGCCGGGCGTTCCGGTGTATCCGATCGACCATTCGGGGATGAGCGGAATTTCGCCGGCCTGAGTGGTGAGCGCTTTGACGTGGAATCCGGCGTTGATCTCGACCGTGTTGAGGACGACGTTGTATTCCGTTTTCATTTCGCGATCGATCAAGTCGAGCAGGACGGGGTTGGAGTAGATCGCCGTGGGACGCACTTGATAGTTCGCGCTGGCGACCATCTGCGCAATGATGCCTTTGATGCCATCGACGATGCTGGCTCCGACTGCGATCGTGGTGGTGTTTCCGCCGGCTTCGATCTGGTTGATCACGCCCATGTATTGGAGCGTGGTGGGATTGCTGAGTGAGGTGTCGTTGCCGCTCCAGAGCGCGACGTCGTGGGTGCGCAGGACGCCGTCGACGGAGTCGGCGAGATCTTTGGCCTGGAGGTAAGCGAACTGACTTTGCTGTGCGCCGACTTCGAGATCGAACAAGTTGTAGTTGATCTGCGAGACCAGAGCTTTGAGCGGAACGGTGCGCTCCAGGCGGGTTGGCGAGCCGACGGTGGCCACGATGTTGCGTGGATCGACGAAGGCTTGGGCCGCGGTGGGCGAGTTGATGGCGGTTTCTTCGAAGAATCGGGAGGGGTGTCCGGTGGCGGGCACTTGTTTGATTCTTTGTCCGAAAGCGCCGCGGCGGCGGACGATGTCGAAGATTTCGGTTTGGTAGCGATTGACTTCAATCGCGCCAGGTCCGAGGAAGTCGGCGGCGGCGTTGAGGTCGATGAATTGTCCGTT
Source organism: Terriglobia bacterium (assembly GCA_963799065.1). GTDB lineage: Bacteria > Acidobacteriota > Terriglobia > Terriglobales > Acidobacteriaceae > JAJPHW01. The sequence continues at coordinate 132,159 of CAWCVJ010000001.1, forward strand.
GTACATGAGTTCTCCTTGGGTGATTTGTGGAGCCGGGGGCTGAAGCCCATCATTTCTTGAGCTATTCGTGGGCCTGAAGGCCCACGCTTCCACGGGTGTGGAAACGTTCTTCGTGCCGCACGAGCGAGAACGCTCGCGCCTACATGTTTCTAGATCAACGCGCCTAATAGGTTGTTGATTGTGGTTAGGTTGGGGTCGGCTGCGTCGGTGCCGTTGACGAGCTGATTGAGAAGCGTTTTCACTTCTGTGATTTTCAGCAGGCAGAGGTTGGCGTTGCCGTGGAGGTCTTGCAAGTGTCCGGCGCCAGTGAGGGATTTGGCGATGGATGCGGCGGTGAAAGCGGTGGTGGCGACGGTGGTGGTGTCGGTGAGGATGTGGGTGGATGGGGCCATTTATTTTTTCTCCTAGTCTTTTATTTGATTTTTCTGAGCGTGGGGCGAGGGTTACTCGAGCATTCCGGCGCGGGCCATTTCGGCTTTTACGGCGATGCGTTGTTCGATGGTGAGGGCTTGCAGAGTTTTGTCGAGGACGGCGGGATCCATGCGTTCGCCGGCGTCGCTGTGTTTGCTGAGGACGGCTGTCGCGAGCGGGGAAAGAGTTTTGCGGGAGAGTCGTGCAGCCTGGGCGCGGAGCTCGGTGTTAGCGCGTTCGAGTTCGGCGACACGGGATTCGAGTTCTGTGGGACGATCGTGCGAGGACCGGTGATCGCGTTGGAGGCCGTCTTCGACTGCGGCTACGATGCGGTCGACCTTGGCGTTGAGGGATTGTTGTTGTCCGTCGAGACTGGTGAGCACGCGGTCGAGAGTTTCGGCGGCGGCGGCGAGTTTTTCTGCGGTAATGGCGAGCTGGGTTTCTTGTTCCATGGTGGTTCTCCTTTTTTGTGTAAGTGCGATATGGAAGCGAGCCAAACGCGCGTTTGTGGGGTCGCGAAGTGCGCGACCCTTCGCGCGGCTCGCGTAGATCCTTCACTTCGTTCAGGATGACTGCGTCATTTCGATCCAGGTGTCGCGGTAGGCGGCTTTGTCGCGCATTAGGATTGCGGCTCCGGTGAAGGTGACTTTGGTTAACGTCCAAATTTTGGCGCGAATGTCGGCGACGCGGGCGTCGGCGATTTCGTAGGACATGCCGAGAAGCCGGGGACGGCTGTGTTTGTTGATCTCGGAGACAATCTCGGGAAAGTCTTTGGCGTAGAGATAGCCGCCGAGTTCGAGGGAGCGTCCGACGATGTCGGCGCGGGTGATGACGCCGACTTTGCGTCGGGCGTCGTGGCGATCGAGATTGGGCGAATAGTCGAGGCCCATGCCGAGCAGCGAAGGCAGGGCGGCTTCGGCGGCGTGGCGGGTGAGGACGACGCGATGGCCGCGGGATCCGGCGGGGGCTTTGTCGGAGGCGACATTGACCAGCGTGAGCACTCCGCGAAAAGATTCGCGGTTGGGATGATCGAGTACCGGCGGCATGGCGATGGCCATGGATTGCAAGTCCAGTTTGTTTAGTTGCACTTTGTCCCCTTTGAATTTGCGTGCCGGAAAAATTATTGGGCGAGCGGGCCGAGGCCGCGCATTTGGCGAACTTCGTTGATGGTGACGATTCCGTTTTGCAGCAGGATGGCCTGGATTTGCGCTTCTTCCATGGGATCGCCGGTGGAGTCGACGTCGATGAAAACGAATTCGAGATCGGGCCAGCCAAGTTTTTTCGCGATGGCTTCGCGAGATAAATATTCGGCGAGCAGGCGGGCGGTGGGGACGATGGCCTGGAGGAATGCCTGGTCGGACATTTCTTCGGCGGTGGAGCGATTGACGTCGCGTTCGAGGCCGAGCGATTGCGGTGGAAGGTCGAAAGCGTTGGCGATGACGCGAATGAGAAATTCCTGCCAACTCAGGCGGAGGTCGGCGTCGGTGCCTCCACCGAAGCGGAGGACTTCGGGCTTATTTTCGACGGAGAGGATGGGGACGCGTCCGGTGCCTTCGATTTCGTCCTGCCACCAGCGGATGATGCGTTCGTGATTCTCTGGGCTGAGGCCCTGGAGCCAGAGTGCGTAATCGGCGACGGTGTTGGAGGCGAGTTTGGCGGCGTAGCGGTGCGCGCCGAGGAATGCGTTGACGGCTTCGAAGGCGACTTCGAGGCGTCCGAGACCGAAGGGCGAATAGGTGCGCGGGTTGAGGCGAATGTAGATGAGCTGGTCGTCATTGAGCATGATGTTGCCGTCGGGGCCGGGCTTGCCGGTGACCTGAACGTAGCGGACGGAGTCGGGGGAGCCGTCCCAGTCGGTCTTCATGCGGATGGTTGCGCCGTCGACGGGCCAGAGAGTGAGCGGGGATGCGGCGTCGCCGGTCGAGTCGATTTCGATTGCGCCGAAGCCGCCGACGATGACGTCTTCGAGGACCTGTTCGGCGAGGGAGCGGAAGGAGTCATCGGGGTTGGGGGATTGGAAATTTTGGGTGAGGGCGGTGATTCGCGAGTCTTTGTTCGCCTCGTAACCGTCGGCGGGAGTGCGTCCGGGGCGAGGTTGGACGCGCCAACGCATTCCGGCGATGCGGTCTTTTATTGTGTTGATGGCTTTGCGGGCCACCGGGGTTTCGGAGAAGCGGCGCAGGTTAATGGGCGTTGGTTTGGGGAAAGAGTCGGCGCGCGGCCCATAGGTGTTGAGGATTGAAGGCAGCGCGAGGGTGCGGCGTTTGGCGATGGCGGTCTCTGGAGACGCGCCGGCAATGCGGCGCAGTGCGCCGCGGATACGGTTTGATATTTGCATGGGATTTTTGGAGCGATGTGTTTCTTATGCTTGTCAGCGGAGCGAGTGTCGTCCCTACGGGACTCTTTGGGTCTATTCGTTCCTCAACCCACGGCTTACGCCGTGGGCTTTAATATTTCGCCGCTTCGCGGCTGGATTTTCTGTGCGATTACGCTCTGAGTTCCAGTCTGGCGGTTTCTGCGATTTGGGGCATTTGGGATAGCGGGGCGATTTTTATTTTTTCGTCTTGCAGGGCTTGGAGAGCAAAGGTGATTAGTTCTGGTTGCGTGTCCAGGTCGTCGTCGATCACCGCGGTTAAGTGCGATGTTAGCTGGTTCACGCGGGTGATTCCTAGGGCGACTTTGGGATATCTTGCTGCTAGCAGGACTGCGGCGTCGATGCCCGGTTTCAGCGATACGGCTTGGAATAGGTGCATGGTGTTGTCGATGCGGTATCCGAAATCGAATTTAAAGGGGTCGCCGGGTTTGGTGTAGGGTTCGGCGGCGATGTTTCTGGCGACGAGGCCGGCGATTCCTGCGTGAGTCCAGGCGTCGGTCATGCCGTTGAGGATCACCATTCTTCCGGATGTGGCGCGTCTAGTGGATTCGATGGCGGCGCGGTCGAGATACGTGGTTGTGAGCTTTGTGATTTCGGCGGCGAAGTTTTCTGTTTCGTAGCTGGCGGTCTCTGAGATTTGGATCGAGTTCGATAACGATTCGCGAAGTCTTTTTAGTTTTAGCTCGCGGTCGTCGGTGTTTAGGAGCGATTGCAGGTCGCGTCCTATGGCTTCGAGATATTCGGTGTCGACTTGCGGGTCAAGGCAGCGGATCGGTTGCCATTCTTTCACCAGGCGGACTACGGCTGATGCTTCGGAGTCGATGGCAACGAAGCCGAAGTTTATGAATTCTTCGCGGACTATGTTGGGGACATAGCGGAGGAGGAAGAATTCGAGATGTTTTTTGTTGGGCAATTTTCGTTCTCAATCCTCCAGCCAGTTTGGAAATGGTCTTCTTGGCGACGTGCGGAAGGCTGCTATTAGTTCTCTTACCCGTTCGCGGCGGTCGATTAGTGTTTGCGCCAGGATTTCCAGCGCGCCCCAGTCGCTGCCGTACCATTCTGGCGGGATGCCGTCGGCGGCGTCCCAGATGGATTGGGCTTGCATGTTTTCAACCCGCGAGAGCCAGGGCTCGAATGAATGCCAGCCTTTGACTCCGGCGTAGACTTCGTTGCGGGCGTAGACGCCGCGCAGGGGCGAGTCTGGGAACGTCCACTCGCCGGCATTGAAGCAGTAGCCCTGATCTATGAATGTGACGGTGTACTTGCGTTCTCTCATGCGGCGCCAAAAGGCTGCCTGACGGCCGTTGGCGTTGCCGGTCCATTTGTCGATGACCAACATTCCGGCGAAAGTTTCGAGGTTGCGGACGCGCTCCATCATTTCGGAGGGCAGGTAGTCGAAGACCTGGCCTTCGAGTGGACTGATGACCATGCGCGATCCGAATTGCAGGCCGGGTTGGCAGGGGATGGAGCTGCCCGCAAGTTGGATGTTTAGTTCGGGCGTATGTTGCAGCAGCCAGTCACCGACTTCGACGACGGCCGTGGCGGGGACGGGAAGCTCGGTGGTCTCCGCAAGGCGCGTGGCGAGCAATTCGTTGGCCAGGACGCGGAGGTGTTGCGGATTGTTAAGAAATTTGACGACGTAATAGTGACCGTCGGAGCAGCGCATGAGGTGGCCCTGGGCACCTCCTCTCATGCGACGAACGTGTTGCACCGCGAGCACCGGCAAGATTGCTCCTGTGAAGGCGAATCATAGCGCGATGTGGGCGCAGGAGATGTGATGGATGAACATGGGGCTCTCGCGGGAATCCTGTCGTCCCCGGACTCTTTGTTCTCTCTCCTTCTTTAGCCGGCACTGACGTGCCGGGCTTTCATATTTCGTCTCTTCGGGACTGGAGTGCGTTTGGTACAACTCCGTCGCTTCGCGACGCGGCGCTTCGCTCATGACAAGATGTTGAAGCCTGTGATGGTGATAAGGCTTATGGGCGGCGGTATTTTGCCGGCTACTTGTTGGCGTGAGGCTAGGGCTATGGCCATGGCCATTACGCGGTCGTCGTGAGCTCCGGTGGCAGCGCCGGAGGTGCCGTCTTTGTGTCTGACGAAGGTGCGACATTCGTTGAGCAGCGCTATGCTGCGAAACAGTTCTGGACTGCCTGAGAGCACGGCGGCGAAATTTTCGATCATTGTGGGACGGCTGGCGGCAGTCGTGAGCCATCCTTGTTGTTTACCGTCAGAGTAAACGTTGGGGTACGACTGCGATCCCAAGTGGGCGAGCACACCGTGGCCGTGATTATTTCTTTCGACGACTAACAGCGCCGTGTTGTATTCGAGGCCGAGCGCGATCAGGCGCGTGGCGAATTCCTGCGGCGGAAAGTGGCCGGACATTTCGGCGCACTGCATGCCGGTGGTGCGATCGATCATCTGGGCGCAGGAGTAATCGCCTTCGGTGCCGCCTCCGGCGGGATCGATGCCGACGATGTACTGCTTGTCGCCGTGCGGCGGAAGCCAGATGGAGAGCCAGGTTCCGCGCTCTTCGATGGGGCGTCCGGCGTGAGCGAGAGCGCGATCGATGGCTTGGATGTCGAAGACACATTCGCTCGAAGCGCGGAAGCAGGAGACTGCGTCCTCGGCGAATTCCTGAGCGGCGAGGCCGCGCAGTTGGGCGCGATTGACTCTGCGCCAGGCGATTTGTTCGGTCGTGAGCCCCGCGAGCAGGCAGAGATGTTCTTCCTCGTCGGTGAGCGGGTCGGTGGAGACTTTGTCGAGGACGTAGGCGTCGTCGAACCACCAGGGCATGAAGTGTTTTGTGTAGCCGGTTTCGGCGGCGTGTTGCCACTCCTCATAGAAGACACCGCTGGCGCCGTTGGGCGTGGATTCGAGAACGATCTGTCCGAGTTCGGGCACGGCGGCGCGCAGTGAGGCAAGAGTTTCCTCGCCGTTCGCAAGCCAGCGGCCGACTTCGGAGCAATGCAAGTTGTGAATCGTGGTGCCGCGTCCTGCATTGACGTCGCCGGCGGTGGCGACGCGGTATTCGCTGTCCAAGTGGGGGAAAGCCATTTCGTGGACGGAAGCGCGGGAGCGGATGAGCGTGCCCTCGCGCAGCTCGCGCGGCAGGTTTTCCCAGAAACGATGGACGATGCGAAAGATCTGTTCCGCAGCTTCCTGGTCGTGGGCTACTTGCACCGTGATGGTGCCGGGTTGCGTGATGGTGCGAATAAAAAATTGCGCGGCAATGTAGCTGGTGATACCCATTTGCCGGGCTTTGAGGACGATGTTGTGTCGGGCGCAGAGCCGTTGGTAGTCGGCCTGTGCCCGGTTTACCCGCAAGGGCAGCAGTTCGCGGCTCTTGCCTCTTACTTTCAGAAGCGTGCGGATAAGAAGGTCGGAAAGGTCGCGGCGGTTGTCGAGTGCGTCTCCGAAGTGCTGGAGTAGTGCCAGGTCTAGGTTCACATTGAGTCCTCGCGTGCGTGGGGTGACGGGGTCATACCTCAGGCGCTAAAGCGCGAGATCAATATAAGTTGTGATTGAATGCTGAGTTAACGGACGAAGAAGAACAAAATAGGTGCGACGGAATGAACCGCCAAAGAGCAAGCAATTACGCGATCCGAAGCATTGTTTCAAAACTCTTACTACTTCCTCCCCACGAGAAACGGGCACCATATAATGTCAGCGCAAGTGGCCTTGGCTTTGGGGGACGTAGCTGAATGCGCCGATTTCCCATCCTGTGCCGACCTGGCTTTGGTTGATGCCCATGATGTCGTATTCGTATTGGCTGCTTAGGGTCGCGCCTTGATCTACTACTGGCGAGGCTGGCGTTGGGGTGACGTTGATATTTGGTCCCGTGGCGGAGTCGACGTAGTTTGTGGTGCCTGCGTTTTGCTGCTTGGTCAGCAGATAGTTGACCAGTTGCGTGTTGGTCATCAATGTTGCGCCTGAGGATTTTAGCGCGTCCAGCATGACTCCTACTTGTTCGGCGGAGAGTTCGTTGACGTGCCAGAAGATTCCGATGGGGACGCCCCAGACTGCGGACTTGAAGACCAGGGCTTTGAGTTTGTTGGCGAGCTGGGCGTCGGTGAGATTTTGGAAGTTGGGGACCATGCCCTGGCTGAGGATGTTTTGGATGTCGATACCGGTGGAGAGCAGGGTTGCGGCGTTGGGCGATGGTTGCATGCTGCCGGAGCCGCGCGATCCGGTGAATCCTGCGGCGGCGGCGATGACTTCGGTGGATGGATCTTCGTAGCTGCCGGGGTAGACGTAGACCATGTGTGCTGGGAGTCCGGTGAGATTGGAGGTCATCCATGATTTTGCCCAATTCATTTCGTCGGTTTCGAGTTGGGCGGAATTCATGAGCAATAAATAAGGAGCGGCCTTGATGTCGGTGGGCGGAATGCTGGCGAGGTCTTCGCTCTTTACGGCGGACTTCATGTTGGGGTCGGCGGTGACGGAAAAGACTCCGCGCTGATTGAGGGTGTAGATGACGCCGCCGAGAGTGTCGAGTCCGGTGGGCGGGTTGTCGGTTCCAGAGGAGGAAAAGTTCCAGCTAACTTGCGCGTTGGGATCGCCAGGCGCGGTGATGGTGAATTGGTTGTTCGAGATCGAAAGCATCACGCTGCTGGCGGCTGTGCCTGTGTATTGGATCGTGAATGCGTTGGGGAACACGTAGTACTGGTGCGAGACGGAGTGAGTGTTCACGTCCCAGCCGGCGTTGATCCAGGATTGGAATGTTGGAACGAGTTGTTGCGAGAGGCTATATCCGGTGACTACGGCGATGCTGAGCGGAACTCCTTTGGCGGCGATCATGGGCAACAGGGCTTCGATGTATTGATGAGAGCCGTCGACCAATCCTGGATCGTCGTAGGTAACGGTGATGCGGGCGGGGTATTGCATGAATCCAGTGATGTTGGGCGGGGTGTCGACGTCGAGATTGTTGCCGCCGTTGATGGGGCCGGGGGTGCCGGTGATGTCGGTGGAGATTCCGGTGGCGATGTTGTTGGCGTAGAAGTGGCAGTAGGAGTAGGTGACGGCGGCGGTGTTGTCCATGAGGCCGTAGGTGCGGTTGGCGTAGGCGCGGGCGTTCTTGAGTTCGATGGCGGTGGGCGTGCCGTCGAAGCGGTAGCCGACGTAGTTGCGATGCGAATCGGTGTTGTAGAGATGAATGTCGCTGGGGATGCCGGAGGGGTGAACGTAGAATCCGATGGGGACGGTGGCGTTGGGAATCTGGCTGTCGGCCATCATGTTGGCGAGCCAGATGTGATCGCTCGCGCCTTGAATCTGGACGCCGTATCCGTCATACCAATCGAGTTTGATGTGCTGAATCTGCACGTAGGTGATGTTGTTGAGATTGATGAGAGCCTGTCCGCTGAGAATCATGGGTGTGACGGAGGTGAAGTGCGTTACGGGATTACCGGAGGCGGACCAGACGTAGAGATTTTGGGCGACAGGATCGTAGTACCAATCGCGGTCGTTGGCGAGCGCGCCTTGGGCGCTGTGGGCGTTGCCCCAGATGGTGCCGAAGCGGACGAACTTTAATTGGGCGATGGGTTGCGTTCCGCTGAGTGGGATTTGCCAGACGTTGCCGCCGGTGTTTGTCCACTGGGATGCTGTAGTGGTGTAGTTGCCGGTGAATTCGGGAGGGCGTCCGTTGCCGTAGGCGTCGAAGGTGATTAAATTTCCGGCGGTGCCGCTGGACGGTGGAGTGAGCCACTCGTTCCAGACGGCGTCGCGTTTGAAGAGAATCTGGTCGCCGGGTTGGAAGGTCGAGATGCCGACTTTGAGTAGAGTGCGCCAGGGAGTTTGCGGAGAGAGTCCGTTATTGCCGTTGCTGCCGGCGGGATCGACGTAGTAGGTGGTGGCGGATGCGGCGGTGGTGAGCAGCGCGATGGCGATGAGCGTTTTCATGGCGGGCTCCTTTCACGGGAGATAAATTTGGGCAATAAAAAAGCCCCGCCGGGGCGGGGCTGGAGGAATGGCCATCGGTTTTCTATTACCAGAAGCCGAGGGCGTCGACGCTTAGGTTGTAGATCGGGTTCGATCCGCCGCCGGTGCCGAGAGTCACGGTGACGTAGACGGGCGTATTAGGCATGTTATGAATCGCAAAGACGTTAGCCTGGGTCGCCAGGTTTACGCTGCAGGGCGCACCGGCGCCATTCTGTTTGTCGTTGATTGAGATCTGTCTCGATTCGGCGCCTTGTTCGTCCGTCCACGAGATCAAGACCGCGACGCCGGCCTCGCAGGCGTCTGCATTGCCGTTAAGAGCTACTGAAATCTGATAGTTGCCGTGGTATGGCGATTCCGCCTTAAACAGCTGGTAGGCGGGGATCGATGCGGTCTGGTTGTACTCGTTATAGGTGGTCTCGCTGAGAGTGGCTTGAGCAGTGACTGCCGAGAGCAGCAGACTCACGATTGCTGCGAATATTTTTTTCATGATGTGATCTCTTTCGTTGACTTGAATGCGTAGGCATTCCGAAAGTAGGACGTACGGCCATGGAGTACAAGTCCTCTTTTGTGGCGTCCTCTTTGGTGGCTAGTTCTGCATTTGGTAGGTGACGGTGGCTACGATTCCGGCGGCGGTGGTGCCACATCCCGAGGCGGCGGTGGTTACTTTTACTCTTAGTAAGTGTGTGGCTGGGACGTTGGCGCTGCCCGTGACCTGATTGTAGAAATTAGTGTTGGAGAGCATGGTGATAGAGAAGATGCCGACTTGGGCGGCGGTGGTGCCGTCCCAGACTTGCATCGTTGCGTAGGGCGAGCAGGTGAGGGGAGCGGTGGCGGCGGCGAGGTCGAATCCTGTAACGGTGATGGCGGCGGGTAGGGTCCAGTTGCAATACTGAACCGTGGCGCCTGCGCCTGCGATGGGGCAAGTGAAGTTCATTTGCGATTCACTGCGGACGTAGGCGGTGGTTGCGAGTTTGGTGGAGTTGTCTCCGGTCGATTGCGTCGGAGCCGTGGGTGTTCCGGTGAACGTGGGCGAGGCGGCCTGCAAGAGTCCTGTGGAGCTGATGGAAAGTTGTTTTGTAGATCCGAAGGTTGCGCCGTCATGGAATTGGCTGGCGACTCCGCCCATGGTAGTGAGGACGGTCTCGTTGGGGTCTGAGTTTCCCGCGACATCTCCGATGGCGAGGAAGCCGGTGGCGGAGTTGTCTGAGCTCGGGGTGAAGCAATTGAGTGGGCTGATGTCGTCCACCATGATGTTGCAGCCGTTGCCGAGCGCGAGGATTTCTTCGGCTTCGGAGTCAGGCGTGTAGGGCTCGAAATGGACTCCGATTACGGGCGACCTGCCGGAGTTGCCCCAGCGTCCGTAGTAGTTGGCGGCACGGAGGGAGGTGTTGCTGACGTCGATGCCCTCGAGCGCTGCCTCGCAGTGGTGGTCAACCGCCTCGCCCGCCATGGTGACCGCCAGAGTGCTTACGAGGTTCGATTTCATTTGCACGCAACTGCGGTCGTCGTATGGGGTGTAAAGGGGCGGGCTGCCGGATATATCCATCACCGCTCGAAATGCGGGCACATCCTCGGCGCGAAAGTCTACGCGATAATCGAAGTTCTGGCCGGTGCAGTTGATGGCTCCGGCACCGGCATCCTGGGCGCCGGGGCCGTACATGTAATAACATCCAGAGCCGAAGTCGTCGATCTGTAGGCCGCCGTTGGGAGTGCCGTTCTGATTGGATTCTTCCTGCGCCGACATATTGAAGACCCCCCAGGCGTAGGGAAGTTCGGTAAGGGGAGTCTGAGTGCCGGTGATGGTGAGATTGTTGATGTCCACGCCGTAGGCTCCGCCGGGCCAGTCTCCGGTGATGGGCAGACCCGCGAGGCCGAAGGCGATGGCGCTGGCATTGGTCGCAGTGGGCCGGGCATAGACCGTTTGGATTGACGTTAGAGTGCAATGCGCGCCGGGGGCGGCGAGGCGTCCATAGGGCAGGCTGGTGACGTAGGTGTCGCAGTAAGCGTTCAGGCCGTCGAGAGTTTGGAGAGTGTTGTTGCCACTCTGAGTGAGGTTGGGACTGGCTTGCGCCGATTGCGCAGCGAAGATGCCGAATCCGACGGCTCCAGGGGGAGCGAGGGTTGGCATGGCGATGGTTAAAGCGCTGCCGGAGGTTGGGATCACGATGGATTCGCCGAGGGCTGAGGCGAAGCCGGACGCGGTTCCGGCGGCGATCTGGAATGACACGGGATTGGTGGAGGTCAGGCAGCCGCTTCCGAAGCTGGGACAAGTGGCGTTGGTAGGGGACGGAGTGGATACCAAGGTGGCGCCGCCACCTGCACTGGAAATGGTTGCGGTGACGGCGGTGAGAGTGTAAGAGCCTTGGTTGCAGAGGGCTTTGGCGTCGCATCCGCTCCAGTTGGCGGAGACGCTCCCGTTCAATTTCAATTGCGACAGATAAGGAGCGGCGGTCGAGCCGCCGCCCGCGCATTGCTTCGACCAGGTTGTGCTGGTTCCGGTTACGCAACTCGCGGTGTAGGCTCCGAACAGTGGGCCGACCAGCACATTTCCGAGGCCGATGTTCTGCCATTTGTTTCCGTTGCTGTCGGAAATGAGGTTGCCGAGGCCACCGGCGAAGCTAATGGTTCCTGCGGAAGAGATGTTTTGTTGCGACTCCCAGAAAGCGTTGGTGGAGGAATCGTAGACTTCGCTGCCCAGGACGTAAGTCGTGGCGGCTGGGATGTAAGCGGAGACAATGGCTAAGATTTTCCAGGTTTGAGAACCGTCGGGGCAGGTTGCGCCGACAACGAGCGAGGTGCAGACGCTGGTCCAATTAGGTTGCGAGGTTGATGAGTTTCCGACCGTGGTTGCCTGCAAGATGGCGTAGTTTGTCGAGTTGGCTTTGACTGCGATGCGATTGCCGACGGTGGCCGAACTCGATCCCCAGTACAAGACACTGGCTGACCAGGAAATCGGATCATAGGGGACGCCGGGGCCGTTGATTTGGATCGCTTGATATCCCGAAATGAAGGCGGGGAAGGTGTGAGGCTCGGAGACGGAGACTAGTTGTTGGGCTCCGCTGCCCTGATCGATCAAGCCCCACACCGCGGTAATCGACTGGCCGATGGTGCCGGCGGTACTGGCGACCGGTTGGCCCCATGGCTCCATCAACTGCGGAATGCCGGCGGGAAATCCGGGGCCGACCTGAAAGACGGAGACGTTGCGCTTGTAGCCGCGAGCTCCGGAGTAGGAGCCGGGAACCTGTGGAGTGGAAATTAGGAAGGGTCCGTCGCCGAATTCGATGGTCGCGCCCGGGACGACGAGACCGGCGGTATTTTGTGGAGGGGCGGTGGGTCCGGTGGTGCTCCAGTCGAAAGTTCTGAGGGAGGCGAGGCTGCCGATGAGGGGGCCGTAAGTGCCGGCGGAAGACAGTAATTTATATCCGGAGCAATTGCTGCCAAGGCAGGCTTCCACCTGGAAGGCGTAGAGTCCGGGGAAGGTAGGGGCAGAGGGCGTGGGAGTGATTTGCAAACAGTTGCTGCCGGAAGATGGAGTGGCGACATTTGCGGATGCAGTCGAAGCGCCGAGGTCGGCCAGGCGATCGAAAGCAAGAAGTTTGACCGAGATGATGCTGTTGTTGGGGACGAAGCTGGTGCATCCGGTGGTCCCAAATGAAATTGAAGCGGCGGGCAGAACGCTGATGTTTCCCCAAGCATTGCCTTGGACCGCGACCGGCACGCCGGGGTTGTTAGTCCAGTGAATGATCTGGCCGCTGTAGTTCGCGGCGTAGGCGCTTTGGGGGCTGGTGTTGGTGCTTCCGTCGATATAGATCTCGTTATTCACGGAGGCGGGGGCGATGGCTTGGCCATTGACGCTTCCGCTTCCGCCGGTGGCGGGCTCGAGGTCGGCACCCTCGACAAGCATGGCGTAAGTTCCAGCCGCGACGTTCGTGGAGAGTACGCGGCCTAAGACTTGCCCGGCTGCGGGATAGTTTGGGCCGTTGTCGTGGCAGTCGCCCGCGACCGATGCACTAATTTGCACGTAGTCTCCGGAAGTTGTCGCTCCGTCGAAGATGCAGGAGGCTTGTCCGGACTGGGCGATTTGAGCGCTGAGCGATGTACCGGCGTTATCGATCACAACGCCGAGGATGCCGCCGGTATCGGTAGTTGCGGCGATGATCGCTGCGCCTGCGGAGAGCTTGGCGAGCTTATTCAAAGTCGTGCCTGTGGTCGCCGCGTTAGGGAGGTCGGTGGCGAGTGCGCCGGTGGTGGCGTCCACGTAGGTTCCGGCGTAGACATGCTTAGGCCGGAGCGTGGGGGTGCCGAGATCTTTAATATTGTCAGACCAGGGCTTCAGATTGAAGGATGTATCGATCACCCAGCGCAAGGAGCCTTGTAGCCAGAAGCCGAGGCCGCGCTGAACACCGGTACCCAAGGCGTCGGCGCCGAGGAAGAAATAACCATCAGGGGTATCGAAGTCCAGGCGAAGACGTTCGTAGTCCGCGGAGTCGCTGCGGGTGCCGTAGACGGTGAAGGCCTGTGGGCTTAAGCCGTTGTATTCTTCGAGCGTGTTGGCGTCCGTGTTGAATACGTTGGTCAGGCCGAGCTGCACGGGTTGGCCATTGTTGTCGATCACTTTGGGGCAGTGGCAAGTTTGATCGAACCAGAACAAGCCATAGTTGGGAATGCCGGTCGGCTGCGTGGTTTCGGCCATCTGGATGACGCTGGCGGTTCCGCAATTGGCGTTGCCGTTGGCGGCGATGCCGGTGGCGAAGCTGCCATTGCATTGCGTGGGCGTGACTTCCAACTGGGTTGCGGTAATGGCGTTGGAGTTTACGTCGCCATTGCCGTTGAGGGTGGCGACGCTCGCGATGGGGCCGCCGTTTTGGGAGACTTGGAGCGCGCCGTTGGTTCCGAATCCGATGAGGGACTTGCCCGGTGGCGCGGGATTGAGCGGGGCGAAACCGCCTACGATATTCCATGCGCCGCTGCCGGAAGAAACGAAAGAGCTGGCTTGCAACGTGCCCGCGACAGTGAGGTTGCTATCTATCTGGACGTTGTTCTTGAACTCTTTTTGGGCCGAGGTGAGGCGCTCGAGCCAACTCGTTCCGTCGCCGACGTTGCCAATGTAATTCGATAAGGAGACGGGAGCGCCCATGGCGATTCCGATGTGCGCGGGATTGCCATCACCCTGGTCGTAGCCGATGAAGGCGTCATTGAAATCATTGCTGGGGCGATTGTTGGCGGTAGCGATCGTCTTCTGGAAATTGGAATCGGAGAGGGTGATGATGTGGCCGGGGGCGGTACCCAGGGTGGAGAAGTTGAGGCGGCCTTTGAGGTTGAGAATCTCGCCTGCGTCCTGATTGGGTTTGACTGCAAGCAGAAGCGCGCCTTGCTGGAAGAATGAAGAGGGTGCCATTCCGGTGTAACAACTGAGCCATGCCGGGGTCCAACTCGCCATCGCATCGCAGCTTTCGGAGACGACGGCAGGTTCGGACATACCCTCGATGGCGACCAGATCGCTGGGGACGGTTTGAGTCCAGGCGCGAGCTGCGACGAAGAGGCTGCTGGAATCCTGATTTCCGCCCAAGACGATGCTGCCCGGCCAGAAGTCGAGCATCGGATAATAAGTGGGAACGGAGACTGAGTAGGGTTGCAATGGAGTTTGCGGATCGGTGAAGGTACAGACTCCGTTGGCGCAAGCGGAGGTGCGGGCGATGCCGGCGGTGACGGCGTAATTCCCGTTTCCATAGGGCGCTTGTTCTAGGGCTCCGTTGGTGGGTTCGGGAACACGCAGGAGATCGAAAGTGGTGGCTCCGGCGATGTCGGGAGTGGTGATGGTAATGTTTCCGGAGCCGCTGGTCAAAGCTTTTCCCGCGTAGAGCAGATTGGACGGGCCGTAGGTGGTCTGGTGGGCCACGATGTAATAATGATTTTCGGTGGCTCCGGTGCTGGCGAAAACCGGGACCGTGCCGCTGGGCCCTTCGCCGCCGTAGACTCTAACGGTCGCGCCTTGCGCGATGACGCCCGCTTGCCCTATGTTGCCGGCGGGATTGGGGCAGCCGCCCACTTCTTCGTAAACATTTTCCAGTGCGAAGCCGCCATAGCCGCCGCGTTTGGTGCCAGCCCTGACGCCGAATTGCGAATAGCCTTGAATGACGCTGTCGGAGACACGCAACGTGTTGCCGCTTTGCCAGTCGATGCCGTTGCCGGTGCACTGCATGGAGATATTGAGGTTCTTGAGCCATCCCACGGCGGAGTAAACATTGAAGGGGCCGGGAGCATAGACGACGGGGTTGCAGGTGGTGGCGTTGCAGAAGACGCCGGAGTTTCCGGTGACTGCGCCGAGAGAAGTGTCCAGCCCGTCGAGCAGGAAAGCTTGATCGTCGTCGACTTGGACGTAACTGCTGAAGGTTCCTCCGGCGACGCCGACGCGGGTGGAAACATTAAAAATCCGGGTTTTCTGAGCATCGACTTCAAGAAAGGGTTTCTGGCCGCCGACGATCATGGGCCGACCGCGGGGAGCGATCAGGGTGATGTCCTCGAACAAGTTGGAATTGGTTGGATCGCCAGCGAAGATGCAGGTGTCATTCATGGCGCAATCGACGATGGAGCCGGAGAAATCCACGGTGATGTTGGCGGCGCGAATGGAAACGCGGGCGTACGCGGTGAGTTCTCCGGGGGGAACGATCACTTTGCCGGACTGAGGAGTGCCGGGAGGATTGGTGGGGACGAAACGGGCGGCGATGAGAGCTTCTTGCAATCCGCCGGAAGCGCTGGCGACGGTGTATCCCGTGGCATGAGTGTTGGCGGTGGTGAATTGGAGGGTTCCGGGTAGGCCGTTTCCAGCGCAGGTTCCGCCGCTGACGAGAACTGCTTCGGGAATGCCGGTTCCAGCGATGTACACATAGTATTGCGGCTCGGTCGCGGTGACTCCGGCGGGACAGGCGCTGAGACTTATGGTCACGGCGCCGGGAGCGACCAAATTGGCGCTTGGGCTTTGAGTCCAGGCGAAGTCGGTGGCGTATTTGACGGCTTGCATGCCGGCGCTCAATCCCCCGCCGGGCATGGGCGCGTACTGGCCGGTGGAGCCGACGTAGGTGAGGACTTGGTTGTTTGTGGGAGGCGTAGTCGCGACGGGAGTGCTTTGTATGGCGACGGCGTTGCTGCTGGTTCCGCAGCCGCCCCAGGTGGAATCGCCATGCAGGCATACTCCGTTGTTGGCGACGCCTGCGGCCAGTTCGGCGGTGGGAACGATGCCGCTGACGAGATCGGCTTTGTCGGCGAGGGAACCATCGATGTAGCCTTTGTTGGCGGCTTGATTGGTGCTGGTGGGGGCACCGGGCAAGACGAGAGGGCCCGTCATGGTTGCGCCGGCTATGCTGACGTAGTTTCCCGAGCCGGAATTTTCGACGGCTGTGTCGACATACTGCTTGTTGGCCGCATCGGTGGAGTTCTGCGGAGTGGGAAAGGATGGTGAAACGGTGAATTGCTTTGTTCCGGTTACGGTCTCGGTGCCGGAGAGATGGACGACGGCGTTGTCATTGGCTTTGGGTAGGAGTTGAGTGTTGACATACTGCTGGCTGGCGAACTGGGTGGTGTTCAAGCCCGCGCCGAGGGTGGTGACGACTTCGGCGATAGTATCGGGAGAATTGGTGGGAACGCTCCAATATTGAGTTTTTACGGTTCCGTCGTCCAGCTGATAGACGACGGTGTAGACGGTGTTGGCGGGAGTCGCTCCGGCGTTGGGGGCGAGTTGCACGTAGAGAGATCCGCCCGTGCCGAGGATGACTGCGTTGGAGCCGGCTGCGACTGCTTGGTTGGCAGCGGTGGTGAATTCGGGCCAGGAGATTAGCAGGGTGCCTTGGGCTGGTGTACCGTCGGCTCGGTAGACGGTGTCGCTGATCGTCGTGAGTTGAGGACCTTGCGCCCACATCAGTGCGGGCAGCAGTAAATAGAAAAGCCGCCATGAGAGGCGGCAGATGTGGCGCATAGATTCTCCGTTTAGATTTCTGGTGGTGGGACAAATCTTCTACTGCCGCACGAGCCGGGACGCTCGCGCCTACATTGCTAGGTTCTTACGGTGCGGTCCTGCAGGAAGCGGCGGACGCTTTCTACGTAGACTTCGGCGAAGTCTACGACCGGACGCAGGGTTTGCAGACGTTCCATGGCTTGGTCGATATCCCAGCCTTGAGAGCCGAGCAAAGCTAACGTCATCATGGGTGCACGATGAACTCCCGCGGCGCAGTGGATGAACACTTTGGCGTCTTGATCTTGCAATGCGTTCTCAGCGAACTCGACGCCGCGCTGAAAAATGTCTGGGGACTTCGGTTGAAAGTCGTCGTCGATGGCATTCCAGAGAACTTCGATGCCGACGGAGTCGCCTAAATCGGTGTCATCGAATTCGAGTTGCATGTCGATGACGTGGGTGACGCCGAGGCGCGCCAGGTCGGTCATGTTGGCGAGATTCCAGATGCCTCCGCCGAGAGCGATTCGATCTGTGACCCAGGTGATGTCCATGCGAATTCGTTTGGTTCGTGGGGTACGACTAGCTCCCCTCATTTTACGGCAGGATCACGAGGAAGCGATGCCAGGTATTCAGCCGAAGGGCCGCGTCCTTCGGGGCCGATACCCAATTCGCGCATGAGAGCTTGGGTGAGCGAGAGGTCCGACTCCTCCTCGTGAACCGCCACGACGGGATAGAGCCCGACAATTTTGAAGACGTAACGGGCTGCGGAAAGGTTTCCGGCAACGGCGAGGTCGAGCAGCTTGGTTACAATCACTGCCGCCTTCTCTCCGACCAAGTCGCGCAGCAGCCTTTGCAGCTCTTTCCAGCGAGCTTCGTTCCAGTGCGCGTTATTGTGGGCGGACGAATTTGCGTTGGGATCGTCGCCGGACAGGAAAATCTCGGGCGCACGTTTGGTCTGCATGAGTACATCTCCAGGGAACAGAAAGGCACGGAAATAAAAAAGCGCGCCTTGTGAGGCGCGCTGGTAAGGAAGTTTTCCCTACATTTTTAGAGTAACAAAGTCAGCAGGGTAAATCGGACACTTGGGCGGAGTTTCTATTTGTCGTGTTGTGAAGGACTTGGACGGGATATGTTCCTGAGATCCCCTTGACAGGGTTTTCCACAAGCAGTCGTGTCCGGAAGGCGCAGCAGCATTGCGTCGCGCAAAAACATGTCGCTGAGCCGGTCCAGGGCAGCCACGAACCGCCGCCCCACGGTGCGGACATGGCATTGCAGGAGGTTGGCGGTTTCTTCCTGACTGTAATCCTGAAAAATGATGCGCACGATGACGGCTTTCTGGAAGTCGTCCAATTTGTCGAGAGAGCGTTCTACGTCGTGAACGAAGATGACTGCGTCCTCGAAGGTGGCGGCGCGCGAAGAGCTGACGCGGCTGCGGAAAAATTCGCGGCCCAGCAGCGACGGCACCCTGCCGACCTCGACGGACATTCTGAGGAAGCGCCGCAGCAGAGAACAGGTTCGGCCACGATAGAGCCACAAAGTGGGATCGGACAGTGGAGTTGGGGGACTGGCACTCTTGGGATGGACGGGAGCACGATTCGCGGAATGCTTCGGCAACAGTAGGGAAAAGCGACTCGTGGGTTGCGCCCAGGCTTGGATAGCGGCGATCACCGCGGTGGGAAACGCCGGGGGCTGCGCTGTGACCGCGACGTTTGTCATCGCTCACCCCGCGATTTGGGCGTGGGCATTTCGGCGAGCGCCCGTAGGCAGGGGGCGCAGTAGGCGGTGTCCGCTCCATGGGGGCGTAGCCAGAGGCCGCCGCAACGTTCGCAATACTTGAGGTCGAGATGGATGAATGCTTTAAATTGTGGTTCCACGATTGCCTCCACGCGGGGTATTCGTTTCTCTCTTCCGCCGGCGGTCCGGTGGGCAGGGAGCAAAAAAATGGGCTCTGTACCGATTTCTCGGTCACAGAGCCCGTTTCTCTTACGGAGTTTCTGGTCAGCTATTTAGTTGGCGAGCGTTTGGCTTGGCGCGGCGTCATTCGTCGGAGCGGAAATATCCCTCTTCGTAACCCGACTTGAAGATTTTTCCGTTCTGCACGAGGACGCTGACTTTTCCCGTAAAGCGGAGTAACGACAGAATCCGCTCCGTCGAAGACGACAGTAATTCGGCGGAGCGTACTTTGCGGCGAAACTCCTTGAATTGCGCCAACTCCACTTCTGGTTCGCGATCGGTTTGCACCATGACAGGGCCTGTTTCTCGGGGGAAGAATTAGTTATAGCGAAGATCCAACGTTATATCTATGAGCTAATAGCGTCAAGGTTGGATATCACTAAAAGGAAAAATATGAGCAATTCAGAATAGCCGCGGGCTATCATCGTTGTTATACTGCCCGCCATGAAGTTCTCCGCGCTCCAGGAAAATCTGCGCAAATATCTGTTGGCCAGAATCGAGCAGGGCTCTCTTACCGGACTTGGACTGGCTCAACAAACCGGCTTTCAACAGGCTCACATTTCCAACTTTCTCAATCACAAGCGTGGGTTGAGTCTGGCGGGGATGGATCGCATTCTCGACGATCAGAAGCTTTCAGTGCTCGATCTGCTGGAGCCTGCGGAGATCCGACAACGCAATGATGCCGAGGTGTCGGCAGGGGATCGTTTTCAGAGCGTGATGCTGGTCGATCCGGAGTCGGCGGTGAGTCAGCCGATCGTGACCGGCCGCATGGTCCAAGACACGTTAAAGTTCAAGAAAAGCTTTTTGCGGCAGATGCGATCGGCATCGGACACGGATCGAGCCCAATGGGAGCGCTTTGTGATGATGAAAGCTCCGGCGCGGGAAGCGATGAGCATGTATCCGCGATTGCAGCCGGGGGCGCTGGTGATGGTGGATCGGCATTACACTTCCCTGAAGCCGTATCACAAGATCGGGCTGAATATGTATGCGGTGAACTCCGAGGGGGAGGCGCGATTGAAGTATGTGGAGTTGGCCGGAGATCGGCTGGTGCTGCGTCCCCATAATCCAGCATATCCGGTCGAGATAGTCACGCTGTCGGTGGGCGGAAAATTGAACCACACGATAGTGGGGCGAATTTGTTATGTGGGGCTGGAGCCCTAGGCGGCGTAAGGACGATACAATTTTGATGACATGCTTCGTTGGAAATCGGTTTTCCTGCTTTTATTTTCCTTTTGCGGTCTGGGTTTCGCAGTAGACGCGGGTTTGGATCACGCCCTGGCTCTGATCGAAGAGGGACGAACCACGCTCGATCCGGGGTCGCTGAGGGCGGCGCGAGCCGAAGTACTGCGGCTGACTCAGGCCAACCCATCGAACGCCGAGTATGCTTACCAGCTGGCGCGCGTGGATTTTTACATTGTCGACGGCCAGACTTCGCGGCACGAGAAGAAGGAGGCAGGCCAGACGCTGGAGCTGGCGATCGGCGAGGTACAACATGCCATTGCGCTGGATGAGAAGTTGGCCGAAGCGCATAGTCTGCTGGGCGACCTGTATGGGGTGAAGATCAGTTTGGGTGGGGCGTTCACGGGAGCGAAGTATGGTCCGAAGATTATTTCGGAGAATAAGATTGCGGAAGGGTTGAATCCGAACAGTGCCGTGGTTTGCGCGAGCATGGGACGGCAGTATTTGCTGACCCCGAAAATCTTTGGCGGGGATCAGGAGAAGGCATTGATCTATTTCCGCAAGGCAGCTCAGCTCGCGTCTTCGAACGATGAAAATTTTGTGTGGCTGGGGATTGCGCTGCGGAAGCATGGGGACACTGCCGAAGCGGATAAGGCGTTTCAGATGGCGTTGCAATTGAATCCGAGAAGTGTGTTTGCGAAGGATTCGATGGCGGCGAAGTGAGTTGGCGTTTGTTATCATCGAATTCGAAATCCTAATAAGGACGGCATTTTTATGGATGAATCTCCGAACAACGCGTCAGGTATGCGGCGGAACGAAGATATTGCGCTTGATCTGATGAAGTTTGTGGCTCTTACCTCGGGCTATGGACGGACGACGGGCAGCGGGGCAGTGGGTTTTCAGGGTACTGGCGCGGGGAATACCAAGCCTGAGGAGTATGCGGCGCATTTGCTGGAGTTGTATGGGAAGTGTTTGCAGACGGTGTCGGGGAAGAAGTAGGTCTGTTGTTCCTCCGGGACTTCGCCGCCCTGCTCACTCTACCCGGCACTTACGTGCCGGACCTTATTGTGCCGCCCCCTTCGGGGGGGGCGCTTCCGGACCTTACTATTTCAGCGACAGCGCCGGGTCCGGCGAGAGAGTAGGGGCAGAAGAGCGGCGGGAGCGAAGTGAGTTCGGGTGAATAGGACACGGCGCTGGCCGTGTCCCTTTTTATATTCAGTGTTTAGTGTTTCTTTTTCTTTACAGCTTTTTTCTTGGCCGCTTTTTTCGGAGCCTTCTTTTTTGCGGGGGCTTTTTTCGCTGGTTTCTTTTTGGCCGCTTTTTTGGCGGGAGCTTTCTTTACGGCTTTCTTTTTTGCGGGCTTTGCAGCCTTCTTTTTGGCCGGCGGTTTAGAGACTGCACGCGGGGGTGGGGCGGACGCGACCGCATCGTCGTCCTCGTCCTCATCTTCTTCGCGCAGGCTGGGCAGTTCGGCTTCTTCTTCCTCTTCTTCTTCCAAGTCCTCCTCCAGCGAATCGCCGAAGGCGCCGCTGTCGTTGAACTCGTCTTCTTCTTCATCGCGCATATAGAATTTCTCTTCGTAAAAACTCATTGTTTCCTCCTGAAGGAACTTGATGGCAACGGCGTCGGATTACTGCACGGCACATCGCCGCATAATGCCAGATCGAATGTTTTGTTTATGCCAACACCATGCCGGACTTAATGGTTCTAATCGGAACTGTGGCCAGAGTCAACTAGATTTGCGCCTCGGGTGGCAAGAATTTTTCGACGACAGAGTTTTATTTAGGGTTGCGGCATACCGCGGAGCAAGAGAACCATTCCTGGATGCAGAGTGGCAAGATTTCCATTGTCGCGTTTGATGGCGGACACGGTGGTGTGGTTGTTGGTGGCGATGGAAGTGAGAGTTTCTCCCGGCTTGACCTTGTGACGGACGACGGGGCCGGTCTTGTGACTGGCCGCGGTTAGCTTATGCGACTTGACTGGGGCTGCGGCCTCCTTGACTTGGGGTGACAGAGGAAGGTGGACGTAAAGCACGTGGCGGGAGGCGAGGGTGTCGCCGTGCAAGTGGTTCCAGCGGCGGATCATGATGGCGGGGACGCCGAAATTGTCGGCGACTCTTTGGACGGTGTCGCCTTTGCGAATTTTGTAGACGGTGAGGCGCTTGGAATAAGTTTGCGCCATGCCAGCGCGCTTGCCGGGGGCGATGGGAATGACCAGGCCGTTATCTGGCTGGGCGGTTTCGCCGTCGGCCAGATTGTTCGCTTGGGCAATGGCGCGAGGCGTGGTGTGGTACTGCTCGGCGATCGAGGCTAAAGTTTCGTCGGCGGTAACGGTGTGATAGCGCCACCACATGCGCATGTTGGTCGGAACTTGCTCGATGGCACTGAGGTAGCGTTCTTTGGTGCCTTCGGGGACGTGGAGGTCGAAGTGGCCATCCGGAGTGGCGAGTCGGAGCAGGCTAGGGTTGAGATCCTGCAACTGTTCGAGGGTGGCTCCGGTGCAGTCGGCGACGAGGCGCAGATCGACGGGATAATCGATGGCGACAGTTTCGTAACGCATCGGGGACTCTTTTTGCAATCCCGCGAGGCCGTATTGGTCGGGATTCTTGGCCATGATGGTTACGGCGACGATGATAGGGACGTAATTGCGGGTTTCCTTGGGCAGGACGTCGCGGCGGTAAAGTTCCCAGAAGTCGGCGTATCCGGTGCGCTTCACGGCGGCCTGGACGGTTCCGGGGCCGGAGTTGTAGGCGGCCATGGCGAGGTACCAGTCGCCGAACTGGTTATAAAGATCCTTTAAGTGATGAGCGGCGGCGCGGGTGGATTTTTCGGGATCCTGGCGTTCATCCACCCATGTATTGCGCTGTAAGCCGTATCCGCTGGCGCGGCTGGCCATGAACTGCCACATGCCGCGAGCGCCGACGCGGGAGAGCGCGAGCGGATGGAATCCTGACTCAGCCTGGGCCAGATAGATGAGGTCTTGCGGGACACCTTCTTGTTTGAGAATGCTGCGAATCATTTCGTCGTAGCGGCCGCTGCGGATAAGGGCGTTTTGTAGGACGCCGCGTCCGCGGGGAGTAGAGAAGTAGCCGATGTAGCTGGCGACGGGGTCGGTCATCATAAGCGGAAGGTCAGAGTGCGTGGCCTTGATCTCGGCTTCAGCTTTGGCCTTGAGGTTGGGATCGACAGGAAGTGAAGTGGTGTCGTTGGCTTCGTCGATGGGCGCCGGTTCGGATTTCTGGGTGCCGGCGTCGGCTTCTTTGCGCTCTTCGAGTTCGAGAGCGTTGACGCCTTGCATCAGTTGGTCGAACTCGTGTTGCAAGCGGGCGTCCGAGCGCAGGTTGACTGGGCTGCCGAGGAGCAGATCGAAAGCGTGGTCGAAGCTGGCTTGGGCCGCGTCGCGTTGGCCAGCATTGTAGAGATCGCGGCCGGTTGCGTATTCTTTTTCGACGCTGGCGATCAGGGTATCGACGGGGTCGGGCGCTGGGGTTGCCGGGGGCGGAGTGGTTGCGGCTACTTCTGGTTTTTCGGGCTTGACTGGGGCGGTTGTCGGCGTAGTGGCCGCCGTAATCGCTGGGGCATGGCTCGCTGCTGGGACGCTGGCTGCGGGATTCTTAGCGCAGCCGCTGGCTAACAACAACAGCGCGAGGACTCCGAATTGTGTTCGCCTTATGTCCATATCTAACAGTTAGTTATGTCGAGGCGAGATTGGAGACGGCAATCCCCGAACTCCGCCATAGTACCGCTCTCTGTTGGATGGGTCAATTGGGAAAGAAGGTGTCTGGGTTACGGGGGAGGGTGGCGTAGGTAATGGGGGCGTGGGTTACGGCGGGGTTTTATTTCGTCCCTACGAGACTCGTTTGAAATTTCATTGAAGCTGACCCGGCACTTACGTGCGGGGCTTTATGATTTTCGCCGCTTCGGGGCTGGAGCGACTGATTGTCCTCTGCGGTTAGCGTTTGCGGGTGTAGCGGAGAGCATAACTTGGGACGGTTTGGCCTGGCAGTAGTCGGTCGTCGTTGACGGGCTCGCCAGCTGTTATCTCTAAGGGAATCACTCCTGACCAGGTGGGGAACGTGTAATCCTCCGCGTCGTCGATGGGGCCGCCTTGTCTTACCTTGGCGGAGAATTCTGCGATGGGCAGGCGCAGGACTGATGTGGCCTTCAATTCTTTTTCGGTGGGCAGGCGGGAGTCTACCCAGCGGCCTGGGATGATGTGCTCGGAGATCTGGCGCAGGGCTTCCAGTTTTTCTTCGGGATCGGTCAGGAGTGTGGCTGTGCCTAAGACCACGACGGAGCGGTAGTTCATGGAGTGATTGAAGATGGAGCGGGCGAGGACTAAGCCGTCGATTAGTGTGACGGTGACGCAAACGGGGATGCCCTTGTCCAGAGTGCGCAACATGCGGCTGGCGGCGGAGCCGTGGATGTATAGCGAGTCGTTCACGCGGCCGTAGCTGGTGGGGATGACGAAGGGTTGGGCGTCGGCGACAAATCCGACGTGGCAGATGAACCCTTCGTCGAGGATTGCGTAGGCGGTTTCTTTATCATAGACGCCGCGCTGCGGCTCGCGAATCACCCGGGTTCGCGGGGTGGGTATTTGCATGTGAGTGGCTCCGGCAAGCGCCAAGAATAGAGGGATAGTGTAGCAGGGCGGTGCTTGCAGTTCGCGACGGGCAGGGGTCCTTCGACTGAGTGTCCGTCAGCTGCACGCGAACGGACACTTCCCTCAAGATGACAATGGGTATAATCGCTAGACTTTCATGATTATCGATCCAGTTCACACTCCTCATAGAGACTTCTATCGTTTGCTGATTGGGGCGGTGGGGCCTCGTCCGATTGCCTGGGTGTCGACACTGAGCGCGGCGGGGGCACCTAATCTTGCGCCGTTTTCGTTTTTTAACTGTGTGTGCGCGCGGCCGCCGCTGCTGGCGTTTGCTCCGGCACCGCGTCAAATCGCAGACGGGCTCGCGAGTAAGGACACGCTGAGGAATATCCGCGAAACCGGGGAGTTTGTGATTAATGTGGTGACGTTTGCGCTGACTGAGGCCATGAATCTAACTAGCGGGGAATACGATTCGTCGGTCAATGAGTTTGAGCTGGCGAAAGTTACGCAGCGGGCTTCGCAGGTGATTCGAGCGCCGCAGGTGGCGGAGTCTCCCATTAGTTTCGAGTGTAAGTTGCGGCAGGTTTTGGATTTTGGCGAGCCTCGTCCGACGGGGCATCTGGTGATTGGGCAGATTGTGTCGGTGTTTGCGGACGATTCCGTGATGAAGGACGGCCTGCTCGACGGGAACGCTCTTGACCTGATCGGGCGCATGGGCGGGATTCAGTACTCGCGCACGACGACACGCTTCGACCTGAAGCGCCCGTGACGCCCCTTTTGGAACAGACTTTTTACAAAAGGTGACTAAGTCTGTTCATTCTGCTTGATTAGGGGCAAGCCTCTGATGTACAAACCAGCGGTTGGAGTTTTGCAAAGATTTGTGTCCAGTTGTGTCTAAATGAGAGCGGCCACTCGAATCCGCCCCGGGGTAGTTGCGCCGAAATCCACGTTTCATTTTATTCCCAGTGCCTTACGGATGCGCCAGTTCTTTGAGGAGAAAATCATGCGCTTGAAATTGATTCTTTTGCTTTCGCTGTGCCTGCTTCCAGTGCTGGCTTTAGCTCAAGGCATTGCGACCGGCGACTTGCACGTTACGGTGAAGGATGCGAAGGGCGCGGCCGTGGCGAACGCGAACGTTTCGGCGAAGGATGAGAGCAAGGCTTACGAGCGCACCGCGACAACGACCGCGGCGGGTGAGTATGGATTGCTGCAGTTGCCGCCGGGAACTTATACGATCACGGCGAATGCGCCGGGTTTTGCGCAAGCGATGACGCAGAATGTGATCGTGACGGTCGGCGGAAGCTATGATTTGCCTTTGACACTGGCGGTGGCGGGGACGCAGGAAGTCGTTACCGTC
Organism: Terriglobia bacterium; assembly: GCA_963799065.1. GTDB lineage: Bacteria > Acidobacteriota > Terriglobia > Terriglobales > Acidobacteriaceae > JAJPHW01. Next base: position 157,917 of record CAWCVJ010000001.1, read on the forward strand.
AGCTCGAATGCAGAGTTGGTCGAGACGCAGCGAAGTTCTTCGACGGACACGATCGATCAGAAGCGCATCGACAATCTTCCCATCAATGGACGCAACTACATTAATTTTGCCTTGACGGACTCGCAGGTGGTGCGGGATAACGCGCCGAATATTGGCGCTGCGCCGACCTCTGGGTTGAACATCAGCGGCCAGCGGGCGCGGTCGAATCTGGTCAACGTGGATGGCGCGGATGCCATCGATAACTCGACCAACGGCGTGCGTTCTACGGTTTCGCAGGAAGCGGTGCAGGAATTTCAGATCATCAATAACAGCTATGCAGCCGAGTATGGGCGGGCCGCAGGCGGCGTGGTGAACATCATTACGCGGTCGGGATCGAATGATTTTCACGGCGATGTTTATGGATATCTGCGTAACCGGAACTTTCAGGCGGTGAATCCGTTTAGCAACGTGCCCGATCCGGCCTACACGCGGGTGCAGGCGGGCGTGGCGTTTGGCGGACCGATTAAGAAGGACAAGACTTACTACTATTTTTCGTACGAGATCACGCGGCGGCATGAGACGGGGTTTGCCAGCATCGGACAGAATAATTTTGGTTTGGTGCCGTTTGACACAACCCAGGTCGGTCTGCCGTTTGGGACATTGCAGCTGACTCCCGATCAAGTTTCGTTCCTGACGAGCCCGAATACTTTGGCGGCCGAGGCGGCGAATCCGGCTTATGCCGCCGCGGTGGGCCAATATGCGGCGCTGGCTGGGGCTTCGTCGGGACAAGCGCTCACGGGCAAATGGCCGACGAACCTTGGCGGGGCGTTTGGATTGGGCGGATTTCCGACGTCGTGTCCGCCGCCGACGCCGGGGTGTTTTGTGCCTGCGTCTTACCTCACGCTGGATTCACAGGTGGGAAACTTTCCCATCTTCGAGGGGACGAGTCTTTATTCGCTGCGCCTAGATCACAATATCAGCAACAGCAATCGGCTGATGCTGCGCGGCAACGTCAGTCCGTCGACGGTGACTGGCATTGAGGTGAACGGAGAGAATCAGGTGTTCGGGCAGAATGCGTACTCGCGCACCTCGCAACAGACTTACCGCGATCTGACCATCGTCGGACAGGACACCTGGACCATCGGCGGCAATAAAATCAACCAGTTTCTTTTTCAGTATGCGCGGCGGGGACTGCTTTATAACTACTCGAGCGACACGGGTGGGGATTCGCCGGCGGTAAACATTCCGGGCGTTGCTTATTTCGGACGAGAGCCTTACTCCTATATTCAGCGCGTGGAACAGCGCTATCAATTTACCGATAACTTTGCCTGGGCGATCGGGCGGCACAATACTAAGTTTGGCGTGGACTTCAATTACGTTCCGATCACGGCGACCTTCACGGTGAATTATGGCGGCGTTTACGATTTCGGAAGCTTGACGGCGGACAATTTCGGCTTTCCGACCAGCTTTCCGGCTTTGTCGGGTGTGCAAACTTACGGGGCCGGAGTTCCGCAGGATTTCATTCAGGGCATTGGCAATCCCCATGACACGTTCAGCAACAAAGCGTTGGGCGTCTACTGGGAGGATTCGTGGCGGGCAAGTGCAGGGCTGACTTTCAACTACGGCATTCGCTATGACGTTGAATTTCCCCCTAAGTTTGCCGCTCCTTCCGCGCTGGCGCTGGCGGCCTACAATCAGTTGGGAATTCAGAAGGGAATTCAGACGGACACGAATAATGTGCAGCCGCGCATCGGCATGGCGTGGGATCCGCGGGGCAATGGCAAGAGCGTGATTCGAGCGTCGTACGGAATTTTCTACGATCATCCTTTGCTGGGATTGTATTTTCTGGGCGATGCTTCGGATGGATCGAAGAGCGGCCAGTTGCTGTTCTCCGGCGGATCGCCTTGCACGCCGCTGGGGGCGGGGCAGGCGATCAATCCGTCGAATGTGAATGCGACGAATACTTTTCAGGGACTGCTGAACAATTGCGTGCCCGATCCGGCGCTGGGCTATCTGCCGAATCAGCAGCAGTTCAATGCGTTCCTGCCGAACTCGCTGTTTATCAATCAGAATTACATTACTCAGGGCTTTCCGCTGGCGTTTCAACCGTTTGGTTATCCGCAGAGCAAGAATTTTGTTTATGCGTACTCGGAGCAGGCCAATCTTACGATTGAGCAGGATCTGGGCCATGGTATGGCGCTCAGCATTGGTTACAACTTCAATGGCGGGCATCACCTGAATCGGCCGATCAACGCGAATACTGTGCGCCAGGATTTGCTGGTGGAGAATTGGCAGGCGGCGTACAGCGATCCGAGTTCGAACGCGGCGGCTGGTCCGCTGAGCGTGGGGGCTGGATCGGCGGTGGGGCAAGCGCCGTGCGGCGTGAATCCGAATACCGGCGTGCCATGGGTCTCGCCGGCGCTGGTGAATTTCTTTCGTCCGTCGGGGCTGAATCCTTCGATTGCCAATGCTTATTTGGCGGTGCCGCAGGCTGCGCCTTGTGTCGGCATCGCGAATCAGATTTTGGCTGCGGATGGGCTGAGCACGGCATGTAATCCGACGACGCTCTCGGGATGCGTTCCGTTCAGCGATATGGACGCGAACTACTCGAATGGCAGCTCGATTTATCACGGGCTGACGACGAGCTTGCGGAAGCGTTTTTCGCAGCACTATGAGTTCTTAGCGTCCTATACCTATTCGCACACGATCGACGACTCCACGGACTTGCAGTCTCCGCTGTCGCCGCAAGACAGTTATTATCCGCAGGACGAGCGCTCGACTTCGCTGTTCGATCAGCGACATCGTTTTGTATTCAGCGCGGTGTATCAGTCCGGCAAAGTTTCAGGGGGCGATTTCGTTTCGCATCTTTTGAGCAACTGGACGGTGGCGCCGATTGTGGAGATTGGCTCGGGACGTCCGTTCAACATCATCACGGGCGACAACACCAACTTCCAGTTTTCGCCGAGTGCGACGCGACCCAACGTGGTGCCTGCGGGCACGCCGGATAACGGTTGTGGGGCGCCGGTGGCGTCGAAGTATTCGTCCACGGGATTCTTGCAGGCTCCGTGTTATCTGGTCTATACACCCGCTTCGGCGACTGCTTTGCCCACCCCCGTCAGCCTGCTTTCGCTCGATGGCAATCTTGCGCGTAACGCCGGAACGCAGCCCTATACCGTGTTCAACGATCTACGCATTGCGCGCCGTATTTTCTTCACGGAGCGGTTCAACATGGACGGCATCGTCGACATGTTCAACATCGCGAACCGGCGCAACGTGGCGGCGGTGAACACGCTTTATCAGGAAGCAGGCGTGGCGACGGCGGCGTATGATCCGCGGCAGTTTCAGTTTGCGTTGAAGTTTAATTGGTAGAAGCGCGAACGCTTTTATCGCAAGTGGGCCATGCGGGATCGTTGCGGCGAGCGAACATCTTCAACACAGAGGGCACGGAGGATTCACAGAGGCAGCAACGCAGCCTCAATTTGCATATACCCTCCCTACGGGAGGCTTCGTGAGAAGTACATCTACACCAGCGTGTCGATTTTTGCGGCCATGATGAAGTCGCTTTCGGTTAGGCCGTTGACTTTGTGAGTCCAGAGGGTAATTTCGGCTTTGCCCCAGGTCAGCAGGATGTCGGGGTGATGGCCTTGTTCTTCGGCGACGGCTCCGACGCGATTGACGAAGTCGAGGGCTTGCTTGAAGTCGGGAAAAGTAAAGCTGCGGGTGATGTGGTGTTCGTCGATGACTTGCCAGTTGGGTAGTTGGTGGCTAAGGGCATGGAGCGCTTCGCCTTTGAGCGCGGGGACGTCTCCGCGACAGGGGACACAGGTTTTTTCCGCCAGTTGCGACATATCGAATCTCCTGCGATTGCGGGGCAATCGCTGTTCTGACTGTAACAAACAATGAGCTTCTCGATATCCTCTCGCCGCTTGCCGCGTACTCATGCCGACCTGTAGCATGAAAGTTCGCATTTCTTCCAGGAGGCTTCATGGCTACCGATACCCTTACCAGTCCGTCCGCGTCCGGCTCCGCAACTAAACCTAAGGTTCATAGAAATTTTATTGGCGGAGAGTGGGTGGAGTCGTCGACCGGGGAGACGTTTGAGAATTTGAATCCCGCCGACCGGCGCGATGTAGTCGGCATATTCCAGAAATCCGGCAAGGCTGACGTGGATGCGGCCGTCGATGCCGCTGAGACCGCGTTCGAAAAGTGGCGGCTGGTGCCGGCGCCGCATCGGGCAGAGGTCGTTTTTCGCGCGGCGGAAATTCTACTGGAGCGCAAGGAAGAGTATGCGAACGACATGACCCGCGAGATGGGCAAGGTGCTCAAGGAGACGCGCGGCGATGTGCAGGAGGCGATCGACTGTGCCTATTACATGGCGGGCGAGGGACGGCGGCTGTTTGGGCCGACTACGCCATCGGAGTTGGTGAATAAGTTTGCCATGGCGATACGACAGCCGATTGGGGTGTGCGGGATGATCGCGCCGTGGAATTTTCCCATGGCGATTCCGTCGTGGAAGCTGCTGCCGGCGATCGTGTGCGGCAATACTTGCGTGATTAAGCCGGCGGAAGATACTCCGCTCTCGACTTTCAATTTGGTGAGCGCGCTGGTTGAGGCCGGGCTGCCCAAGGGTGTGATCAATATTGTCACTGGATTTGGTCCGGATGCGGGCGCGCCGCTGGCGGAGCATAAGAAGACGAAGGCAATTTCGTTTACGGGATCGAGCGAAGTGGGACGCATCATCGGCGCGACTGCTGGAAGGATGTTGAAGCATTGCTCGCTGGAGTTGGGCGGAAAGAATCCCATGATTGTGTTGGACGATGCGCATCTTGAACTGGCCATCGAGGGCGGACTGTGGGGAGCGTTTGGTACGACCGGCCAACGATGTACGGCGACCAGCAGGATCATTGTGCAGAAGGGCGTTTATCACAGATTCGTGGAGCGATTCGTCGAGCGCGCCCAAGGTTTGAAAGTGGGCAATGGTCTGGATGAGTCCATCGATATGGGGCCGGCGATCAATGAGACCCAACTGGCGGGCGATCTTAAGTATGTTGAGATTGGCAAAGCCGAGGGTGCGAAGTTGAAGACGGGAGGCAACCGGCTCGATAAGGGCGATTATCGATACGGCAATTTCATGGAGCCGACGGTGTTTGTCGACGTCGATCCCAAGATGCGAATCGCGCAGGAAGAGATTTTTGGTCCCGTCGTGGGGATTATTCCTTGCGAAGATTTGGAAGACGCGATTCGGATTGCCAACGACATCGAGTATGGCTTGTCGTCTTCGATTTATACGAAGGATGTGAATAAGGCGTTCACCGCGATGCGCGATTTGGATGCAGGAATTACTTACATCAATGCGCCGACGATTGGGGCCGAGGTGCATCTGCCGTTTGGCGGCGTGAAATCAACGGGAAACGGACATCGCGAAGGCGGCATTGGCGCGATCGACTTCTTCAGTTCGTGGAAGGCGGTGTATGTGGATTACTCGGATCGCTTGCAGAAGGCGCAGATCGATCGCGGCGAGTAGGGACTGACGAGTGCGGCAGAAATATCCACGACCGAACTGTTAGCTGCGAAGGTATGGCTTTCGTCATAAGGCGGTCGAAGAGGTTCAATTTCCTATAATCAATTGTTCGGCCAGAGGGCTAAAGCCATGAGAAGTTTCCGCAGCGAGGCAGGGAAGTGTTTCTCAACTTTTTCCGCGGTAGCGTTCATCGCTCTGGCAGCGGTTACGGCCCAGGCGGAAGCTCATTTAACTGCGACCACCCATGTGCCAGCGGTCGTCGTCAACGGACGGGCGCGACTCTTAGGACATCTGCCCGCCGCTCAGCGTTTGAGCCTGGCGATTTCGTTGCCTCTGCGCAATGAGTCTGGGCTCGACGATTTGATCGCGCAAATTTACGATCCGCAGAGCCCCAACTATCGACGCTATCTGAGCGTGCAGGATTTTGCTGAGCGCTTTGGCCCAGTGCCCGACGATTACGAGGCCGTAGCGCGCTATGCGCAGGCGAATGGATTGTCGGTGGTTGAGACTCATGGAAATCGGCAGGTGCTTGATGTGGAGGGTCCGGTTGGAAGCATCGAGCAGGCGTTTCATGTAAACGTGAATCGCTATCGGCATCCCACGGAAAACCGCGAGTTTTATTCTCCGGATCGTGAGCCGTCGTTGGATTTGGGCGTTTCGGTTCTGCACATCTCCGGTCTGGACAACTTTTCACTGCCGCACGCCAAGAATCGGATTGCGGCGAAGTCTTCTGGCAAGGCGACTGGCTCCGGGCCTGGTGGTGATTTTATCGGCAGCGATATGCGCGCCGCATATTACGGTTTGGGCAGTTTGAATGGCGCGGGGCAGTCGATTGCGCTTTTTGAATATGCGGGATACGAAGTCAGCGACGTGCAGACTTTCTTCAAGAATGTGAAAGAGCCGTTGAACGTTCCCATCAAAGGCGTGTCGTTGAATGGCGTTTCTTTGAACTGCCCGCCGCAGTCTTGCGATGACAGTGAACAAGTGCTGGACATCGAAATGGCGATTTCCATGGCGCCAGCGCTGAGCCAGGTTGTCGTATACGTCGGAAGCAGCGATGTCTCGATTTTCAATCAGATGGCGGTGGATAATACCTCCAAGCAAATTAGCTGTTCATGGGGATGGCCGGATGATGAGAGCAGCCTGGACCCGATCTTCAAGGAAATGGCGGTGCAGGGGCAGACTGTTTTCGTAGCCACAGGGGATCAGGGCTCCGGTACGGCTGGCGACGTGGTGTGGCCAGGGGACGATCCTTATATAACGGCGGTCGGAGGCACGGACTTGACGACCAAGAGTGCCGGCGGGCCGTGGCAGTCGGAGACGGGATGGAATGGCAGCGCGGGCAGCCCTTCGAAGAACGGCATTCCGATTCCGAGTTATCAGAAACTGCCGGGCGTGATCAATTCTTCCAATAAAGGCTCGAACACCCTGCGAAATTACCCCGACGTGGCGGCGGAAGCGAATACCAACCAATACAGTTGCTATGACGGCGGTTGCTCGACCGGGAATGGCGGCACCAGTTATGCGGCGCCGCAGTGGGCGGGCTACATCGCGATGATCAATCAGCAGCGGGTTGCGGCGGGCCGGGCTACGCTGGGATTTATCAATCCGGAGCTTTATCGGGCGGGCATTGGCAAGGGCTATGGCAGCGACTTCCACGACATCACTAAGGGCAACAACGGCGGATATAACGCGGTTACCGGATATGATCTGGTGACTGGTTGGGGTAGTCCGAATGCGTCGAATCCGATTATTCACTGACGCAGCACCGTGGCGATTTTTTCTACGCTAACGTGAACTCTCGTTGTTCCCCCTTGTGCGCTCTGTGGCGAGGTTTTGCAAATCTTCACAGAGGACACCGAGGGAACACGGAGGCTACACTGAGGAAAGCTGAAGCCAATTCACTTCTCCGTGGTTAGGAGAAATCTCTACGCCTTGCGCGGCGTCTGCGGGTAGAATTGGACCATGCCGCTGGCTCAGGTTCGCGAAATCGCTGCTGCCAAGAAGCTGGAGAATGTTCGCTACGCGATTCGCGATTTGGCTTGCTTTGCCGATGAAGTCACGCGCCAGGGGCATAAGATTCTTCCGCTGAACATCGGCGATCCTCTCACCTTCGATTTCGAAACTCCGCCGCACATGATTGAAGCGGTGCATCGCGCGATGCGCGACGGCTTCAACGGCTACGCTCCGTCGTCTGGAATCAAGGCTGCGCTGGAGGCCATTCGCCGCGAGGCGGCGGGTAAAGGCATCGTCAACATTCAGGATGTTTTCGTTACTTCGGGCGTGAGCGAGACGGTCGATATTTGTTTGTCTGCGTTGCTTGATCCGGGAGACGATCTGCTTACGCCCTGTCCCGATTATCCGCTTTACTCGGCAGTTTTGGCGAAGCTGGGGAATTCGCTGAACGCGTATTACCTGGATGAAGCTAACGGCTGGCAGCCCGACCTGGAGGACATTCGCCGCAAGATTACGCCGCGCACCCGGGGGATAGTGCTGATCAATCCGAATAATCCTACAGGGTCCGTTTGTTCGCGCGAGATGCTGGAGTCGATTGCGGAGATTGCGCGGCAGAATAACTTAATCGTCTTTGCGGACGAGATTTACGACAAGCTGATCATTGACTCCGTTGGAACAGACGGCGATCAGTGTATTTCTTTAGCTGCGATTGCCCCTGACTTGCCGATAGTCACGTTCGGCGGATTGTCGAAGAACTATTTGGCTCCGGGATGGCGCATCGGATGGGGCATTGTGTCCGGCGATGCGGCGGCCTTGAAGCCTTATGTGGATGGAGTGAATCGGCTGCTGCGGGCGCGGTTGAGCGCGAATCATCCGGAGCAGTTTGCGATTCCGGCGGCATTGGATGGTCCGCAGGATCACTTGATTGCCGTGCGCAACAAGCTGCGTTCGCGGCGGGACCTTACGCAGAAGTGGTGCGAGGCGACGCCGCGGGTGAGTTGCGTGGAGCCGAAGGGTGCGTTCTATGCGTATCCCCGGCTGGATATTCCTGAGAGCGATGAGATTTTCGTCAAGGAATTGATTTTGCAAAAGCACGTGATGGTGGTGCATGGCTCCGGCTTCGGACAGCGACCGGGCACACAGCACTTCCGCATCGTCTTCCTGCCCGATGAAGCCACGCTGGGCAAGGCTTACGCCGCGATTGCGGATCTCATCGGAGCGCGCTACGGGCGCTGACGCCGTCCGTGATGTTGCGCTGACTCGCCATGATTGACATTCATTCGCATATCCTCGCGGAGGTGGACGACGGGGCGAAGTCGTTCGAAATGTCGCTGGAGATGTGTCGCATGGCCGTCGAAGACGGTATCACGCACATGGTGGCGACGCCTCACGCGAATAATCGCTTTCAGTATGACCGGCCATTTTTGCAGGCCCAGTTGGAGGAGTTGCGAACGGCGGTGGGCCGCGAGCCGCAATTGAGCTTGGGTTGCGACTTTCATCTTTCTTACGAAAACTTGCAAGAGTTTCTGGTGCATCCGCAGAAATACACGATCGAGGGCGGGAAATATCTGCTGGTGGAGATGAGCAACTTCAGCATTCCGGTGCAGATGGATGAGTGGTTCACGACGTTCGCGAGCCTGGGTGTGACGCCGATTCTGACGCATCCGGAGCGCAATCCGATTTTGCAGGACGATCTGCAACGCGTGCTGCGCTGGATTGAACTGGGCTGCGCGGTGCAAGTCACGGCATCGGCGCTGACCGGATTCTGGGGCGAGCAGGTGTGGCGGTCCGCGCAATGGCTGCTCAAACATCACGCCGTGCATTTTCTGGCGACCGATGCGCACGATACCAGGAATCGCATTCCGATGCTGTCGGCTGCGCGCGATGAAGTTGCCATCGTTTGCGATCACGATGTCGCGATGGCTTTGGTGGAAGGAAATCCTGGAGCTGTTGTTGAAGGGAAACCGCTGCCGTATTTTCCGGATCCGTTAACTGGTAAGTAATTGCGTAGCACTTACGAAATCCTTATGCCCCGAAAGCCCGTCGACACAGGAGTTTGCGGACGCTGAATCCGCTGAGCCAGAGGTTACATCGATAATGGTGTGGCTGAGAGTGCCGGCGCCCGCCGAGCTAATCACATGTAAAATTTGGCCAAGTCGATTGCGGTTGCTGAAATCCCCTAACATTTATTTTGTTGATGCATCCCCGGAAGGGAGTGTGTCTTTATGCGATGGCATTTTCGAGTCGTATTGACGGTGCTGGCTGCGCTGGCCGCGTTTGCGGCCGTGCCTCCGGCGCTGCATTTGATGAACCTGCCCAGTGATCGCGCCATGTATGGTGGCATGGCGATCCTGCTGGGGCTGGCTTATGTGTTGTACTTAGTGGTCAACCGAATTTGGAGGAATGTATGACGCCGTTCAATGGTGGTGCAGGCGGAAGGCCGCCGGTAATCGATGAGTTTGGGCGCAATGTTTCGTCGCGCGGGTTGATTCGCATACTCGTGTTTGTGTTTCTGGGACTGATCGCGCTTTGGATCATTTCCGCGTTTTTGATCAACGTCACGCGGATTGAAGCCGGTTATACCGGGATCGAAGTGAACCTCGCGGGCAGCCAACGCGGAGCGTCGCAGATTCCGATTCGCACCGGCTGGGTGTTTTATTCGCCGCTGACGACGCAGATTATCGAGTTCCCCACTTACGTCCAGACTGTGAAGTGGACCAAGGACGTGACTGAAGGGCATCCCATCAACGAAGAGATGGGCTTCAACAGCAAAGAAGGGATGGAGATCTCGGTCGATGTTTCGTTGTCCTACGCGATTGAACCGACCAAGGTGCCTGATTTTTATGTGAAGTATCGAGTCAACAATCTCGATTTATTCACGCATGGCATTTTGCGCGATATTGTGCGCAATTCGCTGAATGAAGTGGCTTCGACGTATAACGTGGAAGACATTTACGGTGAGAAGAAGGCGCAGTTTCTGCATCAGGTGGAGCAGCAAATTCAGGATAAAGTCAGCAACGTGGGCGTAGGCATTCAACAATTCGGATTCATTGGTGCGCCGCGTGTTCCGGCGGTGATTGCCACTGCGATCACCGCCAAGGCGCAGGCGATTCAGGAAGCGGAACGCGCCACCAATCAACTGGCGACGACGCAGGCCGAGGCGGCCAAGAAGATCGCTGAAGCCGAAGGCGATGCCAAGTCGACCGTGACGCGGGCGCAGGGCGAAGCCGATGCGAACCGTATTCGGCAGACGTCGGTCACTCCGCAGTTGCTTGAGTTGCGACGGCTGGAGAACCAGCGGGCGTACATCGACAAGTGGAATGGCCAACTGCCGAGTGTGCAGGCGGGGCAGGGAACTGGGTTCTTGATGGAATTGCCGAAATCGGCGAACTAGTTTTTGGTCTATTACACGGGCGGCCCCTACTTTGTGGCGGGGGCCGCTGCTTTTTCAGGAGCTTTTTCTTCGGGCTTGACTCCAGCCGCTTCGGGCTTTTCGGGCGGTGGAATGTATTGCACGATGAGGGTGATGCGCCGGTTGGATGGGTCCAGCGGAGCATCCTTCCTGCGCAGCTTTTCGTCGGCATAACCTCTGACTTGACTGACTTGATCTTGACCAAGTCCGCTTTGTTGCATCAATCGGCGGGCTGTGTTTGCTCGATCGGCGGACAGTTCCCAATTGCTATAGTCTTTGCCTCCAGAGTAGGGTGTCGCGTCGGTGTGACCTTCGACGGAAATTTTATTGGGTAGGCCGCCTAGTTCGTGAGCCAGCAGTGCGAGCAGTTCTTTTCCGGTCGCGGTCGGTATGGAATTGCCACTATCGAAGAAAGTGCCTTTTTCCGATTCCAGCATTTCGATGCGCAGGCCTTCGCTGGTGATGGTCATCTCGATTTGATCTTTCAGCTTGTTCAGGTCGGGAGTTTTCTTGATGTCTTTGAGTAGCTCTTCCTTAATCTTCTGCATGTCGTCTTTGGTGACGGTGAGGTTCTCGCCCGAGCCCGCGAGATTCGATCCCACCAGTTTGGATGTTCCCGAAGGGTCGTTGAAATATCCGGCCACGGCTTCGCGGACGGGTTGGCTGCTGCTGAGCAGCCAGAGCACGATAAACAGGGCCATCATTGCCGTGACGAAATCCGCATAGGCGACCTTCCATGCGCCGCCGTGAGAGCCGCCGTGGGCAACTTTCTTTTTGACGATGATGATGGGGCGTAAGCCTTCTCCCATGATGGTTAGGCAGTCGCCGCGGCGGCGGCAGTGCCCCCTCCTTTGCAGTTTTTTTCCGTCTCCTGGAAGGATGGACGCACATGGCCGGGGATGGCGCGGCGTCCGACTTCGATGGCCATGATCGGGGCGGTGCCTTTGAGGAAAGAGATCATGAGCACGCGCAGGAAGTAAAGATATGCGTGTTCTTCCTCGGAGGTCTTGGCCATGCTCTGCGACAGCGGGCCGACGAAGCCATAGCACAGCAGGATTCCGAGGAAGGTTCCGACTAAGGCGGCGGCGACTTTGTGTCCTATTTCTTCGGGAGGGCCGCCGAGCGCGCCCATGGTGATCACGACTCCGAGCACGGCGGCGACGATGCCGAGGCCGGGAAGAGAATCGGCCATGGTGCTGAGAGCGGCTATGGGCTGACTGGCGGCATGATGATGAACTTCCATATCCAGTTCAAGCATCTGGTCGAGATCGAAGGCTTCGACGCCGCTGATGGCCATGCGCATGGTGTCGCAGAAATAGTCGCGAATATGATGATTCTTTAGAAAGGCTGGATTTTTCGAAAAGATGGGACTCTTGGCCGGATCTTCGATGTCGGATTCGAGAGCCATCAAGCCTTCGCGGCGGGCTTTGTTGAGCAGTTCGTAGAGCATTTTGAGAGTATCGAGATAATATTTCTTGGTGAATTTCGATCCGCCGAAGGCTCCCAAGACGCCGGAGATCATTTGCTTCAAAATGTGCAGGGGGTTGGCGATGAAGACGGTGCCCAGGGCGGAGCCGCCAATGATGATGAGCTCGGCGGGCTGCATGAGCACTTTGACGCTGCCGTGCTCCATGAGATAGCCGCCAAGAATGGCGCCGATGACGACGACAACTCCAATGATTAAGAACATGAGATTAGATCCCCGATCCAGCGGTGGCCGAAGCGGAATGTGCAACGTTCATGACTGGAATGCGGGCCATCGATACTGCGGCTCGATCCAGCAAAGCCTCGCTCGTGTCGTCGGAGACAACGGTCGATTGACCGAGGGAGCAGGGGATGGAAACGACATCGCCCCACCAGCGAAAGGTGAATGAGCTCCCAAGGGCGTGCAGGCGATCGACGACGGTTTTCAAGCCTTCGTGTCCGCAATCGTTGGCCAGGATGAGGAATTCGTTTTCTCCCCAGCGGCCGAAGAAGTCCGAGGGGCGAATGGCTTCGTGGATCGACTGCGAAACCAGCCGCAGGACGGACCGTTCCGCTTCCTTGCCGCAGGCGATTCGCGTTTGTGCGAGGGCATCCAGGCGCATGAGCAGGACACTGAAGGGCAGTCCATATTCGTAGAAGGCGCTGAGGCTCTCGCGGAGATGGAAATCGGTGAAGCGATGATTGGGGACTTCAGTTTGCTCGTCGAGACATCCGTGAGTGGCGAGTTCAGGTTGGACGCGGCTGCGCAAGCCAGGCAAGACTTCCTCGAAACTCTCAGTGAAGCCGAGAACGTGCCCGGATGGGCTGCGCATGGTCGTGGACCAAATCCGCATGGTGATGCGGTGGCCGTCTTTGTGGCGAAAGTGGAGATGGGATTCGCGAGTTACGCCGTCCTGGGGGGCATGGCGGGCCTCGGAGGCGGGTTCGCACAGGCCACAGGACTGCTGGCAAAAAAGCAAGAGGCGTTGTTCGCGACCGACGATCTCGTGACGCAAATAACCACTGAGCCGCTCCGCGCCGTCGCTCCAGAGCAGCACTTTGCGCTGGGTGTCGAGGACGTAGACTCCTGCCTGCACACTCTCCAGGATGGAGCGCAGGGTTTCAGGGTCTTCGAGTTGCATCAGGGCGGCGGACATCGCTCGATTTCTACATCGGCAACGACTGAGTAAAGTTGAACCGAGCCGTTAAGATTCAAGAACCGGCCATTTTCCGCCGATGCACACTATGCACTCCCCCTATTTCGAAAGACTGCCATTCGATGCTGCGTCTCAGCGATCTATCGATGGGTCGCAAGCTGACCGTGATCATTCTGACCATTACGGTACTGGCGATGCTGTTTGCGTGTTTGATTCTGGGCGTATTCGAATATTTTTCCTTCCGCCATAGCGCGGCTGCGGACTTGGATACGCTGGCGGAAGTGATCGCGCAGAACAGCACGGGCGCGTTGATTTTCGAAGACGTTCGAACCGCGCAAGAGTTGTTGCAAGCGCTTAAGGCGGAGCCTCACATCACGCTGGCGTGTATCTATGCGGCCGACGGAAGTGTCCTGGCCTTTTATTCGCGCGACGGCGCCCGATTGCCGAAACTGGCGGTCAGGTTGCCCAATTATGGGCCTCAGTTTTCCAGGCGGCGCGTTTCGGACTTTCGTCCGGTGCAGATCAATGGAGATTTGGTAGGTGTGGTGTACGTTGAATCCGACACGACGGAGTTACACGCTCGCACGCGCCGTTATCTTGGGGTTACGATTTTGATCTTGCTGGTTTCGTGTCTGATGAGTTTCCTGATCGCATCGCGTCTCCAGAGGCTGATCTCCGGTCCCATGCTGGCTCTGGTGCATACGATGCGCAAAGTGTCGGCAGGGGGGAACTATTCTTTGCGTCATACCGCGACGACCAAGGACGAGGTCGGGACGCTGGTGGCAGGCTTCAATCAGATGCTGGAACTGATCGAGCTGAGAGATGAGCAACTGATCCGGCAGCAAGACAACCTCGAGCGTTTGGTGCAGGCGCGCACCCTGCAACTGACAACCATGAATTCCCATCTGGAGTTGGCGCGGGACGCCGCCGAAGCGGGGAGCCGGGCCAAAGGCGAGTTTCTGGCGAACATGAGCCACGAGATTCGGACTCCCATCAACGGGATCATGGGGATGACCGAATTGACTCTGGATACGGAACTGACTCCGCAGCAGAGGGAATATTTGAATATCGTGAAATCATCGGGCGAGTCGCTGCTGGTGGTGATCAACGACATCCTGGACTTTTCCAAGATCGAATCGGGAAAAATGGAATTGGAAAAGATCCCGTTCGACTTGTATGAGTTGATCGGCGGCGCACTGCGGACGATGGCGGTTCGGGCCCATCAAAAAGGACTCGAGCTCATTTATGACGTCGACTCCGAAGCCAGTGTACGCGTGGTGGGCGATCCGGGACGGCTGCGTCAAATCATGCTCAACCTGGTGGGAAACGCGATCAAATTCACGGAGCGCGGCGAAATCGTAGTAAAAATAGAAGCGCTAGAAGATCGAGCCGACACTCTATGTTTTCGCGTACTCGACACCGGGATTGGCATTCCATTGGAGAAACGCGAGTTTCTGTTTCACGCGTTTTCGCAGGCCGATGCCAGCGTGACCCGGAAGTTCGGGGGCACCGGGCTGGGACTGGCCATCTCCGCTCAACTGGTGCAGTTGATGGGTGGCGAGATCTGGCTGGACGCGGAGCGCCAAAATGGAAGTGCCTTTTGCTTTACCGCCCGCTTGCCCCGGCTGGCACCGGGCACTGCCAAAGTGTTCGAGCTTCCCGAGATCAACCGAGTTTTGATTCTGGACGACAATCGAACCAATCGCAGCATTCTTGGCCGGATGTGCCGCGAACTGGGGGCAGCGTCTGTGGATAAGGCAGCGGATGTAGTACATGCGATGGCGCTGCTTGAACAGGGGCGAATCCAGAAGGCTCCCTTCGACTGGGCACTCGTCGATATTAAGTTGACTTCCGGAAGCGGCTGGGAACTTGTCGAGCAGGGTCAGCGACTCGGTTTTATGGGGGAGTGCAAGATCGTGATGATGATGAGCGCAAGCCACGAAACTCGACGGAAAGAGGGGATCGAGGGTATGAATTCCCTCGGGGGAGTTGCAGGATACCTACTCAAGCCCGTACTGAAGGCCGACCTGCGTAATATATTCCTGACGTGTGCGGGTTCCCAGGCGAAGAAATCCTCTTCACCAATTGCGGCGGGAGATCCGAGTCAGAGAAAACTGCATGTTCTGGTCGCTGAAGACAATTCAGTCAACCAGATGGTGATCACGCGTCTCCTGAGCAAGCTGGG
Organism: Terriglobia bacterium; assembly: GCA_963799065.1. Classification (GTDB taxonomy): domain Bacteria; phylum Acidobacteriota; class Terriglobia; order Terriglobales; family Acidobacteriaceae; genus JAJPHW01. The sequence goes on from CAWCVJ010000001.1 coordinate 173,591, forward strand.
ACATACGTTTGTCGTGGCGCCGAATGGAAAGCAGGCGCTGCAACAGGTTTTCGCGGCCTCTTTCGACGCGGTTCTGATGGACGTTCAGATGCCCGAAATGGATGGATTAACCGCAACCGGCCTGATTCGTGAGCGGGAAAGTCGGGAGGGAGGACACGTTCCCATCATCGCCATGACCGCGCATGCCATGAAAGGCGACCGGGAGCGATGCGTGCAAGCGGGCATGGACGACTACCTTACCAAACCTATTCACTTTGAGGAGGTGGCACAGGCTCTGAACCGAGCGGGGAAGGAAGCTTCGGCGCGGGCTCAATCCGGTTAAAGGTTTTGGCACGACTGTGCCGTGCGATTAGCCTAATGGGCCATTTTCACGGAAGGGACGAAACTCTAAGCTGCTCTCCAGCAGCCCTGGGGGAGGGCTGCTCTGGCGTCCAGGGACTCGAAAGAGTTCGGGACGCCGGTTACGTCTGGGAAAGAGTTCGGAGCGCTGCCCTAGTCGGCCGAAATGGTGAAATTCACCGTGATCCGGGCCTCAGTCTCGACCGCTTTTCCACCAGCGAGGTAGGGTTTGAAGTGCCATTGCTTCACGGCTTCGCGGGCTGCGGCGGCCAGAATGGTGGGACCGGTTAAAACTCGCAGTTGCTGGATGTCGCCGTTGCTGCCGATCAGAGCCTCCAACACCACCGCGCCTTGAATCTTCATTTGCTTCGCCAGCATGGGATAATCGGGCTGTACTTTACGCGCGACCAAAGCGTTGCCGTCGACAAAGCCGTTGGTCGGAGCTCCGTCTGTCGAGAGCGTAACGCGCTGGCCGGCGCTGGTGGTGATGCCGTCTCCCCCGTACGAACCGGAGCCCTGGCGCGGCGTCAAATCGACCTGAATGGAGCGATTCGCGGTGTGGACGTTCTGCTCGCGATTTCCCGACACCACCTGAATTTCCAAAGGCGGCAAAACCGTTCGGTTAGTCGCGGTGATCACTGGGCTGCTTGTCAGCGCGGCTGGGTTTTCCGTTTTAGTCCGCCGCCTTTTCTCGCTGGATTGCGGTCCGGCAGCGGGGGGCGCGTTCGTTCTTGGGTTCTCGGTAGACTCCGCGTCGGGAGCGCTGGTGTCGGTCGCAGCTGTCTGCGGCGAGAGCATGTCGCTCCAGAATTCCCAATTCTTAAACGTAACCACGAGCAATGCGAAACATAGTACGCCAAGCGCGATTCTCATCAGCCGCTGCTGACCGGGCTGAGAGTTCAGGGGGGGATTTTCGCGCCCCGCCATCGGATTTTGCTGGAGCGTAGACATAACCACAGGATCTGGGGAGGGGGGATTACCGCCTTAGTATGCCTTGAATTCGGCTAGAATCCAAGACATATTGCGTCTGAATAACTAAAAAATAGGGCTAACTCGCGCAATCATCCTAGAAGATGCTGGATTAGCGGTGCGTACTGTCACTTTTTCGACGCGGCCACATCCCATTTAGGTTGAGTTTGGAGCATACTATGCTCGGAGGAATTCTGGATGGCGCCCCGCATCGATGAGCGTAAGTTTAAGAAAATTAATCGGCGCGAATTGCTGAAGCTGGCTCCCGTGGTGGCTTTGGGGGCGTTTGCAGTGCCTAAGTGGCGCGATTCCTTGCTCAAGACTGGCGTGGGATTTGGCGATTGGGCTTCGGCGCGACTCTTCCGGGAGGGGCATTTAGCGCGCGAGTTTTCCGATTCCGAGGTAGTGCCGTTTAATAAATTTCCCATCAACGGATACGACGTTGAAGATCCTGGGGTGGATTTCGACGTTTGGACGTTGACGGTTTCGGGGGCAGTGCAGAAGCCGGGCGACTATAAACTGGAGCAAATTCAGGCTCTACCCAAAAGGCGACAGAATACAAGGCATGTATGTGTGGAAGGTTGGGACGTGATTGGGCGCTTTGGAGGAACTCCGCTGTCCAATTTTCTCCAGATGGTTGGGGCTGACACCACAGCGAAGTTCATCAGCGTCGAGTGCGCCGATGATTACTACGAATCGCTGGATATGGCCACGGCGCTGCATCCGCAGACGTTGCTGTGCTGGGAGATGTACGACCAGCCGTTGACTCGTGAACATGGCGCGCCGGTGCGGCTGAATATTCCGACCAAGGTGGGTTATAAGCAGGCGAAGTATTTGACCGACCTCAAGGTCACGAATGTGTTGCAGCGTGTGGGCTACTGGGAAGACCAGGGTTATTCGGATTTTTATGGGCTGTGAGACGGCGTGGTCGGAGCGTAGACGATGAGCGAACTTGTTCTGGAAGTGGTTTCGAAGGAAGAAGAGGATGTGGTTGACACGGCGGTCTATGAGCATCCGCTGCCGGTGCGCGTGTGCCATTGGGTGAATACTTTTTCGTTGTTCATCATGATGGGCAGCGGATTGCAAATTTTCCGCGCGTTTCCCAGCTTCGGGCCGAAAATTCCGCAACATAATTTGATCATTTGGCCGAAGTCGCTTGCCCTTGGCGGATGGCTGGGCGGCGCGTTGCAGTGGCACCTGACCTTCATGTGGATTTACATGGCGACCGGCGTCATTTATCTGGCGTATCAATTGTTCAGCGGACATTATCGCCAGGTGCTTTTTGTGCCGCGCGACATCCCGGGGATTTGGCCGATGGTCAGGCATTATTTTTTCTTCGGCCCAAAGCCGCCGGCGACTGAGGCTTACAATTCGCTGCAGAAACAGGCTTACACGGGTGCGCTTGTGCTTGGCGTCCTGTCGGTTCTAACCGGCTTGGTGATCTGGAAGCCCGTGCAATTTTCGTGGCTGGGATGGTTCATGGGCGGCTTTCATTACGCCCGCATATGGCACTTCGCCATTTTGTGGGCGTTTGTGTTTTTCATTTTTGGGCATCTGGTGATGGTGACGTTGCATGGCTGGAATAATTTTGCTTCCATGTTGACGGGCTGGAAGAAAGATCCGGAGTATGGGCCGCGCTAGCCGCGCCCGGAGACCCCCGTCATGAACGCCATCGGCCCGATCCGAGTAACGCCCAAGATTGACACGCGCGAGCAGGCGCTCATCCGGCGTGTGCAGAATGGGGAGCGCGAGTTTTTCTATGAGCTGGTCAAGCCTTATGAGAAGCGAGTCTATGCCGCGGCCTATGCGCTTTTGCGCTCACCGCAGGATGCGGAAGACGTTTGCCAGGAAGCTCTGCTCAAGGCGCTCACACACATTTCGCAATTTCGTTTTGAGGCGCGCTTTAGCACATGGCTGATTCAGATCACGATTAACGAAGCGCGCATGCGGCGAAGAAGGGAGCACTCTGAGATTATGGAGCCGATCGGAGAGCGTCCGGAAGAGGATGGCAGCTATACGCCGCGTGAATTTGCCGACTGGCGCGAGATTCCCTCAGAGTCCCTGGAACGAACCGAAGTTCGCGAGTTGCTTCTGGAGGCGCTTGGCTCGATAGGTGAAAAATATCGCGAGATTTTCGTACTGCGCGACATTCATCATCTCAGCATCGAAGAAGTGTCGGATTCGCTGGGCATTTCGCGGGCTTCGGTGAAGACGCGGCTGCTGCGCGCGCGGCTGATGTTGCGCGATTTATTGGCGCCGAAAATGGCAGCGGGATGGTTTACGTCCTCCCCGCTGCAGAAGGGAAACAAACCATGGTAGTGACCTGCGAACAAATCTGGCAGGAGGTATCGAACTACCTCGACAATGACATCGATCCGGCACTGGCGGCGGGAATCGAGGAGCATAGTGTAGGTTGCGCGAAGTGCCGCGCGGTGATTGACGGGACGCGAAACATTATTGCGATTTATGGCGATGAGAGGCTGTTTCCGCTGCCGCTGGGCTTCCCCAGCCGGTTACGGAGAAAGCTGGCGCCGTCGCGGCATGATTCGCCAATGTTTTGGAGTCGCAACACCTGGTTGGCGGCGGCCGCGGCGATGGTCTTAGTTCTGGGCGGGATTAGCTTGATGCGAGCGGCGACGTATCGCAATGCGGCACAGCTCTCGGCGATGGCCGAGCCGGCGCGCGGGATCCCGCCACGATTGGCTGTGGTTGTCGGCACTGGCAGCAAGCTGTTTCACATCGCGGGGTGCGAGTATCTGCACTCGGAGAATGGTCAGACCCGAACGCTTTCGGCTTCGGAAGCGACCCAGGAGGGGTATACCCCGTGTCCGCGATGCTTGAGCGAGTACTTGGCGCATTTGGCGGCGGACTTCAAGCAGAAGCCGTTGTATGCGTTTGAGTGATCGCGGGAGAATTGCCGCGCTGATGGGGTAGGGATGCTTCGACTGTGAGACGCGGACGGTCTCGCGTCCGCGTCTCTGCGCTCAGCATAACAAGTTAGTGCTTATGGCAGCGCGGCATCGAACAGTACTAGCTTTTTTTCCTCCGGCAGTATCTTCAGAAAAGTGAATCCGTCATTGCCGGCGAAACATAGGGCGTGTGGATTGTGAGACTCATCCGGTAAGGTGTAATAACCGACGGTTTCTCCGTCCTCCGCACGCACCACCAAGTATCTGTTGATCACGTTGATGCCGTCGACCTCGATCACCGTTATAGCGAGCAAACCATCGGAAACGGCTAGTCCCCTTGTAATGAGGTTTGGGGCAGGTTTCGTGTATTGCATCCGGCGAACGGTTTCGCCGGCGTCCGAAATCACCGTGATATCGTTTGCGTCAATCAGATAGGCGTTACCGTCCTTTCCGATCGCCATCGCGCCCTCGGGCATGGAACCACCTTGAAGGGCTACCTCTGAACTGGGGACCGCCGGAAGTTGTTTGCGCAGCTTTCCGCTGGCATCGAATACTGCCAGAAAGGGCTCGGTTGGATCGTCCGTGTGTAGATCTCCGACATGCACATGACCTTTTATGAGCATAGCGCCGTCGCCAAAGACGGCGAACGACTCGGCGAAGAAGCGATCCGGCACCTCTGGTTTGATCGTGTGCCGAACCGTGCCGTTCGAATCAAACTCGAGCACCTCGACTGCATAATCGTTCTTGTAGTGTTGCATCAGGTAATAGACTGTTCCTGAGGCAGTGACCGAAAAGTCCCGAAGTTGAGTGAATACCAGACTAACCGGCTTCGGTGGGACGAAGGCGTTGCTGGATTTTCCGTCTCCGGAAATCTCGAGAATGTCTCCATGGCCGCCTCCTGCGTCGACTCTGACATACATATTGCGGCTGGAATCACACCTTGCGGCGTCTCGGACGGCAAACGGGGCCACGGATACTGGCCTCGGAGAGCTTGGCGTCAGCTGACGGGGAGGATCGAGGGGAAATGTATCGGGCTTCTTATGCGCAGGCTTGGCCGAGGCTGCTGCGCCGCCTGGAACGTCGGCTCTCGACGCCTGACCTCTCGCCGAGGTGCCCAGGTTCAGCAGAGACATCAAAAGCAACAGGGATACAACATGGAAGGTTCGGGACATCTTATATCCCTCCTTTGCCAGGGAGTATACAAGTTCCGACGCGAATGGCGAAAGTGGATTAGTGACTCGATGAGAATCGCTGGACTTCAGGAGGGCCACTCTGCGAGATGACGTGACCGGATAGGTAGGGATACTTCGACTGTGAGACGCGGACGGTTTCGCGTCTGTATCGCAGTATCACAAGGAATGAATCCACGCCGCCATCAACCCATTTGGTGGGGACAGCATCTTAAGGCGAAAGGTTCGGGCGGTGAAAGGGGAAATGCATGAAAGCAGCAACACTGGTTGGAATTGTCCTTATTGTTCTTGGATTCGCCGGATTCGCCATGGGCGGCATTAGCTTTACCCACGAGAAGAAAGATGTCGATCTGGGGCCGCTTCAAGTCTCTCACGAACAGAAGCACACGCTGCCCATTCCTCCCATCCTGAGCACGCTGTCGCTGGTTGCCGGGGTTGGTTTGGTGGTTGCGGGAAGCCGGGGAAAGTAAGCTCTCAGGGTCGGGTAAAAGCCGTGACCCGCACCGGGTTGACGGGATCGGGCGGCATGGCGCGTTAGTGGTATGCCTTGCCACCTTCGGGCCATTCCCAGAATCGCAGGCCGGATGTACCTTCATAAGTGAGCAGACTTCGGGGGAGGGCTGTTCGACGGACGTCCGATACTCATAACGAGTTTCGGACGTTTTGTTTTGCGCGCAAGAAGGGTGGAGGTCCGGCCTAGCCGCCAGGGAGTGGCGTAGAATCGCACTGTGGAAATTCGCCTTCGGCCCGAACTCGAAGCCTTGATTCAGCAGGACTTGCAGCGCGGGCCTTACCAGTCCGTGGACGAGTTTGTGGAACAGGCGGTGAAGCTGCTTCATGAGCAGGAAACCTGGCTGGCTACGAACCGCTCCGAAATCGAGCACCAAATCCTGGAAGGCTACATTGCGTCCGAACGGGGCGAATTGATCGATGCCGAAGACGTTCATAGGCATCTGAACAAACGCAAGCTAGAGCATGCGAGTAGACCACGGCGGGGATGACCCGGTATCGCTTCACGCCCCAAGCGGCCAGAGATTTATTCGACATCTGGGACTATATCGCACAAGACAGTCCGCGAGCCGCCGACAGGGTTGAAGAAGCAATATCCCGAGCTTGCGGATTCGCCTCAGATGGGTATGGTGCGCAAAGACCTGACCTCATTTCCTCTGCGGTTTTGGGTAGTCAGCCCGTACCCGAACTGTCTCATCGTCGATGACCCTGAAAAAAAGCCGCTGCGAATCGTCCGCATCATTCATGGAAAGCGCGATATCCCGCCTGAGCTGGGCTGAGTGCGCCGTGGTCCGCGCAGCCACAAGCGTTAGAGACTTTCGTCTATATTGCGCAAGGGGGGGGGCTTCCGTTACACCCCTCCGGTATCTTCGGGGAGGATCTATGAACAAGCCGTTTCGTCTGCTAATAGTCACATTGTTTTTGTCCGCGTTCGCCTTCGGGCAAGCGCAGGAGAAGGTGCTCTACACTTTCGCGGGATCGCCGGACGGGGGCAGCGCCTAAAGGCAAGCTGATCGCCGACCGCGCTGGAAACCTATACGGTACGACGTCAACTGGGGGTGACGACACTGCCACCCTGTGCACAGATTCCGGATACGGATGCGGTATTGTGTTCGAGCTATCGCCAAGCTCAAACGGTACGTACGAGGAGACGATAGTTCACACTTTTTGCTCGGAATTCGACGGCTCCCACTGTCTGGACGGGATTGCCCCGCTCGCAGGCCTTGTGCTGGATTCCGCAGGAAATCTCTATGGCACGACGACCGCTGGAGGAAGCGCGGGATGCCCGTACCAAACCATTGGATGCGGCACAGTTTTCGAGTTTTCTCCGCCGAGCACGCAGGGTGGCCAGTGGGTGCTCAGTACCCTCTACAGCTTCTGCACATCTATCCCGGCTTGCCCAGACGGCGCCCTTCCTCAGAGCACTTTGATCCTGGACGCAAGCGGCAGTCTATATGGCACCACATTGGTCGGAGGCGCAAATCAGGGGGGCACTGTGTTTGAGCTATCGCCCGGATCGAACGGTTGGACTGAAAGTGTGCTCTACAGCTTTTGCGCGCAAGCAAACGGAATTGCGTGTGCCGACGGCGCCCAGCCGCAGTCCGCCGTATCTTCGACAAGTCGGGAAATCTCTATGGCGCGACGCTCTATGGCGGCAGCACGAAGTACGCTGGAGGAGGAGTCGTCTACGAGCTTTCTCCGAGCGCCAACGGCTGGAGCGAAAAAGTACTTCTAGCCCTGACCAGCCAGGGGGGCGCTCGGGGAGGCGCCCTGAAGGGCGCGGTGAATTTCGACTCGGCAGGAAACCTCTACAGCACGGCGAACAGCGGCGGCTCATCCGGTAACGGCGTAGTCTTCCGATTGAGCGCGAACAATTATGCCGAAGAGTACCTGTCATTCAACGGCACAAATGGTTCGGCTCCCACGGCAGGCGTTCTTATAGCTCCTGGAGACGAAGGTATCTATGGAACGACCTCGGTGGGCGGAGTGAACAACCTCGGCGAAGTTTATAAAATCATCGGCGACAAGCTGTCCGTTGTATACAACTTCGTGGGGCCCGACGGCACCGATGGCGCGTATCCTGAAGGTGCGTTAATCATCGACAACGGCAACCTCTTCGGAACGACGGAGCACGGCGGCATCCTAGGGTCGGAATGCTACGACGAAGGCTGCGGCACGGTATTCGAAATCACAAAATAGCGATCGTTTTCCCGAAACACAAAAGCCCCTCGGCTTTCGCCGAAGGGCTTTTTTCTGCTAAGTCGATGACGGTTAGCGGCGCCAGCCGTAGCGGTAGCCCCAACGCGGTCCCCAGTAGCCGTGATAGTAGGCATAAGGGCCAATCCAGCGTGGGCCATAGTAAGCCGGGCCGTAGTAAGCGGGACCGACTCCGACGCTTACTACCGGGCCAGCCACGTAGCCATAAGGCCGCGGACCGACATATGCGTAGGGATGGGCCACAACCACCGGGCCGACTCCGACGCCTACGACCACGCGCGCGTGAGCTTTCGCGGGGCTGAATGCGGTTAACGCTACCATCAACGCCAGGAACATAAAGAGTTTTGTTTTCATTGTCTTATCCTCCTAACTTCCAAATATTTAAACCCCCTATCTGCGAAAAAGTTTCGGCGTTTCGTAACGCCTTGGCTCGCGGAGCTTTAGTGCCACACCTTCACCACAGAGGCCACCGAGGTTCACTGAGAACGGCCACAGAGGATTTCTCTTCGGACCCAACTTGGAACTTTCTTACTACAAATTTTGTGCTTTCTCCCCATTATGTTTCGCCGGAGGGTTGGCTTTGGTGGTAATATCCTGTCCCGGCAGGTGTATCTATGAAACTCAACGATCCAATCAGTGCGGTGCTTCGGCAGAAGGGTAGCCGGAGAGTAATTGCAGTCAAGCCGAGCCAGTCAGTGTTCGAGGCTATTGAGCTGATGGCGCGGGAAGGCGTGGGCGCGGTGCTGGTGCTTTCGGAAAATAAGTTGGTCGGGATCCTCTCCGAACGCGACTACGCGCGCAAGGTGATTCTCAAAGGGCACTCGTCGAAAGACACGTCCGTGCATGAAATCATGACCAGCCCGGTGGTGTTTGTGGGGCGCGCGCATACGGTTGACGAATGCATGTCTGTCATGACCGAACACCACTTCCGCCATCTCCCAGTCCTCGATGAAGATGAAGTTGTCGGCATGGTGTCCATCGGAGATTTGGTGAAGTGGATTATCTCCGGTCAGGCAGCGGCCATCGAGCAACTGGAGAGCTACATCAGCGGCGGGTATCCGGGGTAAAGCTTCTTACTTCCAGAAGAACAGGCTGCCGACTAACACGACGACCTCCACGGCCGCCAGGGATACCCATATCCTTGCCCGCAAGCGGGAGCGGCGAACATCCGACTTCAGCTCACTCACCTCATCCCGTAGCACTTGCGCAAACTCGACTTCCGCGGGATCAAGTCGCGTGGGTGCGGTTTGCACTGGAACTGAAAAAGAAGACTTAGCCCGGTCGGGCAGAAAAATCTTGGGGCCGTCGATGACCGACGACCAGCGTGGCAGCATCATGGGGCCGGAGATAAGAGTGGGGTCGTCGAACGGCGCAGCGGTCAAGTCGAGGGCAAGCTGCCGCTCGGGCGCGACCGCATCGGCTAAGCTGCGCAGCAGGGAAGTCCACCACATGTGGCTCATCTGGTCGCCGATTAACTCACCGACATCGACCGGGCGCGATTCGAGGCGCAGCGGTGGAAGAACTTCCGGTGAAATCACGTCCCCGATGTTGGTGAAGATCGTGCGATACCAGGGCAGACGCAGAATTTCTCCCGGCAACATTCCGATGTCCACGGGGCGCGAGGTGAGGCGCAGCGACGGCAGCTTCTCCGGCGAGATCGTGTCTTTGATCTGGACCGCCAAAGACTTCCAAAGGGGGCGCCGGAGGGTCTCTGGGGTCATGAAATCGAGTTCGGACGGATCCGACGCCATACCGCTATTCTAGCGCGGTTTCGACGGTCAGGAGCGGCGATGATGCCGCGTCCTGGATGGTTACCCTGGATTACCATGGTTTGCCCAGATAGCCCGGAGTCGTTGTCGAGAGAGTGGTACTGCTGATTAAATTCTTTTTAGCCTCGCAGTTACGCCACGGAGGAATTTGACCAGCCGCTCGCAGTCGTGGAGAGATCTGTCGCTTAACGCTCACCTTTTCGTGGGCGCGGTGATTTCTGTGGGCGGAGGAGTGCTCGTCTATGGGGCGATGCACCCGGAGCACCGCAACCTGCCGCAATTTTTCTGCTATCTGCTGATCGCCGTGCTGGCCTCGCGGTTGAAAAGCGAAACCACGAGCTCGGCGAAGGCGCTGTCTGTAGACTTCATCTTCATCCTACTGGGAATTCTGGAGTTGAGTTTTCCGGAAACGCTGGCCTTGGGATGTTTTGCCATCCTGCTGCAACTCTCGCACCGGGAACGCACGGGAGCATTACAGATAAGCTTCCGGGTCTGTGCCAGCGCGATGGCGATCGCAGCGGCGTATGGGTGCTTTAGCGAATGGCTAGCGCGATGGAGTTTCGTCAATATCTCGGTTTCGTTGCTGGCGGCTGCGGCCGCGTATTTCGTAGTGAATACGGGGGCCAACGCCGGCTTGCGCGCTCTGACCCAAAACACCGGTTTTGCGAAATCGTGGGGGGAATATTCCTGGGCGCTGCCTTTCCACTTGATGGGCGCAGCCATTGCGTTGTTCATCTCCTGGTGCAATCGCGAATATCAATGGCAAACCTCTTTGCTTCTGCTTCCGGTCATCTACATGATCTACCGCTCGTATCGCCTCTACTGGGGCAAACGCGAGAGTGAAAAGCGGCACATGCACGAAATGGAGAACCTGCACCTGCGCACCATTGAAGCACTGGCGTTGGCGATCGAAGCGAAGGATCACACCACGCACGATCATCTGCAGCGGGTGAGAATATACGCGGTTGAAGTAGCCAAGAACTTGAAGGTCGCAGCGGAGGAGCTGGAAGCGTTGAATGCAGCCGCGTTGCTGCACGACATTGGGAAGTTGGCGGTCCCCGAACATATCATTTCGAAGCCTGGCCGGCTGACTCCGGAGGAGTTCGAAAAGATGAAGATTCATCCGCTGGTGGGAGCGGAGATACTGGAGCGGGTGCGCTTTCCGTATCCGGTGGTGCCGATCGTTCGGGCCCACCATGAAAAGTGGGATGGGTCGGGCTATCCGGCCGGTTTAAAGGGCGAAGAGATTCCCATCGGAGCGCGAATTTTATCCGCCGTGGATTTTCTGGATGCCCTGGCGTCGGATCGGCAGTACCGGAGAGCCCTGCCGCTGGACGAAGTGATCAAGCGCCTTTCGGAAGAATCGGGGAAATCGTTCGATCCTCAAGTGGTCGGCGTCTTGAAGCGTCGCTATCGCGAATTGGAGCGAATCGTTGCGGCGCAGTCGGTCAATGAAGACGGCTCGAAACTATCGACTGAAGTGAAAGTAGCGCGCGGGTCGGCTCCCGCGGCGGGGTTCGAAAAGCCTGCGAGCCCCAAATCGTCTTCTGCCCAGAGCGCTCATTTCTTGTCGTCGATCGCGGCCGCCCGGCAAGAAGCGCAGACCTTGTTCGAATTGAGCCAGGATCTAGGGGCATCGCTGAGCATCGATGAAACGCTGTCTATGTTCTCGGTGAAACTCAGGCGTCTGGTTCCCTACGATACGGTGGTGATCTACGTCAAGAAACTGGACGAGCTGGTTCCGCAATACGTCAGCGGGGACAACTTCCGGCTGTTTACCTCTTTAAAAATTCCCATGGGGCAGGGCTTGTCCGGGTGGGTGGCGCAGAATCGCAAACCCATCGTCAACGGGAATCCATTGGTCGAGCCGGGTTATGTGGACGATGGATCGCGGATCACGACTCTACGTTCCTGCCTCGCGGTGCCGCTGGAGGGATTGGATGGAGTGGTCGGCGTGCTGGCGCTGTACAACGCCGAAAAGGATGCGTTCACTTCCGACCACCTGCGCATGTTGCTGGCGACTAGCTCGAAGATGGCGCTGGCAATCGAGAACGCGTTGAAGTATGAGCAGGCGGAGAGCTCGGCGACGACCGATTACTTGACCGGGCTGCCCAACGCGCGCTCGCTGTTCCTCGAACTCGACCGCGAGTTGGCGCGCTGCAAGCGCGATCATGGGGCGCTTACCATTATGGTCTGCGACATGGACGGCTTCAAGAAAATCAACGATCGCTTCGGACATCTGGAAGGCAATCGCGTCCTACGCATTTTCTCGAAGTCATTGCGGGATACGTCCCGCGAATACGATTATGTGGCCCGCATGGGGGGAGATGAGTTTGTGGTCGTGGCGCCGGGACTGCCGAGCGACGCGGTTAGCAAGAAGGCTGAGCAGTTACGAGAGCTGGCTCGGCTCGCCGGCCGTGAAGTCAGCGCCGAAGACATGCTTTCCCTGAGCATAGGCCAGGCCGTTTATCCGGGTGACGGAGAAAATGCAGAGCAGCTCTTGGCGGCGGCGGATCGGCGTATGTATCTGGAAAAACAGCATCAGCCGGAGCGCGGTAATCGCCGCGTGTATCCCCGCCTGAAATGCCGTTTGACGATTGAAATGCGCACCTTGGGCGACGAAGTTCAGGAACTGGCGCATCTGGTCGATATCAGTACAGGAGGATGTTATATCGAGACCCGGTCCGTGCTGCCGGCGGGGACGATCCTGCGCCTTAGCTTGACGCTGGAAGACAGCAGCCTAACGTTAGAGGGCAGGGTGTTACGGTTGGATGCGGGGACGGGAGTTGCGGTCGAATTTCATAATCTGTCCCGCGAACAGCGTGACGGCATGCATCGGGTGCTGGAGTTCGTGCATAAGGCGTCCGATAGCTACGACAACTACTACCTCAAGAAGCTGGCGAAGCTGTAAGGTCTGAAGCCGTTAACCGAGGGGGGACTGAGGCATCGCGGAGAAGCGACAGTAGATAAACACAAAGCCCCGGACATCCGGGGCTTTGTGTTTGTGAGCCAATACTACTTGGAAACCGCTGCGAACAGCGGCGAGCGCATCAAGTTCTGAAACTGATTGTCGTCCGCCTTGAAGTGCATTTGCAGATTCGAGCTGTCGGAATTGACCGTCATGTTATCCAGCGCGACTTTCTCGGTGGCGGTCGCGGTCATCTTCTTATACAGCACGGCAGCTTTGAGCAGCGAGGAGAGCGTAGCCGCAGTCATGGAATCCGATGTGACGACGTCGAGGTCGAAGTTGACGCCGTTCTGGAAATTCATAGCGTAGCGCGATCCTGTCACCCGCTTTTTCACGGTGTCGAAGTCGGCCAGTTTGCCAGCATCGCCGAGAGCGGAGCGCATCATGTTCTGGGTCCCTTCCTGATCGAGCACGCTCCAGACGGTTCCAGATTCGACCGAGCCAATCATGTCTGCTATCTCGGGCTTCGAGTCAAGGGTGGTGGTGTAACCGTCGCGGGCGTCGAGCGCGGCTTTGATGGCTGCGGTGTCGCCGAAGAGCAGGGTGTTGTCATCGAGGAACGTCATGTCCATGCCCGCGTTCATGGGGTAAAGGTTGGAGTCGCGGTATTTGGCGGGTTTTACTTTCATCTTCTTCATCACCGTTTTGACGGAGAATGCGCCCGACGCCACTCCGATCAGTTTGACTCCCTGCTTGGAGGTGCGGAACGAGGCGAACGTAAGCTGATCCACATCGCGGTCGGGATTGATTCCGATGCCCTTGAGCGCTCCCTCAAAGTCTTTGAGATTCTCCGGGAGAACCTGTTCCTTGAGCTTCATGGCCGTGTCGGAGTTTTTTAGTCCGCGGTAGTCCACGCAAATAATCTGCTGCACCTCGGCAGGAATGACGGCTCGCGCCGAGCCGCTCATCGGCAGCGCGCCCGCCAGCGTGGTAAAAATCGCACTAAGACAAAACCCACCCGCAATAATCCTTTTCATTCTGCTTAACCTCTTCATCATTCTTGGATGCTATTTGCTTGGATGCAAGTAGCGGGAAGGATGACCGCTCGATCTTCCTCCCGATGTTTCTGATTCTAGGCCACCGCAACCCTTCCGGCACGAAACCAAAGTGCTGGTATGAACCCCCGCCCGACGGGATAGTTGCCTCGTCTGCCATCTACTTAGACCCCGCTTGCGATGTATCGAATTCCTCGCTCATCCACTTCCGAAATGCGGTTGTATTTTGAGGCCTTCCCAGGAAATTCGCGACCAAGTCATTCGCCGACATGGATCCACCCGGTTCCAGCACCGTTCGCCGGTAGCGCATGGGTGTTTCTCCCGCCAACAGGTTATTTTGGTCGAATTGCGTAAAGAAGTCCTCGGCGATCACCTTATCCCACATGTAGGTGTAATAGGCACTGGAGTAGCCGGCGAGATGGCCGAAAGAAGCGTTCGCATGCGTTCCTGCCAAGGGAGCAAACGGAGTGTATGCGCGCATGTCCTGAACGTCGATGGCGTCTGCATCAACTTCCTGCGGCTTGGTCTTGTATAGGTCGTACGAGATCGCCGAATAGCTGTTTTGGCGGACCACAAATGTCCCCCGGCCAAAGGCGGCGGCTCGGTTCATGCGGGCAACGAGGTCGGCGGGAATCGGTTCGCCCGTCTTGTAATGATGTGCGAAGGACGCCAGAACTTGCGGGCTCCGCATCCACTCTTCGAGCATTTGCGAGGGCGCTTCGATAAAGTCGCTCTCCATGCTGATGCCGCTGACTCCCGCCCATTGCTGCTGCCCGCCCAGTATCCAGTGCATGAGGTGGCCGAATTCGTGGAAGAACGTGACCGCGTCGTTGTATTCCATGAGCCCGGGGTCGTCTGCGGTGGGCGCAGGGAAGTTGCAAATCAAGATGGCTTCGGGAAGCTGTTTGCCCCGAATTCCATCCAATACCGGCGACATTTCCGCGTGGCTATATTTTCCGGTGCGCGGGTGCATATCTAGATAAAATCGTCCGATCATGGCCCCGTGATCGAAGACGTCATAGGTTTCGACGGACGGATCCCATGCCGGCGCGTCCGGTTCCTGCCGGAATTGCACATGAAAGAGCGTCGATGCGGTGTCGAGGATGCCCTTCTTCACCTCCGGATAAGGGAAATAGGGCCGCACCGTCTGCGAGTCGAAATCATACTTGGAGCGCCGCACTTGTTCGCTCCAATATCCGACTTCATAGTCGCCGATCTCCTTTGCGCCCGGATTCGTCTTCTGTTTTTCGGCCAGCAGAATGTCGTACTCGCGCGTGGCAACGGGCCGCGCGGCGACATCGACCTGGCGAATGAAATCGGCAATACTAGCTCCGGTGCGGATCATCTTGTCCGCAGCGTTGTAATCCGCCCACGACGAATAGCCCAACAGAGTCGCGATTTGGTAGCGGGTGTCGCGCATGCTCTGCAACACATCCATGTTTTTCGGATACGCGCGGGTGAGGAATGCAACTGCCATCCGTCGCCTGAGCTCGTCGCTCTTCGCAAACTTCATGACTGGAAGCGCGTCGGGATAATTTGTGTTGATCGTGATTGAGCCATCGCCAGCCGGCTTATGGCGGTCGATGTAGTCTTGCGGCAAACCATCGAGTTCGGCTTTGTCACTCACTTTAATGCTGTTTTGCAGGTCGCTGATGTTGCGATCGAACATAGACTGGTCTTCCGTCAGCTGGTCATTCAGCTTGCGCAGTTTCTCGCGCGTAGCGTCGTCCTTGTCAACACCGGCGAGACGGAACTCCAGCAACTGCCGTTTCACGTAATACTGAGTTGCGCTGTCCGCTTGGGATATCTCGAGCGCCGACAGAGCGGCGTACACATCGCGGTTGAGTGAGAGCGCGGTAGCGGCGGCGCTGGCCTTGCGCGTCATGTCCGTCGCGCGGTCACGAAACGTGGCGTCAGGGTGAACAGACTGGACCAGCGTGGAGAAATAAGAGGTAGCATCAATCTGCCGTAAAGCTTCGTCATAGGGGGCGAGGGTGTTGGAGATCGTGCGCGGGCCTTTGACGCCGACAATCGCATCGATCGATTTCTGCGCCGCCGCCAGCCGGTCGTTTTCCATCTTGTCAAACGCGGCGACATCTGGTTTCGCTGCCCAGATCGTCGGCTGCGTTGGAGTCATGCCTGGCGAAGACGGCATGTCTTGTGCAGTCAGACCGAGAGATGAAAATACGGTGAGCATTACGACTGCTTGTCGCCGAATATCGAACATGACCACCTCCTTGGGCAGGAATGTGCCCTTCGCATCTTACAACTACGCCAGTAATTTGCTTAATGCAGTCCTCGTCTCAGTTAAGAACGCGGAATCCTTGATGGATTGCAGGTTGATTTCGACATTCGCCAGCGCGCCCTGGATAGCGGCCTTGGCCAGAGCCTGCGCTGTCGTTAAGTCGGATTTCATGTTCGGATTGGTAATTGGGCCTAGCTTGGCGGCGATTTCGTTAACCTCGGCGGACTTTTGGGCTACGGATAAAGGCACGCTGGTGGCTTGCTTGAGAGCCGCACCAGTGATGGAGTCAGCCTCGGGAGACGCTTTCGCTTCCCTGTACGCCTTCATGACCGCGTTGTAGGATTCGGCGTCGGCGTCGATTGCAGCTTTCAGTTCTTCGCGCAAGACGCTCAGCCGCGCCAGCGCCACGCTTAACTCGGATTCGTATTGCAGATAAGCCTTTTTGCCGCGCGACATGCCCGCTACCATCGTGGCGAGCGCAGCGGCCATGGCGCCGCTGGCGGCGGCGGCGCTGCCACCGCCGGGGGTGGCTGTGGGCGCGGCGAGTTGCTCGATGAAAGGCTCGATGCCAGCCCGCAATCCGCCGACAGCGCTCTTGCCGCTCATGATTGACGCGAGTCGGTTTTCGAGAATCAGCGATGAATCGAAGTTCTCGACTTGCAGGAACCACTCGGCGGCGGCTTCCAAAGCTTTCTTAGGAATCAATCCGACAATCTCGCTCGACGACGCGTACACTCCATAACGCTCGGCCTCGCGCTTGACCAACTCATAAGCGCGATGCACCGGAGTCTGCTCGAAATCGGTGAGGTTCATGGAAACCTGGGCCTGGCCGCGCACCAGAAATCCTGCGCCTTTCACGAACCGGAGGCCGCCGCTCGAAAAGCGAACCGCCTTAGCAATCTTCTTCGCGATTTCGACCTCCGGCGTGTTGAGAAAAACGTTGTACGCGATGAGCGCTTTGCGCGCTCCGACAACGGTCGCGCCTGCCGTCGGATGCACTCGCGGGTCACCGAAGTCGGGCCTGCGCGCGGGATTGGTGGCGATGTCGTCGCGTATGCCTTCGAACTGTCCGCGGCGAATGTTTTCCAGATTCTGCCGCTCGGGCGAGGTCGCCGCGGCTTCGTAGAGATAGACCGGAATCTGATAGCGCTTCCAGATTTCCGCGCCCACGTGCCGCGCCATAGCAACGCAATCTTCAATAGTCACGCCCTCGATGGGAATGAACGGAACCACATCGGTCGCCCCCATTCGCGGATGAGCGCCCTGATGCGTGGTCAAGTCGATCAGTTCGGCGGCTTTGCCCACGCCGCGAATGACGGCCTCCTGCAGCGCCTCGCGCCCGCCCACCAGCGTGATCACGCAACGGTTGTGGTCGCTGTCCATTTCGCGGTCGAGTAGGTAGACGCCGTCCACCTTCATAGCTGCGAGGATGGCGTCAACCTTGGCCGGGTCGCGCCCTTCAGAAAAATTCGGAACGCATTCAACCAGTGTGGACATAAGGGAGAAGCATAGCTGGGGAGATTGCAGGCGCGCAACCGTAGGAAGTCGCTGCATTTGCCGCCCGATGCCAATTGCACAAAACTCCGCTATTGAAACGTATCAATAGAACGTGGTATCAACTTGTTTGGGTTTTCGATCCCGAGTTTTTTCACCACTAAACTTTTCCGCACGGAGTCGTTGATGAGTCGCACGAAGAGACTTGCTGCATCGCTCGCTGTCGTCCTTATTTCTTCCCTAACTTTGCTCGGACAGCAATCTGCTCCGAAGAGACCGCTCGAATCCGCTATTCCGCTGCGCCAGGGATGGAAGTTGCAGTCCTCGGCCAAAGTCGACCAGAAAGGCGCGGCAATCTCGCAGGCGGGATTTGCTGCAACCAGTTGGCGCGAAGTATCCGTCCCGACGACCGTGGTGGCGGCGATGGTGAAGGACAAGGTTTATCCCGACCCCGACTTTGGCATGAACCTGCGCTCGTTTCCTGGGACGTCTTACCCCATCGGCGCGAATTTTTCCGACGTTCCCATGGCGCAGGACAGTCCCTTCATCGTGCCCTGGTGGTATCGCAAAGAATTCACGCTGCCCGCCGACCTGAAAGGCAAAACGATCTGGCTGCATTTTGGCGGCATCAACTATCGCGCCAACATCTGGCTCAACGGAAAACAGATCGCCAACTCTGACGACGTAGCCGGAGCGTGGCGCACCTATGAGTTCAACATCACGGCGGCAGCGGAGCCGGGCAAGACGAACGCGCTCGCGGTAGAAGTGTTCTCGCCAACCGAAACCGATCTGGCCATCACATTTGTGGACTGGAATCCTGCGCCGCCGGATCGCAACATGGGCCTCTGGCGTGGCGTTGAGATAAGAACGAGCGGCCCGGTCGCGTTGCGCCATCCCGCAGTGATGTCGAAAGTCGATTCGCCAGATAATGTTGCGGCGCACTTAACAGTCACCGCGCAGGTGAAGAACGGCACCAACGCAGCAGTGCATGGCACGCTAACCGGGAAGTTTGAGAATGTAACGTTCAGCCAGCCCGTCGATCTCGGGCCCAACGAAACCAAAGACGTCACTTTCGATCCGGCCAAGTTCTCGCAGCTGAATGTGGATCATCCCCGCTTGTGGTGGCCGGCGCAGATGGGAAAGCCGGAGCTGTATACGCTGCACATGGAATTCGCCATCAACGGGAAAGTCTCGGACGTCTCCGACTCAAAGTTCGGAATTCGCGAAGTCGACTCCGAGCTTAACAAGAACAACAAGCGCTTCTTCACTATTAATGGCAAGAAGATTCTGATTCGGGGCGGCGGCTGGTCGCCCGACATGCTGCTGCGCGAAAACTCGCAGCGCTTGCAGGACGAATTCGCATATGTGCAAGACATGGGGCTGAACACCATTCGTCTCGAAGGCAAGCTGGAGACGCAGGAATTTTTCGATCTCGCCGACCGCAAGGGCATTCTCGTGATGGCGGGGTGGTGCTGCTGCGATCACTGGGAGCACTGGCCCAAATGGAAGCCAGAGGATTTCAAAATCGCCGAGCAATCGTTGCGCGATCAAATGTATCGTATGCGCGGCCATCCCAGCATGGTGATGTGGCTGAATGGCAGCGACAATCCTCCGCCACCGGATGTCGAACAAACTTATCTGAGCGTTGAAAAGGAGTTGCTGTGGCCGAATCCGATCGTGTCATCGGCGACGGCGAAAGAGACTTCCGTGACCGGCGAGAGCGGCGTGAAAATGACGGGGCCTTATGAATACGTCGCCCCCTCATATTGGGAGACCGATGCCATCAATCGCTCCCTGCCGCAGCAATGCAATCAGGGCGGATGCGGTGGCGGCTACGGCTTCAACACCGAAACCAGCCCAGGGCCGACGGTTCCCCCGATTGAGAGTCTGCGCGCGATGTTGCCCAAGAAAGATCTGTGGCCGATCGACGACGTATGGAATTATCACGCGGGCGGCGGCGAGTTCAAAGATATCCATGTGTTCTCGACCGCGTTGGACAATCGCTACGGAAAAGCCTCCGGTGTCGAGGATTTCGCCGCGAAATCGCAGGCCATGGCTTACGAAAATATTCGCGCCATGTTCGAAGCCTATAGCCGCAACAAATACACTTCGACGGGCGTGATTCAGTGGATGCTCAACAACGCCTGGCCATCCATGATCTGGCACTTGTACGATTACTACCTGCGCCCGGGCGGCGGATATTTCGGCGCGAAGATTGCGCTGGAGCCGCTGCATCCTTTATATGGTTATGACGATCACGCGATTTATTTGGTGAGCAGTCAGTACGAAGATGCGAAGGGCCTGAAACTCACGACGAAAGTTCTCAATCTCGACATGAGCGAAAAGTTTTCGCATGAAGACACAGTCGATGCCGGAGCGGATAGCGTCAGCAAAGTCTTGACCCTGCCGGATATGCAGGGATTGAGTGCGACATATTTCGTTCTCCTGCGCTTGCAGGATTCGACGGGCAAACTCGTGGGATCGAATTTGTACTGGCTATCGACGAAGCCGGAAACTCTCGACTGGACGGAATCGACCTGGTACACCACGCCGACGGCGTCTTTCGCGGACTATACGGCGCTGTCGCAATTGCCGAAGGTTCATTTGCGAGTTTCCGAAAAAACGGAGCGTAAGGGCGAAGATTCGGTCACGAACGTCACGCTGGAAAATCCCAGCAAGAGCCTGGCGTTCTTTGTCCGGCTGAAAGTCGATAAAGGCAAAGGCGGCGAGGAAATTCTTCCTGTGCTCTGGCAGGCGAATTATATTTCGCTGTTACCTGGGGAAAAGCGCGAAGTCAGCGCCAGCTATCGCACAGCGGAATTGGGCGCAGCGAGGCCCGTAGTTGAAATCAGCGGCTGGAATGTGGAGAGTAACTAAAGAGGACGTTCCAAATGCTCGGCAAGAACAAAATCGTCGCCTTCGTCCCCACACAAGATCCAGCTAAAGCACGTGCCTTCTACGAAGGCGTGCTCGGCCTGCGTTTCGTCAAAGACGACGGATTTGCTTCGGTCTTCGATGCCAACGGAATCATGGTGCGCATCGCGAAAACACCAGACTTCAAGCCCCTGCCGTTCACCATTCTTGGCTGGGAGGTTTCCGGAATTGAGAGCGTCGCCGCCGAGATGAGCAAGAAGGGCGTCCACTTCGAGCGGTTTGGATTTTTCGAGCAGGACGCTTTAGGCATCTGGACTGCCCCCACCGGCGACAAGGTCGCGTGGTTTAAGGATCCTGACGGCAACATGCTGTCGGTCAGCCAGCACGTCTAGCGCAGCACGAGCCGCTCGCGCCCAGATCTACTCCGCCGGCACATCGAAGTTCACTAGTTCGCTTTGGAATCCCTTCGTTTTCCACGCGCCATAGGCGACGCCGACGATCATCCACACTGAGCCAACCAGCTTCGCCAACGGCGATAAGTGTATCCAGATGTAGAAGCACAGGGCGAAGCCCAGCACTGGCGGGATGAGTTGCCCCAGGCTGCGGTCTTCGCCGCGAATGTAGTAGTGCGTCAGCGAAGCCAGGTTCACACCCATGAACGCAATGAGCGCGCCAAAGTTCAGCAACTCTGCGCCAGTGTCGTAGTTCACGAGAAATGCTCCGACCAGAGCGATTGCGCCCACCAGAAGAACGTTGTTCGCTGGAATGCGCGTACGCGGGGAAATCGCGCCGAAGAAGCTTTTCGGGATGGCATTGCTGCGTCCCATGCCAAAGAGTAAGCGTGCCGCGCCAAGTTGCGATCCCATGCCGGAGCCGACGGTCGCGACAAGCAGAGTGATGCTGATCGCCTTGGTCATCCACACGCCGCCGGCTATGGCAGCAACGTGGCTAAATGCGTTTTCGACGTCGCTGGCTGGAAAGAACCATTGCGAACTGAGCAACTGCGCGCCGTAAACTTCGGCAGCGGCGAGAAATCCTGTGATGACGCACACTAGTACTGTCGCGAGAAAAATATTTCGCCGCGGATTTTCGACTTCTTCCGACAGCGTCGAGATGCCGTCGAAGCCGATGTAGGTGAGTACAGCGACGGATGTTCCTTGAAAGACGCGGCTGACGGTAAACGTTTCCGGATTGTAGAACGGCCGCAAGAAATAAGCTTCTGGATACTGCGGCAGATGGATTATGTGACGCACCGTGTACCAGAAGAACGCAAGAATCACCGCTCCCATCACCGCACAAAGAATCTGATTGATGCGTGCCGAAGTCTGCACTCCGCGCAGGTTCAGAGCCGTGAAGAGCACAGCGAAGAATATCGGCCAGATCAATGCAGGATAAGGAATCGCATAGCGCGAGCCACCCAGCAGGTCGGCCATCGCCTTCGCCGACCAGATGGTGCAGATCAGTGGATTGAGAATGTAATCCATTACCATGCTCCATCCGGTGACGTAGCCCAGCGAGGGGTGCAGCTCGCGGCCGACGTATGTGTAAGCCGAGCCGGCGCTGGGATAGACGCGGGCCATGCGTCCATAGCTCATGGCGGTAAAGACCATGGCGACCATGGCGATAAGAATGGAGGTAACGACGTGACCTCCGCCGGCGTTGCTGAAAACGCCGTAAGCAGGCATGGGCGCGGTGGGCTGGATCACGATGATGCCGTAAAGGATCAAGTCCCACAGCGTGAGCGAGCGCCGGAGGCCAAGGCTGCTCGAAGCGGGAAGCGAGGTTGTAGTTTCCATCTGGCCGTATTGGATTACGCCAGAAGGAAACTGTCAATGTTAAAACGATTTTGTGCGGGAATTATGCGAAAAACATGCACCCCATGGGCCTGCACGGGCGGGGACGTTCGCGCTACATGATCTAGAAGAAGTAAATCATGTCGCCCGCAAACATGAACTGATTTTTCTTGGTTTGATTGTCATAGGCGGGGCGGTCGTAGGAGCGTTCGAACCTCAGTTCGGGACGGAAGAGCAGGGTAGTGCCGATCCAATGCCCCCATCCCAGCAGGTGTTCGCTGTACCGCGTCTTGGTGCCGGTACGCTGGCCGACTTCGTCATTGACGAATTCGTTGCGAATAGAAATGTAATCCTTCTTGCCCAATTGCTTCTCGGCATAGTTGAGAAAGGCGTACTCCGGCGCATAGCAGGTAAGTACCGCGGCGGTCTTACACACCGCGCCGTTGGCGTCCGTTTCGAGCAGAGACGAGGCTGCGGGATTCAGAACGTTGGGCACGTCGCGCTCCCACATATACCAGTATTCACTTGAGATATGCAGCGAGGGATGAGTCTTGAACTTGTGATACCAGGTGAAGTAGATCGCGTTCAAATTGTTGTAAGCATACTTGCCGTCATTGAGCGCGTTAAGGCAAGGATACATGTTATCGTTGCCCCCGTTCCAGGTGTAGGCGGCGCAGGCGTTAAAGGTCGGTTTCGCGTCCGGGCGGGTCCAGGGAACGGCCTCGCACCCGGCAGAGACGCCAAGCTGGAGCAACCAATGGTTGTTGAGCTTCGTCGTCGTGTTGACCCCAGTCTGGGTATAGCAATCGTAGGTATAGAGCAGCGAATGGCTGTAGGTGTAATTGTTGGGCGCCAGCTGCGCTTCGATGTCGGGCAGCGAAATGTAGCGGCCGATGCGGACATCCATGCCCTGGGCGACGTGCGGATAATATAAATCGACATAAAGCATGACTGGGTCGTAGCCATATTCCTTGTTGTCTTTCAGCAACTGCTTGCTGAACACGCCTTTTGCGGTAGTAAAGCGATAGTCGAGACCCCACAGTTGCGCAATGCGGAAGCCCCAATCGAAATGATCGGTCTGCACCGTGTCCGGCTGGCGCTCGATGTATAACACTTGCTGATCGGGCTGGATCGTGTTCGGTTTCTCTGGATACGCGGCGGGGAGGTTGGCGTAGCCCTGCTTGTCCGAAGTGCTGACGTTGAAGCCGACGTTGGCCCATCCGTAGATTTGAATACCACTGCGCTTCCATGCGTCGCCATTCTTGCCGCTCCAAATCGCCTCCATGAAGGGCGAAGCCTGGGTCCAGGGATGGCCGATGTCTACCGAGCCGCCATAGGCCCAATCGGAAAAAGGAAACGGGGGATCGGTCTCCGGCGAAGGGTATCCTCGATACTTCGCTTCTGGACCGCTGTCGGCGCTTGCAGGCGCAGGCTTCCAGTCGTCGGCATACGCTTTGAAGAAACGCCGCAGAAAACCTGGAGGCGGCGCTGCTGGCGCAGTCGGCGCGGAAGACGACGCGGAGGGCGGAGTTGGCGGCGACGATGGGTACGCTGCGGGCGGGGCGGTCTGCGTTTGTTCGCTTGCCGCAGCGTTACTGTCGCCACCCGATGCGGTCGGCTCGACCGCGCCATCCAAACTCTGCGCCGCCATAGCAGACTGCGCCCGCGCGGCAACGCAGGCAAAAAAGCTTACAACCACAAACAAGAAGACTTTAGAAAGATGTCGAAGCAGCACGCTCTTCATTCCATCGACGATAGAAGCTCGACCATAAAGAGCGCATAAAGATTTCGATTGGAATTTACTTAGAAGTGTCTACTTTAGTGACTGCGCTTTTCTTCCATAACGAACATAAATTCTTTTCATTGGACGACCTGCCCAGCGTTTGCGATAGTAGTTACATCGCGCTTACTTCGTAGCAAGCGCGAGCAACAGCAACCATTTGTTCCCGCCTTGTCGCTGGTGCAAAGCTCCTGACCTAGTAGTTCATTTCCGTAAACGAGCCTCGTCCGGACCCCACGCCGGAGGTGCGCTCTCAACTTACACACAGGAGAAAAACACAGTGAAAATCAAATCGCTTCGCAACCTATGCTTCGCAGCCTTAACCGCATTGACCTTGTACCCGGGCCTCGCCCACGCAGAGAGCGACGTCCGCGGCAACTTCACGCTCACCCAGGAAGTGCACTGGGAGAACGCCATCGTGCCCGCGGGCCACTATGAATTTTCGCTCAAGACGTACGGCCTCGCGGAAGTGCTCATACTGCGAAACCTCAGCGGAGGCAATCCGAAAGTCATCAGCATGATGAAGCCGGTGGAAGCCGAAACTCCGACGAACAACAGCAAGATTGAAATCGTCAAGGTCGGCGGAGAACGCTTCGTGACCTCTATGGAACTGGCGACGTCAGGCACGCTTCTCCACTTCGAGGTGCCAGACGCAGGCGCTATGGCGGCGATCCCGACAACTCACGCCGCTGGGGTAGCAACGTTAGCTAGCGCAGGAAGATAGCTCTACAACCTTCCGGGAGATCGGTGTAACCGCGCCGCTCTCCCGGACCCTCTCCCGTTTGATCAACCTCTGTGAGACCTCAGTGCTTCTCTGTGTTAAAGACTCTAGAACTCTAGACACAGAGGAGACTGAGGTTTCACAGAGGAACACTGGAACCAGTATTTACGCCGTTCGCGACGAGCCCTTCACTTCATCGCTCAGAATGATCGCCCGCGCTACATCCTTCATCGACATGCGCTTTTGACGGCTCTGGCGTTGCAGCGCAAGATAGGCTTGCTCCTCGGTCAATCCCAACTCAACCTGCAAAATTCCTTTGGCGCGTTCGACAATTTTTCGCGTCTGTAGTTTTTCTGAGAGGTTCAAGTTGGCCTCCTCCAAGCGCGCCAACTCGATTTCGGCGCCCACCAGGAATCCAATGGTCGAGATCAAACGAATCTGTCGCTGGGTATACAGATGAGCCCGGCGGTGCTGCAAATTGATGACGCCCACCATGCGTCCGCGGGACAACAATGGCACCGACAAAAACGCCTCATAACTGTCTTCGGGCAGCTCGTTCAACATGCGGAAGCGGGGATCTTTCGAGGCGTCGTGCGACAATGCAACCGGCTCCAAGTGCTCCGCGACCCAGCCGGTGATGCCTTGTCCAACACGCAGTTTGAGCCGGTCGACGACATCGGGATGCGGCTGCTTCGATGCGCGCAGCACCAGGTCGTCGCCCTCCAGCACATAAATCAGGCAGGAATCGCACTCGACCAGCACCGAGGCAAACTCGACGACGCTGGCCAGTACGTCATGCAACGGGCTTGAAGCCGCCAAGCGGCTACCAATTTCATGTAAGAGGTCTACGTGAGAGTGTTCTACCGCCGATAAGGATTCCATGCTTCAGCCTAGCGACGGCCAGCGGGGTCTGTCTAATCACTAATCTTAATTGCCGGCATAAGGCAAAACTCCTCCCGATTCCAGGATGAGGGTCGGCCCGCGATCGAATTTGTGGACTGCTTTCTGAGGTTCATCCACCCGATGCCACAAAATTGGCGTACTCACTCAGTTACTTGGCAAGCCCCCGTCGTTGTTGACCCGCCTCACTCCCCCCGATAGCCTGAAGAAGGGCGGGAGCATTTCTGGGGATGTCGTTCGTTCACTAATGCGAAAAGTGTTGGGGTGGATCATGCTCCTGAGTTGTCCGCTATCCAGCCTCGCCTCTGACGTGGCTGGCTCGGCCATGCTTTCCGCCACTGGGCAGGTCACCGTCAATGGAACTCTGGTCAATGGGTCGATCGCTGTTTTTCCCGGCAGCGTGATCGAAACCAATCCCGATTCGGTTGCAAACTTGATCCTCCAAGGATCAACGCTGATGGTGCAGCCCGATACTTTGGTGCGCTTCGACGGAAACGAGGTTTACCTTGACCACGGCGGCCTGACGCTGGGGTCGTCTACGGCGCTGCGAGTTCATGTGAAATGCGTGACCGCCACTCCGATGTCCTCTATATGGACGCAATACGACGTGGTCGACGTCAGCGAAACGGTTCAAGTTGTGGATCGCAAGGCTAGGGTGAAGGTCGAGAGCGGCACCCCATTCGACCTATTGACCGCGAGCTCGACGAAGGGCTCGGCTCAGCCGGGCAGGACTGTCGTCAATCTTCGGGAAGGCGAGCAGTATAACCGCCATGAATCCGAGGCCTGTCCAGACGCGGATAAACGAAAAATACCCAGCGCTGGCGCACCCAGTATTTTGACTTCACCCTACGCTATCTATGGCGGCCTGGGCGCGGTTGGCGGAATCCTCGTCTGGATCCTGCACCATCCCGCAAATCCCATGAGCAGCCAAGATCCTTAACAGGTCGTCGCCCGCCTTACGTTGAATTTTCCCACAAAGTCGAAAGCCCCACCCTGGCACAAAAACGTGACGAGGATGGGGCAACCTGAAGCCTTTTTTTTGATTTTTTATGAGGGTTTGCGGATGACTATGTCGTTATCGTTGATGAAAAACTGCGCGGAGCAGCAGTCGGAGCCGCAGATGACCGTGATCAGGCCGGCGAGCTGCTTGCGGGTGATGAGGCCCAGAGTGCCGCAACTGGGGCAGGAGAGGACGGCCCAATAGGGATCGTCCTTTTCGCCGACGGTACCGGCATTTTCGAGAACGAAGATCGTTCCCGGCTGCATTTGTTCGGGTATCCACTCGCCCAGCAAATCCAGTTCTGCGACCATCTTGCCTCCTCCGGCTACGGCTTTCGAGACAACGACTTGTGGATCGACTTCTAAAGTTTAAGATGCAGCGGGATAGGGTTCGCGCTGCGTGGGTAAAGTAGTTACGGAATTTTTTCTAGCACTTTTGACTCCACCGACAATCGCCTGTACCCGTTTGACTGTATCGGCCAAGCAGATGGCGAGCATGGGCTGGTGCGCGTTCTCCATGATGTCGACAATCTGCTGCGGCGAAGTTTCGAGATAGAGGTGCGTGCCGTCGGTGAGCAGGTGGTAGGGCGAGGCTCCGTCGACGGTTTCGGCGAGGCGCTTGCCAAACTCGCGCTTGAGCAGTTGCATGACTTTGCGCACGCGTTGCAGCGAGAAGGCGCGCCGCAGATCGCAGATCACGGCAACTTCGATCAGGTCGGCGATTGAGTAGATGCGCTTGTGGCCTTCGCGGCTGGGAACGACGACGCCGCGTTCATCCCACCATTGCAATTGGCGCGGGCTGATGCCGGTAAGTTCGACCACTTCGCGGGATGTAAAAGTGTCGGGCACTTTGCTTCGAGTTTGCGTCCAGGTCTATCCGCAAACATTTCTAAAAAGAAATGTTTCGAGTCATTTTAGAGCTTGCGCGGCAGGAGTCAATGGGAAAATCGGTGGAAAAAGGTTGGCGAGGGGGTTTCCCGGCGTTCGTCCTAGATCGCCCGAGCCGATTCGGCTGGGCGCATCATCAAAGCCGGTGAAGAGGGGATGAAGTAGTCGGCTTTGCACGGCCGAACAAAGCATTCGCCAACCTACAAGGAGAAACCAACATGAGCACACTCGACTCCCTACTAGAACGTAATAAAGACTTCGCGGCTCGGCAGTCCGCCGCAGGAACACTACCGCCCTCGCTTCCGCAAGCGATGCCAAATGTAAAGGCGATCGTCATCGGTTGCGCGGATATGCGCGTGGATCCCGCGGATATACTTGGCCTCAAACTTGGCGAGGCGGTCGTGATACGTAACATCGGCGGTCGAATCACGCCGGGATTGTTGGAAGAGTTGGGACTTCTTGGGCGAATCGGTGAAGTTGCAGGAAAGGTTCCTGGAGGCGGTGGTGAATTTCACCTGATCGTACTTCATCACACCGATTGCGGCATCACTCGCCTGTTTGGCGATCCCGCCAAACTGGCGCACTACTTCCAGATATCAGAGGATCAGCTCAAGGCGAAAGCAGTTCCCGACCCTTACGCCGCGGTGACCGTTGATGTTGCGGCGCTCCGGGCGATTCCAGCGTTGCCGGCTGAGTGGCTTATCTCAGGCCTCGTGTATGACGTGGCGACCGGACTGGTTAAGGTCGTTGTGCCGCCAGCGCAGATTCGCGCCGCGGCGTAGCACTACCTCAGTGACCGCCGCCTACGAAGTGGACGATTTCCAGGTGGTCTCCCTCGGAGAGAGCGGTTTCGTCCCAACGCGTTTTCGGGACAATTTCGCGATTGAGTTCGAGGGCGACACGATCCTGCTTCATGGTGAGTTCGGCGAGGAGCTGCGCGACGGTTAGCGTCGGCGCGGGAAAGTCGCGGTCTTTGCCGTTGATGGTGAGCTTCATCGGGAAGAATTTGTAATTTGGTAATTTTAGAAATTTGTAATTTGTCTTACTTCTGTGATCCTCCGTGTTACCTCCGTGTTGAAGGTTTCAAAATCTTTGACACAGAGGACGCTGAGGTTTCACAGAGGTACACAGGTTTACGCTTCGATCTTCTTTAGATTGAATTTTCTGGTGGCGGTGCGTCCGTCGAAGCTGGCTTGGACTAGCATGGACGAGTCGGGAAGGTCGGCTTCTTCCGCGTCTATTTTCATTTCCGCTTCGCCGGCGGCATTCGTAACGACTTGCGCGTAGAAAGGCGCGGCGTCGGCTCGCGAGAAACGCACAGTCAGACGCGCGTTTGGAACCGGGGCTCCGCTGTCGGTGACGCGCATTTGCATTTGCAGGCTGTGTCCAGCGTGAACCGATTCGCGATTCAGCCAGTGGACATCGAGCTCCTTGGTCGCGGCGAGTTCTTCCGGCGCTTCCTGCTGATTGAGCACCGAGTTCAGCTTGCTGTCGCGGATGGAGTCGAGCACCAGGCGGTGCTGTTCCCGCAGAATCTCTTCTTTCTGCTGGTCGGTAAAGCTGCCGCTGGCGGCCTGTTCAGCGTAGGAAACGGCGCGCTTGCCGATGCAGCGTCCGCGCATGAAGACTTGAGTTTGCAGCAGCAGTTCGCCTTCGCGAGCCTCGCTCTGGACGTGATACACCGTGTCGTCGTGCTTGATGTCCGTATTGAAACCAAAAATCATACGACTCCGCTCAAATGGCCGCTGAATTTTGCCGCGTACTCAAAAACTTATAACAATTATCGACGCTGCGCTTGACACTGCCAGTTACCAAATCTAGTCTAGAGTGTTTCCCACTACTGGCGCGAATTATAAATATAGCCCTGCTATGCCTGACAACTATTTCTTAAACTACCTGCCACTGTTGATTCATTTTCTGTTTGCGTGCGGCTTCGCCGTGGCAGTGGTTACTTTGTCCTGGATCATCGGCGTACGCAAGCCGACGAGGGCGAAGATGATGCCCTACGAGTGCGGCGTCGCGCCCATCGGGGATGCGCAGGGGCGGTTTTCGGTCAAGTTTTATCTGGTCGCGATGTTGTTCATCCTGTTCGATGTGGAAGCGGTCTTCATTTATCCCTGGGCGATCATTTTGCGCCAGCTCAAAATGTTCGGTTTCTGGGAGATGCTGGTGTACATCGCCATCTTCCTGGTCGGTTTCTTCTATGTATGGAAAAAAGGCGCGCTGGATTGGGGCGGCCCGTCGGTTCGTCGAGGGACTTTGTAATGGCGCTGACGCCCGCAATCACCGACGTGCAACAACTGAAGGATCACCCTGCTGTGGCCCGGCTCCTGGAGTGGAGTCCGTCGGCGGTGGAAGGCGTGAAGTTCGATCGCGACGAGATGACGATTTACGTTACGCGCGGCGCTCTGCGTGAGGCTTGCGCGCTGCTGCGCGACAACAAAGCGTTTCCCTTCAATTTTCTCTCCGATGTGACTTGCGTGGATTGGTTTCCCAACGAACCGCGCTTTGAAGTCATCTATCATCTGCTGTCGATTCCGAAGAAAGAACGCGTTCGCTTGAAAGTCCGGCTGAACGGCGACACGCCGACGGTTGAGTCCGTGACGTCGGTATTTCCGTCGGCGAATTTCGCGGAGCGCGAAGTGTTCGACCTCTTTGGCGTGCGCTTCAGCGGCCATCCCTATATGCGTCGCCTGCTGATGCCGGAGGATTGGGAAGGCCATCCGTTGCGGAAGGATTATCCCGTGGAGGGCTACCGCCGATGAGCTACCTCGTGCCCACGCCGGAGGTCGAGCCCGAAGTTCAGGACAAAACCATGATCCTGAACATGGGGCCGCAGCACCCGTCGACGCACGGCGTTCTGCGCGTCATTCTGGAGATTGACGGCGAAAATATCGTGCGCATCATGCCGGACATCGGCTACCTGCACACCGGTATCGAGAAGACCTGCGAGGCCAAGTTTTATCAGCAAGTGGTACCGCTGACCGATCGCATCGACTACCTCTGCCCCATGACCAACAATCTCTGCTACGTGCTCGCGGTGGAGAAGTTGTTGGGACTGGAGATTCCGCCGAAAGCGCAGTGGCTGCGCGTCATGATGAACGAGTTGACCCGGATCAATTCGCACCTGGTGTGGCTGGGTACGCACGCCATGGACATCGGCGCGATGACAGTCTTCTTGTATTGCTTCCGCGAGCGCGAAGACATTCTGCGGCTGTTCGAGGCCATTAGCGGCCAGCGCATGATGACGTCGTATTTCCGCATCGGCGGCGTGGCGCTCGAGCCGCCGATTGGATTCTTCGATCGCGTGCGCGACTTCGCCAAGCGCTTTCCGTCGAAAGTGGATGAGTACGAGAACCTGCTGACAGGGAATCCGATCTGGACGATGCGCACTAAGGGCGTCGCAACGATCAGCGCGGAGGATGCGATTTCGCTGGGAGCCAGCGGGCCGACGTTACGTGCGAGCGGCGTGGATATTGATCTCCGCCGCGATAATCCCTACACGGGATATCAGAATTTCAAATTCAAAGTTCCCACCGCGAAAGAGGGCGACGTGTTTGCGCGCTATCTTTGCCGTGTACAGGAACTGCGCGAGTCAATTGGGATCGTAAAACAGGCGGTCGAGGGCATGCCCGAAGGCCCAATTAAAGCCGATGCGCCGAAAGTCGTTTTGCCCGACCGCGAAAAGATGAAGACGGAGATGGAAGCGCTCATCTACCACTTCAAGATCATCACCGAAGGTTTCGCCGTTCCGGAGGGCGAGGTGTATCAGGCAGTGGAGTCGCCGCGCGGAGAAATGGGCTACTACATCGTCAGCGACGGCACGGCGAAACCATATCGTGTCCATATGCGGTCGGCGTGCCTGGCAAATATGCAGACGTTACCAAAAATGTGCGAAGGGCGGCTGCTTGCTGATGTGGTTGCGGCGATTGGAAGCATAGACATCGTCCTCGGAGAGATCGACAGGTAATCATGAGATTTTCAGAAGAGTTCGAGAAACGCTTCGCGGACATGCTGACGCACTATCCCACGAAGCGTTCTGTGCTTGTCCCCACGCTTCTCTACGCACAGGACGAAGCCGGCTATCTCAGCGACGAAGTCATCCACGAGATCGCGCAACGACTGGAACTCACCGACCTGGAAGTAAACAACGTAATCAGCTACTACTCGATGCTGACTACCAAGCCGCGCGGGAAATACAACGTACAGGTCTGCACCAACATTGCCTGCATGTTGGTCGGCGGCGAGGAGTTGCTGGAACACTGCTCGAAAAAACTAGGCATCAAGAACAAGCAAACCACAGCAGACGGAAAATTTACGCTCGAAGAAGTGGAATGCATCGGGGCCTGTAGCTGGGCTCCCGCGGTCCAGGTAAACTACGACTTCCACGAAAATCTGACGCCTGAAAAGATGGACAAAGTTTTGGAAAGCTGCAAGTGAAGGGCCGGTAATTTGGTAATTTCGTAATTTTGCAAGTTGAAAACCAAGAACAACTGCTTTTCAAATTGCAAGATTACGAAATTGCCAAATTGCAGAATTCTTTATGGCTTCTCTCGTTTCCCATCCCGATGAAATAAAGATCGTGTCCAAGCGCTTTGGCCTGGGCGCGACGAACATCGAGCGGTACATCGAGCTCGATGGCTACAAAGCCGTGCGCAAGGCTCTGACCATGGAACCGGACGCGATCATCAACGAAGTAAAGAATTCAGGCCTGCGCGGCCGTGGCGGCGCGGGATTCAACACCGGCATGAAGTGGTCGTTTGTCCCCAAGCAGTCGGCCAAGCCGAAGTACGTGCTGTGCAACGGCGATGAAAGCGAACCCGGCACCTGCAAGGATCGCCTGATTTTTGAGCAAGACCCTCACTCGGTGATCGAAGGCGTAATGATTGCCGCGTTGGCGGTGAATGCGCGCGTCAATTACATTTACATTCGCGGCGAGTATCGCTATCTCTCGGTCATCATGCAAAAGGCGCTGGCCGACGCTTACGCCAAGGGCTTCCTCGGCAAGAATATTTTTGGCAGCGGCCGCGACCTGGATATTTTCTGGCACGGCGGCGCGGGCGCGTATGAAGTCGGTGAAGAGTCGGCGCTGATGGAATCGCTCGAAGGCAAACGAGGCATCCCGCGCATCAAGCCGCCGTTCCCGGCAGTGGTCGGATTGTGGGGCGGGCCGACTGTGATCAATAACGCGGAAACTTTGGCTAGCGTTCCTCCAATTCTTCTCGGCGGCGCGGAGTGGTACGCAGGTCTGGGTCCTGCCAAGAATGGCGGTACGCGCCTGTTCTGTCTCGCGGGCAATCTGAACAAGCCCGGCGTCTACGAACTGCCCATGGGCTACAACCTGAAGAAGATGATCTACGACGTGGGGGGTGGCATTCCGAATGGACGCAAGCTCAAAGCTGTCGTCCCCGGCGGATCGAGCACACCGATTCTTCTTCCCGAAGAAATCGACGTCGCCATGGATTTCGATTCCGTCGCAAAGACCGGATCCATGCTGGGTTCGGGCGGCGTGGTCGTACTCGATGACACGGCCTGCATTGTTGAATTTGCGCTCCGCACCATGAAGTTTTATCAGCATGAGAGCTGTGGCTGGTGCATTCCCTGCCGGGAAGGTACGGATTGGCTGAAGAAGACGCTGATTCGTTTCCACGCTGGCGCGGGCGTGAAGAAAGACATCGACAACATGTATTACTTATCCGAAAACATGTTGGGACGAACGTTCTGTCCACTAGGCGACGCGGCGGCGATGCCAATGATGGCCTTCGTAAAGAAATTCCGCGCCGAGTTTGAAGCGCATCTGGATGGCAAGCCTTGTCCGCTGGAAAGAGCGAGCAAGCGGCTTGAGCCTGCGCTGGCGTAGAAAGAAATTTAGTAATTTGGCAATCGGGTAATTTTGCAATTTGACGACTCTTCGTCACTGGCTTTCAAATTACAAAATTACGAAATTTTAAATTTACAAAATTCTTATGGCTGAAGCGGCAAAACTCGTGAACCTCACCGTGGACGGCAAGCCCGTCTCGGCTCCGGCTGGAACGTTGCTGATCGAGGCCTGCAAGACTGTGGGCATCGAGGTGCCGTCGTTCTGCTACTACCCGAATCTTTCGCTGCAGGGCGCTTGCCGCATGTGCCTGGTGAAAATCGAAAAGATGCCCAAGCTGCAAACCGCGTGTACGACGGTAGTCGGCGAAGGCATGGTCGTGACCAGCGACAGCGACGAGATCAAGCAGGCGCGCAAGGGCATGGTGGAGTTGCTGCTGGGCAATCATCCGCTGGATTGTCCGGTGTGCGATGCGGGCGGCGAGTGCGAGTTGCAGGACATGGCGTTTTCCTACGGCGCGCCAGAATCGAAATACACCGAAGCAAAAAATCATAAGGATGAGCAGCAGTGGTCGCCGGTGGTTTTCTTCGACCGCCCGCGCTGCATTCTGTGCTATCGCTGCGTGCGGGTGTGCGGCGAGGGCATGGACGTGTGGGCGCTAGGAGTGCAGAATCGTGGCGTCAGTTCGATCATCGCGCCCAACATGGAAGATCATCTGGAGTGCGAAGAGTGCGGCATGTGCATCGACATCTGCCCCGTGGGCGCGCTGACTTCGGGTGCGTATCGCTATAAGACGCGGCCCTGGGAGATGAATCACGTGGGCACGCCGTGCGCTCACTGCGCCGACGGCTGCAAGACTACGCTGGGCGTGCGACGTTCTGAAACCGGCATGGAGATTGTGCGCGGCGACAATCGCGACAAAAGCGGCATCAACGGAGATTTTCTTTGTATCAAGGGCCGCTACGCGTTCGATTTTGCCAATCATGAAGACCGACTGACGCAGCCGCTGATTCGCAAGAATGGCCGGCTCACGTCGTCCACGTGGGAGGACGCGTTTGCCGTGATCGGCAAAGAATTTACGACCATCCGCGAGCGCAACGGCGGGCAGGCGCTGGGGGTGATTGGTTCGAATCGCACTACCAACGAAGAGAATTATGTGCTACAGAAGTTCGCCCGCACGGTGCTTGAGACTAATAACATCGATCACCATCGCACGGCGGATTTTGCCGCATTCGCCGCGGCGCTGTCAGGCAAGTCCGTGGCGGAAGCGACCATGCGCGAGGTCTATGACGCTCCTGCGATTCTGTTGATTGGGAATGATCCGACGGAGCAGCATTCGTTGCTGGCCTGGCAGATTCGCAACAATGTGCGGCTGCATGGGGCGCGTTTGTATGTGATCAACGCCAATGAGATCAAGCTGCATCGTCAGGCAAAGACCTTTACCCAAATTGCGGCGGGTAGCGAGGGCGCAGTGGCTGCGTTTCTCGCAGGAGACAATTCTGCTCTCGACGGGCTTACTAGCGCATCAACGCCTCGCGAAGCATGGACTGCGTTGCGCGATCAGTTGCGCGGCGAACACGGATTGATCATCGCGTTCGGCTCGGAACTCCGCGGCGGCGATATCGCGAAGCTGGCTGGTTTTGCGTCTGGCATTGCGGGCGCAAAGTTAATTTGCCTCGCCGACTACGCGAACTCGCGTGGCGCAGCCGACATGGGACTGTATCCCGACCTGCTGCCGGGGTATGAGCCGCTTTCGGCGAGCAGATTCGCTGCCGAGTGGAACACCCCGTCACATGCGGGCTTGGCGATGCCCGAAATGTTTGAAGCGGCGAAATCGGGTAAGCTACGCGGGTTGCTGGTGATCGGAGAAAATCCGATTCGACGATTTGAGCTTGATCCAGAAATTTTTGAGACAACCTTCGTCGTTGTGCAGGATATGTTCTTGACGGAGACGGCGGCGATTGCCGACGTAGTGCTGCCGGCGGCGAATCTGTATGAGAAGACGGGAACGGTTACGAATACTTCCGGCGACGTGCAAATTGTTAAGAAAGCCAGTGAAGTGACGACGGCGAAGTCGGATCTAGAAATGATTGTGCGCATCGCCGACGCGATGGGCTTCGACGTGCGCAACCTCGTTCCATTCGGACGTGGCGAGAGCACCGACATGGGTCAATCGCGCGGAGCGCAATCCGGCGAGGCCGATCGTCACGCGGTATGGCTTGAGGCCCACGGACTGGAGTCCAAGCAGAGTCCGTTCGATCCCATGGCGGTATTGGATGAGATTCAACGGCTGGTGCCGTCTTATGATGTCTCTCGCACGAATCTTCTGGCTGGCAACGATCAGCACACGAATTTGTCGAAGGCAGGACCGGGCGCGAGCCACGCGGCGGAGTTGATTGTTCCTGCGAAAGATTCGCTGTTCACATCCGGCACATTGGGCTTATATTCCCGTACACTAAATTCCGTAATGGAAAGCCGCCAGCCGCAGCCGGCGGAACCTGTAGGCGCAGACTAGAATCATTTTAGAATTTTGCAATTTCGTAATTTTGTAAATTAAAGAACCCTGCACTTGACTTCCAAATTACAAAATTACCCGATCACCAATTTACAAATTTTGTTTTCTTAAGAGAGATTCGTGAGCGTCGGACTGTTCATACTCGTGGCAGTGATCAAAATCTTGATCACGCTTTTCGTGCTGCTGACCGCGGTCGCCTACACGGTCTGGCTGGAGCGGAAAGTCGTCGGCCATATTCAGAATCGCTGGGGGCCCACACGGGTCGGCCCGTTCGGACTGTTGCAGCCCGCAGCCGATGGCATCAAGTTTCTTTTCAAAGAAGACATCACTCCGCCGCATGTGTATAAGCCTTTGTATATTGCAGCTCCGATGATTGCTGTGGTTTTCGCGCTGACCTCGATTTCGGTGATTCCGATCGGCAATTTTGTTTCGATTGGAAACGCGTATATCCCGCTGCAGATTACAGACGTGAACATCGGGTTGCTGGTCGTTTTGGGGATCACTTCACTTGGCGTTTACGGCGTGGCGCTGTCGGGATGGTCTTCGAACAACAAGTATTCTCTGCTTGGCGGACTGCGTGCAAGCGCGCAGATGATCAGCTACGAAATCGCGCTCGGACTGTCGCTGGTCGGCGTTTTGATTCTCGCCGGCAGTTTCAGCCTGCGTGACATTGTCGACGCCCAGTCCGGGCACTTCTGGGGATTCATTCCCAAGTGGAATATTTTCTATGGCGGCCAGTTCATCGCGTTCTTCGTTTATTTGATGGCGGCTTATGCGGAGACGAACCGCATCCCGTTCGATCTGCCGGAAGCGGAATCCGAACTGACTGCCGGCTATCACACCGAATACAGCGCCATGAAGTTCGCCATGTTTTTTATGGCGGAATACGCCAACATGATTACGGTCGCGTGCCTGGCTACGCTGCTCTTCCTGGGCGGCTGGCACGGGCCGCTTTTTGGTCCCTACATTTTGCAGTGCCTCTTACCGGTCTTTTGGTTCGTGGCCAAGATTTTTGTATTCCTGTTCATTTACATTTGGGTGCGAGGCACGCTGCCGCGCTTTCGTTATGACCAGTTGATGGCGTTCGGTTGGAAGTTTTTGTTGCCGGTGGCGATGGCGAATCTGGTAATTACCGCGTTGATCGTGGCGTTAAAGTCGTAAGAAGAATCGTAAGAAATTCATATGTTGCATCTGGGTTTGTTTCTGATTTTCGGATTGGTATGCGTCGCGGGGGCGGTGAACCTGCTGGTGCAGCGCCATCCCATTAACAGCGCGTTATCGCTGGTGGTGGTGATGGGCGCGCTGGCCGCCGAATATCTTTTACTGGGCGCGGAGTTCGTGGCGGCGGTGCAAGTGATCGTTTACGCAGGCGCGATCATGGTGCTGTTTGTGTTCGTCATTATGCTGCTCAATGCAGGCGAAGAAGAACGCACTCGCGGCAGCCACGTAGCGCTGATGATCGGCGTCCCTGGATTATTGCTCGGCGTCATCACCATGACATGGGTTCTCCTGAAGCGCAGCGGAACGCTGGAGGTTTCCATCGGATCGCTTCCCGGTCCGCCCAACGTTTTAGGATGGCTGCTGTTTCATGATTTCCTTTTGCCCTTTGAAGTCACTTCGATTTTGGTGCTAATCGCCATCATGGGCGCAGTCGTGCTGGCATCACGGCCCGAGACTCCGCAGCCCGCACCGCGAGGCAGAGCGCAATGATTCCCTTATCGTTTTACCTAATCCTGAGCGGGATTCTATTCGCCTGCGGCGTGGCCGGGTTCCTGATCAAGCGCAACATCATCACAATCTTCATGTCGATTGAGTTGATGCTGAATGGGGTCAATCTTTCGTTCGTAGCGTTCGCGGCGCAGTGGCATGAACTGCGCGGACAGATTTTCGTTTTCTTCGTGATGGTCGTCGCGGCGGCCGAAGCGGCGGTTGGACTGGCCATCATCATCGCCGTCTATCGCACGCGCGAGACGCTGAACGTCGACCAGGTGAACCTGCTCAAATTATGACGCCCGACCTTCATCTCTGGCTGATTCCGTTGCTTCCATTGATGGGGGCGGCGATCAATGGCTTGCTGGGCAAGCGTTTTTCGCGTCCCGTAGTGTCGGCGGTCGCGCTGATATTTTCCGGCGCAGCGCTGGCGCAGGCTGCGTGGATTGTCAGTCAGTACTCGTCATTGTCGCTGCCCTACTTGCAAACCGTTGCACCCTGGCTGCGCGCAAGCAGTTTTGAAGTCGACTTCGCCTTTTATCTGGACCAACT
Source organism: Terriglobia bacterium (assembly GCA_963799065.1). Classification (GTDB taxonomy): domain Bacteria; phylum Acidobacteriota; class Terriglobia; order Terriglobales; family Acidobacteriaceae; genus JAJPHW01. The sequence continues at coordinate 211,746 of CAWCVJ010000001.1, forward strand.
GTCGCTCATCATGCTGATGGTGGTGACCGGTGTCGGATTTCTCATCCACATTTATTCCATCGGCTACATGTGGGAAGACGCGAGCTTTTATCGCTTCTTCACCTACCTGAACCTGTTCATGTTTTTCATGCTGACCCTGGTGCTGGCCAGCAATTACCTGATCATGTTCATCGGGTGGGAGGGCGTCGGCCTGTCTTCTTACTTGCTGATCGGCTTTTGGTTTACTAAAGATTCAGCTGCGGCGGCGGGCAAGAAAGCGTTCATCGTCAATCGTGTAGGCGACTTCGGATTTCTGATTGCGCTCTTTCTCATTATCAAGACTTTCGGGACGCTCGATTTCACGCAGTTGTTTCACGCGGTTGCTCCGCTGGGAATTGAATCCGGTGGCGTCGGAGTTCTTACAGCGATTGGAATTTTGCTGATGGTCGGAGCTGCGGGCAAGTCGGCGCAGATTCCGCTCTACATCTGGCTGCCGGACGCCATGGAAGGCCCGACGCCGGTTTCGGCGTTGATCCATGCAGCGACCATGGTGACGGCGGGCGTTTATATGGTGTCGCGCTCGCATACGATTTTTGAGCGCGCTCCGATTGCGCTAATGGTGGTCGCGATTATTGGAACGCTGACCGCGTTCTTCGCGGCGACCATCGGCGTGACACAGATGGACATCAAGAAAGTGCTCGCTTACTCAACCGTTTCGCAATTGGGATACATGTTCATGGCTTGCGGCGTGGGCGCGTTTTCCATGGGCGTCTTCCATTTGATGACGCATGCGTTCTTCAAGGGACTGCTCTTTCTCGCTGCCGGTTCCGTAATCCACGCTGTGGGCGGAGAGCAGGATATGCGCAAGATGGGCGGCCTGCGCAGTAAGATTCCGTGGACGTTCTGGACCATGACCGTCGGTACATTTGCCATCGCTGGAATATGGCCACTGGCGGGTTTCTATAGTAAGGATGCGATTCTTTTTAGAGCGCTGACTAGCCCATATGGGAGTTGGATTTATTGGGCGGTTGGACTGCTCACCGCGTTTATCACTTCGTTCTATATGTTCCGGCAGTGGTTCATGACATTCTTCGGCGAGTATCGCGGACAGGCGGATGGTGGACATGGGAGTCACTCATCGGCGGGTCACGGCCACGGAGATCACGGGCATGGGCACAGCGGCGTGCATGAGAGTCCGATGGTGATGATCGTTCCGCTGATCATTCTTGCGATTCTGTCATTCACTGGCGGATGGGTGGGTAGCGAGCGCTTCGATCGATTCCTGGCGCCGGTCTTTCATTCCGCGAATGATGCTCCGGCGGAGATTCTCATAGCTTCTGAAGGCGGCGCGGATAAGGCCGGCCCGAGCGAGTCCACGCTGGCAATCGTTTCGGTCGGCGTCGCCTTGTTCGGATTGTTTCTGGCTTGGCTTCTTTATGTGAAGAGCCCGAATTTGCCGCAGCAGATTGCGGCCTCGATGACCGGGCTTTACCGCACCGTCTCGCACAAGTATTACATCGACGAACTCTACGGATGGATTCTAGTTAAGCCTCTGGTTGCCATATCGCGCGACGTTTTATGGCAGGGCGTAGACCGAGGGGTGATTGACGCCACGCTCGATGGTTCGGCGGAAGGCGCGAACGATGTTTCCGACACGGTGCGGCACATGCAATCGGGAAACTTGCGTTCTTACGCAGGATGGATCGCGGCCGGCGCAGGAGTTTTGATCTTCTTTATGGTGTGGCTGGGTACGCGATGAACATGGAAGCTTTTAGTCCGATCATACTGACGCTGGTGATCTTCACGCCGCTGGCGGGAGCGCTTCTACTACTGCTCTTCCCGCGACGCGACCGTGACATTCGCGTATTCGCGCTGGTGGTTTCGCTGATTGCATTCTTTCTGTCGCTCCATTTGCCGGCGCGTTTCCACCGCATGCAGAGCGGCTTTCAATTTGAGTTCGATAAGGTTTGGATTTCGAATCCCAACATTCACTATCACCTTGGGGCCGACGGCATCTCGATGTGGCTGGTGGTGCTGACGACGTTTCTCACTCCGCTATGCGTTTTGATTTCGTGGAATTCGATTCATGAGCGGGTGAAGGAATTCTTCGTCATCCTGCTGGTGCTGGAAACGGCGATGATCGGCGTGTTCCTCGCGCTCGATCTTTTCCTCTTTTATTTTTTCTGGGAAGCGACGCTGATTCCGATGGCGCTGCTGATCGGCATGTACGGCCATGGGCGCAAGGTTTACGCCGCGATTAAATTCTTTTTGTACACGATGATCGCTTCAGTCTTTATGCTGGCGGCGATTCTGTGGCTCTACGCAAAAACGGGCAGCTTTGATTTCACGATCATTCAGAATGCGATCCAGCATGGGCAAGTGCCGGGATTCGCGTCGGCATCGTTATGGCTGTTCTTGGGATTCTTCGTTGCGTTCGCGGTTAAAGTTCCCTTGTTCCCGTTCCACACTTGGCTACCCGATGCACACGTGGAAGCGCCGACCGCAGGATCAGTTTTGCTGGCGGGCGTGATGTTGAAGCTGGGCACCTACGGTTTGCTGCGTTTCAACCTCGGACTGTTCCCAGAGCAAGCCCGAGCTAATGCCCCGTGGATCGTAGTTCTCGCGATCATCGGAATCGTTTACGGCGCGCTGGTCGCCATGGTGCAGCCCAACATGAAGAAGCTGATTGCCTATTCTTCGATCAGCCACTTGGGCTTTGTCGTGCTGGGAATTTTCAGCTTCACGCAAGCTGGACTCGATGGCGCCCTGTTCGTCATGCTGGCGCACGGAGTTTCTACAGGAGCGTTGTTCATGCTCGCCGGAATTTTGTATGAACGGCGGCATACCTACGAGATCGCTGAATTTGGCGGCTTGGCGACTTCGATGCCGCGCTATGCGAAGTACTTCCTGATTGCGCTGCTTGCGTCGGTCGGATTGCCGTTGCTTAACGGATTCGTCGGCGAGTTTTTAGTCTTGAGCGGAGCGTTTCAAGCCAATCCTGCCTACGGAATTATTGCGGCGACAGGGGTGATCTGGAGTTCCTGTTACTTGCTTTGGATGTATCAGCGAGTGTTTTTCGGCAAGATCACGCACGATGTGAATCTGAAATTACCGGATCTGAGCTGGCGTGAGAGCGTCGCGTTGTCGCCAGCATTGGCGCTGGCATTGATTATGGGCGTGGCTCCTTTGTTATGGCTCAATGCGATCGATCCTGCGGTGGCTGATGTGTTGCGTCCGTTCGCGACGTATACCAGCCAGTTGGTGCGCCGATGAATCCATCGCAGACGCAGATCATTCCGCATACGGCCGATTACATTCGTATTCTGCCCGAGATCGTGTTGTCGATTTTCGGCATGATTATCATGCTGCTCGATCCGCTGATCGACGAAGACCGCCGAGCGAATATTCTTGGCAGCGTTGCGCTGTTGGGCGCAGTAGCAGCCTTGTTCGCCACGTTTTATCAGGCAAATTGGCCGGGTCTCGGCTTCTGGAACATGGTGCAAGTGGATGCCTTCAGCATCTTTTTCCATGTAGTGATCCTGGCTATTACAAGTGTCGTCATTCTCACTTCGTTCGAGTACATGGCGATTCAGAAGATTCATGCCGGGGAATATTACGGACTGATTTTGTTCAGCGCGGTGGGCATGTGCCTCATGTCCTCGGCGGTGGAACTGGTTCTCATCTTCATCGCGCTGGAAATTTCTTCGATCGCAACGTACGTGCTGGCAGGTTTCCGGCGGAAGTCGGCCACCAGCGCGGAAGCTTCGTTGAAGTATTTCCTGCTGGGATCGTTCGCGACTGCCTTCTTCTTGTATGGCGTGGCTCTAATGTTCGGCGCCACCGGATCCACCAGCATTCGTGAAATCGGGGATGCGTTGCGGACGGGTGGGGCTCCGGCGCTGGCGTTTGCCGGATTTGCTTTCATGTTCGTCGGATTGGGCTTCAAGATCGCCGCAGCTCCGTTCCATGTATGGGCTCCGGATGTGTATGAGGGCGCGCCGTCGCCGATTGTGGGATTCATGTCGACGGCTCCCAAGGCCGCGACATTCGCGGTGCTACTGCGAATTCTTTTTGAGATCAATGCTCCGGGTCGCGTGTGGGTGATTTGGGTTGCCGCCGCGCTTTCGATGACGCTGGGTAATCTGGGCGCGCTGGTACAAAACAACGTGAAGCGGCTGCTGGCATACTCTTCTATTGCGCACGCCGGATATTTGCTGGTGGCCTTCGCGGCGCTGCCGAGCAACGGCATTCCCGCAGCGATGTTTTACACCGCTTCTTACGCGGCGATGAATGTTGGTGCATTCGCGGTGATCAGCCACTTTGGCGGCCCCGGCGAACGGTATGTCACGATGGACGATTATGCGGGGTTGGGACGCCGCGCGCCGCTTTTGGCGGCGATCCTCACGATCTTCTTACTGTCGCTCATTGGCATTCCGATGACCGGCGGTTTCTTTGCCAAGTTCTACGTATTCAGCGCAGCCTTCCAGGCGAATCTGACCGGGCTGGTCATCATCGGCGTAATTAACAGCGCGATCGCGGCGTATTACTATCTGCGGCTGATCGTAGTCATGTACATGCGGGAACCGAAGGTGGATACGCAGGTCGCGCCCATTCCATTCGGCGTCAGCGTAGCGTTGGCGATCACATTCATCGCGACATTGTATCTGGGGATTCTGCCGGACCGGGTGTTGAAGTATGCTTCGCTCTCGGTCGTCGAACTGGCCTCACCGACCGCTCCAACTGACGCGCAAGTTACAACCCCGAGCCATTAGAGCGTCGACTCGATTTCGAATCCCCAAGCTTCGAGCAGAGCTTCGGGGATGTATTTCGAGTTCTTATTGCGTCTTGCCCATTCGCGCAGGCGGGTTGAGCGGAGGTATTGGTCTGGGGAAAGCTTGTACTCTTTCACCACTTGTTCAAATTCCGTCACTGTGGGGACGATCGGGCCGATCGGCTCCGGCTTGCCCCAGTTAGGATTGCCACGTCGTTTCGCCATAATATCGATGTTTCCTCGTTACAGGATTGGATTCAGTGTGGGAGGCGCGGGATTCCTGGGAAACGCAACTCCGAGAAGTGTGTTCTTATAGGCTAAGTAATTGATACTACTGGGTCATCCACCATTAGTCAACGGATTCCAGAAGGGGCGGGTCGGATTTTCTTCGGTAACGCGCTGAACGAATCGTTGAGATTGAGGCGGAGATCGAAGCGCAGTCGTCGATCCCGACCGGGCCTGCCGCGGGCGGCTGGTTGTGGGCGATGCGGAGTTTTGAAAGGGATGCCGGTTACGCGGGTAACCGGGTTTGCCGCGCGGTACATTGACGCTGACCACCCTCGCCCATAGCATTGCTGCTTAGGAGGTTCCACCCGTGAAGGACATCCACGAAGTACTCCGCAAGAAACAATCCGAACAAGCGAAATTGGGTAAGGAAATCGATACTCTTCAGAGCGCCGCCGAGCAGTTGCGCAGTGTGGCGCATCTTTTGGAAGACGATCGGGATGAGAAGGCTGCCGCCGCCGGACGCGGGTAAGGATTTCCGGGCCGAGAAGCGCTTATGAGTCTGCAATCTTTGGTGTTGTGTTCCGATGAGAAGATCGTGCGCATTCTGCGGCGGGTGCTCAGCGAATTGGAGATTTCCATTCAGCATGCTCCCGACGCCGATTTTGCGGTGCGGAAGCTGACGCGCCAGAGATTTGAAGCGGTCATTGTGGACTGCCACGATGAGGGTGCCGCGGCGCAGGTGTTGCGCAGCGCTCGGTCTGCTCCTTGCAACAAGCATGCGATCGCGGTTGCGATCATCGATGGCCAGCAGGCTCTGCGCAGCGCTTTTGACCTGGGGGCGCATTTTGTTCTGTACAAACCGATTTCCATGGAGCGGGCGAAGTCGAGTTTTCGCGCCGCGCGAGCACTGATGAAACGTGAACGCCGGCGTAATCTACGCGTACCGGTGGAGTTGCCGGTGGTGTTGAGCGCGAGCGGGGCGCTGGGGAATATTCGCTCGACCAGTTTCGATCTCAGCGAAGGCGGCATGGCGCTGAAGCTGACTCAGAAAATCAGAAACGCGGGGTCGATGCAGATTTCCTTCGCGCTTCCGGGCAACGATTACCGGGTGGAATGCGGAGCCGAAGTTGCGTGGGTGAATCCCAACCGGCAGACGGGCTTTCGTTTTGTGGATCCGTCGGCTGAAGCGATGCGGCAAATTAAAGACTGGCTGAAGAGCCGCAGCCCGGAAATGGAGACGGACGACCCACCGGCGCCTTGCAAGCTCACGGATTTGAGTCTCGGCGGTTGTTATGTGGAAATGCCGTCGCCCTTTCCCGCGCGCACCGACGTTGTACTTTCCATGCGGGTGGGGGACGTGGAGCTACGAGTTTCGGGAGTGGTGCGGGTGATGTATCCCGAGCAGGGCATGGGGATCGAGTTTACCCGCAAGACATCAAATCAACGCCAGCAGGTGGAGAAATTTATCCACACTCTGGCGGACAGCGGTGGGGCGATTCCGCAATTGATGGTGGAGCCGGAAGGTCTTCATGAGGAGGAAGCTGTGAGCGATGCCAAGACCGAAAACGTGGAGAGCTTCGACGACGCATTACTGGAACTTTTTCAGCGCTCGCACGATCTGACTCCGGAAGTCTTTCAGGCGGAACTTGTGAAGCAGCGGATGAGTTCAGAGGACAATGGGGCGGCGGTCTCGGCTGCGGGCGTCTGAATCGGGGAGCTCGCTTCGAACCAATCCTGAAGACCGGAGAAGACCGCCATCTTCGCCTCAGGCTGCGAGCAGCGAAAAAGCGTGGGCTCGATTACCTTCCAGCCGGACATAAAGTCCTTGATTCTGAATTTCAGAGCGATCCCAGGCGCAGTCTTTGCCGGTGAGAGTATCCGAGAAGATGAGGCGTGGCGACGCCGGCAAGTCTTGGGAAATGCGAACTTTGCCCTGCGCCGGAGCCGACGATAAATTTAGGACGATCACACGAGCGTTTCCCTCCAGGGTCCAGCTATAAGCGATTAGAGCCCCGTGGGATGCATCTCCGGCAGATTCAATGGGAAGCAGTTTCCAGTTGCCGCGGTGCAATAGTTCTTCGTTGGCCAGGCGCGAGACTGTTTCGTACATGCGGCAAACTTCTGGGTCGTCCATTTCCTCTTTGACCCGGCCCAGAGGCATGAGTGGGCGTATTTTACGGCCTTCGAGTTGACCCTGGTAGTAGAACCTCATTCCAGGCAACGTGCAGAGCATCAAGGCGAGCGGTAGCAAGCCGTCCCGGGGAAAGATTGCGGCGCTGCGCAGTTCGTCGTGATTTTCGAGGAAGCGCACCAGTTTATTCTGATAGGAAATGTCCGCCGTCAAGTGGCCTCGTACATCGGTGATGACGCCCGATCGCAAGCGGTCATATAGGCGCTTGTCGTAGGTGAACTGAAAGCCGAGTTGTTGCATCGTCCACTCCATGTCCCAGTAGACCTCGCCGACCCAGAGGAGATCGGGAACGGCGGCTCGCGCTTCCATCCAAAACTCCGTCGCCGGTTTGAGCCCATTGGGCAGGAACGCTCCCCAAGTGCGTGCGAAGACTTCGTTGGTGACCAGCATGGCCATGTCGCAACGGACGCCGTCGCAGTGGTGGGCGATTTCCTGTAATAGGGCGATCATGGCGGAGCGGCAATCGGGATTGAAGTAATTGAGTTGAGCGACGTCGGTCCATGGAGGAAAGAAAGGGTCCTTGCCGCGGGCGACGTATTGGGTGCGGCCCTTTGCGTCCCTGACTTGATAGAACGCGCTTGGGTTGTTCGCAAAGTCTTGCTGGCTGCCAAGGATATATCGTTCGGGAAAGTGGAAAACCCAGGGATAATCGAAGCCGGTGTGATTGGGGACGAAATCGAGTACTAATCCCATGCCGAAGGAGTTCAGTCGTTGGCGAAGCTGATCGAGGGTGGACCAGTCGGCGATGCGCGGATCCGGAATGTAGTCCTGAATGGAAAACGGCGATCCGACGACATCCTCCGGTTTCCAGTCGGGTAGGGCTTCGGCGTAAGCGGCAAACTCATTATCGTTGGTGCGAAAGATATCGCGGCCTACAGTGCTTCGCTTCCAGATGCCCAGCAAATAGATCAAGTCGAAGCCCAAGTCTCTGAGCAGCCGCCACTCTTCGTCCGGGACATCCGCAAGTTTCAACTCGCGATTGGTGGCGGTGGAGAGCCGATTGAGCCACACCCAGGTATTAATTTCGTACAAATGGGGGTGTTTGCGAATCGAAATCATAGAGTTTGGTTTCGCCGGCTGACGGAGCGAGAAAGTAAAAAGGCCAGCTCCAAAGAGCTGGCCTTTGGAAGCGGGTCAAGCCAGGCTACATGTTGCTCATGTTCTTGTCTTTGGCCATTTTGAGGGACATGACATGCACTTGCATTTTGTCGGGATAAACGTGGGCGTTCAGTACGACGTGGTGACCTTCGTGACCTTTGACGGCTTCCGGATTGACGATAGTCCAGGTTTTGCCGTCTTTGTCACCGACAAAGGTGGTGCCGTCGGCGCCGATTTTGCCCATGACGTTCACAGGCGCAGCCATCTTGTCGCTCTTCATAGAGTCGTTGCTCATGGAATCCTGGCTGAGGGCGACGACTGAGGCCAGCATGCAAATTGCAAAGGCGGCGATTAATAATTTTTTCATAATTCTTCTCCTCCAACACTCAAAGTCGGTTCCGGGTAGAGACATCGAGGTCCCATCCTGAATACCTACCGGACAAGTGTCCACCTTATACACTGTGATCGTCAAGCCGCGTGAGGCCATCTCCGCGGATACAGGAATGGCGCTCTGAAAAGCAGCGCGGGAATCGAGCACGAAGTGTATGGGCGTACAGGTAAAACCAAGGTAATCGGTGGAAGGTTCCTGCCGAAACTTTTCTTACCTAAGAGTGTTAGTTGTTAGAGAAGATCATACTTGCAGGGGCGATTGAACGCTGTGGTCCATCGTGCGACGCCACATTAGACTGGCGGGGCGGATCCCGCCAATTCTGTAAGCCGGAAACCATACCTGTCGGGAGAGCGAACCATGGATAAATTCTTGAGGGGCGTACTTTTCTGGTTGTCGATGTCTTTCGTGGCGCTGTTGGCGGGTTGCGGGGGAAGTGGGAGCAACGCAAACGTGGTGTTGCCGGGTGGCGGCGGAGGATCGGGCAACGGAGGCAGTAACGCTGGTGGCGCCGGTTCGAGCGGCCCGGTGTTTGGTTCTTTCTTCGGCATGAATCAAGTACGCTTGGCACCCTGCGACGCGTACGCGCCGCCCAACAATGCGGCGCCGGCTCTTACCGATGCGCCTATCGCCGCCGTTCGTTACTTCGAGACCTGCAACATTCAGTGGCCCGATCTCGAGCCCAGCAAGGGGGTTTTCGACTTCAGCGGTTTGGACACTGTCATGTCGGTCACGGCATCGGCCGGAGTCAACGATGTGATGATGGAGGTGCATCGTATTCCGCAGTGGCTCTCCTCCAATCCGAATGACGGAACCTGCGACCAAGCGAATATATCGGGAGCGGCTCCGGGCGGATGCGACCCGCCGACAGACATCGATGCGGTGCCGGGTAGCGGATTGGGCGACGGAACCGACGCCAGTTTTATCGCTTATGCGCAGGCACTCCTTACTCACGCGGTCGCCAAAAATTATCCATTGAAATACTTCGAGATTTTTGAAGAATTCCATCGCTCCGACACTCTGGGAGGGTTGAGTCAATGTTCGCCTCCCCATACGGCGGGAGGCTCGTCGTGTTCGTGGCGAGGGACGTTTGCGCAAATGCTACGCATGACACAGGATTTGCATTGCATCGCAAAAGGCAAAGCCAGCGATATTATTACTGCAACGGGAGCCACCTGCGGCAGCTATGGTCAGGCGGGCGTCGACTACGACATCATGCCGAACCTGGTCGTTAGCGTGGGAAATGCCGGCCCCCAACCCGACTATGGCCACGGGCCTATCGTGCTGGCAAATTATCTTTACTGCAACCAGAATCCGCCGCCTTCTTCGGTGTGCAACTATAGGGCGGTGGGGAACACTCCTTCTCCGGGCAGCGCGTCTACCGATCTGATTAGCGGGCACGCCTATTTTCAAACGGTCCTTCCGGAAACCTTGTTGGCGTGGGTCGCCAATCAGCACAGCTACTTTTCCACGGAGGATCAAGCCAAGCCCTACTTTATTGGCGAGGGTAGCTGGGATAGCAATACCAATGTGCCCGATGCGGGGCTTCAGGCGGCCTACATAACCCGGTGGTATCTCTCGCTTTGGATAACGGGCGACGTGCAACGCGCCTACTGGTATTCATGGGATCTTTCCGGAGCGGAGGGGTTGGCCGGACTCTGGTCAGATAGTTTGGATACATCGGGAAACTGTACGACCCCGGACCCGAATGCCGACGGCGGGTATTATTGCTCCGGCGGAGTGGCTTTCAATCAGATGGTGAGCTGGATGCGAAATTCGACGGGAGTGAGTTGGACCTGTCCGGATTCGAACTGTACGAATCAGGCCCCGGGGGTTTATACGTTCACGATCACCGGCAGCAATGGGTACATGGGGATTGTGTCGTGGGATAGTACGGAAGTCTCTTCGTGTTCGGAAGTGCCGTGCGGATCGACGCCTGTTCCCACTACACCAAACGGCTTTACTGCGGCGCAGTGGCGAGACCTGACGGGGACTACCCACTCGGGCGCGCCGACCGCAGTGGGAGCCTCGCCGATCATTATAGAAAATATGGCGCCGCCTTCGTAAACGGGTATTCGCGGCTATTGTACGGTTAGCGTGATTGCCGGGGAGGCATTCTCAGAAACCGCGCCAGCGGTTCCAGAGACCGTGATGGTGTAATGGCCGGAAGGAGTTCCCGACTGGCCGTTGACCACTCCCGTGCCGCCTCCACAGGCGATGAGTAGGGCCAGAACGCATAATGTAGCGGGAAGCAACGCGACGGCGACTCTGTTTTTCCTGAGATGTCTCCGCCTGGGCCGAAGCGTGACCGCGGCGGCGATCCCCAACCACACTTCATAATTGAGAGAGGGCTGGCGCTGCTGCGACAGAACTTCGGCGGTAGTTACGATGCTCAATAAAACCGAAGTCGGAGAGGACGTTTGCGGGGGAGTAAATGTACAAGTGCTTTCGGCGGGCAGACCTGAACAACTGAAAACAACATTGATAGGGAAGGTTCCCGAGCCCTTGGAAATGTTGAAGTTGTAATTTGCGGACTGTCCGGCGATGACAGTCTGCGCGTCCGGCTCGCCGGTGTTGATCACGAAGGGACCACTACCCTGACCTCCTGCGACGAGGGTGAGATCGACGGCGGGCTGTGCGTTTGCGGTCACATTGCCCGAGGTGGCCGAGACCGAGAGAGGGTAGGTGCCTCCGACGGCATCGGCTGGTGTGATGACGGTCAGCGTTACCGGTCCGCCGTTGGCGGGTATCTGCGCCGGGGCGACTTTGCAAGTGCTGGCTGCGGGAAGGCAGGTGTATTTCAGAGTGATGGGGCCGGGGAGACCACCAGCTCCTACGGCGATATTTAGATTGAACGTCGCCGCGGCCCCCGGGTTGATCGTCTGGGTGGCCGAGCCGTTCGTCAGAGTGAAACTGGATGCCTCGAAGCTGACGGCCGCAGAGTGATTCTTTCCATCGCCACCCTGAGCGATTATGCTGAAAGCGAAGTTGGCAGCAGTCTGGCTACTTACGTTGACGGAGAAGTTAACCCCTCCCGAAGTTGGTGCAAGGGTTGCTGGGATTGGCGTACACGATGACGGGGAGTTTGGGCCGCAACTCAAAGTGACTGAGTCCGTGTAGCCGTCCAGGGCGGTGAGCGTTCCGATGAACGTTCCAGTGGCGCCCACCACTGCGTTCAGGAGAGGATTGCTCACGTTGATGGCGAAATCCGGGCCAGCGTTGGCGTTGGTTGAGCTGAAGGTCAAAGAGGTGTTCATCGACTCCATGACACCGACTGCGGAGAGGTTGAATAGATAATCTGCGACAACGTTACTGCCGACCGTGAGGACGAAGGGGGTTCCTGCAGGAGTTGGGGTCAAGATGCAGGTGGCCGAGTTCGCACAAGAGCCCGCAGTGAATGAGCACGTGGGCGGAGCTCCGCGGCTGCAGCTCAGAGTGACTGGAGAGTGATAGCCGTTGATCGAAGTTACCGTGCCCGTGATGGTTGCAGTGCCGTTGGCGGGCGCGGTTGCGCTCGTGGAGTTAACCAAGACGGCAAATGAGGAGGCGACGATTACAGAGAAGGTTTGGGTTTGAACGTCCGCGTTGGAATCGGTTCCAGTTACCGTCACGATTGAGGTTCCCAACGGGGCTTCAGCGCTCGTGTTTATGGTGACTGTGACGGGGACGGGAGTCCCGGGGATGGGGTCTGCAAGGCTCGGGGAGAGGCCGCAAGTGATTCCTGAATTCACGGGTGCGGCGCAGCTTAGAGAAATGGCCTGCGCGACAGGCTCCGCCGTCACCTGGAAACTCGCCGTGGCATTCGAGGATGCGCCCAGGGTGACCGGGTTGGGCACGGGTTGCGACAGGCTGAAGTTGACGATATTCAGGGTCAGCGCAACCTGCGAGGAAAATTGCGAGGCAGGGTCGGTTCCGGTCAGGGTGTATGAGTAGACGCCCGGCGTACCACCATTCGCGGTGACGGTGGCGGGTGCGCTGGTCGTTTGTTGCGTGAGGGTCACGCTGGAGGGCAATACCGAGCAACGGGAGGAAGGCGCGCAAGTGAGGTTTATGGTGCCCGTGAATCCGCTCTGCCCTTTGATTACGATTCCAAAACCGCCTCCTTTGGGGGCGGCTGGATTTGAGTCGAATATGGTGTCGGGGTTTGACGTGGTGGGTCCCATTACGAAGGCAGGAAGGACGGCATATTCCCAAACGCCGCGCCCGTAGGTGGCGGCGCGCAGCAATTTTTCGCCGGTGAGGTTAAACAGGCTTAAGGCGGTGACCGCGACATTGGGAAGAAATCCCGTCAATCCACTGCCAGCGGAAGGGCCGAGCTCGGTCCAATTGCCCGGACCCAGGGTGCTATTGGAAAACACGCCCACGTCGGTGGCCACATAGAGAGTTTGCGCGGGGCCGTCCACCAGCACGTCGTTGACCGGAGTGTTGAGGAAGTAGGTATAGTCTTGCCAGCTGGCGCCGGCATTGGTCGTTTTCCAGACGTGCGAAACCGGCTGACCGATTAGATTGTTGAATCCCATAATCGTGACATAGGCGGTGTTGCCCGAGGGGTCGGTCGAATCCAGCGCGATGCCGGAGATGGGGTAGTTTGCCGGATTAATTCCTGCGGTGATGTTTACCCAACTGCCAGGGCCGTTGTCGACGTTGGTTGTGACCCAGAGGTTGCCGCCGGGCGGAGATGTCGGCGAGATTGGGCCTTCTCCGCTGGTCCCGGCATAAACGACCTGAGAGAATCCGTTGCTATCCTTGGGGCCTCCGGCCGCGATGACGCGGACTTGATTGATCTCATTGCCAGTACAGGTGGAGGGGGTGCCGGTGTCGAAGTCGTTGCTGAGCGCCTCAAAGCCCGTGCCATCGGTGGTGCCGCGCCAGATGCGGCAGGTTCCGACCAACATCTCGCCTGTGTTTTGGGGATCGAGAAGGAAGGGCGTGTATAAAGCTCCGATATCCCCGTCGACGGTTGCGTTGGAGACAACGAAGTCTGCGTTGAAGTCTTCCGCCAGGCAATTGATGCCCAATTCGCATTTCTGAATCGTGACTCCCGTATTTTCCGTGAACCACTCGAAGGGGTTGATCGGGTTGATCTGGTTGTAGCCGCCATCGGATGAGTTCACGTTGAGCCAGTTGGGGCTGCCTTCGGCGGAAGCGGTTGCGGGCGAGCCGTTGGCTTGGGCGCCTCCGAGGATCGTGTTCGCGTCGGTGGGCGACTGAGAGATGGAAACGAATTGCGTGAGCGATCCGATGGTTTGGTTGAGGCTATCGAACGAATTTGTGGTGCCGCAGGAGCCGTTGACCAGTCCGGTGTAACCGTCCAGCGCACGGTAGATGCCGCCGTCGTTGGCAAAGTACATCAAGTCTTGAATGCCACCGTTAACGACCTGGAAGGCGATGGCGTGCTGGCCGGGATGAACGTGAGCGATGGAGCCGAAGTCCGGTGGACACCCATACACGTGAGTGAGATTGAGCCATGTGGCGCTGGGCGGCGGGTTGCCGTTGGGGCTGCATGTGGGAAAAACGCTGGAGAGTTCGCACTTGAAAAGGTTGACGGCTCCGGCGTAGAGATCGGTCACGCCGCAATTGGGATCGGAAGGCGGGCAGTTGGGGACGGCGGCGAGTGCGAAATTGAACGCGCCTTCATCGGTGCCACAGCCGCCGAAGAGGTCGCCGCAGTCGGTGATTCCGGTTTCGTCGAGCTGTGTCCAGGTCGTGCCGGCATCCGTGGTGAGCCAAATGCCTTGATCGGCACTGGTGGGGTCGACGTACCAGACGTAGAGCTCGTTGCGGCCGGGGACCACGGAGATTTCTCCGCGATAGATGGGGCACTGACTGGGTGAGATTGCGATGGTGGGGCAGTTTGCAGTGGATAAGGCGAAGCCGGGTTGATTCAGTAAGCGAGTCCAGTGAATCGAGTCAGGAGACGAGTAGAAGCCGTGAAAGCGCATTGCGGCGAAGAATAATCCCGCGGCGGGGTTGTAAACAACGGAGGTCGCCGAGTCGGGGGAAATCTGGTTGGCCCCGTCGGTCACGGTTGCGTAAGTCCAGGCTTGGCCGCCGTCGTTGGAGTAATAGAGCCCGCGGTTGACGTTGACGGGATCTTCGAGTCCTTCGAGGATTCCTTGAGAAGCGGAAGCCGCAGCGGCGACGGCGATGTCCGGGGTGGCGCTGCTGAAGGCAATTTTGCTGAAGCCGAGACCTGCGAAGGAACGGTCCCCGGAACTGTCGGCAGTGATTAGAGTCCAAGCCTGGCCGGCGTTGGCCGAACGTAGAATCCCCAGTCCGTAATAAGAATCAGCGGAGCTGTCGGTTTCGCCGGTGCCGGCGACGATTACACTTTGCGCAGGATTATTGTTTCCCGGTTGGATCGCGAGCGAGCCAATCGCGAGCGTAGCTTGGTTATCCGTGAGGGCGGTCCACGAGACGTTGGCGGGGTTGTTGGTAGCGGCGTTGCTGGAACCCCACACGCCGCCGTAGGCGCCCCCCACGTAAACCGTATTTCCCGATGGATCGGCGGGATCGATGGCGATGGAGGTGACGCGTCCTGAGACCCAGTTGTAATTTTGTTCGCCAAGACCGGTAGCGTCGGAAGCGAGCGGAGCCGGGCCGAGCGAGGTCCAAGCACCGGAGGTGTTGGGGGGAAATGTATTGCCCTGAAGTGGGTGCGGGCCGCGGGCCACGCGCATATGCATCTTTTGAAGATAGGCGCGGTAGCGGAGCGCGGACGTGTTTTGGCCGGGGAGGGTGCGTCCCTTATAAAACCATTGCTGGCGAGCGGTCTGTTGGTCGACCGGCGATTGTGCGGATAGAATTTGGCTGACGCACAAAAACGCCGTCAACAATCCCAGACCGGGTAGGATGCGTGACATATTCCCCTAGGCGACCTTGATGGGCGTCGTTGCGGTCGGCTTTATCGCTGGTTTGCCCGGTGCAGCGATCTTGCCCAGCTTTAACAAGCGTGCAGCGATGGATACGACCGTGCGGTCATGTTTGCGGGCAATTTCTTCCAGAGTGATGCCGTTGCGGAGTTCTTCGCAGATCTGCGCCTCTTCCTGCTTGGACCAATATCTCCCGGCACTGGTGGGGCGATTCTTCTCGTACTGCTCTTGCGAGGTGAGCGCTCCGGCAGCGCGATTCAAGGCGATTACCGCGTATGTGTTGCGGCACGGATTGTCGGCGGCAAGTTCCGCCGCGGTAAATGGATTGAGGCCGTCAGCCAGCGAGCGAATGATTTTGAGTGCTTCAGAAATTTCCATGATTGCCTCCTGCGCCATTTTGTCCGGCGAATAGTCGTCATCCTACGACTTGGCGGGCCGATCAGTTGGTGACGGATGAACATCGCGGATGCTTTCCCTGAATGGGATTCCGATTGGAAGGGGATGCTTAGGCTGCTTAACGCGCTCAGGATGACAAGAGCATGAGGCGTTACACTGGCATCATTGATGTATGGACTGGCAAGCTCTGTGGTTGACAATTCGGCTGGCGACGTTGGTTGCGGGCTCGCTCTTCCTGTTGGGATTGCCTATCGCTTACTGGATTGCTTTTTCGCGGTGGCGGTGGAGGTTTTTGCCGGAGGCGGTGGTGGGGCTGCCTCTGGTTTTGCCGCCGACTGTGTTGGGCTTTTATTTACTGGTCGCGATGGGGACGCGCAGTCCGTTGGGGCGGGCTTGGATTGCTTTGACGGGTCAGCAGTTGGCATTTACCTTCCCCGGGCTGGTGATTGGATCGATTCTCTATAGCTTGCCTTTTGCCGTGCAGCCTTTCGCGGCGGCATTCGCATCGGTGGACAGACGTTTGCTTGCGGCTTCGGCGGTGTTGGGAGCATCGAGATTGCGAACCTTCTGGCGTGTCGTGTTTCCGCTTTCGCTGCCCGGAGTATTGACCGGCGTCGCGTTGAGCTTTGCTCACACCGTGGGAGAGTTCGGCGTGGTGCTCATGATCGGCGGAAATATTCCGGGGGTGACACGGACGGTTTCGATCGATATGTATGACCGGGTGCAGAGTTTCGATTATGTGTCGGCGAATGAGACAGCGCTGTTGTTGCTGATGTTTTCCTTCATCGTGCTGGCGTTGCTATATGCTCTGAACCGCAAGCGGCGGTTGGGCGGAGTGAGCGCCTTCTATGGAGGCCAGTGACGAATCCTGGCGCTGGGCGCGTCGAAGCGCAGTTGCGATTTCCTGAGTTCTCTCTGGATGTCGCGTTCCCGTTGCATCCAGGAATAACGATTCTGTTTGGCGCTTCGGGCGCGGGCAAGAGCACTTTGCTGGATTGCATTGCGGGCTTGCGCGCGCCGGACGCAGGCCGAATTGAGTTGGATGAGGTGGTGTTCTTTGAGCGAGCTTCTGGAGTCGATCGGCCTGCGCGGCGGCGGCGCGTAGGCTATGTCTTTCAGTATCTGGCGCTGTTTCCTCACTTGAGTGTTGAGCAGAATATCGCTTATGGGATTATGCATATGCCCAACGACGCTCGGCATGAGCGCGTCAATCAGATCATGGAGGCGATGCGCATCTCGAATCTGAAAAAGCGACGGCCATCGGAAGTTTCTGGGGGCGAGGGGCAGCGCGTGGCGCTGGCTCGGTCGCTGGTTACGGATCCGCGAATTCTGCTGCTGGATGAACCGCTCGCCGGCCTGGATGGGCCGACTCGCTCGGGAATCGTGAGCGATCTACGGGCTTGGAACGAGTCGCATCGCGTTCCCATTCTTTTGGTGACGCATCAGCGTGATGAAGTGTTTGCGCTGGGCGAGCGCGTCCTTATTATGGAGGCGGGCAAGATCGTTGCAGATGGAGCGCCCCATGAGGTGATGACGGCGGCGCACGGTCTTACGTCGGCACAGCTGGGCGGGTTTGAGAATGTCTTCAGCGCGCTCGTTAAGTCGATCAACGAGGCGCGGGGAACGATGAGCTGCCTGCTCGGGTGGAGCGGGGTTGAATTGGAGACTCCGCTGTTTCTTGCTGGAGTGGGGCAGCGGGTTCGGATCGGCATTCAGGCAGGCGATATCTTGTTGGCGGTCGTCAAGCCGGTTGGGCTAAGCGCACGGAACATTGTGTCCGGACGGATCGTAACGATGGCCCAGCGCGACATGATTGTTGCGGCGCGCGTGGATTGCGGAGTTGAAGTCGAAGTTCATCTGACGCTGGCCGCGCGAGATGCTTTGGAATTGAAGCCGGGCAGGGAAGTGTGGCTGATCGTGAAGACGCACTCATGTCACGTGGCAGCGTGAAACCACAGGGGCAAAAGCCCGGATCATTTCGATATCCTAACGGCGCGGCTGAAGCCAGGCCCTTTCAAAACGGGGCGCGGCGCGCGCTTCGACGGCGCGTTCCAGCGCGATCACGCTGACCCACTGGCCCTGGCGTTTTTCTTCGAAGACGATGCGTCCGCCTAAAATCCGGGCGGCGACTTCCGGTGGCACGTCGCGGTGGTAGCCGAAGAATTGAGTCTTCCACTCTTGCCAACGCTTCCATCCTGCCAGCCATTCGTGCGGGGGTTCGTATTTTGTCGAGAAAATCAGGGCGATGTCGAATGTCTCCGGCAAATCGCTTGCGGCGAGTAACGATTCTGGCGTGAAGTCATCGATCCTGACGACTTTCATCGGAGTGCTCACATATCCGAGATAGGGGCGTGTGAGTTCGTCGTTGGCGGGCCAGGCAGTGAGCACGTGGGCGTTCGGATTGTGGGTCACCAGGAATTGTTCGGCGTGTTGATGGAGTTCGATGGCATCGCGGTACGCGAGATTGTCTTCGGGCGAGAATCCGTAAGGAGGGTTTAGGACCAGTCCGACAATGAAGAGGACTGCCACCGCTGCGGCGAAGAACTGCCAACGGCGCAGCCGGCGGCGCAGCGTTGAGACGCCAAGAAGGATAATGAGGGGCGTGACTGGGAGCATATAGCGGGCGAGGACCGCGCCTCCGATCACGGACATGGCCAGCAAGTACGCGAGGATGACGGCGGCGAAGGCGAGTTGGGTTGGGATTGCGATTCTTGGCCGTTGGGCGGCATTCTGCGGCGATTCTGGCAGAGCGGGTTTCTGCATGGCGTAGCAAGTCGCGGCCGTGAGGGCGGCGAGATTCATGTAGCCGAAGAGTTGCCAGAGGCGGAGCAGGAGGGCGAGCGCGATGCGCAGGGGATTGGTGGTGGCGGCGACGTTGTAGCGGAAGAATTCGGGATTGCCGAAGACGAATCCGGTCTGGTGGTGGTGGTAGAAGTACCAGAGCGCGAGCGGGAGGACTGGGAAGAGTAACGCCACAGGGGCTAAAGCCCGATTTCTTTTGGTGAGTGGTTCGCGGGCCTGAAGGCCCGCGCTTCCACGGTTGTGCATGACCCATCTGTTGCGTATCGCAAAGCGCGCGCTTACTCGGTTCGGCTCGGCAGTGCTTTCACATTTCTCAAATTCCACGCTGCCACGGTTGTGCATCTTTTCGCTTCTAGCATTGTCACCCTGGCGAACCGGAAAAAACATTCGCAGGATTTCCCATCCGAACAAAGCCAGTGGGGCGAGTACCGACGTCTCTTTAGCTAGCACCGAGAACGAGAACCACAGCGTGCACGCGATCCAGTTTCCCTCTACATAGGCGGACAATGCCCAGAACGTCAGTCCTGCGGTGGCGAGGTCAACTTGCGCTAACGAACTTTGCGCAAAGAATACGGGATAGAGTGCCGTGCATGCGATGGTCGCGATGGCGACTTCTTGATTGGCGACGCGGCCCGCGAGCTTGTAGAGTCCGGTGAGCGAAAAGGCAGCGATCAGCAGCATGGCTACGCGGGTGACTTGCGGAGTAAATCCGAAGAGCTTCCAGCTTAGCGCGAGATATGCCATCACCAGCGGCGGGTGGGCATTCGAGGGCGTGGAGTGCGGAATTAGAGTGCCGGTGAGGAACAGGTCGCGGGCGGCAGGGACGTAGTAGCCGGCTTCATCCCAAAAGTAGGGCAGGCGAAGTAGCGGCCAATGCAGCAGAACGATGGCAGCGAAGATGAAAGCCAGGACTCCAGCCAGATGTCGTGGGCGCAGCTTAAGGTCTCCGTGAGTGGCGCGAGATTAGTGAATCGGGCCCGAGGGGGTCATGCGAGGGTCGAGCTTGATCTCTCCGAAGGCGGACTCGTAGCTGGCGACGTTCTGGTTCAGGAGCGCGGCCAGCGCTTTGGCCTGTTGCGGGCTCAGATAGACGCCCTGAAAGTTGTGGAGCTCGACCTGGCTCTCGGTGGCTTGCTGCATAGTGCCGAAGACGAGGAAGAAATCCCACACATTGACCCGGACTTGCACGCTATTGGCATAATCTTCGCGATACTCGGGACGCTGCACAAGTTTGACATTAGGCTGATTAGGAATGGCCATAGGACTTAGTGTAGACGGTGAGGCGGCGCGCCGCCAAGATGGGTCGCGCCACCGCCACCGCGGTTTCGACCCTGCCGGCGAAGACTAAGCGATCTATTACCGGAGGACGTTCTTACCGGGATCAAAGCGACGCAGGACCTGCAATCACTTCATAGCTGCCCTCGTACAGTATGTATTCCTGTAAAACCGGAAAATAAACGATGAAGTTGCCAGTGCCGGTGGCGACTGCGCCGCAAACTTCTTCGGTGGTGCCGCCCATGGTCCAGGGGACACTGCAGTTGAACTTGAGTCGGTAGCCGGTCTGGAAGTCGTAGTATTCGGGGACGCCGCAGTCCTGAATGAACCGACTGGTCTGGCAAGTGATACGAAATTCGACCCAATCGCCGGCCGATACAGTCGTGGGAGTGGTGAAAATCTCATTCGAGCCGTTAAAGAAGAACACTCCGTAGGACTTCATGTGGGCGTTGGGCTGGTTCGTCTGCGCGGCTGCGGGCAGGCAGGCGGCGACGGCGGCGAGCAAAATTTTGGCGAGATTGTATTTCATGGGGATCCCTTTCTACAGAGCCAGATCGGACATAGCCGCAAACTCTTTAGTTCGGAACCGAAGCAACGCCGCCCCAGTCCGGCCTGCGAACGCTCATACCGAATACGGTTTTCGGAGGGGGCAGGAAGAGGTGAGTTAAAATTGAAGCCAAGCCGGGATGGCGGAATTGGCAGACGCGCTGGACTTAGGATCCAGTGCCCTAAAGGCGTGCAGGTTCAAGTCCTGTTCCCGGCACCAGTCTTAGAGCTAATTCACCCAGCCGGACTTCGAGCCGCCGTTTTTCTTCTCCGTATTCTCAGGAGGAACGTAGTTGCCATGTTCGTCGAAGGTGACTTTTCGGTTGTGCTGGCGCATATAGACCTCGAACTTGCGGGCGGCGCGGCGGCGCTTCCAACGGTAATAGTCGTTGCGGACTCCGAAGTAGCCCTCGGATGCGCTATAGCTCAGGCCCTTCTTGGGGACAAACTTCACATAGAGGTAGCCGAATAGCAGTCCGCCGAGGTGGGCGATGTAGGCCACGGAATCGCCGTGCTGGTGCGGATCGCCGGCGTTGATGGCGCTGATCAGTTCGATGAAGGCTATGCCAGCGACGAAATACTTTGCCTTGATTTGAATCGGAATGGGGAAGAGCATGATTTCCTGTTCGGCGTAAAGAATGCCGAAGGCCATCAGGATTCCAAGCACGCCGCCGGATGCGCCGACGGTGCCAGTTTGCGGTGTGATTCCGCCGATGCGCGTGTAAGACACCAGAACGGTGGTGAGGGCTGCGCCGATGACGCAGAAGAAATAAAACTCCGCGAACTTCCTGGGTCCCCAGTCGAGTTCCAGCTGAGCCCCGAACATCCAGAGGGCGAGCATGTTGAAAAGGATGTGAAAGAGTCCGGCGTGGAGAAACGAATAGGTGACGAGTTGCCAAACCCAGCCATGGGTCACGTTGTAGGGCACGAGCTTTAAGGCATCGTAAAGTGCGAAGCCGAAGCCTGGAGTGACCACGCGCAGCAGCGTCATCAGCAGATAGACGACCGCGTTCGCGAGGACCAGCCACTTCACAGTCTTGGTGAAGGGTGGGAGGCTGAGCGAGAATGTGCGTCCGCGATACATGACTTATTGGATGTCCGTGAGGCAGGGCGAGTCCTGGGGGAATACAGGCCAGCCGGTCGGATCAGCCAAAGCTCGTGAGAAAGCTATGGTATCAGGTTCAAGGGTTTGGTAGAGGAATCACCGGGGCGTTCAAATTAGTGAATCGGCCAGCGGCGGCGGCCATCTATTGCAGCCTAAGTCGCGGTGACTCTAAACATGCGACCCGATCAATTCGGTTGGAAAACTTTTCCGCCTAAAGGTACTTGACTCACGGGCGGGAAAATCTAAATATGAATAGGACGGAATTTCTAATTCTTATTTCTGGCGGAGAAAACGAACATGGTGTTGTGTCCTGAGTGCGAAAACAAGCTGGATATCGAGGAAGACGATGTGGAAGAAGGAGAAGTGGTTTCGTGCCCGGAGTGCGCGACGGATTTTGAAGTCGTCACCGTCAGCCCACTGGAGTTGAAGTCGCTGGAAGACCCCGACTACGAGGAAGAGGAAGAAGAGGAAGAGGTCGAAGACGGGGAGTACTAGTGTGTGTGACTCGAACTAGCGTCGCCTCGTTCACCTGGTTGCTGCGATTCAAATCCTCCTCCCATCAAGTTGTTTCTCGTGTGGTATCCAGCGCTTCAATTAGAATCAGGTATGTCCAAAGGAAGAGTCACGATGAAGCGGATGCTGCCTGTGATTTTGCTGTGCGCGGCTTTGGCCTTAGCGATGCCTCCGCGGGATAAGGATAAAGGGCCTGCGGTGAGGCTCTTAACGGGTCAAGTTGTCGATCGGCAGGAAAATCCGCTGGCAGGAGCAGTGGTGTATCTTTCCGATGCACGCACTCATGACGTTAAGACGTACATCGTCGGCAAGGACGGGGCTTATCATTTTCCCGGACTGTCGCTGAATAGCGATTATGAGATTTACGCTTTGTATCAAGGTAAGAAGAGTGACGTAAAGACGGTGAGCCAGTTTGACAGCCGCACCCAGGTGAATCTGGACCTGAAGGTTGCGCATTAGGTCCGGGCTCCCGACCGGGTAAACCCCGCGGGGCCGCAGGGTTTACTTTGCTTCAGAACGATCGGCTTTGCTGTGACTATGCGAGTGGCAACGTGCGAGCCTGCATTAGTTGTTGTCGGTACCGGCGCGCTTCCAGGACATTAGCTCGCCTATTGTGGATCCGCCGGTGCTGCTGGCTGCCGGTTGCTTGTAGGCTTCGACTTCTTTGCGGGAGGCTTCTTCTCCGATCGCCTTCATGCTCAGTCCGACTTTCTTGTCTTCCTGATTCATCTTGACGATCTTGAATTCATGCTCCTGGCCTGGTTCGAGAGTGAGCGGCTGGCCGTTCGCGTCGACTGCCTCGGAGTTGTGGCAGAGACCTTCCACGCCTTCCGCGATTTCGACGAAGGCGCCGAAACCTGCGACCCGAAGGACTTTGCCGTGGAGCACGTCGCCGACGTGATGCGTGGCGAAGAAGCTTTCCCAGACGTCGGGTTGCAGTTGCTTCACGCCCAGCGAGAGGCGGCGCTTGTCCGGTTCGATGGCTAGCACGATCGCTTTCACTTTGTCGCCCTTCTTAAGAACTTCGGACGGATGCTTGATGCGTTTCACCCAGCTCAGATTACTGACGTGCACTAAGCCGTCGATGCCATCCTCGATTTCGAGGAATGCGCCGAACTCGGTAAGATTACGGACGCGGCCCTCTACGGTTGCTCCAACGGGATATTTGGTATGCAGAGCGTCCCAGGGATTGGTGGCGAGCTGCCTCATGCCGAGCGAAATGCGGCGCTCGGTCGAGTTGACATTGAGCACGACGCAATCGACCTGGTCGCCTACGTTGACCAACTTCGAGGGATGTTTCATGCGCTTGGACCAAGTCATTTCGCTGACGTGAACCAAGCCTTCGATACCCTGCTCGAGTTCAACGAATGCGCCGTAGTCGGTAACGCTGATGACGCGTCCGCTGACGTGAGCGCCGACGGGATAGCGGGTTGCGGCGTCGAGCCAGGGGTCCGGTGTAAGCTGCTTGAATCCGAGCGAGACGCGTTGCTTGTCCTTGTCGAACTTCAGAACTTTTACTTGAATCTGGTCGCCGGCGTTGACCAGGTCGCGAGGGTGAGTGAGACGCCCCCAGGACATGTCGGTGACGTGCAGCAAGCCGTCGATGCCGCCGAGGTCGACGAAGGCGCCGTATTCGGTGAGATTCTTGACGACTCCAGTAAGGATTGCGCCTTCTTCGAGATGCTGTAAAGTCTCGGCGCGTTTGACGCCTTGTTCTTCTTCGAGCAATTGCTTGCGCGAGACGACGATGTTGCCGCGCTTCTTGTTGAGCTTGATGACGGCGACTTCGATCATCTCGCCTTTGGCGACGTCGATGTTGCGAACCGGACGAACATCCATCTGGGAGCCGGGAAGGAAAGCGCGCGCACCCATGATGTCAACGGTCAGGCCGCCCTTAATGCGTTCGATGACTTGGGCCTGAATAGGCGTCTTCTCAATGTAAGACTTTTCGATTTCGTCCCATGCGCGCAGGCGCTGGGCTTTCTGGTGGGAGAGGCGGATGTAGCCCTCTTCCATCGGGCCTTTCTCGCGCATGACGTCGATGGGGTCGCCGGGAGCAAAGCGCGGCTTGCCCTCGTGGTCGAGCACCTCCGAAAGCGGCAGCATGCCTTCCGACTTCGCGCCCACATCCACCACGACATGGGTCGCCGTCAGCTTGAGCACGGTTCCCTTGATGACGTTGTCGTCGTTGGCGGCGTCTTCGGTCTCGCTGGTGAAGTTCTCCAGCGCGGAGGCAAAGTCTTCGGGCATCGACTCAACGCTATCGTCGCCGGCGTGCGTGGTTTCTTCCGGCGCAGTGGCGACAGCGGTGTGATGGTGGTTGAGGTTGTCGAAAGCTTCAGTGGAAACTGGTTCTGCCACTTGCACTGAGCCTGAGGATTGCTGGTTGGGGTTAAAGTTGTCTTCGAACAAGGTCATGGCCTCTCTGCGGTGCTCCCGATTTTTATGCGGAACGCGGACGGGTTTTGCAGCGGACTGCCGGTGTGAGTCTTAGGTTGTAATCCGCCCATCCTGGCGAATGGACTTGAACAATCCCAGCGGTCGGACGCGCTCGAAACAAGAACCCGCGTTCTAGGGGAGCGACTCTGACTATAGCAACCGCTTTCGAGCGGTGTCAAACCCTTTACTGAGCTCTAGACGGCTTTTCACGAACATTTCATACTTCTCACATTTCGTGGGAAGCCGCGTAATGCGAGCGCAGGGTGGCTTACTTCTGCGCTTCTTCGAGCAGCCCATTCTCGAGCTTTTCCTGGCATTCGATGCAGTGGCGGGTCCACGGAACAGCGTCCAGACGCTTGGCGTTGATTTCTTCGCCGCAGGCGATGCATTCGCCGAAACTTCCGTCGCGAATGCGCAGCAAGGCTCCATCTACCATCTGCAGAAGTTGACGATCATTGTTGCTTTGCGCGAAGAGGAACTCCTTGGTGTAGGAACTGGCGGCTTTGTCCGCGATATCCTGCGTGGAGTCTTCGTCGATGGTGCGACCGTCTTGCTCGGTGCGCGAGACGGTACGGCGCAGATCCTGCTGCCGAGTCTCCAGCTTTTTCTTGAATGCTTCGAGTTTCTTTTTATCCATGAATGATGCCATCAATTTCGCGAATCCTCATTTACTGTTTTGAACTCGCGCATAAGATAATCGGAAATCATATGCGTTCAAAGTGAGATGCGTCAAATGGAGGAATGGATTCCGGGCGGGTTTTCCACTGGGGCCTTGGCGCCTGCTGGAGTTACTGCGGAGAACGCGGAGGGTGCCGAGGAGGATTGTTTGCCACTCGCGGATGTAGAAACCGCAGTCAGTGGGCTGTTGCCGACGATCGGGAAAAAAGATTGCGGTGCAATCTCGCACTGTGACTGCGGCCGCAAAAAAGCGGCCCGCCAGGGCCGCTTTTCCGAAGAGGCATGAGGGTGAGAGTTAGTTTCAGGGATGACGCTGCGGGCAGTCGATCCATGGGCGCGAACGGCTGCTAAGGAAGTGTGGGGAAATGGAGGCGGGGATCATGGTTGGCGCGGCCTCTTTCATGCTTCCGTAAGCAAGCACTTGCCCGGCCAAAGTTCACAGCTCGGGCGCCATGATCGGCGCTGGCCTCAAACCCAACTGGAACAATGCGTTAGCAGGATTCACAATGCCGAAATAAACCCTGGAAGCAGAGCCGCAGTGCAGAACAATGCACATTCGCTGCAGCCTCGTCGCTGTCCGGAAAGCTAGGAGTGTCCGGCGACCGTTCGCAGTTTTCCGGGAAGGAAATGATAGGGCGGCCACGGGCCGCTGATCGCGAGTTCACAATTTTTGAGTTGCCGGGCGGCGCTGCTGTAGCGGTTTTGATATTTTTCCACCGCGCGCGAGTCGATGAGATGAGCGATATCGATCATCATGCCGTTGGTGTTCATGCGCTTGCAGCTGACATCTTCTTCGAGCGGACTAAAAAGCTTGTTCACCTGCACAGAGAGAGCGCGGGCTTTGGTCTGTCGTTCACGATCCTTGGAAGCTTTAATCCTTAATTTTTGCAGGTATTCCCCGCCGGTGCAGTCGGGAAGTTGAACGTCGGTTACGGAGGCTTCGCGAACGGCGCCATCGCGGATGAGTACACGGAGATGCATCTCCGCCTTGCCGCGGAGTTTCTCTACACTCACGCCAAAAGCACGACGATTGGTGCGTACCGCCTGTCGCAGAGCTTCGTCGCTGTCGAAGATTGTCCCAAAACGAAACGGCAGGACGGTCCCTTCGCGAAAACAGATGCTGACGACGCGAGCATGCTCCAGCACGAAGCGCTCATCCAACGAGGGGACGGCGGAGGGTGCGGTTCGATTCACTGCTTTCGCAGGCAGCGCGGCTCCGGGGCTGCGATCATACTCGCTCACGACGACGGCAAAATCGCCACTGGGATAGCTGAGAACGGGCGCGCCATTGACTCCCTGAACATTCTCCAGGATAAAAGGGCGGCGGCTTCTTGTTCCTGTCGAGAGAGTCCGATGTTCCGTAATGCAGTACGCATACCACGCCATAAAGTCGCTCCGATCATGCGAGCGAGCCAAGTGGCTCGCTGGAAACTTTTACTTACGGCTCTTTAGACCTGGAAGAAAGGGCAGGTGTTACGTTCGGAACGTTATTCACGTCCCTTTCACATAGTACCTACGTTACTTTGAAAGTTGCAACCAATTCCTAACAATAAGCATCGCTTTTTCCTGCGATAGTTGGAAGGAAAATTGCAGTTGAGCGGATTCGGGAGGAGAAACTAGGCTTTCTTGGTTTTGGGCTTCGGCTTGGTGACCTTGCTTTTAGACTTTTCGTTCGCGCTTTTTGTCTTCGTCTTTTCTTTCTCATCTGGTGGGGGCGCCATCTTTGCGGCTCTCTCCCGAAGAGCCACCACGGACACTTTGAGCATATCGTCCCAAGGAGCGGGCTTGCCTGTCCAGATTTCGAACTGCCGGGCGGCCTGATGGACGAACATTTCCAAACCGGGAATGATCGCCGCGCCAGTTTCTTTGGCTAGGGTGAGAAATTTCGTGTCGATTGGGTCGTAGACCATGTCGAAGACGAACTTCGCCCGGATCTCATCCTGCTCGAGAGGCGAATCCTTAAGATTGCCCATGCCCACAGGGGTGGCATTGATAATAACGTCGAAGTTGAGCTTTTTGAGGTCGGCGCGCTTGACGGATTTCCCGTGCACCTGCCGGGCCAGCTTTTGGCCGGTTTCGACGGTGCGGTTTAGTATGAATATTTCGGCGCCGCGTTCTTTGAGCCCGAAAGCCGCAGCGCGACCCGCCCCTCCAGCCCCTAGGATAAGAACTTTGGCATCCTGCAAGGCGATACGCTGCTCCAAGGGGCGGATGACTCCGGCTGTGTCCGTATTGAAACCGTATAGCTTACCGTCCTGAGCCCGAACCACAGTGTTGCAGGCACCGATCCTCGCGGTATGGGCATCGCTGTTATCGAGGTATTGGACGATGGCCTGCTTGTAGGGCATGGTGATGGAGAGGCCATGCAGGGGAATGTCGCGCATGCAAGCCAGTAAATCCTTCAGACTTTTCGCATGAAGCGCGAGATAGACGCCATTGACGGTCTCGCGGCGCAGAGCGGTGTTCATCACGATGGGCGACAAAGAGTGCGAGACGGGATCGCCGGCGACCCCGTAAACGCGAGTAGCCGCGTCTACTTGATCGATGCGATAGGTGCTGCGCAACTCTTGAGCAGTGACTTGGCCGGGGGCGGTCTTTTCATCGGGACTGACCGCCGCGAAGGTGAAGACGCTGCCCGCGCGGACAGACAACACCCGGCTGATAATGCCCTGCTCACCCATGCAAATGCCGACTAAAGAAAGGTTGCGGCTGTGCTTTTCGACGAACTTCATCAGGGTGACGTTGTCGAACAGGGTACCTGCAGTGGTCACCAATTTGTAAAAATCGGCTGGAATGTTAGTCATTTCGTCGAGCGTCTCTTCCAACTTCTTGGTGGCACGGAAGTCGTGGTGAGAGAGGATCAGAGCCGAGAAGGTGCGCAGCTTTTCGAGAGCGGCTGGCTTCACTTTTGCCGCGGTTTCAAGTTCGACGTCGACGAGTTGGCAACCCGCTTCTCCGGCCTTGGTGAGGATTTCCAGTTGGGCGTCTGGTGAGCCGTGAAACTTGCCTCCATTGGCTTCGCGGCGGCAGGTGCCGATGGCGAAAACATGGGGACGATAGCCGAGGAATTCCTTAATTTTGGGCAACGCGGCTGCAGGCTTGGCGAGGTAATCGAGACGAAACTCGAGAAAAGTGTTGTCACGCACCAGAAACTCGGCTTTTTCGAGCATCTGGTCGGGGTCGGAACCCGTGAGAGCGACGCACACGCGAGGGAGCCTAAGGCTCCGCAAACGAGACACGGAATTGTGGCTAAGGATCATCATTTCCAACTAGAAGCGACGGCGAGATATTACAGGCGTGTGACACGATATGCAACTCCCGGACGAAGATTTATTGGACGGCAAACTATTTATGGAAGGGGTATGACACTACCGTAACCTTGACCGGTGACCAAGCCCTTGTTACTGTCCAACGTGAAAGCCCTTTGTTTGCCGCAGTTAGCAAGGATGTGGCCGGTCGCCCCGGCCCGATTTTTGGAGGTATCATGAAGAAAACAGGACTATTGCCGTTCTTGGCGCTGGGTCTCAGTATGGCCGCGTCGGCGCAGCAGGCCCCGATGGTTGCAGACGCCGCCGAACCGACGCCGGAGGGCAGCTTGGCGACAACGGCCAGCTTTCCTACCGCCAGGGTGCAGACCCCGACCTATGCGGACCTGTATTGCGCTGGGTTCATCAGCAAAAAGTTGATGCCCAATGCCAATTACGTCGCGGGCGGACTGCAAACCCCCAGCACCACGCAATTTGTGAATGGCGATATCATTTACCTTTCGGGGAAAGGCTACGAGCTCGGACAGAAGTATACGATCCTGCGGGAACTGCGCAATCCCAACAAGAATGAGGTTTTCCCCGGCCAAGATAAGATTTTGAAGGACGTCGGCCAGCCTTACGCGGAACTGGCTCGAGTTCGGATTACCGATACTCGCAGCAAGATGGCCATTGCACAGATAGAATTTGGGTGTAGCCCGGTTGTGCCGGGGGACATTGCGGTTCCGTTTGAGGAAAAAGCCCAGATTCCGTTTCGGCTGCCCATGCGATTTGATCGTTTCGCGCCGCCGAACGGCAAAGTGTCGGGCCGCATCGTCATGGCGCGGGACTTCGATTCTGAAATTGGCACCGGCGCGAAAGTGTACATGAACTTCGGCACCAAGCAGGGAGTGAAAGTGGGCGACTACATTCGCGCGATGCGTCCGTATGACGCCGACTTACACGACCCCGTGGACTCGCTGTCGTTCGATGCGTCCATCAGCGAGGACACCCAGAAGAAGCCGGTATCGATCGATCAGGGTATGTTGGGACGCACGTCGGGCCCGAACATACACGTTGCCGATCTGCCACGCCGCGCCATCGGCGAGATCGTAATCGTGGGCACTACGGAGACCACTTCGACCGGTATGCTGGTGTTCGCGCTGGAAGACGTTCATGTTGGGGATTTGGTCGAACTGGACGTACTCCAGAATTAGGCTCTTCGGTCAAGCGAATTGGGAGCGCGGAGGCATCCGCGCTCTTTTATTTTTTGCAGTGAATCCTACAGGAAAAACCCGATAGCCGCAGGATCTTTCTCCAACTACACTCAGGAGGTTTATAGTCCCTTCTTTAGCATTCGTGCCAAAAGACTCTAAGATACCGGAAGGTTTGCCCCGCTTTTTTTCGGAAATGGAGACTGCCCTCTTCCGCATTGTGCAACAGAGTCTGACCAATGTTCATAAACACTCCGGGAGTCGATTGGTGAGCATACGGGTGGAGATTGTGGGCTCCGACGCAATCATGGAAATAGCGGATCAAGGCTGCGGAATGAGTCCGGAAGTATTGTCAAAGTTTAACGGGGGCGGGCCTTCGCCGGGAGTGGGCATCTCGGGAATGAGGGAGCGGGTGATTGGGCTGCGTGGGAGCTTCGCGATTAAGTCCGATCCTTCGCGAACCCGGATTTCGGTGACGGTGCCCCTGGCCGGGCGACCGTGAGAGAGTCGATCGGAGCTAGGTAGCGACAATATTTCGTTTTCTTCTGCGGCTTAATACTGAAGACTTCTTGCGGGTTTTTACGGCTTGGCGGTCGATCTTGGACCAGAAGGCTACGAAGTAGTCTCCGGCGGAGAGCAGGGAGAGCGCGACCATGAACCAGATGGCGCCCCAGGCGATCCAGTGGACGGGGAGGAAGTAGTTTCCGAAGAGCTGCCACTCATGCCAGTGGTGGTCGAGAATTACGGCCACGACGGAGACGATCTGCACGAACATTTTGAACTTGCCGAGATCGCTGGCTTCGATTGTAAAACCCTCCGTGGCGGCGATGGAGCGCAGGCCGCTGACCAGAAATTCGCGACCGATAATGATGATGGCGATCCATGCGGGGACCAGCGCGGGATTGAACTGCACCAGCACGATGAAGGCGGCGGCGATAAGAAGTTTATCCGCCAAGGGGTCGAGAAGGATGCCCATGGTGGTGATCTGGCCGCGCTTGCGGGCGAGGTATCCGTCGATGCCGTCGGTGACGGAGGCGGCGATGAACAGGGCCGATGCCAGCAGTTCGCGCTCGCCGTTAACGCCTTGAAAGCGGGCGCTGGAGAGAATCCAAATGAGCAAAGGGATGCTGCAGATGCGGGTCAACGTGATGGAGTTAGGAAGGTTCACCGGCAGCCGAGCGCAGCAACCCGCGCTACTGGATTATCCTCCAGCGCGCGCGGGGAAAGCAATCGGCTGGTTGTAACGTTGGGTCAGTCCCGCTTGGCAGCTTTGAATCCGGCCTGCTTGGCGTCGGTTTCGGACATGAATTTGCCGTTTTTCGTCTTGCCGTACCAGCGCCCGTCCTTGTGGTAAACACCAGTGTCGAGGTTGACCCAGACCTTTCCGGAAGACTTCGCAGCGGCGATGTCTGCGTCGGAGGGTTTTGCGGCGGATGTGGTCGCAGTCTCCGGCGTGCGAGGCGCGGCGGTTGTTTGGGAGAATGTGGGCGCGACGGATGCTAGCAGGATTGCGCTCGTCATCAGCCAGCAGGAGAGTTTTGATTTCATATTAATTTTCTCCTCGATTGCAATGAGCCACAGGGGCTAAAGCCCGAATACTTTGCCCCGTGTTCGTGGGCCTGAAGGCCCACGATTCCACGGTTGTATCAGCGATTCGTTGGTCGATACAGCTTTTGACGCGAATTGGCAATCTTGCCCCGCAAGAATTCACGCACGATTAGAACGCCAATCCACGCTAGGCGTAGATGCCGCGTTGTCTGATTGTGTACGCCACGCGATCAATCGCCAGCATGTAGGCTGCGATCCGGTTGTTGACGTGATGGGTTTCGGAGAAGCGCACCACGTCGTCGAAAGCCGTTTTCATAATGTGTTCGAGCTGTTCGTTCACTACGGATTCCTTCCAGAAATAGCCCTGGCGATCCTGCACCCACTCGAAATAAGAGGTCGTGACGCCACCGGCGTTGCACAGAATGTCGGGGATGACGAAGACGCCTTTATCGGACAGGACGTCGTCCGCCGAGGCGGTGGTGGGGCCGTTCGCGCCTTCGGCGAGAATTTTGCATTTCAGGCGCGATGCATTTTCACTGGTGATTACATTTTCAGTGGCGGCTGGAATCAAGATGTCGCACTCGGCGAGAAGCAGTTCGTCCGGATCGGCGGCTTCGGCTTCCTTGTATCCCTGGAAGGTGCCGTGGCGCTGGCGATGTTCGGCGAGCGCCTTCACATCGATGCCGTTCTTGTTGTATAAGCTGCCGTTCATTTCGATGATGCCGATGATCTTGTAGCCCGCTTCATGCATCAGTAGCGCGGCATTGGAACCGACGTTGCCGAAGCCCTGCACGATCACTCGGGTCGTATCGATCGACATGCCCAGTTTCTTGACCGCTTCGTCGCAGACGATCTTGATGCCGCGGCCAGTGGCCTCGCGGCGTCCGCGCGATCCACCGATGTTGATGGGCTTACCCGTGACGACGGCAGTGACGGTGCGCCGCATATGCATAGAGTAGGTGTCCATCATCCAGGCCATGACCTGTTCATTGGTGTTAACGTCGGGCGCGGGGACGTCTTGCTCGGGTCCGATGAATTCGATGAGTTCGGCGGTGTAGCGGCGAGTCATTCGTTCGAGTTCGCCCATCGACATCTTGTGCGGATCGCAAATGACGCCGCCTTTGGCTCCGCCGAAGGGAATGTTCACCACGGCGCATTTCCAGGTCATCCATGCGGCGAGGGCGCGAACTTCGTCTAGGCTGACGTCCGGCGAATACCGGATGCCGCCCTTGCCGGGGCCGCGCGCGATGGAGTGTTGCACGCGATAGCCGGTAAAGACCTCTAGCTTGCCGTTGTCCATGGCGACGGGAATGTAAACCGTGATCTCGCGGTTGGGTGTGCGGAGAACCTTGGTCAATCCCTCGTCGAGGTTTAGCTTTTTCGCGGCAAGGTCGAAGCGCGCTGCTGCGGCTTCGCGAGGATTCAATTCAAAAGCCAGTGCGGCGGAAGTCTTTTCGGATAATGGCGTTGCGACAGACATGAAAGTACAGCCTCCGTGCGATTTAACAGAAATAACGCAAACCTACATATAGTAAGCACTCGGAAGGCGGGAAGGCAATGGGGTGTTCTCCGGAGAGCGATGGCTGGCGTTAGAATCGAAGAGGTGGAGCGAGGTGTTGGGTCCTCTCCAAGGAGAATCATGTACGAAGTTACAGTGGATGACAGTTTTGCCGCGGGGCATTACCTGCGCAACTATAAGGGCAAGTGCGAGAATCCGCACGGCCATAATTACAAGGTGAGGGTGACGCTGGCGGGCAAAGAACTGGATAAGGCCGGCCTGCTGTTGGACTTCAAAGACTTGCGCGAAGTGATGAAGCACGTCATCGACCGGCTCGATCATCAGATGATTAACGATGTGGCGCCGTTTACAGAGGTCAATCCTTCCGCTGAAAATCTGGCCAAGTACTTTTACGATGAAACCAATGGACGCCTGCGGCAAATCACGAATCAGCGGGTGCAGGTTAAGGACGTCACCATTTACGAGACGGACAACACGACTGCGAAGTATAGCGAGTAGGGCCAGCTCTCAGGGCGAGTTTTTATATCAAGATGCTTCTCACGGAAATCTACAAGTCAATTCAAGGCGAGTCGTCCTACGCGGGATTGCCATGTATTTTTGTGCGGTTGACCGGCTGTAACCTGCGTTGCTCCTGGTGCGACAGCGAGTACACTTTTACCGGGGGGAGGCGCCAGGATTTAGACGAGGTCATGGCCGAAGTTGAGAAGCTTAGCCCCGACGGGGGGCTGGTTGAGATCACCGGCGGCGAACCCATGCTGCAGGAACGCGAAGTAGTTCCGCTGATGCAGCGTTTGCTGGATGAGGGCTATACCGTTCTTATCGAAACCAGCGGCGAGCGCTTGCTCGGGCAAGTGCCCAAGGGCGTGGTCAAGATCGTCGATGTGAAGTGTCCCCATTCGGGAGCGGGAGACACGTTTCGCATGGAAAATCTGGAAGTGCTGGGTTCGCAAGATGAAGTGAAATTCGTCTTGAGCGATCGGGTCGATTACGAATTTGCCCGCGATTTTATTTCGTCGCACGAATTGGATCGCAAGGTGAACGCGGTCTTGTTGTCGCCAGCGTTTCACAAACAGGCGACGGGCAGTCGCAGCACTGCGCATTGCTTGCTCGATCCGCGCGAGCTGACGGAGTGGATGCTGGAGGATCAAGTTCCGGCGCGGCTGGGGTTGCAGTTGCATAAATTTATTTGGGACCCAGCAACGAAGGGCGTCTGATGACGTCTTCGAACAAGTCGCGAGCCGTCGTGCTGCTGAGCGGAGGGATGGACTCGTGTGTTTGCGCGGCGCTGGCTGTGCGCGATCATCAGGCGGCGGCGTTGCACGTGAGTTACGGGCAGCGCACCGAGGCTCGCGAGCGCAAGTCTTTCGAGGATATTTGCGACGCATTGGGAATTCGTGAGCGGATGGTGGTTCGCAATGAGGCTCTGGCCATGATCGGCGGGTCGGCACTGACGGATGCGTCGATTGCCGTGCCTGAGATGCCGAGTGCGTTGAAAGAAACACCAGTCACGTATGTTCCGTTTCGTAACGCCCACTTTCTATCTGTGGCAGTGAGTTGGGCCGAAGTGCTGGGCGCGGAAACCATTTATATCGGCGCGGTTGAGCCAGACAGCTCGGGGTATCCGGATTGCCGTCCGGCTTATTATGATGCGTTCAACGAAGTGATCCGGCAGGGGACGAAGGAAGGCAAGATTCGCATCGTAACTCCGCTGATTCATATGCATAAGGCGGAGATAGTGCGGTTGGGGCTTGAACTTGGTGCGCCGCTCCATGTAACGTGGTCGTGCTATAGCCAGCAGGAGCGGGCTTGCGGCGTGTGCGATAGTTGTCGATTGCGGAGGCAGGCTTTCGAGGCAGCGGGGGCGGCGGACAGGATTCCGTACGCAGCATTGCAATCCGGATAGTGGCATTTCTAAAGCGGCCATTTATGATTTATCAGGAGAAAGAAATGAAAAGGAATTGGATACTGTTCGCGGTGTTTGCCTTGGTAGCAAGCCTGTTTAGTCCTGCGGTATTCGCGCAGGCTACGGGAACGGTGAAGGGCTCTTGCAGGAATGCGGATGGCACCCCCATTACGGGCGGCATCGTCGATTTCGCCAACAAAGACACGGGGCGCAAGTATTCGCTCAAGACCGACAAAAAAGGCGACTACTTTTCTTTAGGGATCGATCCCGGTCACTATGACGTTACGCTGAGCAAAGACGGAAAAGAAGTGCTGAATTTCAAGAACGTAACCGTCGGCCTGGATGAAACCAAAGTGGATTTCGATCTCAAGAAAGAGACGGAGGTCGCCGCTCAGGGCGCCGGTCTTACTCCCGAGCAGTTGAAGGCGGCGCAAGAGAAGAATGCCAACGCACAGAAGGAAAACGCCAACATCAAGCAGGTGAACGAGAAGATTGCGGCGGCGAAAACGGCCGCCGATGCAGGGGATTTGGAGGGCGCAATCGCTCAGATGACAGAGGCCAGCCAGATGGGGCCGGGTTATGACGTCGTGTGGTCGAAGCTGGCGGATTACTTGCGGCTGTCAGCGCCAAAGCAGACCGATCCTACGGAGAAGAGCAATCGTCTGGCGAATTCGGTCACCGATTATCAAAAGGCGATCGACATCAAGCAGAAGGCGATCGACGCGGGATCGAAAAAGCCGGAGGATCCGAAAAGTCTCGCGGCTTATTACAACAACATGGCTGACTCGCTGAGCAAACAGGGTAAAACGGACGATGCGATAAAGGCTTACAATCGGGCGGCGACGCTGAATCCCGAGGGCGCGGCCTCGAATTACTTCAACATCGGGGCGGTTCTTACCAACGCGGGCAAAGTAGACGACGCCATAGCCGCGTTCGACAAGGTGATTGCCACCGATCCGACACGAGCGGACGCGTATTACTGGAAGGGTGTGAATCTGGTCGGGAAGGCAACCCTGAAGGGCGATAAGATGGTGGCGCCCGACGGCACCGCTGAGGCGTTCAATAAGTATCTGGAATTGGCGCCCACCGGACAATATGCCGATCCGGCGAAGCAGATGCTGGCCAGCATTGGCGCTACCGTGGAGACAAACTACGGCAAGAAAAAGGGCAATCCCATAAAGACGAAGTAGCCTCGCTTCATCTTGATTCCGGGAAAGGACGTAGTTTCGCTACGTCCTTTTCTATTTCTGGGTTACTAAGGTATTGCGCCGGGGTGTTTCTTTCTGGAAAGTCTGCGGTTCAGTCGATAGATTCGAGTGTGGAGGAGTGTTGGACTGGTGGGGAAGGCAACGGCTAAAGCCTCAGCCGGGCCGATCGTGTATGGCGCGACTCAAGTCGTGCTCCGATACAATGCCGCTTCAAGCCGATGTAAAACCTTATGGCGTCTCCTGGGATTGCTCCAATTTCGGTAAACCTTGAGCCCTCGACAGGCTCAGGCTCGGTAGCCACGCAGGCGCTGCTCGCGGCGATGCTAAAGGCGAATGAGCGGGTCAGCGATATGATTTTTTCGCCTGGACGCCCGCCTCAGGTCGAGGTCAACGGCGAACTGATTCCGGTGCATGCGCCCGGACTTAAGGCTCTCACGTCTGATGATACGCGGCGCATCGCTTCGGGATCTGATCGGCAATAACAAGCAGGCAATCACGATGCTGCGCGAGCAAGGGTCGTGCGATATTTCTTACGGCCTGCCAGGGCTGGCCCGCTTTCGTGTCAATGTTTTCATTCAGCGGGGCAGTTGTGCGGTGGTAATGCGCGCGATCCCGACAACGTTGCCTGACTTTACTTCGCTGGGATTGCCCACGCAGCTCAAGCAAATCGCATCTCTCGGAGAAGGCATCGTGCTGGTGACGGGGCCGCGGGGGTCGGGTAAGTCCTCAACCCTGGCCGCCCTGTTGAATTCGATCAACGAACAACAAGTTTGCCATATCATCACCATCGAAGACCCTATAGAATTTCTGCACAATCATAAGAAGAGTACGGTGCATCAGCGGGAACTGCATAGCGATGCGCCCAATTTTGCTTTAGCTCTGCGCGCCGCGCTGCGGCAGGCGCCCAAGGTAATTTTGGTGGGCGAGTTGCGCGACCGGGAAACGATGGAACTGGTGCTCGACGCGGCCGAGACCGGGCATCTCGTGCTCTCGAGCATGAACAGCCCGGACTCGACGAAGACGGTGGAAAAGCTAGTGAATGCGTTTCCCGCGGCTGAACAGACGCAAGTCCGAAACCGAGTATCGAGGATGTTGCGGCATATCGTTTCGCAGCGGCTTCTGCCACGGAAAGATGGTTCCGGCCGGGTGGTCGCGATTGAGATTCTCAATGTGAATTCGAACGCAGCGACGGTTCTCGAGCAATACGACCACACCGGTCAAGCCTTGCTGCAAGTCATCAAGGCGGGAGCGGCGGAGGGTATGCAGCACTTCGACTTGGCGATTGCCAGGCTGGTGGAATCTGGCGTGGTCGATGTCGAAGTGGCGTTGCGTTATGCGGTGAATCCGCAAGAACTGCGCGGCAAGTTCGCGGCCGATTGATCCCCCGCGGCTTCCTTGCGATTATGATGATCGGGAATGGCTGCTGACGAGACTTCCTCCATTGTTCTGAGTTTCGAAGATGCGCGACGGCTGGTGGATGGGCACGCGGAAGCGTTGAAACCCGCCGGGACAGAGCTGATTTCGATCCTGCAAAGCGCGGGCCGCGTATTGGCCGAGGACATCAAGGCCGACCGCGATTTTCCTCCTTTCCCTCGCGCCACTCGAGATGGTTACGCCGTGCGGTCCGCAGATACCAATCGCGTACCTATCACTTTGGAAATCACCGGTGAAATTCAAGCGGGCGAGTCTTCGCAAGAAATCCGACACGTAGACCCCGGGCAAGCTGTCTCGATCATGACGGGGGCACCGGCTCCCCATGGTTCAGACGCCGTAGTCATGATCGAATTCACTTCGACGAACGGCAAAAGCGTTACGGTGAACAAGTCGGTCGATTCGGGAGAAAACATTGTTGCGACCGGATCGGAGGCTCGCAGCGGGGGTGTGCTTGTCTCCACGGGCACGCGGATGGGGTATGCAGAAATTGGCGCAGCCGCTGCGACGGGCTGCGATCCTCTGAGAGTTTTTCGGCAGCCGCAGATTGCGGTGCTGGCTACTGGGAATGAGATCGTGGACCTGAGCGTCAGCCCCGGACCGGTGCAGATTCGCAACTCCAATAGTTACTCTCTGGCGGCGCAAATCATGGCGGCAGGAGGCGAGCCGGCGCTGCTGCCGATAGCGCCCGATGAGCCGAAACGGCTCCGTGACCTCATCTTGCAGGGCGCGGAGTGCGATTTGCTATTGCTAGCAGGCGGAGTTTCGATGGGTAAGTACGATCTTGTGGAAGCTGTGCTACGAGAGTTGGGCGCGGAGTTTCTTTTTACTGGAGTCAAGATTCAGCCGGGAAAGCCGGCAGTATTTGGACGATGGAGGAGTGGCAAACACGGGGGAAAGTATTTCTTCGGGTTGCCGGGGAATCCGGTTTCGACGATGGTGACGTTTGAACTATTCGCGCGACCGATGCTCGAAGCGCTGTCCGGTATGTCACCTCGAAAATTAATCTTCCTTCATGCGAAATTGAAGTCTCCAATCCATGTGAAGCCGGGATTGAAGCGATTCCTTCCTGGGGTATGGTCAGGGGAATTCGATAATGCAGCGGTTGAACTTGTTCCGTGGCAAGGTTCCGGCGATATTGCAGCCACAGCGAAAGCGAATTGTTATATCGTTATTTCGCCGCAGCAGGAAAAGATCGAGGCCGGAGAATGGGTTCCGTTGTTGCGACGCTAGATTTTTTATGGCCAAGAAGTTATCTCACTACGACAATGCGGGCCGCGCGAGAATGGTGGACATTTCCGGCAAGCAGGACAGTGTACGCGAGGCGGAGGCGAGCGCCTTCGTCGCCCTGAGGCCTAGAGTCCTGAAAGCGCTCCCCACGAATAAGAAGGGCGATCCGCTTGAAGTGGCGCGTCTGGCTGGAATTATGGCCGCCAAGCGTACTGCCGATCTGATCCCCATGTGTCATCCTTTATCGCTCTCGCATATTGATGTGAGTCTGGAGACATGCGAAACTGGCATCGCGATCACTGCGAAGGTCTCGACCAAGGCGCCCACGGGCGTCGAAATGGAGGCCATGATTGCGGCCAGCGTGGCCGCGCTGACGGTGTACGATATGTGCAAGGGACTGGATAAGGGAATCGTGATCCGCGACATCAAGCTGGAGCGCAAATCGGGCGGAAAGAGCGGAGATTTCGTCCGCGGCAGCACCCAGTAGAACATGGCGAATAACGTAAAAGTGCTGCTGGTGGACGACAATCCTTTAGTCTTGAATTTGCTGAAAGGCTCGCTAACGCCTCTAGCCATCGTGACTACTGCGACCGACTCCGCGGATGCTTTGCTGAAGGCGATCGACGATCCTCCCGACCTGCTGGTGAGTGACTTTCGCATGCCGGGAATGGACGGGCGGCAGCTGATGGAGAAGCTTAAGAGCCGGCAGAATACCGCGGGCGTTGCCGTCGTGCTTTTAGCGACGAAGTCCGATATCACCGAGAAACTCAGCAACCAGGATTATCCCGCCGACGATTTCGTGGAGAAGCCTTTTTTTCTGCGGGAGGCGACGCAACGCATTAAACGCATCATAGATAAAATCGCGTTGGAGAAGATGGCCAAGGCGGCGTCGTCCGATGGAGTGCTGCGCGGCAATCTGGTGCAGATGAATGTGATCGATCTGGTGCAGTCGCTCGAAATGGGACGCAAGAGTTGCTCGCTTACCTTCACCAATAGGGACGAAAAGTGCGAGATGTACTTCAGAGAGGGTCAGGTGACGCACGCGGCGTATGGAGCGTTGATCGGCGATCCGGCGGTGTTTAAGGTACTGCGCTGGACCGAAGGCAACTTTGAAGTGAACTTCGACGGCAAGACCACGCAAGAAACCACGCAACTAAATACGCAGGGCTTGCTGATGGAAGGGCTTCGCCTGCTCGATGAAGCCAATGCGGGTGCGCCCGAACCGCCTGGGACGGTGGCGTCCGCCGCTCCCTCGCTGAGCTCGCTGCAAAAGGACGAAGAAGAAGACGTCCTGCTGGATTCCTAGGTTCTTCCGAACATCATGAGCTTGGAGCATCTGCCTCCCCCGAAGAGCCGGACTGTTGCGGTGATTACGGTGAGCGATACGGCATCCCGAGGCTTACGAGAAGACGTTTCTGGAGCGAGTGTGGCCGGACTCCTCCGGGAGCATCGGTTCGAGATTGTGGCCACCGAAATCGTGGCCGACGAAGTGCCGGCCATTCAGCAAGCGCTTTTGCGCGGCGTTGGGAAGGCGCGGCTGGTCGTAACCACAGGTGGAACAGGAATCGCGGCCCGCGACGTCACGCCGGAAGCGACGCGACCCTTGTGTGAGAAGTTGATTGAAGGCATTGCCGAACGGATGAGATCCGAGGGAGCGAAGAAGACGGCTTTTGCCGCGTTAAGTCGCGGAGTGTGTGGCATTCGGGGCAAGACGCTGATCCTCAATTTGCCCGGCAGTCCGTCCGGCGCCGTTGATTCCTTGCGATCCGTGATCGAACAACTGCTTCACGCCATGAGCCTGCTGGCGGGCCACACCGAGCATAGTTCTTCGCCGCCTTCGCGTGATTGAAGCCGCTTCGCTCACTGGTTGATACAATCGCCCTTCATGAAGTCCGTTATTGTCGGCACCGCCGGCCACATCGATCACGGCAAGACATCGCTGGTCAAGGCGCTGACCGGCATCGACGCAGATCGCCTCGCGGAAGAGAAGCGCCGCGGCATCACCATCGACATTGGCTTTGCCCATGCGGATATTATCTCGTCGTCGGGCGAAGTTCTTCACGTCAGCTTTGTCGATGTGCCCGGACACGAGCGCTTTGTGCGCAACATGCTGGCCGGGGTAAGCGGAATCGATTTGGTCTTATTCGTGATCGCAGCGGACGAAGGCATCATGCCCCAGACGCGCGAACACTTCGATATCTGTCGGTTGCTGGCCATTCGGCGAGGCGTTGTGGTTCTGACCAAATGCGATATGGTGGATCGCGAGACGCTCGACGTTGTCCGCCTGGAAGTTGAAGACTTTGTGCGCGGATCGTTTCTGGATTCATCCCACACACCAATCATCGCCGTGAGTTCTTTGACCGGCGCCGGACTGGGTGAGCTTAAAGTCGCGCTTATTAACTCGGCTGAAGGAATCAAAAGCAGAGATATTGCTGCGTGGCCTCGACTACCTATGGATCGCATGTTTACGATGAAGGGCTTCGGGACGGTTGTGACGGGCACGTTGATTGCGGGCGCAATTCGTAAAGATGAAGAAATGGAGGTATTTCCGACTGGCCGCAGGGTTAGGGTGCGAGGCCTGCAAGTACACGGCGTCCCAGTCGACGAAGCGCATGCCGGTCAGCGGACAGCGATCAATCTATCGGGAGCCGCCGTGGAAGATTTGAGCCGCGGAATGGTTCTCACCACCCCGGAAACGTTTGTCGCCACGAGCAATGCGGACGTATCGCTAACGCTATTGCCTTCCGCGAGGCCGCTGAAAGACCGCGCCCGGGTGCATGTTCATGCGTTCACCTGGGAGACTACTGCCGAGGTGCAATTGGTTGGGGCGAAGCAAGTGGCTCCGGGCGAGAGTTGTTTGGCTCGGCTGCGGTTTCGCGATCCTACACTGTTGTTGCCGGAGGATCGTTTCATCATTCGACAATTCTCTCCCGTTGTGACTATTGGTGGAGGCGTCGTCTTGGATGCGCTTCCGCAAATGCGTATGAAGAAAGCTGAGCGAGAGGCGTTTCTCAAGCTGCTTGCAGGCGAAGACGCGGTGACGAAGTTGGAGGCGCGTGTAATTCGTACCGGAGGGAAAGGACTTTCCTCCACGAGAGCGGTTGCTGAAACTGGATTGCGCCCGAGCGCGATCAATGACTCATTGCGAAATTCGGAAGGGCGCCTCGCTCATCTGGGCGATTCGTGGATTGGAACCGAGACCCTTCACGCGCTGCAGGAGTCGATTCTTGTCGCACTGAAGGCGTTCCACGACAAGAACACGCTTGTTCCGGGAATTGGGAAAGATGCCCTACGGGAGAGATTGCGGATTGATGAGACAGTTTTTCCGCACGTGCTGGAGTCCTTGATTCGGCAGAAAAAGATAGAAGTGTCGGGCGAGTTAGTTCGTTTGCCGGGACGTGGCGTGGCGATGAAGAATCCTGAGGCGGAGGCGAAAGCCGCCATCGAAGCGGCATTTGCCTCGGCGGGATTGAAAGTTCCCGCGCTGAAAGAAGTTCTCGACGGACTGAAGATTGACCGGGTACGTGCGCAGCAAATTGTCACTCTCTTGTTGCGCGAAAAGGTGTTGGTGAAAATTTCCGAGGAATTAGTTTTTCATCGAACCGCTTTGGAAATTCTTCGCAAACTTGTGGCGGAAGAAAAGAAAAAGTCGCCACGAATTAATGTCGCACGATTTAAGGATTTGACCGGAGTGACGCGCAAGTATGCCATTCCGTTGCTAGAGTATTTGGATCGCGAGCGGGTTACGCGGCGCGAGGGCGATGAGCGGGTGATTGTGTAGCGTTTCCTACCCTACGCTGGTAGTCTCTTGCTTCAACTTTTCCGCCTGGAAATGCGAGACGAGAGCGTCCAGGAT
This sequence comes from Terriglobia bacterium, assembly GCA_963799065.1. Taxonomy (GTDB): domain Bacteria; phylum Acidobacteriota; class Terriglobia; order Terriglobales; family Acidobacteriaceae; genus JAJPHW01. The sequence goes on from CAWCVJ010000001.1 coordinate 254,178, forward strand.
GGGTTGCAGCATTCCGTCCATGACATCGCTTAGCTGATGAAGGGTTAATCCGATGCGATGGTCGGTTAGGCGATTTTGGGGGAAGTTGTAGGTGCGGATTTTCTCGCTGCGGTCGCCCGATCCCACCATTTGTTTGCGTTCTTTAGCGAGTGCGTCCTGCTGTTTTTGCATCTCGATTTCGTAGAGGCGAGAGCGTAACACACGCATACCTTTTTCGCGATTCTTGATCTGCGATTTTTCGTCCTGACAACTGACCACCGTATTGGTCGGAATGTGCGTGATGCGGACGGCCGAATAGGTCGTGTTAACCGATTGCCCACCTGGGCCGGATGAACAAAATGTGTCGATGCGAAGGTCTTTCGCTTCGATCTTCACGTCGACGTCTTCGGCTTCGGGAAGGACGGCAACGGTTACCGCGGAAGTGTGCACGCGGCCCTGCTGTTCGGTGGCGGGGACGCGTTGCACGCGGTGAACTCCGCTTTCGTACTTGAGCTGCGAATAAACGCGCTTGCCTTCGATGATGGCGATAACTTCTTTCAGGCCTCCGACAGCGGAGTCTGAGGAAGACAGCACTTCGACTTTCCAGTTTTGCGTTTCGGCGTAACGCGTGTACATGCGAAACATTTCGGCGGCGAAGAGCGTGGCCTCGTCTCCTCCGGTGCCGGCGCGGATTTCGAGGATGACGTCTTTCTCGTCATTGGGGTCTTTGGGCAGCAGCAGGACGCGCAACTCTTCTTCGACGGCGACGACGCGGGCTTCGAGCTTGTCCAGTTCTTCCTGGGCGTAGGTGCGCATCTCGGCGTCGGTTTCGCTGGCGATCATGGCGCGGCTGTCGGCGATGCCGCGCCTGAGGTCTTTGAATTCGCGATACTTCTCGACCATGGGCGCGATTTCGCTGTGCGCCTTCGCGGTCTTCTGATAGCGGCTGGAATCGTTGACGATTTCCGGCGAAGAGAGAGCCGCGTTAAGTTCTTCGTATTTGGTTTCGAGTTGATCCAAGCGTTCAAACATGTTGGTTTCCTATTGGAGCACGCAACGGCTCCCGGTGTTTCTAATTTTAAGGTTTTCGGGGTGTGGGGATTAGTTACGAGTGTGCGCGGGAGCGCCGCTAGGCAATGACGAGTTCGCCACCGTGCTGCTTTTCGAGTGCCATGGCATGTTCGAGGGCGGTGATGGCGCACTCGGCTTGATCGTCGGATGGCGGCTGCGTGGTGATGCGCTGCAACCAAAGTCCGGGCGAGGTCAACGCCGCAAACATCGAGCCGCGATGACGAGCCGCAAAGCGAATCATCTCATACGAAACGCCAGCAATCACGGGTAGTAGAGCGATGCGGATGCCGAAGCGCGCCCAGAACGTGGTCACGGGAATCAGAGTGTAGACGGCAATCGAGATGAGCATGACCGTCATGAGAAAACTCGTTCCGCAGCGGGGATGGAATGTCGAGTAACGCTGCACGGCAGCGGTATCCAGAGGATCGCCATTCTCGAACGCGAATACTGTTTTATGCTCGGCGCCGTGATATTCGTAAACCCGGCGAATATCTTTCATCAGCGAAATTCCCCAGATAAACAACAGAAACAGGGCGAGCCGAACCAAGCCATCGACGAGGTTGAAGGCGATTTGTCCGCCGAAGGCGGGATTGATCTTTTTTAGTTCAGTCGCCGCCAGCAGAGGAAGAAACTTGTACATGAAGATGAAGAAGCCAATTGATAGGATGGCGTTGCCGGTGGCCATCCAGCCGCTAACTTCGAGTTTCTTCTGGGGGGCTTTATTCAGAACCTCGGAGGCATCCGAGCTGGGTTTCACTTCAGTTTGCAACTCTTCCAGCGCCACGTTAGCCGAAAAACGCAGTGCGCGGAAGCCGAGTGCCATGGCGTGGCCGAGTGTGACGACTCCGCGAATGACAGGCCAGGCCATCCATTTGTGTTTCTCCGACGGTCGCTCCAGCAATTCGCTATGCGTCGAGACTTCGCCTGACGGCTTGCGGCACGAGATGGCGAACGCGTGTGGCGAGCGCATCATCACGCCCTCCAGCACGGCCTGACCGCCGACCAGCGTTTCCTCGCCCGCTTCAAGCGCGGGCAACAACTGCACCGCCGCCAGAAAGCTCAACCATGTTCGCAATCGTCGCATGTTGCTTTAGTTTAGATGATTTTTGCGCATCAAAGTAGCGATCATTCGGCTCGCCCGACGCGGTCGAACCTATGGCATAGTAAGCGGGAAGCGGGATCATGGAAAACACCTTCAAAGCGTGGGCTGAGGTTTGCGAGCAGGCCGCGGCTACCTCGAAGAAAACAAGCAAGATAGCGGCTGTAGCTGGCTATTTTCGGGGAGTGGAGCCGGAGCAAGCAGTAGTGGCTGCGGTGTTTCTGTCTGGGCGTCCCTTTCCGGTTTGGGACGAGACGACGCTGCAAGTCGGAGGAAGTCTGCTATGGCAGGCGATTCAGTCGGTGGCGGGAAAGAGTGAAGACGATCTAACCGCCGCTTATCGTCGACTCGGAGACATGGGGGCCGTCGCAGGTGATCTGTTGCCTTCACGAGAATCGAGCGGTATTGCGCCGATAGCTCTTCAGTTGCGCCTTCGCGAGATCGCGCAGGCGTCCGGATCGTCGGTTCGGCTTGAGTTGGTGAAGACTCTGCTGCGAGAGGTTTCCCCGCTCGAAGCGAAGTATGTTGTCAAGATCATGACTGGAGATCTGCGCATTGGGCTGAAAGAAAGCCTGGTGGAAGAGGCGATTGCGCGAGCGTTCGACGCCAAACCCGAAGAAGTATCGCGCGCCAACATGCTGCTGGGCGATATTGGCGAGACGTTGCTGCTGGCGGCTTCAGGTCGCCTGCAGGAAGCCAGGATGCGCTTATTTCATCCGCTGGGAGCGATGCTGGCGAGTCCAGTGGCGTCGGCTGCGGAGGCTCTGGAATACAGCCCGGCTCCTCTCATCGAAGATAAATACGACGGAGTGCGGGCGCAGGTTCATGCGTCGGCGGATCGAGTTCGCATCTTCTCTCGGACGCGCGAGGACACGACAAACTCGTTTCCAGAAGTGCGCGACGCGCTGCTGGGGGCGGCGCAGGAGTTTATCCTCGACGGCGAGATCGTGGCTTGGGGCGAAGCCGATGATGTTTCCGATTCGCCGGGGCGTGCGCTGCCATTTAGCGTCCTGCAACAAAGAATTGGCCGCAAGAAAGTCGGCAAGACGATGATGCGCGATTGTCCGGTGGCGTTTGTTGCGTTTGATGTTTTGTATGCAAATGGTTCTCTGACCATTGATTTGCCATTAATTGAACGCGGTCGCGTGTTGGACGAAATCGTTGCTGAGATCAATCGATATAAGCCCACGCCGGACGACTCGATCCGAGCGTTGATTCTGCGTGCGCCCATTTTTCATGCTTCTACCGCCAACGAACTCGATCAACTCTTCGACGTCGCGCAGAGTCGTGGCAACGAAGGGCTAATGATTAAGGATGCGAATTCGACGTATTCCCCGGGACGGCGTGGCAAGAGTTGGTTGAAGCTAAAGCGCGAACTGGCGACGCTGGATGTTGTCGTCACCGCCGTCGAATATGGTCACGGCAAGCGCATAGGCGTGCTGAGCGATTATACCTTCGCCGTCCGGGATGGCGAACGGCTGGTGAACATTGGAAAGGCTTACTCAGGATTGACCGACGCAGAGATAGCGGAGATGACGAAGTGGTTTCTCGATCACACCATCGAAGACCAGGGATTTCGACGCGTAGTCGAACCGAAAATTGTTCTCGAAGTTGCCTTCAATAACATGATGCTGTCCGACCGCCATGAGAGCGGCTATGCGTTGCGCTTTCCGCGCATTGTGCGACTGCGTCCCGACAAGCTGGCTGACGACGCGGATACCGTCGAAACCGCGAGAGCAATCTTCGAGCGGCAGCATTACGGGGCAAAGGACAAAGCCAGAGGCTAACGCCGGAGTCTCCTCAGTGGTGATGATGCTCTTGCTCGCTCATGGGAATAACGCAGCCGTGGGCTACTTCGCAAACTTCGTGTTCAAACTGGATCGTGGTGTGCACGATGCGGAAGTCGTGGTGCAGGCGCTCTTTCACGTCACGCAGAATTCGCTCGCTGACCGATGGAGGAATGTCCGCGATGGAGATATGGCAGGAGAGTGCACGGCTTTCCGAACCGATATTCCAGACGTGCAGGTCGTGAACATCGTGCACGCCTTCGACCTTGCGCAGCGTGGTTTCGAGAATTTCCAGATCGAGTCCTCGGGGAGTGCCCTCCAGCAGGATGTTCAGCGTCTCGCGAACGATGCCCAGGCCGGACCAGAGAATGAGTGAGCCGATTGCGAACGACAGGGCTGAGTCGACCCAGTACTGGCCGGTGCGGTGAATCACGTAGCCGCCGACTATTACTGCGGCGGTTGAGAGCGTATCGCCAATTTCGTGCAGTAGCGCGCTGCGGATATTTACGTCACGATTGCCCCGCAGCAGGAGCAGCGTGATGGCTCCGTTCATCACGACTCCGGCGGCGGCCACAGTCATCATCAGTCCAGCTTTGACGGGCTCGGGGTGTTGCAGGCGCTTCACGCCTTCGTAAAAGATGAAGAAGGAGACTGCGACGAGCGCGGCGGCGTTGACGAAGGCGGCGAGGACTCCGGCGCGGTGGTAGCCGTAAGTCTTGGTGGCGCTGGGCGGACGCGACTGCAAATAAACTGCGACCAGCGACAGCAACAGAGCTAGGAAGTCGGAAAGATTGTGTCCAGCTTCAGAGAGCAGGGCCAGCGAATGGGCGCGGATTCCCGCGACGACCAGAATCACGATATAGGCAAACGTGACGACCAATGAGATGCGCAGCACTTTGGAAGTGCGTTCGTTCCCGCCGTGGCTGTGGGTATGCATCCTGCCCTAGTTTACGGGGCAGGGAAGGCGGGTTCAAGGCGGGGAAGGGGTGAGAACATAACGGGATGGAATATGCACCCCCCCTGCAACGAAAACGTTTTAGGCTGAAGTGGGTTCGTGGCCAGTAGCTCTCAGGAAAGTTTCGGGAGGAGTGGGGAATGACGCGATTTTCGCCGGGCGTACACTTAGTATGCAGAAGCTTGGGTCTAAAGCCGCACCAGACACAGCACATGGCTGCGCAAAAGAAGTAATCGACGTAACTTCAACGTTCAAAACATCCCCCGTGTAGTGCTGCAAGTCTGGATCGAATTCTTGCAGAATCAGAACGTCTCCGATGTTGAAGTCTCGATCATTACGACGCAACTCATGCGTCCGGCTGCCGTCTTTGATGGCTCTGAAAAATTGAGGCCAACTCTTCAACTCGTGTATTTTTGGCATGATCCTAGTTTTTCTCCTGCGACGACAAAATCAGTGAATTCCAAGTTCAAATAGTTCACCGCCGGCGCGACAGGCGGTCTCGGAATCTTGATGCTTCTTATCACTTTTAGTTGCAAGTTTAGTGCCTTCGGTAGTCTCGGAATCGAAGCGGTTGCTGGGATTGAGAAATTATGAACTCGATCAAAGTTAATGTCTCCGATTTTGGATGCGAACGATTTACACATTTTGCAAATCGTCGCTGTACACTTCATGCTAAAGGCATTAAAGCGCGTAGAGTCGGCGTAAAGCACAGCGAGGGTTCGTTTCCTGTCTGGTGTCAGTATGGGAATGGCGAGAACCGAACGAACAGTGGGAGCCATACTCTGTGACTGAGTGGTTAATTCAAGCCTTTCCATATCTCTCTGTAGCTTTGCTGCATACCCAGCTTCCAAGTCTCTAACGGTTCGAGGTCGGCTAATGACGACTTGTCTCTTTACAGCTGCGTATCCGATTGTTGCGTGACTAAAACTAAAGGTTCTACCTGCACTTCCTGTGCGCTGCGTATTTCCGCTGTATTCCGACGCCTGCTGCAAAGCTACCTCAGAACCTACATATAAGGCTCTGTGTAGAGTGACTCTAAAATCGCTCCCGGCTGATCCGATTGAATCAAGATATCCCGAAACGGCTGAAATAAAACCTGTGACGAGCACCGCCGTTGCTGGTGGAAGGTGTTCTAATCGCCACAAAGCCTTACTCTCATCCTCTGCCACAGTTCCGCCCCGCAACCTCGAAGAGTGTTGGTGCCAGTACCCCCCCGTCCAGCAGACCTGGATTGGTTGTGTTCTCCTATTCCTCATCGTTGATATTCGTTTCCTACAAGTTCCGAAGAGCGACTTATCCATAACATCTCTAATTGCTTCCATAGGATCAGTTCCATGACGGCGGATAATGTCGGTTGGCTTGATCCCATATTCGATGCAGATCTTTTCGCAGTCGGTCTTACTCGTAGGAATCACTCCCCCTGCGCGATACAAAGCAAAGAGTAAAAAACGATTCTGAAAAGAAGCCGGGCTCGTGAATACCTTCCTAAAGGAATTCACTTTGGGACTCATTTGGAGGACGGCCGCAGTGTCGCTCCTTAATCTCATATTTAGAATTTTCAAAAGCCTATCGAACCCTAGAGAATGATGTGCTGCGATTGACTCAAATCTGTCGAACAATACTTCCGGTAGCATCGGCTTATCATCGTATTCTTTCTTTACTTCGCGCAGAGCGTCGAGGAGGTTGGAATTATCCTCGAATAAGTCCACCAAAATGCGGTCTTGCCGAAACCTCAAGATGCGAATTCTGAACAAATCGACCAAACCTCCGTCACCGTGGCCGGACACAAGGTAGGTGCGCCTACCAAAATCCAGTTCCGGCTGGCCCAAGGTTTCATTTCTCCAATATGAGAACGGGGGTCTTAGTTCGAGACCAAACCCAACAGCGAGAATTACGGATCCAAAAGATTCCTTACTGCCAGATGGAATCGCCCGCTTAGAATCGCTTAGTTGTTCGCCAACCCACTCGACGCTTAGTTTTCGATCCAAGCGGAGGTGCTTAACGTTGACATAAACGTTTGTTCGAGACCGAACTTCTTGCCGCCTCAGAAGGCGTTCCCATTCATGCAAAACCTCAACGACAACATCGGATGCTCGGCCTGCATTCCAATTCAACAGTGGAAGAGCCGCAGTCGGTAAAGTACTATCTCTATTCGGCCAATCGTAAATGCGTGGATGAACCCATCGAGTGTCACTTCCCTCTTGCAAAGGACATAATGCTGCACGTTTCTCAAACAAGGAAACGTGTTCCACGCCTTTGTGAAGCAAGGCCGCGGCAGCTGTAAGTCCCGCGAAGCCACCCCCAACCACGGCGACACGACGAAGTGCCTTCAGAGGAGCACTCTCTGTCATGGCCCATACGAGGTTTAGAGCCCTTACCTGTTGGTTATAGATCGTCAAACCTGTCTCGAAGGTTCCGAGAACATACAGGTTATTTGAGACCCTGAACCGTTTGAGTACAGCACCTGCTGAGGAGCCCGTCTTGGGCAAATTGTTTCCTCCAACGCGCAAACCCAGAATTGCTGAGAAATTATTCAACAAGTAACTCCCTCTTAGTGTCAACTCTTGCACTCAAACACAAGGTCGGCAGGGGATTTGACCAAGAGGCCCAGACGGGCCAGAGCCCTACAAATAACTGATTCCTAAGAGTCGAGAGTTCTCAAACCACCGTTGTTAGGAGTTTCTGAAGCGTTCGTGAGTGTACTGAGAGTCCCTGCCGTGCTCTCAGGATCGTGTGTCGGCTCAAGCCTGTTTTGCTCTGAAGGGTATTTAGAGAAATCTGTTTAAGCTTCTCTTGCAGTGAATGGGGCACTCCACCGGTATTCTTCTTGTATCGCACAAGAGAGGGTAGCAATGTGCTGATGTCCTCCGCTCGCTCCCAGCCCCTCTCGGTTTCCTTCCCGATAAGATGAAATCCCGAAGCCGTGACTGGATAACGTTTCAGCAATCCAGCGCTCTCCGCTTTGCAGGGCGTTCCGTCAGGCGCAAGGCTCTTGTGTTCGGGATGTTGAGTGTACTGCGAGAAGATCATTTCGAATGTTTGCGGCAGAGCCAGCAGACTAGGCGGGTCTAGCGTGTGAATCGCTCCGTCGTGAATGTTGATATACGACATTTTTCCCCATCGTGCGGGGTCCTTCTCGAATGCTCCCAGCAGAGTGATCGGCGATTCTGACAGATTCAATACAACCGGCGACAAAGCAAAGTTGTAAGGGCGGGCCTGATCCCGATTTATCCGTCGCAGCGCTGCCATCACACCGGGTGTGGTGATCGCAACTCGTCTCATTACTGGAAGTCGGAACCAGTCAGGTTCTTGGCTTGGGAGCCCGTGCGCACGATCCAGAAGCCATTGCCAGCCTTCTTTGATCCAGAGCGCAACATCGCATTCCGCGTCGCGGCCTTCTTTGGGCCGGTAGTAGAGACCCAAGCCGTGTTCGCTAGCTTTGACGATCTTCACGTGAGAGCCGTCGAACATGCACACCGAATAGCGCTTTGCCGAGACGCCCTTGCCATACAACTGACGCTGCTTGCCAGTCGCGTCGAAATTGATCTCTTCGACGATGTTCAGGATTGAGCCTGGAACGACTTTCTTGTTATAGGGATTTAGCGTTTTGAAACGGTGAACGATCTCTCGCGTCTCGACCCACGACAGAGCCTTGATCGCGCTATTTCCATTGGGCATCTTGTGCGTTCCACCATTGCAAGGCACCAGCCCTCCGCGCTCCGATGCCACGATTGCCATAGAGTCCGTGTCGCACATGAGGTAGGTTCCACCGGCGTCCGTGACCATCATTTCGAGCATTGCCAGCAGCAGGCGTCCGCCTGCGGTAATTAGCGATGCAACTGGCGGGAAGTACCACGGCCCCGGAGTTTCGACGATGCACGTTCGCTCTATTCTGCTTATCTCGCCGGAGAATACTTCCACTTGCTTCGCATCGTTCTTCCCCATTTGCTGGCGATTGACCTCAGCATAGATTCCATAGCAACCGGCGTTGGCGAGAATCTTCAGGAAGTAGTAGAGCGGGTCTGATTTCTTTTTCCCCTTACGTTCTTCGATCACCTTGCGAAAGAAATCATCGCGAGCTGGGTTGATCGATCCGTGACCCAACTTTACCGACCTCATCCCTTTCTGAACGCCCACGCCTTCGACCCGAATGGCGTGAAGAATTTTTGGGAGCCTGCCTGTCTTTAGGATTGACCCTATGATGTCCGGCGCTGCAAACCAAATCGGCTTCTCCGATGTCAGCGGATTCAGACCGATGTTGGTATCGTTACCAACTCTCGCGTCTCCGTATACGGTGCGCACCGGCAAAATGTCGCCGTCTGGTTTAATCAGAGCAAAGAAATTCAGTTTGAGCCACGTCTTCGGATCAAGCAGTCGGTCGAGGTCTAGCGACTTCAGGAATCCTCTGACTTCCTGAGTCGCTGAACGGACTCGCACTTTGTTGGCTGTCAACAGACGCCACAAGCCGAGAAGCGTATTGACGTTGGGATATTGGCTCAGAAAATCGGTGTAGACGATTGGGACTGGGGTGTGACGGATGCGAATCTCCGCTCTGCCCCCATAGTAAGCCTGCATACAAATGCCGTTCGTTTTGTCATCCAGCTTGAATTTTTCTGTCGGTTGACGGACTTCCATTGTGCTCAAAAAGGCCTTGGCTATCGAGGCTGCGGAAAAGGCTGCTTCCGGTGTTAGGTCACCAAGCGGGTATTTCCGAAATTCGCTCAGCAGAGCGTTCAGCAAGCCAACGCTCGAACGCACGTCCTGGCGGCAGTAGTCAATTTCTTCAGGCGTCACTCGACCGGTTGGCGAGTGATCGAGCTTTCCTGGAACCTTGAATTCTTTGCAAGCACTATCGAGTGTGAAGCTCCGATTGCGCAGAGCCCATGCCAGCGTCTTCAAATCCAGAAATCGACCCGTGCGGTACGGTTGATTCGAATCCCCACCCGCAAGGCGAATGAACGCGGCCTTGGAATCTTTTGGGACGAGCTTGACGCGAGGGCGAAAGCTGTTGGGAAGCATCTTTCCCGTCTTCTTATCTTTGTATCCGGACAACACGAAGCTCCAACCTCGTTTCCCCCTGCCTCGCCCAATCCGGTATTCCAAGGCAATTCGCGACAGATCGAAAGGGAGATTGAAGGCGGAGATGGCCGCTCCCGCTTGGATTGCCACGTACATGACTTTCTCGACGAAGGCGGAACGGCTATAGAGTTTGAGCTTTGGTTGACGACTGCCTGTTTCTTTGCCGTTCTGTCTCCGCACGTACTCGCGAAGCACCGTGAGTTGCTTGGTGTCAAGATCGTCGGCGTAAAACAAACCCTCTTCCATGCACGCGAAGGTTCCCTCGGCGTCGGCCTCGCAAAACTGATATGAGCCGAAGTTTAGATTCTGCTCGGAGTCGATTGTGGTTTCCGTGTCTAGGAGAAGCACATATTGAAGGGCAGGGGAGGATTTCTTGAATCGACGTTTCCGTTCGGGCTTCTCACCCAAGATGCGAGTATGACAACGCAGATAGATGTCATGCTTCATCGGTTATGTCGGATGGTAGGAAATCGAAACCCCTCAAGGTCCCGCCCCTGAAGGGTTTCGCAAAGGATTGCAAGGTAGGTTCGGTGTCGCCGTCACTGCTTAGGGTTCACAGCCAAGCTGGGTACGATTTCCCCCGTCTGCGGATTGCGAACCGAGATGATGTCTAGCTTGACCCTCTTGCCCATCAATTTCTTGGGGTCATCACCGAATATTCTGATGATCGTTTTCAGATTGGTTTTGTTTACGGCCCATGCTGCTTTGCCGTAAAGGGGTTTCTTCAGTTCAATAATGGCGGGTGCGCTGAATCCATCTGGGGATTCCCGAATTTCCGCCACTTCAATGGTGATCGACCTCGTTCCGGCTGGAACGTCGGAACCGTTGAGTAAAGCACCGGCTTGGCTGGCGCTTCGGTTGTCTAACATGGTTTTCAAGTTCATCGTGATGTTCTCTCCTTGTCGGGTATCCCCGGATTGGTGTTGCGTATGAATAAAGCCGAGCTATTCCTCTTCGTCCGAATGAATGAGTAATTCCGCCCATCGCCTAAGAGCGTCCGCGAGCATGTGAAGGAATACAGCGGTTGCCTTGAGCGCGCATTTGACTCGCCTTATGGGATTGTGTTGAAACTGCATATCCGCGTCGGCTCGGCGTCTAAGCTCCGTTGCCGTTGCATGGCAACTCACGCAAAGTGGGCCCTTCAGAAGAGCATCGTGGTTCCGACCGGCAGTGTGATCCAGTTCAATCGTGACGCCGGTACGACCACACAATAGGCAGCGCTTCTGTTCTTTCCTTCGCGTGAGCCGTCGCGCCGTTTTGATCGGATTCTTGTCGATCACGATGACGACTCCGGGAGCGCGTAGATTTCGTCCAGTTGAAGTGCGCCCGCTTGCGCCAAATGATTAAGGATGTCGGTGTCGGTGATTAACAGATGACCACCGATAGACTTTCCCTCGAACTCACCGAGCAATTCAGCATCACCAGTTCGCAAGTACCGTCCGACCGCGGACATATATCGACCCAGAAGAGTTGCTTCACGGGAGCCGCGAACGATGATTGGGGACGCGCCCTGTTCCGTGGGAATGAGCATGTTCCGACGTCTTCGGTCGGCTTTGCTTGGTCGGACTTGACCTTCGGTGAATCCTCGAAGGTCGGCACCGAGGTACTTACGGACGGTGCGCGGGTCGATGTGCTCCTCACGAGCAGCAGCACTCAAACTCGCCTCCGTCCGGCGCATCCTAGCCAAGACCCGAAGCGCGCGATTGTAGGTCTCCGTCTTTCTCGTCTTGCCTTTATTGCCATTTCGCATGATTCGCCTCCAAACTGTGCTTACCAGATGCGATAATAAACACAGCAGGATCAGCGCGTTAGGGCGGCGTCAATACTGGAAAATCATATTACTTGGCAATTGTCTTGTTGATGGCCTTATTAGGCGGCAATAGTTGTAAGCGACAATCGAAATATATGGCGAACATTTTTGGGGAGCTACAAGACGATGACGCGTCAAATATGCGACCCGGCCCTAAATCGCGCATTGAGAGTAACGACCAGTTATGGGCAGACCGCGATCATCTCCTGGGACTACTAGAAACCTACTGGCATGAAATCGGAGGCAAGCTCCCGAAGGTCAAGACGGCTGCCGATGTCTTGAGCGCGACGCAGTTTCTCGAAAAGTATAGTCAAGCCTACCTCGTACAAACTCTCCTTCGACAAGACTCTAGTCCAGCCGATGGCCGACTCCTGCATAAACTGCGTCGACAGATTGGGGAGATGAACAAATCTCGCCTTGCCGCATGGAATGCTGTCCAAAGGTGGCAGTTGGACTTGGAAGCGGCAACGAATCTCGGCAATCGGGAACTTACCGAACACGAGAGAGTCCTGGTCGAAGGCGCGAAGGCAAAACGAACTGCCCAACTCGATCACGCAAAAGAAGAACTAGCGGCGGTCTCAAAGAAACAGAAGGATGCGGAGCTACGGCTACAGGAAGGTGAGACCTATTTCGCGCGGAAGGAATTCGCGAATTTCTGTCGTAGCCGTCGCTACACGCTGAATCCACTGAATACCGCAAACGCTCTCGCTGGGCTGCCTAAACTTGGCTGGCGTCGTTCTATAGAACGCTGCCAAGAGCGGAAACCAACCAGTGCAAATGGTGGTTCTATTCAGATACTCAATTCGATTCGCCGCATCGTTCGCACATGCACAAGAAAGTCTGAAATGGTCAAACACGCTGAACACTCGTTGAGACACGCACCCATTGTCAAATCAGAGGCGTATGGTGTGTCCGAGCTTCGCAAAGACTGGTTTTATCTGCAATGGGCGATTAGAACCGCGCTAGAGGCGAAGGTACGAACTCGCGATCTCCCATTCGCGATCACGCAAGAGTATTGGAAGAGAAAAGACACCGTCTCTGCTGTTGATCGATTCCTTGCGGAAGGTGAGTCTATCGTCGTCTGAATTAGGAGGAAACTGAAATGAGTGCAGTTAACTCGTCAAATGCAAATATACAACCCGGACGTGAGGGCGTGATTACGCTATCGGGATACGGAATTCATGTAGGCGTTGACCGGGGACACTTATCGCTAGAAGACGGAATCGGGGCCGAGCGTCGCACATCCAGACTGCCACGCGTCGGACACGGTCTCAGACGCCTGGTGGTAATTGGCTCCGATGGGATGGTTTCTCTTGCCGCGCTTCGTTGGCTTGCGGATCAAGACGCCGCGTTCATCATGCTCGAACGGAGCGGCAAGGTGCTCGTCACGACTGGCCCTGTGTCCTCTTCCGATGCCAAACTCCGACGCGCTCAAGCGCTGGCAAACGAATCGGGTGCGGCACTGCGGATCACGCGGGAGCTAATCACACGGAAACTTGCGGCACAAGAGGACGTTGCTCGACACAAGCTCCTGCTTTCCGCAGTACCGGAAGCGATTGCCGGATTCCGTGAAGAGGTTGCGACTGCTGATTCTATCGCTACGATTGCCATACTCGAATCACAGGGAGCCGCCGCGTACTGGTCGGCATGGCACAATCTTCCCGTCAATTTCCCCAAGAACGATCTCCATCGCGTACCGCAGCATTGGCGGGTTTTCGGAACTCGCAATTCGCCTCTGACTGGATCGTCACGGCTTGCGGCCAATCCCGCCAATGCAATTCTCAATTACCTCTACGCTGTTCTCGAATCCGAGACGCGTCTCGCGGTTGCAGCGTTGGGCCTCGATCCCGGCCTTGGCGTCTTGCATGTTGATACCGCGAACCGCGACAGCTTGGCTTGCGATGTCTTGGAACCGATTCGCCCCCAAGTTGATACCTACTTGTTGAACTGGATCACGCGCCAACCATTGCGACGAGAATGGTTTTTCGAGCAACGCGACGGCAACTGTCGATTGATGGCTCCGCTCACAGAGCGATTATCTGAAACTGCACCGACTTGGCGACGTGCTGTGGCTCCAATTGCGGAATGGGTTGCCCTGGCATTTCGTTTAACGATACGAAAGCCAGATCGTCGTCCCTCAACACCATTAACGCAGACTAACAAACGAAAGGCACAGGCAAATGTAGGTCTCGCGCCTGCTAACGCTCCCCGCCCCGAAAACTTCTGTCATGAGTGCGGGAAGCCGGTCGCCAAAGGGAGCGGGCTTTGTGCGACCTGTATCGTTCCAGTCTCGCGAGATAGGATGCTTGAAATAGCAAAACGAGGCCGCATAGCTTCTAAGTCCGCCGAATCCAGAAATAAACTAGCTTCCACTCAGCGACGGCAAGCGGCGGGACGCTATGGTTGGCTTCCATCGAATCAACCGCAATGGCTTACGGAGGAAACATACAAAGCGGAAATCAAGCCACTATTGCGAGACCTTTCTGTCTCGCAAATCGCGAATGCGCTTGAGGTTTCGCGCCCTTACGCTGCCAGCATTCGGGTTGGGCGACGGGAAGCGCACCCCCGGCATTGGTTAACTTTGGCGAGGATGGCGAAGGTCGTGTAAGGGAAGTTGATGGCCCCAATCTCTAGTTTGTGGCGTCGCGGGCCCTGACCTAATTGTCATATGAATCCGCGAACGTGCTAGATTTCATGTTGAATCCGGCGGATTCAATCACCTGCTTCGCCCTATCGAGAAATTGCTTTCCTTCGTCATCAGGCGCGTACTTAAACACCACATTAAATGAAATCGACCTTCCTTTGGCTTGCGGGTATCGTTCATAGAGCTCGCCGCCCTCGACGAAAGCGAGATATGCGTTGAGCTTACTCTGGAGGACTGTTCGATGAACAAAACTGTTCGTCCAGTCCAAATGATCGGTAATGGTCAACACCACGTGTCCAGTGCGCTCGTCGATGCTCACGATATCAACCCGATCTGTTTCTTCAACCGACATCCAATCGCCTCATGGAACCAAAATTGTTGATTTAATCCGGATCAGAAGGTCTAACTACATTCACGCTTGTCGGGGGGATTTGTGTTCCCCCGGTATAAGGAGGCTTCCCGCGACCAACAACGGTTGCCCCAGTCTCCCCGATCTCTGGATGCGCCAGAGTTTGGTTTGGCGTCAATCGGGCCGTGGCGGAGGATTTAGCCTCTGTAAGGGCTACGTCCCCTCTTAGAACCAAGCGAGTCGATTGCTGCTTCCCAACCGTCATAATCTCCGCCAAACTGCGCCGCCAAAGCCTCCATCTCATCGCGACGCTCATCCATTTCCTCGCCGGTCTTCGGTGAAGCCTTTGTTGCCAACGCAAGCCACTTTTCTCCATCGGGGCTCTGGCGAACTTCAACCGAGAAACCCCGACTGCGGAGCCGTTCACCTGCTTCCTCTGCATTCGGCTTCTTGGGGAAGTAGAGAAAGTGTCGCATACCCTTCTCCAAGGATTCGTCCCCTGCAACTTGCTTTTTCTTTCTCTCTGCCGCTTCGACTACATCCTGCATTAGCAATTCTGCTGCACGTTCTGGTGTCCAGCGGCGGGCGAGATTCTTCACCATAGCGATATGCGGCCAAATCTCAAGTATGGATAGCCTTTCCTGTTCAGGCGTCAGCTGGGTAAGGAGCGGCGTGCGCCGCAGCTCTTCTAGTGTGAGGCGACTTGCCGCGCTAATAATTCTCCAGCGAATTACCCTGCGAAAGTCATCGAAGGCTGCGGCATGTCGCATCATGGGATGGGCTTTCGCCCATTCGGGAACGGGTTGGTTCGACACAACCTTGGCTTGGCCAGTACGAAGGGCATAGTTCATGATGTAAAAAACAAAGTACAGTTCCTTCTGTCGAGCAAGACTTGCCAAATCGGAAACGTGATTCTCGTACAGCCCAGGGAGCACTCTGACCAGTTCGCCACTTGTGCCCCCGTCGTGCGTGTACTGAACGTAAGCCAGACCTGCTGGCGTTTTGATTTCACAGATATCGCCGATTTTTGGTTTCTTCCCAGCCATGTATT
The DNA here is from genome assembly GCA_963799065.1 of Terriglobia bacterium. Classification (GTDB taxonomy): domain Bacteria; phylum Acidobacteriota; class Terriglobia; order Terriglobales; family Acidobacteriaceae; genus JAJPHW01. The sequence goes on from CAWCVJ010000001.1 coordinate 270,002, forward strand.
CAGCAATCCTTACGGTAGGTAGCCGATGGACTGAAGCACCTCTCTCCCAAACGTCACCGCTTTTTCGTAGATGGGATTCGATTTCGCAATGCTATTTATCTTGTTGGTGAGATTTTCTAGCCCGTGGTGCTCGATAAGCGCTTGTTCGACCCCCCGAGCTCCAGTCCTCGTAAGCCCTTTCACGAGCGGGACAAGCTCCTCGCCGTGCGCAGCCTCACGCGCCACTAGGTCCTTCGTGATGCCAACGTAAGGGGTTGCCGCCTTCGAGTACACGGAGACAGCTTCCCCTTCTCCTGTGGCAAACCCGGCGACGAAGCCGAGACCAACCGCAGCCTTCTCCGTTCCGTTGTTGGAAGATGGAGAGGACACACCCGAGAAGGGAATGTTAGAGTCGATTTCTTTGATGTACGTCTTTATGAAATCAACTTCTGCATGCACGGCCTTTTGAACGGTCGACTGATTTTGCGCCCGTACATCTCGATCACCTGGCTGCTCAGATCGAAGATTGGAATCACCACACAGCCAACGAAGTGCTCGTGGCCGCTGTCGCGGTAGATGCCGAGCTTCTGCAACTGTCCGCGCTGCTCTGCACCCGCGACGCGATTTTTGTCCGGCAGACGGTAACCCAGCGTGCGGTTGGCGAAGCCCAGCCGGAACTGCTCCACCATCTCCGCCGATTGCAGACCGCGCTTGAGGAGGTACTGCTGCGCCTCGGGCGACTGCTTCAGTGTCTCGTGGTAGTAGCTCACCACGATTTCGAGCAGCTTCTTGTCGTCCGCCGTGTGCTCGATCAGCGGCGGCAGCTTCGGCACAGTGGAGATTTTCGGCGGCGGATCGGCGCTGGCGGCGGAAGACGGAAGATAGTCGCGTTTCAGCAACTCCAGCGCGTGCTTGAAACTGACACCCTCGGCGCATTTCACCCACTCGATCACGTCGCCTTTGCGCTCACAGCCGAAACAATGCCACTCGTTCTTCACCGGATCGATACTGAGGCTGGGATTGGTGTCCTTGTGGAAAGGGCACAGTCCCATGAGGCTCCGGCCCACACGCCGCAGTTTGATGCCGCGCGCCTCCGCTAACCGCTGGATCGAGACTTCCCGCTTGATCCGCTCCTTCACCTCGGGGGGAACGTAGGCCATCCGGCTTGCCTCCTTCACCTCGTTTTCATGGTTTTTGGAAAAACCTTGTCAAGAGGAAAGTGATATTTTTTCTGCGTGACAAAAATACTAAACAGGTTAGTATTGTGTCAATGAGTTTCGACGATACGCATACACTGCGGCTCATGGGAAAGAGAGCAGGCAAGAAACCGCCATTGGATTTCGGCGGAGAAACCCTCGGCCAGCGCCTGGCTCGCCTTCGCAAGCAACGCGGGTTTACACAAGTGGAACTGGCGGAGAAGACCGGGATCACTCAGGTCCTGATTTCTGCCTATGAGACGGACCGGGCCTATTTCTCGGTCGAGATGGCCGTGCGCTTTGCTTTGACCCTGGGGATCAGCTTGGATGAGTTGCTACATCCGAAGGCCAAGAAACTCTCCGGTAAGAAACCTAGCCGTCGCGTGCTGCGCCGTCTGGAACAGATCGAACGCCTGCCGCGTCGGAAGCAGACGGCCTTGCTGACCACGATTGATGCTTTCCTGCAGTCCTCTGAGACTGCTACGGCGTCGTGATCGGGACACACCCCGCCCATTTTTCAATCACATTTTTTCCTAGCTGGAAGCAACACAGGAGCGGAGAGGGAGCTGGGTCAAGGGCGCGCGGTTTTTGCGCGTTCATCGGAGCGCAGCGCAGACCCTTGACTCGGCTCCCGCGCTCCGTACACTCCCAGCGGAAAAAATGGGAGATCACCTCTTGCCGCCGCTGGGTTTTTCTCGCTGCGGTTTCTCGCTCGCCGGCTGCTGCAACTTGGCGGCGAGCTGGTGCTTGGCTTCGCTGATTTGATCCAGCATTTGGTTGAACTTCTCCGGCGTCACTTTCTCACCTGCCGCCACAGGCCCCAACACGTTCACCAGCAGCAAGCGCACTCCGATGATCTCGGCCAGGGCCGGATCGTGGGCCGCTGCATTGCTGGCCGACCCTCCCCGCAAGATCACCTCGCGGCACCATTCGCCCAGCGTCCGACCGTCGGCCTGCGCCGCCGTTTCCAGCTGCGCGTACTCTTCCTCGCTGACTTTGAAACCGATGGATTTCGTGCGCAGCGGCGGCTTCACCATGTCCCGGCTTCCTCTCTCGCCATCACAGCCGAGACTAGCAGCCGCGCTTAAGAATCAACAAGTTCGCCTGCGCTAACTTCAGGTTGCTCTACAGCACCCTGACGGCGGGATTTTTTTCTTAGCTGCTCTCGTTTCAACAAGTTCGCGCACGGTAGCCGAAAGTTACCGTGCAGCACCCTTTCAGGGGTGGAGTGTCACCTCCTCCACCCGATGCCGAAGGCAGCGCAAAAACCTCAACCCTGCAAACCAGCCTCCGGGAGCACCAACCGCTCGCACGACCGGGCCGGAATCGCCATACTGACGGGTCAGGAATCGGCGGCAGGATCGGGACGGGAAAGCGCGGCGTCCTCGCCGGGATCGGCCAACCAAACCCGCAGCTAAGGGAAAAACTCTCCGCCCTAAAACGCCCAGAAAACCAGCGTACCTGTCTGGGCCTCACCCGCTCCTCGATCTGCGCTCTGGCGGGCTGTAAAACGCAAACGGCAAGCAATCCGCTCGCCGGTCGGATCGTTCGTTAGTGGCGTGCAAGAGGCAGCAAGGGAGGCTGGTTATCCGCTCTGGTTCTTAAGGCCGAGATCGTCTCGCTGTCGAACTGATCCGGTAGTCCAGAGAGGAACCTGATGTCCTCCTCTTGCCGACCTACCTCCTGCTGCATCAAAGGATCGGCAGCAATCCGTTTTGCTTGCTCAGGAGAATCCGCGACCGAAGTATTCAGACTGCTTAGATACAAGTGCACGGAATCCGTTGCCAGGGTTGCAATGTAGGTAATGTGGTCGCTGCGGCGATCCGCTGTAAACTCCAGAATGTCACTCATCGTGAGGGCCGCATTCAAAGCGTACGAAGTTAGCTCATGGGAGAACGCTTCGGTGTCCGGCGCATTCTTGATACATGCTTCGTTCAACGACTGGTCAGCAATGCCGTCCCTGCCATTTTGCAACGCGACCCACGCTGCATCTCTTGCTTTCAAGTAGCAGGATGCGTCCCGGCCAGTATCCTTAGAAAAGGCAATCAGGCTCGGTAACATCCTTTCAAAAACCAGCAGCGCGAAGGCGAGTTGCTTCTTCCGAGAAAACGTTGTTAGTGAGGCTAGGGAGTTTTCTTCGCCAACCATTGTGATTTCTCCTATTTGAACAGACTCAGGGCCGCGACACCGAGATCCTGCAAGAATTGTGCGCAGGATGGGCAAATGCCTCTACTGGCTGCAACGCCGGTGGGAGTAAGCCCCATTTGCTGTGCTGCATTCACTCCTGTCACTTCGGCGTGTCCTGCCCCCTGCGCGGCGACCTCGCCTTCGCCGAGCATAGCTTTGACTGCAGGTCGCAGTGCATTTTCGCTCGAACTAACTACGTTCACGCCCTGCTCAGTCTCGGTAACCGCAATCGTGACGAAGTCTTTTGTCTTGCCCATCGCGTTGGCGAGCTCCCCTGCGCGTGCCGCGGCGCTACCAACTCCACCGAATGGTGTTACCGCACCAATCGAAACCGGGTATTTTTCCGGGTGGGCTTTCATGTCCTGCTCAATCGCAGCATGAAACGCCTTTTCCTGCGGTGTAGAAACTACCCCGAGAGCATGCCCAACGTTCCACAACCACCCGTGCGTATTTTGCGCCTTGACAAAAGGGCGGCTCACATCCACCTTGATCGTGCATCCCCCACTTCCGTCCGGAGTACATTCCGACGACGTAGGAGTCCCTCCGGTATATTGCTGCCCCTCTCCTAGTAGCCCCGTCGGATCAACCAGCCGTAACGGATTGTTCATCACATAGGCGTAAAGGTTCCACGACTCTGGATTCGAGGGATCAGTTGCCGACTTCCCTGCCGGGTCCATCGAAGTCCATCGACCCTCCGTCATCGAGTGCTGGCGGAATAACATGCGGGTCAGTGAACTCTCCGAGTCGAAGTGCTGTCCGGTGAAGTGCAAGGGACTCGTTTCGCTTCCGCTACACGTCTGCGAATCGCCAAAAGGCAAGCTCGTGCAGGTTTCGATGATCGAGGTTAGACCGGTGCGCATCCGTTCCGTGCCGAGCCAGTCTGCGGCGGTGAAATACGTGACTCCGTCCGCGCCGCCGCTATAGGTTGCCAAATGCCGGTTCCCGGCATAAACCTCGCCGCGATTCCACACGCCCGCCGAACTTACCTCAGCTACTTCTTTCTGGTTAAGGTCGAAGAGGTAATAGACAGTGCTTGCGCCAAGTGTTTTGCCAGCACGGCGACCCTCGGCGTCGTAGGTATAGCAGGCGGTTGCTGATGAGCACGTACCCTTCGTGCCATCCACCTGAATCAGTCGGTTTTCGGCGTCGTAGAAATAGGTATGCAGAGCATCTTGGGTCTGATTACCCGCCGCGTCGTAGGCATAGCCCGTGATGTGGTTGTGCAGATCAAAGCTGTATTGCGGCAAATCCCACGAACTTGAACCTGATCCGCTTCCATTCTGTTGCCAGCGATTGCCGTAGGCGTCGTAAACCGGACTCAAAAACCTTAAGTTCCTCATTGGCCGACAGTTTTGGCACGAGAATCGGTTTCGCAGGAAGGGTCGTCCCCGAAGGTGATCTCGCCCCGCTTCACAAAGAGTAATTTGCCATCCGATAGGACAGTCGCTACGTCATGCTTCCCTATAGACCGGGAGGTGTCGGTGCTGGTATCGACAACCGTTATCTCTTTGGTGCGATAGTTCTGGGAAACAAGCCACTGTGTCGTCCCACCCCTCACAAGGCTGTCGTAGGCAAAGTCTCTCGCTACTAAGCTCGAATGAACGCCATCGACAATTTTATACAGGCTCCTGTCAGTACCAGAAACCGAGATAGAGTATACCGCCCCCTTACCTTCAGCTAGGGCATACGAATTTTTAATCACTATGGTTGGATTGTCGCTGCTGATGTCAAATCGCTTAAGTGGGGTACGACTAGCTTCGTCGTAAGTGCGCGCGTAAAGCGCATTCCCGTCGTGCGAGAATGCAATATCCCACGCCCCTTTGTCGCTCTCGAAAAGGTCATGAACTCTCCAACTGCGTACTTGAGACTTCTTCCTTATGTCATAGAGGACGAGAGTATCAGAGCCGTGTTCTACTTGCCAGAAAGCTAGCCGAAGGCCGTCGGGAGAAATCGCCAATCCCGCCGCTGCCCCCTTCCATAGCATCTCGGGAGATTCATCCGCCGAACTAACTTGATAGATACCCTGGTCGGTTTCCGAAGTATGCGTAGAGGCCGTCCGGTTGCCAGACGGGGGATGGAGGATTCGAGGCGTCGGGGGCTTTAACCCGCACAATATCGCTCATACCTTCTTTGAGTCGTAATTTGAGTAGGTTCCCTGTAACTAATTCTCCCTCAGCCTTTTCGGAAGAGCCATAGAACAACAAGTTACTTCCAGCGGGCGAGGGTGCGAGTGCGAAAATGCTTCTCACGCCCCCTACGCTCACGTGGGTGCACTGCTGAGCTGTGAGTGTGGGTACTGTCCAGCAGACAGTGAGGATAGCAAAACAAAGGGTTCTAATTTTCGTCATTGGCGTTCCTCGGAATCGTAATATGTACGTGATTCTCGTGTTCGGACTGAAGCTTAGGGTTCGTAATCTGTTGTCCGTCTTTAAATAATCCCGCTGGCCCGTAATTCTCGTGGGCTACGCCATTCTGCGGATTGTTTGCGGCGTTCTGTAAGGAACGCACGTCGGAGGCCACCTTCGCGTCGTTCGCGGCGTTTGCCACCCTCTCGCCATTGACCTTGTTAATGTCAACAGCGGTCCCGTTATAGTGGTTTGAGGTGGGCGCGTGTTCGCCGTTTGTGGTAGCGGATATATTTATACTGTTTACGCCTGCGGAGTTGGCAGTTTTTTCAACATACTCTTGGGTCTTTGGCTGCATGACGGGGACGTTCTTATCGTAAGTCGTAGTGACTTGTTGCGTCTGACTCTGATTTTGCGTCAACTACTGCATCCACCACGATTCCAGAACAACACTCCCGCTATCTCCAACGCGAGTTTCCACTTAGCCCGCTCTCAGCCCCGATGCACGCCTAGATTTTTTCTCTCGAACCCCTGACGCGAGTTTTTTCTTTAGCTGTGCCTCGGCCCAGACACGATTTTTGTTTTCAAAGAGCAACGAGCCACAACCAACAGCCACGGCCCGAGCACTCACAGTGAGCACCGGCATTGATTCTAAGTCAGCGCGAGACCGCTTGCAGCTACTCTTTTTGTTCAGGTTCTTCCTGGGGTCAGTGAGTGAGGGAACGCAGCTAACAGCGCGGTTTTCGAGGCGTCCTCGAAAAACCTGTCAAGAGGATTGTTCAGGTCTCCGCGTAAATTTTCGCGTACGGCAGGATATACGAGATTTGTATATGGTCAGCCTTCCTCCTCGGTGGCTTCGGCGTCGAGCGCGGCGAAGAGTTCCTCCTGTGCTTGGTCCGTGGTCTCCACTGTGGACTGCGTGTGTTCGTGGTCGAGCTTCGCTGCCGGATGCGTGGCTGTGTGCACCTGTTTCAACATGCGGATCGAGACGTGCGTGTAAATCTCGGTCGTGGACAGTTCGGCGTGTCCGAGCATCTGCTGGATGTAACGGATATCGGCTCCGCCTTCGAGCATCACCGTCGCCATCGTGTGGCGAAACAGATGACAGGCTCCGGTTTTGCTGAGGCTCGCTTTCTGCACATAGGAACCAACTGTGAGCGTGAGATGATCGGCGCTGATCTCTTCGCCCGCGCCTGACAGGAAGAGCGTGCCTAAGTCTGGCTCGGTTACAAGCTGCGGTCGCGCCTCGCGGATATATTTTTGCACCCACGCGATCGCGCGCTCGCCGATGGGCACGAAGCGATCTTTCTTGCCCTTGCCCTGGCGGACGAGCAGCGTGCCGCGCTCCCGGTCGAGATCGTAGAGCTTCAGGTGGATCACTTCCGCGCGGCGGGTGCCACACGAGTACAGCACTTCTAAAATCGCACGGTCGCGCAAGCCAAGAGGATCGGAGATATTCGGTTGCTGCAACACTTGCTCCACCTCAGAGATGGTGAGCACATGCTTGGGCAGGCGGCGACCCAGGCGCGGCAGTTCGATCTCCGATGCCGGGTTGTGCAGGATGAGATTCTGCCGCGTGAGCCAGCGAAACCAACAGCGCAGCGCCACCAGGCGCACATGCTGGCTGCGGAAACTCATCGGCTCGCCGTCGCGCTTGCGGTAGTGAAACATGTGACGCTGGAAACGTTCGAGCACGGGCCGCGTGATCTCGGTTGGTTCCGTCAGCCCGCGCTCGGCGCACCACGCTAAGAAGAACTTGATATGCGACTCGCGATTGCGGATCGTGTGCTCGGAGAAGTCGCGCACCTTGAGCGCGGTTACGTACTCCGTCAACCGCGCCGCGAGCGGCGTTCCGGGTGCGGCTTCGGGTTTGCGTTTCTTTGCCGTCGCCGTCCGTGCCATCACTCGTTCCTCGCTGCGTGGCTCGCGGCAGAGTGCCCGTTCGGTTTCCCTACGATGAGTTGACCTACGACGGGATTTTCTCTCTGGCTCTCTATACTGCGGTTTTCGAGATTTCGCCTAAAATTGCCGTTCCCTCCGGGACAGCGGAGGCCAAAGCATGGCGGCACTCACCCCGAGATTTCTGTCAGGATGCTCTCCACGCGCGCCGGATCGACCGATAAGCTTTGGCTCCTCAGAAGCTCTAAGTGCTGGTCTGGGGAGACCCCATTAACAATCTGCAGTGACTTGTACGCAGAGCTACGAACGTATTCCTCTGGATCATTTAGCGCAGAGTGACCAAGCGCGGCTAGAATCCGGCGGTCTCTGCTGTTTTGAAAAAGCGCCCCAAGACCACCTGCGGCAACCCGTCGGCAGTCGTCGTCGGGATCTCCCGCCAACATTGCTAATAGCTTCTCGGCAACCGGCTTGTGATGGAACTCGAAGGCAAGGGAGTTGACCGCGTTATAGCGAACAATCTCATCATCGTGATCCAAGAGTTTCATCAGTCCTGGAATGCCCTGGGTATAGTGTTCGTTGCCCAGGTCGGCAGCCAATGCTCGGACCTCCTCTAGCGACGCCCGACCCTGCTGCCAACTCTCCAAAGCCTGCTCCAAGTTCTTCTGCGGTTCCATATTCACTCCTAGATCGGGTCCTTCGGTGTGATTGCTCTCAGGCCCACTGCAGCCAAGCCTCTAGCTCGCTCGATAAGACCGTTAATCGTCTGCACGTGCGACTCGCTCAAACCACTCCGTTGCAGGACTCTTTCCAGATGGGAGGCTTGCTTGTTGAGGCCAGCAATTGCCTGTTCAACTTTTCCAGCATGGTCGAACGCCTGACCGGTCTCCTTGAGAACTTTCATTCCGCCATTGACTTCCCGTTCGGCAGCTTGAAGAGTTTCACTTGTCAGGAGTTTAGTTTCGATGTTTTCGATTTTCGTTCCAGCTGTGGCAATCTGTTTCTCAACAAACCCCGCTTCGCTTCCCCCGTCCGACGCGAGCGCCACAACCACGGCAGTGCCCGCCATTCCCAACGCATTGAGACAATCGCCGCCTCCAGCGCAATTCGAGCTATGCAGCCCTACTGTGCCGTTGAATGTGTCGAGGGCCTTCTCAGCCGTTTGCAGTGTCGTATTTTGCGCCTACTCACGGGAACGCCCGTCGTAGTTGTACCTCCTTCAAATCGTAGATTTATGGTTTCGGTTTACTGGATGCGGAAATTTCAGCCAGGACGGTGTTCACGCGTGCCGGATCAACCAATAGGCTTTGGTTTTGCAACAAGGCCAGATGCTCTTCCCGTGAGACGCCATTCACGATTTGCAATGCTTGATACGCGGAACTGCGGACATACTCATCTGGATCGTTGAGAGCGGCTTGAGCAAGCGCTTCGAGAACACGACGATTTTTACTATTCTGGCAAAGGTTTCCCAGCCCTGCCGCCGCAGCACGCCGGCAGTCCTCATCGGAGTCTCCCACGAGCATGGCAAGTAATTTTTCCGCTGCGGGCTTGTGGTGCAATTCGAAACCGAGCGCCGTCGCAGCGTTGTAGCGCACAATCTCATCCTGATTGTCTAGGAACTGAACCAGCACTGGTATGCCGGGCGAGTACTGCTTGTTTCCAAGCTCGCGGGAGAGTTCTCTAGTCTGTTCGACCGAAGTTCGGCCTTGCCGACAGTTTTCCAAAGCCTGCTCTAAGCTGTTCTCGGGTTCCATTATGCGCTCCTAAATGGGGTCCTTTGGTGTGATCGCTCTTAGAGCGACTGCGGCCACGCCTCTCGCTCTCTCGATTAAGCCGTTAATTGTCTGGACGTGCGACTCGCTCAACCCGCTCCTTTGCAGGACTCGCTCTAGGTGCGCGGCCTGTTTATTGAGACCGTTAATTCCTTCTTGAACGCTCCCCACATGGTCAAAGAAGCCTCCACCGGCCTTTGCGACCTTCATTCCCCCATTTATTTCTCGGCTGGCAGCCTCTAGAGTCTCGCCGGTCAGTTTGGCGGCGATGTTTTCGATCTTAGGCCCAGCAGTGGCAATCTGCTTCTCAACGAATGCCCCTTCGCTCTCCCCGCCTGACGCCACAGCCGCGATAACGGCGGTACCGGCCATGCCCAGGGCGTTGAGGCAGCTACCTCCTCCGCCGCAGTCCGATCTCCCAAATCCAAGCGTCGAGTTAAAAATATCGACAGCATTTTCAGCCTTCTGCAGAGTTGACGTATTTTGCGCCTTGACAAAAGGGCGGCTCACATCCACCTTGATCGTGCATCCCCCACTTCCGTCCGGAGTACATTCCGACGACGTAGGAGTCCCTCCGGTATATTGCTGCCCCTCTCCTAGTAGCCCCGTCGGATCAACCAGCCGTAACGGATTGTTCATCACATAGGCGTAAAGGTTCCACGACTCTGGATTCGAGGGATCAGTTGCCGACTTCCCTGCCGGGTCCATCGAAGTCCATCGACCCTCCGTCATCGAGTGCTGGCGGAATAACATGCGGGTCAGTGAACTCTCCGAGTCGAAGTGCTGTCCGGTGAAGTGCAAGGGACTCGTTTCGCTTCCGCTACACGTCTGCGAATCGCCAAAAGGCAAGCTCGTGCAGGTTTCGATGATCGAGGTTAGACCGGTGCGCATCCGTTCCGTGCCGAGCCAGTCTGCGGCGGTGAAATACGTGACTCCGTCCGCGCCGCCGCTATAGGTAACCAAGTGACGATTCCCGGCATAAACCTCGCCGCGATTCCACACGCCCGCTGAACTTACCTCCGCTACTTCTTTCTGGTTAAGGTCGAAGAGGTAATAGACAGTGCTTGCGCCAAGTGTTTTGCCAGCACGGCGACCCTCGGCGTCGTAGATGTAGCAAGCGGTCGCCGTTGAGCATGTACCCTTGGTGCCATCCACTTGAATCAGACGGTTTTCACCGTCGTAGAAATAAGTGTGCAGAGCGTCTTGAGTCTGATTGCCAGCCGCGTCGTAGGAGTAGCCCGTAATATGGTTGTGCAGATCGAAACTGTATTGCGGCAAGTCCCACGAACTCGATCCCGATCCGCTCCCATTCTGTTGCCAGCGATTACCATAACGGTCGTAAACTTCACTAAGCGTGGCGCTGCCTAATTTGCTCGTGATGAGCCGATTGAAGTCGTCGTAAGCGTAAGTCCAGTTGCCATTGACGGTATCGTTGGCGGAAGTGATGTCGCCGTTGGGGGCATAGCCGAGCGACAAATTGTAAATCGTGCCCTCACCGTTTTCTCCACCGGTAAGGTACGCGCCCGAAGGTGTTGCAGAAAACGAAGCGTGAGAGAACTTGCTGGAGTTAAAGGTTACGGATGCAGTGAGCGTGTAGTTGGAGCCTGAGCCGCCTGCTTTACTGGTTAGATCAACACTGGAACCGGAAGCGGTTGCGGTCACCAGAGAGCCGGAATCCCCGTTGAACTTCGCCGTGAGATTCGTAGCTATCGTCGTGGGCGTGTCGCTCTGGCTATAGTTAACCGTTTCTTCATGACCTCCCACCGTCGCGGAGACGGTGCCGCTATCATAAGTCGATGTGCCGCCAGTGAGTGCGGAGCCGGATGCGGTTGCGGCGAATGATGGGGGATTGAACTCGGCTGGATCACTATCCACCACGCTGGCAGAGAGCGAGTAATTTCCGCCCGAACCGGCTAACTCGCTCGTTAAGGTTATAGTGGCTCCCGACTGTGTAGCTGTAACAAGGTCGTGACTATCGGCGTTGATCGCGGTCACCAGAGCGGCGGCTATTGTCGTTGGGGTATAGGGGTCTCCGCCTAATTCCCAATAAGTAATTTGATTAGAATATCCTCCTATCGTTACGGTGACGGTTCCCATGTCGTATGTGGTTGCGCAATGCAGAGGGCAGCCAAATTGCGTGGATTTTTCGCTTCCGCTGATGGTGACGCTGCCCGTCGCGGTAGTGAGGATCGACTGTTCCGCCCCCCCAATCGAAACCGAACCCTTTCCGGGAGTGTTGTTACCTGGGTCAGGGCCGATTGTGGCAACCGTCTTAAGCCGTCCACGCGTGTCGTAAGTTAGCGCTTCACTGCCATTGCCGAGATTATCCGCTGTCAGTGCGCCGAGAGCGTCAAAGGTTCCCGCCGCAAATAGATCGGGAGGATGATTCACATCGTTAAGGCTACTGGTAAGGGTCGTTAACTCTGCGGCGGTGTTGTAGCCGTAGGTTAGCGTGGTTCCCATTCCGTTCGTCGAGCTTGTCCAGTCTCCAAGGTAGTTGTATCCGTAGTTCAGGTTGTATTGCGTGGGCACGCTTTGCGAATTAAGCAGCACTCGGCCCATCTTGTCATAGGTAAATGTCGCGGAACTTCCGGTTCTGGATTCAGCAGACAACCGACCGAGGCAATTCGTTGACTGATTCCCGCACGGTGTACTTTGATCGTAGCTGTAATTGGCGGTCGCAGTCGTTCCGTCGGAATAAGTCTTGGATGTGAGGCGGTGGAGGGCATCATGCGAGTATGTGGTGGTGACGGTTGTCGATCCCGTTTGATTAGGTAATGGAGCTACGCGCTGATAAAGGTCTGGCTGCTGTCCAGTGGCATCGTAGGTGTACGTTGTCGGGTATACGTTGTTGGCTGCCGACGCTTCTGGGTTCGTTTCCTTTGTCAGGCGGGAAACGCCGTCGTAAACGTAGCTCCGGCTCTCTGAACCTTGCGTCACGGAAATCAGGTTCCCTATTGCGCTGTAGCCGTAGGTCGTGATGAAGCCAGTCGCATTAAACGCACCACAGTTAACCGGGGAGACGCTCTGTTGGCTCGCACTGCTTACCTCGCAAACAGTGGTCAGTCGTCCCAAGCCGTCGTGCTGATAGATTCGCGAAACACTCTTTGCCCCGTTTCCTTCATCTTGGAACTCCGACCAAGCGCCTGAATATGAAACTGAACTCTTACTTCCGTCAGGGTCGGTTATGCTCGTTTTTCGACCGAGGGCGTCGTAGGAGTAAGTTGTCGTATTGACAGCACCCCCGGAGTAGTAAGGGTTCGTGACAGATGCGATGCGGCCTAAAACATCGTAGGTCGTAACCGTGTAAGCGGTTCCGTTCGGGTCGGAAGTCAGCAGTTTGTAGTGCACCCCTCTAGAACTGGACACGATCATACGGTATGATTTGGGGCCTCCGCCAGGAGGCGAGATGCCAAGAAAAGCGCAAGTGCAGAGAAGTGCGGAAGAGAAGTTTGCCATTGTGATCGAGGGTCTGAAGAGCGGCAACATTGCCGAGACCTGTCGCACTCATCAGATCGCAGCCACGTTGTATTATCGCTGGAAGGACGAGGCGGAGAAGGCCTCGTTGGCGGCGCTTGGGGGGAGAAGCGCCGCCGCCCGGCCCGACGCCGAGCAAGAAAAGCGCATCAAGCAACTGGAGCGGGCTTTGGGCCGTTCGCATTTGCAGATCGAGATCTTAAAAAACGTGTTGGGCGAGTGAGCTGCGGCCAAGTTCATTCGTCGGCTCGGGAGTTTGTGGCCCAAGGCAAACCCGCCAAGCTGGTCGCCGAAACATTGGAGATTAGCCGGTCGAGTCTTTACTATCGGGCGAAACCCCGTGCCAGTCGCGCCGACCGCTCGCAGGATGAGCAGATCGTGCTGGCCTGCGGAGAGAAGCCGGCCTTCGGCTATCGGCGCGTGGCCTGGTGGTTGGGTCGGAATCACGGATTGGTGGTCAATAGTAAGCGGACGTTGCGCGTCATGCGCGAGCGCGGCCTGTTGGTGCGGCAACGCCGTTTTCAAGTCTCGCGCCGAAAGGACTGGGGCAAGGTGGAAGCGCTGTATCCGAATCTCGTGTGGCAGTCGGACATGACCAAGGTCTGGGCCGGACCCAGCGTCGGCTGGTCGTACCTGGTCTCGGTGATCGATTGCTGCACTCGCGAAATCCTGGGCTGGGACTTGAGTGTTCGCTGTCGCAGCGAAGAAGCGCTGGCCGCGCTCGATCACGCCGTGTTACAGGGTTTGCCTTTCGGCTCTCGTGGAACGGGTTTGACTTTAACTACGGACAACGGCACTCAGTTCACTTCGGCGCGGTACGTCGAAACCCTGAATCGGCTGGGCATCACGCATCGCCGCACCGCCTACAATCATCCCGAGGGCAACAGTTACATCGAGCGTTTTCATCGCAGCTTAAAAGAAGAGGAGGTGTGGCTCAACGAATATCAGAACCTCGATCAGGCCAGACACGGCATCGCCCGCTGGATCGAGGAGTACAACCACAACCGTCCGCATCGCGGACTCCACGGACAAACCCCGCACGAAGCCCGTGCCCGGTTCGCCCTCACCCTAACTTTAAACCCGGCCCCATGTGTCTAGTTTTGCAGGAGGCACTACACGCACCGCCATTGTCCGGGTCGGCATTGCCGGTGACTGTGACCGTGAAATTTGCGCAGCATGGGTCTTCAAAGCTTGCGGTGTTGCTATTTACATATGTAGTTGTGTTGGTATTTCCGTTGTTGTCATTGATCGTGACTTGAAGCGTAGGAATTACGCGCGAAGTGCAATTGAAACCTGCCGTCCCGCCTGAGTAGGCGAAGGCAACGTATCCGCCATTCGGCAACGTCACCTTCGCTAGGCGACCCGTGACTGCGCCGGGATACTGGCTTCCAGTCGCCTCGTAAGTGAATCCATAACTCCCCGCTGGAGTCGTTATGCTGCTTGGCTGATACCATTGTGTGCCAGTGGGAACATCGCCGTAAGGGGAGCCGCATCCGAACACTGTCGTAACCGTGTTGAGCGAATAATTGACCGTGTAATACTGGTCGGTTCCACTTTCGTCGGTGTAATAGTATTTGTCGGGATTAGCGTTGTGTCCCCCGGTCTGTTCACCTCCGCCATAGGACAAAGATATCGTCGCAGCTTGACCCAAAGTATCTGTCCACGAGTTGATCCCATTGGACGTCGAAGAAAAGATTGTGTTGCCGTCTGGGTCGGCGGAAGTTCCAAAGGAGTCCTGTGAGCCGGAATAGGAAACGCCGTCTTTGTTGTAAACAATCCATGTCAGTGACCCATTTGCCTGATTGCTCCCAGTCACGATGGCGGTATAGCCTGAGCCGTCGGTCGCGACTCTAGTAATCGGCCCAATTTGTCCGCCGCAAGTTGACACGCCTACGTTGATCGGCGGAAATGCGAAGGAATGCGTGGCACCTGTCCCATCTGAGACATACCATTGGTTCGGGAGACCCGTCCCAAACTGATAGCTCTGGTAAGGCGGGGTTCCGCACAGCGTAGGGCTTGGGGTGCTGAAGCCCGTCATTGCTGTGGATGGCATCGACCAGAGAAAGGTTTGATAGTCGTTCACGCCCCCCTGATTGCCGCTATCGTTAATCAAATCGAAAGCGAAGGGAAAAGCTCCGATCTTGTGCCTCACCGGAATATCCACGATCATGTGACCCGTTGCCATATCGATATTGACTGGGCCAGCAGTGATTTGCGTCGATCCAGTAACGACGCCAGTGGGAGCGTTCTGCGCAAGACTGGTTGCGAAAAAAAGGGGAAAAGCAGCGAATAGCAGAGTGGACTTGCGGAGACGATTCATCACGTTTCTCTTCCCGTGTTGCAGAAATTTTGAGGACAGCCCCTGGGGTTGCCAGCGGTCGGGGCGTCCAAGGAATGAGAATTGGAGGAACCGTTTTGCTGGTGGAAAAGAATTTACATGAAGAAAATGAATTGTGTCCAATGAATTTTTATTGACGGCTAAATAAAGATGAAACGACTTGGCTGGTGTTGGGCCAAGGGGGGGTGCATATTCCATCCCGTTATGTTCTCACCCCTTCAAGGCGGGGAAGAACCAAGGTCACGGGCCGCGCCGCTATTTCTGCGCCGCCGCACTCTCCTTCACATACGCCGCGCTGAGCGTGGCTTTGGCCTTGGCGATGGGCAACAGCGTGGGATAGAACTGCACGAATGTGGTGTCCACGGCGGCGTGGGCCTGGTGGCAACTGTAGCAGGCGGCGGCGGTCGGGACCATCTTCGCGGGCTTGTCGTCGTCGAAGCCGAAGAACGCCCACTTGCCGGGGAAGCGCGCCTCGTCTTTTATGTGGACCTCGACGCCCATCATGTCGGTGTTCTGATAATTCCCCTTCTGGTTGATCGAGCCTTTGCCTTCGGCGCCGCGCACTTCGAGCACGAGCATCGTCTTGTCCGGCCAGGTGCCGGTTTCGACGAATGTTTTATAGGCCTCCGGATTCACGAAAACATTGTCGAACATGTGATGATCCATCTGCATTGCGGGACTGTAGCTCATGTCGAAGCCAGTGGTGAGATAGACCCACTGCCGATAGTTCACGGGAAAGTTGAGCTGGCCGTCGCTGGTATGTTGCGGAGCGGAGCCGGTCGCGGCAGTTTGGCAAAATGCGGCTGCGGACATCAAGAACATCGCGGCGAAGAGAGAAATCCTTTGGTTAATCATGCGGACAGTATGGCGCGTCGACGCCCGAAAGCCCATGCCGTTCGCTGCACAGTCCTGTTGATTCACTGCATTCTTCACGTTGGGGCAAGGTCTTAGACTACGATTCTTGTATGAATGCGAGCCGATCCGAATCGCCACACTGGTTACGGATCGCCGTGCTGTGGTACTCGGTTGGCCTGTTCGAGGCGACGCAAACAGTTTTCGTGATGCGGGCGGAGGGCATGCATCATGCCTGGGGCGCGCTCTATTTCACGCTGCTATTTTCGTGGTTACCGTGGGCTTTGGCGACGCCGCTGGTGTTGAAATTGGGGCGGACGCATCCTCCCGCAGAGTGGCGGCGCGTTTCCACTTGGATCGTCCATTTGTCAGCGTGCGCCGCAGTTGGCCTGGTTTATACGGCTTGGGTGAGCTTGTGGGAAGAATTGCTTAATCCCTACGCGTTGTCGCCGCCGCGAGAGCCGTTCGCGCAGCTTTGGTTGCACAAGTTCTACGGGGGACTGCTGGCCTACGCGATTCTCTACAGCATCGTTTTGCTGGTCGGCTATATGCTGCAATCGCGCGAGCAGTTGGCCCATGAGCAAATGGAGAGCGCTCGACTCAATGAGCAACTTTCAAAGGCGCAGCTGGATGCATTGAGACGGCAAATCGAGCCGCACTTCTTGTTCAACACTTTGAACGCCATCGCCGGATTGGTTCGCGAGCAGAAGCATGATGCTGCGGTGACCATGATCGCCGGGCTCAGCGACTTTCTGCGGCGCGTGGTGCAGGATTCCGATAAGCAACTCGTGCCGCTGCGTGAAGAATTGGAGTTTACGCGAAAATATTTGGATATCCAGAAGGTGCGTTTTGCGGAGCGCCTGGAGTTTGGTGTGGATGTCCCGCATGAACTCCTTGACGCCCAAGTTCCGAGTCTAATCCTGCAGCCGATGGTCGAGAACGCGGTGAAACACGGTATTGCGAAACGAACGCAGGGCGGGGCGATCCGGATTGCTGCGGCGCACTCGAACGGCATCTTGCGGCTCGACGTTTACAACGACGGGCCTGGCCTGCCTGCAGGATGGGAGAACCATTGCGGCATCGGGATGAAGAACGTACGCACGCGGTTGAACAGCCTTTACGGAGAAAAGTTCGGCTTGATCATGGAGAATCGCGTGCCGGATGGAGTTGAGGTGTCACTCTCGGTGCCGTATGTGGCTGGAGATTTTGAAGGGAATAGTCGGTGACACCAGAAGGTACTGGCAGGATTCGCGCACTGATTGTCGATGATGAGCCGCTTGCTCGTAGTAATGTGACAGTCTTGTTGCGCAGCGATTCCGATATCGAAGCGATCGCCGAGTGTGGTTCGGGGGCGGAAGCGATTGCAGAAGTTCGTCGATTGCGACCTGATTTGCTCTTCCTGGATGTGCAAATGCCGGAGTGCGACGGTTTCGATGTTCTCGAGATGCTAGGGAAGGATCTGCCTTCGGCGGTAATTTTCGTGACGGCTTACGATCAATATGCTCTGCGTGCGTTTGAAGCCGGAGCGCTCGATTATTTGTTGAAGCCGTTCGTCGATGGGCGATTTCGAAAGGCGCTTACTCGCGCCAAGGAAAAGATCGCGCGTGAAAAAGAGTCCACAGACGATCCCAAAAAGTTGGAGCGCATTGCGGTCAAGAGTTCGGGAGAAGTCGTGTTCCTCAGAGCCGCGGAGATCGATTGGATCGAAGCTGCCGACTATTACGTGTGCTTGCACGTTGGTCCCAAGACACATATGCTGCGCCGCAGTCTTGCGGAACTTGAGCGGGAACTGGATCCCGAGGTTTTTTGCCGCATCCATCGTTCCGCGATTGTGAATCTTGATCGCGTCCGCGGCCTGACGCTGGGCGAGGACGACGAGTGCGAAGTGCTGCTCAATACTGGCGCGAGACTTCGCTTAAGCCGGCGCTACCGGAAGCCGCTGGAATCGAAGCTGGGTGTTCGCGAGGCGAAGTCGGGGTAAATTTCTTTGGCCTCGAGGCAGGTGGTGAAATGATGCTGACTTGTATCCGGTCACCCCATGAGCCTCGGACCAGACTCGATCATCAGAGTAAGGGCAGGCGTTTGCATCGGCTGAGCGGTGAGATGCGGCGAGGGTTGCGCCCGTCGCTCGGGGACAGGTGTGGAGAAAACGGGGAGTGACGAAACTCGGTTTTCGTCAGCAGGAGTCGCAAAATAAAGGACGACGAATTACGACCCTGGAATCGGCCAGAAGAATCTCAGTGACACATGCAGGAACACGAAAGCCGGAGAGCGGAATTGCTTCCGCTGTCCGGCTTCGCTTTCTTCACCTTGGGGAGTGGGCGGAGACTCGCCCGACTCGATCTTAGTTAGTAGGAGCTGGAGTTGGCGCGGGCGTTGCATTGACCGCCGTGGTGGCTCCGCCGGTGACCTCGTCGGTGGTGGTAAGCCGGCTCAGATGAGGGAAGAACGGAGTGACTTCGAGAGGCATTTTGTCGCGCGCCGAAGTGATGGCGACGGGTGCGGACTTGATCATCTCGACCTGATCGGTCCAGGGATTCATTTTGACGCGTCCGCCCAGGGGCAGCGCGGCGATCTGATCCGTCTTATTCATGTCCAACTTGGGGCCGGATTGCAGCAACTCGCTGAAGCGTGTGAGCTGGCCTTTGTCATCGGTAAAGCCGTTGCCCAGATGGGGCGTCAACAATGCCGCCAGCGCAGGCGAACGTTCGGTCAGCTGCTTCAAGAAAAGCTCGGCGGAATCCAGCTTTGCGGCGTAAGGAGAATTCTTGAGCAACTCGAGGGACCTCTTGTTAGCTGCCGTTTCTTCTTCGGGATTGTGGCGAAATCCTAAATTCTCATAGGTGGATTCGTCGGAGAACAACATGCGGTCGTTGAACGCATACTTGCTGCCCAGATTGTGGCCGAGCACGATGTGGGCCAGTTCGTGAGAAAGCACCATGGCGAGGCTGGCTTCGTCGGGAAGAACGTCAATCAGCCCCCGACTGATGACGATGGTGTTGCCCACGCTGAAGGTTTCAAGAGGCGACGTGAGCATTACACGGGCGCGCACCGGACGTGGCAGATCGATGTTATTGGTGACTGCAAGGTTGTTGATTACCGTCGCCAGAATCTTATCGAGGTCGCCGTCGGGAGCGATGAGGCCGGCTTCGGTGAGGCGATCGACAACGTTATCTTCGGCTTGTTGCTGCCATGCGCGCTGGGCTTCGAGCGGGGAAGCGTCCTGCGAGGCGACGCTCACATCCTTGGCCGAATCGACTGTGATCTGCGAGAGTTCATCCTCTTTCGCTTCTTTTTTCAGGTCATAGCCCCAGATGCGGCTCTGTGCTTTGAAGGCTCTTTGGTCTCGGTCTTTCGCTCCATAGCTGAAGTCGCCCTCTTCGCTGTAAATGTAAGAGGGTACCCAGTAACCGGGGACCAGGTTCAGGCGCCAGCTGTCCATGTGGAAGTAAAGGGTGTTTTTAGCACCCTGGGTGTAGGTTCCGTTTAAGCGGACGATATTGTAATCCCGATCCTCGACCCAGAGACGGCCTTGAAAACGGCCACGACCGTCGCCTTTTTTGGGAGTGACATCGAGCACGATGCAGCGCACATCGCCTAGAAATTCGCGGCGTACGTAATGAAAATCGTAGTGCTGGCGGTCAAAGTCGTAGCGGTCGGCGTAGACCATCCAGGAAAAGCCCATCGGCTTGTATTCAAACTTGAAAAGCTTGGTAACGCCCCCGAGGAAAGTGCTCTCGATGCTATCGTCTTTGGGAAGATAGTCACGGCGATCGACCGTGACCCCCATGTCCATGCGACCAAGAAAGTAGTGATCTTCTTTGGGAACGGCGCCCAGGGCGGGGTCGGGTTTCAGATTCTGCAAATAGGTTTCGACCAACGGGGTCCTGGTTTTAAGAAACTCCATGAGTGCTTTTTCGCGGGCGATGGCGCGGTCCACAACTTGATCCATCGTAGTGGGCGGGGCAAGTTGCGCGGTCTTCTGCGATACGACGATGGGCGTCGATTGAGTCTGCCCCGCTACGCTGACTGCAATCGGTTGCGCGACGCCCGCTCCCGCGGGAGTCTGTTTCACCGGTGCTTGGGCTTCGGTTGGCGCCGACGCAGAAGTTTGGCCCGTAACGGCCAAGGGCAATATTGTCGCGATCAATCCCGCAGCCAGAAAATGCTTGCTTATTCTCATAACGCTTTCGTCTCCTGAATTTCGTTACTACATCGCCAGCTGAAAAACCACGTGAACCACGGCGGTCGAATCGACCGGAACTCCGGCACGGAGCGCAGGCTTAAACTTCATCTTGTTGGCGGCGGCAACGGCAGCTTCATCCAAACCGTGACCAAGTCCGCGGACGACTCGGTTCACTTGCAGTTGACCATTGGCTCCGAATGAGACTTCCAGTAAGACCTCGCCTTGCAGTTGCAATTGGCGGGCCTCGTCGGTATACACCGGGTTGGGCTTGTACAAGATTTCCACCGAACTTGTGGAAGCGCCGCTGTCCACAAGATGCGCTTTGGTTTGCGAGACTTCGGTCGAACCGAAAGCGCCCATTTGCGCCTGGCCGCGACCGTTGCTGCGACCGTCGCCATTACCAGGTTGGGCTATTCCACTCCCGAATCCGGCGCTGGCGACTGTTCCTTTAATTCCCTTCGCTCCGCCGCTTCCATTTCCGGTGCCCGCGCCTTGCGGCAGATCAAATGCACCGGTGTTGGCGGCGACGAGTTTGGCATTCGCCTTGCCCTGACCCGCGATTCCATTGGGATCGCCAAATCCGCCGGTTTGGACTTTTGCTATCGGAGCGTTTACGGTCGGCGTCGCCGAGCTGCCAAAATCTCCGGTATGTACGGCTTGCACGGGACGCGCCCCGCCGTCAATTTTCAGCACTGGCGGAATGACAGCCTTGGCTTCAAGTTTGGGAGCTTCGGGTTCCGGCGGCGGGGTTTGCTTGGCCTGAATCTCACGCGGGACGACCAGCTTCGGCACCTCGAGCACGGGTGCCGGTGGCAGCAATTTCGGCTTATATTGCGGCTTCGGAGGCTCCGGCGGTTTCGGTGCATTGTTGGGCAGCGGAATAATTTCGGTGACGGTATATTTGCGGGCGATCTGTAGCGAATCGGGAAAGAACAGTCCCAAATTGACGACGATGGCTAGAAGGAGGATTACGAATCCGTAGCTGCTCCCCAGAGCGCGCCAGTTGGGCTTGTGCTCCGGTAAGAGTCCGAGTTGATACTGTTGCGACGATGCCATCCAAGCGCTCCCAGGGTTGGCTCCTCACATGAGAGAAGTGTGGAAGCCAGAGGCTTAAAGGTAAGTGAGAATTGGGCGCGGGAAAAGTGTCTGCGGCCCGTGTCCTCAAGTAACCACGAGGCTTCCCATTAAGTAACGGGTCCAGGACGGGAAAGATGCGGATCGGCGGCCTAGGCGATCCGGCGACGACGCCGTGAAAACCAGGAGAAAACCGGAATGCCCGCGAGAATCACTGCGCTTCCCCATAAAGATCCGGCCAAATTATCGGTGAACGTGTAATAAAGGAGCACGGCAGAGGCCAAAACAAATAGGGCAGGGACGACAGGATATCCCCAAACCCGGTAGGGACGGGCGAGATTGGGCTGACGGCGGCGAAACACGAAGATGCTGCTGCCCGCGATCATATAGAAGAGCCATTCCGCAAAAATCGCCAGTGAAAAAAACTGCCGGAAGCTGCCGCCGATCAGCAGCAGAACGATCGCGAAAATGCACTGCAATAAAATGGCAGTCGACGGAGTATGGAAGCGCGGCTGCACGTCGGCGAGAGCGCGAAAGAAGTATCCATCGCGAGCGACGGCGAAGGGGACGCGCGCTCCGCTCATGATGGTTCCGTTGAGCGTGACCAGCATCGAAACCGCCATTCCCGCCGCCACGACTTTTCCTCCGAGTGGCCCAAGTACTAGCGCAATCGCATCTGAGGCGGGACGCGGCGATGCCGCAATTGCGGATGCCGGCAGTACATATTGCACCGCTGCATTGACCAACATGTAAAGTACGCCGACCGTCGCCACGCCGACGATGAGCGCCAGAGGGATATTGCGCTCTGGGTCGCGGATTTCTCCCGCAACCATGTTGAGATCGTTCCACCCGTCGTACGCCCAAAGCGCGGCAACCAATGCGGCCATAAATCCCGCGATTCCGCCTTTAGCCAAGCCGAAAGTTTCACTGAAGTGGCGCCAGGTTCCGCCGCTATAAGTGCATCCGATAATCACAATCGCGAGAATGATCGCCACTTTTAACAAAGTAAAGAGGAATTGAAACTCTCCCGCTTTCTTTACTCCAAAGTAGTTCAGCAGGGAAATCAGAATCGTCACTGCGATGGCGAAGAGTTGTCCGTAGGAGATGGACGAAGACAGCGGCGTACTCTGTGATAGAAACGCAAGCGCTGAGAACGTTCCCAGGATTCTTACCAAGCCGGTGGTGACGGTCGCGATCGACGCTGGCTTTGCGATGACAAACCACGTCCAGGCGTAGAGAAATCCGGCTCGTGGCCCGTAAGCGTCGCGGACGTAGACATACTCGCCGCCGGCCTGCGGTTTCATGGCGCCGAGTTCCGCGTAGGTGAGTGCGCCGGCGAAAGACAACAAGCCGCCGACGATCCAAGCAAGATAGACCAGACGCGCGGAGCCGACAGCTTGCATCATCTCCGCTGGGACGAGAAAGATTCCGCTGCCAATAATCGTACCCACGACCACGGCGGCAGCGTGGCGGATCTGCAAGTCGCGCAGTAATTGCGGTTTCTGTATGGTGGCACCGGGCGGGCTGGACATTTCAGGCTCAGGCATTCTTGCGAGCCCACTGCGGCACGCTCGCCGCATAGCCCACACCAAAAGTTATCAGAGTTCCCAGCACCACGTACCAAGTCCACGGCAGCGCGGTCGCCAGCCAAACGTACGACTCCGCAGTCAGACCAAACAGCATGCCAATCATGGCGCCACGCTGATTCGCTCGTCTGGTCAGCACGCCGAGTAGGAAGACTCCGAGCAGCGCGCCATACGCGACGGATGCAATCTGTAACCCAACCTCGATCACCCGGCCAACTTTATGAAGCGACAGAATCGCCAGGCCAAACAGGATCAGCGCCCACACAAATGTAATGATTCGCGAAACGCGTACCTGTGTCGGATCATTTTCCAAATCCCTGCTGCGTAGATAGAAATCCATCATTGAGCTGGACGACAGCGCATTCAAAGCGGCGCTCAGATTCGACATCGCCGCCGCGAGGATCGCTGCAATCATCAATCCAGCGATTCCCCGCGGCATTTGTTGCACGATAAAAGTTGGAAAGATGCGATCCGCGCGCCCAAATTGCGAGGAGGGCACGCCATAGAACGCGAACAACATCACTCCTATCATCAGGAAAAGAGCGAACTGAAACAGGATCGCAAAGCCGCTGGAGATCAGAGCCTTTGCGGCTTGCCGCTGACCGCGTGCCGCCAGCAACCGTTGCACAATCAACTGATCGGTGCCATGACTCGCAGTAGTAAGAAAAGCTCCGCCGATGATTCCAGCCCAGAAGGTGTATGGCTTCCAGAGAGTCGGCGTGAAATCGAACACTTGCAGCTTGTGCGAAGCGGTGGCCAATTTCGCGATCAAGGGCCAACCTCCGGGAACGAGATGGACGATGGTGAAGGCGGCGACAGCCGCTCCGCCTACATAGATGAAAGTCTGGACGACGTCGGTCCAGATGACGGCGGCGAGTCCGCCCTCAAATGTATAAATAAGAGTGAGCACCGTGATGATTGCAATCGACGCAATCTCGCCTGTACCCAAAACAATCGCCACGACAATCGACACCGCGTAAATGCGTACACCTTCGGCGGCCGCCCTGGTCAGGAGAAACAATCCAGCGGTTAGCGAGCGCAACTCACGTCCAAAGCGGCGTTCGATCAGCTCGTAAGCGGTGAAAAGATCGCCGCGAAAATAATGTGGCAGCAGCACCCCGCTGATCACGACGCGACCGATAATGTAGCCAAACACGACTTGCAGGAAAGTAAGATTTGTGTCGTAGGCCAGGCCGGGGATGCTGATGATGGTCAGCGTACTGGTCTCCGCCGCGACAATCGACAACGCGATTGCCCACCACGGGATGTCCCGGCTGGCCAGAAAATAATCGCGCAGCGTTCTCTTTCGCTTGCGGAAGCGCAGGCCAAACAGCGTGATTCCCGCCAGATAGAGCGCCACCACGGCAAAGTCGAGATGGCTCAATCCCGCGAAACTATGCGCGACACCCATGAAGAGGAATACTTGGAAGTATGAAGTCGAATGCAGCGCGAGCGGCGAGTTTTGCGCCGCACGTACCCACATTATTAACCTTGCCGCGGGGTTATTGCCTGAACCCCCGCGGTTGAGCACAGCTTCGTGATGAAATGAAATTGGGCGGCCTCGACTGTGCCCTTGTTATGGCCTACTATCTCGGCATCGACGGTGGCGGTACGCGGACAAGCTGCGTTGTGGGCGACGAGGGGAGCACGCTAGGGCGCGGCTCATCCGATGGCAGTAACCTTCTGCGCGTCGGCCAGGCTGCGGCTAAATCGTCTTTGCATAGCGCGATTCGCGAAGCCTGCGCTGCGGCCAAGATCGAGCCAGGTGAAATCGCGCGAGCTTGTGTCGGCGTTGCGGGAGCCGCCCGGCCGACCGTGCACGAAACACTTCGCCGCATCTTTTCTGAACTCATCGCAAGCGAAGTCGAAATCGTCGGAGATATGGTGGTCGCGCTCGAAGCCGCTTGTCCAGCCAAGCCAGGAATTGTTGTGATCTCGGGCACGGGATCCATCGCGTATGGCAGGAATGACCAGGGAGCCACTGCGCGCGCTGGAGGCTGGGGTCCGGCGATCAGCGACGAAGGTTCCGGCCACTCGATCGGACGCGCCGCCGTCGCCCAGTGTTTGCGCGCCTTCGATGCAGGCAAGGCTGCTGACTCGATGTTGGTCGACGCGATCCTCAAGAAGTGGAGGCTGCGCGATGTGGAGGCGCTTGTGATCGCCGTCAATCAAGATTCGTCGCCGAATTTCTCTGAACTCTTTCCAATGGTCGTGTTCGCCGCCGAAAATCGCGATCAGACTGCCACCTCAATTCTTACGCAGGCCGGATCGGAGTTGGCTGCCCTCGCTGGAGTGGTGATGCGGCGCATCTTCAGGGAGAGAGAATCTGTGCAAGTGGGGATGGCTGGCGGCGTGTTTCAGCACTCCACAGCCATCCGCCAGGTCTTCTACAATGCACTGCGAGCGGCTCATCCTTATGCGAAGTTTCTTGATACGGTTGTCGAGCCGGTACAAGGCGCGCTGGAGATGGCGCGAAGAACTTGGCAGAACGATGATTGAAGATGAAGGCGACGCCGACCCGAGATCCGGCGCTCTACCTGCGCATAGTTCCGATTCGCCAAGCGAAGACTCTCTGCTGGCGCTCTTACGCCACGGCGACTTGAAGGCTGAGCAACTCGAAGAAATCGCCCGTCAGGGACAAGTTCTGAAGAGTCGCAAGATACAGGTAGCTCTCGCCGAGCATCCACGAATTCCGCGGCATATCGCGCTTTCATTGCTGCGTCATCTTTTCACCTTTGACCTCATGCGGGTGACGCTTTCGTCACAGGCCATTCCTGAGATCAAGAGAAATGCGGAAGACTCGCTGATCCGGCGTCTGGAAACGATCACTTTGGGGGAGAAGCTTTCGCTGGGTAAACGCGGCTCCGGTCGGTTAGCGGGAGCGCTCCTGCACGACGACGAGCCTCGCATCGTGACCTGCGCATTGGATAATCCTCGGCTCAACGAAGCGCTGGTGTTGCAGGCAATGAGTCATCGCTCAGCGAAGGCGCATTTGCTGGACGCAATCCGAGCGCATGCGAAATGGTCGTTGCGGCGCGAGATTCAGCTGGCATTTGCACTGATCGCCGATAAGGCCGAACCACCGAAGTAGCGAGCGGGTATAAACTTGAAGTGTGGAAACTCCGAACCTTAAACCCGATCAATCCGCGGCTCCCGCCGCGGAACATGTCAGCGGCGCCAACGAATTGCTGAAGAGCTTGCGCCATCGAATCGGCGATCATCCCGAACTCGCCGACGCCATCACGCGCCTCGAAATGGCGCTCAGTATTTTGAGCGTGAATACTGGCGGGCAGTTTTAGGACGCTTCCAGTTGTCGCGCACGAGCAGCAGATTCCTCGCGCTCGGAACGACAAACCTTATCCAACAAGAGAAAAGGTGGGCGGACGAGGGCGTCCGCCCCTACCCTAAGCTATTTCGTTCGTCCGCCCTCTACTTTGAGCTTGTCCGTCGCAGCGGCTTGAGCTGCAGCCAGGCGCGCCGTGAGCACGCGGAAGGGCGAGCAGGAAACGTAGTTCAAGCCAATCTGATAGCAGAACTCGACAGACGAAGGTTCGCCGCCGTGCTCGCCGCAGATGCCGACTTTCAACGTGGGACGTGTCTTGCGCCCGCGCTCGGTGGCCATCTTGACTAGTTGCCCGACACCTTCGCGATCCAACACTGCAAAAGGATCCTGTTTCAGAATTCCTTCTTCGATGTAAGTCGGAAGAATTTTGTTGACGTCGTCACGCGAGAAACCGAACGTGGTCTGGGTTAGATCGTTGGTTCCGAAAGAGAAGAACTGCGCTTCCTGCGCGATCTCGCCTGCGACCAGCGCTGCACGAGGCAACTCGATCATGGTTCCGACGAGGTAGTCCACTTTGCGTTCTTTTTCTGCGAACACTTCTTCAGCGACACGTTTTACGATGTCCGCCTGATTCACCATTTCCTTGAGTGTTGCAGTGAGAGGAATCATGACCTCGGGAAAAACTTTTACGCCGTCCTTCGCAACTGCGACTGCGGCCTCGAAGATGGCGCGGGCTTGCATCTCGGTGATCTCGGGATAGGTGATACCGAGGCGGCAACCACGGTGGCCGAGCATGGGATTGACCTCGTGCAACTCCTCGACGCGGCGCAATAAAGAGTGCAACCCTTTGAGCTTCGGCGAACGCGGCTTGGTGGCTTCAAGTACCGCGATCTCGACCATTAAATCTTCGCGACGCGGTAGGAATTCGTGCAACGGGGGATCAAGGGTACGGATGGTGACAGGGAAGCCATCCATGGCGCGGAAGACGCCAATAAAGTCGGCGCGCTGTAAGGGCAGCAATTTCTTCAACGCGGCGCGGCGCTCCTTTTCGTTGTTGGCGAGAATCATCGCGCGCATGTGCGGCAGTTTCTTTTCGCCGAAGAACATGTGCTCGGTGCGACAGAGGCCGATGCCTTCAGCGCCGAAAGCCCGCGCTTGGATGGCGTCCCGAGGAATGTCGGCGTTGGCGCGGACGCCCATGGTTCGGAAGGGTTCCGACCAGCTCATGAATTTCAGCAGTTCAGGATCGTCGGGACGAGCGTCGACGGTTTTCAGCCGGCCTTTGATGACGCGACCAGTGGTGCCGTCGAGCGAAATCCAGTCGCCGCCTTTGAACACCTGGCCTTTGACGCGCATCTCGCGATTCTTTTCGCTCACCTCGATGTCGCCTGCGCCCGCTACGCAGCACTTGCCCATGCCGCGGGTGACCACGGCAGCGTGACTCGTCATGCCGCCGCGTGACGTCAGAATTCCGGCGGCGACCTCCATGCCATGAATGTCTTCTGGCGTGGTCTCCGCGCGAACCAGAATGACTGGATTCTTCACCGCGCCGTGTCCAGCCTTTTCAACGGCTTCGTCCGCGGTGAAAACAATTTGACCAACCGCCGCGCCCGGCGAGGCAGGCAGGCCAGTCGCGAGAACTTCAATGCTTCCCTTTTCGTCCAGGCTGGGGACGAGAAAATCGTAAAGCTGGTTCGGCTCGACGCGGAAGATCGCATCTTCTTTCTTGATCAATCCTTCTTCGACCATTTGGATCGCGACGCGAACTGCGGCGCGTCCCGTGCGCTTGCCGTTGCGGGTTTGCAGCATGTAGAGCTTGCCATCTTGGATGGTGAACTCAAAATCCTGCATATCCTTATAATGTTTTTCCAGGCGCGTGGTGATGTCACGCAGCTGCTGGTAAACATCCGGCATGATTTTTTGCAGTTCGAGAATTGGGACTGGTGTGCGAACGCCGGAGACGACATCCTCGCCCTGTGCGTTCATGAGGAATTCTCCGTAGAACTCTTTCACACCGGTTGCAGGATTGCGCGTGAACCCCACTCCCGTGCCGCTAGTCTCGCCGAGGTTTCCGTAGACCATCACTTGTACATTGACCGCGGTGCCGAGTTCGTCGGAGATGCTGTTCATGCGGCGATAGTGCTTGGCGCGATCATTCTGCCATGAGCGAAACACGGCGTCGCGCGCCATCGTCAGCTGGAGCTGCGGATCTTGCGGGAAGTCTTTTTGGGTGTGCTTCTTCACCAGCTTCTTGTACTCCGCGATCACTTCCTGGAGCGCTCTGGCGTCGAGGTCGGTGTCGAGTTTCGCTTTCTTCTGTTTCTTCTTGGCGTCGAAGACTTCGTCGAAATCATGTTTCGGAATTTCCAACACGACCGAGCCGAACATCTGAATCAAGCGGCGATAGGAGTCGTAAGCGAAGCGGGGATTGTTCGTGCGCGTCGCCAGTGCCTCGACGCTTTGATCATTCAATCCGAGGTTAAGAATCGTATCCATCATGCCCGGCATGGAAAACTTCGCGCCCGAGCGAACGCTAACCAGCAGCGGGTTTTCGCCTGAACCCAACTTCTGACCTTGCAGAGTCTCGAGCTGCTTGAGCGCAGCCAGCATCTCGCGATCCACTTCTTTCGACACGCCGCCGTGGCGCATATATTCGCGGCAGGCTTCGGTCTGAATGGTGAATCCTGGAGGCACAGGAAGTCCGGCGTTGGTCATCTCGGCGAGTCCGGCGCCTTTGCCGCCAAGGTCGTCTTTCATCTTGCCATTGCCGTCGGCATGCCCGCCGCCGAAGGAGTAAACGTACTTCAGCGGGGCGTTGCGATCACTGTCGATTTTGACTTCTGCTTCGGGGAGCGTGCTGGTAGCCATGTTCGTTTTAGTCCTTATTTGTTGGAATGTTGTTTTGTCGGCCGAGGGTCCAGATTTCTATTCTAGGCGCTGGGCTTGGCCTCGGCCACGATTTCTGAAAAATCGGCGATGGTCGAGAATTGTCGCAGTAAGCTTTGCAGCAGAGCCAGCCGGTTGGCTCGCACGGTTTCGTCTGAAACCATCACCATCACTTTGTCGAAGAATGCGTCGAGCGGTTCACGCGCCGAGGCAATAAGCAAGAGTGCTTCGCGATAGCTCTTCGCTTCGCGAAGAGCCTCAGCTTTGAGCAGCTTTGTGTCCATGAAGGCGGCGAGGTTTGTTTCTTCGGGAGCGGCGTTGGGCAGGCTCGTGAATATGTCCGCGGGTTTAATATCCTTCTCGTTGGCTTGCCGCAAAATATTGCGAATTCGTTTGCACGCCGCGCCAATCGATTGGAACTCAGGCATGTGAAACACGCTCTTGAGCGCAGCCGCCCGCAGCAGGATGTCGCGAACATCGTCCGCATCGACGGCCAGGACTGCGTTTACGACGTCATAAGGATAGCCTTCCACCTCTTTCAGATAAAATTCGACGCGCTCTCGGAAGAAGGCTCGCAGCGATTTGATCGGATCATTCCCGGCAAATTTCTTCTCCGCCTGCGAGCCCCGATAACCGCAAAGGGCGTCGCGCATGAGGTCGGAAAGGCGAAATGGAAGCTTGTGTACGGCGATGGTCTTAACGATTCCGTTAGCCTGACGCCGCAAAGCGAACGGATCTTTGGATCCGCTGGGAATTAAGCCCACGGCGAACATTCCGACGATGGAGTCGGCTTTATCTGCAACGGAAAGGACCGCGCTTTCGATCGAGCGGGGCGCAGAGTCTTCGACTGATTCAGGCTTGTAATGATCGTAAATGGCGTCCGCGATGGTGCAGCGTGTGCTCTCGGGAACATGCGAATCTATGTCTTGCGCCCGCGTGTACAGGCCACCTACGATTCCCTGCAGTTCAGTGAATTCTTTCACCAGTTCCGTAGTCAAGTCGACTTTTGCCATGATCGCGGCCTTGTGCACGACACCGGGACGAATCGGAATGCCATCCTGTTTAACGATCTCCGAAAGCCAACTGCAAAGCCGCTGTACGCGAATCGATTTCTCGTAATAACTGCCGAGGTCTTTCTGGAACGTTACCTTTTTTAGCAGCGGCACGCGGTCAAGCATGGATATTTTCTGATCTGCCTGCCAGAAAAATCGGGCGTCGTTGAAGCGGGCCCGAAGAACCCGTTCATGGCCGTGGCGAATGACGCCATCGGGATCGCCGTCGGTATTGAGCACGGCAAGAAAATGCGGCAGCAGCTTGTTCTGCGCGTCTTCCAGGGCGAAATATTTTTGATGGTCGCGCATGACCGTGACTAGAACTTCTTCTGGAAGATCGAGAAACTCAGGATCGAAACCGCCAAGAATCGCCGACGGGAATTCGGTCAGGTTGGTGACCGCGTCGAGCAGGGCGGCATCTTCGCGCCACCGCGCACCGGGGATCGTTCGAGCCGCCAAATCCAGACTCTTGCGAACCTGATGCTCGCGTTCCGCGCGACCCAAAACCTTCGCATCACGCAGAGCTTGTACGAAAGCCCCTCCTGCCCGCGGAATGATCACGTTGAGCGCGGCAAGAAGGCGATGTCCGCGGGACACGTTGCTCGCCTGCACTCCGTCAAACTCCAGCGGAACGATCTGATCGTCCAGCATGGCCACGAGCCAGCGCACCGGGCGCACAAATAACTCGCCGCGCTTGCGCCAGTACATATTCTTCGGCCAGTAGATCGAGTCGATCTCCTTGGGCAATGACTCGGCGAGGACTTCAGCCGAGGAGCGTCCCCTTCTTGTTATGGTCGCAGCGATATATTCGCCCTTCGGGGTTTCGATTCGCGTGAGTTGCGAAAGATCGATTCCGTTCTTGCGGGCAAAAGCGTGCGCCGCCGGAGTCGGCTGGCCGTCCTTGAAAGCGACACCAGCGGAGGGCCCCGTAACCTGCTCGGTCACGTCGTTTTGCGACGCCGCAACCAATGCTTGGACTGCCAATCGACGAGGCGAAGAGAATACTGTAACACTTGCGGAATCACCCAGCGACTCGCGCCCAATCAGACCCCCCACGCGCGTGGCGAGGTCCGAAGCCGCCGCATCGATCATGCGCGCGGGAATTTCTTCGCATCCGATTTCTAGGAGAAATTCAGGCATTACGATCCCACCGCGGACATTTCTTCTTTCGGCTTGTGGGCCTTGTCCGGCGCGGGTTCGGGTTCTTTGGCTGCCGGAGCTTCTTCACGTTGCTGATCGACGTAGGCTCGTGCGATTCCGACCGCCAAGGCGCGGACTCGAGCGATCACTCCAACCCGTTCCGTCACAGAAATCGCCCCACGCGCGTCTAGAATGTTGAACAGGTGCGAACACTTCAGGCAGAGATCATAAGCCGCGAGGACAGGAAAGCGACTTTTCTCTTTCAAGTCCCAGGCCGCATTCTCGGGAGTGGCTTTCTTGCCAGAGGCATAACTTTCCAGCAGCGCTTGGCACTCGCTCTCCAAAAGCTCAAAGTGCTTCCAGGCCCTCTCCACATCCGCCATTTCAAAGTTGTAAACTGAAAACTGAACTTCATCCGCCAGCCGCACATCGCCGTAGGTCACTGTGCTGCCACTGACCGCATCGCGCGCCCACACGATGTCATAAATCGAATCCACGTCCTGCAAGAACGCGGCGATGCGCTCCAGCCCATACGTCAGTTCCGCCGAAATGGGGTCGAGATCCACTCCGCCGCATTGCTGGAAATAGGTGAACTGGGTGATTTCGAGTCCATCCAGCATGACTTGCCAGCCTACGCCCCACGCGTTGAGCGTCGGCGACTCCCAGTTATCCTCTTCAAACTTGAGATCATGCTGGCGCAGCTCGATGCCGATGGCGGCTAAGGATTCCAGATACAGCTCCTGAACATTTTCCGGTGGCGGCTTAAGAATCACCTGAAACTGAGTGTGTTTATAAAGCCGGTTCGGATTCTCGCCGTAGCGCCCGTCCGCCGGGCGTCGCGAAGGCTGAACGTAGGCGACTTTGTAAGGCTTCGGCCCCAGCACCCGTAGAAACGTCTCCGGCGACATGGTGCCCGCGCCCACTTCAATGTCATAAGGCTGTTGCAGGACGCATCCCCGCTCGGCCCAAAACGATTGCAGCCGCAGGATAAGTTCCTGAAACGTCAGCGGATTGGGCTTGGATGGAGTCAACTGGTTCCGGTGGAGCGCGGGATCATCCAAGATTGTAATGGAATTCGAGGCTTGTCGTCAGCAGAGAGGGGCCGGGGCGGCGGCCGGATGTCACCCACGGCCATCGCTGCATCTAGCATGGCAGCCGTATCCACCGCCTTCAAACGAAACGCGTTATGCTATCGACAGGTAAAATCATGAGCATCGCGCCTTCTCGAAGGATTTTTTTAACCCTGTCGTTAATCTTCTGCGCCCTGGCGGGGTTCGGGCAGCAGCGAGATTCGCACATTCTCAGGGGTGCCGAAAAGCTGCAACAATACCGCGCCTCGCGCACTCAACTCCTCATGGACGACTTCGGCGAACTAGCGCGGTACCGGGCCGCCAATGCGGAGCTTCCCCCGCCCAGGCCCGGCGAACAGCGCGTTGTGTTCTTCGGCGACTCGATTACCGATCGCTGGAAGCTCGAAGATTATTTCCTGGGCAAGCCGTACATCAATCGAGGCATTAGTGGACAGACCACGCCGCAAATGCTGGTTCGTTTTCGTCCCGACGTGATTGATTTGCATCCCGACGTGGTTGTTATACTGGCGGGCACTAACGACATCGCGGGTAACACCGGCCCCGAAACGCTGGAGCAGATCGAGGCTAACTTTTCGTCGATGGCAGAACTGGCCAACGTGCATCGCATTAGGGTGATTTATGCTTCGATTCTTCCGGTGCATGAGTCTACGCGTGAAGCGGGAGACATGTTCACGCAGCGTCCGCCTCAGAAAATCGCCGCCCTGAATCGCTGGCTGCAAGATTATTGCAGGTCGAACGGATATCTTTATCTCGACTATTTCAGCGCTATGGCAGACGAAAAAGGAAACCTCAAGAAAGAACTCGCCGAAGACGGCCTGCATCCGAACGAAACGGGGTACAAGATCATGGCTCCATTAGCAGAAGCTGCCATAGAAAAGGCGTTGGCTTCGAAGCGTTGAAGACTAAAACGTTGAAATGCCCGCCACATCTTACGAGCAGACCCCTTTGACCCTGACCGACAAGTTCGGACGCTCCATCACCGACCTGAGAATCTCGGTCACGGATCGCTGTAACTACAAGTGCGTCTACTGCCGCACCGGCAATGAAGGCGCGCTTTATGGCGACCTTCCGTTTGACGATTATTTGCGGATGGCTCGCGTGCTGGTTGGCATGGGGATCACCAAGGTTCGTCTGACCGGGGGCGAGCCACTTCTGCGCCAGGGCATCGTCGACTTCGTTCGCCAGTTGGCATATCTGCGCACGGTCAACGACGAATCTCTTGACATCGCCCTCACGACCAACGGCCATTTACTGGCCGACCTGGCGCAGCCGCTAAAAGACGCCGGACTCACTCGCGCCACCGTTAGCATGGACGCAGTCGACCCCGACCGCTTCGCCCGCATCACGCGCGTTCCCACTGGCTATGACAAAGTCTTGGCCGGCATTCGTGCGGCGCGGCGCGCTGGACTGTGGCCGCTTAAAGTGAACTGCGTGCTCATGCGCGGCTTCAACGAAGACCAGATTATTCCCTTTGGTATGTTCGCCCGCGAAGAGGGCGTCACCGTTCGCTTCATCGAATTCATGCCACTCGAAGAAGGCCGCGTCTGGTCGCCGAATACGGTCGTGACACTGGACGAAATTCTCACCCGCATGGCCGACTATCGTCCCCTGGTCGAAATTCCGCACGGACGCTCCGAAACCGCCCGCCGCTATCGCTTCGACGACGGCATCGGCGAAATCGGCGTCATCGCACCCGTGTCGCACCCCTTTTGCGGACACTGTAGCCGCATTCGCATCACCAGCGACGGCAAAATTCGTACCTGCCTGTTTTCAGTCTGGGATCACGATCTTCACGCCCAAATGCTCCGCGGTGCGAGCGATGATGAACTCGCCGATTTCATCCGCGAGGTGGTACAGAAAAAAGAAGCGCGCCATCACATCGGCGAACCCGACTTCGTCCCGGCCTCGCGCACCATGGTCCACATCGGCGGCTAGGTATTCGCAAAATCCTTCGGATTTACCGGCGAATTATGTTATCGGAAGGGATTATCCTGTCGCGAAAAGCGCTTGCAGCGGAGGGCGCAATCCAGTATCCGGCTTGTAATCTCACCATCAAACTGAGTATGAAAGTATTCAGTGCACAAGGAGAGAACATGCGCACAGCGTTTTTCTTCACTCTTCCGATTCTTTTGGCGGCTTCAGCGCTCGCCCAGGATGCTCAGACTTCAAGTTCAGCTCCGACCAACATCCGCACTGTTGAGGGCTGCCTCACTAAAACGAATGGTCAATATGTCATCACTGGCGGCGCTCCCGGGCCCAAGCAGTTCCGCATCATCGGCGGCGACACCTCAGCGCTTAAGGGGCAGATCGAGCGCACCGTGGCCGTGACTGGCCCGGTCGGCGTGAACGATGCGGAAGCCAATATGACCGAGCCTTACAACGAGGGAACCACTACCGGCGTGGGCTGGAACACGATCATCGCGCAGAAAGTGAAAGTGATTCACGCCAACTGTAGCGAGCCCGGGAAAGAGAGCGCTGCGGGCCAGCCTTAGCGTGGTATTTTCGTAGGAGCGCGACGCGCGTTCGGGCTCCTTATGAAAATTTATTTGGCCGCACCCCTATTCACGACTGCGGAACGCGAGTTCAACGTTCGTCTGGCAACTCTGTTACGTGACGTCGGTCATCTGGTGTGGCTGCCACAGGAGAACGAAGACCGCGGGCTTTCCGCGCGGGGTATTTTCGAAAAAGACGTCGAAGGCATCGACTGGGCCGATGCAGTTGTGGCGAACATGGACGGGCCCGATCCCGACTCCGGCACTTGTTGGGAATGCGGCTACGCTTTCCGAAAGAAAGCAGTCATCATTTTTCGCACCGACTTCCGGATTGGCGACGATCCCAGCAAAGCCCCGTATAATCTGATGTTGACGGAGTCGGCCGATATTCAGTTGAACGTGCCATTCAGCAGCACAGAGAGTTTAGCGAAGCTCATCGACGACGCTCTACGCCGGATCGTTTGAACGAACAGAACTTCACATCATGGACGAACAAGAGTTTCGCACTCGCGCCGACGCCGCGCTCGAATCCCTGAAGCAGAGCCTCATCGTCGCGGAGGAGTCGAGCGACTTCGAAGTCGAAGACCAATCCGGCGCGCTACACATTTCCTTCGAAAACGGTGCCCGCTTCGTCATCTCGCCCAATGCGCCGGTACGACAGATATGGGTGTCCGCGCTGTCGACCAGTTTCAAGTTGGATTGGTCAGAGGCAGAGAACGGATTCGTCCTAACGAAATCTGACGAAGCCTTGAAGCCTTTGTTAGCTCGTTTAATCAACGAGCAATTGGGTGACGGGGAAGTCGAACTCACTTAGCGACGGGCTGCGCGACTTCCGTCGCAGGTGCCAGCTTCGCCGTAAAGTGCCGCAGGTAAGGAGGTTCGTAAGTCAGCTTCATTCCTTGAATGCCGCTGCGCTTCGCCCAAACTTCCAAGATGACCTCGACCACATAATCAATGTGGCTCTGCGTATAGGTCCGTCGCGGAATCGCGAGACGCACCAGATCCATCTTGGCGGCGCCTGCGAACATCAGCGAACCGATTTCGACGGTACGAATGCCGCCTTCAAGATAAAGTTCGCAACCTAGCGCCACGCCGGGAAATTGATCCAACGGAATATGCGGCAGAAATGCGCGGGCATCGATATAGATCGCGTGTCCGCCCGGCGGCTGCACAATGGGCACGCCCTGATCGGCGATGTGACTGCCTAGATACGCCGTCGATGCGATGCGGTAGCGCTGATAATCTTCGGACAGCGCCTCCTGCAGTCCGACGGCAATTGCTTCGAGATCGCGTCCCGCCAGACCGCCATACGTTGGATAGCCCTCGGTCAGAATCAGCAAAATCTTTTCCTGCTGCGCCAGCAGATCGTCGTTGGTGCAAAGAAATCCGCCGATGTTGGCCATGCCGTCTTTCTTGGCCGACATGGTGCAGCCGTCGCCGTAACTGAACATCTCCTGCGCGATTTCTTTCAACGTGCGCTGCGAATATTTTGGTTCGCGCAGCTTGATGAAATAAGAATTCTCGGCAAAGCGGCAAGCGTCAAAATAAAGCGGGATGCCATGGCTGCGGCACAGATCGCTCACTTGCTTCGCGTTCTCCATCGAAACCGGCTGGCCGCCACCGGAGTTGTTGGTCACCGTCAGCATGACCAGAGGAATACGCTCTCTGCCCACGCGCCGAATCAATTCGTCGAGCGCGGGCACATCCATATTGCCTTTGAAAGGATGCTTCACGCTCGGCTGCTTGCCTTCGGGAATGACCAGATCGACAGCTTCCGCGCCTACGTGTTCGACGTTCGCGCGCGTAGTGTCGAAGTGTGTATTGTTAGGGACGATGTCGCCAGGCTTGCACATCACGCTGAACAAAATCCGCTCTGCCGCGCGCCCTTGGTGTGTCGGAATGACGTGGCTGTAGCCGAAAATATCCTGCACCGAAACTCGCAGGCGATCGAAACTCTTACTGCCGGCGTAGCTCTCGTCGCCCTCCATGATTGCCGCCCACTGGTGCGTAGACATCGCGCCCGTGCCCGAATCCGTGAGCAAGTCGATCAGTACATCGGCGGCGGGAAGCTGAAATAAGTTGTAGTCCGCCATGCGCAGCAAAGCTTCGCGCTGAGCCCGCGTAGTCCAGCGAATGGGCTCGACGCTCTTAATCCGAAACGGCTCAATAATCGTTCTAACCATAGATTCCTCTACCGCGACTGCAACCGCTCCTCCGCTTCTTCTGGACGATACGTCACCGCCGCCGTGCGCTCCAGTTTATCCCACGCAAACGGCTTGCCTTCAACCGCCCGCTTCAGCGTACGGAATAAGACCCAGGAGAATAACTGTCGATACGCGAAGCGTTGTAGCCAAACCTGGCTCAATAGCCATGCGTCCTCGCGCGCCTCGGGCTGGCGCCTCTCCAACGCAAACGCGATTGACGACGTGATGAAGTCGATAATCATGAACGCCGCGAAGAACACGACTAACCGCGTAAAGCTCGCCGGATCGGTTGAGTCGGGATGAAACCATCTCTGCAGCAAGTACCAGAGCACGCCGACCACAAACATCAAGTCGATAAACGGCGACACCAGCGGCAACAAAATCTGAAAAATCAAAATGTTCGGCAGCGCCACGAATCCTAACGCGCCTTTGCGAGCGAAGACTCCGCTGTGCTTCCACACCGCTTGCAGGATTCCGAACGACCAGCGAAAACGTTGTCGCATCAGGCCGTTCGCATTCGTTGGAGCCTCCGTGTAGGCAAGAGCGAGATCCTCATACTCAACGCGGTAACCACGCCGCAACAGTGCCATCGTCAAGTCGGCGTCCTCGGCGACGGTGTCGGTGTGATAGCCGCCGGCTTCGCGCACCGCTGAAACACGCCACGCTCCGATCGCGCCCGGGACGACGCTCACCGCGCCCAGAGTGTTCAATGCGCGGCGTTCAAAATTTTGGCTGGTGATATATTCGAGCGCCTGCCAGCGCGTCCACAGATTGACGCGGTTTCCGACCTTCGCGTTGCCCGCGATGGCCGCCACCTTGGGATTCACAAAATGCGGCACCATGCGCGAAATCGCATCGGGCGCAATGATCGTGTCCGCGTCGATGCCCACAAAAATCTCTTCCCCGGAAAGATGTTCGAGGCCGTAGTTCAGCGCCTCTGCCTTCCCGCCGTTCGGTTTCGTCAAGATCAGAACTCGGCCCGATGCCTGCTCATTGGCGAACACACGGCGCGCCACCTCCACCGTTTTATCCTTCGAACCGTCGTCGATCACGATCACGCGGAAGTTTCCGTAATTCGATCCGAGCACAGCTCTGACCGTGCGCTCAATTACTTTTTCCTCGTTATAAGCCGGAACCAGCACAGCGACTCGGGGATGGAATGCCGCAGCATTTGGTGACGGGGCCCGCTTGCGGAAGCGATCGAAAATCGCCGCCGCTCCCACGAACAGCAATCGTCCGGTCATCAACAGATCGCCGACAAAGAAAATCCAGGTGATCGTTTTGATGCCGACGTCGAACAGCCAAAACCCGAACCACGTCAAACGGGCGGCCCAGCGCTGGTCGGCAGGAATGGGCGGCATAACATCGGCCAGCGTCTTGCCCATCAATTCATGCACCGGAACAATCTCGATGCCCTTGGCGCGCGCCCCCTCGATGATCTTGGGCAGCGCCAGCAACGTCTGCTCGCGATTGCCACCGCCATCGTGCAACAAAATAATGTTGCCGCAGAAAGGATCGTTCCATTTGCACGGCGGGAGATGCGCAATCACATCGTTCGCGATCTCATCCGCCGAACGATGCGGCGTTTGCTGCCAGTCGTTGGGATCGATGCGGTTGCCGACCGTCGTATAACCCAGGTCTTGCGTGATCTCCAGGGGACGCACCTGATCTTCGGTATCCGGCTCGGCGTCGATCGAATATGGAGGCCGAAACAGCAGCGGACGCAGCCCCAAACGACTGGCGAATAGCTTCTCGGTGAGATTCAGCTCCAACTTCACAAAGGCCGGAGAAATGTTGCTGATATCCGGATGTGTGAAAGTATGGTTGCCAATCTCGTGACCTTCGCGAGCGATACGGGCAGCGATATCGCCAAACTTGTCGGCTTGAATGCCGATGAGGAAGAACGTAGCGCGAGTATTCTCGCGCTTGAGCACATCGAGAATCTTGGGCGTCCACTCCGGATCGGGGCCGTCGTCGAAGGTGATGGCAACCTTATTTGGACTAGACCCATAACGTCCGACGCGATAGGGCTCGGGCAAACTGTCGAAACTTTCGTCGCTGATCAAAAGGGACTTCGGATCGACCTTGATCGTTCGTTTGCCGCTTGCAGGGCGCGATTCGATCTGCAAAATCTCACCCTTGCCTTCCATATCCACATCCTGCCCCGGAGGAACGTCTGTCAACTTATCCGGCGCGGCCTGTTCGCCCGGAACATCCCAAACCCGCCACAGCGAGCGGTCTTCCGATCCTAGACGCCACAGTGCGAACGTCTTAATTCCGAGCGACTGCGCCGCCCGCATTTCATTCAGCGCCGTCACCGCATCGAGGAACCAAACGTCGTGCTCCAGATTGTGCTCGTCCATGTATTCGACGTGCGGATTACTGCTGTCCCCGTCGAAATCAACATCTGCATCGGAGTCGCGTGCCGTCAGCCAAGCCTCTTGCACCGATACGTTGATGTTGCTTACCCCGTTCGGCAATTCGCCTTTGGCCGGCGGATGCACCCAGTCATAGCCGTAATTCGCAATGGCGCAAATAAGTTTTTCAAGCGGAATATCTTTCTGAGCGGCGCGCAAATTGTCGGTAAACCAATCCTGGCTGGCGACCGGGCCAGCCTCATGCGAAGGCTCATGCTCGTCATAATTCATGAGCACAACGCCATCCGCTGCGCCTGAAACCGCGCGGTAGGGAAAGTCTTTTTCGCCCGCGGGCACGCTCACATAGAGCTTCATGTTCCGCCCATGCAGGTCCGCGGCCAATTGATTCAGCAGCGCCAGATATCCCGGATAACTCTTCTTGGGAAAATCCTCGAAATCGACCATCAGCCCTTGATACTTATCGCTGCTCAAGAAAAGTGAAATCTGTTGCTCGAAATGCATCCGGTTATCGGCACTTGTCAGGAAGCCGGAAACGTCGATCCAGTTGGCGCCGTCGAAGTTGTTGACCAACGGAAAGACTTCCATGCCCGTGTCTTCCGTCTTGACCAACTGCATCACCTTGTCATCCACAGGATGGACGACGCCGTTCTGCACCACGTCGAAATTCAAATAGGTTTCTTCATCGACGCCCTGCAGCCGGCCGTCAGGAGTTAACACGTGCAGAAATTCGGGATACAACAGATCGATTTGTCGGGCGTACTCACGCAGAGAAGAGAAGCTGGCCGCATCCCAGGGAACATAAAACGCAGCGCGAATGCCTTCATCCGCGTTCAACTTGACCTGCGATGGGGACGATTTGGTGCGACGGTGACCGCGAGTTGCGGCAAGCTTCTTTCGACGCAACTCCTTTTCTTTCGCTTTCTCTCTTTCGTTCAGCGCATGAAAGGGCCGCTTTTGCAGGGGAAGAAGCAATTCCGGCAACTGCTCGTTGTGGATAGCCGAGTAAATAAAAAAGACCAGCAGCAGGCTCGCGACAATTCCAGCCGCGTCGAACAAACGGCGCAAGCGCCGCCAGCGCGCCTGTCGCGGATCGAGAAAAATTGCATTAGCCATGTAAATTTGTGTAACTTCCATCCTAAGCGGCGCGGACGAGGGAATCAAACGAGCGAGACTTAGGCGTGAGTTCGGTTGTCAGCGCGAGCGCATCGATCACGCATTGCGCCTGTGCCGTCAAGCCTCTCCCGTGTACTCTAGTAAGCGTGCGCGACCTGGTGCGCCAAAATCTTCGTTTCTTCTTACTGGCGACGGCGGCTGGATTGCTGCTGCGCTTGTTTTTTGTTTTCCGCTTTCCCGGCATTAGCAACGACTCGCTCGTGTACGGCGACCTCGCCAAGAACTGGCTGCAACACGGTGTGTACGGACTCACCAGCCCGCAGGGACTCATTCCCGTGGACATTCGGCTGCCTGGCTATCCCGCCTTCCTCGCGCTCGTATTCTCGATCTTTGGCATGGAGCACTATCGTGCCGTGCTCTTCGTTCAAGTCGTGATCGATCTAGGGACATGCTTTGTGATCGCCGATCTGGCGCGGCGTTTAAGCTCACCCCGAGCAGCGAAGATCGCGTTTCTCCTAGCCGCGGCGTGTCCTTTTCTAGCCGACTACTCGGCCGCCGCGCTTACGGAAACTCTGGAAATATTTTTCACGGCTGTGGCCTTCGACGCTGTCATCGCCGGACTCAATCGCCCGAAGCTGTTTCCCTGGGGCGTCGCCGGAGTTGCAACGGCTGCGGCCATTCTGCTTCGTCCCGACGGCGGACTCATCTTGGCGTGCGTCGGATTCTATCTTGCGTGGCTAGTGCTTCATTCTTTGCGTCCGCAAACTAATGTCGAAGTCACTGACCTTCGCTCGATCAGCGCTGGAAATGATTTGTCGCGATCGTGGAAGCGTGGGCCTTCAGGCCCACGAAAACGGCAAGAAAAAGAATGGGCTTTAGCCCCTGCGCAACTCGCTAAGGCTGGTGCCATCTTCGCCCTCATCGCCCTGGCTCCGCTTCTCCCATGGACACTGCGGAACCTACGCACCATGCATGAACTCCAGCCGTTGGCTCCGCGCTATGCTAATCAGCCCGGCGAATTCGTATCCATGGGATTCAACCGCTGGGTCAAAACCTGGATCGCTGACTTTTCTTCCACCGAAGACACGTATTGGTCCGTTCCCGGCGACAACATCGATCCCGCGGCACTCCCCACTCGCGCTTTCGATTCTGCTGAGCAACGCGAGCAAACGCTAAAACTCATCGCTGACTACAATCAGACCCAAGCTATCGACGCCTCGCTGGACGCCCGTTTTGCGCAACTCGCCGCCGACCGCATCCACGCCCATCCGCTGCGATATTATGTTGGCCTTCCACTGCTCCGCATCGCGGATATGTGGCTTCGTCCCCGCACCGAAAAATTGCCATCGGACACACGCTGGTGGCACTTCGACGACGATCCTCGATGGCTGGCGCTGGCTCTTACTCTTGGAGTAATCAACTTGATCTATGTTGGTGCCGCCCTTGCCGGGTGGATTCGCAATCTTCGCGCTAGCAGTCCGATACTCCAGCCGCTTTACCAGTTGCTCGTGCTCTTCGTACTGTTGCGCTCTTTATTCTTGGGCACGCTTGAAAATCCCGAGGCGCGCTATACCCTCGAGTGTTATCCGGTGGTCATCGTGTTCGCCGCGGCGTTTCTCTCCCGCCGCCGACCCATCTGACTCTCGGTCAATCCATGAATGCAAATACTTGTAGCGTTCGCTACGGGATTCTGTATACTTTTCGACCAATACGCAGTAAACCGTTTCAGTGACGCATTTCTCAACGGTTCGCAAATTGCAATGAGGCTGGCACTGCGGTAAAGACGGAACGGCCGATGGTCCCAAATCTTACTTTGCGAGGTAATGCGGTGTTTCTTACCCCCCGTTTGTACACCCAGATTCTCCTCGTTCTCACCCTTCTGTCGCTTGTCCCGTTCCAGCCCAAAGCGGCCGCCCAACAAGCCAGCGCGCAAATCACCGGCACGGTCAAGGATTCCTCCGGAGCTGTGGTGGTGGGCGCGAAAGTCACTCTGCGCAATACCGACACCAACATCGCGCACACCGTCGCCACCGACCGTATGGGATCGTATCTGTTCACGCTGGTGGGCATCGGCAAGTATGAGTTGCAAGTCGAGCATCCTGGATTTGAGAAGTATGTGCAGAGCGGCATCACCTTGCAGATTAACCAGAACGCCAAGTTGGATGTGAGCCTGCAAGTCGGCGCCAGCAGCCAGACCGTCGAAGTAAACGGCGACCTCAGTCAAGTGGACACCATCACTGCGACCCTCGGCAAGGTGGAAACCACCGAGCGCATCCTGGCGCTGCCGCTGGTCGAGCGCGACACTCTGCAACTTGGCCTGCTGCAGGCGGGCGTCTTCGCTCCCGATCAGGACGATGGTTCGGGCAATCCTTATTCCGTCAGCGGACAGCGCTCCGAGTCTATGACATTCCTCATCGACGGCGCGGATAACAACGATTTCCTGGGAAACAACATCGTCGTGAATCCTAATCCCGACGCAGTAGCCGAGTTCAAAATTCTTACCAACAATTACACAGCCGAATACGGGCGCACCTCAGGTGGCATCGTCAATCAGGTGATCAAGTCCGGCACGAACCAAATTCACGGTTCGCTCTTCGAGTTCTTTCGTAACACTTCGCTCGACGCGAGTGATTTTTTCCTTCAGGAAGTTCCCGTGCTGCGCCGCAACATTTTTGGCGGAACGCTTGGTTTACCGATCAAGAAGGACAAGATGTTTCTGTTCGCGTCGTATCAGGGCACTCGGCGCAGCGAAGGCCAGAATCCCGGAGCCGTATCCGTACTCAGCAACAACGAGCGAACGGGAGACTTCAGCGAACTTTACACCGGGCAAATCAATCCTCAGACGGGGTATGATTACGGCCAACTCATCGACCCCAACGCCGGCACGCCTTTCTTGTGCAATGGGAA
This sequence comes from Terriglobia bacterium, assembly GCA_963799065.1. GTDB lineage: Bacteria > Acidobacteriota > Terriglobia > Terriglobales > Acidobacteriaceae > JAJPHW01. Next base: position 313,436 of record CAWCVJ010000001.1, read on the forward strand.
TCCATGCAACAAAGTTCCCGTCGATCCGGTTATTGCTAACTACATTAAGGACTACCTGCCGATCGCAAACCGGCCCAATAACACCTTCGTTTCCGATCCGGTCGCGACCATTAAAGACGACCAATACATCTTTCGCTACGACTACAACATTTCCAACCGCGATGTTTTGTCGGCCACCTACATTCTGGATAATGAATCGGACACATACCCTTTTGAAATTATCAACGGAGCGTCTACTGGCGGCGACGTTCCTGTCGGTTCGGGATTCACCGATTCCACGAGAAATCAGAACTTCAATGTTGCATGGACACGAACGATTTCGCCGACCCTGGTGAACGAACTGCGCTTCTCGACCGATCGCGTCGGCAACCTGGCGGCAGTGCCGACCACGACCACCTCACCGGCAGCGCTCGGATTTACAAATGTCAATCCTGACGATCCTCTGGGAACGGCGCCGCCACCGATCAATGTGACCGGGGCGTTCAACCTGGGGCCCAGTCCAGGTGGGCCAACTCATTATCATGACTCAGTTTTCCAATATCAGGACACGCTCTCGTGGAGTAAGGGTCGGCACGATCTCAAATTCGGCGCGGACCTGCGCTGGGTGCGAGACAACTTTAACTTCGATTTCTATAACAATGGAAGTTATCTGTTCCAGGGAGACTTCACGGGAAGCAATCTAGCCGATTTTGTCGGCGGCTACTTTTACAACTATTACCAGTTCTCCAACGCGGTCTATGGAATTCGCACGCACTCACTCTATTTCTTCGGCCAGGACGCATGGAAGGTCACGAAGAATCTCACTTTCAACTACGGTCTGCGCTACGAGTACAACGCGCCGCAAACCGATCCCCACAATGAAATCATCGGCTGGTTTCCCGGGCGGCAGTCCACCGTATTTCCAGACGCGCCTCCCAATTTCCTGTATCCAGGCGATCCGGGTACGCCGAACAAGGGTCTCATTTATCCGGACAAGAACAATTTTGCCCCGCGTTTTGGCTTTGCCTGGGACATGTTGGGTAACTCCAAGCTGGTAATGCGCGGTGGCTTCGGCATCTTCTACGACATCGAAGATGGCGCCCTGAACCTACAGTTTGGCGGCCAGCCACCGTTCGGCTATGTGGCCAACATTTACCCTTCTGACTGGACACCGGACGCCAACGGATCGTTCGTCGGCGATCCATTTAGCGCCTCTGGCGCCAGCAATCCCTTTCCGTTCGCAGGTAAGACAGGGAACTTCTACAGCCCGAAAATTCCTTTCGCCTACGTTGTGACTCCGCACTTTCGCACGCCCTACGCCGAAAACTTCAACTACGGTTTCCAATTTCAGGCAGCACGCAACACGATGATTGAGGCCGTCTACGTCGGTAGCATGGGGCGAAAGTCGATTCTGTCGGGAGAAACCAACTATCCTCTCCAGTCGAATTTGACGGCGCAGTATCAGGCGCAGCTGCCGCTCGAAGACCCTACCGATCCCACAACCAGCGCTTACTACAACCTGAATCCCGAGTGCGCGCGTGCGCTGGCTGCATGCGTCAATGGTTCCCCAACCGGGGCGCAGGAAATCTTAACCAACTATAGCGAGGGGACCTCCTCCAGTAACGAGTTTCAACTTACGGTGGACCAACAGCTGAATCACGGCGTTCAATTTCGAGTAGCGTATACCATCGCCAAAACCATCGACGACGCTTCAGGTTTCCGGGCCCGCTCTTCGACGCTGACTGACCCCACGAATCCGGCCGTCGATCGGGGACTGGCGGATTTCGACGCTCCGCAGCGTCTGGTCTTGAGCCCCATCTGGCAGTTGCCATTAGACAAGCCTTTTCATAGCGGGTTTGCGCATCGCGCTTTGGGTGGATGGAGTATCGCGACCATCGCAACGTTCCAGTCGGGAAATCCGTTCACGTTCTTTTCCGAAAACAATTCGAGCGAACTCAACAGTTACCTCGATAGGCCGGGTGTTGTCGGCCCAATTCAGAAGTTCAGCAATCTGCGGCAGCAGCAGACCTTCTCGCCCAGCTCGAATGGTGTTAACGGTAGCTGCCTCGGTGGGACGGAGACAGGAATCTTCATCGTGAATCCGACGAACCTCGTGTGTTCAGTGGGTAACCCTACCGGGCTACCGGCAGATCCACTGGCTATAAGTTCAGCCCAACTCGTTGCTGGCGGTGTGCCACTCTTCACGCACGGCAACATGGGACGCAATGTGTTGCGTGGGCCGGGCATCAACAACTGGGATTTCTCAATTGCCAAAGACTTCAAGTTCTCAGAGAGCAAACTGCTGGAATTTCGATCGGAATTCTTCAACGCATTCAACCATACGCAGTTCTACAGTCCAACTTTTCAGAACGGGTCGGAAGGTTTCAGCGGTCAGTTCGCGCAGATCACGACCGACCGCGGACCTCGGGTGATTCAGTTTGCATTGAAAGCGTACTTCTAGCGCAGACAAGGATAAGGATCGAAAAAGTTTTAGTGATCCGCTTGATACCGGCTAACCGTTTACCCGCGCCATCATCGACTCGCTATAACGCAATCCCGACGCCGCGCCTGAGGGAAACGCTTCGTCGATACGATGGAGGTCGTCAGGAGTCAACTCCACATCCCGGGCTGCGGCGTTTTCTTCCAGATACCTGCGGCGCTTTGTCCCGGGTATCGGCACGACCTCCTGCGCCAGCACCCAGGCCAGGGCCAGTTGCGAGGGGGTGCACCCTTTTTCGCCGGCAATTTCGTTCACTCGATTCACGAGTTTCAGGTTCTTCTTGAAGTTTTCACCTTGAAAACGCGGGGAGTGGCGCCGGTAGTCGTCTTCGGGAATGTCTTCGAACTTCTTGAATTGGCCGGTTAGGAAACCTCGCCCCAGCGGACTGTATGCGACGAAACCGACGCCGAGTTCGTGGCAGGTCGCCAAAATTTCTTCTTCCGGGTCGCGAGTCCAGAGCGAGTATTCCGTTTGCAGCGCAGCTATGGGATGCTCCTTCACCGCGCGGCGCAGCGTTTTCGCGCTCGCCTCAGACAGTCCCAGATAGCGCACTTTGCCTACCGCCACCAGCTCCGCCATAGCACCAACGGTTTCCTCGATCGGCGTGTCAGGATCGACGCGGTGCTGGTAATAAAGATCGATGGTCTCAATCCCCAGCCTCTGCAAACTGGCGTCGCAGGACTTCCGCACATAATCCGGCCGTCCGCTCAAGCCGCGGGCATTCGGATCGTTGGGATCGCGCACGATGCCGAATTTGGTCGCGATGGTGAACTTCTCTCGCTTGCCCTCGATGGCCCTGCCCACCAATTCTTCATTGGTATGGGGACCGTAGGCGTCGGCGGTGTCGAGAAAGGTGATTCCGAGGTCGAGCGCACGGTCGATTGTGGCAATCGATTCTTCGTCATTTTGTTTGCCATAGAACTCGGACATACCCATGCATCCCAAGCCCATGGCTGAGACCGAGAGACCGCTATCACCTAAAGTGCACGTTTTCATTTCTTGCTCCTGTTCAGTTATTCCGGGCGCAAACCCAATGCCTGCTAAAATGATGAGTAATACACGTATAGGATTCCGAAACTTCCGCTATGCCTCTTTACGAGTACGAATGTAAGAACTGTCACCACCGCTTTGAGCGGATCGTTAAGTTCTCCGACAAGCCGATGAAAAAGTGCCCCGACTGTGGCGGCGCGGTAGAGCAGCTCATTTCCGCGCCCGCCGTGCAATTCAAAGGCTCAGGCTGGTATGTCACAGATTACGCCAAGAAGGCTGGTTCCGCCGCCTCGGTGGGCAACTCCAACGGCGAATCGTCGAAGTCGGACGGCGGCGACTCTGAGGGCGGCAGCAAAGACTCTGGATCGAATGAATCGGGAAGCAAAGAGGCTTCGGCGAAAGACGCAACCGCCAAAGATTCATCGAGCAAGGAATCGGCGAAAGAGTCGAGCAAGAAGCCCAAGGCCGAATCCAGCAAGAAGTCCAGATAGTGTTCTGTTATGGCGTTCGCACCGCAAAGTTCGGCTAACTCGCGCAAGAGCAAAGGCGCGCCGCCGGCGGAGACGAGTGAAGAGGCGGCCTACCTCAAGTCGCTCGGAGACAAACAAGTTCCCGTCAGCATTAAGCTCTTGAGCGGCGAAGTCGTTCGCGGCTGGATCGAGTACTACGACCAGAACATGGTGCGCCTGACCCGCCAGGGCGAGCCTAATCTATTCATCTACAAGCACGAAATCATGTACATCGCCGAAGATAGCGGAAAGCGAACCAAACCCTGAAGACTTCTGTTTCTACTCCTTCCTCGACGAAAAGTTTTTTGCCAGAGATGTCCGAAATTGCCCGCGAGGCTGGGGCGTTGCTTATGTCGCACTTTCGCAATCGGGTGGCGATCGAATATAAGGGCGATGCCGATTTGGTAACCATCGCGGACCGTCAATCCGAAGCGTTGATTCGAGAACGCATTCGGGCGCTCTGGCCCGATCATGATGTGCTCGGCGAAGAAGAAGGCCTCAAAGATACGGGGAGCGAATACCGCTGGTATGTCGACCCGCTGGATGGCACCACGAATTTCGCGCACGGTTATCCCGTCTTCTGCGTGTCGATGGCGCTCGATCACAAAGGAGAGCGCATTGCGGGCGTCGTTTACGATCCAACTCGCGACGAACTGTTTGCCGCTGAGAAAGGCAACGGCGCGTCGCTTAACGGTCACGGTATTTACGTTTCACGTACGCCCAAGTTGGCCGAATCGCTGATCGCCACTGGCTTTCCCAGCCACAAGCGAAATAAGAATCCCAATATCCATTTCTACCACCAGTTCACTCTGCGTTCGCACGGAGTGCGCCGCGCCGGTTCTGCCGCCCTCGATCTTTGCTACGTCGCCTGCGGACGCTTCGACGCCTTTTGGGAGTTCAATCTAAAACCATGGGATGTTGCTGCCGGGGTCTTGCTGGTGCAGGAAGCCGGTGGTCGTGTGAGCCGCTTCGACGGAAGTCCATTCGAGTTAGTCGGCGATCAGACTCTGGCTACGAATGGAGTTATCCACCAAGAACTGATGCAAGAGTTCGCCGCGATCTTCGCCGGACGCGGGTTAGAGGCCCTGCCCGATCCCCGGGATTATAAGAACTCTTGAAGACGCTGGTACGCCAAGAGTGCTTCCACAACGCCTGGAATATGCGACAATTCTTAAATTGATTCCCGACCAATAGAGTCGGGTTTTGGAGAATCCATGCGCGTGGTCAAGATTTTCCTGTTCGCAACCCTTTATGCTGTGTGTGCGTTCGCGGCGCAGCCTCCTTCCGAAACAAAATCCAAGCCCGCGGAAATCGATCCCGTCTATCGCCAAGCTGTCGAGAAGTGGAAGGCGGAGTTGGTCGATAATCGCAAGCAAAACTGGCTCACTCTGGCGGGGTTGTTTTGGTTGAAACCGGGGGAGAACACATTCGGCTCCGATCCTAAGAATATGGTCGTCTTTCCCAAAGGTCCCGCCCAGGCGGGAGCATTCGTGCTCGACGGCAAAGAGGTCACGTTAAAGTCTGCCCCCGACGCGCATACGATGATCGCTGGAAAAGAAGTGCTAACCACAAAGCTCGATCCCGATACGTCGGAGAGACCAACGCTCGTCGACATGGGGACGTTGCGTTTCAAAGTGATTGTTCGCGGTCAGCGCATTGGCATTCGGCTCAAAGACTCCGAAAGCCCGGCGGTGCAAGCCTATCGCGGAGCGATTTTTTATCCGCTCGATCTTTCGTATCGAATCGTCGCTAAGTGGGTTCCGTCGCCGAGTCCGAAGACGGTCGATGTGCCCAACGTTCTTGGCGATGTCGATCCGACGCCGGTGCCAGGCGAAGCGGTGTTCGCCTTGAATGGAAAGGAGTATCGGCTTTCAGCGCTGGGAGGCGAGGCTGGCAACGGATTCTTTTTTGTGTTTAACGATCCGACCAGCAAAACCGATACATATCCTGCGGGACGTTTTCTGGACACTGCGCCGGCCAAGGACGGCACCGTGGTGCTCGACTTCAACCAGGCATACAACCCGCCGTGTTCGGTTACGCCGTATGCGACTTGCCCATTGCCGCCAAAGGAAAATCGCTTGTCCGTGGCGATTCTGGCGGGCGAAAAGTACGACCGTATTCACGGACATCACTAACGGATCGCAAGAATTGTTTCTGAGGGAAGCACGCTCGGCAACCATTTTTCCAACTGAGTAAGCGCCTGTTGGCATTGTTGTCGATGACGCTCTTTGCGGTCTTTCACTTTCACATCGAGCGCGGGCAGCAGATCGAATGTGATGTTGGCCGGCTGAAATTTCTTGGCGTCCGCATTCGTGACGTAATGGACCAATGAGCCCAGCGCGGTCGCTCTCGGCGGCGGGATTGGCTCTTGTTCTAGGGCCAGAGCCGACGCATGCACTCCTGCAAGCAAGCCAGTGGCGATTGATTCGACGTAGCCCTCGACGCCGCAAATTTGCCCTGCGAACAAGAGGCGCCGCCTGGTGCGCAATTGCAAAGTCGCGTTCAGGAGCGCGGGCGAGTTGATGTAAGTATTGCGATGGATTTGTCCGAAGCGCAGGAAGCGGGCGTTTTCCAATCCGGGGATAAGCCGCAGCACGCGTGCCTGCTCGCCGAACTTGATGTGATTCTGAAAGCCGACGAGGTTGTAGGAATCGGCGCGCAGATTTTCCTGCCGCAATTGGACTGCGGCGTAGGGGATGCGTCCGGTGCGCGGGTCTTTCAGTCCTACGGGTTTCATGGGGCCGAAACGGAGTGTGTCGCGACCGCGACGCGCGATCTCTTCGATCGGTAAGCAGCCCTCGAAGTAGTTTAGCTTCTCCCACTCTTTTTCTTCGACGGGTTGGGCGCGGAGCAGAGCGTCGATGAACGTTTCGTATTCCTCCCGGTTCATGGGGCAGTTAATGTAATCCGCCGAACCTTTGTCGTAGCGGGCGGCGAGATAGACTTTCGATTGATCGATGGAATCGGCTTCGACGATAGGGCTGATCGAGTCGTAGAAATAAAGGTGAGGACTCTCGTTCGCTTTCGCGGTGACTTGCGCGATGGCAGCCGAAAGCGCGTCGGACGTCAGCGGACCGGTTGCGACGATGGTGATGGAGTCGTCCGAAAAATCGCAGACTTCTTCGCGATGGATTGCGATCAGCGGCTCGCGAGAAATTGCTTCGGTGACTCGCGCAGAAAACGCCGTGCGGTCCACAGCGAGGGCGTGGCCTGCCGGAACCGAACACTCGCGGGCGATGTCGAGCAATAGCGATCCGGCGCGGCGCATTTCTTCTTTTAGCAGCCAGGGCGCTGTGTTCTCACTTTCGGATTTCAACGAATTGGAGCAGACCAGTTCGGCGAAGTCGCCAGTCTGGTGCGCCGGTGTGTTCCGTACAGGGCGCATTTCGTAGAGATCGACGCGCACTCCCCGGCGGGCGCACTGCCACGCCGCTTCGCAACCTGCGAGTCCTGCGCCGATTATCTTGATTGGGTTAGACATCGCTATGACCGCATCAGCGCATAGACGCTGGTGAGTGCCCACGTGCCCTCGAGCACGACGAAGCCTAGTTGAAAGGGATGGAAAGCGATGTAAGCCAGCACGGCGGAGCCGAGCGCGTTGAGAATGTTGTAAGCGGGCTGGCGCGAATTCATCCAGCCAAACTGGTGGCCGACGTAGGCCAGCAAGATCATCATGGCGGCGACGAACGAGATGAGTTGGCGCAACATAGAGGCGTCCATGAAGTCTATTGTAGTGAGATTTCTGAGCTGGAGTTATTGCAGCGACTGGCGCAGAAGAAGTGGAAGCACTTGGCGCGTGGCATGCTGGAGCGGGCCGTCGACGCCGAAGCCGCTGGCGCATTGGTGTCCACCGCCGCCGAAGCCTTCGGCAATGCAGGCGACGTCGAGCTGGCCCTTGCTGCGCAGGCTGACGCGGTAGCGGCCGTCGGGAGTCTCGCGGAAGAAGGCCGCAATTTCTACATCTTTGATTGACAGGACGTAATTGACCAGGCCTTCGCAGTCTTCTTCTTTAGCGCCAAATTGATCCATTTGCGCCTGCGTGATTGCGACCCAGGCTAGATTGCCTTCCACGCGCATGCCGGAAAGCGCCGCGCCCAGCAGCCGCATCTTCGCGACGGAATGCGCAAAGTATACGCTGCGCGCGCAACGCGCCGGATCGGCTCCGGCCAGCACGAATTCCCGAGCGAGCTCAAACGTGTGTTCGTTGGTGCCTTCAAACACAAACGATCCCGTATCGGTGAGGACGGCGGTGTAGAGGCAAGTTGCAATGTCGGGAGTGATCTTCACGTTCGCCGCGCGCGCCAACTTGTAGACCAGTTCGGCGGTCGCGACTGCCCCCGGCTCGATCCAGTTCACGTTGGCGAAGTTGCGTCCGCTCAAGTGATGGTCGATGTTGATGAGGAAACGTCCTTCGAGACCGGTGAGGCGGGTGCGCTGGATGCTGTCGCATTCGAGCAAAATTGCAGCTTCGTAGCTGCCGTCCACGCGGGCCGACTGTTGTACTCTTTCAGCGAAGGGCAGCCGATTGTAAATGCGGGGGACGCCGTCATGCAGCACGACGTCTGCGTGCTTGCCCATCGCGCTGAGAATCTGCCCGCAGGCGAGCGCCGAGCCGATGGCGTCGCCATCAGGACGGGCGTGCGACGTCAGCACGAAGCTTTCGCGCCGGTCGATCTGTTTGAGAACTTCATCCAGCATTGCCGGACTGCTCCTCCGCTCCCAGTTCAAACTTTGCGCTGCCTCGCTTTCGATCGATGTAACAATTGCTCCACTCGCGCCGCGGCTTGGCCGAAGCGATCCACCTGAAAATAAAGTTCTGGGGGACGGCGCAGTTGCAACCGTTCGCCGACTTCGCGGCGGATGTACCCGACGGCAGCAGTCAGTCCTTCGAGCGTGGTTGCGGCTTCCGCGTCATCGCCCTCGACCGTGACGAAGACTTTGGCAGAGCGCGAATCCTCCGCCATGATCACGTTGCTGATGCTGGCCAGACCGATCCTGGGGTCAGATAATTCGCCTTCCACGATGGTTTCGATCTCTTCGAGCAGGGCTTGGCCCAATCGTTCCCGATGATACTTTTGGCTTCTGTTCTCCACGGTTGCAACCTCTTATACCCTAAGTAAAACGAATGAGAATACCAGAAAAAGCGGCGCGAAAAACGTATTAATTGTTAAAGTTGGCTCGACCTCAGAGGAATTCGAGGAAGGAATCGGCCACTTCAGCGCCATTTTGGTTGGCCAATTTTGCCGCATGGCGCTCCACGATCTTCATTTGGCCGTCCAGATAATCGCGAGAACTGGAGATGCTCACGATGCCGACGGTTGCGCGATTCCAGAGTTCGGCAGCGTCTAACTCCGCGACTGCGATGTTGAACTGGGCGCGTAGCCGGTCTTTCAGGCTGCGAACCACTTGTCGCCGGTCTTTGAGGGATTGCGCGCCTTCGATATGCAGTTCGAGGGTAAGGAAAGCGATCATAGTGCGGCGGCTTAATGGAGCAGCCTCAGTTGCCGCGCTTTTCTGCCCTGGGGCGATGAAGCGCGGCCCCACCTAAAGTCCAAGGCGGGTCGAATTTCTCACAGGGCCGTCCTACGCCATGGCTTCGGCGGCGATTTTCTCCAGCACGAAGGCTTCGATGATGTCGCCTGCTTTGATGTCGCCGTATCCGGCTAGCGAGATGCCGCACTCCATGCCGTTGGTGACTTCCTTGGCGTCGTCCTTGAAGCGTCGCAGAGAGCCGATTTTGCCCTTGAATACTTCGACATTGTCGCGCAGCAGGCGCACTTCGTTATCGCGCTTGATTACGCCGTCGGTGACGGAGCAACCGGCGATGGTTCCGACTTTCGGGATGCGGAAAGTTTCTTTGACCAGCGCGCGGCCCTGATAGTTTTCGCGGATGGTCGGTTCGAGCAGTCCGGTCATGGCGCGTTTTATTTCGTCCTGCAACTCGTAAATGATCGAGTGCAGCCGAATGTCGACTTTCTCCTGATCGGCCAGTTCCTGCGCTTTGCGCTCAGGACGCACGTTGAAGCCGATGACAATGGCGTTCGACGCCGATGCAAGCAGCACATCGGTTTCGGTGATCGCGCCGACGCCGCTGTGAATGACTTTCAGCCGGACTTTATCGTTGGACAGCTTCGAGAGAAGATCGGTGAGCACTTCGACCGAGCCGCCAACGTCGCCTTTAAGTATGATGTTCAATTCCTTGGTGCCGGCGGTTCGTAGCTGTTCCGCCAGACCTTCCAGCGATACGCGCGAGCTCTTGGCCAGCGTGGCTTCACGGGCCTTTTGTTCGCGGTATTCGGAAATGCCGCGGGCTTTGTCGCGGTCGGCGACGACGACGAATTGATCGCCCGCTTGGGGCAAGCCTTCCATGCCAAGAATTTCGACCGGAGTCGAGGGCGGCGCAGTTTCCAGCACTTTGCCGCGGTCATCGAACATGGCGCGAACTTTGCCATAGACGTTGCCAACAACAAAATTTTCTCCTGCGCGCAGCGTGCCGTTTTGTACTAGCACGGTGGCGACCGGGCCGCGTCCGCGATCCAGTTTGGCTTCGAGCACGAGACCCGTGGCGGGGCGATCAGGATTGGCACGGAGATCTTGCAAGTCCGCGACCAGGCAAATCATTTCCATCAGCAGATTGAGATTGGTTTTCTGCTTCGCTGAAACGTCGACGAAGACCGTCGTGCCGCCCCACTCTTCGGGCATGAGGCCGCGATCCGCCAATTGCTTCTTGACCCGTTCGGGCAGCGCACCCGGCTTGTCGATCTTGTTGACGGCGACGATGATCGGAACTTCGGCGGCGTGGGCGTGATCGATGGCTTCAATCGTTTGCGGCATCACGCCATCATCGGCGGCGACAACCAAGACGACGATGTCGGTGGCCTTTGCTCCGCGCGATCTCATTCGGGTGAAGGCTTCGTGACCGGGCGTGTCGAGAAATACAATTTGTCGACCGTAGGCAGGAGACTGCTTGTCTCCGATGGTGACTTTATATGCGCCGATATGCTGTGTGATGCCGCCCGCTTCGCCACCCGCGACGTCGGTCGAGCGGATTGAGTCTAGCAGCGTTGTTTTGCCGTGATCGACGTGGCCCATGATCGTGACCACTGGAGGACGTGGCAACGACTCACCGGTGCCGACTTCGCCTTCCGCGGATTCGGCAATATCCTTCGCGGTCTGTTCTTCAAAGCTAATGACGTTGGTGTCGGCGCCAAAGAAGCGGGCCATTTCGCTGGCGAGTTCAGTGTCGAGAGTCTGATTGACGGTGGCGAAGACTCCTCGTAACAGCAGGCGCGAAATTAAATCCTTCGCGCGAATTTCGAGCTTCTCGGCAAGATCCTTGACGCTGATGCCTTCGTTGATGGTGATGGTCCGCGTAATGGGCTGCGGCTCGTTCGAGAGCGACATGCGCGGCGGCGGAGTGTAGCCCTTCATCGGGCCCTCTTTAACTCCGCGGGGAACGTAGCGCTGGCCGGGCCGTCGGGCAGGCGATCCCGGACGAGTTCCAGGGCGATTTGCGCCCGGCGCCGGCGGTCCGGCGGCTGGGCCTACGCCGAGCGGGCGCGCGCCTGTCGGCGAAGTTCGCGTGGGATGCATCGGGCGGCGTTCGCCGGGACGCGATGATCCCGGGCGATTCGTCCCCGGCGCTCCCGGGGGTCCGGTGGGGCGGCGCTGAAAAATTGGTTGTCCGGGCACGGGACGGCCAGGCGCGGAACGCATTGGCGCTCCGGGGCTGGCTTGCGACGAACTTGTCGTACCGGGACGAATGGGAGCCTTGTAGACCGGACGCGGCCCAGTCTGAGGAACGATCATGCGCGGCGGGGCTGGAGGCGGCGCGGTCGGTCTAGGCGGTGCGCCGACGTTGCCGGGAGCGGCCGAAATTGGAGCGGCCGGCCGCGGCACTTGCGGTACTGCCGGCGCCGGAGCACTTGGCGCGACAACCTGTGTCGGCGCAGGGGGCACAACCGGTTTGGGCTGCGGCACAGTGAAAGTAGGACGGGCAACTGAACTCGGGGTGACCAACTTCGGTGCAGGCGGCACAGAAGGCGCAGCCGGAGCCGTTGGTCGGGGAATCGAACTGGCTGCGGGAGCCGTGGTAATTTGCGTCGAAGCCACTGGCTGTGTCTCCGCAGGCGGAACCAGGGTGGGTCGCGCGGGGGGTGCGGGAGCTTCCGGCGCAGCGGCAGGGGTCTGCTTACTAATGATCGCCTTCAGAACATCGCCGGGCTTGGAGATATTCGAGAGGTCAATCTTTGTCTTGAATCCGCCGTCGTTCTCAGGCTGGCTGGCACGCGATGGTCGGCTGGAACTCCGCGTACCGGAACCGCGCAGCGCGCTGCGCACTTTATCCGCCTCGAAGTCTTCGAGCGAACTGGAGTGCGTCTTTTTCTCAGTGACGCCCGCCTCTGCCAACACATCCAGAATAGCTTTGCTCTTGACTTCCAGCTCTCGCGCCAGATCGTTGATTCGAATCTTACTCATCCGCCCCTTTGTGCCACCCGGCTCCGCTAAGTCCTCATGTCAACCTCACGGCAGTGGCTTTGTCGCGTGTTTGCTTTGGCAAACGCGTCATGTCCAATTATCGCTGGTTCTCGGAAGAATGTTGAGGTTCTTCCGCAATTTGTTCTGCAATCGCTTCGGGTACTTCGGAATCCGAAACCGCTTCCCCGTTTTCCGCTTTCAGAGCTTGCGGCTCGGCAACATGATTCGTCTCTGCCGAAGTTTCCGCTGCCGCCGCGTCGGCTGCATTCTGCGCTTCGATCGCCGCTGCGTCGGCTGCGGCCGCTGCTGCGTCCAGCGCGGCAAAATAATCGCTGACCGCGAGGCTGATCTTTTCGATGGTCTCGGGATCGATGCCTTCGATCGCTTCGAGTTGCTCCGGAGTCATATCCGCGAGCGCTTCGACGGTTACGATGCCCGCCGCGCCGAGCTTCGCGACCAGTTCTTCACCGAGTTCGACAACGCTTGCGAGCGGAGTCGCCGTTGGCGGCAACAGCGCAGCCATCTGCTGCTCCACTTCTTGTCGTTTCTCTTCCTCGCTCTTGATGTCGATCTTCCAGCCCAGCAACTTGGCCGCGAGCCTGACGTTCTGACCCTTCTTGCCGATGGCGAGCGAGAGTTGACTGTCGTCGACCACAACTTCGAGGTGCTTGTCGGCTGCATCGACAATCGTGACCTTGCTGACTTTCGCAGGCTGCAACGCTTTTTCGGCGAACGTGACTGAGTCTTCGTGCCACTCGATGATGTCAATCTTCTCGCCGCGCAGTTCGCGGATGATCGATTGCACTCTCATGCCCTTCATGCCCACGCAGGCGCCCACCGCGTCCACGTCTTTGTCTTTCGACATGACGGCGATTTTCGTGCGTTCCCCAGCCTCACGCGCGATGGCGCGAATCACGACGGTGCCATCGTAAATCTCCGGCACTTCGGTCTGGAACAAGTGCTGCACCAATTCAGGGACGGCGCGGGAAACCACGACCGCCGGGCCTTTCGCCGCTTTCTCCAAGCGAGCGATGACGACCCGCGTCCGCTCACCGATCGCGAAGGACTCCAGCCGCGACTGCTCTTTGCGCGGCATCCGGCCTTCGGTCTTTCCCAGGTCGAGGATCACATCCGGCCCCTCGATACGCTTCACCGCAGCGTTGACGATTTCGCCGACCTTGCCGATGTAGTCGTTATAAACCGTATCGCGCTCGGCTTCGCGAACTTTCTGGAAAATGACCTGCTTGGCCAGTTGCGCGGCGATGCGTCCCAGAATTCCTTCGGTCTCTTTCAGGATCAGCAGTTCGCCGCCGACTTCCAGCGCGGGATTGATCTTGCGGGCGTCTTCCAGCGTGATCTGCAACAGGGGGTCTTCCACCTGCTCAGGCGTTTCTACCACCGCCTTGACTACATGAACGCGAATCTTACCTGAGCTTTTTTCGAGCTCGGCGCGCAGATTCTCCTGGCTCTTATAATATTTTCGAGTCGCGACGACAATGGCGTCCTCGATGGCCGCGACCACAATTTTCGGGTCGATGCCTTTCTCTTTACTAAGAGCTTCAATCGTGTTGTAGAGCTCGCTCGCCATAGACACTCACTGGGTGTTGCGTCCCGAAATCCTTCGCCGGATTTCAAGAAAATCTCCACGAATCTATATCTCCGGAACCAGATTCGCTTTTTCCACGTTCGCCAAGTCAATTTCCAAGGACTGCGGAGCGTCTTCTCGCTCGGAGCGCTTTTTCTTCCTCGCTCCACCGATCAGTACCGTAATCCGATTGCGTTCGAACTTTTCCAACTGCCCCTCGAAGTGCCGGTTGCCGTTCACCGGATTATGCGTACTCAACTTCACCCGGCTGCCCACGAAGCGTTCGTAATCCGCGGCGCGAAGCAGCTTCCGATCCAGCCCCGGGGAAGAAACTTCAAACAAATACGAGCCGCCTGCCATCACATCCTCGATATCGAGGATCGTGCTCACTTCGCGGCTAACCTTGGCACAATCTTCGTGCGTTACTCCGGCAAGCTCAGCCTCAGCACCCGTTTCCGCCTGACCTGCCCAAGGCTTATCAAGGACGATGCGCAACATGCGCGCCTTGCCTCCGCCTCGCAACTCGACTTCGACGACTTCCAAGCCGTGCGTCGCCGCCACCCGGCCCGCGATCTCACGCACCTTGTCGGGATCAAACGCCATTTCCTTCAATCACTTACAGGGCTGTTATCGACTTCGGAACGTGCCGCAAAATAAAATGTGGGCTTGCGCCCACTGGTGTGCTCCGAGAAAACGAAGTCCTACACAACAGTCCCAGAAATAAATATACGCCCCGGAATTGCAAAAGACAAACGCGGGAGAGCAGGCCGCCGAAGGCTGCCCGGCAACGATTCGGATGGGAGTGAAGATTCGTTTTGGGGCGGGAGACGGGGCTTGAACCCGCAACGTCCGGAGCCACAGTCCGGTGCTCTACCGATTGAGCTACTCCCGCCGCATCAGGCGATTATAGCAATTTTGCGGGAAGGGGTTCGGTCGCTCCTGGAAGAATATTGCCAGTGTAGACGCGAGATACGTCGCCCCGCTGGGGTATTTGAGTTGGCATCGCCCCAAGGCGCGCGAGGCTTGATCGGCAAAGCCACCCACGAAACCTTTCCTCCAGGAGAGAATGGCGCGAGATACAAAGTCAAGAATCAGCGGAGAAGTTTATGTTGAGAACGCCGTTGTGGTTATAGGCGCGATGACTGGCTGATAGTCAGAGGGAACGGCGAGCTCACTGCACTTCGCCAGGCGCGTAGTTGTAGAGAAATTTAAAGCGTAGCAGCAGGTACTGTCCCCCGAACTCCGTGGGTAATGGCGGGAATGGATTCGATGCTGTGATTCCGCCCCATGCGCCGCGATCGAGAGCGGTGTCGCCGGAAGTGCTATCCAGTTTCATGCCCGCGACTTTGCCGTCTTTGGTGATGGCAAATTCGATGACGACAGTGCCTTTCTTGGACAACGGCGGGCGGGCCACTTCTGGGATGATGTTGTACCAGTTGATCTTCACGTCATGCAGCACGCGCTGCAAATAGGGACCGAAATCGACGCCCATGGTGTCGCTGAGAATGTCGACCGGGCCCATGTGCGCAACCGAGGGACGGCCGTTGCCGGTGCCGTAGTCGCCGCTGTCTCCGGCATAACCGCCGCGATTGGCAGCTGCCGCGTTGGCTGCGCTGGCCGTGATGTTGCCCGCGTATCCGCCAATGTTGAAACTAGGTTTCGGCTGAACCGCGGGCGGTTGCTGTAAGCGCGCGGTCTGATTTTGATCGGGCGGAGGCGGCGTGAAATTCGATTGTGGCGGCGTCTGATTTTGCGGAGCAGGCTGCGCATTTTGCTGCGCCTGTTGCGGCGCTCCGCTGGGATTGGGTCGGCCCACCCGGCCCGACTCGAGTATCTTCTTGAGCTGCTCGCGATTGATCTGCGGAGACTTCGACATCGCGACGCGATCTTTGTCGGAAATCTTGTCCGTGTCAGGACGCTTCGTCGGCGCCTTTTCCAAATCTGGTGGCAGTTCCAAATATGTCGCGTCTTTATCATTAAGCTTGGTCACCAGAACGGATGGCTTGGGAAACCATCCGGTAAAACGGGTCAGGTTGACGATGAAAATGATCAAGATCAAGTGAACCGCGACCGAGATCCAAAACGCTTCGCGCTTGCGGGAGGTAGAAAGTTCGTCCTGGAGTTGAATCAGCAGCGCGGGCGCGTCGTGCAGTTCGCGATAGGCCGACTCCCAGGTTTTCGCGTCGTACAAGTCGGACGCGTCGCGACCCGATCCCACCGGCGGCGGAGGCGGCACTGGCGGCGGAATTTGCGTCGTCGACATCAGTTGTCAGGTTAGATCAGCTAGAACAGTTAGACGCGGCGCCTGAACGATTCGGTGCCGCTCCTTAAACTTAGTTCCGCGCACACTTCACCCTGCGCGTGTGCGGGCATAAAAACATTCCCTAGTTCAATTTTCGCACCTTTCCGCCGAGTGCGCGATGCCACGAAAGTCTAAGCACTTAGGAGGTTACTGCTTCCAGCGTAGGGGAAAAGCGGCGGGGCGGCTGTCAATAAGTGTAAAGGGAGTTGCGGTTCGTGCGCGCCAGATCCCTCGCCCGGCTGGAGAGAACGCCGGGTCTTCGGGATGACTACTTCTTCTTCAGGTCACAAAGGATAACCTCATTTCTTAGATACGACCCGAATCTCAAACACGCTGGGCCAGAGTTTTCCGGTGACAAACAGCCTCTTCTTTACCGGATCGTAGGCGATGCCGTTGAGCACCGCGTCGGGATCGAGGCGATACATTGGGCTGAGCAGGCCAGAGAGATCGATCCAACCTACGACGGCGCCGGTTTGCGGAGAAATTCGGGCGATGCGATTGCTGTGCCAGACGTTCGCGAAGATCTGTCCTTCGACGAACTCCAGTTCGTTCAATTGATCGACCGGCATCGCGCCGTCGCGGACCTTGAGGCGGCGCTTTTCGCGCAGCGTGTCCGCGTCGAGAACGCGAATCTCAGAACTGCCGTCGCTCATGAACACGTCGCGTCCATCGGACGCCAAGCCCCAGCCTTCGCCTGCGTAGGAAAACTTGCGCAAGAGATGGAAGTCGTTCAGGTCGTAAACAAACCCGATTCCCGACTTCCATGTGAGTTGCAGCACGCGGTCTTTCACCAGCGTGATGCCCTCGCCAAAATATTCTTCGCCGAGCGGTACTTGCTGGACAACCTCTCCCGTCTCGACGCGAACCTTGCGCAACGACGACCGCCCATTCAACCCAGTCCCCTCATAAAAGAATCCATCGCGATAAGCAAACCCCTGCGTAAACGCCGAGGGATCGTGATGGAAAATGTGGACGACGGTGTAGGTGTACTGTGGCCGGGCGCTAGCGGACTGATGCGTAGTTTGAGCGGGTAACGGGAATACGGAAAGGACAAGAAATAAGACAAGTTTGCGGAGATTCTGCATTTTTAGATTGAGGCTATTGTCGCATCCCACTGCAATACAGGCCCGCGACATTTGCCCATTGACAACCGGCCCGTACTCGGTTACTTTGTATTGCAAAGCTAAGTCATATGGACGACCTGAACAAAGCGCTCGGCGACATCGGCAGCATACGCAGGCAAATTGCCATGACTGCGGAATTCCGAGGATATGGACCTGCGACCCACGCCGGAACGAGTCTGCTCGCGCTTTCAGCCGCCGGAATCCAGGCGCTCTGGCTGCCAGATCCGGTCAATCATATTTCCGCGTATCTGAGTATATGGATCGCGACCGCCCTATTGTCGGCGACGCTAATTGGCGTAGAAATGTACGCTCGAACGCACCGCATTCACTCCGGCATGGCGGACGAGATGATCCGCATGGCCGTGGAGCAATTTCTACCCTCAGTTGGCGCGGGCGCCTTGGTTACGCTCGCGCTTGTGCGATTTGCTCCGTCAGTACTATGGATGCTTCCCGGACTTTGGCAAATCATTTTTAGCTTGGGGGTGTTTTCGTCGTGCCGTTTTCTGCCGCGTCAGATCGCCGGCGCGGGCGCGTGGTATCTGTTGACAGGCCTGACGTGCATCGCTCTTGCGGACAGCCGTGCCCTCGCCCCTTGGGCCATGGGCATTCCCTACGCCATTGGACAAATGCTGGTCGCGAGTATTCTGCTGGCCACCGCAAAAGGGGGCGAGAATGAAAGCTAAGGCGGCTTTCAGCGAAGCGCGCTTCGCGTATGAAGGTCTGGATCGCGTCATTCATGAGCGCGCCCGACTTAGCGTCTTAACATCATTGGTCACCAATCCTAAGGGATTGGCGTTCGGCGATCTCAAAGAGCTTTGTGCTCTTACCGACGGCAATTTGAACCGGCATTTGCATGTGCTGGAAAAGGCAGGAATGGTTGAGATCATGAAGACTCATGCCCGCAGCCGTCCGCAGACGATCTGCCGAATTACTGCGGGGGGACGCACACGCTATCTTGAATATCTTGCGACACTCGAGCAAGTGGTTAGAGACGCCGCGATAGTCAACGGAGAAACTTCAGCGCCGGCGGGGCCGAAAAAACTAGAGCTTCTGCACGCATAAAATTTTTTGCCTTCGAGCTTTGCATTACAAAGTTACCTTGGTTAGAGGAGCAACCTATGCATGATTTCTCCTCGTTCCGGTCAAGTCCACAATCCGTATTCAGTTCTAAATCGATGGGTGTGAAGCTCATTGTCGTCTCTGCGCTGGCGCTGATCATGATGATTCCGGCGCTATTTGTCGGTAGCCTCATCTCAGAACGAACCGACAGGGCGGCCGACGTCATTAAAGAAATAAGCGGACATGTGGGTGGCCAACAGACTTTCCTTGGGCCAACTCTTGCCGTTCCCTACAGCGTACCGGCGCAGTCGGTTGGAGATATACCGAGAAGAGGTATGTATCTCGTATTTCCTGCACGAGCATCAGCCGTCATGAAGATCACCACTGAAGAGCGCCACCGCTCCCTCTTCAAGGTGCCAGTTTTTCAAGCAGAGCTGAAGTTGGACTCAAATTTCGATCTGACGGGCGTCCCCAATGCGGCACCGGCCGGTGCCGAGCTCGATTGGAGCCGAGCGGAGATCGTCGTCGGAGTAAGCGATGCGCGCGGAGCCCTGTCTGACGCCGTTTTGAGCACGGACGGAAGGAACCTTACCATGATTCCGGCGCAAAATGCCCCGGGCATTTCCATCGGTGGAGATCCGAAGAAGCACGTTTATCTGGCGTTATTTGGTGCACGAGTCGATGGCGTTGTAAAACCAAACGCGCAATTCAGCGTGTCTTCGGCCATGCGATTTTCCGGCGCTCAACGGATTGCCATGCTCGCCTACGGTAAGACGACGCAACTCGATGTGCAAGGAGACTGGCCGAGCCCGGGATTTGATGGAGGATTTCTTCCCAGCGCCCGGACTGTTTCAAGGAATGGCTTCACGGCGGAGTGGTCCATCCCCTTCATCGCGCGCGGTGTGCGTGCGGAAGGGCCGAGTGATTCAATCGTGGGCCTCGATGCGTTAGCGCTTGGTGTTTCATTTGTTGAACTCGCGGACCCTTACCAGTCGGTTAACCGCTCCCTGAAGTATGTTCTGCTGTTTGTTGGACTAGTTTTCTTAACCTATTTCATCTTTGAGGTCTCCACCGGCAGGCGGGTTCACCCGGCACAATACGTCCTCGTTGGGATGGCACAGATCATTTTCTATCTCCTACTTCTGTCTCTGGCCGAAAGAATCGGGTTCGATTTCGCGTTCCTGTTGGCTGG
Source organism: Terriglobia bacterium (assembly GCA_963799065.1). Classification (GTDB taxonomy): domain Bacteria; phylum Acidobacteriota; class Terriglobia; order Terriglobales; family Acidobacteriaceae; genus JAJPHW01. The sequence continues at coordinate 333,154 of CAWCVJ010000001.1, forward strand.
CATTGCTACGGTAATTTTGCTGTCCGTCAACGCTGGATGGGTGTTCGCCAGCGGTTTGCAGCGAACAAGCGCCTTGGTCATCTTCACCTTCTTATATTCCCTGATCTACCTGCTGCTGCGACTTGAGGACAATGCTCTGCTCGTTGGTGCGGTCGCCAGTTTCGTAGCCGTTGCAGCAGCTATGTACTTCACACGTGGCCTCGACTGGTACAGTCCCTTCGACGCGACAGGGATTGGGCACAAAACCACGACACCGAAGAGTACGGCTTGAAACATCGCCTCACCATACTACGTCCGCACCATGATTTCCCCAGCGGCAGACGCCGTTCGTCGCCATTTGCTGGTTATGCTTGCCGACGACGGCGCACCATCCCAAGGTCCATTGTTTGGTTTGGGAATCGAAGTGGGCCCATCGTTCAATGCGGTGTTGCGCATTTGCGTCAGGGGGAAAGTCGCCCGATTGAAGCTGGTAGTCTCTGTAGCCCGCCACGCAGTCGCTCTTAAAATCGTTAATCCGCTTCTGGTATTCGTTGTTCGGTTTCATGATCCATCCATGCAGTTCTTTTTCGCGCGCCTTGCATGGGTCGGATTTGAAGACCCACGTGCCGGAGTATAGATAGTCATGCCGCCCATGATGCGAAGGAGCGTTTGCGTCTTCCAAGTCTCCTAAACTTGCCGGATAGAGCCCGTTGGCGGCGTGATATTTCTCCAGGGCGTCCAGAAGGGGCTGCGCGGCTTCTTTCGCCGCGGCGAGATCGGTTTGCGACGTAGGGTCCTCCTCTACTTTGAGGTTGTTGGAGCGGTAGTTCCACCACACGCTGAATATCCCGAGAATCACAATAAGCGCAAACATCCGCAGGCGCTGGGGCGTTGTATTTCTCAGCGATGAAGCGCTCACCGTTGCCATAGCTGCTTTTTAGCACACGTTGCTGGAGGCCGAGCGTAACCGACGTAACCGCACAACCCACGGACTTGGAAAGTCATCCAACGCAGCGGAAGAAGAGTGTTCCCTATGAAAGCATTCCCATATTGGCAGAGTTTCGCACTTCTCTTGCTCGCTTCGCTCGTGGCATGCTCGTCGCAACAAAGCCCGCAGGAGCTACGGGAAAAGACCGCGCAGGAAACAGCAGAGATGAAACAGGACGCCACAGCCGTCGCGCAAGGCATTCGGGAAGGGTTGAGCAGCGGCAGCGGGACCTCAAAGCGGCTTGATTTGAACAGCGCCAGCAGAGACCAATTGCTAAGCTTGCCCGGAGTGACTCCGCGGCAAGCGGACCGAGTGATTGTTGGCCGTCCTTTTAACGACCCCCACGAGCTGGTTACGCGGCGCGTTATGCCGCAATCCGAATACGACAAGATCGCCGATCAGGTTAAGGTTGGGAAGTAATCTCCGCGTAAAGCGCGAATCGCGCAAAGAGCAGCTATCGACTTTGCAACGCTTCTAAGTGAAGATGCTCGCCGTGTTTTTCGATCCTGGCGACGACTTCCAGTGCTGCAGCCAAAGCGGTTCGACCGTCTTCCAAAGAAACGACGGGACGGGTGCGGGTACGGACTGCGTCTAGGAACGATTTAAGCTCGGCGAGCAGTGGCTCTTCGGCGGTGACCTGTGGCTTGGAAACGGCGATATCGGGATTGATCGACGGAGTCGCGCCGGGTGCGGCGTCGCCCACGCTGAACACCAGCACTTCCTGCCGACCGTAGTCGATCGAAACATATTGCTTGGGCTGAAAAAAGCGCAGCTTGCGCACGCGCTCAGTGGAGACGCGGCTGGCGGTAAAGTTGGCTACGCATCCCGAGGCAAATTCCATGCGGACGTTCGCTATATCCACTTTGGGCGAAAGAATGGGCAGACCGACAGCGCGAATTTCCGTGATCGGCGAATTAACGAAGGACATCACGACGTCAAGATCGTGAATCATCAGATCGAGCACGACGTCTACATCGAGCGAGCGCGGAGTAAATACGCTGAGGCGATGAATCTCGAAGAACATCGGCTTCGTAATCAGCGGCAATGCTGCGCGCACCGCGGGATTAAAGCGTTCGAGATGTCCCACCTGGGCGATGCGGCCATGCTGCTTCGCGAGAGCGATCAGTTCGTCGGCCTCGGCAAGTGTGGGCGCCAGAGGCTTCTCGATCAAGACATCGACGCCGCCTTCCATGAGGGCACTGGCGGCGGCATAGTGATGCGCGGTGGGTACGGCAACCGATGCGGCCTGCACTTCGCTGTGCGTGGTGATTAGTTGATCGATGGACCCGAAGCTGCGGCAGTCGAATTCGCGCGCAACGGCGTCGGCCCGTTCCAGATCAGCATCGACAACGCCGACCAGCCGGACAGGATGCCCCTGTTGCGCGAGCTGATGGTAGACGCGGGCGTGATTACGTCCAAAGGCGCCCACGCCGATGACTGCCACGTTGATGAGTTCGGGTCCGGTCAGATGGTCCTCAGAGGTCGGTCTACAAACGATTATTAGAGCACAAAGTGGAGCGGCCGGTTGCACCCGGATAGGCGCTGCCTATTCGGTTTGCGGCTTGGCGAGGACTCGAATCATGCAAGGGCGGAAGTCCTGATTCTCCTCGCGAAAGCGAGTGTTATGTGCGGGCAGATTGACTTCCAGCAAAAACTGGCACTGCGGGACGGCGTTTTTCGGATCGTCGTGCGAGAGCTCGAACAACACTTCGCGCGTGGCGATCGTGGCTGGGTCGCCGCGAAACGGATACGCGGTGAAATGAATGTCGTCGTCCATCGCGGTGGGAGGATGTTTGATGCCGTATGAGCGCGCCAGTGCCGCGAGCCAGGCATCGCTCTCGCTGCCGGTTCGCTGAATGCGAATGCCGCCACGATAAAGGGAATGATTTTGTGGCGAGAGCGTAACGGGATTCATCTGTCCGGGCTGCATTTCAGGCGCAATTAGAATGCGAAGCCCCACTGCCTCGCTTCCATCCGTCGCCGCAACGTTCAGAGTTAACACGCCGTCTGTCGCGGTTGACGAATCCCGAATTGCCATCTCAATTTCGCAGAACCCGTCGCTGGATTCATTGCACTGCATTGCTGGGATGGGTTGGAGCGGTGTGGGAGGGGATTGTGCCTGGGCGCAGAGAGAGAGCAAGAGTAAAAGGACAAATTGCCCGACCGTCTGTAAGGTCTTCGTCATAAGTCTTAATCTGCTTGAATAGCTATGCCTAAGTCTTCCGCTCTGCGCGGAATTGCATCTCCGTCAAGCAGCAGGCAGTTTCCGGCATCGAGAGCGAGGCAAGTGGCTCCAGCATTGTTCATGACTTCGATCGTAGCCAGGCCGATCACGGGGACGTCGAATCGCATGTCTTGTTTGGGTTTCGCGACTTTTACAACCGTTAGCGCGCGACTCAAAAGCGAATCGCCGGAGTCGAGGGACGACATGATCCGACCAGCCCGGAGGATCGCTGCATCCGTTCCCTCCATCGCTTCGACGGCAACGCAGGCGGATTCGGCGACGACGACGGTTTGTCCGATGTCGAAGTCGCCAAGATGGCGCGCGACTTTGCGTCCGTAGTCGATATTTTTCTTTTCTCGATCCGACGGGACGCGGGCCGTCAGCACGCCAACCTTGGCGAGCAGCGGTTCGAGCAGCGCAGTGGAACTCTCCAAGAGAATGCCTTCATCGGCGAGAACTTTAGCGACCGCGCCCAGCAGCGAGTCGGTGTTTCGTGTTCCCAACGACAGCAGCAACTTGGCCAACCGCCAGTCCGGCCGAATACTCGAAAAAATCTGCTTATGTTTTACCTGACCGGCCATGACGGCGCGGTTTACGCCAGCCTTCCTGAAAAGATCGATGAGCCCGGAAAGTTGTCCCAGCGATAGCCAGTATGTCTCCGCGCCGCGCTGAGCAATGGCAGGGTCGGCTTCTTCCTTAATCGCGGCGATGACTACTTCAAGTCCCTGCGCCCGCGCCGCGTCGAGGACGAGGAACGGAAAGCGTCCATTGCCCGCGATGAGGCCGAGTTTTCTGGGTGAACTCATGACTACTTGATCACGCCACGCTCGGATGCTTCGATGAATTCAATTAGGAGATCGACATCTTCGCCGCGTTCAGTTTCAGCACTTAGTCTTTCCAAAGCCTGCGAAGTATTGAGCTTTGAGGCCAGCAGAACTTTGTAAGCATGATGAATCTGGCGGATGCGTTCTTTGCTGAAGCCGCGACGTTCGAGGCCTACGGCGTTGAGCCCATAAGCGCGAGTGCCGCGTTCGGCGGCGGTTTTGGAGAATGGCAACACGTCGCGAGTCACCGTTGTGCCCCCGCCGATGAAGGCGTGCGCGCCGATGCGGACGAAGTGATGCACCGGACAAAGCGCACCAACCTGCGCCCACTCACCAACCGTGACGTGTCCGCCGAGTGTGGCCGCGTTGGCCATGATGACGTGGTCCGCGACCGAACAATCGTGAGCAATGTGTACATAGGCCATGATGAGGCAGTGGCTCCCGACGCGAGTGACTCCTCCGCCCTTCACCGTACCGCGATTGATCGTGACGTATTCGCGAATCGTATTGTGATCGCCGATTTCCACTCGGGTCGGTTCGCCCGCATATGTGAGGTCTTGCGGCGCGCATCCGACAGAGCAGAAAGGAAAGAAAGTATTACGTGTTCCAATCGTCGTCGGGCCGGACATGACCACGTGCGAATGCAAATGGCAATGGGGGCCCATCGTCACGTCGGCACTGATTACGCAATGTGGGCCGACGGTGCAGGACGGATCAATCTTGGCGCTGGGATCGACAACCGCCGTGGGATGGATGCTCATTCTTGCGCTGCATTGCCCTTGGACACGGCGGAATTTCCGGACCCCGTTTCCCGGCCGATCAACTGGCAAGTAACGGTGGCCTCGGCGGCGCGCTTTTCACCTACTGATGCGACTCCCGCCATTCGCACCGCGATTCCGCGGGTCGATTCACGCCAGACTTTCAGTTCGACTTCGATCCGCAACTGATCGCCGGGCACAACAGGCCGGCGGAAGCGGGCTCGTTCGATTCCGGTAAACACCATAAGGCGCTGTTCGCGGTCCGGCACCTCCGTCAACAGCAAAGCGCCACCCGCTTGAGCAATTGCTTCGATGATCAACACGCCGGGCATGATAGGGATGCCGGGAAAGTGACCCTGGAAAAACGGCTCGTTGATGGTGACGTTCTTGATGGCGACAATGCGCTGCTTGCGGGTGAGTTCGACCACCCGGTCGATCAGAAGAAAAGGATACCGGTGCGGAAGAATGCGCTGAATTTCCTCGATGGTGAGCGAGGTCTTAAGCGCTTCGGGTGCGTCCAGCGTCGGTTGTACGGTTTCGGTCATGGTCGGCGAAGATTGGGCTGTGAACGACTTCCGATTATACTGTAGCGCACCGTAAGTGGCCGTCTCGGCCGCGAGAAACGATGAAGGACAAGAGCAAACCTTTGACAGACGACAGCCGCCAATGGCTCGCCTACTTCCAACCGCGAACAGACGCGATCGTGGACACGCTGTGCCAGTTGACCGAGATGGAGTCTCCGAGCGGCTCGAAGCCTGATGTGGATCGCCTCGCCACCTTCGTCGGGCGCGAATTTGCGAAGCTGGGTGGGCGCGTCAAGCGGCATCCCTCTGGCGAATATGGCGATCACCTTCAGGTTGATTTTGCGGGAACGCAGCGAAAGAAGCCTATTCTATTGCTCGGCCATTTGGATACGGTCTATCCGCTGGGTACGCTGAAGACGATGCCCAGCAAGATCGCGAAAGGGCGGGTCTGGGGGCCGGGCGCGCTGGATATGAAATCCGGCGTGGCGCTGATGTTGCAAGTGCTGGGTGGACTGCAAGCCAAAGGATTGATTCGTCCGGTAATCGTTCTCCTGGTGTCGGACGAAGAAGTCGGCAGCCAATCGTCGCGGAAGATAACGGAGGCATTGGCGCGGAAGTCCGCCGCTGTGCTGGTGCTCGAACCGAGCTACGGATCGCAGGGCGCAGTCAAGACGGCTCGCAAGGGCGTCGGCGAGTACCTAATCAATATCGATGGCGTTGCCGCGCACTCCGGTCTCGATTTCGAAAGAGGCGCCAGCGCGATTTTAGAATTGTCGCGGCAGATCGATGCGATCTCGAAATTTGTGGATCTGAAACGCGGCATCACGCTAAATCCCGGCTTGATTCGTGGCGGCACCGCAGTCAACGTCACTGCGGCCAAGGCAACAGTGACTTTCGATGTCCGCGTCGCAAAGTCGTCGGATGCGAAGGTGATCGATCGCCAGTTGCGCTCGCTGCGTCCGGTGGACAAGCGCTGCAAGATCACGGTGACGGGGGGCATCAACCGCCCGCCGATGGAACGAACTGGCGGCATCGCTGTGCTGTACAGCCAAGCCAAAGCCATTGCCAAAGACCTCGGATGGAAACTTGAGGAAGCCGCTGTCGGCGGAGGCTCGGATGGAAATTTCACCTCCGCGCTCGGCATTCCTACGCTGGACGGCCTGGGAGGTGTCGGCGAGGGTGCTCATGCGGCGCACGAGTCCATCGTGATTGCCGAGTTGCCGCGGCGGGCGGCGCTACTAGCGCGGCTGATCGAGGCGATCTAGCGGCGCATATCCGTTCTTTGACTCACATCCCCCACTAGCCTACACTTTTAGCAGTTGCTGTTTACGGAGGATTCATGGAAGGTTTATTTCAGCCTTTGCACTTATTGCTGATTGTGGGCATTGCGCTGTTGTTGTTCGGACCGCGTAAATTTGCCGACCTGGGCAAGGGATTGGGCGAAGGCATTCGCAACTTTAAGTCGTCCATGAAAGAAGATCCGAACGCAACAAAAACGCCAACTCCTCCGCCCGCCGATCCAGAAAATAAGGTTTAACTTTCTCGCTACGGTGTCCAACCGTTGTCTTTCAGCATTTGAAAGACCAGTGCTATGGGCAGTCCCACCACGTTGAAGTAGTCTCCTTCGATTCTTGAAATCCAGCGCGAGGCGATGCCTTGGATGGCGTAGGCCCCAGCTTTGTCCATGGGTTCGCCGGTGGCGACGTAATCTTCGATTTCTTTTTGCGAGATGGCCTCGAACGTCACTTGCGTCGACTGGCTGCGGAGGTCGGGAGCGTCGAGTTTGCCGGGAGGGACGAGGCAAACTCCAGTGATGACTTCGTGGCTGCGTCCGGCAAGTTTGCGCAACATGCGGGCAGCATCGGTCGAGTCGGCGGGCTTGCCGAAGATTTCGTTGTCTACGCTGACGACGGTGTCCGCGCCGAGAACATAAGCGTCAATCTGACGGTGCGCAATGGCGAGAGCTTTTTCTTGGGCGAGGCGCTCCGCCAAGACCTGCGCGGATTCACCTTCAATTGCCTCCTCGGGAATTCTCGCAGGCTCGACGGTGAATGCAATGCCCGCATTACGCAGAATTTCCTGACGGCGCGGCGACGCGGAGGCGAGTATCAACATGCGAATTCGATTCTAACCGGAGCGGACCCAGACCCGCGCACGTAGGGCCATGCCGCTTCCGCTGTTAGAATCGTATTGCCGCCACAAATCATGGATGCTTCTCTTATTCGCAATTTCGCGATTATCGCGCACATCGATCATGGCAAGTCCACGCTCGCCGATCGTCTGCTGGAGTTGACCGGATCGCTGACTGCGCGCGAGATGCAGGCCCAGGTGCTCGATTCGATGGACCTGGAGCGCGAGCGCGGCATCACCATTAAGGCCCACGCCGTCCGTATGATGTACGCGGCGGAGGATGGCAAGACGTATCAGTTCAATTTGATCGACACGCCGGGCCACGTCGATTTTTCCTATGAGGTATCGCGATCGCTGGCTTCGTGCGAGGGCGCGCTGTTGGTCGTCGATGCATCGCAAGGCGTCGAAGCCCAAACGCTGGCGAATGCCTACATCGCGATCAACAACGGCCTCGAAATCATTCCCGTCATCAATAAAATCGACCTGCCCAGCGCGGATATTCCGCGCGCCAAAGAAATGATCGAAAGCGCTGTCGGACTGGATGCATCCGATGCAGTACTCATCAGCGCGAAAACTGGGCAAGGCGTGCCCGATGTGCTTGAAGCGATTGTGAAGCGCGTTCCCGCGCCCAAGGGCGACCCTGAGAATCCGCTGCAAGCGTTGATCTTTGACTCTTGGTTTGATCCGTACAAAGGCGTGATCGTGTCCGTCCGTGTGATCGAAGGTACTCTGCGCAAAGGACAGAAGATTCGCCTGATGTCGAATGGACGCGTGTTTGAGGCCGAAGGCCTCGGCGTGATGACGCCCAAGCCGGTTGAGATTAATCAGCTTCAGGCGGGCGAAGCTGGTTTTCTGATCGCAAACATCAAGACTGTTTCCGACAGCAAGATTGGCGACACCGTGACCGACGATGCGCGTCCCGCGCCGGAAGCGCTGCCCGGATTTGAAGAAATCAAGCCGATGGTTTTCGCCGGGCTCTATACGGTGGATACCCATCAGCACACCGCGCTGCGCGAGGCACTTGAAAAGCTGCGATTGAACGATTCGTCTTTTTTCTTTGAGCCGGAAAGCTCCGTCGCGCTGGGCTTCGGCTTTCGCTGCGGCTTTCTCGGCTTGCTGCATATGGAGATCATCCAGGAACGCCTCGAACGCGAGTTCAATCTTGAACTCATCACAACCGCGCCCGGCGTTCGCTACAAAATCACGAAGACGGACGGCGAGCTGATCGAGGTCGACAACCCGTCGCGCTGGCCCGATCCCAGCGAAATCGGCTCAATCGATGAGCCGGTGATCATGGCGACCATCCTGACCGGCGAAGAATACGTCGGCGGAATTCTTGCTCTGGTCGAAGAGAAGCGCGGCAAGCAGAAAACTTTCGAGTACGTGAGTTCATCGCGCGTGATGTTGCACTACGAGCTTCCGCTCAACGAAATCGTGCTCGATTTTTATGATCGCCTGAAGTCGGTGTCTCGCGGCTACGCTTCGCTCGACTATCATCTCGCCGGATACTGGCAGTCTCCCATGGTGAAGATGGACATCCTCGTCGCGGGGGAGCCGGTGGACGCGCTCTCCATCATCGTGCATCGCGACGTGGCCTACGAGCGCGGCAAGGCGCTGGTCTCGAAGATGCGCGAACTCATTCCCCGGCAGATGTTTGAAGTTGCGATTCAGGCTTCGATCGGAGCCAAGATCATCGCCCGCGAGACGGTCCACGCCATCCGCAAGAACGTAATCGCCAAGTGCTACGGCGGCGACATTTCGCGCAAACGCAAGCTGCTGGAGAAGCAAAAAGAAGGCAAAAAGCGCATGAAACGCATCGGGCGGGTGGACATTCCCCAGGAAGCGTTCCTCGCCGTGCTTAAGGTCGGGGATAGCAACAGCTAGCGGATTCGCGTTGCGCTCGAACTCCATCACACTTGTGGTAGGTTTCTACCACTGACAAACATGAGCGACCTCCTCAAGCACATTTGGTTCCCGCTAGCGATTCTTCCGGTCGCTATCTTGGGAGTTCCAGCCCTCATCGCCAAACTCAGTGGCTGGTCGGACTTAGCGCAGCGATTTCGCGCGACGCAGCCGTTTGAGGGCCGAACCTGGCAATGGAAAAGCGCCCGCTTGCGGGCTGGCCTGAACTACAACAACTGCCTAACCTTGGGATCGAGTCCGGAAGGGCTGTATTTGGCCGTAAGGCTGATTCCGCGCTTCAGCCATCCGGCGCTTTTCATTCCTTGGCACGAGCTTTCAGTCCTTGGCGAGAGGGTCGTTTTCTTTGTCCCGATGGTCGAAATGAGGCTGGGGCGGGAGGAACAGGTTCCGTTCCGGATCCGGCGAGTTCTGGGCGACGAAATCAAAGCTGCGGCCGGAGCTAGCTGGCCCATCGAAACCGTAGGCTAAGGGCTAGGATAGAGGGACACGTCCCTCGGAATGTGTAAAACGCGAAGTTGCAAATAAGTTGCCCGCCCTGCGTTTTTCAATGTAATTGTTTGTTAACAATCTGGTAAACCCATGGAATGCACAGAGTTAGGGCAGTCACAGGCTACGGTAACAACGGATGAGCGGGGTGCGTCGCTCATCGTCGAAAAATGCTGACCCACGGTTCCACAAAATTTTCCACAGGCTAATCCGACTACGGAATATCCCGCTCACTCCTCGGTTCGACCGCCGCCCACCATGCTCTCAAAGCGCGTGGAACTCTTGAGGAACGCGAGTTTTATGGTCCCCGTGGGGCCGTTGCGCTGCTTGCGAATCAGAATTTCAGCGATGCCTTCCAGTTCGGGTTCGTCGGGTTTATAGACCTCTTCACGGAAGATGAAAGCGACCACGTCGGCGTCCTGCTCGATCGAACCGGACTCGCGCAGGTCGGCGAGCTGAGGACGGTGGTCGCCCGAGCCGCGGCTTTCGGGCGCACGGCTTAACTGCGAGAGGGCGACCACGGGCACTTCCAATTCTTTGGCCAGCGCTTTGAGGCCGCGCGAGATGGCCGAAACTTCCTGGGTGCGATTCTCATAACGCCGCGAGCCGCCCGACATAAGTTGCAAATAATCGACGATGATCAGGTCGAGGCCGCGCGCGGATTGTTTTAACCGCCGTGCCTTGGCCCGCATCTCGCTCAACGCGATGCCCGGTGTGTCGTCGATGAAGATGGGCGCCTGAGAAAGTTTTTCGAGCGCATGGGCAATCTTGCGCATGTCATCCTGCCAAAGCGATCCGGTGCGGAACTTGTGCGAATCGACTCGCGCGACCGAGCACAGGAGACGCTGCAAGAGCGCTTCGTTCGACATTTCCAGCGAGAACACGCCGACGACCTTATTGTCGAGGATGGCGACGTTTTCAGCTATGTTCATGGCGAAGGCGGTCTTGCCCATCGAGGGCCGCGCCGCGATGATGATGAGGTCGGACTTTTGCAGGCCCGCCGTCTTCTCGTCAAGATCGCCAAAATGGGTCTCGACGCCGGTGATACGCTGCCCTTTTTGCAGCAAGGCATCGATCGATCCAAACTTTTCTCTGATAATTTCCTGGACGCCCATGAAGCCGCGCCCAATACGCTTCTCGGAGAGTTGGAAGAGCGAGGCTTCGGCGTCGTTGAGAATGTCCTCAGCGGATAACTCACCGCTCGGCTCCGACGCCCGCGCAATGGCGGCGTTGGCGGCATGCATCAGGCCTCGCAGCAAAGCCTTATCGCGCACGATCTTGACATACTGCTCAATGCTGGGGCGTTCAGGGACGCCGTCGACCAAGCCGGACAAGTAGGCGATATCGCCCACGGAGTCGAGTTCTTTGTTGCGATCCAGTTCCTCGCTGAGCGTGATCAGATCGACGGGCCGCGACGACTCGCGCAGATCCATCATGCGGCTGTAAATGCGGCGGTGCGATTCCAGCGAGAAGTCGTCCGGCTTAAGAAACTCGGCGGCTTCGTTGTAGGCAAAGTTGTCGAGCAAGATGGCGCCCAGAATCGAGCGTTCGGCGTCGACGTTGGCCGGAAGGCTGTGAGTGAGTCCGTATTCTGAAGTTGTAGCCAAGGGATCTTCTGGTTGTTACCGCTTCTGGATACTACGCGGCGTTTGCTTGTGGATGAAAAATATTATTTCGGAAAAGTCGGAAGGAATCGAGAATGGTAATTCGCTCAATTAAAATGCGGTCTGGGCCAGCCACCCAGACCGCATGCCATCGCAAATTATCCCGCCGATGAAAACATTTTTCGGCAACTCTGCCAGTTCGAGCCCGCGATCAGAGTATTGCGAACCTTGGTTGCGACTCCGAGGTGCGCGCTAAGAACGCCCGGCCTCTCACCAGACTTCGATCATGCTCGCGCATGACCCTGCTGCTCGAAGAACTGTATTTCATCTTGCCGTTGGCGATTGCGCCCGGCCAGGGGTTTCGATCCGCCTTCCAGGAGGGACGTCCGATCCAGCGGAGTACCCCGCGCCCGCCGCCGCGCCATGACACGCTTGCGAGCGCTTCTTGCGGTTCACCCTCGAGAACCGCCGATTCCCCTGCCCATTGCAATTTGCCGTTCAACAATTTGCGATTGTTGAGCAACACTGTGCAACACTCGCTTGCGGCACGCAAGAAAAAACTGTTTCGCAGTTGTGGGAAAGTTGTGGACGACCTCCCTGGCCTGTGGAAAGTGGTGGAAAACCAGACTGTCCAACCTCAGTTCAGACCGACTTCCAACTCTCCATGTAGCGATGCGGCTGAATCTTCGCCGCCCACACGTCGAACGTTCCCGTCTCCACTCCCCAGGCTTTGGTTTGCGGGCTCCAGAAGCTGAGTTCGTCGTAGCCCAGCGGGAAGGTGAGGGTTTGAGTCTCGCCGGGAGCGAGAGTTATACGGCGAAATGCTTTCAGTTGTCGGACTGGACGCGAGGCGGATCCGGCACGCTGATGAATGTAGACCTGCGCGACCTCGTCCCCCGGGATTGAACTGGTGTTCGTGACATCCACCGAAACTTGCGCCGCTTCGCGAACCGCGATGCGCGACTTGCTCAGGCGAAGGTTGCTGAACCTGAAAGCGGAATAGCTGAGTCCGTAACCGAACGGATAGAGCGGCTTGGTCGAAAGATCCCAGTAACGCGATTTGAAGTTGGGGTCGTCCTCGGGCTGATGCGTAAGGTTGTGATTGTAGTAGAGCGGCTCTTGTCCGGCAGTGCGCGGCCATGAAATCGGGAGCTTGCCTCCGGGATTGACGTCGCCAAAGAGCACATCCGCCAGCGCGTTGCCGCCCTCGGTTCCGGGATACCACGCCTGCAAGATCGCCGAAACATGCTGCGATGCCCAGACGATATCGAGTGGCCGACCGCTGAGTAGCACAAGCACAATGGGTTTGCCGGTGGCGGCGAGCGCTTCTAGAATTTCTTCCTGATGGCCGGGAAGCGTCAGCGTAGCGCGCGATGCCGCCTCGCCGCTCATATTCGACGATTCGCCCATCGCCGCAATCACCACGTCGGCACGTTTGGCGGCGGCGAGCGCTTTCTCTTGATATCGTTTTAGCTCCGCCGCAGTTGGCTCAGGAATCGGCTTCTTGTTCAATATGTCGTCCAGAAATGAGGGGTATTCGCGGCTTAGCGGCGGCCCCGAGACGACTTCAATTTGTGCATTGGGGCCAAGCTTGTTGCGCAGTCCGCTCGCGAGCGAAACAGGGTGACTCTTGCTATCGCCGCCGAACAGACCTTCTACGGTCCAGCCTCCTTCCATTTCATCGGCGGCATCGCCAAGCGGCCCAATCACAGCAATTCTCTTCGCGCTCTTGCTTAATGGCAAAGTTTGCTTTTCATTGCGTAACAGCACCATCGACCGCGCGGCCAGCTTGCGCTCCAACTCCCGGTGGGACGGGCGGTCGAGTACTTCGTTCACTTTAGATTCGTCCCCGTAGGGGTGTTCGAACAATCCCATGCGAATCTTGGTTTCGAGGATCGGCCGGACGGCGTCGTCGAGCTGCGACGCAGTGATTTTTCCGGCGGACACGAGCTGCGGCAAATTCTGGATGTAAGTCTGGCTATTCATATCCATGTTGAGTCCGGCAGTCAAGGCGCGATAGGCGGCGTCCTGCTTGTCGCGCGCAAACCCGTGGACGGTGAGGTTGCCGGCGGCGTCGGCATCGGAAACGACGAAGCCCTTGAATCCCCATTCGTCACGCAGAACATCATGGAGCAGCCAATGATTGCCTGTCGCGGGTACGTCGTTGAGATCCATGTACGCGCTCATGAGGCTACCGACGCCCTGTTTCACGGCGGCATGAAAGGGTTCGAGGTATACGTTGCGGAGCAGCACTTCGGGAATGTAAGAGGAGTCGTAGTCGCGTCCTCCTTCGGCTGCGCCGTAACCGGCAAAGTGTTTCGCGCAGGCGAGCAGGCTCGTCGAATCCCACGACGAGCCTTGGAATCCGCGCACCTGCGCCTGCGCCATGGCGGAACCGAGGTAAGGATCTTCGCCCGCGCCTTCGACGATTCGTCCCCAGCGGGCATCGCGGGCGATGTCGACCATGGGGCCGAAGGTCCAGTCGATGCCGGCGGCGCGAGCATCCTCGGCGGCCACACGCTGTGCCCGCTCTTCGACGGAAGGATCCCACGACGAAGCCATCGCCAGCGGCACCGGAAATACCATGCGATAGCCGTGAATCACGTCAAAGCCGAAGATCAGGGGAATGTGCAGGCGCGACTGCTCGACCGCGATGTGCTGCAAGCGGTTGATCTCCTTGACATCGGTCAGCCAGAGGATCGAGCCAACGTGCCCTCGTTGAACCTCTGCGTCGGGAATCTCTTTGATGACATTCTTTAGTGTGACGCCCGACGCCTGATTCAGCTGGCCCGCCTTTTCATCGACCGTCATTTGCGCCAGCAGAGCGTCGGCGCGGCTGCGAATCTCCTGATCGGTGAGCGGGAGGTCTTGGGCTCGGCTGATAAAGGATACGAACGAGAATAATGACAAGAACAGAGACAGCGTTACTACGTCGGCGCAACGCGTGCGAGATCCCATGGTTTCTCCGGCGAAGCTGATCGAGCAGCAAGGTCGCCTCGAAAGAGAGTACGCCTTCGCGCGGATTCCGTCCAACCGCACAATGAATGGTCCGGCGGTTTCACGGCGTTTAGGCAGATCGCTCCAAGCCTAAACGGGAACCTACTGTTCATGCGAGTATATACTCTGAGCGTTGCGACACACGGCGATCTTGCACTGTCGCTGTCGGATCAATCGATGAGGGGGCGAGAGTGATCGAATTTCGAGGAACGACTCAAACTGGGCTGCCATTGCGGCTTTGCGCTTTGCTGTCCACGATGGCTTTGCTCTATGGGGCTTCCGAAGCACAAGCCCAGAATGCCAATGAATTCGTACGGCGTTCAGGCACAAAGCTTACGCTGGCCGAAACCCCATTCCGCTATAGCGGCCCCAACATTGAATGGCTTGGCCTGGAAGGCTACGGCCCGCACGATCCGCAAGGCCCGCATTATCCGAGCCACTTCGAAGTGGACGACGCCTTCGCCACCGCCTCCGAGATGGGTGCCCGGGTGGTGCGCTCGCAAACCATGGGCGATACCGTTGGTTGTACGCTCTGCGTTGAGCCAAGCGAGGGCAAGTTCAACGAAGCCGCGTTCGCCGCCACTGACTACGCGCTGCTGGTGGCTCATCAGCACAACATGCGAGTCATCGTCACTCTGATCGGCGACTGCGCCACCTGCACTCTGGGCGGCATCGGCCAATATCTGGCCTGGGAGAAGAAACGGAATCCCATGGACTTTTTCACCGATCCTGCGCTCATCTCAGCGTTCGAGCATCACATCGACGCCGTCCTTAACCACGTGAACAGCCTGACTGGCGTGCGTTACAAGGACGATCCCACCATCCTCGCCTGGGAAGACTGCAACATGTGCGGCCTCATCACGCTATTCATGGGTGGCCATCCTGAGATGTTGAAGCAGGTTTCCGACTGGGTCGAAACCATCGGCACGCATATCAAGAGCGTCGATTCGCGCCATCTCTATCTCGATACCTCTGGCATCTTTCGCTCCTATCCCGCCGTGCTCGACAACAAAACGCCCGACCTCGTGACCTTCGAATACTATCCGCACTGGGACGCACTGCTGGGCTCGGGCGTCCACACCAGCGCCGCCACGTTCACCGCCGACGCCGCAACCGTCACCGGACACGGCAAGGTTTTCATTGTCAACGAATTCGGCTGGGATCGCACGGACTGGAAATCGCAAGCCGACCTCCAGCAAGTTCTCGACACGCTGGCGCGTGACCCCGACGTCTCCGGCGACGACTTCTGGGCGCTGCAAGCGCACCTCGACAATTTCGGATTCCAGCCCATTCCCGCCAACGCGACCAACGTGCCTTACGCTGAGACTGGCGAAAGTGGCCAGTGGTGGGCGCTCTATTATCCCGGCATGACGACGCTGATCAACACCGCCCAAGACATGGCGCAGCGCACACAACAGCTACGCAATCACGCCTACGCCATGGCCGGGACGGCGGTTCCGCATCATATGATCCCGCCGCGTCCCGTGATCACCTCAGTCGTGATCGGCGGACTCATCGCCTGGCGCGGCTCGGCTGGAGCAGTTCGCTATTCCATCGAACGCAAAGACCCCGGCTCAACCGATTGGAAGGCAATCTGCGACCACTGCGCCACCGACGCGGACGATCCCTGGCCCGATCCCCATCCGATTTTCTTGGGCGCGCAATATCGCGTCACCGCCTGGAACGCAGATGGCGCAGCCAGCGAGCCTTCCGACCCGCGCTAAGTCTGTCCGGAAACCGGCGACAGCGGCCAGCGAAGCGAGGCGTGCTTACGGGATGATCTCGTAGACCGTGCCTTGTTGGTCGTTGCCGCCCTTGGAGGTGGTGCCGTATAGATTGCCCGCATGGTCGGCGATGAGGGCGCTCTCCGGGGCGCCCCCAATGCCGGCCAGCACTGTTTCCGTTTGGCCCGCGATCTTATAAACGGCACCGTCCAAGACGCCGCCTGAGACAGTGCCGTAAATCGCGCCATTCTTGGGATCGATTAATACGCCGGAGGTGGGATATGCCCCGTCCGTGTTGTCGAAGGAGAACGTCAGCATCTTGTTAGTGCTTGGATCGATGCGGAACGCGGTGCCGTAACCGAACTTGCCTCCAAGGTTGGCGGTGCTATAGAGATTGCCGGCGGCGTCGAAATTTACTTCGCCCATGAGGTAGCCGCCTTTGGGGCCGTTGAGAAAAGAAGCTAACACTGTTTCTGTCCACCCGTTTGAGCCGTGTGTTAGTTTGTACACCACGCCGTCGCCAATGTATTTGCTGCTGCCGCCATAGTACGTCGTACCGTAAATATCTCCCGAGTTATCGAAGCTCACGCCTGCGACAGGGTCGTAACCGTCCAGGCAGTGTTCACCTTCGCCCACGGAGCAGAAGTTGTAGAGTATGGATTCCACCCAGGCACCTTGGCTTGGCGACAATTCGAAAACGACGCCGCCTGCATTGTAGGTGGATCCTCCGTTTGTCGCCGTACCGTAGAGATTACCCTCTGCATCGGAAGTGAGCTTCGAATACGGAACTGCTCCGTCCAGGCACGTCCCGTTTTGTTGGACGCTGCAGAACTTGTAGAGCGCTGAATAAGTCCAATCATCGCCGAGCTGAGCTGGTGGAGATAGCTCAAATACCTCGCCGCACCCAAGAGTCCCCCTGGGGCAGAGGCCCCCCCCCTTGACTGGACGTGCCGTAGAGATTGCCGGCGGAATCGATCACAAGGCCTGCCTCTGGGTAGGCCCCATCGAAGCACTGATAGTTCGAGTATTGGGAGCAAAAGTTGTACAGAATCGACTCCGTCCAGCCCCCGTCGGTACTTGGCGAAAGTTCGAAAACCGTTCCGTATCCATTCAGGCCCCCACGGACCGTGGTGCCGTAAAGATTCCCGGAGTCGTCGAAAACGAGTTTACCTTGGGGCTGGCCGCCATCCTGATTGGCGTAGCCGCCGAAGCTGTAAAGAACGTTCACTTGCGCTTGCCCTTCTGAAATCGAGCACGCCAGGATCAGTGTCGCAGCGCACATAAAAACATTCCGCATGTTGCCTCCGTACTCGCAGCTATAAATAGTTTCTACGAACAGGCTGAAAGTCTAATCTTGCTCCCCCCCGGCGCAAGAGACAAAAGTCTCTATGAGTAGGGCGTCGCCGCTAGTAGTCGCAGCGTGGAACGCAGACGACTTGGCGAGTGAGTTGACGATCCGTACTGAGCTCGCCCAGGGCAAACCTCGCCCGCCATCCAACACGAGCTTTCCACGCGCTATAATCAACGCCACGATGGCCTTGACCTCTGGCACACGACTTGGCCCTTACGAAATTCAGTCGCCGCTGGGCGCGGGCGGCATGGGCGAAGTGTATCGCGCGACGGATACGCGCCTTGATCGCGTGGTCGCGGTCAAAATCATCCCGGCGCATCTTCATGCCGACTCCGATCTGAAGGTTCGCTTTGAGCGCGAGGCGCGGGCGATTTCCAGCTTGCAGCATCCGCATATTTGCACCCTCTTTGACGTCGGCCATCAGGACGGCACCGACTACATCGTCATGGAGTATCTCGAAGGCGAGACTCTGGCCAACCGTCTCGCCAAGGGCCCGATGCCGGTCGATCAAGTGCTGAGGACCGGCATCGAGATTGCCGACGCGCTCGACAAAGCACATCGCCAGGGAATCGTCCATCGCGACCTGAAGCCCGCCAACATCATGCTGACCAAGGGCGGCGCGAAGCTCATGGACTTCGGCCTGGCCAAAGCGCAGTCGGCCACAATCATGACCACATCGCGAACGGGCGGCTTTACGCCGTCGCCGACCATGCCGACCATGAATGTGACCGCGTTGACTTCGCCTGCTGCGCCGCTCACTCAAAAGGGATCGATCATTGGCACCTATCAATACATGGCGCCGGAAGTGTTGCAAGGCGTAGACGCGGACGCCCGCTCCGACAATTTCAGCTTCGGCTGCGTTCTGTATGAAATGACGACGGGCAAGCGCGCCTTCGATGGCAAGTCGCAGGTCGGCGTGCTCGCGGCGATTCTTGAAAAGGAGCCGGAGCCGATTAGCGCGGTGCAACCCTTCGCGCCGCCCGCGCTGGATCGCTTGATCCGAGTTTGTTTGGCGAAAGATCCCGACCAGCGGTGGCAATCCGCGCATGATCTCAAGATGCAGTTGGAATCTATCGTGGAGATGGGCAGCAAAGTGGGCGTTCCGGTAGTCGTTGCGGAGACAGGCAAGAATCGCGGACGATCGGCGCTGGCAGTCAGCGCATTGGGATGGGCGCTCGCCCTTGCCGCAATCGTGGCCGTCTTCTACTACGCGCGGCGTCTGAATATCGAACAGCAACCAGTTCAGGCGGAGATCGGCTTGCCTAGCGGAACGCACATGGTCTTCGGGCAAGTCGGCGGCGTAGCCATTTCTCCCGATGGCCACAAGCTCGCCTTTCCCGCGCAAACCACCGATACCCCCGCACTATGGATTAGAGATCTCGAAACCGGACGGCAATGGGCGGTAGCCGGTGCCGAGGCCGCATCGTTTCCTTTCTGGTCGCCCGACAGCCGTACCGTTGGCTTCTTTGCCGGCAGCAAGTTGCGTACGGTCGCCGCCGCAGGGGGCCCGGTGCAGAGTGTCTGTGACGCACCCGCGGGACGCGGCGGCAGTTGGAATTCGTCCGGCACGATTCTGTTCACGCCCAATATCGAGGAAGCGTTGTACAAGGTTTCCGAAGCGGGCGGATCGCCAGTTCAAGTGACTAAGCTGGGTGGCCAGGGTTTTACCCACAGAAATCCTATATTCCTACCCGACGGCAAGCACTTTCTCTTTACCGAGATGAATGTCGCCCGACTCAAGAGCAACCTGCTCTCCGGATCGCTCGATGGCGGCGAACCTAAGTTGGTGTTGGAAGACGTCTCTAACGCTTTCTTCTCGCAGGGATTCGTGCTGTACGTGAAAGACCGAAACTTGCTGGCGCAACGCTTGGACCCAAGTTCGTTTAAAGTCAGCGGAAACCCCATCCCGGTGGCGCAGAATATAGAGTTCTGGGCAGCCAAAGCGCTGGGACACTTCGCCGTTTCACCCACGGGCACAGTCGTCTACCGCACCGCGAACTCCAGCCAATCACGCCTCGCCTGGCTCAAGCTTCCGAGCCAACAAATGGAGGAGTTCGGCGATCCAATCACCGGACTCGATACTTCGGCAGGGTTGTTCGCGACGGCCCAGATGACCGGGGACGGCAACAAGATTGCCTTTTCCAAGCATGAGCCCACTTCTCCGAATTCAGAACTCTGGGTTCTCGAAACCGCTCACAAGACTTTGACCCGGCAAAGCACCAGTTGGACGGGCGAGGGTTATTTCGCGTTTTCTCCCGATGGCTCCAAGATCGCCATTACCTCGCTGGACACAAACAACAGAAAACTGTCGATCAAATCCCTCTCCACCGGAGTGGAAGAAGCGATTGCGACGGGAGACAAGCTCTTTTTGGTAAACTCCTGGACACCCGACGGCAAATACCTAATTTGCGTCTTTCAAGATCCGAAAACCCAGTTCGACCTTTACGCCGTGCCCGTCGCCGGAGGCAAGCCGCTGCCACTGCTCACCCAGAGCTTTAACGAGTACGGAGGAGAAGTTTCGCCGAACGGAAAGTGGATGTCATATTTTTCGAACGAGTCGGGCCGAACGGAGCTCTACGTTACAGACTTTCCGGGCGTCCATTCGAAGCTGCAAATATCCTCGGGCGGAGCTTACTGGCACTCATGGAGTCGCGATGGGAAGCGGCTTTACTTCGCGAACGGCAACAAGTTGATCGCTTCCGAAATGCACAATCCCAATGTGATGGAGTTTAGCAATACCGAGACCATCGTCACCCTGGATGGCTTCGAGCCCGTATCAGTCGCCTTGGATGGCCGAATTCTCGTGCTCAAGGACGTTAGTGCAGGCCAGACCGAACCGTTGCATCTAGTTCTGCACTTCCCACAACTGCTGGAGCGCAGCGCGGCGAATTAGGCTCGCGAACCGCGCAGTCCCCACAACACTGCTAGTGCATCGACGGCTTCTCCGAGAGCGCGCTTTCGGTTCATTTCCGGGCCTTCGGCCTTCATTCTGATCGGTCGGCGCCTGCGGAGAATTGCGTTTGCGGGCTCGCTGGCTTGCGATTCGCTGCCATCGCGTACTACCGTGATCGCCGCTTCAAATATCTGCTTAGAATCTGAGGAGTTGTTCTTGGATTGCATGAACCTTATTAAAGCGCACGAACCACCCTTTACCGATACGGTTTAATCCCTACAACCGTTACGAAAGTTCTGTAGCTTGGTTTTACCGAAGAAGTTTACTCGTAGAGCGATTCTGCTCTGATGTTCGTGGCGCCGGAGTCTACCATCCACCGCGCATACCTGAAGCGGGCTTTGAAGCCTTTTGCAGACTCAGGAATTTCCTGACTACGTCTCAGGCCAACGTTTCATCAAGCGCGGACATCTACACGGCTGTTCTTTGGCAAATATAATGAAACTCTTTTCGTCGCGCCTCTTCGCTCTGACTGCTCTGACCATCGTAGCTACATTCACCTTCGTCGGATGTGGCGGCGGTTCGAGCGCCACCGCTCCCTCCTCTGAAATCACCGTTACGCTCAATCAAAACTCGGCAACGCTTGACATCGGTGACACGATGCAATTCGCGGCCACGGTAAAGGGCTCCAGCGACACCGCCGTCGTTTGGGCGGTTGACGCAATCTCTGGCGGAAATGCCACAGAAGGAAGCATAAGCAAGGACGGTCTTTATACCGCTCCCGCGCAGGCGGGGACGCATAAGGTGACTGCGGCCAGTGCGGCTAACACTGAGGCCGTGGCCACTGCCGTGGTCACAGTTAACGGCGACGTTTCTATTTCTCCGCCAACGGCCGACGTGATAGCGGGCGGAGCCCAGCAGTTCACGGCGGCGATAAAGGGGACTACCGGTTCGGTGAATTGGTCGGTCGATGGAACCGCGGGAGGGAGCGCAACCGCTGGAATCATAACTCCCGCCGGTCTATATACCGCGCCCGCTCAGGCTGGTCCTCACACCATTACGGCTACCAGTTCCGCGAATCCGTCGACCAGCGCGACAGCACCCGTTTCGGTCTTTACTTTCACACTCACCCCCGCGGCAGCTATTCTGAATTCCGGCGCTAGCCAGCAATTCACGGCCGCGATTCAGGGTCTCAGCAGTTCTTCCGTCACTTGGTCTGTGGATGGAGTCAGTGGCGGAAACCAGACGGTTGGAACCGTCGGCACAACTGGTCTCTATACAGCTCCAATCCAAGCGGGTTCGCACAAAGTGACCGCGACAAGCGTGTCCGACAACGCAGCCGCCGTGAGCGCGTCGCTCACCATTCAGACCGGCGCGGAGTCGGTCTCTCCCGCTAGTGTTGACTTAACTCCCGGAGCTACGCAGCCGTTCTCGGTCAGTTTTCAAGGACTGAGCAATAACGCTGCGACTTGGTCGGTGGATGGAGTTGCCGGCGGCAATGCCACGACGGGCACCATCAGCGCCAGCGGACTGTACACCGCCCCGGCTCAGGCCGGAAGCCACACCGTCACGGCCACAAGTATCGAGAATTCAGAACTTCACGCGAGTGCGGCAGTGTCGGTTTTGGGTCTTTTAGTTTCACCGCCAACCGTAACCATCGAAGTCGGCGCCACACAACAGTTTACTGCGACCATTCAGGGAATCATGAATACGAACGCGACCTGGTCGGTGGATGGCATCCCGGGAGGAAACGCGACCACCGGTACGGTCAACGCCACGGGCTTATACACTGCGCCGACCCAGGCAGGACCTCACACGGTCACGGCAAATAGCGTGGGCGATTCGCAACTCCAGGGAAGCGCCGCTCTGTCCGTGCTCACCATTGCCGTTTCGCCAACGTCAGCGACGATGGAGGCGGGTTCGACGCAACAATTCACCTCTACGATTCAAGGGACAACAAATACGGGAGTGACTTGGTCGGTGGATGGGATCAGCGGTGGCAATTCCACGGTGGGGACGGTGAGCGCAAGCGGCTTGTATACTGCTCCCGCGTCGGCGAACGATCATACCGTCACGGCCACTAGTCTCGCGGATCCTTCAGCGAGCGCATCTGCCGCGGTCGCCGTGTTTACCTTGTCGATTTTGCCCACTAAATCCGTGGTGCCGGCGGGAGGGGCGCAGCAATTCAGTTCTGCGCTCCAGGGCCTTAGCAACACCGCCGTGACGTGGTCGGTGGATGGCGTCGCTGGCGGAAACTCCACCACGGGAACGATCACCTCGTCGGGTCTTTATACATCACCCTTCGCCACTGGCCTTCACACCGTGACGGCGACCAGCGTCGCCGATCCCTACGGCGCCGCGTCGACTACGATCACACTTGCCAATAGCCGTGCGGGCACCGTTCTGACTTATCACAATGACGACGCACGCGATGGGGCCAATACCGAGGAAATTATTCTCAATCCGACCAACGTGAACCCCACTCAGTTCGGCAAGCTGTATTCCTATCCTGTGGACGCGCAGATTTACACTCAGCCGCTCTATCTTCCCCAGGTAAACATCGCAGGGACAAATCATAATGTCGTGTTTGTCGCTACCGAAAACAACACTGTATACGCGTTCGACGCCAACGGTCTGCAGACTGCGCCTTTGTGGAGCGTGAACCTCGGGCCATCGATCCAGACCAATGACTATTACGGCATCTATCCCTTGCTTGGCACGACCAGCACACCGGTGATCGACGTCACCACCGGCACTCTGTATGTTCTCGCAGAAACCGTGGGCGGTATTTTCCACTTGCACGCCCTGGACGTGACCTCGGGCGCGGAAAAATTTGGCGGACCGGCCGACGTTACGGGTTCCGTGCCCGGCACCGGGTATGACAGCGTAAATGGCACGATTACCTTGGAAACCGAATGCTACCAACGTATGGGTCTCGCCCTGAATCCGACGAATAACACGATCGATATGGCATTCGGTCACTGCAATCACGGCTGGTTGGTGGATTATGACAAAACCACGCTGATGCTCACGGCGATCTACAACGACACTCCCGATGGCGGTGGCGGTGGTCTCTGGGGGGGCGGCGGTGCGCCCGCGATTGACGACACCACGGGCGATTTCTATTTGATCTCTGGCGTGGATACCGATGATCCTTTGAGCGGCTACAACGATTCGTTCCAGCGATTGTTGCCCAGCAGTCTAGCCCTGGCCGATTACTTTACGCCGGACAACGCATCCGTTCTGGATGCCGCGGACGCCGACTTAGGAAGCGGCGCCAACATCCTCATGCCGGACAATCCGTCCAGCACTCCGCACGAAACCATCGGCGGGGGCAAAGACGGAAGAATCTTTGTTATCAATCGGGACGACATGGGGCAGTTTTTTCAGGATTCGAACAATGTCGTTCAGATCGTCCAAACCGGCGTGCAGCAGTATGACAACATCTTCTCCACGCCCGCGTTTTGGAACGGCCTCATCTTTTATCACGACGAGAACGACGTGTTGCAGTCCTTTAGTTGGAGTAACGGCTTACTTTCGACCAGCCCAGTGTCTCAGGGAAGCTTCGTTCTCGGAGCGCACGGCGCAACGGCCTCTGTTTCCGCCAACGGCACATCGAACGGCATCGTTTGGGAAATCGACAACTCGGCATACAGCACCACGAATAACGGCGCTTGCGTACTGCGCGCTTACAACGCCACGAACTTATCGCAGGAATTGTACGACAGTTCGCAGGCCGGATCTCGCGACACCGCGGGCCTTGCCGTGAAGTTCACCGTGCCGACGGTCATTGCGGGGCAGGTATATGTGGGAACATCAAACGAGTTGGACATTTACGGCGAACTGGCCGGCAGTAGCGGGCACTAAGCTCCACAGAAGTCTTTATTGTTCCGGCCAAGCGCCCAGCAACCGGCGGACGTCGATCAGTTGCGCAATGTGATAGGAGTTGTGGTCCGCCAGGAGCAGGGCCTCGCGCAACGCGGTTTGTCCGGTGCCCCAGGGAAACTTTTCGAACAAGTCTGTCTTCGGATTTTCCACTAAGTCCTGCATGGCTTTAAGATCGGATTGGAAGGCGGCGATGCTCTCATCCCACGCCGAAGCGCTTGGCGGCGCTTCCTTCGCAGGCCAATATCCGCTCGGAAACTCGGGCGAAACGTGCTTTGGATCGCGACTGAAATTAAGAATGTCCCATTGCGCAAGGCGGATATGATCGAGCAGCATCCATGGCGAGTGCGGGAACCCCTCTGGTTTCGCCCCGCGCAGGTCAGCCGGAATTCCAGAAATCGCAGCATCAAAGTCAGCATGAGCGTTGCCGCCCTTCAGGAGATCGACCAAGTGTTGGCGTAGAACTTTGTCGGAATCTGGGGTCATTAACGTTTCCTTTTCAATATCGGAAGTCAGCACCGGGTCGCCGGAGAAAGTATAGATGCGCCCAGAAACGCAACCGTCGCTTCCCGGTTCTTTCGTACGTCCGCGCCGGTACGTCCAGCCGAACCGAATGTCGCAGAAGAGGGAAAGCCCGCCGCAGTTACGACCCCGCGAGATAAGCCCACCCGTCCTGAGATTCTACCTCGGGGCGCGATGGCAGGGTAGGTTAAGTCGGTCGCCTCCGGCGACGCGAGCCCATATACAAGTTAAGAGGAAAATGGTCGGGGCGATAGGATTTGAACCTACGACCCCCTGCGCCCAAGGCAGGTGCGCTACCAGGCTGCGCTACGCCCCGACGTGAGTAGCAGAGTTGATTCTAAAGTACATTCCGGATTGTGGCCAATCCGCCTCTTGTTTTCTGGGTCTGCCCGCGCCCCGGAATTTGGAAGCCGCGGATGCCATGTTTAGAGAGGATTTTGCCGGCCGGGTTTTCGATTTCGAGAGCGATGCGGCGCGCGCTCTTTCCCCGTATCGCCGCGCGCCGACGGCGGCTGGGCAACCCGATTGCCCAGGCAGACGCGCAAATCGCGTCGATTGCCCAAGTGCGTAGCGGCAAACTGGCTACCCGCAGGATCGCGGATTTTCGGGATTGCGGCATCGACGTGATCGATCCCTGGGATGTCGTCCTAGTCCGCGAGGCGACCATTTCGGCCTAACTGCGCAAGCGCTTACACATACGAGCAATACTTCTGCGTTTAAACCCGTCGGAGAAAAGTTTTGTTCGTTTTCATGGCTCCAGACGCTGTCTCTTAGGGTTATAAACGTCAGTAGGCAGCCACGGAAATGCACTGCCCGGCATACAAATCCGCAATCATTCCAGGGAGAAATAGCGATGACTTACCGACAACAAAGACCTTCGTTCCTGCGCTTCGCAACACCCAGCGGCGCGCTGGCGTTTGTGGCATTGATTCTGGCGGGGCTGTTGACTGCCTCACTCGCGCAGGCCCAAACCTACACCAACCTTTATAGCTTCACCGGGCCAGGCGGATCGAACCCCTATTCGGGCTTGATCCGAGACTCCGCTGGAAACCTTTATGGAACAGCCAGCAGTGGCGGTTCCGCGAACGAAGGGGTGATATTCAGGATCGAAAAGAACGGCAAGGAAAATGTGCTGTTTTCTTTCACGGGTGTAAGCACTGGCTACGATCCAACCTCCACGTTGCTGGCCGATGAGACCGCTGGAGTACTTTACGGCACGGCAGCTGGGGGAGGAGACCCGAGTTGCCCGCAAGGGGATCAGTTCGGCTGCGGTGCGGTTTTCAAGCTCAGCAAAACGGGAAAATACACCATACTTTACAGCTTTACTGGTGGTGCCGATGGAGCATTTCCTTTTGCCGGTTTGATCAAGGATTCCGCCGGTAATCTCTATGGCACCACTCAATTTGGCGGAGATTTGAGCTGTGGAAATCAGGCGTCCGGCTGCGGCACAGTTTTCGAGATTAGCCCAAGCGGCCAGGAAGCGACATTGCACGCATTTGCCGGCGGCTCTGATGGATCGGGCCCTTACTATGGCACGTTGCTTCGCGACACTGCCGGAAATTTCTACGGCGTAACGGTCGCGGGCGGGAGCTCCAACTGTGGAGTGGTCTACCAAATAGCTAAGAACGGTGCGGAGACGATACTTCACAACTTCGCCGGCGGTACCACCGACGGATGCGTTCCCATCGGAGCCTTGATTGAGGACAACGCAGGGAATCTTTACGGTACTGCCTCGACGCATGGCGCCGGGACGGGCTATGTCGCGGGAGTGGTCTTCAAGCTGAGCAAGGATGGCAGCCAGTACAACATATTGCATACATTCACGGGCCAACCGGACGGAGACACGCCAGAAGGCGGATTGATTCGCGACGCTGCCGGAAACCTGTATGGCACGACTGAGTTTGGCGGGACAGCAGGTGCCGGAACCGTCTACGAATTGAATAATCAGGGATCTCTAACCGTGCTTTACAACTTCACCGGCTCATCCGACGACGGCGCTTATCCTTACGACACTTTGTTGGGCGATCCGGCGAAAGGTGTTCTGTATGGCACCACCGCTTTTGGAGGCGTCGACTTCCAGGGAACCATATTCTCACTCAAGAAGTAGCAGTTATTGTGGCGTTGAGTCCTAAACCTTTCAAGGCAATCTGGATCCGGTGCGCTTGATCAACGCACTGGATCCAGATTTTTTGGGCGATATCGAGACTATCGGTCTTAACGTATGTGCTAACGAATCAGGCACACCTTTTACGTATTGAATTCGGACGCAGCCCGCGACCCATAACCGACTGCGTATAATGGGTTACGTAATGATGGAGACGCGCCGCTTTGCCCTGGTGGCCTATGTTCAGGGTGATTTGATTCGATTTGTGGATAATCTGCGGCGCGAGTTGCATCCCGCGCTACCGCCGCTTCCCGCTCATCTAACCATCCTCCCCCCCCGCTGTCTTCTCGGAAGTGAACAAGCGGCCCGGGATATTCTCGAAGAAACATGCAGTCAAGCTCAGCCCTTCGAAGTCACCCTGGGTGAGGTCGAGACTTTCGTCCCCATTACTCCGACGTTGTTTATCCGGGTGAGCAATGCGGCGTACCGCATGCGTGAGCTGCACGACGTTCTCTCGCGGCAGGAGTTGGCGGGCATCGAGCAGTGGCCTTACATGCCGCACATGACCATCGCGAAAATGACCACAGAAGCCGAGGCCCAGACTGCACTCACGACGGCGCAGAAGCGCTGGGCGGAGTTTCCCGGCAGCCACAAAGTGCTGGTCAAAGACCTGACCTTTGTCCGCGAAGATAGCCCCAACTGCTGGGTGGATATTTCCGGGGTGACCTTGGGCGGCAGTCTGGTTAAGCGCTAGATTAAAACGCTCACTCCCGTCCGAGTCACCTTCGGCGCAAAAGTTCATGCCCCTCGCCGGTCGGGTACACATCCCTCTTGTGCTTTGCGTCCAAGGCGACCGCGGCGTACACATTAAATTTGGGTTATGTGTGTGGCCCGGCTGTGTACCGACGTCCGCTCCCCAGCGGTACTCGATGAGCAGCGGAGAGAACGACCTATGCAAATCGGAGTCTACGGCGCGGGTTACCTCGGAACCATAGTTTCCGCCTGCCTCGCCGATTTTGGCACGCCCGTCACCTGTTGCCACATGGATAGCTCGCGCATGGTTGGCCTGGCGCAAGGCAACGTTCCGTTCCACGAAAAAAACCTGACCGAAGTCATCAAGCGCAACGTGCGCTCAGGACGCCTCGCCTATTCCACGGATGTGGAGTCGTTCGCGCGCAAATCGCAAGTCATTTTTCTCGCCGAAGACACGCCAGAGGGTTTGACGGAGATTGTTCTGCGAATTGCTCGTGCGGTTTCCAAGCCTTCGATTCTCGCGATCGTGACTCCCGCGCCGGTGGGAACCGCGGCTGAACTGGACCGTAAATTGAAAGAGGCGGGTCTCATGGCGCTTTTAGTATCGCAACCCATTTTCTTCACCCCGGGATGCGCCGTGGAGGATTTCAACTGGCCCGATCGGATCATTCTGGGATCGAATTCGAATGAGGCGATCCAGACGGTCAAGCAGATTTTTCATCCTCTTGTGATGCGCGGCGTCCCAGTGATCGTGACCAATCACGAGACGGCAGAACTGGTGCGTGAATCCGCGACGGCATTCGTTGCCACCAAGATATCCTTCATTAACGAACTTGCAAGTTTATGCGAACGGGTTAACGCCGACGCTGTGAGTCTCTCGCTGGCGCTCGGGTTAGATAAGCGTATCGCACCGCGCTGCCTGCAACCAGGAGCGGGCATGGGCGGGCTGTTCGCCGAGTCCGACATGGATTCCCTGGCAATGCTGGCTCAGCAAAACGGCGTTTCTCTGAAGGTTCTGTCCGCCGCCCGCGAAGTCAATCAGGGGCTTGCCGAAAATGTGGTCGACCGCATTTCCGGATTGATCCAATCGGTGCAAAACAAAGACGTCGGGATTCTAGGATTGGCCTTTAAGCCCAACACAAACTCGGTCGCGGGATCATCGTCGGTGAGGTTGGCGCAAAACCTGGTTTCAAAGGGCGCTCGCGTGAGAGCCTATGATCCGGTCGCGATTCCCGATGCGCGCATCGCACTCAACGGCGATGTTCATTATTGCGAAACCGCGTACGCCGCGGCCGAGGGCGTGGACGCGCTGGTCGTCGGCACTGGCTGGCCAGAGTTTCGCGGCTTGGATTTCGCTCGCATCAAGAATCTGCTCAAGCGTCCTCTGATCGTGGACACGAAAAATCTTCTCGACTGCGTCCGCCTGCGCTCCATGGGCTTCGAGTACGTCGGCGTCGGGCGCAGCTAGTCTCGATCCCAGTCTCTTCTGCAACCCGCAAGACCTCGCCCGGCTGAGGTACGCCGGATCTTCGGGATGACCACCGACCGTCAAGGAGCTTCAGCCATCCCGAACCAGCCGGGTTCTCTTGACCGGGTCGAGGGATCTGGCGTGCAGCGAGTGAGCAGTCGCCAGCCCTTCACTCCGGCGTACGCGCGGCTGCGTTCAGGATGACTGCAACAAAAGGAAAGCGAACGCTTGCCTCGCGAAAACCCCTGCTATCATCAATAGATTCCCTATGAAGACTGGCATCATTGGCCTGCCCCAGGTAGGCAAGACATCGCTGTTCCGCATTTTGACCAAGGCGAACCTCTCCGAGCAGGCGTATTCCAATCCGCGGGAGGCGCATATTGGCATCGCTAAAGTGCCCGACGACCGGCTCGACCGGCTGGCGGCGCAATACAATCCCAAAAAGCTGACGCATGCTTCGGTCGAATACGTTGACGTGGGCGCCATCGGGCAGGACGCGCTTAAAGAAAGCGGCTACGTCGGCCACCTGCGTAACGTGGACGCGTTGATTCACGTGCTGCGCGCCTTCAACGACGATTCTATTCCGCACGTCGGCCCGGTCGATCCGCTGCGCGACATTAAGAATGTTGAATTCGACTTGATGGTCAGCGACCTGGGCCAGATCGAAAAGCGTTTGGAGCGCGTGGAAAAAGACTTAAAGAAGATGCGCTCGCCCGAGCTGGAAAAAGAATTCGATCTGCTGAAGCGGGCGAAGACGCACGTGGAGAGCGAGCGTCCGCTGCGCGAGATGGAGATGACCGCCGAGGACAAGAAGCGCCTACGCGGATTCATGTTCCTGAGCGAGAAGCCCATGCTCTATGTGCTCAACGTAAGCGAGAGCACGCAGTTGGGCAAGGATCTCGAAGCCGCCGTCGCGAAATACAATCTGACCGAAGTCGCCTCGCGGATGAACGCCGGCGCAACCGCGATCTGCGGAAAAGTCGAAGCCGAGTTGACGGAAATGTCGGATGCCGACGCCGCCGATTTCCTGTCCAGCTACGGACTCACCGAGAGCGGACTGTCGCGCCTCATTCGCACCAGTTATGCTCTGCTGGGTCTGATTTCTTTTTTCACCATCGGCGAAGACGAATGCCGCGCCTGGACTATCCCCGTGGATACGAAAGCGGCGCAGGCTGCGGGCGCGATTCACTCCGACTTGGAAAAGCATTTTATCCGCGCCGAAACGATTCGCTGGGATCAGTTGCTCGAAGCCGGATCGGAAGCGAATGCCCGCGCCAAAGGCATACTGCGACTTGAAGGCAAAGAGTACGTCGTCAAAGACGGCGATGTGATGCACATCCGGCACAGCGGCTAGACTTTTCGTTCATGCATCCTATCGCGCTCAGCATCGTGTTGGGCCTGACCGCGGCCGCCGCCAACGTGTTCGGCGGCGCCATCATCGTTCACGGCGGCTGGCACAAAACTTACCTGAAGTACTTCGTCGCGCTGGGCGCGGGATTTATGCTGGCGGCGGCGATCCTCGAAATCATTCCCGCCAGCTTTGCCTTGGGTGGCAAGAACACGGCTCTCTTCATTCTGCTTGGCTATCTCATGATTCATTTTTTTGAACATGCGCTTACACCGCACTTTCACTTCGGAGAAGAGACGCATGAGGACGAGGACCTCGGCCATCCTCAACACAGCTATTCGGTACTAATCGGACTTCTCATCCATACTTTTTTCGATGGTATCGCCATCGCAGCCGGATTCATCGTCTCAAATAGTTTGGGATGGATTGTCTTCACCGCCGTGTTCTTGCACAAAATTCCCGAGGGATTCACGATCTCGTCCGTCATGCTGGCGCGCGGCGAAAGCCGCATGACGGCGTGGGGTGCTTCGGCGCTGTTGGGTGCGGCGACTCTGGCGGGTGTCCTAACAATGGGTGTCTTCCAACATCAAGTCGCTTACGGACTTCCTATCTCAGGAGGGGTGACCATTTACGTCGCGGCCTCCGACCTGATGCCGGAAGTGAACCGCGAACCTGGCGTGAAGATGGCGCTGGTCGTGTTTCTGGGTGTGGCGTTGTTCTTTTTCTTGGAAAGACTATTGGGCTAATGTAGGCGTGAGCGGCCCGGCTCGTGCCGCACCCGAGAGACGCTCGCGCCTACATCGTCCACTCTATCGTCCGCCGAAGCTGTAGCCCAGAGATGCGCCTACTCGAGTCGAGTAGTTGGAACTGAAGTAGTCATTGCTGGGGATAAGATAGACGTGTGCCTCAGGCCGTACGAATACGTTCTTCCAGACGTAGAGACGGACTCCGGCTCCGAAGTGTCCGACAAATTTGGTGTCGCTGTTGTAGTCGGTGCAGCCGACGAAGTAGTTGCAATTATAAGAATTCGTGTAAAAGCGAACCGTCTGGGAGCCAATGCCAGCCAGCAACTCGGCCGTCACATGCGGGGCAAGTTTGGGTGCCCACATGCCATTGACGTCGAAGTAAATCGGACGGAACGGCTGATAACCCTCATAAATGTTCTGGCTGGCGCGCCAGTAAACTTCGCCTTGCACGCCGAAGCGATGATGAATCAGAACGTCCGCGCTAAAGCCGGGGTACGCCCCGCCGCCGATGCTCTGGGTGAGGGCATTGGTCGTGTACGAACTCGAAGGTGCGAGCAGATTGCTGACTCCGAATGCGACGTCGATCTGCTGGGCGTGGGCATGGGCCGCCAGAAAAACCGTCGAAGTGAAAATCACGATCCCAATAGCAAAAATCTTCTTCAAAATATCCTCCAAAAAATAGTTTAGCGAATTAAACCCACGGACACTGTTTGGAACCCAGAACGGGGCAAAAAGTTGCTCCGGGTTACCATTGTTTCCTGCGGTTGGATTGCAGTCATTTGCTTATGAACAGAGATGCGGAGGATGAAGTTTTCGATGCCATCATTCTGGGCGGCGGCGCCGCCGGCTTGATGTGCGCGCTCGAAGGAGGACGGCGCGGCCGCAAGGTCGTGGTGCTGGAGGGCGCGGAAAAGCTGGGGAAAAAGATTCTTATCTCTGGCGGAGGCCGATGCAATTTTACGAACCTTTACTCTACTTCACAAAATTTTATCTCGAATAATCCGCACTTCGCCAAGTCGGCGCTCTCGCGATATACGCCCTCCGATTTCATTGCACTGGTAGAAAAACACAAGATTCCGTATCACGAAAAAACTCTGGGACAGTTGTTCTGCGATCGCTCAGCTCGCGACATCGTGAACATGCTCGAAGCGGAGTGCCTCGCGGCAGGGGTGCGCTTACAAACCAATGTCCGCATCTCAGAGGTCAGTTGCGCCGACGAATTCTTCGTCCGCACCAGGGGTACGGAGTTGCAAGAATATCGCGCTCGCACGCTGGTCGTAGCCACCGGAGGACTCTCCATCCCAAAGATGGGCGCTACGGGATTCGCCTACGATCTCGCCCGCCAGTTCGGCCTGAAAATCGTTCCACCGCGCCCGGCTCTCGTGCCGCTTCTTTTCGCTACTGCGGATCGCGAAGCCTATGCTTCACTCGCAGGTGTATCCGCGGACGTAATCGCTTCTCACGGCTCACACCGCTTCCGCGAAAAGTTGCTGGTCACGCATCGCGGCCTCAGTGGTCCGGCGATTCTGCAAATTTCGTCCTACTGGCGAAGACCTCACCCCATTCACATCGACCTCGCGCCGGATCGCGAAGTCACCGCACCGGTACGCGATTCTTCCCGGCGCGATCTTTCGACCGCACGCGAAGCGCTGCATGGGTTTCTCTCACACCGTCTGGCCAATGCGTGGCTCAAACAGCACCCGCCCACGGCTTATACAAATAGCGCGCTCGAATCGTGGGAAAAGCTGCTGCACAACTGGCCCATTTACCCCTCGGGTGATGAGGGCTTCGACAAAGCCGAAGTCACTGCCGGGGGCGTCGACACCGACGAACTCTCCGCCAAGACGATGGAGTCGAAAAAAGTTCCCGGACTCTTCTTCATCGGCGAGGCCGTCGACGTCACCGGCCATCTCGGCGGATTTAACTTCCAGTGGGCTTGGGCATCGGGCGCGGTGGCGGGACGAGCGCTCTAGCTCTCGCTTAACACATTTTTCCTGTGAGATACTTTTCTTGAGGAACTTATGTCTGAACACACTGTGCTTTGCATCAAGCTGCATAAGGAACTTCCCGGTCTCGACGAGCCGCCCTTCGACACTCCTCTAGGGCAGAAAATTTACGAGAACGTTTCGCAGGAGGCCTGGCGTGGCTGGACCGAATTCTGCAAGATGTTGCTCAATGAGTACCGCCTGAATCCCGCCCGAAAAGAAGACCAGGAAGTGATTGTGAAACACATGGACCAATACTTCTTTGGCGAGGGCGCAGCGCCGCCGAAAGACTATGTGCCGCAGAAGGCTTGAGCAAAGCCTCGTTTCGCAACACCAGATCGCCCAGGTAACGTTACTTGGCGGATACCTTGGGGCACGTCCTTTACAGCGCTTTCATCAGCCGTTAATAATATTTCGGTAACTTAAGAGCGTATGGATCTGCCCGTGTATGACACGCTGATCCTCTCCGACGTGCATCTTGGCGCGGAAACCAGTCGTGCCCGCGAAGCCACCCAGGCGCTCAAGCAGAACCGTTTTCGCCGCCTCATCCTGCTGGGCGATATCTTCGCCGATCTCAACTTTGGACGCCTCACCAAAGAGCACTGGAAATTTCTCAGCTACATCCGCAAGCTGTCGAATCCCAAGCGCGGCGTGGAAGTCGTATGGGTCGAGGGCAACCACGACACAGGCCTAACCGACATTATGTCGCACCTGGTCGGCGTCCCCGTTTTTCAGGAGTATCGCTGGGAATATAAGGGTCTCCGACACCTTGCGATTCACGGCCATCAGTTTGACCGCTTCGGCATCAACAGCGTGCGCTTGAGCTACGTAGGCACCCTTTTGTATCTTCAACTCCAGAAACTGGATTTCAAGGGAAAACCCGTAGCCCGCATGATCGACCGGCTCAATACCCGCTGGCTGCGCATGTCGGAGAAAGTATCGTCCGGCGCTCTCTTTCACGCCCGGCTGCATCATGCCGATAGAATCTTTTGCGGACATACCCACGCCGCCATGCAGTCCAAGCGCGACGGCATCGAATACTATAACTCTGGCGGCTGGGTGGATTCGAAGCAGACTTACGTTACTATCGATGAAGAGGGAGTTCGCATCCATGAATTTGCTGCCGGGGACGATTCGAGTCATCCGGAAAACGAAAGCGGCAACGAAGACGAACAATACGCGCACGACTTCCTCGAACCCTACAGCCATGAGTCAGACGTCACCGGCACCCTCGGCAACCCCGTCCTCGATCATCAGCGATCTGACCGTCGTGATTCCCGCCAAGAACGAAGCCCGTCTGATCCCGCGCCTGTTACAGTCCCTGGCACGGCAGGATTATCCCGCGATGAGGAGTACGAGAGTACTCGTCGCTGACGCGGGTTCGACCGACGGCACTGCCGATGTGGTCGCTTCTTTCCGCGATCGTCTCGACGTTCACGTCATCTCTGGCGGCTTGCCCTCGGTAGGACGCAATGCTGGGGCCGCGCTCGCCGACACTCCCTACGTATTGTTCCTCGATGCCGATATTGAGTTGAAGTCAAGTTCACTGATTCGACGCGCCGTGGAAATCTCCAAGCGCAAAGGGCTGCACTGCGTTACGACCAATATCATTTGCCGCGGCGGGAAGCTCTCCGACCGCACCATGTATCTGGGCAACGATATTTTTCAACACCTGTCGCGCCTGCACAAGCCCTTCAGCACCGGCATGTTCATGCTCTTCGATACGCGCCGCTTCCGCGAACTGGGGGGCTTCGACGAACGCGTCCACTTTGCCGAGGATTATCACCTGAGCAAGCGCGTCGCCCGTAGGAAGTTTAGGGTCGTGAGCGGCGGCGTCTACACCACCAATCGCCGCTTCCAACGCATGGGACACGCCCGCGTCGCCCGCCTATTCTTCGCGACGGCATTCAACTTCTGGAATAAGAAGTTTTTTCTGCGCGATCACAAGTATTGGGACTAGTCATGCAGCGACTTCACGTACGTAACCACCTGCCATAGCTGCGGATCCGGCAGCTTCGCCCAGGATGGCATCCCTTTCCACATATTCCCATTCACCAACAACCAGTGCAGATCGCCCTCGCTGGCTTCACGCTGCACCCGTTCGCTCATGAGCGAAGGACGCTTTTTCTTGCCTTGCGCATTCTTGCCGTGGCAACCGGCGCAGTGATCCGCGAAGACTCTTCGTCCCGCAGCGACCGCTTCCGGCCGTCCGTGAAATGGATTTTCTCGCACATGATCCGAGGCCGGCACGCTAAACAACCACGCTCCGTCGGCGACCGCGAACGCTGCGACTGACAGCCCTAAAACCATTCCCAGCCATCCCCATCTGGGCTTCATTGTCTTCCTCCGCGCTCGAAGTAGCTCAGGAATTGCTGGATTTCATAAGAGGCTCCAAATCGATAAAGCCGCGGCACGCTATAGTTGTTCAGGCCGAACTGAGGCGAGAACGACAGCGTGACTCCTCCCGGACCCTCCCAGTTCAGCGTCGGGCCCGCGTACTGCGAGGTTAGCCGGGTGCCAAAGCTATAGCGATCGCCGAGACCGCCATAGAGCTCTGCGCCCGCCTGAAATTTCTCACGGCAAAATGTGCAATCTCGTGTCCTCGCCGCCAATGCCAGGGGACGGCTCACCCCTAACGCGTAACCGAATTCCCATGGGTCGTTCGCCAAATTCTTCTCAGCGACGATATTTTCGCTCAGGTTCCATCCGCGAAAATTGCTGCCCAGAATCAGTTTGGTCTCAATCTCGCGCTCCACGTCGTGCCGCGCAAGGTCATTCGACTGGGCGAAGTCGGGCAGCCCGTCGTGACCTACGATTTCGCGCAAGGCGCGATCCGCACTCGTATTCTCATATTCCACATAGAGCACGGGATTGATCCAATGCTCCCGCAGCAAAGGACGGAAGCGGTTCTCCCAACGGAACCCCGTGAAGATCGTGCTTTCGCGCTGCGTCGACTGGCCGTCGAGATAGAACTCAGAGGTCCACCAGCCTTTTACGCCGTATTCGAACTCGATGTTCGCTCCAACGAAGCGATTGGCATCCGGCGGCTTGCCGGTTACACCGAAAAACTCGATGTCAAGATTTCCGGGCTCCTCCATTTCGTGGGAATAGGTCACGAAGTAAGGACGCTCCTGCGTCACGGCCCGAATCGGGGCCATGCAAAGCAGCAGTGTTAGGAAGCGTTTCAATTGTATCCTCATAAGTGCAACGCAGTTGCATCTAGTTGTCGACTCCCATGCTAACCAGGGAGCTCCGGTACGGTCAAGGAATCGAGAAAGTTTTCGTTTCAGAGTTGTTGCAAACACCTGCAACGGGGGCAGGGAACTAAGAAGCGCTGCGGCATTGGCCGCAGTATCCGCCTACTTCCAGACGGGTAATAACGATGTGGAATTGGCAATCCCTTTGTATCTGACCTTTGAGTCGATCGAATAAATCGCTTTCAAATTCAGTGATCTTTCCACATCGGAGGCACGCCATGTGAATATGATCGCGTTGCGGACGCCGCTCGTAGAAATGTTTTTCCCCTTGCATGTGCATCAAGTCAAGCTCGTCGATAAGCCCATGGCGCTTGAGCAGGCCCAAGGTGCGGTACACCGTCACGCGATCGATGTTTGGATCGATTCTTCGCGCCCGGCGCAATAGCTGGCTGGCGTCCAAATGCTGCTTGGCGGTCTCGACCACGCGCAGGATGGTGCGCCGCTGTCGGGTCATACGCAGGCCGCGTGACATCAACTCCGCTTGCAGTCGCCCAGGGGTCTCGGTCTCAGGCAAGGGCATCAGCAACTCCCGGCTACTATTGTAACCGAGTTGCAACAAGCGCTGACGCGCCACTCCATAAGAGCCCCACGGTCCCCGATTTTGCCGGACGCTTTGCGCTAAAGTGGGAACCAGCAAGTGTTAGCACGATACTCGTTTGATTTACCATGCTCCTTCAACATTCATGGCACGGAGATCAATGTTCCAATCCAATCTGCTCCACAACAAACGAATTCTCATCACGGGCGGCGGCACGGGTCTCGGCAGAGGCATGGCTGAGCGCTTTCTTGAACTGGGCGCGACCATCTACATCTGCGGACGCCGCCGCGATGTTCTGGAATCGACTCGCGCCGAACTGGAGGCCAAGTTTCCGGGTCGGATCCATTCATTCGTGTGCGACGTGCGCCAACTCTCCGTTGTCGAAGAAATGGTGGAAACCATCTGGTCCCATGGGGCCCTGGATATCGTCGTCAACAATGCCGCGGGAAATTTCCTCGCCCGCACCGAAGACCTCTCCGCCGGAGCCTTCGAGGCTGTCATCGGCATCGTGCTCATGGGCACGGTGAACGTCACTATGGCGTGTGGACGCCGCTGGCTTCGTTCCGCCCACGCTGGCACTGTACTCAACGTTGCCGCGACGTACTGGCACACTGGTTCGGCCTACGTCGTCCCCTCGGCGATGGCTAAAGCGGGAGTCGTCGCACTCACCCGCAGCCTCGCCGTCGAATGGGGCAATCGCAACATTCGCATGAATGCCATCGCGCCGGGACCGGTGCCGACTGAAGGCGCGTTCTCACGGGTGCTGCCCATCGCGGATATGGAAAAGGTCGCCCTAACCCGCAACCCACTGGGACGCTTCGGCACCATCGCCGAATTCGCCAACCTCGCCGCCTTTCTGGTCAGCGATTTCTCCGGCTATATCAACGGTGAAGTCGTCACCATGGACGGCGGCGAGTGGCTCCAGGGCGCAGGCGAATTCGGCGACGTGGGCCGGTTAGTCACAGAAGAGCAGTGGCAGGCCATTAAGCCAAGAAAGAAAACGTAAAGCCTTGAGGGAATTTGTTCCGGTAGCAAGAAGCGCACAGTTCGCGACAAAGGTGCATGGGTGATGTTTGCAGGCACTCCGTATGCGTACTTGCACGTCTGCGGTGATCCATGGGACGGCAACGAGTACCGCGAGGGCGATAAGGCGGTTTGGACGATGTCTTACGCTAGGCGATAGTCCCGCCGCCGTCAGTGGTTCCGAGCTTGCCTGTCTTCTTTCGGCGCGGTCTAGTTTCGGCGCGGTCTAGCGGCGATCTTCGGCGGGAGCGGCCAGCCAGCGTAGCAGCATGTTGACCAGGCTTAAAACGATGGCGCCCCAAAAGGCTGCGGCGAAAGTGTCCACGTGAAAGCCGGGTACGATGCCGGAGGCTAGTTCCAACATCGCGGCATTGATGATGAGCCAGAAAACCCCTAGCGTGACCAGGGTCAGCGGAAAGGTGATGATCTTGAGGAACAGGCCGAGCGTCGCGTTGATGAAGCCGATGACCAGCGCCGCGATGAGTGCGGCGAATGGTCCACTGACGTGAAATCCCGGTACGAGTCGCGCCACCAGCCATACTGCCAGTGCACTCAGTAGCCAATTCAGCAAAGCTTTCATAGGATGAAAATATAACAGTTCAGCGGCGCGGCATGCTTTGCACCTTGCGGTTGCGGGACGTCGCGACGCGGGCCGGACCGGTTCCGGTAGGCGGCTTGCGCATGCCATCGATCAAGTCTTTCAGGACGACCGCATTGTTGTGCTCCTCGTCCTTTGACGCGAACAGCAGCGTGAGCCGCTTGCGCTTCGCCGCCAGACTGTAGAGTTGCTGCAATTCGGCTTCAGCCTCGGGTGAGGCCAATTCTTTTAAGTAGCGCTTGCGAAAATTTGGCCAAGCCGCTGGAGCTGCATGAAACCACTCGCGCAGTTCGTCCGACGGAGCCAGCGCTTTCATCCAATCGTGCAAGGCTGCGCGTTCTTTGCTTACGCCCCGGGGCCACAGGCGGTCCACGAGTATGCGCACGCCGTCGGCGGGTTTCGCTTCCTCGTAAATTCGCTTGACGGTTACTGCCATGACTTATGATCGATTTATGATGACTGCGGGCCACTCACTCTACATGAATAAGATACAACGCCAGCGGTGGCTTAGGGGCTTGGTAGCGTGTGTCGTTTTAGGATTGCTCCTCCTTAGCGGCTGCGACGCGGAAATGCGCAAGACTGACGCCCAGCTTGGACTCAATGCGCAACAGTCGGCGGGACGTAAAGTTTACGACGAATATTGTGACCGTTGCCACGAGCCTTATTCCACACGCGGAAAAAAAGGCCCCGGGTTGAAGGGTTTGTTCTCCAAACCGTATCTGCCCGCCAGTGGAATGCCGGCGAATGATGACCGCGTCACCGACGTCATCCGTATGGGCCGCGAAAAGATGGAAGGCTTCGGCCAAGTGCTAACTCCTCAGCAGATTCAGGATCTGTTGGCCTATCTGCATACCCTGTAGTTGCCGCCAGTCGCCGTACAATACAGAGGTGAGCCTCCAACACGCCTCCGTCGAAGCCGGGGCGCCTAGACGGACGAAAGACCAGCCATGGCGCACTTTTACGCGCTCGCAGCGTCTACAACTCTTTCTCATCGAATGGATAGGGTATCTGGTTATTCGTGTTCTTGGTTCGACGCTGCGCTACTCAATCTCATGGGAGGAAGGATCGGCCGGAGACCGGAGCATTCGTCCGGTTATTTATAGCTTTTGGCACTCCTGCATGATTCCCGCAATTTATCTTTGGCGCAACCGCGAAGGGCGAGTCATGAGCAGCGACAGTTTTGACGGCGAATACACCGGGCGGATCATCCGCAAATTCGGCTTCGTAAAAGTCCGCGGCTCGAGCAGCAAGGGCGCGGTTCGCAGCCTGATTGCGCTTAAGCGCGAAGTGGATCGCGGATTCTCGGCGGCATTTACGATTGATGGTCCGCGCGGGCCGCGATTTGTCGTCAAGCCGGGGCCGGTATTGCTTTCGAAGCTTACGGGCGCGCCGATGGCTGGTTTTCACGTGGCTCTCGACAAGCCATGGGTGCTGAACACGTGGGACAAGCTGACGATCCC
Source organism: Terriglobia bacterium (assembly GCA_963799065.1). GTDB lineage: Bacteria > Acidobacteriota > Terriglobia > Terriglobales > Acidobacteriaceae > JAJPHW01. The sequence goes on from CAWCVJ010000001.1 coordinate 373,243, forward strand.
GCGTCCTTTTTCGCGGGCTCTGATGCGGGTGAGCCGAAATATGGTTGTGCCCAAAAACTCCTCCGATGCCGCGATAGAAGGATGGCAACGGCAGTTGCAGGAGGCGCTGGACCGCTGCCGGAAGTTCGCTGAGGATAATGTGGGGAAGGTGGGTAGTGTGGAGTTTCCTGTGATTGAGGGCTAACGGTTAAAGCGGGGATCCTGCTTTTTTCAATTGACCCAGTGGGTAAGCGAGCCGTGATCGAGTTCTTTAACACTCCTGTAACAACTCATGCCTACCATGTCTGCAATCAAGCGGATGTTTTCTTCGCTTCACTCACAATCAGGAGACCCAACATGAGCGCCACGACCACGCCAGTTTCGCCGTCCGTTCACGCCAAGATGAGCAAGAGTCCGGGGGCGATCGGGATGATCGGCTTTGGAATCGTTTTGCTGGTCGGCGTGGTTTACTCCGCTTACCACCTGCTTTCGGACCTCTCGACCGTGCACGAAGGATCGATCCTTCCCTATGTTTTATTGGCGATCGCCCTGCTAGTGGCGCTGGGCTTCGAGTTCGTCAACGGCTTCCATGACACGGCTAACGCGGTCGCGACGGTCATTTATACCCATTCACTCGAGCCGCACATCGCAGTCGTGTGGTCCGGCTTCTGGAATTTCATCGGCGTGCTGACGTCGAGCGGACTGGTAGCCTTCGCCATTGTCTCGTTGCTTCCCGTGGAACTGATTCTGCAAGTCGGCAGCAAGGCCGGGTTCGCCATGGTCTTTGCGCTTCTCGTCGCGGCAATTCTTTGGAATCTCGGAACCTGGTACTTCGGTCTGCCGGCATCGAGTTCGCACACCCTGATCGGATCGGTGATCGGCGTGGGTATTGCCAATCAACTTATGCAGGCGCGTTCCGGAACCAGCGGGGTGGATTGGGCGCAGGCCGCAAACATAGGCAAGTCGTTGATTATTTCTCCCATCGTCGGCTTTGTCTGTGCGGGCCTGCTTCTTTGGGCGATGAAGTTGTTCGTCAAGAATAAGGCGCTTTATGAAGCGCCCGAAGGCACTGAGCCGCCGCCATTTTGGATTCGCGCACTGCTAGTGCTCACCTGCACCGGCGTGAGCTTTGCCCACGGCTCGAATGACGGTCAAAAAGGCATGGGGCTCATCATGCTCATCCTGATTGGAACAGTGCCTACGGCCTATGCGCTCAATCACGCCGTTACCAAGCAAGACTCGGATGATTTCATTGCTGTGTCTCAACAAGCGGCGCGAACTCTCAACAGCTACTTGAGTCCGAATGCGGTGGTCGGTGATTCGCGCGAGGAAGTGACCGCTTATGTACGCACGAAGGAATTCACTCCGGACACGATGCTTGCGTTGAGCACCATGGTGAACGACATCGGCAACGAAACCGTTCTCTACGGCGAACTATCGAAGGTTCCAAACGATCAGGTGCGCAACTTCCGCAACGACATGTATCTGGTCAGCGAGAGCCTGCGCCTGATGCAAAAGAATAAGCAGGGCGGGATTTCGGCAGCCGATTGGACGATTCTGGCAAATTACAAAAAGCATATCGACCACTCCACCCGCTTCATTCCGACCTGGGTGAAAGTTGCAGTCGCCATGGCGCTAGGCCTGGGAACGATGGTCGGCTGGAAGCGCATCGTGGTCACGGTCGGCGAAAAAATCGGCAAAGATCATCTCACCTACGGACAAGGCGCGGCGGCCGAGATCACAGCCATGTTCACCATCGGTGCCGCGGACTGGTTCGGTTTACCCGTGAGTACCACGCATGTACTGTCTTCCGGAATCGCAGGAACGATGTATGCCAATCATTCCGGCTTACAGTGGGCTACAGTTCGCAATATGGCCATGGCATGGGTACTGACGCTGCCGGTGGCAATGATGCTGTCAGGATTTTTGTTCTGGGCTTTCCGCAACATGTTCTAGTGTCCGAACACCTCGATCGTCCTCAAAAGATGGATCGAAAAAACACCGGGTCCGGAATCGTTTGTATCGGGGCACAAGTGAAGTCGTGTCCCGATACGAGACCGTCGCCCCCTTCCCATACCACGCCTCTGAAACTTCTTTCTCCAGCGTGACTCTCATTCCTAGCGAGGTTGGTCGTGAAAAATAGCATCGCAAGGCTGGCCGTGATGATTGCACTGTCTTTCACTTTGGCGGGAGTTTGTTCTGCCCGCGCCAATCATCTTGCCGGACAGAAGTCGGCTTATCTCACCCGCGCGGCTGGGCAGCCCGTGGATTGGTATCCGTGGGGCGCGGCGGCGTTTCAGCGTGCGAAAGAACTTGATCGGCCGATCCTGCTTGATGTTGGCGCGATCTGGTGTCCTTGGTGCGCCCTGATGGATAAAGAGACTTACACTAACGCGGAGACCGCCGACTACATCAACCAGCACTTCGTGGCAGTGAAAGTGGATTACGACGCTGCACCCGAATTGGTGAAGCAGTTGCAAAAAGCGCAGGCGCTGCTCAACCTTCCCGCAGGGCTGCCACTGACGTCTTTCATGACCCCTGAGGGAAAGCTTTATGCCGGGGCGGGATATTTGCCCTCCGCTGCGACGTCGGAAAAGCAATCCTTTAAGCAGGCAGCCGAGGACGCTCTCAAGGAATACGGAAACAAGAAACAGATCGAAGCAGAATCATTCCAATTGGAGGTGGCAAAGTAACATGAAAAACCTAATCGCAAGCGTGGTGTTGCTGTTGGCACTGAGCGGCAGTCAATCGCTGTTCGCAATCGACAATCTGAAACTCAACAATCGGCTCGACTACTCCAGCGATAGCCTGGACGGCCCGCTCATCACCGGCGATGACGCGCAGTTGGGATTTGTTCCGGGCAAAACGAACTACGTCATCATCTATGGGGAAGGTTGCTTCAACTCGAAGCGGCAGGCGCGCCGCACAGTCGATCTCTACAACAAATATAAAGATCAGGTGCATTTCGTAGTGGTCGATCTGGACGTCAAGCGCTCCCCGGAACAGCAGAAGCTGGTTAAGGATTACTATCAGGGATCGATTCCTCACGTGCTGGTGTTGGACGCAAGCGGCAAGGCGCTCTACAACTCCGCTGGCGAAGTGCAGACGAAGGAAATCGAGGCGGTGTTTCAAAAGTCCTTCAGCGAGAATACGACGGCGGCGAGATAACTGAACTACAGCCCTCCCCGAAATCGCTGAAGCCCCGCCTCGACACCCTGGTCGAAGGCGGGGCTTTTGTGCGCAGCGGCAACGCCCCGTTCTGCATCCAACTTACTGTTGGGCAGAGAAAAATGCGGGGAGGGGTAGTGTTATGAAGCGAAACTATCCAAAGTTTGTTTTAGCGGTGTTTGCGGGATTGGTGTTGATAGCCGCCGCATCCACGAGTTTTGGGCAGAATGCGTCGGGAGTTCCAGTTCACCTTTTAGTGACCGTCGAGGCCCGTCACGGCTCGTCGGTACCCGATGTGGCTCGCGAAGACGTGCTCGTGTTTCAAGGCCGCGACCGTCGTAAGACCTCCGAATGGATTCCACTGCAAGGCGACCGCGCGGGCTTACAACTCTTTATTCTGATCGACGACGCGGCCAACGACAGTCTGGGTTCGCAGTTGCCCGAGATCGCGAAGTTTATCCAGGCTCAGCCGGCATCCACGAAGATCGGCGTAGCCTATATGTCAAATGGCACGGCTCAGATCCGCCAAGAGTTGACCTCAGACCATGACCTCGCAGCAAAATCTCTGCGCCTGCCGGTGGGCAATCTGGGCGCGAGTTCCAGCCCTTATTTCGCCATTGGAGACTTGATCAAGCGCTGGCCCGAAGCAAACGAGCGCCGCGAGGTTCTAGTGATCACCGACGGCATTGACCGTTACTGGGGCGCAGGCCCGGGCGACCCATACGTCGATACCGCGATTCAGCAAGCGCAGACCGCCGGCGTAGTCGTGTTCGGCATTTACACGCCCGGCGAAGGCCACTTCGGCCATAGCCCGTGGCGCATGAACTGGGGCCAGAATTATCTTTCGCAAATCGCCGACGAGACTGGCGGGGAAGCTTACTATCTGGGCAACGGCGCGGCCGTGTCCTTTGGGCCTTATCTGGATGACTTGACGAAACGTTTAACTCGTCAGTTCCTGCTGACTTTCTCGGTCCCGCCCAAGAAGAAAGCTGGAATGCAGTCAGTAAGGGTCGAGACCGAGGTTCCCAATGCAGAGCTGGTTAGCCCGGACAAGGTTTACGTTCCCGCAGAAGCTCAGTAGGATTTCGCAGGAGCACCGGCATTGCAAGTCAGCGTGATGCGCTGCAACGATCCGGTGCTCCAGCCAGTTCCATTCTGAAGCAAACGCGTGAAGTAAATGTAATAGCTGTCGCCCAGAATTAGCGGATCGCTTCCCATCCCCACCTCGCTGGGGTACGCTGCGATCTTTTTGCTGTTTCCCAGATTTCCCAGGGGGATCGGAAGACTCCACTCCAGGCCGTCGGCCGATTCTGCATACGCAAAAGTCGTGTCGTTGGAGATGATCATCACATAGCGGGAAATGGCGATATCCCAGGCTACGGCCAGATACCCAGAGTAGGGCGTGGTCGGATTAAGATCCGTGGAATAGCCGCCGACAGCTGGCTGCAATGCCCAGCTCTTGTGGAAGTACTTATCGAAGACGGGAACGCGCGCCGGTTTGTTTCCACTGAACGCGCCTTGCAGAACCGCTCTAATCTCCGCTCTGGCTACGGATACCCGCGTGGTCGTCGTCGTATGAGTTGTCCCATTCGCGATCCAGTCAGGAAAGTAGAGATAAAAATACTTGCCATCTTGCGTCGGCACCAGGCGACCGTCACCAATCTCGAAGCCATCCAGCCCTGGCACATAAGCTTGGTTCAAGCGAACGATCTCACCCAGATCAGTCCAGGTCAGCCCCCCGTCGGTCGACGAGGCTAGGCCCAGCACCGCGTACAACGCATCGTTTGGAAGCTCCGCGTGGTAAGCGATCAGCAAGTTACCCGCGCCCAACATCCCTTGTGGAACCTGATAGACCGAGCCCCCGCCCATGTAGGTGTAGCTGGAATAATGAGGGTTAACCGATGGGTCGGGATTGGGCGATATGCTGACATCCTGCGGATCGGCGGACCCGAGCGGATTATCGAGCGTACCGACAGTGGTGACGACCGATCCATATTTGTTATTCCCGACATAACGACCGTTCCATAGTTGTCGGCTGTGCAAGCCTCCATCGCTGGCGAAAAATGTGTACGAGTTGCCATTCTTTAGCGCCGTGAGCGGAGTGTCAGGCCAAGCGAAGCCGTTGCTCGTATCCGTGAGGGGAGGCTGTGCGCGATTACCCGCACCTAATCTTTGATTGGGCGAAGCAACCTCGACCGGCGTGGTAATGGTCGGGTTGCAGACGTTTTGCGCGGTCGCGAAGGAAAGCAGCAAACCGAATTGAGCCGCAATTACAAGGACGAGGATACGTCGGGAAAAATTCATAATCCAACCTCAAAGATTCAACGCCTATCAAGGGCAGCCAGTTAGATGCCGCGACCTGACCTTAAACCTCTCTGAGGGCGAAAAGTTTCTGGAAAGAGTCTCACAAATACCGAGGGAGGGCCGTTTTTGTGAGGACTCCATTCGATTCCGGCGGAGCCCGAAACCCGGAAGAAACAGGCTCCGCCGGACGAATTGCCCCCCTCAGTTCAAATCGTCGAGAATGATTGCCGTGAGCGGAGTTCCGCCGCCGGGCGCATCCAGCGCCACGACTGTACGAATCTGACCCGCCGCCAGCGCCACCGTTCCAGAATCGATCGCCACCGTCTTAGTCCCCGTCGGCGTCACCCGAATTTCATAACTTCCAGCCGCGACCGTCAAATAGGCGGACACCGCTTCGAACGGCACGTTGGTCAGCGTCGGAGTCGTCGTGGCCAAGTCAGCGCCTGGAGCGGTTACATAAACATCCACCGGCCCCGCCGACGGCGAGCCATGCACGATGCGAACTTCCACCTGCCCCGACGGCGGTGGGGTGTTGTCGTCCTGCGTCACTAGCAGGCTGATGCTCGAGACCGGCCCAATGGCAAACGCAGTGTAATACTGGCTGGCCGCCAGGGTCTCATTTGCGTTGATGACCGCGGTCGTCGTGCCAGTGGGATCGACCTGAACGTTGGCGCTGCCCGGTGTCTCCGGCAGATAGGCAGAGGCCGTCTCGTAGGGGACGTCCGTCAAAATTTTATCGCTGTTGAGATACACGTCCACGTTAGGAGCGTCAGGCGAGGCATGGACGACTCGTAGTTGAGCCGTTCCCTTACTGCTGTCGCCGCAGCCCAAACCTAGAGCCAACATGACCGCCAGAAAAGCAATTCCAGTAATCCTTTGAAAAATCCGCATGATTCCACCTCAGATAGAGTTTGAAGATCGCTACCCTACCTAACGTGGTCGTCAGTACGCTTGGATCTCCCGCACGGGAAATTAAGAAAACAGCCACGGAAAATGTCCGGCACACTATGCAAACTCTTTCATCTTGATCTTCGAGGGGAGACAGAGGAGAATCGGGTTGCTTGAACCGGGCGTCTGGTCGCACCCCTCAGGCTTCTATCAGTCTCCAGCCTATGGGACGAATCGTTTTTTATCTCAATTCAAGACCTGGAGAAATCCAGGCGTGCGAGGTTATCTCATGCCGTCTCTTCGTCGGAACACTTGTGTTGGCACGCTCACAGCATTGACGTGCATCCTGTCGCTTGCGACCCCAACACTGGCTGGCCAGCCGAAACCAAGTAACGGCTCGCCGATGGACGTTCTGACTTACCACACGGACACCCTCCGCACCGGCTGGTTCTCCTCCGAGACGCAGTTGACGGTGGCCAACGTCACTCCGCAGTCGTTTGGACTGCTGAAGACCGTCGTCCTCGACGGACGTGTCGACGCCGAACCACTCTTCACATATCAGCTGACGATTCCGAAACTGGGCGTTCACAACGTCATTTTCGTCGTAACGGAAAACGATAGCCTCTATGGCATCGACGCCGACACCGGCGCTATCCTCGGCCGTCGCAGCTTCGGCACTCCCGTGCCGTATGAATATAAGAACTATGATGACAACGTGTACCCGGTGATGGGCATTTTGGGCACACCGGTGATCGATCGCACAGCAGGCGTGATGTATCTGGTCGCCGACACCTATAACGGCAAAGCGGACTACTTTCGCTTGCACGAGATTTCGCTTACGACTTTCAAAGACGTCGTCCCGCCGGTAATTATCAACTTGACCGCCAAGCTCGCCAATGGATCTACGTGGCGATTCGACCCAAGATATCACTTGCAGCGGCCCGGTCTGTTGGAGGCGAACGGGAGCATCTACGTCGCCTTCGGAAGCAATGGCGACACCCAGCCCGATCAATCTCGTGGCAGCATTGCGCGTTACGACGCCGCCACGCTGGCTTTCCTCGGTAGTGACGTTACGAACACGCTGCACCAAAAGACCAACCCGTTCTATTTGTCTTCCATATGGCAGTCGGGCTATGGCCCAGCGGTGGACTCAAATGGCGACATTTATTTCTCAACGGGCAACAGCAGCCCATACACTCCGAGTTATTCTGCGGCCTTTAATCGTCCTGACAGCATCATGCACTTGTCTTCGGACCTGACCTCGCTGGTGGACAGCTTTACTCCCAGCGATTACTTTCAGCTGGACCAGGGCGACACCGACGTGGGTTCCGGGGGAACTATCCTTCTGCCCGACCAGCCGGGGTCGACTCCTCACCTGGTGATCCAAGGCGGCAAAGACGGTCGCACCTTTCTCATGAACCGTGACAACCTCGGCGGCTATACGCAAGGCGGCCCGGACAATGTGCTGCAGGAAGTGAACCAAGGCGGCTGCTGGTGCGGCCCTGCCTATTTCGTAGGGGCGGACGGCAATCCTTACGTAGTGACGGGCGGCGGCAACGGCGTCACCAGTTGGCAACTGCAACTCACCCCGAGCGTGCAATTAGTGCAGCAAACCTCGACGCCATATTACGTCGCCGATGGTCTGCCCGATTACGGGGGAACCATCCCTGTGATTTCATCGAACGGAACGACGGCAGGAACGGCGATTGCGTGGTTCATTCAACGGCCACAGTCTTCCTCCGACCAAGATCCCGGCACGCCAATTACTTTATATGCGTTCGATGCGTCGAACTTGCAGAATCAGCTGATCTCGATTCAAGCCGGCACTTGGACCCACGCGGTCAATAGCAATGCCGATCTCGTCCCAACGGTTGCCAACGGCAAGGTCTACGTCGCCAGCAATAAGCAATTGCAGATTTTCGGATTGCTCTCGGCTAACGGGAAGAAAGCCCCCGCAACCTTGCCGGCATCTCTGAAACCCTCCTCGCCAGATGCGGTTTCATGTACGCCGAGCGAATCCGCGATGTCCGCAATTCCGAATACGAAAATCCCCGTTCATCAATTCAGCGGAACGGTTTGCAAGCTGGAAGGCGATCATCTCCAGTTGGCATTGCGCGATGGCCACAGCATTCCCGTCGACATCCGCGCAGCCTTCGCCAAACATCGCAAGGTTGTGCTGAGTCAAGGCAGAGCGATCCACGTTCAGGCAACCATCGACAAAGAAGGAGTCGTGCACGCGGAGAAAATTTCTCCTTCGCACACGCTTTCCCCGCTCACGCCTGCGGATCGGTAAAACCGGCTTTCGCCACGCTTTGTGAACGGCAGATTAATTCTTGCTGCGCATGAAATTTTCGGCGGCTTTCGTAACGGAAACGACGTACACTGCAGATGTTTTTGGGCGCTCGAGAGCTTTGCGAAAGCAGGCCTCCGACGAGCGGGATTTTCTCCTACCGATTTCATCGTGAGGTGGTGCCCTATGTTGCAAGCTGCCGGTTCGTTTACTTCTTCAGTAACTCGCTGCGTACTTTTATCGGCCTTTCTGCTTTGCCTGCCAGTCATGCCGGCGTACCCGCAAGGCCCCGCCCAGTACAAGGTGTTGTACTCGTTCCAGGGAGGCGCAGACGGCGCAAATCCCATCGGTGCGCTGACCCTGGATTCGGCCGGCAATCTGTACGGTGCTACGGCATATGGCGGGGTTGATGCGCAAATGTGCGAGAACAACTTTTCCGTCGTGGGCTGCGGTACAGTTTTCGAGCTAAGTCCCGGCTCTAACAGCTGGATGAAAACACTGCTCTTTACCTTCTGCGGGTCCGGCTCCAAATGCCACGGTGGGGCCGTGCCCAACGGCAGTCTTGTGTTCGACAGTTCTGGGAATCTATACGGAACGACCTTTCAGGGTGGACAGTGTGCGGCTTCTTCCTCCGGTTGCGGCACGGCATTTCAACTTGTGCCCAGCGGAAACGGAACCTGGCAGCACAACATACTCTATCGTTTCCAGGGAGGAAGCGACGCTGCTACTCCCAATGGGGGATTAGTTTTCGACGTGGCAGGACAGCTCTATGGCACTAGTGGCGGGTCTGGAGCTGATCGTTTATACACATATGGAACAGTTTTTCGACTCACTCCTGGTTCCCCGAATTGGACTGAATCGGTTCTTTATTCCTTTTGTGCGCAAGCTAATTGTACAGACGGCGAAGACCCTGTCGGCGGCGTAGTTTTCGACTCAAACGGCCATCTATATGGCATCACCAACGCTGGAGGACTGTCTTCCTTTGCCTGCCCCAGTTACTGCGGCGTCTTGTTTGAGCTGACACCTGAGGCACACGGGCAGTGGACGGAGAGCGTACTCCATAGTCTTCTGGGCGCCGATGGAGGCTATTCTCAGAGCACTCTCGTACGCGACGCCGATGGCAATTTCTATGGCACTACAACCATTGACGGCGTGTACGCGGCAGGAACGGTATTCAAACTCTCAGCTACTGCATACGGCTGGAGGTACACCATTTTGTATGAATTTCCATTGCGTTATGCTCACGGATCCTTCGACTTACGAAGTCCGCTTGCGCTCGATGGAAAAGGGAACCTTTACGGCACTTTGGGCGCTTCTGACGTACCCGGGTGCTGTGGACTCGTTTACAAGCTGTCTCCCCGACCTCACGGCATGTGGGCGTTCACCGATCTACACGATTTCAACGGTAAGGATGGAAGTTTACCAAGCGGGGGGTTAACAATCGAGCCGAGCGGAAAACTTTACGGAATGACGCAAATGGGCGGGGCAAACAACTCTGGCGTTGTCTTTGAGATTGTCCCTTAATTTCCGCACGAGGAAATCAAAAAACCGCCGATAGGTCGGCGAGAAGGAACACGTCATGAAGTTATCTTCGCGAAAAGTTTCCAAGAGGGTCGCTACTAAGCTGACCGAGGCAACAGATTACCGCTTAAAAGCTTACGAGTTAGCCGCAACCACAGCCGGGGTTGGAATGTTGGCCTTGCTTCCAGCTGCGACCGCCGAGGTTGTCTATACCCCCGCCCACCAACAAATCACCCTAGGAACCAGCTTTCCCTTAGACCTTAATCGCGATGGTGTGATCGACTTTACAATAAACAACCGTCATGCCGGCGACTTAGGTAGCTGGAAGCTTTCGGTGTTGCCGCTTGTCGGTAACGGCGCCAGCGGCTTCCGGCACTTTAGCACGCTTCACGGGTTTGGTTCGTCCGTGTTTGCTTCGGCTCTGAGGGACGGGGCAATTATTGGCACAAGGTTTTATTTTCCAGCTAAGACAATGGAAGAATTTATCTACACTTTCTTTCACTCGGGTTTCGAAGAGGGTAGCTGGCTGAATGTAAAGAGCCGCTATCTTGGCTTGAAGTTTAAAATCGACGGAGAAACTCATTATGGATGGGCCCGTCTCAGCACTCAGTATATGTATCCCAACCTGTCCGCCCTTCTAACCGGCTATGCCTACGAGACCATCGCAAACCGCCCAATCATCGCCGGGAAAACCTCAGGGAAAGATCTCTCTATCGAAACTCGCAGCTTGGGAGCCTTGGCCGCAGGAGTCAATGGATTGCCTGCCGAAAGAGTGCAGACTCTGCCCGCGTCGGGTGAGGTCGTCGCGCATTAGTGCAGCAGCGGGGTCGCTGCCCGGTTTGACATCGGAGGCGGTGCTATGATCCGCTGTTACTCAGATTGGAGGCCTTTGTGAACCGATTTGCACTGTCTTTTCTGCTTTCACTCTGCTTTGCCCTCACCCTATCAGCGCAACAAAAGCCTACAGAGAAAGTTCAAGCGGACCATATCGAGGCGGCAACCGCAACTATCCCAGCGGAAGCTGCAAAGCAACCTAACCCAGTTGCGTCAACCCCTGAATCGCTCGAACGGGGAAAGAAATGGTGGACCATCGACTGCGCGATGTGCCACGGCACGTCAGGCAATGGCAAAGGAAAACTTGCCGTCGACATGAAGCTAACGATAGGCGACTTCACGGATCCCGCCACGCTGAAGAGCCGTACCGATGGAGAACTCTTTTACATTATCCACAATGGCAAAGGTGACATGCCCCAGGAAGGTACACGCGTGAGTGTGGGAGAGAACTGGGATTTGGTCAACTACGTGCGCTCCCTGGCCAAGAAATAGGCACGACGGGGCTGGACATTGTGAAGGCTCGTCCTGCAAGTATTTTCGCCGGAATTTAGACCTGCTGACGGGCCTCGCCCAACGTGACACTCACCTCCAGCTTTTTCTTGCCGCGGTAGATCGTCACTTTAACCACGTCGCCGGCACGGTGACTGTTCATGAGATGGCTGAGATCTTGTTCGTCCTGAACATCCTGGCCATCGATCGCGACAATCAGGTCTCCTCCAACCATGATCGGAGTGTTGCCCAGATAGGCGCGCTCGGTACCGCCCTTCAATCCTGCACGGTCTGCGGCGCCTCCGGGCGTCACCTGTACAATCAGGAGTCCATAATCCGCGGCGAGGCCCATCTGATCCGCCAACTCCGGCGAAATCGGAATTGTGCTCACTCCTAAGGCGGGACGCCGCACCCTGCCGAGCGTCAGCAAATCATTCAAAACCGCTTTCGCCGTGTTGATCGGGATCGCGAATCCTATGCCCGCGCTCTGTCCCACACTCGATGCGATCATCGTGTTAATGCCGATCACATCGCCGTGCCAGTTAAGCAGTGGCCCACCCGAGTTACCCGGATTGATGGCCGCGTCGGTCTGAATGGCTTCATCGATCATCATGCCGTCCGGTTCCTGCACCGAACGGATAGAACTGACGATGCCGCGGGTCAGCGTTCCCGTAAGTCCGAAGGGATTGCCTATCGCATAAACCTTCTGTCCTACTTGTAGATTCTTCGAATCGCCCAACGTCATGGGAACGAGGTCGGGAGCTTTAATTTGGATCACGGCCAAGTCGTGCGAGCGGTCGCTTCCGACCACGGTGGCACGATATTTTTTGCGGTTATGCAGTGTAACTTCAATCTGGCGGGCGTCGGCGATCACATGGTAGTTGGTGAGAATGTGCCCATCTTTGTCGATGATGAACCCAGAGCCGGCGCCGTCCTGCGGAACCAGTCCATAGAAGAAGTTGAACTCGACCGCGTGCGAAGTGATGTTGACGACCGAGTTGATGTTCTTACGATAGACCGAGATATTATTCTGCTCTTCGGCGTCGCCGGTGTCGGAAGCGGTTGATGCCTCGCTGATTTCGACGTGACTCGGCTGGCTCAGCAAGGCCGCCGCCGAGGAAACGCGAGAAGAGAGGTGTGAGCGCAGCGTTGTGAAGTAAAAGAAAACGCCGGCGAAAACGATGGCGATAAACAGAATGCGAAAGAGTTTCATAATTCCAATGGCCTTGAGGAAACGCGCTGAGTTTATTCTAATGCGGCAGCGGCGCGTAGCTCAGTCAGAACTTTTTCGGCGGCGGTTTTCGCCTGTTCCAGCGTGCCCGAATTGTCGATCATATAATCGGCCGCTCTAATTTTTTCTTCCTCTGAGAACTGCGCCGCCATTCGTCGCTCTACTTCGGCTTTGGCCGTCGCGTAATCGCTTCCTGTGCGCTTGGCCCAGCGCTCAATGCGTTGTTCCGGTCGGCAAGTGACAACCACGATGCGGTCAAAGTACTTTTCCAGATCGGCTTCGAGAATCAGTGCCGCTTCGACTACGGCAATGCCGCCAGGATCATCGCGGGCCATTTGAGCCATCCATCCTTCCTGGGCGTCAATCACTGCCGGATGAACAATTTGGTTCAGTTCTTTAACGCGGGATCGTTTTTCGCCGGGATGCCCGAACGCGGTCTCTGCCAGCTTGGCCCGATTGATCTCGCCGTTAGCATCAAGAACGTCCTTTCCAAAGCGATCGACAACCTTTTTATAAACGGCTTGCCCCGGTCGCATGAGATCGTGGGCGACTTGGTCGGCTTGCATGACGTGCACGCCCGACTGTACCCAGATTTCGCCGACCGCCGATTTGCCCGACGCTATGCCGCCGGTGAGCCCCACTCTTAGCAAGACACTCCCCGGCGCAATTGGGCGGCGCGCACTGTATTCGACATGAGCATGGCGATGGTCAGTGGTCCCACGCCGCCAGGTACCGGCGTCATCGCGCCAGCGACTTCGAAGACTTCCGGATGCACGTCTCCCGCGAGCACAGACCCCTTGCTGCGAAATGTCTCTTCGCGTTTCCCGTTGCCCGCAAAAAGGCGCGCAAACTCGGCGCCGCTGGTGACCTTATTCATGCCCACGTCGATCACGGTGCCTCCCGGCTTAACGAAGTCCCGAGTGATCATGCCGGCGCGACCGATGGCGGCCACGAGAATATCGGCGCGACGACAAACTCCGGCGAGATCGCGCGTCTTCGAGTGGCACACCGTGACGGTCGCATTGGCGTTGAGTAAAAGCATGGCTGCGGGTTTGCCCACGATATCGCTGCGTCCCACAACCACAGCTTCGCGCCCGTCCACAGGAATGTCGCTGCGGCGCAGAATCTCCATCACGCCCGCAGGAGTGCAAGGAACCAGCCCAGGGCGTTGCGTAGAAAGAAATCCCACGTTCATGGGATGAAATCCGTCCACATCTTTCGCGGGATCGACGGAAAGCAGCACACGCTGCGAATCGACCTGCTGGGGCAGCGGTAGCTGCACCAGAATTCCGTCGATGTCATCGCGGACGTTGAGGCCATGAACCAATTCGAGCAGTTCTTCTGTAGAAACAGCTGCACTGGGCGTGTGCTTCTCGCTGTAGATGCCGACCTCCTCGGAAGCCTTCACCTTTCCGCGTACATAGATTTCCGACGCTGGATTGTTGCCGACAAGAACCACCGCCAAGCCGGGACGAATTCCGGATGCCGTGAGTGAGCGAACTTGGTCCGCGATTTCGCGTCGAATTTCAGCTGCGATAGCCGTACCGTTCAATAGGGTTGCGGGCATATCTCATTTTGCCATGTCGTCTGAGGCTGTGCTTCGCGGGCGAGGGCACCCGGGCGACAGGACCCTAATGGCAATTCGGGTCGTCAGCGAACTCGCCGCTCACCAGCATAGAGTCGAGGAAGCGGCTGCAGTCGGAAATTTTGATGCGCAGGGGATCGTTCTCCGCAGCCGCGGGATTCACCGTGGCTTCGGCATTCAGGGATTGAATAGTTGACTGAGTCTGACTATCCCATTGCTTGAGATTGGCGAATTCGTTTTTCAGCAGATCGACTGCTTTTTGATCGGCTCCGGTCTTGGCCGCGAGCGTCGCTTCGCTCAGACTCTTGTATGAACGAGTCTGATACTCCTGCAAGAAGGGCGCGAGCCAGTTTCCGGCGGCAACGCCGTAGCGAATGGACGAAGAAATCGCACCTCGCCACTCACGCATGTCGGAGACGGCGGCGATGGCCGCGCCCGCAAATTCGCGAGTGAGATTCGGGGTTGGGTGCGTCGGGGCTTGCGTCGCAGGGCCGGGAGTGGCCAGTGTAACAATCACCTTCCCCGGCTCAAGGCTGACCGTCGCTCCGGCAGTTTGGGCGAAGGCTTCTATGTCAACATAGGAGCGCCCGTCGATTTGCAGCACGACGCCGGGCGCGGCGTGCCCGTTGACTACGAGGGTCGTTTTCTTTCCAGGCGCGGCCGCAGTTTGAGCGACCGCGAATTCTCCTAGTAAGAGCGCCGCGACACAGCCGAGCGAATGAATTCGGTTCATGATGGCCTCTGTTTTCGAGGATACAGTTAATTGTTGACGGGTTTCGGGTTGCGCTCAGTGAATCCCCACTGATGCCAATATGGATAGACGGGTTGCGTGGCGCTGGCTTTGTCCAATCTGGCAACTTGTTCGGCGGTCAGATTCCATCCTGCGGCTGCAAGATTCTGCCGCAACTGCTCTTCGTTGCGCGCGCCCATGATCACGCTCGACACTGTCGGCCTCTGGATTAGCCAGTTCAAAGCGACTTGCGCCACGGTCTTTCCCGTCTCTTTCGCAACTTCATCGAGAGCTTCGATTACTTTGTAGAGGTAGTCATCGGCGATTTGCGGACCCATTTCAGCGGTCTTGTGCAAGCGGCTTTCCGCCGGAAGGGGGTGTCCGCGGCGAATTTTTCCCGTGAGTCGTCCCCAGCCCAGCGGACTCCAAACTAACGCGCCGACACCTTGATCGAGGCCGAGGGGCATCAGTTCCCACTCATACTCGCGTCCCACGAGCGAATAGTAAACCTGATGCCCGGCGTAACGCGCCCATCCAAAACGGTCGGAGACATCGAGCGATTTCATCAAGTGCCAGCCGGAAAAATTCGAGCATGCGATGTAGCGAACTTTCCCCGACTGGACGAAATTATTGAGCGTACTCAGCACTTCTTCGGCAGGACTGAGCGCGTCGAAACCGTGCAAGTGATAAATGTCGATGTAATCGGTGCCCAGTCGGCGCAGGCTGGCCTCGCACGACTTGATCAAGTGGTAACGCGATGATCCCGCGTCGTTGGGCCCGTCGCCAAAGCGAAACGTACATTTGGTCGAAACCAGAAGATCGTTCCGGCGTCCAGCGATGGCCTTACCGAGAATCTCTTCCGAAAGGCCGTAAGAATAGATGTCGGCGGTGTCGAACAAGTTGACCCCGGCTTCGAGGCATATATCCACGAGGCGCGTAGCCTCGGCTACGTCACTCGCTCCCCAAGCGCGAAAGAATTCGTTTCCCCCACCAAAAGTTCCTGTGCCAAAACTGAGCACGGGAACTTTTAAACCAGTGCGTCCAAGTTGTCGAAATTCCATAGGCCATGAGATGCAGCGGGATAGGAGGCGGCTGCAATTTTGGAGCGAGGAAGGTCCGAGTCTGCATCCGATGATCGTCGAAGTCCGCACGAAGGGGCCCTGATCGAGGCGCCTGATTAGGGAGCAGGTTCCGCCCCGGATGACTTCCGGGGCTTTGTTATTTTCGGCTTTTTGCAAAAAAAAACTGCCGCCCGTGGGGACGGCGTTAGATCAAGAAAAACTTGGATTATTCCTTACGAGCTAATCGCACCCGCGGGCTGCGGCGGCGGAGTCGCTGCGGCTGCGGTGGCTGCTGCGGCTTCGTTCAGTATCCTGTGGTGGATGGTGAATAGCGCCAGCTCCAAGCGGTCTGAGACTCCGATTTTGTCGTATACGTTGCGCAGGTAATTCTTGATCACCTGCTCGGTCGTTCCCAGTTGCGTGGCGATTTCTTTATTCTTGTAACCCTGCACAATGAGGGCTACGATGCGCAGTTCTTTGGCGGTGAGGCGGTCACGCACGCGCAGACCGACCATATCGTTTTCGGTGAGCTCGCTGGGCACGGCGATGTCCTGCACCCAGGTATCGCCTCGGGCGACTTTGCGGACGCAATCCACCAGCGCCGGACTGGTCACGTTGCGATAGACCACCGCGTGCGCTCCGGCGTTCATGTAGCGCTGCGCGCTTTCGCCAGTGTCGGCGAGAATGATGACTCGCGTCTTGACCTTGGTCGCGGATTGCAGAATCGCGGGAAAGTCGCCGTGGAATCCGCCAGCGACGATGAGCACGGCGGCGCGGAATTTATCCAGCGCCATGAACATCTGCTCCGGCGTCTGCGCCTGCGCGACGATGCGCATTTCGTCTTCAACCGCCAGAACTTTGGCGATGCCTGCACGGAAAATCGCTTGATTGTCGGCCAGAATAAGTTTCAGCATAGGGTCACCACCTCGATATCGGTTGCGAACGAATTACTCATGGCGGACGAAGTCATAGGAATCGATCACGCAGGCCACGCCCCGGGCCTCCGTGCCGGCAGCGGGCTCGTCGGTGCGAACCACGCGCCCTTTGCATTGCACCAGAACAGGTTCTTTGGCCCCGGTGACTTCCGGGGGAAGAGAAATTTCGAACTCAACGGTTGAGCCGATTTCAAGAGTGGCGTCGGCCTTGATATAAACCCCAGCCGCGCTGAGATCTCCGGTGGTGCCGGCATGGTCAGCGGACTCTCCAGCCTTGTGAATCTTGATCGGCAGTTCTAGGGGAAATCTTTTCCCCGTACGCGCTTCGGACACAAGCCCTCCTCGACTCTGGCCGTTCTTTTCTGCAAAAGCCAGTGCCATGCGGCGTTCTCCTGATGGAGTACAGATAGTAATATGATACCCCTGCCTTATATCACGGAATGGCCTTGCTGCTCAAAGGGTTTGCGGCGAGGGTTACAAGGTTAGATACTGCGGAGTGGCGATGCGCAAGTGTATTTGTATGTAAATTGTGAGCGCAAGAGTGGCTTGAGGACATCCAACAGGGGCACATCGAGGGAATCGGAATGAGTAAGATCGGGACAACAATCGCAGTGGGCGTCGCCAATTTTGTCAGACTCGGACTGGTCGGGGCGTTGGTTGGTGCGATTTCTTTCGCGCAACAGACGGGAAAGGCCGCGCCGGACGCGGCAAAAATCGCAGCCGACGCCAGGCCCAGGGAAGCGCCCGGCGTGCTTCAGCAATTTAATGTCGCACTGCAAGAGTTGGTCGCGAGAATTTCACCCGCGGTCGTGCAGATTCAGGTCACCGGCTACGGCCCGCTCGAAGAAGACAATCAGGCCGAAACAGCGCTCCTGGCCAAGCAAAGCGCGATCGGCTCGGGCGTGATCGTCGATTCCAACGGTTACATCATGACCAACGCGCACGTGGTCAAAGGCGCGCAGCGCATTCGCGTAATTCTGCCCATGCCGCCGGGAGAGCATCCCGAAGCCGCCTCCGCGGGCAAGCGGTTTGTGTTTGACGCCAAGTTGATCGGCATTCACAAAGAAACCGATCTGGCACTGTTGAAAATTGAAGACACAAACTTGCCGGTCTTGGAATTAGGCACACACCGTGTGAAGCAAGGCGAACTGGTGGTCGCGGTAGGAAGTCCCGAAGGATTGCAGAACTCGGCAACCCTGGGTGTGGTCAGCGCGGTCGGACGGCAGCCCGATCCCGATCGTCCGATGGTATTTATCCAGACCGATGCTCCGATCAATCCCGGCAACAGCGGCGGCCCGCTAGTCGACATGGATGGCTACGTGGTCGGCATCAACACGCTCATCTTTTCGCAAGGCGGCGGTAGCGAAGGCCTGGGTTTCGCAATTCCGGCACGCGTCGTGCGCTTCGTCTATGACAGTCTTCGCAAGTATGGCCATGTCCATCGCGTCGAAGTGAAGGCGGGTGCGCAGACGATCACGCCAGCTCTCGCGGAAGGCTTGGGTCTTACGCGCGGTTATGGCGTCATCATCGATGACGTGACTCCAGGCGGACCAGCCGACTCGGCTGGATTGAAAATTGGCGACATCGTGCTGACCGCCGACGACCGCCGCATCGACACACTGCCTGCGTTTTCCGGCGCGTTGTATTTACATCCGCTGGATCAGGTGCTCAAGCTTACAGTCCTGCGCGGTAACAAGACACTGACGCTGGAAATCCCCGTGCTCGAAATGACCGACTCGATGGATGCACTCATCTCCCTCGCCAACTCTGAGAATAGTTTGATTCCGCGCCTCGGCATTCTGGCGCTCGATGTCAACGCCGATCAGCTGCACTCCATCGTCAGCGAATTGCGCATTCTCTCCGGCGTCGTGGTAGTCGCTCGAACCGCGCAAATCGGCGGTCCCGCCACAGGACTGCAAGCGGGAGACGTGATCCACACCTTCAATCAACAAACCATCACTTCGCTCGACGCGCTGAAAAGCGCGACGGACAAGTCTAAACCGGGCGACTCCGTGGCGTTGCAGATCGAACGCGACGGCAAGATGCAATGGCAGTCGTTTGAGATGGAATAGTTCTGTCGATCCGAGCGCAGTTGGAGAATCGTTGAGCGAGCGCGCACTCGTCAAAGAAGGAAAGGCCGGCGATTCTCGCCGGCCTTGTAGCGAAATAACGGACGGTTATTGCTGGAAGCCAACCACTCTGGGATTCGTAGCGGTCTCATCGATGGAGTAAGTCGTTGCTCCATTAGTGACCGCGATGTTCGTCGTCCCCAGCCCCAGATTGCCCACGCCGGTTGTGCTGCTGAAAGTGAAACCAGTGGATGGAATCGGTTGGTTGGGCATCAGGCCGCTCGAAGTAGCGAGGTCGTCTGTACCGAGGAAGCTGGCACTGCCTACCGCCAGCGTACCTTCTTCGTTGGGCGTGAGATAGCTGACCGCTTCCACGGTTCCTAGGGCGTAGTTCGCCGATTCCGGTTGCGTGGAGGCTTGTCCGAGAAACAGGCCCGCCGTTCCCGGGATATCGGCGCCGACCAACAGAACTCCTGTGTTCCCTGGGAAGCCGCCGTAGTTGTTAACGAGGTAGCCAATGGGTGTGATGAAGTTGGGGTTGTTGAACTGGACGCGACCGGTAGCGGCGTTCACAGTGTAGGTACCCGCATTCACACTGAACTGCTGGAGTTGCGGAGTACTGCCACCTTGCACGCGATACACGGTGCCCCCCTCGATGTGGCCGCTTCCGTCGAGAGTGCCAATCGTTAAGCTAGCCCACGGATACGCGGCCGACGATCCCATCGGGAACGAAAGGCCAACCGCCTCGCCGATGTAGCTGCCAGAAAGTTCCGAGAGCGAGAACGACCCCGTGGTCGCGAACGCTTCGCCCGATTGCATGGGAGTACTGGCAAGGGCATCGGTGTTGACGAAAATCGCTTCGGAGGCGTTGACTACGTAAAAGGTGAGGTGGGGTGAATATGCCGCCCCGCCGGTATTGACGACTATGGCCGCGGTGCCGCGCCCATTTGCGTCCAGCGTACTCGAACAGTTGCCCGAACCCCCCGTGCCATTGGCCGTAGCGCCGCCATCGTCATAATCGACCGCCACCGCGGTGATTCCGGGCGAGTTTGTGCAAACTGCATTGAACGATCCACCCGCCGCGAAGTGGAAACCGTGCGCCGGCCCGCTGGTGGTCGTGTTGTCGCTGCCGGTGACGAGGAACGCGTAGTTACCATTGAGGCTTGCGGTCGTATCCTGCAAACGCAGAATGCCGGAGCCGCTCGTGCCCGTTCCATTGCTGTTATCGAACTCCGCGATAGTGCCGGTGGTGAAAGCTACTCCGTTCGATCCCGATAGAACATAGCGAAAAGTGCGCGAACCGGCGGACGCGGTGTTGAGCACGATGCAGCCGCGGTTATCCGCCCCTAATGTGTAGGTGCTGGTGCTTATCGCACTAGTCGTCCAGCCGGTGCTCGAGTTGATGTCCTCTTCGCCGCCAGTGATGCTACCAGCGCCATTTGCGGTGAAGCTGCCTGCGATCGCCACCGGAGAGTTAACCGTGCCGGTCACTCCGTTGAATCCCTTGATCAGGAACGCGTACTGGCTTCCGTTAGGAATATTGCTTTCCGCGTCGGTGCTGCAATTGTTGGCGTCGTAGAACACGACCCTGAGTTCGCCTGAGGTGGAAGTGGAATTTGCGGCGTCGGTCACCTGCAAATCGATCTGCGGAGTGCCGGGTGCGGTCGGCATGCCGGAGATGGTTCCGGTCGATGAATTCAGTACTAATCCCGTCGGTAGAGTTCCACTCTTGACGGAATACGTGTACGGAGCGATACCACCTGTCACCGCTACTGGCTGACTGTAAGGAACGTTGACGGTTATGGGTGCGATGGTTGCCGACAGTCCCAAGGGCAGTGGAGCGACCGTGATGTTGAGAACACTCGACAGTGCGTGCTTGCTGGCGGAGTCAGTCACCTGGAATACGGCAGAGTAAGGCCCAAGGATGGTACTCGCTGGCGTTCCGGAAAGAACTCCGGTCGTTGCATTGAGGGTCACACTATTCGGCAACGAACCCGAGGCAAGGGTCCAGGTGTAAGGTGCGGTGCCGCCGGTCGCGGTCAGAGTTGCGCTATACGCGGAATTCACCGTTCCATTGGGCAGTGAAGTGGTGGTGATGACGAGAGGAGCGGCACCGACGGATACGCTCAATTCGCTCGACATCGCCGTCTTGGTGTTGGCATCCGTCACTTGAAAGACGAGTCCTGTGGCATTCGCTGTTGCAGTCGGAGTTCCGCTGATCACACCTGCGGCGGACAGCGATAGCCCGGCCGGCAAAGTCCCCGTCTTCAGGCTCCAAACGTACGGCGCCGTCCCGCCAGTTGCTACGAGTGGCACTGAGTAGGCTGTGCCCACCGTCCCGTTGGGAAGGGAAGTGGTGGAGACTGCGAGCGTGGCGGGGTTGATGGTTAGGGTTAGCCCTGCCGAGTTCGCCGTGTTCTTCGCCGAGTCGGTCGTTGTGAACACCAGTGACGCACTCGCGGTTGTCGTAGGCGTGCCCGAAATGACTCCTGCGGAACTCAGCGACAAGCCGCTGGGAAGTGTGCCCGTTGAGACCGCCCAGGTATAAGGCGCAGTGCCGCCCGTCGCAGCCAGGGTCGCGGAATATGCGGTGCCCACGGTGCCTGCGGCCAGGCTGCTGGTCGTCACGCTCAGAGCCGTTCCCGTACCTCCGCCCCCACCGTTACTGCTGCCGCCACCGCCGCAAGCGGTGATCTGGAGCACGAATGCGAAGAGAATGGAGAGAGAAACTAACGATCCGCTGCGTTTCACAAGTGTCTTAAACATGGGAACAACACACCTCAATAGAGAATTGGCACGGCCGCAGCCGCGTTTTTGAAACTCGAAAATTTTCAGTTAAATGAACTTCGGAGCGCTTTTTCGCCGATTTGGCTGTCTTATGCCCTTGGGGAGGACATCACGTTTGTAACGGCTAGGCTGAAAACTCGCAAGATGGAATTGCGAGAGAGAGACTTTCGGCTCTATACGGGCCACTCGGCTTCTCCGGCACTTTCAGGCTATGCCACGGAGCCTGCTACAATCCGTCTTTTCCTTTTGAATCAAGAACTTTTGCGCTCGATGGGACGTATCTGAGACCTGCAACGCCGCTCGCAACCGCTGAATCGCGGACAGGTGGCGATGCAGGTTCTACGGGGAGATTGGGTGGAAGACGCCCGGATGGCTGCACTGCTGGTCCGTCGCTGCATTGCTGGCGACGCCGAGGCTTGGGAGGAGCTCGTCCAAACCTATCATCGACGGATTTACAACATCTGCTACCGCTTCGCAGGTTCATCCGACGACGCCCAAGATCTCACCCAGGAAGTATTTATCAAAATTCACAGAACGTTGGCCTCCTACGACCTGGAACGGGGAGCGTTCATGACTTGGGTAACGACCGTTACACGGAACCTGCTGGTCGATCATTTCCGTAAAACCAAGCAGGATCGGGTGACGGATTCGCTGGACTCGGCGCCATCCGATCATGAGGGGGCAATGCCGCTAAGTGACCAGATTCAGGACACTTCGCGCACTCCAGACGACCGGGCGCAGAGCCGGGAAACGGGCGAAATGGTGCATCAGGCCTTGCAGAAGCTCAGCCCCGAGCTGCGCGAGGCTGTGATTCTAAGAGACTTGCAAGATATGGATTACAAAGAGATTGCTGCAGTTTTGAAGGCTCCGGAGGGAACCGTGAAATCGAGAATAAATCGTGGCCGGGCGGAACTTGCCCGGGTTTTACAACGTACCCATAGGCAGGTGATGTGATGGCAGCGCAAAGAGAAAACTCGATGCCGTGTGGTGAGTTTGACACTCTCTTGAGTGCCGCGATCGACGCTGAAGGCAGCTTGAGTCCGCAAGAACTCGAGAGCTTTCGAGGGCACGCGGCGGCGTGTCAACTTTGCGGGCCGTTGTTTGCCGAAGTGAAGCAGGGGGTGCAATGGCTGAAGTCGTTGAAAGAAGTTGATCCCCCTCCGTCACTGGTCTCGAATATTTTGGTCGCGACCACTGGACTCGACACCACTCGGCTGCGGAGTGTTTCGAAGTCCGGAACATTTGGTCCTTCGTGGCTGGATCGAGTCGAGAGTTGGGCCTCGGGATTCCTGGTTCCCACTTGGGCGTTCGTCAAGCAGCCCCGTTTCGCCATGTCGTTTGGCATGGTATTTTTCTCTCTGTCAGTTTTGCTGACGCTGACCGGAGTAAAGCTGAGCGATGTACGCCACGCCGATCTTCGTCCCGGCGCCATCAAGCGCGACTATTATGAAACGTCGGGGCGGCTGGTGAAATACTACGAAAACATTCGCTTCGTGTATGAGATCGAGTCGCGCGTAAGAGAATTTAAGAAAGTGACGGCGCCAGCGGAAGAACAGGCGCCGAAGGCTAGTCCGGGCGGGAGCAGCTACAAAGATACCCAGCACACCAATGACACCAGTCAGGAGCCGGAGCAAAAGCAGGAGCGCAATTACAGCCAGGAACAAGATGACAATCTTCTGGCTTCCTTCCCCATGATGGCGCAACCTGCGGGCGTGGCACTTGAACAACCAAGGAGTGAATACGAAAACGAAGTTGTTGTGAATCAGGGGAGGGCATCATGAATTGCGCGAATCATCCCGATCTAGCAGCGAATGTTTTCTGTCGCACCTGCGGTAAGCCGCTCTGCGCCAGCTGTGCGCGTGATGTCCAGGGCGTGGTGTATTGCGAGCAATGTCTCGCCGAGCGCTTGAAAGACGTGCATCCGCCGCAGCCTACCGTTTATCAGCAAATCATGAAACAAGGCGCGGGACTGGATGTTCCACCGTCGCCTGGCCCCGGCCCTAATCCTGCGCTGGCTGGCATTCTCGCCGGATTCTTTCCCTTCGGCGTGGGCGCCGTTTACACGGGACAATACGCGAAAGGCTTGGCGCACCTGGTCATCTTCACGCTGCTGGTTTGGGGTGAAAGTGTCACCCACAACGGCGGAATTAATACGATCCTGGGGCTTGGAATCGCTTTCTTCTATGTCTACCAGATCATCGACGCGGTAAAATCCGCGCACGCCATTCGGCAAGGTTTGCCTGCGCCCGATCCTTTCGGTCTGGCGGGAATGTTCGGCGCAGTCGATCCTGTTCGGCCCTCGTCAGCGACGGCTCCGGTGGGTGTCGGGTCGACGACCGCCGGATTCGCTCCGGTTACGGCGCAGCAGGCAACGCCTAATAAGATTCCTACGGCGGCGATCATTCTCATCGCGCTCGGCGTTTTGTTTCTAATTCGACCGAGCGGGATTTTTTATCTCGATCACTTTGATTCCGATTTTTTTTGGCCTGTCATTCTGATCGGCATTGGAGGGTGGCTGGCGGCGGTGCGACTGGGCTACGCGGGATCGCGGCGGCTGCGCTCCCATCGCGGTTGGATGGCTCCGGTTATCCTCATCACCATCGGACTGCTCGATCTCCTTGAAAAGATCGACGATGGTCTGGGATGGAGCAAGACCTGGCCCATCCTCCTGCTCGCCATCGGCGTAACCAAGCTGCTGGAACGCAACGCTGCGCCGACAGCTCCTTATGCGCCATATCCTCCCGTCGGAGTCAGCGGTACGGTGCCGCCGGTCGCACCTATCGTGAACGAAGGGAACAGTGGCGAGGTGAATCGTGGCTAGCCCAGTACAGATGCGTCCGCCCCATTCCCCGCGATCGTTCGCTGGCCCGGTTGTGCTCATCACCATCGGCTTGATTTTCCTGCTGGGGAATCTGCATATCTTCAGTTGGGAAATTCTTGCCCACGCGTTCTCGCACTATTGGCCCGTGCTGCTGATTCTTTGGGGCATCATCAAGCTGGTCGAATATCAGCAAGCGCAGCGCGCCGGAGTGCGCGCGTCTGGCATCGGGTTTGGCGGAGTCTTGCTCCTGTTGATTCTGATCGGCTTCGGCATGGCCGCAACCCAAGCTTCGCGCCTTAACTGGGATGAACTCAAAGATCACACTAAGCTCGACATCAACGACTTCCCAATCTTCGGTCACAACTACGAATACGAGCAGCAGGTAAACCAGCCATTCCCTGCGGGAGGGAGCCTGCACGTGCAAAGCGAGCGCGGCGCTATCAACATTTCCGTCTCGACCGACGACCAGATCCGCGTTTCGGCGCACAAGAAGATCAGCGCGGACAAACAGTCCGAGGCGGATGAAGCGAATCCCAAGACGGCGCCGCAGATCAGCGTCAGCGGCAATACGGTCACGCTCGATACCAACACCCGCGGCTCCGGCAGCCGCTGGGTTTCGAGCGACCTCGATATTTCTCTGCCGCGCAAGGCTTCGGTCACGATTTCCTCACGCCACGGTGACATCAGCATCGCGGGACGCGACGGCGACATCGACATCAACGGTCAGCACGGCGAAGTCTCCGTCTCCGACGTGAATGGCAAAGTCGCTCTGAATCTCGATGAGAGTTCGGCAACCGTGTCGCAGGTCTCCTCCGATGTGTCGGTGGAGGGTCGCGCCAATGAAGTGTCCATCGAAGATGTGAAGGGCAGCGTGCGCCTGAGCGGCGACTTCATGGAGAGCGTCAAGCTGGCGAAGATTCAGAAGAACGTCAGCTTCAAGACCGAACGCACCGACATGGAGTTCAGCAAGCTTGATGGCGATCTCGATCTCGACTCCGGCGACCTGCGAGCCACCGACATCACCGGACCTATTCGGTTGAGTACGCGCTCCAAAGACATTCAGTTGGACGGCGTCATCGGCGATCTGCGTATCGAGAACGAAAACGGCTCCATCGAAGCGCACATCAATAAGATCGGAAGTACCGAAATCACCAATCGCAGCGGCGACATCGAAGTCTACGTTCCCGACAAAGCCGGATTCCAACTGGACGCACACGCTCGCAACGGCGACATCGAGACGGACTTTTCAACCATTAAGGTCGATAGCGGCGACGATCAGGCTTCTGCGGCAGGCACGGTCGGAAGCGGCGGTTCTCACATTGCCATCAACAATGAGCACGGTGCAATCGAATTGCGCAAAGGGTCAAGCGTAGCCGACGCGCGGCCGATGCCAGCCCCGAAGCCTCCCACGCCGATGAAGCCGGAGAAGTCGCCCGAAGCTGTCGTGCCGACCGAGAACTGAGGCGGTCGGTAAATGTCCCCACTCAAGCCTCGAAGACCTTGAGTGGGGAATCGTCCGTCTACTTTCCTTGGTCTTGCAGCCATGCGGCATGGGCATGCTCTGCGGCTTTGGTCGCGTGTTCGATGTGTTCTGCCGCGCGATGCCGCAACTCTCGCACCTCGGGATTGTCTTCTTCGTGGTCGATGTCGGCGTGGGCTTTCTTCAAACTCTCGATCGCGCGCAGCAGCCGGCTGCCGTGCTCGTGCACGTCGACGTTGGGATGGTCGTTCAAGTCCTTACCATCGTCAATCGAGGCGCGCTTAATCTCACCGATGGCAGCCTCTATCTCCTGGATGGCAATGTCTTCGTCGGCATACACTCGCTGGTCACCGGGTTGGTGATTCAGCAGCCAGCGAGCTGTGCGCAGGTCGGTGAGGGCGTGAAGATAACCTGGGTGCCTGCCCGGCAGGGCCTGCGCCGACGACGGCAGCGCGGCCATTGTGATCAAAAAAAGTGCGGTTAGCAGAGCGAATTGTTTCGCGAGATGCGTCATAGTGGCGTTTTCTCCAATGGGATTAGGTTGCGGTTGGGATTACTTTCGAAGCGCTTTGGGCCGGACGGGGCATCCCGGCACTCATCGGTATAACACGGGAAGATTGGGGAAGTAGCGTCTCGGAGGACACCGGAGGGCTGTCCAGACCGCCTAATACCTCGGTGCGGGAGCCGTGTCCACGATTTTACTAACATTTACACTCAACTTCTGGTATGCTGAAAGTGCGTTAGAGTAGAATCGGTTGTCGAGCAGCAAAGCTTACCGGCTCGTCCTGCCCTTAGTACCTCCGATCCCTTCCGGCGTAAATAACAGAAAAAGGAAACAAGTATCACCATGGCAGAACAAGGAACAGTAAAGTGGTTTAACGACGCAAAAGGCTACGGCTTCATCAGCCGTCAAAGTGGCGAAGATGTTTTTGTGCATTTTTCCGCGATCCAGTCAAATGGCTTTCGCAGCCTGCAAGAAGGCCAAAGCGTTGAGTTCGAAGTAACCAAGGGACCCAAGGGATGGCAAGCTGAGAACGTTCGCCCTCTGTAACGGCGAAGAACTCCGAATCTTGAATTAACCGCATTTTGAACCAACCAGCGTGCCCGTGACCCGCAACAAGGGGCGGGCACGCCTCTAGCAGTCGAAATTGAGCTTTAAAGGAGCTTCTCTTGAAGGATGACTCGAAAGCTTGTTTCGCGATTATTCGTCATAACGTCAGGACCTACGAATCCGGCGGCGTAGTGGCGGTGGTGAAGGGCCGCATAGAAGCGGAAGTGGCCCTCAAACAGTACGAAGTGGGACAAAATGGCGACGAGAAGCACGCTGGCTGGCGTTATTTTCTCGAAAAGTCGGATCTGAAGGCGGGCATCGATCCTGATCGCGCCACGCAGATGCGACAGAATCGCTTGGAGCTGCGCGAGGCTGAGGCGATCTCAGTCGAAAGCCAGATACCGTTTTCCCGGCAAAACTAGTTTCCTCTTTAGTGGCGGCGTTCCGTCTCGATGAGGATCGTGGCGAAGCTACGCGTTCCGAACGTAAACCCTTCCTGCAGGTGCCCCACCACGGCTAGCTTCGCTCCTTCTGCCGGCACACCATAATGTTCGCTGAAAACCCACATCGTTCCGGTTCCGTCGTCGATTTGAAAGACGCCGCCGCCCAGTGCACCGAAGGAACTGGTGACGCGACCGGCGATGGCGATGTCTCGTCCTTTAAAGCGTCCGGGATCGCGGTCGATCTTGGCGATGCTTTCGCGCCGCGGACAACCGGCGACAAAAAGACATCCCAATAAAATCAGTGTGATGGCAGTTAGTTTCTTGGACATAAGTATTCTCAGACAAACCCTGCTTTGCGAAGAAAGTCGCGTGTTGCTTCGACCGTACACTTTACATTCCACGAATTGCAATAAAATCGAACCCAACCTATGGCAGATTCCTCGCGCATTCGGTTTATGGCATTTTTTGTTTTGCAGTGCGGCGTTGCAATTGCCCTACTGGCAGCAGCAGTATTTTTCCCCGGTAAATGGAACATTTGGCGCTGGATTGGCGCCTTCATCGCCGTTCCGGCAACGATCTTGTTTCTGATCGCCCGCTATCAGCTTGGGAGATCGTTTTCGGCCACCCCGCAGGCGAAGGAACTCGTCACCGGCGGAATCTATAGCAGGATTCCACATCCCATGTATTTATTCAGCGGACTGCTCTTACTTGCAATCTGTCTCGAGATCCAACTGCCCTTCATTTTCGGAGTGCTTCCCGTTCTGTTAATGGTGCAACTGTCGCGCGCGAGAGAAGAAAATCGTGTGCTAGAGGCCAAGTTCGGCAAGCAGTATCGTGAGTATCGGCAGCATACGTGGCTCTAGAGGGGCTGGCGCTTAGTTGTTAGTGCAAAGTAGATCGTACTTCAGACCTGAAGTGGACGCGTGAGAAACCGTGACTTGGTTGCTCGTCTTCGCCGAGATATAGGTGCTGGCGATGTTTGTAGCGGCCAGCGAGTTTGTGGCCGCGAGACTACAGTGCGATGAAGACGTCACACCCTGAATTGTGAGATTGTCCGAGGTCGCTGCCGTGGTCGTCAGGTTCGCTGGCATGTTTGTTGTGCTGTTCCCGTCGGGAAGCGCAAGGATCCGCGCCGCCGAAACCGTCCCGACCACTTGGGTATTGCCAGTGGCGGCAGTGCCGAGGTACAAGCTTCCCCACGGCAACGCAGCGCTTCCAACCCCGCCGCCTCCAGCGGCCATCGGTACGATCCCGCCGCCGTTAAAGCCGTGGTAGAGCACCCCGCCGCTTGCCAGAAGATAGTCGATCGCATTCGTAGTCCCGCTATCGGAGATGTCGGTCAAGCCATTCCCCAGGCGCACCACCACGTTGTTGCTGACGCTGTGCGAAGTTAAGCTGATGCAGGTGGTGCATGTGGCGCCACTATCGGTGGCTGCTGTCTCCCTGATCCAGTTCCCCTGGCCATAGTCGATAGAGGCGAAGTTCGTGACCGTGGCATCATAAAAGTTATCGAAAAGCTCGTTGTATTCGGCCAGGTGAGAGGCGTCCGCACCGGTCATAACTGTGCCGGTGGTACAGTTCTCGAAAGTGTTTCCCGGCCCTATGATGTTGCCCCGCGCCCCGGCCCCAGCGCCCGGCGGCGAGGTGATAAGAATGCAGTTGTTATAACCGGCGATCGAGCTTCCGTGCACCAAATTGCCAAAGGGGGTAGCACCCAGATTGTCCCCTTCGATAACCAAGCCGGAGAGGTTGGAAGGGGCTGAGGCTACGTTGATCACCTTGAAATTTGGGCCGAACACCACTTGCGATCCCGTGCTGAGCACGGTGTGGTTGGTGAGGGTTCCGGACGAGGCGGTCTGAATATAGATATTGTCCAACCCGATGCCCTGGGATATCTCGGCGCCGGTCACCGTGGATGTTCCAATGTTGATCGCCAGCGCCAGCCCGTTCCAGATTTCAATGTCGTGCAGGTGCGAAGGATCGCGCACACTATTAAGGTTGATTCCTGTGGCAGTGGGCGCGAGGTCGAGGTCGACGCGAAAGTTCCCTAGTTCAACGGCTTTGATGAACTCGTTTGGGCTGGCGGCCTCTACGTGAATGACGTCTCCAGTAAAGCTGGCGCTGGGTTGAAGGATGGTGGAGATGGAACCTTGTCCCAGTATTTTCGAGGACGCGCCCCGGACCGTAATGCAGTTTCCCGAGCTCTGAGTGCAGCTATAAGTGGCGGCACCGAGAACGAGGGTGACCGGCTGCGTCGTTGTGCCGACAACGAGATTCGCGGCTAGCGTCTGCGTTCCCGGATAGGACGGAGCATACACGGTTCCGCCTGAGGACGGCAGATCTCCTATGGCGTTGGCGATTTTGGCGTCTGCGGTCGAGCCGGGAAACTGGTCCGCGTAGCGGATCTGCCCGATGCGGCTGGGGCTCCATGCATTGCTCACATTCCACGAGGCATCACGAAAGGCCGCCATTTGCATCACCCAGTTGCCGTTGGTGGTTGGCGTACATGGCGCACCGACGGCGTTGAGGCATACGGTGGCTCGTTGCAGGGCGCTGTTGCCCGTAACGACCAGCTGCTCGGTCAGGCTGCCGCCGCTCTTTTGCACAACCGTGAACGGGCTGCCCGATGGCAAATTCGCGGTGCCGGTGTCGCTGGTGCCGCCGCCGAAGACGAGTAGGTTCGCGTTGGCGGGAGCGACCGTGCCGCTATCCATCAGGCTGGTCGGATTGCCGGAGGTGCTGTATCCCGCGGAGACGCTGTCCAGCGGATAGTTCTGGTCGAGGCCGCTGTATTCCACGATCACACAATTGGAGGAACTCGGGGCCGAACTGAATGTCACCGTGACCGTGTCGGAACCGCCGCCCGTTATGTTCTTGGCGTAAAAAATCTGGGCGGCGGTGGGGCTGCTCGCGGCTGACTGGACAGTCGGCCCCACTGCGCTCGGGAACATCGGCGGAGCGCCCACCCCGTTGCCTATTGAGTCCTTAACCGTCGCAGTAACATTATTCGCCCCGCTCGTCGTCCACGAGGTCCACACTGCGATCATGTTGCCTAACGTAGGGCCAGACGTGAAATTAACGACACATGTTGTGCCGGAGCCGCTCCAGTTGTGTTGGGACTGGACCTGCGTGATGGTCCCGAACGCTGGCGGCACGAGCATCAGGATGGCGGGGGCGAGAAGCCTTTTCATATTCGACCTCCAGGCTGTTGATTGGTCCATTGGCAGATGAGAGAACCGACATACAGAAGTTAGCCCACATTGGAAAGTGCGGCAATGGCGAGAAGTGTTCACCTTCGTTTTCGGAAAGGTCGAAGATATTTCGGCGAAGGGTCGTGAAGGCTAAGGCGTGATGCTGAATACGACTCCGCACCCGCTCGGAGGAAAGCAATTGGTGTCCCCGCCTCCTGTCGCCGTCCCGTAAAAGTTACCGCTAGCGTCCATGGTCACGCCCGACCACGGGGAAGCGCCACCGGCCCCGCCGGTGAAACTGTGCAGGACCGTCTCGTTGCCGGAGGCGTCAAGCTTGTACACGACCCCGCACGCGTCGCCGTTGCAGCTTCGGTTTGTTCCGCCAAAAAAGGTAGTGCCGTAGAGATTTCCGGCGACGTCCCGCACCAAGGGGCCAGCGATCGGTTCCTCGCCGTCGGCGCACGCGGAAAGAGAGCAGAACGTGTAAAGCACGCTCTCCGTCCAGATGCCGTAATCTCTGGGAGAAAGCTTGAAGACCACGCCGCACCCCGACCCCCCGCACTCCCCGTTGCCGCCCCCCCTTGTGGTGCCGTACAGATTTCCTGACGCATCCATGAGCAAGACCGAAGAAGGGTCGCTGCCATCTGAAGAGCCAGTAAAACTGTAAAGCACCGTCTCCGCGCCTGCGGGATCTATCTTGTAAACAACTCCACAGCAAAACTCACCGCCGTCTGCCGTCACGCCGTACAGATTTCCGGCTGCGTCAAGTATCACGCCCGAGTATGGAGAGTCGCCGTCCGCGCAATTAGCCTCGGAACAAAAGCTGTGTAGTATCGTTTCGTTGCCCTTGCTATCCAGCTTGAATACAATTCCAGCATTCCCGAATGCTCCGCCCGCATAGGTTGTCCCATAAACTGTACCCGCAGCATCCTCGACCAGAAGCGCCTCCGGGCCAATGCCATCGGGAGGGCCTGAGAATTTATGTAACACCGTTTCCTTGCCCGCCTTGCTGATTTTGAATACGGTGCCGCAGCCTAGCTCATAGCCATAACATGCGACGCCGCCGTCAACGGTGGTCCCAAAGAAATTCCCATTCGCGTCGCGAAGCAGGCCCGCCATTGGAACAAAACCGTCCCCGCCTAGAAAGCTAAAGGAGGCTACCTCTTTACCAGCCTTGTTCAGCATGAATGCCGTGCCACAGCCGCCCCCGGCGTACTTAGCGCAATTTCCTTTGCCGCCTCCCTCTGTGGTTCCATACAAATTTCCAGAAGAGTCGAGAATTAGCCCACCGAATGGCCCTTCGCCATCGCCTGGTGCGCCCTTAAACGTATGCAGGACGGTGAAGGTTTGGGCTTGCACTGCACAGGAAAGCGCGAGCATGAGCAGCAGAGCGTAGATCTGTTTCATGGCGGAACTAAACGTCGGGGACAACATGGCGAACACCTCCAAGTTAGCAGGCGGGCCGAGAGAGGGAGATCGGTTCAGGCCGATTCCTGCGAGGAAAGTATAGCACCGGCCCGGCGAATTCCAGCGCGAAAGTCAAAGGCTCTTGGCGGCAGGCGGCACACGTCCACACCTTTGCCAAAATCAACCCCGCAAAGGTGTGCCACCCGCCGTAATGCAGTTTCCCGAGCTCTGAGTGCAGCTATAAGTGGCGGCACCGAGAACGAGGGTGACCGGCTGCGTCGTTGTGCCGACAACGAGATTCGCGGCTAGCGTCTGCGTTCCCGGATAGGACGGAGCATACACGGTTCCGCCTGAGGACGGCAGATCTCCTATGGCGTTGGCGATTTTGGCGTCTGCGGTCGAGCCGGGAAACTGGTCCGCGTAGCGGATCTGCCCGATGCGGCTGGGGCTCCATGCATTGCTCACATTCCACGAGGCATCACGAAAGGCCGCCATTTGCATAACCCAGTTGCCGTTGGTGGTCGGCGTACATGGCGCGCCAACAGTGTTGAGGCATACGGTGGCTCGTTGCAGAGAGTTGTTGCCCGTAACGACCAACTGCTCGGTCAGGCTGCTGCCGCTCTTCTGCACCACGGTGAATGGGCTGCCCGACGGCAGATTGGCTGTGCCGGTGTCGCTGGTGCCCCCGCCGAAGACGAGCAGGTTGGCGTTGGCGGGAGCGACCGTGCCGCTGTCCATCAGGCTGGTCTCGTTGCCGGCCGTGCTGTATCCGGCGGAGACGCTGTCTAGCGGATAGTAAATGTCTGCGCCGCTGTATTCCACGATTACGCAGCCCGAGGAGACGTTCGCCGATCCGCTGAATGATACTGTGACACTGTAGGAAGAGTTCATCCCGACGTTCGGGAGATAGAAAATCTGGGCCGCTGTGTCCGAGCTGGCTTGCACGGTCGGCCCGACTGCACTCGCGTACGGGACAAGCAGCGAGTCTTTGGCAGAGGCAGTCAATGTGTTGGTTGTGCTTGTCTTCCAATAAGACCACACAACGATAAGATCGCTAGCGTTAGTCGCGCTGAGGGAAACGTTACAAGACGACTGAGAGGAGGTTTGCCATATAGCGTTTGATCGAACTTGCGAAATCGTGGCGAACGAACTTGATGCGACTAACACTAAAACTGGGAGCAGGCAGTTCCTCATAAATTAACGAGCCTCTGCACGGACATTACTCCGAAATCTCAACCGTGCCAGTGGCGCGGATGGTACGTTCCAAAGAATCTGGACGAAGCTGGGGGCCCGCATTCCCCGCGTGCACGAATTGCAGTGCGCGCCGCCGCGATAGGTTAAGGGCTAAGCCTGAACACAATGCCGCAGCCGTTGGGCGGGATGCAGTTGGTGTCACCCCCGCCCGTGGCGACGCCGTATAATTCGCCTGAAGGCCCCCACGCTAAGGCACCGCCCGGTTGGAAGCCACCCGCGCCTCCCGTGAAATTATGTAGAACGCTTTCGCCGCCACCCGGCGCAATCTCGAATACGACCCCACACCCTGCCCCGAAGCATCGCGACGCACCGCCGTTTGCGGCAGTGCCATAGAGGTTTCCGTCGGCGTCGAGAAGCAAACCTGCATTGGGCTTCTGCCCATCAGCGCAGCTCTCGAGCGAGCAGAAGCTGTAAAGCACCTGTTCCGACCAGCCCCCACTTCCGTTAGGCGACAAACTGAAGGCCGTTCCGCAGCCACCGTC
This sequence comes from Terriglobia bacterium, assembly GCA_963799065.1. GTDB lineage: Bacteria > Acidobacteriota > Terriglobia > Terriglobales > Acidobacteriaceae > JAJPHW01. Next base: position 407,243 of record CAWCVJ010000001.1, read on the forward strand.
GCAAACGTCGCTGGATCCCCCCTCGAAGGTGACTCCATAGAGATTCCCGGTCGAATCAAACATCAACGGGCCCACCGGCACCGCCCCATCCCCGCCTCCGAAGGTGTAAAGAACCTTCAATTCTCCCGCGGGGTCGAGCTCGAAGATATCGCCGTCGTACGCGCTTGATCCCGTGCATCCGCCAGTGGCTGCGCCATATAGGTTCCCGGCAGCATCCAAAGTGAGCCCTCCTCCAGGGAAGCATCCGTCGGCCCCGCCGGTGAAGCTGTAGAGGACCGTCTCGTTCCCACGGCTGTCCACCTTGTAAATTGTCCCGTAGCTGGCGATAAGGTCGCCTCCCTCCTCGGTGGTGCCGTAAAGGTTCCCCGAGGCGTCCTGAACCACCTGCCCAATCGGAAGCCAGCCGTCGGGGCTTCCCGCGAATTCGTGGAGAACCGTCTCGGTGCCAGCCACGCTCAGCTTGAAGACCGTTCCGCAGCCTTGCGAAAGGCAAGCCCCGTCGCCGCCGAACACGGTAGTTCCGTAAGCTACGCCTTGACGGGCATTTATCGTCAGCCCGACCTGAGGGTCGCTCCCGTCCCCGCCGTCGAAGCTGTAAACTGCTTCCTTGCCTGTTTTCCCCAGACGAAACGCGGTGCCGCAGCCGTTCCCGAGACACTTCGCCGCCCCGCCGCTTTCGGTTGTGCCGTAGATATTTCCCGCCGCGTCCAGTGCCAGTTGCCCAGAGGGCCCCGCTCCATCCTTCGGACTGCCCTTGAACGTATGCAACACGGTGAAGGTCCGCGCTTGCACTGCGCAGGAAAGCGCCAGCATAAGCAGCAGAGCGTAGATCGGTTTCATGGCGGAGCTAAACGTCGGGGATGGCATGGCGAACACCTCCAAATTAGCAGGCGGGCCGAGAGAGGGAGATCGGTTCAGGCCGCGTCCTGCGAGGAAAGTATAGCACCGGCTCAGCGAATTACCGCCCGAAAGTCAAAGGCCCGTGGCGCAGACCGCACAGCTCCCCACCTTTGCCAAAATCAACCCCGTAAAGGTGGGCCACCTGTGATCTTTCAAGACATTGTCCATTCGATCGGAAGCGGAGAAGCTGATTGTGACGAGCAATTTAGCTCCCGAGGACCGACCGAATGGACATCCACAAGAATGCCCGACTTACGCTTCGCAGTCGAGAGGCGTTGGTTGAAACCGTCACTCGCGGCTTGACTTTCAGCCGTGCCGCCGCCAGCTTTCATGTCACTCCCAAGACCGCCGCCAAGTGGGTGCGCCGTTACCAAAGCGAAGGAGCGGACGGATTGCGCGACCGTTCCTCTCGTCCCCATCGCAGCCCCAGAGCCACTTCGTCTAGTCAGACGGGGTGGGTGGTTGAGCTTCGTCGTCAGCATCGTCCCGCCTATCACATTGCGCAAAGCACCGGACTCAGTCCCGCCACCGTCAGCCGCATTCTGCGCCGCGCTCGGCTCAGCCGCTGGCGCGATCTGCATCCCTTGCCGCCGGTGGTGCGCTATGAACATCCCTTTCCCGGCGATCTTTTGCATCTCGACATCAAGGGCTTGACCCGCTTCCAGCAGGTCGTCTGGCGTGGGGATGGCCGTCGCCGTGGTCAACAAAAACATCCTGGGTGGGAGGCTCTGCACATCGCCATCGACGACCACTCGCGCCTGGCCTTCACCCGCATCCTTCCCGATCAGAAAACTGCCACCACCATCGCCTTTCTTAGGGACGCCGTTGACTTCTTCGCGCGCCACGGCATCACCGTCCGCGCCCTGCTCACCGACAATGGCAGCAGCTATCGCTCCTACCAGTTTCGCCAAGCCTGTTGCGACATGGGACTCAAACACCGCCGCACGCGCCCCTACTCGCCGCAGACCAACGGCAAAGCCGAACGCTTCATCCAGACCGCGCTGCGCGAATGGGCCTACTCCACCCACTGGCCCGATTCCCACCAACGCAACCTCGCCCTCGCTCCCTGGACCGACTACTACAACTTCACCAGACCGCATGGTAGCCTCAACTACAAGCCGCCCATCAGCCGCTCTGAGACTGGGACAACGTCTTGATCATCTACAGCCACCCGCCCCGGCCCGTGGTCAATGGCAAGGCGGGTTCGTCTTCATTTTGGTCGGGAAGAGCTATATAGCCCGCCCAAGCTGCGCTGGATCGTGGGCGCTGACTTACGGGATTATCTTGTAGACGACTCCGCAGGTGTAGGACACATAGCAGGCCTCGCCACCGTCCTCCGCCGTGCCGTACAGACTACCCGACCCATCTTTGGCCAAGCCTGCGACTGGGTTTGCCCCGTCAGATTTCCCGGAGAAACTATGTAAAACAGACTCTTCGCCTGTGGCACTCAACTCGAAGACAACTCCGTCGCCATCGTCACCGCCGAAGTAAGTCGTGCCATAGATGTTCCCGGCCGAATCGATAATCAGTGGGCCTACGCCGGGCTGCTCGCCATCCGCGCACGCTGAGATGGAGCAGAACTGGTAGAGCGTTTTCTCTGACCAGCTTCCGCCTTGTTGAGGCGATAATTCGAACACAACACCACAGCCCGTTCCTCCACATTCCGTACCCCCGTCCGCAGTCGTCCCATACAGGTTCCCCTGCGAATCAAGCAGAAGCACCGAATCTGGATTCGAGCCTTCGGGTCCTCCCGAAAAACTGAACAGCAGGGTTTCCTCGCCAGCGGCGTTCAATTCGTACACCGCCCCAGCGCCAAACGCACCGCCGTATGCCGTCACTCCGTACAGATTGCCTTCGCCGTCACGGATGACCCCCGTGTAGGAAAATGCCCCGTCCCCTCCCTCAGGAGGCCCGAGGAAGCTATACAGAATAGTCTCCTTGCCGTTTGTCGCTATTTTGAATATAGCGCCAAGTCCGTCGGAGCCACCCAGATAAGTCGTGCCATAAAGGTTTCCCACTGGGTCTTCCACCAAGACAGACTCGGGGCCCTCGCCGTCAGGCCTGCCCGTGAACTTGTGCAGCACGGTCTCCTTGCCGGTCTTGCTCACTTTGAAGACCGTGCCGCATCCGTTCGGCGGGTCGCAGCTTTCATCCCCGCCGTTAAGAGTCGTGCCGTAAAAGTTTCCGTTCTTGTCCCGCAGCAAGCCGGCGTAGGGGTTGAGGCCATCCGCGCCGTCGAAGCTGTACACCCCTAGCTGTTTGCCAGCCTTGTTGAGCATGAATCCAGTGCCGCAGCCCTGGGAGCTGCACGTGCCAGTGCCGCCGCCACCCGTCGTCCCGTAGATATTTCCCGCAGCGTCTAAGACCAGTACTCCTTCTGGGCTGGCGCCGTTCTTTCCGTCGAACCTATGCAGCACGGTGAAGGTTTGCCCTTGCGCCGCGCAGGAAAGCGCCAGCATAAGCAGCAGAGTGTAGATCGTTTTCATGGCGGAACTCAACGTCGGGGATGGCATGGCGAACACCTCCAAGTCAGCAGGCGTGTCGAGAGAGGGAGATCGGTTCAGGCCGCGTCCTGCGAGAAAAGTATAGCACCGGCTATGCGAATCACAGCGCGAAAGTCAAAGGCTTCTGGCGCAGACTGCACAGCTCCCCACCTTTGCCAAGATCAACCCCGCAAAGGTGGGCCACTTGCCCGAGTCTGGATGCTTTCCGCCGACGGGCCGTCGGATAGCCTCATGCACCGCTGAATCAACGCCCGCGCGCCAGAACGATGGTGATGTCGTCGGGCTGCTCGGCTTGGCCGATCCAGTCGGTGACGGCGGCCGTGACAATTTCGCTGATGCGCGCCAATGGCAGATCGCGATTGGCCTGCACCAACTCGACCATGCGAGCTTCGCCGAATTCGCCGTATTCGTTTTCCGGCTCGGTCACGCCATCGCTGTAGGCCAGGAAAATATCGCCCGAGTGCAGGAGGGTGTTGCCTTCGGGATAAGCGCAGCCGTCGAACAATCCCACCACCGTGCCGCCCTGGTCGAGCCGCTCGACCGTGCCCCGGTTATGCAGAATCAGCGGGGATAAGTGGCCTCCATTGCTGTAGCGCAACGAGCGGTCGCGCTCGTCGTAGGTGGCCAGGAAAAGCGTTGCATACTTCTCTGCCGGAGTGCTCTCGTAAAGCTGATGATTGAGCAGCGCCAGCATCGTTCCGGGAGATGTGGTTAGATCGTTGCTCTCATCCTGCATGTCGCTCGATCCCCGACCTCGGCCCGCTCCCGATGCGGTCAATTCCCCTGCGACGAGCGTGGGCCGTAGATTATAAGCCCGCACCGCCGAGTGGATCGTCGCCATCAGCAACGCGGCTGAAATCCCTTTGCCGCTGATGTCGCCCACTGCGATTAAGAGCTTGTCCGACTCGATAGGAAGAAAATCGTAATAATCCCCGCTGACGCTGCGCGCCGGGCGGCAGAATCCGAAAACTTCGAGCGACGCCATTTGCTTGATGTGTTGCGGATACAACTGCTCTTGCACTTCTTGCGCGATGGCCAATTCGCCTTGTAAGCGCTGCTTTTCTTTTTGCTCTGCAATGAGCTCTTCAAGAGACGTCGTCATCGAATTGAATGAATTCGCGAGGCTCGCGAGCTGGTCATTCGACTTAACCGAAATGCGGCGTGTGAAATCGCCTTTGTTGACGAAGCTGGTTGCGTCGTAGAGTTGCGCCACCGTGCCAGTAACGGTTTGAGTTAGCCGCGTTCCGATGTAGAGAGCCACAATTTCGATAATTGCCAGAAAGATCGCGACCACAGCCAAGCTGAATTCAATGGCGGGAGCGATATCGCCCAAGGACTGGAAGAGCCGATCATAGAGAGTCGAGACTCTGGTCTGGACGGTAATGACCAGAGGATTCAAGGTGTCGCCCGTACTCCAATCCATGGCGGAGATGGAGGTTCCAAAAGAAACTTGCGGATCGATGGCGCGCACCGGCGGAGGTACGCGTCCGACAACGAACGAGGGAATTGCCTGACTGGTATTGAGGACGAAAGACGGGTTTCTCGATACCCGCGTCGCTTCATTGCCATCCGTCTTATTCTTGGGATCGTCACTTAGCGAGGTTGTGCCGGGAGGCGGTGTTGGGGACGCATCGACTTTAGTGATCGAGACTCCGGTGTAAAGCGTGACTTCACCGAGATTTTCGGCGAGGTCTTGCAGAAGCTTTCGATCCAGAGGTTCGCTGCAAATCACCGTCAGCGTGCCATTGGCCAGAGGGACGGTCTCGCTCGCGCGCAGAAATAGTTGGCCGCGATCACGCACGACTTCGCGAAAGGGGGATTTCAAATACGCGGGCAGCATCGGCGGAAGCGCCTCGGCAGCTTCGGGCGTGCTTCGGTAAACCAGCTTGCCGCTCTTCCAAACATGGACGTGGCGCTGGCTCCAGGCCTTGTTGCTTTTTTGCAGGCTTTCAAAGCCGAGCGCCTCCGGCGGAATTCCTTGATCGAGTCGGACGGCCATTTCGTGCGCAAGCGCAGTGTTCGCGGCCTCCATGCTATGTAGTTCGGAGTCTAGCGACGTTGTCACGATGAAAGTGGCGAACTGACCTCCTACCAGATAGAAAGAGCCAAGCGCCAAGGCGGATAACAGGATCACCGGAATCACGCCAATGAAGACGTACGTAACGATCAAGCGGTTGCGCAGCCGCCAGAGCATGCGGTCTTTGAGGCGGCGCAATCCAAGAATCAGGAAGAGGAAGAAGACGACGAAGGCGATGAATTCGATGGTTCCCGTGAGCTGCCGCGCCCAGTTGAATCCCCCAGCGATGACGGCTCGTTGCAAGACCCAGAAAAGTAGTGTCTGCCAAGCCAGTGCGCAGGCGGTCCGGGCGAGTTTGCTGGTGGGCAGCAGACCGGCTTCGCTCAATCGCAAGCGCAGGGTCGGGGGGAGAAACCTCATGCGAAATTATAGTTTGGCCGAAGGGATGCCGGAGAAGAAAGCTTAAATCTCAGGATAGAAATCGAAGAACGCCTCCAGGCTGGTCTTCAACTGCTTCTCGATCTCGTCTTTGCTGCCCTCGAGGACGTGCATCGTGACGTGGGCGTCGCGGCCATTGCGTAGTTTCAGGGTGGCATCGCCGACCTCCGCGATTTCGTCTGACGGCAGTAGTCTCATGCCGTAAACCAAAGTTAAATTTGCCATGCTGCGATTCTAACGCCGGAAGGCCATCGGGAACGCCAATCTCAGCCGGCGTTACCCATGTCGAGGACAACCTTCCAGCTTCCGTCGGACTGTCTTTTCCAGATGCTGGTGTACTTGCCGTGCTCGACGACTGGTTTGCCGTCTTTGTCTTTCGAGTGGAACTCGAACGTGCCATAGGTGTAGCCCAGGTCGCCCGAGGAGGAAATGTCGGCTCCCACTGGCGTCCAAGTGAGGCGGTTGTCTTTCTGGTCGAGGAAGCCCATATCTTTCGCGATGTTGATCCTGCCATGGACCGCAGCGACTCCATTCGGCAACTCGACCGCATCATCCGCGTAATAAGACATATAGCCGGCAGAACCTTTCACTGCCGCAGCCTGCATGAATTGAGCTTCGAGTTGAATCAACGTGTGTTTGGAAGTGGCTGTGTCGGCTTGGACGCGGTGACTGCTGAGAACGAAAAGCGTGGCCGTCAGCAGAACTAAGAAAATGGCGCAAGAAAGAACTATTCGGAACAGTGGCTTCATCTTTACGCCTCCCAGGTGAGAATTTGAGCGGATGCGCAACCCCCGAAATTGTACATCGTCTGCGCAAAGGATTCTTGCGAGTAAGCCTCGCCCACCAGTATGCCTGATAAAATGCGGGCTGTGTCCATCCGACAATTTTGTGTGCTTTTCGGCAGCTTCTTATTCCTGAGTGGCCTCTCGTTTGCCCAGAGCGCCGCGCCTCAGGTGAAGGTCAACATGATCAACGCCTGCGCGCCGTCGCCGGAAGACAAGCAAGAAATCGCCGCCGCGCTGGCGCATGTGCCCAAGCAGCCCAAGTTCGGCCCCGACTTTGAAGTGGACCGCGGGCGCAGCAGCATCGACGAGAAAAACGACCTCGTGCAGACAGCTGCAGGAGGGCAAGTCGCAACAGGCACATCTTCGGCGGATTGGGTGAGGGTACGCCGCGAGTATCCCGCTGCGGCAATGTTTTCAACGGTGCAATACTCATTCAGCACAGACGCGAAATTGATGGTGGAGACGGTCGTTTTTCGGGTGCGCGATCCCAAAGATCTGCTGGAGATTTCCATCGAAGACAGTGCCTCGGCGGTGACGACTCCCGCGAACATGCTGGAGACCAGCACACCCGCCAGCCGCATCAAGCTGGAACGCTTTGGCAAGAGTTCGGTTGTGCTGGCGCGGTGCTACGCCACAGAAAGCGCAGCTGCTCCCGATCAAAGCGCCTACGAGCCTTTGTTTCAGGCGGCTTCGGATATTGTCTCTGACTATCGCAAGATATTAGGCGCGCGGCAGGTGGTTCCCGGAGAACTGGCTCGAGTGGGTGGGCCCGAGGCGAGGCCGAAAGCGAAAATCACGAGCACAAAAACTGCGCCGACCGATACGACTGCGAAAACGCCCTGACGGCGCGGCGAACGGCCATCCGAAACTTAATGGGACACCCAGGAATCTAACGACATGACTATGGAGAACACACGCAAAGTTGTGATCATCGGCTCCGGTTGCGCGGGACATACCGCCGCGATTTATGCGGCCCGCGCCAACTTGAAGCCGCTGGTGATCGAAGGGCACGAACCCGGAGGACAGCTCTCGCTGACCACGCTGGTCGAGAATTTTCCTGGATTTCCGGACGGAATTCAGGGGCCGGAATTGATCGAGAACATGCGGCGGCAGGCGACTCGCTTCGGCGCCGAATATCGACTCGGTCACATCACACATGCGGATTTGTCCAAGCGACCGTTCGCTCTAACCGTTGGTAAAGAAACAGTTCACGCCGATACCTTAATTATTGCCAGCGGCGCCAGCGCCCGCTGGCTCGGATTGCCCAGCGAGCAGGCGCTGATCGGCCACGGTGTTTCGTCGTGCGCGACTTGCGACGGATTTTTCTTCTCAGGCAAGGACATTGCCGTGATTGGCGGCGGAGACTCGGCCATGGAAGAAGCTACGTTTCTGACCCGCTTTGCCTCGAAGGTTACGGTGATTCATCGCAGCGATCAATTTCGCGCCTCGAAGATCATGCTGGACCGGGCCAAGGCGAATCCCAAAGTCGAGTTCTTGACCGATACGATCGTCGAAGATGTGCTTGACCCCTCGGTGAAAGAAGTGACCGCACTGCAATTGAAACACGGGAAGACTGGCCGCCAGTGGGCTCTGCCCGTAAGCGCGATGTTCCTGGGCATCGGTCACATCCCCAACGCGAAGATGTTTGGCAGGCAACTCGATACTGACGCGGACGGGTATCTCAAAACCACCGATTACGTGCGAACGAAAGTTCCCGGAGTATTTGCTTGCGGCGACGTGCAGGATCGCAGGTTCCGCCAGGCGATCACCGCGGCCGGATCGGGCTGCATGGCGGCGCTGGAAGTAGAAAAGTTTCTCGAAGAAGAAGGGCTGTAAGAGTCTTTCTAGAAATCGGGAGGAGTGGCGTGGCGAAGACTGTTTGTACCCATCTGAATACGATTCGCGAGGTCACTCCGAGCGGCGACGGTTGCAAAGAGTGCCTGGAAATGGGTGACACATGGGTTCATCTACGGCTGTGCCTGGAATGCGGCCACGTCGGCTGCTGCGATTCTTCTAAGAATAAGCATGCGACAAAGCACTTCCATCACACGAAGCACCTGATTATCCAATCCTTCGAGCCCGGAGAAGAGTGGCGCTGGTGCTACGTGGACGAAATATTTCTCTAATGTCCCGAAAAGCTTTCCGATGAACCTCTGTGCAGCCTCGGCCTCTCTGTGTTTGAGTTTCTTGTCCTACCAAAACCTGAAACGCGGGATTAAAGAGTAAGTCCGCCACATCGGAACTTTGGTAACAACTCATAGGTGCCCGCATTGTTACACTTTTGTGCCCTACACTTACCGCAGGCGCGTGTCTAGTATGGATCCATGTGGCGCCTCTGGAACTTCAGTACTCCGATGATGGTGTGTTTATTCGCCGCGGCAAATCCCGTCTCGGGGCAACAGTCCGCATCCCCGTCAATGAGGAAAGTGGTCAACCGTGTGGCCCCGGAATATCCCTCTTTGGCCCGACAAATCCATGTACAAGGTAGTGTGCGGTTACTCGCAGTGGTGGAGCCGGATGGTCACGTCAAGGCGGTCGAAGTGAAGGGCGGCAATCCTGTGCTGGCCCAGGCGGCGGTCTCGGCGGTCGAGAAATGGAAGTACGAACCTGCTGGGCACGAGACCGACGAGGCCGTCGAAATGCAGTTCGATCCTCAATAGCGACACTCGCCCGCGTCGCAAATCCTGCCGTTTGTGATAAAACACTGTGTGAGCCTCTTGTTTTCTTGCCGCTTATTCATTTCTCGCGACCCTCTTGAGGCGTACCCATGCTGAGAGCGCTGTTTATCTCTCTCTCGGAGAGCCACTCCCTTCGGTCGGTCGCGGAACGGTCGGTGATGGGACAGAAGTTTTCCAGTCGCTTCGTGGCTGGCACCGCTGTCGAGGATGCGCTTCGAGCCGCGCAAGCTGTCAATGAAAGCGGACAATCGGTTTCCGTCGACAATCTTGGCGAGAATGTCACGAATGCCGAAGAAGCGCGCCGCAGCGCCGCACTCTACCACCAAATGCTTGACGAAATCGGAGCTCGCAAGCTCGACGCTAACGTCAGCCTAAAACTTACCCACATGGGTCTCGATGTAGATGAAAACCTGGCCCGCGAACTGGTAAAAGGTTTAGTGGCGAAGGCAGCCGCGATGACGCCGCGCAATTTTGTGCGTATCGATATGGAGGGTTCGCCCTACACGCAGCGCACTCTCGACTTCGTGCACGAGTTGCATCGCCAGCCCGGAAATCGGGGATGCGTCGGCGCGGTCATTCAGTCTTATATGCGGCGATCCGAGAGCGACGTGGCAGCGTTGCTCTCGGAGGGTATTCGGATTCGACTATGCAAAGGAGCCTACAAAGAGCCTGCGGAGTTGGCGTTTCAACAAAAGTCCGAAGTGAACGCGAACTATGTGAGGCTGATGAAGACGCTTATGAAAAGCGGCGTCTACCATGGCCTCGCCACGCACGACGAAACCATCATCCATGCAGCCCAGGATTTTGCCACCCGGGAGAAGCTTGACCGCAACAACTTCGAATTCCAGATGCTCTACGGAATTCGCCGCGACTTACAGCAGAATCTGGTTCACGAAGGCTGGCGTATGAGAGTGTACATTCCCTTCGGAACGGAGTGGTATCCGTATTTCATGCGGAGATTGGCCGAGCGACCGGCCAACGCGCTCTTTGTGGCAAAGAATTTGTTTCGCTGACCGAACTCAAGGCTGCGGGGCACTTGAAGCGGAGGGCGCCAGCGGCAGCTTGGTCGCGCCATCCAGAATGCCTCGCTCTTCCGGCGAGAACCGCGACTTGTAGTCGTCCGAGTTGATGGCTCGTTGCCGCGCATCGGGGGGCATGGCCCGCAATGCACCCACGGCACTACGGACTGCCTGTTGCCGATCCGGAGGAAGGCTCTGCATCTGCCCGTGCAGCTGCCGCGCCTGATTTTTCTGCTCCGGTGTCAGGTGCTCCCAAGTTTCCATGCGGTTCAGTATGCGCTGCTGTTCTTCCGGAGGGCGGCTATTAAAATGATCCAACCGGTTGCGTAACTGTTGCTGCCGCTCCGGGGGAAGGCGGCGAAACTGCGGATCGTTTTCGAGGGCTCTCCGTTGCTGCTCCGGCGGCAAGGTGCGATGCTGTTGCAACCATTGCCCCGCATGAGCCTGTTGTTGCGCCCGCATCTGCGCCTGGTGCTGTTGTTGCGCCGGCCGTTGTGGGCCAGGTCGATATTGGGATTGCCGATATTGCAAGGGCCGATATTGCCCAGCGAGAGACGCGACGGGGCCAGCCAGCACGAGACTCAAGCCGGCCACCACCGTCAGCGCTGCTCTTAACCTCACGCGCAACATGCTCTCCCCTTGACATCTCGCTACGCTAGTCGAGCGAAACTTGTTTTGTGCGAACTTCTTCCGACCCAGCTTACGGATTGGCGTTCACGTCCTGTTGTACTTGCAAATCGTCCAGCAAATCGAAATTCGAATAAAGGTCGTTGTTCTTGTCCAAGGCCTGCAAGTCGCCCACGGCAGTGCCTGGCTCAATTTGAGCGACCGGCTGCCGCGCTTCGTCGCCAGTGTGAAACAGACTAATCCCCGCAACCATCGCCACGGCCAGAGACAACGCTAACGCAGGCTTGCGGAACCATTGCAACCAGCCTTGCGCCGGCTTCGCCATTTCCTCGCGCAGACGCGCATTCAAGCGCGTATCGAAATAAGGTGATGGCTCGGGCGTCTGCCACTCGTCCAGCAGCGCCATCGTCTGACGAAATTGATTTAACTCCGCGGCACAGCTCGCACACGCTTCCACGTGCTGCGTTGCCTCCGCAGGGGCCGGGCTCAGGTCAAGAGCCAGTTCCGGCAGTAATTCTTTCATATCATTGCACTTCATATTCGTTCCTACTTTCCCGCCCTCTACAAATACTGTTTCAGTTGTACCCGCAACGTTTCGTACGCGCGGAATAAAAGTGACTTGGTCGCTGATTCACTTAGCTTTAACACCTTCGCGATCTGCTTGTAATCCATCTGCTGATATTTGTGCATGATCACAGCTATGCGCTGCCGTTCCGGTAAATCCTGCACATGCTGCCGGATCGCGGCCAGCCGCTCGCGCCGTACAATCGATTCTTCGGCGCTGACTGAGGAGTCGGCGATATCCATGGTCAGGCCGGTTTCCTCGTTCGGCTCATCCAGGCTTACCGTATTTTCTGGCCGGTCGTGCTTTGTGTCCCGGGCATGATTCACTGCCAGATTGCTGGCGATTCGATAGAGCCAAGTCGTAAACTTGGCGCTGGCCTCGTAATTTTCACGCGACCGATAAACGCGCAGAAAAACTTCCTGCGCCAAATCCTCGGCCGCTGCCGAGTTATGGCACATGCGGTACATAAAACTCACCATCGGACGGCGATACTTTTGTACCAGATAATCGAACGCGCCCTGGTCGCCGGCCTTTACCCGCAACATAACCCCGGCGTCGGTTTCAACTTCCGCGCCGAGCCCGGCGGCTTGGGCGTCGCCCGCCCCGCCTGCAACCGCCAGAAAGCCACGATTAATGGCAATGCTGCTCACATCAGTTTCAACCCCGTCCCCCTGCAAAAGTTGCGGGCCGGAGTCCGGTGGTGTGGGCTCGGTTTCGGGCTGAGGGCGATTGGTTGCGGGGGTGAATTTACTCGGCATCTCGAATGAAAATTAGGCCGCGACCGCCCGGTTATGTTGGCCGCTGGGAGTAGGCTATCACGGCAGGCGGCGGAAGGGCAGACGCGAAAAGTTGTGGATTTGCTACAATGTAGCCTCCGCCAGCAAGACCGTGGGCGCTTAACTCAGCGGTAGAGTGCCACCTTCACACGGTGGAAGTCGTAGGTTCAAGTCCTACAGCGCCCACCATCCACGCTCAACCACCTCACTCCATTGTTACGAGAGTAACGGCCGTGGATTTGTGGCGCGGTTTCCTTGGGACGTATAAGAACCGATAAGAGTAACGACGAGAAAAGATTGTCGGCATACATCTCGGTTGCGGTACCCTGAATCCATCCTGAGAAAGTACAACCTGATTGGTGTCCAGGTAATTTCTGCCGATAGCACAACTTTATGAGCCGAGGTGTGTTCTAGTGACCACTGTGACCAAAACTCTTTCCCTCCTGGCAATTCTTGGCCTGGGTTTAACCGCTTGGGCTGACGACGGCAGTGCCGCTCCGGATCGCATCTTGCGACCGATTTCCTCATCGGAAGTCGCCGCGGTCGCCGGAACCCAGCCTTCCGGGGCGCTTACAATAAACGATCAAGGCCGCCTGTCGTCGACTCGAACTCTGGCAGGCGTAACCATGGTGTTTCGCCGCTCCCCGGAGCAGCAGCGGGAACTCGATCAGCTTTTGGCCGCGCAGCAGGATAAGACATCGCCGCAGTACCACCAGTGGCTGACACCCGACCAATTCGCAGCTCGCTTCGGGCTGTCGCCGAATGACGTGAACCAAGTCAAGTTGTGGCTGGAGTCGCAGGGGCTGACCATCACGCGGACTTCTCGATCGCGCACCGAAATCACCTTCTCCGGGACCGTTGGCCAGGTGGAATCGGCGCTGCACACCGAGATGCACCAGTATCTGGTGAACGGTGAGACGCACTACGCCAATGCGACTCCGGTTTCGGTGCCTGTGGCGATTTCTGGTGTAGTCATGGGTTTCCGCAATCTGGACAACTTTCATCCCAAACCGCACTACCGGGTTAATCCGCACTTTACTTCCAATATTTCCGGAAACCACTTCGTCGTGCCCGACGATTTTGCCACGATTTACGATTTGCAATCGCTCTACGCCGCCGGACTCGACGGTAGCGGCGAATCGATTGTGGTGGTCGGTCAAAGCACCATCTCGTTGACCGACATCGACGAATTCCGCGCGGCAGCGAATTTGCCGACGAATAGTCCTGCGTTAACTCTGGTTCCGGGTACGGGGGTGGCGACCGAATGTTCCGGCGACGAAACCGAATCCGACCTGGACGTAGAGTGGTCAGGAGGCGTGGCCAAGAATGCCAATGTGAATTTCGTTTACGTTGGGCTCGCCGCGGGGGACGCGTGCAGTGCCCGGACTTACAGCGCATTCGATGCGTTGGTCTATGCGATCGATCAGAATCTGGCGCCTGTCATCAGCATCAGTTATGGCCTATGTGAGCCGCAGTTCACGCTGGCCTCAGCACAGAGTGTGCAACTGTCCGTGCAACAAGGCAACGCGCAGGGTCAGACCGTGGTTGCGGCCGCAGGCGACTCGGGCGCGGCCGACTGCGATTATCAGGTAACGTCCGCGACGCAGGGTCTCGCCGTGGATGTGCCCGCCGCGATTCCTGAAGTTACAGGATTGGGCGGAAGCGAATTTTTCGGCGACCCCGGCAGTTTACAGACGACGACATACTGGAATGCCACCAACGACTCCGATATGGGCTCGGCAATTCAGTACATTCCAGAGGAAGGCTGGAACGATACCTCGCAGTCTTTGGCGGATGGCGGGGATTTGGCCGCGGGCGGCGGAGGTTCCAGTACTTTTTTCAGCAAACCAACCTGGCAAACAGGCGTTGGCGTTCCAACCGCGAACCACCGATACGTTCCGGACATCGCATTGAATGCCTCACCGTTCCATGATGCCTATTTGATCTGTTCGCAGGACTACTACCTTAGCGGCGGCAACAGCGGCGTCACCACCTGCGTCAACGGATTTAGAGACAGCAGCGGTGATTTGGCTGCGATCGGTGGCACGTCGGCGGCTGCCCCTAGTTTCGCGGGAGTCTTGGCGATCATCAACCAGGGCACAAAGGGCAGTCAGGGAAATGCCAATACTACGCTCTATTCGATCTCGGCGAGCCATCCTACCGCGTTCCACGATATTACAACGGGTAACAACATCGTGCCCTGTACGCAAGGGTCCACGAATTGCCCGGGTACCGCGCCCTTTCAATTCGGCTATTCCGCTGGCACGGGTTACGACGAAGTGACGGGCTTGGGCTCGATCGACGGGGGTTTACTCGCATTAAACTGGCCCCAGTTCAGCGAGACCACATTCACGCTGAGTGCTCCCAGTCCACCTTCGCTGAGCCTGAATAGCGGTGCTTCTGGAAATTCCGTATATACATTAGCCAGCACCAATGGATTTGCTGGAGCGGTGGCTCTAGCTTGCGGAGGTCTGACATCCGCGGGGATTACCTGCTCGATGACTCCCACATCTCTTACCTTAAGCAACACGGTCACAAGCGGTACTTCAACTTTGGATGTCATCACCTCGGGGAGTACGCCAGCGGGAACCTACTCGATCCCAGTTACGGCTTCTTTCGGCACCGTAAATTTGGAGAGCGATCTGGCATTGACCGTGACCGCCCCCTTTACGATCACGCCGGGATCTGCAATTACTGAAGCGGGTTCCGGGACCGGCACATCGACCTTCACGATAGCTTCGACGGTGGGCTTCAGCGGCATGATCGCTTTGTCATGCAATCCATCGGTCTCGACGCTTTCTTGTTCCTTCAGCCCCTCGTCGGTCACATTAAGTGGCACAACCACGAGTGCCACATCGGTTTTGACCGTTAACAGCGGCTCTACCCCTACGGGCACTTACTCGGTGACGGGCAGCGCGACCTCCGGTTCGGTGGTTCAAACGGGGTCGGTTAACGTTACCGTTACTCCACCGTTTCTGGTGAACACGCCGTCGCCTGCCACGATCTCGGTTGCGGCGGGCGGCTCCGGGACTTCTACGATTACCATCGCTGCGGCAACCGGCAGCAACTTTAGCGGGACGGTCAATCTCGCGTGCAATCCATCTTCGGCTATCTCAGGAATCAGCTGTACGATGGATCCGGCGTCGGTGACGCTCAGCAGCACCACGACCAGCGCGACTTCCACGCTGACGGTGGTCACGACGGCGGCGAGTACGTCGAAGCGACAGCCTCCATCGACTGAATTCCGCTGGATGGCGGCGAGTGGCGGCATCATGGCGGGAGTATTTTTGTTGGGAGTGCCGCGCAGACGGCGCGGTACGGCGATGCTTGGGTTGCTCGTATTCGCCTTTTTGGCGACGGGCCTGGCGTGCGGCGGCGGAGGGCCGACTCCGGTGACGACGCCGGGCACACCTTCGGGAAACTACACCATTACGATTACCGCGACCAACGGAAGCAACGCGCTACAGACCACGGTGAACTTGACGGTGCAGTAGGCGGACGTTCAGGGGTAGATCGTGTGGCGTGTCCGCCCCACACAGACGTGTGGCGTGACTTTTCCTCGGCGGCGCGTTTAGCATAGCGACATGCGCTGCTCGTTATTGCTACTGCTCTGTTTTTTTGTTCTTGCCGTGTCGTCTTTTGCTCAGACTCTAACCGTCGCCGCTGCGGCCGACTTGCAATTCGCGTTGCAAGATGTTGCGCAGCGCTTCGAGCAATCGAGCGGCAGCAAAGTGAAGCTGATTTTTGGTTCGTCGGGCAATTTTGCCACGCAGATCGAAAATGGAGCGCCCTTCGATATTTTCTTTTCGGCGGACGAAGGCTATCCCAAGAAGCTTGATTCCGACGGATTGATTGTTCCGGGCAGCATCTATCATTATGCGTCCGGCAAGATCGTTCTGTGGACGACCAAGGACAGTAAGCTCGATGTAAGCCGCGGACTTGATCTGCTACTCGATCCCACGGTGAAGAAGATTGCCATTGCCGACGCTAGTCATGCGCCCTATGGCAAGGCAGCAGTCGAAGCGCTCAAACATGCCGGACTTTACGACAAAGTTTCGTCCAAGTTCGTGATTGGCGAGAATATTTCGCAGACGGCCAATTTTGCGGCGTCGGGCGCGGCGGATGTGGGCATCATTGCGCTGTCACTTGCCTTGGCGCCGCAACTCAGCGAGAAGGGATCGTACTGGCTGATTCCGGAACAGGATTATTCTCCGATCGAGCAAGCCGCGGCGATTCTAAAGTCTTCGCATCAGCGGGAACTGGCTGCTCGGTTTCTTAAGTTTATGCAGAGTCCGGAGATTGCCGATTTGATGCACCGCTACGGATTCTCACTGCCGGCAGCGCCTGCGACTAGCAAGTAAACCTTTTCCCCGCTGGGCCGATAGCATAGAGGTGACCGCACCCTCGACCGCCCTGAATCCCGGCAACGACAAGCCGGGTGGCAAACCAGCCCCCAGATGCCGCTTTGTCGCACGCCAGCCTATCTTCACCGGCGACGAGAAAGTTTTCGGCTATGAATTGCTGTTCCGCGACGGCGTGGAGGACTATTTCCACAGCGAGGATGGCGACCTGGCCTCGCGGGCTACGCTGGATACTTCGCTGCTGATGGGTCTTGACGTACTCTGTGACGGACGGCGTGCTTTCATCAACTGCACTCGCGACATTCTGCTGAAAGATTACATCACGCTTCTCCCGTCGGAGAGCGCGGTAGTAGAAGTGCTCGAGAGCGTGCCTGCCGACGATTTGGTCAAAGCCGCCTGCCAGCGCTTGAAAGAAGCGGGCTACATGATTGCGCTCGATGACTTTGTGATGGACGATCCGAGAGCTTCTCTAACCGACTTTGCCGACATCATCAAGATCGACCTGAAACTCACAACGCCAGAGCAAAGGGCGATTCTGGTCAAGCGCCACGGTCCCTGGCGCTGCCGCATGTTGGCGGAAAAAGTCGAAACCAAGCAAGAGTTTCTGGACGCAAAGAAGGCCGGCTTCGTTTATTTCCAAGGCTATTTCTTTCGCAAGCCGGAACTGATGAAGGCGCAGGAAATCCCCGCCAACCAGTTTAACTACATGCGCATGTTGCAGGCGGTTTCCAAGCCGGAACTGGACACCAAAGAACTGGAAAAGATGGTCAAGAGCGAAGCGTCTATTTGCTATCGGCTATTGCGCCATTTGAACTCGGCGGCCTTCGGGTTTGCCAGCGAGATTCATTCCGTAAAACACGCCATGGCGATTTTAGGCGAGCGCGAAGTACGGCGCTGGGTGCGCCTCGTGGCTACGCTCGGGGCGGGTCAGGGTAAGTCCAGCGAACTGGTGGTTACGGCGCTGGTGCGCGCCCGCTTCTGCGAGACTCTGGCCGCGAAAGTAGAGCACGGCGAGTCCGACTTGTTTCTGGTCGGGCTGCTCTCGATGATAGACGCGATTATGGAAGCGCCCATGGCGCAAATACTGGACAGCATTTCGCTCGACAAGGAGAGTAAGGCGGTGTTGCTGGGTGGGGCGAGCCGCTTGCGTCCGCTGTATCAACTAATGCTGGCTCAGGAATCTGGCGAATGGGAGCACGTCAAGACCCTGGCATTCGAACTTCATCTGGGCGAGTCCGAAGTCGCCGCGGGTTATATTGAGGCCATGAAGTGGGCGAAGCAGGTGAATTCAGAGGGCGCCGCTCAGGCGTGAGCCCGGAGAATCTCGCGAATCTTGCGATTGATCTGAGCCGCCTCGCGCGATGCCGTCTCGATCATCCCAGCCCAGCGCCTGTTAGAGGGATCGCTTGAGGACTGACTCAATAGGTAGGAAGCTTGCAGAATCGTTTCCAGCGAGTTGCTGAGATCGTGCGCCAGAGATCGCAACTCAGCGACTACGTCCTCCGGCAAGGGTGACTCTTCCATAGGCGACAGCACTCTACGACGCGCGAAGTTTGTACACTCTGCGCTACCTCTGTAGAATACAGGTTTGCCGTCCTGTGAGGCGAGAGTCTATACGGGATGCCCGATTGCCATCGTGGCGGAATTGGCAGACGCGCATGGTTCAGGTCCATGTACTCGCAAGGGTGTGGGGGTTCGAGTCCCTTCGATGGCACCAGCTACACGATCAGAACTTCATGTCTCGGAGATCGGGGCTTGGTATAAGCTTCGCATCGGTGACATTCTGAACGTCTTCAACGCTCAAGCCAGGAGCGATTTCTTCCAGCACGAGGCCTTCCGGTGTCACTTGAATCATCGCCATTTCGGTGACGATGGTATTCACGACTCCTACGCCGGTCAGAGGCAACGTGCATTTCTTGAGAATCTTTGGCTGATTCGATTTCGTGGTGTGTTCCATCGCGACGATGACCCGACGGGCGCTCGCAACTAAGTCCATGGCGCCGCCCATGCCTTTCACCATTTTTCCTGGAATCATCCAATTGGCGAGATTGCCTTTTTCGTCCACTTCCATCGCACCCAGGACACTGAGGTCGATGTGTCCGCCGCGAATCATGGCAAAGGAATCGGCGCTTGAAAAGTACGACGTACCTGCCGTCTCACTCACCGTTTCTTTGCCGGCGTTGATGAGGTCCGGGTCTTCCTCGCCTTCGAGCGGATAGGGCCCGATGCCCAACATCCCATTTTCGGATTGCAGAATCACGTCCATCCCGGCGGGGACATGGTTCGCGATCAGCGTGGGCATGCCGATGCCGAGGTTGACGTAGAATCCGTCGCGCAGTTCTAGCGCGATGCGGCGCACGATGCGGTCGCGCTTCTCCGTGTCCTTGATGACAATCGCCATCCTAGCTAGCCTTCCTGACGGTGCGGCGTTCGATCGGCTTCTCGTAGAGCTCGCCCTTGAAAATACGTTTCACATAAATGCCGGGCGTGTGGACTTCATCGGGATTGAGTTCTTCCGGCTCGAGTAGGTGCTCGACCTCGGCGATGGTAATTTTCGCGGCCGTCGCCATCATGGGATTGAAATTGCGCGCCGTCTTACGATAAATCAAGTTGCCCATGCGGTCGCCTTTCCAGGCTTTGATGAACGCGAAGTCGGCCTTGAGGGCGCGTTCCATGATGTAAATACGTCCGTCGAACTCGCGAGCTTCTTTTCCCTCGGCGACCACTGTACCGACGCCCGCGGGAGTGAAGAACGCAGGAATGCCCGCGCCCCCAGCTCGAATGCGTTCGGAAAACGTCCCTTGCGGCACGAGGTCGAGCTTGATCGTGCCTTGCAGCATCATGTGCTCGAGCAGTTTATTTTCGCCGACGTAGGTGCCGACGTGATAGCGAATCTGTCCCGCGGCAAGCAGCACGCCCATGCCGCCGCCGTCCACGCCAACGTTATTGCTGATGGTGGTGAGGTTCTTCGTTCCCTTGCGCGCGAGGGCGCGGATAAGATTTTCCGGTACGCCGCACAGCCCGAAGCCGCCGACCATCAAGGTCGCGCCGTCGAACAAATCCGCAATCGCCGCATCGGCATTGGCCACTACTTTATTCATGCACAGAGGATTCTAAATGAAAGCACAGGGTAGCGAACGCAGGGCTAGGATTTGGCTAAGAGGTTTCGTACGAATTTTGCCACTGACTTGGTTTCCTGTCCGGGATTGCGTTCGATGACCTCTACGATGGCGCTGCCCACGACGGCGGCGTCGGCGAATTCTGCTACGGCGGCGAATTGTTCGTGGGTGGAGATGCCGAATCCGACCGCAATCGGCAGCTTGGTAACTTTTCGTAGGCGGCGGACTAAATCAGCGGCGTCGCTTTGCGATGGCTTAACGCCGCCTGTGACTCCGGTGCGAGAAACCGCGTAAACGAATCCCGTGCAGGCTTTGGCCACTAACTTCAAGCGTTGATCTGTGCTAGTGGGAGCGGCGAGAAAAACGGTCGCCAGATCGCGCTTTCGCATTTCGGCGAGATACGCGTCGGCTTCTTCCATGGGCAGGTCGGTGATGAGGGCGCCGCCGATGCCTGCGTCTTTCGTGGCTTCGGCAAACTTGGCAAAACCCATGCGCATGATGGGATTGAGATAGGAAAAAATCAGCAGTTCGGCTTGAATTTCTCCGCGCAAACTTTTTGCCATCGCGATGACGTCGGCGAGGGTCGTTCCGTGAAGCAACGCACGCTGGCTGGCACGCTGAATGACCGGGCCGTCGGCCAGCGGATCACTGAAAGGGACGCCGAGTTCGATGACGCTGGCTCCGGCGCTGGCCGCCGCGAGGATGATTTCGCGCGTCGTCGCCATGTCGGGGTCGCCGCACGTGACGTAGGCTACTAACGCGGGCTTGTGTTTGAAGAGGAATGGCATGAGGTAAGGAATAGACTATCTCAAGGAGTATTGCTATGGCATTAACCGCTATCCATCCCGGCGAACACTTGGCCGAAGAACTCGAAACGCTTCGTATGAGCGCGGCTGAACTGGCGCGAAAGATCGAGGTTCCGACGAATCGTGTTACGCAGATACTGGACGGACGACGTGCGATCACAGGCGATACCGCGGTGCGGCTGGCGCATTTCTTCGGGACAAGTCCCGAATTCTCGTTGAACCTGCAGAGTCTCTACGAGTTGCGAATCGCACAAAGGAAAATCGGTAAGTCGATTCGGGCTTTGCCTAGGCTTGAACGACGCGATCTGGTTCAGGTTCATTTGGCAGAGTAGCGTTGTTGCAGAACTTACAAACTTATGTATCGCGAGGATTGGGAAAAGGATGTCGATCTGCGACAGCGCAACGTTGTGTTCCCAGATACAAGCTCAAATGAGGCCAGATTCTGGCGACACATCATTTCTGGAAAGAGCAAATTGGGGATCACCCAAGTTGTCGGGCTTTTCCTAATACTCGCAACCCTTGTGGCGGCCTTATACGGAACGATCGACGGGCAGTTGCGAGTTTCCGGTGTCAGGGGATATCTGTGGGTGCGAGTTATCTACAATTTTTCGGAAATCGGATTATCGTGCTCGTCCTGGCGGGAGTCGCACTCCTAATCGGCCAATGGGTAAGCTCACGAAAAAAATGATATGAGCAACGAAACCGGATTTCATCAATCGTGCGCCTGACCAGAGTTCGCGCCTAGCTATTCCAGCTTCAGATTCTCGCGAAAAATTCCAATATCTTTATCGCCGCGTCCAGAGACGTTTACCAGCACGATTTCGCTTCTCTTCATCTTGGGAGCGCGTTTCACCGCCTCGGCTACCGCGTGAGCCGACTCCAGCGCGGGAATAATTCCTTCAGTGCGGGCTAGCAGCACCGTTGCATCGAGCGCTTCCTGATCGGATGCGGAAACGTATTCGGCGCGGCCTGTGTCGCGCAGGTTGGCGTGCTCGGGGCCGATGGAGGGATAGTCCAGTCCGGCGGAGACTGAGTGGGTCAGCGAGACTTGTCCGCCAGCGTCTTGCAGCACGTAGGAGTACGTGCCTTGCAGCACACCCGGAGAGCCGCCGTGGAAGCGGGCTGCGTGGTCGCCGAGTCGGTCGCCGCGTCCGCCGGCTTCGACGCCGATGAGCTTGACTTTCTTGTCCTTGATGAACTCGTAGAAAATGCCAATCGAATTCGATCCGCCGCCAACGCAGGCCAAAATTGCGGCAGGAAGTTTTCCTTCGGCTTGTAGGATTTGCTTGCGAGCTTCGAGGCCGGTGACTTTATGAAAATCGCGCACCATCGTGGGATACGGATGCGCTCCGAGCACGCTGCCCAGCAGGTAGTGGGTGGTACGAACATTGGTCACCCAATCGCGCATGGCCTCGTTGATCGCGTCTTTCAACGTGCGCGAGCCAGAGTCGACGCCGCGCACTTCCGCGCCCAGCAGCCTCATGCGGAAAACGTTGAGTTCCTGGCGGCGCATGTCTTCGGTGCCCATGTAGACCACGCACTCAAAACCGAGCAGAGCGCACACGGTCGCCGTGGCGACGCCGTGTTGTCCCGCGCCGGTTTCGGCGATGATGCGCTTCTTGCCCATGCGGTCGGCGAGCAGACCCTGGCCCAGGCAGTTGTTGATCTTGTGCGCGCCGGTGTGCAGCAGGTCTTCGCGCTTCAAGTAAATCTTCGCGCCGCCAAGTTCGCGGGTAAGACGCTGCGCGAAGAAGAGCGGCGTAGGACGTCCTGCGAATGTACGAAGAAGTTCGTCGAGCCGAGCGCGAAAACGCGGATCGCGCTTCGCTTTCTCGTATGCTTGCTCCAATTCTTCGAGCGCCGCCATGAGCGTTTCGGGGACGTAGCGTCCGCCGTATACGCCAAAGCGCCCGTTAACACCTTTGGGGGTGCCTGTTCTAGTCTTTGATTGGCCTGGCATGTTTTTGATGTGGGGCTGATTTCACCGCGCGAACTGCTGCCACGAATTCTCGAACCTTGGCGGGATCTTTCTTCCCCGGTGATGCTTCCACGCCGGAAACCACATCCACGCCCCAAGGCTCTAGTATACGGATGGCCCCGCCGACATTGCCCGAGTGCAAGCCCCCGGCGACGATTACTTTACCCAGACGCTTGATCTTGCCCACCTCGCGTGCACTGGCCGTCCAATCGAAGGTTTTTCCCGTTCCGCCTGGTGTTTTGGCTGAGCCAGAATCCAGCAGGAAAGCGCGCACTTGCGAAGGGTTGTGGTTCGTGAAGTCGAATGTTTTACGGGCGTTCATGGTTAGGGAAGGAATCCACTGCAAGTGCGGTGCGACGGCCACGAACTCGGCAAGCTTCGGACTTTGCGAATCCATGTAGATCTGCGCGGTCGTAATTCCGGAGGCATCGGCGGTAACTCTAACCTGGTCCGGGGTCGGACGCACAAAAACGCCCACTTTTTCGATATGATCCGGCAAACTGGCGATGATGTTCCGAACCGTTTCGGCAACGACGGAGCGAGCACTCAGCTCGTAAAAGATGAAGCCGAGAGCATCCGCTCCGGTCTCGATCGAGATCAGAGCGTCGCCTACGCTGGTGGTGCCGCAAATTTTGATCCAAGTCATTCCGCCGCCGTGGTCGGTTGCGCTTCGAGCAGAAGCTTCCGCAAGGCCGCACCGGGCGATTCCGCCGCCATGAGCGACTCTCCGATGAGGAAAGCATCATAGCCTTCATCCCGCAACCGCCGAATATCGGCGCCGTCACGAATCCCGCTCTCGGCCACTCGCAGGACACTTTCAGGGATGAGTTTTGCAAGCCGAAACGCGTGTTGTAAATCAACCTGGAAAGTGCGCAGATTGCGGCTATTGACGCCGATCAAGGTGCAGCCCGCATCGAGTGCCCGCGCGATCTCCTGCTCATCGTGAACTTCGCAGAGCACTTCCAGACGGTAGTCGGCGGAACGGTGTGCGAGGTTCACGAGTTCGGTTTGCGAAAGCGCAGCGACGATCAGCAGCACCGCATCGGCGCAATGCGCGCGCGCCTCCAGCAGCTGAAACTCGTCGACGATAAAATCCTTGCGCAAGCAGGGCAGGGCGGCACTGGCGGATGCTGTTTGCAGATTTTCGAGAGAGCCCTGAAAGAATTCTTCATCCGTAAGTACGGAGAGCGCGGCCGCCCCGGCGTCTGCGAGTTCTTTGGCCAGTGCGGCAGGGCGAAAGTGCTGGCGAATCAATCCTCGGGAAGGAGACGCCTTCTTCAGTTCGGCAATAACGGCGATCCCGTCTTGAGAGTATGCGAGGCGCTCGCGGAGGGGGCGTGGCTGATGTTTCTGGGCCGCATCTTCCAGGCGGTTGATGTCCGCCGCCGCCCGCCTTCTAGCCACACCGATACGCACTGAGCGAAGAATTTGGTCAAGACTGGCGGCCATGTCAATTCTACGATTATAAGCGGGAGCGGCAATTACGGGTCTTGAGGGCTTATCGGGCGGGGTGTCGATTGCAAGAGCACCCAAATGGTTACACCGGCGATGACACCAGCACCGATGTAGCGGGCATAGGGAGAGTTTAGTATCCCAGTGACCGCCGCGGGAGGAGCACCCTTTTTTGCGCTGCTCGGGCAGCCATCGGTTTCGTATCTGTTATATTGCTGACCCTCTTTGAGAGAGTCCGTGGATTTGCTTTGCGGGCTGGCGGACGGCGATGCGGCGGCCCCCTTGAGCAGGTCGTAGGCAGGACCTGTGGTGATGTCGACGCCACCCTTTCGGTCCACGATCTGCACGGTGCCGCTGACATTGACGACGTCGTACTGGGTCCAAGTATTGGCGGAAGGCGTGGCGGTGATGCATTTGACGTGGACGCGCAATAAAGTTGAGGAGCCGACGGTCACGCCGCCATGATCGAGATAGAGTTCATTGCCGTCGAACCGAGCTAACGAGGCAGGCTGGATCACGACGGTCGATCCTGAAATCGTCAAATTCGCGAGCGCGTCAGGGCTGGTCTCAACCACGCTGCCCGGCGGGATTGTGCTGGATCCGTTGACGAGATTTCCGTTAACCGTGACTTTGCCGGTAGCATAGAGGACGGCCGGAGTGGTCACGTCGTAAGCGAAACTCGATGCCGGCCAAACCAGCAGCAATATCCACGCCAAGCTTTTTCGCATGAAGAACCGAACCTTAGTGTTTACGAGCGATTACTCAAGGTAAGGCTATCGGGCTGACCCCGATAGGTCAACCACCCTCTGGATTACCAAAGTATCGAGCACGCTAAGCGCCGGACGGACTTCCCCAGTCGGAGCCGGTCGTTTCCAACTTGCCGTCAATTGGTCGGCGCGAAGTAGCCTTTGCGTGAGCGGATGCGGAGTCCTTTGTGATTGGGGGCGAGAATTTCGATGCTGCGGAAGCGGCCGTCGGGGGCGAAATCCGCGGGCTTGTACGAAATCGCATACTGACTGCGGAGTTCGTCCTGAATTTCGGCGAAGGCGTCGGCGACGTCGTTAAGCTGGAATGGAAAAAATGCACGCCCGCCGGTGGCATCCGCGATGCGGCTGAGAACTTTGTCACCCGGATTGCGGCCGCCGGCGAGATTGGTGCTGATGGTATAGATAATCACTTCGGAGCGCTGGGCCATCTCGATGGCCTCTTCGCGGGTGACATGGCTCTGGTTATCGTCACCGTCGGTGAGCAGCACCATGGCGCGCCGCGTCGGGACGCCATTTTGCTGCGACTTGAGGAGCTTGTCACGACAGGCGAAGTAGACCGCGTCATACATCGCCGTTCCGCCGCCGGGGCGCAGGGCGCGAACGCCCGTGGCGAGCGCCTCGGTGTCGTCGGTGAAATCCTGCGTGACCTCGGGGGTGACATCGAAACCGACGACGAAGGCCTTGTCATAGTTGCGCCGGATGGTTTGGTTTAGAAATGCGATGGCCGACTGCTGCTCGAATTTGAAACGATCACGCACAGAATTGCTGGCGTCAATCAAGAGCCCGACCTGGAGAGGCAAATCGGTTTGCTGGCTGAAGCTGCGAATCTCGATGGCGGGCTTGCCATCGTCGATGACTTTAAGGTCATCCTTCTTAAGGTCTTGCACGTAACGTCCATGCTTGTCAGTGACCGTGAACACGACGTTGACTTCGTTAACAGTCTTGCGGATGGTGCTGGCCGCGTCGGAATCGGCGTCCGATTGTGCGGGGGCGGGAGTCTGGCCAAAGGCGGTGAGCGCAAGCGCCAGAACTCCGGTGAGAGCGGAAGCAATAAGACGACTCTTCATGGATGCCTGCATTATAGTCTTGCGCCGATTGCAGTTTCCTTACGTTAGTGCCTGCCCTATCTATACTAGTCATCCTGAACGCAGCCGTTCTTCAGGCGGAGTGAAGGATCTGGCGAGGACGACTCGTGCGCTAGAGTTAAAGCAAAGGAGTGCGCGCCAGATCCCCTTCGGCTTCGCTCAGGGCAGGCTCTTACCCGGGTGCAGTGCGCCAGCTCTTCGGGATGACTGCGGTTGAGGTTGTTCAGGTTTCCAACCGCCCCAGAAACTTCTCTAGCTCTGGCGGGATGGGTCGCTGCAATGACAATTCATTTGCGGCGATGGGATGCTTAAAGCGCAGCGCTCCGGCATGCAGAAAGTTTCGCGCCAGGGAAGTGATGGTCGCGTTTTGCCCTCTCAGTTCGCGGGGTGCGCCATAGAGCGCATCGCCGACGATGGAGTGGCCGATGGACGAAAGATGTACGCGGATTTGATGCGTGCGTCCGGTTTCGATCGTGACTTCGAGCAGAGTGAATTTACCCAGCGGCGAGTCGATCCGGCGAGTGACTTTGTAATGCGTGATGGCTTCGCGGCCCTCGATTCCGCGTGTCGTCATGCGCGTGCGGCGGCTCTGGTCGCGGCTGATCTTTTCGGAGAGCGTTCCACGATCGTGCTTAAGCCAGCCATGCACCAACGCGATGTAGGTCTTCTTCACTTCGCGCCGCGAAAACTGGGCCGCGAGTTTGCGATGGGCTTCGTCGTTCTTGGCGACGACGATGAGTCCGCTCGTTTCTCTGTCGAGGCGATGGACAATGCCGGGACGCAGCTCGCCGCCGACTTGCGAGAGTTGTCCGAAGCGGTGGAGCAGAGCGTTGACCAGCGTGCCTCGATTACGGGCTGCTTCAGTTGCGCCAGCGCCAGCGTGGACCATCATGCCCGCGGGCTTGTTGACCACAACGAGATCATGGTCTTCGTAAACCACGTCCAGCGCAATGTCTTCTGCGATTGCGCGCAACGGCGGCAGAGTCACTTCGCCTAGAATCGTGATGTCTTCTTCGCCGCGAAGGCGCAACGAGGACTTCGCGGGCTTCGTATCGACTAAGACTTTCTCTTCTTCAATCAGTTGCTGTACGCGGACGCGGCTGGTGTTTTCGAGATGGGAAGAAAGATATTGATCGAGGCGCTGACCGGCGTGCGCAAGGGGCACCCGGAGCGCAATAGGATAAGTTGTCATTTTGCGCGAGCTTAAGACTCAGCGTGTCGCCGGAAGCGGAACTTGCTTCGTCACTCCGCTGCGGAACCACCAGATTACGCCCGCTAGCACAACTAGTCCGATGGAAATGAGTTGCGTTCCGGTCATGATTCCGCCGAACACCGAGCCGCGTCCTGGATCGCCGCGGATAAATTCCAGGAAGTAGCGAGCGATGCCGTACAAGAAAAGATAGGCGGCAAACACCTGCCCATCGAATTTCTTACGCTTGAACATGTAGGTCAGGATAAAGAAATTCGCCAGTTCGACGGCGGATTCGAAGAGTTGGGTCGGCTCCAGTCGCTCGTTCAGCGGCGTGCCCACAATCTGCTGGGCTAACGGATTGGTAAAAATAACTCCCCATAGGTGGTTCGTCGGTTTGCCATAGCAGCATCCGGCGGCGAAACAGCCAAGACGCCCAATGGCATGTCCCAGCGCCAGTCCTGGCGCGAAGGCATCGCACGTCGCGAGCGCCGGCATCTTGTGTTTACGAACAAACCACGCTGCGGCGAGAAACGCGCCAATCAGTCCGCCGGAGAACACGCCGCCGGCTTGCAACGTGCTCAGGCTAAAGATCTCGCCGGGGTGGGCGGTGTAATAGCCCCAGTCGTTGATGATGTAAAGAATTTTTGCACCCAAAATGCCGCACAGCACCACGATAATGCCCAGATTCCAGGCGTTATCCGGGTCGATGCCCTGCTTGGCGGAGTTGCGCACGCTTATAAAAAGCCCTACCAGGACGCCGGTCGCAACCAGCAATCCGTAGGTGGGCGCACTGAAATGGCCGTATTGAAAAAGTCTGGGAAACACTTTTAATTGGATGCAAACTATCGGGAATTTGTACGTGAGTAGTTTAGCAGGATGACGGCGAGGTTCGGACTAGAAGATGAGAAGGTCGACCCACCGAGCCGTGTGTTGGGCCGAGAATGAACCTGTCGTTAGACAATGGGAACCCGCCGCGACCCTTTAGGCGTCTCCGCATGGCGGAGCATGGCACACCGGATCGTATCTACGAGTCAGGCCCCCGTTCATTCCGTATTGGTTCAAAAATCGGTGACCAACATCACGTACACCGTAGGCCGACTTTCACAGTTGGATGCTAGGCAAAAGTCGAGCGATGCGCAAGAGGAAAATCACAAAAAGATGGCACTCGGCTTGCCAGCGGCTTTGGTAAGCGGAATTATTACGTGAGTGCGAACGCTGGGTTAAGGATTAGTTGCTTCGGCCCAGTAGTTGCTTCTCGCGAGGACGACGGCGGGCAAGGGTTGGCGCAAGCCCACTCGAATGTCGTGCAATCCCGGCTTGGGATCTTTCGGCGCGAAACTCAGTAAGTAGCGGCTGTGCAGATGATTGTCGAAGCTGTTTACATATGTCTCGAAATTCTTACGCGAGGTGAAGAGGCTGTATTCTCCTCCGGTCATGGCGGCGACAGTCTTCGAAACATTCTTGCGCATTGCGTTTGCAGCGAGCACGAAAGGTGCCAGAAGATCGGGGCCGGGAGCCATTTCGTCCTGATTACTGCCACGCTCCGTATCGAGAATGTTCGAGAGTCCGGGCGAAAAAGCCAACGAGTAGACCACGATGTTGCTGT
This sequence comes from Terriglobia bacterium, assembly GCA_963799065.1. Taxonomy (GTDB): domain Bacteria; phylum Acidobacteriota; class Terriglobia; order Terriglobales; family Acidobacteriaceae; genus JAJPHW01. Next base: position 435,918 of record CAWCVJ010000001.1, read on the forward strand.
CGCCGATTGTCCGCACAACGTCCTCGACTTTGGCCGCGTGGCTGCCGTGGTCGCGAGTTTCGCTAATCAGCAAAATCACCCGCTGGCGATCTTTTGGTAGCTTGCCTAGCAGATTGGCGGAATATTTCAGCCCGTCGAGAATCGCGGCTCCGCCATCGCCCGGTTGCAGACTTTGAAGCGTTCTCTCGATTGTGCCGGATTTGTTCGTGAAATCCTGAACGAGATGGAATCCGCTATCAAAGGTAATTACAGCGGCTTCGTTCTGTTCCAGCGCGAGAATCGGATCGAGCATTGACGCCAGCCCCTTCATACGGGGCAATTCGTGATCGGCGCGTCGGCCAGTCTGGACCAGAACGATAAGCGAAACTGGCTGCGCTTCGGCGGCCTCGTCCAGTTGGACCGTTTGCTCGACGCCGTTGTCTTCGAGGATGAAATCTTTCGCCTCCAGGCCGTAAGCGATCTTGCCGTTCTCACCCTTCACCAATACGGGCACAAGCACTACGTTGGACTGGCTACGAAAGGTGGGTTCCTGGGCGAAGGCGAGATTTGCGAGAGCAAGCATGGCGATTGTGAGCCTGGTCATACGCGCAGATTGGTCAGTTCGAATCATTGCCCGCGTTGCCACTCCCGGTAGGCCTCGCTCTTGGAGATGCCGCGCTCTTTGGCAACGCGTTTGAGCGCAGATTTTTCGTCGAGCTGTTCTTCGTTCATTAGTTGTTTGGTTCGTTCGCGGATACCGAGCACTAGTGTGGATGCTGTTCCGGGGTCTCCGCGTCCGACGATGAGAACCATCTCCCCTTTGGCGGACTCGCGCGCGGCTAGAGTCGCCAAAACACTCGCGGCGTCGCCGCGCAGAAACTCTTCGTGTATTTTGGTTAATTCGCGTGCGATGACAATCTTGCGCTCTGCACCTAGACTCTCGACGATGTCCTGCAAGGTTTCGACGATGCGGTGCGGAGCTTCATAAAAAATCTGCGTGTCTTGGGCTGCGACAATCGCTTCTAGCGCCTGCCTGCGCTGGCCGCGCTTCGCCGGAAGAAATCCTTGGAACCGGAAAGAATCGGTGGGCAGGCCGCTGGCCGCGAGCCCGGATAGCAGCGCTGACGCCCCGGGCACTGGTGTGACGGTGACATCCGCGTCTACCGCCGCGGTTACGACTCGATATCCAGGATCTGAAATTCCCGGCATCCCAGCGTCGGTGACCAGCGCGATCCGCAAACCAGTCCTCAACTGCGCAACCAGTTCTCGCGCCTTCTCGGCCTCGTTGTGTTCGTGATAACTCGTGGTCCGCGTTGTGATGCTGTAATGATTCAGAAGTCTTTGGGTGTGGCGCGTGTCCTCGCAAGCGATCAGGTCGACTTCTTTCAGGATGCGCAGTGCGCGCAGCGTGATGTCCTCCAGGTTGCCGATCGGCGTGGCGACGAGATAAAGACCCGGCGCGAGTGGGCTGGATTCGTTCGCGGACATCATGCCAGCGAGTCTAGCATTCCGGAATCAGAGGCACATGCTGGCAGAACCGTCATGCGCGCTGCTATGCTCTCCAGTTGCACTTTAGGAGGATGATGCATGAGTTTCAATCTGGAAGGCCGCGTCGCCGTCGTTTTCGGAGTGGCCAATAAACGCAGCATCGCGTGGTCGATCGCGCAAGGATTGCACGCCGCTGGCGCCAAGCTGTTGATCACGTATCAGAACGCACGCCTTGAAGAAGAGGCTAAAGACTTGATCGCTTCGCTGCCCGGCGCTGAGGGATTTATGTGCGATGTCTCCAGCGACGCCGAAATCGATCGCCTCTTCGCCACCGTCAAAGAACGCCACGGCAAAGTGGACATCCTGGTTCACAGCGTGGCCTATGCGCCTGCCGAGGAGTTGAAGGGAGACTTCGTCAACACTACGCGCGAAGGTTTCCGCATCGCGCACGATGTCAGCGTCTATTCTCTGATCGCGGTCTCGCGCGCGGCGCTGCCCCTAATGTCAAACGGCGGCAGCATCATCACGATGACTTATTACGGCGCGGAAAAGGTCGTCCCGCACTACAACGTGATGGCAGTGGCGAAAGCGGCGCTGGAATGTAGCGTTCGCTATCTCGCGGCTGATCTGGGTAAACACAAGATTAGGGTGAACGCGATCTCGGCCGGACCTATTAAAACGCTTGCTGCACGCGGCATCTCCGGCTTGGGGGACATGCTGAAATCACACGCCGAACGCGCTCCGCTAGGCCGCAACGTAGACGTAAAGGAAGTCGGCGACACCGGAGTGTTTCTCGCCTCAGATGCAAGCTCGGGCATCACCGGCGAAGTTATCTATGTGGATTGCGGGTATAACATCATGGGATTCTAGACTGGCGAAATGTTAACGATAAGCCTCACCGCGATGGCGAACCCTTCGCACTTCGATTGTGTCCGGTTCGGCATGGACGAAGAACAGCCGATAGTCTCCGATGCGTAGACGAAACTCTTCTCGTCCTTGTAGGGCTTTCACATTGCCGAGACCTGAATCCGCAAAGCGATGCAAGGTGGCGAAGATATGCATGGCGACAGGTTTACTTAAGTTGCGGACGTCGTTCTTCGCTGGATCGGTCCAGATGATCCGCTTCACACTGCCTCTGTCCGCTTATTTCGGATTCTGGAACCGGCTGACTTCTTCTCGGGTAATCCCTAATTCGGCCATGACCTGCTCCTGTGAAGTCCCCTGATTATTCTTGGACCATTCGTTCGCTTCTGCCAGGGCTTTTACATCTTCCGCCGTAAGGGGCTCGTCGTCGACCGGCGCATTCGCGAGCGCGCGCGCCACCGGGTCGAGCATCGCTTCGAGCAGGCCGACGACAGCGGAGAGCTGTATCGGAGGAAGCTGCTCGATAAGCTCGTGCGCGTGCTCTTTGGTCCCGTTGCGGTCATGTCCCATAGGCAAGAGTTTAACCCATCGCGCTGTGAAGTGGCCGAAAAACTCTTACTCCGTGAGCCAGCCGGACCAGTTGCCGCAGTCGATTTCGTTGGGTGAAAACGACAGCGTGGTGTCAGATTTGTGCGGTTGACTCATAGCGATGAGTCAAATAGACTCATGATATGGCTAAACGACTACAGGTCATCCTTCAGGACCCGGAATACCGTGAAATTCAGAAGATGGCGCGCGCGCGCAGCATGTCTCTCGCGGAATGGGTGAGGCAGGCCTTGGATCTGGCCAGGCGCAAGGAACCTCTCGGCGCTTCCGGTAAGAAATTGGACATCATCCGCGCCGCGGCTCGACATGACTATCCGACCGCGGACATCGATACCATGCTCGCCGAGATCGAGCGGGGCTACGCATCAGGGCCGCAACCTTGATCCTGATCGACTCCAATATCCCGATGTATCTGGTCGGCGCAGCCCATCCTAATAAAGTTGATGCGCAGAGGCTGCTTGAAAAGCTGGTGAGTGAACGCCGCAGGCTGGTGACCGACGCCGAAGTCTTGCAGGAAATTCTGCACCGCTATGTCGCCATCAACCGCCGCGAGGCGATTCAGCCCGCATTCGACGCTCTATTGGGTGTCGTGGACGAGGTGCTTCCCGTGGAGCGCTCAGTCGCGGAGCGGGCCAAAGAAATTGTTCTCGGGCGTCGTCAAATGTCGGCGCGCGATGCCGTTCGTTTAGCTGTGATGGAGCAGCACGGTATCGAGGAAATCCTGAGTTTCGATGCGGGCTTCGACGGCTTTCCCGGGATTCGGCGAGTAACGTAGAAACTAATGTCCTGGGTCGACTCCTACTCCGTCAGCCAGCCGAACCAGTTGCCGCAGTCGATTTCATTGGGTGAGAAGGAGAGCGTGGTGTCCGACTTTTGCACCCAGATGTAGGCATGGTCGGCGCGGTGGTTCACGTCGACTTGCACGATTAGGCCGCTACTCCCCGATGGGCTGACCGAGCAATTCACGGCGTGAGTCTTGACAAGTCCCCACTCGCCGCCCGGTCCCCAATCGCGATAGAAATCGCTGTACGGATACTGCGAATATTTTTCGCGATGGTCGCGCCACGCCGGGTCGTTGAACCAGATGCCGTAGGCAGTTTCGTAATCCTGCTTCTGGATCGCGGTGAAAAATTTGTCGACGGCATGGCGAGCGGGATAATTTCGCAGGTGGTATCCCAGCCAGGCGAGGAAGAGGACGACGAGCACTCCAACGATAATCGCGTTGCGGCGCCGACGGTCGCGGCCTTCGTCATACTGCGGAGCGTCAAGCAGGCTCATGCAGTAAGGATAACTAAAAAATGGGGCGTGCGGGGAGAGGTGTCGCCCGTGCACGCACGAAGCATATTCCTCGCTTTCCTCGGAATGACAAATCGTTGCGAGAGGAAAGGGTGTTCGTGCTGAAGCTGATTCTCGTTGGTGCGTGGATGGCACGGCTGGAGCCGTGCCCTTTCACGTCTAAGGCGGCGGAAAGGAGTGTTCCGCCCCACGCTCGGCTTTTAGGGCCATCGTTGAGCGCCGTGTAGTATTCGGGCTATTTCGACGGTCTTGCGATTCGCTCGGTAGATGAGGATGTAGGGGAGTGGGCTCAGGACAAGCTCACGGGTTTCTTTCACTCGTCCGGGGCGGCCGCGGTTGGGGAATGATTGGAGCGAGGTTGCGCTGTCGAAAATGGTGTGTGCGATTCGATGGGCCGAGGATGGGTTGCGCTCGCGAATGTAATTCACGATCCTGGTGAAGTCATCCGTCGCTTCGGGCGACCATATAAGTTTCATGGAGACGAACTCGTAGGATTACGAGCCGAGGATTTGTTCCATACGTTTGCGGACTTCTTCGTGTGGCATGGACTTGCCTTTGTCCAGGGAGGCGAGGCCTTTGCCTACTTCTTGACGAAACCATTCGTCGTGTTCGAGGTAGTGGGCGACTAATTCGCGGACTAGTTGATCTGGGCCTTTTCCTTCATGGGAGGCGACTTCGTGTAACTTGGCTTCGAGGTCGGGGGCGAAGGTGATTTCCATAGTTCGATTTTAGGCTTCGAACCGGGTCATAGCTAGACTTTTGTGGTGGCCTTCCGTTTCCCACTTTAGCCGCAACGAACGCGGCGAAGGTGGGCGCCGTCGGCGTCTTTTTTCGGCAGCGATCCTTCGACTGCGCGGACGGATCGCTTCGCTCGCCGTCTGCTTCGCTCAGGATGACACAGTAGGGAGAGGACAGCGGAGGGCGGCTGTCCCCACGCGTTCACAGCGTGCGTTTGAATAGCGGCGTGGCCAGGCTTAGCGTTACTGTGGCGAAAATTGCTAAGTAAAGCATGTCTGGAAGGACTGGGCCGAGGCCGGTTTGCTTTAGCAGCAGCGATTTCAGTCCGTGGACGGCGTAGGTGAAGGGATCGCAAATCGCGATTGCTCTTAGCCACGCTGGGAATGCCTGGATCGGATAGATTGCTCCGCTGGGAAAAAATAGCAGCGTGTTCAGGATGCCGAAGATGGCGCGCGGAACTAAAGGATCGTCCACGCGGACCATTAACAGGAACATCATGGTGTTGAACGAGACCGAGATGAGCACGATCATAACGAGCAAGCCTAGAAGCGTGGCGGGATCGAAGATGGTGCCCACGCCGGAGAGCAGGCAGCCGATGATGGTGATGATGACTCCGGTCATGATGGCTTTAATGGCGCCGGCGGCGTTGAGTCCGAAGACGAGTTCGGTTTTTGTGATTGGAGTGACCAGGTAGCCCTCGACGACGCCGCGGGCTTTGTCGTCGATATACAACATGCCGCCGCCGATCATGACCGAGACGAACATGGCCAGCGAGATGGAGCCGGGCAGCAGATATTTCATGTACTCGATATAAGGGTAAAGCTCGACGATTTCGAGCACGGTTTGCTGCAGCAGGCGCGGCTCGATGGTCGGCTGGTTGAGCGCAGTCGTGATCTGGTTGAGTTCGTCTTCGAGCGACGAGCTCATGAAGCTGTCGGTGTTGTCGACGATGAGCGCGATTTTGGGGCCGTCTTTTTCGTAAGCGCGCCGAGAATACTGCGGCGGAATAATGACCGCGGCCTGAAGCTTGCCGTTGCGGACGTCGCGCGCGGCGTCCTGATCGCTGGTGTAGTAGACGGGCTCGAAGGTGCGCATGTTGGCGCGCACCGCGTCGAAAGCCTCGCGGATGCGAAGAGCTTGCGTTCCGCCATCCTGATCGACGACGCCGAGGCGCGCGTCGCGAATCTTTCCGCCAAAAGCGTTGCCCAGCACGAGCAACTGTACGAGCGGGAAAATCATGGACGCCATCATCAGCGCGGGTGAGCGAAAGAACTTGCGCATTTCGCGCTCGATTATTGCCAGCATATGATTCATGGTTGCAATCCTGGTCTGGGCGGCATGACGAAGCCGTGCGCTTTGACGAGTTCGTCGCGCAACTGCCGTCCGGTATAGAAGACGAAAACGTCGTCTAGAGTGGTGTTTTGTACGGAGAGTGACTTCACCGTGATTCCGGCGGCCGACGCGGTTTCTACCAGTTCGGTCGTGGTCTTTGAGCCGTTGCCGGTGAGCACGCGATACATGCCTGCGCCTTCACTTTGCACCGAAGTGACGGCGGTGAGTTGGTGCAGGCGCTGCTCCCAATCGGCGGGAGCGTGTTCGAACTGGGCCTCGATGACGTTCGATCCGGGCACGCTGGCCTTGAGTGCAGGCGGAGTATCGAGCGCGACCAGTTTGCCATGATCGACGATGGCGATGCGATCACAGAGGCGATCGGCTTCGTCCATGTAATGCGTCGTGATGAGGATGGTGAGCTGACGCTCTTTCATGATGGTGGTGAGCATTTCCCACACCGCGACGCGCGATACGGGATCGAGTCCAGTGGTCGGTTCATCGAGAAAGAAAATTCGAGGACTGTGTACCAGGCCGCGCGCGATTTCGAGACGCCGCCTCATGCCGCCGGAAAGAGTTTTGGTTTGCGCACCGCGCCATTTGGTGAGATCGACGAGTCCTAAAAGTTCGTCGATATTCGCTTTGCGTTTCTTTGCGGGGACGTCGTAGAGCTTGGCGTAGATGTTCAGGTTTTCTTCGACCGTGAGGTCGAGGTCGCTGGTGAGCGCTTGCGGAATGACTCCGATGGCGCGGCGCACCGAGTCGGGATCGTCCGCGACATTGTGTCCAGCGATGCGCGCCAGACCGCCGGTGATGGGAATGAGCGTCGTCATCATGCGGATCAGCGTGGACTTGCCAGCGCCGTTGGGGCCGAGAAGTCCGAAGACTTCGCCGTTCTTTACGTTGAACGAGATATCGTTGACGGCGGTGAACTCGCCATACTTCTTGACGATATGTTCCACGTCGATGGCGTTTGGCGGCGACGCGTCGTTGGGCCGCGATTCGGTCATGGCTGGTTCGCTTTCGCGGTTTGGCTGCTGGGCGTGCCTTTAAGCTGATCGGGCGAGATAAGGACTTCGGCGGTCATGCCGGGAACGTATTCGCCGCGGGGATTGTCCAGTCTCACTTTCAGCAGAATGGTTTTGATGTCGCGCTTGCGGCGTCCTACGTCGCGTTGCGTGGCGAAGTCGGCTTCGGCGGCTTTGAAGAAGACTTTGCCCGAGGTGACGGTGCCGCCGGGAAGGCGAATGCGCAAGGTGTCTCCCATGCCGATGTGGTCGGCGTCGGTTTCAGGAATGGCGGCGCGCACCCAGGTGTCGCCGTAATCGATGACGGTCACGATGGGGTCGCCCATCTTTAAGACTTCGCCTTCGCGGGCGGCGCGGACGGAGACGGTTCCGGAAACTGGGGCTGGAATTTGGGTGTAACCGAGCCTTACTTGGGCCTGCTGGCGGAGCGCTTCGGCGTTGCTTAATTCGCCGCGTGTCGATTCGACTGTGCCCAGCGCGGCGCGAGCTTGATTGCGATTCGCGACAGCGGTCTTCAAATCCGCTTCGGACGCGGAAACCTGCTGCTTCAACGACTCGACCACAGCCTGCTGCGCCGCGAGGTTGGTTTCCGCTTGGACGCGATCTTGATCCGAATCGATGCCTTGCTTGGCCAGTTCGATCATGCGGTGGCTGTCGCTTTGCGTGCGTTCCAGAGTGGCTTGCGCTTGCAGCAACTGTGCTTTGGTCGACGCCAATTTGGCCTGAGCATTCAGCACCGCGCTCTCAGTCGAGCCTTCGGTGGCGCGCAGCGTGGCCTCGGTTTCGGCGAGCTTATATTTCATGCTGTCGCTGGTGGCGGCTGCGGCGCTGTCCGCAGCTTGCAGTTCGGAGGGATCAAGCACTGCGATCAGATCGCCACGCTTGACCACCGTACCTTCATCGACCAGAAGCTTGACGATGCGTCCGTCGGTTTGCGGGCTAACGACGACCTGGTTCGCATCCACCGTTCCGATGAGCACGAGGTCGCGTGAAAGCGGCGTCGAATAAAGAAAGTAGCCCAGCGAAATGGTTGCGATGATGCCGAGAAGCATAAAGAATTTATTGCGTACGTTCATCTGCGAGAAACCTCCCGAGATTTGTTATTCGTGTCTGCGGATTTTGTGAACAGGGCGGCGGAGATGAAGTCCAGCATGGCGGCACGGCGTCCGCTGAGGAATTCCGGCGTGGTCATGTCGATACCGGTGATTGCCTTCATCAGCAGCGCATTCTTGAGGTGAACGGCGATGGAAGAAATCATTAAGGGAACAAAGTGCAAGGGATCAACGGGGCGAAACTCACCCTTGGATATGCCTTCCCGCACCAACTCAGTCACCCGGCTAAATGTAGGTCGAAAGTACTGTTTGATCAAACGGTCAAAGTGCTTCGATTTCTGGTGATGCGCCATGGTCATCTCGCCATGTACGATCTGCGGAAACATGGGATTGCCGGTGATGTAGTCGAAGTGTGCTCTCGCGAAGCGCAGAAGCCGTTCACGCGGAGGCAGTGGCAGTGACAGGGCCGCATGAACTGTTACCGCGAGGCCGCCGAAAACTTCGTCAAGCACGGCTCCGTAGAGCGCGTCTTTGTCTTCGAAGTAGTAGTAGAGCAGCGCTTTGTTCACTCCAGCCGTGTGGGCGATGGCTTCGGTGCGGGCGCCGGCCAGTCCTTCTTCGGCAAAGGCGCGAATCGCGGCTCGCAGAATGGTGGCGCGCGTCTGCTCCGGACGTCCGCGGGTACCCATGCGGGGTCGGGCGATCGCTTTGGCGGAGGTGGACATTTAATTAACCGGTTAGTTAGATAATAGCGTGATTGTGAAAGATTCGGAAAATAAATCGAGTCAGCCCTCGGACTTATTTCTCGATTACACTATTCCGTTAACGAGGACTCATGAATTACCGCACATTCGGGCGCACCAACTTGCAGGTTAGCGACATTGGGCACGGACTTTGGGGGATGGGTGGCTGGGAGGATGCTGAGGACGCGCAATCCGTTGCCGCGCTGCGCCTGTCTACCAGTTTGGGGTGCAACTTCTTCGATACGGCTTGGGATTACGGAAAGGGCAAGAGCGATGAGCTGCTGGGCAAGCTGATCAAGGAGACTCCCGATAAGCGCTTATACGCCGCTACAAAAATTCCTCCGATGAACGAGAAGTGGCCAGCGAAGCCCGATTACAAATACGAAGATGTTTTTCCCGCGGCGCATGTCTGGAAATACACCGACCAGCTTCGCGGCAAGTTGGGTTTGGACACCATCGACCTCCTGCAGTTTCATGTCTGGGACGATGGCTGGGCCGATGAGCCTGACTTTCACGCCACCGTCGAAACACTAAAACGCGATGGCGCAATTCGTTTCTTTGGACTGAGCTTGAACCGCTGGCAGCCGGAGAATGGGATCAAAGCGCTGCGCACCGGACTAGTGGATGCGGTCCAAGTGATCTATAACATATTCGACCAGTCGCCAGAGGACGAGCTTTTCCCGGCCTGCCGCGAGTTGAATATCGGAGTGATCGCTCGCGTTCCCTTCGACGAAGGCAGCCTGGGGGGAAAGATGACATTGTCAACGACCTTTCCAAAAGGCGATTGGCGCGGCCAGTACTTTGGCCCGGAGAACTTGGCGCCGACGATTGCGCGCGCCGAAAGGCTGAAGGCGATGTTACCTACCGGCATGAGCCTGCCGGATATGTCGCTGCGCTTTATTCTCTCCAATCCCACCGTGAGTACGATCATTCCAGGGATGAGAGACGAAGCGCATGTGCGGCAGAACATTGCGGCGAGCGATGCGGGCGCGCTTGATCCTGCGCTGCTGGAGCAGTTGCGCGAGCATCGATGGGATCGGGTTCCGCAGAACTGGTCCGATTGATCGCGTCCCAATGTTTTTCCTGAGGAGTAAAGTCGGGAGAATTCACCGTACATTCATCTCGCCGCAACATGGCAGCAACCTGCTTTGCGCACACTCAGTGGGGGCTTTCAGGAACCCCGCGCTTGAGTTCAAACGGACAATTTGGCACCGAGTTTCAATCGTCGCAGTCGGAGAACTGGCCGTCGAAGCCGCTGATTTATGTGGTCGAGGATGACGCGGATATCGCTCGGTTGATTGCATTTCACCTCGACAGCAACGGCTATAGCACGCGCTGGTTTCCGGGTTCGAGCGGAGTTGTGGAGGAGGCGCTCAAGGAACCGCCCGCGCTGTTTCTGCTGGATATCATGATCCCGGGCAGCGACGGGCTCGAGCTTTGCCGACACTTGCGCCAAACCAAGACGCTGGCTTCGGCACACATAATTTTTCTCACGGCGAAGACAGGTGAGTCGGACCGAGTGCGCGGCCTGGAGTTGGGCGGTGACGACTACATCACGAAGCCGTTTAGTCCACGCGAACTGATTGCGAGAGTGAGAGCTGTGTTGCGCCGCACTCGGGAATCGGCGCAACCGGAATCGCTGAAGCTGGGCAGCATCGAAATCGATGCCTCTTCGATGATTCTGCGAGTCAACGGCAAGAACGTCGCCACGACGACGCGCGAGTTTCGCCTACTCGATTACTTGGCCCGGCACCGGGAGCGCGTGTTCACACGCGATCAACTTCTGGATGCGGTGTGGTCGGAGGGATCGTTCGTGACCCCGCGGTCGGTGGATGTGTATGTGCGGCGCATTCGAGAGAAGATCGAGCCCGATCCCGATAATCCCACGTTCCTGCGCACCGTCCGCGGCATCGGCTATCGCTTCGACGCGCCCAGTAAACGCTAGCCTACTTTCACCTCTCAGGCGCGTTCTCTGGAGATGCTCGCTCCGAAGGGGGAGCCTAAGACAAAAAATGGGATCCCGTGGTGGGATCCCGAGACAACCTGAGGAGAAGAAGAAAGAACTTTTAGGATTGCGAGCCGGGCGAGACTTGGTATTTTTTCCACACACCGCCCGCAATTGCGAGGAACGCGAAGCCAAACATGGCCGTAGAACCGGCCTCCGGGGCTTGAACCTGAATTCCGAAGTATTCCTGCGGAGTTCCAAAGCCCTGGGTCTGAGTGCCAGCTATGGGCGTGTAGACGACGATATCGCCCAACAGGGAAGCCAGTTGCGACTGAGAATCTCCGGCAGCGATACCGAGATATTGGTTGTCGATGAGGTTGGCGCCGCTGCTAAAGAAGTAAGGATTGCCAGAAGCGCTTTGTGAGAACAGGCCCCAGATTGCCCAATTGCCTACCGTCGGGTTGATTTTTCCGGCCACAATACCCTGGAAAATAAGTCCTGCCGCTTCGTAATCAAGTTGGCTATTGGACTTGCTTTGGAATAGTCCAGCGTCGCTCATCAAGCTGGACGTGTTTGCCTTCCAGGTTTCGCCGGGCGCGACTTCATTGTCGAAGGTGTCGCAGATTAGAGGCGTGGATGGGCCGCCATTGACCGAGAAGTTGTAAGGATAGGTATAGACTCCGCCGCCATTGTTGCCTCCGACGCTGAGGAAATTCATCGAGACGGGATTGGAATTCGCAAAGGCCGAGCCTGCGGTCAAGACCGTAAGCACGAATAATAGGGCGCAAGAAATTTTGAGCAATCGCATGAGACACCTCTTCCCACAAGTTTTTTGAGCGTTCACCGGTCGAACTTGCTGACATAGCCTCGGGGAAGGCCAATAACAGACCGGTCAGACACCTGTTATTAAGCAGGTATCGTGCCGAATGATCGGGCTAGCGATTGCAATGACTTAGGTCTTGCCGGGCGAACGATAGGAAAATTGTTTCCCTCATTTTCCCTCGCATTTTCCCCGATTTTCCCTTTGTTCGTCCCTGACGCTGCGGACGGCCGGAATGCTACAGTGGAAATTCATGTCTGCCCCCGAATCCTTGTTTGTAAGAGCCTGCCGCCGCGAGCCTGTCGAGCGCACTCCCGTGTGGTTTATGCGGCAGGCGGGGCGTTATATGGCTGAATATCGCGCCGTGCGAAAGAGCCATACGCTGATCGAAATCTGCAAGAAACCCGAACTGGCTGCCGAGGTAACTATTACCGCCGCCGAGGCTCTGGGGGTGGACGCGGCGATCATCTTCGCCGACCTATTGCTGCCGCTTGAGGTCATGGGGCTACCCTTCCACTTTTCTGCGGGCGAAGGGCCGGTGATCGAACAGCCTCTTCGCGAGGCAGCGGCGATTGCCGCGCTACGCACCGATTCCGCCGCTGACCTTGGATATGTTGCCGACGCTGTGCGGCTGGTTTGCCAACACTTCGGCAAGAACCTGCCCGTCATCGGGTTCTGTGGCGCACCGTTTACCCTTGCCAGTTACATGATTGAGGGCGGAGGATCGCGTAACTATGTTCACGCGAAAAAAATGATGTATTCGTCGCCAGCGGCGTGGGATGAACTGTTGGCGAAGCTGGTGGCGGTGACCTCGCAATATGCGTCCGAGCAAGTGCGCGCGGGAGCGGACGTGATTCAAGTGTTCGACAGTTGGGTGGGATGCCTTAGTGTCGAAGATTACCGGCAGTACGTTTTGCCGCGCACGACGGAGCTGGTCAAGACGCTTCAGAAGACCGGTGCGCCCGTCATTTATTTTGGGACTGACAGCGCCACGCTGCTGGCGTCCATGAAAGGAACTGGCGCGGATGTAATCGGACTCGACTGGCGCATTCCGCTCGATGAAGGTTGGAAGAACCTTGGAGCGGACTTTGCGGTGCAAGGGAACTTGGATCCGGTGCTGCTTTTTGCCGATTGGAAAACGGTGCAGTCGCGCGCCATGGAGATTCTGCGCAGAGCGGGCGGCAGGCCGGGACACATCTTCAATCTCGGGCATGGCATACTGCCGGAGACTCCTGTCGAAAATGTAAAGGCGCTCACGCAATTTGTGCAGCAGCATTCAGCGGCGCTGGGATAAGCGGGCATGAAGCGCATCGCCATCATCGGCGGAGGAATCGCCGGACTCGCCGCGGCCTATGAGCTCGAAAAATGCCGCCGCTCCGGCGCGCGTCTGGATTATGTCCTGTACGAGTCGAGCGCCCGGTTGGGCGGCGTTATCGCGACGAGTCGTTCCGGCGACTGTTTACTCGAGGCTGGTCCGGATTCATTCGTCAGCGAGAAGACCTGGGCTGCCGATCTCTGCCGCGAGCTGGGGCTCGACGAGCAGTTGATTGCTTCGAACGACGCCGAGCGCAAGACCTTCATCGCGCGGGGCGGCAAGCTGATTCCGATGCCGGATGGTCTAACGTTCCTGGTGCCAACAAAAATTCTCCCGGTGTTTTCTTCGCCGTTGTTCTCGATGTCGACGAAATTGCTCATGGCGCGGGAGTGGTATCGTCCGCCGAGCGTGGCAGAACAAGACGAGAGCGTGGCGTCTTTTATTGCGCGGCATTACGGAAAAGAAATGGTGGAGCGGCTGGCCGACCCGCTGCTTTCAGGGATTTTCGGCGGCGAGTCCAGCCAACTCAGCGCCCGCGCCGTGCTGCCACGCTTGGTTGAACTCGAAGCGAAGTACGGCAGCCTGGGTCGGGGGATGTTGGCGACAAAGGTAAAAGCGGAAAAAAAGCCTTCCGGCCCCGCGCGTTCGATTTTTACTTCTTTGCGGGACGGGATGCAGAGTTTGGTGGATGCGCTTGTTGCCGCAATTAATCCCGCGTCGATTCGCCTGAGCACGCCAGCGCAAGCCTTGAATCCCTTAGCATCGGGATGGACTGTGTCCGCAGGGTATGCCACGGACCAGTTCCACTCAGTCGTCGTTGCGACTCCAACGCAGGTCGCGGCGGACTTGTTGCAGCACGTCAGCCGCGATTTGGACCGCGAACTGCGCGGCATTCCTTATACGTCGTCGATCACGGTGAATCTGGAGTTCGGAAAAGAAGTGCGCGTCATGCTTCCGCCCGGCTTCGGATTTCTCGTGCCGCGCACCGAGGGCAAGAGTCTGATGGCGGCAACGTTTGTGCATAATAAATTTCCCTTTCGCGCCCCGAAAGATGTCGCCTTGCTCCGCTGCTTCATCGGCGGAGCGACGGCGGAGAGATTTCTAAATGCGACGGACGAAACAATCGTGACGGCTGTCCTCGCCGACTTGGCTCAACTCGTCGGAATTAAGACTCCGCCGGCGAAAACTCAAATCTCCCGCTGGCCAAGAGCTTTGGCGCAATACACCATTGGACATCTGGAGAAATTAAAGCGCATTGACGCGATCGTCGCACAGCTGCCCGGCCTCGCGCTGGCGGGCAATGGGTATCGCGGCATCGGCATTCCGGATTGCATTCGCTCGGGCACACAAGCGGCGGCACGACTGGCAGCGTAAAGCCGCTGGTTACTGCTGTAATTCTCGTTCGTACTCTTTTCTTGTGAAAACAATTCGTTCACGCCAGGGTTAGATTGTGTACGCTGTTTTTATTGCAAGGAGCTTTAACCATGCGAACTGCGACTCGAACTCTTGGATTTCTATTCCTGGCTTGTGTGCTTGGCCAAGCTCAATCTTCATCCGACACGCAAAACATGCCTGGAATGGGCGGTATGCCCGGCATGAAAGACGCGCCCGCAGCGCCCGCTGGGGATGAAAACGACGCGCCCATGCAAGCCATGTCGACCCGCCACATGGATATGGGGCCCCACATGAAGATGACGACGCTGCGTCCGCTACAGCCTGGAGATCAGGAAAAGGCAGCGAAGATCGTGGTTGCGGCGCGTCAGGCCGCCGAGAAATATACCGACTACAAAGTCGCGCTGGCCGACGGATACAAGATTTTTCATCCAGAGGTTCCGCAGAAGCAGTACCACTTCACCAATTACATGTACGCCTTCGAAGCAGCGCGAGCCTTCAATCCCGACCATCCGACTTCGCTGCTTTATGAAAAACAGGGCGACGGTTACAAACTTGTCGGCGTGATGTACACCGCTAGAAAAGGCACCAGCGAAGAGGAGTTGAATAACCGGGTGCCACTCAGCATTGCGCAGTGGCATGAGCACGTGAATATTTGCCTGCCTCCTCCCGATAAGCGGCAGGAGACGTTGGCGCCAAACGCCCAGTTCGGCTTCAGAGGATCGATTACGACGCAAGAGGCCTGCGACGCCGCGGGCGGATCGTTCCGCCCGCAGATATTCGGTTGGATGGTCCACGTCTATCCGTTCGAGCAGAAGCCGGAAGACATCTGGTCGGCGGAGCGCCAGCACGAACACATGGACTGAGTGTTTACGGAACTGTGACCACCATTCCGCCGCTCTCCACTTTACCCGGATTCCGGTAACTGTGTCGTACGGCGGAATCGAAGTAAATCGAATCGCCCTCTTCCAGACAATATTCCTCAGAGCCAATCCTCAGCTCGAGCTGCCCCTTGAGCATGAAAATCAACTCGACACCGGGATGTTGGTGGCCCTTAAGCTTTTCGGCCGGAGTGTTGAGGAACTCGGCATAGTACGCGCTCAGCTTGCGCTCGGTCGCCGTGAAGTCCAGGCTCTCGAAGAAGTAGGACACTTCGCCGCCGACTGGACGCTCCGGAAAGCGGATGCGATCTTTCTTTCGCACAACCGCAACGATGTGGCGTTTACGCTCGTCAGTGAAGAAATAATCGAGACCCACGCTGAACACCATGGCGATGCGCAACAGCGTGGGCAGAGTGGGAAAGAGGCGTCCGCGCTCGAGTTTTGAAAGCATCGCGGGCGAGAGCCCTGTATGTTTGCCCAGCTGCACCAAGCCCATACTTTTTCGCAAGCGCAAGCCGCGCAGTTTCTCGCCGATGGCATACGGGCGCAGGCCGGCGTCTATGGTTTTCATGGCGATGGGCTTTTCGGGTTTGGGTGGGCTCATCATTGCTTCTCGAATTCCTTGCGGGATAAGGGGTTTTTCAGGTGTGTGTAGTGTCGGCATAATTGTTATTCTCAATTAAATAAATTTGCTCTATACTCAATATGTTACCGAAGAAGACGCGCCAAGTAAATGACTTTTTTTCATGCGCAGGAGGCTGATTCATGGCTATTTGTCGAGAGTTGGAAACCATAAGCTCCGGGTTGGCGGCGCCAGCCTGGGAACTCGATCCACTGACGTTCTTGGTTGCAACGTCCTTGCTGGAAGAAGACGAGGGGTTCGAGAGCCCAATCCCACGAATTCAGACAGAATCAGCCAGCCTGATTCTGCTGGCACACGGGAGTAAAGATGCGCACTGGCGCGCCTACTTCGAGAAGATTCTCGATGAAGTAAAACGGCAGCAGCCGAATGCCCACGTCAAGCTGGCGTTCATGGAATTCACCGGACCGACTTTGCACGAGGCCGTCGCGGAGTGTTTACTTCACGGAGCCCATGACATCAGCGTGCTGCCGCTCTTTCTGAATACGGGTGTGCATCTGGTTCGGGACGTTCCGGCGCAGATCGGCGAGATTGAGCGCGAACACCCTGGCGTTTCGATCGCCCTGTTGCCTGCGGCTGGTGAAGACGCGCGGGTGTCGAATCTTCTGGTACAGATTGCATCTGAGTCGCTGCGGCCGCTGGGCGCGCCGCCATTCGAGCCGGAGCGGCAGTAACTTCGCTTTTAAGGGGAGCCGATAATCGACCATGCATGACGTTATCATCGTCGGAGCCGGGCTGGCGGGTTTGACCTGCGCTCGCGTCCTCAATGCAAAAGGGGTGAAGCCGACGGTTCTTGAGGCGTCCAACGGAATCGGCGGACGGGCGCGAACCGACGAGGTGGACGGCTTCCTTCTTGATCGGGGCTTTCAAGTGCTGCTGACTGCATATCCTGAGGCGCAGCGATTGCTCGATTATCCGGCGTTGCATCTGGGCGAGTTCGAACCCGGGGCGGTTGTCCGAGTCGAGGGAAAGTTTCATCGCATTCAGGATCCGATACGCAGGCCTTCGAGCCTGCTGGCAACGGCGTTTGCACCGGTCGGATCGTTGTCCGATAAGTTCAAGATTGCGAAACTGCGAACGCTGGTTACAGGGAAGAGTCTTGACGCGATCATGTCCAGCGGGGAACTTGCCACGGCGCAATTTCTTCGCTCCTTCGGATTCTCCGAACGCATTATCGAGACATTCTTCCGACCATTTTTGGGCGGCATTTTCCTGGAGCGCGATCTTGCGACCTCGAGCCGGATGTTTGAGTTTGTGTTTCGCATGTTTTCGGAAGGCAGCGCGGCGTTGCCGGCTAAGGGCATGGGTGAGATCGCGAAGCAACTGGCTGCATCGTTGCCGCCAAATGCGATTCGCTTACAAGAACCAGTGGTGGAAGTCGGAAGTGGCCGAGTCAGTCTGGCTTCGGGAGAAGAGGTTACCGCTCGTGCCGTGGTGCTGGCGACGGATCGCCCCTCCGCTTCGCGGCTGCTGCCCAGCGTTCGGGATCTGCCCGCGTGTGGAACCACCTGCTTTTATTATTCTGCGGAAGAGGCCCCTCTGCGAGGAGCGATGCTCGTCCTCAACGGCCAAGGACAGGGCATCCTGAACAACCTTTGCGTCCCCAGCGAAGTGTGTTCGTCCTATGCGCCCGAGGGACGCAGCCTGGTTTCGGTGAGCGTAATTGGCGCCGCTCCTGACAACTGCGAGCCGCGCATAAGAGCCGAGCTCGCCACGTGGTTCGGAAAACGGGCGGAGTCGTGGAAATTTCTGCGAACCTACGACATTCCGTTCGCGTTGCCGTCGCAAGCTGCGTCAGAGGGCGGAATCGGCAAGCCCGCCGCCAAAATAGGCTCGGGCATCTTTGCCTGTGGGGACTATCTCGACACCGCGTCGATCAACGGAGCCATGGCGTCGGGACGGAGGGTGGCCGAAGCCGTCCTCGCGGAACTCTCCGCCTAATTACTTCGCCGCCGATTTCTGCAACTCATCGAGCGCCGCCAATACTTCCGTGCTGTGCTTGTTAGGATCGACCGAGGTGTAGACCTTGGCAATCTTTCCCTGCGGATCGATGATGAAGGTGTTGCGCTGCGCCATGTGAATCACCGGCATGAGCGAACCATATTGCTCCGTAACCTTCTTATCAGAGTCGGCCAGCAGCTTGAAGTTCAGCCCTTCTTTGGTGCAAAACTTCTTGTGCGAGTCGACGCTGTCCACGCTGACGCCGAGGACCACGGCGCCACGCTTCGCGAACTCGGGCTGATCGCGCTGAAAGTTGTGCGCTTCAATGGTGCAGCCCGTGGTCATGTCCTTGGGATAAAAATAGAGCACGACCCACTGACCGCGAAACGCGGACAGGCTGACTGAAGTACCTTCCTGGGAACTCAATGTGAAATCAGGCGCGGGTGCGCCGACCGATGGCATGGACGACGACGCCAAGACCTTTTGCGCCAGCACCGCTGCCACAACTAAAACCGCTACGCCTACCAACCAGCGAACGTTCATGGGAGATCTCCTGAATTTATTTCTTAGTGCAAAACTGTTTGGGCTAATGATCCATGATCAGCCGTCCGGCATATCCGGTCATTTCTAGATAGCCTACACCGTTTAGCGGCTCCGTTCCACGCTTGCCCGCGAGGGTGATTGCGCCCTCCCAATAACTTGGCGAATGTTTATTGCTGGTCGTCAGTTCCTGCGACGCAAGCGGGGTGGCGAGTTGCACATCGATGCCGAGCGAAGGCACGGTCACACTCCAACTGGTGGGATAGGTCGCACCGCTTTCGGAGCTGTGCCATGTCTGGCCTGTGGGACGCATGGTGAAATCCTGCAAAGCAAGATGAGTGCTGTGACCCTGCGCATCGACATAAGTCCCGGAAGAATACGGATCGGCGCTGCCATCTTTGCGGCGCAGGCGATAGAGCATGAGCTCGGTGTCGTCATTGAATTGGAGGCTGATCCAATCCCATCCAACTTCGTCAGCGCCAAGCGATTCAGTGAAGAATTCGTGATCCATCCAAGAGGTGCCGTCGACTGCGAATTTCTCGCCGTTCAAATCGATCTGACCCTTTGTCAGCAAACGAGTGAGCGAGATATAGTGCGAGGCGTGGCCTTGCCCCTCCGACTTTTGGCTGACGCCGTTTTCTCCATGAATGACAGGCGGCTTGGTCGAAACGAGATTCAGATCGATCGTGAAATCTTCTCCAATCGCTTGCAGGCGCTGTGTTCCGTTCTGCCAGCGCGATTGCCAGTTGCCATTCCATACGATGCCCTCTGCTTCGCTGACGCCCGCAATGCTCGGTCCGGCCCGGTTTATGCGCTCTTCGTGGTGGAACTTCTTGCCGTCGAGATCGCTCAACGCGAGATGGGCGAAATACAAGTCTTGAAGGGACCAAGGCGAATCGTTCTTTTGATCGCGCGCCACTGCCTGGCGAAAAAATGTCAGCTCAAAGCCGAAGCGATGGCCATCCGTGGCGCGCAAATTACCCGTGTAGTACCACCACTCCGTTTGATAGTCGGGATGATTGAAGTAATCGTGCGGGAATCTGAATTGATATCCCGGCAATGCGGGCTGATATTGCGCCGTACAAACTCCACAGAAAAGCAGCGCCAGGGCGATGATCTTATTCCTCATGCACGACCTCGATGGGATTCAGCCCGACTGCGACTCGCGCCGGATATAATCCCGCGGCAATGGTGGCCAGATAAATTCCCGTCAATGCGACGATCAGTATTTCGATCGGCCAGTGAAACTGGATCGTCCAGCCGAAGGATTGCTTGTTGATCACGAAGATCAGCACGAACGAGAGCAGCCATCCCAGAAATGCGCCGGCGAAATTGGAGAGCAGTCCGATTAATCCGGCCTCTACCAGGATCAGCCGCCTCACTTGACCTTTCGACGCTCCCAAGAACCGCAGCAAGCCTAACTCGCGGCGGCGATCGATGACCATCGCAATCATGGCGCCGGCGATACCGATCACCGCCACGACCATGGCGACCACTTCGAGCGCATAGGTAATGGCAAAGGTCTGATCGAAGATGCGAATGGCTTCGGTGCGCAGATCGCGGTTAGAAGCGACGAGAATATCGCTGCCGACGCACGCGCGCTCGATCTCTGTGCGTACCGTTTCAAGATCGTATCCGGGCGAGACGTAGACCGCGAGATTCGACGGCGTGGGATCGGGCAGGTAACGCAACATCGTGGCGCGATCCATAATGATGACGCCACGCTCGCTGCCGTAGTCGTAATAAATGTCGACTACGCGGAAGGACGCCTTATGATCGCCGAGCGCGAGCGGAATAGTATCGCCCGCGTTGACGGCATGCTTGTTAGAGAAGGGCTCGCTTACGATAACCGTGTCGGCATTTTTCAGTTCGGCCAGAACTTGATCGGGCGGGCGTCCCGAAGCGAAGTCGCTGCGCCGGAACTTCGACATCACATTCAGATCGGCGGAAGCGAGCGTTGCCGGAGTATTTTGAAAGCTGACTTCGTAGGCGCGGAAACGGTCGATGGCTTTGACTCCGGGCAGCGCTGCGATTTTTTCCGCGAGCGCAGGAGAGATTGTAGGATGGCGGTCCGACGCCGGATCGCCCGCCGGGCGCAGGTAAAGGTCGGCGGGAAGTTGGTCGTCCATCCAAATAAGAACGGTTTGGCGGAAGCTGCCGACCATGATGCCGATGGAAACCATCATCGCGATGGCGGTGGCGAGAGCGCTGACCAGAACAGATGTACGTCGCAGCGATCCCACCAGGCTGCGCGAAGCCAGCAGGGCTTCGACTCCGAGGATGCGCTGTAGTAAGTTGGCCGACACTTTTCCGACGCCGCTAACCAGAGCGGGTACCGCAAACACTAATGCGGCGATCAGCAGAATAGCCGAGAGATAACCGAAGAGCGGCTTGCCGCCGATTGCGGGCACGCGGGATGCGAGAGCCGATGCGAGGCCCAGGGCTAACGCGATTCCGAGATCGCGCGATTGATGGACTCGGGTGAGGAATTCGCGGCGCCCGCGAGCCATGGCCTCGACGGGTGCGACCGATGCGGCTTCGCGAGCAGGCGAAATCGCGGAGACGACTGCCGCGCCGATTCCGATGAACAATGCGGCAACCACCGATCCCGCGGTCAGAGCGATGCTGCCGGGGCGACTGCTGACATAGAGTGCGTCTACGGTTGCGCCCAGCAATCGCACCGCGCCCGAAGCCATCACCCGGCCGAGGGGCAGTCCAAGCAAGCCGCCGACCACGCCGAAGAAAGCGGCTTCGCCGAGGAATGCCATCATGACAGTGGTGCGGGTCGCACCGAGAGCGCGCACAATCCCAATCTCTGAGCGGCGACGCACGACGGATACGGAGATCGTGTTGTAGATGAGGAACGCTCCGACTACGAGCGAAACGTAACTGAGGATGCGCAAGTTCCAGCGAAACGCCGCGAGCATCTTGCGATTTTCTACCGTGCCGCTACCTTGAGGGCTCACAGACATCCCCGGCGGAAGCGCTGCTGCGAGCCGGGTCTGCCACTCTTCGAGCGAAGGCGTATCTGGGGCGCGAATCAGAATACGATCGACGCGACCCTCTTTGCGCAAAGCTTTCTGCGCTGCGGCGATGTCCATGAGGATGGCGCTGCCGCCTTCTTTGGAATCGTCGAAGACGCCTTGCACGATGAAGTCATGCGTCTCATCGTTGAGCAAAAGTTTCAGTGTGTCTCCGGCCTTGACGTGCAGGCGCGACCCTACCCAAACGCTGCGTGGATCGTTGAGCTTGGAGATGTCCCCAGGATCGCCTGCGGAAGTATCGATGTTAGCCGTATGGTCGTTGGCCTCGGCGATGAGATCGAGCCCAATCAAGGGCAGGGTTTCGCCCGAGTCGACAACCGCCGCATAGTCTTCAATCCGAGGACGCACGCGAATGGGATACGGCAACATCGCGAGCTTGCCGACGAGTTCCTGCGGAATTCCGCCCGACGCGGTGACTTCAAGATTGGAGTCTCCGGCCAGAGTTTCGAGCGAAGAGTGGAACGATCCGGCGGCAGCGCCTCCGGCGAGGTCGATGGCGAGTACAACGCCGACACCCAGCGCCACGGCCAGCACCGTGAGTGCGGTGCGCACTGGCTCGCGGAACAAAGGCCGCACCATTAATCGGAAGAACAGTTTTAAGCGCGGCATCTTCCACTCATGCCGGTTGACCCACGGCTTGTTGCGCAATGCTCTCAATGTGGCCATCACGCATGTGAATCACGCGATCAGCGAAGCTGGTGGACTCGGCGCTGTGCGTTGCCATAACGACCGCGCTGCGGCGCTCGACCACGACTCTCCGCAGGAGTTGGAGGATGACGTCGCCGGTGGTGCTGTCGAGGTTTCCTGTGGGCTCGTCGGCCAACAATAAATGCGGCTCATGGATCAGTGCGCGGGCAATCGCGACGCGCTGCATTTGTCCGCCCGACAGCTGGTGCGGCATGCGCTCGGCGAGAGTGTCGAGTTCCACCCACTGCAAGATGTTCAAAGCCTTTGAGCGAGCGTTGCTCGTTCCTGCCAAAAGCAGCGGCAGTTCTACGTTCTCGACGACTGACAGAGTATGCAGCAATTGAAAGCTCTGAAAAATGAACCCAACCTTTTCGCGACGCAAGCGGGTGAGAGCCGTGTCGTCGAGCGATGAGGTGGAGACGCCTTCCAGCAACACGTCGCCTGATGACGGAAAGTCCATGGCGCCGGCAAGATTGAGAAGAGTCGACTTACCGCACCCGCTGCGCCCTACTAGGGCGACTAGTTCACCAGAGTGAATTTCCAGGGAAACGTGGTCCAATGCTCGCACGGGCGCGGCGTCGCCTGAGTAGCTCTTGGACACGTTCTGCAATGCAACCAGAGATGAGGCTTCCGCCGGTGTGCGCGCTACAGTTGCGGAGGGGTTAGGGGCCGGCATGGTAGTTATCGTAACGGAGTTTGCGACGATCAGGCTCCGCCGCTGATCACAGTGAGTACGGCGCACTTTTCCTTTCCCGCCTGGGTGTAGCCGTGAGAGTGAATGGAGTCGAAGTAAATGGAGTCGCCCTGCTGCAACAGGTAGCGATGGGTTTCGATTTGCAGTTCCAGGCTGCCGCGCATGACGTAAATGAATTCGACGCCCTCGTGTTCGTGGCGACGCCCGGCGTTGGCGGGCGTGATCCACGCCAAGAAAACGTGGAAGCGCGGCTGCGGCGTTCGGTAGTTGAGCGATTCGAATTCGTAGATGGGATCTTTATCGCCCATGGTTTCTAAGAAACGCATGCGCTCGTTTGCGCGCACGATGGAGACGCCATGGTCGCGAGCATCGTCGGAGAAAAAGAAGTCGAGGCCGACCTCAAAGACCAGCGCGATGCGCAACAGGGTGGGGAGAGTTGGAACCAGTTTGCCGGATTCGAGTTTCGAGATCAGGGAGGCGGAGAGGCCGCTGTGGCTGCCTAGTTCAACCAGTCGCATACGCTTGCGATGGCGCAGGTGGCGGATTTTCTCACCGATGGCGTAGCGACCGAGGCCGTTCTCGATATCTGGACTCACGGAGCTCAACTCGGGTCTCCCGAGGCCGCGACAGGATAGGTTCGCCCGCGCCAGCTTGCCGGTTTGCCTTGCAGGTGCCGGAACAGCGCCCACCATTGCACAGCCAGCAGCGCGAGGACACCGAAAGGTTGCGCAAGTGCCGACCAGAGAGGTTGGCGAAATCGAAATACTCCGACTATGCGCGGGGTGAACGACAACAACACGGCAACAGTGGCGAGCCGTGCCGCATGGTGCTCACCTTGCCGCAACGCGATGGCCAGAACGACGAAAGGCAAAACCTGACCCGCCAGCAGAAGGAAGCTGAAGATTCCGATACGTGCGGGTGCGGCCATCCCTTCGACGGCGTTTTTTGCCAATCCCAACCACACTTGGCGCGCGCCGGAATACATGCGGCAACTGGCGAGGTCGGTGGCGTCGAATAGGTCGGTGCGGAACCCGGCGATACGAAAAGCGCGCGGCAGGCGGATGCCATCGTGTAGCGTCTCGCGAATCGCAGCGTGGCCGCCGGCTGCATGGTATGCATTCTTCTTCATCATGAAGAGCTGTCCACAGCCGGCGGCGTAGGCGGGCTTGGTGCACGACCTCATGCGGTCCAGCGGAAGATAAGCCAGCAGCACAAAGTGAATGAGCGGAAGCAGTAATTGTTCAAGCCACGAACCCAGCTGCTGGAAGGGAACGCCGCTCACCAGAACGGCACGCGATTGCTGAAGAAACGTGGCGGTGCGGGCGAGCGCGTCCCGAGTGAGACGCACGTCGGCATCAATAAAGCAGAGAAGGTCGTATTTCGCTTCGCCCGCCAGGACGGAGCAGGCGTGCTGTTTACCGTTCCATCCCGCGGGTGGTTGCGGGATGGACAGGTAACAAACGCGGGGATCGCGTTCGGCAAAGCTGCGAATCAATTCTGCGGTGCCATCTTCCGAGTGATCGTCTCCGACCAGTACTTGTAGCGTCGCCCCCCGGCTCGCGAGCACAGAGTGCAGGACTGCTGCGATGTTGTTTTCTTCGTTGCGAGCGGGAATTAAAACCGAGATGGCGGGAAGGGTTGCAGCGGGCTCCGGCGCGGGGAGATAGATGGAAACATTTCGCAGAAAGATAATGGCCGCGACCGAAGCCATCGCTACAGAAACGATTGCGAGTGTGGTCAGCGGCACGGGCACTTATTTTTCTCCGTGTTCGACGTGGAAGGTTTGTCCGCGCAGGCGGGCTTTCACGCCGCGCCAGATATCGTAGACGCCGCCCACGCCCGCGCCGCCGGAGAGAATGGTGGTGAAGCGGGAAGTATTGCGCGCGATGGAGTCGGCGGCGAGTTGATCCATGGTGCGTGTGAGCTGATCGGTTAGAGAGTTTGTCCATGCCGATGGGGTGAGCCGTTCGCTGCCGAGCGTGGGTTTGCCGAAGCGAATCAGGGCTTCGGCAGTGCGTTCCTCCCAGAATGCATACTCGATGGCTGCCGGGATGACGGCGAAAGTATGACTGCGCGCGAGCAAATGCGCCAGCCCGGATGACAAGCGCAAGGGGCGTTCCCGAGGATCGGCGAAGCGTCCCTGGGCAGTGACCCAGAGGACAGAGTTTGGTCGTCGCAGCAACTGTTCGCCAATGTCCAGGAACCTGCGATGGCTGGCGAAGCTTCCATTTTCTACGCCGAACATGCCCAGCTTCGCAAAAAATTTATATTTTTTCAGTGCTTCCGAGTCGATCGGCGCATAGTGCTGGCGCGCGGGGAAGTAGCGACGCGCCAGGACTGCCGCGATCATAGGATCCCACCAGCTGGGATGATTCATATAAATAGCCAGCGGCAGGCCTTCGGCGAAGCGCAGATTCTCCTCGCCGGAAACACGCACAGAATGTAGGTGCTTGCGCGTGAAATAAGGAGCGTAGGCCAGAAACCAGCGCATCAGCAGCGGAGAAATCTTTGGCGGAGCATCCTTAAAGCTACGAACGGATGAATGCCTTGGTTCTGACGAATGAGTCCCGGCGTCGTGCGCGAGAGCTAGTCGGCTGCTACCCATTTATTTCCTCTCGGTGTGCAGGCGACGAGGCCGCTGCGATCCAATGCGTCGGCCGCGATCCAACCGGACATCACGACCATGGGCATGCCCGGTCCGGGATGGGCCGCGCCACCGCATAGAAAAAGGTTTGTTAGCAGGGAGCTGGCGTTCCCGGGTTTGAAACCGCCATTCATGCGTCCATGGCTGGCAATGCCGTAGATCGCGCCTTTGAGCACGCTGTAACGACGATCGATATCCTGCGGCGTCAGGAAGGACTCGAAGACGATGCGTTCCTCGATGTCAGCGAGGCCTGCCGTCTTCTTCAGCTTGTTCAGAATCACCTGACGATACTGGGGCAGCATCTTGGACCAATCGTGGTGCGAGCGCAAATAGGGTGTGTGAACCAAGACATAGAGTGCTTCGCCGCCGGAGGGAGCCACACTTGGGTCAGTCGCAGCTGGGGCACACAGATAGCAGGTTGGATCGGGGGCGGGTTCGCCGCGCTTGTAAATGAAGTCGAACTCTTGATGGGGGTCACGCGAAAAAACAAAGTCATGGTGCAGCAGATGATCGTAGCGACGGTTGAGTCCCAGATAGAGGACGACCCCCGAACACGCGGGTTCGGCGTTCTTTCGAGAAAACTTTTCGCCGATATCGCGGGCGATGAGTTCGGTGTGGGTGCGAATTGCGTCTGCGTTGGAGACCACTGCGGCGAGATCGATATGTTCGCCACCTTCGAGCTCGATACCGCTGACGCGACTTCCATTATGAACAATTCTGCGCACCGAGGCGTCGACCCGGAACTCGACGCCGAGTTTTTCCGCTAAGCGATGCAGCGCGGTAGGGACCGCACGGGTGCCCCCTTTCGGATACCAGATGCCCTCGCTGGTTTGCATGTTGGCGATGGCGCAGAGCACGGCGGGCGTGTTGTCCGGGGCGGAGCCAACATACTGTACAAAGTGATCTAACATCTGGGCTACGTTGCGGTCTTTCACGAAAGAGCGGATGGTTGCGCCCACGGTTTGCCCAAGACGCATATCCCGGACATCTTTCAGCAGCGATAATTTGGCGATCGACTTGGGATCGATCATGTCCCAGATGGAGTCGATCGGCTTCCAGAAAAACCAGCGATTGGAAATCTCGTGGAGCCTGGCTGAGTCGGCTATAAAGCTTCGATAACCGTCGCCCGCACTCTTGCTGTAACGATTGAGGGAAGCACTCATCGCCTCCACGTCGCCGACTAGATCGAGCCGACGGCCATCGTCGAAGAAGCAGCGCCACTGGGGTTCGAGGCGGACCATGGGCAGGAGATCGTCCATGCTCTCGCCCGCTTCCGAGAAAACTTTGCGCAGCACCGAGGGCTGGATTAGAATCGTCGGACCCATGTCGAAGCGGAAGCCGTCTTGCTCGAGGACGGCGGCTTTGCCGCCGATCCAGGAACTGCGCTCGAACACTTTTACCTGATAGCCGCGTGCTGCCAGCGTGCAGGCGGCGCTCAGGCCGCCCAAGCCGGATCCAATTATGCCAACGGTTTCGGTGTTTGACTTCACTGGGCCCCCTTCATGCGGGATTTGGCGGCGTTGATCGCTGCCTTTGCGCCGCGCCAGCGGCTGCGCCAATGATCGGCGTGCGCGGCCCGCAAGTAGCCCGTGAACATGGCGGCGTCGTTTTCATTGGGCGGGTGCAGGTGCCGGTAGCCGGACTTACGATTGGAAATGGCTTTCACGCGCGTGAGATCGAGCAGGCCTTCCGCGCCACGAGTGATCCCGAATCCGCTTTCGCCCCGTCCTGAGAGGGGCAAGCGAGGGTCTGCCGTGGGAACAATGACGTCGTTAACGACGACCGCTCCGGCATTCATCTTCGCCGCCAGTTCACGAGCTTCCGTGTCGGCTCCGAAAATTGACACGCCGAGCGCATAGGGGCACTGCTTGTATGCTTCCAAGGCCAACGAGAGCCGACTGAAAGGATGAAAAGTCAATAGTGGCGCGAAAACATCGGTGCGCGACAGCGGCGAGGTCGCGGCGAGGTTGCGAAAGATTAACGGAGAACAAACGCCGTTGTGATCAAGGTCGCCCGAGACTCTTTCGCCGCCGCTACGCTGCGCTTCATCGAGAAGTCTGCGCAACGTATTTGCCGCAGGAGGGCTCAGCGAAATTCTGAGGTCAGCAGTGGCCTGAAGAACTCGGTGCAACAGTTCCTCTGCGCAGCTGGAGTGAACCAAGATGCGATGGGGGATCATGCAGGTTTGGCTTTGGTTGAGGGCCAGGGCGAAGCGCAACGCCTTGGCAACCAATGCCAAGTCGGCGCCCGCAAGGACAAAAACAGCGTCGCAGCCGGAGAGTTCCGCGACGACTGGAGTGAGTGTGTCCGCCGCAGCGGCCAAGACGGCGCGACCTGTATGCGAGGAACCTGTGAGCAGAATTTTGTCTACGCCGGCAGAGATCGCGGCCTGGGCTTCTTCGGAACTTTCTCCCAGAACCACGAACAGATCGGGGTCGATGCGGGAGTTCACGGCGAGGCTGCGCAACTTTTTCGCTGCCGCCGATCCGTCTGCGCCGGGTTTGAGCAGAACCGCATTGCCCGCCGCGAGCGCCTGGATTGCATGGATTCCAGGAAGCATCAGGGGATAATTTGTTGGCGCGAGGATCAGAACGACTCCGAACGGTTCGCGGCGAATTTCTAAATCCAAGCCGGAAAGCCAGAGCGGACGATGCTTCTTGCCCAATCGTCTTGTGCGCAGTAGATCGGGAGCTACGTTTTCCACGAACTTGCAGGCATCGGCCAGGGGCAGAATTTCTGACACAAGAATCTCGGCGGCTTCGGACGTGCGCGACTGTTGCACGGCTTCGACCAGTTCGGCCGAGTGTGAAGCGATGGCGGCTCGCAAACTACGCAAGACTTCGCAGCGCTGGCGGACGCTTCGCAGCGCCCAATCTCTTTGCGCGGCGCGCATGCGGCGCAGAGCCCCCACCAGCGCCGTCTCGTTCGGCGGAGACGCAAGTTGCGCGGCGCCCAATGCGCTGCTCATGCCGCTTCCGCCAGGATCGGGAGTAAGTTAGCGCCGCGTCCCAGCCAATCGGCGCCAACGCCCAAATCCTCGAGCAGCAGCCGCGAAGTGATGCGCGCAGACTCGAAGATCACCGGCAAGCCGCTTCCGGGATGCGTTCCGCCCCCCACCAGGTAGACTGATTCCAAATCCTCGAAACGATTGCGCGGACGCAGATGCAGCATCTGGCGGAAGCTATGCGCGAGGCTGAACGTCGAGCCTAAGTGCAGTTCAAATCGACTATCCCAATCGTCGGGGGTCACGATGCGCTCGAAGACCATGCGCTCTTCGAGATTCTCAAATCCGGCCTTGGCTAGCTGTTGCAGCGCTTGTGCGCGGAACGCAGCTTTCTGCGTGTTCCAGTCCACGTTCGTATGCTGATGGGTCACGGGAAAGAGCGCATAGACGGTACTCATACCCTCCGGCGCGAGGGTGGTGTCGGTCACGCAGGCATTCTGTACATAAAAAGATGGATCCGCTCCCAGCACATGATTGCGCTCGATGTCGTGGAGGTTTTGCTCATAGTCCTTCGACATGTATATCGTGTGGTGACTGACGTCGTCGTAAGTGCCACGAATGCCCATGTACATCATGAAGGTCGAGCAGGAGAAACGTTTGCGGGCGATGCGCTTGTTGGTCCAGCGCTTGCGCAGATTGTCGGGCACGAGCCGAGTCATGGCGCGAGCGAAGTCGGCGTTGATGATCAGCGCTTCGCAGGGGAAATATTCGTCCTTTGTGTAAACGCCCTTGGCTTGGCGTCCATTGAATTCGATTTTCTCGGCGGCCTGGCCGGTGTGAATCTCGACGCCCAGCGATTCGGCGACTCGTGCCATGGCACGCGTCACTGCGCCGCAACCGCCGATGGGATGAAAGACACCGTATTCATACTCCAGAAATGACAGAATGGAGAATAAGCTGGGGCAGCGGAAAGGGGACATGCCGAGATATTTAGACTGGAAGGAAAACGCCAGCTGCACGCGAGGATCTTTGAAGTAGCTGCTCAAGTCCGTATGCAACGATCGCCACGGTTTCAACATTGGCAACAACCGCATCATGTCGAGCTTGGCCAAGTCCCTCCAGCTAGAGAAAGGCGAGGACAAGAATGGTGAAAAGGCGGCCAGTTTGCGTTTGTTGTCCCGATAGAAACGACTAAAAGCGTTGGCGTCCGCGGGAGAAAGCTCAGCGATTGCGGCTTCCATGCGGGCCAAATCGGGCGTTGCCGAGAGTTCGCCGCCCGCTCCGAAAATTAGCCGATATTGCGGATCCAGCCGCACCATGGGCACTTCATGGCTCAAGTTTTTACCGACGGCGGCGAAAATCTCCTGTAACACTTGAGGATAAAGAAAAAATGTCGGACCCGTATCGAAGTGGAATCCATGTTCGGAGAGGGTCGAGGTGCGGCCGCCTACGCCGGGTCGGCGTTCCAGCATCGTCACTTTCAATCCGGCTTTGGCAAGCAACATGGCTGCCGCTAATCCACCGGGGCCAGCTCCAATGATGCAAACTCTTTTTTTCGTCACCCCCCGATTACACTCCTTTTCTGAGTTTGGAGTGCGGGTAGATTTGCACAGGAGGCAAAAAGAGTTTCTTTCTCTGACAATGGATTGGTACGGATTGTCCTTCCAGTTAAAAGAGTATCGGCAAGAAGTTGAGGGTGAACTATGCTCGCGACACTGGTTAGGTAATTCCTTAACCAAGTGATTCTGAGTATGATTTCGTTATTCCCTTCAATGGGCGGAGACCTCAAACGGTCATTCGCCGACACAAGGAGTGCTCTGAAAACATGACGGATCGTGAGCCGAAGGAAGGTGAGGGCACGACGAACGGCGAGACGGCTCGAACTCGAAAGCCCTATGAGAAGCCGAGCTTTCGCAGCGAGGCGGTGTTTGAAACTATGGCACTGGCTTGCGGAAAAATCTCCAGTCTGGAGTTTCAATGCCGGTTAAACCGCAAGAATTCCTAAGCGCCGCAGACGCGGCGAAGCTTGCCTTGCTAGTCGGAGCCTTGCACGAAGAGAGTTCCGTGAGACTGAAGGTGCGGGGTGTGAGTATGCTGCCGACGCTAAGGCCTGGAGACATACTTACGATTCAAGGCTGGGGAGCGCCGCCGGAGATTGGCGACATGGTCCTCGCGGTGCGCGAAGGAAGATGCTTTGTTCATCGCCTGACTCAACGGAGGCCGGATGCGGCGGCGCAATGGGTCACTCGAGGGGACGCAATGGCTGCGATCGACCCACCATTCGAGCGGGAGCAGTTGCTGGGCAAGGTGGTAGCGAGGGAGCGGGCGGGACGAGTGAAAGAGGTGGTTCCGCTAAGTTTTTCGGTTCGCGCGATGGGGTGGCTGCTTTGCCGTTCGGCGATATGCAGGAATCTGATCTTAATTCTCGGTCGACCGCGATCCTCTGTTTATGAGGCTGAAAGTCAGGTCGCGGGATGAACGCTGGAGCGATCGATGAAGCGGTGTGGGAAGGAGAGGGGGCGTCGCTCCGTCCGTCGCTAACCATAGAAATCGGCGGAAATGCAGTTGCCATTCGTAGCCGTGATGGGGCTTTTTTGGAATTACTGGAGGAGCGCTATTTGGGGTTTATCACCCCCGGGACAAGTGCATCGGCGAGTTTCGAAGTTGAGATCATCGAATCGGCATCGGTCCCGACGGAGGAATGCGACGATGAATTGAAAGTCTCCTTTCGGGGGGGGGCTTGGGATTTTCGGCGCGGCGATTTTCGAGCCACATGGCAGCCGTCAACCCGCGCAGGGCATATTGTGCAAACCTGCAATCCCTATGCGATCGATTCGGTGTTACGCATCCTGCATAGCATCCTGCTGGTTCCCCAAAGAGGACTGCTGATGCATGCCGCCAGCGCGATTCGCGGAGATCGGGCTTTTGTTTTTGCCGGCGTTTCGGGCGCGGGAAAGACCACGATCTGTCGCCTCGCGCCGCCGGATGCGATTTTACTCAGCGACGAAGTCTCGTACCTGCGACCCGACCATGGCGAATATCGTGCTTGGGGTACGCCATTTAGCGGAGAACTCGCGAAGTCGGGGGAGAATATCAGCGCTCCCGTTTCCGCCCTTTATCTGCTGGAGCAGGGTACGGAGAACCGAATTGACCCGGTGGCGAAGATCGACGCGATACGCAGCTTATTGAGGCATGTATTGTTTTTTGCCTACGATGCGCGGCTGGTGGAGAGTATTTTCGACGCCGTGCGGACATGGGTCGATCAAGTTCCGGTTTGCAGACTGACTTTCAAGCCAGAGGCCGGGGTTTGGAATATCATCGGCTCCGTTTAGGTATTCGGGTTTTAGGGTTTTTTGTCGGAGGTGCAACGTGCAAGAGACCTACATAGCGCAGAGTAAAACCGTCGCTGCCCGCAAACTTGGGGGCGAGATGATGATTATGTCCTCAGCGGACTCGACTTTTTTTACTCTCAACGAAGTCGGCAGCGCGATCTGGCAGGCCGCCGACGGGCGCACACCACTGTCGAAAATCGCAGCTGAGCTCAGTCTCGACTTCGAGGTCGACCCGGCGCAAGCTTTAGCCGACGCTCAACAATTCGTGACGGAGCTATCTCTCTCCGGAATTCTGCTGGTTTCCGATCAACCGCTGCCGGAGGCTGTATGAGCCTGCTGGCGGAAATGAACCAGCGAGCTCTGTCGCTGGGCGTGCCTTTGAGCGTGCAGTTCGATCTCACGTATCGCTGCAACGAGCGTTGCGTCCATTGCTATCTGGATCATGAAGATCATGGCGAGTTGACGGTCGCGGAGATCAGGCCCATTCTCGATCAACTGGCGGATGCGGGAGTTTTTTTCTTGACGCTAAGCGGAGGGGAGGTTTTGCTGCGTCGAGATTTCTTTGAGATCGTGGCGTACGCACGCGGCTTGCAGTTCAATGTCAAGGTCAAGACCAACGGCGTGATGATTCGAGAAGCGCAAGCCCGGCGGCTGCGCGATCTCGGGGTTGAACAGGTACAGATCAGCGTTTATTCGCATCGTCCCGAAGTACACGATGGGATAACCAAGTTGCCGGGATCGCTCCGGCGAACGACGCAAGCCATTGAATTTTTGAAATCGCAGGGCCTCAAGGTGACAATTGCGAACGTTCTGATGAAAAGCAATTTTTCGGATGGGGGCGGAGTCCGCGCGCTGGCAAACGAATTGGGCGTCGCTTACACCGTGGATCCTACGATTACTCCCATGATGGATGGCAACACGAATGTGCTTTCGCTGCGGGTCTCCGGCGAGCAGCTCCAGCAGACCTTCCACGACCAAGCTCTGGTGGGGGATGTCGAAGCATTTTGTGCCCCGCCGCCGATCCCGGACGAGGGTGTGATGGAGGGATACCCATGCAGTGCGGGTCACACGGCTTGTTACATTTCTCCTTATGGGGACGTGTTTCCTTGCGTCCAGTTTCCTCTACCCAGCGGGAACCTGAGGAAGCAAAGCTTCCTTGAAATTTGGCACGATTCGGAGCAACTCAAGGAGGTGCGGGGGATCCGCACGAAGGACTTGCCGACTTGCTCGACTTGTTCTCATGCGGGTAGCTGTACTCGATGTCCGGGTCTGGCTTACATGGAGGGCAATATGCGTGGGCCCTCCACGGCGGATTGCGAGAAGTCGTTTCAGCGAACCGGGATTCCGAGCGCGAATATGATGCGGCAGGTTCTGGCGGCGGGTTTGGTTCAGATCCAGGGGATGCATTAGGCCGAGCAAACCGAGGGCCAGAGGATCTAGGGGTTTGTTCGTTGTAGTTACCTTAGTAAGGAGTTCTGGCGCGAGAATTGAGGGATTGTTAGAGCGCTCTAATTTATATTGAAAAACTGGGGAAGATGCGAAACGGGGCCGATGAGGGCGTCGTTATTCCCACGGGAGGTCAATGTGATGAAGAGTAGAGTCGCAGGCGTTCTGAAGGGTTTGATTGCGTGTTTTTTGCTTGGGCTATCGAGCGTGTCCTTCGCCCAAGGCATTCCGCAGGATTGGAGCACTCGGCACATCATGTTTCCCAACGGGGGATCGCCGGAACGGGCGAAGGCGGCTTCGAAGGACATTCGAAGCTGGATCAACTGGAGCTTGCGCTCGCAGGTCTTGTTCTCGCGGTATCCGATTCCGGTGGCGCGGCCGATGCACCGCCTCGGTTCGAGAGTCGACTGGGCGGTTTCGCTGGGGCCGAACGGCGGAATGCCGATCGCGGAGACTCCCGCAAAGTACAGCTTTAGCACGAATGGAAATATCACGACGGCGAACTGCACCAGCGATTTTGTGGTGTTCACGATCGATACGGGAACGGCGAAGGCGGGCGGTCAGGCGAGTATCGTGGCCTTGAACAATTTGTACACCGGGAGTTCGTCTTCGTTTTGCCCCAACGGACCGCAGAGTCCCCCGACGTCGGATTACACTTCGGCTACGGTCATGTGGGCGTATGCAATTGGAGGGACGGGGTCCACGCTGTCTCCTGTGTTATCACTGGACGGCACAAAGGTGGCCTACATCGATTCGGGAAGTCCGGCAAACCTTCAGGTGCTGACGTGGAAGGCAGGGCAGGGAACGTCGGCGACGAATGCGGTGGCTCCCGGTTCGGGCTCATCCGTGGTTACGTTGCCGTATAGCAACACGACGGTTACGGGATGCGCCGCAAGCTCGCAAAGCGACCCGGACGCATCTCCCTATATCGACTACAACAATGACGTGGCGTACGTGGCGGACAAACATCGCCTGTACCGCGTTACCGGCGTCTTCAAAGGCACACCCACCTTGCAGTACTGCGTTACAGTGAATGGCTCGGCCAATTATCTGACTTCGCCGATCTACGATCAAACCTCGAACACCGTGTACATTTCGGATGGAACGAAACTTTACGGCTTCACTCCGGGGGCCAGCAGCTTCACGGCGACTTCGCCCGCCTCGATCACAGTGGCCAGCAACAGCTCAGATGGGTACCCGGTGATTCTGGGGCCCTACCTCGATTCGACAAACGGTTTTATTTACGAGTTCGCGGCGGCGAATGCGAGCAACACCAATGCGGTGGTGGCTCAAATATTGACCAACTTGAGTTCGCAGGTGACCGCGTCGATTGGGCCTGTGCTCTCCAACAACACATTCCTGCTGGACGGGGATTTCGACAACAATTACTGGACGAATGGTCCAAAGAGCGGTTCGGGGACACTGTATGCGTGCGGTGACCAGACCGGAGGGACGAAACCGAGCCTGTATGCGCTGTCCTTCAGCGCGCCTAATGGATTGATGAACACTACGCCGGCGATGTCCAATAATACGAACATCAATGGCGCCTCGAATCCGGCTGGGGTGTGTTCTCCGCTGTTAGACTTTTTCGACGGCACGACGGACCGTCTGTTCGTAGGCACAGGAGCTTTAGGCGCCACCACCGGCGCGAACCTCATTACGGAATGGAATGTGAATTCGAGGATATCTTCAAACGCAACGGCACCGACCAACAGTGCGACGGGTTATTGGGGTGGGTCCAGCGCGTTTACGGTGGATAACGTGAGTATCGAGCCGCAAGCGGCCAGCATATATTTCGGAACCCAGGCAGCAAATACAGGCTCGACGAGCCCTTGCGGGTCGGGGAACTTTTGCGCGGTGAAGCTCACCCAGAGCGGATTGCAATAGGTCCGTCGGGCTAAAACACCTTTTAGACTTTTCCAGCAAGGGAGCCTTTGGGGCTCCACAACCTTCCTATAGCCTATTTCCGGTCTGTTAGTGTATACAGTTGGTGGCGCGTCCTAACTGTGTAATTTCCAGTCAGGACGGCGAAGGTTGCGCGGGCAAACCGGTTCGGACGAAACCAACATGGATCGTGAAGGCATTCTCAACTTGCCCCGGGTTTTTGGGCTTGAGCAGGCTCAAAATCCGCGTAAAAGCCAGAAACTGGAAGAAATTCTCGTCGAGTTGTATACCGGACTGCGGCCCTCCCTTGTTGGCTATGCGTACCATGTCGCCGGATCCAGTGGCGATTGCGAAGACCTGGTGCAGATGGCTTTCCTGAAGCTGTTCGACGAGCTCAAGAGGAACGCCGAAATATTGAACATCCGGAGCTGGCTCTATCGGGTCGTGCATAACCTGGCTATCGATCAGGCGCGGCGCAAAGGATCGCACGAGGCTGCGTTGGCGGGATGGCTCGCCGATCGAAGTCACTCGGATCGAGTTTCCTCGAGCGAGGATGAAATCATCCGCCAGCAACAAGTGGCCAATTTTTTAGGAATTCTCAATCAGCGGGAACGCCAGTGCCTGATGCTGCGCTCCGAAGGGTTGAGTTATCACGAGATCGGCGAAGTGGTGGGCATCAGTCACAAATCGGTCAGCGTGTACCTGGCGCGGGGTCTGAAGAAAGTTAGAAGTGCAGCTTGAAAAATATAGCTCCAAATCGATTTCCGAAAAACCCGCCTCATTTGAATGAGGCCCAGGCGCTAGCGTATCTGGATGGCGAATTGCCGCGCGAGGAGCGCGAGTTTGCGTCGCTTCATCTGGAAGGCTGTTGGATTTGCCGCGCCTTGATGACTGACCTGCAAAAAAGCATCGAAGGATTTCTGGAAGTGCGCTCCCTGGTGCTGCCCGAGGAGTCGGCGTTTGCCGGTTCCCGGGTCGAACAATTTCGTCAACGTTTGTCACGACACGCAGAGAGCGCCCAGCGGCAACCCGCTTATCTGAGAGACCAGGTCCGATCATGGAGTGCCGGCATGAGCCAGGGTGTACGGCAGCTGACCGCTCGGCGGACAGCGGCTTTGGCACTTGGCTTGGTGGCAATTTTGCTGGTGGTGATGTTGAGCGACGTTCTCAATACACGGGTTTCGGCCGACACGGTGCTGGCCCGCGCGCAAGAGTATGAGTCTGCGCATCACCCTGAGCAAGGGCAAGTTCGGCGGACTTCGATGCGAGTGGAAAAGCTTTCAACCCGGCGAAAACTGATTCAGCCGCTGGGCACTCTTGAGTTAGTGCGAGATTCGGCTGAAGCGCAGACTTATGTAAAAGCTCGCTCCATTGCGGGACGTTTGGAAGAAACGGTGATCTCGGAAAATCTCAGGCAAAATTCGCGGAAATTGTGGTCTGCGGTTTTCGACGGTGACGATGCGCAACTCGCGTCTTATCTGCAAACTTCGGGCTGGACCCCCGATCTATCTCCGAGTTCTTTCCGAGCCTTGGCTGCCGGTCGCCCCGGGATTTCGGCAAGCGCCAGCCACGTCGGCGGAGCCTACGAAGTTCGCTATGACTTCCCTGCGAGCGATCCTTCGGGCATTAGCCAGGCTTTGTTGCAAGTCAGTTCCTCCGACTATTCTCCTAACGCCATGAGCCTGGTGTTGGGCAGTGGCGATGCGGAAACTGAGTATCGTTTTACCCGGACTTCATCCAGCATCGAACCTCGGACGGAAGAGGTTGCGCGACTGTTTCCGGCAATGGCAGGCACTCGTTCGGCGGCCTCTAACGGGCGATCGCTGCCCGCCCTTGCCAAACCGACGCCCCTGTCGTACTTAAATTCCAAGGCGACGGTTCAGGAAGTGTCTATCGCGGCTGCGCTCCATAAAGTGGACGCCTGCCTTGGCGAAGAAGTCTACATTTTTCCCATGTCCGACGGTTCGCTGCTGGTGCAGGGTCTAGTCGACAACCCAGCCCGCCGCGACGCCATTCGGCAGGCATTGCGTTCGGTTGCGGATAACATTCGGGTCGAGGTTTACACCCCGCATGAGATCAAGAGTGGCACGGATTTGTACAATCCGCCGGATCGGTTTTCCCTCCAGGCTGCTTCCGATCCGGGTTCGTCGAACACCGCCAGCATGGCAGAGATATCCAGCACGCAGACTCCGCTCTATGCCCGTTTGACGAGACATTTCGCGCGAGCTGGGGACACCGAAGAGGACACTCAGAAGGAAGTCTCGGTGTTCTCCAACGAAGTCGTGGTGACCGCACGACAAACGTTTCTGCACGCCTGGGCCCTGAAACGACTGGAATCGGAGTTCTCGGCGGCGCGAATCAACGGACTGCCGTCGGACTCTTTGGCTCTTATCGATCAGATCCGCGGCGATCACCGGCGCTGGATCTCGACTTTGGCGCAGCGGCAATCGGAATTGCTCTGGCAGATCGCAGATGCCGGTGTCGCTGCCGGTACTGGTTCGTCCGATCTGGGGAAGTTGGACGCCGACACCTTACTGCACTTAGCGGAGGCGCAAAACGATCTCGTGCGCTCCCTGTTCACAGTCGCGGTAGCGGGCAAGGATACGGATGCCGATCCCAGCCTAACCCGCTTAATCGCCTTGCTGCATCGCATGAGCAGCTAAAGGCGCGAAGGTTGGTTTGCAATTCCGTATGTAACATTTGTAAAAACCTGAGCGTTCGGCCGTGCGGCTGTGTTATCTTTCTGATACTCAAGAGCTCGAGTTCGCACGTTCGCTCCGAGTTTTCGTAGTTTTCCTTCGGGATTGCATTGACCCTGACGCCTCGGCGGTTGATTCTGCTTGCGGTGTGTCTGGCGCTATCGTGCCCTGCGATGGCCCAGCGGGCGGTGCTGTCCGGCGCGGTCTCGGATCAGCGAGGCAGCCCGCTCAACGACGCCCATATCACCCTGCTCAACCTCGATCAGGGACTCAAGCGTGACGCCTCCACAAATGCCAGCGGCTACTACACCATCCCATTACTCCAGCCCGGAAATTATCTGGTCACGGTGCAAAAGTCTGGATTCATGATTGCAGAGTTCCGCGACATTCTGCTGCACGTGGGTGAAGCTCGCGGCCTGAACATTCAACTGCGAGTCGGCGCTACGCCCATTGAGATTCAGGTGTCGGGGAAAACGCAGTCGGTGGACACGGTCAGCCCCACTCTGGGAGCGGTCGTCACCGCCGATGTCGTGCGCAACGCGCCCTTGAATGGGCGCAACATCCGCGATCTGACGGCACTGCAAGCCGGCGTGACCCCGACGGATTCGGACTACAGCAACAATGGCGTAGGCAGTTTTAGTGTTGCTGGGAATCGCGCCGACTCGGTCGCGTATCTGCTCGATGGCGGCTTCAACAACGACTTGCTGGCCAATAATGCGGTGTTTACGCCGAATCCAGACACGGTCGCTGAGTTTCGGATTCTCATCAGCAACTATCCGGCGGAGTATGGCCGAAATGCGGGGGGCGTGGTTTCGGTTGCGACACGATCCGGATCGAACGAATTTCACGGTGGACTCTTCGAATTTCTTCGCAACGATGTGCTGGACGCAAACTCCTACTTCAACAAGCAGAACGGGCTTCCGCGCAGCGACCTGAAGCGCAATCAATTCGGCGGCACGTTAGGCGGTCCGCTTACGATTCCGAAACTCGTCCATGGAAGAGATCGTTTCTTTTTCTTCGTTGGGTATCAGGGTGAAACTCAAGTGCAGGATTTGGGTGAGCCCAATATCCCGACTTACACTCCGGCTGAAATTCAAGGCAACTTCTCGCAGGCGAGTAACGGGCGGCCCGACGCGAACGTAGCGGCATTTTTACAGGCTAACCCGTATTTCGTGCCCAGCGGCGGAAGTTATACGAACGCGATCATCGATCCCGCAAAGATAAATAGTGTGGCGCAGAATTACATTAAGGCCGGACTGGTTCCTACTTCGCCCGGCGGGCAGATCTCTTCGCAGCAGCCGCTCGATACGAATGTGGACGAACTCACGACCAAACTCGATTTTGATGTGAACCCAAAGAACAAGCTCGCTCTGACAGTGGGATGGGATCGGGCTCACCAGATTACTCCTTACGATTTCGCCACTGTGCCCGGTTTTCCCGACGTCTCCGACTTTCACGACTACATCTTCAACCTGGCGCATACCTATCTTTTTTCGACCAACCTGCTTAACGAAGCGAAGATCACAGTCGAGCGCTCGACGACGAATGCCTCGCGCCCCAACCGGCAACTGCCTACGCCTCAGCAATTGGGTATCGGCATTACACCGGACCTGCCCACTGGTCCGACCGACATCGCCTTCGACAACAATCTCTCTCTTGGCTTTAGTGACGAAGGTCCGCAACGATTTAACGACACCACCTATACGTTCTCAGACGCCTTGACCTGGAGCCGGGGCAAGCATAGCTGGAAAATGGGCGGCGGCATTTCAATCTATCAAAGCAACAATTTCTTCGCGCTGCAAGACGATGGACGATTTGTGTTCTTAAGCACGAACCAAGCTGGATCAGGTAATCCGTTAGCCGATTTTCTCCTGGGATTGCCCGCATTTTACGAGCAGAACGCCGCCGCGCCCTCCGACCTTCGGAGCAAGTTCTCCTTTGGATTCTTGCAAGACGATTGGCATGCGCTGAAGACTCTCACGCTGAGCCTCGGGGTGCGTTACGAATATTCCACTCCCAAGCTGGACACTCAAGGCCGCACTTTTTCCATTATTCCGGGGCTGCAATCGACCGTCTTTCCTAACGCTCCGCCGGGCATGGTTTTCCCCGGAGACCGCGGTGCGCCGCGCGGCGTGAACTTTCCCGACAAGAACGATTGGGCTCCGCGCGTCGGTTTTGCCTGGGACATCAACGGCAATGGCAAGATGAGTCTGCGCGGGGCGTTCGGAATCTTTTACGACATTCTGAAAGGCGAAGACAATTTGCAGTTTGTGGGTCGAGCCCCGTTCTTCGCCAGCTCAGTCATCGAATTTCCGCCGCCGAGCAATCCGGGGGCTACAAACTTTCTGGCCGATCCCTATGGCTCGACCGGAACGATCAATCCTTTTCCATCAACCACTCCGGCGTCAAATCTTGATTTCGCCACCTCCGGATATCTTCCCATTGGCGGCGGCTTCGCATTTGCAGTCGATCCTCACCTGCGCACCCCGTACACGTATCAGTACCATCTGACCTTCCAGCGGCAGCTTTGGCAGAACACAATTTTTCAATCGAGTTATGTTGGCTCCAGTTCGCATGGACTGACTGGGCTCATCGACATCGATCCTTTTGTGCTGGGCACGGCAAATCGTGTGCTCGACCGAACTCCCGCAGGCAGTGTTTGTGGGGCGGTGAACTCGACTTCGGCGTATCCGTGCTACGGAATCGTCAACGAATTTAAGAATGTTTCCAACGCCAACTACAACAGCCTGCTGACATCTCTGGAGAAGCAGTTTTCGAGCGCAAGATTTTTCGGACAGTCTTACTTGACGTTTTCTTACACCTATTCTCACAACATCGATAACGCTTCGGGCTTTAACAATCGGAATTCGAGTGTTCCATCCTACGATCCCGGACTGTTCCGCGCCTCCGCCGACATGGATGTGCGCCACAGCATCGCGTTCAGCGGCGGATGGGAGTTGCCTTTTAACCAAGTCTTTGACAAGGCGCCGGAGCGGGCCACACGAGGGTGGAACGTCTTTCCGATCTTGACCTGGCGCACTGGTTATCCGTTGGATGTTTTTGCCAATGTGCAGGCGGCATTTGGATATTCGGAACCCGGACCTTCCGGAGCGGGGGATGCCAGTCTCGTCCATGCCAATCTGACGGGTCCGATCCGGTTGCTGAATCCTTCAAAAGTACAATCGGTGGGGGGAGTGACCGGCAACTACTGGTTCAATCCCAGCAGCTTCTCGAATGCGCAATGCCCCGACGGGAGCACGTCCTGCATTCCTGGCAGCACGATGTTCCCTTCGGACAATCAGGTCGAAAGCAATCCCGCGCTGCGTACCTATGGGACTTTGCCGCGCAATTATTTTCGCGGGACGGGCGAGACCAATCTGAACCTCGCGTTTTCCAAGGTCACGCCGATCAACGAGCGTTTGAAATTGGAGGTGCGAGCCGACTTCTTCAACATCCTGAATCAC
This sequence comes from Terriglobia bacterium, assembly GCA_963799065.1. Taxonomy (GTDB): domain Bacteria; phylum Acidobacteriota; class Terriglobia; order Terriglobales; family Acidobacteriaceae; genus JAJPHW01. The sequence goes on from CAWCVJ010000001.1 coordinate 477,353, forward strand.
ACCGAGTTCAAGAATCCCGACGTGACCATTACGGACCCGACATTCGGTCGCATCCTTAGCACTTACGATCCGAGAATCATTCAGCTTGCGATGCGCTTGAGCTTCTAGGCAAGGCGGCTATCTCTTGCGCTTGGCTGGTTTCTTAACTGGGGCTTTCTTCGCCGGCTTGACAGCCTTCTTCTCTGCAGCGTTCTTAGCGGGAGCCTTCTTGGCGGCGGCCTTAACCGGCGCGGGAGCAGGCTTCGTCTTCGCCGTGGTTTTGACTTCTTTTGCAGCGGGCACCGGCTCAGCCTTTTTCTTCGCCGCCGGGACGGGCTCGGCAGCAATCGTCGCAGCAGCCGCTTCCGCTTTGCCTTTCTTCTTTCCCGGCTTGCCGGTTGCCGCAACAGCGGGTGGCGGCATAGCCGCAGCCTTCGCTCCCCGACCTCTTCGGGGTGGTGGCGGTGGCGGCGGTGGCGGAGGAGCCAGCGGTTTCAGATACTTCATGATCTCGCTCTGGGAACGCAGCTTGCCGTCCAAGAGCAGCATGAACACATCGTGAGCGATCTTCTTGTACTCCGGCATCTGCGGCGTGATGAGCAGTTCCGTCATCTCAGGCAGGGGAATCCGCTGTTGCACCTGGCGCCACTTGTTGAAGAAATTCGAGATGCGCTGCGTGACTGCTTGCTGCCTCGACGTCACCTCAAGGAAAAGAATTAGATCCTGTCGAGCTTCTGAGAGCAGCTTCCAAGTCTTCGAGGGCGTGGCTGCTTCTTTTCCGGTCAACCGTTTTGCGAACTGTTTGGCATCGTCTTCGAGGTTCTTCCAGGCATTGACCAAGTCTTTCCGCGGGATCGCCTTCTGGATATCCTTAATATCTTTGTCGCCGAGCTTTGCCGTCAGGAAGTAAATGACGGCCGCCGACGGATCGGGGTTGTAGCCCAGGTCGGTCATCTGCTGACGCGTCTTCGCCATGTCGGCGAGACCGGCGGTATCCATTTTCGCTGTGGTCCAATGCTCGTGCAGAACCTTCAGCCAGCCTTCGTTTTCTAAAGCTCGCACGACCCTCAGCGGGTCGTCTTCGTAAGCCAGCTGCGAAATTTCGTATCCAATCGCTTTGTGCGCGATGTGATCGATGTATTTATTTTCTTTCGCCGACTCAAATCTGGATTGCGTTTTCTCCTCGATCGTCCACTGAAAGCGGGCCGCAAAACGCAACAGGCGGATCAATCGCGAGGGATCTTCAACGAAAGAATAGTTATGCAGAATGCGCAGCGACTTGGTTTCAATGTCAGCGGCGCCGTTGAAGGGATCCATCATCAGCCCGCGCGATCCCGGATTGAGCGACAGCGCCATCGCATTGACCGTAAAGTCGCGGCGGCGCAAGTCTTCCAGCATTGTGGCAGGGGTCACGACTGGCGGTTTGCCGACTTTCTCGTAGCGCTCGAATCGGGCCATGCCCAACTCGGCTCGAACCCGGTTTGGCAAGGTCAAGTGAAGAGTCTTGGTGTCTTCGTCGAGGCCGACGATTTCCACTCCCGATTTCTCCAGGTCTTTCTGCAGCTTGAGCGGATTGCCTTGCACGGTGAAATCGAGGTCGCGGATGGGGAAATTGCTGAGGATGTCGCGGACTGCGCCACCGCTGAGGTAGACGTTCATGCCAGCGGCCCGTGCGATGTCCTGCACCAGGGTTACGCCGCGCTGTTGGTCCGGCGTCAGCCGGAGTTCCATGGTGTAAATGTAATCAGCCATTCTTGTCTGCTGATGCCTTTAATCGCCGGATTGCTGGCTCACGCTGCAAAAGTTTTCCACAGGCGGCATCCATAATGCCAACCGGGCTGGTCTTTCGCAGCCTAAGTGCTTTAATTTGCGGGGGTTAAGTAATATCGACACAAGACCGCAAACTACAAAATTTATCACAATGTTAATGTTTTGGCTACTACCAAGCCAGATTCTTCTGCTTTTTTGATAAAAGATGCGAGAATCGGGTGGAATCGCGAATGCCCTCCACCCACAAGAAAGTCGTCGTCCGCAAACTCGACCGCGATACTGTCAACGGCTTCGTCTCGCCCTCGAACTTCATTCAGGAAGGAAAACTGGAGCTGCTCAACACGGCGGGCAACGTCGTCGCCATGGAGTTGCGCGAGATCAAAGGCGTTTACTTCGTCCGCGAATTTGGTGACACGGAAACTCTGACTCGTAAGACGTTCACCACGCGCCCGCGCATGGAGGGTCTCTGGGTCAGGCTGCGCTTTAAGGACAGCGAAGTGCTCGAAGGCATGATGCCCAACGATCTGACGTTTATTCTGCCGGAGGGTTTTCTGGTCAATCCCCCCGACCTGCGTGGCAACACCCAGCGAATCTTCGTCCCCCGCACCGCACTTGAGTCGCTGAAAATTCTAGCCGTAATCGGAGCCTCAAAGCGCAGCCCGCGCGAGGTCGCGGCGGATCAGCGGCAGGTTTCTATGTTCGAGCAGTAGGGTGCAGACAACTAATGACCAGGGGACTCGATCGCCTTGTCTAATGCGCTTCAAACACCAGAAAGTAATCCATGCCATCGGCTTTCACGAAGTCGTAGCGCTCCACCAGCTTGTAGCCCGCCTGCTGCGCCTCTTGGACTACAACTTTTTCGGCGACTCCGTGGTCTTCACCGTTTCCGTTGCGGTCGATAATTCCGACTCTCGCGTTGGGCGCGAGCGAGTCGCGAAGATGTTCTAGGAGCGCGACGGGCTGCGCAACTTCATGATAGGTCTTGAGCATGAGTACCGTATTGACCTTCCCTGCTGGCAACAGAGCATCGTCACTTTTTCCGAGGATCGTTTGAATATTGCTCACTCCTGCTTTAGCGGCTCGCTTCTGAATGTACGTGATGGCCTCGGGATTAATATCGACGGCGTACACTGCGCCGTGCTCTCCAACGCGCCGGGATGCGCGCACCGTGAACCAGCCCGATCCCGCGCCGATATCGGCCACGCTGCTGCCCGGAGCGATCTTCAAAATGTCCATGACGCGGTTGATCTGAAGTCGATCTTCACGGCCCGGAGAATCGAAAATCGTTAGGTCGCCGGTGTAAGGCGTGCTGGTCTTACGCTGGCTTTCCGGAGACTGCGCGCTCGCAGGGCTGGCCGCTAAAACCAATAAAACAGTGAGGATGGCCAGAGATGGAAGTCTTTTCATGCGTTGTTAGATGACGGGAAAGATCGAGTCATGGCAAACGGCCAAACTTTCCTAATCCAGCCTACAGGAACAGAAATCGCCAAATCTCCAGATAATCGGAAATTTCCACAACGAACTTGGGTCGAGGTACATCCATATATGACCGTTCGTGGGCTCGTGGGTCAAACTTGCGGGGTGAAGGAGGCGGATGTGGCCGTTGAACTTCAAGCTGTCGAGCTTCAGGTAGGACGATCGAAACAGATTACCCCGGAGCGCTTTCGGGAGGTTCGCGCCACCAGCATGAGGATCACCGCGTCGCTTTCAGCGGAGGATCACATGCTTCAGTCCATGCCGGATGCCAGCCCCGCGAAGTGGCATTTGGCGCATACGACCTGGTTCTTTGAGACTTTTATTCTGGCGCGGCAGGTCGCCAATTACCACCCTTTTGATGAACGCTTCAGGACGCTCTTCAATTCTTACTATAAGCAGCTCGGCGATCATCCTTTTCGAGGCGCGCGAGGATTGCTGTCGCGGCCCAGCCTGGGCGAGGTTCACGCTTACCGCGAGCACGTCGATCGGGCGATTCTGAGGCAGTTCGACCAGTTCGACGAAGCGACCCTGGAGTTGATCGAGTTGGGATTGAATCATGAACAGCAGCATCAGGAACTGGTTCTCACCGATGTGAAGCATGGGTTGTGGTCGAGTCCGCTGCGTCCCCCGAAAGCCTCGCAGAGTCCCTCGCCGGAGGTGGCAACTCCGCTGAGTTGGATTTCGTTCGATGGCGGCATCTACCCCATCGGCTATTCGGGCGACGAGTTCGCATTCGATAACGAGTCGCCTCGCCACGACGCTTTGCTGCAGGATTTTCAGCTTGCATCGCGCGCGGTGACCAACGGTGAGTATCTCGAATTCATAAGCGATGACGGATACCGGCGGCCGGAACTGTGGCTATCTGAGGGTTGGGACACAATCCTTGCGCAGGGTTGGAAGGTCCCGCTCTATTGGGAGCACGGCGAATCGGGCCAATGGTTGCAGTTCTTCGACGGTGCTATGCACGAAGTCGATCCTGCTCAACCGGTCTGTCATGTGAGCTTCTTCGAGGCCGACGCCTTCGCTCGTTGGTCAGGCAAACGCCTACCGACAGAGCAAGAGTGGGAGGTCGCGGCCACGAGCAGCCCGACCCGGCGAGGGACGATGTTGGAGGATTGGAAGTTCGCTCCGCAGGCCGCGCGGGCGGGCGGTTTACAGCAACTGTTCGGCGATGTTTGGGAGTGGACCGCCAGCCCATACATCGGCTATCCCGGCTTCAAACCCGCGCCCGGCCTGGTGGGCGAGTACAACGGCAAGTTCATGTGCAATCAAATGGTGTTACGCGGAGGTTCGTGCGTCACGCCTGCGAGCCACATCCGCGCGACTTATCGTAATTTCTTTCCGGCCGGCGCGCGCTGGCAATTTTCCGGAATAAGGCTAGCCCAATGATGATCGCTCGAGAACTCGTCGCCCTCCCTCTGATTGCGCAAGATGTCGAAGAGGGTCTTCAGCGGGAGCCCAAATCGCTTCCTGCCAAGTTGTTTTACGATGCCGCCGGTTCAGCATTGTTCGAAGAGATCACGGATTTGCCTGAGTATTATCTGACCCGCTCGGAGCTCGAGATCTTGGAGAAGACCTCGACAGAAATCGTCACGGCCGCAGGGGCAGGGCTTACGGTGGTGGAATTGGGCGCCGGTACGGCGCGAAAAACGACGACGCTGCTACAAGCACTCGAACATCGCCAACTTAGTGTTTCCTATGTGCCGGTAGATATTTCGCGCTCAGCGCTTGAAGAGGCCAAGATCAAAGTGAAGCAGAGCTGTCCTCGCAGTCGGGTGCATCCCGTTGTGGCCGACTTTGCGGACGGCTTCGGTTTCCTGCGCTCGATTCCGGGACGGAAGTTGGTGCTGTACCTCGGCTCCAGCATCGGAAACTTTGACCCGCCCGCGGCGGTTAATTTTCTGAGCGAGGTCGCGGGAGAAATGAATCCAGGAGATTCGCTGCTTCTCGGTACGGATCTCGCCAAAGATCCCGGAGATATTGGTTCCCGCCTACGACGACGCGCAGGGCGTAACCGCAAGGTTTAACAAGAACGTGCTGCGGCGAATCAACCGCGAGCTGGGGGCGGGTTTTGACCTCGGATCATTTCGTCACCTTGCGGTCTGGAATCCAACCTGTTCGCGGATGGAAATGCATCTCGAAAGTATTCGGGCACAGATCGTTCCATTGGGAGTGCTTGGATCCAGCGCACAGTTCCGAGAGGGCGAAAGAATCCACACCGAGAACAGCTACAAGTACACGCCGATGATGGTAGAGACGATGCTGGCGCAGAGCGGATTCAGTGCGGCGAGCACGTGGGTCGACGCGCGCGAATGGTTCGCTCTCACACTGGCGAGGGTGGAGTAGCTAGACTCGTGCGAAGTCGATATAACCCTGCCGGGGATCGGTTCTGACAAGCTTCACGCGTAGTTTGTCTCCGACGTCGACGCCTTTCTGGCCCGCGACCAGCATGCCTTCGACGTGCGCTTGCAGCGCGCGTACGAAGGTCCCCTTGTCGGTCGCTCCGGTGACGATTGCGTCGTAGACTTGTCCGATTTTGTCGCTCATCGCGACTGCGGCGATGCGCTTCGACATCTCGCGCTCGACTTTCCGCTCTGCATCTTCTCTTTCGGTGCAATGCTGCGCGATGGTTGTCAGCTCATCATCCGTGTAAGGGGTAGGCTGCCCGGCCAGAGCCGCTTTCACCAGTCTTTGCGTAACCAGGTCGGCAAAGCGCCGGTTGGGAGCGGTCGAGTGCGTATAGTCCTGAACGGCTAGCCCGAAATGGCCGACTCCAGGGTCGCCCGGGCGTTCCAGCACATATTCGCCCGGCCCCATCAGCTTGATGACGGCGAGAGACAGGTCAGCGAAGCCATCGGGATCGGCTTGTTTACGCTTGATCAGGAATTGGTTGAGCGTTTTTGAGTCCGGATCGGGCGGCAGCGTTGCGCCGACCTCCGCCGCCAATGCCACGATGCGATCCCAGCGCTTGGGAGTTCGGACCACACGCCGTATCGAGGACACATGCTTCGCTGCCAGCAAGCGCGCAATCACGCCGTTGGCCGCGATCATGAACTCTTCGATCAATTCGGTCGCGTAATTCTTCTCTTGAACGGTCAAGCCGACGATTCGATCCTTCTCCATGAGTGCGTGAGTTTCCATTGTTTCCAGACTGAGAGCACCCTGTCGTTCGCGGGCGTCGCGCAAGGCTTGGGCGGCGGTGTTTTGCAATTTCAATTGCGCCTGCAAATCAAGGCTCGATGCGACCTTAGGCGGCGCGGAGCCATTGCCTTCCAGCCATGCGCCGGTGGCGTTGTAAGTGAGCTGAGCCCGATTGCGCACGAGGGCCCGATAGACGTCGGAAGACACGATGCTACCTCTATCACCGATTACGTATTCAATGATCACGGCAAGACAATCGCGATTTTCCAGCAGAGAAGTCAAACCAGTCGAAAGTTCTCCCGGCAGCATGGAGAAATTGTGGACGCCGGTGTAGAGTGTGGCAGTTTGCTGAGAGGCGAACCGATCGATCGCCGAGCCTTGTGGGACGAATGCATCGACATCTGCGATTCCGATTAAGACTTTGGTCCGACCCGCAGGCAATGTCTCGGCGACCTCAATTTGATCCAGATCGCGCGAAGTATCGTTGTCGATGGAGGACCACAGCAGCGAGCGTAAGTCGCGAGTGTCTTTCCCAGGAACCGCTTTTGGGGGATGGTCCATGATCCCTTGAACCTGTTGTTCTACTTCGGGGGGAAACGCGGTTTGAAAGCCGTGATCGATCAGGGTCTGCTTCGCTGCCGCCTGCAGGTCGATGTGAGAAGGTCCAGGATTAGTCATGGCTTGCCAGTGGATTTGAAGTAGGCCGCGAAGTTATGCCCAGAGAAATTCTACAACGGACGTTTGACCCCCTGGGGAACGCGTGAGGCGAGCCCCAATCGACAATTCCGCGCGCGGCGCGAATAGATTGTTGTCAAGCGCAGCCGACAATAAGAGAGGCCAATCGTTTCCGCTCGGCGATCACGCTACTCGCAAGAAGCGACGGCCAGCGTACAATACTTCATTCGAGTGCATCTCGTGTTGAGGAGTTTTTGTGCGAACCTTGTACTTGCCGATTGCCTTGCTGATTCCGGTCATTGCTCTCGCCCAACCTAAGTCGGCTGAACACGCCTCGTCGGTTCACTTGCCGGGGACCGCTTTTTCCGCGATGCAGAAGATCGATCCCGAGCACATTCGGGCCCACGTGCGCTTTCTTTCTCACGACTTACTGGAGGGCCGAGGTACGGGACAGCGAGGCGGCGATATTGCCGCTGAGTACATCGCGACGGAGTTCGCGCTGTCCGGCTTAAAGCCTGGGGGGGAGCACGGCACTTACATGCAGCGCGTGCCCATGGTCGGTATCACTCCCGGGGCAGCCACGACTTTTTCCGTGGTCACTCCCAGCGGTGGGCTCGACTTGAAGCCGCTCGACGAATACGTGGCTTACGATCAGACGCAACAGCCGCAATCCGATGTCGACGCGCCCCTGGTCTATGTTGGCTACGGCATCGCAGCGCCAGAGTATCAATGGGACGACTACAAGGGCGTCGATGTGAAAGGGAAAGTGCTGCTGATGCTGGTCAACGAGCCGCCCTCTACCGATGAAAAGTTTTTCAAGGGCAAAGCTCTTACTTACTACGGGCGCTGGACCTACAAGTACGAAGAGGCCGCGCGCAAGGGAGCGGCTGGCGTCATCCTGATTCACCAGACCGAGATGGCGAGTTATCCCTGGGAAGTGGTGCGCAACTCGAACTCCGGTGAAAAATCATTTCTGCAACTCGACGGGTCGCCGAAGCTGCGAGTTGCGTCGTGGGTGCAGTTGGATGTGGCGAAGAAAATCGCCGAAGGGGCGGGCATGAATTTAGACAAAATGATGTCCGACGCCCGCTCGCGGGATTTTCATCCCGTGGCGCTTCCGGTGCGGCTTAAGGCGCACATGGCGAGTGTAATTCGGCCTTTTGCCTCAAACAACGTAATTGGCATTCTGCCGGGGCGCGATTCGAAACTGAAGGCGGAAGCTGTGATGTACACAGCGCACTACGATCACTTGGGGATTCGGCCCGATATGGCGGGGGATAATATATACAATGGCGCTGACGACAACGCCACCGGGTGCGGAATTATTCTAGAACTGGCGCAGGTGCTGGGCCAGACGGCTGAAAGGCCGCGGCGGTCGATCATCTTCGTGTCCGTTACGGCCGAAGAACAAGGGTTGTTGGGTTCGGAATATCTGGGTAAGCATCCACCCGTTTCCGCCGATCAAATTGCGCTGGATCTGAATTTCGACGATCTGCCGCCCTTGGGGTCTCCGGAAGAAGTGGAAGTCTCGGGCGCCGAGCGAACCGATTTTTATCCGACGGTGCAGGCGTTGGCTAAGGACTTCCGTTTGGCGATTCGTCCCGACTCGCGGCCCGAGGCAGGGCACTATTACCGCTCGGACCACTTCAGTCTGGCTCGGGTGGGTGTACCCGCGTTCTCAGTGAGTGAGGGGATGAAGTATAAAGGGCACGATCTGGCCTGGGGCATGCAACAAGCCGAGGATTACACCGCGCACCGCTATCATCAGCCCAGCGATGAATACCGTCCAGAAATGGATTTCACCGCCGACGCAGTCATGGCGCGTTTTGGCTTCGCTTTAGGGTGGGCCGCGGCCGATCAAGCGAAGCTCATCGATTGGAAAAAAGGAGATGAGTTCCATCGCCAATGATGGCGCGGGCGTTGGGCGAGGTATTACTTTCGGCCACTGTCCCCGCTTGTGGTATCCGGCCGAAGGGACAGGTAACATGCGGGGAAAATTACTGTACCTTGTCGATTTCTGACATTGACACTCTGTAACTTGTCGGCCCCGGCAGCAGGTCCTACGCTGAAGTGGTTATGTCTCACCGAGCGTTGGTGTTCTCCCCCGACGGGGAGACTGCGAGCAATTTTCGTGTGGCCCTGGCCGAACTGGGCCTTGAAGTGGCGCATTGCCGCGACATTTTCGGCGCTCTCGAACAGGTCACGCGGACCGCATTCGAGGTGATGGTGTCGGATTCGCGGGAAGACCCGGAAGCCGGATTCCTCTTTAAGTCGGCGTTCGAACTGCGTCCTGAAGCGCCGCCCTTCGCCGTTGCCGTGGCCCCGACGGGCAAGGAGCCGGTGGCGAAGATCGACGGCGTCTCGCTGGTCATCCATCCATTGGCGCAGCGGGACGACATCAAGTACGCCTTGCTCGGCTGCGACGCCTTTTTGCAGCGCATGAATCGCTGGCAGGAGCAGGAGCGCAAGCCAGCCGCACCCTCGCGTCCTGTTTGGACGGTGGAGAAGGTCGAGAAGCCAGCCGAAATTGTCGATGAGAAGCTAACCGTCCCCATCGCCGACTCACTGCGGCCCACGGCTTCTGAAATCGTAATTACCGCCGAATATCCCAGCGCCCCGCTGCTGCGACAAGCGGAAGCAGCGACACGAGAAGTCCGGGGTGGGGGCAAAACGAGTCTACCGCCGGTTCGCCGCGTGCTGCGAACACTCACCTGGGGAAGCGTCGCCGCAGGGTTGATCGTAGGAATTACTTTCGGATATCGCGAACGCCAAATCCTGGCGCAACAACAGTCGGATTTGGCGGTCGCACTCAGCTCGCATCGGGCCATCAGGTCGGTATACGATCAAGCGGCTCGGACGGTAGTTCATTACTTGCCGGAATCGCCGAAGGACGAACCTTCGCCGTCGGAGTCCGCCCCCGTGCCTTACGTCAAGCCGACTCCCCTGCACACGGCGGGCGAGATGAAAGTGGATCCCGTGGCGGTGCCGACGGACGCTGAAGGGTCTCGACCCGCATTCACTGAAGACGCTCTGAACGACGACTCGGTAAAACGGCCCATGATGCGTCCCGGCGCAGCCAGTCGCGATGTCGTGCCTGACAGCTTGCGCACGCCTTCCGATTCGTCGGCATCGCGCAATGGCCAAGCGAACCTGAAGCAGTCCGGAGGAGTTGAACCGGTCAACCTGCCAGAGACGCAAGCTGACGAGATGTTGGTCGAGAAGGTTCCCCCAGCCTATCCCCAGCAGGCTTTAGATTCCGGATTGGAAGGCCCGGTGGTGTTCCAGGCTTGGATCGCTCGCGACGGCTCCATCCGCGACCTGAAGCTCATCCGTGGCCCCATGATGCTGGGTCAGGCAGCCTACAACACGGTCAAGAAGTGGCGGTATCGGCCTTATTCGGTGAATGGCGAGGTCATGGAGGCCAAGACGTTCGTGACCGTCAACTTCAGCCGGCCTTAAACCTTATGTCTCCGCATTCAAGAGCTTTGATTCGGTGCAAGAGCGGTAAATCGCCGGAACACCTTAGGTACGAACCAATTCGCCGGGTTTTCGCATCCAAAGGCTTATAATCGGGAGTGTCATGGTCGGACCGGTTCGGAGTAACCGTTCTCCTTGACACAGTCTACTCAGCCAGGATTCGAGGTTTTGGGAATTGTCCATGTCGAACAAAGTTAAAGCTGGTGTTTTTGTTGCATCCGCTGGGGTGTTGCTGTTCGTTGTGGTTGGTGGTATCGATGGCGTTCGCGCCGCTAACAGCAACGACGGCGCATACCGCCAGATGCAGGTTTACAGCGAAGTGCTCTCGAGGGTCCGCCAGGAGTACGTTGAAGAGCCGAACATTCCCCTGGTTACGGACGGGGCGCTGCACGGTCTTCTGGAAGCCCTCGATGCCAATTCCAGCTATCTCAATGCGGCGCAGTATAAGGACTATAAGGATCATAAGAGTCAGGCGAAAGGCGATGTCGGCGCAGTCGTCTCCAAGCGCTTCGGCTACGCTTCGGTCGTTGCCGTGATTCCGGGCAGTCCTGCGGACAAGGCGGGGGTAGCAGCTTCCGACATCTTCGAGGCCATTGAGGGGAAGAGCACACGTGAGATGTCGGTGGCGGAGGTGCAGAACCTCCTCAGTGGCGAGCCTGGATCGACGGTGACGGTCTCGTTGGTGCGAGCCCGCAAGGCGGAGCCGCAGAAAACGGTCATCACCCGAGAAGTGGTTATGATACCGGCGGTGACCGAGAAGATCGTGGATGACGGTGTCGGCGATATTCAAGTGGACGCGTTTACCAAAGGTAAAGTTCAAGAAGTCGCAGCCAAGATCAAGTCGCTGCAAAAGGCGGGAGTGAAAAAACTGATTCTCGACCTTCGGAATTGCGCAGAGGGCGATGAATTGGAAGGCGTTGCGACGGCGAATCTGTTCCTCAATCACGGAACCATCGCGTATTTGCAAGGGCAGAAGTATCCGCGGGAAGCGTTCAACGCAGATCCTGGGAAGGCGATCACCACGCTGCCCGTCGTGGTATTGGTCAACAAGGGGACGGCGGGGCCGGCTGAAATTGTGGCCGCCGCGATTCTTGAGAACGCCCGGGGAGACGTTGTGGGGGACAAGACATTCGGCGACGGTTCGGTGCAGAAACTGATCGAAGTGAAGGATGGATCGGCGCTGATTCTATCGGTGGCGAAATATTACTCGCCGCAGGGCAAGGCGATACAGGATACCGCCGTCACTCCGAACATTCTGGTTGCCGACGCAGAGGACGACGCGGCGGTGCCCGACGAGGACGAGAACGCTGAGCCGGCGGAAGACACTAACAAGAAAGCTGCGACGCCGCAAGTGGACGACCAGTTGAAGAAGGCGATCGAAGTATTGAAGAATCGACCGGCTTCGCCTGCTTAGACGGTTGTTGGTTTGTTCGATCAAAGATAACGGAACGCCTGCTATCCTGAGTGCGCTCCCTCATGCACTCAATTTACGAAGACGCGCCTCCGGCGGATAAAGTCGGAAGCAGAGTACTGGGCCGCTTGTTCTTCGCGGCGTTGATCGTTCTGGCCGCTGTAGTCGGCACCGGTACCGGCCTCCTTCTGGTGTACTCCACCGACCTGCCTCAGGTCGAAGAATTGGAGCGCTATCGTCCCAGCTCGGTCACCGAACTCTATGACGACCAGAATCGCGTGATCGGATCGTTCGCGTTGCAACGGCGCGTGGTCGCCAGCTACGACGACTTCCCTCCGATCTTGCGGATGGCGCTGATCTCTACCGAAGATAAGGAATTTGACCGCCACTGGGGCATCAACTTTTGGCGCATCGCGGGCGCGGCATATCGCGACATCAGTTCGGGCGGTAAGGTGCAGGGAGCCTCGACGCTGACCATGCAACTGGCGCGCAATTTGTTTCTATCGCCGGATCGTTCGTTTCATCGCAAGATTCAGGAAGCTCTGCTGGCTATCCAGATTGAGCGCCGCTTTACCAAATCGCAGATTTTCACGCTCTACGCCAATCAAATTTATCTGGGACACGGGGTGTATGGATTTGAGGCGGCCTCGGAGTTTTATTTCAGCAAGCCCGCCAAGCAACTCACGCTCGACGAAGCGGCCTTGTTAGCGGGTCTGCCCAAGAGTCCTTTTTATTATTCGCCGATCAACCATCCGGATCGCTGCTTGAAGCGCCGCAATCTGGTCATCAACAACCTGCTCGAAGACGGTAAGATCACGGCTCCACAGGCCAATGAAGCGCGCGATCAGCCCATCGAGCTGCGCTTACATCGCGATCCGGGCTCGCTGGCGCCGTACTTCGTCGAAGAGATTCGCCGTTACCTGGAAAACAAATACGGCACCGATCAAGTGCACGAGGGTGGATTGCGGGTCTACACCACCCTTGATATGGATATGCAGAGAGCGGCTACTCGCGCCGTGCTCGATGGCCTCGGAGTGTACGAACGCCGCCACGGCTGGAAAGATCATCTGCAAAACATTGGCGATGGCAAGGCGCTGCAGAACTACCACCATCCCGATTGGGACGAGGAGCCGGAGGTTAACGGATATATCCACGCCCTGGTGACGGAAGTCAGCCCCGGCTCTGCGAGCGTAAGATTCGGCCACTACACCGCCGATCTCACGCAAGCAGACGCTGCGTGGACGCAACGCAAAATCGCGGACATTCTCTCGCCCGGCGACATCGTTTACGTGAGAGTGATTTCGCTCGTGGATGGTAACGCGGGCCACGCGCGCGTCACTCTCGAACAGGATTCCGGTACGCAAGGCGCGCTGCTCGCCATCGACAACGCCACGGGTGGTATAAGGGCGATGGTTGGGGGACGAGACGCCAACGAATCGAAATTTAATCGCAGCACGCAGGCATTGCGTCAGGTCGGCTCGTCGTTCAAGCCTTACGTCTATGCCGCAGTCATCGATCAGGGGGGAAGTCCTGACGATACGATTGTGGACGCGCCCATCACGTTTCAGACCGCGTCCGGATCTTATACTCCGCACAACTACGACAACAAGTTTGAAGGGACGATTACCTTGCGCCGCGCTCTGGCGCAGTCGCGAAACATCCCCGCGCTGAAATTGGCCGACAGCGTGGGCATCAAGACGGTCATCGAGTATGCGCATCGCTTTGGCGTAACCTCGAATCTGCCGCCGTATCTTCCGGTCGCGCTGGGCGCGGCTGAGGCGACCCTCTTCGATCAGACATCCGCGTTTAGTGTTTTTCCCAACGATGGGGTGCGGGTCACTCCGCGCTATATCACCAAGGTGACCGACTACGAAGGGCGAGTCATGGAAGAGGATTATCCCGAAGTGCGCGACGTCGTGAGCGCTCGCACCGCACGCATCATGACGTCCATGCTGCATGAGGTGGTAATGCATGGTACGGCGGCCAGCGCGGCCAGCTTGAAGTATCCCTTAGGCGGAAAGACGGGAACCACTAATGACTTCACGGACGCCTGGTTCGTGGGATTCTCGCCGTCGCTCACGACCGGAGTCTGGATTGGCTATGACGAAAAGAAGACTCTAGGAGCACGAGAAAGCGGCGCCCATGCTGCGCTGCCCATCTGGATCGACTTTATGAAGTCCGCGCTGGAAGGTAAAGATCCCGGTAGTTTCACTCCGCCCGATCTGCCTGGCAAGAGTGCGGCGCATGTGGATACGCCGGATAGCGCGCCTGCGTATGATGAGACGCATTAGATCGTCTCGAATTCTCCGGTGAGCTCTTCGTGCTTGGCACGGGCAGCTTCGATGAACGTCTTGAAGATGGCCTGCGATGGTGGGTCCTGCTCAACGCCGCGTTCGGGATGCCATTGCACGGCCAGCACAAAGTGATCGGGGGATGTGCCTTCCACCGCTTCGATGATGCCATCTTTCGGAGAGCGGGCAACGGCACGAAGTCCATCGCCAACGACGGACGCGGATTGGTGATGGCTGGAGTTCACCGGCACAGTGAGCGATTTCGTGGACACGTCGTTAGGACTTAGAATCTCAGCCAGCTTTGATCCGGGATCGATTTCAACCTCATGCGCCACGGGAACCGTTCTGCCCGCCGTATGATCGACCGGCGATTCGATATGCTGCACCAGCGTCCCGCTGCGATAGACATTCAAAGTCTGCATGCCATAGCAAATGCCAAGAATGGGCTTGCGCATGTTGTAGGCGTCTTGCAGGAGCAGCTCGTCCACGGTGTCGCGCTTGACATCGGCGGCGGCGGTTTTTTCGTGGCGCGGGGCGTCATATTTCGCGGGATCGACATCGGCGCTGCTGCCGGGAAGCAGCACGGCATCGCAGCGCTCAATCCGTTTCATAATTTCCGAAGGAGTCTGATCCAGGGGAATGCGCACGGGCTCTCCTCCTGCCAGCCGCACAGCCTTTTCATAGAGGGGCAACGAGCGTTCGACATAGTCCGGGAGCCCGGAGTGCGGCACTGGAATCGCGATACGCGGCGCGCTGTCGCTGGGGCCAGAGTTCGTCATCGACTGGCTCGTGCGATTCCATCCAAAGTTTGGGATTGGCGAAAGCGCTTAATCTCCATCACCAGCATGGTCGCGAAGACGAAGGCCGCGACGATCGCAGCACCGGGAGCGGCAACGTTGCGGTAAGCCAGCCTCATGTCGGGATGCACCCCCCTCACCAGCGCCGCTACGGCCACTCCTGAAATTCCCAGGAGGAGGCAGACGGCGAATGAAAGCAAAGTAATCACGAATGTGACCAGCAACACTCGGACTGGAATTAAATACCAACGGGGTTGGCGAGCGGTTTTCATGGAGCGTGCCTCGAAAAGAGTTCCTCAACTTGATTGTAACGCGACGCGCGATATCCCTCGCCCGGCTGAAGCAGGCATGGTCTTGGGGATGACTGACAGGGAGGAAGAGGCTCGCACTTATCACAACACGCGCCGCGATCCCTGCTAGAATCTTGAGATGTCGCAAAGTGCGTCCGCCATTACGCGCGCCCCGGCGGAAGTGGTTCGCCAAAGTGCTGTTTCGCAAGCTCCCAACGGAGTCTGTTACGCCATTTCCGGTGAGGTCACCGTCTCCGCGTCGGATCTGGATCGAATGGTTGCTGCCGTTCCCGAAGCGGCGGCGCACGCGCTTAGTCGCAAAGCCTATTACTTCGTCCCGCTCACGGTGAATCAGGGCGACGAGACGGTCATCGCAGATCGCTACGATGTGGCCCTGAGTGACAACGCCGTTTGCCATCGAAATCTGGATTTGAACGGATCGCAATGCGTGTTCATTTCCACGCGCCTGATGGATGACAAGTTTTCCGTCGCCTTCGAGTTCTACATCAATGTCGGACATGCAGTGGTCGAAAAGGCAGGCGTATCGCGGGATTTCGCCGAACTGGTATGGCGCCAAGTCGAAGCCGGAGCGCGCGGCGAGACTTCGCTGGACGCCTGGGAGTCGCGCAAGTTCGCTCTCGAAGGCGGTTCGGAAGCGGAGCGCCACAAGAATGAATTCTTTGCGGCGGCATTCGCCGACTCCATCTCGATTTACCTCCTATCTTTATTTATCGATGTAGATTATTACGATCTGCGCGAACGCGATTATCCTTTACTCGCGCCTGCGCAACTGGCCGAACGAATTCGAAAAGTCGCCGAGTTATTCCCGCCCAATCCCGGCTTCGAGTTCGCGATTTACTACAAGCGGCGAGCATAAGTATGCATACTTATGCATATAAGATGATGCGATTTGGGGGTCACGCGAAATTTTGCACCTCTGTCATCTCCCAGTAATACTTGCGCGGTAGCCTCCACTTACCAGCGGACGTGAGGAGCCGAGCCGACTTCTCCCGTTCTCACTGGCGAACCTTATCTCCCGGGGGCCTACCATGCGCAGCAAACTCAGTATCGCCACTCTACTTTTGTCCTTAGCCTTCAGCCTTGTAGCGTTCGCGCAGAATACCGCCGTCAAGTTTCAAGTGCTCGGAACCACGGGCGGATTTCCGGATGGCGGCACCTTGGTAGAGGATGCCAAGGGCAATCTGTACGGGGCCAACAATCTCGGCGATCTTGCGGCTGGCGGAGTGTATGAGGTAAGTCCGCTGGGCAACGGGAAGTGGCAGGTGATTACTCTCTACGAGATGCTCGACTTCCCCAATCAGGGCGTGGCGATCGACGCTCAAGGGAATTTGTATGGCGGCGACACACTGGGCGGTAACTATGGCGAAGGTGAGGTATTCAAGCTTTCACCCAATGGAGATGGGACGTTTAGCGAAAGCTCGATCTATTCTTTCCCCGGAATTAACGAACCTGGAGGCCCCAACGGCGACTTGCTGGTCGATGCCGAGGGGAATCTCTATGGAACGACGGCGGGGAACGGGAACGGCATCACGAATCAGTATGTCGCCTACGAACTGAAGAACACAGGCAACGGCTACAACTACGTGCAGCTGTATGAATTTTGCTCCCTTCCTAACTGCGCGGACGGGATCTATCCGGAAGGAGGCCTCAAAGCTGACGCGGCCGGCGATCTCTATGGGACGACTACCGGTGGGGGCGAATTTGGTCAGGGCACGGTTTACGAATTGAAACGGGCGAACGGGACATGGAATGAAACGGTTCTTCACTCCTTTGGTGGTCCCGACGGTCAGTCGCCCTATGGAAATGTGAACTTCGACGCTAAGGGCAATCTGTATGGCTCGACTTACGTCGGGGGAGCGAACAACAGCGGAGTGGTGTATGAGATCGACTCCAAAGGGGCGTTCTCGGTGATTTACAACTTCAAGGGTATGCCGGATGGCGCGTTCCCTTACGGCGCAGTCAATCCCGACCGTGCGGGCCGGATCTTCGGCACCACCGAAGAGGGCGGCAAGTTCAACGGTGGAACGGTATACGAATTAACGCAGAATCAGTCGGGTCAGTGGAGTGAAGCGGGAAGCTACAGCTTTCCCTATGTTGAGAACGAGGGCGGGCCTTTAGGGGGGCTGCTGTTAACCAAGGCCGGACAACTCTTTGGCTTTACGGCGACCTCAAAGGGGTTCGGTTACGGCGAGATTTTTGAGTTCTCGCACTGAGGGGCGCGTAATTACGCGACGAGTCGCATTGACTTTCGTTAAGCGGCAACACTTGAACAGGTGACAGAACAGTCGAGATGGAGTCTCTGCTTTAAGAAAATAATCAAAGGGGTAGTTCATGCGCAACCATCTGGTTACATTCGTAGTCGTCGCTCTCGTGCTTGCGGGTTCCGCGCTCGGGGAGCAGAACGCGCAAAATAGAAAAGTCAACTTTAAAATTCTAGGCAACACGGGCGGATATCCCACTGGCGGGACGCTGGTGGCAGATGCGAAAGGCAATCTTTACGGCGCCAACAATTTGGGCGATATCGCCGCTGGCGGAGTGTATGAGTTGAGTCCACTGGGCGGCGGCAAATGGCAAGTGACTACGGTCTATGACATGCTGGACTTTCCGAACCAGGGTCTCGCGATAGACGCGAAAGGAAATTTGTACGGGGGAGATACTCTGGGCGGAAACGACGGCGAGGGCGAGATCTTTAAGTTGTCGCCCAATGGCGACGGTACATTCAGCGAGAGCTCGATCTATTCCTTTCCCGGCATTTCGCAACCTGGGGGGCCGAATGGAGACCTGTTGCTCGACTCCAAAGGCAACATCTACGGCACAACGATCGGCAACGGAAACGGCGGCGAAGAAGTGGCTTTCGAACTTCAGAACACCGCCAACGGCTACCAGTACGAGACGCTGTACACATTCTGCTCGCTGCAAAATTGTGTCGACGGACTGTATCCCAAGGATGGTTTAGTCGCGGACGCCGCTGGCAATCTCTATGGCACCACCTATGGGGGCGGCGCAAATCAGGCTGGCACGGTGTACGAACTTACGCGGAAAAATGGGAAATGGAGCGAAACCGTGTTGCACTCATTCGACGGCGCAGATGGAAATTTCGTCTCCGTTCGACTGACCATTGACGCGGAGGGAAATTTATACGGGACCACGCCGGTGGGCGGAAGCAGTAACAACGGAACGGCATTTGAGGTGTCTGCGAAAGGCGTCTTCTCGACACTGTACAGCTTCGACGGCACCGGGGGCGCGAATCCCTTCGGTTCGCCGACACTGGATGCCGCGGGCGAACTCCTGGGGACCACCGACGCAGGCGGCGCCTTCAATGGCGGCACGGTCTACGCCCTGCGCAAGAATCAATCGGGGCAGTGGTACCAAGCGGCCCACTACAGCTTCCCTTATTCTTACGCTAATGGCGGACCGATCGGCGGACTGTACATCGATACATCAGGCGACGTATTCGGATTCACGGCGGAATCGAAAACCTTCGGTTACAGCGAACTGTTTGAGTTTTCCCGTTAGCCGGGCGATTCTGGAAATCCATATTGGCGGACTGACCGGGGGACGAATGGTGGAGTCCACCAACCCGCTTCATTCTCTTGGTTTCGCATTGCACAGGCAGGCGTTTTTCATGGATCACAATGATCTGTGACGACGGTTACAGACCTTCTGCTCTCCTCTCGACTAGGCTGACTTTGCGCACACCGGTGCAAAGAAACTAGAAAAAAGGAGAGTCAACATGCCAACCGCAATCACACTCCGTCCAGCCGAGCTTCAGGAAGCCGTTCTGGAAATCGCTTTTTCACAAGCAATCCTCGACCAGGTGCGTGAGACCGAGAATCAGATCGCGCAACGCGCGCACACCCTTTTTGACCAACGTGGCGCAGTTGCCGGTCATGCCGTGGAAGACTGGTTCCGCGCCGAATCCGAACTGCTGAAACCGGTACCAGTGGAGATGATCGAGACAAGCCGTGACGTGATGGTACGAGCTGAAGTCCCGGGATTTTCGTCGTGGGATCTGATCGTCGAAGCCGACGCGAACAATCTATTGCTCAGGGGCAGCGTGGAAAACATTTGCGTGGAGTGCAAGAAGGCGGGAAACCGCGAGTGCATTCACACCTCAACGACGAGGATCTTCCGTCGCGTCGAGCTGCCCGCGCCGGTCACTTCCCAGGACGCGTCGGCAAAGCTGAGCAACGGAGTATTGACGGTGTCCATACCGAAAGCGGTTTCGTCCAGATGGGCCGCTGAGAAAGCAGTCTAGGAAAGCGCAGGGCGGGCGCTTCTGTCCGCCGGCCTGCCCATCCTGGCCGCGACCCCCTCCGCGACGGGATGGGCTTTTTATGATCAGCCCTTGACGCTGACCTTGGAGAACGACATGACGGCGCGTCCGGCGGTCGGTCGGCCCATTGCCATGGCGGGCTTGAAGGTGGTAAAGATCAGCATGTTTTTCACGGATGTGGGCAGATCGCTGGCATGCTCTGGATTGGAGAGAATTCGGTAATCCTGCACCCGGCCATTTGCATCGACGTAGGCTTCGATGACCAGCGAGTCGTCCTGGATGGAACTCGCAGCCGAACCGAACGCCGACTGCTGCAAGACAGGCGCAGTATAGAGCATCAAGGGTACATCGGGATGATCGGCACGCAGCGCGGGCGCGAGGAACGCGGTCAGCAAGCCAAATAAAACCACGGTTGTTACCAATCCAGCGGTTGCCGGAACCATGAAACTATGCAACGCGTGTTCGAGACGCATACTCCAAACTGAAATTCGCGAGGTGCGTCGTTGCGCAGCTTCGCGCGAGACGGCTAAAAGCAGCTTTAACTGCAAATCCTCTGGAGCCTTGCGCCGGCCCGTCTCTGCCAACAACGCCTGTGTCCGACGCAACATGGCATATTCGTTTGCACAAGCGGCGCATGCCTCCATGTGCTGGCGCAGTTCGTTCATTTGTTTGCCGGTGACGGCACCGTCGAGGTACGACGAAAACAACGATTTGGCGTTGCTGCAATTCATGATGCCGTCTTCATGCCGCTTCGGAGTTCGGCGGGCGAGCCGCGTTTGGCGATTTTCTTTTGTGGGGCGCACAGCCCAAGTTCCGTGCCTACTTCCGTCACGTAGGCAAACAATCTCAACTTCAGCGCCTGCCGCCCGCGCGTGACGCGCGACTTGACCGTTCCCAACGAACACTGCATGATCTCGGCGACGTCTTCGTAAGACATTTCTTCGATGTCACGCAAAATTAAGGTGGTACGAAAGGGCTCCGGAATCTGCCGAAGCTCATGTTCGACCCGCGCCCGAACCTCCTCGTGGGCATAGCTCTCGAAGGGCGAGTCATGCTCGTCCGCCATCACATCGATGAAGCCGGCGGCGAGTTGCTCATCCGAATGCGATTCGGCAGGCTCGATCGAGGTCTCGTGCGCCTTATGCCGGAACCACCATCTGCGCCGGTTGGAAGCTTCATGGACGGCGATGCGGTAGATCCAGGTCTTCAGACTGGACTCGCCATGGAACTGTTTCATCCCGCGGAAGACCTTTACGAATATGTCCTGGGTGGTGTCCGCGGCATCCGCCGGATCGTTTACGATCCGGTACACCAGGCTGTAAATGGGCTGATGAAATTCGCCGATCAGCCATGCATAAGCGGTTTCCGAGCCAGCCTTCAGTTCGGCAATAATCGCCGACTCCTGTTCACGGATTCCGATGGCGCTGGCCAGTTCGCTCAATGTGGTGGTTCCCGCCATGGTGGTCATGGCTCGAGCCTCATTATATTCCGCCCTGCCGGCTTGCCAAGCGAAATTGAGTTCGCGCCCACACAGGTATAGACCCCAGCGGACGTGCCAGAGTTCCCGGATAGGAATATGGGGAGTTACGGGGCAAAAGAATGAATAGGATACGCGCTATTGGGGAGGAGGATTGGGTGGATTGGCCGCCGGAGCCGACGCGGGAGTAAAAGGTTTCTTGACGACTTTCTTCTTGACCGGTTTCTTGGGTGTCTCGTCGCCGGCAGTATCGTCCACAACAACTTTTTTCGGCTGGTCGGGGGCGGTTTGCAAAGCTTGGACGCGCGTCCGGAGTGTGTTCAGTTCGCTGTCTTTGGCCGCAGCCAGCGTTTCCAAGCGCTTAGAAAAATCTCGCCGCGACTTTTCCACAGCGTCGAGGTCGTTCTGCAAGCCCTGGAATTCGTCTTTACCGCCGAAGGCGCCGGCGGACTCCGTGATGGATCGCAGAACATCGTAGAGCGCGTCCAGATTGCGATACAGCTTGAAGGTTGCGCTCAAACCGTCGGGCGAATTCTTTAGGTCGCTCATCATGCCGGGCAGCGCGGTGGTCAGATTGCGGTTGATCGATTCTGCGTCGCTTTGCGCCTGTCGTTTCGTATCTCCGTCGGTCTTCCATTTCTCAACGCGCAACTTGGCGAGATCGACTAGCAGCTTTTGCGACGTTGACTGTAGTTGTCCCAGGAGTTCATTGAGTTCGCTGACTGAAGAGTAGGCCACGGGGGCAGACGTCTGGGCACCCGACGTTCCCAACAGCAACGCCCAAACGAGCACAAACAACAATCGCGAGGTCAATCGTGTGTTCATCTTTGTGGAGATCCCGCCTAAACGCAGACCGGTCTTCAGAATAGTCGCTTTCGTCCGCAAAGGGTAGGCGGGATGAACTCCTCAGCCGCCAGCGCCGAACTCTTTTTGCAACATGAAGGCATCGCGGCGGTTGCTGTAGTAGCGCGGCAGAGTCTTTACGATGCTGTACCCATGGTGCTTGTAGAAGGCCAGGGCGCCGAGATTGTCGGTCGCGGCCTCGAGAATGACGTCGGGACATCCGGCAGCCTGAATACGCTCTTCGGCTGCATGCAAGAGCCGGGAGCCAGCGCCAGAGCGGCGTGCGATGGGCAAAACGTCGATGGTGATGATGTGTCCGGAGCGGCGACGCGGGGCTTCCGCGACCACGAAGCCAACGATTCCGGGCGGGAGATCTTCGTCCGAAGAAGAGACGATTTCAGCGATCAGGGTGAAGGCCGAAGTGCGTCGCATGTAGGTACCCAACTCAACGCGCGAGTAGGCGATGCCGGGAGCAAAACACTGCTGGTCGATCTTCCAAAGAGCGTCGAAATCGAAACGGCGGGACTCGCGTAATGTGATCTCCACCGAGTCATTGTAGTACGGAAAGCTTGGAGGGCGCGTGTATGGCGGATTATTCCGGAGGGTACGGATCGATCCAACACTTAGGACGACTACGCTTCGCTTACCGTGGTCGCAGCGCTCAGGATGGCAACTTGATTGGGAATTTGCTACCGTGGTACATTGGTAACATGAATGCGGCAGACACCTTGGTTGAGGTGCAGAGGGTGCAGACGGGCGTCCGGCTGGAGAAGCGAATGCTCAAAGTGCTGAAAGCCGTCGCTGAACTCAAGGATATGAGTCTGGGCGATCTGCTGGAGGGGATCGTACTGCATGCGTTTGAAGGGAAGACTCCGTTCTCGACGCAAACGCTCAAGGAAATCGAGCAGTTCAAGCACCTCTATGGGATGACGTTGAAAGCAACCGACAGCCATAAGTTAAAGGAGCGTAAATGAGGGTATTGATATTAGTGGGAGTTCTTGCCATGAGCGTTCTTCCGTTGCTCGCCCAAACGATCACGGAGACCGCAAAGCCAGCATCGGACGCGGCGAGTGCGCTGGCGCACGTGACCAATAAGTTCAGTCTGGTGGTGAATGCCCCACTGCGGGACGCATTTCCCCTATTTGGACCTGAGGGCGAACGAGTTTGGGCGGGGAAGCATTGGGATCCGCATTTTGTGTTTCCGCAGCCGCCGAAGGATATCCAGGGGGCAGTCTTCACTCTGCTCCACGGGACACAGAAGGTGGTCTGGGTGAACACGCTATTCGACCTCGAGACAGGGCGAATCCAGTATGTCTATTTCATTCCCGATGCGCTGGTGACGACCATTGACCTGCATCTGGAGGCCGCCAGTGTCACCCGCACTAACGTCGAGGTAACGTATACGCGGACGGCGTTGAGCGCGGAAGCCAACGAACATGTACAGGCGTTGGGAGAGAATGATCGGGATAGCGGTAAGGATTGGGAAGGCTCGATCAATGCCTATTTGAAGGCGCGCGGTAAGTAACTCAGTGCTGCGCCATTGCTTGTTCGGGCCTTCCAGCGAGTAGAATTTCTTCATGCGCATCACCAGCCGTCGCAAGACGATCATCACGTTTCTGATCCTGGGCGTGGGACTGGCGACGATTGCCGTGGCGGTTGGATTTGGCTGGATCATTTTCAACTGGCGCGAAGGGGTCAAAGTTTTCCTGGGGGTGATTTTCTTCAGTGCGATCACGGCGGGGTTGATTCTCAATACGATTTTTCTAGTGCGCGAAATTCGGCGCAATGAGCAACACGATAGTTTCATTAATGCGGTGACCCATGAGTTGAAGACGCCCATCGCGTCGATCCGCCTTTATTTGCAGACTTTGCAGCAGCGCGAAGTGGACGAAAACAAACGCGCCGAGTTTTATCGCATCATGCTCAATGACACCGACCGCTTGATGACGACGGTCGAACAGGTGCTCAAGGCGGGGGCAATGGGCGGCAAGCGCCATGCCAGCGACTTCACGCCGATCAATCTGGCGGCTTTGGCGGAGGAGTGCGCAGAACTGGCGCGGGTGCGGCATAATCTCCCGGCGAATGCGCTGCACTTTGAGAGCAACGGCCAGAATCCCACGGTGCAGGGAGATGCGGATGAATTGCGCGCAGCGATTTCCAACGTGTTGGATAATGCGGTGAAATATTCAGGCGCCGAGGTGGATGTCCTCATGCGCTTGCACTCACTCAATGAAAGGACGGTCACACTGAGTGTGCGCGATTGCGGCGTTGGCATTCCCCGCGATCAGTTGAAGCAGATTTTTAGACGTTTCTATCGGGTGCCAAATCGAGCGATGGCGCACGTCAAAGGAACGGGGCTGGGACTCTTTATCGTGCGCTCGGTGACGCAAAAGCACCGCGGTCGCGTGTACGCGGAGAGCGGCGGGGAAGGCCAAGGGACCACCATTTCGATTCAGCTGCCCATCGTTCCCGCGGCGTCGACGCTGGCGCAGACTGCGCTACGGGACCGTAAAGCATGAGTCGGGTTTTGGTGGTCGAAGACGAGACGCATCTGGCGCGAGGGCTCCGTTTCAATCTCGAAGCCGAGGGTCACACAGTGGAAGTCGCAGGAGATGGTGAAACCGCGTTGCGATTGCTGCTTCCACATGATGGGGCCAAAGCGCCCTTCGATGCGGTCGTGCTCGATGTGATGTTGCCGGGCAAGGACGGTTTTACGGTGGCGCAAGAGTTGCGAGAGGCGCGACAATTTTTGCCGGTGCTGATGTTGACGGCGAGAGGGCGGCCGGAGGATGTGCTGAAGGGATTCGCATCGGGCGCCGACGACTATTTACCAAAGCCGTTCGAGCTGGCGATTTTGCTGGCGCGACTCAAAGGCCTGCTACGACGTTCGGAGTGGATGGGCGGTGAGGAGAGTCGAGTCCGGTCTACGGAATCGGCCCCTGGCGCGGCGGCTGCCCCGGTTTCTACTGCTGAAGACGGCGATCTTGCCTCGTATGGCGTATTTACATTTGCCGGACGGAGGATCGACTTTGGCAATCTCGAACTGACCGCGAGGGGAGCGACGATTCGCCTCACTCTAATGGAAGCGGAGCTGCTGCGCTATTTGATTCGCAGCGCGGGACAAGTAGTGTCGCGTAAGGCGATCCTCGAAAATGTTTGGGGGCTGCGCGAAGACACGGACACGCGCGCCATCGACAATTTTATCGTCCGTTTGCGGCGATATATTGAAGACGATCCCGGACGACCCAAACACCTGGTGACAATTCGCGGCGTCGGTTACCGTTTCCTGGCGGAGCCGTGAAGTTCGAATCGATGTAGGGCTGGCGAGTCGTGTGGCGATCCCGACGAGGGGGACTTTTCACTCTATCGAGATTTATCAGTGCTCCTCTATAATCGCGACGGGCGCAAGCAGCTATTCGACGTTTCCAATGCCCGGGGAGATTGAAAACCAATGATATTTTCCAGCAACGGCCCGACCCCTCGTGTGTTCACGGGAATTGCCTTCGTTCTGCTCGTAGCCAGCGCACTCGTCACGGGTCAGACTGCGATCACCACATATCATTACGACAACCATCGGACGGGATGGAATCGGACGGAAACCGTGTTGACGCCCGCCGTCGTGGCCAGTAATTCATTTGGCTTGCTGACCACGGTGAGGCTCGACGACCAAGTGGACGCGCAGCCACTCGTCGTGCCGGCAGTTCAAATCACCGCCGGCAATTACCAGGGCGCGCACGACGTGGTATACGTCGCGACGGAAAGCAACACCATATATGCCATCGACGTGCACAGCGGAACCATTCTGCTGAGTGCAAACTTTGGAACGCCCGTATCCCGTCCCCTGGGATGCAATAACAATGGGCCCAACGTGGGCATCAATTCAACCCCTGTGATCGACCCGAGCAGCAATACTTTGTATGTGGTGGTTTATACCCAAGACACGAAGGGGCCCGCTTATCGAATACATGCACTCGATCTGGGCAGTTTGACGGATAAGGTTGCACCTCAAATGGTGGTCGCGTCGCACACCCTGAGCGATGGAAGCACTTTCAGGTTCGACGCGAAGTATCAGCGGCAACGACCCGGCTTGTTGCTGGCAAATGGGAGTATTTACGTGGGATTTGGAAGTTTCTGCGATTATGAGGCAAGCCGCTCCCGGGGTTGGCTGTTGGGCTGGAGTGCGGGAACGCTGGCGCCCTTTCCCTCGAACCAACTCAACGATTCACAGGTTACCGACTCCAAGAGTTTCTACCTGTCCTCGATATGGATGTCGGGCTATGCGCCGGCGGCTGACGATTCCGGTAATGTGCTGTTTGTGACGGGCAATTCTGAAAAGGGAACCTACGATGGCGTGACCAATATTCAGGAGAGTGTGGTGAAGATGTCCTCCACGCTGGGTAGCGTAATGGATCTGTTCACGCCATCGAATCAGGCTGGGTTGGATGGCGCCGACAACGACTTTGGCGCGGGCGGGGTGCTGGTGCTGCCCGATCAGCCCGGCTCCACTCCTCATCTGGCGGTGGCGGCGGGCAAGTATGGATCGATGTACTTAATGAATGAAGATAACCTTGGCGGATATTCGCCGACAACAAACAATGTATTAGGTCGTTATTCAATAGGAGGGTGCTGGTGCGGTGAGTCTTATTTTGTCGATCCCTCCGACGGCAGCGGACGCGTGGTAAGCAGCGGAGACACGCAGGTGATGGTTTGGAAAGTTGAAACCTCCCCGAAAGTGACGCTAAGCAAGGTTGCCGAATCCGTCAAAGGGCCCGATTGGGCGCAGGATCCAGGTTTTTTTACAACAGTTTCATCGAATGGAACGAGTAATCCGATCATCTGGGCAGTCTCGCGTCCGACGCAAACGAATCATTCACCCATCGAACTGATCGCGTTAAATCCCGAATCGGGGGGAAGCACGTTGAAGGAGCTGTTTTACAAGACGGCGGGAAATTGGCCTAACCGGACGGGCAACGCGAACCTTGTTCCCGTGGTGGCCAATGGACAAGTGTTTGTAGCCAGCTTTAAGCAGCTACGCATCTTCGGGATCAAAGGCGGAAACGCCCAGAAGCAGTAAGCGCAGCGGTCAAGAGTTATTGGCTCTCCGAATGCGCCTTCGCCACCGGGACAGGGGCGGCGAACGAACGTTGCGGAGTGAGCGGATTACTCCACACCGGAGGTTGCTTCTCGATCACTCCGGAAATTCCTGCATTCGCTTCGCCTTAAGAGGGCGGCGAGTTTGCCACTTAGTCCAGTTGCACCAGAACCGGGCGTTGCGCGGGCGCGGCAAGCCGCTACAATTGAGAGTCACGAAACCTTAACCAACAAATGTCTCAATTCGTCCACCTGCATCTGCATACCGATTATTCGCTGCTCGACGGCGCTTGCGACGTTGAAAAGCTTTGCCAGCGGGCTAAAGAGATGGGCATGCCTGCGGTTGCCATGACCGATCATGGCAACATTTTTGGGGCGGTGCATTTTGTGAATGCGGCCAAGGCCGCCGGCGTCAAGCCCATCATCGGGTGCGAGCTATACATCTGCAAGAAGGCCGATCACGACATCAGTCGCACTCCTCCCGAGGGCGACAGCTATAACCATCTTCTTGTGCTCGCGGAAAACGAAGAGGGGTATCGCAATCTCGCCCGGATCACATCGGAAGCATCGCTGAAGGGGTTCTATTACAAGCCACGAGTGAGCAAGGCATTTTTGGCCGAGCACTCCAAGGGACTGATTGGGCTTTCCGGATGCTTGAAGGGCGAGGTCGCGGAATTTCTGACGGAAGAAAAGTATGACTTGGCGCGGCGGTCCGCGGCGGAATACTCCGACATTTTTGGCCAAGGGAACTTTTTTCTTGAGATACAGGATCAAGGGCTGGAGCAGGAGCACAAGATTCATCCCGGATTGTTTCAGTTGGAAAAAGATCTTGGACTCCCACTTGTGGCCACCAATGACAGTCATTATCTTTGCGAAGACGACGCCCATGCCCAGGACGTGATGCTCTGCATTCAGACGGGAAAGTCGATTCAAGACACCAACCGGATGAAGTTTCACGGCACTGATTTTTATGTCAAGAGCTATGACCAGATGCTGCGCGTTTTCAAAGACTCACCGGATGTGCTGACCCGAACGCTCGGAATCGCGGAACGTTGCAGCGTGAAGATTGAGAAAGTGGCAAATCCGTTTCCTCGATTTGATGTCCCACCCGGATTCACGCCCGACAGCTACTTTGAGCACATCTCGCGCCAGGGCTTTGCGAAACGTATGGAAGTCTTGCGGGTGCTCGATGGCCAAGGCAAGTTGAAGCATAGTCTGGCGGATTACGAGCAGCGGCTAAGCCGCGAAATTGACATCATCAAGCAGATGAAGTTCCCCGGCTATTTCCTCATCGTTTGGGATTTCATTCGTTACGCGCGCGATCGCAGTATACCGGTTGGGCCCGGTCGTGGATCCGCTGCGGGATCACTGGTTTCTTACGCGCTGGAAATCACCGACATCGATCCGCTCCAGCACGAGCTGCTGTTTGAGCGCTTCCTGAATCCTGAGCGTATTTCGATGCCCGACATCGATATCGACTTCTGCATGAACCGGCGCGGCGAAGTGATCGATTACGTCACACAGAAATATGGACGGGAAAATGTAGCGCAGATCATTACGTTCGGAACCATGGCGGCGAAGGCTGCGGTAAAAGATGTCGGTCGCGCCATGGGCATTCCCTACGCCGAAGTGGATCGCATCGCGAAGATGATTCCGACCACGCTGAACATCAAGCTGGAACAGGCGATGAAGGATTCGCCCGATTTGCAGAAGGCTTGCGACAATGACGCGCAAGTGCGTGCTTTGCTGGATACGGCGCGCAAGCTGGAAGGTCTCGTGCGCAACTCAGGAGTGCACGCCGCCGGGGTGGTGATTTCACCGCAACCACTCACCGATCTGGTTCCACTGCACAAGACCAAGAACGACGAAATCGTCACCGCGTTCGACATGTTCGCCATCGAGAAAATGGGCCTGCTGAAGATGGATTTCCTCGGGCTCACGACGCTGACGATTCTCGACGATGCGCTGAAGCTTATTGCGCAGACCAAGTCGGAGCAGATATCGCTCGAAAAGATTCCTCTGGATAACCTGGAGACGTACGAAAAGGTTTTTCACAGCGCACTGACCTCTGGAGTGTTTCAGTTTGAATCGCAAGGCATGAGGGATGTGCTGCGGCGATATAAGCCGAACTCGATCGAAGACCTCACAGCGTTAAATGCGCTTTATCGGCCGGGGCCGATCCAGGGCGGCATGATCGACGATTTTATCGACCGCAAGCATGGTCGCAAGAAGATCGAATACGAGTTGCCCGAATTGAAGGAGATGCTACAGGAGACGCTGGGCGTCATCGTGTATCAGGAACAGGTGATGCAGATCGCCAACCGGCTCGCGGGATATTCGCTGGGAGAGGCCGATCTGCTGCGCCGCGCCATGGGGAAGAAGGACGCGGTCGAGATGGCGAAGCAGCGCGAGCGTTTTGTGGCGGGCGCCGCCGAACGGCATTATCCGTCGAAGAAGATCGAAAAGATTTTCGATCTTATGGCACAGTTTGCAGGTTATGGCTTCAACAAATCGCACTCCGCCGCTTACGCGCTTTTGGCCTATCACACAGCGTATCTGAAGACGCATTATCCCGTAGAGTTTATGTCGGCGCTGTTGACGTCGGTCACGGGCAATACGGACGATGTTGTGAAGTACATCAACGAGTGCCGCGAGATGGGGATAGCAGTCGAGCCGCCCGACATCAATGTGTCGGACGCGAACTTTACCCCGCATGATGCGGCGATTCGCTTCGGACTGGCTGCGGTCAAGAATGTGGGACACAATGCCATTGAGTCGATCGTTGCGGGACGCGCGAAACTTGGCTCTTACACTTCGATTTACCAGGTCTGTGAGAACGTCGACCTGCGGCTGCTAAACAAGCGGGTGCTGGAATCGCTGATCAAGAGTGGCGCGATGGATTCTTTGGGGCGTCGCGCTCAACTCATGGCCGTGCTCGACAAAGCGATGGATCATGCCCAGAAAGCGGCGCGGGACGCCGAGTCTGGCCAGCATGGGCTATTCGGTTTATTCGCAGAGCCGGGAAGCGCGCCTTCCGAGGAAAAACTGCCCAACATTCCCGATTGGGACGAACACGTGCGGCTGGCGAACGAAAAAGAGATTCTGGGCTTCTTCATCACCGGTCATCCTTTAGAAAAGCATCGGGAAAAATTGGAGGATCTGCGCGCACTTCGTACTTCGGATATTGCGGCGATGAAGTCTTCGACCGGTAAGGATGAGAGCATCACGACGGCCGGCATCATCACGAATCTGAAGGTGTTGAAGTCGAAGCGCGGCGATTTCTATGCGCAGGCTGCGCTCGAAGATATGGCGGGCACGGTCGAGATGATTGTGTTTCCCGAAGCCTATAAGAAATTGTCAGAGCGCCTTAAGCAAGAGGTGCCGGTGCTGGTGCGCGGAGGTGTCCGGATTGAAGAAGGCGCCAATCCCAAACTGACGGCCAATGATATTTTTCCCCTCGACGAATACAAGGTTCCGTTGCCTAAGTCGCTTCGCATTCGCGTCCCTCTTGAAAGCGCGGGCGAGTCGACAATCGAGAACTTGCACGAGTTGTTCGTCGAACGTAAAGGCGATGCCAAGGTACTCTTCGACGTGGAACGCGAAGGTGACTTCATGGTGGTCATGGAGGCGGAAGGCTATAATGTGCAACCAGACCGTAAGTTTCTCGCCCGGGTCGAAGAACTATGTGGACGGGGCGCAGTAAGAATCATTACGTGAAATAAAAAACCAGTCAGCGGCTGCGCCACTATGGGTGTGAGCATTCGAGCACGAGCGCCGCAAGGGGATGGCGCGCAAATGACCGAGTTGGCTTTGAGCAGCGCTGAGTTTTTGCTTCTGCTGGTGGAAACGAATTGGTTGGGAAGAAACGGAAACTACATGGAAATGGGACAAAAGGCCAAGGGAGAATTGGAGAAGATCGAGCAGCAGTTGGCGCGCTTAGAAGCGGCACCGGGGAATAATTCGGCCACGCGGGGTCAGATTAAAGAGTTGATGGAACGGGTTGAGACGCTGCGCACGCAGGTTTCGTCGCCTGTCCCGAAAGCCTGGCAGAAGACCGAGTTGGCGCGACATCCGCAGCGGCCTTACACGCTGGATTATGTCGAGCGGCTATTCACCGACTGGAGTGAGATTCGCGGCGACCGCGGATTTCGCGACGATCCCGCGATCGTTGCCGGCATGGCTCGCTTTCACGGAGAAGAAGTCGTGGTCATCGGCCAGCAAAAAGGCCGCGATGCCAAGCAGCGCGTTTACCGGAACTTCGGAATGCCGCACCCCGAGGGCTATCGCAAGGCGCTGCGTGTAATGCAGTTTGCGGAGAAGTTTGGCCGCCCCATATTTACCTTTGTCGACACCGACGGCGCTTATCCGGGAATCGACGCGGAAGAGCGCGGACAAGGAGAGGCCATTGCTCACAACCTGCGCGAGATGGCGCGGCTGGAAGTTCCGACGATCGCAACCATCATAGGCGTTGGCGGTAGCGGCGGGGCATTGGCGATTGCCGTAGCGGATCGCGTATTGATGATGGAGAATTCGGTTTACTCGGTGATTTCGCCGGAAGGTTGTGCTTCGATCATGTGGCGCGAGCCGTCGAAGAAGATTCTAGCGGCGGAAGCCATGAAGATTACTGCCGAAGACTTGAGCGGGTTGGGATGCATTGACGGCATCGTTCCGGAGCCTGAAGGCGGAGCGCATATCGATCACGACGCGGCCGCGGCCCTGCTCGATCAGGCCTTGCAAGAGAATATCGTAGCTCTGAAAAAGTTACCCAAAGCAGAGCGCCTGGATGCCCGCTACCAGAAGTTTCGTAACATGGCCCAGTTCTTCACTGTGGCATAGCGTTCTTCACTACGTCGCAAAGTCGCGCCAGGGTCGCCATATCCGGGACTTCGAGATCTGGAGTACCTTCGGCTCGTTTGACCGCGCCGATCCCCGCTCTGGGCGACACGCGATTGACCCAGGTTGTCGCAAGTCCCATCGACTGCGCTGGCAATACATCGTGGTAGATGCTTTGTCCCACGTGAAGCCATTTGTCCGGCTTGGGCCGCAAGCGTTCTTCAGCTAGCTTGAAGATTTTCAGGGACGGCTTATAGGCTTGCGCTTGCTGGGCAGTGATCACGTCGTCAAACTCGACTCCGAGTTTCGGCGCGGTTGCGGCGAACAGATCGTCGTCGATGTTGGAAATCACCGCCAGGCGGAAGCGGGATTTCAATGACTGTAGCGCTTCCACTGTGTCGGGGAACGCGGGCCAGTTTTTGATCGAAGCGCCGAGCGAATCGACTTCTTGCTGGGATGGGATGAAGCTTTCGCGGTGTCCGATTCCGCGCACGACGCTGGCTAGAACCTCTTTGTATTGCTGATATTCTTCGGCTTCGGCTTGCGCCTCAAGTTCGCCGTAGAGTTCGAGCAGAGAAGCGTTCGACATAGTTTTATTATGTGCGGCGAGGATAGGCCTTAGCGCCGAGAAAATTCCTGTTTCCCAGTCGATCAGGGTTCCGTAGCAGTCGAAGGTCAGGAGCTCGAAGCGGGAGAAATCCAGCATTGGCTTATTGTCTCGCGTTTTGAGCCTGTTCAGAGTTTTGGTTTCCGGATCAAAATGATCCTGTTTCAGCGCCTTGGTCTCGCTCATTTCGCGGGATGCCTGATGGAGGTAGGAGATGTGCCGGAATATTAAGACGTTGTTCAACTTCGATCCGCCGGTCACTGAGGATGAGATTCGCGCGGCGTCGTTGCAGTTTGTGAGGAAAATTACAGGATTCAACAAGCCGTCCAAGACGAACGAAGCCGCGTTTCTGGTGGCGGTGGAGGAAGTCGCCGGAATATCGAATCGGCTTCTACGCTCGCTTGAAACCAACGCTCCGCCCAAAAATCGCGAGGAAGAAGCGGAGCGGGCACGGGCGCGCTATGCGGAGCGGTTTCTGAACGGCTGATGCCCCGGTCAAGCCAGAATTGACACATAATACGTGCGCACGTATACTGTTAGCATGAACCTTACCCTTTCCGTTGACGAGCAACTGGTCGCGCGGGCCCGCGAAAAAGCTGACGCCCTGGGTACAAGCCTTAATCAGCTGATTCGGGATTACTTGCAGAAAATCGCAGGCGATGACGATCCCGAGCGCAGCATTGAAGAATTGAAGCGTCTCTCCGGCACGGGGCACTCTCGCGGCTGGCGTTTCAACCGCGCCGAGATTCATGAGCGCTCGTAGCTTCTTCGACACCAATATCCTCGTTTACGCGGACGACCGGTCTGAACCCAAGAAACAACGGCAAGCCCTCGATCTGATTGCCGAGTACAGGCGCAGCGGCAGCGGCGTACTCTCTCTACAAGTTCTGCAAGAGTATTTCGTGACGGTTACGCGGAAGCTGGGGGTTGACCCGGCGATCGCGCGGAGGAAGGTCGAATTGCTGGCGGAGTTCGACGTCGCGGTTCCGCGGTTGGGAGACATCCTCGCCGCCATCGATCTGCATCGCCTCCACGGCCTGCAGTTTTGGGACGCACTAATTGTGCAATCAGCGAAGCAGGCAGGATGCAGCGTACTCTTCTCCGAAAACATGCAAGATGCCAGGGAGATAGCTGGCCTGCGAATTGTGAATCCGTTGGGGAAGGCGAAGTAGCGACCATAAGAGAAACCGAGGGGCACTGGTCTTGGTAGAGCCGCGGGTGAGGGCGCCCGCGCCACAAGGGCCCAAAACGAAAAGCCCCGCCTTTCGGCGGGGCTTTTCGTTGATAGGAGCAAGGCGGACAAGCGCATCCGCCTCACATTTGCTTCTTCTTAGTACATGCCTTCCATACCGCCGCCGCCGCCGTGTCCGCCGCCGCCCATCGGAGCTTTCTTCTCCTCAGGAATTTCGGATACCAGGGCTTCGGTGGTCAACATCAGCGAGGCGATCGATCCGGCGTTTTGCAGGGCGGTGCGCACGACCTTGGTCGGGTCGAGGACGCCTGCTTTTACCAGGTCTTCGTACTCGTTGCTGAAGGCGTTGTAGCCGAAGTTACTGTCCTTATTGTCGAGCACTTTTCCCAGGACAACTGCGCCTTCTTCGCCGGCGTTCTCGGCGATCATGCGCAACGGTTCCTGAATGGCGCGCTTCACGATGTTCACGCCGATCTGCTCGTCGCCTTCCAGCTTCAACTTATCCAGAGCCGATGCGCTGCGCGCGAGCGCTACGCCGCCACCCGGGACGATACCTTCTTCCACAGCGGCGCGCGTCGCATGCATTGCGTCTTCCACGCGGGCCTTCTTTTCCTTCATTTCGGTCTCGGTCGCGGCGCCGACTTTAATCACGGCTACGCCACCCACCAACTTCGCCAACCGCTCCTGCAGCTTCTCGCGGTCGTAGTCGCTGGTCGTCTTTTCGATCTGGCCTCGGATTTCCTTCACCCGGCCCTGAATGTCGCCGGGCTTGCCTTTGCCTTCGACGATGGTGGTGTTGTCTTTGTCGATGGTGACCTTCTTGGCCTGGCCCAGATCGCTGATCTGAACGTTCTCCAGTTTCACGCCGAGATCCTCAGTGATGGCCTTGCCACCGGTGAGTTTCGCGATGTCATCCAGCATTGCCTTGCGGCGATCGCCGAAGCCGGGAGCCTTGACGGCAGCGACTTGCAGAGTGCCACGCAGCTTGTTGACGACCAAAGTCGCCAGCGCTTCGCCCTCGACATCCTCGGCAATGATCAGCAAAGGACGGCTGCTCTTGGCAATCTGCTCAAGCAGCGGAAGAAGATCCTTCATGGAGCTGATCTTCTTTTCGTGAATCAGGATGTAGACGTTTTCGAGCGCCGCTTCCATGCGCTCAGGATCGGTGACGAAGTACGGCGAAAGGTAGCCGCGATCGAACTGCATGCCTTCGACAACTTCGAGCTGAGTTTCCAGAGTCTTCGACTCTTCGACGGTGATGACGCCGTCCTTGCCGACCTTCTTCATAGCCTCGGCGATGATCTTGCCGATGGTCTCATCGTTGTTGGCGGAGATGGTGCCGACCTGAGCGATCATGTCGCCAGAGACGGGCTTGGACAGTTTGTCGATCTCGCCCTTGCCGCGTTCGCCGGTCTTTTTGTCGATCTCGCCGCAAACAACGGCGATTGCGCGTTCAATGCCACGCTTCAGGGCCATCGGATTGGCTCCGGCTGCGACAGTCTTCACGCCTTCGCGGAAGATGGCCTGAGCCAGAACGGTTGCGGTAGTGGTGCCGTCGCCCGCGACGTCAGACGTCTTGGAGGCGACTTCGCGCACCATCTGCGCGCCCATGTTTTCCTGGGCATTGGCCAATTCGATTTCCTTGGCGACGGTCACGCCGTCCTTGGTGATGGTCGGGGAACCGAATTTCTTCTCGATGACGACGTTGCGGCCCTTAGGACCGAGCGTCACCTTCACGGCGTCGGCGAGGATGTTCACGCCGCGCAGAATTGCCTGCCGTGAATCTTCTCCGTGGATAATTTGCTTTGCCATAATTTTTCTCCTTCACTTCTCGGTGAAATTAATTTGGTGTTGCGATGTTTGGGTTGCAGGCGCGAAATGCGGCCTGCGGGAAAAACTACTTACGCGATCCGGCGAGTTCCTTCTTGCCAGCGCCAGCGCCGGTGAGTACGCCCAGAACTTCCTCCTCGCGCATGATGATGTAGTCTTCGCCGTCCAACTTGATTTCGGTTCCGGCGTATTTGCCGAACAGGATGCGGTCACCCTCTTTGAGTTCCAGCGGGAAAACCTTGCCTTCGTCGTTGACTTTGCCTTTGCCGACGGAGATGACTTCGCCCTCCTGTGGCTTATCTTTGGCGCTGTCTGGAATAATGAGGCCGCCACGGGTGGTACCGGATTCCTCAATGCGACGAATCAGGATGCGGTCATGAAGTGGTGCGAACTTGGTTGACATGTGTGCAACTCCTTTCCTATGTATGGTTGATGTCTCGATTTAGCACTCAAGGCCATCGACTGCTAACAGTGTACGAATATGAGTGAAGTTTTGTCAAGTCTGGGAAGGAGAATCGCACAGAAAAAAGCCCTCATGCAGGAGCATGAGGGCTTCGTGGGGACTCCGCGCACGGAGGCTACTGCGGAGATTGAGGGGTTCTGCCTTGCGGCGATGTACTGTTGGGATTTGGCGTGCCGGGCTGATTGTCCTGACCACTGGGAGTCTGGCTGCCGTTGTTCGTCGAGCCGTTCATCGAACCATTAGGGTTGGCGCCGTTGCCTGACGCAGATGCGGATGATCCTGGGTCGGGATTGGTTGATGGAGCGCCGGTTCCCGGCGTGGGGGCCGCTGTCCCGGGAGTGGGAGCTGCGGTTCCGGGCATTGGGTTGGCCGTGCCGGTCGATCCCGGCTGAGTAGACGGCATCGACGGGCTGCTACCCGGACTGCTCGCGCTGCCATGTTGAGCGAGCGCCGCGCCCGTAAACAGGCCTCCCGACATCACAATCAAAATCGCGATATTTCGTTTCATAGGATCCCTCTCCTCAGTGTTGTTCCTCGCACCTTCGTTGCGACCTGGATTCAAGTTAAGGCTTGCAGCGCCCATGGTCGATAGGGTGAAGCGCGTAGGTTTGGACAGGTGAAAGCTTAGTGCCTGCGCTGAAACACCTTAAAAGGAGTTTCGCAATGAGGTCCCAATCGCATTTGCAAGCCTGACCTGCGCGAGTCGGGGGTGAAGGATGGACAGAGTCTTGGGGGGAGGACTTGTGGCGCAGACGATTTAGCGAGACAATGAGGTGCCCGGAGAAAATCTCAGTCGCCTTCCATTTACGTCTTAGGCAACACATCTCAGGCACCAATCCACAGGAGAAACATTTGTCCGATCCCAAATACCGTCAGCACGGTTATCAGGACCGCAAAGAACCGTCCCGGCCCAAGTCTGGCGACGGCACGCCACCGAAGCGAGAAGAAACCTTCGGACCCCGCAAGCTGCAAATGCCCGCGAGTCATGAGGTCTCGCGCTGCGCCCAATGCGGAACGCTGCTCGGGCAAGTCGCGGAAGCGCTGGAGCAATGCCCCAAGTGCGGCTTCGCGCTGCACTCCTGCCGGCAGTGCATGTACTTCGATACTTCCAGCCGCTTCGAATGCGCGCAGCCAGTTCCCGAGCGCGTCGCTCGCAAGGACGAGCGCAACAACTGCACGTTTTATTCGATCAGCATTCGGGTGGAGAAAGAAACCTCGACGCCGCAGGTTGTGCCGGTGCGTCCCGCGGATGCGCGACAGGCGTTCGAGAATTTGTTCAAGAAGTAGTTCCGCGATTACGGCTTCTGCGTCGGCCTCAACAGAATCTCGCTGACAAAGGACTGTGGCGCTTGCGTGACCAGCATGGCGACGGCGTGGGCGACATCATCCGGTTGAAGCATCTTCTTCACGTCTTTACCTTCATGCGGGCTTAAGTCTGTGTTCACCGATCCGGGACAAACCACTGCCACGCGAATTCTATGGCCGCGCAATTCTTCCGCGACCGAGTAACTTAGGCCATTCAATCCCCACTTGGAGGCTGCATAGGCTGCGCCGTTGGGTAAAGCGTTCTTTCCTGCGAGGGAAGAGATGTTCACGATGTGTCCGCCGCCGGAGGAGATCATGAGCGGCGTGAAGCTTTTCATGCAGTAGAAGACGCCGCGGAGATTGGTGTTCATAATATCGTCCCATGCGGACGGAGCGGTTTGGTGCAGTGGGGACGAGAAGCCGCCGATGCCTGCGTTGTTGACGAGAATATCCAACCGGCCAGCTTTGCTCCTCACGTGCGTCGCCGTGGCCTCGACCGAAGCGAGATCGGTCACATCGCAGGCTAGAGCGACGCCGCTTCCTCCAGCCTTCTTGACCGCTCCAGCCGATTCCTCAAGCTTGGCTAGGTTGCGTCCGGCGAGGAAGACGGTTGCGCCTAGGGCGGCCAGTTTCAGGGAAATGGCAGCGCCGATTCCTCGGCCCGCGCCGGTAACCAGGGCGAATTGTCCCATTAAGGGGCGTTCGATGTCACTATTCATAGGCTTAGAACTCTCACATCGAGGCGACAAATCATTAGACGCGTCCCTAACAGTATGCATCTTATCAATAGGCCAATAGGGGGTGTACGCCAAGAGTGCTTGCCTTCGACGGTTTGCATACTTATAATCCGCTCACTGGATTCTCGCCGCTGCCGAGGCGCTGGGAGGGCGAATTCCAGATTAAGAATGCCATCCTGTGAGACAAACGCTGCCGCTTCATCGGATTTTGCTGTATCTCGCTGTGCTGCATTGGGGCAGGCGGGAGATGTTGCACCGCGAAATTTTCATACTCTGATTTCCCTAGTCCAAGGAGCCTCTCGAACATGAAGACCAGCCTAGCGGTGGTGGCGCTAAGTTTTGCCGGCGCCGCATTTGCCCAACAGCAACCCGCAGCCCAGCCGCAAACTCCCGCCGCATCTCAACCGGCGGCGCAACCCGCCGCGCCGCAGCAAAAGAAGGAAATCAAAGATCCCGCCGAATACAACGCTTACGTTGGCGCGATTCAGCAGGCTGATCCTGCCGCCAAAATCAGCGGTCTGGAAGCCTTCCTCAAGCAGTACCCCAACAGTGTCATGAAGGTGGACGCGCTTGAAGTGCTGATGGGCACCTACGAGCAAACCAACGACGCAGCTAAGATGACCGACGCAGCCAATCGTTTATTGCAGGCTGACCCTAACAATGTGCGTGCTTATGCGTTGCTGGCATATAGCAGTAAGGCGGCGCAGAATTGGACGGCGGCCAAGGATAACGCGGTGAAGGGACTTGCCGCGCTTCCTCAGCTGACCAAGCCGGATGGGGTTTCCGATGCCGATTTCCAGAAGCAAAAGACGCAATTGGGAACGTTGCTCAACAGCGTCGCTGGATTTTCTTCGTTACAGTTGAAAGATTTGCCGAACGCGCAGAAGTATCTCCGAGCGTCGGTTGAGTCCAACCCGAACAATTTGGAAGATGTTTATCCGTTGGCTCTGGCTTATTTAACGGCGAATCCACCGGACTCGCTTAACGGTATCTACTTCATTGCGCGCGCGGCCAACCTGGCAACCGGTGCGGGGCAGACGCAAATTACGAATTACGGTAAGAGCGTTTACACGAAATACCACGGAACCGCCGATGGATGGGATCAAGTGCTGGCCACGGCCAAGACGACCCCATTGCCGCCCGCCGATTTTGCGGTGACGAAGTACGTTCCACCCACCCCAGCGGATCAGGCCGCCGACCTGGTGAAGACGAAGGCTCCCAAAGACATGAGTTTCGCGGAGTGGGAACTTGTGCTTTCAGCGGGTAAGCCCGAAGATGCAGAGAAAGTCTGGGCCGAAATCAAGGGCAAGCCGCTGCAGATGGTGGCTCAAGTCATCTCCGCGACTTCTGAGAAATTGGAATTGGCGGGCAGTTCGGATGACATCGATGCCAAGAAAGCAGACATCGAGCTGACCATGACCGGGCCTATCCCGGCCAAGTTGATGCCGAAGGTGGATGAGTCGCTGCCTTTCCAGGGAACGCCAGCTTCTTATACGCCGAGTCCTTTCGTGATGCAGATGGAGCAAGGAGCATTGCTGACTCAAGCCAAGCCGAAGGCTCCCGTACACAAGCGGCCAGCGGCGCAGTAATCGTTCTTCAAAGCAAGACAAAAGGCAGCCTGTTCGCAGGCTGCCTTTTTCATTTATAACTGCCTGCTCTAGCGGGCTGCTTTCTTCTCATAGACGAAAGCCCTGGCGCTACGGGGCGGGCGCTTGCCGTCCCGCATCTGCCGCACATCGATTTTGAGTTCAGACATGGTCCGGCTTAGCGTGTTGCGATGCATGCCGAGCTGGCGTGCTGCTTTGCACTGATTGCCCTGATTCTCCTGCAACACCGTCAGGATGAAGCGCTTCTTGAACTCGCGCAGGGCTTCGGAATAAAGGATGTTGCTTTTGTACATCTGCATGATGAGTGCTTCGAGTTGATCTTTCACAGGATTCTCTTTTCCCCTAGTTCTTATTCCACTGGACAATTATGAATACGACAGCTTACTTGCTCGACCTCGCGTTAGCCGCGGACTTTGCCGCCTCGGCCTCGTGCTTGACCAGGGCAAGGCCCTGATAGAAGCGCGCTCGCAACTCAGCCGGGGCCAACCATGTTGCAGCGCGGCCCACGACCAAGAAATACGGAGCTAGTTGCGAACCCTGAAGCCACTGCGACGTGGGCGTGAATGCCGCCACCGCCAGCAAAACCAGCGCCACCGTCAGGCCACCTCGCAAGACCCCGATTACTCCGCCCAGAAGGCGATCCAGAGCGCTCAATCCGGTCTTCTTCATCAACCACCGAGCCAGACTGCCCAAAATTCCCGCGACGATCATCACTGCGAAAAAAATAAGCAGGAACGCCGCGATCTCCGCGAACCATGTTGCTTTCAAGTAATGCTCAAACCACAACGCGAGCGGGCGATACTGCCATGCCGCGATTAGATAACCGAACACCAATCCGGCGATGTTGAAGGCTTCCTGAAAGAAGCCGGACACGATCGCCTGCACTACAAAAAGCAGAACCGCCGCGAGGATGATCCAATCCAGGACGTTCAGAGTCATGGTTTCGCGTCCCCCGGTTTCGCGTTTCTAGGCATGCAGCTTCTGTCCTGTCAGGCGCTCGCAGGCCTCCACATACTTGTCGCTGGTGCGTTTGGCGACTTCGTCAGGGAGCGCTGGCGCGGGCGGCAATTTATTCCAGTGAATTTCTTCCAAATAATCGCGAACATACTGTTTGTCGTACGAAGCCTGCGCCCGGCCCGGCTCATATTGGTCGGCGGGCCAGAAGCGCGACGAATCGGGCGTCAGGACTTCATCGGCTAGCGTAATGCCTTGTGGCCCCATGCCGAATTCAAACTTGGTATCTGCGATGATGATGCCTTTCTGTAGCGCGTGAGCTGAAGCCTTGGCGTAAATCTTTAGAGTAAGATCGCGCAGTTTTGCACTGGCCTCGGCGCCGACGATTTTCGTCATTACTTCGAAGGGAATGTTTTCGTCGTGGCCGCTGGCCGCCTTGGTGGCGGGCGTGAATAACGGTTCCGGAAGCTTGTCCGATTCTTTCAGTCCGGCTGGCAGACGGATGCCGCAAATGGCGCTGCTGGCGCGGTATTCCTTCCATGCCGATCCGGAAAGATAACCGCGCACGACGCACTCGACGGGAAACATATGGGCGCGTTGCACGATCATGGAACGGCCGCGAAGGTGTTCGGCATACTTCTGCAATTCGGCTGGGTATTGATTTACGTCAGCGGTCACGACGTGATTGGCAGTAATGTCCTTGAGGAAGTCGAACCAAAAAAGCGAAATCTGTGTGAGCACCTGACCCTTGCGCGGGATGCCCGTGGCCAGAACATAATCGAATGCCGAAAGACGATCGGTGGCGACGAAGAGGAGCCGGTCGTTATCCAAACTGTACACATCTCGAACCTTGCCGCTGGCGTGAAGTCTTAGATCCGGAAAGTCGGTTTGCAACAGGACGTTGTCGAGAATGTTTGCGCTCATGGTGTGAAATTTGCGGGAGCAGAACTGAATTCTAGTCGCTTAGAATTTTTTGTCAACGATTGCGATGGGCAAACTTTTTCATTTATTTTTTATGCGCGCCGGACAATAAGATTGACAGAAGCAAAGGAGCCTGAAACCTTCGGTGGGCGGGGCTTTCAGGCTCTGCTGAGGTGTGGAAAAACTGAGGAAGGGGGTGGATAAGTCAGCGCGCCGCTCGTCCTGCGATGGCAGACAATTATGCAGTCGCGCCGAATCGCACCGACACGAGTTTGGAAACGCCCGGCTCCTGCATGGTGACGCCATAGAGAACCGGGGCGATGCTCATGGTTTTCTTGCTGTGCGTGATGAGCACGAACTGAGTTTGAATGCTCATCTCCCTCACCAGCTCGGTGAATCGCCCGATGTTGGCCTCATCCAGCGGGGCGTCGACTTCGTCGAGAATGCAGAACGGGCTGGGCGCATATTGGAAGATGCCGACCAACAGAGACAATGCCGTCAAAGCTTTTTCACCGCCGGAGAGTAGAAGAACGTTTTGCAATTTCTTTCCCGGAGGCGAGGCCACAACGTCAATGCCGCTTTCGGCGGTGTTGACTTCGTCGGTGAGGCGCATGAATGCCTGTCCGCCGCCGAACAGTTTGCGGAAAGTGATTTGGAAGTTTTCGTTGATCCGCTGGAAAGCTTCGTTGAATTTCTGCTGTGAGATGCCATCGATTTCGTGGATGGTCGCCCGAGTATTCTCGATAGAATCCAACAAGTCTTTGCGCTGCGTATCAAGGAAGCCGTGGCGTTCCGCGCTTTCCTTGTATTCATCCAGCGCCATCATGTTGACCGGGCCCATGGCATCCAGGCGCGAACGCATCTCGCGATACTGCCGGTCTTTTTCCAGCAATTCGTCGCCAGCGATGGGGGAAAGCTCATGGCTTGCGAGCAGATCGGGTTTGGTCACGCCAAGTTCGTTCAGGCAGGTTTCGGCGAGATGATCGTCGTCCGATGTGAGTCGGGCGGCGGAGGCGGAGAGCTCGCCACGCTGGTCGCGCGCTGAACTCAGGTTGCGCCGGACTTCGCGCAACGATTCTTCGAGTTCGACCGTCCGGGCCTGCAAGCGATCGACCTGGCCTTGCAATAAGGATTCGTGGGCTTCGAGGGATTGCCGCGACGAATCATGCTCGATCATTTGTTCGGCGATGGTTTGATTTTCCATGCCTCGTTGCGCCTGCTCGGCGCGCGCGCCGTCGATTTGGGCGAGGAGAGAGGCCACGCGTTGGCCCAGTTCCGCCACTAATGACTGTACGCGTTCCAGGCCAGAAGCCGCCGCCCGCCGCCGCTCTTCTAGTGCGGCTGCTTCCGCCCGGGTCTCGGAAACGGACTGCGAAGTTGCGTCGCGGCGTTCGCGGAGCGCCGTCAGTTGCAGCTGAGACTCCGCCGCGCGCAGCTCCATTTCAGATTGGGCCGCTTCCAGCGCGGCGATCTGCTCGTGGCAGGCGGCGATGATTCCTTGCTGCATTTCACGATCGGAAGTCAGACGCTGCAGGTCTTGTTCGGAGATTCGCTTGCGGTCGGCAACGCGAGTCATTTCGGCGTCGAGTTGGCGGAGCATGTGGCCGGAGGTCATCGCCCGCTTATCGGCTTCGCGCTTTTCGTGTTCTAAAACGTCGAGGCGGGAAGTGAGATCGCGAATCTCGCGCCCCAGCGTGAGGACGCGGGTTTCCTCCTGTCGCAATCCATTCTCGAGGTCGCCGAGCAGGCGCATGAGATCGCGAAGTTCGCGCTTCATCGAGAGCGGCCCCTCGGAACGCTGTTTGCCGCCGGTGACGGTCACGTTGTGGAAACACTCGCCGGATTGCGAGAGGAAAAATGCATCGGGATTTTCCAAAGCCAGATCGCGACCCACCTTGGGATCGGGAACGATGTAGCCGTCGCGCAATTTGGGCAGAATCACTTCCAGTGACTTGCCGAAGCCATCGAGCACGCGAATCGCACTCTTGAGCGGGATAACCGGATGATTGGGCGGCGCGTGATGCAAGTTCTCGTCGACCACGAAGGAAAACTTGGCCTGCGAATCCTCCGGATGGACTAGAAAGGTGGCACGCCCATCGACGTCGGAACGCAGTAGGCGCAGGCCTTCGTCGGCCGCGTCCCACGATTTCACGACGATGTAGTTCAGTTCGTCTCGGAGAAAATCTTCGACCACGCCTTCGTAGCGATTTTCGACTTCGAGGAAATCCGCCAGCACTCCCACCGGAGCCAAGCCTCCATTCATCGTGCCCGATTGAAACAAGCGACGAACGGACTCCGTTGAGTAGCCGTGCTCCGCGATCATCGCTTCCAGCGAGCCACGCTTGCCGGACGCCGTTGCGAATTCGGCGCGCAGGCCGTCCAACGAGGCTTTTGCGGAGGTCTCCTCCGCGCGCTTGCGATCAAGGCTGCCGCGAGTTTCTGCGATCTCCGCGCTGAGGCTGGCTACACGTTGCGATACGCTTTCAAATTCGAGCGCAGTCTGTCCACGCTGACCGCCGAATGCTTCGACCTGAGTGCTCGCCGCAGCGATCTCGGTTTGCAGGCGAGCGCTTTCGCGTTCGACCGCCGCGAGACGTTCTTCCGCTTGGGTCCGGCGATTGCGCTGCGATGCGACCGATCCCATATTCTCCAGGAGGGCACGGCGGTTACTCTCCAGCGCAGCTTCCACTTCTGTGAGTGCTCGCGCCGCTGCCATCGCGGCCTGCTGGGCCTTCGTCAGTTCGGCTTGCGCCGCGGCTGCCTCGGTTCCTGCGGATTGCGCAGAGGCAATGCTGCGATCGCGCTCAGCTACCAAACCGCTCAGCCGCTCCTTTGATTGTGCCAACTCGGCTTCCGACGCGGCCACGCGC
The DNA here is from genome assembly GCA_963799065.1 of Terriglobia bacterium. Classification (GTDB taxonomy): domain Bacteria; phylum Acidobacteriota; class Terriglobia; order Terriglobales; family Acidobacteriaceae; genus JAJPHW01. The sequence goes on from CAWCVJ010000001.1 coordinate 521,687, forward strand.
GCAGTCAACTCCAGGCAGCGTTCTTCGTTGTTACGGAGTCTCGCTTGCCCGCGATCGATTTCCATGCGAAGCTGCGCGATGCGTTCGCGATTCTCTCGCAGGTCATTTTCCGAAGCTCGGATGCCTTGATTCGTTTCGCGATGTTCGGTCTCGAATTTTTCCGCCAACTCCTCCTGGTCTTTAATCGCGGAGATCAATGAGTTCATTTGGGATTCGATCTCGACGCGCTCGGATTGCAACTGCGAGAATCGCCCCGTCAGAACTTCACGTAATGCGGTCCGCATTTCTTCGCGCAGTTTGGCGTAGCGCTCCGCCTTCGCGGCTTGGCGCTTCAGCGAATTCATCTGCCGCGTGACTTCCTCGAAGATATCGTTCACGCGCGAAAGATTTTGTTTGGCATCTTCCAGACGCGCCTCGGCGAGACGTTTCTTCGTCTTGAACTTCGTAATCCCGGCCGCTTCTTCCAAAATCGCGCGCCGATCAGTGGGACGGCTGCTGAGAATCTGGCCAATTCGTCCCTGCTCGATCAGCGCGTACGACTCCGGCCCGAGACCCGTTCCCATGAACAGTTCTTGAATATCGCGCAGGCGGCAGAGTTTTCCGTTGAGCAAGTATTCGCTCTCGCCGGAGCGGAATAGCCGGCGCGTCACCATAATTTCTCCGGCTCGGGCCGACTGCTGAAATTTTCTGCGCCGGATCTTCAACACTACGAGGGGGCCGACAGCTTCAGCCACTTCGCTTTCACCCTCGGCTTCTTCGGCTTTGCCAGGCCACGCTTCCTCGGTCGCCCGCTCGGTGTCTTCTGAGGCGCGGGCGCGCACTTCCGCTTCGTCCCAATCACCCGAAGTTTCCGTCGGCAAATTCTCCTGAACGTCGACTTCGGTCGGCTGACCTGCGTCTGGTCCGTCGTATATTTCCGGATCGATTAGCGTCAGCGAGACTTCCGCCATGCCATTCGGCTTGCGATCACGCGTGCCGGCAAAGATTACATCTTCCATGCGCGAGCCGCGCAGAGTTTTGGCGGACTGTTCGCCCAGCACCCACGAGATGGCATCCGCGATATTCGACTTGCCGCAGCCATTTGGCCCGATGATCGCCGCGACGCCATCGCCGTGAAACTTCAACTCCGTGCGATCGCAAAACGATTTGAAGCCCAGAATTTGCAGTCTCTTTAGCTTAAGCAATGTGAACCTCTTTTCTTATGCTGCAATCTCATTGCGAGTGACTCGCGATCCCCATCCGCCGTTACCACTAAGGTTCGTCTTCGCGTAGCGAGCACAATTCCTTCTGCCATTCGGACGCGTCTGCCTGAATTGCTCTTAACTGTAATCGTCTGCGGAGGCAGGGGTCAAGAGTGAAAACACGATATATGGTGTGCCATTGCATGATACCCCATCATTTTGCACAAGGAATGTAGCAATGGCTCGAATTCGTGGTGCGAGGTCGGAAGGAAGGAAGAATCGCGAGAGCACTTCCACGGTAACGGATTGGGCGTCGTCGCACAAGGTCCGGGAGGGTTTGTTGACGGAGGATCCCCGAGTTGCGCGATCAATGGCCGGCCTTAGATCGAGCTTGAAGTCTGCCCTTGCCCTTGGGTTGGGGGATGGAGGAATGGATCTTTCGGTAAACCGCCATACGATGCCATCCCGAGAGCGACGCGCTCAACACGGGCAGGCGGCGATTTTAGAGAGAAGTATCCAAATCGATGAGTGCGCCGCCTTTTTCCAAGAGGTAGGATCCCGGGCCTTGGCGCCCACGAACATGGCGGCAGAAGTCGGCGACGAAGTATCCCGCGCTCAAGGCCTCGGTGAACGCCCAACGGGTTGCAGTTCGCCACTCGCGGGCCAACGTGAGATCGTCTCTTTCCACCGCTGCCATATCGCTTGGAATTTCGATGGCGACCCGTTGGCGTGCGAGACACGTAGCGAGGTCGGCGCGGATAGGGGCGCCACTTGCGTCAAAGCGAACCAGGGGAGGCAAGGTTGTCAGCGCATCGAGCACGACGGGGCGGCTTTCTTCGCCTGCGATTCTCTTTTGTACGCGGCGGCTGGCGATCGGCCAGGTCATCCATAGCCGATCCGTGCCGTTCTGATGGAGCAAGCTGGATGTATGCGGCCCGTAGAAGTCGGCGTTGTAACGCTGCGAAAGTGCGCCAAGTTTGGTGAAGTTGAGGTGCGCGTTGGGGCTTTGGAGGGGATCGAACGTCCATGTGATTTCGCGAATGCCCACGCTGCCATGCTTGGGATCGCTGCCCACGTTCACTTTTACGGTCAAAGCTCGCTCTCGTTGGGCCAGCTTCAAGCGATATCCGAGATCGCCATTCTGATACTTGGGCAGAACGCCAAGCATGTGGGAGTGCATATTCAGCCGCTGATTGTCGACGCCGAAAAATCCGCAAGCGAAGCCAACGAGCTGTTGCCGGTCGAAGGCGCCAATCCAGTGATTGCCTGATTCCTGGAATGCGATCGCGACGGTTGTCGGCAGCACGTCGATGTCGGCCAGAGACCAAATTTCGCGTTCGGCGGCTTCGACCTGGTGAAAGTCGTCCAGAGTCGCGAGCTCGCGAATAATCACGTTGCTTGGACGCAAATTCTTTTCGTGCGCTTCCATGCTCGATTCCAACCGGAGCCGCAGTCTATCAGGCCGCTGCGTCTCATGCTAGATTGAATCTTCTTGAACGCAAGACCTTCCAGCCTCGTGAGCGCTCGCCAGTTGCCGCTGATCGCCACCTGCGCCGTTCTGCTACTGCAGGCTTGGCGGCTCACCCGCGTTCTCTGGGAAAACGCCGTGAGCCTGCTTTACCGCGACCAGTGGGATTTCTACAATCCGCTATTTCGGCACGCCTCGTGGTGGCAGACATTTGTCTATCAACACGGCCCGCACCGCGAGGGTGTTGGGCTCATGCTCGACCGGATTGTTTTGGAGGCTACGTCTTGGAATGCGCGTTCCGAAGCAATGCTCATGGCGGGGGCGCTGTTCTTGGCAGCGATCGCATTTTTGTCTCTTAAGAAACGTCTCTTGGCAGAGATTTCGTATTCCGACGTCATAATTCCTTGTTTGGTCATGACATTTAGCCAAATGGAAGCCCTGACCGTCGCGCCCAATCCCTCCTATTCGGCCGCGCCGGAATTGCTGATTGCGCTATATTGCGTGGCCTGGCTAATTTCGCCGCCAGCTCTGAGCTATGCGCTTATTCTGCTAACAAATTTCCTGCTGATCTATACCGGCTTCGGGATTTTCATGGGGCCGATTACGATCGCGCTGTTTGCCGTCGAAGTGTTGGGCGCGGCGCGGAACGGGCGATCCGTCATTCCGTCAATTGCTGGCCTGCTCGTTGCGGGATTGTCGTTGGCCAGTTTCTTCCACAACTATCGTTGGGATCCGGCCGTGTCATGCTTCGTTTTTCCCGATCCGCATCCTTGGAAATATCTGTGGTTCTTAAGTCTCGCGTTTGCCTACTTCCTCAACATCTTCAGTCCTCATTCGATCACTCTGGCAACGGTCCTGGGCGGATTGCTCGTATTGGTCGAGATCGCCATTTTTCTCTGGCATGGCAGACGCCTCCTCTTGAATCGAGCGCCGGTCGCGATTGATCGAGTGATCGTCGCCTTACTCGGATTCTCACTTTTGTTTTTGTGGGATGCGGCGGTTGGACGCGTTTGCACCGGCATGCCCGAAGCTGCCCAGACCTCTCGCTACATGGGCTTACTTATACCGGCGTTTCTAGCGCTGTACTTTCATCTGCTCACCCGGCAGGCATCGCTTTGGAAGACCATCTCGATCTGGGCTCTGGCTTTAATTTTGATTCCGAGCACGCTTAAGGCTCCGAGGCAATATCTGAACGATCTCAACGCTTCCAAGAAGCTATGGATCGAATGCATCATCATGAGCAACGACATCGCCGCCTGCGATAGCAGCGCGAAATTCATGCCGTATCCGAACCCGCCCGCGACGCAGATGAGGGATAAGCTCGATTTCTTGCGGGAACATCGGTTGAACCTGTATTCGGGACGATAGACGCAAGGGCGTTGTGACACTCGTAATCTTGGCAGGGACGCCCTTTCTCCGCGAAACTTACGTCGAGTGCGAAGGGCGTCGGAATGCTGAACAAAACTCTTGGCATCGTTGCCGGAATGTTGACCCTGGTTGCCGGTGCTTATTTCATGTTGAAGCCCACAGCGGACTTGGCTCCTGTTTTGGTCAGCCAGAAGCGAGAGCTGGCTGTCACGCAAGACTCGAATGCAGAAATTGCCAAGGGCGATCCCGAGATCGGTGAGACCCTGAAGACCTCCAGCGTCAAGGTGGGAGTGCTTGCGGGTCACGACGCCGACTCAGCACCGCTTCCTAAAGGGTTGCTCGGTGATCAGGCGTCGAGTACGTATCAGCAGACTTCGGATGAGCGGGTAATCGGTACGCCACTCCCCATCGACCACGTTGTTCAAACGAACACTCGTGGCACTAATCGTCTGGTTCATGGTCGATTGCGCCTGACTGGCCACAAGGTGTTCGCTTTCGTCGTGCCCGCTCACGAAATCCGTTCCGTTCTACACGGTCAATTCACGGCTTCGAGCACCAACGATGGGGATCGGCAAGATCCCGAGCAAATTGACGTTTTGTTGATGAGCGAACAAGAGTTCAACGATTTCGCTCATGATCGGCCAGGAGAGACCACCTTTACGCATACTTCTTCTGAAGGCTCAGTAAGCTGGATTTTGAAGGCCACGGCGTCCCAATCGCAGAAGTACTACCTCGTTCTGCGCAATGCTTCGCTTCAGTCCGATGTTTTCGTGCAGGCGGACTTCGCGGTGGATTTCGACTGAGAGTCGGGTGAGGGGTACGTTCGGCCCGAGTGGATTCAACTCACTGCGGTTCCTTCGGGTATGTCGTCGGGCCAGCGCCGTGAGCCGTGAAGCACGCGCAAGATTCGGACAATGTTCCCCTCGATGAGATAAGCGGCGATATAGGGCGTGCGGCCAATCACCAGTTCTCGCGTTCCCTCGATGCGACCGGGGCGGCCACTTTGCGGAAACTGGATTAACATTTCGACCCGCTCCCGGATGCGGTTGTCGACCGTGATGGCGGCTTGCGGGCTGTCGGCCTCGATGTAGTCGAAGATCGCATCGCGGTCGGCCAAAGCGTAGGCCGACCACTCGAGCCATATGCGCTTAGGCATGACGAATTATCGCGCTTTGCGGAGCGCGGCGGCCCGGCGCTTGGCGAAGTGGGCTTCGACCTTCTTGTGCGGAATAGTCGGTCGAGGGTCGCTCAGCGCTTCCTGCACCTTGGCCCGGAACCATGCGTCGTGGGCGGCGCTGTCAACAGTTAAAGCGAACGGGAGCGCGCCTTCGTTGGCGGTACGGGTCAACAGAATGCGTACTGCCTCTGAGACTGTAATCCCCAACTCTTCCAGTACTTCCGTCGCACGCTGTTTCACAGCGGGATGGATCCGGGTTTGCACCAAGGCGTTTGCGGGCATGAGAGGGCTGCTTCTCCTTTCGCTATTGTACTTCATGTGAATTACAAGCGAGAAGGCTGGCCAAACTGCGCTTCTGGCATCCAGAGACGGACTTGCTTTAGGGATGGGCTTGGCGAGAGAATCGGCTTGTCATGGCGTTTAAAGACGAGGACATAGATTCAGTCATCGAGCAAGCCAAGCGCTTGCCTTCGACTCACCGCCGCGGGTATGGCGGCTCTAGGGATGATGTCGCTGAGGGTGCCGATGGCTTACCAACAAAAGTCCCGACTCCTGAAACGCCGGACGACCGTTTTAGTTGAGAGAAACTTATGCCATCCATCAACGCGCCGGAGTTAGGTATTTTCAGGGAAGAAGCGGCAACCGTGCTCGTGTTCACCGACGAGGAATATCAAGAGCTGAGAAATATAGCAGCGCAGATTAAAGCGATTTTGGACCAGGCGAAGAAGCGCCAGCCGATTGTCGGTCAGCCAATTCAGATCGGCTAACGACAAGAAGAAGAAACTGAGCAAAGGGAGGCCGGGCGTGCGCCCCATACCCACTCTAGCTATCGCGTGACAATTGCCTCTCTGACCCTGGCGGGGAATAAGGACTGTCAGGGAAATGCGTCGTTCGATGCCTTACTCTGGTTACGGCAAGTGATCCCAGCAGGCGTCTGGCAAGCGCTGGCGTTCTTTCCATCCGCTCTCGCCAGTCAAAGTAAGCGGCAAGCTTAGGGTCTGCGAAAGTCGGATGCCGCCATCGTCCCCTACCTCGTATACATTCTGGAAACTGGATCTGAACGCGATGGCAGGTTTTGCATCCTGCTCAGCTTCGGCTGGATTCTTGTGGCTCTCTGAATTGCTGAACGGAATCGTAAACGTGATTACGATCCGATAAGGCCAGATGATTGAGTTCGTTTTCAGGACATCAAAGTCTGCGTTTATCGGAGGACCCCACGTGCCCTTCGACCATCCGTGTTTGCTAGTTTTTGCTACAACGACTCGCGGTGAGCATTTCTCGATTTCCGAGACCAATGCCCGAGCCTTCGCTTTCGCGTCCGCATCCGACAATCCCCACATCTGACCAGCGAGAAGCGCCATCAAGAGAACGATTCGCATATGTCGGCCTTCCCAGAGGAATTATATGCTGAGCTTGGCACACCCACGCGCCCCATTTGATCCGCCCCGTCGTTCCAAGCTCGCGCCCGTCCTATGGACGCATTGCTTTTCCAGCTTCCACCGCATCCTCCCCGCCTCTGTCCGCATCTAAAACTTGACAATGATTCACTCAGTTCTTATTATCGAGATACTCGCAATGTCGAGTGCTAAGATTATAAAGGGCTTACGAGATTAAAAGGAGCCAACTTATGGCTAAAATTATCGGAATTGACCTCGGCACCACTAACTCCTGCGTGGCGGTGATGGAGGGTGGAGAGCCGAAAGTGATACCTAATGAAGAAGGTGGACGCACCACCCCCTCGGTGGTCGGCTTCACCAAGACCGGCGAACGGCTGGTCGGGCAGGTGGCCAAGCGGCAGGCCATTACCAATCCTGAGAACACGGTGTATTCGATCAAGCGCTTTATGGGACGGCGCTTCGACGAAGTCACCGAAGAGATCAAGATGGTGCCGTATAAGGTCGTGAAGTCGGGCGACCACGTCGCGGTGCTGGCGCAGGGCAAGGAGCATACACCGCCGCAGATTTCGGCGATGATTCTGCAAAAACTGAAGAAGGCGGCAGAAGACTATCTCGGCGAAAAAGTGACCGAGGCGGTCATCACCGTGCCTGCGTACTTCAATGACGCACAGCGCCAGGCGACCAAAGATGCCGGCCAAATTGCCGGACTCGACGTTAAGCGCATCATCAACGAGCCAACGGCGGCAGCGCTGGCCTACGGACTCGACAAGAAGAAAGACGAGACCATCGCGGTCTACGACTTCGGCGGCGGAACGTTCGACATTTCCGTCCTGGAAGTCGGCGAGGGCGTGATCGAAGTCAAAGCCACCAATGGGGACACCCACCTCGGCGGCGACAATCTCGACCAACGCATCGTGGATTGGCTCATCGACGAATTCAAGAAGGACGAAGGCCTTGACCTGCGTGGCAAGGGCAACGAAATGGCTTTGCAGCGTCTGCGGGACGCAGCCGAGCGGGCCAAGATCGAGCTTTCGACCACGATGGAGACTGAGATCAATCTGCCATTCATCACGGCGGACGCGAGCGGTCCGAAGCATCTGGTCAAGAAGCTGACCCGGGCGAAGCTTGAGTCGATGGTGGAAGACATCATCCAGCGGTCGGTGGGGCCTTGCAAACAGTGCCTCAAGGACGCGGGCGTGGACGCAAGCAAGATCGATGAAGTTGTGTTGGTCGGCGGACAGACGCGTATGCCGCGCATTCAAGCTCTGGTGAAAGAGCTGTTCGGGAAGGAAGGTCACAAGGGCGTTAACCCGGACGAAGTCGTCGCCATCGGCGCGGCCATTCAGGGCGGCGTTTTGGGCGGCGAAGTGAAAGACTTACTGCTGCTCGACGTGACTCCGCTGTCGCTGTCGATTGAAACTTTGGGCGGCGTGGCTACGGCTATGATTCCGCGCAACACCACGATTCCGACCCGCAAGACGGAGACGTTTTCAACCGCGGCCGACAATCAGAACTCGGTTGAGGTTCATGTGCTCCAGGGCGAACGGCCTCTGGCAGCGCAGAATCGGACGCTCGGCAAGTTCCACCTGACGGGCATTCCACCAGCACCGCGCGGCGTGCCGCAGATCGAGGTAACGTTCGACATTGACGCGAACGGCATTCTCAACGTCACGGCGAAGGACAACGGAACTGGCAAGGACCAGAAGATTACGATCACGTCATCCTCTGGCTTGAGCAAAGACGAAGTCGAGCGCATGGCCAAGGAAGCCGACGCGCACTCCGCCGAAGATAAGGCGCAGCGCGAGTCGATCGAAGCCAAGAACAAGCTCGACAGCATGGTCTACAACGTAGAGAAAATGCTGCGCGAGCAGGGCGACAAGATCGGCGGCTCGGAACGCGGCGACGTCGAGAACGCCATCGCGGACGCGAAGAAAGCGCTGGAGTCGAACGACAAGGCGCAGATGGATCGCGCTTTGGAGACGCTGACCAAGTCCTCGCACAAACTGGCGGAGGAAATGTACAAGGCAGCGCAGGCGCCTCCAACGGCAGGCGCGGGACCGAGCGCGAACGGTGGTCCGGAAACCAACGGACACGCCGCGCCCAAGAAAGACGAAGGCGTGATCGACGCCGAGTACGTGGACGTGGAAGACAAGAAGTGATGGGGCTTTCGCGGGCGTGAGCGAAGCGAGAGCCCGCAGCCGTCATCCTGAGCGAATGCGAAGGATCTCGTCAACCAGTGATGAGTTTTACCGAAGGACGGGCGCAAGCCCGTCCTGAATTTTTAGCAGTATTTTTCGCCCAAGGGAGGCAATGAATTGCAATTTGAACTGAACGGACAGGACTACTACGTCAATTTCGTAGAAGAAGATTCACAGTGGTACGTTTTCGCGCACTCTCCCACGGGAGTGCAGAAGATCCCGGTTTACGCAGACATGGCGAAATACGACCGCATCGGCGTGCTCGATCTCGGCAGATCGAAGATCCCTAACTAATTCCCGAAGCCCCGACGCTGGCGGGCGGAGGCTGAGTAAGACACCAAGAGGGCTATACTCTCTCGATGGTCACAGATTTCAACACGACGTCTTTGTTGGGTTTGTCCTGGCGGTTGCGCGGCTGGGCCACGATTTTGTCAGCGACGTTTTGTCCTTCGACCACTTCTCCGAAAATTGTGTGCTTGCCGGTGAGCCACGTGGTCGGAGCGAGGGTAAGGAAAAATTGTGAGCCGTTGGTGTTGGGGCCGGCATTCGCCATGGCGAGCTTGCCCTTGACGTCGAATTTGTGGGGAGAGCCTTTCGTCTCGTCTTCAAACTGATATCCAGGGCCGCCCATTCCTGTACCCGCGGGGTCGCCACCCTGAATCATGAAGTCGGGGATGACCCGGTGGAAGATGGTTCCATCGTAGAGTCGGTCTTTGCTTTTCTTGCGAGTAGTGGGGTGCGTCCACTCGCGCTTGCCCTCGGCCAGCTCGACGAAGTTGGCGACAGTCTTCGGCGCATCTTTTTCGAACAATCGGCAAACGATGGTTCCCTCGGAGGTTTCAAAGCTAGCGTACAAACCCGGTTGACGGCTCATGATTTCCTTTCAAAAAATAAAATTATGCGTTATTGCGCTGGCGCGGCCATTGGTTTCCTGGCGGTGTTGATTGTCTTGACCGGCGCCTTCGCTTTGTCGCCTGTAATGGCAATGTGATTGATCTTCACCGATTCGTAAGGTCGGTCATTCGAGTCACGGCCGCGACGGGCGATTTGTTTGACGAGTTCGACGGCGGCGTCATCGCACTGACCGAAGATGGTGTATCCGCCATTCAAGCTGGGATAGGCGATTTCGGTAATGAAAAATTGTGAGCCGTTGGTATCCGGGCCGGCGTTGGCGTAGGCGAGACGTCCGGGACGATCGAACAACAGGTCGGGGGAAGTTTCGTTCTTAAATTTGTATCCGGGATCGCCGGCGCCGGTGCCGGCGGGGTCTCCACCTTGAATCATGAAGTTGGGAATCACGCGATGGAAAATAGTTCCGTCGTAAAGGGGAACGCCATGTTTCTTTTCGTGCGTGACGGGATTGGTCCAGTCTTTGGTTCCGCGAGCGAGGCCGATGAAGTTGGCAACGCCGATGGGAGCCTTGTCGGGAAAGAGCGTGCAGGTCAGTTTGCCGACGGTGGTGTCGATGACGGCGACGGGTTCAGCGGGTGCTGCGGGCGCTGAAGTTGCGGGTTTGGCAGGGGCGGTCTGGGCCCAGAGGGTGGCCGAAAGCACGAGCGCGGACAGGGCAATTCGTTTCATGCAAATGACTCCTGAAATTAAGAGTTGAGGTGAAATCGTATTTTACGACACAATTGCATCGGACGGGCTTCGAAGTCCCGAGTCGATTAACGAAGGGCGGCGAGAGCGATGTTGATGCAGACTTCCAGCGGTTGGCTGGTGTCGATCAGTATCTTAGGCTGGACGATCTCTTCGAATCGGCTTTTGACTTCCAGATAGAGGCTGAAGTTTCGATTGGCGGCGGGGTGATCGTTTCGCTTGACCTGAGCTGCAAGGCGTTTTCGAGCGTCCTCGTCGGAGACTACACATTCCAAGATGCGCCACGGCTGGCTCAATGATTCGACGGCGGCGAGGGCGCGGTCGATCTGGTATTGGCGGGAGAATGTTCGTCCGTCGAGGAAGATGTGACGCGCGGGATTCTTGCCGAATAGATAGGCGGCGGTTTGCAGCATGATCTCCATGCAGAAGTCATCCTGTGAGGAGGAGTATTCGATTTCGCTGGCATGGAAGAGGGCGGCGCGGACTCCGTCTTTGTTGAGAACGACGCCCGCAAGTTTGTCTGCGAGGGCGTACGAAAGAGTGCTCTTCCCAGATCCAGGCAGGCCAGCCATAATAATCAGCATCTAGCGATTAAATCAGAAACATTGTTTCGTCTGAGGGGCAATGAGCCTGCTTCAGCGAATTTTCAATTTCACCCTACGGAAAGCTATTCCTATGGATGCGGCACCGATTCCGGTACACAATCCGCAGCAGCATCAGTTTGAGATCGAAGCCGACGGACGCGTCGCTGTGCTGGTTTACAAGCTTGGCGAGGGCAAACTTTACCTTCTCCACACCGAAACCCCGCTGGAACTACAAGGCCGAGGCTTCGGCAGTGAACTCGCCAAGGCGGCGTTGCAGTATGCCCGCGAGAATCGTTTGGGCGTAGTTCCGTGGTGTCCGTTCGTGAAAACCTACATCGATCGGCATAAGGAATTTAAGTCGCTGGTGGTTGAGGGATAGAATTTGTCTATCAGTGCGATTATTTCGTTGCGCTTACGTTCGATAGTCGCGGGTGCTAACATCCTTGCACCGTGGCTCGCGTAATCGTCTTATTTTTGCGCCGTTTGTGGTTGCCGGTCGTGTTGCTCATCGGCTTCTGCGTGTTATGTGTGCGCGTGTATGTGCATTTGGAAGGACTGCGATGGCAGGACGCGCTCTTCTGGATGTTTCATCCTCACGCGATCGATTACGCTAGGGTTCAGGACTCCACTAAGTTTTTCGCCATCTTTGTATTCTTCGCGATTTTTGCGTTTCAGGTTTGGGTGGCCGAGCGAGTTTTGGTCACTATTTTCAGCCGTCACGGCATGGAGGCATGGAGGGCGATGGTCACAAACGTTGGTATCGAAGCGGCTCGCGATCATTTTATTATCTGCGGCTACGGACAAGTGGGGCGCACAGTCGTCGATCAACTGCAGCGGCTTGAAATTCCGTTCGTGCTCATCGAAATCAACGACGGACTCTATCGCGAGCTGATCAAAGAAGGCTATTTGGTGATTCAAGGCGATGCCAAGCGGCACGACATTCTGGAGATGGCCGGCATACGGAGAGCCAAAGGCGTCTGCGTGGTGATCGACAACGACGCGGACAATTTGTACATCACAGTGACCGCGAAGGCAATGAATCCTTCGGCTAAAATCATTACTCGTGCCGGACAGCAGCGGTATGCGCAAGCGATGCGAAACTCTGGCGCAGATGAAGTGATTATTCCGGAGTACGAGGGTGGGCTGATGACAGGGCGGATGATTGAGAAGTATTATCCAGAGATGAAGAAGCTGGTTTGAGCGCGGGCAGGAAGGCGCGACCCGGTCGGGATGCAGGGATTTGCTAATGCGCCATACTTCCAGCCGGCCCCGGACCCATGCCGGTCACGGGTGGCGTGGCCGCCGGATATTCCGGCTCTTCTTGCTCCTGTGAGTCGCGGGTGGACGCCATTAAGTGAAACCAGCGCAGAATCACCAGCATAATCAAGCTCCACCAGACGATCCAGGTGTTGTCGGCGAGGAAGGCTTTCATAGATGTCTCCTTGGTGCGATTTCTATGGTGTGAGTGCTACCGTCGATTCTGTTACGAAGTCCGGGAATTGGAGATTGGGATGATGTGGCACGAGGAAAGTCGCTGCAACGGTGTTGTGCAAACCAGCGTACCGCGTAGCTTTGCTGCACTGCGAAAGTGCAATCGGAAGCGAACGGACGCTGGAGGAAGAACGTCCATTCGCATCCGTCGCAGTGAAAGCGGCCGCTCTCGCCGCCCTCCGGTCTTTGCAACATTCTTCGCATAACTTCAATGCGTTGCCTTTGAACAAAGTCAATATACACTAAAACCCTATCTACTTACTAGTCTTTAATGGAATTTAATTTGTGGGGCGAGTTTTGGCCCCTGCCGTTGGAGGCTCGCTGTTAGACTGGCGCGTGCGCAGGCTCATCATCAATGCGGACGATTTCGGGCTTACGTCGGGAGTCAATCGGGCTATTGCAGAGGGGCATCGCGATGGGGCGCTGACATCCGCAACGCTGATGGCGACAGGCGCAGCGTTTGGCGAAGCAGCAGGCCTGGTCGCCGGACTCTCCGGGATGAGCATCGGATGCCATGTTGTGCTGGTCGACGGAGCGCCGGTCCTATCCGTCCAGGAAGTTCCAACTCTGATCGAAGTGGAGGGCCGTTTCCCGGCGAAACTGTCGGTCAGCATTCTGCGAGCGCTATTGGGGAGAACGAGTCCCCGCGAGATTGAGGCCGAGGCGACTGCGCAGATGAGGAAATTGCAAGCCGCGGGAGTCGAGGTGAGCCATTTCGACACGCACAAGCATACGCACATCTTTCCGCAGATCGCCGGCCCACTGCTGCGGGCCGCGCGGGCATGCGGAGTCCGGGCAGTGCGCAATCCTTTTGAAACGCCAAAGCTGTCGCTATCTTCATGGAATCGGCAATTCTGGCTTCGGCAGTTGCAGGTTACGGCCTTGAGCCGCTTGGCCGCGGGCTTTCGTCGCAGAGTGGCGGAGATCGGCTTGATGACGACGGAGGGGACGATCGGGATTGCGGCCACAGGGTCGATGGAGATGCGATCGCTTGCGCCGCTGATCGAGAATTTGCCCGAGGGGACGTGGGAGTTGGTGTGCCATCCTGGCTATAACGATGCGGAGTTGCAGCAGGCAGGTACGCGGCTGCTGGCATCGCGGGAGATTGAACTAGAGATGCTCATTGCCCCTGGGTTGCGCGAGATGATTGATCGTGCCGGAATCCAGCTCATCACGTTTCGCGATCTTGCGGCTTAGGGGGAATTCTGGGCCAAGTCCGATTGCCGCTTTTCGAGCATCTGCAAGCCTTCGGCGAAAGTGAGATTACCTGGAACCGTGCGGAAGTCGCTGAACACATCCTTCGACTGAACATTGAGGGATTTCAGCAGGAGGATCTTGCCGGAGAACGCCAGGTCCATGGTGGTGACCGCCCATTGGCGGGGGGCGACTTCGGCCTGCCTGACGATGAAGTGGCCGCCCTTGTTCAGTGAGCCTAGGAATCCCCATCCAAAGTCGACCGAGCGGAAGAGGGTGCCATCAATTTCCGCCAAGCGATATTGTTTTGGGTCAAGGAGCACGAATCCTTTCATTCCGGTCAGAACGCGTTCGACGCGAGTGGGTGGAGAATAATTAGGATTCGGTTCGAAATTGAAGCGCAATAATTCGACGCCATCCTCGCCCAAATCGGCGTGGCCCATTTCTTTTCCCGCAAATGTGTAGATGAAGGCATCCGGCAAAGCGCGCATGATCTCGGCTTCGTGGTCGCTGTCTTCTTTTTCTCTACGCGCCTTCTTCTTGAGTTCTTCGGGGTCGTTCACAAAGCGCTGGACTCGCGCCATTTCGTTTTCGCGCTCTTGTGCGGTTAGGGGACGGCCATCGCGTTCGACGATCAAGCCGACCATGGTTCGCCTGGTTTCGACCAGGAGTTCGGTTTGGGAACCACGAGAATTTTGTTTGTGGTCGCGGTAGGCAAGCCTTGGGGCGTCGGGTGGATCGGGTTTGAGTTCGTTGGCGACGACGGCGCGAACCAGCTCTTGAGGGGGGAGCGATGAGGGAAAGTTCTCGGCGGCGGCGGAGAGTACCAGCAAGGTGACGCCGCATGCGAGGATGATATCCGGCCATTGGCGGTTGCAACGCCCTACCCATCTCATAGCTACGATGTTAGACGACAATTCGGCGCACGTTGTTGTTCGCCGGGATCGTCTTCTCGCCACGACCTAACGGTTTCGCCACAAACCGCGATTCGTGAGATGATCGGGAAGTTCGGAGCCTATTTTAGAATGGGCCTGGGAGGGTAAATGGAAACCACAAAAGCTGTCGAAGCGGCGCACATTGGCAAGTCAGTCATTATCAAAGGCGAGCTCTCGGGCAGCGAGGACCTTTATATCGACGGCCAGGTCGAGGGCAAAATCAATCTGGACGGCAACAATTTAACGATTGGGCCCCATGGGCAGGTACGGGCCGATGTGACCGCGAAAGGGCTGGTCATTCAGGGCAAGGTCGATGGTAAGCTGTCGGCCACCGATCGCACGGAGTTGCGGAGTTCCGCAGTGGCTACGGGGGACATTACCACGGCGCGCATATCGATCGAAGAGGGTGCGTTCTTCAAAGGAAAGTTGGATGTACAGCGGGACGGGGTGCAAGCCGGATCGAAGAATAATGTTTCGCTGGCTGCGGTGGGCGGAGAGAAGAAGTAGCGCATTTACCCTCGCTTTCGATTTCACTGGAATTATTTCGACGGAAGTGGCTTTGATTAGAATGAAGTGGCTTTGATTAGAATAACGATAGGCGCGGAAGCAGATTAGAAATCATGGCATCCGCTTCAAACTCTTTCATGAGATTTTTTCGGGGCTCATCGGCTGAGGCTGCCGCAGACGCCAAGGCGGCGGCATCGAAGCGGCTGACTCGCCGGTCGAGCGGACTGGTAGAAATCTCGCGCGCGCTGCAGGGTGAAGAAACGCTGTGCGTGCTGGATGTGGGCTACACGTCGGCCAGCAATATTCGCTTTCTCACGGAGCACGGCCACAAGGTTTATAGTGAGGACCTGCTGGATGCATCCTCGGATCCCGCGCTGGTGACGAAAGACGAGCAGGGAAAAATAATTCTCGACAGCAAGCGCTTTCTTAGCGATAACCTGCTTTATCCCGCGTCGCACTTCGACATCATTCTTTGTTGGAATCTTGCCGACTATCTGGATGAGAGCCTGGTCAAACCCGTGATGGCGAAGTTTTGGTCGAGTATGAAGCCGGGCGGAATGCTTCTGGCCTTTTTTCATACGCATGAGGCTGGGCCGGACGCCCCCTGCTATCGTTATCACATCGGTGTCGAAAACATGCTGGAGATGCAGCCGATTCAGCCGCGCCGCGAAGTTCGTCGCGGACCGACCGGTGCCAAGCACACGGCTGTCACGGGTGGGTTTCGTTTGCAACGCGTCTTCAACAATCGCCACATCGAAACCCTGTTCCGCGACTTCGCCTCGATCAAGTTCTTTCTCACTCGCGACAATATTCGCGAAGTCTTAGTGATTCGCTAGCGGGTCGCGCTGACGAAATAATTGGTCAGCGCCGGGGCCTTCTGGAACGCGAAAATCAGTGGTCTTCGAACTGGGCGCGGCAGTCGCAGCAAGCGGCGAACTTGGGAGGACGACCGAAAGACTGGACTCAGCCAAACCCGATAACTTTCGCGATAATCGGCAGTCGCCTGGCGAAGGGTCTTCCGACGCGAAAGGAATGGCGAGAGGCAGGCGGCAGCAAGGGCTCCGCTGCGGGTCGCCAGCGAGATTCCATCGCCCACAAAAGGGTCGACAAACGCGGCCGCGTCGCCCACTCTGAGGACGCCATCCCTTTCTGGCTCCGGCGATCCGAAGATCAACGGGAAGGTTGTAAGCTCCTGGATCAGCGGCTTCCAATTCTTAGCGCGACGCGCCAAGGCTTCGCTGCGAATAAAAACCTCCTGAAGACTCTTGGCACTCCCGGCTTTCACAACCGCCGAAGCATTCAGCCGTCCGACTTGCTTTTCTCCTGCCATCTGAACCGGCTGAACGCCGCAATATCCACCGTCGAAGAAATACAGGTCGGTCGACATCTCCGGCGCTTCCTCGGAAAAGTGGGCCTTGATGCCCATCCACCGCTGTGCGTGGGACGGTCGATCGGGATCGCCTGCAAGAGCCGCAGAACTGAGAGTCGACCATCGCCCCGAAGCATCGATGACCGACCGAGAAATTAGTACTTTCTGAGTGGTCTTGGTGTGAAAGATCTCCGGTTCGACGCGGGTGACGGAACGAACGCTGCAGCGCTCGATGGCTTCTACACCGGATTCGCGAGCTGAGTCCCAAAGGGCGGCATCGAGATCGATGCGTGCGATGCTGGCGCCTGGAGGAGTGACGCTGGTTTCGATGATCTCTCCGTCGAGAAAGAGCCGGGCGCGATGCAAGCGAAGCGCGTTCCGAATAAGTCCCTGATGTTGCGGAGATAGAGTCTCAGCAAGCAGCTGTAGGGCCTCGGCGGAAACAAACTCGCCGCAAACTTTTTGTCGAGGAAACTTTCCACTCTCCAAGAGGAGCACCTTCGCGCCGGAGCGTGCGGCTGAAATCGCGGCGACGCTTCCCGCCGGTCCCGCACCCACCACCACAAGATCGTAAACGATATTTACTTCCATAGAATTGCGCCCATGCGAAACAAGAAATACGCTCTGATTTCGAAAGCAGAAGCTTGGACCCGGCCCAGCAACCGTTCCATCTCATCGCGGCGATAGGATTGTCGAACCGACGCCGGAGCGTCATTCCATGTAATGCGGCTACGAAACAACGGCAGTCCCGCGTGAGCGATGGCGTAGTGGAGCGAATGTCGAACGAGATCATTGATTAGCACCGCCGTGCGGCAGACGCGCAATGCCTCAGCGGCGAACTTAGCCAGTTGTTCCTCCGACAGATGGTGCGCGAATAGACTGCAACTTACAACATCGAAGCTGGAGTTCGCGAATGGAAGTTCGAGAGCGTCGGCGACAACGACGGCAAGATTTGCTTTGCCGTTCGATTGATTGATGTGAGAAACGCGGCGGTCCAGCAGCGTGAGGCTGACTTCAATTCCGTCGCGGCTCAGCCGTGATGCGATGCGCTGAGCCGACCTCCCCGATCCGGCTGCAGCTTCGAGCAAGGTGAGCCTCTTCTTTGCGCTGCGCTGGGCGACGGTGCGAACCATGGCTGCGGTTACCCGATCGCCTCCGAACCATATGTTTATGCGATCAAGGTCTTTCAGTGAAGTGGCGATCTCTTGCGGGCTGCCGGCGTCGGAGTCGAGTAATTCAGGGGTTGCGATTCTCTTCATTCGTTCACACTTGGCAACTACACCTCGGCCAATTCTTCTTCGAGCAACTGTTTGTTGTAGAGGTCGGTGTAATAGCCGCCTCGTCCGAGCAGTTCTTCGTGAGTTCCAAGCTCGACGATTCGTCCGGCGTGTAACACGGCGATGCGATCGGCGTTGCGAACCGTGGACACGCGGTGAGAGATGAAGATGGTGGTGCGTCCGCGCATGACCTGACGGAGGTGATTGAGAATCTTGTCTTCGGTGTGGGTGTCAACGCTGGATAGAGCGTCGTCGAGAATGAGGATGCGCGGATTCCGAATCAGGGCGCGGGCAATCGCAGTGCGTTGTTTCTGGCCGCCGGAAAGCGTAATGCCACGTTCGCCGACCATGGTCTTGTATTGCTCGGGAAAGCTTTCAATGTCCGCCGCAATATTTGCCGCCGCGGC
The DNA here is from genome assembly GCA_963799065.1 of Terriglobia bacterium. GTDB lineage: Bacteria > Acidobacteriota > Terriglobia > Terriglobales > Acidobacteriaceae > JAJPHW01. Next base: position 539,839 of record CAWCVJ010000001.1, read on the forward strand.
CGCGTTGCGAACTTCATCATCCGTGGCGCTTTGGCTTCCGAATGCGATGTTTTCACGGATGTTCTCACTGAACAGAAAAGTCTCCTGGGGCACGAATCCGATGGCGCGACGCAATTTCTCGAGGGGATATTCGCGAATCGGGCGTCCGTCGATGAGAACCGAACCGGGTGCTGCGTCGAAGATGCGCGGGATGAGGCTCACCAGCGTGGTCTTTCCAGACCCAGTGGGCCCCACGATCGCGAGGCTTGTTCCGGCGGGCACATGCAGGTTGATGTTGTGCAAGACTTCCGCTCCGCCATAACCAAAATTGAGGTTACGGAATTCGATGTCACCAACGATTTCCAGGCGGCTTTCAGCTTCCGGACCGTCTTTGATCTCAGGTTGCTCGACGAGGATTTCGTTAATGCGAATCATGGACGCGGTCCCACGCTGCCAGAGGTTGATTACCCACCCCAAGGCGATGATGGGGAAGGTGAGTTGCACCATATAAGTGTTGAAGGCGACAAATTCGCCGACGGAGATGCGATGGGAAATGACTTCTCGCCCGCCGAGCCAAAGCACGAGAACGATAGCGAAGCCGAGCATGGTTTCGAGCGTCGGCCACAACATGCCCATCAGGCGTACCAGCTTCAGGCTGCGGGCGATGTATTCGAGATTCGATTTCTCAAACGCATCGATCTCAGCCTCTTCTTGCACATAGGCGCGAATGACGCGTGCCCCTGAGAAATTTTCCTGAGCGCGCGCCGAGATTTCGGAGAACATGGCTTGAATGCGCTCGAAGCGTTCGTGAATTTTCCGCCCAAAATGCTGGATGATTATGCTTACCAGCGGCAGCGGCATAAAAGCATAAAAGGTCAGCTTGGGGCTGATGGAAAGCATGAAGGCGAGCGCGCCAGCCGTGAATACGATGGTGTTGGCCGAGTACATGTAAGCCGGTCCTAACAGCATGCGAACCGCGTTCAGATCGTTGGTAGCGCGGGCCATGATGTCGCCGGTGCGGGTGCGCTGGAAGTACGAGTGGGAGAGACTTTCGAGCTTACGGAACAAATCGTTGCGCAAGTCGAACTCGATCTCGCGCGAGACTCCGATTAAAACCCAGCGCATCAGGAACTGGAAGATGGCTTTGATCGCCGCGATTGCCAGTAGCAGCAGAGCGTAGGTGAGCAACTTTTGACGGGTGACGCCGGTGTGGAGGTCGTCGACAGCGCGTCGAATCACCTGCGGAAACATGATCCAGACGGCGTTATTTATAAAAAGATAAACCGTTCCCCAGATATATCCGGCGCGGTAGCGTTTGAAATAAGGGATCAGTGGCCGGAGAATCCGCATGAGGTTGATAGATGAGATTCTATCAGCGCTCGATGCAGGGAAAGCGGGCCAGGAATCGGCTAGTTGTCACGTCGAAAAGCAGCCCGGCAAATCCATAGCAGCAGCAGGGAACACGCGGTGAGCCAGACTTGTCCGGCTGGAAAGGTCGCCGAGAAAATGGATTCAAGACTCATTTCTGTCTTAAACCGCCCGCTGTCGTTTCACCGTTTTCCTGGGCTCCGGGAGCGAGCGGCTTGTAGCGTCCCTCCAATAATTAGAACCCATTGGCGAAGCGTCGCTAGTAAAGAGTTGGTCATCCCGAGTAAAGTTTTGTCGTACGTGTACCGCGTCCAACCGCCTTCTCCCTTCGCGATTTGACAATTCTTTACCACTCTTATTGAAAAGAAAGCCCTAATATGAAAAGCGGCGTTTGACATCTACAATGGAAGACTTGGAGCGAATACTAGTCATCGACGACGACGTGGAACTTTGCAGCCTCGTCGCCGAATATCTGGGGCCGGAAGGCTTCGACGTCGAGAGTGTGGCCGACGGATCACGCGGCCTCGAACGCGCTTCTGGGGGCAACCATTCTCTGGTTGTGCTCGATGTTATGTTGCCCGGCCTCAATGGCTTCGATTTGCTGCGCCAGTTGCGCAAGACCTCTCGGGTGCCTGTGCTGCTATTAACGGCTCGGGGCGAAGATGTCGATCGCATCGTCGGACTTGAGATTGGCGCCGATGATTATTTACCGAAGCCGTTTAATCCGAGAGAACTTCTGGCCCGTGTGCGCGCCATCCTCCGCCGGACGCAAGCTACCGCGGGCGATGGATTGATTCCTGAAATTCTACATGTGGGCGATGTGGAGCTTGATCCGGCTACCCGCAACGTGTTCCGCCAGGGTAAGCCGGTGGAACTTACCTCCGTCGAATTCAACCTGTTGCACGTGCTTTTGAAGGAAGCCGGTCGAGTGGTGACACGCGAGCATCTGGTGGACGCCGTTCTCGGGCGCAAGTTTTCTCCCTTCGATCGCAGCATTGACATGCACGTCAGCAAAGTGCGAAAGAAGCTGGGCGACTCGGAAGAGGGGTCCGAGCACATCAAAACGGTGCGCGGCGTCGGCTACATTTTCGCTCATTCCCGGGAGCCGGTAAGGAGCCGCCCGGAGTGAAGAGCGTCTTCTTCAGGATTTTCTTTTCCTACTGGATCGCGCAGGCACTATTTGTCGTCTTCGCGATCTTGATCACGCTGGCAATGCGTCCCCCCGGCGAGATCGCGAACATTGAGTCGATGGAAGGCAACATCCTGGAGGGGGCACTCCAGGCGCGGCAGAGCGGAGGAGAGAATGCTGTGGTTCGCTATCTGCGAAGTCTGCGCGAGACGCAGCATATTTGGGCTTCAGTGTTCGAGGCAGACGGCAAAGACATTCTTGGCGGAAAACCGCCGGAATGGATAGAATCGGCGCGGTTGGGGAAGACCCGGACAGCGGATAGCATTTGGGGGAGGCTGGGGCCGCGGCAGTTTTTACGCCGGACCATGGCCGCGTCCGATGGCCGCACTTATACCTTGGTGATTGAAATCCCACCCGAGAAGCACGAGATTTTTGGGCCGCACGCGTGGCCTGGCACGAGCATCTTTATCGCGGTCATCACTTCGGGAGTCATTTGTTACCTCCTCGCGAGATATCTCATGGCGCCGGTGGCTCGGCTTCGCGCCGCGACCCAGAAGCTCGCGTCCGGAGACCTATCGGCGAGGGCGGGATTTGCCGGCGGACGCAGACGGGACGAGATGTCCCAGCTATTGCGCGATTTCGACTTAATGGCGGAACGCCTCGAGATCCTGGTGACTTCGCAGAATCGATTGCTGAGCGACATTTCGCACGAGCTGCGCTCACCGCTGGCCCGGCTTAATGTGGCGCTGGAGCTGGCTCGCCAGCGGACGGGACCTGAAGCAAGAAGTTCTCTCGACCGGATGAACCTCGAAGCGGATCGCTTGAATACGCTGATCGGTCGGCTTCTGTCGGTGGCTCGACTGGACAGCGGCAAGGAGTCGCTGAGTTCCGCCCGGGTAAATCTGGGCGAGCTTATCGCCGAGGTCGCGCAAGACGCCGCTTTCGAAGCCCAGCACCGGCGCTGCGGTGTTGAATGCCTGGTGCAACAGGAGTGCTGTGTCGCGGGAGATAGTGGGTTGCTACGGAGCGCGATCGAAAACGTTGTCCGCAATGCGGTGCGCTATACGCGAGAAGGAACGATGGTGCAGATCACGGTGGAAAAATCCAGCGGCACGGCTGGACCGGTTGCCCTGATTCGGGTAGAAGATTGCGGCACGGGTGTTCCCGAAGCTTCGCTTAACAAATTGTTCGAGCCTTTCTATCGACTGGATGACGCGCGGGGCCGCGGCACGGGTGGCGTAGGACTTGGCCTGGCCATCACCGAACGGGCGATTCGCTTTCATCGCGGAAGTGTGCGGGCGGTCAACCGTGCCGAAGGTGGATTACTCGTCGAAATCAAACTGCCCCTTGCGCCCGACGATGGGTCTCTGGACGCGAGAGTCGAAGGTGGTCAGCTGGCCGTCCGATGAAATGACGCGGCGTGCGAAGTCACAGTTCGCCGTGAACATGCGATAATCGAAAATCATTCATCGCTTGCCGATACGCTGGTCAAGCGTAAGTGCGGCAAAATGCCAGGGAGAAAGAATGGTCTGGAAGTTTCGTTGGTTTGTGGCAGTGCTGATTGGCATCGCGATTCTCATCGGTGTGAGTTGTAGCAACAACACCAGCCCAACCACGAGCACCACTACGGCGGACCTCTACGTAACTACTGCGGGCGACTCGACTTTGCAAGGGTATGTCATCACCCCGAGCAGCGGCGCACTCAGCCTTGTTGGGCAAGGGATTGGGAGCGGAGCGCAGCCCGCCGCCATGGTGATTTCTCCGTCCCTGACCACGCTTTTTGTTGTCAGTAGTGGAGGTTTGTGCCCCAGCCTAACGACCACAACGCCGTGCCTTGCTTCCTACACGATCAACGGTGACGGGAGCGCCAGTTCCGCTGCGTCCGTCAGCTTGAAGAATCCCAATGGAACGGCTCCGTTGAACCCTTCGGCGATGGCATTCAATGCTGCGGGCACCTATCTTTTTGTAGCCAACCAGGGCATTCTTTCAGGGCCCGGCGCGGCCGCTTCCAGCACGATCTCGGTTTTTGCCATCAGTGGGACGACGGCAACCGAGATTGCGGGCTCTCCTTTTCAGGACGAAGCGATTCCGGGGGTTCCTAATACTTCGGGGGTCGGGCCATCGGGCTTAACGGTCAGCGGCTCGGGCAATTATTTATACGTTTCAAATAACTTCAACAACACGATTTCGGGCTTCACGATCGATCCAAGTTCCGGGGCCCTTACGCAGTTTTCATCCACGCCTTACCCGGCGGGAACAAATCCCACGGGGCTGACGATTACGCCCAACGGAGCGTTCCTGTTCGCCGCCAATTCAGGTTCGAACAATGTTTCTGCGTTTGCGATTTGCGATAAGGTCACGAACACGTGTGCCAATGCGTCGGAACCCGATGGTACTCTGACGGATGTCACCGGGCAACCGTTTGCCTCGGGCCTTGGACCGGTCGTCCCACTGGTCGACCCGTCAGGAAATTTCCTGTACGTCGTGGATAAAGTCTCCAACCAAATCTCGCAATATCGAATTAGCAGCGGAACCGGCGTGCTTACGCCGATCAGCCCCAACGCGGTATCGACCGGGCCGACGCCGGTCAGCCTGGTGATCGTAGTGGGTAGCACCGTCATCACTGCGACGGGCGGACAAACCGAATATCTTTATGTGGCGAACAGCGGAGGGACATCGCTTTCCACATTTAGCTTCGACTCGACGGTGGGCCAGCTTACGGTGCTGGGGGGCACGACGACGACCGATGGTGGGAATCCTTCCGCACTGACCGCTCGATGAGAACGGTGGAGGCTAAAACAGGCTAAGTTGTTGCTCCGGATTCGGGCTCTTCTTTGGCCCGACGGTATTCGCAAGCAGGTCGGCGGTGACCGAGACTTCGTCCATGCCGTATTTTTTTCGCAAGTGAGTCATGGTCTTCGCAATCTGGCTTGCGTAGGCTTTGGAGACGAACGCGGAATCTTTGTAGCGCCGCTCGTAACTCTCGACCAATTCCGGAAACTGCACACGTAAGAACGGGAGGAACACCGCGCTGGCGCAGGGCTTCAAGAATAGAGCCCCACCGGAAATGTGCTTGCATCCGGTCTCGGCCACGGCCAGGGTCAACGCCTCCAAAGCGGCCGCTCCATCGGTGATACCAGGAAGCACCGGGGCGCAACTTACTCCTGTATGCAGGCCTGCTTCGGTCAGCTGTCGAAGAGCTTGCAAACGCAAATCAGGGCGAGGGGCTCGCGGCTCCAGGATTCGGGCCAGTTCGGTATTCACCGTGGTGATGGTCAGCCGCACGGAGAGCCGGTTGTTCGCGGCGATATCTTTAAGTAGCTCGAGGTCGCGCAGAATTAGGTTTGACTTGGTAATGATTCCGATCTCAAAACTGCGATGCCGGGCAAACTCCGTGAGAATCTCCCGAGTGATCTCGAAGCGCCTCTCCGCGGGCTGGTAGGGATCGGTGGCCGTCCCGATGGCAATGCTTTCTCCGCGCTTAACCTGTCGCAACTCCTGACGCAAGAGCGCGGCGGCATGTTGCTTGACGAAGATCTTCCGCTCGAAGGCGGCGCCGTCTCGCATTTCCATGAATTCGTGGGTGTAGCGTGCATAGCAGTATTTGCACGCAAACTCGCACCCGCGGTAGGGATTGATGGTCCAAGAAAAAGGAACACGGTGCCCGGTGCAGCGGTTCAGCAGGGATCGAGAGGGGAGAGAGAAATATTCCACGCGGTGCCCGGTGCGAAGAGACTCGCCTTGGGATGCGAGCCGGGCGATCCCGATGAGCCGGGGTGCGGTTTCCGAGGGGAGATTGTCGGGGAGAAGGGGTAATGAGTCCATGGTTTTGCCTTGTAGTTATTTCGCCTTATATTCGCCTTTAGGCTAGCCGTTAAAAGGGTGCCGGTCAAGCTCGATACGCGATGATGTCGGGAGACAAGCAGGCGTGCCCAGACGAGAACGCCGTGATATCCTTCGCACAACTTCTCTTTGAGGTTTGGTGTGCTTGCCGAATTGCGGCTGGAAAATTACGCGGTCATCGACAGCTCAACGGTTGAGTTTTCGTCCGGCTTAAATCTATTAACGGGAGAGACCGGAGCGGGAAAGTCGATTCTGATCGATGCGCTGTCTCTGCTGTTGGGCGAGAAAGCGTCCTCCGACTTGATTCGAGCGGGGGCGGAGCGCGCGATGATCTCCGCGGTGTTTGAGGTCGAACCGAGCGAGGCTAAATCGGTTGCGGTAATTCTGGAAGCCAACGGCATCGATGACGAGAACGGATCTGTGATCCTGCGACGGGAGATTGCGGCCGGGGGCAAAGGACGCGTCTTCGTCAACAATCAGCCCGCGACGGTGGCGGTGTTGCGGCAGTTAGCACACTATTTGGCGATTGTCCATGCCCAGAGTGAGACGATCGTTTCCTTCGACGCCGAGGCGAGGCTGGGCTTGCTGGACGCATTCGCGCTTAACCAAAACGAATTCGTAGCAGAGGCATTTTCCCAATGGAAATCGATTACGGCCCGGATGGAAGCGCTGGAACGCGACGAGCAGGACCGACTGCGACTCTTGGATTTGTGGAGCTTCCAGAAGCGCGAGATTGACAATGCGAAGCTGAAGCCCGGGGAGGACGAGGTCTTGGAAGCGCAAAAACTCATCCTCGCCAACGCCGAAAAAATTTATGGTGCGGCGATGCGGGGGTTTGATTTGCTCTATGAAGGCGAGGCGTCGACCGCTTCTTCGTTGCGCGCCGCGCAGAGACAAGTCGAGGAGTTGACGCGCTTCGAGCCCAAAATGCAAGAAGCGCTGGCCGCGTTGCAAACCGCGCGCATTAGCGTAGAGGATGTGGGCGCAACGCTGCGCGATTACGCCGGAGGCATTCAGGCTTCGCCGGAAGCGTTGGCGGAAGCGGAAGACCGGCTGGCGGCGATCAACAAACTGAAACGCAAGTATGGAGCGTCGGCGACGGAGATATTGGCCTTTGGAGAAGAAGTTGGCCGCAAGCTGGCCGAGATGGAGAATAAGGACGAGGTCTTACGGGAGCTGAACAAGGAGTTGGCGAAGGCTGCGGAAAACTACCTCTCGGCTGCCAGAGCGGTGTCGAAAAAGCGTTATGAGGCGGCTCGAAGACTCGAGAAACTGGTAGAGGCGGAAATCCGCGATTTGGCGATGAACTCGGCTTTCAGAATTGAGGTGGGCGGAACAGACGAGGAAGTCAACTGGACGGCATCGGGATTCGATCAGGTTGAGTATTTGATTGCGACCAATCCCGGCGAGCCGCTGCGTCGGCTGCAACAGATTGCGTCGGGTGGAGAGTTGTCCCGCGTCATGCTGGCGTTGAAGGTGAGCGTTGAGGCTGGAGGCTCGAAGAAAAGAGTATCGGTGCAGCGGACTCTGGTGTTCGACGAAATCGATATCGGCATTGGCGGCCGTGCGGCCGAGGCCGTCGGCCGAAAACTGAAGTCGTTGTCCCGCTCGAATCAGGTTCTGTGTGTAACGCACCTTCCGCAAATCGCAACTTTTGCCGATCATCATTATGTGATCGAGAAGAGCGATCTCGGAGGACGCACGCGGACGACGATCCGCGAGGTGATTGGCGAAGAACGAACGGAGGAAGTTGCGCGCATGCTAAGCGGCGCGAAGCTGACGGAGACGTCGCGCAAACATGCTGAGCAGTTGCTGAAGGCGAATCAGTGAATACGGTTGTCGACTAACCTATAGTGAAATCACTATGACGAACCGTCCTTGAAACCCGTTGTCTGGGTTGGATCGGCCTTTCGGATCGGGCCTTAAGGACTTGCGACAGTTTCCCGAAGCCGTACAGGAACACATGGGCTATTCCCCCGATATCGCACAGCACAGCGGCAAACATCGTGATGCGAAGGCCTTGGGCGGATTTGGCGGCGCGGGTGCGCTGGAAGTGGTCACGGATCATCGCGGCGACACATTCCGTGCCGTCGACACCGTGAGATATGCGGCGACAGTGTTTGTGCTTCATGCGTTTCAAAAGAAGATATCGGCGTGCCTGATAGTGGTATTCTCCTTCAACATTGTAGGAGTAAGTCAACTCCCTACCCACTTCTTGTTGCGCGCCGTAGCGTTTGCCCGTCAGAGAGTGCCCTGAGTCGACGGCCACGAGGTGAGCTTGGCGTGAGCGCATCCAATAACGTATGCCCGCTTCTGCTGAGATCGCGAGCAGTGCGAAATCCTTACGCGGCAATGCCAATCCGCTGATGTGCTCGGAGCGATCCATCGGCCGACCTTTGATAAATGCTGCTCGATTGGCCAGCGCTGAATCTTTGGGCTTGTGATCTACTTTAGGGGTATGCTGGCCAGCGTCCATTCCTTCTCGAAGATTAATCTCGGCCTCGCCATCGGCCCTATCCGGCCCGATGGCTTCCACGAACTGCGCACGGTGTATCAGACCATCGCGCTGCATGATGTCCTGAGAGTTGAGGTCACGCGCGGATCGGGGATTGAGATTCGGTGTGACGATCCGCGGGTGCCTAGGGATTCGTCGAATACTTGCTGGAAGATTGCTGAGCGGGCGGCGTCGGCACTGAAGATGCGTGGGCGGATTGTGATTTCCGTCGATAAGCGGCTGCCGATTCAGGGTGGATTGGGTGGTGCGTCCGGTAATGCTGTGGCCACCTTGATCGCGCTGGAAATTGCTTCGGGCAAGAAACTGTCTGGCGGCGAGAAGTTGCGCATTGCGGCGGAAGTTGGCTCCGACCTGCCGCTGTTTCTCATCGGCGGAACTATTCTTGGCGTAGGGCATGGCGAAGAAGTTTATCCACTGCCCGATCTGCCTACGACGCCGTGCGTTATTGTGACGCCGGATATTGGTGTGTCGACTCCGAAGGCGTTCGCGGATTGGGATAAGCTCGCATTGACGCAGCCCTCGTCCTCGGATAGACTTAAAAAGTTCGGTCAAACGTTGTCAGCCTGGCTGAACGGTAACTCCGGTGTCCCTGGGAAATATGGCAGGGGCCGGGCCGAGACCCCGCTTCTCGACCTCGTCCGTACCGGGATAGAAAACGACTTTGAGCAGGTCGTATTTCCGCAATATCCCTTACTGCGAGAGTTGAAGCGAAAATTAGAGCGATCCGGGGCTTTGTATGCGTCCTTGTCGGGCTCTGGCTCGGCGCTTTACGGGCTGTTTGCAACGCGGCGCGCGGCGCAAGAAGCTGCGGCCAAGTTAGGCAAGCGGGACACGGCTGCGGTGGCGGCGAGTACTTTGACCCGGCGGCAGTACTGGAATGGGCTTGCAAGTTTGTAGTTTCCGGCGACGGCTTCTATGGCTTACACTGATAGCTCCCGCAAACGAGAGCAGGGATTACTGGGCCGTCGACTAATGGTAGGTCAAGTGCCTTTGACGCACTTTGTCTAGGTTCGAATCCTAGCGGCCCAGCCAAAAATTCGAGCTGGTTGGGAAGAGCGATCTCTATGGCCACGCTTGCCACGACGACTGAAAAAAAGCAGTTGACGAGCCCCGAAGACCGAGAGAAAGAGAAAGATAAAGCGGTTGAGCGTAAACCACAGCGCAACCGCGCCGACGACAAGTTTAAGGTTTTTTCTGGCACGGCCAACGAGCCGCTGGCCGACGAGGTTTGCGCATTCCTCGGGCTGGTGCGCGGACAGGCGGTGATTAGCCGCTTCAGTGACGGCGAAGCTTACGTTCAGTTGCAAGAAAACGTACGCGGCGCGGATGTTTTCGTCATGCAGTCGACGTGTCGCAGGATTCTGGACAGCGGCAAGGTCACCAGCGTGGACGAGCACTTGATGGAGTTGCTGCTGATCATGGATGCGCTCAAGCGCGCTTCGGCTCGGCGCATCACGGCGGTGATTCCGTACTTTGGATATGCGCGGCAGGATAGAAAAGATAAGCCGCGAGCGCCAATTTCGGCGAAGCTGGTGGCCGATTTATTGACGACGGCGGGAGCGAATCGGGCGCTGATTGTAGATTTGCATGCGCCGCAGTTGCAGGGATTTTTCAATATCCCGGTGGATCATTTATTTGCGTCCCCGGTGCTGGTGGATCATTTTAAGCGGCTGAATCTGCCGAATTTGACGGTGGTTTCGCCGGACGCGGGCGGCGTGGAGCGCGCCAGATTTTTTGCCAAGAAGATGGACGCGGCTCTGGCTATCGTCGATAAGCGGCGCGTGGAAGTGAATGTCGCCGAAGTCATGAACGTGATCGGCGACGTCCGCGGGCGCACTTGTCTGGTGATCGACGATTTGATCGATACGGCAGGCACGCTGGTAAAGACGGCCAGCGCGCTCATAGAGAGCGGTGCCAGTGCGGTCTATACATGCTGCTCGCATCCGGTGTTATCGGGGCCTGCGGTCGAGAATATTTCGTTGTCCTGCATCAAGGAAGTGGTGGTGACCAACACGGTTCCGTTGGGCGAGGCGGCAAAGCGGGAACCGAAGATTAAAGTGCTGTCCATCGCAGGCTTGATTGGACGAGCAATTCAGTCGATTCACGAAGAAACATCGGTAAGCAAATTGTTCTTATAGATTAAGGATTCAAATTATGGCAACCGCAACTGAAAGCAACGCCCTGCTCGCGCAAGAGCGCCCGGCAGGTAACAAGAATGCCGCGCGCCGTGTGCGCGTGAGCGGCAAAGTGCCCGCTGTTCTTTATGGCGCGGGCAAGAACGCGATTTCTGTCAGCGTCGATCCACGCCAGGTTTCGCGCATTCTGCACTCTCGCACCGGCCACAACACGATTTTCGATCTCAACCTCGAAGGTGGAGAGAACACCAAGGTCATGATCGTCGACTGGCAGTATGAGCCCATCAAAGGCTCATTGCTGCACATCGATCTCAAGCGCATTGCGATGGATCGCAAGCTGACGGTCAGCATTCCGATCGTGTTGACGGGCGAAGCGGTTGGCGTGAAGCTCGAAGGCGGCGTGCTCGAGCAAATGCTGCGTGAAGTCGAAATTGAATGCTTGCCCGCGGACATTCCTTCCGCAGTAGAACTCGACATCAGCCAGTTAAGTTTCGGCAAGGTGTTGCGCGTTTCCGATCTGCCGCATGACCCTAAGCTGACGTTCCTGACCGATGCGGGACAGCCGGTTGCGCACGTGACCTCGATTAAGGAAGAAGTTGCGCCTACGCCGGATGCGGCTGCGGACGCGGCGGCTACCGCGGCTGAGCCGGAAGTCATCAAGAAGGGCAAGCAGGAAACTGCTGACGAAGAGCCTGCGGCTGGCGCGGCCAAGAAAGACAAGAAGTGAGAGTGGTTCCGCGGTTAGCTTTGCAAGCCGCGGAGCCTTGTTGATTCGGCGTGAAACTGATTGTCGGTTTAGGCAACCCGGGCATCGAGTATCAGTTCACGCCTCACAACATAGGCTTCTTGGCTGTGGACAAGTTCGCCGACCAGTGCGGCGTGGAAGTTCGTAATCGCCAATGCAGAGCATTGACCGCGCGAACGAATATCGGCGGACAAGAAGTCTTGCTGGCCAAGCCGGAGACGTTCATGAACTTGAGCGGTCTCTCGGTGCGGGAGTTGGTGGACAAGAACGACCTCAGTCCGGAAACGGATCTGATCGTGATTCAGGATGAGCTGGATTTTTCGTTAGGCACGGTGCGTATTCACACGAAGAAGAATGCAGCCGGACACAACGGAATTATCTCCATCATCGAGGCGTTGGGAACGAAAGATTTTTTGCGAATTCGCCTGGGCGTAATGCCGGAGAGAAAAGTGCGCGACGGACAGAGTTATCTGCTATCGCCGTTCCGCAAGGCGGACTTGGTTGTCGTCGACCAGATGCTGGAGACGGCGGCCGAAGCCAGCAAAGATATCTTGAGTAAAGGCGCGGCTGCGGCGATGAATTTCTACAACCGCAAAGCCGAGGACGAGAAGTAGAAATAGTTAGGCCAAAGAAATTGGAGAAGCTGATGAATCGTTCTTATGAATTGATGTTTATTGTCCGTCCTGACATGACGGAAGAAGATCAGGATAAACTCATTGCCACGCTGGAAAGTGCAATCACGACGTCCAACGCCCTTAGCAAGGGTGTGGAAAAATGGGGCAAGCGGCGGCTGGCCTATCCTGTGCGCCGTTTTCACGATGGCATTTACATCCTGCTGAAGGTTGAAGGCGGTGGCGACCTCATCCACGAACTGGAGCGCCGCCTGCGTGTGTCCGAGCCGGTGATTAAGTTCCTCACCGTGCGCACCGACGAGGAACAGAAGCGGCTTGACAAGATCAAGGCGCACCGTGATCTTCGCCGCAAACCTGCGCCACCCGTGGCGGAAACTGCTGCGGTCGAAGCGCCTGCTGCGACTGCGTAAACAAATTCTTACGAGAGATTGAAGGAGAATTATGGCTGACGAAACTAGACCGACATCATCCTCAAGCGACGGCGGAGACCGCCCCGACCGTGAGCGCCGTCCACCGCGTCCTATGGGACAAGGTGGTCCTGGCGGACGCGAAGGCGGACCTGGCGGACGCAAGTTTTTCCGCCGCAAGAAAGTGTGCAAATTCTGCACCGAGAAAATCGATGCCATCAACTACAAGGACGTGCGCCTGCTCGCCGGCTTCGTCGCCGAGAGCGGCAAAATCACGCCCCGCCGCCTGACCGGAGTTTGCACTCCCCATCAGCGCCGGTTGTCGCTGGCCATCAAACAGGCTCGCAACATCGCGTTGCTGCCATTTTCAGGGCGAGCAGCGTAAATTATTCGCGGACGTTTATCCCCTACTGCCGCGATGCTGCGGCCAATAAATTTAGGAGCGATTCATGGAAGTCATACTGAAAGAAGACGTAGTCAAGCTCGGTTCCCGCGGCGACGTGGTCAAAGTCGCGGAGGGCTATGGGCGAAATTTTCTGCTGCCGCGCAAGCTGGCCATCGAAGCCTCAGCCAGCAACAAGAGCGTGATTGAGCAGATGAAGGCGGCGTCCGTGCGCCGCTCTGCGAAAGAGAAGGGGCAAGCGGAAGAGCTCGCGAGGCAGTTCGAGCCGCTCGCGCTACACTTCCAACGTCGCTCAGGCGATAACGAGCAGCTCTTCGGCTCCGTGACTTCGGGCGACATCGCCGACGCGCTGGCCAAGAAAGGTTTCGAGCTGGATCGCCGCAAGATTCAATTGCACGATCCGCTGAAGTCGCTGGGCGAATTCACTATCCCGATCAAGCTGCACAAAGATGTGACTGCGCACATCAAAGTGGTTGTTGAGCCCGAAGCGGCAGCATAACAGGTTCAAGATTTTATTCTGTGAACCTCTGTGATCCCTCCGTGCCCTCTGTGGCAAAGGTTTTCGCGGACTCCCTAACCCCAAAGTCTTAACCACAGAGAACACAGAGGTTTCACAGAGAGACTACGTTTTTCCTCCCGACCTGCCCCTCTCGATAGCCATCCATTTTCCTGCGAGTTAAAATCCTCTAGTCCGCGATTACTAAGGTGCTGAAGCAATCATTCGGCCAAACCGCGCTTACGTATTGCGGTTTGCCTCGTCCAACACAGTGCCAGCGGAGAGAACGGCAAAGGCGCCCCGCGAGCTTACTGACGAGGAGAGTTTATGCCGGCCGGAACCATTGCAGTTCCTTTTAAGATTGGCGGGTTCGCCAATCGCAGGCACGGGCAACAGAGCGACAGCAAAACTCGGATACTGGAGACTCCCAACCCCCCAGTTTTGGGAGATATGGCCGGGCAAAGCGTAAGTCGAATGGAAGACGCCACGCTGGTGCGCGAAGCGCAGCGCGGGAACCGTGCTGCCTTCGAGTCGCTGGTGCGCAACTACGATCAGGCTGTGCTGCGCCTCGCGTTGCACCTCACCGGGTCGGAGCATGAGGCGCAGGATGTTTATCAGGAAGCGTTTCTGAAGGCGTACAAGAGCATCGGCAACTTTCGTTTTGAGTGCTCTTTTTACACTTGGATTTATCGCATCGTGACGAATTTGTGTCTCGATCACTTGCGCAAGCGTCAAGTGCGCAAAGAAGATGCGCCCGTGGCGACGGACGAGCACGGGGAGCAATACGACTTGCTAAATCAGGTTCCGGATGGGCGTGCGGGTGCGAACCCGGAGCGCGAGTTGATGCGGCGCGAGATGGGCAAGCGCATCGGCGCGGCGCTCGAAAAGCTGACGCCCCGTGAGCGCATGGTTTTTGAGTTAAAGCACTATCAGGGTTTAAAGCTGAGGACGGTAGGTGAAGTTCTTAATACAACGGAGGAGACCGCGAAAAATACTTTATTTCGCGCAACGCAAAAACTGCGCGGATCATTAGCGGATATCCGATGAGAGTTGGGATGAATTTATGAAATGCGAATGGCTTAAAGAGAATATAGTGCTGTACGCATACAACGAGCTGGCGGATGACGCGCGGCACGAAACGGAACAGCATTTAGCGCGGTGTTCCGAATGTGCAGCGGAGTTGCGTGCGGTGGGCGAGCTACATGGCGCGTTTGAGCGATTGGCAATGCAAGAACCCACGCCGAACCTGCTGGCCGCTTCGCGCATGAGGTTGCAGGAATCGCTCGAAACCGCCGAGCAGGGCGGATTGTGGCAGCGTCTAACCTTCGATCCATTTATATGGTTTCGCCAGATTAGCTTTGCGCCCGCGCTGGCCGCGGTAATTTTTATCGTAGGATTCGCCGGCGGCATCGGCATTACGTATCGATTTCTGCGCGGCGATCATTTCGCAGGGACAACCGCTGCGATCACTTCTCCGAGTGGAATGGACGAATCTTCCGTCGCAGGAATCCGTTCCATCTCGCAGCAGCCCGGAACCAACAACGTCACCATTCAGTACGATTCGCTGTCACCCAAAGAGGCACAGGGTTCACTGAACGATCAACGTATCCAGCAATTGCTTCTGTTCGCGGCTCGCAACAACTACAACTCCGGTGTGCGCATGGATTCGGTCAACCTGCTCACTCAGCAGCCGGCCAATGATCACGTGCGTGAGACTCTCGTCTATGCTCTGCGCTACGACTCGAATCCCGGCGTGCGTCTCAAGGCGCTGGACGGCCTTAGCAACTATGTGAAGGACGACGTCAGGGTGCGCGATGCCGTGCTGGAAGCACTCATGGACGATTCCAATCAGGGTGTCCGTATCGACGCGCTAAAGCTTTTGAATTCGGTGGAAGCGGACAGCAGCGTCCGTATCGTCTTGCAGAAGCTGGCGCAGTCCGACAAGAATGTATACATCCGCTCGCAGGCCAAGGCTATGGTCGCGCAGATGCCGGAGATGAACTAGTCATGTTGAAACGCGCCATCCAGTTCGCGGCGACGCTAATGGTCTTGTCGTCGCTCGCGCTCGCGCAGCAGGGACGCGTGTTCAGCGAAGGCGGGCGCTGGGTACAGGAAATCAAAGGCGATCTGGGCAACGCCCGAAGTCTGCGCATCGACATCGAATCGGGATCGGTTGAGATTCAGGGCGCTTCACAACCCAATGTCACATACGAGATTCACAACCGGCTGCGGGAGTCGTCCGAGAGCAGTGCGCGCAGAATGTTTGAGGCATATCGAATTGATGCCAAACTGCGCGGTGACACGGCGATCATCAACGCCGAGTGGGATGGGCGGGAGCCGCATCGATTCTCCGGCGACTTCCGCATCGTGGTTCCGCGCGACCTAAGCCACATCAAGATTGAAACAGCTGGCGGCGACATTGCGGTACACAACGTCGGCGCACGGCTTGAAGCGGAGAGCGCAGGCGGCAGCATTCGACTGGCGGACATTGGTGGGGAAATCGACGCGCATACCGGCGGGGGCAGCATCGACTTACAAGATGCAGGCTCGGATGTGAATCTTGACACCGGCGGGGGCAGCATTCATATTGCCTCTGCGAAGGGACGCGTGAACGCGCAAAGCGGCGGGGGCAGCGTCACTCTGCTTTACGGTCAAGAGGACGCGGTTCTGGAAACCGGGGGCGGCAGTATTCGCGTCGATCATTGCGGCGGCAAGGTTCATGCGAGTACGGGGGGCGGCAGCATCGACCTTGGCGACATAGGCGGCTCTGCGGAAATGGACACAGGCGGCGGCAACATTAATCTGGCGTCAGCCAAGGGTCCGGTTCGCGCCACGACGGGCGGCGGTAGCATCGTGTTGAACGGTGTTACGTCGGTTCGTGCGGAGACCAGCGGCGGCGGCATCATCGCGCACATGATGGCTCCCGTCGATCGCGCCGGTTCTACCCTCGAGACGTCCGCCGGCGATATCACGGTATATGTTCCGGTTTCCTTAAAGGTCAACGTCCAGGCGGAGATTGAAGTGGCCAACGGACACCGTATTCACACCGATTTTCCCGAGATAAAAATCAATAGCGAGGGTGGCGACTGGGGGCCGAGCACAATCTCTGCCGAGGGCGTAATCAACGGCGGAGGCCCGGTGCTGCGAATTCAAACCACGACCGGAGACATTTACATCCGTCGTGCGCAGTAAGTGTAGGCGCGAGCGTCCGCTCGTGAGGCGACAAACCAATGAACCAAAGCAGGAGAGGGCGATGATACCAGACAACTTCAGTTACAAAACACTAAGGCTTGGTGCAGTCATCTTGCTGACCGCCGTCGTCGGCCTGGCGTCGACCCCTCCCGGAGCATGGGCGGGATACTCCAGCGAAGAATTTTTCGGTGAAGGATCCTACCTGGGCGTCGACACTCGCGACGTCACGCCCGATATGCTCGCCGACCTCAAACTGAAGGAAGAACACGGCGTCGAGGTCACCATGGTGGATCAGGACGCGCCCGCCGGGAAGGCTGGCATCAAAGAGCGCGACGTCATTCTGACGCTGAACGGCACGCCTGTCGAAAGCGTAGAGCAGTTGCGCCGCATGATTCACGAAGTTCCCGCCGGACGTGTCGTCGCGCTCGGCCTGAGTCGCGACGGCCAGTCCGTCACCGTCAAAGTTCAGCTGGCCAATCGCAAGAACGCGTTCGCGGGTTCGTTCAGTCCCGGCAATTACAGCTATCACTTCGAAACGCCGGCGATTCCGCCTGTCCCGGAAATTCCGCCGATGAACGACATGCCGGTTTCTGTGGTTGTCGTGCATTCGTCCATGCGAAGTGGACTGATGGTCGAAAATCTCACGCCGCAACTCGGCGAATTTTTCGGAGCGAGAGACGGCCAAGCCGTTCTGGTGCGCTCCGTGGAAAAGGGCAGCCGCGCTGAAAGGGCCGGTTTTCTGGCTGGCGACGTCATCGTGAAAGTGAATGGGAAAGGCATATGCGACGCCGGAGACTTCTCGCGAGCTCTTCGTTCGCAGAAGGAAAACACTACGACGATTACCATCCTACGGGATAAGAAAGAGCAGACGATCACTCTGACCCTGCCGGCCTCTCGTCAAACAGGCGAGTATCTCGATCAGAGTTTCGATCTTCCACAGATCGACGCCAAGATGAGTCTGGCGATCAATCAGGCAACCTCTGAAGTAGCAAGGCTGCAACCGCAAATCGCAGTGGCAAAAGCGCAGGCGGAAGAACTCAAATCAAAAGAGTTGGCGAGGCTGCGAGCTCAAATCGAGGCGGCGAAGAAACAAGCGGATAGCGTCGATGTCCAAGAAGTTCAGAAGCAGATGCGGAAATTACAGAAGCGGTTGGAAGATGAGCGAACTGACGTGAAGAATCAACTGCGCCTCGAGATCGGCGGATGGGCCGATATTTAAAGCTTGCCAACGCCGCGTTCTTTCGCCAGCTTTTCGGCTTTCGGCATAAATACTCGATTGCGCCCAGCTTCTTTGGCGGCGTAGAGACCGGCGTCTGACGCCTTCATGAGTTCGTCGCGGGTAGTTCCGTGATCGGGGTACCCAGCCACTCCGGCGCTGATCGTGACGGGCCGATGAACGCCGGGAAACTGCCAGCTTTCAACCGAAGCCCGCAGCTTGTGAGCGACATCGAATGCGTCTTTTGCGCTCGCCTGTGCCAGCAGTATCGCAAACTCCTCGCCTCCATATCGGCAGACCACGTCGATCTTGCGTACTTGTTGGTGCAGCAACGATGAAACTTGGCGCAGGACTTCGTCTCCCAGTAGATGGCCGAACTCGTCATTGAGCGACTTGAATTGATCGATATCGAGCATAATGAGCGCGATGCCAGTGCCGAAGCGCTGGGCGCGTTCAATCTCCTCCGCCATGCGCATTTCGAAAAATCGCCGATTAAAGATTCCGGTTAGCCCATCGCGGTAGGCGAGTTGCCGTACCCGCTCAACATAATACGCATTTTGAATGGCAGTCGCGCAGATGTCGGCCACCGATTCCAATGGAGCCAGATCGTGCGGATTGAAGCACCCGCTTTCTCCGCATGCCAGTATCAACAAGCCCAGGGACTGACCAAACGAGACCAAAGGAATGATGACGCGGGAACGTGTTTCTTCATAAAGCTGGAACTCCTGAGTTTGCGGGATCAGATTGTTGTGGACTATTGTCTTTCCGGAAGCCAGGGCCTCCCCGAACTTTCCCTCGGCCGCCGCAAATCTGCCGCCTTCCCGAACCCGCGCCGTCAACAATCCGTAGTGCGCGCGTAGAACCAGTTGTTCCTCTTCTTTCAGCAGAATGGCGACCTGTGACACCTGGAACGACTGCTGCACCAACATGCAGGACTTGGAGAGTAAATGTTCAATATCCAGAACCGCGGTCGTCTGCTGTGCGATGGCGCTGATCGCTTCCATCTGCGCTGCTCTTCGCCGTTCTGTCGAATAGAGCTTGGCATTCTGTAACGCCATCGAAGCTTGAGTCGAAAAGAGGGTCAGCAAGTCGACGGTTTCCTCGTCGAAGTGGTCGACTTTGTCGCTTTGGCAGTCCAGTACGCCGACGAGCTCCTGCCGCACCATCAAAGGAATGGCAACTTCTGAACGGGTCGCTTTGCAGGTAGAGACATAGCGTTGATCCTGGCGCACATCGGGCGCATATACGGGACGCTTAGCGTGTGCAGCGGCGCCCGGAATCCCCTGGTGAAGACTCATGCGAATGTTTTCGAAGCCCGGGTCCCACCCGATCTGCGAGCGAGTGTAAAGTTCCTGCGCGGTCTCGTCCAATAAAAGTATGGCAACATTTTTAAGATGAAAATAATCCCGCGCAATGACGAGGATTTGCCGCAGCACCTCGTCCGAGTCGAGGCTCGACAATACCGCCTGACTGGCGTCATATAGAAGGGCGATTTTCTGCATGAATGTAAAGGAAGTCTATCCTGAAGTGGCGGCGGTTACCGAGGTGCCCAAAGTAACGTGTTTATCGCAGGTTCGAGCGATGCGATGGCGCTTTGCCGCTCGCGAGCCACTTAACAATTCCGAACGCCACCAGACAGAACCAGAAGTCGACCGCCACGCCCCAGTCGGTGGCAAAGGGACGATGTCGGGCTAACGGAGGCAGGTAAGGCATTACCCAGTAATAGGCTAAGTTCCCCGCCAGAACTGCAAGAAGGGCCTGGAAAAAATTTCCCACGAACATTTTAGACACCGCGATGACGCTTTTAGCTCCAGGACCGCACTTGCCAGATGGGGAGAAAACATGCGCGATTTCGCTTCCACTCTCGAAGTCAGGGATCGAGCAACGGAATTGATTAGCGAGAAAAGATTGCTTAGTGAAAATCATGCGAGGTGACGGTAATGCGTTCGATGGTGAGTTCTTCCACCCGCTGTGCTTTGACGGAGATTACGTTGTCTTGATGTTGCAGAATACCGTCGATCATCAGGAATTGGCCGGAGGTGATGACCAGGCGGCGTTTTTGAAATAAATCGGGATCGATAATGGCGTTGGCGACGCCGGTTTCGTCTTCGAGACTGAGGAAACAGAATCCTTTCGCGGTGCCGGGGCGCTGGCGGGTGATGACGCATCCGCCGACGCGGAGGCGTTGTCCGTTGCGAAGAGTGGCCAACTGTTTGGCGGGAACGATGCCGAATCGCGTCATTTGTTCGCGATGGTAGGCCATGGGATGGGGGCCGACGGTCAGGCCGGTGCCGCGAAAATCCGCGACCAGACGTTCCTGGTTGTTCATGGGAAGCAGTGGAGATTTAGCGTCCGGCTCGGGCAGGTCGTCGAGCAGCGGGCCGGAGTTGCGTACGGCGCGCTCGACCTGCCAGAGAGCATCGCGGCGATGCAATTTTAGTTTTGTCGGAGCTTGGCTCGAAGATGACGAGCTTTCTGGGATGGCGTTGAGTGCGCCGATTTCGGCGAGGGTGTCGAGTTCGTCCTTGCGCAGTTCGGGGACGCGATGGATTAAATCGCGAATGGATTCGAAGGGTGCGCGGCTGCGTTGGGCGAGCAAGGCTTCGGCGGCAATGGAGCGTAAGCCGCGGGCATAGCGCAATCCCATGCGCATCGAAATTTGCGGCGGAGATGAGCCATGAGATGTCAGGGTGCAGTTCCAGTCGGATTTCGTGACGTCGATAGGAAGAACTTTCAATCCGTGGCGCTGTGCGTCTTTCACAAGCGTGGAGGGACTATAAAATCCCATGGGCTGATTGTTCAGTAGCGCGGCGGTGAATGCGGCCAGATAGTGGCACTTCAAATAGGCGCTGGCGTAGGCGATCAGGGCGAAGCTGGCGGCGTGGGACTCGGGAAATCCGTAGAGCGCGAAGGAGATGATGGAGAGAATGATCTGCTCCTGCGCGGCTTGTGGGATGCCGTTGTGGGTCATGCCGGAACGCAGCCGGGCTTCGATTTCTTTCATGCGCGCTTGCGAGCGCTTGAAGCCCATGGCGCGACGCAACTCTTCGGCTTCGCCGCCGCTGAAATTGGCGGCGACCATGGCAATGCGCAGCAGTTGCTCCTGGAAAAGTGGCACGCCGAGGGTGCGCTCCAGAACTGGCTGCAAGGAAGGATGCGGGTAAGTGACGTCTTCGCGGCCCATGCGGCGCTGTAGATAAGGATTGACCATTTGTCCGACAATCGGGCCGGGGCGAATGATTGCGACTTGCACCACGATGTCGTAGAAGCGCTGTGGGCGCAGGCGCGGCAGGCAGGACATTTGCGCGCGGCTCTCGACTTGAAACATTCCGACGGTGTCGGCTTTTTGTAGTGTGGCGTATACATCTTTGTCGTCGGCGGGCAGATGGGCGAGATCGACTTCTTCTTTGTAATGGTTGCGAATGAGATGGAGAGAATCTTCGAGCACGGCCATCATGCCAAGCCCGAGCAAGTCGACTTTGATGATGCCGAGATCGTTGCAATCTTCTTTGTCCCACTGAATGACGACGCGACCGGGCATGGATGCAGGTTCGAGCGGCGAGATTAAATCGAGTTGTCCCTGACAAATCACCATGCCGCCGGAGTGCTGGCCGAGATGACGCGGCAAGTCTTGCACGGCGACGCATAGCTCGAAATATTTGCGCATGCGGGGATGGCGCAAGTCGACTCCGGCATCGTGAAAGCGCTTGTCCAGAGCGTCGTTGGCATCTTTGAATTCCCAGGCGGAGACGGCGGCGGAAACTTTACTTAACATCTCATTGTCGAGGCCGAGCACCTTGCCCATTTCACGCGCGGCCATACGATTGCGATAAGTGATGACGTTGGCGGTCATGGCAGCGCCGCGCTCGCCGTAACGGCGATAGAGATATTGAATGACGCGCTCGCGCTGATCGCCGCTGGGCAGATCGAGATCGATGTCGGGCCACTCGCCACGTTCCTCGGAGAGAAAGCGTTCGAAAAGTAATTCCATGCCGACGGGATCGACGGCGGTGATGCCGAGGGAGTAGCAAACGGCGCTGTTGGCGGCCGATCCGCGGCCTTGGACGAGAATCTTTTGCTCGGCGCAGTAGCGGACGAGATCCCACACGATGAGGAAATAGCCTTCCAGTTTCAGGTGAGCGATCAGAGTGAGTTCGCGCTCGATCTGGCGGCGGGCACGCTGTTGCAGGTCGGCTGTGGCGCGGCCATAACGGCGGCGGAAGCCTTCCCAGGAGCGCTGGCGGAGAAACGACATCATGGTTTCGCCTTCGGGCACGGGATATTGCGGGAATTGGTAGCCCAGGTCTTTCAGGGTGAATTCGAGGCGGGAAGAAAGTTCGACAGTGGTTTGGATGGCTTGCGGAATGTCCGCAAAGATCGCCTGCATTTGTTTGGGCGATTTCAGATGACGCTCGGAATTTATGGCGAGAAGTTTGCCCGATGTGGCCAGAGTTTTATGGTGGCGAAGGGCGGTGAAGACGTCTAATAGCTCGCGCTCGCGGGATAGGGAATAACTGACTCCATTGGTTGCCAACAGCGGCAAGTTTAGGGATTCAGCAATCTGCATGGCGGCTTGATTGCGCCATTCTTGGGGGCGATGAAAATGGCGTTGTAATTCGACATAAAGATTTTCGTCGCCGAAAATTCTTTTTAGGCGTGTGATGCATGAGCGGGCTTCGCCCATGCCACCTTGAGCGAGTGCGGCGGCGAGGGGGCCATGTTCATCTCCGGTGAGGCAGATTAGGCCGGCGGCGAATTCTTCCAGCTCACTTTCGTGGACCTCGCCTTCTCCTTTTTTAGCGCGCAGCTTCATTTTGGTGATGAGCTGGCACAGGTTTTGATAGCCTTGGCGCGAATGGGCAAGTAAAGGAAGGCGGCAGCCGGGCATCGTGATTTCCGCGCCGATATGGGCTTTCAATCCTTTCTTCTTCGCGGCCATGTGAAAGCGTGGCGCGCCATAGACACCATCGCGGTCGAGCAGAGCCATGGCGGACATGTTCATTTCCGCAGCCACAGAAATTAGTTGTTCGGGCAAGGAAGCGCCTTCGAGGAAGCTGAAGGCGGAGCGGGCGTGAAGTTCGATGTACATGGCGTCACGTGACGGTTAGGGATTTCTTCGTTTCGCTCAGAATGATGAGGCACTTTTAGTCATAGGTGCCTTGCAGGAACCATGTGCCGTGAATTAGATCGTGAGCCAGGCGATAGAGCGTCATGGAATCGCCTTCGGGGACGGCGATGTCCCATTCATCGTGCGACCAGGTTTCGGGCTCCCACCAATCGCCGGAAGTGCGCCATGGTCCGGCGGTCCAGACGATGGGTAGTTTATTCAGGCGGGACGGGTTGCCGTTTTCTAAACTCACATTTACTGGACGCGAGGGACGGAAGATGCGCATGGCAGTGACGAATGTTGGCGGATGTTTTTCGTTTAGAGGATCTGCGACAGGTGGGGCGAAGTGCTTCATGTGAAATGCCTCGGGGCGATGGGTGTCCAGCAGTTCGACGCTGCCCACTTTGTCTTCGCCGACGATGGCGGCGATTTTCGCGAGAGTGAGCTCGAGTTTTTCGGGCTCGGGTGACGGGGGAAGAAAAAGTCCGGTGGGGACTGCGCGTGGGCGGGCAGGTTCGGCTGCGAGATGAACTTTTACAATGGGAGCGCCGGGAGCATGGGCGCGCAAGTCGAGTTGCAGCAGTTTCAGGAAAAGCTGGGCGTCGCGCATGGGAGTGGGCAAATGCAGCGTACGCAGAAAAATACTGGGCGCAGTCGAGACGGTGCAGGAATCGTCGGCGCAGCCGGAGTCGAGGTGTAAACGCAGACGGAGTTCTTGAGCCGCCAAAGCGCGGGCCTGCAGGCGTTCGCAAAGCTGATCGAGCAGGCGGTGCAGAACGAAGGCCAGCGGATCGAGCAAAGTTATGGGATGCTCCAGTTCGAAAGTTTCCTCGAAGGTTAAGGCGGGCTCGGAGGGAACTAACATACGCTGAGTTTCGCCGCGCGCCAGCATTTGCAGATGGAGGCCGGGCTGACCCAGGCGCTCACTCAGCGCGATTTGCGGCAGTGCCGCCAGATCGCGCAAGGTGCGCATGCCCCAGCGTTGCAGCGTGTCGAAAAGTTTATTGTCCCCATCATGAGCACAGTTAGAAACGTGATGCGCTAAGACTTCCAACGAAAGTGGGCCCAACATCGCTGGCTCTTTTTCAGGCGGAATGATTGTGATAGCGAAAAATCCTCGGGCCGCAAGCATGGCAGTGTCTGGATTCGAAGCGATGGCGACCTGGATTGCCAATCCTAATCGCGAAGCTTGGTCTTTGAGCTTGCGGGCAAGATGGGGCAGTGGGCCGAACAACGCTTCGAGGCCCGTGACATCAATCAGAAGCGTGTCGCAGGCGATGTCTTCGATGCGCGGCGAGAAGGCTTGAGCGCAGTCCAGCAGCGCGGCATGGGCGGCGGTTTCCTGAGAGGTCGACTGTTGGCGCAGTGTGATGCCGCCGCAGGATTCGAGCTCGAGTTTGCTCATTCCGGGATGCACGCCGGCGTTGCGAGCGGCTTCGTTGCGGGCCAAGACGGTTTGCAGAGGAGCGCGTCCGATGATGACGGCGACGGCTTGCGAACGCAGCTCGGGTTCGGCACGGAGTACGGCTTGCACGGGGAAGTCAGGGACGAAGAGGCAAGCGTAGACGTTCATGCCAGACTTTCCCATGGGCTGCGAAAGGTGAAATTTGCAGTGGCGGATTGTGCGGGCTTACGGGGCAGGCGGGAGCGCAGCAATTCTCCTTCGATCCGCAAGTTGGGCAAGAGTTGAGCATGAGACGGCTTGCTTTGCGAATAGGTGGCGTTAGCGCGTAATTGAATCGACAAAGAAGCGCAGCTCGGAGCACACGGCGCGGATGCCGTCACCAGCAAAATCGTGGGCGTATGCTCGACAGTTCGACGGAAGCGAAACCATGAGGCCAAGGGGATGCGTCGCAAGGCGGTGAGCGGGACATCGCCGAGATCGATGACGACCATGCCGAAGCCTCCGCTTTGCAGCACCAGGTCGATGATTCGCAGGGTCTGATCGAGACGATTCATGATTGGGCTGCGATTTGGGATTCGTTTCCCGGAGGGCTTTTCGTTGCAACGGGTCCAGAGCAGGCGTGTTAGATCGACTCCGGCAGATGCGGCGGAGAGGGGATCGAAGGCGTCGCCTGCATCCACTAAAACGCAAGTTTCATGGCGGGCTGTGGCGGCAGCTAGAGCGGTTAGCAAAATGCTGGTGCGTCCGCTGGACGCGGGGCCGAATATTTCGGTGAGGCAGCCGCGCGGCAGTCCTGAGGTCAGGGTGTCGAGGGCGGGTACGCCACTGGGCACCATTTCGGGGGCGAGCCGAACTGCGAGATGCGATGCCATGGACACTCCGGCTAGCTTTGGGTTGGAGGACCAGTGGGCAGTGGTAGGCGGCTTGCGTTCGCCCGGTGAGGGAAACGGAAGGGCCGTGGGACGTGGCAAGGCAGACGCTAAAGACACATGAATCCTCACAAAAGCTCAAAAGCGGCCAAAATCGAAGTTTGCTATTTCGCTTTTTATTCGCCTATAGAGAGACGATTTTGCGCTCTGGAAGAGGGCTTGTCAAGGGCAAAAATAAGGCAAATCTGATTACGCAAAATGCATTATGCAAATTTAGCGTAATGTGATTTGACAATGGTGTGACAAGCGATGCCGTAACCTGCGTGGCAGCATTTGGTAGCGAATGTCATAGTGCGGAACGTCGCTATCATGCGTATCTTCTGATGGAAGAATACTTCGCAAGGAGAAGGTTCATGAAAATCGGTTTGACGTTTCTACTGCTTGCGCCACACTGCTGGCTTTGGCCGTGGGCGCTATCGCATCCGATTCCGTAGTATCAACCTTGCTGCCACAAGCCGACAGTGCATTCCGGGCAGTTCGAGAAGGCAAGGAAGCAATATTCACGGATCGGCCCGAAAGATAGCAACTGTAAGGATGCGTCCAAGGTAGACTGCGATATCCTTCCAGGATTCCAAGCGGTCGTGGTCAGGCATAAGTCCTGTTTTAGAAGTAAATCTGAGTCGAAGTGTAAGCCGAAGGCCGCCATCAAAACCCAATAGCGATTGTGAAAGCTAGCTCTTTGCCGGACTCGCTGCGACCACTTCGCGGTCGGCGTCCTTCAGTCTGGCAGCTTTGCCGCGGAGTCCGCGGAGATAGAACAGTTTGGCGCGACGCACTTTGGAGGAGCGGACGATCTCGACTTTTTCGATGGCGCGGGAAGCGTCCGGGAAGATGCGTTCGACGCCCTGGCCGAAGCTGATTTTGCGTACTGTGAAGCTGGCTTGGGGACCCTTGCTGCGCGAGATGACGACGCCTTCGAAGGCCTGGACGCGTTCTTTGTCGCCTTCTTTAATTCTTACCTGAACCCGTATGGTGTCGCCGGGGACGAAGGCGGGAAGGACCTGGCGAGTGGTTTTCGCCAGTAATTTTTCGATGATGAGATTGTTCGACATGTTTTTTCTTTCTTCTCTTTGATTTCGAGATGCTAATTTCGCTTTATGTCCGTGAGCTGCTCTTTCGAGATCCGTGACAAGATGTCTTTGTCTTCCTGACTCAGCGAAGTTTTCGCCAGCAGATCGGGACGGTGACGCAAAGTTTTCTCCAGCGCTTGACGGCGGCGCCAGCTACGGATTTCGTCATGATTGCCGGATAAAAGCGCGTCCGGGACAGCCATGCCCCGAAAATTTGCCGGCCGCGTGTAATGCGGATAATCCAGCAATCCGCCGGAGGTGCAGGTCGAGTCCGGCGGCGGCGCTCCTTTAGATTCTATCGCGGATTCGGCTGCGATGGGAAGGGAAGAGGCGTTTGCCGAAGCGGTACTAAAGGATTCCTGGCGGGCCGAGGCCTCATTGCCTAGGGCGCCCGGGAGCAAGCGGGTGACCGCGTCGAGAATCACCGCCGCGCCGAGTTCGCCGCCACTCAAAACGTAGTCGCCGATGGACAGCTCGCGATCGGCCAAGTGCGAGGCTACGCGCTCGTCTACGCCTTCGTAGCGGCCACAGATCAGGATCAAGCGATCGAGGCCGGATAACTCCGCCGCGACGGATTGATCGAAGGTGCGACCCTGAGCGGAGAGCAGGATGACACTTTCCCTTGAAGCTTCGGCCAGTCGTTCTTCACGCGACGCGACCTGCAATGCTTCTAAACATTCAAAAAGCGGTTCGGGCTTGAGCACCATGCCCTCGCCGCCGCCGAAGGGGCGATCGTCCACAGTTTTATGGCGGTCGTGCGTAAACTGTCGCAGGTCGTGTACAGCAACCTGAAGCAAGTTCATTTCCTGCGCGCGGCGCACGATTCCGTAGTCGAGCGGCCCACGGAAGAATTCGGGAAAGATGGTGATCAGATCAATCTTCATTGATATCAGTCTTTCCCGCGCTTGCGCTGCTGCTCGGCTTTTTCTTCGGTGGTCGGCGGAGCGTTCAACTCCAGCAAGCCTTCGGGGAGTTGCATGACGATTTCTTTCTTCGTGATGTCGACACCCTTTAAGTATGCTTCGGCGAAAGGGATTTCGTGCATTGCTTTGGCGGAGCGCACTTGCAGCAGCGGCGCCTCGCCGGCGCCGAAGAGAACTTCCTGCACTACGCCGACGATCACGCCATCGGAAATCACTGAACAGCCGACGAGATCGCTGACGAATGTCCATCCAGGTTCTAACCGAGCTCGTTCTTCGGCCGGAACCTGCAACTCGCAGCCGATCAGCGTTTCCGCGTCCGACATGGAATCGATGCCGTCAAACTTGAATACTAAAAGTCCTTTATGCGGCCACAACTCGGACAACTCCAACACGCGGCGGCTTCCGTCATCTGCCAATGCCCACAGCTTTATGCCTGGCGCAAAACGATCGGGAACGGAACTGAACAACTCGACGGCGACCTCGCCGTGACGTCCCTGGGTTTTAACGACGCGGGCTAGCGTGATGTAGTTGCTGGCGATGGAGTGCTCCGGGGAGTGTTCATAGGTGGCGCTCCCACTCAAGCCAAAGGGCGGTGGATTGAACGGGCCACCGTCTAATCGAGAATTTCGAGAGTATAAACCTTGCCGGACTTTGCGCTGGCCGCGCTTAGCAGATTGCGCAACGCGCGAGCGGTGCGGCCATGCTTGCCGACGATGCGTCCGACTTCATCTTCGGCAACGGTCACTTCGAGCACGGTTTCGCGCTCTTCTTCAATCTGATCGATACTGACCTCGGCCGGAGCGTCGACCAAGGCTTTGGCGACATGCTCGATTAATCCGCGAAGATCGGCAGTGGGCTCAGTCATGCGAGTGGCTCGAAATCCGAACTCAATTAAGCAGGCGTCGCGGCCGATTGCACCGGCATGGCGACAATCTTGCTGACCCGGTCGGACAGTTGAGCGCCCTTCGACACCCAGTAGGTCACGCGCTCGCGCTTGAGCACGACGGTGGCGGGATTGGTGCGCGGGTTATAGGTTCCGACGACTTCAACGGGGCGGCCATTGCGCGCCCGTTCCTTCTCAATGACAACGACACGGTAGTGCGGCTGCTTGCGCGCACCCGTGCGCGATAAACGAATCATCAACACAGAGATCTATTCCTTTCAACTGACAGCTGCGGCAGGGTTAAGACAAACCACTATTATGCCGGAGTTTAGTGGAATTTGCAAAGGCGAAGCTACTAGTCTTGGGCTTAGACCTCAACTCTTCCCCGACCCGTCTCTGGACCGCAGTAGAACGAAAACAGCGGCCGCTCCGCCCCAGGCCGACACTGCACAAGCCAACATTACGGCCCGAAAGCCAGCTAAGAATGCGCGGTCGAGCATGACCGCTGCTTCAGCATGTTTCTGCGGATCGAGTTCTGGAGGGATTGGGGTGTCGTGCAGGTGCGCGTCCTTAGCGACGATTTCGGCACGCGCCTCGATGGATAAATCCGAACGACTCAACTGGCGGCTGAGGCTGGATTCGAATCCATGCGCGAGCACCAGTGCTAGCAGAGAGACAGCCACCAAGCCGGCGAGTCGCGAGATGGCGTTGTTGACGGCGGAAGCGATTCCGCTCTGATTTTCCGGCACTGAAGCCATGACTGCGGCCGATAGCGGTGCGACACAGAGCGTCATGCCTGCGCCGAGCAGAAGAACTCCCGGTAAGATGGCCAAGGCATAACTTGGCAATTTGTCCAGCAAGGCGAACGCGGCGAAGCCTGCACCCGCAAAAATCGCGCCCACGACCAACAGGATGCGTTCGCCGACCTTTGGAATCCAAGCACCGACGCGCGCCGAGAAAAAGAACATCAAAACGATCAGCGGGAGAAAAATCGCTCCGGCCTCGATCGAAGTGTAGTGGCGCACCTGAATCACGTAGAACGGAATGGTATACAGCGATCCTATGAGCGCACCATAGAGCAGGAAAGTCAGCAAATTAGCGGCAAGAAATCGCGGAATGGAAAATAGCGACAGCGGCATCATCGCATTGGTCCGGTTGGACTGCGACCACAAGAATGCGGCTAGCAAGATCAGTCCACTGATGAGCAAGCTGAAGACTCGAGGATTGCGCCAGCCCAGTTCCGGCGCGAACGACAGCGCATAAATCAATGCGCCGAAGCTGAGCGTGTTGAGCGTCGCACCGATCCGGTCGAGGGGTTGCGCCTCGGTTCCTTCTTTTGCGGAGTGACTCTCGGGAATTCTAGGGGCCAAGAAAAGCACAGCCGCGGCCATGGGCAGGTTCAGCAGGAAAATCAGTCGCCACGACCAAACTTGCATAAGCCATCCTCCGGCAACCGGGCCGATGGCTGTGAAGGCGCTGGTCCAGGCCGACCATATTCCGATGGCGCGTCCGCGTTCGTCTTCGGGGAACGACGCCGATATGATCGACAACCCTTGCGGCACCAGCAATGCTGCGCCCACGCCTTGAACGGATCGCGCGATGACGAGCTGCCCGAGCGATTGCGAAGCCGCACAAGCCGCTGAGGCGACCGCGAAAATCGTCACTCCCCACACGAAGGCTCGACGCCGACCGTAGCGATCGCCCAACGCGCCGCCGAGCAATAAAAGCGCCGCTCCGAACAGGGCATAGCTCTGAACCACCCATTGAATGGCCCCAGCCGTCGCGCCGAACTTCGACTGCAGGGTGGGCAATGCGATGTTCACGACTGAACCATCCATAAAGGCTAGCGTCGAGCCCAGAATGGTCGCGACCAAAACCCACTTGCGATCCAGTGGAGTGCAGGGCGCAGTGATAGCGCCGGGGCGACTCTCGGCGCAAGGCGGCAAGGCAGGCGATTTGAGATAAGTGGCTGACACGATTGAACCGCTCGATCTCGATGGTTACACAAATCGCGAGCCAAGAAAATCTTGTCGAGGCGAAAGCAGGTCTCTCGCTTGCAACTTGCGGCGACGAGTCGGGTTGGATAGGCTAGGCGCAAGCCAAGTCATACGGTTTCGCGCCGCATGATTGGATATCCTCAAAGGAGAATGACTTTATGAAGATGAGCAAGAAAGTGATGTCTGCGTTTATCGTGGCGGCTTTTATGCTGGCCTTCACGCCGACCTCGCCGGCGTTCGAGCGGCATCCTGAAATTCATGCTGCGATTGAAGCGTTGCGCAATGCGCGCGAGCACCTGAACCATGCCGCCCATGATTTTCACGGACACCGCGTGGACGCAATTCGCGCCATCGACGAGGCGCAGCATCAGCTGGAAATTTGCATGCAATTCGACTAAGGCACTCAAGAACATCACGGAATTGAATGAGGCGCTTCGTTTTGTCGGATGGATCGACGGGGCGAGCGCCTTTATTATTTATCCGGTGTTGTGCAAACCGGCGGCGATGCCGTTGATAGTCGCGCCCAGCGCGTAGTTCAGTGCATCGTTGTCGGAGTAATCTGTGGCGCGTTTGCGGCGCAGCAGTTCCACTTGAATCAAACTCATCGGATCAACATAAGGATTGCGTAGGCGAATCGACCGCGAGACCACGGGATTGCCACCCAGCAGACCTGCCTGCCCGGTGATCGAAAGAATAACGCGGCGGGTGCGCTCGAACTCTTCGGCCAGTGTCTGCCACACCCGTTCGCGCAACGATTCGTCTGTGACCAGACTCGAGTACATGCGGGCGATGGCAAGGTCCGCTTTGGCCATCGCGAGCTCTACGTTGCGCAAGAGGTTGGAAAACAGCGGGGACTCGCGCAGCATATCCCGCAGAAGCTGTTGCTGTGCAGGTCCGCCGGCGGCATAGCGCTCCAGCGCATAACCGACGCCGAACCATGCGGGCACGGCGTGGCGGCTTTGCATCCAGCCGAAGACCCATGGAATCGCGCGCAAGTCTTCCAGCCTGCGACTCTGGCTGCGCCGCACAGGACGCGAACCGAGACGCGCGTGCTCCAATTCGTTCACCGGCGTGGCTTGTTCGAAGTAGGTGAGCACGTCGGGATTGTCGGCGATATTTTTTCGGTAGTAGGCAAAGGCGGCCGCGGACATCTCCTCCATGGCATCGTTCCAGCGTAGGTCGTCGCCGACGGCCGGGCCGTTGGGGCGAGTGAGTGCTTCCAGCGAAGCCGCGATCATGATTTCTAGATTCCATTCGGCGAGCACCGGGTCGGAGTATTTCCAGTTGAGCACCTCGCCTTGTTCGGTCACGCGAATCTCTCCGGAAAAGTCTCCCACGGGCTGCGCCAGGATGGCGTCGTGCGTGGGACCACCGCCGCGACCGACGGTTCCTCCACGGCCGTGAAAAAGGCGCAGTTTGATGTCGTGAGCGCGCGCCACGCGATGCAGCTCGCGATGCGCTTTGTAGAGCTCCCACGTGCTGGTAAGCATGCCTCCATCTTTATTTGAGTCCGAGTAGCCCAGCATTACTTCCTGCCAGCGTCCCCACGAATCGAGCAAAGGCTTGTAACTCTCAGCGCTCCACACGCGATCCATAATGGAAGCCGCGCTGCGCAAGGCTTCGATCGATTCGAACAACGGCACCGGCATCAGGCCCGGGTCGTCACCGGAGGCCGCCACAGAAACGCCGGACAGCGTGGCCAGTCGCGTGACCGCGAAAATGTCCTCCTCGCACTCAGCGCCGCTGATGATGTAGTGGCGAATGGCATGAGCCGGATAAATCTTTTTTAACTCCACAATGTTCTTGAAGGTATCGAGCGCTTCCGATGAGGCTCCCGAAAGCACGTGGGGAACGGCCGTCTGCGTAGCTTCCGGAGAAACAGCTGCTGCCAGTTCCTCCAATAGCTTCGCATGAACGCGCGCGTGCTGGCGGATGTCGAGCACCGAGAGATGAAATCCGAAAGTACGAACTTTCTCGAGCAACGGAACCAATCCAAGATTGGTGAGACGCCGCCCGCGATTCGCGCTCAAGCTGTTGTGAAGCAACTGGAGATCCGATTCGAACTCAGCGGAAGACCTATACGAGTTGACCTGGCCGGATTCGCCGCGCGTGTGTGTGAGCCGAATGGCGATGAAGTTCAAAAACCGGCGATAGAGTTCAGTCTCAGAAATGCGCGATTGGCGCGAATGTTCATCGCCCAGAAGCGCTGCATATTCGGTAAGCCTCAATCGCAGTTCGTCGGAGACAGACACTTGCCGGAACGACAGGCTGATTTGATCGCGCAGACGATCCAGTTCCGCAACATAGTGTCCGAGGATGGCGTTGCGCGCCCGTTGCAGAGCCTCCTGCGTCGACTCGGAGGTAACGAAAGGATTGCCATCGCGATCGCCGCCAATCCATGAACCAAAGCTCAAGACGTCCGGCAATGCGAGTGCATCAGGTGAGACATCGAAAGTCTCCGCCAACCCATCGCCGATCTCAGCGTAGAGCCGGGGCAGAGCTTCGAAAATCGACATCGAGTAGTGATCCAGACCCATGCGGATCTCGTCGGTGACCAGCGGCTTTTCCAGTCGAACTTCATCGGTCTGCCATAACGCGGTAATCTCGCCGAAGATGAGAGTTTCAAACTTAGTCGCGTCGGCTTCAGATAACGGCAGACGATCCAGGCGTTCCAGTTGTTTCGCAATCCGACGGCGCTTGAACAACACCGTTCGGCGCGCGACTTCGGTGGGATGCGCCGTGAATACCGGGACAACTTTAATTTTCCGTAACTCCGCGAGAACCTTCTCCGCCGTGAATCCCGCTTTACGCAACCGCCGCAGCGTGCCGCGAAACGACCCCGGCAATGGCGGCTGCTCCGAGTGCAGCGTGGCGGCTCGGCGTCTTCGCTTGCGGTGATTGGTTTCGGCAAGATTGGTCAGCTCGAAGTAAATCGCAAACGCTTTGGTCACGCGATAAGCGTCCTCCACGGAAAGCGATTCGACGATCGCCCGTGCCTCGGCCATTTGTGGATGTTCGCGTCCAGCGGGAAATTCCTCGTCCGATTGTGGCTCGCGATATTGAATCAGCAGTCGGCGAAGTTGCTCCACAGTTTCGAACAACTGCGTGCCGGCTTGTTCTACCAGCACACGGCCGAGCAGCGTCCCGAGTGAACGCACATCGCGGCGTAACGGCTGGTCTCGCAGCGGATCGCCGCTGGCCGCGGTGAGTTCAGCCAGCCGGTTGCACTGATCGTCCGCACTCCAAAGAGAAGAGTCGCCCATGTCCAATCATATTCGGTTTCGCTTATACGGCAGAACTAAAACGTAGGCAGCGCGCTCAGAATGTCCGCCGGTTCGGGCCGTTGCGTATAGTCTTCGTTGGCGGCCGAATAAGTAATGATACCGTTGCGATCAACGATAAACGTTGCGGGAATGGGAAGCGTCCAGTTCGGGTCTTCGTTAACGAACGGCAAATTGACGAACGCGCGCTTATAAATCGCCTGCTGCTCGTCCGGGACGGCGTAAGTTAGGCCAAACGCCGAGGCGACTTTATTTCCTCTATCACTCAACAACGGGAAGCCCAGCTTGTGCTGATCGGCCATGAAGAAAGACTGTTTCACGCTCTGAGGAGAGATGGCGACCAGCGATGCTCCCGCGCTCGTGATCGCGGGCAGAATAAAGTTTATCGCTTCGAGCTGGGCCACACAGAAGGGACACCAGCGTCCGCGAAAGAAAATCACAACTAGCGGCCCATACGAGAGCAGTTCGGCGGATGAAATCGTCTCTCCACGATGATCGAGCAGTTGGAAGTCGGGAGCGTGTGCGCCGACCTTGAGGGCGCTGTCGGCGATTCGCTGTTGTTGAAGTTGTTGGACGACGCGAACGTGAACGGATTGCGTTTCCGGCAGAACGTATTTCGTGAGCTGGGTCTGCCGCTCGAGCAGAATTTCGCGAAGGGGGCGCATGTCCGCGGGGGAAGCCGATTCGTCGAGGGAGCGCCATTTCATAAAAAACGCGGGGGCTAAAGCCCACCTTCCCAACTGCTATTCGTGGGCCTGAAGGCCCACGCTTCCACGGTTGTGCCGGCCTTCGTTTGCGTTCCGAAAAACCGTTTTGGGGAATGCGGCGATGCGGGTGTGCCAGTTCTATCGTCCCGGCATCCGCATCCCCGCCAGCTTTCTGCCGAAGCTGGGCTTGCTCATTTGCTTGAACATTTTTCTCATCTGGGCGTACTGGCGCAATAAGTTGTTCACTTCCTGAATGCTGGTGCCTGAGCCGCGAGCGATGCGCTTTCGCCGGCTTCCGTTGATGACTTCGTGGTGAATCCGCTCATGCTTGGTCATCGAATTGATGATGGCTTCCACGCGATTGATTTGTTTTTCGTCCACTTTGTCGGCGTGTTTCTGCAAGCCGGCGAACGGACCGATGCTGGGCAACATTCCCATCAGGCTCTGGATCGATCCCATTTTCTTGACTTGCTGCAACTGTTCGCGGAAGTCGTCGAGCGAGAAGCCATCGCCAGAAAGCACGCGGGTCGCCATCTCCTGCGCTTTTTTCTTGTCGACGTTCTGTTCGGCTTTCTCCATGAGCGACTGCAAGTCGCCCATGCCCAGGATGCGCGAAACGATACGATCGGGATGAAACGGTTCCAGCGCGTCATACTTCTCGCCCACGCCGATAAACTTGATGGGCTGGCCAGTTACCTGCCGAATCGACAACGCCGCGCCGCCGCGCGCATCGCCATCCATCTTGGTGAGCACGACGCCGGTGAGCGCCAGCTTCTTGTGAAACTCTTCGGCGGAACGAACGGCGTCCTGGCCGGTCATGGCGTCGGCGACGAACAAAATCTCCGAAGGATTCAGCAGCTTCTTCAGAGACTGCATCTCGTTCATGAGGTCGTCGTCAATGTGGAGGCGTCCCGCGGTATCGACGATCAGCACGTCGGAGCCAGTAATCATAGCCTCGCGCCGCGCTTCTTTTGCCAGCCGCTCAACCGTCGCAGTGTTGGCCTCAACGTCAGAGCCTTCGTAAATTTTCGCGTTGATCGCATGGGCGACAACTTTAAGTTGCTCCCGCGCCGCAGGACGATACACGTCCACCGAAACCAGCAGCGGACGATGCCCGCCCCTCTTGAACCAGTTCGCCAGCTTGCCCGAGGTCGTCGTCTTACCGGAACCCTGCAACCCTGCCATCAGGACGACCGTCGGCGGCTGCGAGGCGAACTTGATCTTGGCCGTATCCGTGCCCAGCATGGCGATCAGTTCATCATGCACAATCTTGATGACTTGCTCACCCGGCGACAGGGCTGTCGCGACCTGCTGGCCCACGGCCTTGGCCTGAATGCGGTCGATCAGTTCCTTGACGACTTTGAAGTTAACGTCGGCTTCAAGCAGCGCCAGCCGAATTTCGCGCAGCGCCTCGCCAATGTTTTCCTCAGTAAGGACGGCTTGTCCGCGCAGCGACTTGAACGCCTGCTGCAATTTCGATGAAAGGGTATCGAACATGACGAATCCTTATTCTAGCAGCGGGGAGCGAAGCGAAGGCCCTCGCAGCGCAAATCAGATTCGGTCTTTCCAATATCCGGGCTGCCTATGCCCGTGAGCGATTGCAAGAACCTGAACCGTCCGGGCTTTTCTCGATAAATAACAGCGAAAGGGAATCGGCGCAACGCAAACTTGCGAGTACCATAATCGCCCGACGGCCATCGTAGCGGCGAGGCGCTGGCCAAGTCCATCGCCCTATCAACTTCCGCCGCAAACTTGGTCGCCGCGCTGCGACTTCTGTTGAGATACCAATTAACCGCTGACTTCAACTCGGCGAGCGCCGCAGGATGAATTTCCAGCGGCTTAGTGGCCATCGAGTATGGAAGATATCTGGCGCCGAGCCTCTGCCCACGGTACCGGCTTGACCTTGCCCGAATCCAACTCCTCGATGCGGGCGCGTATCTCTCGAGCCCATTGCTCCTCCGCCGAAGCATCCAGCGTCTCGTCGAGGCTGTCGAGAAGCGTGCCCGCTAACGCCGCCCGAGCTTCCGGCGGCAGTGCCAGCGCCTTCTTTAGAATTTCCGAGACTTCTTGGCCCATAGCCAGATTCTACCCCTCCGAGCGTTCCTCCAGCGAGGGACGAATTGAGGACACTCCGGAAAGCCGAACAAGAATGAAGATAGATGCTAGCCATGCGCAACCTATGGACATTCCGTCCGTTACGGAGTTTTCGGGCTGGACAGCCCGCGGACAAGAAAGCCTGCGTCCAGGAAAATGGACGCAGGCGCATGGTCAAACTTGTTATAGCGAGTGGCTACGGGGTGCTGCCGTAGATAGCGGCCGCCCCGAGAGTGGTGTTCTGGGTAGACCAAGACCCATTGCTGGTGGAATAAAACGACATCGTTCCGCTGACTTGGTTGTAATTGAAGTTCCAAGCGTCCCATGAAGTTTCGGATGCCGCGTCCGTCCCGACCACAAGCCAGTACTGAGTCCCTGCCGCCACCTTAATGCCGGCTGCATCCTTCACCGTCACCAACGTGCAGCAAGTGCCAAAGGTAGGAAGATTGACTGGATTCCAAACCTTAAGCGGCTTCCCGGGAGCGCCGTTCTCATCGGAGAAAATGGCGACTGCAACGGTATCGGCTCCTGTGACATATCCCACACCAACCTGCGCTCCTTCAATCGTGGAGTCCGCTGACGGAGTGTAGGCAAGTGCAGCCGCGTACTGGGTTCCAATAACGCTGTCGGGACCGGAGATCGTCCATCCTTCGCTGCTGTAGTACACGTCGCTTCCGGTTCCGAGATTACTGTACAGCACCTTCGCTCCGGGCGGCGGGGCCTCGGCTTTGTGAATAATTGGCGAACCTTCGACGATGGTCACGGGCGGCGCGACCTTGTTGTCTTGCGCGAAAAGACTGGTGCTGGCCAACGCGAAAGCAGCCAGGCAAAGAGTTGCTGGGAGAATACGTGTCTTTACCATTTACTTCCTCCAAGGTTAAGTGAGATTTCAAAGAGCAATCGACCCTGCGTTTGCAAAATCCTCTTCCACCACAGGCAAAAGATTTTTTCGCATTTCAGAGTGGGAGGAATTATCGTGCCGCTACAGCGGCACGTCAAGTAAAAATGAGTAATTATTCAAGTAGGAATGAGTAATGATCAGGGATTGCTGCAAGGTCGTGCGCATTGAGGAAAAAAGTTTGCGGGCTTGGAATTCACTCAGAAAAAGCCTGCGCCCAATTGCGGCGCAGGCGGTTGTGGCCGGATGAGTCAGACAGCGCGGTTGCTTTACGGAGTAGTTCCGTAGAGAGCGAACGCGTTGTTGCCGGTGTAGGCAGTCCACGCGTTCCCAGTACCGGCATTTTCAAAAGCGATCGCACCCTGGCTGTCATTGTAGGTGTAGTTCCAGACGTCGACGGTGCCATTTTCGGAGGTCCCGTTGGTTCCCGCCACCAGCCAGTATTGGACTCCGCCGGACACTTTGAAACCGGCGGCATCCCTGATCGTGGGTAGTGTGCAGCAGTCGCCGAAAGTGGGAAGATTGGAGACCTTCCATGCTTTCAGCAGGGTTCCGGGTAACCCGCTAGCATCGGAGAAAATGGCGACATAGGAGCTGTTCTCTCCGTAACCGTAGTAGGTCAGAGCGATCTGAATCCCTTGGATGGTGGAGTTGGCGGATAAAGTAAAGGGATTTGCGATGGCCTGGTTCTCGTCGTCATAGCTATTGGTGGGACCGGCAATGAGCCAGCCATTGGAACCGTCGTAAGCGTCCGACTTCGATCCCAGAGTGCTGAACAGGACTTTCACTGAGGGCGGCGGCGGGGTGGCGGTGTGGACGACGTTGGACCTCTCGGTTACGGCACCGAGGGGGCCAGTTTGTTGTCCTGCGCGAAAAGGTTGCTGCTTGCCAAGGTGAGAATGGCAAAGCACAGAGTTGCGGGCAGCATGCGAGACTGAAGCATCACTTTCCTCCTGGGTAAATGAGATTTCCAATAACGGGGCACCTCGGTTTGCGGGATCGGATTCCGTCATAAACGAAAACTTTCTCGCATTCCCGAGTGTGCGAAATTATCGTGTCGAAGAGCCGATCCGTCAAGCGAAAATGAGCGAAGAATTGGAAATGCTGCAAGGTCGTGCGCATTGAGGTAAAAGGTTTGCGGGGGCGGGGAAAGACCCGTGAAAGCGAGAATCCCGGGTTAGCGCCAAAGTGCGCACGGCGCTAACCCTGTTTCTATGAATCATTCTTTGGTTCCATCTAGCGCGGAAGCTTGGCTAATCGACTGGCGGGAATCGGCAGTTCGCTATCGTCGTCGTAGAACGCTTTCGGGGTGTGACCCGAGAACACGACCTGACGATCGAATTGCGAACTGAAGCGCTGCGTGTCTCCGGGAAGAAGCAGTGGCTGCTTGGTGGTGTACATGGCTTCGTTGAGCGTACTGCCCGTCGGAGCTTTGGCGACGGCGAATACACCATAGGGATTGCCGTTTGCGTAGGAGACATGAATGTAGTCGGCGACCATATACCCATTGTCGGAGAGCGGAAGCCAGGTCACCTTCATGGGGCCGGCAAGGATTTTGCCTGCGGTCCAGGTATTGCCGCCGTCCTGTGAGGTGGTGAATCCGACGTAGAGCTTGCAGCTGCTCGTGGAGCAGTTGTAGTTGGAGTAGCCGTACAGGACGATGGTGATATGTGCAGTTGTTCCAGAAGTGGCGTGATCGATGCCGATGCCGGGAATGAAGTGATCGTAATTGCTGGTGACGGGGTCGATGGGTATACGGGCTGGCTTGGTCCATGTCTTGCCATCGGCTGAAGTGCTCATCACGATGTCGTTGGTATAACAATTCTTGCGGAAGCGGCAGTCGTTCCATACGACATAGACGTTTCCTGCGGCGTCGATTTCGGCGGAGGGAAGATCAGGATTGCGAATGTCTCCCGCGTCTCCGGACGCTTGCACATT
This sequence comes from Terriglobia bacterium, assembly GCA_963799065.1. GTDB lineage: Bacteria > Acidobacteriota > Terriglobia > Terriglobales > Acidobacteriaceae > JAJPHW01. Next base: position 579,131 of record CAWCVJ010000001.1, read on the forward strand.
GGCCACGAGTACCGAGGGTCCCCAGCTTTGGCCCCCGTTGGTGGAGGTGAAAGAGTAGATGTTTCCCCCCGAAAAGGGAACGATCACGTTGCCGTTGGGCTGGACCAGAGGCTGTCCACCAAGACCGCCAGCATGATCGGCGGACGGTTTGCCGGGTCCCCAAGTAAGGCCACCGTCGGTGGAAGTACTCATGAGTACATCGCCGGAACCGTATGCCTGATCCCACTCGGTGTAGCAATTGCCGTAGTAGGGACTGGTTGAGGTGTTATCGCAGACGGTCCAATTCTTGTCGTCGAGATGGGTCTTGTCGACGTTGATGGGGTTGTCCCAGTGAAGGCCGTCGGTGGATCGACTTACGGCCACATCGCCGATGTACTGGCTGCTGCCATTGAGTCCGACCAAAGGAAGAGAAGAAATCAACCACACGCCATGTTTCGCGTCGTACGCGACGGAGGGGTCGGCGGCGGCCCCGTAAGTGCCTCCTTCATAATTCACAGTGAGCCCGGGCAAGTTGCCGTAGGTCCAAGTTTTGCCGCCGTCAGTAGACGTAGAGAAGCCGACATCGGCACTGCCCCAGCCAATGGAGCCGGGTCGTCGGGCAACGTGGAAGGAGCTTACGATCGTCGATCCCCAGGAAAATGTGGCGGGCTCGACTTCGGTCTTGTGCGTACTGTCGGAGTTGGAGAAGTTGTCAGCGCTGATTTGCTGCAAGGTGAACTGGGCGCTGGCCGGAGTCAACATAACAACGACGCTCATAACCAGGAAGGCCGTGAAAGTCAAAGCGCAATGGTGGCGGACGGTGGAGTTCATGAGTTTGGAATCCTTAATAGAATCGATTCGAATCGCAACGACTGCGGTCTCACTACTATCGTGGCGTAGGAGGAAAGAGTATTGCATTCGGCGGCGGCTTGCAATAAGGACGAAAGTCTCTGGTCGGAGGTTGTTAGCTTCGTGGGCGTGGGCGGTGGCGGCGGTGGGCAGAGCCGAAGCGGGGTTCCATGGCGGCGAAGGTACAGAGGAAATAAAAGAAAAGCGCGTTCGAGCGGGTTTGCAAATTGAAATCGAAGAAGCTATGGACCAGAATTCCTACAATACCGAGCAGCGAGGCGAGGGCGACAGCGCCATTGATATCGGCGGGCCAGTTTCTTAACTTGTTGAGTCCAGAACGTACGGTGACAAAGATCAGCCAGAGCATAGTGACAAAACCTGGCAGTCCCATTTCGACTAAGAGCTGTACATAATCGTTGTGCGCATGGTTGACCTCGAAGTTGGTGAAGAAGGTGCGGAACTGGGGGTAAACAACGGCGAAGCTGCCCAATCCCCAGCCCGAGAGCGGCCGCTGGGCGAACATGTGGAGGGAGTCGCGGGCAATGTTTAGACGAACGTCGGTGGAGACGTCGCGCAGGTTTGAGCCGGGGAGGGTGGCAATGCGGTTCAAGAGTGCACTGCCCCCGAGATAGGTTAATAGGATCGCGAAAAGCAGAATGAATGTTGCCGCCGGGATGAGAGTGGGTAGGTGTTGTTGTTCCCTCTTGCGAATGAGCAGGATCACCACCAACGCGGCGATCTGCACCGAGAGCGCAACCATTCCGCCGCGTGAGCCGGACAAAAATATGGTAGCCGCCATGAGCGCGGCGGCCAGAATAGCAAGGAACCGCTGCAACCCATGCAAGTAATGCGAGAGTGCGACGCTAACGGCGATGGGGGTGAGCATTTCCATTAGCCCAGCATAGAGGTTGTGATTGGCGTAGGTGCCATAAATCCAACCGCCGTGAGATAGCGGCTTGATCCAGTAAATCTTGCCGTTGGCAGTCATGCTTTGCACAATGGCGAATAGGGCAAGAGAGAAGCCATAGACGGTTAAAAGGACGGCGAGTCTTTTTATCTGGCGAGTACGGCGAATGAGCTGTACGGCGAGGAAACAAATGAGTCCGTAGGCGCCGTAGTGAAGAATAGATGAGATGGATTGCTGGGTGTATGCGGAGCGGCCCGTCACCGTCTGTAGCAATGCCAGACCGCAGAACGCAATCATAGGTATAAAGACGGGGTTGCCCAGAACCACGATTTCTTGCCTTACGATTTGCGGGAATAGCCACAAAATCAATAAAGAGGCTGAACCCATTTCCAGGACGAACACGGCCCACGGGGCATCCCCTCCGAAGGCCAGGGGACCGAAGAGCAACAGCGAGCAAAGGCCGTAATAAAGGAAAGGCCGCGAGGTCGGGGGCGAGGCATGTGGGTTCAGGTCGGCAAGATGAGTCGGGATGGGGGCGGGGGCGGCCATCGATTCCTACCGCTTTTGTTCGCGTTGCGGCGGCTCTTCTGGAGTTGAGGTTTCGGTAAGGCTGATCGCATCGAGCCATAGCTTGCCTCGGATTGGGCTATCCGCTGGCGATCTTTCGACATAGATCCTTAACAAGCGCGCTTCAGGTCCGGTCGCGAAGTGCCCGGACGCTTGTTTCCAGAAGTCGACGTCTCGCATTGGCGCGGTAACGAAGTAGGTGTGGCCGTCGGATGCATCGGCAACTGCGAGCGCCACTCCGCCAGCGCCCTGCATGTCTTTCGCTTTGAAATAGGCTTGAAAGTTGTAATCGGTTTTGGGCTGAACCGCGACAAATTGCTCAATGCCGGCTTCGCGAACATTTGCGCCGTCGAAAGTAAGCAAGAGGGAATGTGTGCCGAAGTGTGGCTCGGACGGGTCGAGAGCAAGAGAAACTCCGGGTAACTGTTGATAGCGCCAATCGAATCCAGCGTTGAGAACTTCAAGGCTGAACTGACCGTTCACGACCAGATTCGAGGGTGAGGGCTGGTAAGCCTCGAGATCGCAAAGCGGTGCGGCCTGCCTCCACACGAGGAGGGCCTGAGCCACATGCTGCCGGGCGAGTAGTACGCGGATGTATTCGAATACTTTCGCGCGTTCGAGAGGTTGTTTCAACGATACGAGTTTGGCCCAAACCTTGGCGGCCGCAAAGTCCTGGCCCTGCACCGTGAGCAAATCGATGAAGTTGAAGTAGACTTCTGAATTGGGAGGCAAGACGTCGCGAAGAATAGCGTCTACATCCGGCTGCAGGCGCAAACAGAGCGGCAGGATTTCGGCGGAACGGGGCGCGTCGTTGGTTAGCACGATCCGAAACTCCCGCAGCGCTTTCTTGTTTTCACCTTGCATGACGTAAAGATTGGCGGCTTCCCATGCTACATCGGGGGTTGTGGGATCGACAGCAACGGCCCGGTCGATAGCTGCGGCTTGATCGCTCGGGTGACCCAGCGCGGCATAAGCGGCCGCTAAGTCTAACCAATATCGGCTCCGGTTAGGGTTGAGGACAGTCGCCTCTTGGTAATAGGGCAGAGCCTCGGGCAAGGAGGCGGAAAGAGAAAAGAAGCGACCGAGGCGGGACTGATATTCGGCATCGCGGGGTTGCAGGAAAGTGGCGCGTCGGAGATTGGCGAGAGTGGGGCGAGCCGCGAAGAAACCAGCCAAGTATTGGCAGGTGCAAGCTGCCATATAAAAGAGAACAAGGCTTAACAGACAGCCTGACACGATGAGCCTGCGTTTCGGATCGGCGAAGAGTCGCGTCTCTGGCGTCATAGTGCCATTCGATTTTTGAGGCGATACGGAAACCCCTTGCAACTACAAACTTCCGGAAGCGGCCTGTGATGCGTTCTCGACAGTATCCAGAGTCGGTTCTTGGGCAGTATCTTCCTGGTAGTAGCGGTTCCCATATTTGCCCTGATATTCGTAGTAATGATAGTCGGCGGAACTCAAATCGACCGCGTTCATTAAAACGCCAGAAATGCGAGCATTGACCTGGGTTAAGAGTTCACGAGCGCGGCGCAAGGCGTGCTTGGTGGTTTGACCGGAGCGAATCACGAGCACCACAGAATCTGCCGAAGTCGATAAGACCACAGCATCCGTAACCGAGAGCGTCGGCGGAGTGTCGATCACAATATGGTCGTACTCTTCCCGAAGTTCGGCAAGGATATTTTTCATCCCCGTGGATGCCAGCAACTCTGCGGGATTCGGGGGCGGTGTGCCCGCGGGAAGGATCAGCAAATTGGGAAGTATGTTAGAGCGAACAGTGGTTTGTCGCAAAGTGGCATTGCCAGTCAGGACATTACTGAGTCCCGGACGCGGCCCCATGCCGAGCGTCTTGTGAATGCTGGGGCGGCGAAGATCGGCGTCGACCAATAGCACCCGCGCTCCCTTTTGTGCGAGGACGACGGCGCAGTTGATGCTGGTGGTGGTCTTACCCTCCTGGGGCAAGGCGCTAGTGACCAACACAACTTTGGGCGGCGTTCCCGCAGAGGTGAGCAAAATCGATGTGCGCATGGCCCGGTAGGATTCCGCCATCTGCGATTGCGGCCGCGCCTGGGTGATCAGTTCGACCGCTTCCGGACTTGATGCAAACTTCCCAGCGACGAATTTAGTCGAACCAGAAACGAGACGCTGGCGATTCCGAGTGGATTCACTCAGTCGCGACCCCAGGGGAATAAGTCCCAGCGAAGGCAAGCCGGAGATCGCCTGAGCCTGCTCGGGTGTGCGCACCGTGTTATCGAGACTGTCCAGAAGGAACGCCAAACCGATGCCGGTAGTCAGCCCCAGAGCGAGGGCCATCGCGAGGTTGCGCGGGATGTTGGGTTCCGACGGATAGGTCGGAATCCGCGCCACATCGACGATGCGGAAGTTGTTCGATTTGAGGCCGGCCGTCACGCCGGCTTCCTTTAGCTTTTGTAGCAGACCGTCATAGAGACTGCGGTTGGAATCTACGTCGCGCTTAAGCAGGCTGTATTCGATGGCGCTTTCGTTCAGTTTGTTGGCTTCCAGCTTCTGCTGCTCCAGCGCGGCTCGCAACAGATTCTCATGCTGCTGAGCTCCCAGGAATTCTGCGCGCAGTCGGTTGACCGCTTTTCCGGTTTCGATCGCGATTTGAGCATCGACCTCCTTAAGTTGACTGTTGAGTTGAGCCACCTTGGGATAGGACGGTCCGAACTGAGTGCTGAGATTGGCGACTTGAATCTTGAGCTCGGCCTGCTGTTCACGCAGCTTCTCGAGCAGCGTCGCTCCTCCGGCGGAAGTATTCGAGACGGAGTTCGTCGTAGCATCTGCGATGGCGTCGGTGTTTCCGGATTGCACCATCCGGTACACCGACTCTTTTTCCATGCGTTCGCCTTCGGCGGCGGTCAATTGTCGATTTAGTTCGTCCAGTTTCGCGATGGTTGTATTTTGTTTTTCATCGACGCCTACAATTTCATGATCTTTCTGATATTTCACCAGCTTCTCCTCCGAACTCTCGACTTTCATTTGCAGGTCGACGAGTTGTTTAGAGAGCCAGTCGGAGGCTTGCATCGTAGATTCAAAGCGAGTCTTGAAGTTCTGTTCGACGTAGGTACTCGCTAGGGTATTGACGACGCGCGCCGCGAGATTCTTGTCCGGGCTGCGATACGCGATTTCGATTACCCGAGTGTTGGGAACCAGAGAAACGCGCAAGTTGCCCTTGAAATTCGCCAGTACGGCTGAGGACTGCGGCGAATCATTTCCCAAATCGTCGGTGGTAAGAGGAAGAGAGGATGTGGCCGTGCCTCCAAAGGAGGCTTGATGGTCGAGATTCAGCTGCTTGATGACTTGCAGCGCCAGGAGATCGCTGCGGAGGATTCTAACTTCGGTGTCAAGGTCGCTGGGATCGTAGTAGTCCTCGCCGGAACTGGCAGAATCCCGGAACGCAAACTGCATGGGGTCGGGCTTGTTGATGGCGATGCTGCCCACGGCTTCGTAAATCTTTGGACTGCGAAGGGTGGCGATCATGACCGAACCGACGATCAGAGTGACCGAGGCCAGAATCACCCAGCGGCGCTTAATGAGGATCCGAAGATATTCCCGCAGTGGGGAATCGCTTTCCGGCGAAGCCGGATACGCGGGATAACCCGGGTAGCGTCCGAAGTCCAGGGGCGCTGCGGACTTTTGCTCTGGCGCGATTTGACCGTTTACCTGAACCAGAGGTCCCGAATCCATGAGAATGCCTGTGCCAGCATTGTTGAACCTAGGGGTTTGCAAATATCTATTTTCGAAATCTCAATCGCGGCTCAGTTTATCACCGCTCCGTGGGCGGCACCGACTCTTAATTGACGTGGTTCCTCATGCGTTAATGGCACGAAAGGATGGTTAAGCAGCGGTGTATTGTCCGCTATAGTTAGGCTGCTGGTCGATTTAGGAGTTTCCGGAATTCATGAAACTCGATCGATGGGAGATGCTACGAGATGAATTGGCAGGAGCAAGTCGTGTTGGTCACGGGCGGCACGGGATCGTTTGGCCGGAAGTTTGTCGAAATTATGCTGCGCCAGCATCATCCGAAGAAACTGATCGTTTACAGCCGGGATGAATTGAAGCAGCATGACATGCGATCCGCAGGATTGGACGGACCCAGTGTGCGATATTTCATCGGGGACGTGCGCGACGCCCATCGCCTGGAGCGTGCGTTGAATGGTGTGACTTTAGTCGTACATGCTGCTGCGCTCAAGCAAGTGCCGGCCTGCGAGTACAACCCGTTCGAAGCGATTCAGACCAACATCATGGGCGGGAAGAACGTCATCGACGCCGCCATCGATCAGGGGGTTTCTCGAATTCTGGCGCTCAGCACAGACAAAGCGGTGAATCCCATCAATCTCTACGGGGCGACCAAGCTGTGCGCGGAAAAGATGTTCGTTCAGGCCAACGCTTACGCGGGGGCGCAGAACACACGCTTCAGTTGTGCGCGGTACGGCAATGTAGTGGGCAGTCGCGGAAGCGTCATCCCAGTTTTCCAGGAACAACGCAAAACCGGGAAGATCACGCTGACCGACGATCGCATGACGCGTTTCTGGTTGACGTTGGAGCAGGGAGTGCGATTTGTCTTGCGTTGTCTGGAGCAGATGCATGGCGGAGAGATCTTCGTCCCCAAGATTCCCAGCATGAAGCTGGTCGACATGGCGGAGGCGATCGCTCCAGGGTGTGAAGTGGAGTCGGTGGGAATTCGCCCCGGCGAAAAGTTGCACGAAGTTTTGGTATCGGAAGACGAGGCTCGCAACACAGTCGAAACGGAAGAGATGTATGTGATTCAGCCGGCGCACTCCTGGTGGAACGATAAGAACTGGAAGCAGGCGCGTCCTCTGGAAGATGGTTTCCGATACGCCAGCGACTCCAACGAACGTTGGATGACGTCAGCGGAGCTGATAGCCTTAGTGGGCGATGACGAGCAAGCGCCGAAGCTGCGGCGCGCCACAGCATGAGGCACTCAGAATGAGTACGGTTTCTCCGGCGCGCGAGCTCTTGGCGATCGAAGGCGGCACCCCGGTGCGTGAAACGCTGCTCCCCTATGGACGCCAAACGATCGAGGAGACGGACATCCAGGCGGTGGTGGAAACGCTGCGCTCCGATTGGCTTACAACTGGCCCCAAAGTCGGTGAGTTCGAGGAGAGCTTTGCCGCGCGGGTTGGTGCAAAGCACGCAGTGAGTTTCAGTTCGGGCACGGCCGCACTGCACGGGGCGGCGTTTGCGGCGGGATTGGGAGTTGGGGACGAAGCGATCACCACGCCGCTCACGTTTGCGGCGACGGCAAATTGTGTGCTGTATCAAGGGGCGAAGCCGGTATTTGCCGACGTCCGATCCGACACATTGAATTTGGATCCGGCAGCGGTCGCGGCGCGACTTACTAACAAAACCAAGGCTATTTTGCCGGTCGCTTTCGCGGGACATCCGGCAGAGATGGATTCGGTGCTTGAAATAGCCGAGAAGCACGGGCTCATTGTTATCGAAGATGGATGTCACGCGCTAGGTGCGGAGTATCACGGCCGACGGACCGGGAGCATCGCGCACATGACAGCCTTCAGTTTTCATCCGGTGAAGCACTTGGCCACGGGGGAAGGGGGTATGGTGACGACCGATAATCCCGGCTTTGCCGAGATCCTCCGGCGATTTCGCAATCATGGAATCACAAGCGATGCGCGTCAGCGGCTGGCGGAGGGTCAGTGGCGCTACGAAATGGTGCTGTTGGGATTCAACTATCGTCTCGCCGACATCGCTTGCTCCCTGGGGATTTCGCAATTGCGCCGGCTGGATGAGAATTTGTTGCGGCGGAGGCGGATTGCAAGACGCTATGCCGACGCTTTCAAGAATGTTGAGGGCATGATCGCTCCCAAGGTGCGGGATGGCGTCACTCCGGCGTGGCATTTGTATCCGATTCGCTTGCGCCTGGAAAAACTTAGCGTCGGGCGAGGCGAAGTCTTTCGCGCCCTTCGAGGCGAAAACATTGGGGTCAACGTGCATTACGTTCCAGTTCATCTTCATCCTTATTATCGCGATCGCCTTGGCTGCCGGCCGGGGGATTTTCCTGTGGCCGAAGATGCGTACGAACGCCTCATCAGCTTGCCCATGTTCCAGGGCATGACCGAGGGCGACGTGGAGGACGTGATCCGCGCCACGCAGAAAGTACTGCTGCATTTCTTAAAGTAGACGGCCCGACGCCTGGTTGCCGGGAAAAAATTCGATGACCACGCCGCAGATCGCACGATGGACAGAAGAATTCGGCCGGCAATACACCGACCGCAATTCGCTTACGTTGCTCGACCTCGATGCGCTTTACCGGAAAAACTACGGCATGGGACGATCCGCACTCAATCGCGAATTCCTGGCCCATATCCCTTCCGACTCCTCGATGCTCGAGGTGGGCTGCAACAGCGGAAATCAATTGCTGCTTCTGCGGGAGATGGGATATTCCGATCTGCATGGAATCGAAGTGCAGCCTTATGCTTTGGAACGAGCGAGGTCGAGGCTCGAGGGAGTGGATCTGGCCGAAGCCTCCGCCTTTAAGATCCCGTATCCCGATCGGCGCTTCGATTTGGTTTTTACATCTGGCGTTCTGATTCACATCGCCCCGGAAGATTTGCCGAAGGCTGCGGACGAGATTTATCGCTGCACTTCGAAATATATCTGGGGCCTGGAGTATTACTCGCCCCACCTCACCGAAGTAAATTACCGCGGCCATAAGGCGCTTATGTGGAAGATGGACTACGCCAGGTTTTTTCTGGAACGATTTTCCGATCTAGAAATGGTCGAAGAGAAATTTCTGCCCTATTTGGAGAATAGCAACATGGATTGTATGTACTTGTTGCGAAAGAAGTCATGAACGTGGTCGCTATTATCCAGGCGCGCATGGGGAGCACGCGTTTGCCGGGGAAGGTGTTGATGGACTTAGACGGGGAAACGGCTCTTGGCCGCGTGGTGCGGCGGCTCAGGCGGTCGACTCGAATCCAACAGATCATGATTGCGACTACTACAAAGCCAGAGGACGACGCGATTATCAGTGCGTGCCGCCAGTTGGGCTGCCCCGCGTTCCGAGGATCGAGCGAAGATGTGCTGGATCGGTACTACCAGGCCTCTCGAATGATCGGGTGCGAGGTTATCGTTCGGGTCACAGCCGACTGCCCCCTGATTGATCCCGATCTTGTGGATCGCAGCATCGATCTTCTCGGGAACGAGGGCGCCGATTATGTAGCAACGGACGTTCCTGGCACGTTTCCGCGCGGCACCGATGTGGAGGTTTTCACGGCTGCAGCCATGGCACGCAGTTGGAGGGAGTCAGCTCAAGCTTATGAACGAGAGCATGTGACCCCTTTTTTTTACGAACACCCCGACCTGTTTCGTCTGGCGACGCTAAAGAGCGGCTTGGATTGTCGGCGGTACCGCTGGACTCTCGACACTTTCGACGACTATCGAGTCTTGGGTGAAATTTGTCGCGAATTCCGCAATGACGATGCTTTCTCGTGGCACCAGGTGGTGGGATTGATGGAGCGAAGGCCGGAGCTTTTAGAGTGGAACGCCCACGTCGCTCAGAAGCCGCTGAAGTGACGAAGCAATGAAAGGGAGTTGTTTAATCGTAAGAGCCGATGCGAGCATGGCGGGCGGCATGGGCCATGTGATGCGTTGTCTGGCGATCGCGCAAGTTTGGCGCGACCAAGGAGGGAAATGCGTTTTCGCCCTGGGCGAGTTTGCCGCGGCTCGCGAGAGACTTGTCGCTGAGGGGATGATCGTCGCCCCGATAGACGCCCGGACGGGAAGCGCAGAGGACGCGACTCAATTGGTTCAGTTGGCCGGTTCGCTCCACGCAGAGTGGGTTGTGGTCGACGGTTACGGCTTTCACGAACGTTACCAGTCAATCCTGAAAGAAGCTGGAATGAAGGTTCTCTTTCTGGATGATTTTGGGCACTCCGACCATTACTTTGCAGACCTCGTTCTCAATCAACATCCCCAGGCGAGTTCGAATTTCTATCCTCAGCGCGAAGCCTACAGTCGGCTTCTGTTAGGCCCGAGCTACGCGTTGTTGCGGCGCGAGTTCAAAGTCAAGCGAGCTGACCGAAGCGACGTGCCACCCATAGCGCGCAGATTGCTGGTGACCATGGGTGGCTGCGATGCCGATAACGTCACGGAACGAGTGATTCAGACTCTGCCGAAGATGAGAAACCTGGGCATGGAGACGAAAGTTGTGATTGGCGCGGGCAACCCACATAAAGCTTCGATTCGCCGCGCGGCTGAGGAGGTGGGCGGGAACATTAGTCTGCAAGAGTCGCCAGAAATGCCCGAGTTAATGGAGTGGGCGGATTTGGCGGTGACCGCCGGCGGAGGAACGTGTTATGAATTGGCCCTCGTTGGGGTGCCTATGTTCTTGATTACCATGGCAAGAAACCATGAGAGAACTTGCCGGGAGTTGGCCGGACGAGGCGCTGCCATCGATGCAGGTTGGTTTCATTGCCTGAAGCCTGACCGATTGGCAGGGTTGTTGCAAGCCATAATTACTGACCAAGAGCGACGCAGAAGTCTTATCGGGAATGCCGGTCGCTTGGTGGATGGAAAGGGCGCAGAGCGCGTGGTGGAATGCATGATCTCACAAATAAATTGAGGGGCGAAACATCGGCTGCGCTGTCACGAAGTAGGGTTATTTTAATCTCGGAGATACAGGATAGGATGAAGGACAGGACACTGGATCCACGCTGGGAATGCGGCAGCGAGTTTCATTGGTGCGGTCTGCCCGAACCCCCGTTCCTCCCGTGGCCCAGGGAGTACCGAAACTACATGCTTGGGCGGCACGCCGTGGCCGCGCTCCTCTTGGCGGCCTCTAGCTCAGGCGCGACGCTCTGGCTGCCGTCTTATTTTTGTCCCGAGGTCGCGGACGCCTGCCGCGGTCTATGCGAATTGCGCGAGTACGAAGATGACCCGAGTTTGCCTGAACCCCATTGGCATTCTCTACGGGCCGGTGCCGGCGATTTCGTTCTGGCCGTCAATTACTTTGGAGTGCGCGAAGCGGATGCCTGGCGGATTTGGCGCGAGCGCAATGCCTGCCTGCTGATCGAGGATCACACCCAGGATCCGTTTTCTTCGTGGTCCGTGAATTCGACCGCGGACTATGCATTTGCGTCTGTGCGCAAGACCGTGCCGGTCCCCGACGGAGCGCTTCTCTGGTCTCCGCGCGGACTGCCCTTGCCCACGCAACTCACGGAACAGGCGAGAGATGGCAGCGGGCTGAAAATGTCGGCTATGTTCTACAAAGCCAACTATCTTGCGGGTGTGGGTGACGATGGGCTAAAGCATTACTACCGTGAATTGCAAGCTCGGGGTGAGCAACGGTTGCGAAGCAGCCCCGTTTCAGCGATGTCTTCTTACAGTCAGGCTTACATCGCGAATGGCGTGCCCGTACTTTGGCGAGAGCAGAAACTGCGCAATGCCAAACGACTAAGAAAACGAGTGATGGATCTGGCGGGTGCCGATTTGTTATTTCCGGGCTGGCCTGAAGGTGCCGTTCCCTTCACCTTGCCATTGATATTCCGCTCTCAGAGTGAACGAGATCATTGCCAGGAACAGATGAGACGAAACAGAATATACTGTCCCGTTCATTGGGTTTGTCAAACCGCGAATAGTCGCTCGATTGATCTGTCTTCTCGTCTTCTCAGCCTCCCAATCGATCATCGTTATGCAGAAAGCGAAATGGATCGGGTTGTCGATGCCCTCGAAGAAGCCACCAAGTCGTTCGTGCCGAGTGCGGCTGTGGGTGGTGCGTTGACGTGAGAATTGCGATTTCGCAGCCCACCTATTTGCCATGGCTCGGATATTTCGATCTTATCGATCAGGTGGACAAGTTCGTTTTTCTGGACGATGTGCAATTCGAGAAGCAATCGTGGCAGCAGCGGAATCGGATCAAGACTCCGACCGGACTGAGTTGGCTGACCGTGCCGGTCATCTTCCGAGGGCGACTGGGCCAGTTGATTAAGGATGTAGAAATTCGCGATCGTAATTTCGGACGGGACCATCTTCGTGCAATCGAATTGAACTATCGCCGGACTCCCTATTTCGATCTGTATTTTCCGGAGCTAAGCGATCGTCTTCGCTGCGGGTCGTCGAATCTGCTTGTGGATTTGAATTGTGGATCGATTCGTTGGTTGTTGGATGCGCTGGGAATTCGAACGCCGGTGCTACTCTCTTCGGAGCTCAGGCAGCAGGGCAGGCGCACGGAATTATTAGCCAACATTTGCAAGTCCCTCAGCGGCTCTCAGTACGTTTCACCTCTGGGATCGGCCGCCTATCTGCTGCAGGAAAAAGAAATTCTGCTTAACCAGGGAATCGACACCGTTTTCCAACACTATACGCATCCGACGTACACGCAACTGTTCGGACCCTTCGCTCCTCAGGCTTCCGTCATCGATCTTCTGTTCAATGAAGGACCTCGATCGCTGGAGACGATTCGACTCGGTCGTGGCTCCCCATGGTCGGCAGCCGAGGTCGCAGCGGTTTCGATGCCTGCGGTTACGCTTTCGACGGCTTGATCATTTCTCTACGGTCACCAGCCAATCGGAGTTGAGGAGAGAGCGGTCCGCGAAAGTAGTCTCGCTTTTCTCGAAACTCAAACGGCTAAATTGCGCAAAATAAATTGGGACATCGTCGGCTGCGAGAAAGTGTTGGATCGTGCCGGCTTCGTTGGTTTCCGCGGTAGTCAGGCGATAGGTGTTGTTTTCGATCCGGTCTCCTTTCGCGAAGCGGCAATCTTCAGTGGTGCGCACCACGATGAACCCGCGACCGCCGGGAGTCAAGACGCGGTATGTTTCGTCGATCGCCCGCTGCATCTCGAGGGAGTTGCCATAGTAGAAAACCCCGTAACTCAATAGAATCTGGAAGCTGCTTTCTGGAAATGGAAGTGCGAGCATCGATGCCCTAGCCAAGAGTGCGGGGATATTCTCGAACTGAAGACGCTCCCGAGCGTACCGTAGGCCGATCGACGAAAGGTCAATTCCGAACGCCGTGAAACCCAAATCCGCGGCGAGTCTCAAGTGTCGTCCAGCCCCCACCCCGACATCGAGAAAACGGGTGGCACCGGTAGGTTCCAGGCGGCCAAGGCTGGCCATCATAAATCGTACGACGTGGTCCGAGGGGTAGGCGGGGCGAAACCTAGAGTGCTGGTGGAGTTCGTCCCAGTGTTTCTCAGCGTCCTGCATAGGTTCTCACAGGTTATCGCGGAAGATGCCGGAAGCAAACTTCGAGCTGAGTTGCTGAAGTTTACGATTACCATAATCATCAAGCGATGTCTGGCAAAATTTCAGTTTCCTCCATTGAGGCAATTCGAGAAGGATTGAATGCTTCGCTTGTCGTCGGCCAGCGGAGGGTTGGTCCCAGCCATCCGGTTTATATCATCGCGGAATTGTCTGCCAATCACCACCAGGATTTCGATCAAGCCGTAAAGTTGGTCCACGCGGCCAAAGAGGCGGGCGCCGACGCGATCAAGTTGCAGACGTACACGCCCGATACCATCACGATCCAGAGCGACCGCGATTGTTTTCGGATTGCAGGCGGAACGGTATGGGATGGCCGCACGCTGCACGAACTGTACGGAGAAGCCTTCACTCCGTGGGAGTGGCAGCCTAAGCTCAAGCGTCTGGCGGAGAACTTAGGTATGGATTGCTTCTCGTCTCCCTTTGACGCCAGTGCAGTCGATTTCCTGGAGACGATGGACGTGCCCGCTTATAAAGTTGCATCGTTCGAAATCGTCGATATTCCCCTGATCAAGAAGATCGCGGCAACGGGCAAACCCATCCTCATGTCCACGGGTATGGCCACTGTGAAGGAGATTGAAGAAGCGCTAGCGGCAGCGGGCCGAGGGGCTGCTGTCGCACTCTTGAAGTGTACGAGTGCTTATCCTGCCGCCCCGGATGAGATGAATTTGCGAACTATTCCGGAGATGGCGCGCAGATTTGATTTGCCGGTCGGGTTGTCCGATCACAGCGACGGGATCGCCGTCCCGATAGCGGCGGTTTCATTGGGTGCCTGCATCGTGGAGAAGCACCTTACCCTGTCACGCAAGCGAAAAGGGCCCGACAGCTCATTTTCGCTCGAACCGCAGGAGTTCCAACAGATGGTCTCAGCGGTTCGTATCGCGGAGAGAGCTTTGGGCGCGGTTCATTTTGGTGTGACCGAAAGGGAAGCCACGAGCCGTATGTTCCGCCGTTCATTATTTGTGGTTGCAGACGTCGAGAAGGGTGCAAGGTTTACCGAAAAGAATGTGCGTTCGATTCGACCAGGACATGGTTTGCATACTCGATATATGGGTGCAGTACTGGGAAAGCGCGCGCAGTGCGACATCCGGCGGGGAACGCCGCTGAGTTGGGAATTGGTGGGCGGTTCATGAGGATCGTGTCTTCGCTGTGCAAACGCATACTTTATCCCAGTCTGTCGAAGTCAGGTTATTTTCGAACACTTGATTTAGGAGATGCACCGACCGTCCTGACATACCACGGTGTCTTGCCGCCGGGTTACAGCAGGATCGATCCGCAATTGGATGGAGCGATGCTTCCGGTCGAGGCGTTCGATCGCCAAATCGCCTTCCTGACGCGATACTACACCGTGATTTCTCCGGAACAATTCCGTCGTTGGATACTGGGCGAAGTCAATCTACCGTCGAGGTGTGTATTGCTGACCTGTGACGATGGGTTGCTGAACCAGTGCCGGCGAATGGTTCCGATACTCGAGAGATACGGAGTCAGTTGTCTTTTCTTTGTGTTGGGAGCGACGGAAATGCTTTGGCACGAGGAGTTGTACCTCATGCTGCGGGACAAGCGGAGACCGTTTGAGCTTCGCATCCCAGGATTCACGTCTGGGCAACAAGTCAACTCAGCGGGGGAGGCACACTTACTATGGCGCTCTCTTATGGAAAAGTTTGCTGGATTGGATCGTTCGAGGCGGGAAGACGCGATGCGGCAGATCCGAACCGGACTGGACAGGCAGGAAGATTGGAGGGCCGACTATTGGACGAACCCGTCTTTGCGTGAGCGCTTCTTCACCATGCAAGAATCAGATCTCTCCTACATGGTTTCCCGTGGCATGTCCGTAGGCGCGCACTCGGTGTCTCATGCCCGGCTCTCTGGCTTGTCCGATAAAGATGCGCGAGAGGAAATTTCATGTTCCGGGGAGAGGCTGAGATCTGTTTTGCCGAATCGTGCCTGGGCGTTCGCCTATCCCTTTGGAGATTCGGCTTCAGTGGGGCCGAGAGAAATGCGAATGGCCGAAGAAGCGGGATATGTCTGCGCGTTCGTGAATAAAGAAGGATTGGCCAGCGCGAGGCCGGGTTTGCGGTTCGCCATCCCCCGCATCCACGTAACCGGGGACATGAGTCTGACCGAGTTGGAAGCCCATCTATCGGGCTTTTATCGGACACTCCGTATGCGGGTGCCAGGCAAGAAAGGCGCCTGGAGGGCGGCGAGCTCATGAAGATCGAGATCATACGTGAAATTCCCGATGATGAGGGAGTGCGTGCCAGCTGGAATGGCTTGGTCCGGCAAATGGAACAGCCGGAGATTTTTTATACCTACGAATGGGCGCGGGCGGTGCAAAGCGCGTATGCGCAGACGCTGCCTCCACTATTGGTTTGTGGCTACCAAGGCAACGAACTGGCAGGAGTAGTCGCCTTGACGCAGCACACGGACGGAAGATCAGTCTCGTTTCTGACCAGGACAACCGGTGACTACTGCGACTTCGTCAGTCGTCCGGAACTTCGCTCTGAATTTGTCAGAGCCACACTGGGCGCATTGCGGAGAATCGGTATTTGTAACATATGGTTGGCGAACTTACCTGCCCTCTCGGCAACGTCCCGTTGTTTGCCCAAACTTCTTGGCCAGGCAGGATTCTATTATTTTTCTCACGACGCCTACCGGTGTGCGCGGGTGGATACGGTAGAGCCGGTTCCCACGGAGGCCGGTTCCCAGGAGCTGCAGCGGAAACAGAATATTCGACGGAAGATGAAAAAGCTTGAGCCATTAGTTTTGAAGCACCTCGCCCCGGACGGAGTGCAAGAATTTCTTCCGCAATTTGCTCTGCAACATGTGTCAAGATTTCTGGCTCATGGGCAGTTGAGTAACTTAATCCAGCCAGAGAGGAGAGCATTTCTTCGGGACTTGGCGTACGAACTGGGGCGCACGGGATGGCTAAAGTTTACTCAGTTGGAGAGCGCAGGAGTTCCGGTTGCTTCCAATTACGGGTTCCAATTTGAAGGGCACTGGTTCTGGTATCAGCCGACCTTCGACTGGAATTATGCGAAGCAGTTACCCGGGCTTTGTCTGCTGACGAAGATCGTCGAGGAGGCCAACAGAGACAGCACGGTGACGCTGGTGGATTTGGGGTTGGGGGAGGAGGAGTATAAGACCCGCATGGCAACCGGGCATTGGCAAACGCGACAGGTGACGGCATCGCGCTCGATCCTGAGTTGCGCCTATCGAGGCGCAGTTTATCTATTGGCCAAAACGGTCAAGCGTAGCGCGCGCGCGGAACGACTGGCGCGAAAAGTCTCGGTTGCGATGGCCGATATGGAAAGCCAATTGGCCATCCGGGGCGCGGCTGCGATCGTCCCGATTTCAAAATCTTTGGCTCAGCGAGCTGCGCATCACACACGGCTCTGTTTTTTCGAATGGCCGGACGACCCACGCCCCCGCGATGAGAGCGGAGAGCTGTTTCTCCGGCCGGTCGACCTTGAGCTGCTCTCCAGCGCCGCCATGCGGCTAGCGAAAGACAACGACGCGCTGACTTATCTCTGTCGAGCAGCGCAAAGGTTGCGGTCCGGAACGAGTCGGGCGTTCGCGCTGACATCCGGCGGCTGTGAGTTTCTGCATTTCTGCTGGACAACCCAATTCGAAGGCTTTGCGCTCTCCGAGATTCAGCACTGTTTGCGAGCGCCTGGGCCCGCGAGTGAGCTGATTTACGACTGTTGGACTCCGCTCCGACATCGTGAAAAAGGATATTACATAAAGGCGGTGAGCCTGTTGGGATCGAAGCTGCGGGGCGAGGGAACTCCGGCGTGGATTTTCAGTGCGTCGACCAATGTGGCGTCGATGCAGGGAATCGAAAAAGCGGGATTTGTGAAACGGTTCTCTATCAGCCAGTGGAAAATCTTTGGTCGAGCATTACCCGTAAAACTAAGTTCCGTAAAAGAAGCGGAAACTCAAATCGTCGGTCCTCTGCTTCGGGCGGAAACCACGTAAATCTAAATGAGAATCCTCCTTCTCCATCCCAACGATGTGGTTGACCGCACCAGCCAGCGCGGCCGTTGGGATTTGATCGTCGATCTAGGGCGTGCGCCTGTAGCGGCTTACGAAACCTGGTCTCGCGAAACCGGAAGTCCGGTTCTCGCGCTTGCGGAGTTTTCAAAGGGGATGGCGGATGTCAGGAGTCTGCGGGATGTTTTTCAAAATAGCGCCGATCAAATGGTCGATGAGGTGGGCATCGATTGGTGGGAACTCCTCAAGCTCAATTTGGTGGCGGAGTTCTTGCAGATAAGTTTATTGCGACGATTCGCTGGAAGGATTGAGCGAAGGGACGAGGTATGGATATCCCGCCATGACTACAGAGGGGCGGCGCTGGGAGTATTTACGGGGAGAGAGGTCCGAGTGATTGAGCACACGGTAAGTCCGATCGCCGCCACACTCCGGAAATGCCGCGATTTCTTGCTTGACTTGGATGGCACTCAGATGGGGCAAGTGGTCAGGGATAAGTTCGATCCTCACCACGAGCTACGACGCAGGTTTGCCAAAACAGACGCCATTCGTGAAGACTGTTTCCTGCTTCCCTCCGCTTATATCGGTGTTTCTCGCAGCGCAGCCGACTACGCGAAACAAAACCCGCAACAGCGGTTTGTGATGATGTATGCGAGAAAGAGCGCAGAACTGCCCGATCTTCCGCCCAATGTGTCCGCAGGGTTACTCGATGGATATTTTTCCCTCCAGGAACCGAAGGCGCTTGCCGGACTTCTCAAGGCTTGGGGTGCGTTAAGGGCGAGAAGCGCTGCGACCGTTGCAGAGTTTGACGCTGCCAACCGTGCAGGTGTGCTGGATAAGATCCCGCCCATGTTGGCTTGGGGGCTATCGGTACGGAACGCCTGGATGGAAGTTTTTAAGACGAACCGTATTTCAGGATGCTTTTGCGCGGACGACAGCAACCTTTATACGCGCGTGCCGCTGATGCTCGCACATAAGGCGGGCGTCCCCACTGTGACTCGCCATCACGGAGCGATGGATTTTGTCATGGCGGTAAAGAGGGTTTACGGCGGCTACGAGGCGAAGACGGAGTTGGAACGAGATTACTTGTTGCGGCAGTGCTCTGTGCCGGCAAAAGCGGTGAGTCTGCAGCCCTCTGGGGCGCAGCTCGCACCAGAATTCCCGATGAACTCCGCAGCCGGTTACCTTACGTTTTTCACGGAGCCGTACGGTGCGGAGTCTTGGAGGACGGATGAGGTTTATTCCGAGATGCTGCCCCAACTGATGGCGATGACCCGAGGCGCCGGCTGGCGGCTGGCGTTCAAAGTCCACCCTTTCGAGAGCGCGAAGGGGCATCGACGGTTGCTGAGACGGCATCTTCGCCCGGATTCGGCCGCCCGGATCGATGTCTTCGACGGAGCCATGCCGGAATCGTTGTGGGCTGAGACCAGAGTCGCGATTACCGTGGAATCGAGCATGGCGATGGAATGTGCGCGCAGGGGAGTGCCGATTTTTCTTTGCGGTTGGCTGCGCTCTCCGTTTTGCGAGTATCAGACCCAGTTCGCCCGGTTCGGTATGGGGCAGGTGCTGGAGAAAGTGGGAGACATTGCCTGTGTGCCGAAGTTGCTGGCTCAGTTCCAGTACAACGCGCAAAGGCGAGAGGACGTTTTGCCGTCTCAAGCTACAGGCCAAGGCGATCCCCATGGAATGGCGGCTCTTTTCGGGAAATAAAGGACGAGGTTGGTTTTGATGGCCACTGGAACGGCGGTCGCGCAAGTCGCGAGGGAAGCGGACTTCCGCGCTCATATCGGAGATATTTCGCGGCAGTCGTCAATTTATTTTGCGGGAACAGTTTTTGCGACGGGCGCGGGATATTTCTTCAAAGTCTATCTCGCTCGAGTGCTGGGGGCCGAGGCGCTGGGAATTTATGCGCTCGGCATGACCGTGATTGGATTCGTTGGGCTGTTCAACACATTTGGCTTGCCCCAGTCCGCGGTGAGGTTCGCCGCGACTTACACTGCGAATCGCGACTTTGATCTTCTTCGCGGTTTCCTCTTGCGTGGTGTCACGGTACTTTTAATTGCGAACCTGGTGTGCGCTGGACTCGTGGTTTGGTGGGGGCCGTGGATCGGATCGCATTTCTATCACACGTCCGGACTGAAACCTCTGATGAAGTGGCTTGCGGTCATTATGTTGTGCGGAGCGTTGAACGGTTTTCTGGGGCAAGCCTTGGCGGGTTATAAGCAAGTGGCGCGCCGTACCCTGCTGACGAATTTTATAGGAACTCCCTTGACCATATGCTTTACGGTGGGGCTGATCAGCTTCGGCATGGGGTTGCAGGGGTACGTTCTGGCGCAAGCGCTTTCTGGGATATGCCTTTTGTTTTTGCTGAGCGCCGCGGTGTGGGGTGCGACTCCGGCGTTAGCCCGCACCGCAGGTGCGGTTCCGCCATTACAAAAGGAGGTGTTGAATTTTTCTGCCGCGCTGTTTGGAGTGGGGATGATGGAATATGCGCTGGGGCAGGCGGATGCGATTATGGTAGGACGTTTTCGTAATCCCCGAGATGTGGGCATCTATGCGGTCGCCACCGGACTTGTGGGATTCGTTCCCATTTTATTGCAATCGACAAACCAGATATTCGCTCCTACCATCGCCGGGATGCATGCTCGCGGAGAACATCTATTGCTGGGAAAAATTTTCCAAACGATTACCAAGTGGATATTGGGCTTTACCCTTCCCCTGGTGTTCGTTATTGTGAGCTTCGCCCGCCCGATGATGAGAATCTTCGGTGCGGAATTTGAACCAGGCGCCCTGGTTCTAATCTTGGGTGCTTGCGGTCAGCTTATCAACTGTGCGGTGGGTCCGGTAGGTTTCTTGTTGTTAATGTCCGGCAATCAAAAGAGGTTGATACGAGTGGAGTTCGCTATGGCCGCACTCATATTGGTGTTGAACCGACTCCTGATTCCTGCGTGGGGGTTAGCGGGCGCAGCCGCCGCCTCGGCTATCACCACAGTGGGAACGAATCTTTGGTGCCTTTATGAAGTGCGGAACAGCTTGGGGATATGGCCTTACAACCGAAGCTACTTGCGCTTGATCATTCCCGCCGCCGGAGCCTTAGCGACCATCTCCTTCACAAAAGTTGAATGCAACTTCTTGCGACCGGAGTGGCTGCAAATTGTAGCTGCGATTCTCGTGGGGTTTGGCACGTTTGTGGCAATGGCTCTTCCTTTTGGGCTGGATATGGACGACCGTATGATTGTGGGTGCGATCCGAAACCGTTTGGGCTGGCACGATCATGCCGCGGAGAAACGCCCATGACTGAGGAATTCCGCAACGTTCGACTTCCCAGCGACTTATGTTCCCTCGCGGAAAATAAATTCGGTCATCGCCACGGAGGACTTGAGGGGTTCCTCATTTTTGTGCTGCAAGAGCTCACGCGAGATGCGGCAAGGATGGATCAAGTCGAGCAAAGCATCCTTGAGCAGCGATTGAGGGATCTTGGGTACTTGTGACCTCCCGATTCTGTAGCGCCCTTCGTGGGCGCCCTAGCGCGAGTGCTTCCATAGTTATTGCGCACCGACTCGTTTTCATTGCTCAATAAACTGAAGCTCAGAGATGACCCATGAGCTTCGTCGTGGAAGGCACATTCGTGACATGCTGAATCTCGTGAGGGCGCTGTGGCAGTCACAATCGCGCGATCAGCAGCTCAGCTTTCGGTTTGACAAACCGCTGGTCTTGCTGCAAAGCGACGACTGGGGACGGGTGGGAGTGCGCGATGAGGAGGGGCGCAACCAGCTTGAGACCCGGGGAATTGAACTCGGTGGGCATCCTTACGACTTGTATGCACTGGAGACCGCAGCCGACGTGGCGGCGGTGCGTGATCTGTTAAAGCGGCACCGGGATTCAACCGGACGTTGCGCGTGTTTAGTGATGAACTTCGTAGTTGCGAACCTGGATTTTCCACGGATGGCCGCGGAAGACTTCGAGAGCATTTATCTCCTCCCCTTGCGCGACGGATGGCCGGGCCGTTGGCGGAGGCCCGGCTTATCGGCAGCCTACCGCGATGGAGTCGAGGAGGGCGTCTTTTATCCGGCATTACATGGGTTGACCCACTTCTGTGCTCTGGCGGCAAAGAACGCTCTGCGAGGGAACTCTGAGCGTCGCGCTTTGTTGAGAAAGCTTTGGGCCACCGAAACGCCCTACATTTATTGGCGGATGCCTTGGATTGGTTATGAATACAACAACCCGGAATGGCCGGAGCGGGGATTCCTTAGCGCGGAAAGTCAGACGGAATTGATCGTAGAGGCGGCTAACGAGTTCGAAGCTTTCTTTGGGCATCGAGCCGAGTCGGCGTGCGCTCCCGGCTATCGGGCGAATCGCGACACGCACCAGGCATGGGCCTCGGTAGGGGTGAAGGTGGCGCAGAATGGCAGCGGTGTGCAGCGTGCTCCACATTTGGATGAGTTCGGCTTACTGCATTTGCATCGATCTTTCGATTTTGAGCCCAGCCAAGTCGACCTGGGGCTGGAGAAATACGTTCACCATGCGAGCGAGTGCGTGGAGCGTGGGTCGCCGATCGTCATCTCTACACACTCGCTGAACTTTCATTCCTCGCTGCGGGACTTCCGCAGCGGCACTTTGCAGGCGTTGGACGATTTGCTGTTTGCTTTGGAAGCCAAGTTCCCCGACCTGTTGTACGTTCACGACGGTAATATGCACGAGATCGTCACAGGAGGAGGATTCCGGCATTTGGATGGAATCACTCGGGTGCGGGCCATTCCGATGGATGCCCGAAGCGTGGCCAGAGGTGGGGCGTGAGCGGGCAGCGTTGCCTGGTGCTAGTGACGGTCGATTGCTTTCGCGCCGACCACGCCGGTTGGCTGGGCTATCAGCGTCCGACGACCCCCTTTCTGGATTCGCTGGCTGGGAAGAGCCTGGTGTTTGAAAAAGCGATCGTCGCTGGCCTGCCAACCTATTACTCGTTGCCTGCGATCCTGGCGTCGCGGCATCCGCTTGTCCTGGGTCGAGACCTGGTTGGTCTGGCACCCGGAGAAGTGACCTTGACATCGATTCTGCGTGAGCAGGGATACGCCACCGGGGCCTTCGTGGCGGGCAATCCATATCTGTCGCCGAATTTTGGCTATGACTCCGGGTTCGACGTGTTTGAAGATTTTGCCGGAGGCGCGAACCGGGAGGTCGACACCTCCGCCGAAGCGCATGATCAGATCGAAAGTTCGCCTCGATCATGGAAGCAGGTTTTAAAAAGAAATGTAAACCGAAGGCTCCGAAGTTTGAGTTATGGCGTCGGCCAAGGCGGGCTGTACGAGGATATGTATTTCGACTACTGCCAGCGGCAATGCCCGCCCTGTGATTCGTGGGAGACACTGCGTCGATTCCCCGCGGCAGACGAGATCGTAGACCACGCTTGCCAATGGCTGAGCCGAAATCAAGGCCGACCGTTTTTTCTTTGGCTGCATTTCATGGACCCTCACGCCCCGTACTACCCTCGAGCAGAGTCAATACGGGCAATGGGAGAGCGGGCCGATCCGGCCCGAGCGCGCTATGTAAACGCTTACTGGAATCGCTCCGATTTGGGCGAGGAAAGGTTGATGTCGAAGCGCAGGGAGATTGTCTCACTCTACGATGCGGGCATACGTTCCGTGGACGGCCAGATCGAACGGCTGATGCAGTTTCTGAGCCGCGGTCGGTTCGGAAACGAATGCGTGTTTGCGCTGACTGCCGATCATGGCGAAGCGTTCCTGGAACACGGAAATCGATATCACGCTCCCGCAGCGGCGGAAGAACTGATCCGAGTGCCGCTATTGATTCACGCTCCGGATGCGATCGCACATCGTATCGGAGCCCCTTTCAGTTTGTTACACCTTGCCCCGACGTTGCTCGAAGCTTTGGGTATATCTGTTCCCCCAGAGTTTAGGGGCGTCAGCCATTGGTCGCATCGCCTCGGAAGCGGCGATCCTCGCCCCGATCGCAGTTTGCCGGAGGGCGCAATTTGCGAGTGTATTGCGAATTGCAAGAATCCTTTTCGTCTCGAAGATCGGATGGGAGCAAGGATTCTTTGCGTCCGCCAGGAACGCTACAAACTGGTGATCGATTTTTCATTGGGGCAGGAACTGCTGTTTGATTTGCGCCTCGACCCAGCGGAAGTCTCGCCCCTCCAGTCGAACCAGATGAGCAAGGTGAGAACGCAACTGTTGCGGCATGCGTTCGCCCACCTCGCGTGCTCGGGGGATACTTATCGGCCGGACGCAAGTTTGGCGCTCCGTTTGCGGGATTTGCGCCGGGATGGCGTCAAATCCGAAAAGTTCGCTTTTGCTTAGGTCGTCCTCAAAAATGCCACCGCTACGCATTCTCGTAGATAGCTTTGCCGATGAGGGGTTCACTAACGCGCAGATGGGGAACGCGCGCGAAATTGTGGCCCGGCTCAATCCGCAAGAATTCCATGTGAGTATTTTTTTTCTGGGGAGCGTCGAGCCTCGAATTGCAGTTCGTCCTAATACACGACTCATTCCACTGCCAAAGCGACTACAAACCCCGAGGATACTGGGGGAATTCCTCTTTGGGGGACACCGAATCCTGTTTTACATGAAATCCTCTCCCGCCAGCTTTTTGTACAACCGGATTCGCCAGGGGAAAGGAGACCGCCGAATCACGATTGGAACAGTCGAGTCACAATCCAACCTTCGCGATGAACCCACGGTAAATGTAGACACGATTAAGCAATGGGAGAAAACGGTTCTGGGTTGCGACTATCTATTTAGCAATTCGCAAGCGGTGAAAGAAGGTCTGCTTCGAGAGTACCGTCTCGACAGCGAAGTGGTGCGCACGGGAGTGGACACAAAGGTCTTTAAGCCTCGGGAGCGGAAACCGAACGTCCGTCCGCGTGTCTTGTTTGCCGGAGCCTTGCGGCCGTTCAAACAGCCCCATCTCGTCCTCGATGCGGCGGGACGGTTCCCTGGGGCAGACTTCGTAATTGCGGGACAAGGATTTCTGGCGGAGGAATTAAGCACAAGGATCCAGCGCGATCGCCTCGGCAATGTAACATTGGCGGGCCCGTTATCGCAGATCGAGTTGTTGGACAGCTACCAATCCGCAGATATTTTTTTGTTTCCTTCGACATGGGAGGGTTCGCCAAAAGTGATACTCGAAGCCGCCGCTTGCGGCTTGCCGGTGCTTGTGAAGAACAGCTATCGCCCCGAATCTGTAATCCATGGGGAGACGGGATTTGCGGTCAACTCCGACGAAGAGCTCTTCGTCCGCCTCGAGCAGCTTCTTACGGATGAAGTGCTTCGCAAGAGACTCGGCGTGTGTGGACGGAAGCACAGCCTGGGCTTTGATTGGGACATTATTGCGCGGCAGTGGGAACAGGTTTTCTTACGCTTAGGCCAGCCGTCTGACAGCCAAGATCGTCGAGCGGCAAATGCCTGAATCGAGTGGGCATCGGCTTCACGTACTGACCCTTACCCCCTTTTACCCTTCGGATACGGATGATGCGCAAGGCTGTTTCGTAGCCGAAGTGCTTCCACTGCTGGAGCAACGGGGTGTGTCGAACACCGTAATGATGGCTCAGCCGTTCTACCGCGGGCGAGTCCATCCCTCTCAATCCGCGATTCGCGCTGCGGGCAAGAGTTTTTTCGCGGTGCCGGGTTCGGTGGGACTGGCTTCGGCGGGGGTATTTCTGTTTGCCGGAATTGTCGGCCATGTCCGCCGCATCCATCAAGGCCATCGGATCGCGCTGATTCATGCTCATTCCGCGTTGCCTTGCGGCCACGCGGCGGCGCTTCTGAGCCGAGAATTGCAAATTCCCTTTGTAGTTACTGTCCATGGACTCGATGCATTCTCAACCGCTCAGGCAAAGGGCTATGCTGGGCGGTGGTGCCAGCGATTATCCGAGTGGGTGTATCGTCAAGCTGGCCGAGTGATTTGTGTGAGCGAGAAAGTCCGCGAGAACGTACTGCGATGTGTATCCAACGCCGCCACTGGCGTTGTTTTTAACGGTGTGGATGCGGACGTATTTTGTCCCGCGGATGGCAACCGTTCCTCGGTTCTTTGCGTAGGCAACCTGATTCCGAGCAAAGGGCAGAGTTTGCTGGTCGAGGCTTTTGCAAAAGTTATGAACGAAGTGCCCGATCTATGGTGTGAAATCATCGGCGATGGGCCGGAAGAAAGGGCGCTAAAGGAACTGGCGATGAAGGCGGGGGCAGCGAACAGGGTGATCTTTCTCGGCAGGCGGTCTCGCAAACAGGTGGCGCAAGCGATGAAGGATTGTTTGTTGTTCGCATTGCCCAGCTCTTATGAAGCGTTGGGCTGCGTTTATCTGGAAGCGATGGCGTGCGGCAAGGCCGTCATCGGTTGTCACGGTCAAGGGATCGATGAGGTCATTGAACATGGGGTGAACGGTTGGCTGATCGCCCCGGGCAATGCGCAGCAGCTTGCCGACGCAATCTCCGAATTGGTGGGAAATGAAACCCGGAGGCGAGATTTAGGTTCGGCAGCGCGGCAGACTATCATGCGCCAGTTCACACTGGGCCATCAGGCCGATAGCTTGGCGGAAATCTACGGAGAGAATGCTTCATGAGAATGCGAGTCGTGCTGATCACAGAGATCATCGCTCCCTACCGGATCCCGGTTTTCAATGCGCTGGCGTGTCATACGGACATCGATCTCCACGTAATTTTTCTTTCCGAAACCGATTTTGCGCTGAGGCTTTGGCCGATTTACAAAGAGGAGATTCGATTTTCCTATGAGGTGCTTCCGAACTGGCGCCGAAGCGTCGGTTGTTTGGGTGTATTACTGAACTGGGGCGTGACTGCGGCATTGGATCGGATCTCGCCCCAGCTAGTCGTTTGTGGAGGCTACAACTACGTAGCATCGTGGGGGGCCATGTTTTGGTGCCAGCAACAGAAAATTCCCATGCTGGCCTGGGTTGAGAGCACCCTCTCAGACAATCGTCGCCAACTTTGGCCTGTGGAGGCGTTAAAGGCCAAGTTCCTCAGGGGATGCGCAGGAGCGATCGTCGCCGGGAAATCATCTTTTGCATACGTGAAAAGCTTCGGCGTGGCGGAGGAAAAAATCAAGATTGCTCCCAACGCCGTAGACAATGATTTCTTCAGTTGCTTGGCGGCTGAGGCGAGAGAATCGCGACTGGAGGTCAGGATTCGCCTGCGTCTTCCGCGCCGTTATTTTCTCTTTGCCGGGCGGTTGGTGAGGGAGAAAGGCGTCTTCGAATTGCTTGAAGCTTATGCGGCTCTAGCGGACGAGATCCGGCGCGAGGTTGGTCTGGTTTTCGCGGGGGATGGAGTGGCCCGCTCCGAATTGGAGCACAAAGCGCTCCAGATATCAGGGGGAGAAATTCGGCTGGTTGGATTTGCGCAGCGGGAACTGTTGACGGAGCTTTATGCGCTGGCGGAGGCGTTGGTGTTCCCCACTCATAGCGATCCCTGGGGTCTCGTGGTGAATGAGGCCATGGCGTGTGGCTTACCAATCATAGCCACTAAGGTTGCGGGATGCGTCCCGGATTTGGTTGAAGACGGTTGGAATGGCCGCGTGATCGCAACGCAAAGCCCCGCGGAACTCGCCGTGGCGATGACCGAGTTGGCGCATCATCCAGACTTGGGGCTGCTGGGGCGACGGAGCGCCGAGAGAATTCGTCTGCATTCGCCCGAACGTTGCGCGGCGGGATTCGCAGAAGCGATTCGTTTCAGACTTTGCGGTTTCGAGAAACAGTCTGCGGGTGCCTCCGCGTGAAATTGTTTGTCAATGGGCTTGCAGCTAAAGCGGGAGGGGGCTTGACCTATTTACGCAACGTGATTCCCGAGCTTTCGAGAAGAGGGGATTGCGAGTGTGCGCTGGCTGTCGGTGGTGAATTGGCCGCGGAATTCCAAGGATTGCGGCGTATCACCGTCGTAGAAGAAAACGCGCCGCAAGCGGCCGTTCCAAGATTCTGGTGGGAGCAAAGTTTACTGCCGGGATTGCTTCGGCGGGCTTCATCTGAAGTGCTGCTTTCCGCCGGTAATTTTGCCTTACGCAACTCACCCATTCCTCAGATTTTGTTGTCAAGAAACGCGCTTTATACTTCGCGCGAGTTTCATCGTGATCTGCTGGCACGGAGGGAATACGGGCTCTGGCTGGACACGAAAATCCGGGGTCGGTTGGCGCACCGTTCCGTTGCCTGGGCGGATTGCACCATCGCTCCCAGCAAAACTTTCGCCGAAGAGCTTGAAAAATGGACGGGGAGACCAGTCCGAAACATTCCGCATGGTTTCGATCATTCCTCATTTGTGAGCGGCGGACAGGATTTCAGCGAGTGCCTGCGACAAAAGGCCGGTTGGACGGATGGCGCATTCCGATTGTTGTGCGTGAGTCACTATAACTATTATAGAAATTTCGAAACGCTATTTCGGGCGATGGCGCTCCTTAAGCGGCGGGCGGCGATTCCAGCAGTGAAGCTAATGCTGACATGTTCACTGCGGAGCCACGCGACGGGGACGGGGTATCGTACGGGAGCGGCGGCGGAAATCATTCGGAAGTTGGGCATCGGCGATTGTGTGATTGAGCTCGGGACCATTCCCTACGACGCACTTCATCTCGTGTACAGTCACGCGAATGCCTATGTGACCGCGGCATACGCGGAGTCCTTCGCTCATCCTCTGGTCGAGGCGATGTCGTCGAGTTTGCCGGTGATTGCATCCGACTTAGCGGTTCACTTCGAAATGTGCGGTGCGGCTGCGACGTATTTCCCCGCGTTCTCGGCGGAAAGCCTGGCGGAAGCTATCGAGAATTTGATGGCCGACCCGATGCAAGCCGCGGAGCGGAGCCGGGCAGGCTTGCAACGGTCGCGGGACTTTTCCTGGAGCCGTCACGTCGAGGAATTGCTCAAAGTGGCGGCCGGACTTTTGTCCAGGAAGGTGAAACCTGGACGGGCTGCGACTCAAGCCGCGGCAACTGCCGCGAGCTAGAGCCGGTCGGTAGTTCGCCCCTCAATCCTATGTGTGGCATCGTTGGCATTGCGACGCGCGGCGGAGGGGTCTCCGAGGCTCTCATCGAAAGGCTGACGCAGTCGCTGGCGCATCGCGGGCCAGACGATTCGGGCACGGTGGTTTTCCCATACGCCGGCGACGCCGGCGCAGTGGCTCTGGGAAATCGCAGACTGGCAATCTTCGATCTCTCCGCCGCCGGCCATCAGCCCATGCGCGATCCCGCGACCGGCAATTGGATCGTGTTCAACGGGGAGATTTATAACTTCCGTGAACTGCGAAAAGAGTTGGAACAGGACGGAATCGATTTTTCAGGACACTCCGACACGGAAGTATTACTCAAGGCCTATCGATGCTGGGGTGAACGATGCCTGTCGCGGCTGCGCGGAATGTTCGCATTTGCGATATGGGATGCAAAGCTGGGACAGCTTTTTCTGGCGCGCGACCCCATGGGCATCAAACCGCTCTATTACGGCGTGTTCGGCGACTATTTCATCTTTGCCTCCGAGGTACGGACGATCCTAGCCTCGGGCCTTCCGGCGCGGCAGGTCGACCATGGCGGGCTGTTGAACTATTTGTCGTTTGGTTCCGCATATGACCCGGTGACCTTAGTGAAAGGTGTGTCAAGTCTGCTGCCCGGCCATAAGCTTCACTGGGGAAACGGCCGCATAGAAGAACTGGAATATTGGGATCCATTGATGAACCGCGATGCACCTGCCTCATTAAGGCCTTATGCCGAGGTGGTGAGCCGATTGCAACAAACGATTCGCGATTCCGTTCGAATGCAAATGGCTAGCGACGTTCCGGTTGGAGTCTTTCTTTCCGGCGGGATCGATTCCAGTAGCTTGGTGGCGATGCTAGCCGGGCAGGGGATCAGACCCGAGACCTTCTCGATTGCATTCCAGGAAAAAGACTACAGCGAGGCCGATTACTCATCGCTCGTAAGCCGCGCCTTCGGCACAAAGCATCATGAGATCACAATTTCGGCGGGGGAAACGTTAAGTCAGCTTGCGGCAGCCATCGACGCCATGGATCAGCCGACGATCGACGGGGTCAACCTTTACTTGATTGCGCAGAATACCCGGGCCGCCGGGATTAAAGTTGCGCTGTCGGGATTGGGCGGCGATGAGTTATTCGCGGGCTACTCGAGTTTCACGGCAGTTCCGAAGATGGAACGTTTCGCATCGCTCTGGAAGAGAGTCCCGGCGAGAGAACTCTTATCAACTGTGTATTCTTGGCTGACTCCGCCATCGGATCGCCAGCGGCGACTGGTCGGGCTGCTGGGGGGAGACGAACTTCATCCATATTTTCTTTCACGGATGTTATTCACGGCGGATCAGAGGAAGTCACTGTTGGGCGCAGGGGAGGGGGAATCGAATATCCGCGCATGGGGGTTTGCTCGATCGCTGCTCGATCGCGCCACAAGTCTCGATGCCATCAATCGCGTGTCATACCTTGAAACCCGCTGTTACATGGCCAACACGTTATTGCGGGACACTGACATGATGAGTATGGCCCATGGTCTTGAAATTCGCGTGCCCTTGATCGATCCAGCGATCGTGGAGCAATTGTTCGTCATGCCGGGCCGATGGAAGTTCGATGGGGACAGCCCTAAGAAAGTTTTGGTAGAGGCTTGTCTCCAACCTTTGCCGGCAGAGGTCGTTCGTCGTAAGAAGCGAGGATTCACTTTTCCGTTTGCGATTTGGTTGCGCCAAGAAATGCGAAACGAGGTCGAAGCAACTCTGCGTGACGCCGCCCACGGGGCGATGTCAGGCCTGCTTAACGGGGAAGCAATTTGGCAGGTGTGGCGGGATTTCCTGTCGGGTCGAACTTCGTGGTCGCGTCCGTGGGCGCTTTACGTGTTGCAAAGATGGTGCGATCGCAATTCCATAGAGTCCTAGGGGCGTTGTCCGGATGTGGGAGGGGTCGCCAAGGGCTTCCGGGCAGAAATCAGCAGAAACAGTCCCCAGCCATGGCCGAACTGGCGCAGGAGTTCTCGGGGATAGAGCTTCCATACCATCCGATAAAAATGCGATTGAAATTTTGCCGAAGGAGTGTGCAGCAGCAAATCTCCCGGACTGAAGGTTTGCCGCAGCCCGATAGCCTCAAAGCCACTTGCGGTCATCATCGAGCGCACCTCTTCGCGGGTATAAGACTTTGTGCCCGGGCTCTCCAAATGATCGTAGACCGACTGGCGTAGGGACTTGCCCGCGATTACGCCATAGCGCAGCCATAGCATGGCACCGGTCAGAGATCGGTGGTGATACATCATGAGGCGCACTTCGCCGCCGGGCTTGAGCACACGCCAAGCTTCCTCCAAGCATTGCAAAGTGTCGGGGCTATGGTGCATCACGCCGTAGGAGTAGACGAGGTCGAAAGTGGCGTCGAGGAATGGCAGTCGTTCGGCATCCGCCCGATGTAAGTCGCTTGTATAGCCCGCCAGTTCGCACCTTTGGCGGGCACGCGCGATGGAACTTGTGGATAAGTCGACGCCCGTCGCTTGGGCCCCAGCCTTGAGCCATTCCAGGTAATCCGCACCCATACCTACACCGATTTCAAGGACCCGCTGACCGCGCGACCGGGCGAACTGCGCGAAGTCCGGTATGTGGGGTTCGAGTGCAAAGCGCGCGCGGGCATGAGAAGCGAATTCATGCTTCCCCTCAAGATATCGGGTACCGCACGGATCGGCATCCCAGAAGTCACAAACCCGTTGTTTGAGTTCAGAGGCCTCATCGAGAGCGGGACTGTAAGCCATATTCACCAGGCGCCATTGCGCTTAACGCGGATAGTAACACAGTCGGTAAGGGTGCCCAGTCAGTTCTATGGTTACCCAACGGTTCACGATAAGATGACGAAAAGAGAGTGACTCTAGCCCCGCCACAACTCGAAGAGCGCCTGCACATCCGCACCGAGAAAGGGATATGTTTGCCGTTGAGCGTGATCATTCCGGTGAGGAATGAGGCGCGTAATTTGCCGCGTTGTCTGGAGTCTTTGCGAGGAGCGGGCGAAATTTATGTTATCGATTCGCAAAGCGAAGACTGTACGGCGGAGATTGCCAAGGACTACGGGGCGAAAATCGTGCAATTCCATTATCACGGTGGCTGGCCCAAGAAGCGGCAATGGGCTATGGATTCGCTTCCGCTGGCATACGACTGGGTGTTGTTATTAGACGCCGATGAGGCGCTCACCGCAGGATTGCGGGACGAAATCGGTCAAGCGATCCTCGACCCGCGAGTCAATGGCTACTATGTGACGTTGCAAATGTATTTCCTCGGTCGCCGGCTCCGCCATTCGGGCGCGCATTTTCAAAAGCTTTCGCTGTTTCGTGCCGGTAAAGGGCGATTCGAATGCCGACTGCAAGCGCAGGATACTTCCATGGCCGATATGGAAGTGCACGAGCATATCGTGGTCGAAGGCGCGACTGCGAGACTGAGAAATCCCGTTTGCCACCGCAATGTCGAATCGCTGTCCCGCTACATCCAGAAACACAACGAATACTCCAATTGGGAGGCGCGAGTCTGGATGCAAGGTTCCATTTCGCCGGAGTTGCCGGCTTCCCTCAGAGGTAACCAGGCGCAAAGACGCCGCTGGCTGCGGCAAATGTTCTTCCGGCTTCCTGGGTCGCCGGTTCTGTTCTTCGTCTACAAATATCTTTTCAGGCTGGGCTTCCTAGACGGTATGGCTGGGCTGATCTATTGCGGGTTGCAGGGCATTCAGTTTTTCCATATTAAGGCGAAAATTTACGAACTGAAACGGGCCGGGGGCGAAGCCAATGTGCGGCATTAGCGGGACGATCGATTGCGGAAACCGGGAGATCCTGGCGCGTATGAACTCGATCCAGTCGCATCGCGGACCGGATGACTCTGGCCTTTGGGAGCAGCACTTCCCCGATGGAACCTACATAGGGCTGGGCAGCAGAAGGCTGGCGATTCGCGATCGCTCCAGGAGCGGGCACATGCCCATGTGCAACGAGGATCACAGCGTCTGGATCACCTACAACGGGGAAATTTACAACGCCCCGGAATTGCGAGGGGAACTGGCCCAAAGGGGGTACCGCTTTTTCTCCGATAGCGACACTGAAGTCATTCTTCGTTTATATGAGGCCGAGGGAGACGACTGCGTGAAACGCCTGAACGGCATGTTTGCATTTGCCATTTGTGATACTCGGTCCGGGCGTCCGCGAATGTTCTTTGCCCGCGATCATTTTGGCGTTAAGCCGTTTTATTACTTTCAAAAGGGCCGACGCATGGCGTTTGCCTCGGAAATTAAAGCTCTACTTTGCGTGCCCGGAATAGATGCGGAGATCGATCGAAACGCCTTGGACCAATACTTGGCGTTTTTATGGGTTCCGGAACCACACACAATATTTCGTGGAATCCACAAACTGGCCGCCGGGCACTGCGCTTCGTTTCGCGAAGGCGATTTTAAAGCTTGGCAATATTGGGATTTGACCTTTCCGCCCGAGGGCCACCACTACTCCCTTTCGGAGACCGATCTGGCCGACAAGGTCCGCGAGCTATTGCAACGATCGGTGGAAGGGCAGATGGTGAGCGACGTCCCGGTTGGGGCATTCCTTAGCGCTGGTCTGGATTCCTCGAGCATCGTTGCGCTCATGGCGCGGGCTGGCCGCGTGGATCCACTGCGCACATATTCCATTACGTATCCTGCCAGGTATAGAGTCGGCGAGTCGGCTCTGGATGATCCCGCGGTGGCGGCCCGATGCGCGAAACGCTTTGGATGCCAGCATACCGAAATCGTGGTCGAGCCGGAGGTCGTCGATTTATTGCCTCGGCTTACCTGGCACATGGATGAACCTACGGCCGATCCTGCGCTGATTGCGGCATTCCTGGTTTGCCGCGAAGCCTCCCCGAGCGCGACCGTGCTGCTTTCAGGCGTGGGCGGCGACGAACTGTTTGCAGGCTATCGCAAGCATGCCGCACATTATTGGGCGGAAATCTACGGTCGCGTGCCCGCAACGCTTCGGGGCGCGATCGATGGCGCAGCGTCCGGCTTGCCCGTGGGCGCAGGCAGCCAATTTAAGGGATTTTTGCGACTGGCGAAGAAAATGGGGCGTAGCGCGTCCCTCCCTCCCCGAGGTCGTTTTGTCATGAACGGAACCTATCTTGATGAAGCGCACCGGCAATCGCTCTATGCGGATCCCTATCGGAATTTCGATTCCTGTGCCGATCACATGGCGACCTTTGAGCGAGTTCAAGACGCTGACTTTCTGCACCAGATGCTCTATCTCGACAGTAAGATTTTCATGCCGTCTCTCAATCTGAATTACAACGACAAGATGAGTATGGCATCCTCGGTGGAAGTGCGAGTGCCTTTCCTCGACAAAGATCTCGCGGAGTTTGCCGCGTGGAAAGTACCGCCGGAGTTGAAGCTGCCGGGACCGCGTCTAAAAGACCGGATGCGTCCAAGCACTAAATACATTTTGCGTCAGGCCATGCGCGATATTCTGCCGACAGAAATTTTGCGTCAACCCAAAGCCGGATTTGCCGCCCCTGTGGACTATTGGCTGGCCAATGATCTGCGCGAAATGGTGGATGATCTGCTTTCAGAGTCCCGTATTAAGAGTCGAGCATTGTTCAAGCCCGCCGCGGTAAGGAAGTTGGTCGAAGACCACCGCAGCGGGGCGAAAGGATGGTCGATGCAGATCTGGCAGTTCCTCACGCTCGAGCTTTGGATGCAAGCGTTTATCGACGTGCCAGCGCACCAGGCCGGCAGCGGAATCCTGGAAGCGCAGGTGGCTCTGGCATGAAGCAGGTTTTACAAGATCCGAGTACCGGGGAAATCGATGTCGCGGAAACGCCAGCGCCGCGGTTGCTCGCGGGCACCGTCCTGGTCCGGATCGCAGCCTCCGCGGTTTCCGCTGGCACCGAGCGCGCCTCCTCTGAATTCGCGGGCAAGAGCCTGTTGCAAAAGGCCAAAGCCCGACCCGATCTCGTGCGCGAAGTCATCGCGAAGCTGCGTCGGGACGGAGTATTCTCCACGTTCGCGGCCGTACAGAGCCGTCTTGATCAACCCTCATCGCTCGGATACAGCTGTGCCGGAACCGTGATCGAAGTGGGACACGCAGTGAGCGGCCTCGTAGTCGGCGACCGCGTCGCTTGTGCCGGAACGAACTACGCGTTACATGCCGAGTTCGTCTGTGTGCCACGCTTGCTGGTGGCCAAGATTCCGTCTCATGCCATTGGCTTCGAAGAGGCAGCCTTTACAACACTGGGAGCGGTGGCGTTGCACGGAGTCCGCACAGCGGAAGTGAAACTGGGCGATACGGTTGGCGTCATTGGTCTCGGGCTGCTGGGTCAACTGACTGTGCAAATCCTGAAAGCTGCCGGTTGTCGGGTGGCGGGCGTCGACTTAGTGCCTTCGCGCGCAGAGCTGGCCTTGATCTCTGGCGCCGATGCGGTAGCGTCAAGTCCCGATCAGTTTCGCGAGATTTGCGCACGACTGTCCAATGGGAACGGAGTCGATGCCGTTCTCATTGCCGCGGAGACAGGCAGCAGCCAGCCCGTAAACCTGGCAGCGGAAGTGGCACGGGACCGGGCTATCGTTGCGGCGGTGGGCACAGTGGGCATCGAATTGGAGCGCAAGCTCTACTATGAAAAAGAATTGGATTTCCGCATTCCGCGCTCTTATGGCCCGGGTCGCTACGACGTGGCTTACGAGCAGAAGGGCCGCGATTATCCCATCGGGTATGTTCGTTGGACCGAAACGCGCAACATGGAAGCGTTCTTGCAGCTTTTGTCCGACGGGAAGGCCGATCTCTGCTCACTTATCACTCATCGCTTTCCGATCGAGTCCGCCACCGCTGCCTACGACCTGATCACGGGACGAGCGGCGCAGCCGTTCCTGGGTATTGTGCTGACTTATTCCGAAGGCTCACCATCGACTGGAATCGAATTCAAGCGAGTGCGAAGGGAGCCCGCAAGCGGGGTTTCCGTTGGCCTGCTGGGAGCCGGCATGTTTTCCCTCGGCACCTTGCTCCCCGTCATGAGCAAGACGAAGGGCTTGAGTTTGACAGGCATCTGCGCCACAAATGGATCCCACGCCAAACATGCAGCGGAAAAGTTCGGGTTTCGATACTGCACCTGCGATGAAGAAGAGTTGGTGCAAAATCCCGAGATCAATACGCTGGCAATTGCGACACGCCATCACCTACACGGCCGGCAAGTGGTGGCGGCGCTCAAGGCGGGCAAGCACGTATTTTGTGAAAAGCCGTTGTGTTTGTCCGACACCGAGTTGTACGAGATCGCGAACACTTATCGCGCCTCGTCCGGAGTGATCCAGCCTCTGTTGATGGTGGGCTTTAATCGACGGTTCGCTCCCATGGTAATTGAGTTGAAGCGATTTCTACGTGACCTCGAGCAACCTTTCGCGATTCACTATCGCATCAACGCCGGCGCGCTGCCCTCCCACCACTGGACTAACGATGCGGAACAAGGCGGGGGGCGTTTGCTCGGCGAAGTTTGCCACTTCATTGATTTGGTTTCCTTTCTCGCAGGATCGCACGCCGCCGAAGTCGATGCTCGCGCTCTCGTTCACACGACCCGGCCCTCCGACGAAAGCACGGTTGTTTCTCTCTCTTTACGGAACGGCTCTCACGGGACCGTGAGCTATCTCACAGACGGCGACCGCTCGTGTTCCAAAGAAAGAATCGAGATTATAGGAGGTGGCGCGGTCGCCATCCTCGAAGATTTCCGCTCTCTAAAACTGGTGCGCAATGGAAAGAAGAAAGTTATCCACGCGCGTTTACGACAGGACAAGGGGCACTCCGGCGAGTGGCAGGCTTTCTCCCAAGCGATTCTCCAGGGCAAACCATCGCCCATCCCGTTCCACGAAGTCATTGCCAGCACGCTGACAACTCTGCGCGCGCTGGACTCCCGGAATTCGGGCCACGCCTGTGCCATCGATCTTTCGCCCTATCTGTTGGAGAAATCGGTTGCCCAGAGGGCCGGTCTGCTGGCGTGAATCGCGTTTTGCCCAGCGTACAGCGGAAGTATCCATGGTGATTCTGGGACTCAACATGTTTCACGCGGATGCCTCTGCGGCGATCGTTGTAGACGGGCAAGTCGTATTCGCCATCGCGGAAGAGCGCCTCAACCGCGTTAAGCATTTCGCGGGTTTTCCCACGCTTGCGGTGCGGGCGTGCCTCGCCGCTGCCGGGGCGACGATTCGGGACATAGATTTCATCGCCGTCGGCCGGGATAGCGAAGCAAATCTGCTGCCGAAGTTGCGATACGCGCTGGCGAACCCGGCGAAGGTACTAAATTTCATTCACCTTCGCCGGCAAAAGGAAGCGAACCGCGATCTTCGATCCCTTGTATCTAAAGCGCTCGAGGTCGACGCAGCGGAATTTCGTTTTAAAGAATATTCTCTCGAGCATCACATCGCGCACATCGCTAGCGCCTATTATTGCTCGCCATGGGAGAAGGCGGCTGGCTTCAGTTACGACGGTTCGGGAGATTTTGTCTCCGCCATGATGGCGCGCTGCGAAGGCAACCAAATCGAAGTGCTCGAACGTGTTTATCTGCCGCACTCCCTGGGCAGTCTCTACACGATGGTCTGTGAGTTCATTGGCTACAAAGAGTACGGGGATGAGGGCAAGGTGATGGGCCTCGCTCCCTAC
This sequence comes from Terriglobia bacterium, assembly GCA_963799065.1. GTDB lineage: Bacteria > Acidobacteriota > Terriglobia > Terriglobales > Acidobacteriaceae > JAJPHW01. The sequence continues at coordinate 616,292 of CAWCVJ010000001.1, forward strand.
GGAAAAGATACGTATCGCGATCAAGTGAGTAAACTCATCAAGTTCGACAGCGCGGGTTACCGGTTAAACCTGGACTATTTTCAGCCTCTGGGTAGCAATCAGGGCATGCAAATCTCCGAAGATGGAAAAGTACAGCTTGCACCGCATTTCTCTGAGCGCATGGTCAGAGTGTTTGGGCCGGCCCGCAATCCAGACGCTGACATCACGCAGCGCGAGATGGATTTAGCCTTCGCCATGCAGCAGCGGTTCGAAGAGGTATTTTTTCATCTGCTGAATGAATTGCATCGTAGAGTTCCCGATCCCAGGCTCGTCATGGCTGGCGGTTGCGCGCTGAATAGTGTGGCGAATGGGAAAGTATTCTTGAAGACTCCGTTTCAGCAAACATGGATTCAACCGGCGGCGGGCGATGAAGGACTTGCCATCGGCGCGGCCCTTCATGTCTGGCACTCGGTCCTTAAGCAGCCAAGAAAAGAGAGCTTAAGGAATTCATATCTTGGTACTGAGTTTTCCGCCGAACACATTCAAAACGATTTACGCAAGGCCGGCTTGACCTACCGCAAAATGGCACGCTCAGAACTGGTCGAAGCGGTGGCCGACGAAGTGGCTGGGGGGAACGTCGTGGGATGGTTTCAAGGCCGCATGGAATGGGGGCCACGCGCGCTAGGAAATCGCTCGATTATCGCGCATCCGGGACTGCCCGACATGAAGGACATTCTCAACGCCCGTATCAAACGACGTGAATGGTTTCGTCCGTTTGCGCCGTCGATCCTGGCAGAGCGGCAATCGGAGTACTTCGAGCACGATCATCCCTCGCCCTTTATGCTGCATGTGTATAAAATTCGTGAATCGAAACGGGCGGAGCTGTGCGCGGTTAATCACGTCGATGATACGGGGCGATTGCAAAGCGTGGCGCGAGATGAGAATCCGCTTTATTACGATCTCATCCAGGCGTTCGAACGCAAGACAAGAATTCCTGCGCTGCTGAACACGAGTTTCAATGAGAACGAGCCCATCGTATGTGAGCCCTCGCAAGCCATCGATTGCTTCAAGCGCACGCGCATGGACGCCCTCGCGATTGGTCCGTTTCTCGCTCTTAAGAGAGACCCTTAAAATCTGCAACCGGCAAGACTTTGAATCCTGCTTTCAGAATGAAGAAACTGGCGTCATTCAGAGGCTTACGAGCACTGACGTGGTCGCAAGATGTTCTCTATGCGTCGCGCGGGTATGATCTCTTGAGCGCACGCGTGGGCGGCGGTGAAATCCATTGGTCTCCGGTGGCGACGTTCCGCCCTCCAATTTCGCGACGAGTCACAGTGCGGCACAGATTGACCTCCCGCCTCTTTCGGGATGGCTTTCACGCACTCACGGCCCTACAATCCGGTGTCATGGTCGCGTCTGTCCCGGGAGCCATCATTCGGTTCGGCCCGGAGACTCAGGGCTTCGAGGTCTGCCTCGCCGTCAAGCGCGGCACCCGACCTCTGAATATCTGTGCCAGCGGGCAAGGGCGATTATACTGGGGGGAGTATTTCGATAACCGCACTCGCGCCGAAGTTCACATCTACGGATCGAACGACGGCGGCGTGTCATGGCAAGTTGCGCACACCTTTGCCCCTGGCGAAATCCGGCATGTGCACAACATCGTCTATGATCGTTGGCGCGATTGTCTTTGGATTCTTACCGGAGACAACGGTTCTGAATGCCGAATCCTTCGAGCGACTCCAGACTTCAAGACCATTGGAACCGTGTTGCAGGGAAATCAACAAGCGCGCGCCGTCGCCCTCGTTCCGATGGAAGAAGCGGTCTACTTCTCCTCGGATACTCCATTCGAAAGCAATCACGTGTATCGGTTCGATGAGGCTGGTCAGCCCGAAAAAGTCACAGACTTGATAAGTTCGTCGATCTTCGGATGCTCAGTAGGAACCTCCTTATTCTTTTCGACAATGGCTGAGCCCAGCGCGGTCAATCCGCAAAATGAGGTTAGCCTGTACGGGGCGATCAATGGCAGGGGCTGGCAGAGTCTGGTTACCTGGCGCAAAGATATTTGGTCAAAGAAGCTCTTTCAGTATGGCAACGCCATTCTTCCTGCCGGCGAAAACACGTCTCAAGTGCTCGCGTTGACGACCATCGCAGTAGCAGGCGCGGACTCGACCATGACGCTTTGGAGGATTTCCTGACGCCCGGCTGAGATCACAAGAGAACTCAAAGAGATAACTCCTTGAACGCTTTGCGTGCGCCGAAGACCGCTCGCATCCGGCACAATCAGATTGAGATGTCATGGACTGGGAGGGCGCAATACTATCGACGAATCTTTGGAGCCTATATGGCTACGGGGGCGAGCCAGCTTACATTTTGGCACGACGAACCGGAGCGCAACCCCAGAGCCAGAAGCGCCAATCTGGATCTGTACTACATGCGTTTCCAGCGGAAAGCCGATTACGCCGGACCGTATGACGCTTCCGGCATTCCGATGCTCGACTACCGCGGCCGGATCGGACGCCAGTATAACCCCATTGCAATCGCACAATGGGGTTTGGGAAATTTTGATTTATACCAGGAGACTCAGGCAGAGGAGCGACGCAAGAAATTTATTTCAGCCGCCGATTGGCTTCGTGAGAGCATCGAGCCGAATGCTCACGGTCTCCCAGTTTGGAATCACCACTTCGACTGGGAGTATCGCACGCCGCTAAGAGCTCCCTGGTATTCGGGATTGGCCCAAGGGCAGGGCATCTCGCTTTTATTGCGTGCGCACCGGGTTACGAAGGATGACTCGTACATGCAGGCAGCTCAGCGAGCATTCTCTTCGTTTCAACATGATGTTGCCGATGGCGGGGTCGCCTTTACAGACTTGCACGGAAATCTTTGGTTTGAAGAATATATCGTCTTTCCGCCCACGCATATCTTGAATGGTTTTCTGTGGGCGTCGTGGGGAGTCTACGACTATTGGCTGGCCACCGACGATCCGGCGGCGTACGAGATGTTTAACCGGGCCGCGAAAACGCTAGCAGAGAATTTGAAGTTCTACGATCTTGGTTTCTGGTCGCTCTACGAACAATCAGGAACCAAACTGCCGATGGTGGCGAGTCCCTTTTACCACCGTTTGCACATCGTTCAATTGAAGGTGATGTGCGAGTTAACGGGAAGGGAAATCTTTCGAGAATACGCGGAACGATGGCAGGGATATGAAGCCAATCCCACGGGACGCGCTCGAGCCCTGTGCTACAAGAGCGTGTTCAAGCTTTGTTATTACTGAGCCTTGTGATTGCTTACAGTCAATGAAGATTCTCTACATTTCGCAATACTTTCCGCCCGAGATGGGTGCGCCGGCGGCCCGGGCGTCAGAACTGGCGCGGCATTGGGCCGAGGGTGGACACGATGTGACCATTCTGACCGGTTTCCCGAATCACCCCACCGGCGTGATTGCGAAAGACTATCGCAGCCGATTTCGGCGGCTGGTGGATCGAGAGACCGTCGGCGGAGTGAATGTCATTCGCACCTGGCTGCTTCCGTTTCCGAATGGCAGGGCGTACGAACGAATATTGAACTACGCATCCTTTGGATTATCCGCTGCCCTTACCGGAATGTTTCTGCGCGAGCCCGATGTCGTAATCGGAACGTCCCCGCAATTACTGGTGGCGCTTGCTGGCTGGTGGGTCGCACAGTGGCAGGGTGTCCCCTTCGTGTTCGAGGTGCGGGATTTGTGGCCGGAGTCGCTTGCGGCCGTAGGCGCGGGTGAAACGCATTCGGTACTCTATCGCACTCTGGCCAAGATCGCAGGCTTTCTTTACCGTCGCTGCGACAAGATTGTTGTCGTAACGCCCGCGTTTAAGAAAGTTCTAATGGATAACTGGTCAATCGAAGAAGAAAAGATTTGTGTGGTGGCGAACGGCGTGGAAACGGAGCTTTTTAGTCCGCATCCGTCGCGAACTGCGCTGCGTAATAGTTTAGACACAAAAGAACAATTCATCGTTAGCTACATTGGCACAATGGGGCTGGCCCACGGGCTCGACACATTATTGAGGGCAGCGGAAAAGCTTCAACCTACCCATCCCAACGTGATGTTCGTGGTGGTCGGCGAGGGTGCAGAAAAAGCGGCAATCATGTCGTCATCGTCCGCTCGAGGACTCACCAATATTCGTTTTGTCGGCGAACAACTACGCGAACGTGTGCCGGACTATATTCGGGCGTCCGATGCCTGTCTCGTGATGCTGAGGAGGCGCGACGTGTTCAAGACTGTGATCCCGACGAAGATGCTGGAGTTCATGTCCTGCGGTCGCCCGGTGATTCTCGGCGTCGAGGGTCAGGCGCGAACGATTCTAGAAGCCGCGGAGGCCGGAATCGCGATTGAACCGGAGAACGCGAACGCATTGGCCGAGGCGATCTTGCAGCTTGCGTCGAACCCCTCGCTTCGCGAAGCCATGGGCCAAAATGGCCGACATTACGTTATCCAAAACTGCTCGCGACAGAGAACGGCCAACCTTTACCTGGAACATCTGCGAGAGATCGTGAGCGAGAAGTGTGACTCGATCGCGGTGGCTGTCTAGCTATACGTCGAGCCCGATGGAGCGCATTAGGGCAAGGCCGTTGCTCTTGGTTACGACGCCGATTCGCAGTGTATGGTCGAATGTCATGCGACCATTCTCGATAGCATCCTCAAAATGAAAATTGAGGACGGGCCATTCCAGCGCCAGACTCGTCAGCGCCAGATCGTGTGTGCTGAGGATGCCAATCGCCTGTCGTGAGAGCAAAGCGCGAAGCACGCCTTCCGCTCCGACGCGGCGGTCGTGCGAATTGGTTCCTTGGAGGAGCTCATCCAGCAGAAAAAGAACTCCCGAATGTTTTGTAGCGAGCTCGTGGATTTGACGCAGGCGCAGGATCTCGGCATAGAAGCGTGAGCTGCCTTCTTGCAGTGAGTCATGCACTTGAATGCTGGCCCCCAATTGAAGGGGTGTGAGTTGCAGCACTCCGGCCCGCACGGGGGCCCCAGCCATGGCAAGAACCGTGTTCACACCAACTGCCCGCATCAGCGTGCTCTTGCCGGACATATTCGATCCGCTGACAATCAGTAAGCGATGGTCTGCATCGATCGTGACATCGTTCCGGACACACTTTGCGTCTGGTAATAGAGGATGGCCAAGTTGCATCGCGTGAAAAGTTGGTGATCCTTCGACGAATTCGGGAAAAGGGTCGGCTGGGTGCTCGAAACAGTATCCCGAGAGCGAAAGCAAGGCTTCCATTTCAGCGCACGCTTCGATCCATTTACCGATCTCAAAGCCGTGTGCTGTGCGCCAGCGCTCCGCTGCGCAAGCGAGCTGAAGAGAATAGAGCAGCGGAACATTCAGCCACTTCACCAGAATATTGTCGAGTGCGTCCGACCAATCCACCAGGGTGCGCAGTTGTGCGATCGCTTGCGACGCCGTCTTGCCGGCGGGCGCCAGATCCCGCCTGAGCTTTTGGAGTGGTGACGATTCGAAAGTCTCGCGTTCGAGGCGAGCCAGGAGCGCCGAAAGCAAATCGAGATCCTCGAAGGCGTGCCCGGCTCGGTATAGTATGTGGGCGACCGCGTCGCGATGGAAATAGGAGAAAAAGCCTTCGACGGCCACGACGGCGAAGAAAAGAAATTTCATTCCCCAGAGCGCCCATAGAACAGCGCCTGCAATGGCAACAAAAGTCAGAACCAGAGCCACAAGCGGGATGCGAGGCGGCAATCTATTCTTCGATTCAGCCCATTCCAGCAGCGCTCCCGGGTGAATTCCCGCCCGCGCGTCCTCACCCAGAACCGCGACGTCTTGGCGCAGATCGACTCTGTCGCGCAACTGCGAAACGGCCGCCTGCCGCTGGCGAACCTCCTCGATTGGAGACGGGGCGAGCAACCACGCCGCCAACTTAGACTCTCCCATTCGAGTGCGAGCCGAGCACAAAAGTTGAAACAGGCTTGCTTGACCGAACAAGTCAAGGTCGCTGGAATAAATATGATGCGGATCGATGAATCTCTCCCCAGCCTCGCCAGTCCCCGCCCAGTGGTGATCGATTCGCGCCAAGCCTCTCTGATAAAACGCAACTTCTCGTTGTGCAATTGATTGCTTCCGCAGTATCCGTGCGTGATACAAAGCCGTCACCGCGAACAGCGAGATCGGGGCTGCCAGCCACCACGCTGACAAAGGTTTGTGGGTGACGACCGCCCAGAGCAGCGCCGCGGTCACCATCGTCAGAAGAAGGCGGATATTGCCCAGCCGGATATGAACGCGCGTGTAGTGCGCGACGAGGCCTTCCCGTGCCCGCAGACGTTGTCCGTATTCTTCTTCCGGAGACACGCTGACCCGAATGTAACATGCGCCATGCGCCCCAGGGTCCGGGAGCTTTCGCGCCGGCCTTGTCGCATGGTATGTTCAAGATTCTTTTGCGAAGTAGTCTTACGAACTGGTTTGACAAACAATGCTTCGTCCCTACAAAGGTGTCGCTCCGATCGTTCCGTCAAACTGTTTCGTGGACGAATCTGCGCAGGTTATTGGCGACGTTGTTTTAGGGGAACATTCCAGTATCTGGATGAACGCCGTCGTACGTGGGGACGTGTATGAAATTCGCGTGGGCGCGCACTCCAACGTGCAGGATTGCAGCGTGCTGCATGGCATGAAGGGGCAGTACGGAGTCTATGTGGGCGACTATGTGACGGTAGGGCATTCGGTCACGCTGCACGGCTGCATCGTGGAAGACCGTTGTCTCATCGGTATGGGGGCGATTATCCTGAACGGCGCGCGCGTCGGCGCAGGCTCCATCATCGCCGCAGGCACGCTCATTCCGGAGAAGACGATCGTGGAGCCGGGGTCGCTTTGGATGGGCTCCCCCGGTAAATTCCGGCGCAAGCTCGGCGACAAAGACACGGAAAGCATCATGCGTTACGCCTACAATTATCTGGGATATAAAGAGGAATACTTGAAAGAGATCAGAGCCAGCCGCACGGACACGAGAACAGAATGATCAAGGCAGTACGAGGAACGCGCGATCTTCTTCCGCCGGATACTGCGTTATGGAACTTCGTGGAATCGACCGCACGCGAAGTGTTTCGTGCGTATAACTTTCAGGAAATTCGAACGCCGATTTTCGAAGATACGCAACTTTTTTCCCGCGCGGTCGGGGAGGAAACCGACGTGGTCTCGAAGGAAATGTATACGTGGGAAGATCGCGGGCGCGCCGAGAGCGATCATGGTCAGTCACTGACACTGCGCCCCGAAAATACTGCTGGCGTGGTGCGCGCTTACATTGAGCACAAGCTATGGGATCGCGGACTGAACAAGCTTTACTATATGGGGCCGCAGTTCCGTCGCGAGCGGCCACAAAAGGGTCGCTATCGCCAGTTTTTTCAGATTGGCGCCGAAGTGATTGGGCCGTCGACGGCGGGTAGCGAATCGCCAGCTCGCGACGCCGAAGTGCTAGAAATGCTCGCGACGTTGCTCGACCGGCTGGCCATCACCGGCTGGACGCTGGAATTAAACTCCGTCGGATGCATCAACGACCGTGCGACCTACAACGAAGCCTTGCGCAAAGCGCTCGAACCGGTCGCGCCTAAAATGTGCATGGATTGCCAGCGCCGCGCTGTGACCAATCCGCTGCGTGTGTTCGACTGCAAAGTATCCGAGGATCAGCCCATCATTGACACTCTTCCCCGCATCAATCAGTATCTCGACGAGCCCTGCCGTGAGCACTTCAGGGAAGTCCAGGAAATCCTGAAATCGGTTGGGGTCGCGTTTGTGTTGAACGACAGGCTGGTGCGAGGCCTCGACTATTACACGCGGACTGCATTTGAATTCACGCACGGCGCGCTGGGCGCACAAAATGCAATTCTCGGCGGCGGCCGCTATGACGGACTCTCGGAAGCGCTCGGCGGCCCGCAAGCTCCCGGAATCGGTTTTGCGATCGGCGAAGACCGTCTCGTAATGTCATTGCAAACATCGGCAGAGGATGCCAGGGCGAAGCCGGATGTCTACATCGCTCCCCTCGGCGCAGGCACGAATCCGCCAGCCGCCCGTCTGGCGAGCGAAATCAGGCGTGGAACGGCGATTGTGGAATTGGGCGACGAAACCTTTCGCCTGAAAAAGTCTTTTGAAATCGCCACCAAACTTGGGGCACGCTATATCCTTATTGTGGGTGAGAACGAAGTGAAGACCGACACGTTCGCCCTGAAAAATTTGACCAGCGGGGAACAGGTGCAGGTCGCCAGGGGCGAACTGGCGGCTCGAATCATCGGGAAGTGAAATCGGAGAACCGTTCATGAAAACGATTTGTTTTGCATTCACCCTTTTTTTTCTTTGGTTTGTTTCGCGCAAGATGGCGCCGTCATTCCAGCTGACGCTGCGAATTTGGTCGCGGCCCAGACGAAGGCTATCCCAGCCGCCCAGAAATCCAAGTCGGCCGACGTGCTCGAACATTTGCTGGCTAGCGACTTCACCGCCGTCGGAAGCAATGGCAAGCCGCTCAGCCGGGGCGAGTTGATCGGTGGAGCGCGCGACGGGGAACTGCAGTACTACCAAATCTACGACCTAAAAGTCGTTTCTCTCGACCCCGACGCTGCGCTCGTGACCTACAACATCATCGTGAAAGAACCCGAGGGCGATACTCCAGGCCTCGCACCGCGCTATCAGTGCGTCACCGATGCGTGGGTGAGACAGGGCGGGGAGTGGAAATTGAGATTTCAGCAATCCACGCCGCTGCGGTCGATCGACTGAAAGCTGAGCACAGCAAGACTGTAAGCCTTGTACGATCTCGTCCAGTTATAATTTGTCATTCGCTTGGTCGCTCTGCCCATAAGTGCGGCGTGACTCGTAATTCACTCGAAATGAAGGGAATACATTGCTCGATTTCTTAGGCGAACTTCGCAGGACTCACATGTGCGGCGATCTGCGACTGGCGGACGCTGGGCAAAAAGCCGTGCTTATGGGCTGGATGAACCGGCGTCGCGACCTCGGCAACCTCATTTTTGTTGATGTACGCGACCGCTCCGGGTCGACTCAGATCGTGTTTAACAAAGAACACAACGCCGCTTTGCACGGCAAAGCTGAAACATTGCGTAACGAATTTGTGATCGCAGTGCTCGGGACGATCAAGAAACGCGATCAGGACACGATCAATCCCGCAATTCCGACTGGAGAGGTCGAACTGGTAGCCGAGGAATTGCGCATCCTTAATGATTCCAAACCGCTGCCATTCTTGCCTGGCGACACCGTTTTACCCAACGAAGAAATGCGGCTGAAATATCGTTACATCGATCTGCGGCGTGATGCCATGCAGCACAATATCGAGCTGCGACATAAAGTCGCCATTGCGATTCGCAGCTATCTCTCGTCGAATCGATTTTTTGAAATCGAAACCCCGTTCATGACCCGTTCCACGCCCGAAGGCGCGCGCGATTACCTGGTTCCCAGCCGGGTGCAGCCGGGCAGTTTCTATGCGTTGCCGCAGTCGCCGCAGATTTTCAAACAGATTCTGATGATCTCGGGCTTTGATCGCTACTTTCAGATCGTGCGCTGCTTCCGAGATGAAGACTTGCGCGCCGACCGTCAGCCCGAGTTCACTCAGATCGACCTGGAAATGTCATACCCGCAGCAGGAGCAGGTCTGGCAAGTCGTTGAAGGATTTCTATCCGCCGCCTTCAAAGTCGCCGGACACGAGATAAAAACTCCCTTCCCGCGCATGAGCTATGACGAAGCTTTGCGTTCGTACGGCATCGACAAGCCCGATATGCGTCTGCCGGCGATGGTCGACGTTCGCAATGTATTTTCGCCGGAGCAACTGGCAGAATTCGCCGAGAAGTTTCGCATCCGCAAAGATTTGCCTTGGCAGGTCATTCGCATCCCCAATGCCGGAGACATTTCCGGAACTGAGCGGCGGACCATTGGAACCTATGGGGCCTATGAGCATGTGCAGGGCCAGCAATTCGTGCAGCTGATCAGCGATCCGAAACGCATTGCGAAGGATTATCCAGAGCTGGCGGAGAAAATAGCCGTCCATGCGAAAGTTGAGTCCAACGATCTTTGGATGATCGCTGCCGCACTCGACAAACCTGAGATCAAAGCCGTTGCTGAACAGAGCTTGCAGCATTTTTGTGAGAAGTGCGGATTTCTGCGGCTTGACCTGGCGCAGAAGTATGCCGCGAAGCATCGTGCGTTTGAAAAGACGGGTGATCCGAGCAAAGACTATCGTTTCCTGTGGGTGACTGACTTTCCCATGTTCGAATGGGATAAGGACGAGAAGCGCTGGAACGCGGCGCATCATCCGTTTACTTCGCCGCACGAGCAGGATATGGAAAAGCTCGACTCCGAACCGGGCGCAGTCCGCGCGCTGGCCTATGATGTGGTGCTCAATGGCACAGAGTTAGGTTCGGGATCGATTCGCATTCATCGGCAGGATATTCAAAGCAAAATATTCAGCGCGCTGGGGATGTCGGAAGAAGAGGCGCGCTCACGCTTCGGCTTCTTTCTGGAAGCATTGCAGTATGGAACGCCGCCACACGGTGGCATCGCACTAGGGTTGGATCGCATCGTGATGATTCTCGCCGGAGCCGACAGCCTGCGCGAAGTCATCCCTTTCCCCAAGACTTCGCGTGCGGTCGATCTCATGGTGGATGCACCAACGCCCGTGAGCGCTGCGCAGTTGAAAGACCTGGGGATTTTGCTGAAAAACGCTTAGGACGTCGCCACCCCAAAGCAAAGTGCTTGTTGTCCCCCCCGCCAGCCTCAGCTAACTTCGTCGTGCTGGATTCCCATGCCGTCCAACATCTAACATAGAGCAGTGAAAACCGCTGGTTTATGCTTCATCGTCGTAACTTCCTTATTCTTTAACTCCACTTGCGCATCAGCTCAGAGCTATCTCGGCTTCGACCGCAACGACTACCCCGAGGATCGGAACCTCGCCCTCCTGCATAAAAGTTTTTCCTTCGCTGGATTCTGGCTGAACAATCCTCCTGGCGCCGATCACAATAGCTGGACGAGGAAGAGAACGGTCGTGCAAGAGGCGGGCTTCGGATTTGTTGTGCTCTTCAACGGCCGCCTGGATCTTGAACTCAAGAACGAAACCAAAGCGGCGCAGCTGGGGAAATCCGACGCCAATACTGCCTTCGCCGCCGCGCTGCACGAAGGCTTCCCCACGGGGACCATCATCTTTCTCGACCAGGAAGAGGGCGGCCGTATGCTCCCCGAACAAAAGGCCTATATCTATGCTTGGGTAGACGCGGTGAACGCGACCGGATTTCGTGCTGGGGTTTACTGTTCAGGCATTCCGTTCCGCGAGTCGCGTACGACGACGGTCGTAACGGCAGAGGACATCCGCCAAAACTCCGCGGCAAGAAAGATCGTTTACTGGGTGACGAATGACGTTTGCCCGCCGTCACCGGGCTGCGAAGTCCCGAACCATCCGTTGGAGCCTAAGACAAGCGGAGTCGATTTCGCCGACATCTGGCAATTCGCCCAGTCCCCGCGGCGAAGGGACTTTGCGGCCGCTTGTGGCGGTTATGCCGGCGACGGGAGTTGTTACGCTCCCAATGGAGCCGCGCAGCGTCTCTTCATCGACATCGACACCGCGAACTCTGCCGACCCATCTCAGGGGCGCGATCGTTAGCGATCAATGAAACACGCGAATCATTCGATTGCGTATTGCGTAGACCGTCAGATCCGCTATGGAACGAAGATCGAGTTTGCGCATGACGTTCGCGCGATGTGTTTCCGCCGTTTTAATGCTCACATGTAAGACATCCGCCACCTCTCGTGTCTTTTTTCCCTCCGCCAATAACTGTGCGACCTCGCGCTCTCGAGGTGTGAGGTGGTTGCCGACTGTGTCCGGCTCTCCATTCGCGCTTAAGAATCCGCGAATAATGAAGTCGGCTATCTTTGCACTGAAGAACACTCTGCCATTCTGAAGGGCTTCTACCGCGGGAGCAACGTCGCGTACGGCACCGGACTTAAGCAGGAAACCGCGAGCGCCGGCGGCGAGGCCATCATGAACGGTTTGCTCCGAGTCATCGTCGGCGATCAGAACGACGTGAGTCTGAGGGCGATGCGCGAGAACCTCGCGGGTCGCGTCGATTCCGTTCAAGTGTGGCATCTCAACATCAAGCAGCACAAGGTCGGGATGCAGTTGTTTGCAGAGCTGGACCGTTTCGAGCCCATCTCGGGCGTCGCCGATCACTTCCCATCCGGAGCGTTTTTCCAGCAAGCTTCTAATTCCACGCCGCACTACCTCGTGGTCATCCGCGATGAGGATGCGAAATGCAGTCATCCCTTACCTTGGCCAGAGAGTAGAAGTTGCGGCATGTTTTTGCATCCGTGAGACAAGTCCTCGATGTGGCCTCTCTTTGACTCGCATTTGGGCGCTCAGGATGCCTCGCGCGGCAGACCAGACAACAGAGAAGCCCCTTTCACCATCGAAACACTGCCTGTACCCCAAGCTAGAGGAGTGTGCGCGCCCGTGATTCCAGGATCTGCGATTTACCGATGCAAACTGAAGAGTTGTGTCTCCGGCTTACTGGGGATGCTGTTTCTCGCATCACTGATCGGCTGCGGCGGAGTGGCCACGACGCCCGCCCCCACCGGCACGATCAAGGTGAGCGTGGCGGGAAACGGTGCGGGCGCGGTTACAAGCAGCCCCGGCGGAATTACGTGTGGAGCGGCTTGCAGCGCTGTATTTGAAGTCGGCAGTCAAGTAGTTCTCGCCGCCACTCCGACTTCGGGCTCAACTTTCGCCGGTTGGTCGGGCGGGTCTTGCAGCGGTACCGGCACGTGCGCCATGGCGGTAAACGGAACGCAATCGGTCACTGCTACTTTCACGGCCGCGGGAAATTCTTATGCCTTATCCGTCGTCCCCGCTGGCAACGGGACTGGAACGATCACCAGTTCACCTGGGGGAATCGATTGCGGAACAACGTGCCGTGCCAGCTATGTGTCGGGAACACCCATTAGCCTAACCGCGACGCCTGCCGCGAATTCGACGTTCGGCGGATGGGGCGGAGCGTGCAGCGGTACGGGCGATTGCGTGGTGACGATGAATGCCAACGAGTCGGTGACGGCAACCTTTAACGGGCCTCCCAACACTTATGCCCTCACTATCGCACAGTCGGGCACCGGTACGGGAGTGGTCACCAGCAGCCCATCCGGGATTAATTGTGGAACCACTTGCGAGGCTAGCTTTGCGTCGGGAGCGCAGGTCACTCTCACTCCGGCGCCTGGAGCTAACTCGGCGTTTTCCGGGTGGGCCGGAGCCTGTACAGGGACGGGAGCCTGTACGGTCACGATGAATGCCAACGCCATGGTCACCGCATCCTTCACCGGATCTGGAGGTATGTACGCACTCACTGTGGCCGATGCCGGAACGGGTAGCGGAATAGTCAGCAGCACTCCGACAGGGATCCACTGCGGTCCATCTTGTCAGGCGAACTTCGCTCCAGGCACGCAAGTCACACTCGTTGCGACGCCGAACGGCGGTTCAATCTTTTCGGGGTGGGGAGGAGCATGCTCCGGCACAGGGATCTGCGCTGTAACCATTAACGCGAACACGACCGCAACGGCGACGTTCAATGAGACTCCAACCTCTTATGGTCTGACGGTCAGCCTATCCGGCACGGGCGGAGGAACGATCACGAGTACTCCGGCGGGCATCAACTGCGGAACGACCTGCACGGCTACCTTCCCCGCCGGCACTCAAGTGACGCTCACTTCCACTCCGAGCGCAAATTCTTATCTCGTGAACTGGGGCGGGGCCTGCAGCGGATCGACGACTTGCACCGTGGATATGACTTCCACTGAATCGGTCAGCGCGGCACTCAATGTCTGGCCTATCAATCACATCATCTTCTTAGCTCAGGAGAACCGCTCCTTCGATCACTACTTTGGGGCCTTGCGCGAGTATTGGTCGCAGAACGGTTATCCCGACCAGCCCTTCGACGGCTTGCCGCAGTTCAACCCCAACGGGGTAGCACCGAGCAATCCGGGATGCAATCCAAGTTACCCTTACCAAGCTCCTCCCGCCGCATTCCAGGATTGCGTTTACGACCCCAGCACTCCGGTCACTTCGTATCATCTGATTACACAATGCATCGAAAATCCCAGCCCCTTCTGGAATGAGGCGCACGTGGACTGGGGCTATAACGATCAAAGCGGCCTTCAGCCCGCCGCGCTTGATGGATTTGTTTACACCGCGGCTCATGACGTCCGAGAAAACGCTTACAACGATACGGATCCCCATTACGACACGAACGGTATTCGGGCCATGGGCTATTACGACGGCGGCGATCTCAACTATTACTACTTTATGGCCTCAAATTTCGGCACATCGGATCGCTGGTTTGCGCCGGTAATGAGCCGCACCAATCCCAATCGCGAATATCTAGTCGCCGCCACGTCGCAAGGTTACGTGTATCCCATCGGCTCCAATTCCAACGACCAGAACCTGATCACCGCCCCTACCATTTTCCAGGAACTGCAAGCGGCGGGAATAAGTTGGAAGATTTATGTCAACCCCATGAACACGGGCTGCACCGGCCCGCCTTATCTGGCATCGTGCCTCTTACAGACCAGCTACGTGAAGAATTTTGCCTGGGGGCAGACGATCCCCACCGATTATCCCAATAACATTGGCACCATCGGTATTGCCAACTCCGATTTTGACAACGATCTGGCTAATGGAACCCTGCCACAAGTGGTACAGATCGAGCCCGCTTCAGACGCCGGACTGGACGAACATCCGACGAACGACGATATGGCTGCCAGCGATATTCAAACGGGAGCGGACTATGTCTCCGGCATCGTGAATCAGTTTATGCAGAGCCAGTATTGGCAAAGTTCGGCCTTTATCTTGACCTACGACGAGCCGGGCGGCCTGTACGATCACGTCTCGCCGCAACCTGCCGTGAATCCAGACGGAATCGCTCCCGTCGATCTTGAAAGCACCGACGTTTGTTACGGTACCCCCAATGTCGGCACCTGCAATTTCACGTACACCGGCTACCGAGTGCCTCTCATCATGATTTCGCCGTATGCCAGAAAAAACTACGTTTCGCATTCGGTAGCCGATGAAACGGCGATTCTTAAATTTATCGAGACCCGCTTTAGCCTGCCTGCATTGACCGCGCGCGACGCTGCGCAGCCTAGTCTGGCGGAATATTTCAACTTCAACAATCCGCCTTGGGTTACGCCGCCAACCCCTCCAACACAGAACACTGGGGGCGCTTGCTACGTGAACGCGCTGCCTTGATTCGTTCGGGGACTAAGGAGTCATCAGTCCTCTTTGGTCTCCCTCTGCTCCGGGGGAACAATCTCAAGGACGGGATGGTCGGCGTCACGCCAAAAGGAGCCAAAACACTCTCCTCGTTCCTGCGGCGTCCACGAGGTGTCGTCGGCGAACACCACCTTCGCGGGAAGTAGTACCCATCCTAGAAGATTATTTCCGCCCCCACCGGGATAGGGCTTCATCTCCATCGTCTCGCTCGCGCCAGCGGCCAGCGGCTGGCTCAGCACCCAGCTATCTCGGAAGGGTCGCTGCATGAGCTGGGGCGCGGTGAATTGCTCAAAACTTAGTCCTACGCTTTTGATCGGCTTGCCGCTTACGTTCTTCACCGTCAGCGTATATTTTTCAGGATCGTTCCAGAAATTTGCCGACACGAATTCCAGCGGACAGGGTCGCGTTGGAGGCTTATAAATCGTATACGTCGCCATCATGCCCGCTTCCATATGGTCGGCCACGTGGCAGTGCAACATCCACACTCCAGGATTTTCCGCCAGCATGTCCACCGTCATCATGCTGCCCGGCATTAGCTGCAGCGTGTCCAGATTTCGCGTGCCGTCGGTCACCGTCTCGCCGTGCCAGTGCGGCGTGTGCATGTCCTGTTCATTGCCCATGCCCAACATATACCAGCGCACCTTCTCGCCCTGCTTCATCACCAGTCCAGGTAGATTTCCGAAGATATAGCCATTGATCGCATGGAACTGGCCTTCATTCCTGCCGCCCATCTGATCGAAGATCATGAAGGAAGTTACAAATTCGCGATCGACATCGTTCGGAGAGCCATCGGGGCGCGCTTTTCCTTTGGCGGTGATGATGATCGGCCCCAGCAACCCTGCGTTGGTTTCCACGGTTTCGTTGTAATGGCCGTGATACCACCACACGACCGAACTGAGCTGCCCAGGCCCAGGCCCGCTGCTCGCGTCGGCGAACCAGTGATAGGTAAACTTCGCTCCCTTGGGAATGTGAGCACCCTTGCTTACGGGTAGATAGTACGCGCCTTCATTGGCCTTGTCATAGCGCAGGCCGTGTGGATGAATGCTATGCGGGGTAGCGCTGCGATTGATGAAATCGACGACGATCTCGTCGCCCACTTCCGCGCGAATCACCGGGCCAAGAATTCCCAGCCACTCAGGTTGCGGCTTGCGTACCGAAAATGTTGCGTCAGTGTATTCGACGTAACGAGTCTTCGCCCACTTCGTCTTCAGTCCCCACGGCTGCGGGACCGGAAGTCCTGCCAGCAAGTCGTGCCCGCTAGGGGCAAAATCCCAGGTCACATCTTCGGCGGCAATGTAATAGTGACGGGTGGTGGCGGCGCAGGGCATCGCCAACAATAGCCCGAGAGCGGCCAGCGGCCAGACGCGAAGTCGACTCATTGACTCAATGATACGTGGTCAAGCATGACATCCTGAGCGAAGCTTTAGAAGAGCTTCGCCGCAAAGGCTACTTCAGCTCTTGCCCGGCGAAGTATCCCGTGCGTGTACGAACCGAAAGCACGCGCCCATCGGCACTCTGCGCCAGCACTTGCACCCGTCGATATCCATCCTTCTGACTGGGATCGGTCGACTTATAGCCGATGGTGTATTGGGCTCGAATATCGCTGGCGACACTTTGCGCGATGCTCTCCACTTCGTTCAGCGATTGCGGGAAATATGCGACTCCACCCGTGCTCGCGGTCAAGCTGGTAAGCGCTTCGCGACCGCCAGTGCGCATTTCGTCTCCCACCAGCCCTATGCCATAAATGATGGGGCCATCTTGAATCTGCAAGCGGCGCTCGGCTTCCTGCAACGTCAGTTGGCTGGCATTGTCCCGGCCGTCGGTGATGACCAGCAGAATCTTCTTTGTGGTCTTGGCGTTTCTCTCCAAGTGGATCGACGATGCTACGAGAGCGTCGTAAAGAGCCGTGCTGCCTTGGGTTGAGAAGTTTTGCAACGCTTGCTGTAACAGACCGATGTCGGAGGTAAAGTCCTGGTCGAGGTAGCTGTCGGTGCCAAAATTGACTACGAAGACTTCGTCGCCCGGATGGCTGGCGCGAATCAGATTGAGCACCGCTTGGTTGACTTTTTCCCTCTTATCGCGCATCGAGCCTGAATTGTCGATCAATATCCCGATCGACACCGGAACGTCTTCACGCCGAAACGAAGAAATAGGTTGGGGCACTCCATTCTCGAAGACGGAGAACACATCCCGGTCAAGGCTCGTAACCAGGTTGCGCTGCTGGTCAACCACGGTGGCGTGCAGAACGACTTCCTGCACTTCCTTCTTGAATACGAAGCCACCGGAATCATCCGCGGGCGCTTCAGCGTTTTGTGCGGCCCCCTGCGAAGCCGCCGCCGTGGGAGTCTGCGCACTGGCCTGATCCGCGAAATAGGGCACGCAGAAACCGAGGACTGCGATGAGCGTCTTCGACGGCCAACCTTGGATCGATGTCATAGCTTCTCTACGTACTGCGCTTCTTGACCCTAGAAAAAGAATAATTCGCTATCGGAGCTTCACTGCACTACATTCCGCTCGCCGCCGGGTTAATGCTGTAGTAACCCAAAATGCCCGTATATTCAGTTACCTTACCAACCGTCGAACTGCTGGAATTCTCGACGAATCAAGGGCTTACAGGTTCTTGAGCAATATTGCTCAGACCTTCTTTTCTAGCCCTGATACGGTCTTCTAACACACGAGGTGTCTCTTCGATGAGTGCTTTCAGGATTTTGCTGGCTGACGATCACCCTATATTTCGTCTCGGACTACGTTCGCTCCTTTCATCTCAGCCGAACTGGGATGTCTGTGGCGAGGCCGGAGACGGGCGCGAAGCCGTCACCAAATGCAGACAGCTGAAGCCTGACCTTCTGATTCTCGATATTTCCATGCCCAAGCTGAACGGGGTCGACGCCGCCCGGCAAATACTCAAGGGCAACTCCTCGCAAAAGATTTTGATCCTCACCGATGTGGACGCCGAACAAGTGGTCCGCGACTGCTTAGAGGCTGGAATCCGCGGATGGGTTGTTAAGTCGGAAGGCGTCGATGACCTTATCGCCGCCGTGGAAGCTGTGCGGCAGAACAAGAGCATTTTCAGCTCCCGCGTCTCAGATCTGATCAGGGAAGATTGTTTGCGCCATGGGCACAGCGTTGCGGTGCCCAATGTGCTGCAATTATCGGGCCGCGAGCGCGAGGTGGTGCAGCTTCTGGCCGAAGGCAAGAGTTCAAAGGAAGTCGCCACGATCCTCTCTTGCGCGGTCAAAACCGTCGAGACCCATCGCAGCAATCTCATGCGAAAGCTCAATCTTCATTCCATTGTCGATCTTGTCCTCTATGCCGTGAGAAACGGAATCGTCAGTGTGCCGTTGCCCTCCGTGGCGAACGCTCCCATCCTGCCGATGCAACATTGGATCGAGATTCCTCAGATCGTGAATTGATTCGTTACAGCGATAGCAGTTGCTTCGTAGCCAACAAACGCATTTGCTCTTTTTCAAGGAGGCACCAGTGAACCCTAATTCGAACGGCGCGACCAAACGTTCTGTGGATTCCGATATCGTCCGGCGCGCCCAGCAGGGCGACCGCGATGCCTTCGCCGTTTTATTCCATGCTCACAAGGCGCGCGTCTATTCCTTGTGCCTTCGCATGACCAACAACGTCGCCGAAGCCGAAGACCTGACTCAGGATGCATTCCTGATGGTCTTCCGCAAACTGCCGGCCTTCCGGGGGGACTCGGCGCTCTCCACCTGGCTGCACCGCATTGCTTTCAATACTGTACTGATGCACTTTCGCAAAAAATCTCCCTGCAAGGTCTCCCTCGACGAACCGCGCACCAATACGGAGGATGACAAGCCAGTGCCGCGAGAGTTTGGCGTCAAAGACGGCCGCCTGGAAACTTCAGTCAGCCGCATTGCACTGACCCGGGCTATCAGCGAACTGCCTCAAGGCTATCGCAGAATTTTTCTGATGCATCAGGTCGAAGGCTACGAGCACCACGAAATCGCGAAGCTCCTGGGATGCTCCGTGGGAAATACCAAATCGCAACTCCACAAAGCCAAACTGCGCATCCGCCACTTGTTGAGGTCCGTTAGCGCACCGGCGCCCGAGCCAACCCCACTTACGCGTAGCGTCTCTCGGCGTTCAAGCAGCCAGCGTACGGCGGGAGACGCGCGAGCGGCCAAAGGTCGGGTAAACAAAACGGCTTTCATCCGCCTCAAGCCGATTGCTGTGGCCCCGTGGGAAAACACGGATCAGACTTTGCCAGATGCCGCAGCGGCGACGGAGCGGCAGGCAGCTACCGCTTAGACTCTCTTATTGCTGGATCGTGGTCTGATCTTTTGGCGGTTTCTGAGTGACCTGCTGCGGCCCGGGCAGTTGCGAACGGTCCCAACCTCCGCCCAATGCCTCGATCAGCGCCACGGAAGAAGTCATTTCCTGCACTTGGAGATTGTTAAGCGTTTGCTGATCCGCCAGCAGTGTGGTCTGCGCGATGAGGACATCGACATAGGGATCGATCCCCGTGTCGTAGCGTCCTTGCTCCAGCTTGAGATAGTTCCGCGCCAAGTCTACGGCCTGCTGCTCCTGCTGAACTTCACGCGACAAGATTCGCACCTCTGCCAGCCCATCTTCGACCTGCTGAAACGCAGTCAGAACGGTTTGTCGGTACCCGGCAAGGTCGCCGTTGTAGGTGGCCACGTACTGCTGCACGGTTGCGCGCCGCAGACCCGCATCGAAAATTGTTTCCGACAATGATGCGCCGACTGACCAGAAACGGCTTGGCCACGAGAGCCAGTCGCCGATCTTTGAACTCTCGAATCCAGCCTCGCCTGTCAAGCTCAAGTTCGGATAATACGCCGCATAAGCAATGCCGATGCTGGCGTTGGCTTCGGCCATCGTGCGTTCGGCGGCCGCGACATCGGGACGCCGCTCTAGCAGTTCCGAAGGCACGCCCGCCGGAATCGGCGGCGGCGCCGTGACCATCGGCTTCACCGGAATGGAAAAACCGGTGGCCGCTTTACCCACGAGCACGGCGATGGCATGTTCATATTGTGCCCGCGCGATCCCAACATTCGTCTGGCCTGCCTGCGCGTTGCGTAGCGTGGTTTCCGCTTCGACCACGGAAATCTGGTCGTCAATGCCAGAGTCATATAGGGATTTCGTGAGGTCGTAGGCTTTCTGATCCGCGATGACCGTTTCGTCGAATATCTTCTGCAACTCGTCCTGCCCACGGATTTCGAAGAAATATTCGGCCAGGCTGGCCTGCTCGGTCAGACGTTCGTTCTCCAAATCGGCAGCGCTCACTTGCACGGCATACTGCGACTGACGAACCGTGTTGCGCACCTTACCCCAAAGGTCAGGCTCCCATGAGGCCTCCAGCGGCAGAGTATAGACTGAGCTGATTGGGTGCGTGTTATTGGCGGTTACGGTCCCTGTCCCGGAGGCATTGCTCACGTTGGCTCCCAAGTTTCCGGACGTTCTCGAATGCGTAACCGATGGCGCCGTCGAAAGCGTCGGGAAATACTGCGAGCGCGCTTCACGCACAATGGCCCGCGCTTCCATAAAGTTCTCAAAATACAGCTTGATGTTCTGGTTATTGATATTCAACTGCTCTTCGAGAGCGTTGAGTTCAGGGTCGTTGAAAATCTCCCACCACTTGCCTCGCAGTTTCGCGTCCGATGGCTGAGCGACAGTCCATAGCCCATTCTCTTGCGCTTGCGTCGGTACTTCTTTGTAAGCCGGAGCAGGCGCCTGCGGCGCGGGAGCATGATACTTCGGCCCAACCACGCATGCCGCACTGAACAGCGAGAACACAGCCGCGCAGAGCCAGATTGCTTGCTTCGCCTGCCGTTTCCGAAAAGGTTTCATAGTGTATCGACCGTTCTCTGCGCTTTCTTGCTATCCTTCTTGTGGAGCTACACCGGGCATCGTATCGCGCGTCTTACCCTGCATACGCAGCCTCAACCGATCCAGATAAAGATAGACGACCGGCGTAGTGTAGAGCGTGAGCATCTGGCTCACAATCAATCCTCCGACGATCGTGATGCCGAGTGGCTGGCGCAGTTCCGAGCCAGTGCCTCTGCCGAAGGCCAGCGGCAACGCCCCGAACAGCGCCGCCATTGTCGTCATCAGAATCGGACGGAAGCGCAACATGCAGGCTTCAAAAATCGAATCTCTCGGACTTTTGCCATGCTCGCGTTCTGCGACGAGCGCAAAATCAATCATCATGATGGCATTCTTCTTCACGATGCCAATGAGCAATATGATTCCGATAATTGAAATTACGTTCAAGTCGATCTTGAAAAGCATCAGCGCCAGTATTGCGCCCACGCTCGCCGACGGGAGAGTCGAAATGATGGTTAATGGATGTACGAGACTCTCATACAAAATGCCCAGCACGATGTAGACAGCCAGCAGCGCGGTCGCGATCAGCATAGGCTCCGTGCCGAGAGAGTCCTGAAAGGCCTGGAGCGTACCGGCAAAGAAGCCGCGAATCGTCGGCGGCGTTCCCAGTCGCTGTTGCATCTGCGTGATGCGCAAGGTGGCGTCGCTTAAAGAAACGCCAGGCGCAAGATTGAAAGACACGGTCACCGAAGGAAACAAGCTGGTGTGGTTTACAGCCAGCGGTGTCGTCCCCGCCGCGGAGGTAGCCACGGTGCGCAGCGGAATGTTACCAGTGCCCGGCAAATTATTTCCACTCGATCCGGTGCCGCTTGGGCTTCGCAGATAAATGCTCTTAAGGCCTTCCGGACTTTGCCAGTATTGCGGAGCCACCTCAAGCACCACGTAATACTGATTCAGTTGCGTATAGATAATAGAGACTTCCTCTTGCCCGAACGCACTATACAAAGACGAATCAAGGGACTGAGCCGTCATGCCCAGCCGCGCGGCCGACGTGCGGTTGTAAGTTACCAACTCTTCCAATCCGCCATTTTGTTGGTCGGAATTCACGTCTTGCAATCCCGGCAGCTTTTTCATTTCCGCCAGCAAGATCGGCCCCCACTTCGAGAGATCCTCCACGTTGTCGCACTGGATCGTGTATTGATACAACGCGTTGCTGCCCCGCCCGCCAATGCGCAAATCTTGCGCCGCCTGCAAGAACGCCGAAGCCACCGGCAATCGGTTCATTTGGGGACGCAGCCGATTAATCACGTTCGCGGCACTAATTTTACGGTCCTCCAGGGGCTTGAGCGCGATATAGATGAATCCGGAATTGAGCGTGCCGCCTCCTCCGGTGAAGGCGATGACGTTGGCTACCGCTGGATCGTTCTTGATGACGCCGACCAATTGCTTGATCGAATCGTCCATCACGGGAAACGACGCATCTTGCGGCCCTTGCAGTCCGCCAACGATCGCGCCGGTGTCTTGCTGCGGAAAGAACCCCTTGGAGACTCTTCCGATGAGCACTAGGTTTAACGCGACCGTGAGCAACAGCACCGCCAGCGTGAGCGCCGCATTGTCCAGCACCCACAGAAGGCTACGCCGATAGGTTTCGAGCATCCAGTCGAAGACCTTCTCGCTCGCCCGATACATCCTGCCATGTTTCTGATTTTTCTCTTCCTTCAGAAGATATGCGCACATCATGGGCGTCGTAGTCAGCGAAACGATCATCGACACCACGATCGCGGTTGACAGCGTCACCGCAAATTCGCGGAAAAGGCGTCCAACAATACCTCCCATGAGCAGGATGGGAATGAATACCGCAATCAGCGAAACGCTAATGGAGAACACGGTGAAGCCAATCTCTTGCGCGCCCTGTAGCGCCGCCGCGAAAGGATCCATTCCCTCTTCAAGGTGACGCGAAATATTTTCCATCACTACGATCGCGTCATCCACTACGAAGCCCGTGGAGATTGTGAGGGCCATCAGCGAAAGATTGTCCAGGCTGTAGCCGAACAGATACATCACAGCAAAGGTTCCAATCAGTGAAACTGGAACTGCGACGCTTGGGATCAAGGTGGCGCGCGGACTGCGTAGAAAAACAAACACCACCAGAATCACCAGCACGATGGAAAGAACAAGCGTGCGCTCCACATCGTTCACCGAGGCGCGAATGGTGGTAGTGCGATCCAGTACGATGGTGGTGTCGATGCCCTGCGGAACAGAGGCTTTCAGAAAGGGTAGCTGATCGCGGACGTTTTGCACGGTCTGGATAATGTTTGCGCCGGGCTGGCGGAAGATGATCAGCATAACCGCGGGCACGCCATTCAAGAATCCGCCGGAGCGAATGTTTTGCACTCCATCCGACACCTCAGCAACATCCGAGAGCCGAACCGCGGCGCCATTGTGATGGCCGATGATGATCGGCTTGTAGTCATCGGCCTTCGAAATCTGATCGTTCGCCAGAATGTCGGCGGTTACAAAGCCATCCGACAACTGGCCTTTCGCCAGGTCTGCGTTTTGCGTACTCAGCACCGAACGAACCCCGGAAAGCGTTAAACCGTAATTGTTGAGCTGGGTGGGATTGACGTCCACACGCACTGAAGGCAGCGAACTGCCGCCCACCGAAACCTGCCCGACTCCTCCGATTTGGGAGAGCTTTTGCTCCATGATCGTCGAAGCCACGTCATAGAGCGCACCAGTGTCGAACTTGGTGGACGTCAACCCGATGATCATGATCGGGGCGTCCGCTGGATTGACTTTCCGATAGGTGGGATTGCCCGGAAGATTTGCAGGAAGATACGTGCGAGCGGCGCTGATGGCGGCTTCCACATCGCGTGCCGCGCCGTCGATGTTGCGGCTCAGGTCGAATTGAATCGTGATCGACGTAGTGCCCAGCGAACTGGCGGAGGTCATCTCCGATACGCCGGCGATGTGGCCGAACTGCCGCTCCAACGGAGTCGCAACCGACGACGCCATGATCTGCGCGCTGGCTCCAGGAAGGGAAGCTCCCACTGAGATTGTGGGGAAGTCCACCTGCGGCAACGGCGAAACCGGCAGCACTACGAATGCGATCGCGCCCGCGATCGCGATGGCGATGGTGAGCAACGTTGTCGCGACGGGCCGCCGGATAAAGAGTGCAGACGGGTTCATGACTGTTCCGCCGGTTGCGCCGGTCCCTCGGATTTCTTGTCTTTCCGCTTTCCAAAAAACCTCTCGCCAAGCGTATCGAAGAAGATGTATATCACCGGCGTCGTGTAAAGCGTGAGTACCTGGCTCAACAAAAGTCCGCCTACCATGGCGATGCCTAATGGCCGCCGAATCTCCGAGCCAATGCCGGTTCCGAAGGCCAGCGGGATTCCCCCCAACAACGCCGCCATGGTGGTCATCATGATCGGCCGAAACCGCAACAGGCTGGCTTCGTAGATTGCGTCGGTGGCGTTTTTGCCGTGCATGCGTTCGCCTTCCAGCGCAAAATCGACCATCATGATTCCGTTTTTCTTCACAATGCCGATCAACAGGATGATGCCGATGATGGCGACCACGCTCAAGTCCTGGCCGAACAGCATGAGAGCCAACAAGGCACCCACTCCGGCGGAGGGCAGCGTGGAAAGAATGGTGATGGGATGAATGAAGCTCTCATACAATACGCCGAGCACGATGTACACCGTAACCAGGGCCGCGAGGATTAATAATCCTTCGTTGGACAACGAATTTCGGAAAGACGCCGCGGTGCCCTGAAAATCCGCTTGCAGGCTGGGAGGAAAATTCATATCCGCCTGCACTTTGGAGATCGCGGTAATTGCGCTGCCCAGCGCGGCGTTCGGCGCCAGGTTGAATGACACCGTCACCGAAGGAAATTGCCCTTGATGGTTGATCGAGAGCGCTTCTGATTGACGCTCGAAATGTGAAAACGCGCTGAGCGGAATCGCGTTACTCATGGCCGCGCTGGTCGTCGTGTTCGCAGAGGAATTGGTCGAGCTCGTGCTGCTCGGCGTCAGTGCATTCGAGGGCGGCGCAAGTACGGACGAAGAAGGCGTGTAGAGCACCGATGCTGTTGTGGCATTCGATCCCGCGGAAGATGATCCCGAAGCCGAGAAGGAACTCGATGCGCCCGGCCCCGACGTTCCCGACGAAGCGTTGGCCTGGATATACAAATGGTTCAGAATGTTGGGATCGAGTTGAAAATGCGGCTGCGCCTCCATGATCACGTGGTACTGATTCAGCTGCGTGTACATGGTATTAATTTGGCGCTGGCCGAACGCGTCGTACAGCGTGTTGTCGATGGTGGAGGGCGCGATCCCCAGGCGCGAAGCGGTTACGCGGTCAATGGCCAGCGAGACCGCCAGCCCTCCGGTTTGCTGGTCGGTGGCGACATCTTCAATCTGCGGTAGTTCCTTCAGTTTTGCGACAAAGCGGTTCGTCCAATCGTTGAGTTCATTGGCATCCGGATCTTCGAGCGTGTATTGATACTGAGTGCGGCTCACGCGATCATCCACCGTGATGTTTTGCACCGGCTGCATAAACAAAACGATGCCTTGCACCTTCTGCAAACTCGGTTGCAGCCGGCGAATCAGGTCGGCTGCGCTGACGTCCCGGTCCGCGAGCGGTTTCAAGTTGATCGAAAATCGTCCGCTGTTGAGCGTTGTGTTGGTGCCGTCCGCTCCGATAAATGAGGACAGGCTCTGCACCGCGGGATCGGCCAGAATTATCTTGGCGACTTCCTGCTGCTGCTTCGCCATGGCCTCGAAAGAAATCGTCTCCGGCGCTTGTGAAATGCCCTGAATCACTCCGGTATCCTGCACCGGGAAAAACCCCTTGGGAATAATGATGTAAAGGAATGCCGTAAGTACAAGCGTGCCCAGAGCCACAAACAGCGTGATGGTTTGATACTGCAATACGAATTTCAGCGTACGTCCATAGAACGCGATCATCCGTTCAAACACGCGCTCGGACGCCTGATAGAACTTTCCCTGCTGCTCCTTAGGTTCGTGCCGCAGGATTCGCGCCGCCATCATGGGAGTCAGAGTCAGCGATACCACTGCGGAAATAATAATGGTGACAGCCAGTGTCACGGCGAACTCGCGAAACAGTCGTCCCACGACATCGCCCATAAACAAGAGCGGAATGAGCACTGCGATCAACGAAACAGTCAGCGAAATAATCGTGAAGCCGATTTGCTCCGCGCCCTTCAGAGCCGCTTCCATCGGGGACTCGCCTTCCTCGATGTAGCGCGAAATGTTTTCGATCATCACGATGGCATCGTCCACGACGAATCCAGTGGAGATCGTCAGCGCCATCAGTGAGAGATTGTCGAGGCTATAGCCAAGCGCGTACATGGCGGCGAAGGTACCCACCAGCGACAGCGGGACCGCCACGCTCGGAATAATGGTTGCGTACAGGCTGCGCAAAAACAAAAAGATGACCATTACAACGAGTGCGATGGTTAGCACCAATTCAAACTCGACGTCGGACACCGAAGCCTCAATCGCAGTCGTCAAATCCGTGAGCACCGTGACTTGAATCGATGCCGGAAGATTGGCCTCCAACTGCGGCAGCAGCGCCTTAATGCTCTTGACCACGCTGATCGTATTCGCGCCGGGCTGACGCTGCACATTCAAAATGACGGCCGGAGTCAAACTACCGTTACTGGATTGCCCCATCCACGCGGCTTGCTTACTGTTCTCGATGCCATCGACCACTTCCGCAACATCGGTAAGCATGACGGGCGAGCCGTTTCGGTAAGCCACCACCACCGAACGATAGTCGTTGCTACTGACCAGTTGGTCGTTGGCGTCGATTTGATAATCCTGCCGCGGCCCATCGAAATTTCCCTTAGCCTGATTGACGCTCGCCTGCGAGAGCGCCGTGCGCACACTCTCCAGATCAATGCCGTAAGACGACAACGCTGAAGGATTGACCTGAATGCGCACCGCCGGCTTTTGTCCACCACTAATGCTGACCAGGCCAACGCCGCTGAGTTGCGAAAGTTTGGGTGCGAGGCGCGTGTCCACCAGATCCTCGACCTGCGAGAGCGGCACGGAATCGGACGTGATGGCTAATGTGAGCACGGGCGCGTCCGCTGGATTCGTCTTGCTGTACACCGGAGGCGCGGGCAGATTCGACGGCAGATAGCTCTGCGAGGCATTGATTGCCGACTGCACTTCCTCTTCGGCCACATCAATGTTCAGGCTCAACGCGAACTGCAGCACAATGACCGACGAGCCTCCTGAACTCGTGGAGGTCATCTGGCTCAACCCCTGCAGTTGGCCAAACTGGCGCTCCAGCGGCGCCGTCACAGTGGTTGCCATCACCAGCGGGCTGGCCCCGGGATAAAAAGTGACGACCTGGATTGTTGGGTAGTCGACTTCCGGCAGCGCGGAGACCGGCAACTGAATGTAGGCTACGACGCCAACCAGCATGATTGCCGCCATCAGCAGCGAGGTCGCAACCGGCCGCATGATGAATGGGCGCGACGGGCTCACGGAGCGGGACCCTCACTCGTTGCAGCGGGCAGCGGTTGTTTCGATATCACGACTTTCGAGTTGTTTTGCAGCTTCTCAAAACTGCTCGTTGCGATCACATCGCCAGGATTAATGCCCTGCACGGCAGTATTTCCGCCGTCAGCGACGCCCGGTGTGATGTTGCGGATCTGAGCGACCCCGTTTTGGATCAAGTACACATACGCGGTCTTTCCATTCCTCTGAATCGCCGAAGTGGGAATCAGCGTGACTCCTTGCAAAGTAGTCACCAGCAGCCGCGTGTTTACGAATTGGTTGGGAAACAGCGAGTCGTCCTTATTATCGAAAAGCGCCCGCAGCTTCACCGAACCGGTCGTCGTGTCGATCTGGTTATCCACGGTCAGCAGCTTGCCGCTGGCGATTCTGGTGTGCTGGCTGCGGTCGAGGGCGTCGACCGAAAGCCGCTTCCCGTGACGCGTCTGCGCCTGCACTTGCCCGAGGCTGTCTTCCGGAATAGTGAAGATGACCGTAATAGGCTGCTCTTGCGTGATAACGGCCAAGGTCGTGGTGCCATTGGCTTGCACCACATTTCCTGGATCGATGAGCCGCAGCCCAACGCGTCCACTGATGGGCGATGTGATGTGGCAAAACGCCAGTTGCACCTCGTCGTACTTAACTGTGCCCTCATCGTTCTTGACCGTGCCCTGATCCTGTAACACGATCTTTTCCTGATCGTCGAGGGTCTGCTTGGGAATGCCATTCTTCGCCCACGCATCGCGATAGCGCTGCAAATCCATTTGCGCTTGTTCGAGTACGTGCGTGTCCTTTTCCAGTGTGCCTTGCGCTTGCAGCAGCGTGGCTTCGTAGGGCGCCGGATTGATCTCAATCAGAGGCTGGCCCTTCTTGACCAGTTCACCCTCCTTGTAATGCACCTGAATCACCATGCCCGTGACCTGGCTGACGATTGAGGCGGTATAGACGGGGGTCACGGTGCCAATCGCCTGCAGATAAACGCCGATGTTGCCTTTTTGCGCCGTGGCGGTCGTTACCGTGACGGGACCTCCCGCGCCCCGCTTCGACGTTGCGGCGCTCTGCGCGTCATCGTGGTGGCGCAACACCAAATAGAAAATTACTGCGAAAACCAGCAGCACTATGATCCAGCCCACAAGTCTTCCCCACCCGGATTTCTTGGAGTGGTTTTCAGAGGACTGCGGGTCGGGTTGGTGGGATGAGTCGGGCGGTTTGGTTTCCATCCGGTCTTATGGCGTCTTTCTGTGCTTCAGGTCGTTGTAGTCTTTCAATATAGCGCAATTCGCAGAATTGTCTGGTGAACGGTGCGCTCGAAATTTCATCGCTGTTAGATTCGGTTTAGTCGGCTGTGGTCTAAAGTCTCCGGCAATCTTTTGGACGATGCCGTTCCAATTTGGTCACTCCAAAACCGCCCTCGATCAATCAGAACATCCCATCGTTCGCGATGGAGTAAAGAAAGGACACAGGACGGTAAATATTCGTAAAGCCTCCCACGAACATCGAAGTTTTAGCGGTCAGCGTCGCCCCATAATCCAGCCCTTCTCACAAGCTGCGTTCGCAACCTTGCCCTTTCGTATATAAACAATACGGTTGCAAATTCGCACTTCTAAGGACGGACATGCAAAGCAATGCCGTCACCAACATAGACAAAGACACAGCCCACAGCGGCGCTCGCGCCCAGTCTCCCCTCTACGTTCTATTCCTCTCGATCATCGCCGCCATCTCCGGCTTTCTCTTCGGCTTCGATACGGCTGTCATCAACGGTGTGCTCTTCTTCCTACGCCATCAATTCGCGTTGAACGACGTCCAGACCGAAGTCGCGGCCAGTTCGTTGCTGCTCGGCTGCTTGCTCGGTGCCGCCGGAGCCAGCCTCATCGGAGACCGCATCGGCCGTCGCAAATCCCTCATCTTCGCCGCGCTGCTCTTCGCGATCTCCACTCTCGGCGCCGCCTTGGCCAATTCCATACTTCTCTTTTCTATCGGCCGCCTCATCGGAGGCCTCGCTATCGGTCTGGCCTCGGTGCTCACTCCCGTTTACATCGCCGAGATCGCGCCTGCGCGCAATCGCGGCACGCTCGTTTCGATGAATCAGCTGGCTATCGTGGTCGGCATCGTCGCCTCCTACATCGTGAGCTGGAAACTGGCCTTCCTCGGCGATGTCAGTTGGCGCTGGATGCTGGGCGTCGCCGCCATCCCTTCGCTCGCATTCTTGTTTGGACTGCTTGTCATACCCGAAAGCCCGCGCTGGCTCATCGGCCATGGCCAGCGTGAGAAAGGTGAAAAAGTTCTAACCCGCATCTTCGGCGCGCAGGAAGCTTCGTCGCAAGTGCGCCTGGTCGAAGCAGCCGCCAGCGAAGAAGAGGGTTCGTGGCACGAAGTTTTCGCCAAGCCCATGCGCAAGCGGCTTTTCGTTGCGCTCACGCTCGCGGTGCTCTGCCAGGTCACCGGCATCAACACCGTGCTCTACTACGGCTCCATCATCATCAGCGAGCATTTTCCTGGGCAGCGCGCCGACACCGCGTTTCTCGCCAATGTCGTGGTCGGCATCACCAATCTGGTCTTCACTTTTATTGCGCTCTTCTTCCTCGACCGCTGGGGACGCCGCACCATGCTGCTGACCGCCACCGGCGGCATGGGTCTCTCGCTCACCGTGCTCGTCGCCGCGCTGCACTTTCCCGGCGTCTCGCCGATGCTCATGCTGGCCTGTGTAATTTGCTACGTCGCGTCGTTCGCCTTCGGCATGGGCCCGATCGTCTGGATTGTTATCTCCGAAATCTTTCCCAACAAGATTCGTGGTCGCGCCGCCTCCATCGCGACTTCGACTCTGTGGACCTCGACTCTCATCGTCACGTTCACCTTTCTATCTTTGGTGAAAATCTTCGGCCTCGCTGGAACCTTCGCCATCTACGCTTCCCTCTGCGCTGTCTGCTTTGTTTTTACCTGGAAATACATTCCAGAAACGCACGGCAAAACGCTGGAGCAAATTCAGCAAGAGCTGGGAGGATGAACGCTCATACTCAGAGAATCTCTGTAATACCTCGGCGCTCTCCGTGTTAAAGAGGTTCAACTTCTAAGCCCTTCAACACGGAGGCCACAGAGGTAACACTGAGTCTCACAGAGAGTCATTCATCCGCTAACTGCCCAGCCGCCATCGGCGCGAATGATCTCTCCCGTGATTGCGGCAGCATCGTCGCTGAGCAAAAACAGCGCAACCTTCGCAATGTCATTCGCGCTGACCAGATCCCCATAGAGCGGTTGCTTATCTTTCATGAAGCTTAGGATTTCGGGATTCTGCTGTGCCCGAGCACTCATCGGCGTGCGCACCAGCCCCGGCGTTAGTACGTTCAGCCGGATTCCATGGGGCGCATAATAGGCGGCTGCCGAGACCGTCATCGCTTCGATCGCGCCTTTGCTGGCAGCGTAGGCGTTCGTCGCAAAGTAATCGCGCTGCGGATAGCGAGCCAGCACGCTGCCCAAATTAACCATCGACCTGGGCCGCCGCTCCGCCTCGACCATCCATCGCGACAGAACTGCGCGGCAAACTTGAAACGTTCCCTTGGCGTGAACATCCATCATCAGCGTCCACGCTTCCGACGTGCAGGTATGCAATGGGCCATCGCCGGCGGAGCGGCCGCTCAATCCCGCGACATTGAAGACGCCATCGATGCGGCCCAGCGTTGCGAAGGCTTTTTGTACTCCGGCATCGACTTGTGTTTCGTTCGAAACATCGGTCACGGTGTAACCCGCGCCGGACAGGGAAGCGGCGAGTGCCGCACACTCTTCTTCTCGATTCGCCAGAAGGAAAACGCGTGCGCCTTTCGCTGCGGCCATGCGCGCTGTCGCCTCCGCGATACCCGACGATCCTGTGATCAGCAGCCCTTGCGAATCACTCATAAAGATGCTTCAAGCTCTTGCGATACGCCTCATAGAATAATTCCAGTTGGTCTTCCGCGCTTTGATTTCCAATGAATTGATGACTGGGCAGCAACACCGGCTTGTGTCCCTTCTTCAGCAGAAGGCTCGCCGTTTCGCAGCGCAGCATATTGATAATCATCGCGCCGGTAAGCGTCGAAGTCGGTCCAGTGCGCCACTCCAAGCCTTCGAGTTCCAGCACGCAATCTCCCGGAGGGCACTGATTGTCGATCACAATATCTGCAACATCGATCAACTTCTTGCCAGAAACATGGGCCGGCTTCGAGCCTTCGCAATGCTGGCGCGAAACGATGGCGATTACCGGCAGCGCGCGCTTTTTGGCACCCAAAGCAAACTCCACAATCACGGGGCGGATGCCGCTGGTCGAAATCACGATAGATGCATCATGCGGACCGAACCTAAAGCTCTTCAGAATTTCTTCCGCGTAGCCGTCGAACTTTTCCAAATATAACGGAGCCCGCAACCCGTTCGAGCCCACAATTTCCGAGTGGTTGGACATGGAGTGTTCGACCATGGCAACGAAGCCCACGAAGCAGCCCTGGCGAGGCGTCATTTCCTCGGCCATCATGCGGGAGTGGCCGCTGCCGAAAAGAAAGATGAGCCCACCCTTCGCGATGCGGTCGGCGCACAGCTCTGCCGCGGCTTCAATGTTTCCAGTTTCATCCTGTTTGAGCTTGTTCAGGAGAGCGATGGCGCGATCGAAATATGATTCTGAGGCGGTAGGCATCCAGTGTAGTCTCCGAGACTATCTTATCGAGGCTGCGAATCGGATTACGCGGGAAAAAACATTCTTACGCCCTACGACGACAATGGCACCGTTGTAGCGGTTTGGGAGTGCGACGGGAAGCGCGATGGAACCTTAGTTCTTACCAGCATTAAGCGGAGCTGCCCTGTAGATCGGCTGTAGATCGAACCGCTCGGCCACGTGTTCGGCGCCCGGTTCGGCCTTGATTGCGTCGAGCACGGTCGTCGCCTGACGATAGTGCAAGGTGGCTTCGCTCGGGTTGCCGGTCAAGCGACACACCTCACCTATCAGATAATGAATCTTCGCAGAGAGCACTCGCGTCCCCAATTTTTCGCTTCGTGCCAGGTCTCGGTCCAACTCCTGCCGGGCGCGATCGTAGTCTCTCCGCCCGACCATAGCGTTGGCCATAGCCACGGACGCGTCCAGCGAAAGATAGCTGCGGCCTTGCTCGTTGGCGCGTTTCACTATGGCGCCCAAGCTCGATATCGCGGCGCCAGAGCGGCCGTCTTCAATCGCGATCTTGGCTAGTCCAAGCTGCGACAGCATAGACAGGTCGGCTTCTGAAACATGTGCGCTCGATCGCAAAGCCTGATCGTAAAACGAACTTGCCGTCTTCAAGTCCCCTTGATAAAAAGAAACGTCTGCCTGAGTCAGTAGGAGCGTGGCATTCAGTGCATCGCTCTTCAAGTCATGAGCAATTCCCTGGGCTTGTTGCAAGGGCGCGGCCGCCTCTTCCCCCCGGCCTGTGCGTGCCAGCGCGTCAGCCAGAGCATCGAGCGAATCCGCCAAAGGCCGGGCATGATCTCCAGACTGCTGAAAGCCGGCGACAGCGTCTTGAAGCGCCGACACCGCGGCTCCGAGGCGGCCCTGCAACTGAAACAGCACTCCTAAACTGTAGGACTGGAGTGCAGAGCCACGCGCATCGCCGTTCTTGCGGTTCAGGTCCAGGGCTTTCATGTATGAAGTCATAGCCTGGTCGTACTGACCCAAGTTCACATATACCTCGCCCAGGTTGTGCAGAGTCTCTGCAATGTCACCTGGCACTGCGAGCTTTTCGCGAATTTGTAACGCCTGCTGGAAATAGGTAACCGCATCCTGGTTCTGTCCCTTGGCCATGTAAATGTTGCCAATGTTGTTCAGACACAGCGCTTGGTAAGCTTCATCGCCCGCGTCACGCTGGATTTGGAGCGCTTCCTTGAACATCGGTAGAGCTTTGTCGTACAGACCGCGATCGGTGTATTCGCTCGCGATGTTGATGATCGTGTCTCCCGCTTCCTTCTTTGCCCCAATCTGACGCCGGATGTCTAGCGCCTCGTTGTAGCTCTTCAGCGCGTCGTCGGTTTTGCCCATTGAATCCTGAATCTGGGCAATTTCGTCGAGGCTGGCCGCTACGCCGCGTTTCTGGCCCAGGCGGCGATTGATGGCAATCGAATCTTGGTAGTTACGCAGAGCCTCCGCCGGCTTGTTCAAATGCTTATAGGCAATGCCTGTAGCCTGAAGGATCAGAGCTTCCTGCTCTTCGTTGTTAACGTCGATCGATTGATTCTTCGCCTTCGCCAACGGATCCAGACTGGCCTGCGGATTGCCGGCTTTAATCTCGATTCGTCCCATAGCCAGGAGCCCGTCCACATTCTTGCCGTCGGCGACAAGAACTTTTGCATAATGCTGCCGTGCCTCGTCAAAATTTCCGGCGTTCTCATACAACGAGCCCAGCGCTAACTGTACGTCAATATCGTCGGGAAAGCTTTTCGCTAAATTCTCGTACGCCGCTGTCGCCTTGGCGTTGTCTTTGATTACGCGCGCATGGCTGGCTTCGATCAGATATTTCTCGGCGAGAGGCAAGTCCTGGCTCAAATCCATGGCGCGCCGGGACGCTTGCTCGGCGTCACTGTCATATCCCAATGTCGAGTAGGTTTCGCCCAGCTTCGAGAACGCCAAAGCAAATTCCGGATCTTCTGTCGTCGCCGCTTGCAGGCTCTTCAGCGCATCAAGATTATTGCCTTGCCGCACTTGTTGGACGCCCTGGTTATAGTCGCGCAATGCTTCGACGGATTTCGACGATGGCTTGAACGACTGCGACTGAAGTTCTTTTACCAAATCCGCCGACAACGACAGGTTCTGCCGGATGCTATCCGCCAGCTTATCGACTGCCGCTGAAAGCTGCTGCTGGTCGGGCGCCTCTGCCTTCAGAGAAACCGTCCGGCCATGCTTCAGATCCTGCAAAGTTGCGTCGATACGAATCTGATCGCCCAGCTTCGCATATTGGCCGGATACGACGATGTCCGCATTTGCGAACTCCGCCACTCTGTGCAAGATGCTTGCATCTAGAGCCGTGTCGGGCGCGATCTTCAGATCATGCAAGACTTGTTGCAAACGGTCCGGCGATACAGTGCGTAAATGCGCCGACTGACCGACGTCAGTGCTGAGCATGTCGCCGAGGCTTGGGCCCAGCCAATTCCACGCTGGATCGCCCGAAGCATTATGAAAAGGCAAGATCGCCAGCGCCTGGGCCTGCACCGCAACCGTGGCATGATTCGTCGACGGAGCCAGCAACTTGTCGCGCAGCAAGTATCCCGTGCCCGCCAGAATCAAGACTACCGCCGCGCCCGCGATCCACGGCCAGGGCAAGCCTTGCCCCCAAGGCTGGACCGCCTGCAGTGTGATCGCATTCGCCGTTCGCTGTCCGCTCCAAGCCTGCAAGTCGGCGAGAAGTTCTCCCGCGCTCTGGTAGCGCGCCCCTTTTTCGCGTTCCAGGCACTTGCTCACGATCCGGCTCAAACCGTCAGGGATCGTCTGATCGAACTCCGAGATCGGCCGAGCCCGCTCCTGTGTGCGCCGAATCAGGCTGGCCAGCGCGCTGTCCGCTCGATAAGGCACTTCGCCGGAGAGTAGCTCGTAGAAAATCAATCCCGCGCTGAACAGATCCGAGCGTGCATCGAGATCCTTCGCCAGCGCTTGCTCGGGTGACATGTATTCCATCGTGCCCACCAGCGCGCCCGACTGCGTCATGCCATTGCCTTCGAGATTGCGGGCCAGTCCGAAATCCATCACCAGGATTCTTCCCGTTGCATCTCGCATCACGTTCTGTGGCTTCAAATCGCGATGAATCACGCCGACGCGGTGTGCCGCTTCCAGCGCCAGGCACACCTGCTCCATGATCTCGACTGCTTCTTCCGGCGCGAATTTCTTGTGCCGGAAGATCAGCGTGCGCAAGTCCTCGCCCTCGATGTACTCCATGGTGATGAACTTCACGCCATCGCCTTCGCCAAGGTCGTAAATGCGAATCACATTGCGGTGCGTAACCTTCTGCGACAGCAGTAGTTCCTGCTTGAAGCGATCAATGATCGCGGGATTCTTCGCCAACTCAGGCCGAATCACTTTCAGCGCAACCATCCGATCCAACTCGAGGTCGTTGGCTTTGTAAACAGCTCCCATTCCGCCCTCTCCCAGCGTCTGCAATATCTGGTAGCGCTGTGCGAGAATCGCACCTTCCTCCAGCACCGGTGACGGAGCAGACACCATGGAAGACTGGCGAGGGGTAGGGCTCTTAAGCGGAGCGGACTTCAGCGTCTCCCCGCGCTCACCCCGGCTCGGTGGGACCATTGTGGGCGCATCCGAAGGGGAAGAATCCGGCACGAGTGTAGGAGAGTCGAAAGCGTCCCGCGATAACGGAACCATCGTCGGCGCATCGGAAGAGGGCGGAGCGCCCGGCGACGAACTACCGGTGCCCGAGGGGGTGCGCACCGCCGCCCCACCATCGGCTGCTCCTGATTGAGGATCGCGCCGTAACCGGTCGTGCTCTCCCATAACCCAGACCCGAGTAGAAAACAGAATCCGCGCCGGTCCCGCGTTGGCTGCGGGATCCAGATCGGTGGACTTACGTCTCGCCAGTATATACCGCCAAACAAGCCTTTTATGGGAAGTTCAGGAGGACTGCCAACAAAGCACCAAATGCTACCTTCCCCGGAAAATGCAGCGGGCTCGGTCATCATTTCGGGGTGAAGTTCGCGCCTACAGGAAACACGGTATTTAAACGTGCTGCCACATTTTCGTATTCTCTCGCTGCTTCTGTTTTTTCCAATTTAGCTGTATTGAGAATCAAACGGGCGCCCAGGCCCGGCTTTTAGACTTCAGAAGTATTGGCGGATGACGGACGCAGAGTTGAATCGTTCGCGAGATTCGCGAACGCGCTGTTTGTATAGCTGATCGAAGCTAAAACGAGGCTCATTAGAAAGGAAAGGCAAGCATGTCCGACAAACCCTCTGTAACTCTACCCGGAACAGTGGAGAAGATCATTAAACCGGTGCATCCAGAAGGGAAAGAAAAAGCGCAAATCGCAGTGGACGGCGCCGATGACCTCTATCGGGAGATACGAATCGAAAATACCTTGAAGGATGAAGACGGCAAGAAAGTTCGCCTCAAGGAGGGCGCCGAGGTTGATGTTACCGTCGAAGCTGACCACAAGGCGACGGTTCCTGCTTCGGCGCATCCCGGTCACTAGCTCGCTTCCGCAGGGTGTCTCGGCGTACTGAAGTTTCGGACGCTGGCCTCTACAATCACCGCAAGGCCTATGGGCGCACTACGAATTCTTATTGTCGATGATAATGAGGCGGTTCGGCGTGGCATTCGTTCGCTACTTGCCAACCGCAGCGAGTGGCAGATCTGCGGCGAAGCCGTCGATGGCGCCGAGGCGGTCGAAAAAGCCCGCCAATTCCTCCCTGAGCTCATCATCATGGACACCTCCATGCCTCGCATGGACGGGGTGGAGGCGGCGAACATGATCCGCAGGGACCTTCCTGAGTCCAAACTCATCATCATCAGCCACAACGATTCGGCGATTCTCCGTCAGCAGGCCCAGGATATGGCGGCTCGCGGCTATGTCGCGAAAGAAGATCTGGTGCGTGACCTGCTTCCCACGATTGAAAGAGTCGCCGGGCTTCCGCTTAACGGCAGTTCACACAAAAAAGCGACGCCTGCTATAGCGGCGCTTTCGTCACTGGCGGGCGGAGGCGAACTAGGGCGACTCATCCGAGAGCACGACTGGTCGAAGACCCCGCTGGGACCCATTGAACAATGGCCACAAAGTCTGAAGACCTCCGTCAACCTGATGCTGAATTCGCAGCAGGCCATGTGGATCGGCTGGGGACCGGAAATAACTTTCCTCTATAACGACGCCTACATTTCCATCCTCGGTCTGGCCAAACATCCGCAGTCGCTAGGCCGCCCCGCCAGCGAAGTCTGGTCGGAAATCTGGGACATCTGTGGCCCGCTCGCCGACAAAGTATTCGAAAAAGGCGAGGCCACTTTCGTAGACGACGTCCGTCTTTTTATGAATCGGGGAGGATATCTCGAGGAAAAATACTTTTCCTTCTCCTATAGTCCAATTCATAACGAAGAAGGAAACATTGGTGGCCTGTTCTGCCCGAATACCGACACCACCGCCAAGAACCTCAATGCGCGAAGGCTTGGCACACTTTCGGAACTCACCGCCAAGGCGCTGGTCGAAAAATCTCTCGAAGCGGCCTGTGCTTCTTCCTTTGCGACTCTGGCCAAGAACGCCGACGACATCCCCTTCGCATTGCTCTATCTGGTTGACGAAGACGGCCGTTACGCGGTGCTAGAACAGACCGCTGGAGTCGGGTTCGGCATCGCAGACATAAGCCCATCGCAGATCGACTTGCAGGAGGAGTCTTCAGAGCCTCAGCTCTGGCGGATGAATGAAGTTCTCGCCGAGGGAGAGCCGCAAACGATTTCGGTGAGCCATCTCACCTCACTTCCGCCTGGCCCGGCTCAGCAACCGGTGGCGGAAGCCATCGTTCTTCCTGTAGCATCCCCCGCTCAGGACGGGTCGGTCGGGGTTCTCATCGCCGGCATCAATCCCACCCGCCCACTCGACTCCGAATATCGTACGTTCTATGAGTTGGTCGCCGGACAGGTTGCGACTGTCATCCAAAATGCCCGAGCCGCCGAAGAAGAACGAAAACGCGCTGAAGCGCTGGCGGAAATCGATCGCGCCAAGACCGCGTTCTTCAGCAATGTAAGCCACGAATTCCGCACTCCGCTCACCCTCATGCTCGGTCCGATAGAAGATCTGCTGGCTCGAAGCCATACCGATCTTTCCCCCTCCACCAAGAGCCAGCTTGAACTGGTCAATCGCAACGGAACCCGGCTATTGCGGTTGGTCAACACGCTGCTCGATTTTTCCCGCATCGAAGCCGGCCGCATGCAGGCCATCTATCAGGCCACAGATCTCGCCACGTTTACTATAGAGCTCGCCAGTGTTTTTCGCTCTGCGACCGAGAAAGCCGGCCTGAAGCTGGAGTTGAACTGTTCCAAACTTGCGGAACCGATATTCGTCGACCGCGGTATGTGGGAGAAGATTGTCCTCAACCTCCTCTCCAATGCCTTCAAGTTCACCTTTGAAGGAACGATCTCAGTCGGGTTGGTCCAAACCGACGGCGCCGTCGAGTTGCGCGTCGCCGACACGGGAGTCGGCATTCCGGCTCAGGAATTGCCCCGTCTTTTTGACCGCTTCCATCGCATCGAAAATACCCGCAGTCGCACCCATGAAGGCAGCGGCATCGGTCTTGCCCTGGTTCACGAGCTGGTCAAGCTCCACGGGGGATCCGTTCATGTCGAAAGCACTCTGGGCGCAGGCAGCACGTTCATTGTGAGTGTGCCGCGCGGCAGCGCGCATCTTCCCGCCGATCGCATTGGAGGAGTTCGCACGCTGGCTTCGACTGCGGTGGGAGCGGCCCCATTTGTCGAGGAGGCCCTGCGCTGGCTGCCCGATGGTGAAGCGCAGGAGCCCGCCGAGATTATTCCTCCCAGTCATGAACTCATTCCAATTCCGGCCCCTCCCCTGGCTGAGGCAGAGGAAGGACAGGAAAAGCGACCGTTCATCGTAGTCGCCGATGACAACGCCGATATGCGCCAGTACCTTGTGCGCCTGTTGTCCGAACGCTACCGGATTGAGGCCGTACCAGATGGAAAAGCTGCGCTTGAGGCAGTGCAAGAGCGCACACCGGACTTGGTTCTCTCCGATGTCATGATGCCTAACCTCGACGGCTTCGCCTTGCTGCGAGAGCT
The DNA here is from genome assembly GCA_963799065.1 of Terriglobia bacterium. Taxonomy (GTDB): domain Bacteria; phylum Acidobacteriota; class Terriglobia; order Terriglobales; family Acidobacteriaceae; genus JAJPHW01. Next base: position 655,658 of record CAWCVJ010000001.1, read on the forward strand.
GCGCTCGAACGCCAAAACCCAGACTGTTCCCATCATTCTTCTCTCGGCTCGCGCGGGCGAGGAATCGCGGGTCGAGGGTATTGAACGAGGGGCGGATGACTACCTTATTAAGCCATTCAGCGCGCGAGAATTGCTGGCCCGCGTACAGACCCATCTCGAAATGGCCCGCGTGCGGAAGCAGGGTGAAGACGCCTTGCGCGATACCAAGGCCCGCCTGGAAGCTACACTCACCGCTACCGAAATCGCCACCTGGGTTTGGGACGTCCCCAATGACCGGGTGATTGCCGACCCCAATCTCGCTAACATCTTTTCGCTATCTGTCGAGGAGGCCGGGGCCGCTCCTGTCCAGCGTTACATTCAGGCGATTCACCCTCAAGATCGCGATCGCGTAGCTGCTCAGATTCAGGCGGCGCTCGATCCTCAGAGCGGCCCCTTCGAGATGGATTACCGGGTGTCTGCACCCAACGGCTCCGTGCGTTGGGTGACCGCTCGTGGTGAAGTCGAACGTGATGCGGAGGGCAATGCGCTGCGCTTTCCCGGCGTCGTCATCGACATCACACAGCGCAAGCTTGCCGAGCGAGCGCTCGCCGCGGAGAGGAATGTCCTTGATTTAATCGCATCGGGTAGTCCGCTGCCGCAAATCCTTGGCACCCTCGCGCGCGATACCGAGTCTCAATCAGACGATGGAATGCTGTGCTCGATTCTGCTATTCAACGAAGCCTCGAACCGGCTGACCCATGGAGCGGCGCCCAGTCTGCCGGCGGCGTACACGCAAGCGATTGACGGAGTTGCGATCGGGCCCAACGTCGGCTCTTGCGGCACCGCCGCCTTTGAGCGCAAGCCAGTATTCGTAACCGATATAGCCGGCGACCCTCATTGGCGCGACTATAAGGACCTTGCGGCCGCCCATGGGTTAGCCGCTTGTTGTTCCATGCCGGTTTTCTCCAGCCAGCGTACTTTGCTTGCAACGGTCGCGATGTATTATCGACAGCCGCACAACCCCAGTCCGCATGATCGACAACTGATCGAGCGCGCCACACAATTGGCGGCGATTGCCATCGAACGCCACAATGCCGCCGAGGCGTTGCGCCAGCGTACCTCCCAGTTCGAGATTCTTCTGAAAGAGGCGCCGCTTGCGATTTACGTCGTCGATGCCGATTTCCGAATTCGTGAGGCCAACGCCGCGGCACGCGCTAACTTTGGCGACATTTCCAACCTCATTGGCAGCGACCTGACCGATCTCTTTCGCACCATGCGGCCTCAGGACTACGCCGAAAAGACCATAAGTCTATTCCGCCATACCCTCGAAACGGGAGAGCCCTTCCGCGATGACGAATGGAAACAAGTGTATCCCGACGGGAGTTTTCGCGGCTGGTGCGAATGGCGACTGAACCGTATTCCTCTTCTGGATGGGCGCAACGGCGTAGTCTGCTATTTCCGCGACATCACCCGCCAGGTGCAGATTCGTGACGCCATCGCCGAGTCCGAGAAGCAGCTCAGACTCGCTACCGAAGCCGCTGAACTAGGCATTTGGCATTGGTATGTCGAGGGAGACCGCTCCACCTGGGATAACGACCGCATCTATCAAATCTTCGGTCGCGACCGATCCCAAGGTCCTCTGAGCGAACAGGAGTTTCGCGCCAAAGTTGCGCACCCTGACGACATCGGTGGGCTGCATCGCGCGCTTCTTGCCACCATCAAGACCGGCGAGCGGCTGTTTCATCAGGGTCGAATCATTCGTCCCGATGATACTTTGCGCTGGGTGGAGTTTACCGGGCAAGCGGAGTCTGGTCCGGATGGCTCAATCATAGCCATTCTCGGCACGGTGCAGGACATCACGGAGCGGAAGCTTTCTGAAGAACGCGAACGACAGTTGGCCGCCGAAGCCATAGCCGCAACAGCGAAGTTCCGCGCCGTGTTTGAACAGATGCCGGTGCTGGCGGGCGTCATGACAACGGACGGTATTCTCGTGGAAGCCAATCGTACCAGCCTTGAGATGTGCGGCTATTGCGCGGACGATGTTCTAGGCCGTCCCTTCTGGCAGACGGGCTGGTTCCAGGGTTCCAAAGAGCTACAGGAAATGGTCAAGGCTGCGACGGAGAATGCGGTTGCCGGCGCCACCACGCATAAAGTGATTAATTATTATTGGGCCGACGGAACCGAGCGCATCGGCGAATTTACGCTCAGCCCCATCATGAACGAAAAGGGCGAGGTGATTTTCCTCCACCCCACCGGCGTGGACATCACCGACATTAAGCGCGCGGAGGATAACTACCGCCAGCTCGCCGAAACTCTGGACGCTGAAGTGCGCATTCGCACGCAAGAGTTGGAACGGCAATCCGATCTCCTTCGCCACCTGTCGCAAAGGTTGATGGAAACTCAAGATGACGAACGGCGTCGAATCGCGCGCGAACTGCACGATAGCGCGGGTCAGTTGCTGGCGGCTCTGAGCATGAACCTGGAGATGCTCTCCCAGACCGCAAAGTCGCTCGCTCCCGAACTCAAAGAGCAGGTGGGAGAGAATTCAGACCTGGTGCAGCAATTGACTCGCGAAATCCGGACCATGTCCTATCTGCTGCACCCGCCCTTGTTGGATGAGAGTGGTCTTGCCGCCGCCCTGAGCTGGTACGTTCAAGGACTCATGGAACGGAGCAGTTTGAGCATCGAGTTGAGCATACCTCGCGACTTGGGAAGATTTCCGCGGGAATTGGAATTGACCGTCTTTCGAATCGTGCAGGAGAGTCTGACGAACATTCATCGCCATTCCGGAAGTAAAACCGCGGAGATCGGGGTTCGTCGCGAGGCGGAAAACATCTTCCTCGAAATTCAAGACCGGGGACGGGGAATTTCGCCGGAAAAACTTACGTCCATCCAGGCCCACGGCTCCGGTGTCGGAATTCAAGGAATGCGGGAGCGGGTCCGCCAGTTTCGGGGGAAGATGACCATTGAGTCCAAAGGCGCGGGCACCCGAATCACGGTGATATTACCCATTCCTCCGAGCGATCCTTCTTGACCGCTTGTACAAGAAGGCTGCCGCGCATCTATCCGAAAGGCGAACGAATGAGCGATGCGATTTACTCCAATGGTATCGGGTAAACCCTGTATGGCGCCGCCGACCCGGAAACTGCAATGATGTCAGGTTTCGCGGCGGCTTACTCGGGCGAAAGAGAGTGGCATCATGAACGAGAACAAACGCATCCTCTGCGTCGATGATGACCCCGCCACCCTGAACTTGCGCAGGGCTCTGCTCGAATCAGCCGGTTATTCCGTGGCTACGACAACCTCAGGCGAGGAAGCGCTCAAGCTCGTCGACCAAGGCGCAGACGTCGATCTCGTGCTGCTTGATTACAGCATGCCCGGTATGAAAGGCGACGAACTCGCAGCCATCCTGAGGCAGGAGAAACCGAACTTGTTGCTGGTTGCCATTTCCGCGGTTGGGCAGTTGCCCGCCGATTTTGTCCGCACTGTCGACGCCCACTTGCACAAAGGCCAAGCCCCGGAAATCTTCCTCGCTTTAGTATCTTCGGTGCTCGCAAGGCAGTCCCAAAACACGGTGCTCTGCGTAGAAGACGAACCTCTTCAAATGCAACTCAGAAAAATGCAATTGGAGGCTGGTGGGTTTCACGTTATTCAGGCCAATTCGGCGAATGCCGCGTTGGAAGCTTTTCGCTCACAGCCGGTGAACGCGGTCGTAATGGACTATTGGCTGTCCGGCGGTCGCAACGGAACTGGGGTGGCGGAAGAAATGAAAAAACTTCGACCCAACACTCCTATCATCATGCTTTCGGGTCTCTCGGCGCTGCCCGGCGAAGGCGTGATCGTCGACGCCTGGCTTCGCAAGTCGCATATTGACTCCGAAGACCTGGTCAACGAGGTCAAGCGCTTGATTGGTTACCGCTCCTTGAGCGGAACGACGATCTCCTAGAATCGAGAATGAAGACCGACCCAATGCCCTTTCTTTCGAGAATGCACGCATGGCCCTCCTTCGTTGTGCCTCTGCTACTCGCGGGAACTGCGGTTTGCGCCTCCTCTTTCCCCCAGGACTCAGGCAATCCGGTCAAAGACCTCTCGCTGGCACAACTGGGCGACGTTCAGGTCACCAGCGTTTCCAGAGCGCCCGAGGAGGTGTGGCGGACTGCGGCTGCAATCTTCGTGGTCACGCGCGACGATATCGAGCGCTCCGGAGCCACTAATGTGCCCGATGCTCTGCGCCTGGCCCCTGGAGTGGAGGTGGCGCAAGTCGATAGCAGCACTTGGTCCGTTGGCATTCGCGGTTTTGGCAGCACACTCTCTCGCGACGTACTTGTCCTCATCGATGGCCGTACGGTATACAGCTCGCTCCACGCCGGAACTTATTGGGACATGCAGAACGTTATGTTGGAGGATGTTGATCGCATCGAGATTATCCGCGGATCCGGCGGAATCATCTGGGGGCCAAACGCCGTCAACGGCGTCATCAATATCATTACCAAAAGCAGCCGTGATACTCACGGCACCCTGGTCAGTGCAGGCGGAGGAAGCCGGATTCAGGGATTTGTGAATACCCGTTACGGAGGCGGCAACGGCGAAGCCCTCGACTACCGCGTCTACCTGATGGGATTTGATCGGGGGCCGGAATCGCATTCCAACGACGAGAAGTTTGATCGATGGCGGCTTGCGCAAGGAGGTTTTCGCATCGACTGGAAGCGCGACGATCGAGATGCCTTCACGCTGCAAGGCGACGCTTACGACGAGATTAAAGGCGAAGCCGTCTCTGCCACCGGTTATGTTCCCCCGTACTCCCAAGACTTGTACGGCAACGCTGGAGTATCCGGCGGAAATGTTCTCGGCCGCTGGCAACGAATCTTCGGAGAAGGAAAAGATCTTCAGCTGCAAGCCTACTATGACCGCGCCAGCCGCTATGAGCTCAATTTTACCGACCTTCGGGATACGTATGACGTAGACTTCCTGGATCGCTTCCGCCTACCGGCGCGCGAGCAGATTTCGTGGGGCGTGGGAGCCCGCTTCAGCCGCGGCGACAATCCCCCCGTCGTCTCGGGTCTCACGTTCGATCCGCAACAACGCACCGATCGCCTCATTACCGCGTTTTTTCAAGACGAACTTGCGGTTATCAAAGACCGCTTGACTCTATCCTTCGGAACCAAACTGCTGGAAACAAATTACAGCGGCGTGCAGTGGCAACCCAGCGGCCGGATTCTTTACACACCCACTTCGACACAAACCCTATGGGCGGCCTACACCCACGCAGTACGCACTCCATCCGACGTGGAAAGAAACTTTAACCTGCTCGGTCTCGTGGGTGTCGAAGCCAATGGAGTGCCGTTCTTCGCCCGCTTCAACGCCAATCCCAATTTCCAGTCGGAGCAACTCAACGGATACGAACTCGGCTACCGCCGCCTGCTCACGGGCAAGGTATATGTCGATTTGGCTACTTTCTTCAATCACTACAGTGACCTCTTCAGCGAAGACGTAATCGGAGCTCCTTATGTCGAAAATACTCCACCACCGACCCATGTGTTGCTGCCTGCCGATTTTGGCAACGGCCTGCTGGGAACGACCGAGGGAGTTGAGATTGCGCCGGAATGGAGGCCTACGGACTATTGGCGTCTGGTGGGCAGTTATTCTTTTCTCGAGATGCACATCAAGAAGAGCCCCGATTCGTTGGACGTGGGGTCTGCGCCCATCATTCAAGGCTCCAGCCCGCAGCATGAGGCCACCGTTCAATCCGATCTCGATTTTGGCAAGAAGTTCGTTCTCGACCTCATCTATCGTTACGTGAGCGCACTACCGGAACAGAAAGTACCGTCATACTCCACCGGGGATGTGCGGTTCGCCTGGAAAGCGACCCAGCACTTTCAGTTATCGCTCGTCGGTCAAAACCTGATGCAGCCGCGTCACGTGGAATTCGCAGGCGACCCTGGCCCATTGGTGGGCATCAAGAGGAGCGTTTACGGGAAAATCACGTGGACTCATTGATTCGCACCAGCCGAAGTTTTTCCCGGACGAATCGTGATCCGCGCGCGAGCGCACCCCATCTCACCACTGCCCGATATCCTTTTTTCATCGGGCTATGCGGACTTAGCCTCCTCGTCAGCGCGGTCGTTACGTCCGGTCAGGTGCCCCATCCTACGGAATTTCAGGTCAAGGCTGCATACGTTTACAACTTCAGTAAATTCGTTACCTGGCAGATGGATGATGGCGCGAGCAGAGCGTTCTCGATCTGTGTCCTGGGCAAGGATCCGTTCGGGCCGGTTCTTGATTCGACCGTGGCCGGGGAGAGCGTTGGCGGCCGCCCAATTTCCGTAAAAAGGGTAAGCCGAATTTCGGAGGCGTCGCAATGCAGCATCCTCTACGTCAGTTCCTCTGAAGAGGGCAGCCTCGACTCCATTCTTACCTTCGCGGAAAGCTCCGGCATCCTCACTGTCGGCGATATGCCTCGCTTCGCCGAACGCGGCGGAGTCATAGGATTTGTGTCCCTTCAAAATCGGATTCGCTTCGAGGTGAACCGGGGCTCAGCCGAAAGGTCGCACTTATCGCTCAGCTCCGAACTGCTCAAAGTCGCCAGCCGCGTGATCGACCCAGTCGGTCCCGGGAGGCAACCATGATAACGCCGGCTACAAGATCCATTTCGACCAAGCTCACATTGATGAGCGTGCTGGTTAGCGGCGTGGCGCTGCTGCTCGCTTGTGTCAGCTTCTTCATCTACGACCAGATTACGTTTCGGCAGGGCTTGGTGCACACCCTTTCAGCCCAGGCGCAAATCGTCGGGTCCAATAGTGTGTCCGCCTTGCTGTTCAACGACCCGCAGTCGGCGACCAACACGCTTTCTGCGTTGAGGAGTTCTCCGAATATCTCATCGGCAGGCATCTTGACCGCGGGGGTGGCTCCTTTCGCGAAGTACTCGCGCGACGGAGAGGAAGTATTTGTCAATCTGCGCAGCTTACCCGAAGCCCAAGTCGAAGGCTATTGGTTCGGCCGTACCCGCGTCATCCTGCTGCGGAAGGTACTATGGCAGGGAAGACTGATTGGCTTCGTTTACATTCATGCGGACCTCCGCGAAATCGATCAAAGACTGCGGCGCTATGCCCTCATTTCGCTTGCCGTCTTGTGGGTGTCTCTAACCTTTGCGCTTCTATTTTCCTCCGCATTCAGCAAGACCGTCGCACGACCCATTGTCGGTCTCGCGGAGACTGCACGCCGGGTTACCCGCGATCGCGACTATTCGGTGACGGTCGCCCCCACTCACCAGGGCGACGAATTGGACGGGTTGATCGATTCCTTTAATGAAATGCTGAAGGAGATTCAGCAGCGTGAAAACGAATTGCAAAAAGCGCGTCGCGAATTGGAACAACGCGTTGCCGAGCGAACCCGTGACCTCGTAGCCGCCAATCGCGAACTGGAGGCATTTTCCTATTCCGTCTCTCACGATCTACGCGGCCCTCTGGATGTCGTCAACGGATTCGCCTACATGCTACTCAAGAATTATTCCTCGCAGTTGGATCGAAATGCGAAGGAATCCCTGCAAAACATTCGTTCGGCTGCCAGGCGCATGTCCGAGTTGATCGACGACCTATTGAATCTGTCTCGGCTGACGACCAGCACGATGCACCGGGAAGAAATCGATCTCAGTGCAATGGCCCAATCGATCATGGAGGAGCTCCGCCGCAATGCTCCTGAACGACAAGTCGAGTTCTTTGCGCCCTCAGCCCTTTACGCCCGCGCGGACGCCCGCTTGATACGCATACTCATGGATAACCTGTTGCGAAATGCCTGGAAATACACTTCGCACCATCAGCAGGCGCACATTGAACTTGGGTCGGAAAAGAGAGACGGTCGAACCGTGTATTTTGTAAAGGACGATGGCAGCGGATTCGATCAGCGTGCCGCCGATCGTCTCTTCCAACCCTTCCAGCGCCTTCATTCTCCGGCGGAATTTTCCGGCAACGGCATTGGTCTAGCTACCGTCCGGCGTATCGTCCAACGTCATGCTGGCGAAGTCTGGGCGGAAGGTGCCGTCGAAAAGGGCGCAGTCTTTTACTTCACCTTGGATTCCGCCGCCAGCGTTTCGCAATGAGCCCGGATTGCGAATGATTGTGCGCTAGCGCACAATGGAATCAATGAGTTGACAGCTATTTGCAATGTATTATGATCAGAGAGAGAAGGTAGTTCGAGGGAAATAGCTTTTACCTCCCTGCATCGCTATGAACCACGATCCCAGCGGGCCATGGCAGCGATTATTGCAAGAATTGCTGCTCGAAACGAATTCTGCAGCCTTGGAGAAAAAGGCTCTCCAACTCGAGGATGCTCTCTTCGTCAGAGGTCAACAACTCGACGATAGTGCGGCTGGGGAGGCGGAACGGATTGCGCTCAAAGAAGCCGCGCGCCAGCTTCTGATGGTACGCGTCGAGAAACTTGGGTTTCCTCTTGATCGCTCTTTGCTGGGCCTCGAAAGCCCTTCATCCAAGCCCCAGGAGTGATCGTACCACCGGAATTAATTCGGTCGCGGCTCGCTCCTTGGAGACCAACGCTGAGATCCCAAACCGTTTTAAGTCTTCCTCTTTCAGTATTTCCCCATGCATCGAGACCAGTACGATGGGCACTTCTGGAAGAGCCTGTCTAATCAGTGTCGCGGCGTCGAGGCCATTCAGCACCGGCATGCTTAGGTCCAGGACGACTAAATCCGGATTTTCGGTTTTCGCGATCTGAACCGCGTCCGCGCCATTGATCGCTTCCAGGTGCTGAGACAATCGGCTATCCGTCAATAGGACTCGACAGATTGCTTTTCGAACCCGCGGGTTATCGTCAGCAATGAGAATCTTCAGCACCCACCCCTCGGACACTCGCATCGCGTTGTCCGGAAGCGCCATAGCCTCTTCTAGATAGAAACGATATAAACCACGAGCCGCATAGTTCTCCCCGTCCGACCCCCTACTCCGCGAAGTGGACGACAGTTTAAGGATTTCTACGCCGCACGAAGGAGCGTCGCTTCGCGGCGATTCAGCTTCAAAACCGTGAGCCATTTCGTAGCCTCCCGGGTGCGACGGCATTCGGGGAAGTTGGGGCAGAACATGAATTTGCCCAATGGGCTCGTATGGGTTTTCAGAGGGGTGTTGCATCGAGGGCATAGGGTTGATGGCTTCATGCTGCAATGCTGCCTGAACGGACGAGAGCCTGCAATACCGCTGAATCCGTAGGGAATTACCGCAGGCCAGTCTAGGGGCAATTGATTGCAGGGTCCAAGCCCGAGGCGTAGGCAGAGCTCATGACCGAACCCCACTACGAGAGGTTACACATTGGCATGGGCGGGTGGCGCCAAGGCAGCTTTGTCGAGACTACGACGCCGATTGAAGATGATCCGGTAGGGCTTTGGTGCTGGCGTTTTACGATACCGGCAACAAACATCTGGCGTGAGGTCGCGCACGACTCAGTCTCCGGCAAACCGGAGAGAAATGAAGAGAAATTGGAGAGCCGTGGGCAAAATGCTGGGTCATTTCGCGTCACACAGAAAGCCCGGTTCAGGCATCTGAGCGAATGCCGAAATAACGAGGAATCAGGAAATCCGTTCGCTCGACGTTGGCATCCTAGAGCCGTCTGGAGAGGAGAGCGGCCAGGCCGATAGAGCTGACCGCCGTTGTTTTCGTCAACAGACTAGATGTCCAAACTTAGGAGAATTGAAATGGCAAAAGAAGCTCATCATAAAGCAGCAGAACATCACGATCATGCAGCCAAGGCTCATCGCACCGCAGCTGAGCATCACGAAAAGGGAGATCACGAGACCGCTCGCGAGCACTCGAAGAAAGCCCACGAGCACTCCACGCAGGCGCACGAGCACTCCACGCAAGCCCACAAGAAGTCCGACGATCAATCTTCAGGCCGTTCGGCAGCGTAATGTAGATGGACGCAAAAAGGCCGCCTTCGGGCGGCCTTTCTTGTTTGCGGCGCAGTCGCGACGGGTAAGCCTAAATTTGAAACGGGTCGTCTGGATCGGGCTCTCGAACCGGAACATCGGCATTCTCGGGAGCGTCGGAAGGAGGTTCTTGGATGGGCGAAGGGGACGGATCTGGAGTTTGTCGAAATTGAAATGTCATAAACCACTTAGGATGCGAGTTCAGAACCTGCCGGTGCGCTTCCGAATGCTGCGAATTTGTGTCCCCGAGATGTCGTCCCTGAGATTTGCGCGGGCCTCTCACCCGAACTCTACAGCGTGAACCCGATTCTCGTGGAGGCGTTCAAGGCGCAGACTAAAAAACAAATAGGCGTCGAGTTCCAAAAGCTTGCGTCGATACTTTGTGCCAAAGGAGTCAAATCGAGATGAAGATGAAAGCCGTCACATACGAAGGACTACGGCAGATGAGCGTGTCCAACCAAGCGAAATTGTTCTCTGCTCAAGGGCGCCTCAGAAGTGTACGTTGTCGATAGCATCCCTGAACGGCTCCTGAAGGCCGAAGAGATGGGAGCGGTCGCGGTCGATTACTCAACAGGCGATCCCGTGGAGCAGATCTTCAAGCTCAGGAAGAAGAATCAAGGCATTCAGCAGTCGTTTCGGCCGGGGGAAGAAAAAATGAAGGGCGTCGATTGCGCTATCGACGCGGTCGGATATCAGGCTCGTAATGACAAGGATCCTAACACTGAGAAAGCCACGCAGGTTCTGGAAAATTGCGTTAAGGTGCTCAATCCCACAGGCGCTCTGGGCATGATTGGGGTTTTTATTGCCCCCGATCGGGGCGCCAAGAACGAGGACGCCAAGAAGGGGGTGTTCCCGTTCCCGGTTGCGGATTTCTTTGACAAGGGGATCACCATGGGCAGCGGCCAGGCTCCGGTGAAGAAATACAACGAATATCTACGCGATCTTATCGTCACCGGTCGCGCTAAACCCAGCCAGATCGTGAGCCATCACATACGGATCGATGAAGCTCCGGAGGCCTACGACAAGTTCGATCAGCGCATTGACGGGTACACGAAGGTGCTGATTCAGTTCGATAAGAAAAAAGCAGCGTAAAGGGGACTCGCAGGGAGCGGAATTTCCCTTCAAACGGAATCCCCTTCCTTGCTTTCCGCACTAACGCAGTTAGAACGGCGTTCCATCCTCCGCCTGAACCGGAGGTAAATCATGAAGTGGAGAAAACGAAATGACCAAAGAATCGCTAAGAGAACTCTATATCGACGAACTTCGAGACATCTATAGCGCTGAAAATCAGCTCACCAAAGCGCTGCCCAAGATGGCAAAGGCCGCCTCTTCGCCCGAGTTACGCGAGGCGTTCGAGTCTCATCTCAAACAAACCGAAGATCACGTCGCACGATTGGAAGACGTCTTCGAACAATTGGGCGAGAAACCGACGGGTAAGAAATGCATGGGGATGGAGGGCCTGGTAAAAGAAGGTGCCGAGGCCATCGATTCCGATTTTGAGGACGACACCAAAGACGCCGCCCTCATTGGCGCTGCCCAGCGCGTAGAGCATTACGAGATGGCAGCCTACGGCACGGTCTGCGCCATGGCTGACCTATTAGGCGAAAGTGAACAAGCCTCATTATTGCGGGAGACTCTCGAAGAGGAGAAGGAAACAGACGAGAAATTGACCGAACTGTCGGAAATGATCGAGGTGGTGGCTGAGGATGATTCCGAAAGCGAGTCTTCAGCGGAACCGGAAGCCAGACCTCCCGCCAAACGGAAGGCCGGAAGGGCTGCGTGAAAATTTTAATCGGACAGTAGCGAGGAAGGCCTCATGGCGACAGAGGCCTTCTTTTCTTTCGTGTCCGACGAGGACCCTGCGCGGGCCAAACTCGAAGTGTGGAGTGACTTGTATTTGAAAAATATTTTGATCGTCGACGATAGTCCGCTGATTCGCCGTACCCTCCGTGGGGCGTTGGCGTGGCGTAGCGAGTGGAGCGTCTGCGGTGAGGCAGCCGATGGCCGCGAAGCCCTGGTCCGCGCCCTCGATCTCCATCCCGACCTTGTTCTGCTCGATTTGTGCATGCCAGTCATGGATGGGCTACAGACGGCGCGCGAACTTCGGAAGTTCATGCCGAAAATTTCGATACTGATGTTCACAATATTCTGCGACGAGGTGATCGCGAGAGCCGCCCTCGACTCCGGCGTCCAGGCGGTACGGTCGAAATCGGACAGCATGGCTTCCCTTCATCAGTGTATTCACCAATTGTTGCAAACGGCATGAATAGCGAAGACCTACACCCCTTCTTTCGCAGGGGGCAGTGGATCCACAGCGAAGAATGTGCCGCCTTCAAAAATAGTTTGAGCCGCGCGAACCAGGTCCCGGGCGGCATGAGTTTTGATCACGTAACCCGAAGCGCCCGCCTTTTGCACCGCCGATGCGAGTTCTTTGGAATCATGCATGGTGAGCACAAGAATCTTGGATCGAGACTTCGACTTTGTAAGTTCGGCCGCCACCGCAAGTCCATCTTTTCCAGGCATGCTGATGTCGAGGATTACCAAGTCGGGATCGTGCGACTCGACCTTCCTGAGTGCGTCTAATCCGTCTTGTGCCTCCCCCACTACCTGCCAATCCGATTGATTGCGCAAGATCAGTCTGACTCCTTGGCGCACTACATCGTGATCGTCGACTACGACAATGCTTTTCACTCAGTCCCGTCCTCTTTCAGAATTATTGAGGCCTCGACCCGGGTGCCGGATTGATCCGACGCGAGTCTAAACTCCCCACCCAGCTCTCGTACCCGTTCGCGCATGCCTGAGATTCCCACCCCGGCGGTAACGGCGTGATTGCCTTCGAGATCGAACCCCTTTCCGCGATCCTGGACCTGCAAGCGAGCCTCACTACCGTTGAGTTGCAGCCGCACGCTCGCCTGCGAGCTGTTTGAATGCCTATGAATGTTGGTCAAACTTTCTTGCAGGACGCGGAACAAGGCAACTTCCACGGGCGACGGTAAGCGGCGCAATTGCGAAGGCATCTCCAGGTCCACTGCGATTCCACTGCGCTTTCGAAAGCCATCCACATACCAGGGCACCGCGGAAGCCAGACCCATTTCCTCCAGCAGAGGCGGGTGCAGCAAATGCGACATGGTGCGAACCTCGGCACTGCAGCGATCGATTAGAGCGAGGGAATCCCGCATCGCGACCGGCCGGCCCTGCTCCGCTTCGGCGTGTGCGACTTCGCACGACATCTTGATGGCGGCCAGGTACTGGCCGACGCCGTCATGCAATTCGCGGGCAATCCTTCGGCGTTCTTCGTCCTGAACGCTCAGCACACGGGTCGAAAGCCGTTGCAGTTCGCCATTGGCTTGTTCCACTTGCAACCTTCGGTCTTCAGACAAATGCGCAGCCGAGACCATCGCGTGAACCTGCGGCACGACGGCTGGCAGTGCGACGGCGGTGACCACCGAGGCTAGGGCTGTGATCAGCTTGACGTCCCCCGCCAGCCAATAGAGGGGCCTCCAAAGCACGACAATCTCCATAAAGTGGGTGAATCCGCAAGCGACGATGAACAGACCGAAGGCTAGAAACATCCAGCTGAAGGGGATTTCGCGTCGCGTCCTCCACACCAAATAGACCAAGGTGCAGGAAATAGCCACGTAGGAGAGCCAGATCGCCGCGTCGCTGGCGGCATGAAGCAAGATGAGCTGACGGTTGTTGAGATAACAAAAAGTGTGAGGCAGAAAGGGTGAGGCGCCAAATTGAGTGAGTGCGGAGGGCGTCATTACCAGCGCAGCGACAGCCAAGCCTACTGTGGCCAAGCCGCCGATCGCCACCCATCGGTTGGTGGTGCGGGGTAAAGCCCGCGCTAAGCCGCTCGCTATGCGACGTTTATCCAAGATAAAGAAAACCTCGACGAATCGATCAAAGTGTTAGTGTACGTCGGTCTAGGCCTAACGCGGAGTAAGGTGAGTTCTGTAGGTGATCTTCGAGATTCCCGTCTGGGGTGACTGGGTGTGTATGGGCTTACTGACGGGGAAATGTTCCCTAACCCTACCGATCCATGAATTTCCGCCACGCGCTCATTGGGCTCTCGAGAACGTGGAAGAAGGCGACATGGGTTGAGATCCCCCTTACGGCAGGGCTGCGCCGATCTGCTTGCGATCCAACTCATTTTCCCAGCGAGCCACCACTAGCGTCGCGACGCCATTGCCAATCATGTTCACTAGTGCGCGAAACATGCTCATGAAGCGGTCGATGCCGAGAATCAAAGCCATTCCGGCTACCGGGATTGTGGGGATCACCGACAAAGTTCCGACCAGCGCGATGAACGATGCTCCCTGCACTCCGCTGGCGCCTTTCGAGGTGAGTACGGCGACCGCGAACAGGGTGAGTTGCTGGCCTAGCGTTAACGGCGTGTTGGTGGCTTGCGCCACGAACAGCGCCGCCAAGGTCATGTAAAGGCTGCTGCCGTCGGTGTTGAATGTGTAGCCCGTGGGAACGACCAGGCCGACGAGCGACTTCGAGCATCCCAGTTTTTCCAGTTTCTCCATGAGCGTAGGGAGGGCTGTTTCGGAGGAGCCGGTCGCCAGCACCAGAAGAATTTCTTCCTTGATGTAGGCGAGAAACTTGAAAACATTGAAGCCAGCAAGGGCACCGACGGAACCTAAAACTACGATCACGAAAAAGAAGCAGCAGACATAGAATGTAGCGATGAGCTTTCCGAGCGGTCCAAGTGAGCCGATGCCATACTTGCCGACGGTGAAGGCCATGGCTCCGAATGCCCCGATGGGAGCGAAGCGCATCAGAATGCCGACCACGCCAAAAACTGCGTGGGTCAAGGCATCGAATAGATCGACCACAGGCTTGCATTTAGGGCCGACCATCGACAGAGAAAACCCGAACAGGATCGCCACCAGCAAGACCTGCAAGATGTCGCCCTTGGCAAAGGCGTCCACCGCGGTATTCGGGATAATGTGCAGGAGAAATTCAGTAATGCTCTGGGCCTTGGCTTGTCCGGCATACTCGGACACAGCTTTGGCGTCGAGAGTGGCGGCGTTCACATGAAATCCGTCTCCCGGTTTGACCACATTGCCCACCACCAGCCCGATAAGCAGAGCCAGAGTGGAAACAACTTCGAAATAAAGCAGCGCCTTGCCGCCGACCCGGCCAACCTTCTTCATGTCCTGCATACCAGCGATGCCGGTGACCACCGTGCAGAAGATGATCAGTGTGATCACCATTGTGATCAGGCGGATGAATCCATCGCCGAGCGGCTTCATGGCGATGGCGCGCTCGGGATCGAAATATCCCAGCACCACAGCCAGCACCATGGCAAATACGACTTGCACCCAAAGGCTGGCATAAAACGGCTTGGCTTTCGGCTTGGGCCGTTCGATGCTTCCCATACTGATCGGCGTTTCCATGAGACACGTTTCCTATCGGGACTGTGAAGAAGCTTTTATTCGGGGGAGCGATAAAGTGGCCAACTGTTCCGTATCTCTGTGACGCCTCCGTGAAACCTCAGTGCCCTCTGTGGTAAAGATTTTAGGTCACACAAAAAAACCTTTACCG
Source organism: Terriglobia bacterium (assembly GCA_963799065.1). Taxonomy (GTDB): domain Bacteria; phylum Acidobacteriota; class Terriglobia; order Terriglobales; family Acidobacteriaceae; genus JAJPHW01. The sequence continues at coordinate 671,118 of CAWCVJ010000001.1, forward strand.
CCGAGAACACCGAGGTCTCACAGAGGAACTCAACCACAAGCTACGGATTTGCGGTCAGCGTCTTTACCAGCCACGGAATGATCACTTCTTTGAAAATCCGCGGATCGGGCCAAACCTTAACCTGACGGCCTAAGTGCCCGCCCGACGGATTGATCCAGGCGTCTTTCGGAACGTCGCCACTGCTCAACAGGAGGTAAACGTCCGACATCGGCACCTGCGTGTCTTTTACACCCGCGAGAATGAGCATCGGAGCCATCGGCTTGCCCAGCAAGCCCTGATGAACCAACGAAAGCTTGGGCATGAACTGCACCATCTCGTCAAAATTGTTTATGCCTTCCATAATGCCCATCAGAGCGGGAATCTGATCGAAAAGATATTCGCGATTTCCCTGAAGCGAGTTGGTCACGAACTCCTTCTGAAAGAAGAGGTCGGTGGGGGGCGATTGTGCGCTGGCGCCCCTCAGCCGCGCCCGCTCCACAATCGCCATCTTGGTTGCCCAATACGCCCCCCAACTTACGCCATGTAATGCCAGGCGATTCTTGTCGATTTCCGGCCGGCTTTGCGCATAATCGATCACCTTGGAAAGCATCCGGTCGGACGTCTCGCTTACCTTGATCGGAGCCTGTCCCGTGCCCGGGCCATCCACGGCGAGGTAGCCGATACCGAACGGCAAAATCGCGCCGAAGCTTTCCGCCAGGTCCTCTTTTCTGCTGTCGAGTCCGTTGACCGCGATCACCAGTGGAACTGGGCCCTTGGCGTCTTTCGGTAGCCGAAGATAACCAATGATTTCCTTGCCCTCGAATGGAATATGCACGATCTCAAGCGGGGGATCGTAGAATTTTGCGTGCGCGAGAAAAGCTTGAATCGCTTTTTCGTACGATTCCTGCTTTTTGGGCGACGCCGGAATCGGCCAACGCCCGAAGGAATAGAGGTGCCATGCCCGAATGTAATCCGCATCGGCTTTTTTCGGGTCGCTGGTTTCCAGGGATTTGGCTTCGTTGAAATAACGATCGGCCACTTTCATGAAACCTTCAGCCCATTCGTCCTTATCGCGCGTCTTAATGTACTGGAACGCTTCGGTGACGTCAGCGGGATCGAGCCCGATCAGCGGATAAATTCCCAGCTGTGCCCGACGCACCGATTCAACTTTGATTTCTTCAATGGTGCGCTCAGCGTGCTGCTGCGCGGACACGCTGAACGGCATCATGAAAGCGGATAGTAAGAGAACTGCGGCAAGATTACGAAAAGTCACGAGATCGTCTCCTGGAGAAATTCACCACAAAATCAGGCGCAAGAAACTGCACAAATCAGCAGCGCGGACCGACCCACGTCAGTGCGCGCCACTCTCTCGATCTAGAAATTAAACTTCGCTCCGAGTTGGATCGAGCGCGGACCTCCCGAGCCTACTGCGGGATTGGCTGCCGCGATGTCCGGTGTAGCGCATCCGCAGCCAAACGGACGCACCGAAGGATCGTTCAAACCGAAACCGTTTTGGCCGCCGTACGGGTTGGCGAAGTTCGGATGATTGAGGATGTTGAAGAACTCGGCCCGGAACTGAAGATGGAAGCGCTCTCCAAAATGAAAGTTCTTGGCGACCGAGAAGTCAAAGTTCTTGAAACCAGAATCTTGAAACTCATTCCGGCCCATGTTTCCGAACTGTCCGAGCGGCGGCGGAATCATGATTGAACTGCCTTGCGCGTAGCAGCCAAAGAACGCCAGCGACTCCGTGGAAGCACCCGGTGTACCGCCATCCAAAGCCAGCGCTTGCGCATTGCAAGCCGCGTTGCCGCTGGGATTCGTAGGACTGTTGTTGCCCGCGAAGTAAGGAATGCCGACTCCTCCGCGTGACTGGAAGTCGGAGGTTTTACCGTAGAAGCTCCAGCGAATCGGAGTGTTTGCCGGTGGGCTCGTGGGCAAGGGCCCGATGCCAGCGGCATCCGTTCCTTCATCGATCGGTCCCCAAAACTGCGGAGTTTCCAGCGTCGTAATGCTGTTAATCTCCCATCCCTCCAGCGCCTGGCCATAGCCCGGTTTGCCCGGAACGGCGTAGGTCAGCGACAAGGTAAATCGATGCCGAATGTCGAAGTCGCTATTGGCATACTCTTTGTCCGGGTTGTATGCGTTCTGAGGCAAACCCGAGCCGTAACCGAAGTCCCAGTTCGCGCTCAGGTCATCGGAGGCGTGAGAATAGGTGTAGCCCGCTACCGCGCTTAGGCCGTGATAATTGCGCGCATTGAGCGTGACCTGCAAGCCGTTGTAGTTGGACCGGTAAATATTCGACATCTGGAAGATGTTAGCCAGGTACGGGAACTTTGCATTGAAGGGCCCCACTTCCGGTGCGACCTGGCAAGCGGGATTGTTGACCGTGTCATAGTTGCCGGAAGGAGTCAGATTCGCGGTACAAGTTGCGATATTTGCGGCGGGCCATCCCGACCCTACCGGGGGCTGGTTAATGTCCCGAATTCCGGTCAGGTTGGAGCCGTGATTGCCAACGTAAGCGGCCTCCAGTGACAGGTTCTGAGTGAAGGCATGCTGTATGTTCAGCGTCCAGTTCGACACATACGGCGTCGACAGATTCCTGTCCACCGTCATCACGGGGCATGGGCTGTTGTAGCAATTGATCGTGCTGCTGCCGTAAAGGGGCGTCGTCGGAGAATCCCACGGCGCCGGGTTCAAGAAGTTCTTGATGGTCACGTTCCCGGTAGTGATCCCGCCCGGGACAGAAACGTTGCCGGCCGCATCGATCGCTGCACCCGTAGGAACGCTGCCCGGGCCGAAGGCATTGTTGAAGGCAATGAACGACTGCCAGTTCACCGTTTCGTAGATCAGCCCACCGCCGCCCCGCAGCACGGTCCGTCCGTTTCCTCCGATATCCCATGCAAAACCGAAGCGGGGCCCAAAATTCGTGTGATCAGGATTGTAAAGATTGCCGATCCCATGGCCGACTTGCACCAGACCAACGTTGGGATCGAAGTTCCCCAGTAGATTGTTTGCCTCCTGAGGCACACTGCTGAATTCATAGCGGATGCCGTAGTTGAACGTCAGATTCTTGGTAGCGCGCCAGTCATCCTGAATGAACAAACCGTAGGCCCAGTTGTGAAGATGTAAAGTCGGATTGCCGACTTCCACTGACGACTTAAAAGGCAGGCCGGCAAAGAAGTCTTCGAGGGGCGAAGAAGTGGGTCCGACCACTCCACCGAGAAAGGTGATGCTGCCTCGCGCATTGCCGTAAGCGGCGTTCGTGACTTTGTTGTAGTGAAGCTGACCGCCGAACTTGATGGTGTGCTTGCCAGCCGTATACGAAACCTGGTCTACGAACTGCGTGATGGAATCGGGGCCCTGGAACTTCGGCCATTTGAAACCACCCAAGCCAGGGAAGAAGTATCCGCCAAAGCCGATGCGCGGCAGGCCTCCGGTATTGGCCCCAGTCACGCCGGTATTAAGACCGTAGTCCGAAGCCGGCACATTTTCATCGCCCGGCAACGTGGGCTGGTACAGCCGGTTGTATCCGACGCGGGCTTCGTTGACCCAGCGTGTGCCCGGAGTCCAAATCCAGCTTCCGCCCACAACTTGCGCGCGGGTATGAATGTGGGAGAGCCATTTCTGCTGTAGTTCAGGGAAGTCTTCGACCGTACCAGAGTTGTTGCCAAAAAAATACGTACCGTTAATGCTCTGGCGGTCGTTCAGCCGATAGTCCAACTTGGCCACGACATTGTCGCTGTGCACCACGTTGTTGAACCCGTTCGCAATGTTGATCGATTGGGTGTTGTTAAGCGGAAAGCCGGTGCCGTCGCAAGTGCCAGTCGCAGTGCACCCTGCTATTTTTAAACTCGCCTGACTGACTGTGAACCCTGATGTGTTTGCTCCGGATAAAAGATCGAGGATCGCGTCGTGGGCGCTATTCAGACAGTCGCCCGGATAGCCGAACGCGCAGGTCCCATTCGCGGCGCCCGCGACCGTCAGTGGACTGGTCACGCCCCCGAAGGAATTGCCCACGTTATACCGCTGGCCCTCGTATGCCCCGAAGAAGAATGCTTTGTCCTTGATAATCGCGCCGCCCAAACTGCCGCCATACTGCTCCAGCGTGCGGCCCAATTTCGCAGCGGGCGCGTCATTGAAATAATTGCGCGCGTCCAGCGCCCCGTCGCGACCAAAGCCGAATGCGGATCCGTGAATGGTGTTGGTCCCCGATTTCAGGCCTACGTTAATTACAGAGCCCGGCTTCCAACCGAATTCCGCCGGAGGATTTTGCTGAATGTTGAACTCTTGAATCGCATCGATGGGTAGAATCGTCGCCGAATCGCCCGCGATTCCCGCGCCATTGATGATGGCCTGCCCGGAATAAGGCTCGCTATTGAACAGACCCTCTACAAAGTAAGCGTTATCCTCGGCGCGAAGGCCGTTGCTGCTGGTGGTGGAAAATCCTCCGCCGGGATAACGAACCACTCCCGGCCGAAGCTGAAGCAGATTCTCATAATTGCGCCCATTCAGCGGCAGATCGTTAATCTCTTTATTGCTGAGCGTACCGCCCAAAGTCGAGGTCGTCGTGTTCAGCAGAGGAACGTCCTCGTTCACCACGACGGTTTCCGATACTTGACCGGTCTGTAGAGATACGTCTACCCGAGCGTCCTGGCCGACTTCCAGCAGGATGCCCGTGCGCTCCGAAGTCTTGAAGCCTTTGGCCTCAATTCTTACTTTGTAGGTGCCCGGAGAGAGGTCGGGCGCGTTATATTCACCGGAGGCGTCCGTGGCCAGCGCGCGCGAGTTGCCTCGCTCCACGTCCGTCACTGTGACAGACGCCCCAGCCATAGCTGCGCCGCTTTGATCGGTTACGCTGCCCAAAATGCGTCCGGTCGGGGATTGGCCGACCGCAAGAGGCGTCAGACTGGCAAGACCCAGCAGCAAAGTCAGCAGGATCGCACCGGAAAGCCGTGACAGCGCCCGTGACCTTGTCGCGGAAAACGGCCTATAAATAAAATTAATCACTCGCCTCCAAAAAAGTCGTGGTCGGACACCAGTACCACCCTTTACTGAGCACTGTCAAGAAAATTTACCAAATAGGCCTCACTTCTACTAATCAAATGAGTACTTGGGGGTGTTTTCGAATGCTGCTTGACAAGGGGGCTGTCAAACGTGGTATAGGTGTCATACCAATTTAGAGCTTTGCTTTCGAGCCCTGACGCTCGACTCACATGCCAATTGCCAGCATCAATCCGACCACCGGGGAAGTAGTAAAAACTTTCGCCGCCCTCACCGACTCTGAGCTAGCCGCAAAGATCGACCGGGCAGACAGAGCCTTCCGCGTCCACAGGTTCACCACTTTCGCAGAGCGTTCCCGCAAGATGATGAAGGCTGCCCAAATACTGGAAGAGCAAAAGAACGCCCTTGCCCGCGTCATGACGATCGAAATGGGCAAGCCGATTTATGCCGCCATCGATGAGGTGGTCAAGTGTGCCTGGGTCTGCCGCTTCTACGCCGAGAATGCGGAGAGGTTTCTTGCCGACGAGGCGGTTGAAAGCTCAGCCACGAGGAGCTACGTCCGCTATCGCCCGCTCGGGATCGTGCTCGCGATCATGCCTTGGAATTATCCTCTATGGCAGGTGATGCGATTCGCCGCTCCAGCCATCATGGCAGGCAATGTCGGGTTATTGAAGCATGCCTCGAACGTCCCGCAATCCGCATTGGAGATTGAGGAAATTTTTCTGCTGGCTGGATTTCCCGAGGGGGTGTTTCAAACTCTGCTCGTCGGCGCGAACAAGGTCGATTCCATTCTGGACGATCCTCGCGTGATGGCGGCGACGCTGACCGGCAGCGAACAGGCCGGCATTCAAGTGGGAATATCCGCAGCCAAGCGCATCAAGAAAGTCGTGCTGGAATTGGGCGGAAGCGATCCTTTCATCGTGATGCCGAGCGCCAACCTCGAAGAGGCCGTCGCGACTGCGGTGAAGGCGCGTGTCTCCAACAACGGGCAATCCTGCATTGCGGCCAAGCGATTCATCATCGCCGACTCGATTGCCGATGAGTTCGAGAAGAAGTTTGTGGCGAAGATGGCGGCGTTGAAAGTGGGTGACCCACTGGACGAAAGCACCGATCTCGGACCACTAGCCAGCGCCGATGCCGTTAGCGGACTTGATGCCGACGTGCAGAAATCCATCGCCGCGGGCGCTCGTTTGTTGACCGGCGGAGCGCCCCTGCCGGGGGCGGGAAGTTTTTATCCACCCACAGTGCTGGCGGACATTCCGGAATCGGCCCCGGCTTATCGCGAGGAATTGTTCGGGCCGGTGGCGTGTTTGTTTCGCGCGAAAGATATTTCGCACGCGATTCAGTTGGCGAACGACTCGCCCTTCGGTTTGGGCGCCAGCATCTGGACCAACGATGAAGCCGAACGCAAACGCTTCCTCGACGAAATTGAGGCTGGCATGATTTTCATCAACCGGATGGTGGCATCCGACCCGCGATTACCCTTCGGCGGCCTGAAGCGTTCCGGTCACGGCCGCGAGCTGGGGCCTTTTGGAATTCGAGAGTTCACGAATATCACCACGGTCTGCATTCAGGACGAGAAGAAATGACGATTGCGGAGCACAAGGGTTCAGCTCCCCCCGGTAAGCGCAGCCCGAAGCGGGCGACTCAGCATCGTGCTTCCAAGCCTGCTGCGTGGTACAGTGGGCAGGCTGAAACAGGCCGCCAGCAAGGGCTTCAGGGGGAAACCGTGTATCGGGCGATTCAAACTTCGCGGCTTTACGAACAAATTGTCAGTCAAATTGAAGAGTCCATTCTCAAGGGGCAACTCAAGCCCGGCGATCAACTTCCCGCCGAACGCGAACTCGCCTTGCAATTTGGCGTGAGCCGCACCGCCGTGCGCGAGGCGGTGAAAACTCTCCGCGAAAAAGGTTTGGTCGAAGCATTTTCAGGACGTGGGACGTTTGTCACCGATGCCACTTCGCAGTCTACACGCCAGTCTCTTGATCGTATGATTCGCATTGGACAGACCGAATCCTTGCTCCAGTTGGTTGAAGTACGAGAGATTCTGGAGCCGCACATCGCCGCCATGGCTGCGGTCCGCGCCACCGATCAGGATTTCGCCGCCATGCGCGAAGCCGTGGGCGCCATGGAAGGCAAGAACGCCGACCCAGAAGCCTTTATTGAAGCCGATCTCGACTTTCACCTCGCGCTCGCCGAAGCGGCCGACAATCCCCTGATTCTTTCACTAATAGATTCCATCGTTGGTGTGCTGCGCGAACAACGGCTGCGTATCTTCAACGTCAAAGGCGGTCCGGACCGTGGCCAGTTTCATCATCGCCGAATTTTGGAAGCGGTTGAACAGCGCCGCCCCGAAGATGCTCGTGAAGCCATGCGAGCACATTTGCAGCAAGTCCGCGAAGACTCGCAATCGCCAGTCGCAACTTCGAAGCTGAAGTAAATCGTCGGCCGAGGTCGCCGAAGAAAGTTAAGAACGAACGAAATGGCAAAGTTAGGTTTTGTAGGCTTGGGCGTGATGGGCAGCGAGATGGTGCTTCGTCTGCTCGATAAAGGTCACACTGTGACTGGTTACAATCGCACGCGCGCCAAGGCGCAGCGCCTGATCGACAAAGGCATGCACTGGGCGAATAGCCCACGCGAAGTGGCGGCGGCGTCCGACGTAGTGTTCGCCATGGTGACGAATTCACCCGCGCTGGCCGCCGTCGTGGATGGTCCCGATGGAATCCTTGCCGGCATAAGCGCCGGAAAGGTCTTCGTCGATATCAGCACGGTCAGCCCCAGCTTCAGCCGCACCGTCGTCGAAAAAGTTCGCGCCAAAGGCGCCGATATGGTGGATGCACCCGTGTCAGGAAGCGTCATCACCCTGCAAGAAGGCAAGCTCGCCGTAATGGTCGGAGGCCGCAAAGAAACCTTTGATCGCGTGAAGCCGCTGCTGCTCGACATCGGCCCGAAAGTGACGCATGTCGGCGACAACGGATTGGCGCTGGCCATGAAGATCGCCGTCAATCTCAGTCTCGCCGTCCAGATGCTGGCCTTTTCCGAAGGCGTGCTGATCGCAGAAAAAAGCGGCATCAAACGCGAAGTTGCCGTGGACGTTCTCACTCACAGCGCCGTAGCCTCGCCAATGATTCAATATCGCGGCCCGTTCGTGCTGCAACAGCCGCCCGAAGCCTGGTTCGATTGCTACATGATGCAGAAAGATATGTTGCTCGCCCTCGAGTTGGGCCGCGAACTGGAAATTCCACTGCCGACCACCGCGGTGACTAACGAGTTCCTCACCGCAGCCCGCGGCATGGGATGGCAGAAACTGGATTTTGCCGTCGTCTTCGACGTTCTCGCCAAAATGTCCGGCGTCTCGACGGAGATCGCGAAATGACCTCGACCCAATCGCAAACTCATCCCGAGGTGTCCGCCGAAAAAGCATTGCAGATGTATAGGCAAATGATCCGCATCCGCCTCTTCGAAGAGCAGGTCAACGAACTTTACACCCGCGCGCTCATGCCGGGACTGGCGCACCTTTATATCGGCGAAGAAGCGGTCGCCGTTGGCATCTGCGAAGCCCTGCGCAAAGACGATTACATCACCAGCACACATCGCGGTCACGGCCACTGCCTCGCCAAAGGCGCGACGCCAAAATTAATGTTCGCCGAACTGCTGGGTAAAGAAGCGGGATACTGCAAGGGCAAAGGCGGCTCGATGCACATCGCCGATCCCGCGACCGGGAATCTTGGCGCTAACGCGATTGTCGGTGGTAGCATCGGCATCGCCACCGGCGCGGCATTCGCCTCCAAACGTCTCGGCAATGGTCGCGTCGCTGCCTGTTTCTTTGGCGAGGGCGCGCTCGGTCAAGGCGTTCTCTACGAAGACATGAATCTGGCGCAGTTGTGGAAGCTGCCCGTCGTCTACATTTGCGAAAACAATATGTACAACGAGTACACCCACTTTTCCGACACGACCGCCGGCGACATTCCCTCCCGCGCAACCGCCTTCGGCCTCGTCGCCGAAACCGTCGATGGCCAGGATGTGCGCGCCGTGAACGCCGTCGCATCGAAGCTCATCGACCGCGCGCGCAGCGGCGAAGGGCCGTCATTCCTGATGTGCAACACCTATCGCTACACCGGGCATCACGTCGGCGACATCAGCCGAGAATATTACCGCTCAAAGAAAGAAGAACAGCACTGGAAGGGCGAGCGAGATCCCATCAAACTGCACACGGAATGGCTGACCGCCGAGGGTCTGGCCACCAAAGCGCAACTCGAAAAGATCGAAGCCGAAGCTAAAGCGGAAATGGCTGATGCCGTGAAGTTTGCAATCGACTCGCCGTATCCCAATGCCGATAAAGTTGGCGAGGACGTTTATGCCTGAAATCGCAGTTCGTGAACTGACATTTGCGCAAGCAGTACGCGAAGCGCTGGCCGAAGAATTGCGCCGTGACAGCCGCGTCTGCATTTTCGGCGAAGACGTGGCCGAAGCCGGTACGCCCTTCAAAGTGCTCTCGGGATTGGTCGAAGAATTCGGCGCAGACCGCATCATCGACACGCCGATCTCCGAAGCCGGCTTCACGGGTGTGGGCGTGGGCGCGGCGATGACCGGACTGCGTCCCGTCGTCGACATTATGTTCGGCGACTTCATCACCCTCACCATGGACCAGATGGTGAATCAAGCGGCGAAAGTCCACTACATGTCCGGCGGCCATTGGCGCGTTCCCATGGTGATGCGCACCACGTTGGGCGCTACGCGGCGTTCCGCGGCCCAGCATTCGCAGTCGCTGCATGCGTGGTTCAGCCACGTTCCAGGATTGAAAGTTGTGATGCCGTCCACTCCTTACGACGCAAAGGGCCTGCTCAAGACCGCGATTCGCGACGAAAATCCCGTCGTCTTCTTTGAAGATAAAATGATGTACAAACTGAAGGGCCCGGTTCCCGAGGAGGATTACACCATCCCTCTCGGCGTGGCGGATGTGAAGCGCGAAGGCTCGGACATTACGATCATCGCCACCAGCAGCATGGTGCAAGTCGCCCTAGGCGGGGCCGCTCTGCTCGAAGAAGCCGGCATCAGTGCGGAAGTGGTCGATCCCCGAACCATGTGGCCGCTCGACGAAAAAACTCTGATCGATTCGGTGAAGAAAACTTCCCGCGCCATCATCATGGACGAAGGTTACGGCCGCTACGGCGTCGGCGCCGAACTCGCCGCAGTGGTCGCCGAGGGCGCATTCTACGATCTCGATGGCCCGGTACGAAGACTGTGCGCGATGCATGTACCGATTCCATTTTCTCCGCCGCTCGAGGACGTAACCGTTCCCACCGAGCAAAATGTTTTTGAAATGGCGCGATCCATGTGCAAGCGGACATAATTAAGCGCTCGTAAACAAGCACTCGTAAAACAAGAGGCACCTAATGGCACTGAAAACTTACGGAACCATGGCGGTCGATTGGGAGAATCGCATCGACTTCGATCGTCTGCGCCGCGAGCGATTGCAGCGCGCGAAAGATCTCCTGGCGACGTCGGAGATGGGCTCCATCCTCTGCTTCGACATGAACAATGTGCGTTACCTCACGGCCACGCACATCGGCACCTGGGCGCAGGACAAAGCCAATCGCTTCACACTACTGCCGCAAAATGACGAACCCATTCTGTGGGACTTCGGCTCCGCCGCCAAGCATCACCAACTCAACTGTCCCTGGCTGGGTGAGCGTTCGCGCCCCGGCATCTCCATGCTGCGAGGAACCATGTCGCCAGAGATGGGTCGCGCGGAAGATGTTGCCAAGAAAATCCGCATCGAGCTCGAAATGCGCGGCCTGCACAAAGAACCCGTCGGCATCGACATCATCGAACTTCCGGTTCTCTTCGCGTTGCAGCGCGAAGGCATCACCGTCGTCGATGGGCAAGAGTTCATGTCCACTGTGCGCATGATTAAGACGCAGGACGAAATTTCGCTGCTCAATCACTCCGCCATGATGGTGGACGCCGCTTACGACGAACTCTACCGTGCGATGAAGCCCGGCCTGCGCGAAAACGAAGCCGTCGGACTCGTCAGCAAAGTTCTCTACGACCTCGGCTCCGAGTACGTCGAAGCGGTGAACGCGATTTCCGGTGAACGCTGCAGTCCGCACCCGCACGTTTTTTCCGACCGCGTGCTGCGCCCCGGCGATCCCGTGTATTACGACATCCTGCACTCCTACATGGGCTATCGCACGTGTTATTACCGTTGCTTCACCATCGGTTATGGCACGCACGCCATGGTCGACGCCTATAAGCGCTGCCGCGATTACCTCGATGCCGCGATAGATTTAGTGCGCCCGGGACGCACGACCGCCGAAATTGCATCGGTCTGGCCCAAGGCCACGGACTTCGGCTTCCCCAACGAAGAGGCCGCCTTCGCGCTGCAATACGGCCACGGCATTGGTCTGGCCATATGGGAGAAGCCCGTCATTAGCCGCCTCGTCTCCCTCGATCATCCGCAGGAGATCAAGCCCGGCATGGTCTTCGCCCTCGAAACGTTCTGGCCTTCCACTGACGGCTGGAGCGCCGCGCGCATCGAAGAAGAAATCGTAGTCACCGAAACCGGTCACGAAGTCATCACCCGTTTCCCAGCGGAAAAACTCATGGTCGCCGGAGCGCACTACTTCACCGTCGACGGTCCACTCCCGACAACTCGCGAAACGGAATCGTCTCCCAGCGTTCACGTGAAAGAGATGATCGACGCCAGCGCCAAAACCGAACGCGTGGTGATGGCCGACTGATATGGCGATCAGCGTCGTAATGCCCGCGCTCGAAATGGCTCAGGAAACCGGCAAGCTCGTTTCCTGGCTGAAAAAGGAAGGCCAAAGCGTTTCCAAAGGCGAGCCTCTGCTCGAAATCGAGACCGACAAAGCCGTCATGGAAATCGAAGCCACCGGCGACGGCGTGCTCGCCGGAATCAAAGCCAAAGAAGGCGACGTGATCCCGGTAGGCCAAACCATCGCATGGATATTGGCTGCCGGTGAAAGTGTTCCGGCAGAAGACGCCGTCACCACCGCGTCAGCGCGCGCGACGACAGAATCGGCAAGGCCCTCGCCAACTCCCGCGAGCCACGCAGCCCTCGCCGAAACGAAATCTGCATCGGCAAGGATCTCTCCGAAAGCGCGACGCCTCGCGCAAGAACAAGGCGTAGACATTTCCACGCTTCAAGGCACTGGCCCCGGCGGCGAGATACTAGCTTCCGATGTGCAGGCGGCGGCCAGCGGTGCCTCTGCCGCTCCGAGAGTTCAGATCGAAACTCCAACTTCGATCGGCCGCTTGATGGCCGAGCGCACGACTGAAAGCTGGAAAAATGTCCCACACTTTTTCGTGACACGCGAGATGGACGCGACCACCTTAGTCGCCGCCAAAGTAAAATTCGGAGGCACCTCCGGCGCAGTAAAAGTCACGCACACCGACGTTCTGATCGCTCGCATTGCACAAGCTCTCACAAAACATCCGCGCATCAACGCCAGTTGGACGGGCCAGGCCATTCAGCTCAATCCTGAAATCAACGTCGCGCTGGCGATGGCAGTGAATGACGGTGTCGTGACCGCTGTCATTCCCAAAGCAAACACGCTGACCGTCCTCGAAATCGCAGCGCTGCGCAAAGAACTCACCGAGCGTGCCCGCTCCGGCAAGCTACGTCCATCGGACATCGCCAATGGCACCTTCACCATCAGCAATCTTGGCATGTACAACGTGGACGCCTTCACCGCCATCATCACGCCTCCGCAAGCCGCGATCCTGGCTGTGGGCCGCATCGTGGATCGCGTCGTCGCCGTAAACGGGCAACCCTCCGTTCGCCCACTCCTCACGGTGACACTCTCCTCCGATCATAGAGTCATCGACGGAGCCCGCGCGGCTGCGTTCCTCGATGATCTCGCGAAAGCGATTTAAGCAGGTTAAGAGCTCACAAGGGCAGGCGAATCGTTTATGGCTACTACGAACTGTTGTGGGAGACCTGACGCTACGGATGGCTAGTCGAGCTACAAAAAATACTCACTCTCTCCGCGGCTCCCAGCGCAGTCCGAATGTGTAAGTCGGTTTGTAATACTCACGCTGCACAACGTACTGCGGACTACCATTGTAAAAACCAAAGACCTCATCGGTAAGGTTTAAGCCTTGCACGAGGGCGGAAAGGCTCTTTGTCACACGAATGCTGGCCTGGGCATCGACCTGCAGATGGGAGTACAGGTAATTGTCACCGGCTGGACCCTTCGTACCGAGTCCCGCCGGGTCTTCGCAATTTGTGTTTTGCACGCAAGCGTTAGTCCTCTGCTGCCACTGATACTGGTAGATGCTGGCGCCGTTGTAGGTCAGGCCGAGGCGGCCGGAAAAACGTCCCTTGTCGTAGGTCGGACTGAAGTTCCAGGTCGTCGGAGACTGCCGCTGGAGCTTTGCATTGTCAGTGCGAAGGGGCAAAGTACCCGCGCTCGAATTAGTCCAGGTATAGTTCGCCGACAATCCGAAGCCATTCAACGGACCCGGCAAGAAGCCCAAATGCTGAATGTAGGCCGCCTCAAAGCCATACAGTTGCGCGCTGCTGCCATTGATAACTGAGGCTAGCTGATACCCGGCGTACGGTCCGCTCGCGACCAGGGGATTGTTAATGTAATAGATGGGATCGCTGAGTTGCTTGTAGAAAACACCCGCCTGTATCAAGCCGAAGGGCTTCAGATATTGCTCGAAAAGCAAGTCGCAGTTATTGGCATGTTCCGGCTTCAGGGCAGGATTGCCAATCGAGTAGCTGTAAGGATTCGAGCTTTGATCCAGCGTTACATAGGGAACCAAGTCATACGGATTCGGGCGTGCAATACCGCGGCCGTAGACGGCCCGAACGTCGGTATCAGAGCCCAAAGAATAGCGCAATTGGACGCTCGGCAAAGCATCCCAATACCAGTTGTTGGCCGGTTCCGGAGTGACTGTTGAAGCGGTACTATCGGCGTTGTTCGTTACCAGATACCCCAGAATATCCAGTTGGGTCGCTTCAAAACGCAAACCTGTCTGCAAACGGAAACGCCCGAACTCGATGGTGTTCATTGCGTAGGCGGCGGACACTCTTTCGGTCAGATCGAAATTGCTGGCCGCCGAGCCAAAAGTTGTGGCCGGGAGGTCGAGCGAAAGGACTCCCTGGTTAATCACATTATTGAGATTGGCGACGATCTTGTTGTAATCGGTGACCGGACCGAAGTTGTATGCGTTGGAGTAGTAGTTAGAATTGTGGAATCCGCTCAGGTATTGGGTCATCGGTGAGATCGCCGGGGTGGGCAGGAATGCTTGATCGTAAACGGCGGAATAGGCGTCCTGACCTTTGTGTTCGTTGCGTTCCTTGAAGCCGAACTCAAAGGTCGAGAAATGCGAACCCAAATGATAGTTTCTGCCGACCGCCAGCGCCCCTTGAAGATTCACCTGCGATGTAGTGCCTTTCGTGGCATCGTACTCAGTCAACTGATATTGACTCGGGTCGAAGGTCGGCGAACCGGGCGCGGTGCAGCCAGCGTTGAACTGCGGCAAGTGAATGTTGGTCGTCGCCGCCGGGTCGTAATTGCAAACGAATGGATTGTTGGGATTGAAACTGAAAGTCGCCCCGGGATTGCCCGCTGCCGCCAACTGGCGCGAGCGGGCGACTGACAGTTCCCAGTTGAACCACCAGTCCGTGAGCACATGCTTTCCGCCCAGCGCCAGACTGAAAATCCCGTAATCCGGCAGGCGACTTGAAGTGCTGAACTGGGGAGCGCCTGCATCGCTTAGCGAGTAAACCCATTTATCTCCGTAGTCCTTAAAGTCCGAATAGAAATACCGCAAGAAAAGGCCGGAGCCCTCCTTGAGCTTGTAATCGAGCGAGCCCGCAACGCCCCAGCGTGTCCGAAAATACCGGTATTCGCGAAGATCCATGCTGTCGTAATATGGGGTCGCGAAGTTCGGATCGGGCTGCGGTTCGATGTCGTCAATGCCGCGGCCGTTGTAGTCGAAGCTGCCCGAAAACAACGCGCCGAATTTCTTGCTCGCTCCGAAACGCTCGCCCACCGTGCCGGTAAACTCATCAACATAACGAGTGTTGACGATCGGACTGAAACCGCCGAAGCCTTCAACCGTGAGCGTCGGCAATTCCCCCGCGGTCTTGGTACGCAGATTTACGGTACCGCCGATGGCATTGGCATCCTGATTGGCGGATAGAGTTTTATTAACCTCAACCGCTTCAACGATTCCCGAAGGAATCGTGTCCAGCTTTACCTGTCGCACGTTGTCTTCCGGAGCGGGAACGTCGACGCCATCAATCGTTGTATTATTCAAGCGCGGCTCCGTGCCTCGAATCTGTACATACTTTCCTTCACCCTCATCGCGTTCCAGGGTCACACCCGGCAAACGGCCTACAGCGTCGGCAATGTTGGCGTTGGGCAAGCTGCGAATCACATCGGACGGCAGTACGTCGATGATGTTGTCGGCGGTTCGCTGGCGGTTGATAGCTTCTGCCTCCCCGTGAGGACGATCTGCGGTAACGAAGATCTGTTCCCCCTTGCCGTCAATCTTGAGGACAGCCTCGACGTTGGTGGGTTGTCCGCCGATCACTTTCAAGGTGGAAGAGTACGGCAGAAAGCCAACATAAGAAATCTTGAGCCTGTAACTACCCGGCGGCAGATCGTTGATGCTGAACTCTCCCTGGCGATCGGAAGCGGCTATGATGCCGCCGGGCTGCACTTCAACTTTGGCGCCTTGCAGCACCGCGCCCGCCGTATCGACCGCTCGACCGCTGATGAGGCCTTTGCCGTTCTGGGCCATGACTGCGGCGGGGAAACCGCCGATGATTAGCAGCAAAAGAGTCGCAGCTGTGCACCTTTTCAAGCCCACGGATACTCTTACCTTCGGTCGCAGCATGAGCCCTCCATATTTTCTTCAGGAACCGCGACTCTAGAAGATTGCGGTGAAACGGTTGTTAACGAAGGGTTAATATTTTTTCAGAATAAGTCACGATCAGGGATAAAGCGCGTCCTGGGAGTTACGTGGCCCGCGAAATCAGCGCCAGCTCGCCGGGAACTGTAGAATGAATCCGTTGATGTGCATAAATTTTCCCGTCTCAGAGTTGCAGGAGAGCCTGCGTTGAATTTAACGTGTCTTCCTTTCCGCCGGATTCCGCATAGTACGCGATTGTTCAAGGATTTCCTTTCGGGTTCACCTGCTGTTGAGCGGTTTTATCCACGTTCCGCCCGCTTCGCAGAATGGTTCCGAGAGGCGGGTTTGCCGTCTTTCAGTCCGGATCGCAGAGCGAAAGTCGGGGGAGTCCTCATGCAACAGAATCAATCGTGGGGTGCTTCTCCCCAGACTGCCCTCAATCTCGAACGTTTCGAGAGAGGTGCTCATGTGGCGGTGAGCGGCCAGCAGGTGGGGCTTTTCGGTGGGCCACTCTTCACTATTTTCAAAGCTTTAACCGCGATCAAGTTGGCGGAAGAGGCTACGCGTCAAGGCGTGGATTGTGTGCCCGTATTTTGGTTGGCCGGAGAAGATCATGATCTCGCCGAGGTGAATCACGTTTCGATTTTGGGACCCGATTATTCGATTCAGAAGTTGCAAACATCCACGCGCGGATCACAAGATGCTCCCGTCGGAGAATTGCGATTCGGCGCGGAAATAGCACACGCGATGGAGGAGGCAGCGGAGAGCCTGGGCGATAATGAACTTGTTACTCTCTTGCGCGAAACCTATCGCGAGGGGGAGACATTTGGAACCGCATTCGCGAAGCTGCTGGCAAAGCTTTTTGGGGCGTGGGGGCTCATTTTAATCGACGGCTCAGACCCCGCGCTTCGCACCATGGCTGCGCCGATTTTCCACGATGCCATAGAGCGGTCGGCAGAGCTGAATCATGCACTGCTGGAACGCGGAAAGGAACTCGAAGCGGCGGGCTATCATCAGCAAGTCAAAGTGACACGGGCATCCACCTTATTGTTTGCCATACAGCAGGGGGCCCGGGTGCCGATCCATCGCCGCTCCGATGGCGGCCAACCCATGGAATTCTCCATCGGCAAAGAATGGCTGAATCAAGGCGAACTGTTGCGGCGTATCAAGGAGACGCCGGAAGAATTTAGTCCGAACGTGCTGTTGCGACCGATCGTCCAGGATTATTTTCTGCCTACGCTGGCTTACGCAGGAGGGCCCGCCGAAGTCGCCTATTTCGCACAAGGTGGAGTCGTGTACAAAGCCCTCGCCGCAAGGATCACGCCCATCGTTCCCCGCATCTCGGCAACTTTGATCGGCCAGAAGGCGAATGGTTTATTGGATCGCTACGATCTGGAGTTTTCCGACTTGTTTGAGGGGCCCGTCGGCTTACAAGAAACCGTCGCGAAGCGAACACTTCCGAATCGGTTGCAAAAAGCGTTTGAAGACGCAGCCGGTAGTCTAGACTCATCCCTGCTCGCAATTCGCAGTCAACTGGAGCAGCTCGATCCAACGCTCGTGTCGGCAGCTAAAACCTCCGCTTCGAAGATGCGGCATCAGATCGAGCAACTTCGAGGCAAGGCCGCTCGCGCGGAAGTGAGGCGGAATGAGATTCTGACCCGCCATGCAAATTTTTTAAGCAATATGCTCTATCCAAACAAAGATCTTCAAGAGCGCGAAATTGCCGGAGTCTACTTCCTGGCTAAATATGGATTGGGACTCATTGCAACCTTGCATGAGGCCCTGGAAATGGATTGTGTCGATCATCAGGTCGTGCAACTCGAGTCTTGAAAATCCACGTCAGCGGTTCATGCCGTTCCTGAAGAATGACCGCACGTCATTGGCATGGAGAAGCGACGCTTTCCCGCTGACTTTGGGAACGAAGGCATTTACCATCCTTCTAAAGGGATTCGGGTCGGCAAGATCGGCGGAGGGCGCGAAGACCGGTTTCGACTCGCGCGAGAGGTTTGGTAGCTATCGGAATGTTATCCAGGATCACGATCCGCGCGGTCGCAATGCAATCCGCATTTCTTCTTCAGCACGGTCGACGGAACGAGGAAGTATTCAATCTCCTCTGGATACTTGTCTTTGGATTTGCGACCCTCAATATCCTGGGGCTGACCGCCAAGCGATTCGACGGAAATCGTCGCGGACTTAGCCCGGGAGAACTCCTGGCTGTGTTAGTCGTCTGCGTCTCCATCGCTCTGCTGGCATGGGAAATGCTCAACTGGTTTAAGATCTTTCCCATTCGCCTGCACGTCGAATGATAGTGTTCCTCATTGTGGAGTCTGCGCTATGATAAAGGCGATGGGGAAGTCCTCCAGCTTCGACGTAACTTGCCCTTGTTGCAATGCGGTTCTGACGGTCGATTCGGATACCAGGGCCGTGATCGCCCATTCTGCCGCCGTGAAACCGCGAATGTTCGAGGATATTGAAGGTGCGGCTCGGGCGATGAAGGAACAGGACAGCCGCCGCGATTCTATATTCAGACAATCGGTCGAAAATCAAAAGAACGCGTCTGAGTTATTGGAGAAGAAATTTCAGGAGGCGGTGAAGCGGGCGAAAGAAACTCCTGACACCGGCAAGCCCATTCGCGATTTCGATCTCGACTGACACTTTCAAGCGATCCTTGCCGAACCCGGAATAACCCTGCGGCCGTCCGCCGTCCCCCTTCCACTCTTAAACGCAGAGAACTCGGTGTTTTTGTCTTCGAGAGCCAAGAGCAATGTTTGCAGGAGCGGCTTTAGAGCTTGCGGGTCGTTAATCAGAATTCTTTGGATGGCTACGCGGTCAATTGCGATTTCTCCCAACCGTTTCGGATCGGATGTCAGCTTGGGGAGATTTTGCCGTTGCGGGAAGCTATGAACCCTTCGCGAAGTTCGGGGGGCCGAGTGCTGTGCGAAAGGATAAACCAGGCTTCCGACTGTCATCCAGTGAAGCACCAATTGTTCGACATGCCGTGAACCGCAGACGGGCTGAACGCCGCCACGCTGCAACAACTCCTGGTCCCAAATGTAGATGCTGACTGCGTCGCGCCACGGGTCCTCCATCAGCAGGAAGCCAGAATGGGGAGCAACACAATTCCGACCACAAACGGCGCAATTAGAGTTTAGGATCATCCAGCATTTTTTAGCGGGAGAAATCTCGGCTCCGCCGGAGCTTTTTCCGCATTCCGGGCAGAGCGTACGCTTTTCTTTTGCCCGGCGTCGGGCAACCTTACAACGTGGGGTGACCCCTCCTCCGAGACACTCAGAGTGAGCAGAAAGCTACACGGCGTGCACAACCAAAAGTGCTCCAACGGGCGTTCGCGCCGTCTAGGCGATCTGCTGGGCCATGGCACACTATTCGTCGGAGTTCTTTGCACCTGAAAAAGCTTGCCCTGGCTCATATCGACAAATGGTTCGCAACAATCCGGATTGACGCAATGATGAAGCGTGACTGCACCCCCTGCTGACGACTCAATCATTGCAATCGCGTGGCCGTCCGGAAGGAATTGCACTCGGACTCAAATGCAACGAAATCCGCCAGATCGAAAATAGAAAGGCCGGAAACACCGCGAGTTCTGTGCTCTTTTGCCGAGTCGCGTGCCCGATCTGCCGAAGCGCCGTCAGAGGAGGAAACTCAGTGCAGGAGCAAAGCCGAAACTGCGGTTGCAACGCCCCCGACTCCCATAATGAGGCCTGTCTTCCAAAAAAGCCGACGCCCTGACAAAAGCGTGATGGACGTTACAACCAGTCCTATTTCAAGAAAGACTTCGCCCAGGTCGTAACGATCGGCGCGTTGACGTTGTTGCGTGGTCTCGGCTTCGAGTTTGCGGGCTTCCGTTTCGAGTTCGTTTTGTTCGTCCCGGAAGCGATCCGCCTCCTGCGAGTATTTTTGCTGTAGTCGCTTCAGTTCATCCGGATCGGGCGAAGCGAGCAGCGAAGTCGTATCATTGAACAACTCGTCGGCATGACGCCGAATGCCCTTGGCTTGATAGTAAGCCCACTGATCGCTCACTTTGTTTTGCAAAACGACCTCTTCCGTGTGCGACCGATGGCCCATCAGCGAAACCGTGGCCACCAGTACCGCCAAAACCGCCATGGTTAAAGATACCGGCGCTAGCGAAGGATCGTGTTTTGCGTGTTCAGCGTGTTCCTGAAGTTCGTGTACTTCGTCAGATTCCATAGTTTCAATTGTCCAACAGATTTGCGCGAAACGCACGTTGATCGCGCTGGTTCAGTTTCTTGTTGCCGTGGGACACCGAGGTACTCTTTCCAGATTCCCGTTTCTGACAAATAATTGAGTTGCATGGCGCTGTTGCAAAACTCGAGTTCCATCAACATGGCGGCCGCGATCCAGCGGTATTTCGATCTTGCTCTTTACTTATTGTTGATTACAGGTTTTGGGACGCTGGCCTCCACCGGCTCGCTTGATCCTCCGACCGTTTTTCTGGTGGGAACTGCGCTATTGTTTCGCGGATATCTACTATCGAAAGAGAAGAGATTGCTGATTCCAGAGGCTTGGACCACATGGCTGACTCTGGCGTATGTCATTTTCTATCTGCTCGACTACCTATTGCTGTCTGGAAACTTCTTGAGTGCAACCGTGCATCTGGTGCTCTTTGTAATGGTGGTGCGATTGTTCTCCGCCCAGAAGGACCGCGACTACTATTTTCTGGCGGTACTGTCGTTTCTAATGGTGCTGGCCGCAGCGGTTCTCACCGTCAACAGCATATTTCTTCTGGCGTTTGCGGCCTTCATCCTCGTCTCGGTCATTACCGTTGTATTGATGGAAATGCGTCGCGCGGCTGCGACGGCAACCCTGCGCTCCGCTCCGCTATCCGACCCATGGGCGCACCGGCACATGGCATTCTCGCTCATGGGAGCCGCTCCCGCGATCCTATTTTTCATTCTCTTAGGCGCAGCTGGAATTTTCTTCATCTTGCCCCGACTATCCAGTGGATATCTCAGTGCCTATGCTCCCGGAAACGAGATTTCGACCGGGTTCAGCGACCGTGTGGAATTGGGCCGCATCGGACAAATTCAACAATCCAGCTCTCCGATCATGCATGTTCAAATTGAAGGGGATGAACGTGGTTCGTACGAGCTGAAGTGGCGCGGCATTGCATTGAGCTTGTTTGACGGGAAGACGTGGTCCGATCCTGATGAACAGCATATTATTCCGCCCGCGGGTAATGGACGATTCGTCCTGGAGAGCCGTCGAGATCGCGATCTCGCCTCGCGTCAGCACGAGATGGGCGAGGCGGTGCGACCGATTCACTATCGTGTGCTCATGGAGCCGGTGGGGACCAACATGTTTTTCCTCGCGCCCGCCGCGACACTGTTGGAGGGAAACTATCGAGTGATCGCAGGGGACGACTCCGGCGAAATCGTCGACCTCGATGCCGAGCATACCATTACTTCCTATGAAGCGACCTCCGACATCGCGCAACCCAAGCCGGAGCTCTTGCGTGCAGCCTATGGCTCCTACCCGCCAGAGGTAGTGCTAAAGGATCTGCAGCTGCCGCGTATCGACCCTAGAATTCAGGGTCTGGCGACGGAGATCACGGCCACCACCACGAACAATTACGACCGGGCCGCCGCGATTGAAACTTACTTGAAGACGCATTACTCCTATACGTTGCAGCTCTCCCGTCGCCCACCCCGCGATCCTGTAGCTGAATTCCTGTTCGAGCGCAAACAGGGTCACTGCGAATATTTCGCGTCCGCTATGGTGCTGATGCTGCGCAGTCTCAGGATTCCGGCGCGCATGGTCAACGGCTTCCGCGGTGGGCAGTTCAACCAAGTCAGTTCGCAATACCTCATTCGCGCCAGCGATGCGCATTCCTGGGTGGAGGCATACTTTCCCGAATATGGCTGGGTGACGTTTGACCCCACGCCCGCAGCCCAATCGGCGGGCCGAACCTGGAGCCGGTTTGCACTCTATCTGGACGCGGCTTCATCGTTCTGGCGCGAATGGATTGTCAATTTCGATCGGGGGCATCAAGACGCGCTTGCGCAGACGACACTTCAAAGCACGCGCGAGTTGCTTGGCGGACTGGCAAATTGGAGTCGGCAGCAATATGAAAACATGTTGCGGAATGCTCGACACACGACCGACGAGCTGGCGGCGGGCTCGACGACATCGCGAAAAACCGGGAATGTCGCGCTCTTGGTTTTTGCCGTCTGTATTGCCGTGTGCGGGATTTGGTGGTTCACCCGACGTCGGTCAGCTTCCTTGCACAGCACACCCGCGACTGCGGCCACGCTCTGGTTCGAGCGATTGATTGAGTTATTGCAAAAGCGAGGCGCGAAAAGGCTGCCTGCCCAGACTTCTAGTGAGTTTGTCGAAGCGGTGCCGGCGCTGTCATTGCGCGAGGAGTTGACCCGCTTTAACCGTCATTACGAGGCCGCGCGTTTCGGGGATTCGAGACAGGACGCAGAGATTTTGCCGCAGTTATATGGCGAAATTGCCAGAAAGTTAGCGCTCAAAAGCTAGAGTCCATGAAAACGCCAAACCACTCCGCCGCCGACAAAGTAATTGTGCTGATGGCTTTTTCCGTAACCTACGTTTAGATCGGGAATCCCGGTATAAAAATCGCGGACTTCTCCACGGACAGTCCATCGATTGGACAGCTGTACGTCGGCTCCGACGCCGAGCTCGACAGCGCTGGTGAGGGTGCTCTTCGCTCCAGGATTTGGACCGTAAAATATAAGGTTCGAGCTCTCGCCAAAGCGTGCAAACCCGCCACCCACACTCGCCCAGGGAGACAGCCAGAATCTCGGAACTAGATTCACTCGTGCAGCCGGGGTGAGGAAAATAGAGCTGTAGCTGGCGGGCACAACATCCAGGCCGAAGTTTAGCCCTGTTTTATGGTCGTAAACGAAGGGGAGTTCCGCACTGAGCGAGAATTTTCTTCTGCTCAGCAGCAGAAATCCGTACGTGGCGTCCAAGCTCAGGCCCTTCCCGAAGTGTATATTGCTGTCGGTAAGGGTCGTACCCGACACGCCCTCGTTGCTGATAAAGACGCGGCCGATGAGCCCGCCAATTTCGTTCCGGCGGTCGTAAGGATTATCGATCGCTTGAGCTCCGGCGAGCACGGCCGAGCATAACACCAAGCCGAACATGAACATATGTCTTCGCCACATGCCGATTCCTAAACCTCTCTTCGTAAACGATGATGGCCTCAGACTAGCATGCTGGCGAGAAGGTATTACGAGTGGGTTTACATGGACGGTGCCCAAAGTCACTTCTATCCAAAACCGTATAAAATCTCCTCTACGGTAAAGTGAAGAGAGTCCAAAACGCGACGGGCGAAACTATGCAAGTTATAGCCGTGGCGAGGTTTAGGCGAGACAAACGCAAGTCTTGCGGACTTGGCAACCGCCGTGCTTTATTAACAATCGAACAGCCGTTATCTCCATAGTGTATGAGGGAGTTCCATAAGATGATCATCAATCGCACTTCGTTAGTACTCACTTTAGCGGCAACCATGGCCGCAACCGCCGGTTGCGCGACCAAGAATTACGTCCGGCAGCAGACCACTCCGCTGATTAACAAAACCAATGAACTGGACGATCTCACCGCGCAGAATACTAAAGACATCAAGGATGTGGACGCCCGGGCCCAATCGGGCATTCAGGCCGTGCAGGCTAAGGCCGCCGATGTAGATCAAAAAGCGCAGGCCGCCGGTCAGCAGGCCTCACAGGCGCAGACAATGGCCGACAACGCCAACCAACGTGTGAACGCGCTTCAGAGCACGGTCGCGAATCTCGATAATTATCGGGTGGTCAATGAGGCGGCCGTGCTGTTTGGATTTAACAAGGACAACCTGACCAAGGATTCGAAGGCTTCGCTGGACCAGCTGGCCAGCACGGTGACCGACACCAAGGGATACATCATTACCGTCGAAGGGGCGACTGACTCGACCGGAGACGCACAATACAACTACGAACTGAGTCAGCGCCGCGCGGCTGCCGTGATCCAATATCTTGCGGCGGAGCACAACGTCCCAGCTTACAAGATTTATGTAATTGGCATTGGCAAAGACAAACCGGTTGAGAGCAATAAGACCGCGCAAGGACGCGCCAAGAATCGTCGCGTGGATGTGCGCCTGATGACGAACGTGGCCGCTGATGGTAGTGCCCCGTCGCAAGCGCCGGCGGCCAGCAACGCGCCTCCGACACCGCCGTCGATGTAAAAACGACATTCCTCCTCCCTCGAATCCCCCGAGGGATTTCGCCAACGTTGGCCGCTTCCTCCGAGGCGGCCTGTTTTTTCTTATGCCGACGTCCGAGTTAAAATATCACATGCGGTGGATTCTTCCAGTTGGGGCGGGAATACTGTTGTGGAGTGGCCTCTGTTTGGCCCAGCAATCGCCCGCTCCTTCTCAGTTGCCCGACACGAATGACGCGCCTCCGCGTTCGGTGCAGGGTGACGAAGCCGCTCCCGATCCGAACGTGAGCTCCAGCCGGGATACGCGTATCGACATCAGTCCGCCCAAGAACGACGCCAAGGATCATCCAGAGAGCAGCGCTCCATCTTTGGACGATGCGGCCAATTCGCCCGCCGATGGCAATGGCGATGTGACGGAAGCGCATGTGTGGAATCCTTACCGCGCCACGAAAGATGATGAGGTTGGCCTGTTCTACATGAAGCGCCACAATTACAAGGCGGCGCTGGCCCGCTATCAGGACGCTCTCGCCTCCAAAGATAACTATGCGATTGCCCACTTTCGTATCGCGCAGTGTTTCGAGAAGCTCGATCAGCCGCAGGAGGCGGTCGAGCATTACAAGGCGTATCTAAAGATTCTGCCCCACGGGCCGTTTTCTAAAGACGCGGAGAAGTCGCTGGCGCGTTTGCAGAAGACGGTTGCGGCGAAGTAACTGGCTTTACGTACGCATCCCGCGCTGGAAAAGAACCCTTCCTTTAGCGTATAAAAGTTAGTTGCGATGTACGCGCGGTTCTCTCCCGTGGGGTCACAACAAATCTAAGTTTTGTGAGCAAGGGAATCATGTCTACGACGACGGTTGCGCCCAAGGGACTCGAAGGAGTGGTTGCGACCACTTCCGGAATTTGCTATATCGACGGCGACGCCGGCGTGCTGGCCTATCGCGGCATCGACATTCACGAGTTGGCCGATCACTCGACCTTCGAAGAGACCTGTTACCTGCTGTGGTTTGGACGCCTGCCCAAGCGCGACGAACTGGCCGACGTGCATCAAAAGCTGGCCAGTGAGCGCAAAATCGACAACGCAATTTTCGATCTGCTGCGCAACGCTCCGAAAGACGCGGTTTGCATGGACGTGCTTCGTACAGCGGTTTCCGCGCTGGCGTTTTACGATCCGGAAGATAAAAAGAACGACGCGCAAGCCAACGTCCACAAGTCGATTCGCCTGACCTCGCAAATTGCGATGATCGTCGCGGCGTATGACCGCATTCGCAAAGGGAAGGGAATCGTTGCGCCCGATCCGAAGTTATCTCACGCAGCGAATTTCCTGTTGATGCTGAATGGCGAAGCGCCGTCGAAAACAGCCGAGCGTGCGCTCGACATTGCTCTGATTCTGCACGCGGATCATGAGCTGAATGCTTCGACCTTTGCAGCCCGCGTGACCGCGGCGACGTTATCCGACATGCATTCCGCGGTGACTTCAGCAATCGGTGCGTTGAAGGGACCTTTGCACGGCGGCGCCAACGAAGCTGTGTTTCACATTCTGGAAAAGATCGATGCCGCGAAGGCCGACCCGGTGGAATATATAAAAGACATGCTGGCGAAGAAAGAAAAAGTTCCCGGCTTCGGACATCGCGTCTATCACACCGAAGATCCGCGCGCGACGCACCTGCGCAAGATGTCGGAGGACCTCGGCAAGTCCAGCGGACAATCCAAATGGTACGACTACTCACACGCGATCGAAGAGTATGTGAAGCGCGAAAAGAAACTCAACGCCAACGTCGATTTCTATTCGGCTTCGACATATCACACGCTGGGCATTGCGGTCGATCTCTTCACGCCCATCTTTGCCGTGTCGCGCATTAGCGGATGGACGGCGCATGTGATGGAACAGCTGAACGACAATCGGCTGATTCGTCCACGTGCAGATTACATTGGGCCGGCTTATCCCAATCACTACGTTCCCATCGAGCAGCGTTAGATCGAACTACAGGAGTTTAGGTCGTCTGAACGGCAGCAAGCAGTCCGGCGGGACTCCGAGCACTCTCGGCCTCTGCCAGGATTGTGTCTACGCCCAGAGAATCGAGTCCGATCGAGGTTCGGTGTTTTTACGCTGCCAGCTAGCTCTCGTCGATAAGAATTTTCCCAAGTACCCGCGGCTGCCTGTGCTGGCGTGTGCTGGTTACAAACGGAAGATTTCATTGCGGAGATGAAATCTGTCCTAAGCAGGGCGATCTCACGGATCGAGTCTGATTTTCGTCTGCACGCCAAATAACCGATAGCCTGAGTAGAAGTGTTTGTCCCCGAAGCTCAGTCCCGCCAGTTCTGACGTCACCTCGACTTCGCGGGGCAGCCACAGGGGCGTGGCGACGCCCGTGACGGGAGTTTCCGCAAAACGAATCTTAGCCGTGAGTTCATGCAGCGGCGCGTCGACCGGCGGCGAAAGCAAATCTGTGCGCAGGCGAACGATGCGAAAATCGGATTCATCAACCCAAGCGACGCCTTGGAAAAAAAGAGCAATTTTCTTGTCCTTGAACTGGACAACTCCCGGCATTCGCACAAAGCTGGGCTTTTGTGCAAAGGTGAGAACGAGCGTTCGGTGTCCGTCGATTTTCTGTCGACCAAGGTAGCGGAAAGTGGATTGCGACCGGTTACTGGGATAGAAATTTATCCACATATTGGCGAATCCTTGGGACAGCGGCAAAGAGCCGGGCTCGCGTTCGCTCGCCTGCTGGCTCTCCAGCCGCAAACTGCTCCAAGACTCGGTTGAAACGTTTCCGCCAGAGGTTTGGGCTTCCATATCCAACGAATTCCGCTGAGTCGCATCGTTAGGACTCATGCGGTATTCCTCAAGGGTTACTGCATCTTGGCCGGGATGAGACAAGATGAGGTAAGAGAAATGGCGCCGCGTCACTTTGCTGCCGGGTTGCGACTCCCAAACCTCTTCGTGAGAAATAAGGTTTGGAGTCTTGCGAGATAAATCAACGAGCGTCTGGCCTATACGATCGAGAAGCGTAGATAGTTTTTCATTTGGGCCAACTTCGAGTCCGTGCAGTTCGGGTACATCCTGTAAGAGTTCCTGCAATGGGCAAGAGGAGAAATTAGTAGCGTTCACATAGACAATGCTCTCAGGCGAATGGGCAGGCGCAGCGTGTCCTGAGCCACTTTCTGCCGGAGCTGTTGGAGCCGAGACTTCCGGCAGTTCCAATCGTGCAATGCGTGTCTTAAGCTGGTTGTCGGGAGGGCTCGAATTCAGGCCGGAAACAGCAGTGGACTTCGAGGCCGATGCGGGATCCGTTCTTTGTCCCCGCGAGCTGGGTTTTTCAAACTGGCTATCTGGGATCGGTACATTGATCTGTACCTGGCGCAGGGTTGTACTAATTCTAGAGTTCTCGGTTTCCTGGGTCACCACGAAGGGAATCTTGATTCCGCCAACGTCGCGATAGTCCGAATACTCCCGCGCGTTAGCCAGCCAACTGCCAGAATCCGACCGCACCAGCAAGAACGATTCTGTGTCGAAATAGTAAGTTTCGTTTCTCTGCAATTTCGAATCTTCGGCATGTAGGACATAGGCTAACCTGCGCCACCGAGTTTCTTCGTGCCTTTGAGGCGTAGGTGCGCATTCGGCTCGCGCAACAACCAAGGTACAGGGCTGTATCCAGTTTCGCAGTCGGATAACTCCCCGGCTTTCTGTTTAATTTCCTCCACGCCCTGATACGGATTGGCGTACCAGGCGACCTTGCCGTCGCATCCGCGAGAACCCAATAGGTGGCCGCCGATGATCGTAACGCTCATGTGCAGGTTCGGCGCTTTGAAATAAAACTCGTAGCTCCCATGGTCTTTTCGCAACGATGGGGCTTCGTAGCGAACGGGAGAGCGGGTGAGGTCTCCTGAAATTTCGCCTTTTTCAATGAGAGATGCGATCGCCGAGAAGTTTTGCGTACCGCCCAGAGCAGCTTGGTATCGGGAAATTACCTCTTCGGGAGTCGTGGGAGGGTTTTGTGCTGGGGAGATACTTCTCCAAACTGCCAGCAGTAATATCAACCGGATTGCGTTCAAGAATCGTCGCTTGGGAAACATCTCGCTCTCCGGAAAACGCCTTAATGTAAACGTCGGAGAGGCCGCGTGTCAAAGAGAAGCGGGATTCGGCCGAGGTAGGAAACTGAAGGATCTACTTCGCTTTAACTGTGGCTGCCGGAAGCACGCCGAGACCCGCGCCGTAGTATTTTGCCACGGCATCCCGCTCGGCGGGAGTCATTTGCGAAGCGATGGTGCGCATGCGTTCGTTGATGTCGTTGGTGCGCGTGCCCTCGGAAAATGCACTGAGCTGTAGCCGAATATATTCGCCGTTTTGCGCCGCCAGAGATGGCGCTCCTTGTACGAAGGCGGCTGGGCCGTGGCAGGCCTGGCAGGGTGGAATTCCCCTCGAACCGTCGCCGAGAGTCACCAGGCGAGACGCGGTATCAATCTCCGCATCGGTCGGTCTGAGACTGGGGTACGGGCCTTTGACCAGAGGATCCGGCGTCGTCAGTTGCAGGGAAAAATAGGCGGCGATGTCGGCAATATCGGCGTCGGTGCGGCCCGCGATCATACCTTGCATCAGCGAGTTTACGCGTTTGCCAGCGCGGAAATCCTGCAATTGCTTCCAGATCGCGAGTACATTCATGCCCGCGAGATTCGGGGTCAAGGGTCGGTCGCTGAAGCCTTCGTCGCCGTGACATCGGGAGCAGCGTTTGCCGATGATCAGCCCACGCACGGGATTTCCGTTTGACGCTTGCGCGATCGTTTCCGGAGTCCAGACGACATTGCTGGGAATACGAACCGGAGGCTGGGCGTCATTCGGTCCCCAGAAATATCCCGCCGCCCAGAGAGTCGCGGGAAGTGCAAGTATCAGCGCAGCGAACGCCGATTGAAGCGGTAGTGAGTCGAGCCTAACGCGCCGCACAGGTTACCCGTTCTTCCGGTCGAAGACTCCTGAATTGCTCGCGCGGCACCGCGACGACTTCACCGCGCATGGCGTAGTGTCCAGCGCCGCAGAATTCTTTGCAGGGCACTTCGTAGTTGCCGGGTTTAGGTAGGCTGAGAATGCTGTCTGTGACAACTCCCGGCGTGGCCTCGTGATCGACTCCGTTCACCGAGAACTTGTGCTCCACGTCGGAGCTGGTGATTCGCAGATGGACAGGCACGCTGGCAGGGACCAGAATACAGCGCGGGGCGAACAGGTATTGGTCGGCGATCATGCGCACAACGACCGACCCGTCGGCCTCTTGCGCCGTGCCCAGATTGCTCTCCACGAACTCGCCTTCGACATGCAGCCGTCGAGGATCGACCCAATTCTTGCCCCGGATGACTTTCACCAAGGGAGCGTCGAACTCGTTGAAGCGAGTCGCGAGCAAGACCAGCAGGATGACCAGCACCGATAACGCCAGCTCAAGCTTCATCGATCTCATAGTGGCGAGCCGTCAATCTGAAATATCTTATATGAATTCGGGGATTATTTCGGAGCCAGCACCGCTTGCCCCAGGTGACAAGCCAGATGGCTCGTGCGGCTGAGCAAAATCGCGTAACGGTTGCGCAGGGGCTCTTTGGCGAAGTCCTCGTCGGACACGCTGGAGTGCTTCTTGAGCCAATCTGCTGTCGTGAGGGTTTCAAATCCCTTGAGCAGGCGTGCATTTACTTCTGTCCACGCCTTTTTTACGTCGTCCGCCGAAGGCAAGCCTGAGGTCTTATCGGAAGCGGATATGAAAACAGCGTCAAATTCGGGACTCACCCGTTCGCCTAAGCTCAGCGCCGCTATCATTCGATCATGGACAGCCGTGAGGTGTCCCCAAAGATAGATGAGGCGATTCTTTCCCGGTGCGATCTCGGCTTGAAGCTTTTCGACGGGAAGGTTGAAGAATAGTTTTTCGGCACGCTCGATGTTTAGTTTCCAGGCGGCCAGGGCTGTGGCGACAAGCAGTTCTTCGTTAGTCATGGTTTTGTCCTAAGTCGTCTCTTTCTTCGGTTTGCGTATTCGGTAGGAGCATCAATTACAACGCCACTTTTCCGCCATCCACAGCGATAGTTGCGCCGGTGATAAACGAAGCCTTATCGGATGCGATGAATACGATCGTTTGGGCAATCTCTTCAGGCTTGCCGATGCGTTTTATCGGAACCACTGCAGCGGCCGCCGCCATACGCTCCTCCGAGCCAGTGAAGCGCGCCAACATGCCAGTCTCTATGGGTCCGGGAGCGACGACGTTGACGCGCACCCCGGAGCCAGCCGCCTCCAGTGCGGCAGCTTTTGTGAGTCCTTCGACCGCGTGTTTGCTGGCTGCGTAAATCGATGCGCCGATTCCTCCATGCTTTCCGTAAGTCGACGACACATTGATGATGCTGCCATAGCGCTGGGCGAGCATGATGCGCAATTCGTGTTTCATGCTAAGCATCGTCCCGAGGACGTTGGTATCGAACGTCGCAACGTAACTCTCAGGAGTCTGCTCGATCAGAGGCCCGGGCTTACCTTCAGTACCGGCGTTGTTGACGGCGACATCCAGGCGACCGAAGCGGCCTACCGTCTTGTCGATCAGCGTGCGAACATCGGCTTCATGGCGCACGTCAGAGCGTACAAACTCTGCTTCGGCGCCAAGTTCGCGCAGTTCTATGGCGAGTTTCTGGCCTTCATCGTCGTGGCGTCCGGAGACCACGACGCGCGCACCTTCCTTAGCGAAAGCGGTGGCTGTGGCACGTCCGATGCCCGTGAGCGCGCCGGTGATGAGAACGACAGCAGAAGCCATTGAATTCTCCCAAAACGGTATGCCCACTATTGATGTGTGAGATCAGCCGCACGATCTGTGAATATTTCGTCTCTCACGACAGCTAGAATTCGATCGTAGAGCTCTAATCAAAGACAACAGAGGTAATCATCGGAATGAAAGCCGCCGTTTTTTCAGCATCCAGTTCTAAGCCGGGGACATTTCTGTGTCTTGAAGATGTTCCGCGACCGGCAGTGGAAGCTGGCCATCTGTTGTTGCGAGTGCTAGCCTGCGGAGTGTGTCGCACCGACCTGCACATTGTCGAACGAGACCTGCCGCCCCTGCGGCCCCGGCTGATTCCCGGTCACCAGATCGTAGGCGAAGTAGTCGAGGGCGGGACCGCAGAGTTGCCGATCGGAATGCGTGTAGGGGTTTCTTGGATGGGCGGCGTCGACGGCGATTGCTGGTTCTGCCGTCACGAAATGGAGAACCTATGCGATAAGCCAACATTTACCGGTTATACGGTGGATGGCGGCTATGCCGAATATGTCTCTGTGCGTTCAGACTTCGTCTATCCCCTGCCTGCGGGCTTGGACGATATCCACGTCGCGCCTTTGCTGTGCGCGGGCATTATCGGATTCAGAAGTCTGCGAGTGGCTGGCGTGCAGCCGGGCGAACGGGTTGGATTGTTTGGCTTCGGCAGCTCCGCCAGCTTGGCGATCGCCGTCTTGCAATCCTGGAAATGCGCGGTCTATGTCGTGACCCGAGGCGAATCGCATCGCCAATCGGCGACCGCCGCAAGTGCGAATTGGGTGGGCGCGGAGGATGAAAAGCCGCCTGTGGCGCTGGACCGTGCGATCACATTCGCTCCCAGCGGGGAAGTCGTGGTGA
Organism: Terriglobia bacterium; assembly: GCA_963799065.1. GTDB lineage: Bacteria > Acidobacteriota > Terriglobia > Terriglobales > Acidobacteriaceae > JAJPHW01. The sequence goes on from CAWCVJ010000001.1 coordinate 702,806, forward strand.
GTGCGCTCGCCAGTTTACGCAAAGGTGGAGTGGTCGCGATCAACGCCATCCATCTCGATCAGATGCCGGCGTTTGATTATGACAAGTTGCTGTGGGGCGAGCGGCAGGTTCGCAGCGTCGCCAACATGACGCGGCAGGATGCGCGTGACTTTCTCAAGATCGCTCACGAGTTGAAGATTCGTCCAAAGACCGTAGTGTTTCCTCTGGAAGACGCGAACCTTGCGTTGCTGGCGGTGAAGGAAGAGACCGAGAAAGGCTCGGCGGTTATCGTTCCGTAAGTGAATTATGGAAGTTGCGTGACCGCGGGTGGCAATTGCTTCTGGTGTCCAGAGGGAAACATCGATAAGTCGTTGGTCACGACGTAAATCGAGATGGCGACCAGCATCAGGACCAGTCCTACCCAGAATTTCCAGTCGTGGTGAGCTCGCTTCCAGTAAGGAAGACGGTCGTGACGGCGATGTGCCGCCGGGCTGGGTAGATTGGTTTCGTCCATCACTCAGTCGAGCATAACGACCGTCGTCGCGGAATTCTGAGCAAGAGTGACCAGATTTAAACGGGCGCAAAGTACATACTGCGATTTCAGAGAGTTTCATTTTCGATGGGAGGACACGGACATGATTAAACCGAGCACGGAAGATCGCACTGAGGGAAAGATTCACGAAGTAAAGGGCAAGATCAAGGAAGAGATCGGTAAGGCGACAAATAATCCCGAGTTGGAAGATTCCGGAAACGCGGAAAAAATCGCCGGGAAAGTCCAGAACGTATTAGGCAAGGTCGAGAAGGCCATCGGTTCGTAACTAACTCGACAGTTCGGCGATGCGGTTGAGAAGCTTAAAACCTTTTAAGGAGCGGGTCATGTCACAAAGCGTTTTGGATCGAACTGCGGAACACATCAGCGAGTCGGCGCATAAGGCGTCTCGGGCGAGCGGCGCCGTCGCCGAGGCCATCCATGACGGAGTTGACGTTGCTCGGCGCGCAGCCAAAGAGAGCGCCGATGCGGCCGAAGAACTCTTGCAGGATACGAAGCAGCGCATGCAGCGAAACCTGGGACTCACGGTTGCCGCAACCTTCGCCCTCGGGCTATGCGCCGGAGCGCTGTTCGGAGGAGTGCTGGGCTGGACAACTCATCGGCGATGATTTCCCACCAATAAGTGGGAACAAGCCGTGAACCTATCGCTCTCGTCACAGATTTTGTATCTGTTCGTCATTGCGCTTCCCGTCGCGTGCGTTGCGTGGACGATCACGCATGAAGAAGTGTGCGCGAGTTTCGCGACTACTGCGTCGCCGAGAGTAAGACCTGCCGGCGCATTTATGAGCGCAAGTTCTTTTACCTCTTTACTTGCGAATATTGTTTCAGTCATTATGTGACGGCTGCTTTCCTCATCATCACCCGCTACAAGTTGCTGTTCTCCGATTGGCGCGGCTACTTGATCTCCCTCTTCTCACTGGTCTTTGTTGCCAACCTCTATATGAGCGTTTTTGCGAGGCTGCGCCTCGATGTCAGAAAAGAGCGCATCGAGATCAATTCGAGGGAAGCCGAATTGTCTTTGAAGAACTAACTCAGAGCTCCCCCAGGCCTCGCGCACGAAACAGGCAAATAATACTGAAGTATTCACTTGACAATCACGCTATGATCCATTAATACTGAAGTCATCGCTTCACTAAGGTCGATAAGGAGAGAATATGCCAGATCAATCCGTCATTCACAGCACATTCGTCATCGAGCGCAGTTATCCAAAATCACCGGAACGCGTCTTCGCCGCCTTCGCCGACGCCGCCCAAAAAAGGCGATGGTTCGCCGAGAGCGGGAACCACGAAGTCGAGGAGTTCTCCATGGATTTTCGCGCCGGAGGCAGAGAGCGCACCCGTTACCTCATGAGCCCGCAGAGCCCGTTTCCCGGCGTTGCGCTGATCAACGATGGGATCTAACAGGACATTGTGCCGAACCAGCGCGTCGTGACCGCGTCCACGATGAGTCTCGGCGACAAGCGAATCTCAGCCTCACTGGTTACGATTGAACTGTTGCCCACAGGCCTGGGAACCGATCTGATTTTCACGCATCAAGCGGCGTTTTTCGAGGGTTCCGACGGCCCTCAAATGCGCGAAGCCGGGTGGAAGCACCTGTTCGATGGCTTGGCGAAAGAGTTGGCGGCGAATTAAACCAGCACACTCATGCCCAAGCCCGAAGCCAACATCGACCGCATATTTCACGCGCTCGGCGATCCGACGCGACGGGCTATTGTGGACATGCTCAGTCGTCGCCCCATGTCGGTTTCCTCGTTGGCGACGCCGCTCGACATCACCCTGACCGCAGTGGTGCAACATCTTCAAGTGCTCGAAGAAAGCGGACTGGTGCGCACAGAAAAGTTCGGAAGAGTGCGCACCTGCCGCATCGATCCGGCGGGCTTTTCGATGCTGCAGCAGTGGATCGGCGATCACCGCTCGACGTGGGAACGACGGCTCGACAGATTGGGCGACTTGTTGGCTGAGCCCGAAGGTGGTGAATAGAGTTCGCCACCTCGAGTCCTCCCAATGTGAGCTATTGTGCTCAGTATTTCGTTCGCAAATGATCGACTCTGAGAGCAGTCAAAGAGGACAATCATATGGCGAAAACTGCGGTTGGGTTGTTTAAGAATTCGGGCCTGGTCGACGGCGTGGTGCGCGATCTGGAGGCCAGCGGTTTTCCGGAAAAAGATGTTCGTGTTCTAAGCGAACCGAGAGAATTGGCGGGGAATGGAGTCCTGAGTACGCCCCATACCGATTTCGAAGTAGCCTTGGTGCGCGATCTGCGAGCCTTCGGCGTGGTTGAGGCAGACGCCACTAATTACGTTAATGGAGTGCGTCATGGTGGCGTAATTGTCTTTGCGACCGGTTCGGGCGACGAAGCGGAGAAGGCAGCGGCAATCATGAATCGACACGGAGCGGTCGAAGTCGAAAAGATCGGGGCCTCCCAGCCTGAACTTCCGGTCGGAGATCGTGGGAAAGGCCTTTCCGTGAATGACAGTTCTTTACAAAATGGAAAGCTCCATTCCTCTGGCGCCGGGGCTCGCTTGTTTACCTGGTAATCTTCGTAGGAACGAAACTGGTGAGCGTGCATCCAATGAACTGAGCGAAAAAGAGGATCGTAAACCATGAAGGATTCAAGGGACCCGTCAGGCCGCTTGGGCGGTGAACGCAGTTTACTTTTGATTTTAGCTTTCACGCTTCTGTTAACGGTTCTTCCTCTGAAGCTCTCGGCTTATCAGGATCCATCGTCGTCGCAGGCTCCGCCGCCTCAGGACCAGCAACAACCTCCGCAAGGGCAAGACCAGGGTCAGCCCGCGCCTTCGCAGGGCGGGCCGCCCGCGCCGCCTTACGCGCAACAGACTCCCGAACAGTTGCAGCAGTTGGTCGCGCCGATTGCACTTTATCCTGATTCTTTGGTGGCCCAGATCCTGGCGGCCTCGACGTTTCCGGAACAGGTGGTCGTAGCAGACCGCTGGGTGCAGGCGCATCCGGACCTTAAGGGAGACGCGCTGGGTCACGCCGTGGATCAAGAACCCTGGGATCCCAGCGTAAAGGCGCTCGCCGCATTTCCTTCTGTGTTGGGAAACATGGACAAGAATCTCTCCTGGACCTCTTCATTGGGCGACGCCTATTACAACCAGCAGCAGGATGTAATGGATGCCGTCCAGGTGATGCGCCGACGAGCTGAGCAAGCGGGCAATTTGAAGAGCACTGCGGAGCAGACAATAGAGAACGATGATCAGGCGATCAGGATACAGCCGGCAAATCCCGAAGTCGTGTATGTGCCTGCGTATAATCCCTGGCTGGTCTATGGTGGACCAATTGTCGCGTGGCCGGGATGGTATCCCTATCCTGGAATATGGTTCGGCGGCCCTTACTTAAATTTTGGTGTAGGTTTCGGTATCGGCTGGTTTGGCGGATTTGGCTGGGGCTGGGGGCACTGGGGTTTCGATTGGCATAACCATTACGCGATTTACAATCACGGCCGCTACTACTCACGTAGCAACACCTTTTACAACCGGAATAACTTCTATCGCGGTGGAGCGCGCGGCGGGGGTGCTTACAACCGCGGAGGCTTCGGGGCGCGGCCCTTCAATGGCAATCGGGCGGAGGCTAGAGGATATGCGGCGCCGCGCGGCCAGAGCGGTGTACGGTCGGGCGCGTTCAGCGGCTACGATCACGGAGGACAAGCCCACAGTTACTCCTCTCGCGGCAGCGCCAGCCTAGGCGGCGGTGGCGGTGGTCACGGCGGCGGTGGGGGACGAAGGTAGTTTGGTATTCAACGGATTGAAATGGAGACGGAACATTATGCTGCGACGGAATTTGAGACGCCAATCATTCCCCTCAGGTGGTTTTGGGTCGATGGTGGCGCTTGTCTTGTGTTTGTCGGCGTGCTTCTCGATTGGGGCGCAGGCGCAGCAGTCTGGTCAAAAGAAGTTTTCCTCTGCGGAAGAGGCAGCCAACGCGCTGGTCACGGCAACGGAGAGCGATGACGAAAAGGCAATGCTCGAAATTCTCGGGCCCGAGGGCAGGCAGATCGTTTCTTCGGGAGACGACGGCGATGACTCTCAAAGCCGCGCAAACTTTGTGCAAAAGTATCGCGAAATGCATCGCCTCGTGAACGAGGCAGATGGCACTACCACTTTATTCATCGGTGCGGAGAATTGGCCCACACCTATTCCCTTGTTAAAGAAAGACGGGGCATGGTACTTCGACACGGAGGCGGGAAAGCGCGAGATCTTGTACCGGCGGATTGGCCGTAACGAGTTGTCGGCCATACGGGTCTGCCAGGAATTGGTGGCGGCGCAAAAAGAATTTCACGCAGCGGAGAACGATCAGTATGCGATGAAAATCTTCAGCGATGAGGGGAAACGCGACGGTCTCTATTGGAAGACAGGAATGGGGGAGGCGGAGAGTCCAATCGGCCCGCTCGTAGCTTCGGCTGTGGCGGATGAGTATGTTAAGCGAGCGGACGGCTCTCCCACCCCTTATCGTGGGTATTACTTCCGCATCCTCACCCGGCAGGGGAAGAACGCTCCCGGCGGTGCGAAGAATTATGTGGTAAACGGAAAAATGACGGAAGGTTTTGCGTTCGTGGCATATCCGGCGGAATATCGATCTTCGGGAGTCATGACCTTCGTCGTGGATCAGGACAGCGTCGTGTACGAAAAAGATCTGGGCGTCAAAACCGACGCGGTTGCCAAGACCATGAAAGAGTACAATCCGGGAAATGGTTGGCAAAAGGCCGGAGATCAGCGGGTACAACTCGCTGGCGAACCAGCTACCGAGTAGAACCGCCGCATTTCCGTTTGCCTGGATCAAAATCTGGGGGCTGAGCGCATCGTTGACCACGTTTCCGGCTTTTCTCAGAACCTCCTCGTCTTCTTAAACTTCTCTCGCCTTTTTGTTTCGTTGTTGACCCCTAAGCCTTTGCCCCGGGTCCAGTTCGCTTGCTCTCGCTCTCCGCTCGAACCGAGAACGACGCTGTCGCCCAAAGCCGCGCGAGATTCGAACTCGCAATCGTTTTCCATGATGGCCTCTTAAAGCGTCTCGCGAAATCGCCGATAGGAGGCTTAAGAAGGAAAACAGGCGAAACCACAGGAGCGAAGTACAAATGAGCGAAATATTAGAGCGGGCCCATGATTCGAATAGGACTGCGACTCACGTAGCGGGCATGAAGCGGATGGCGCTGCCGAAGCCAGGTCACGCGGTGCAAGAACCCGCGCGGGCTTCAGCGGTGGACAACGGCGCCAGCCGATTGCAGAGCAAAAAGATCGCCGAAGATAAGAATCGCGCCCGCACTTTAGCTCGTGCCCAGGCGGTAGCGGAGAAGCTTTCGACGTCGACCGAACAAGTGGCTGCCGCCATCAATGAAGCCACGAGCACGGTGGAAGAACTGGGCAAGACGATGCAGACGATCGCGTCCGGCGCGGAAGAAGCGGCCGCGGCGGCGGAAGAGTCGCGCGCGGCCATCAACCAGATCGAGAAGGCATCCGATGAAGCCAACAATCAGGCGGCCGGATCGCTGACCCTGGTGGACAATCTTTACGGACTCAGCCGCAGCACTTCGGTGGATATCAAGACGCTGATCAAAGGGGTGAGCGACGCCGCCCAAGCTAACTTCGACTCCGCCAAAATGATTGCGGAATTGGAACGGCAATCGGAAGAAATCGGCAAGATCGTTCATGCCGTGGCCCGCATCGCCGACCAGACCAACCTGCTGGCATTGAACGCCGCCATCGAGGCAGCGCGCGCCGGAGAGCATGGCAAGGGCTTTGCCGTGGTCGCGGATGAAGTGCGCAACCTGGCCGAGATGAGCGAGAAGAGCGCGCGCGGGATTCAAGAAGTGGTCAACGAGATTCAGGGTCAGGTTAAGGTGGTCGCGGTCGATGCCCAAACCGCGGGGAAGAAAGGTCTCGAGGAGGTCGAGAAAGCCAAGGCGATCACCGAAGCGCTGGCCAAGGTGGAAACCGATCTCGCCGACATGCGGGAAGGCTGCAAGGCGATCGTCACGAATGCAGTGACCGCGCTGGCGGGAGCCAAGGAATATCTGCTGGGCGCGCAGGAAATCGGCAAGGCCGCGGAGGAATCGAGCACGGCGGTGATGGAATCGCAGAAGGCGGTGCAGGAGCAGAGCCGGGCCTACGCCGAGATGAACGAAGCGTCGAACAGTCTGGCCCAGTTGGCGGAGAAGCTGAAGACCTCCACCAGCGCGCAGAAGTCGGCAGAGGAACTGGCGGCCGCGGCGGAAGAACTCTCCGCCAACGCGGAAGAGGTCAAGAGCGCTTCGGGACAGATCTCGAGCGCCATCGAAGAGATCAGCCGGGCGGCGCAGGTTTCCTCCAAGGCCTGCGAAACCGCGATGGCTCTGGGTACCAAACTCGAACACGCAGCCAAGGACATGGGCCTCAAAGCCACCGAAAGCGGCGAAAAGTGCATTGGCGTCACCAACCTGCTGACCACCAATAAAGAGGCGCTGGATTCGATGATCGTCAACATTGGACAGGCGGCGCAGATGTCGCTGGCCTCGGCCAAAAACGTCCTCGAACTGGAAGAGCGTACCCGACGCATCGACAAGATTGTCGACGCCATCGTGATGGTGACGGTGCAGACCCGCATGCTGGCGGTGAACGGGAATGTGGAAGCGGCGCGCGCCGGTGAATTTGGCCGCGGCTTCTCCGTGGTCGCAGGCGACATCCGCTCGCTGGCCAATGAGAGCAGCGAAAACGCCGATCGCATTAAAGACCTGGTCAAGAGCATTCAGGGGCAGATCACGAAAGTCGTCACCGACATTGAAGGCGCCGGAATCAAGGCCAAAGAAGAGGCGGAACGGGCCAAGATTTCGACCACCAATCTGGAGCGCATGGCCAAGGACATTAAAGAGGTGCAAAACGGAGTCAACGTCATCGCCAAAGGGTCGGACGTAGCGGTGAATGCGTTGCAGCAGGCCTCGAAAGCCAGCGAGCAGATCGCGACCGCGTCCGAGGAGATGAACCGGGCCAGCACCGAGTCCGCCACTGCCGCCGAACAGGGACTGAAAGCGGCGCAGGAGATTCTACAGGCGGTCGAAGAAATCGCTGCGCAAGCCGACGAACTCCAGCACGGATAAGCGCTCGTGAAAAACAATAGCGGGCGTCGAGAGAATGGGCGTCGAGAGAATGAACGTCGAGAAAATGGTCCCGCAAAGCCGGGCCGGAGGAGTGATGCCATGGCCACGGAAACCCTGAAGCCCACCGCTGAGGCGGAGGTAGAAACGCAACAAAACGTCGTCGCGACCGCAGAAGTCAAGGCAAAAGCGACCACCGGAGAGACGGCCAAGACCGCAGCCAAGGCGGGTGCAGATGGAACCCAACTGGTCACCTTCTTGTTGAAGGATGAAGAGTTCGGTTTCGACATTATGTCGGTGCAGGAAATCATCCGTCTGCCCAAGATGTCGAAGCTGCCGCACACCCCCGATTACGTAGAAGGCATTTCGAGTCTGCGGGGTGCAGTGTTGCCCATCTTCGATATTCGAGCGCGCTTTGGCATGAAGCGCGAGGAGCATACCGACCGCAGCCGGGTGCTGGTCATCGACATCGAAGGCAAGCGCACCGGTTTGCTGGTGGACGGAGTCCGCCAAGTGACACGCGTGGGACGGAATGAGTTTGAACCGCCACCGGCTGCGATTCGCAACGAAACCGCCGACTACATTGACGGCGTGGTGAAGCTGGACAACGGCGAGCGCATCATCATTGCGCTCGACGCCCGCCGGGTTTGCACCATGGGAGGCAGTCCCGCCGAGCACGATGCGGTGGCTCAGGCGCTCGCGAAGCGCGCCACGGCGGACACGAAAGTGAAAGCACAAAGCCACGAGGTGCACGGCGCGGAATTGAAAGCCAAGGGGGGCGAAGTGCGTCAACTGGTCAGTTTCAAAATCGGGCGCGAAGAGTTTGCCTTTCCCATGGAGCATGTCCGCGAAATTCTGCGGGTGCAGACGCCGAAGGAAGTGCCCGGAGCCCCAGAGCACTTACTGGGAGTATTGACGGTACGCGGGCAGATTCTTCCCATCGTCGACTTGCGCCGCCTCCTGCGCCAAACTTCATTCGGCGCGGACCATGTGGCGGCGTCTCACCTGGCCAGCGAAGACTACCAAGCCTGGATGAGCCAGGGTGCGTTATGCGCCAGCAAAGAGGAACTCCACCGGGTGATCGCTGCGGGCGAACGCGTCCGCACGTGGCTGGCAGCGTTCAACAGCTCCAGCCAGGCGCTCACCGAGACTCTGGCTAAGGCACGCGGGTTGAATGAACATGTGACCAAGCAAGCCAGCGCCGTAGCTGGCAACGAATTGGACGACAAGGCCTCCGATGCGGCGGGCAAGGACATTGTGACTTCGGTCAGGGCCCTGGTCGCCGCACTCCATACTTTCGAAGAGCAAGTGGAAGGCAACATTCGCGAGGATCAGAGGATCATCGTGGTCGACTCGAATGGTTTCCAGTTGGGACTGGTGGTCGATCACGTCAATGAAGTGCTAGGGGTGCAGGAGGAAGCGATCGAGTCTCCGCCCAACGTGGCCAATCAGACGGGGGTCAGCCTGTCGGGGATTGCCAAGCTCGACGACGGCAACCGGCTCATTCTGTTGTTAGCGGCGGGCAATCTGCTGGATCACAACGTGCTCTCGAAAATCTCCGAGGGCAGTGCAGACAGTGCAAATGCGGTGCTGGCGAAGGCAACCAAATCCATCGAAAAGAAAAAAGAAGACGACGCCGATCAGGATGGCGACGAATTGCAGCTGGTTACGTTTCTTCTCGGTAAGGAGGAATACGGGATTCCGATCGCGAGGATTCAGGAAATCGACCGCTTGTCGAAGATCACGCAAACTCCGAAAGCCCCGAAATATGTTGGCGGCGTAACCAATCTCCGTGGCGAAGTGATTCCCGTATTAAGCACGCGCACCCTGTTCGCGCTGGAGGCGAAGGAATCGGACGATCACACGCGCGTCATTATTGTCGATATGGGCGGAGCCAAGACTGGCCTCGTCGTCGACTCGGTCAAAGAAGTATTGAGCATTTCATCACGCAACATCGCACCGCCGCCGCCCAGCATCTCGAATGGCAGCGATGGCCAGTTCATTTCCGGCATCGGCAAGGTGGAAAACGGGAAACGCATGATCGTGTTGCTGGATGTAGGCAAGGTGCTGACGGGCGGCGAGCAAAGTGAATTGGCCGCCTTCGCAGCCCACGCGTAACCGGCAAACCTCGCCGGAAGGTTTTTGCGCAACGGAATCGAGTCTGAGTTGCAGCAGACTGCTTAGGAGAAAATGAAGCCATCATGCCGGGATCGACGATTCGTGTTCTCATTGCCGACGACTCTGCTCTGATGCGGAATCTAATCAGCCGGCTGCTGGCGCGGGCGCCCGACATCCAAGTGGCGGCTACCGCGCGCGATGGAGAAGACGCAGTGCAAAAGGCCATCGAGCTCAAGCCCGACGTCGTCACCATGGACATCAACATGCCGAAGCTTGACGGCATCAGCGCTATGCAGATGATTCTGAATCACAAGATCTGTCCGGTCATCATGTTTAGCTCATTGACCCAGAAGGGTGCGGTCGAGACTTTTGAGTGTCTTGCCCTGGGCGCGTTCGATTTTGTGGCCAAGCCGGATGGCACGGTCTCGACCAATCTGGACGCGGTGGCGGAAGACTTGATTGCCAAGATTCGCGCCGCCGCGGCTTCGGGCGTCATTAAACGCCCCCGGCCCTTGCCCGTTCTGCGTCCGGTCGCGGAGGTCTCCCGCCCTGCGAGCGTGCCCATGGGCGAGATGCGCGCCGTCGCCCTCGGTATTTCGACCGGCGGTCCGGCGACGATCACAACTGTGCTTCCACTTCTGCCCGCGGACTTTGCCGCACCCATCTTTCTGGTGCAGCATATGCCTGCGGCTTTCATCGGGACGTTCGTCGCGCGGCTGCAGAAAGAATGCGCCATCGAAGTGGTCGAGGCTCAAACCGGCTCCCCGGTGCGGGCGGGCACATGTTATGTGGCGGGCGGCGATCTTCATCTTTGCGCCTTTCGCAAGCTGAGCGGCGAGATTGTGTTGCGCCGTCCCAGCCAGCCCAAGACGCTCTTCATTCCCGGAGTGAATGTGATGATGGAATCGGTGCTGGCCGTTTTCGGGCGGAGAACGATCGGCGTCCTGATGACGGGCATCGGCGACGACGGCGCGGATCAAATGGTGCGCATTCGCGCGGCCGGAGGCGTCACCATCGCAGAGTCGGAAGAGAGTTGCGTGGTCTTCGGCATGCCCTATCAGGCGATTAAGCGCGGTGGCGCGGAGATCGTTCTACCCAGCTGGGAGATTGCGGAGCGGCTGGTTCGCATTCTGGAGCGCAAGGCATATGCCAAACCAATGGCGATGGAGGCGGCACGTTTATGATTGACAGCAAATTAATGGAAGGGTTTCAGGCCTCGGAAGATTCCGAACGGCGCTCGGCGGCGCAGGAGATTGGCGAGTCGGGCGATCCCACGGCAGCCGACGTACTGGTGGCGCAGTTGCGGCGGGAGTCTTCTCGTGCCGTTAAGGAAGCGATTCTGCGCGGCCTATCGCATATATGGACGGCGAACCCAGTGGACGCGATTATTGAACTGCTCAAAGACGCCGACCCGTTTGTGCGCGCCGAGGGCGCGGACATGTTGCAGCGCCGCGCCGGGGACGTGATTGAGGGTCTCAACCGGCTTATGCGCAGCGACGACAAGGATCTGCGCAAATTCAGCGTGGATATCATGCGCGAGGCCACGATTGGCGCGCCGGACGGCCTTTACGTGGCCGCGTTGAAAGACCCCGACATTAACGTCGTCATCAGCACCATCGAGAACATCGGATCGAGACGGCGCGCCGGATTAGTCCCACAGGTGCTGGCGTTGGCTCTCGAAAGCACTCAGCCCATGGCGGTGTGCGCTTGCCTGGAAGCGCTCGCGGTCATCGGAAACCAGGCGACGCTGGATGCTTTACGGACGAAATATCGCGACCTGTCGGAGGTGGCGGGAATCTATCGGCACTCGTTTCTCAAACTGTTAGGCCACACCGCCGGTCCGGAAGCCATCGAAGAAATTTGCCGAAGCAGCGAGCGCCGAGGTGGGGTTGTCGAAGCGGCGGTGATCGACGCCCTGACCAATATTGCTCTGCGGCACCATGTGACGCGGTTGACCCCGGAGTGCGAAGCGCAACTCTGCGGATGGCTCAACTCCGGACTGGATGCGGGAGTGTGCTTTCATCTGCTCCGGTTGTTGGGTCACTTTTCGGCTTCGAGCCCAGTGGCCCTGGCGGTTTTACCTTACATCCACAATGCCGACCGGACTCTCGGCCTGGCCGCGGTCGAGGCATTGGGCAATTCGTCGGATTCCGTCATCGAAAGCGCGCTGCATGCCCTGCAGATCGAGGAGCGCGATCCCGAAGTTCGGGAAGAACTGGAAGAACTACTCAGGAGGCGACCGCGATGGAACTCACGGCTGAGCAATTCTCCAAATTAGGCAAGTTGATCTACAAGAAACTCGGCCTGCAATTCGACGATAAAAAAGTTTATTTCCTCAACAAGCGGGTCGAGCAGAGAATTGCAAAACTCGATTTGAAGGACGCCGACGAATATCTCTTCCAGCTCGGTTACTGCGACACCAAGGGCGAAGAAATGCAGGCGCTGGCCAACCTGATCACTACCAACGAAACTTACATGTTTCGCGAGTTTGAGCAACTGGCGGGCTTCGCCGACGTTTGTCTGCCGGAACTTATTGCCGCAAAACTAAAAACCTCCGACCGGCGTATTCGAATCTGGTGTGCGGGCTGCTCCTCGGGTGAGGAGGCCTATACGCTGGCCATAATCGTGCGCGAGGTTTTTCCCGACTCCAAGAACTGGGACGTTCGGATCACGGCGACCGACATCGATGAAAATGTCCTGAAACTTGCCCGCAATGCCGTCTATGGCGATCGTTCCGTAAAAAACGTCCCAGAGGTTTACAGCAAGCATCTGCAGGCGACCGCGACCGGCTTCCGCATCCATCCCGACACTTCCACGCTCGTACATCCTGAGAAACTCAATCTCAACGACCAGCAGCAGATGAAGGCCATGCGGGGTTATGACTTTGTGTTTTGCCGGAACGTGTTGATCTATTTCGACGATGAATCGCGGCGCAATGTGGTGAATCACTTTTACGACTCGTTGAATCCCAGGGGGTACATTTTCCTGGGTCATTCTGAATCCGTCGGCCGCATCACCTCGGCGTTCCGTTTGAAGAAGACCGGGGGCCACCTGCTCTACACAAAGGACTGTTTATGAAGCGGAATGTGTTGATCGTCGACGATTCGGAATTTACTCGCAATTACCATTCCTATATTCTGCGCGAGGCTGGCTTTGATGTGGTCACCGCGGTCGATGGCGCGGACGCGCTCGAAAAGTTGTACTCCCAGACTTTTGAGCTGGTGATCACCGACATCAATATGGCCAACATGGACGGCTATGAATTCATTCGCCGGGTGCGCAGCAGCGGCGACTACGACAATCTCCCCATCATCATCATTTCGACCGAGTCGGAGTCCGAAGATAAAAGCCGCGGATTTCTCGCGGGCGCGAATTTCTATATTGTGAAGCCTTCCGATCCCGCGCCTTTGATCGAGAATATTCTGATGGTGTTGGGCATTGACTCGGTGGATGTCGTCCCGGCGGGCGATCCGTGAGCCCGGCGGTTCGGGAAGGACAGACGGCACTGGCGCTGGCATGGATGGAATTCGACCCCCTAAGCGCGCGCCTGGATCGTTACTTGAAAACCAGCGACGAAGAATTTGTGAGTCTCATCGAAGCACTCGACGCCTGCTGGAGCATGGCCGAGACCGTGCAACAGGCGACCACCCGCCTGGCGGAGCTTGCCGGAGCGGCGAGTGGGAGTCATACCGATCCGATCCGGCAGTCGATGTTCGAGGGTTGCAGCATCTTCCGGCAATTTCTGGGTCAACTCGAGGAAATCAATCGCCAACTAGCGTCGGCGGCACGTGAAACCGTGGGGCTGCTCGCGACCTCGAACCACTTGCAAAAAAACCTCGCGCCACTAAAGCATATCGCTTTTTACTTTCGGGTTGAGGGCTCGCGACTGTCTGCCGAAGACAGCGCGTCCGTGCTGCGGCTGTGCGAGGAGATGCGCGAGGTGTTGAACAGCATGAAGGAGGCGGGCGACTCACAACAGCGTACGCTGGTGACGGTACTCGAGAAACTCTCTACCGCCACGCGATCGGTCGAGCAAGTCTCCGCCGACTACGCCAAGCGCGCGGGCCAGTCGGAGGAAAAAGTGCAAAACAATCTCGATTTGTTGGCCACGGCGCCCACCGGTCTGCTGGTTGTACAACAGAAGGCGAAGTCTTTCGGGTCAGTCGTGGCGGACGGTATCCGCGAGGCGGTGAAAGTGTTGCAGGGGCATGATGCCATCCGGCAACGGCTGGAACATATTCTCTCGGCGGTGGCGTCGGTCCGCCAACATCCGGGCGATCAGCCCGGCCATGCGCTCTTGTTGCAGCAGCATCAGGCCAGAAGCGTTTTGGAAACCATCATAAGGACCGGAAGTCGTATCGAGATCGAACTGAATGGGGTCATCGCGGGCGCACAAAGCATTGCAGGCGACAGCTCCACGCAGGCCTCCGGCGCCGAGCAAGTGGAGGAATTCGAACAAGCGGTGGATCATCTGGCCGCGCTTAACACTGAGGTCGCCGCATTGCTTGGCGGGGAAGTCGACATTGGCAACTTCGTGCTGGCGCAAATCGCCCCCATCCGGGATCTGCTCAGCGCCAATACCAACGAGCTCGAAGGCCTGGCGCAGGCTATGGAAATCCTGGCACTGAACGTTCTTATCAGCGCCGATAAAATGCCGTCGGCGCGGGGTATCGGAGTGTTAGGGAACTGGGCATCGGCTGCGGCCGAGCGCGTGCTTAAGCTGGCACGAGACTTGAACGGTCAGTTTGCGCGTCTGGCGGATACGCTCCAGTCTCAGGCATCGACCATCGCCGCCGATGTGCAAACCGTGGAATGTTGCCGAGGCGGGCTGGTTACTCATCATGTCGATGATGCCCTTCGCAGCTCCCGTAGGGCGGAATACGACGAGGTGACACGGCTCAGCGGCGAGGCGAGGCGGTTGCAGAAAAAAACGGAAACCCTGGTGCAGTCTCTCAAATTTGTCGAGGAAGGAACGGAGTTGCTGGGAGACTTCGACAGCAGACTCGAATTTCTGCTGGCTCTCTATCCCAAGTCGGATACGCCGTTCGATCTCAAGGCCGCGTCCGCAGGGTATACGATGCAGGAACAACACGCGGCCCACGCCGCCGTCGGCGGAGATGCGAATCATGTTTTCGGAAGACTGGTCGAGCCGGTGGCTGGGCAGGATTACGGTGCGAACGTCGAACTGTTTTGAGACGAAACCATGCCATTCGAGTTGTTCAATATCGCTGGCGGCGTGGATCTCATGGTGACCGGAAATCTTGGCGTCCAGGAGGCTAAGGCGCTCTGGGGAGCGCTCCAACCGTCAATCGACGCCAAGGCTACAGTGCGGCTTCGGGCAGGAGGTTTGGAAGAAATAGACACCAGCATTCTCCAGATTCTTTGCCGAATGAGTCGAAGCGGCCAACTGTCAATCGGGGAAACCTCCGACGGCTTGCTGGCCGCGCTGAAGCATCGCGGTTTGGAATTCTCCCCTCAACCAAAGACACCCGCTGCCGACGCGCACAATTCTTTATCGGATCGGAATGCCAAGGCGAAAAGCGCGAGGCTGACTCATGGGTAAGAAGATCCTGGCGGTCGATGACTCCGCGACCATGCGGCAACTGATCAAAATGACGCTGACCCGCGCCGGCTACGAAGTCTCGGAGGCGGAAGACGGCTCGAAAGGATTGCTGAAGGCTTCAACGGAAACCTTCGACATGGTGCTCAGCGATATCAACATGCCGGTGATGACCGGATTGGAACTGCTTCGCGGGCTCAGAAGCCTTCCGCAATATAAATTCACTCCCATTGTACTGGTCACGACCGAATCGCAGGTTGAGAAGAAGGCCGAAGGCAAAGCTGCAGGAGCTACGGGTTGGATTGTAAAACCGTTTGAACCAGAGCAATTACTGGCGGTCGTAACTAAAGTTCTGCGCTGAGCCACTCGGCCGCACGCGCGGTGAAAGCTATGGACTTCGGGGACCTCGAAGAACTTCAAGCCTCCTTTCGTCATGAGGCCGACGACCTGCTCACGGACTTGGGCGGAGCGCTGCTGTTGCTCGAACTGGACCCCCGAAATAGCGAGGTGATCAACCGCGTCTTCCGCGCCATGCACACCCTGAAAGGTTCAGGGGCCAGCGCCGGTTTTCGGCGGCTGGCGAACTTCGTGCACCACGTAGAAGAGGTCTTCAATCGCATCCGCAACAAGCAACTGGAAGCGACTCCTGAACTTATCGACGCCACGCTCAAGGCCTGCGATTGCTGTGTTTTGCTCCTGGACTTGGGGGGCTCAGACTCCGAGTCGCTGTTGCCCTTGGAGGTCGAAGTTGTCACCGCAATTCGACCTTTTCTGCCCGATATGGATAAGGCTGAGGCGAAGCGTGCCGCTCCCAAGTCGACAGCCCGTGGGCCTGCGCAATACAGGATTGGCTTTGCTCCGAATCGCGAGATTTTTTTCTCGGGAACCGACCCTGCATCTTTGCTGCTGGAGCTATCCGAGCTGGGCAAAACAGAAGTCCATTGCAATACCGACCGTCTCATCTCCGCCGATCCGTTTAACCCAGAAAATTGTTACTTGCGATGGATGATCGATTTGACGACGAGCGAGACCGAGGAAAAAGTCCGGGCCGTTTTTTTATTCGTCGAGGACGATTCTGAGGTGACTATCGAACAGGCGGAGGGTTCCTCCGCAGCCAAAGCGGAAGGCAAAGCCGTTCGCTTCCGGGGCGCTACGCAGCAGGCCTTCTCCGCGCTGGGCTTTGCCATGGATCAGTTTCAGTCGGGAGACGAGAATCCAGGCCTGGCCACCGCGCATCGAGCCGCACAGACTTTAATCTCCGCCTGCAAAGCTCATGGACACACCGGTGCCACCGCCGCCGCTCATCAAGTGCTGGATGCCATCCTTGCACAACAGAGTGGAGCGTTAGATGGTGGCTGGCTACCCAAAGCGAAGCTGCTCATCGAGGCGGCCCGCCTTGCAGTGGACTCGCCCGACGCCGCAGTCGCGGTCTTTTCGGACGACGCTCCCGTTCCGATAGCCGATATCGCGACTCCGGCCGAGATCGCGGTGGTCGCGCCCAGTATTCGAGTAGACTCCGCCAAACTCGACGCGTTGATGCGGCTGGCGGGCGAGCTGCTCGTCGCGCGTGGCGCTTTGCCTGCATTCGCCGATCGAATTGAACGTATCGCGAATGAAGAATCGCCTAAGAGCGTCGCCAAAGAAATGCGCGATGCTGGAGCGAAGGTTTCCCGGCTGGCCGACGATCTCCAAGCCACGGTAATGTCCATTCGGATGATGCCGGTCCGCCAGGTCTTTCAGCGCTTTCCCCGGTTGGTCCGCGACATCGCTCGATCGCTGGATAAGAATATAGAGCTTCACGTCAGCGGAGAAGAGACCGAGCTGGACAAAACAGTGATTGACAGCATCGGCGATCCATTGACACACATCATCCGTAATGCCGCCGATCATGGCATCGAATCGAAAGCCATTCGTGCTGAAAACGGCAAAGCCCTCATCGGTCGCATCGACCTTTCCGCCTACACTACCGGCTCGAATGTCGTGATCGAAATTAAAGATGACGGCAAAGGACTTAATGCCGAAAAGCTCAAACGTCGCGCAGTCGAGAAAGGTGTCCTGAGCGAGGCCGCCGTGGCTGCGATGGACGAAGAGTCTGCCTTCAAGATTATTCTTGCCGCCGGCTTCTCGACGGTCGATAAAGTCACCGACTTATCCGGGCGCGGTGTCGGGATGGATGTGGTTCGCGCGAGTGTCGAAGCATTGCACGGCGCGATTCGGATTCAGAGTGAGATGGGAAAGGGCACTCGCTTTCGTATCGAGCTTCCCGCCAGCCTCCTGGTTTCGAAAGGAATTCGAGTGGCCGTTTCAGGCCACGAGCTGGTGTTGCCGATCGATACAATCAGAAACATGGTGAAAATTCCCAAGTCCGTCGTGGTCAGCGTGCAAGGGCAGCAAATCGCGCCGGTGCGAGGCACCGTATTTCCTATGCTCTGGCTATCGCAGGCATTGGCGTTTGAGGCGAAGGAAGAGCGTCGCGCCGAATTGGCGGTCGCGATTATCGAAGCCGCTTCGGGACCTTATGGACTCGTCGTGGATCACTTTCTCGGCGAAGTCGAAGTCGTCGTCAAGCCCCTCAACGGGGTCCTCGCCAAGGTGCCCGAATACGTCGGTGCCGCCATTATGGGCGATGGCAAAACCGTGCTGGTCGTTAACACCGAGCGCTTACTTTCTCTACAACAATGCCCGGTTCCTTTGTCGCAGTAATCGACGGCTACTTCGAGCTCACCATCAAGTCGAAGAAAGACTCGATCAACGAACGAGTCGTCTTTCGCGGCAGCTCTGTTCCTAGAATCTTCTGTTTAACGGCCATGCCATGAGAGAAAGTGATTAACGCTATAACCAGGTCGTTAGGACTCATCTGGAAATTCACCCCCGGCACCTTTTCGAGTTCCTTTGCACTGTCAAGGGCGGCTTGAACTTCTTCCCGGTAGGCTGTCACGAAACTTTGTCTCATACGCTCACTCCGCAGAGCTCCCGCTTCGAATTCCGCCCGCAGTACGATCCAATCGCGGTCCATGATTGACTTCGTGTACGTCTCGCGGAGCATCCTCACGCGTTTCCTGGCCGTGGCTTGATCCAAGCGAATCTTTTGGAAAGTTGCCCGGCGACGCGCATCTTCCTCGATCATCACGGCGAGAAAGAGATCTTCCTTGTCCTCGAAGTTCGAATAGAAAGCGCCCCTCGAGAAACCCGCTTCTTCGGCGATGGCCTCTGCGATCGCACCGCCAATGCCGTGACGTAAGAAGTGTTCGCGTCCGACGGCAATCAAGCGTGCGCGCGTGACCGCCCGGCTTTGATCGCGAGTGAGTCGTTTACGGATTGTCGTCCCGGCTGCCATTGAGTGTGCCCGGAAATCGTAATGCAAAATCAACGAGAGGGCCAGCCCAATGGTTGGCGCACAACATTTTTCTCTTGCTCCGCATCCCAAGTCCGTCAGCCGCGGCCGAACGGAGTCCGCATGACCCGCGTCCAACCACGAGCAGTTATTTTATTTCACATACATTATGTATCCAACTACAGCGTGCATCATCTAAGCACAACATGAAGCGTTCGGCAAGACAAATCGTATTGCGCGCAAGGGCGATAAAGCGATGACAGACTCCGCAGCGCAGTGGAAACCGAGAGTCAACCCCTGGATTATCGCGGCTACGGTTGCGCTTGCGGCGTTCATGGAAGTTCTCGACACTTCCATTGCAAACGTTGCCCTGCCGCACATCGCGGGTAACCTGGGCGCGAGCGCGGATGAGGGTACATGGGTTCTTACCAGCTACCTGGTTTCAAATGCCATCATTCTTCCCATTGGGGCCTGGGCATCCAGTGTCATCGGTCGCAAGCGGTTTTTTCTTTTGTGTATCGCGATCTTCACGTTGGCCAGTTTCTCGTGCGGCATCGCGGCGTCGCTGCCCCTGCTGCTGATCAGTCGCGTAATTCAAGGCGCCGGCGGAGGCGGATTACAACCCATCGCGCAAGCCATCATGGCGGATTCGTTCGAAGAAAAAAAGCGGGGCCAGGCCTTCGCTCTTTATGGGCTTGTCGCCGTGCTGGCGCCCTCGATCGGGCCGACGCTGGGCGGCTGGATTACCGACAATTATTCCTGGCGATGGATTTTCTTCATCAACGTTCCGGTTGGACTTCTGGCGGTGTTTCTGGTGACTCGCTTTGTCGAAGATCCGCCCTGGATTAAACCCGACACGGCCAATCTCAAGAAACTCGATTACATCGGCCTCGGCTTCCTTACCCTCGCCATGGGAGGCCTCCAGATTATGCTCGATAAAGGGGAAGAAAACGATTGGATGGCGTCGAACTTTATTCGCTTTTTTGCCGCATTATTCGGCGCGGGAATGATCGGCCTGATCTGGCGGGAGTGGGTGACGAAAAATCCCATCATGAACCTGAAGCTTTTTAAATTTAAGAATTTCGCGATCTGCACATTCTTAATGCTTCTTGTGGGTGGAATTTTGAACGCGGGCACAGTGCTCCAACCGCAATTCTCCCAGGCGCTATTGCGCTACACTGCCACCGTCGCAGGCGAGGCTCTCACGGCCGGAGGCATAGCGCTTGTGATCGTCATGCCATTGGCCGGCATTGCCACGGGTAAGTTCTCAGCCCGCAATCTCGTTATCGCGGGATTCGCCGCCTTTGTCGCGGCGTTTTATTACAGCTCGACGCATATCACGCTGGGCATGAGCTTTGCGTTCAACTCATGGTTGCGAGTGATTCAGGTACTGCCCATCCCTTTTTGCTTCATTTCGATTACTAATGCCGCGTACGTTGGTCTGCCGCGGGAAGCCAGCAATCAAGTGTCGGGAATTATCAATTTCGCACGCAATGTTGGCGGAAGCGTTTTTATTGCGATCACGGGCGCTTTCGTGACCAATCGCACGCTCTTTCACGAAGCCAGGCTGGCGGACCACATGCAGCCGGGAAATCCCGTGTACGTCAATCATCTAAACGCGCTGACCTCCGCCTATGGCGCAGTCGCGAGTGGGCCGGGGGCGGAGGCCATGGCGCGCGCGCAGATTTATCAGCAATTAAATCAGCAGGCGTCCGCGATGGGATACCAGGACGTCTATCGCATGATGTGCTGGGTCTCGATTGCCATGATGCTGTGCGCTTTTATGTTGAGCAAAAACCGGCCGGGCGAAGGCGCTCCTGCCGGCGAGGGAATGTAATTCCGGAGCGAGGAGCAGACATTGAAGGATTTAAGAACAACTGTGAAAAGAGCGGCAATCGTCCTGATGATTCTGGGCACGGTGAGTGTTGCGCAGCAAGGATCGCCGGGTTCATCGTCCCTGTCGAAGGCGACGCAGGTGACGCTTTCGGGGCGAGGCAACAGCGGCGAGTCTGTGCAAGCAAGCCAGTCTTCGAGCGGTAATGGCCGCGGCGCCAGTGTGAACACCGTAAATACGACGATTCAGGTTTCCGGCACTTATCAGGGCAGCGTTCCCGATCCGCACGCGCCTCAAGGACCGTTGAGTCTCAACATTGCCGACGCGATCCAGCGCGGGTTGCGATTCAACCTGGGATCAGTAAGCGCAGATGCTTCAGTGAGAAGGTTGCGCGGTGAGCGACTCTTCGCACTCAGCGAAATGCTGCCCAACATCTATGCTTCACTATCGGAAAATGGTGCGAAGATCGATCTGCAAGCGGAAGGATTAAGTTCCGGTACATTTGGTGGGAGCATTCCACTTCCGACTACGGTGGGTCCGTTTCACTACTACAGCGCTCTGGCCAACGCGAGCGAGAGCTTGAGTATGACCTCGTTCTATAACCTGAGACAGTCGCAGGCTTCGGAGAATGCAGCCCGGATGAGCGCAGAAGACGCGCGCGAACTTATTATCCTTGCGGTGAGTGGAACGTATCTGCGCGCGCTTGCAAGCAAAGCTAATGTCGCATCGCAGGAAGCGCAAGTGAAGCAGGCAGAGGCGACATATAGACAATCTGTCAATCAGTACGAAGCGGGCACGACTCCGGTTATCGATCGCAATCGAAACTTTGTCGAGTTCAGCACCGAGCAACAGCGACTCAGCTCTCTGCGCGGTGACTTAACGAAACAGACCATGCAACTAGCTCGCCTAATCGGACTGCCCGTCGGCCAAGCGCTCAACCTGGCCGAAGGCCTGCCCGCAACGGTGCCCGAAGCTGTGCCGCTCGAAGAGGCGGTAAAATTGGCGTTCGCTGAACGTTCCGATCTGAAAGCGGCGCGGCTGCAATTGAAGGCGGCACAGGAGGCGCATAAGGCGTCGAATGCTGAGTATCTCCCGTCCCTCGTCATACAGGGCAACTACGGGCTGGAGGGTGTGAATCCCAATCAAGGCGCGCAGGTCTTTCAGGCCGCCGGCACGATTAACATTCCGATCTTCCTCGGCGGGCGGGTTCATGCCGACATCGAGGAAGCCGATGCCGCTTTAAGTCAGCGACAAGCAGAATATGCCGACGAAAAAGGCGTCGTCGAACTCGATGTCCGGGAAGCCTACGTCGACCTGCAAGTCGCGACCGAACAGATCGCGGTAGCGCAGGAAAATCGCCAAGTCGCAGCGGAAACGCTTGCCCAATCGCTCGACCGGTTCGCCGCTGGAGTCACGAATTCCGTTGAAGTGGTGCAGTCGCAAGAGAGTGTGGCGTCCGCCGAGCGCGATTATGTGAGCAGCTTGTTCTCGTTGAATCTTGCGCGCATCAGTTTGGCGCGCGCGACCGGGCAAGCCGAAAAATTCATCCCAAATATGCTGAAAGGAAACTGACTTATGCCTAGCGCCACGCAAGAGGATTCGAAGGATCAAAAGACAGGACAGCAACCGGATGAGCGGAAGACCGATAATCCGTCGAGGAGCGGTTCCGGTGCCCAATCTGACAACCAGAAAATCGAAGACCACAAAGAAGAGAAGAAGCCGCTCGATCCAGCCACCAAACGACGTCGCATGCTTGTGGGCGCGATCGTTGGCGTGGTCCTGTTAATAGGCATCGTCGCTTGGTATCTCCACTCGCGCACTTATGAGGACACCGACGACGCACAAATTGACGGACACCTAAACCAAATCGCAGCGCGAGTATCGGGAACAGTGAACGCGGTATATGTAGAGAACGATCAGCCGGTGAAGGCAGGACAGCCACTGGTCGATCTCGATCCCCGCGACTACGAAGTACAAGTCGCCCAGGCCCGGGCAGCCTATGAGCAGGCGATTGCGCAGGCCCAGGCGCAAAACCCGAATGTGCCGATCACACAAACTTCGAATCAAGGGACCATCGATATTGACCAAGCGGAGGTTGCTACCGCCGAGGCCGCCGTCGCCAGTGCTCAGCAGGATTATGACAGCAATACCGCAAAGCTGAGACAGGCTGAGGCTAATAATCGGAAGAGCCAGTCCGATCTCGTGCGTTACAAAGAGCTGGTGGATAAAGACGAGATCTCACACTCCGACTACGACCAATATGTTGCCAACGCGGCTTCCCAGCAAGCGGCCGTGGAGGCGAGCCGGTCTGCAGCGCAGTCGTCGGCCAAAATTGTCGATCAACGCAAAGCACAGTTGCGTCAGGAAGAGAGCAAGCTGTCCCAGGACCGCGCCAATTCTCCACGTCAGATTATGATTCAGAAGGCCACGGTAAGCTCTCGCAAGGCGAATGTCGACTCGGCGAAATCGCAGCTCGATGCCGCGCTGCTCAACCTAAGCTACTGCCACATTGTCGCCCCAGTGGACGGGATCGCCAGCCAACGCAGCGCAGAGGTTGGCGACCGTATCTCGCAGGGGCAGCAGTTGATCGTGGTCGTGCAAATCAGCAACGACTGGGTGACAGCAAATTTTAAGGAAACGCAGTTAAAGAAGATGCGCGTTGGGCAGCACGTGACCATCAAGGTTGACGCCCTGGATGAGTCCTTCGACGGTACAGTGGAGAATATGCCCGCCGATACAGGAGACCGGTCCAGCCTCTTTCCGCCGGAAAACGCTACCGGCAATTACGTCAAGGTCGTCCAGCGGCTTCCAGTCCGTATTCACCTCAATCCGAACCAGCGCGATTTGGATCGCCTTCGGCCGGGCATGTCCGCGGAACCGACGGTACATTTCTAACATTGGACAGGAATCGATGGGAACACTTTCCCATCGCTTGCTGTCGTGATGGCGTCCGTTCCGATAGCGATGTTCTCAGAGACTCCTTTACCGTGTTCGGAAAACCAGTCGGGTTGTCGGAGTGAACCCGTAGCCGCCGTCGAGAAGCCTCCCGGCTCATACCGTGGATAAACATCACCCTCTGTATCTAGCTGACGCCGAATCCATTAAGTAGCCTATCCGGGGCACGCTGGCCTCCGTGCGTCTTTTTCCGCCTCTCGCCCGTATATCCCGGTAGCATGAACTCCACGGCGTATTGCTTGATGAAGATGGATGCGATGGACACTGAGGCGGGCGCGATCGCTCGCGGTCTTCGGCGGCGGGATCCCGACCTGCTGGACCGACTCATTGAGCAGTATCAGCATCGGCTGCTGCGTTATCTGGTCTATCTGTCGGGCAATCGCGAGTTGGCGGAAGACCTCTTCCAGGAAACTTGGATTCGCGTGATGGAGCGCGGCCATCAGTATGACGGCCAGCGTGAATTCAGCACTTGGCTTTATGCCGTCGCGCGAAATCTCACCATTGATTATTTGCGCAAGAAGAGTCCGGTCAGCCTGGATGGGTTGATGGAGCACGAAGATCATGCGCCGCTGGAGCCGGCCGACACGCGTCCTACGGCGTGGGAGTTGGTGGCGCAGCATGAGCAGGCCGGGCAAATCAATGCCGCGCTAGCTGGCATTCCGGCGGAATATCGCGAGGCCATTGTGTTGCGGTTTCAAGATGGCTTGGCGTTGGATGAGATTGCCACGGTGACCGGAGCGCCGATGGGTACGGTGAAATCGCGGCTGTATCGCGGATTGAATTTGCTGATGGGGAAGATGGGGAGGATGCAAGCATGACGCATAGCGAACATGAACGCGCGCGAGAGTTGATCGCGCTGGGGTCTTTGGAGGACACGCAGCAGACCTGGCTCGGAGGCCATCTGCGAGAGTGCGTTGCGTGTCGCGAGTATGCCGACGCTGCTGGACAGGTGGTTCGCGCGGTGCGTTCTCTGACGATCGCGGCCGATGCGCGGTTGGTGCGTGCCACTCAGATGAGGGTTCGCTTTCACGCCACTCGATTGCGCGAGGCTCGAGCCCGTATGTGGCTAGTTGGGACGGCGTGTCTGGGTGTGGGATTGTCCGCCACGATTACGGTTCCGCTTGCCTGGCGACTGTTTGCCTGGATGGGCCACTCGGCAGGCGTTTCGAGATTGGTGTGGGAGGCAGGCTTTGCGTTTTTCTGGGTCGTGCCGGCGTTGGTTGTGAGTGCGTTTCTAATGGCGCGTGGCACTCATTTGGCCGATGGCGGGCGTTCCGTCGGTGATTGATTGAGGAATCGAAGTTATTTGCGCGGACGCGAGTGCACTACGAGCTGCGGGGAAATAGGGAGCTAATATGCCAGTTAAAAATGTAGGTTCGACAAGTTTTATCGATGAAGTCCGGATTATTTCGCCGTGGACTTACCTATTCGTAGGCCTCGGTTATGTTGCGGCGTTTGCAGCCGTGGTGTATGCCACGGTTTCAGGGAATCCTCCATTTCCGTTGATCGGAATGGTCCCGCTCGCAATTCTCGGTGGAACATTTCTGGGTTGTTACTTCATGTTGATTGGGTATATCAACCAGGACGCGGGCCGCCGCGGAATGAGTCGCGTGCTGTGGACGCTGCTGGCCGTTTGCGTTCCGAATGCGCTGGGCATCTTGCTGTATTTCTTATTGCGGAAGCCACGGGTCGCGACTTGCCCGCAGTGCGCCAATGAAATCCAGGCGGGATACAACTTCTGCCCGCGCTGCAACTACAAGCTGAGTCCGAGCTGTCCGCAGTGCCAGCGGGCGGTGGACGTCAACGATGTCTACTGTTCGTACTGCGGGACTGCGCTGCGCGATGTAGCGAGCGCCCAACCCGCTGCCGGAGTCGCTGGTTCAGGAGTTTAGTTATGCGACTGCCACTGTTAGTTTTTCATATTTGCGCGGGTACGATCGCTTTACTCGCTGGCGTGGTGGCGATGCTTTACCGTAAAGGTTCGCGGGGACATCGAGTGGCTGGAAATGTATTCGTCGTATCTATGCTCACTCTCGCCGTGAGCGCGACTTGGTTGGCGCTGATGAAGTCACAGGTCACGAATGTAATCGGCGGCGTTCTCACGTTCTATCTGGTGGGGACGGCGTGGGCGACGGCAAAGCGTCCGAATGGGCGACTGGGCAGTTTGGATTACGGCGCGCTACTTTTCGCTGTCATAGTCGGAGCCACTGAAGTCGTGTTCGGCGTGGACGCGCTGCGCAGCGCAACTGGATTGAAGTTTGGATATCCCCCGCCGCTCTACTTTATCTTTGGCGGCCTTGCTCTGCTGGCCGCTGCGGGGGACGCTCGCATGTTAGTGCGTGGCGGCATCTTCGGCGTCCATCGCATCGTGCGCCATCTGTGGCGGATGTTGTTTGCGTTGTTCTTCGCCTCCGGCTCGTTGTTTCTAGGACAGCAACAAGTTCTCCCCGCATTCCTGCGCGGCACGAACATACTCTTTGTTCCGGCATTTCTACCGCTGGTGCTAATGATTTACTGGCTGGTGCGGGTACGGTTTAAGGGCGCATATAGCCATCGATCGGTACGTGAAGAGGCGAGCATCGATTCAGAAAGAGGTGCGCATGCCAGAAATGCGCTGGTACTGCGCTAATGCATGGCCATCGGTCATACCCGCCACGTAGTCAGAGGCTCTTAGAGAAAGGATGTAGTTTGCATTTAGTGTTGTACTCCCGCCTTCGCCTTTATGAAGGGGCGCTTGTCTGTATGCCGAAAGAGCCAGCGGACCATTGGGGCGATCTTGCAGCTCATCGACGATCGCCGAAAGTAGGCCAGCGATGACGGTTCGAGCTGTCTGTTCCCTGTCAGCAATCTCGATGTGAGAATGGACATAGTTTGTCATTATCCCCTTTAGCGCATCGCAAAGGTCGCTCATTGACATGATTCCGACTAAGTCCCTGTCTAATGTTCCTTCCATGATCACATCGAAATTGTCTAGAAATGCTCCAATTGCTGACTTCATCATCAACCTGATTGCCATTTGGCAGAATCTTTGAATGCTGAGCTGCTGACGCTCTTTCGGGGCGATCCCCTTGAAATCACGCTCGTAGGGGCCGTTAAGAAAATCTCTGACGCACTTCCTAGATTCTTTGCTCTTAACGTCGTTCAAAGACTCACGAATAGTCTCATAATCAACGAATCCTTTTTTAAGCACGTCTTCTATGTCGCCCGTGGCGTAACCAATGTCATCTGCGGCTTCCATAAGGAAGGTAAGTGGGTGGCGGCGATGCCCGCCAAGCCCGGTGCTGGATCGGACGCCTTTGAACGTGAGCGCATCTGCTTTAAAGTATCCGAACTTTCTTCGGGACTTTGGGCCGTCGAGAACGACCTCGTCGGAGGCACACGGGTACTTGATCAAGGTTGAGAGGGTTGCGGCAGTTAAATTCATTCCGAAGTCTTGGCCGCTCCATTGCAACCGTGTCGCAATGCGGAGACCCTGGGCATTCCCCTCGAAATTCTTCAGGTCTTCTCGTTCCTTCGCATCGCTAAGCTTTAGCCGAAAGCCATCATCTATATTCGCTGCAAACCACCTTCCGATTGCTTTCTCACCAGAGTGTCCGAACGGAGGATTACCAATGTCGTGCAGCAGGCAGGCGGTTGCGACGATAGTTCCGATGTCTCGCGGTGTGAGGTCGGATAGCTCGGAGTGTTTGCGTATCATCCCGGCGGCAGCCCCCTCCCCCAGAGAGCGGCCAATCGTAGCGACTTCAATTGAATGGGTCAGGCGGGTTCGGACGAAGTCGTGGGCCTCAAGGGAAAACACTTGGGCCTTGTTGCGGAGTCTCCGAAACGAAGAGCTAAATACGACCCTGTCGTAATCGTTCTCGAATTCCGTCCTGGCGTCGAAAGGAGACCGGCCTTTGACCCTCGTTGGCCGCAATCGGGAGGGCGACATGAGGAGCTTCCATTCGGCATGATACCGCGCACCCTTTTTGCTTTTGGGCATGGTCTACCTCTTGGGCAAGACTGCGACGACCACTGGGACTTGTGACTTGCCGCCGCCGGTCGTCAGGCGGAGTGCGCAGCGCCCTTCGATCAATTGGTGCGCGACATAAGCGCGGTCAATGATTGGAACAAAGAGCATCGCGGTGCCAAGAAAGCGCCGAAAATCCTCAGGCGAAAGTACGCGTGTACCGTAAGCATGATAGGACTCCCCCGAGTCCATCAATATTGATCCGTCAGGGAAGAGCTTCTCGGCTACCGCCTCTACGAGGCGCTGATTGGCAGGCGATTTGAACGCGTGGAAATCGATCATGGGGAGATGCCCTGTCGATCCATCGCAGCGCGTCAACTCCGAGAGCAGAGTCAAATTGGATTCGCCTTCCGCTCGGAACTCTGAGCACATGTGCTCAAGAGCACCCGCATTTACTGCGGTCATAGACAAGGCACGCTCGTGACCGCGCAGCGAGACATGCATCATCGCGGCGTCAAGTAGTCGACTACTATCTGGCATTGAAGGCATCTCCAATAAGGCAGCGTCCCAAAAAGAAAGGCCTGTCCGTCGGCGAAGGTCAAGAGCCCGTTCGAAAACAGCACGTTCAGAAGTTGTTAGACTTAGCCGATTCTGGAGGGGAGGCAAGGGGGAGCATCGCGCGACGCGAATCTCTCTTACTTCGCGAAGCGAAGAAAACAGCTGGGTGAGGAGGTGCGGAGCGGTTGACCCAACCAAGTTTTCTACGACGGCGCCCATGTGAATAAGGCTAGCATATTGATGGCGTTGACCGGGATATCATATGCAGGCCACGAGATTTGCGAGGGTATTTGCGGTACGCGGGAATCAAAGCGTAGACCAATCGCGCTCCCAAGCCCTGACCATCTCCGCCTGTACGGACTCGTCGACAGTTTCCTGCGCTTCCGAATTGATGATGTCCATTGGCTTAATCCGGCTGAGGCGGTTGATGGGCGGACCTTCGGGCATCATCCGAAAGCGGCGTCCTTTGCAATTCACCCAAATCTCTTCGCCTGCCATCGCTCGGTCGACCAGCGCTAACATCTTCCGGCGAAACTGTGTGATTGAGACTTCCATGGAATGCTTTAGCCTACTTCATGCCGACTAACGCGCACAACAGTACTTTCGACTTCCTACACCGGCAACTGCTCCTGCATCCACTCGATTTCGGGGCGGGGTTCGGCCGTTAGGTCTAGAACTAGTTTTTCCAGGACCAGCCGTTTGCTTGGTGGATTGGAGCGCAGCGCTAGATCGGTTTTTGCGATCAAGCGGATGGCGCGGGTTAGGTCGCGGCGCGATTTGTAGCGGCGGGCTTGCTTGATGATATCGTCGGCGGCGAAGGGTGGGACGCGGAAGCCTTGCCAGAGCGCGGCCCACAACATGCGCTGGTCTCGGACGTTGCGCTCCATGATGACCAGCATCTGGCGGAAAGTTTTGGCCAGCATGTAGAGGTGGCCGATGGCGGCTTCTTCGCCCTCACCGACGCTGAGAATAGCGTCCAGCATGGCCAGCGCGCGGACCCGGTCGCGGGCGGAGATGGCGTCGGTAAGCTCGTAGAGCGAGCGTTGCTTGGCGGCGAGCACCATGGTTTCGACGTCGCCGAGGGTGACGCGTTTTTTTTCTCCGACGTAGAGGATGAGTTTTTCCAGTTCGTTCGAAACCATCATC
Organism: Terriglobia bacterium; assembly: GCA_963799065.1. GTDB lineage: Bacteria > Acidobacteriota > Terriglobia > Terriglobales > Acidobacteriaceae > JAJPHW01. The sequence goes on from CAWCVJ010000001.1 coordinate 731,872, forward strand.
ATGTCGCCGCCGAGAGCGTCGACCAGTTCGCGGGATGCGTCGGCGTCAATCTTCACATCGCGCAGGGCGCCGTATTCGCCGATCCAGCGGACGGCTTCGCCTTCTTCCACTCGCGACAGTTCGACGATGCCGCAATATTGGCCGAGAGTTTCGCGGATGCGTTCGTAGCGCTCTTTGTCGATCATGTCCATGCGACGGGCGTCGGCGGGAATGCTGATGTGGTCGGCAATAAAAATCAGCACAGCGTCGGGATTGGGATCTTTGCAGTAAGCGGCGATGGCGGAGAGTTTTTCATCGTTGGAGCCGCGTCCGAAAAGGCTTTTCACTCCGCGAACGAAGAAAACCTGGAACGGCGCCATCAGCGAGGGAGTGCGAGCGCGATCGAGAATTTCGGCGAGATCGGTGTCCGCCAAGTCGAAATCGAAGAGGCTGAAGTCGCGCATGTCGGCGGGAACCAGATGTTCGAGGATGGCCTCGCGGCAGCGCTTGCGGAAGAACACTTCATCGCCGACGAAGACGTAGGCCGCGCGGAGATTGTGCGCTTGCACTTCGGAGACGAATCGGTCGGCTTGGGCGAAGGCTCGCATTACAAGATTAGAATCCCTCCAGCATGTTTGAGACTAAAGTTTGCGCGAAGTCGTTGGAGAGGCGTTGCATCGCGGGCGTGTCTTCCTCAAAGAAACTCGTGAGTTCGGTCGAAACCTGGTATTGCTCGCGCAGCAGGTATGAAGGATTGGTATAGAGCACTTTGCCATCCTTGCTGGTCAAAGTCACGCTGACGTTCACGACCACGAGGACGCTGGCGGCGCGTCCGGTTTGCGAGTCGTAGGTCAGCGGCGTGGTGTAAGTAGCGAGCACCACGCCTTTCAGTGTGGCGTCGGCATCGGCGGAGTCGCTGGTCACAACATGGTAGTGGGTGCGCGTGTTCATCTCTCTTACGACGGCGGCGGTAAGACGTTGCTCGATTTTGTAGGTTTGCGTCTGGTTACGGAAGGTGGGGATGGCGATGGTTTTTACGTTTTCCGGGAGGGTGACGTTGTGTCCGGCGGTATGGTAACCGCAGGCTGTGAGGAAAACGAGGAGAGAGAGCGCGGATGTTTTCAGAGTTATGCTGCTTGCGGCTCGTGTTCCCACCCTTTCGCAAAGAAAGCGAAAGAGTGGGGCACCCATCTTTCCCCTTCTACCCTCCACCCTCTGCCAGGGTCGGGGAAAAGATGAGTCGCATGGCGTTTTTCTTCCCCCCGTCACTGGACCTGCCCTCTGGGGCGGATTGCGGCCATGGTTTCAGCGCACTCGACCGCGGTGCACGCTGAGATTCTTAAGTTGTCGGACGCGGCCCAGAGCCAGAAGCTGTTGGCGTCGTTATCGTCTTTGTCGATGGAAATCAGGATTTCTTCTTGTCCGGCGACGGCGACGTTGTTGGGTGGCTCTTCGTTGGCAGGCGTCAGGGTCAGGTGTTCCCCTTCGAGCAGCTTTGCGATTTTATGGGTGTCAGCGTCCTGCACCAGCGTGACGTGAAGTGACATAGCGTGGCCGTGGAAGGTGGGCGCTTGCACGACGAACAGGGATGTCCTCGCAGCATTGTCCCCAGCGATCAAACGATAGTGGCGAAGAATCAACTCTCTTGTTGTGAAGAGCGAGTTGACAGCGCTTTCACCGTACCGCGTGACTAAGTTGAACGCGACTTGGGTGTCAAAAATCTTCTTGGGCAACGGCTGGAAGGAAAGCAGATTAATCGTTTGCTCGTGGAGTTCGTCCATGCCTTTTTGTCCGAATTCCGAAGCAGGCAGAAAGACGTTCGTTACAACACTTTTCAATTCGCCGAGCTTTTGCAGTCTCGCCAGGATGAGGGCCAATGCCGTCGCCGTGGGATGCGCAGTGATCGCTGGACCGGGCTGCAATTGTGGCGTATAGATTTTTCCGAGTTCGCGTTCGGCCCACGGGGAGCGCACGACCGCGTCCGGCTCGTTTTCGAGGGCGGAGGAAAGATCGATGATGGTGCTGCCAGCGTTGCGGGGTTTAATCCAGTTTTTGCGCGTGGTCTCGGCATCGGACGTGAAGAAAGTGAAATCGAGCTTCTCGAAATTTTCTGAACGCAGGCTTTGGATGAAGGTGACTTCATCGCCAGCCGATTCCAGTTGGCCAAGCGAGTCGTCCTCGTCGAGAAGCTTGATGTCCAAGGTGGGGAAGTTGCGGTCGCGTAAAACCTCGGCGACTTCTTTGCCGCGCAATCCGCCAGCACCGACGATGGCCACGCGATAGGCGCTAATGCCGCGGTTGGGATCGGTACGAATGCCGGGGGTGATTTTGGGATTGCTACTCATCGTCATGAGGCCTGGGATGGCTCCGTGTATGGCGTGGTTGGGGCGGAGGGTCGACGGCGGACGATCCATTGCAAGCGCCAGAAAATTCCGGAGAACATGTAGGTCAGAGCGATCACGAAGAGCATCGGCTTGGAGAAAAACCAGATGCCAGCGAAGAGTGCTCCGAACAAGACGATTAGCTGGAAGGGTTGCCGCGAGCGGAAGTCGATATCTTTGAAACTGTAGAAGCGCCAGGTGCTGACCATCAGGTAGCCGGTCGTGACCACGATGCAGGCCCAAGTGATGGCGCTGCCCCACCAGACGAGGGGGTCGCCTCCGGAAAAATGGACGACGGCGGCGAGGACTCCGGCGCCCGCGGGGATGGGCATTCCGACGAAGTATTTCTTGCCGGGGCGGCCAGGATTCGACGGTTGTGGATTCTTGGCGATGTTGAACCGTGCCAGGCGGCTGGCTCCCGCGACGAGAAAAAGAAAACTGGCGATCGCGCCGACTTGCGCCAGCTTATTCACAATTTCGGTGGAGGCCAGAACGACCGGCAGTTCGCGGAATCCCCACATCCAAGCTAGCAGCGCAGGTGCGACGCCGAAGGTAATGACGTCGGCGAGAGAATCGAGTTCACGGCCAAAGTCGCTGGTGGTGTTGGTCATGCGCGCGATGCGACCGTCGAGGCCGTCGAAGAGAACAGCGAAGCCAATCGCCTTGGCGGCGTTATCGAAGTGCCAGAACTCAGCGGGCGACCCGTGGACGGTTTGCAGAATCGCGTAGTAGCCGGCCGCGATGTTTCCGGTGGTGAACAGCGACGGCAGAATGTAGAGACCTTTTCGGCGAGTACCTTGGGCGCGATCTTCCTTGCGGCGCTTCGGAATGTCTTCATCCATTAGCGGGCTCCTTGGTGGGAGGATGCGGTGGAAGATGTCGCGGCAGTTTGGCCCCCGTCCGGCAAAAATCCGAGAACGCTGGCACCGCCTTTGACATGGTCTCCGACGACGACGTTCAGCGTCGCCGATGTGTCGAAGAAAATGTCGACGCGCGAACCGAACTTGATCAGGCCGATGCGCTCGCCGCGCGCGACGGAATCGCCGACGCTTTTGTTGAACACGATGCGACGGGCGAGCAATCCGGCGATTTGTTTGAAGTGAACAATTTCTCCGGAGCGGCCCTCGACAGTGACCATGTTCTGTTCGTTGTCGTCGGCGGAGGCGGGGTTCATCGCATTTAGAAATTTGCCCTTCGTGTAGCGAACTTCGCGGATGACGCCCGCAATCGGTGAACGATTGACATGTACGTTGAAGACATTCAGGAAAACGCTGATGCGGGTAAAGTCGCGATCATCCAGCTTCACCGTCGAGATGGAGGTCACTTTTCCATCCGCGGGCGAGACTAAAGCGCCCGGCTCGGTGGTCGTCGTCCGTTCTGGGTCGCGAAAAAACCACAAGAAAAATGCCGCGAGGACAAGCGCAGGAATTGCCCACAGCGGACTGGCGAGCCAACCCACCACGCCGCTTGCCACGATTAGGAACGCGGCATAGAGATAGCCATCTCGAACCATGAAGTACGACGATTATAGAGCAGGACGATGAGGATTGGCGCGCCGTCGGCGGACAACAAAAAAGGCGCCAGAAAAGCGCCCGTTGCCGCAGACGGCGATGGTAGAGTAGTCCGAAGCTGACAAAGCAATCGGCTAAGCGACTTGCCCTTGCTCGATCGCCTGCCGATACTGTTTTTCGATGCTCTCCATCTGGTCTTTCAGACGGAGTTTGAGCTTCTTGAGCCGAACTTCCTCTATTTTTTCGTCGTCTGTGAGATAGCGCTTTTCGGTGAGTAACTCTAGTCGTTGCGAGTACAGGTTGTGTTCGTGGGCCAATTTGCGAAACTCCTCGTGATTCGTCAGGAGCTGGTCTCTAGGAATCAACATCCAACAGACCTCCTACCGGGATTTTTAATCGTGCCGTGTCACCACCGTACCACAGGGCGAGAGACCGCTTCAACGGCAAAATTGCCCAGCTTTGCACCAGTTTTCCTCAAATGAAGAGGTTTTGTGGAAAACCCTAACTTACTGCAATAAAAGGCGATATAGGATGGCGTCTTCCGTCGGGGCGTTGTAATATGCAGTGCGTGACCCGCTCTCCTTGAACCGCATTTTTCCGTAGAAGGATCGAGCCACCCGGTTTGATTTCCGGACTTCGAGGAAGATGCCTTCAGCTTTCCAAACCTTTGCTTGGCGCGTAATTTCGTTGATCAAGCTTGCGGCGAGACCGCGGCGGCGAACATCAGGCGCGGTGACAAGGTTTTCGATTTCCCACTCGCTTGTCGCTGTAAGGGCGACAACGAAAGCCGCAAGTCTTCCAGCTTGTTCTGCAACCAGGGCAATCCGCTTTGGCGAATCGTCGGCAAAAATTGTGCGATAGGACTCCGGTGACCAGTGAGCTGCGCTGTCCGACTCCTGATCAAGCGCAATCATCTGCGCCACGTCGGACAGGGTCGCTGGACGAATTGTGGCTCTTTCGAACATAACAGCATCACTTCAGCGCGATTTCGGCGTCGGAACGTCGGAGGTATAGCGCGTCGAGTTGTTCGGAAGATGTCGTGTCGCCCGATTGAATCTTTCTCCAGCCGAGACAGGCGATCGCTGCGCTGGTCGGGCGCGGGACCTTCCGAGCTGCGATGCCAGCGGCATTTGCAATCTGAAGGACGCGCTCGTCGGGGGTGAGCACCAGCGACCCATTCGCGAATCCTGCGAGCAAATCCGTCGAGAGCAAATCCTCCGCGAGCAAGTGAGGCAGCCCAACGGTGCGGTCGTACTTGCTCGCGAATATCTCGTTGCGTCCTGCGTCGAGGGCTGAAGTGATTCGGAGGGACGCTTCTTCCTCAACGGCTGAGGCCGCGATGCGGAGACCTTTCAAAGCGGCATTCGAAGCCTCGTTCTCTTCGAACGCCATTGATTCAAGCAGCGACACAGCGGCGATGGGCTTACGCAGGATTTCAGCCAGTCCTTTTATCGCGGCGAGGCCGACGCGGAGTCCGGTGAAGGAGCCGGGGCCAGAGGCAACGGCGAATCCTGCCAAGTCATTCTTGTTCAAACCGTGATCGGAAAGAAGGGTCGAGATGCGAGGAATGATTTCTGCGGAGAAAGTTCCCCCGCTTAGCGAGACTTCTGCAATAAGTTCGCAGCTCGAGGAGGCATCGGTTTGCGAAAGACTGAGAGTACCCGACTTGCCGGAAGTTTCCAGGGCGAGAAGCCACATAAAGAGAACGCTATTTGGCGCGGCTGGCTTCCCCGGATTTCGGATCGAACAGCCAGTTGCCCTGATCGGGGCAGTCGGTTCCAGTTGCGTTGCCGGGAACGTGCAGTTCGATCTCGCCTGCGTTGGTGATGCCCGTCAGGTTTTCAATATATCCGCAGGCGGGAAGCTGGGACGTAACCTGATCCCCCAATTCGGTGATGCGGGCGATGTGCGACTTGACTTCGTACACGACCGGGCGGTGTCTGCGATAGTCGCCCACCGACCACCAAAAATCAGCAGCCAGTTTGGAGCCATCGGGAGAAAACCCCAGTAGATCGATTCCGGCGTTGTCGTGCAATTCCACGGAGAGCGTTTTTACAGGTTTGAATCCGCCGGAGCGCTCGCTGACGACCAGACTATAGTTCGCGGTGCACGCGGAAGCCGGGTTGGAAGAAATCGTAATCGCGGCATAAGCGTCCATCGATTTGCGCGGATTGGAGATCATGTCGGTTTTGCTGGTGCGCGACCCACCGGTTGCGAGATGGCCGCAACTGAGGGCTTCGGTGGATAGGCGCCTTTCCGCGGCGCCGGCGGCGGTGACGTAGAGAATCATGCAGAGCATGAGTCGCCCGCTGAGGTCAGATCGCAACGTTAGTGATTCTCCTGCATCGATTCAACGAGTTCGAGCAGCACTCCGCCGGCGCTCGAAGGATGAATGAAAATATAGGGATGGCCGCCAGCGCCGGTCTTTATTTCGTTGCTGACGAGTCGCACGCCATTGCGCTTGAGACGATCCACTGCGGCTCGCAAATCCGGAACTCGCAGCGAGACGTGATGCAATCCTTCGCCTCGCTTCGCGATAAACTTTGCGATCGTAGACGAGTCGGAGGTGGCTTCCAGCAGCTCAATGCGGCTTTCTCCGAAGGGAATCATCGCGACTCTCACCTGCTCGCCACCGACAATTTCATCGGGAAGTATATCGCAGCCCAGCGTCTCATAAATGGCCTTCGAGGCGGCCAGCGACTTGACAGCGATACCCAGATGATCGATCTTCATACCATTATTAAGTATGTCACACTCCAACCTCGGTATTGGCGGTGAGCTGCTCGACCAGAGTGTACGGGTCGCGCGTGTGTGCCGCGATCTCAGCGGCGTATTCGGCGAGGCGCTGTTCGCCAATTTTGCTTCGGACCTGATCGAGGAAATGGTCGCGCAACATTTCGACGAGGCGCTCCTGCCAATTATGGACGGAGCGCTTTTCCGTGAGGTTGTTTTTCCGAAGGTATGAGTCGTAGTTGCTGATGGCGGCGGCAAGATCGTCGACGCCCTGGCCCGTGCTGGCGACGGTTTTCACGACGGGAGGAGTCCAGGCGTCGCCGCGGGTGGCCAGAGACTGTAGAGCGCGAATCTCTTTTTCCACGCGATCCGCGCCTTCGCGGTCGCTCTTGTTGATCACGAAAATGTCGGCGATTTCCATGATGCCCGCCTTGATCGTCTGCACATCGTCACCCATGCCGGGGACCAAAATCACAATCGTGATGTCGGCGAGGCGGACTATGTCGATTTCGTCCTGGCCGACGCCGACGGTTTCGATCAACACAAGATCGCGGCCCGAGGCATCGATTATGGTGGCAACATCTGCGGTGGTGCGGGCCAGTCCGCCGAGCGAGCCACGGGTGGCCATGCTGCGGATGAAGATTCCCGTGTCGGCATAGTGATCTTGCATGCGAATACGATCTCCAAGAATCGCGCCGCCGGTATAAGGGCTGCTGGGGTCGACAGCGATGATTCCGACAGTCTTTTCCAGCTTTCGATAGTGCTTGGCGAGCTGGTCGACCAGAGTGCTCTTGCCCGCGCCGGGCGCACCGGTCAGTCCGAGGGTGCGGGCATGTCCGGAGTAAGGGAATACGGCTTTAAGCAACTCGGAGCAGCCCGAGGCGCGATTCTCCACGGTGGAAATGGCGCGGGCCAGGGCGCGCGGATCGCCGGAGCGAAGCTGGGTTAGCCAGGATTGAGTCGTAGCGCTCAATCCACTAGTGTAAAGCAGGTTGAGCGAGGGGCTGCTAATCCTTCAGCAACTGCCGCGCAATCACCAGCCTTTGAATCTCACTTGTGCCTTCGCCAATAGTGCAGAGCTTTACGTCGCGATAGAATTTTTCCGCGGGATAGTCTTTGATAAAACCGTAACCGCCGTGAATTTGGACGCCCTCATTCGCGCAGCGCACGGCAACTTCGCTGGCGTAGAGTTTCGCCATCGATGATTCCATGGTGCTTTTTGATCCAGCGTCTTTCATGGCGGCGGCGCGGAAGGTAAGCAGTTTCGCGGCTTCAATTTCGGTGGCCATATCCGCGAGCTTCCATTGGATCGCCTGAAATTCGCTGATGGCTTTGCCGAACTGTTTGCGTTCCTTGGAGTACTTAAGCGCGGCATCGTAAGCGCCCTCAGCTATGCCGAGGGATAGGGCGGCGATGGAGATGCGACCGCCGTCGAGTATGCGCATGGAGTCGACGAATCCCTGGCCTTCTGCGCCGAGGAGGTTCTCTGCTGGAATCGCGCAGTCCTCAAAAATGAGTTCGGCGGTGTCGCTGGCGCGCAGGCCAAGTTTATTTTCTTTTTTTCCCGGACGGAATCCTTTGGTGTCTTTCTCCACAATAAACGCGGAGAGGCCGTGCGTGTGCGCGGCACGATCCGTGACTGCGATCACGACGATTACGTCGGCGTAGTGGCCGTTGGTGCAGAAAGTCTTGGTGCCATTGAGCACCCATTCCTTGCCTTTGCGCACGGCAGTGAGGCGAGCGCTGCCGGCGTCGGAACCGCTGGAGGGTTCGGTTAAACCCCAGGCGCCGATGAATTCACCGGTGGCAAGTTTGCTGACATACTTTTTCTTTTGCGCTTCGTTTCCCGCGAGAAAGATGTGATTCGAACAGAGCGAAGTGTGGGCGGCGACGATGATACCGACCGAGCCGTCCACGCGGGAGAGCTCTTCGATGGCGGTGACGTATTCGATGTAGCCCATGCCTGCGCCACCGTATTCGGGCGGGAAAATCGTGCCCATGAGACCGAGGCGGCCGAGTTCTTTAATGGTGGCGAGCGGGAAATCGCCAGCTTCGTCCCACTCCATGACATGGGGCAGGATTTCGCGTGCGGCGAAGTCGCGCACGCTTTTCTTGAGTTGAAGTTGCTCGTCGTTGAGTGCGAAGTCCAAGGTGTTCCTCCTAGAAGGCGCGGCGAACCGGTTCGGCCAAACTCCTCATTACAACACACGACTCTCCGGAAAATATAAAAAGTGGCTCAGCGACGGGGATTGGTCTGCGCTTGATGGTCAAGATCGCAAGGCGCTCGAATACCGTCTCCCGTTCCGCTGTGAATTCGCTAGGGTAGTTTTCCTAACCATGCACCCTTGGCCTCATGTTGCCTACAGACATATCATATGATATACATCTAGATATGTTGTAAGAAAAGGAGATTACGTGCATCGACATTGTGAATTTGGCTCTTTCGAGAGCCGCGAACGGCACGGCCGCTTTGGTCGTGGAGGCATTTTTGGGCGCTTTGGCGCAGGATTTATGGGCGGCCCGGGGATGATGCGAGGCGGCAAAATGCTGGCCTCGAGCGATCTGCAGCTCATCATTCTCGTGCTGCTCAGTCAGAAGCCCAGCCACGGGTACGAGATCATCAAGCAGGTAGAGGAACACTCCAGTGGAATGTATTCGCCGAGTCCAGGGATGGTCTATCCGGCGCTGACATACCTTGAAGAGATGGGCTATGCGGCTTCGGAGTCCGAAGGCACCAAGAAGCTTTACCGGATCACGAATGCAGGCACAGCCTATCTGAACGAAAATCGTGCCGGGGTTGAGGAGACGCTTGAGCAGTTGACGCGCTTCGGACGAAAGGTGGCTGAGTTTCAAAAGCAGTTTGCCGAAGAAAACGACGAGAGCGAGTACCCGGCCCGAGGGCCGCGAAGGGGAATCAGGTCGGACTGGCGCGAGGCCAGGCAGGAGTTTCGCGAGTTGCGTAACGATCTGAAGACGGCGCTCTACGAGAAGCTCGATGCTGCGCCCGAGGAACGGAAAAGAGTGTTCACAATCCTTCGGCGGGCTATTGAAGAGATCCGGAGCAAATAGTTATGGCGATGGAAAATTCTGGACAGAAGCCGGGGCTAAATTCCGAGAAGGCGCGTCGGGCGGCGAATGATCCCAACAGGCCGGGGTTGAAATGCGCGGCAAAGGCTGGCGCCTATCGGCCGGTGGTGAATCGGAACGCTTGCGAGGGTAAGCGCGATTGCATAGAGGTCTGCCCGTTTAGCGTTTTTGAGGTGAGAAAGATCGACTCCGTCGATTTCGCTCAACTGTCTTTTGTAGGCAAACTCAAGAATCGAGTGCACGGCGGACAGACCGCATACACGCCGCTGGCTGATTCATGTCAGGCTTGTGGACTGTGTGTGGTGGCATGTCCCGAGGCAGCGATCAGCTTGGTGCGAAATTGAACGGGTCCCCATTTTCTGTTCTCACGACTGCGATGATTAGCTTTTTCCGGCGAGTGGGGCCAGGGCGATCTCTTGATCTTTATATTGCAGCTCGTAGAGCTTGTAGTAGATTCCCCGGCGGGCGAGCAGCTCCTGGTGAGAGCCCATTTCTCGGACTTGGCCTTTGTGCATCACGATAATTTTGTCGGCTTGCTGAATGGTGGAAAGACGGTGCGCGATCACGACGGAGGTTCGGCCTTTGACCATGCGGTTAAGCGCCTCGCGTACACGAAACTCGGTCTCGGTGTCCACGCTGGACGTGGCTTCATCCAAAATCAAGATTTTCGGATTGTGCGCCAGTGCGCGGGCGAAGGAAATAAGCTGCTTTTGCCCGGTGGATAGGGTGCTACCGCGTTCGCGGACTTCTTCCTGGAAGCGGTCGGGCAAGCCGTGAATGAACTCGCTTAGATTTACGTCCTCGGCGGCTTGCTCGACTTCGGCGTCAGTGATGCGTGAGGTGCCGAGGCGAATGTTGCTCTCGATCGTTCCGGTGAAAAGGAACGGATCTTGCAGCACGATTCCGAAACGGCGGCGGAGATCGGCGAGATCCATTTCCTTGACGTCGATGCCGTCGATTCTTACGGCGCCTCTTTGCACGTCGTAGAAGCGCATGAGCAGCGAGATGATCGTTGTCTTTCCGGCTCCGGTGTGACCGACGATGGCTACCGTTTCGCCCGGCTCGATGACGAAGTTGACGTCACGCAGAATCCAGTCTGGCTCGGAATCATGGCTGCGGTTGGACGGCGCGTTATAGGCGAACCACACATGGTCGAATTCGATGCGTCCGGGACCGTCTGCAATCTTGACAGTCGCCGGCGAAGTCACTTCAACCGGAGTATCGAGCAGCTTGAAAATACGTTCGCTGGAAGCCATGGCCGATTGCAGGATGTTGTATTTTTCGCTGAGATCCTGAATGGGACGAAAGAAGCGTTGGGCATATTGCATGAAAGCGACCAGCACTCCAAGGCTGGTCGTGGCGCGAATCACGTCATTTCCCCCGAACCAAATGACCGATGCAATCGCTGTCGCCGACAACACTTCGACGATTGGATAGTAAACGGCGTGGGCCATGATGGCGTCTTTGTATGCGTCCATGTGAAGAGCGTTGACGTCGGAGAACTTCTTAAAGGCGCGCTCTTCGCGGTTGAAAAGTTGCAGAACCATCATTCCGCTCACATGTTCCTGGAGATGCGCATTGATACGAGCGATGGCGGTGCGAATGCGCCGATAAGAATCGCGCACCTTATCGCGGAATATCTTGGTCGCGAACATGATGAGCGGCAGCACCGCGAAGGTGATCAGCGCAAGCCGCTTGTTCATGGTCAGCATGATTCCAACGATGCCGGCGAGAACGAAAATGTCCTCGAAAATCGAAACGACGCCGGAAGTGAACATTTCGTTGACCGCGTCCACGTCGGTCGTGACCCGAGTGACCAGCCTTCCGACGGGATTCTTGTCATAGAAGCCGATGTGCATTTGCTGCAGGTGGCGAAAGATTTGGGCGCGCAGATCGAACATGGCCTTCTGTCCGACCCATTGCATGAAGTAAGTTTGCAAAAACTCGAGCAGAAAGCTGAAGGTCAGCGCGCCAACATACATCGCCGCGACCTGGGCGATTCCGACCAGCGGCTCGTTGCTCAAAAAGCGGTCGAAGGGCGAGCGCGTACCGGGCGCTCGCACCATGTATTTGTCGACGGCCAGCTTGGTGAGGTACGGGCCCAGAACGTCAGCTGCGGCCTTGAGGATGATCGAGGCCAGCGCGACGCTGGTCTGCCACTTATAAGGGCGCAGATATCCCAGAAGCCGCCTCATGAGGCGGCTGTCGTACGCTTTGCCTAATACTTCTTCTTCCTGGGCCATTGCTTCTACTAACGATACCAAAGCATAGATGAGCGGGAGGCGAGGTACGATGGAAAAGGTTGGCGGAGGCTTTGGTCGCTGCCGTGCTATATTCAACCTTCGAGTGGCCGCCACGAAGCTTTATCCCCGCACGGCGCTGGTCCTGCTGACGGCGCTGAACCTGCTGAATTATATCGACCGCTCGGTGCTGTTCGCAGTTCAGCCGCTGGTGCAGACTGAGTTCCGGCTCAGCAATACGCAACTCGGATACCTGACCAGCGCCTTCCTCATTATGTATATGATCGCCGCTCCCTTCACCGGGCCGCTGGCGGATCGCTATTCGCGCAAGAAGATTATCGGTTTCGGCGCGATGTTCTGGAGCGGCCTCACCCTGCTCACTGCGGTGACCCACACGTATCACGAGCTTCTGTTGCGGCATACATTAGTCGGCATCGGTGAGGCAACATTCGTCACGATCGCTCCGACCTTTGTCGCTGATCTCTTTCCCGAGAAAAAGCGCGGCTGGATTTTCGGTATCTTCTATCTCGCGATTCCCGTGGGCACGGCTGCGGGATATCTGCTGGGAGGGTGGCTGGGGGCGCTGCATGGCTGGCGCTTTCCCTTTTACGTAGCCGCCTTGCCGGGATTCTTGTTGGCCGTGACAATTCTCTTCCTACCCGAGCCGCCGCGCGGACAATTCGACGCGGCCAAAGCCACGGCACAGCCAGCGACGCTCAAAGCTCTCTTTACTAACGGAGCCTTTTGGACCATCACGCTTGGTTGCGCGATGTCCACCTTTTCGTTGGGAGGCATTCAGGTTTGGATGCCGACGTTCCTATCCCGCTCGCGCGGCTATTCCTTGCAGGCCGCGAATACGGCTTTTGGAGGGATCGTCGTCGTGGCCGGAATTTTCGGCAGCCTGATCGGCGGCTGGCTCGGCGATTATCTTCTGCCCCGAATGAAGGGCGCATATCTCTTCGTGTCGGCGGTCAGCATTGGACTGGGCGTGCCAGTAATGATCGTCGCACTGTTCAATCCCGGCCCGATCATGCTTCCGGCCATCGGCCTCGCGGCTTTCTTGCTGCTGCTCAACACGTCTCCGCTGAATACTGCGCTGGTCAATTCTGTGGGTGTGCCGATTCGTGCCACTGCGATCGCGGTCAACTTATTTCTGTTTCATCTTCTAGGCGACGTGCCTTCGCCCACCCTCATGGGATATGTGGCCGACCATCATTCATTACAGGCGTCTTTCATCCTGCCCGTGATTGCCATGGGACTCAGTTCGATCGTCCTCTTTTACGGCATGAGATTTGCGCCGGAACTCGCGCCGGGAGCGCCCTCGAGCGCTGTGAAATGAACTTGTTTCACTGGATTGCCGGCTGCCTTCTGGCTCTGGCATGGCTGAGTCGAATTGTCGACGCTGCCCTCGGCATGCCCAGCCTGGCAAACATTTCACTTCCGGAGTGGAATCGGTCGGTTGGAAATATTGGAGATTCGCCGCGCGTCACGATCATTGTTCCTGCCCGTAACGAGGAAGCTGACATCGCCGCGTCGTTGGAGCGGCTTGCGGTGCTTGATTACGACAACTACGAAGTGATCGCGGTTGACGATCGCTCCATCGACCGCACTGGGGAACTGATGGATGCAGTCGCCGCGAGGAATCGATCTCGCCGCCTCCGCGTGATCCATATTAAGGAATTGCCCGCAGGCTGGTTGGGGAAGGCTCATGCCATGTGGACCGCGGCCGCCCAGTCGACCGGGGATTGGCTGCTGTTCACAGACGCCGATGTATTGTTTCACCCCGATGCTCTGCGCCGTGCGATCGCCTATGCCGAGTCCGCCTCCGCCGACCACGTGGTTTTGTTTCCCTGGCTCATCATGAGAAGCCCCGGCGAAAAGATGATGATTGCGTTCTTTCAAACGACCTTCACCTTTGGACATCGACCGTGGAAGGTGGCTGATCCCAAGGCAAAAGACTACATGGGCGTGGGCGCGTTCAATCTAATTCGTCGCCGCGCTTACAAGTCAGTCGGAACTTATGCCGCTTTGCGCTTTGAAGTGGTCGACGACCTCAAGCTGGGGAAGGTGGTAAAGGAGGGTGGGTTCGCACAGCGCTGCGTTTTCGGAGGCGATCTTATTTCGTTGCACTGGGGGCACGGCGCGGCGGGGATCATCGACAACGTCACCAAGAACTTTTTTGCCATCATGTCGTTTCAAACCTGGCGAATGACCGCATCGTGCTTCGCCGTGGCGTTCCTCAACGAGTTGCCGTTCGTCGGTGTGATCGCGGCGCACGGCTGGGCCAAATTGCCCTATGGACTGGCCTTGTTCGGGATCTTTGGACTGTATGTAGGAATGTCACGGTTTGCAGATTTGCGGCCTTACTATTTCTTGCTGCACCCAGTGAGCGCCATCCTATTTCTGTACGCGATGTTGCGTTCAATGATTTTGACGCTCTCACAAGACGGAGTTATATGGCGCGGCACCAAGTACTCATTGGAGGAATTGCGGCGTGGCTTGGTGTGAGTGCAAGGGCGTTTGCCATGCCGGGCGCTGAGGTCGCGAGAAAATCCAAACTTGGCACTGTTTGGCTTTATTCTTCCGGTTCCGGATTGAAAGTATCCGCAGGCAGGTTTACGGGCTGTTTCCTGCCAGCTTTGGCGTGCGTCGGTTTGGGCAGACTGAAGCTACCGGCGCTGTAGTGGCCTCGTTGTTCCACATCGTAAGTTTTCGGTAATGGTGGCAGGTGAGCCGCGTCACCGCCAAGTTGGCCCGCGCGTTCGACGATGATCTCGGCGTGTCCGTCGTACTCTTTGACGGCCCCACGGATCTCCACGACGCGTCCCTGCAAAGCGCGAACATCGCCAACGCTTTTCAGGTTGCGATGAAAAATAACCGCCGAGAAAGGGCAGATGCGGTAATCATCACAGAAATCCAGATGGACGACGCCGTGTTCGGCTTGCGTCACGTGCACAACTTTGCCGGAAACGCACCGAGTCTCGCCGACGTGTTCGGAGGCTTTTTGAATCTCAAGGCAGTCAGCCCCGAAGAGCGAGGAAGTGCAGAGGAGCAGGCAGCCGAGCCATGAAATATGTCGCATGACGACACACTACCCCGCAGACAATAAAGAAGTCTGTGTCATATGACCAAAGAATTTTGCCGAAAGGGGACTCAGCGGGCCAGCCGGGGGAACGCTGGCCGCGCTCGAATTCCGCAAACGTCTACTTGAAGGATTTGACCGCGGCCGCTTCGTCGTCTTTGACGTCAAAAACGGTGTAGAGCTTCGTGATCTGAAGCAGGTCGTGGACTTTCTTGGTCAGATTCAGCAGCTTCAACTCGCCGCCCTGATTCTTGACCGTGGTGAAGGCGCTGACCAGTTCGCCGATGCCGGAGCTGTCGATATAGTTGACGTCGCCCAGGTTGACCAGAATCTTCTTGTTGCCCTTGGAAAGTATCTCTCGAATCGCGTCGCGCAGCACGATGCTGCCTTCGCCCAGGGTAATGCGCCCGCTGCAGTCTAGGATGGTGACCCCGTCGACTTGCCGGGTGCTGATTTTCATGCTCATTGAGAAGCCTCCTTTGCGCCCGCGGCTCCGCCGTGGACGTGTTTGGTAAGTTTTATTTCTGTGCCGTTCGCGGTAGGAAGAATGGAAACGTCATCCATGAACGAACGTATCAAAAAAATTCCGCGACCCGAAGTGTTCATCAGATTTTCGGGTGCCAGGGGATCGGGAATCTTGGCGGGATCGAGTCCTTTTCCCTGATCTTTTATTGTGATGATCAAACTGCCGCCGGTGTGATCGAACTCCACAATTACCTTTTTTCCTGGATCGTAAGCGTTGCCATGCAGAACGGCGTTCACGGCAGCCTCACGCACCGCCATCGAGATCTGCATAATTTCTTCCTCTGCGAAGCCTAATTCAGTGGCGATGCGACTGGCCGCCTGCTCCGCGCTGTCCACCGTCTCCAGCGTCGAATCCATGGTATAGGACACCTTTTGTCCGTTCATAAAAGTCGTTTTGAGCGCTGTGCTGGAGGCATGGGCTACTCTAAGATGCGCGCCGACTGTCTCGCGCCGAATCAATCCGTCCCTTAGAAGCAAAAAACATGCGTGTGAACAGCAGACTGGTAGTTTGCCTTGTGCATGTGGAAAAGTCAACGCGGCTAGAGAGGACGCGAACAGAATGCCCGACCTTTGCCCGCTCGTTGGTCGACGAGATCGAACGCTTCGATTACCTTGAAGGGAAGGCGGATTTTCTTACAGCCGATTCAACGAAATATTGCCGTCACCGGTGCGGAGTTCCAGCGGCGCGCCGCCGCCATTGATTTTTCCGTGAATGTTGTTCTGGCCAATATTTCCAGTGGTTAAGACGGGAACGTCGAGAGTGATCTTTCCATCTCCAGTGCGGGCGTCGAGGTCGGCCGTGAAATTGGAGGGCAGGCGCAGACGGACGTTGCCATCGCTGGATTCGAGACGCCATCCTGAAGCGTTAGTCGAGCCTTCGCTCGCTTGGACTTCAACATTGCCGTCTCCTGTGCGGAGATTGAGCGCGTCGAAGCGTCCTGAGAGCTTGACGTTGCCGTCGCTGGTATTGATGTCGAGTTTGCCGGCCAGGCCGTTAGCGTCGACGTTGCCGTCGTCGGTGACCAGGCGCAACTCGCCAGAAACGCCGTCCACGCGGATATTGCCGTCGGCGGTGTGCAGGCTAAGGTTCGACTCGCGGGGGACGTTGACCTCGATCTGCAATGAGCGCTTGTAGCCGAAGTTGAAATAGGTTCCGCCCGGCTTGCGCACTTCGATACGAATCTCATCGCCGGACTGGCTCTCATGGACGCGAATGTTATTCGGGCCGATCTTGTAGCCGTCGGCGATGACGTGGGCATCGACTTCTTTCTGATCCCAACTGGTGATGGTGACATTAATGTCATTGCCCTCGATGTGCACCGTGGGCTTGCCCGAAACGATGTATTGCTTGCGCCACTCCTCGGCGTGAACCAGAGTGGACGCGCTCAAGGCAACAACGATGACCGCGAGAATGCTATAGCGCATGCAAAGCCTCCGGGAAGTGGACGAGTGAGTTTACAAAACGTTACGTAGAGAATGAAAAAAGAGTTCCCCAAAGGTGCAAAGACCCTCCAATTCCGGATTTTGGAACAAGATGGGTTGGCCTCTTGCCAAACTGCGGATTCGGTGTATAGTGATTTCGTTCGCGAGCGCAAGGCGTAGCCACCCGCCTCCGGTGAGGCGCCCACGACGCCGATATACGACGCAAAAGGAGCGCCGCTATGCGACTCGTCCCCCGAACTATGCTCGGAATGCTTTCCTTCTGCGCGTTGCTGGTTTCCAGCACTGCGTACGCCCAACAACAACTTCCCCAATTCCAGCACGTCATCATCGTGGTGCAGGAAAACCGCACCCCAGACAACCTCTTCGGCGCCGGCTCAACCGCCAGCAAAGGCAACTGCGGCGTCGGAGATATTTTTGAAGCTGGGGTCGACATTGACAACGGCGGCTATGGCATCATGAACGGGAAACGCCAGGAAATCTGCAACATCCCCACCGCGATGATCACCGGATGGGGCCCGTATCACCGGTACATGGACCCAGCACCCGGCATCAATCCAGCCATCGAGGTAGGGTGGGTGCCAGAGTACGATAATGGAAAGATGGATGGCTTCTGCCTGCCGGTCAATCCTGTCCAAACCAACCCATGCCTGGAGTATTCCTATGTGAGCAACGCCGCGACCGATAATCCTCCCTACCAGGTGCAGCCCTACTTTGACATCGCCAAAGCTTACGGCTTCGCCAACTATATGTTCCAGACCAACGAGGGTCCAAGCAATCCGGCGCATATGTTTCTTTTCAGCGGAACTTCGGCGCCGACCAGCCCGACCGGAGCATACCCGTTAGACTTCGTAGCGGAGAACGATGGCGGAGACGGCTGCCCCGACACGTTTCACATGCCACGTTGGGTGCAACCGGATGGGTCGCAAGTCTCCGCGATCAATGGCAGTTACGATTGTTACGACCACGACAGTCTGGTGACCAGCGAACAAGGAGGAAAGGGCGTGCCCTGGCGATATTACGTCCCGGTAAGCGGAGGGGGAGGCTGGAACGCGCCCATGCAGTTGCCGGAGATTTGCTATCCCCACGGTGTTACGACCGGCAACTGTGGGCAAGCAGGGTCAATTTACGCGTCGCACGTCGTCGTCGCAACCAACAGCAACGCGGCGCCAATCTTCAACGACATCTCCGGTTGCGCTTTGCAGAAGATCAGCTGGGTGATTCCTGACGCAGCTTGGTCGGACCATCCTGGCACTCCTTACGGAACCACTACGCTGGGGCCGTCGTGGGTGGCCGACATTGTGAACGCGGTTGGCCAAAGCCCCTGCCTGGACGGAACCCAGACTTACTGGCAGGACACCGTCATCTTCATCGTCTGGGACGACTGGGGCGGCTTTTACGACCACGTTCCGCCGCCTGCTGTCTACCGAAGCCCTGATCCGAGCAGCTGCAAGAGCCAATATGCGCCGAACGGGTGGGGCTGCGGCTACACTTACGGCTTTCGCGTGCCGTTCCTGGTAGTTTCTGCCTACACCGACCCAGGCTACGTCTCCGGGGCTTGCAGCGGCACCGGAGCGACCGAGTGCCCGCAGGCGGTTTCTCCCTACGTGCACGATTTCGGCAGCATTCTGGCCTTCGCCGAGCACAACTTCGGATTGCCGTTCGTTGACGGAGCCGACAAAGGTTACGCGGACTACAATGCACCGGACTGGGGTCAGAAGCGCAACAACATTCCGCTATCGGACTTCTTCGATCCGGCGCTGATCGGGCATCCCCGTACCTTCGCGAGCTTTAGCGCCCCCTACAACGCGTCATATTTTGAGATGTACTACCAGCGCAATCCTCTGTACACGCCCACCGGCCCGGATGACGGTCCTGATGATTAACCTAAAGAGCTTCTTAATCGCGCACTTTTTGGTCTGAGCTTGGCTCCCCTGTGTCACGGGGGAGCTAAATTCAGGTCTCTCCATAGTTTTGGCGCCCCGGGCGACGGGGCCGTTCCGGACGGCCCGCCTCTTCTCTCCAACGGGAGGGTGTTCGGGGTGACCGGCGGTGGCGGCACGGGGAATTGCAGCGACTACGGCTGCGGCATAGTGTATGAATTGACCCGCTCGGGCGGGCAAGTGGCTGAGTCGGTGATCTACGACTTCCCCGGTGGAGAACCGTATCTGAGTCCCTTGGGCAATTTGGTCGCCGACACGGCGGGCAATCTTTACGGCGTGGCTCAGGGGTTTGGCTCCGAGGTCTTCGAGCTTTCGCCGACAGGGTCGGGCGGATGGACCTTTAGCTCTATTTACATGGGAGCCGGCCCTGGCCTGTCGATTGACAAGTCGGGTAACATTTTCGGACTGATCGGCGGCGGCATATACGGTGCGATGGGCGAGCTCTCGCCCTCTGGCGGCGGGTTCAATTACACCGACCTATACAACTTCTGCGATCCCAACAATTGCTTCATTGGCGGCGGCGACCCCAACCCTGTGACTATGGACGGCAAGGGCAACCTTTACGGCACCACCTTCTACAGCGGCGACTATAACGCCGGCGTAGCCTACCAAGTGAGCCGGGGTGCAACGGCTGCCAACGGCACGGGATGGGCCGTTCGTTTGATGCACACCTTCGGTGTCGGTTACACGCCCGACGACGGCCTCAGGCCGCACGGAGGGTTGACAGTGGATCGCTTCGGCAACGCCTACGGCACGACGAGCGAAGGCGGCGGTTGCGGCGAGCAAGTAGGCTGTGGAACGGTGTTCGAGTTATCGCCGCAAGCTCCTGGGGTGTGGGCGGAAACGATTCTTTATGACTTTCCTGCACTCCCATATTGCTCTCAGGGATGCTCGCCCGGAGACAACCTCGTTTTCGACAAAGCAGGCAATCTTTACGGAGGCGCGGGCGGCGGCAGCAACGCCTGCGCGGGCACTTGCGGCGTGATCTTCCGGCTGTCGCCGCAGAAAAACGGCAGCTGGAAATACACAATCGTACACGCATTCTCCGGCCCAGACGGCGGAAGCCCCAACGGCCTCGCCATGGACGAAAATGGCGACCTGTTCGGCGTCACAGAATACGGCGGCACCTACAACGAAGGCACCGTGTTTGAGATCACCCCATGAGCGAGCCGTTCAGTGGACCGACCGGCTCGATTTATAGGCGTAGACGACCGCTAGCAGCGGGGGAGCTAGAAGAAATCCCCAGAAGGGGATGAGAGTGCCGAGAACCAGAGGCGTCAATATGGACGCCCACATCGGCACCTTGGCGGCGCGCTTAAGCAAGTAAGGTTGCAGGAAGAAGCCATCGATCATGACGATGATGGCATAAAGAATCAGGACGCCCAGGGGATGTTGCCAATCCGCCCATCGCAGCGCCGCCGCAAGTGCCGGTCCAACCAAGCCGAGAACGGGACCCAGATGCGGGACGAACTGCAGACCCATGGCGAGCAGTGCCCAGAGCGGTGCCCACGGCACTTGGAGAATCCAAAGGCCGATCAGCCAAAGGATGCCGACCGCGATGGAATCCTGTACTTGCGCGATGAACCACTGTCGCAGCGCGTCCCCAGTGAGCCGAAAGTGATCCTGAATTTTCATCATGGCATCGTGCTAAACTTTATTCATTCCAGAGCATAACTTATGAAATTCGGCGTCATTATTTTCCCCGGATCGAATTGCGATCACGACGCTTACTGGACCGCGCAAAGCGTTCTCAAGCAATCGGCCACGTTTCTCTGGCATGAATCCCACGATCTGCAAAATTGCGATGTCGTGATTGTCCCCGGCGGCTTTGCTTATGGCGATTATCTGCGCACCGGAGCTATAGCACGCTTCTCCCCCGTCATGGAGTCGGTGAGTAAATTCGCGGCTTCGGGTGGACCGGTGCTCGGCATTTGCAATGGCTTTCAGATTCTGTGCGAAGCTGGCTTGCTGCCCGGTGCTCTGAGGCGCAATGCCGGATTGAAGTATATCTGTAAGCCAGTACAAGTGCGGGTTGAGAGCGCGCACACGCCCTTCACCAGCCAGCTTCACGAGAACGATGTTCTGACGATTCCGATCGGCCACATGGATGGGAATTATTTCTGCGACGAAGCGACGCACGCGGAGTTGCAGCGCGATCAGCGGGTAATTTTTCGCTACTGCGACGAGGCCGGTCAGATCGCGCCTGAGGCGAATCCTAACGGCTCGCTCGATAATATCGCGGGAGTCTGCAACCAGGGGCGTAACGTGTTAGGCATGATGCCGCATCCCGAACGCTTTAGCGAGGCGCAGTTAGGCGGAAGCGATGGGATGAAGATATTCGAGTCGTTGGTTGCGGCGATGGCGGTTCGCTAGGGCGTACTACAAGAGATTTCCTTCGGATAATTCTTTTACCAGGGTAAGGTCGGCCTCGAGAAAATCATATGACGGCAGCGCCGATTTCTCTGCCCATTGAATGTCTTTGAAGATTTTGTTCTCCAATTCGCCGCGAAATTCTCTTACTACAAAGAACCGCAACTCGACCGATCCCCCGCCGGGATATTCGTGGACGATGCGGCGGACTTCGTCACCAATTGTCGCGTCGATGCCAAGCTCTTCATCTAACTCACGGCGAAGGGCGTCGCGCGGTTGTTCGCCTTCCTCAATTTTGCCGCCGGGAAACTCCCACTTGAGCGGCATGGTTTGATGGCGAGTTCGCTGGCAAACCAAGATCTTGTTGTTCTGAATCATCAATGCGGCGACGACACGCTTCATGTAGTCGGCTGTTCCCAGCGTCGCGGCCGATTAGAGTTATCGCTGAATGTATTGGGCATCGATAAAGTCTAAATGACGATGCTGTGGATTCTGCGCTAGAGCGGCTTACCTAAGTTGCCGTTGCTCGCCCAAACCCCTGATCCCTCCGGGCTTTGCGAACAACCCGGGATGGATTGCATAGGCCAGCGCCTTTAAACCCCGGATCAGAGTCGGTCCCGGCGTATTCAAGAACTCGTCACGAATGCAGTATACACGCCCGGTTTGGACGGCTTTCAAATCCGTCCACCCACGGTCCCGGACTATCTTTTCCAGTGGAACGCGGTCGCCTGCACCACACCATGCGGCGATGAATACATCGGGATTCGCAGCGGTCACGGTCTCCGCGGTGGTTTGCGCGCCGGGCGGGCCGACAAATTTTCCGCCGGCGGCTCCGACAAGTTCTGCGACCCACGGTTGGGACGCTATGAGCGGCTTGCCCCACTCCTCGCAGAACACGCTAAGTCTCTCCCCTCCCGCTGTGATGGCGCGGACACTCTCGATCTCCTCTTGCATGGATGCGATCACTTGGATCCCACGCTCCGCTCTCCCGACTGCGCCTGCAAGCAATGCGATGTCGCCGTAAATATCCGCAAGAGTCTTGGGCGCAAGCCCGAGAAATCGCGTGCCGGTTTTCAGGATTTCGATTACCGCTTTCTCTTGATAGGGAACGGACGCGATCACTAAGTCCGGGCTTGCGGCGCG
Organism: Terriglobia bacterium; assembly: GCA_963799065.1. Classification (GTDB taxonomy): domain Bacteria; phylum Acidobacteriota; class Terriglobia; order Terriglobales; family Acidobacteriaceae; genus JAJPHW01. The sequence goes on from CAWCVJ010000001.1 coordinate 754,306, forward strand.
AATCTGGTGGCTTTGTGCAGTCCAGGAGTCGGCGACGATAGTGCAACCGCGCTCGGCGACTTCGGGGCAAACATCGACGCAGTACTTGGTGCAGGCCACAATACGATCGAGTTCGCCCAATGCGGCAATGGTCGAGGTGATGCTGGGCTGTAGCGAGACGATTCTCTGGGGAAAGTCGGTCAAGGCCGTTACTGTCTTCCGGGAGTACCCGGCAAGCGATAGGCTCCTCAAGCAGTGTAAAATAGAAAACAGTCGGACGTGGGCCGGAAAGCCTTCGCAGACTTTACCTTCCTGAAGAACGCCCCGTCGTGTGACGCTGGTGCGGATTCAGACGCAACGATTATCCAAGAACATTAAGGAGCTTTTATGGCGAAAATTGCCAAGACCGCGGATCGCAAAAAAGTCATGGACACGAGCAAGAGCACAGATTGCCCCAAGTGCGGCAAGACTACGCGCATCGTCAAGCGGGTGAAAGATCGCGAGCGCAACGTTCCGGGTGGAATTTATATTTCCTGCTCGGCGTGTGAATTTTTCGAAAAGTTGTAGCGGACCTTGTTAGTGAATGGTGAAGAGCTGGCTTTGCGGAAGTGATGTGAAGCCAGCCTTCTTGTATTCGATTTCGTTCACAGAAAATTGTTAGCCTCGCGATCGATTTCCTCGTCTCACCCCCAGAAGTTCAAACCAGAAGCCCCGGTCTCCCCCGCGGATTGTGGAAATTATCAACGGAGGCTTTCCTTTGAAACTGTCCAGCTTTGTTCATCGCCTGACGCTTACTTCAACCGTTTTCCTTGCGATAGCCGTCGCGTCGCATGCGCAAAATCGCATCCCGGCTTTCGCGCATCCGCGGCCCCACTATGACGATGCATCGGTGGCTAAGTCCACCACGCCGCTACAGACCTGGGACGGAACCTTCACCTACAAGGGCGCGACCAACCACTTTGTGATGGTGGGAACCGACCCGTCATCCACTAATGTCGCCACTACAATTCCCACCTACATCATTCCAGTACGCTTCGGCATTAAAGGATCAAATGGAAAGATCACTTACTTCGATCCGCTTACCCAACTTTCGAACGGCGAGACTGCGGTGCAAAATGTAATCAAGTCCCCAATTTTTCAGAACCAGGATTACACTCAGGGCGGCACCGATCTTGGCGATACCCAGTATGAAGACGCTTTTCAACGAGGGAACTTCTGGACCGACGTAATGACCAATTCGGATTACCACGTTCTGCTAGGTGCACCCACTGTGCTGGAGGAAGTCACGGTGATCGTGCCCCCGTCCGAGGGTTCGATCGGTACGGAGTTCGGGATTACCGTGGCGCAAGTCGACTACAACTGGTTCACCCATGAGGTGGCCGCTAATTTGCCCAAACTGAAGCAGGTAACACCCAACAGCCTGCCCATCATCATGGCTTACAACACTTACCTGACCGAATCGATTTTCATTATTGGCGGCTACCATAATGCCGAAGGCAGTTCTCAATCGCCCCAGACCTACGCGTATTTCGGTTACGTTACTGGCAATGGCAACACGCTTGCTTTTGCCCAAGACGTCTCTGCACTATCCCATGAACTCGGCGAATGGGTGGATGACCCATACGTCGATAACACCCAAGGCGCTTGCGGGGGCATCCTCGAAGACGGCGATCCACTAGAAAACACGACCGACTATGGGGACTACACCTACACCCTCAACGGCTTCACCTATCACTTGCAAGACTTGGTGTTCCTGAAGTATTTCGGACAGACGCCGTCCACTTCTGTGAACGATTGGTGGAGCTTCCAGAATTATCCTTTTACTCAAGTCTGCCAAGCGGGGCAATGAGCGTGTGAGGTAAAACACGAAAGGAAGAACTCGCTCCGCGCCTTGGGATGGAGCGAGTTCTTCTTTCTTGAGCGCGAGCGACCGGTTGTGCGCATTCGCGAGGAAGCGCGACGTTCGCCAGTGCGCTCTCTACCCAGCGATCCTCTGCGCTACCGTAATGACCCATCCGTCGGGATCGGCGAAAGCGAATTCGCGCATTCCGTAAAATTGATCTTTGATCGCCATCGTGATCTTCGCCCCTGCTCCAGTCACGGCTGCCATGACAGCTTGGAGATCGTGTACTTCGATATACTGCGTGAGCGTCCCCCCAATGGGACGTTCTACCAGCCCAGGGTAATCGTGGGCGACGGCGGCGTGGTCGTTAAAGAAAATCTCCACTCCGCCACTATTCACAGCGGCGAATACATAGGGCGCGGCGTCGGGCACCGACATGGCGAGTTTCATGCCCAGGACTTTTTCGTAGAATGCGACAGAACGCTGTACGTCTTTTACGACGAGATTTGGGGTCAGCTTTTGCAGTTTCATAGTCTCTCCTTGGAATTAGCTGGGGAGCGGGCTGGCTCTGAAAGAGCGCAAACACACTCCGATTTCGAGTGCTCGAAACTCCTCCATCCGCGTTCCGTGCGAGAGCATAAGGCAGAGCGCGAGTAGGGTCTTTCATTGTGCCTGGCCGCGAGGTTAAAGTTGCGGCACGAGACCCGCGAGGCACGCCAAGCAGATTACCGCAAAGTGCGGGTTAGTTGACGGCAGCTTTTCGGTTAGGAAAAATTTCTCCGATTCGGCGAATCTGTGCGCCTACGCTCTTCAGCTTTTCTTCGATGTCCTCGTAGCCGCGATCGATGTGATAGACGCGGTCGATGATGGTCTCGCCGTCGGCGACCAGAGCGGCCAACACCAATGACGCGGATGCGCGCAAGTCGGACGCGAGGACGGCAGCGGCACTGAGAGTGGTCTTGCCCCGCACCACAGCGCGGCGCCCTTCGATCTTGATGTTCGCGCCCATCCGCACTAATTCTTGCGCGTGCATGAAGCGATTCTCAAAAATGTTTTCGGTGATTACCGACGCGCCCTCAGCCTGGGTGGCCAGCGCCATGTACTGGGCCTGCATGTCGGTAGGGAAGCCGGGATATTCCTCGGTCACCATATCGGCAGCTTTGATCGGTGAGTCGCCCATGACCCGAATCGAGTCTGGGGATTGAGTGGTCTTAACGCCGACTTCTTCGAGTTTGCGCAAGAGCGAACCGAGATGTCCGGGATCGCAGCCCGCGATGTTCAGGTCGCCGCCGGTGAGTGCGCCCGCGATGATGAAGGTTCCCGCCTCGATGCGATCGGGAATAATGCGATGTTTGGCTCCATGAAGCTTGTCGACACCCTTGATTCGAATCGTCGCGGTACCTGCGCCTTCGATGCGGGCGCCCATTTTATTGAGCAGATCGGCGAGATCTTTTACTTCGGGCTCGCGAGCGCAATTCTGCATGACGGTTTCGCCTTCGGCGAGTGTTGCCGCCATGAGCAGATCTTCGGTTCCGGTGACGGTGATTTTGTCGAAGACAATTTCTGCACCCTTGAGTCGCTTGGCGCTGGCTTCGACGTAACCGTGATCCTGCGTGATTTTCGCGCCGAGGCGTTCGAGGCCTTTGATGTGCAAGTCGATGGGACGAGCGCCGATGGCGCATCCGCCGGGTAGCGAAACCCGCGCTGTGCCGCAACGAGCGACCAGCGGCCCCAAAACAAGAGTGGACGCACGCATCGTCTTTACTAACTCGTAGGAGGCTTCAGGCGCGGCCAAGGTTCTGGCGCAAATGGTGGTGCGATGATGGGCGCGACCGAATCCCAACTCGACTTCCGCCCCCATCGCAGCCAAGAGCTTGCGAGTCGTCTCGATGTCCCGCACTTGCGGGATGTTTTCAAGAATAACCGGCTCGTCGGTCAGCAGGGCCGCGGCCATGCAGGGAAGCGCGGCATTCTTGGCGCCACTGACTCGAATCGTCCCCAAGAGGGGATTGCCGCCGCGAATGACGAATTTATCCATAATGAGGGTCCTTATGATTGCGAATTATCCATTGTAGCGAGGAAGAAGCGCCACGGCATCGCGCGCACCGAGAATGGCAATCAAAAGTAATGGGGCAGCGTTTTTCTCTGCGAACCTCTGTGCTTGACCTCAGTGTTCCTCTGATTTGAGTTTCCCGAGTCGGAGTGAACAAAATTCCTTCACACTGAGAACACCGACGGTCGCCCCAGAGATTCACGTAGTAGACGCTTCCTTCTCCACTCAATGCAATCTTCGCGCTTTTACCTCTCATACTGATTGATTCACCCTCACGCGGTTGCAAATCGTGGCTCGATACGAGACGATAGCTGTTTGTCCTATCACTCCTGAACTCATAAGGGCACAGCCAAGAATGGCCAAAGCGGAAAAGAAGTTGAAGGCGAGCACTGAAAGCAACGCAAACGGCGAGATTAAGAGCGCCAAAGGAAAACTGGGCATCATGATTCCCGGCATGGGCGCGGTGGCGACCACTTTTGTCGCGGGCGTCGAAGCGGTGCGCAAGGGATTGGCGAAGCCGATTGGCTCGCTCACGCAAATGGGGACGATTCGCCTCGGCAAGCGTACTGACGGCAAGTCCCCCAAAATCAAAGAATTCGTTCCCCTCGCAGGACTCGACGACCTGGTCTTCACGGGCTGGGACATTTTTGAAGACGACATGTACTCGGCCGCATCAACGGCGGGCGTTCTCGATAAGGAATTACTCGGCCAGATCAAGCCGTTCTTGAGCAAGATCAAACCGCGCAAAGCCGTGTTCGACCGCAACTACGTAAGACTGATCGATGGGCCCAACGTGAAAAAGGGCAAGACGAAGATGGATCTGGTCGAGCAGGTGCGCGACGATATTCGCGACTTCCGGAAGACTTCGGGTGCGACTCGCATGGTGACCATGTGGTGCGGATCGACCGAGAGCTACATTGAGCCGTCCGCCATCCATCAGTCAGTGAAGGCGTTTGAGAAGGCGCTTACGAAGAACGACGCCAATGTCGCGCCTTCGATGATTTACGCTTACGCTTCTCTGCTTGAGGGAGTGCCCTTTGCCAACGGAGCGCCGAATCTTACCGTCGATCTTCCCGTGATGCATCAACTCTCGCGCGAGAATAACGCGCCTATCTGTGGGAAGGACTTCAAGACCGGACAGACTCTGATCAAGACCATCCTCGCGCCGGGCTTCAAGGCCCGCATGTTGGGGCTGAATGGATGGTTCTCGACTAATATTCTCGGCAATCGCGATGGCGAGGTGCTGGAAGATCCTGGCTCGTTCAAGACCAAGGAGGAGTCGAAGCTGTCGGTGCTCGAGCACATCTTGCAGCCCGAACTCTATCCCGACCTTTACGGTAACTTCACCCACAAAGTTCGTATTAACTATTACCCGCCGCGCGGTGATAACAAAGAGGGCTGGGACAATATCGACATCTTCGGATGGCTCGGCTATCCCATGCAGATCAAAGTCGATTTCCTTTGCCGCGACTCGATCCTGGCCGCGCCCATCGTGCTGGACCTGGTGCTCTTCCTCGATCTGGCAGCCCGTTCTTCTGAACTGCGCGGCCTGGGCATCCAGGAGTGGCTCAGCTTCTACTTCAAGTCGCCGATGACCGCGCCGGGACTCTATCCCGAGCACGATCTTTTCATCCAGTCGATGAAGTTGAAAAACACATTGCGCCATTTGAAGGGCGAAGAGATGATCACCCACTTGGGGTTGGAGTATTACGATTAGCGGGTGTGTCGCAAGCGTCCTCGCCAGTGTTTCGTTTCACGAGTCCGGATCGGCTATCAGATGCATCTGAGCAAAGGACTGCGGCGCATATTCTCATCTCGCGTTATGAGGGCTTAAGCTCTCCGCCCTCGCGGTTGCGGCGATCCGATGTCACCGACTATTTCGATAATTCCTCCCAGCCTCCCGATGGTCGTCATGCGTCAAGGTTTCTATGAATCTCATGTGCACGACCAATTCGCTGGTCCGGGATAACCATTCACCCTCGCTTTGCTTCAAACCACATAGGGCCGTCAGCCACGGACGGATGGTCGTATAATCGCGGAGTAGCAGGGAAGTGAGGCTGGTGATGAGTATTCGGGCAGGTGTTTCTTCTTTTACTTTCTTCTTGGCGTTATGCGCCGGGTCATCGCTTTCGGCGCAGGCCCAGACCAGCAACCCGAACTCGACTAACCCACCCGGCGCGACCAATCCCACAGCGACCACCGCGGCCCCGCCGCCGACCGTAACCACGACCGGAGTTCCCAACGGTCAAACGGATCCGTCGAAGCCCGATCCCGGTGTGACGGGTGCGCAACCTGCGACTCCATCGGCGGATGGTTCGTCGACCACGCAACCTCCCGTGGCTGAAGCTGCGCCGGACAAGGTGAAGCACGACGGCGGCGAAAACGACGTAGATGCCATCGGCAATCGCAAGATAGGCGCCCGTGGATTGAGCAATTGGTATTCCCTCGAAAGCGAGATTCGCATGGGCAAGCAGTACTCCATGATGGTCGAATCGAGTTCGAAGCTGGTCAACGATCCGGTGATTACGGAATATGTGAATCGCATCGGACAGAACTTAGTGCGCAATTCCGACGCGCAAGTGCCCTTCACGATCAAAGTGATTGACGCGGATGAGATCAATGCCTTCGCTTTGCCCGGTGGATTTTTCTATGTCAACAGCGGGCTTATTCTTGCGGCGGACGAAGAAGCCGAGCTTGCTGGCGTGATGGCGCATGAAATTGCGCACGTGGCGGCTCGTCATGCGACGAGGCAGATGACGCGAGCGCAATACGCGAATATCGGAACGATTCCCTTGATCTTTGTCGGCGGCGGCATCGGATACGCCGTGCGTTCGGCGGCCAGCATCGGCTTGCCGATGACCTTCCTCAGCTTCTCGCGCGGCTTCGAATCCGAAGCCGACTATCTCGGCCTGCAATACATGTACAAGACGGGATACGATCCGCAGGCGTTCGTCGCGTTCTTTGAAAAAATTCAAGCCCAGGAGAAGCGCAAGCCGGGCAGTTTGGCGAAGGCTTTTTCTACTCATCCCCAGACGCCGGACCGCATTGAAGCTTCGCAGAAAGAAATTGCCACAATCCTTCCAGCGAAGGCGCAGTACTTAGTGGATACTTCAGAATTCGACGATGTGAAGGCTCGCCTAGCTGCGCTGGAAAATCGCCGCAAGATGACGGATCAAAAGGATGCGGGCAAACCCAGTTTGCGACGCGCTTCCTCATCCGATCCGAGCAGCACGAACGGCAATTCTGGAGATGACCGGCCCACGCTGAAACGGCGTGATGACAGCAACTGAGCTCCCCGGCGCATCCCCTATAAGTATATTTGGAATCCTTGGCCTCGCGTTCCAACTCCTCTAACGACCAACGTGGAGCATGTTTCCTGAGAAAATCGGCTAGTGACTCAGGCAAGCGGGATTTAGACTAGTCCAGTCATGTTTGCGTTAAGGAGATTCGCTTGGCAACATCGAGCAGTATTTGTGTTCTTTGCCATTGGGCTCGCCTCCGGTCAAGAGTCCACTGCTGCGGCCCAACTCCCGGACCCCACCCAGTCCGTACCCGCGGCGTCTGCCGACAAACGCATTGCCTTTGATGACTTTGTCGATTCGATGATCCGGCAGGAACACCGCCTAGCCGAGGCGATGCGCAGTTTCCACCCTGTCATCGAGACCTATATCCAAGAGGAAGGTAAACGGCAACGTTTTCAGGCAGGCGTAATTCCCGACGGTGATGATTATTTCTTGAGCACTTTGGATATGACTGGGAATTCACTGTCCACGATACCGTTAGCAAATGAGCAGACGTGGAAGCGCACAGAGGAAGACTTCGTCCAAGACCCCTTGCCGTTCAGCCAAGCCGCGCTCGCACAGGCGTTGTTCCCCGACTTAGATCGCTTCGACCGTCAGAACTATACCTTCGAATTCGTTCGCTGGGAGATGCTGGGAGAGATGCGCTGTGCCGCCGTGGACGTGAGGCCACGACGGAATTTGAAGAACCGTGGCTTTGTCGGCAGAGTCTGGGCAGAGGATCAGGACTACAACATTGTGCGCTTCACGGGAACCTTCACCTCTAAGGGTTTAGCCAGGCGCGCATTTCACTTCGACAGTTGGCGTATGAATATGCCGGGCGATCGTTGGATGCCAGCCTACGTCTACACCCAGGAATCGGACCCTCATGATCGATCAAGTCACGGACTATGGTTCAAGGCGCAAACTCGGCTCTGGGGCTATGGTCTGGGAAACACGGACGATCATCGGGAGAATGTGGCTGAAACGACCGACCCGTCAGAGATCGTGGTGAAGCGTGCGCAAGATGCGGGACTCATGGCTCCCGACGGCGATGTCGACCAAATCTTGCAGACCGTGGTCAACAATCTCCTCATTACCAACAACCTCGATATTGCCGATATCCGCTGCCGCGTGCTGCTCACTACTCCGCTCGAGTCGTTCGTGATGGGTCGCACGATTGTGCTCAGCCGCGGGCTTATTGATGTACTGCCCGACGAGGCGACCCTGGCCGCAGTGCTGGCGCACGAATTGGCTCATGTCGTTCTGGGTCATTCCGTGAGCCCGACATACTTAAGAGGCTTTGCCTGGCCCTTTCCCAGTTCTGAAATCTTTGCCGCCCTCGACTTCCATTTCGAGGGTACTCAGGAAGAGGATGCCAACAAGAAAGCCTGGGAGCTGTTTTCCAAGTCGCCCTATAAAGACAAATCGGGAAATGTCGGCCTCTTCTTGCATGCGTTGGACGCCAATGCTGCGCGATTTCCCAACTTGCTGCATGGACGCTTCAGCGACGACTTCCGGAGCAATCACCTGCTTGGTATGCAGGCTCGGCTCGGCTCTCCTACCCATTCCAGGACATCGCGATTGAATCAAACCCCTGCTCTTCCCATCGGATCGCGAATCGTGGTCGATGCTTGGTCTGACCGCACCGAGATGCTCAAGAGTAAACCCATAAGCCTAACGCCAGCCGAGAAGATTCCCTTCGAAGTGACTCCGTTTTATCCGCACCTCAAGCGGTGGGACGCGCAGGAAAAACCTTCAAGCGGAGCCAGACAGTAATGCTATCTATCGGAGCACCGCTTCCAGCGGGGACTTGGAGCACAAGTAGGGGGCTACTCTGAGTAGCCCGCTACTGAACGTCGCAATTGGCGGGTCTAAGGCAATAGTGTAAAATTCCAGCAGCGCTGTCCCCTTGGTCGTCTAAATGGGCTCGGCCAAGAAGTTTTCGATACTCCCCTGGACAGGATCCAAACGGTTATGCCCAACATGCCACCAAGACAGTTTGCACTTCTGCCGGAATCCCAGCCTCCATGGACGCAATTTATTGTCAGCATGGGCGCGCAAGGTGTCACGGTGGTTGCGTTGGCTTGGTTAGCCATCCTGCATCCGGCGGTTTTAACCGGGCCCGCGCACGATTACCATTTTGTTGCCCGCTTAGTCGGCACACCTCCATGGATCAGCCACCAGGCCGCTCCCGTGCCCGTGTTTCAAAAGCCACCTGTGATTGCCCGCCTTGCTCTTCCCGAGGATATTCATCTGTCGTCAGAGCGTCCCAGGCCGGAATTGGAAATTGCTCCGCCCAAGTTGGAGGTTGACAGCCGCCTGCCCGCCCTTCCTCCCGCCGCTCCAGTGGTTCCCGCCGCGCTCGTGAAAACTGAAGTATTTTCCGCGGGCAGTTCCGCGCCGCCGACCATATCGCGGCCAACTCCAAAAGTGCAGACCGGCGGCTTCGGCGACCCCAATGGTGTACCCGCCCCGCCCGCCAACATCCGGCCTGCAACGGTTGCGAAAGTAGGATCGTTCGATCTGCCCGCAGGGACCGGCAGCGGCAACGGCACTGGTGGCGCGCGAGGGGCCGCTGCCGTAGTAGCCAGCGCGGGTTTTGGAGATGGAACCGCCACCGCTGAGGGAAGCCCGTCCTCTTCTCGCGCAGTCGGCACGGTCCGGCAAGGGGGCTTTGGGGATGCCGATGCCCCAGTACCCACGCCCGTCTCATCCAAAGCAGCGGAGAACGCTGCCGTCAAAACATTGCCCGCAGAGATTCTCTCCAAACCGGCTCCAGCTTACACTGAAGAGGCACGCAAGTTGCGTGTGGAAGGTGAAGTCCTGTTGGCGGTGGTGTTTGAAGCCTCCGGTCAATTGCGAGTCGTGAAAGTGGTTCGTGGACTGGGCCACGGTCTCGACGAAAACGCCATCCGCGCCGCGGAACAGATTCGCTTCAGGCCAGCCTTGCAGAACGGCCAGCCCACGGATTCAACCGCCCTTTTGCATATCGTTTTTCAATTGGCCTAGTCGATTTTTCGGGATTGGATCTATGCGCAGCGTCACAAATTATGTCGTAGCCCTTGTCGTGTTCTCGACCCTCTCGGTTGGGAGTCGGGCCCAAGACATACCAGCTTCCACCCCTCAACAGACGAGCGCCGATTCGGCCAGTTCGGCTCAACTTTCCACGGCAACCGTTTCGTCCGAGGCTTTCGACCGCGTCCTGGATCGAGTCGTGGAACGCGAGCGTTCCCTCGTGACGCAAATGCAGCACCTGCATCCGCTGGTCGAGACTTACATCCAGAGTTTGAAAAATAACCGCAACCACGATGTCGTTCCGGTCGCCGATGGCTACTTTCTAGGGCGCTTGGACATGAGCAAAGGCAACGACGATCGCTCGTTCACTGCGCAAGCCGACTCCGAAAAGCGTTTCCGCAACAAGCTCTCGAGCATTCACTCCATGACGTTTCTCCCACTAGGTTTCGCACAGATGGCAATGCTCGACGAGGACTTTCAGAAAAAGAACTACGAATTCACCTTCGTACGCCAGGAATTCCTGGGCGAAGTGCGTTGCCTGGTGATCGATATCCAACCGAAAGAAAATGCTGCCGATGGACGTTTCCTGGGAAGAATCTGGGTGGAGGACCAGGACTACAATATTGTCCGTTTCAACGGCAGCTATTCGCCTCACAGGGTCAGCTCGTACCTGCATTTTGATAGCTGGAGATTGAACCTGCTACCCGGAGTGTGGTTGCCCGCTGACATATACAGTGAGGAGTCCGATCCTAAAGTGAAGGCCGGCCAAACTCCCCACTTCAAGGCGCAGACGCGGTTTTGGGACTACGACCCTCAACGCCTTTCACGCAGCAATCAGGAGTTCACTCAAATCCAGGTGGATTCTCCGCAAGCGGTTCGGGACCAGAGTGAGGCGGCACATGACGCCAGCCCGGTTGAAGCCGAGCGCGCTTTCCAGCGCCAAGCCGAGGAGAACGCCTTGGAGCACCTGCAAAAGATCGGCTTGCTCGCGCCGCCGGGAGGAGCGGACAAGGTACTGGAAACCGTGGTCAACAATTTAATCGTAACGAACCACCTGACCCTTCTTCCCGACGTCCACTGTCGAGTGTTGCTTACCGAGCCACTGGAATCCTTTACCATTGGGCGGACCATTGTGGTGAGCCGGGGCCTGCTGGACGTACTTCCCGACGAAGCTTCGCTGGCCATGGTATTGGCTCACGAACTCAGTCACATCGTGCTTGGACATCGCTTGGATACGCAGTTGGCTTTCAACGATAGCGTGTTCTTTCCCGACGAGAAGACGTTCGAACGCCTGGATTTCACCCGCAACGCCGCGGACGAAGAAGCGGCGGACCAGAAGGCGCTCACTCTACTCGGCAATTCTCCTTACAAAGACAAGTTGGGGAATGCCGGCCTCTTCCTCAGAGCCTTACAGTCACGCGCGCCCGAGTTGAGGCACTTGATTCGGCCACACCTCGGGAACAGCCTGGCGGGCGGGAAAACCATGCGTATGTCCGCCCTGCTTAACTCCGCGCCACAACTGGAAATGCCTCGCATAGACCAAATTGCCGCTTTGCCCCTCGGCGGAAGAGTCAGATTGGATCCGTGGGACAATCGCGTGGAGTTATTGAAGACCAAGCCCGTGGCACTCCTTTCAGCACAAGAAAAGATGCCTTTCGAGGTCACGCCCTTCTTTCCGTATCTCACCAGATTACCAGCGGCGGCCCCAGAAAAAGTCACGCTGGCGCCAACCGGGCACTGAGCGTGGCCCGGGTGCGAGCCGCCCGGGGTATGGGGCGGCTTTCGGGGCGTAGCGAGGAATGAAAATGCTTTCGGCCGATCCAAAACCATATCGATTGTCGTGCCTTGAGTTGCGCGGTGGAAATGAAAGTGTGAGTTACCCCGCGGAGCTGGCTGGATTGGCCGGGTGGGTGTCATCCCGGCCGCTCAGTCCCGCGACCCGCGGAGGCGACTTACACTACCTTTCCTTATGCAGTCACGGAGAACTCGCACGCGTTGTGTTGGCAGACGTGGCTGGGCACGGGGAGAAGGTCGGCGCCATTGCTGAGCGCCTGCGCGATACTCTGCGTGAGCACGTTGGCCGCTTTGACCAGTCGGAATTGATCCGTGAACTGAATGACGCATTTCTGCTTGGCGCCGATGGGGTGCAGTTTGCCACTGCCTTAGTCCTGAGTTACCAGTCGAAACTAGGCACCCTGCTGTTCACCAACGCCGGCCATCCCGCGCCGCTTAGATATCGCGCGAGCGAACGGAAATGGGAGGTTCTGTTAGAATCCAGCGAAGTCGCCGATGGGATTGCCGATCTCCCGCTCGGACTGATTTCGGGCACACCGTATACCCAAAGCTCAGCGTCTCTGGATCTCGAAGACTTGTTGATGTTTTATACCGACGGAATCACAGAATGCCGCAATCCGTCGGGTGAGGCGCTCGGCGTGGAAGGATTGTTGAATATGGCAAATCTGCTTCCTCTGGGATCGCCCTCGTTTATGGGCGAAGCACTACTTGGATCACTGGATGGTTTTCGTGGAACTGCGCCTTCGATCGACGACGAGACGCTCATCGTCCTACAGCGGCTACCGGATCGAGGCGAGTGAAAGTGCAAGCCATGGGCGCGCGAGCGGGTTTGAAAGGGCGTTTTCAGATCGAATGGGTTATCCCCAGTGACCCAATTTTTTTGCCGGTGATTCGCGCCGCGGTAGAACGATTATGCGAAACTCTGGGCTGTAGCGAGTCCGATGCGAGGTCGATCACGTTGGCCCTGGAAGAGGCGCTCACGAACGTGATTCGCCATGCTTACTGCAATCGCACCGATGGAGTGATCGAATTGGTTTGCGAGCAGATCGAAGGCACGTTGCAATTCGTCCTCACCGACACGGGCATCGCACCAGACCCGGCGCGAATATGCGCCCGACAAGCGGATAGTATGGAGCCTGGAGGAATGGGCACCCACATCATGCGTGGTGTGATGGACAGCATCGATTACCAGTCGCTCACAACCTGCAATCGGCTCATCATGACGAAGCGACTTAGTCAATTACCCGAGGAATCATGAAGACTTCCGTTCGCGACCAAGGCAGCGTGCGCATCGTCGCCGTCGAAGGAGATATAGACCTCGGCAACGCGGGGGAGTTGCGAAAAGTTCTGTTTGACGCCCTGCGCGACTCCGACAAACTGGCGCTCAACTTGGGCGCGATTCGCTACATCGACAGTTCCGGCATTGCGACGTTGATCGAAGTGCTGCGAGAGTCCAAGCGAGTCAACAAAGGCTTGGCCCTTTTCGCCATGAGCCCCGCGGTACGCGATGTATTCAAGCTCACTCACGTCATTAAAATCTTTCAGGTGTATGAGACGGAGGCAGAAGCAATCGGCGGCGCGGTGGCATGAATCCCGCGTCGAGATTGCTGGCGACGATTGGGACTGCGTCGGAGGATGCGTTCTCCTACACCGGCGGCCTGGCCCAGTTGTTCGGTCGCTCCGTTTTTGCCCTCTTCCGCTCGCCGCTGAAACAAGGCCGCAATCTGAATCGCGCCATCCACCAGGCCATGCTGGGGGGGGTGGGCGCAATCCCCATAATCTCCTTGATCGCATTCTTCATCGGTGTGATCATGGCATTGCAAGGGGCTTACGAGTTGCAACGACTGGGCGCTCTTCAGCTCGTGGCCAGCCTGGTAGCGATCTCGATTACACGTGAACTCGGACCTCTGATTACGGCGATCGTCGTGATCGGCCGTTCTGGATCGGCCTTTGCCGCTGAAATCGCGACCATGAGAGTCACCGAGGAATTGGACGCACTGGAAACCATGGCGCTCAATCCGGTCGCGTTTCTGGTTTCGCCCAAGTTTCTGGCGATGGCGTTTATGCTGCCCTGTCTGGTAGTGTGGGCAGACCTCATGGGGGTGCTGGGCGGAGGTTTTTTTGGCGTCATCGGAGCCAACTTCACTTTTGGCAGCTACATGACTGCGACTCGCGACGCACTCAGTCTGCGGGACGTAATGACTGGGTTGGTGAAGAGCGTGGTTTTTGGGTTGGTGATCACCGCAGTCGGCTGCCAGGAAGGGTTCTCGACCGGGCCGGGCGCTGAAGAAGTTGGAAAATCGACGACTCGTGCGGTTGTGATCTCGATTTTTCTAGTGGTACTCGTGGACTTAATCTTTACCGCTTTGTTTTACGTAACCCACGGCGGCGCATAAAAAACGCTATGACGGATTCACCCGTAATCTCGGTCAACCAACTTCGCGTCCAATTCGGCGAGCGCGAGGTGTTGCATGGCGTCGACCTGAATATCCAGAAGGGCGAGACCGTCGTCATCTTGGGCGGGTCCGGCTCCGGCAAGAGCACCTTGCTGCGAACGATGGTTGGTCTGGAGAAGCCGCATTCGGGCTCGGTTCTCGTGAACGGAATCGACCTTGCCACCGCCGGGCCTGAGGAAGTTGACACGGTACGCAAGAAAATCGGTCTCTCCTTCCAGAATGGCGCGCTGATCGGATCCCTCTCGGTGGGGGAAAATATTTCGCTGCCGTTGCTGGAACACACAAACCTCAATCGTTCAACCATCGAAGTCATGGTACGAATTAAGCTGGAGCAGGTGGGGCTGAGCGGCTTTGAAAATTACAGTCCCTCCCAGCTCAGCGGCGGTATGCGGAAGCGTGCGGCTTTCGCCAGAGCTCTCTCCATGGATCCAGATATTCTTTTCTTCGACGAGCCATCGGCGGGACTTGACCCCATCATGGCCGCAGGCATAGACAACCTCATTCTCAATCTGAAGGAAGCTTATTCCATGACCATGGTCGTGGTTACGCATGAGCTGGCAAGCGCTTTTCTGATTGCGGATCGGATCGTCGTGCTGGATCGTGGCAACATAGTCGCTGCCGGGCCCGCGAAAGAGTTGCGCGCGAGTACGCACCCGCGAGTACGCCAGTTTCTGGATCGCGTTCCGGATTCCGAAGCCGACGACGATGTAGATCACCTGCGCCTGTTTACCGAAGGGAGTGTCGCTAAGTCGTGAACCCGAATCGCGAGAAAATGATCGTTGGCGCGTTTGTTGTCGTTGCCGCAGCTGTGCTCTCGGCCACGATCGTCGCTGTCTCGGGCGGTTTCGGCAGCTCGCGCACTTCTTATCGCACCTACTTTAAGTTTGCAGGAGGCCTCCAACCCGGCGCACTCGTGCGTTATGCTGGGTTGAGCGTTGGCAAGGTCGAACGAGTGCGCATCGACCCGGGAAATCCCGCGCGGATCGAAGTCGCTTTTCAAGTCGATGGGGCTGCTCCGATCAAGACCGACAGCGTTGCCAAAATCGCGACTCTCGGCGCCCTGACTGAGAACTACATCGAGATTTCCCCAGGCACGCAGGCTGCGGCGAAGGCTCCGCCGGATGCAGTTTTGAACTCGGTCGAATCCTTCGGATTCGCACAGATCGGCGACGCGGTGCAGGACGTGCTCCCGGACCTCAAGCTGGCGATACAGAAACTGAACGTGAATCTGACAGGGCTTGAGGTCACGGTTTCGCGTGCGAACGACCTGCTCAACGATCGCAACCGTGCCCACATCGCCAATTCCTTAGAACATGTGGATGGCATGCTCGCCGATGCGCAACCCAAGGTCGCGCGTAGCCTGACCAATGTCGATCAGGTGAGCGCCAAGCTCTCTCCGCTGCTTGACGATTTCAAGCGCACCGCCAACGATGCGGACGTTGCCCTCAAGGATACGGACGCTGTGATTGGCGAGAACCGCTCGGATCTGCGCGCGTCGATTGTCGAACTTCGAGGTTCGTTGGCGAAAACTACCGTATTGATTGAGCACCTCAGCGACAGCGTAGAGCAGAACGGCGACAACATCGACGAAGTGCTTGATAACCTGCGACTGGCCACCGAAAATTTAAGGGATTTAACCGATGTATTGAAATCGAACCCGGCGACTTTGATCCGGGGCGTTAAAACCGAAGACCGCAGGCCTGGAGGGGTTCAGAAATGATGAATTGTGATACGCAGCGTTCACGGTTTTGTATCCTCAAGGCTCTCTTCCTGATGTCGCTGTTATGCTGCACCCTGGCGGGATGCGCGACGAAAAGTCATGTCCGCTACTTCGCTCTCAACCTTCCTGATGCGCCTCCTCCAGCGTCCAATCCAAACGGTGTGTCAGTCGCCGTGGCTCGGATTGAAATGGCGCCGGCCCTGCAAGATGAGCGTATCCATTATCGCTCCGGAAAAACCGGGGCCGGCTCATACGCAAATGATCATTGGTCGGAGCCGCCGGCAATCACGATGCGCGATGGCATGATCCGTCTGCTGGCGGCATCAGGAAAATATCGATGGGTGTCACAACCGGGAGGTACTACGGCAAGCGACTTTGTCGTGCGTGGAAAGCTTCACGAATTCGCGGAAATCGATGAACCTGTTCTGCACACTCGTGCCTCCTTGGGGGTGGAGATATACGATCGCAGACAGACGCGAATCGTGTGTCAAAAGGAATTCGCCCAGGAAGAGCCCGTCAGCGGGGGACGAGCGGTCTCGGATGTAACCGAATCGTTGGATGCGGCGACACAAGCCTTACTGGTACAGGCCGTCGAAGCAATCAATGTCTGCCTCGCGGAACCGCCCGCATCCTAGTCCGACGCCCGTTCGCCAAGGAGTAAGACTCCCGTCCAGTTCCGCATTCGGCTTCCGAAACTTGCCGGAAATGCCAAGCTCACGTCATGAAGGTGCGAGAGACCTTCTCTGCTTCGACACTTCATGCCGCAGATCTCATACTCTGGCGCCAATGCGTCAATTGGGGGCGGGCAATACCATCGTCCAATTGCGTGCCTCGTTCGGCTCTGGCTTAATAGTCACAGCTTCCGTCGTAAACATGGAGGAAATTCATGGCAATAATGAACCTACCTGCCAACGTCACACAGAGGAACGCACCTGCGAAACCCGCACAGATTCGCTTGACCCGACGGTCGCCCGCCTATTGGCGTGTCACGATCGACAATCCGCCAATCAACGTGATGGGCCCGGAAATGGTCCAGCAGTTTCAGGAAGTCATCAACGCTCTTTATACCGATGAGCAGGTTAGGGTTGTGGTCTTCGAAAGCGCGGTCGACAACTACTTCCTCAATCACTCGGATTTCACCGTCCAGATTGAGGATCTGACCTCCCTGCCGGAAGGCCCCACAGGCTTGCCGCCCTGGCCGGACTTTCTGGTGCGTCTGACTCGCTTGCCTGTCGTCTCGATTGCGCTCATCCGCGGACGTGCTACCGGCAATGGCAGCGAGATTACGCTGGCCTGCGACATGAGCTTTGCCAGCCTCGAAAAGGCGATCCTCTCGCAATGGGAGGTGGGTGTGGGGATGGTCGCGGGCGGCGGTCCCATGGCGCGGCTACCCCGACTCATCGGGCGAAACCGAGCGCTCGAGGTGCTCCTCAGTTCGGAAGACATCCGAGCCGACCAAGCCGAGGCTTATGGCTACATTAATCGCGCCCTTCCCGACGCCGAACTCGATGCGTTCGTGGACAGGCTCGCCACCCGTATCGCGAAGTTCGACAAATGGGCGATTGCCCAGACGAAGCGCCTCGTCAACACCAGCCTTCCGCCGGAGGTCGAGCTTGGCGCCGGATGGGATGCATGCATCGCTTCGCTCACACGACCCGCGGCCCGAGAGGGCATTCAGGCGCTGATGGCGCAAGGGTTCCACAAGCCCGGGGAAGTCGAGAATAGGTTGGGATACTATCTGGGTCAAATCGCACGCTAGCACATTCTTTGCAAATAAGGAGGTTGCATGCCTCAAGCCAGTGCCGTAGCCGCTCAAGAAAGGGAAGTCGAGGCCCACCAACTTAGGCAAGACGTTTTCAAAACCATCCTGTCCGAGGATGTCGATTGGAAGCCATTCCCCGCCTTTCCGCCTTGCGTCCGGCTGGCCGTCCTTGTCGGTCAGCCCGCGCAGCCCGGCCCCTACACAATCAGAGTCAAAATGCCCCACGATGAGAGGTTGATGCCCCACAAGCACCCGGAAGACCGGGTCTATACCGTGATCTCCGGAGTCTTTTATATCGGACTGGGTGAAGAATTCGACGCCAATAAGTTGGAAGCCTATCCGCCCGGCGCAGTGATCGTTCTTCCGGGCAACACGCCCCATTTCCATTGGGCGAAGTCTGGCGACTACGTCACGCAAGTGAGCGCGGTGGGGCCGCTCGGACTGGAATACCTCAGCGCGAAGGACGATCCCCGAATCAACAACTCATAAGAGGCTCAAGATGAACGATGGACACAAGACGGAGCAGGGCCCCGAAGCGCGAGATCGAGAGATTCGTGCGGCACTGGATCGGCATTGGGCGGCGTCCGATGCCAACGATTTTGAAGCCGAGCACCTTATCTATCACGAGGACGCATTGCTCGACTATCCGCAGTCCGGCGAGCGCACCCGCGGTCGAAGCAACATACAGGGCCAGCGCGCGAGTCAGCCGAATAATAAGCGGTTTACGATCCGACGAATCGTGGGCAGCGGCGATCTTTGGGTGACCGAGCTCATCCTGACCTACGACGGCAAGCCGTCCTGCAGCGTGAGCATCATGGAGTTCAAGGGCGACAAGGTTGCGCGCGAGACGCAGTATTTTGCAGATCCGTTTAATGCGCCTGCGTTTCGCGCTCAGTGGGTCGAACGGATGGACGCATGATCTCGCCGCGCGGGAATTCGTTCTTGAGGGAGGAATAAAAGATGGATTGGAAAGCGTTGATTCACTTTGGGCTAACGGGCAGCCGTGATTTCGAACAGTACGCCATCCTTCTGGTACGCGTTTCGATCGGGTTGTTCTTTGCCATCTCCGGCGCCAACAAATTGTTCGTCCAAGGCGACATGAAAGACATTTACGAAACGCTGGTTAAGTCGAAAATTCCGTTTCCCCGTCAGACTGCCTATTTCGTATCGAGCCTCGAATTTGTCGGCGGTTCACTGCTGGCCGTCGGACTCCTTTCGAGCCCGGCCTGCGCGTCTCTATTGATCGACATGGTCGTCGCCACTCTGACCAACGCGCTCGCCACCCTGCCCAAAGGACTTTCGCCGCTGAACTGGTTCGACGATTTACTCTACCTTCCAGAAGTTCTGTACGTGCTCTTCTTTGCCTGGCTAATCTGTTCTGGTCCGGGTCGGTTCAGTGTCGATTACTGGCTGGCGGCGAAGTGGCTGGGCTGATCGATTGGATTAGCGCGTGATGGTGCTGCACCTGCCTTCATGTTGGCCAACGAAGTGGTGAAGACCACCGAGCTTCCCTCCGGCATGACCGGCAGCAGTTTTTGGACGATGAAATAAGGGTCCTTTGCGTTCAGGTTGAGCATCTCGTCGTAGACTTCCTCAGTTACCTGCTCAAATGTGACAACTTGACCGTATCCTGCCTTGACGAACAACACATCGAGCTTGCCGAACCTCTCCTTGACCTTCGCTGCTAAGGCATCCATGTCAGGAAGCGAGGTAGCGTCGCTGCGGACTACGATGGCGTTATCGCCAAGCTCAGCCTGAGCCGTCTTGATCGTCGCAGCTGCGCGTCGAGTCACGGGCGAAGGTCGTGCTGTTGTTTCTTTGAACCTACCCATGTTGTCTACTGTGTTTATCCGTCTTGCAGTATTACAAACGCCAGAGTACGATAATCACAGCGGCAATGCAAGGAGTTTCGTACGCTATGGTATCTATTGGTGCAAAGCGCCCCCGAGGACGACCAAAAGGCTTTATCCCCGACGAAGCACTCGACCGTGCGGTTGAGATGTTTTGGCAGTATGGCTATGAAGGAGTCGACGTGGATCGGATCGCGGGTGCCGTGAACGTCACTAAACCCGCGCTATACCGAGCCTTCGGAGATAAATCCACACTGCTGCTCAAGGCGGTCGAGCGCTATGCGCTGACGTATGGAGCTCCCAAAATGGCAGCATTTCAAGCGGAGCCCGACATCCACAAGGCCGTGACCGCCTTTTGCGAGGCTACCGTGAACACCGCTACTGACGGCGCTCGCGGTGGCTGCATGATGGCCGCCGCCGCGTTAGGACAGTCGGAGCGGGTAACGGAGATCCGTGCGTGTGCCGCGAAGGGCCTCACCGCATCCGCTGATATCTTCGCGAAACGTTTCGAAAAGGAGATGAAGGCGGGGCCCCTGACTCGCACACCCTCTGCCAAGGCGCGAGGCCGTGCGCTGGTTGACTTTTTGCAGGGTTTGCAGCTTCGCGCCAAGGTTGGTATTGCGCGCGAACAATTGCTGCAAGACGCCCGAAGCTATGTGCCCCTGATTCTTGGCAAGTAAAAGGTGCCCCGTGTCCCCAGTTAATCGAATTCCTATGCCGCCGAGGCCGACTCCCTGCGCCGATCGAGTGCCGGCAAAAGAAGTTTCAGAAGGGCTTCATCGGAGAACGGGTTCTGACCTGAGATCAGCTCGCGATCTTGAATGACGTAGCTCCCCCATGGAGCGACCACACTTACGTCGCCGCCCGCAGTGAGCAAGGCGAAGTCGGGGTAGAAGAGCACCTTGCCACCAATTTCAAGCGGCTCCCGCTGCTGCTCTTCCGCGGTTGAAAAGATAGTCATCTTATAGTCCGCGTATATCCAGTCTTTCGCCATCGCGTGCGCTTCAGCGTTATCGCCCGCACTGAGCGCGGCGACGAACTCTTTCGAATTCGGTAGCGCCGAGAGTAGTGAAATCGGGCCGTGGCAGAGCACAGCCGTAGGCCTGGACGTTTCATGAAAGTGTCTCATCACGGTGCCAGCGTCGGGATCATCGAGAAGATCCATCATCGGTCCATGACCGCCGGGGACGAAAACAGCGTCATATTGATCCAGGCCGGATGCGATGACGTCCGCGATGCGCTTTGGATCTCTGAGCCCCGCCAGGCCGTCGCGGAATAGCATATAGTCGTGAAGCTTGGCCGCATCCCCGCCGAAGAAATCGGCGACCTCTGAATGCACATCCACTTGGGGCGCGTTGCCTTTGGGGTTGGCGAAGGTGATTTCGTAACCTTCCTTCATGAGGGCGCGAACCGGCACCGTCAGCTCGTTGAGGTAGTAGCCGGCGCCGGTATAAACCTTGCCTTCCTTCAAAGGCAAACCGCGACCGCTTGAGACTAGCACTAAGACTTTTCCTTTAGTTGTCATTTTGTTCTCCTTTTTGAAACCGAGTCTGTTCCCTGTCACCGATTAGGCCTGACGAGGAAAGGAAAAACAATTAGACGAAAGTATTGCGCGATGATTCTGGAGTCAGGCGCGGGCCGGGCCCGCTCGTTCACGCAGGTCGCGGCGTGACTGCCTCTCGTTTTGCTGGCAGAAGTAGTAACAGGACGACTCCGATCACTAGCATTACGATCACATCGGCAAAGTTCCTGTGGACGCCGTGACTCCACGCTTCCACGGTTTGAATCGCCATCACGGTGCCATGGGAGATGTTCCACCAAGCTACAAGAGCAATCATCGAGCGATGCTCAGACGGTCTTCTTGCGGCGACGAGTAGAAAGACCGCGACCGGAAGAAAAAAGCTCAGAAACATCGGTCCGCACTCGCACTTCCCCTCCAAAAGCCAACTGCAATGCGCAGATCCAAATATAGGAAATAAATTTGGGGCAGATTGGCCAGCCCCACGATCACCAGGACGATCTGTGTCAGGCGTTCTTTTTGGAGTGCCACAATGACCTCATTATTTGAGCGCCCAGTTTACAACGCGCGGACAGTCTCTACCCCCGACCAATTCCACGCCTGCCAGACGATGACTGAAGTGCACACTGTCTCGATCGTTGCGAAGAATACGTACGCTGGAAAAACTGGATCCCGAAAGTCGCCGTTCGTCAGAGGCAGAACGAAGGTGAGGAAAGCGTTGATGAGAGTCATGAAGAGACCCGCGATGATATTCGCCAGCCGGTTCGCTCGAAACGGAAGCAGGCGACACGCCAGGATCATGGCGATGGGTATTTCCATCAAGACCGCTGAACCCAGCAGAGCCCATTGCGGGAGATGCGGGGCTGAATTCGGCGAGCCAACGAAAGCGAACAGGGCAAGCACGTCCGCATACAGGTAATTCAATAGAGTGAAGAGCCAAAATACAGACAACCGCACTTTTGTGTCACGCATGTCGAACCTCCTGCGGACTTCCTACGATCCACGGGCGGAAAAAGTCTCAATATAATTCGTTCATGCGATTTCCAGGTCTTTTTGCCAGGATGTAGCTGCGTGGCTACATAGGAATGGCGGTTAACCGTGAGCATTACAAAACTATCGAGTCGAGACTTTAATCAGGACACGAGCGGAGCGAAGAGGGCCGCTGAGCGAGGTCCCGCTTTCATCACGGATCGAGGTCGTCCGTCCCACGTGCTGCTCACGGTGGAAGAGTACCCATATAGAGCCGCTATCCGATTTTTGCGGCTCTCGGACGTGGTGTCGCCGACGTAGATACGGCATTTGGTTGTACC
Source organism: Terriglobia bacterium (assembly GCA_963799065.1). GTDB lineage: Bacteria > Acidobacteriota > Terriglobia > Terriglobales > Acidobacteriaceae > JAJPHW01. Next base: position 776,888 of record CAWCVJ010000001.1, read on the forward strand.
TCACGTCGCCCGCGACCGCCCGGCTGATCCATGGAAGGTACAGAGACGGAATCGAAAGCTGGAAATGCCGATCTGAGCATCAGGCTATGGGCGGTCAGAAGCAATACCAAAGTACAATGGACTCCCCTGCGCGTAATACCGGATGATCTGGTTATGAAGTCCTTCGAGGACGGGAGTTCGAACAAGCTTCCTCTTCTGTCCATAGTCGACGATGATGAATCCATGCGAGAGTCGCTGCCAGACCTTATTAAAGAGTTCGGGTATGCGGCGCAAGCTTTTTCGTCAGCGGAAGAGTTTCTATCCTCTGGTTGTCTCGACGCGACTAGCTGTCTGATCCTTGACATTGCGATGCCAGGCATGAGCGGACCGGAACTTTACCAGGAGATAAAACGTCGCGGGGAAAAGGTTCCGGTTATCTTCATCACCGGTCGAAAAGATGACGCGATTCGTGCCAGCGTGTTGGAGCAGGGTGCGGCAGGGTTTCTGGTTAAGCCGTTCAGCGACTCAGCGTTCCTCGCGGCGATCAAGACCGCTCTCAGGGACATTTGAAGGGCCGCCGGTGGAATCTGTAGGAGGATACAATGTTTCCGATGCGCGCAGTGAGTCGAGTAGCAAAGGCATTGCCAGTGTCCACCCCCACCCCTGTTGTGTTCATTGTTGACGATGACGTTTCTGTGCGCGAATCACTGGAGCTGTTGGTTCAAGATGAGAAGTGGAAACCAGTGAGCTTCGGTTCCGCGCAAGCATTCCTCGGTCGGCCCAGAGAACTGGTTCCGAGCTGTCTTGTGCTTGACCTTTCACTTCCAGGGCTGAATGGTCTCGAGTTGCAGAAACAGCTTGGAGTCGAGCCCGTCCTCATGCCGATCATCTTCATCACCGGTCATGGCGACGTCCCGCAGTCGGTCCAGGCTATGAAAGCGGGCGCGCTTGAATTCTTAACCAAGCCAATCGATAGCGACGCTTTGGTTAGCGCCATTCGTAACGCGCTGCAACGAAGCAGCCTGGCCCTTGCAGAGCACGCGGAGATGCAGGAACTTCGAGGCCGTTACGCCTTACTCACCTCCCGAGAACGGCAGGTAATGGCGCTAGTTGTTTCCGGGCTGCTGAATAAACAAGTCGGTGGCGAACTCGGTATCAGCGAAATCACGGTAAAGGCACACCGTGGGCAAGTCATGCAAAAAATGAAAGCAAACTCGCTCGCCGACCTGGTAAGGATGGCGGCCAAGCTTCGGCCTGCGAATCAGGCGATTCATCTGGCGTGACGCCCAGCACGGCGGAGTTCACGATGGGCGCTTGGCTAATCGGACTTGCAGCGCCTGCGTCTATTACTCTGGAGAGAATGCTCGGCTGTTCTTCCGCGGACAGCACTCATCAACTTCCTCGACCACGTGACCCAGCCTCCCCGAAACGCCGACTGATTTTCTGTCCATTCAACAATTATGCCCGTTGTCCGCTCGCGACTACTGCGAAGGTATCGATCGGTACCATCGTCCAATGGATTGGAGTCGACGGTTCTGGCTTAATCGCATTGTTGGCTCCGTTAGGAATTACTTTATGGCAGAGAAGAAAACAGCGCTCGCGAACGAAGAGTCACAAAGCGTCCGATCCGTTGTGAGCGTGGTTAAGAACCGACTCGGGCTTTCAGAAGCTCGACGTATAGCGCATGCAACTATACAGAACGCCCTCGCAGCGGGCATGGTTCTGTTCTATTCGAGGGGCATCCTGGGAGCCGTAATTCGGACGATGGTGGGAGCATAGGAGGAGACAATGATCTGGGCGAAATGGTATCTTCGCGTACTTATTTGATTGCGTCCATTTAAAAACGACGTGGCCGCGACGTGCACGCAACGGGCTCGATTACGTCTGCTGTGTCAATTGTGGCAAGGAGTTTCCATATTCGACTCTACTAATGAGGATCGTGACCAAAGAGGAACTACTGAGAGACCGAAGTCAGTACGACGGGGTGGAACGCAGTAACGTAAGACCTCTAGCTCCGGCGGTCTCTGTTGCAAAGATGTCGATCGATCCTCTGCTTCAATAGCTTCCTCTGAAGGCGCCCGGGGCGATTGTCGGCTGGACGTGGTTCACGCATCGGGCGGGATGTGCTTCCTCAATCGGGTTACTCGACAACAACCTAAAAGAAGCGTGCAAAATTCATCCCATCTAGTGATGTGATTCTGCACCTACCGCCTTACCTTGCAATGTTGACCCTGGCCGGTTCGCGAGCCTTCGAACGGCTTGCGTGGGCAACGACGCGACTCAATTTTTGCTACTATTTTACGTGCAAACTGCGAACATCGATTGATGTGCGAACGGTGCGCTCTACCGCACAGTCCTAAGCTTATAAAGGCGGTCAAAACTGCTCCCTCCATCCAGCCGAGTCAAGACGATGCGTCGGTTCGTGCCATGCGCCGATCGGCGTTGGCTTGCGTCTCTTCGCTTTCGTCATTTGGTTATCGGGGGAATCCTGCTGTTGGCGTTTCTTTCTTCTGGCTGCAGTAAACCCGCGCAGCCCGTAACCCTCACGTTTTTCGATTCCGACGCCAGAGGAGTTGCCAGCGACCATCGGATGATCCCCGAGGTCTATTTGCAGGAATTCGCGCGAGAAACTGGCATTCGCGTGAATGATCTCCCGACGCCAGAGGACAACTTATCGAAACTGGATCTTGCCATGGGTATGCTGCGCAGCGGCGCTCCGACCCCCGACCTTTACGGGGTCGATACCATCTGGGCCGGAACCATGGCTGAATACCTCGTCGACTTGCAACCTTACTTCGCTTCGGACATAGCCGCGGAGGATCCCGCGATCGTCGAGCCGTACCGAGTTCAGGGGAAGGTTGTGGCCATGCCCCGGCAGCCGCTCGGTGTGCAGGTTTTGGTTTATCGGACAGACCTGCTCGCGAAGTACGGCTACAAAACGCCTCCCAGAACATGGGATGAACTGGAGAAAATGGCCTACCGAATTCAGGCTGGCGAGCGCACAAAAGGGAAGAAAGATTTCTGGGGTTTCGTCTTCGCCGGAGCCATCGCGACCGACAGCGAACAACTCACCATGGAAGGTTTGGAATGGCAAGCAGCAGATGGGGGCGGCCACATCATCGAACCCGACGGAACGATCAGCGTAAACAATGCGAATGTCGTCCATGCCTGGGAACGCGCGGCACATTGGGTAGGCTGGATCACTCCATCCAGCGTGGTTTCTTACACGGCGACGGACGCAGAAAATAAATTTTGGGTTTCCGGCGAGGCTTCTTTCCTGCTCAGCCACGCCATCGTGTACGAGGTTTTTGCCGAAGACAAGCCGTTCCGCGACCTGGCGGGAGTGACCAGCGTTCCGGCTGGAACCAGCGCGCGGGTGGCAACGCTGGGAGGCTATGGTCTGGGGATTTCCCGGTTTTCACCTCACCGCGCCGAAGCCGTCAAGTTCATCCGGTTCCTCATTCGCAAGCAGGAAGAATTCATGGCGACGCATCCGCAAACGCCCGGGCGAAAGGTGGAGTACTTTGAAGTTCCAACAGTGATGAAGGAAATTTATCCGTGGTGGTACAAACCCGGAGACTCTGGAGGGAGCGCGATAATCTCGCGACCCTCCGCGGTTGCGGGATCGAACTATGAGGCGGTGTCCAAAGCATATACCAGCGCGCTTCATTCCGTCTTGACTCGCGAGTCCACTGCTCCGGCAGCGGCCGCGGCGCTTCAGCATGAACTGGTTCGGATCATGGATAAAAACAGGGCTCAATCCGGAACAGGTTCGCATTGAGATGAATCGCCTGCCCCTCAGCATTGGCCCGCGACTGGTTCTATGCTTCGCGCTCATCGTGGCTTCAGTGTTGGCTGGGGATGTAATCGTTCTGTGGCAGTTCCACGTAGTCCACGCGCAAGTGGAGCGACTTAACGAATATGACGAGGAGTTGGTAACGGTCTCACGCGTTTACTCCGACATGTTGAAGTTTCGTGACACCCTTGAGTCGCTTGCGAGTGCCAGAAACTCCGAAAGTCTGAAGGCAGAGACTCGATCGACCAACGAGACTATTTCCGAAGACATACGAAACGCTGAGAGCGCCGTATCGGCCGTTCATCCCGATAACGTTTCCGATCCCACGATTCTTCCCACTCTCGCGGTGGTTCAGTCGAACCTGCAATCGGAAACCGCCTCCGTGATCGAGTTAGCGGACGCGAATGACTGGAATGCCCTGCAGGTGCGGCTTGACAATCAGCTACGTCCGCTCGAGTTTTCGATTTCTGCATTGGTGGAAAAGGTGGACCATGAGGTAAGGACCGAACATGCGCAAGCCGCTGCCAACATCCGGCAAGTGCAGCGCTGGATTTTTATCGTAGTGCCAGCCACGGTCGTTCTGACGCTGTTGGTTGCCGGAACGCTGGGAGTCTTGATTACGCGCAGCATCACGCGGCCTCTTGAACAGCTGGTCAAAGGTTCGAAGATGCTGGCACAAGGAGAGTTCAAACATCGAGTTCCCATCGAGGGACAAGATGAGCTGGCCCAACTCGCACGCGTGTTTAACGGTACGGCTCAGCAACTTCAGGACCTGTATGAGAGCTTGCAAGCCAGCGAGTACCGGCTGCGTCGAGTCATTAATACGATTCCGGCTCATGTGTGGAGCACTCTGCCGGATGGTTCCGTAGACTTCATCAACCAGCGTTTGCTTGAGTCGACTGGGCTGACGATCGACGCATTGCTGGGGTCCGGCTGGCACTCGATTATTCATCCGGATGATCGTCTTCGATACATCGACAAATGGAAAGCGGCATTCGCCGCGGGAGAACCGGTCGAGATCGAAGTGCGCATCTGGACAGCACAGCGCGATTATCGGTGGTTGCTTGTTCGCAACGTACCTTTGCGCGATAGCCTTGGAAAGATAGTCAAGTGGTACGGTACCGGCATCGACATCGAGGACCGGAAAAGCGCCGAAGATGCATTGCGGAAAGCGCAGGCAGATCTCGCCCACGCAAATCGCGTGACGACGATGGGCGAACTCTGTGCGTCTCTTGCGCACGAGGTCAATCAACCCATCAGTGGCGCGATCACCAATGCGTCTACCTGCCTGCGCCGGCTGGATCGCGAGCAGCCCGATCTCGAGGGTGCCCGAAGTGCGGCTGGATTGATCATTCGCGATGCGAATCGGGCGGCAGAAATCATTAACCGCGTCCGGCTGTTTTTCAGAAAAGGCGTCGTGAGCAAAGAGCGCGTCGATATCCACGAGATGATTCGAGAAATGGAGATGCTACTGCACAACGAGACCACCCGACACTCGGTCTCGGTACAAACGAAGCTCGCAGCCAATCCACCTCTCATTGTGGCAGATCGCATTCAGTTGCAGCAGGTGCTCATGAATCTGATGATCAACGGTATCGACGCGATGAAGGCCGTCGATGGACCACGTCAACTCACGCTCGGCACCCAGAATGAGGGTCGCGAAGAGCTTCTGGTATCGGTACAAGACACTGGCGTCGGACTTCCCCCTGAGCAGGCTAGCCAGATATTCAACGCTTTCTTCACGACCAAAGCACACGGCACGGGTATGGGGCTTCGTATTAGCCGGTCGATTATTGAGGCCCATGGTGGCCGCCTTTGGGCTACGAACAACCATCCTCGCGGCGCAAGTTTCCATTTCACGCTCGCGGTTTGCTCTGACGCTGGGAGCTTGGGCACCGGAAGCATCTGCTGAGCTGCGGCTCCGCCCGAGAGCCAACACCAAAGTGTCGCCGATACCATCGTCCAATTGTTCAACGTCCCAGCTTCTGATGTGATGGCATTCGTGGACGGGCTTAATCAGAGTCCTCGCAACGACCGATAGGAGCAGGAAGATGGAGCATGCAGAATCAAGTGGAATATCACGTCGTCGTCTCCTGGCAATGGCTAGTGTCTCCGCGGGCGCTGTCATGCTTGCGCAGCGTTCGATCTTCGCAGGTACAGATGCAACTTCAGCGGCGGGCAGTGCGATAACCGGCAGGCAAAACAATTCGTTTTCTCCACTAAAACAAATCGATGCCGGCGTGCTGAATATTGGCTACGCTGAAGAAGGCCCAGCCAGTGGCCCGCCGGTCATTCTTCTGCATGGCTGGCCCTACGATATTCATAGCTTCGTTGACGTCGCACCCCTGTTGGCCTCGGCTGGATACCGGGTTATCGTTCCTTATCTTCGCGGCTATGGAGCGACGCATTTTCTTTCCAGCGAGACTTTCCGGAACGGTCAACCGTCGGCCGTCGCTCTCGACACCATGGCTTTCATGGATGCTCTCAAGATCGAGAAGGCGATTCTCGCGGGCTTCGATTGGGGAGGGCGGGTAGCGGATGACATCGCCGCGCTCTGGCCAGAACGCTGCAAGGCTCTCGTCTCGGTGAGCGGTTATCTGATCGGCGGCCAGGCAGGGAACAAGGCGCCGTTGCCGCCCAGGGCTGAGCTTCAATGGTGGTACCAGTTTTATTTCGCCACGGAACGCGGTCGGGATGGATACGACAAATACCGGCGTGATTTCGCCAAGCTCATCTGGCAGATCGCTTCACCGAAGTGGAACTTCGATGACGCCACGTTCGACCGGACCGCGGCATCGTTCGACAACCCGGATCATGTCGCGATCGTGATCCACAATTACCGCTGGCGGCTCGACCTCGCAGAGGGCGAGCCGAAATATGACGAGTTTGAAACGCGGCTCGCAGCCGCCCCGGCGATCATCGTGCCAACGATCACCCTCGAAGGCGATGCCAATGGAGCGCCACATGCGGACCCCGGCGCCTACGCTAGGAAATTCTCTGGTAAATACGAGCATCGGACCATCACGGGAGGCGTTGGACACAATCTGCCGCAAGAAGCCCCGGAAGCTTTTACCAAAGCCGTCATCGACGTCGACCGTTTTTGATTACTTACCGAATGCCAGTTTACTGATTTGACAAGGAGCAAAAAACACCATGAACACGAAGACATCGTTTATCCATTCGACTTGCGCAGACCAGATTCGCATGGCCGAGCGTGAGCTAGCGTCATTTGTCTGCGCAGTGACGGAGTTGTTCGGTCCAGAACAGGCGCAACTGGCGGGCAATGACTGGCTGGAAGAATCGGACCTAATGGACATCACGCCTCGATCCGCCGCCCGCGATTGGCGAGCCGTTACAGTCGCGGCTGCGGGCCGATTGGCAAATCGGTTGGTGCTAGGCCGAGGCCCTAAGACTGCCTCCCCAACCGATACGAAGGTATCGCCGATGCCATCGTCCAATTGTTTCGAAGCTGGCCTTAGGGTCTGATTGCGTTCATTGCAGGGCACGATTTTGTGTGCCTAACAAAGTAAGGAGCTCACATGACACGGGAAAGACTGAATCACAGCTGGCGTATGTTCGGTACCACGTGGCTGGCCGCCGCAGCTTTCGGCCTCCTGCTAGTCCCTCCGTTCTACGCCCAAACCGCCGTCACAAAGGAGACGACCATGGCGCGTTCAAATACGATGATGCTCGACGCAGTACCGCAGGTAGTCGCAGGAGACATCCGTCCCTTTCACTTCAGCGCCAGCGACGAGCAACTCGCGGATCTTCGTCGGAGAATCGCCGCGACCAAGTGGCCTGAGAGGGAATTAGTCAGTGATGCGTCGCAGGGCGTCCAGCTCTCAACCATGCGGAAACTGGCTGACTATTGGGCGAACGGTTACGACTGGCGCAAGTGTGAGGCGAAGCTGAACGCCCTGCCGCAATTCGTCACCACGATTGACGGGCTCGACATCCACTTCATCTATGTCCGCTCGAAAAATGCGAACGCTTTGCCAGTCATCATTACGCACGGTTGGCCTGGATCGATCATCGAGCAACTGAAGGTGATCGGCCCACTTACGGATCCAGTGGCCTATGGTGGGAAGGCGGAAGACTCGTTTGACGTAGTTATCCCTTCGCTGCCGGGCTACGGCTTTTCAGGGAAGCCGACGGCGACCGGATGGGATCCCGCCCGCATCGCGCGCGCTTGGACGGTGCTGATGAAACGCCTGGGCTACACGCGTTTTGTGGCCCAAGGCGGCGACTGGGGCAACTCGATTACGGAGACAATGGCGCTCCAGGGGCCTCCGGAACTGATCGGCATCCACACCAATATGGCGGCCACTGTCCCGGCCGACATCGCGAAAGCTCTCCAGTTCGGGCAGTCGGCCCCGGCTGGCCTCTCACCGGATGAGCAACGCGCCTGGGATCAACTCGACTTCTTCTATAAGCACGGCGTCGGCTATGCCGGAGAGATGGCGAACCGTCCGCAGACGCTGTATGGCCTCTCGGACTCGCCAATCGGTCTAGCGAGCTGGATTCTGGATCACGACGCGGCCAGTGAGGCGCTCATTGCCCGCGTGTTCGACGGTCAGACCGAAGGCCTGACGCGTGACGATATCCTCGACAACGTCACGCTCTACTGGCTAACCGACACGGCGGTCTCTTCGGCTCGCCTTTACTGGGAATATAAGGGCGCGTTCTTTAATGCAAGGGGAGTGCAGATCTCGGTTGCCGTCAGCGCATTTCCAGATGAGATCTATCAGGCTCCCAAAAGCTGGAGTGAGAAAGCTTACCCCAAACTGATCTACTACAATCGACCCCCGAAAGGTGGACACTTCGCCGCTTGGGAACAGCCCGAGCTGTTTACGGAGGACCTCAGAGCGGGTTTCAGGTCGCTTCGCTAAATGTCCGCATGCAGGATTTAACGATAACGAGGGGAGATTCACAGTGGACACACAGGAGTAGGAAGATGGCAAACCACGCTTGAGAAGCGGATCGACGCTGCTGGTCGTCGTCCTCATGTTTTGTGCAAGGATGGCGTCAGCGCAAAACGCGACCACTGCTTGTGGGTTCGCGCCGGTTCCCGGCGACGAGCCTTCGGCTAAGATCATCGTAGACGCTCCGCTGGCCGGACCTCTTGGCTCGCGAGGTGTGGCGGATCATCCAAGTGCTCGTCGAACTCGAGGACTCCCACCATCGCACGCTCGACCAAGAATCATGGCGGAGAGGGGGGGATTCGAACCCCCGGTACAGCTTTTGACCGTACAACGGTTTAGCAAACCGCCGCCTTCAGCCACTCGGCCACCTCTCCGGCGTGCAGAGCTAAATTCTAGCACGTGGGTTGAGGGAGGTGAGGGTGGGCGCTGCAATGTACCGAATCCGAATCGCATCCCATTCTGGCGAACGCGTACCTTCGTGCTTACACGATTCCAGTTGCGCCGTCCCTTGAGCAGCCTAGAATCATTCTTGCCCGTGCTATTAGAGATTCCTTATGAGATTGCTGATTGCGGAAGATGATCCGGCACTTGGCAGCTTTGTGCGCAAAGGCCTTGAATCTGAGCACTATGCTGTGGACGTTTCGGCGGATGGCGAACAGGCCCGCGCCATGGCCACCGAGTTCGACTATGACATGGTGGTGCTCGACCTCAACCTGCCCCGACTGGATGGCGTCGCCGTTTTGCGCTTCGTCCGAACCCGCAAGCCGACGATGCCGATCCTCGTCCTGACCGGAAGGAATCGGGTCGAGGACCGCGTACAATGCCTCGACCTCGGCGCGGATGATTATCTGGGCAAACCATTTTCCTTCACCGAACTCTCGGCCCGGATTCGTGCGTTGTTGAGACGAAGCCATCTACCCGCAGAATCGGTGCTGGCGGTCGAAGATCTGAAACTCGACCGCGTCGAGCGTCGGGTCGAACGTGGCGGCCGGCGCATCGAGCTGACGTCTAAGGAGTTCGCGCTCCTGGAATATCTGATGCGTAACGCGGGCCGACGGGTCTCTCGCACCATGATCATCGAGCACGTCTGGAATCTCTCATTCGACACTTGCACGAACGTCGTTGATGTCTATGTGAACTATCTGCGGCGGAAGATCGACGACGGTTATGCCAGCCGCCTCATTCACACCGTCCGCGGCGTAGGCTACGAATTGCGCGGCCCGGCCGCCCAGGCGTAGCTTAGTGCCGGCAGCGTTTGACTTGGCGCAACCAGATCTCCTTACCGAACTTTTTCATGCGCTAAGTCAGCCGCTGACGGCACTCCACTGTGCATGGGAGGTAGCAACTCTACAGCCCCCCCAACTGCAAGAATACGGCTCCATCTGTGCACGATCTCTCGAAGAACTGGAGCGTGTGGAATGGATGTTCGCGGGCATGCGCCAACTCTGGGAGCTCGACGCGATTTGTTCCCCAGTTAAAGCGGCCATCTCCGATCGGAGTAGCGCCATCTCACTCCCAGCATGGCTCCGGCACCACGTCGAAGACTGGCAATTGGTCGCCGATTTACGAGACATCCAGATCGTGCTTTGGCCGGATGAAGATATGCGCTCGACGTTGTGGGCTTCGATCGCGCTCGAGGGTGCGATCCCTCGTCTCTTCATCACCTTGTTAGAAATCTCCGATCATTCGTCGAAAATAACCATCGATGTAGAATCCGAAGAGCCTATGGCGAGATTGCGAATCAAGAGCGTGGTCGCTCAACCTTTTGTCGAACTCGACCTGAAAGTGCGGCTTAGTCTCGGCATCGTACAAGCCCTCGTACGATCCGCGCGCGGAACCTTCGAGCTAAAACAAGACGGCCGCATCATGACAGTCAAAGTCGGATTGCCGGACGCGCCTTGACCTGCAGCTGGTTACACGCAAGGCGCATTACTTCGGTGACATTTACACTTGCGAGGCTCCCGCCTAACCTCTAGGAGTGGTTTGGCAGTTCTGGGGGAGGGCTGCCAGGGCGTCCTTTGCTGCAAAGCGAGGACGCCTTTTAATTTTCAATTTCTTGTTTGCGATCCTTGTTTGCGATCAAAGAAAAATCTCACTTTGCGACCATTCCCCTTCTCGCGCATCTAACGCAAGTGTTACGATTAAAGCCGGTTAGTCGGCTAGCTTATCAATCGGGGCCGCCAGCCAGTTCTGGCGATAACGGAGGCTGTAATGGCGGGTAATGGAATCATGGAAGTCAACGATGCGAACTTCGATCAGGACGTGCTTAAGTCCGACACTCCCGTTCTAGTCGATTTCTGGGCGACGTGGTGCGGTCCTTGCCGTGCAATCGCCCCCATCGTCGAGGAGTTGGCTAAGGACTATCAGGGAAGGGTGAAAGTCGGCAAGATGGACGTCGACGCCAATAGCGCCACTCCCATGCGTTACGGTGTGCGCGGTATCCCCACTCTTCTAGTCTTTAAGGGCGGACAGGTGAAAGAGCAGATCGTTGGCTACGTCCCTAAGGAAAAAATCCAGCAAGCGCTGGACAAGCACCTGGCGTAAACATTATTGAGAAAGGCTGAGAAGAGCGCCCGCGTCAGCGGGCGCTTTCAGTCTGTAGGTCCGTACTCTCCCCCCTTTGATTCACGGAATTCACCCGTGAAGCCACCTATGCCCAGCCTTTACTTATACTTAGCCTGATGGCACTTTGAGGTAGTTACCTGCCGTTACCAAGTGCCATTACCCACTAGACTATCTCGCCATTGTGGCTTTTGCGCGTCTGCCATATTTTCAGTACATGAACAACCGTAACGAACTGCCCATTGAAATTTCGCAAATCAATCGCCGCTACAGCGACCCGACGCTGACCAGTGAGTTGAACGATCGGATGAAATCGGTGTTGGCGGCCTCCCTTATCATGTTGGCGCTGATCCTGGCGCTGGCCACAATTTCGCGAGCGGCTGAGCTTCCCGACGCGCCGAGCGCGATCTTTCACGGCACACAGCCTATCATCGTCGCGGCCACGCCAGCTCCTCTTCCGCCCACTGCCGACCGTCCGTCGAAGGTCGTGGACAAGAAGTTCGCGGCGCTGGTGATCGTCTCGACCGGAAGCGCCTTTGCCGATTCCTACACCACGCTGTTCGCCCGGGAGAACTACTTGGCGGGAAAGACGGGCGTCTGCAACATGGAATCGGAGTCCGCCTACTTGTATGGCACTCACCCCACGGTCGGACGCGCATACGCGGTGGCCTCCGCGAAAAGCGCTGGCTCCGTACTGGCGGCTTATTATCTGCGGAAGCATCACTCCAAGTTCTGGAGCTTGCCGCTGATCAGCAACTCCGCCATCAGTTTGCAGGGTGTCACCCAAAACATGAGGATGTGCAACTAGTTTCGCAGTACCGCGGGCAGCCTAAGCACTATCGGAACTGCCCGCCGCGATCGCGATCTCGACAGGTCGCGAGGTGTGGAGGCCACACTCGGTCTTGGCGAATCCCGACCAGCGGGCCGGCTCGGCTATTTTCTCCAACCTGTACACTGCGCGTGCAATGCGTGCAGCCGATGCCGGGGAAGCCACGGTCGTGCAAGGAATTGTAAGGCACCTCCTGTTTACGGACGGAGTCCCAAACTTCCTCGCTGCTCCAATCTGCCAGTGGATTTATCGGGACGAACTGAAACTTCGACGACCTCCGCCCTCAAGGATCCTAGTCGTGCACGCCTTCCATAAACGCGCGCAGCTTGCGCGACCTTGATGGATGACGCAACTTGCGCAGCGCCTTGGCTTCGATTTGGCGGATGCGTTCGCGCGTGACTGCGAAGGATTGCCCTACTTCCTCGAGGGTGTGCTCGCTTCCGTCTTCCAGGCCAAAGCGCATTTTGATGACGCGCTCTTCGCGCGGAGTCAGTGTACGCAGCACCTGTGACGTTTGGTCTTTCAGATTCACGTTGATGACGGCCTCGGCGGGCGAGACTACGCCGCGATCTTCGATGAAGTCGCCGAGATGCGAGTCTTCCTCTTCTCCGATGGGAGTTTCGAGGGAAATCGGTTCTTGTGCGATCTTGAGGACCTTGCGCACTTTGGCCACGGGAATGTCCATGCGCTTGGCGATTTCTTCGGAAGTAGGTTCGCGCCCCAGTTCCTGCACCAGTTGCCGCGAGGTGCGAATGAGCTTGTTGATGGTTTCGATCATGTGCACCGGAATGCGGATGGTGCGAGCCTGATCGGCGATGGCGCGAGTGATGGCCTGGCGAATCCACCAGGTGGCGTAAGTCGAGAACTTGTAGCCGCGGCGATATTCGAATTTGTCGACGGCTTTCATCAGGCCGATGTTGCCTTCCTGAATCAGGTCGAGGAATTGCAGTCCGCGATTGGTATATTTCTTGGCGATGGAGACGACGAGGCGCAGGTTGGCTTCAATGAGCTCACGCTTGGCCTGCTCCGCGTCCATATCGCCGGAAATGATTTCCCGCTGGGTGCGCTTGAGTTCGACGAAGGAAACGCCGATTTCGATTTCGAGTTTTTCGAGTTCGGCGCGAATCGCACGCGACTGGCGGCGATATTCTTTTTTCTGCTCCTCGCTGCGCGTGGCCTCGGCTTTCTTTTCAAGGTTCTGTGACTGCCGATCAAGCGAGCGCAGCGTGTCCACCGTCTTGTAGAGGCGGTCGATGAGGCGCTTGCGTTCATTGTTGGTGAAGCCCAGTTTGCGCACGCATAACGAAACCGCGACTACGGCGCGCGCCAGCTGAATGCGGTAGCGGCGATAGTCGCGAGGACGCTTTTTCTGATTGACGGCGGCGAACTTTTCCACGAGCACGGTGGATTTCTTATAAGCCTTCGCCAGATCGTCGATCTTGCCGGTGAATTCCTTGAGACGGTTTTGTAGGATTTCGTCGGTGATTTCTTCTTCGTCGAAAGTGACGACTTCTTTGATTGAGCGAACGCCTTTTTTCAAGTCCTCGCCCATCGCCAGCAATTCGTTGATGACGATCGGAGAGCGGGAAATGGCTTTGAGCACGCGCAACTGGCCGCGTTCGATGCGCTTGGCGATTTCGACTTCGCCTTCGCGGGTGAGCAACGGCACGGTTCCCATCTCGCGCAAATACATGCGGACGGGGTCGTTGGTTTTTTCCATTGCGCCGGGCGTGAGATCCAGCTCGACGTCTTCGCCCATTTCCTCGTCGTCATACTTTTTGTCGAGAGTGGATGAGGGCAGTTTGGGGCCTTCGAGCACGTCGATGCCCTGCGAGCTCATGGTGGTGAGCAAATCTTCGATGTCTTCCGGTGAATTGAGATCGGTGGGAATAAGGTCGTTCACCTGATCGTAGGTGAGAAATCCCTTCTCTTTTCCGGTGTCAATCAACTTCTTAATGTCGTCGTATTTATCTTCAAGGGCCAAGACGAGTTATCCTCTGGGCGCTCCGCGAGAGCACCTAACACAAAATTTGTAGCGGTGGGAACAGGAGTGGGCAGACTGCTTGCCGACGCAAACTTTAGAAGTATAGCATCTGAAAAGATGTCGTGTCGAAGGCCGCGCAGCCGCTCCTGCCGCTGAATCTTTGGATGTGTCAAAAAGGTATTTGGTTTCAATAATGTAGCGGATCATTTTAAGGCTCGTTGGCGGCAATCTACGAGGCATCAGAGAGGCGACTGGCCTCGCGTTGCCGATTTCGGTCTTCGTCATAGGACGGCTGCATCAAGGCCCGCTTTATTCGGACGCGTTCTTCGGCCAAGGTCAGAATTTGTTCGCGATTGGAAGCCGCCGTGCTGATGGCGTATTCGATCTCCTTCAGGCGGCGGCTCAACCCCTTCCGGCGCAGGGCTTGCATGGCACAGTTGAGAGTTTCTTCGGTCAATTCGTCGTCCTCCTTGAGCAGGATCGACGCGAGGAGACGCCGGTCGGAGTCGGGCAGGTCCAACGCGAAGGGATCGGGTGAAGTGGTTTGCAGCAGGGCGTCAATCAGAGCTTCGGCGCCCAAGCCGACATGCAGTGGCTCCTCTTCGAGGATAATTTGAACGTGGCGGCGCGGATGAAAGTGGTCAGCCGCGACCGATGCCAGGGCGCGGATCACGACGCGTTCTGCGTCGGTGATCTGGGCTTCCACGGGAGCCTTGAGGCTGGCCGCAGCGCGGGCTCCCGCGACGTGTTTCAGTTCCTGGCGCAACACGGCGGAGTCGATCCCGAGGCGTTGCGCGATTTCGTGCGCCAGCTCGTCGCGAACGATCCGGCTGGGAACGCGTTGAATGTGCGGCAACAGATAATTCACCGCCTTTACTTTACTGTCGGCGCTGCGAGCGGGAAATTGTTGGCGGGCGCGTTCGATCAGATAGTCGAAATATTTTTGCGAAGACTTAAGCGCAGCGGCGTAGGCGTCTTTGCCTTTGCGGCGAATGAAGAGGTCGGGGTCGAAGCCAGTTTCGAGAGTCAGGACTTTGATTTGAAAGTCCTCCTCAGTGAGCAGCGCGAGAGTGCGTTCGGTGGCTCGTGCTCCGGCGGTATCGGGATCGAAGTTGACCACAACATTCTTGCTGAAGCGCTGGAGCAGCTTCGCCTGCAACTCGGTGAAAGCGGTGCCGGAACTGGCGATCACGTTCTGGAAACCGGCGGCGAAGACGGAAATGCAATCCATCTGACCCTCGACCAGAATGGCGTAGTCGAACTTGCGAATCCATTCCTTGGCGAGGTCGAGATTGAACAGCACGCGCGATTTCGAGTAGATCGGAGTCTCGGGCGAGTTCAGATACTTCGGCCCAGCTTTTTCGTCGGACGAGAGCGTGCGGCCGGTGAAGGCGATCAAGCGTCCTGATTCGTTGGCGATGGGGAAAGTGACGCGATTGCGGAATTTCGAGTACATCATGCCCAGGGGGACGGAGGGACTTTGCGCGGGTTCGAGCGGGTTGGAAGCGATGGCAGGGGTTTGCCGGACGTCGCTTTCCTTCCAGGAGAACAATCCGCTCTCGCGCAGAATCTCTTCGTCGAAACTGCCCTTCAAGTGATCGCGCAGCAGAAATCCCGATTCGGGCGCGTATCCAATCTTGAAGGCTGCAATGTTTTCGGCGGTGAGTCCGCGGCTCGCGAGATATTCCCTAGCATGAGCGCCCTCGGGACGCCGCACGCAATCCTGAAAATAGGCGCAGGCCTTCTCGTGAATTTCGAGCAGAGCCCCGCGCAGCCTCGCCTCGCGCGCCTCAGCCGGACTGCTGTATTCAATCTTCGGCATGGGCACGCCGGCCTTCTGCGCGATCAGGTGAACCGCCTCGGGGAAGGAAATGTTCTCAATCTTTTGCACGAAAGTGAAGACGTCGCCGGAGACACCACATCCGAAGCAGTGAAAGAACTGGCGCGTGGCGTGGACTGAAAACGACGGGGTTTTCTCGCCATGAAAGGGACAGAGTCCGGAAAAATTCTGCGCCCCGGCCTTGCGCAGCTTCACATATTCGCCGACAATGCGAACGATGTCAGCCTGCTGCTTAAGCGCTTCTTTGAAGTCGGAGTTGGACACGGGGTGTGCTTAGAATATCGCTTATACGGAGAAGTGCGCTGCTTTGTTTGTGTGGAGAAGCTGTGGGAAATGAGGGGCTTAACCTTGGCTGGGATGGATGGTCAGAATTCCCCGTCGAGATCAATCCCGTCGGCCCCACCGGCGAGCGCCTGTCTTGGCTGGTGGTCTTCTTCGGATTTGTCCGGGGGCAGATTCTCGAAGTACGCGGCCGTATCGCGCTCAGGTTTCGTCATATATCCAGGATCGCCGTTTCCCGGCATCGATTGAGTTTAGACTCTTAACTCCACTACGGTAGCGCCCCCTCCGCCTTCGTTTTGCTCGGCTTCTTTGACTACTTCTACGTGAGGATGGGCTTGCAGCGACTGCCGGAGAGCCTTGCGCAGGATGCCCATGCCGCTGCCGTGAATGACGCGGACGCGGGGCATGCCGGCGAGGAAGGCGCGGTCGACGAACTTTTCCACTTCGCGCGTGGCCTGATCGACGTTTTGCCCGATGACGTTGATTTCCGATGGCACGTTGCCGCCCTCGTTGTCTAACGAAATGGAAATCCCGCGAGCGCGGGCGGCTTGCACCGGCGTTTGGTTTGCGATAGCGGGAGCGCCGTTCAATACTTCGGCGATATCGTCACGCGAGATTTTCATCTTCATGTTGCCGACTTCGACTTCGAAGTGATTGTCGTCGAGCTTGCGTGTGATCCTGGCGGGGCGTCCCACGGACTTGAGTTTGACGGTGTCGCCCTCGGAAACATGCTTGACCAACTGCGGCTGCGCATTGGGGTCGCCGAGGTCTGCGCCCGTGGCATGGGCGACGATGGTGGAATTGAACTGTTCGCTGAACTCACGGCGCAATTTGGCAACACGGCGTTCGGCGTCCTTCGATAGTTTCTGCGCGGCGGCGCGATCCTGCAACGCATTCACCGCTTCGCGAGCGTGATATTCGAAGTCGCGGAGCAACGCTTCGAGTTTCTTTTCCATCTCGCGGACCTTGGCTTGCTGTTCTTTTTTTCCTTCGGCGGCGAGGCGCGACTTCTCACGTTCGACCTCTTGTTCCAAATTGCGCAGGCGAAAACGGTCGGCTTCGGCTTCGCGCAGTTGTTGATGAAGGCGATCGAGAAATTCGCTGACGTCGCGAGCCTGTGTGCCGAGCCGGGCGCGAGAAGCCTCGATGATGGCGGGATTCAATCCCAGGCGCTGCGCGATGTTGATGCCCGCGGAAGCGCCGGGAACGCCGATCCTCAGTTCATAAGTCGGCTGTAGAGTGGCCTCGTCGAAGCCGACTGAGGAATTGATGACGTTTGGCGTATTTGCCGCATAAATTTTCAGCGAAGTGTGATGCGTGGAGATGATCGACATGCATCCCAGACGGCGAAAGTGGTCTGCGATGGCGACGGCAAGCGCAGCCCCCTCTTCGGGATCGGTGGCGGAGCCGAGTTCGTCAAGCAGCACGAGCGAAGCAGAAGTCGCATCGCGCGAAATGAAGTCGATGTTCGTGACGTGCGCGGAGAATGTGGAAAGATTTTGTTCAATGGACTGATAGTCTCCGATGTCGGCGAGCACGGCGTCGAAGATCGGCAGCTCAGCTCGATCGGCAGGCACGGGGATACCAGATTGCGCCATCAAAGCGATCAGGCCAACGGTCTTCAGCGCGACCGTCTTTCCGCCGGTGTTGGGGCCGCTGATGATGAGCTGCCGGCGCTCGCCTTCCAGGTCAAGGCTCATCGGCACGGGCTGCTTATTTTGCGTCTTGAGTTTGCGTTCAAGCAAGGGATGGCGGGCGTTGCGTAGGATCAGGCGAGCTGTGCCGGTCTGGGAGGGCTGGAGGCGGTCGTCCCCACGTGATTCACCTTGATCGAAAACTCCAGCGCTCAGAATCACCGCAGTGCAGTTGTAATCCTCGGAGAAGCGAGCTTTGGCAAATTGTAGTTCGAGTTCGCCAAGGACTTCGAGCGCGATCTTCAGCGGTTCGGCATCCTCTCCCACTTGTCGGGTCATTTCCGTCAGGATGCGATGCACTTCCGCTTGCTCTTCTTCGAGCAGTCGCATCAGTTCGTTGTTCTGCTCGATGGTATCGAGCGGCTCGATGTAGACGGTTTGTCCGCTGGAGCTGGCGCCGTGAAGCACGCCAGGAACACGGCGCTTCTGTTCTACTTTCACTGGAATCACGAAGCGCTCGCCGCGGATGGTGATCAGTTCATCTTGTAACGATCCGCCCTCGGACAGGCGGCGAAGGTAGGTGCGCAGGGAGTCCTGAATGGTCCGCCGCTGGCGTTCGCTCTCGCGGCGAATGCGAAATAGGTTCGGCGAAGCGCGGTCATCCAGCGTGCCGTCGGGCAGAATCTTGTTGCGTAGCGCGCGAAGAAACTCGCGGAAGTCGGCGATTTGGCTGGAGAGCGCAGCCACGGCTGTCCACGGTCCGCGCATCGCCGCCGGCGGATCGAGCGAAATTCCCCGCCATTCGCTCGCGCGATCAGCGAGCACAAGAACGTCGCGCAGTTCTTCGATTTCGAGCGCCGCGCCGGAGATGGCGGCCTTGGCGAGCGTGTCAGAAAGATCGAGCAGGGCCGAGAAATCGAAGCGTCCGCCGGCGCGGCGAAATTCGCGAACCTCCCCGGTGAGTTGATGTTGCTGTCCGATCCAGCGGGGGTCCTGCGATGGCAGCAATCCTACAACGCGCCTCTTGCCTACCGGCGAAGCCGCGTACGATTCAATCAATCCCAGCAGCGGGCCGTATTCAAGCAGGCGATCGCTGCTATGGGACAGCGGTTGCGACATATTGCCATGGTACAAGAGCGCCCCGGTCGAATCGTAAGCGCGGCATGAAAGTTATGCGCTAACCGCTCGGGGTTCGGTTTTGCGATCGGGATCGGAAAGAGGGAAGCGCAAAGTGAATACAGCTCCGCCATCGATCGAGTTCTGGCAGGTAATCACGCCCTCGTGCTCCTGCATGATGCCGTAGGTCGCGCTCAGACCCAGGCCGGTACCCTTGCCGATCGGCTTCGTGGTGTAGAAGGGGTCGAAAACTCGTTGCGGATTTTCAACGCCGCGCCCGTTGTCGACGAAGGTGACAACAACTTCCTCATCCTGATGGAAAGCTCGGATGGAAAGGGTGCCGTCTTGGGTGCCTTCCACGGCGTCGATGCCATTCGCGATGATTTCCCCACAACACTGCAGGATCTGATTTACATCTCCCCAAACCTTGGGCAGATACGGTTCGATGTGGACAAGCGTTTTGATCTTCAAGCGATCACAGCGAGCCGCTTCCAAACGCAGAGCACGGTGAAGCACGCTCTCCAAATCCACCCAGCTCTTCTGGGCGTGCGCCTGTTGGGCGAAACTCAGCAATCCTAGAACCAGATCGCGAGTACGGCGTGCCTGCTGTCCGATTTTCTCCGCCATGCTGGATTGCGGCGGATTGAGCGCCGGGTCTGCCGCCAGTAGCTCGGAGTAACCCAAAATCGCCGCCAGGGGATTGTTGATCTCATGCGCCGCGCCCGCCACCAACTGCCCCAACGAAGCAAGTTTTTCCCGTTGTACCAACTGATTTTGCAGGCGCTGCAAGTTTTCCAGGTTGCTGCGCGACTCTCCGAGCAGGCGAATCAGATCGCGATCCAGAAGATATTGCCGGACAAACAGGAAGGCTCCTAGAACCATCATAGCGCCGAGTGTGATCAGGAAACGGAAATGGCGAACCGGCTGCGGCGAGCGGTCTTCAAACATGGCCCAGAAAGCGATCAGCGGCATGGACAGGATGGCGAGCATGGCCAGATTCGTCGCCAGAGCTCGTGTGTTGCGGGGATCTGACCGCGGTGTATTCAGGGTTTGTGACGGTGGCGCCATCAGTGCAATCCAAACCAGCCAGCAGATCGACGCCAGGAAAGGGACGTCGTACAGGCTGCCGCTGAAGTATTCGCTATGTGCAATCGCGAGGTTGATGGCAAACGAGCTGAACGTATAAAGAGCATTTGCAATGAACAGGTTGCGGTAGATCTTCCGCCATTCGCCCTGGGAACGAAAGCACAGCGCGCCGAGCATGACGACGAACACAAGATTTTCAACCAGATAAAGAGCCGTGAAGTTACGGTCGTAGGCGCCGCCATCCAGTTTCACGTACTGAACCGGGATCACGAGGAAGGCATAAAGAAACACCCACCACACCAGCAGCATAAGAAAGTTCAAGCTGGAATGCGATCCGCGGCGCTCACCCGCGCGATCGGGGCGCAGTGCCACCGCAGCGATATAAGGAACAAGGTGAAGAAAGAGGACCGCGTCGCACCAGGTTTGCTCGGGAATGGGCCGGCGAAGAAGCAGCTCGTAATAGCTCCAATAGGCTCCATTTACCGCCCAGAGGGCTGCTCCGAGCGCCATCAGTCCCCAAAAGACTCGTTGTTGCTCGCGTGCGCGGACAGCATTGATCGCAAGAACCGCCGCAGCCGTGGACGTAAGCACGAAAGAAAACAGATCGTCGGAGCCGGACAACAGCACCGACTGCGGGCTGGCCAGAGACAAGACTGCAACCACCAACAGCGCGAAGGCGGAGAACCACGCCCACAGTTTTGGCCGGGACATCATACTGACTAAAATTGTAGAGTCAGCGAATCGGGCGCGGAACGGTCATTACGCCGTAGAAGTTACTAAGGTACTAGCACGATCGAGGCGTGGGTGCGGAAGACCCCATTTTCCAGGGAGAAGTTGCTAGCGCCGCGAGGAGCGTTGGGGGGAAGGCTGTTTCTTTTTGCGGCTCCCGATGGCTTGCTTCAGGCTCGCCATCTCGATCGCGGCCAAGGCCGCTTCGAATCCCTTGTTGCCCATCTTCAATCCGGCGCGGTCGATGGCTTGTTCGAGAGTGTCGCAGGTGAGGACGCCGAAAGCATGAGGGACGCCAGTCTCCTGGGCAGACTGTCCAATGCCGCGGGTGACCTCGTTGACGATGACGTCGTAGTGCGCCGTGTCTCCGCGGATAAGGCAGCCGAGGCAGATGATGGCGTCGTACTTCCTGGTTTCGGCGAGGGTGCGGGCGGCGGAGGGAATCTCGAACGCACCGGGAACGCGAACCAGTGCGATGGCGCCCTTCTTGGCCCCGCTGCTTAACAGGCCTTCGATTGCGCTCAGCAGCAGCCTCTCAGTGATGAAGGCGTTAAATCGGGAGACGACGATGGCGAAGCGTTTCTTGGAAGCGTCCAGTTTGCCTTGAAGGGCTTGGAACGGCGAGACGGGCAACTTGCTCATTTTGAGCCTTCGCTTGCTAGCCATGGCCGACCTACTTCCCCTTGAACTGCGCTGGACGCTTTTCCAGAAATGCGGCCGTGCCTTCCTTTTTGTCTTCGGTGGCGCAAATCAAGCCGAACAGCGTGGCCTCGAGATAGAGGCCTTCGGCGAGAGTCATGTCCATGCCGTGGTTGACGGCTTCCAGGGCGTACTGCACAGCCAGCGGCGCATTGGCGCTGATTTTTTGGGCGATGGCTTCGGCGCGGGGAACCAATTCCGCAGCCGCGACTACTTCGTTAACCAGACCAATCCGCAGGGCTTCTTGAGCGCTGATAATCTCGCCGGAAAGCACCAATTGCATCGCGACGCCCTTGCCCACCAGACGGGGTAAGCGCTGCGTGCCGCCGTATCCCGGGATGATGCCGAGCTTCACTTCCGGCTGGCCGAGCTTTGCGGTTTCGCTGGCCAGGCGCATGGTGCAGGCGAGCGCGATTTCACATCCGCCCCCGAGGGCAAAGCCGTTGATGCACGCGATCACGGGCTTGCCGAGATTTTCGATCAGATCGAGTACCGACTGGCCGCGATGGGTATACTCCTTGGCGTTGACGGCATCGTTTTTCGCCAGTTCGCCGATGTCGGCGCCTGCAATGAATGCCTTCTCGCCGGATCCGGTCAGGATGACAGCGCGAATCTGCGCGTCGTTCTTAATGTCTGTGAACGCGCCACGCAGGTCTTCCATGGTAGCCATGTTGAGTGCATTAAGCACTTTGGGTCGATCAACGGTCACATATGCGATGGCGTTCTTTTTTTCGAGCAGGAGATTTTCGAAGGTCATGGAATGTCTCAAAGCAGAAATCCGGAAGGGTGATACGAAATCCCGCGTGGCATGAGCCACGCGGGACACAAACTCATTACTTCGCGTTAGGATCCATCGTGATGCCCTGCGCTCCGGGCTGCTTCTCCGCCTTGATCTTCTTGGTCGCCATGGTCTTCTCGACCCAATCGTCGGCGGTCTTCAGATCGGCAGTACGGGCGTCGAGGTCGTCGCATTCGACGTCTGCCTTCTCGCGGTAGAGCAAGTTCATGTACGCCATCGCATCGTCGTAATCGGGACGCAACTGCAAAGCCTTGTTCAGATTGTCGATTCCATCCTGAATGATGCTCCAGCCCTTGAGCTTTAACGCCAGACACACTTGTTTGTCTTTCAGCGGCTCGTCTGGTTTCAGAGCTAACTTGGCGCGCTCTTCCATGCGCGGCTGATAGCTCTGCGTCCAATCGATCACGGCAACGGAGTAGTAGGGCTCGGGATCATTGGGATCGGCAGCAATGGCCTTGCGATAATAAGTCTTGGCGTCTTCAAACTTCTTCATTTGAAGGTAAATGTAAGCGATGCCCTTGATGCTGTTGGGATTGTTGGGGTCTTTTTCCAGCACGGCCTTATATTGCTCGACGGCCTGCTCGCCCATGCGCTGGTTGTCCTTGTCGTCGACGCCGGGGATATATTGTTGCGCAAAAGCGGTCGCGAGATAGAGGCGCGCATTGGTGAGACTTGGATCCAGTGCTACAGCTTGCTGAAAGTGGTCGATGGCCTGCTCGTAGCGAGCGTTTTTGTAAGAGGCAACGCCCTTGTTGAGCTGGTCGCGCGCCCGCAGCTTGTCGCAACCAGTGGTCGAAAGCATAGCCAGGGCGAGAGCCGCGACGGCCCATAGTTTTAAACGGTTCTTCATTGCGTTGTGCGTCTCCCTACCGAAACCGGGGAATTTATTTTTTAGCGCTTTATTGCATCGCTTTTGAAAGCGGAATTGTATTTTTACACGACAAACCCGGAGCGCTCCATTGTAACCGCTCCGGGCAGTCGATTGGCAAATTTTCTCACGGAAAAACTTCGAGGACTAGCCGCCAGCTTCGATCTTTGCAGTGATTAAGCCGACCTTGTCCACGCCCGACGCGTGCGCGATATCGATCACGCTGGCTACGTTGGCGAATGGAATCGCGTCGTCGCCTTTGATAAACATGACTTTTTCCGCTCGCGTCTTAAAAATATCGGTGAGCCGGCCTTGCAGTCCGTCCCAAGTGGTATCTTCACCGTTGATCTTGAGTTGCGGTAGTTGTCCGCCGCCTGCGTCTACCAGTTGCACGACGATGGTACGATCCGGCGTATCGTTTTTGGGCGCATCTTTCGGCGGAGGCTGCGGCACCAGGGCATCTAAGCCCTTCGGCGTCAGCGGCGTAATAACCATGAAGATGATCAGCAAAACCAGAAGGACGTCGATCAGCGGCGTGACATTGATATCCGCGCTCTGACCGCCTCCGGTGCTAACTCCCATTCCCATAATGTTTCTCCTTGAAGTCTTGAAATCTTTTCGCTCGGCTCGGTCCTATTGGCCGCCAGTTGGCCCAGTAGGCGGCTTGTCGGGCGTCTTCTTCTGATCCGTAAGCAATCCGAGGTCGTCTACTCCCGCGGAACGAACATCATCGACCACGGTGAGGACATTGCCAAATTTCGTGCGGGCATCGGCGCGCAAATAAACGCGCTTGTCGATGCGGCCCGTAAGGCGGTCGCGAATCTTACCGGTCAGGTCGTCAGGATTGACCTGGTCATTGCCAAAATAAACTTTGCCGTCTTTCATCACGGCAACGATGAGTGCGTCCTCTTTATCCGCGTCCGGCATCGACTGCGGATTGTCGACTTTCGCCAAGTCGACGCTTACGCCCTTCTGCAACATGGGCGTGATCACCATGAAGATGATGAGCAGCACCAGCATGACGTCCACCATGGGCGTCACGTTAATATTCGAATTGACCTTTGCGCCTTCGTTTCGTTTTGCGAGTGCCATGTCGTTTCAATCTCCTACAAGTAACGATCTGTATGCCGTCTTCGAGTTGCGCATGAGAGATGAGGATGGGCGCTGGACTTTCATCCAGCGCCCTCAGCAACTCTATTTTTAGCCAACCGCCGACTAGCGGCGAATGGCGCGGCGCTTCAGGAAGTAGTCGATCAGTTCGCTGGACGAGTTATCCATCTCGACGTCGAACGCTTCCACCCGGCCCGTCAGGTAGTTGAACATCATAACCGCCGGGATCGCGACCAGCAGGCCGATCGCCGTGGTCACCAGCGCTTCTGCAATACCACCGGCGACTGCGCCCAAACCGGTCGCCTTCTGCTCGGAGATGCCTTTGAATGCGTTCAAAATGCCCATGACCGTGCCGAACAGGCCGACGAACGGGGCAGTCGAACCAATGGTAGCCAAACCGCCCAAGCCGCGCTTGAGTTCGGCGTGAACGATGGCTTCAGTGCGCTCCAACGCGCGTTTGGAGGCTTCGATGGTTTCGCCCGGAATGTCGCTGCTGTCCTGGTGAGCGCGGAATTCCATGAGGCCAGCGGTGACAACCTTGGCCAGGTGGCTCTTCTTGTTGCGCTCGGCGACCTTGATGGCTTCGTCGATCTTGCCGTCGCGCAGCGCGCCAGCCACTGCCGGAGCGAATGCCCGCGACTGTTTGCGTGCGGCGTTAAACGCCATGTAGCGGTCGATCATCACGCCGATAGACCAGCCGGACATGACGAACAGGATCAGGACGACCGTACGCGCGATCCATCCCATTTGGTGCCACAGCGAAATGGGATCCCATCCCACAGGTTGGTCTTGAAATATGAGGGTTGCGGTCGCGTGAAGATTGACCAGTGTATGTGCTGCCAAATTGGCTACGATCATGAGTTGCTTCTCCTCAAAGCTTCTTCAAAATATGCCGCAAAAATCTCAAAAGTCCAGATTAACCCGAGCTCTAGCCGCCGGATAACGTGAAGTTCACAGTGATTTGCGTCTCCACCTCGACCGGTTCGCCGTTTAGGACGTAGGGCTTGTACTTCCACTGCTTCACCGCTTCGATGGCGGCTGGGGCCAGCATCGGATGTCCACTAATAAGATGCAGATTTTCGATGTCACCAGTTTTGCTGATTTCAGCCTGTAACAGCACCTGCCCTTGGATGCGCGCCTGACGAGCCAGCGGAGGATATGTCGGATTAACTTTCCGCAAGACCAGACCTTGCGTAACGCCCTGGGATACCCGTACGCGCTGAGGTGTGGCAACCTTGGGCACAGCCGTCGGAGTGCCGCTGATGATGCCGCCCAATACCCCGCTTACGCTGCCGCCGGGCACACCGCCGACCACTCCGCCCACCACACCCGAAACCGCCGGGGGCGCTTCGTCTTCCTTGATCATTTCGATTTTCTTTGGAATCTTGGTGGGGGTACGAAGTTGCCCATTATCCAGATTAGTCTGGATCTGCTTCACCACATGCACGACCGCTGCAGGGGGCGGCGGGGGCGGGGGCGGGGGCGGGGGGGCCACCAGGAAAGTCATCAGCTGAGTCTTAGGAAGTGCTTCCGTGAACAGAAGCGGCAAAAGTACCAGGAAAGCGATCAGGCACAGCTGAAAGATGAAGGAGATGGTGGTCGTGATTGCCCGCTTATCTTTGAGCTTCCCGCCGGATTCGATGAGACTGTCTTCAAACATACGGTTTCTCCTACGTTCGCCCTACGCAGATAATAGACACCGTGCTACCCGAGTTCGCTCCCGCAATCGGAACAATATTTTCGAGCATTGAAACCGTTCAAAGTCTTAGAAATGCCCCATCATCACGCTAGCGCCCGGCGCTTACATTGGATGGGACTTGCGCCACCCGCCCCGCTTTGATGTTCCTTGCATCATTGGGGGACAGCTTCGATCCTCCCAAGCTCCCTGACGCCTTACCACGCTTGGAACGCCATTCCTGATACGCAACCAGAATCGGAGCGGCAATGGCGATCGAAGAGTATGTTCCGATCAAAATGCCGATGACGAGTGCGAATGAGAATCCATGCAGGACTTCGCCGCCGAATAAATATAACGCAAGCACCGTCAAGAATGTCAACCCGGCAGTCAGAATTGTTCGGCTCAGGGTCTGATTGATGCTGCGGTTGACTACATCCGCCAGGCTCTCGCGACGCATCAGTTTGAGATTTTCACGGATTCGGTCGAAGACGACGATGGTGTCGTTGTTCGAATATCCGACCAGTGTCAGAATGGCCGCGATAACAGTTAGCGAGATCGGCTTGTTGGTGAGCGAGAAGAATCCAACGGTGATCAGCGTGTCGTGGAAAACCGTGATGACGGCGGCGATGCCGTAAATCAGCTCAAAGCGGAAGGCCAGGTAAACCAACATTCCGAGCAGCGAATAAAGGACGGCCAGCTTGGCCTGCGTTTGCAACTGCTTTCCAACCTGCGGTCCGACGATTTCGACCTGATAGACGCCGTAGTCGGAGAGATAGAATCCGTCATTCAGTGAACTGACAACCGCGGGATCGGCGACCGCCTTGAGTTCATCGAGCGAAGCGATCACACCGCCCTTGGTCTTGTTGCGATAGTCGATCAGAGCCTTAGCGATGTCGGGATACTTCTGGCTCGCATCGCTGCTGAGATGAAGCGGATCCTTCTGATTCAGATAATTGGTGATCGTCAGCAGGCTGGCATTATTGAAGTCTTCTTTGCCAGGGACGACATTCGATTGCAGCGCATTGATGATCTGCAGTTTGCCTTGGTCGAGCGCCTGCTCGTTCGTTTCCTGAACGGGTAAGTCAATAAGAACTTCGTTGCGCCCAGGCTCGCCGTAATCCTGAATGCGCGGGTTATGCAGGCCAACTTTGTCCATGGCGGCGCGAATGGCGTTGTCATTCGGGGTGTGCGAGAACTTGACGTAGACGAGAGTTCCGCCGCGGAAGTCTACGCCCAACGGAATGCCGTGCCAGAACAGCATAGAGATGATTCCGGCGATGCTGAAGACCAGAGAGAAGGCAAGGAAGTACCACTTCTTGCCCAAGAAATCGATATTGGCGTCACGAAAAAATTCCACGCTGCTACCCTTTTCCTTAATGTCGCTAGGCTAAATGCTCAGTGCTTCGCCGCGCTGCTTGCGGCTCAGAATCCAATCAAAAATCACGCGCGATACGAACACTGCGGTAAACAAGTTCGCGAACAGACCGAAACTCAGGGTCACGGCGAATCCGCGCACCGGGCCGGTCCCGAAAATAAAGAGGATGACCGCTGACACGATGGTGGTGACGTGCGTGTCAACAATGGTGATCCAAGCGTGCGCAAATCCTTGCTGCACCGCCGATGGCGGCGTCTTGCCCGCGCGTAACTCTTCGCGGATGCGCTCAAAGATCAGCACGTTCGAGTCGACGCCCATTCCGACGGTAAGAATGACTCCGGCGATTCCGGGCAGAGTGAGCGTAGCGCCGCTGAATCCCAGGAAGCCGAGCAGAATGATCAGGTTTAGAATCAGCGCAATGTCGGCGTTGATTCCTGCCGCGCGATAGTAAACCAGCATGAAGATCAGCACCGCCATCATGCCAATGACCGCCGCCTGTACTCCGGCTTTAATGGAGTCCGCGCCCAACGACGGGCCGACCGTGCGCTCTTCCAAATATTTAATTCCGGCTGGCAAGGCGCCCGAGCGCAGCACCATGGAAAGATCCTTCGTTTCCTGATCGGTGAAGCGGCCGTTGATGATGCCGGTGTCGTGAATCTGATCTTTGATTACCGCAACTTCCTGCACTTTGTTATCGAGGATAACGGCCAGGTTGTCGCCGACGTGAGACCCGGTAAATGCGGCGAACTTACGTCCGCCTTCGCCGGTCAGATTGAACTGCACTGCCGGAGCGCCATTCTCGTCGCGGCTGGAATCGGCTCCGCGCAGGTCGCGGCCAGTAACCGCGGCCGCGCGCGAAATCAAATACCATTGCGGCCCATTTTCGCCGGAACTCTTGGTCGGCATGAGTACAGCGTCAGGAGGCAACACGCCGCCATGCTCCTGCAGCGCTGAGTCTTGGCTGGGATAAGGGCCACCAAGCGATTGCTTGATTTCTAGCATCGCCGTGGACTGCATGATTTCTTTCACTCGCTCAGGATCGTCCACGCCGGGCAACTGAACCAGAATCTGATAGTCGCCCAAGCCATGTTCCTGAATGGTCGGCTCGCTCACGCCCAACGAGTCAATGCGGTTGCGGATGGTCTCAATCGCCTGCTGCACCGCGCGGCCTTTCAAGTCGGTCAGCGCCTGCGGCTTCATGGTGATGACCCAGGAATTGTTGGGGGCAGAGTTAACGTCGTATTCAGGCAGCCGATCGCCAATAAACGACCGGAAGTCCGAAGCCGATTCGGTCGGAACTCCGGTGACGACAATTTTGTCCGGCGTCGCCACGGGATCGGGCTTGGTGATGCTGGCGTAGTTTATCTTGCGAGCCTTGGCGTCGGCTTTGATGCGCTCGACGGCATTGTCCGAATCGACATTCACCGCGTCATTCACCTGCACTTGCAGAATGAGGTGAGTCCCGCCCTTGAGATCAAGCCCCAGATGAATGCGATCGCTCAAAGAAGCCATCAGCCCCTTGCCCGACCATTCCTTAGGAATGCCAAAAATGCCGATGACAAAAAACAGCAGCACGGCGATGATCGCGATTAACTTCCAGCCCAGATTCTTATTCATGATAAAAACTCAGATTTTGCACGTGTGGGGCGGGCGCCCTCGCCCGCCGCAGTTGGTGTTGTGTTTACAGCAATCACTTCGCCACTTCGTCCGGCGTGGTCATGGACGCAATCGCACCGCGGCTCACTTCGATCCGAAGATTGTCCGGCGGAACCCGCAAATGCAGCGAGTCTTCCTTTAGAGCCACAATCGTGCCCCGGATGCCGCCCGTCGTCGTCACTTTATCGCCGGTCTTGAGCTCTTGAAGCATTTGCTGCCATTTCTTCTGGCGGCGCTGCTGCGGCATGATCAACAGAAAATAAAAGATGGCAAAAATGAAAATCAGCGGCGCGAAGCCCAGCCAACTCGCACTGCCACCACCGAACTGCATCGCGAAAATTGCAAAAATGTTCATGACAAAGTGAAATTACTCGACCGGAATGTCCATGACACCGGTCTATCGAAAGCGCTTTCTTGTGCTGAGTCCCGCAGGATTTCTGGCGATACGGGCCGGAGATTCCTTACGTCTTTGGCACCAATGCTCTACTGCGTGACGGGGAAGGCGTGTCTTCAACGCACAGTGGTTCGAGGCAGAAGTGCGCCTGTTCCCCCAAGTAAAATAGCATGACGCACCCTTTGCATAGTGTCAAGGTAGAAACTCAGGTTGTGGATGGTATTCAAGACCTGAGCCAACACTTCGTTCGACGCATAAAGATGTCGCAGATAGGCTCGCGAATAGCGCTGGCACACTCGGCAAGCGCAATTCGGATCAAGCGGCCCGCCGTCGGACGCATAGCGCACTTGCTTGATCGAGATTCTTCCCTCGGAAGTGAACAGCAGCCCGTGCCGCGCCGCCCGCGTCGGCAGGACGCAATCCATCATGTCCACGCCTAGGTTTGCGTAGTAGACAATTTCTTCCGGCGTTCCGACGCCCATCAGATATCGCGGCTGATCTTTAGGAAGAAATTCGAGCGTGGCCTCGACCACTTCTTGCGTGAGATGACGCGGTTCGCCGACGCTGAGCCCTCCGATAGCGTAACCGGGAAATCCGATCTCGATGGTTCGTTCAGCGGATTCTTTTCGCAAAGCGAGAGCCATGCCGCCTTGCACGATCCCAAACAACGACTGATGCTGGCCCGGCAAGTTCCACGGGACGGCGTTTTTGTGAGACTCGAAGTGCCGCTTACTGCGCTCCGCCCAACGCAGCGTCAGCTCCATCGAATCGCGCATGCGCTTCGTGTCCGCGGGATACTCCGTACACTCATCGAACGCCATGATGATGTCCGCGCCGAGGCCAATCTGCGCGTCCATCGCGCTCTCGGGAGTGAAGAAATGAGATGACCCGTCGAGATGCGAACGAAACGTCACGCCCTCCTCAGACACTTTCCGCAATTCATTCAAACTGAAAACCTGGAAGCCACCCGAGTCGGTCAGGATGGCGCGAGGCCAAGCCATAAATCCATGCAGTCCGCCCAGCTTGCGCACCTGTTCCACGCCGGGACGCAAATAAAGATGGTAGGTATTGCTAAGCAGAATGTTGACGCCAAGTTCTTCGAGGATGTCTTGCGGAATGCCCTTCACGGTAGCAAGCGTTCCGACCGGCATAAACACAGGCGTTTGCACGACGCCATGAGGCGTAATAAGCCGCCCCGCACGGGCCGCGCCGGAAGAAGACTCAATTTGAAATTGGAGGGACACCGCTAGGGGATTGTAGCAACCCCTAAGTCATCCCGAAGATCCGGCGTACTTCAGCCGGGCGAGGGATCTGGCGTGCAGTATTCGTGCTGACCGTCGCGAACGGAGTCTCTAAAATGTTCACCACTCGACGATCTCTTTGCCCACATCGGGGCCCCAGTCAGTCTCTCCGTGTCGATTCTCAGGCGTGATTCCCGAAATTAGTTCTTCCAACGTCAGCGCGCGGCGAAGGTGGACTTCTCCGTCCACGACCTCGTTCACAATTGAATCGCCTTCTCGAAGACGCGCCTTTTCGACAACCGCTTTCGGAACGAGCACCCCAAGGCTATTGCTCCATTTGACCACTCGATATCTCACATTGGCTTCCAGAAAAGTTATCCCGAAGATGCGGCGCGGTCCGGCTAGAACTTGTAACGCAAGTCATAATCCATGCTCATCGGCTTTCCATTGAAGGTTCCCGGATCGAAGCGGCACTGTCTTGCGGCCTCCTCTGCAAACGGGACCAGCCGATCATCGCCACTTTTTGGTGTAGTATCGCCGACTGTGCCATCGGTGAGAACGGACACGGTAATTACAACCACGCCGTGGATACCGCGGCATGGTTTTCCTACGCTGCAATCTGGCTTGAATAGCTTGAGTGGCCGTGGGGGCACGATGGGAGGTTTTGACTGCCCGCGAAGAACTCCCACAAGTCCCGCGAAAGAAACTAATGCGACGGCCAGCAGCCTTTGAGAGTATCCAGTTCGCTTCATCATAAATTAAGCAGATACTGGTTCAGCCTAACAGTTCCCCTGCGCCTCACGGCCGCGTCATTCTCTCCGGCTTCATCAATAAATGAAATTCCTCTTCGGTCAGGTAGCCCAGCTTGAGCGCGGCTTCCAAGAGACTGGTTTTGTCCACATGGGCGGTGTGGGCGATTTTGGCGGCTTTGTCGTATCCCACCTTGGGCGCTAGCGCCGTTACCAGCATCAGCGAGTTCTTCACGTACCAGTCAACTTTCGCGCGATCGACTGCGATGCCGTCGATCATGAATTCAACGTAGCCGCGGCTGGCGTCGGCCAGCAGCGTGACCGAGTGCAGAAAGTTATAAATGATGACCGGCTTGAAAACGTTCAGCTCGAAGTTTCCCTGCGAGCCGGCGAAGCCGACGGCGGCAGTCGCGCCGTGAACCTGGGCGCAGACCATCGTCATGGCCTCGCACTGCGTAGGATTGACCTTGCCCGGCATAATGGAAGATCCAGGTTCGTTTTCTGGAATCGTCAACTCGCCCAATCCGCAGCGCGGACCAGACGCCAGCCAGCGGATGTCGTTGGAAATTTTCATCAACGAAGCTGCCAGTGTTTCAAGCGCGCCTTGCGCGAAGACAATTTCATCGTGCGCCGACAGCGCTGCGAATTTGTTGGGATGCGAGCGGAAGGGAAGTCCAGTGAGTTCCGCGATCTTTTTCGCAGCACGTTCGGCGAATTCGGGATGCGTATTCAGTCCCGTACCAACCGCCGTTCCGCCTATCGCGAGATCGTAGAGTCCGTCGAGCGCTTGTTCGAGGCGCTTGATGTCGCGCTCCAGCAAACTGGCCCAGCCGCCAAACTCTTGCCCAATGGTGAGTGGGACGGCGTCTTGCAAGTGCGTGCGCCCGATCTTGACCACATCGTGAAATTCTTTCGCCTTGGCCGCAATCGCGTCATGCACGCGTTTGATCCCGGGAATCAACGTGTTCTTCACGCGATCCGCAGCGGCGATGTGCATGGCGGTCGGAAACGTGTCATTCGACGACTGCGACATGTTGACGTCGTCATTGGGATGAATCGGCTTCTTCGATCCCATCACTCCACCGGCGATTTCAATCGCCCGGTTGGAGATGACTTCGTTCACGTTCATGTTGGTCTGCGTGCCGCTGCCGGTCTGCCAAATGCGCAGCGGAAATTGGTCGGCAAGTTTGCCGGCGGTCACTTCGTCAGCGGCCTGCGCGATGAGTTTCGATTTTTCCGCGGACAGCTTGCCGAGATCATGATTGACTAGCGCGCAAGCCTTCTTGAGAATCGCGAAGGCTCGAATCAACTCCGGCGGCATGGTGTCACGGCCAATATCGAAGTGATGTAGCGAGCGCTGCGTTTGCGCCCCCCAATAAACGTTAGCCGGGACGGAAATCGTCCCTATGCTGTCAGATTCGTTGCGGGTGGGGCCTTGGATAGTGGACATGAACGAATCTCCTGTGCGGCCAAGCCTGCGGCAATGACGAGAACTCACGATTATACGGTGAGGATTTCCTGTACGCAGAGGAGCTAGATCGTTTTCTTTCTGGACTTCGGCAGCGGCATTTCAATGAAGTCGAAGCTTCCCGGCGTGGCTGCGTCAACCTTGGCCATGATCGCTGCGGCGTGCTCACTTACGATAGGCAAGATGTTCGAGCCGAGCACGACCAGCGAAAGTCTGCGGCCCGCGAGGTTTTGCTGATAGCGGATATTTTGATCGGACGTGACCATTAGATCGAATCCCGCCGCTTCGCCAGCGTCAAGCAGTTCGCCATTTTCAAGCTGGGGATGCCATTGCATCTGGACGAACGTAGGGACATCATGTGCGGAGAGGAACCTGCGCACGCCCACTGGAACGTTCTTGTCAAACAGGATTCGCAACGCGATGGCTCTGTGCGTAAGCCACAATCGCTTCGATGCGATCAGGAGGCAACTCAAACTGCTCGGCAATTTCGCAAACGCTCACGCCGTAATCGAAATTATCGACAATCGCACCGACCGGCATCCGTGTGCCGCGCAGAACAGGCGCCCCGCTTTGTACGCCCGGCTTAACTTCAACCAGCGGGCATCCGCTCCAATCGATTTTATCGAGGGTCGGCATAAGTCACCTTGCTTGCGCTTATCATTCCACGATCTAGCTCAAAATGCCAATCGAAAAGGTGCGAGTCCGGCGCCTCTGAGTTCACTCAAACTCAATCCGCTCAAAACCCAGCCCCTGCAACAGGCTGGTCATGGTCGCCCGGGCGTTGTCATTGGCAGTTTTCAGGATGCCTCCCGCTAGCGCCGCTGCCTGCAACTGATGCTCCGCTTCCGCGCGCACTTGCGATTCGAGGTTGGGGTCGGTGGGGACGAGCAATCCTGTTTGTCGCGAGTAGACACGCGTGTTGGCGCTGTCCAGGCGGGTGCTGAAGATTTGTGCGGGTGGCAGATGAATGCGGACATCTTTGTGATCGATATGCACGTCGCCCGGTCGCAAAGTCGAGAAATCGATGCCCGCGACAACGTCTCCGTGGACCATAAGCAATAAACGGTCGCCAGCAAGAAAATCGGGCAGGATGGGATTGGACTTCTCGCCAGTAACGATCTTGTCCATCGTATAAACCACCGTCTCCAGCCGTTGCAGTTGCTGTATACGATTGACAACAGTCGGTTGGCTCACATCCAGCGTGAGCGTACGTCCGGTGAGCACGGAAAGCAATCGAGTCCAGAGTGGTTGTTGCGTTCGCGCGGAAACGCCGATGAGCAGTGCACCAAAGCCGACTATCAGGGCGATTATTGCACCCACGACAATCTTGAACGAGGTATGTCGTGATGATGATCCGCTATCAGCAGATGGAGGGACAAAGTTCATAGCAGAATCCTTTACCCGGAACGTATCACATCAACGCCACCTTCACATCGGCTTGGCAAACGCTCGTCGAACGGCTTAGCCTCCGTGCTAGAATCGTGTTCTTCTCAGGCGCGAGCACTGCATGACGACGCACCTTCTTACTGAAACCATGACTCGGCCCCTGCTGCAGGCTGGCCGCAGCAACCGCCTCGACGTGCTCGTCGTCGGGGCTGGCCCAACTGGCTTGGCGTGCGGTATCGAAGCGCAGAAGATCGGCTGCAAAGTGCTGGTCGTCGACAAAGGCTGCGTGGTCAATTCCCTGTTCAACTATCCGGCGAATATGACGTTTTTCACGACGCCGGAACTGCTTGAGATCGGCGACATTCCGTTCAGCACGGCGAATCAGAAGCCGACACGTCCCGAGGCTCTCGAATACTACCGCAAAGTCGTCGAGCATTATCACCTGCCGGTTGCGCAATATCAGAGAGTCGAAGCGGTGTCGGGCAGCGACGGCCATTTTCACGTTGTCACCACAGACAGTCTAGGCCGAATTTTCGACTACGAAACGCGCAAGCTGATCGTATCCATCGGGTATTACGATCTCCCCAATAAGCTGCATGTTCCCGGCGAAGAGCTATCTAAGGTGATGCACTATTATCACGAGCCGCATCCGTATTTCGATAACGACGTGGTTGTGATCGGCGGGAAGAATTCTGCTGCGATCGCATCACTGGATCTGTGGAGGCATGGGTCACGGGTTACGCTAGTCCATCGTGGCGCGAAGCTGCATCACCACATCAAATACTGGATTCTTCCCGACATCGAAAACCGCATCAAGAATCGCGAGATCGCTGCCTACTTTAATTCCACGGTTCGCGAGATCACGCCGGATGAAGTTCTACTCGACACGCCCGACGGGCCGGTGACGCTCAAGAATGATTTTGTGTTCGCGTTGGTGGGGTACCACCCCGACTACGATTTTCTCCGCGCTATCGGTCTTGAGTTGTCGGAGGAGCAGTGCCGCCCGGTGTGCGATCCCCAGACCTTAGAAAGCAATGTGCCCGGAATTTACGTCGCGGGTGTCATCGTCGCCGGATCACGCACCAACGAAATCTTCATCGAAAACGGACGCTTTCACGGCCAGCAAATCGCCGAGGACTTGAAAAAAAAGCTGAGAGCAAGTTGATGGTCATTTTTTTTTCGCATCGAAATACGCGTGATTTACGTCCACGGCAAACGGCTTCTGTAGCGCCTCCATTCTCGACTTCATCCGTTCTCGGCGTAGTGTGACCATGATTTCCTCTTTCACTTCATCGAGCGGGATGATGTTTTTCGCATCCATCTTATAAATGTAGTGTCCGCTGGCGTCGCTAATGAGCTGCGAAACTTCGCCGGGGTTGAGATCGAACACCGTAACATGGGCCAGCGGAAGGCCGCGGCGACGCAATTTTTCCATCCTCGGGTCCGGTGAGCTATTTCCGCTTACTCCGGCAACCACAAACACTTCTTTCTGCAATGAGACAAAGCTTTCGCCCGCAGCCGCTCGTTCTCGAATCTTCAGCGCTTCGGATTTCATTTCGGCGTAGGAAGGGCTGGCTTTCGCTCCGCGGTTGCTGTCCTTGCGCAGCGGCACCACGATGCGCTCCAGCGTGGCCTCTTCATATTCGCCTTTGTGCGCCTTATAGTAATCCTCAATCTCGGACGTGGGCACGTTGGCCGCCTCGTCCTGAATCTGGTGAACCAGTTCCTGGGATAATATTTGCAATCTGGCGAACGCCATCCTTTCCTGGAAATGGGAAGACTTATCGAGGCCACGGATTTCTGCCTCATGCGCCATGATTAGAAATTGCGGATACGCCGTGGCCATGTGCTGTTTGGTGTCGGGGTCCATCTGGGGCTGCACCGCTTCAATTAAGTCCTCTAATTGCTTGCGAGTGACGACGGTGCGACACTCGCCCGGAGCTTGCGAAGCCGATTCGGAGCAAAGGCCGGAAATCGTCAAAACGACGGTTTCGGGGGGCAAAGCGGGCGATGGTGATGCTGGAGACTGCGACCAGAGATTGGTGACTGCAAGGACTAAAAAGATGAACACCGATCGCATACGAAGGCCTCGCCCCGGAATTGATTTGACAACTTAACCAGACCATCAAACTAGCAGAATTCGCCGCCCCTCGAGTACATCGCCGATTTTCAACGTGCCCATAGAGTCTTTCTTCTCCCGTACTTCTTCACCTTGACGTGGAGATTCGGCGAACAGATAATCGCTGCTGCGAGCTTATTCCGTCCTGAGGTTTCCATGATTCGACACGTTAGCACCCATCGCACCGTTGCCGCCTTCGCATGTATCGTGCTCCTGAGCTGTGCGTCCGCCGTCTCCCAGAACAAGATTGGCGTGTTCACTCAGCAGTACAACCCCGCCCGAACGGGCGCGAATCGCAATGAGACCAAACTCACCTTGAAGAACGTGAATTCGACCTCATTCGGTAAGGTGTTTTCTTATTCGGTGGATGGCCAAATCTATGCTCAGCCGCTTTACGTTTACGGCGTCAACATTCCGGGTAAAGGCAAGCACAATGTGGTCTATGTCGAGACGCAGTTCGATAGCGTTTACGCTTTCGATGCAGACGGGCTGGTGAGCACTCCTCTGTGGCAGGACAGCTTCATCGATTTGGCACACGGCGTAGAACCGGTGCCGTGTGGAACCGACGGCGCGGGAAGCGACATTAGCTGCGGAGTGTATCCCTACTACGGCATCACGGGAACGCCCGTGATTGACCCTTCCACCAACACCATGTATCTGGTCGCTCGCACGTTTAACGTAAACACCAACACGGGCTACCAAACACTGCACGCGCTAGACATCGCCACCGGCGCTGAGAAGTTCGGAGGTCCCGTCCAGATCTCGGGTTCGGTTCCTGGCTCGGGTTCCGGCAGCCGTGGCGGGACGGTTTCTTTTAGCGAATTGGCGGACATCCAACGGCCCGGTCTGCTCTTACTTAACGGCACCGTCTTCATCGGGTGGGCGGGAGCGGAACATGGCTGGATCATGGCCTACAATGCGAAAACCCTGCTGCAAACCGGGATCTTCACTAGTACGCCAAACGCGGAAAGAGGCGGCGTGTGGCAGGCAGGCAATGGACTAGCTTCCGAAGGGACTTACGTTTATGCCTCCAGCGGAGACGGCATGTTCGACGCCAACACCGGCGGCGCCGATTACGGCGACAGTTTGATGAAGTTCGACCAGACGCTGACTATACTGGATTACTTTACGCCCCTCGACCAGGATTGTCGGCTACAGAACGATTTCGATCTGGCCTCTTCGGGGCCGGTGATTCTTCCGGTGCAGACTGGCAGCAAGCATCCCTACCAAATCATCACTTCGGGTAAGGGAGGCAGCCCCTGCGATGCCAGCGGTTTTTCTCCCATTTACCTGGCTGATCGAACCAACCTCGGCAAGTACAACGCTCAGCAGGACAATGTTCTTCAGGAGGTCTCCGGATCGCCCACGGGCTACTGGAGCAGTCCAGCCTATTGGGACAATGGAACCGAGGGCGCGGTCTATTACGCCGGAACCACCCAGGAAGGGGTCAGCGGAGATTCGCTGAAAATGTATATCAGGAAGCAAGGCGTCATTTCCAGCACCCCCCTGTCTCAAAGCTCAAACATTTTCCCCATTGGCGCGACCCCCTCGGTTTCATCGAATGGCAATCAGAATGGCATCGTCTGGGCCATCGAACGGCCCGACTTTCTTAGCATCTCCCCCGGCCAACAACCGGCAGTGTTATACGCTTACAACGCGACCAATGTGACCAACGCGATATACAACAGCGCGACGAACGCCACTCGCGATCAGGGCGGATGCGCCAACAAATTTGCCGTCCCCATGGTTGCCAATGGCAGGGTATATGTGGGTACACAAAACGAACTCGACATTTTCGGACTGCTGGGCGCGCCTCCTGCGGTCAGCATGTCGCTCGAGTCACCCTGCTACACGTTTGCAAAGCAAGCTGTCGGAACCACCAGCGATCCCGAATACCTGACCTTGACCAATACCGGCAACTCTACGATGACGGGATTGAACCTCACGATCATCGGCATCAATGCGGGCGACTTCGCCCAGAGCAGCAATTGCACTTCTACATTGGCTGCGGGCGGCTCCTGCCGCATCAAGCTGACCTTCACTCCTTCGGCGACAGGCCCTCGCGTGGCCTCGTTACAGATTGCCGACAACGCCGCGAACAGTCCTCAAAACGCTCAGCTTATGGGTAAAGGGGAGTAAGTTTTCGTTCCATCCCTGCGACCTCAACGCGAAGCATCCGAAGCTTCGCGTTGACCGCTGCCTCCGACTCATTTACCGTGAAAGCTGGCTCGCCACTCGACCAAAGGTTTAGCCCCACTCCATGGATCGAAAACGCATACTTATTTCTTTGCTGATCCTCGCTCTTCTGGCATTCCTTGCCTATTTGCAGTTCCGTGCGTGGCGCACGTTCGATTGGGCTCGCTTTGTCGATCAGGCCCGAACCATCACTTGGAAGCATGTCTTATACGGGGTTGGATTGGTGTATCTTTCATATTTTTGCCGGGCGATTCGTTGGAAAATCTTTCTTCGACCCGTGCGCGCAAAAGTCTCTGCTGCATCGCTGCTCTCTCCCACTCTGATCGGTTTCACCGCCTTGGCCGTCTTGGGTCGGCCGGGGGAACTCATCCGTCCCTATCTCATCGCC
Source organism: Terriglobia bacterium (assembly GCA_963799065.1). GTDB lineage: Bacteria > Acidobacteriota > Terriglobia > Terriglobales > Acidobacteriaceae > JAJPHW01. The sequence continues at coordinate 815,773 of CAWCVJ010000001.1, forward strand.
CGCCGGACGGGGCTGACATTCTCTTCGCAGATGGCGGTTTGGACCGTGGAGCGCATATTCGATCTGGCTGCCTTCACGGTGTTGATGATTTCCGGTATTTTCCTTCCGACCAAACTGCGAGCGTTCGCGGAATCCCAACCTGTGTACGAACATTGGTTGCACTTGGCGGGCTATTTGCTCGCCGCTCTGGTGATCGGCCTGTTTACAGTGACGATGCTGATCAATTTCAAAGGTCCAGCGGTTGCGGATTGGCTGGAGCGGCGCTTTTCTCATATGGCTAGAAATCTCGCTGCTCGCATAGCCGCCCGCATCCGCGAGTTTGCTGCGGGATTGAACACCATCCACGGCGTGTGGGAGTTTATTCAGCTTTCGGCGGTCTCCATCGTCGCCTGGTGGCTGATCGCCGTCGCCTATAGCGAAGTCACTCGCGCGTACGGCGCACCGATGCACGAAATGAGCGTCACCAAAGTATTTCTGCTCATGGGGTCGAGCATGGTGGGCTCCATGTTGCAGCTCCCCGGTGTGGGCGGTGGATCGCAACTGGCAACGATTGGCGCGCTGCACAAGGTTTTCGACATCCCGCAAGAATTGGCGGTCAGCTGCGGGATTCTGCTTTGGCTGGTAAGCTTCGTCGCGGTGGTTCCAGTCGGCCTGATTCTCGCCCATCGCGAACGCCTCTCTCTGCGTGAGTTGTCGCAGGAGACTGCGCAGGCAGAGAAAGTCGAAGAACTGAAAGCATAAACCGGAGTTTATCCTGGCGAAGGTTCCCATTTGCCGAAAGAATATAGCGACGAAGCGGCGTAATGTTACAAGTCCGGCAGGGGAGCGCCGGGTAGGCTCGTCAAATGTGGCGAGCCCCGGTAGGGGCGGCATAAGCCGCATCGTTCCCTAGGAAACCCCTGTTACAATCGGCAGTTCCACCTCCTCACTATGAAATGCCCGTTTTGCGGATTTGCCAATGACAAGGTCGTCGACTCGCGCGAGAGCAAAGAGGCGGATTCCATTCGCCGCCGCCGCGAATGCCTGAAGTGCGAGAAGCGCTTTACCACCTACGAACGCATCGACGAAATCCCCTACATGGTGGTCAAGAAAGACGGTCGCCGCGAAAAATTCGACCGCCAAAAAGTGTTGAACGGCCTTCTGCGCGCCTGCGAGAAGCGGCCCGTGCCGATCGGCAAGCTGGAACAAATTGTGAACGAAGCTGAGTCGTTCGTGATCGAGTCCGCCGAGCGCGAGCGCAAAACCAGCGAAGTCGGCGAGCTGATCATGAGCCGCCTTCGCCGCTATGACAAAGTCGCCTACGTGCGCTTCGCCTCCGTCTACCTTGACTTCAAAGACGTACAAGAGTTCATGACCGAACTGAAAGACTTGCTCAAGACGAAAGATACGCAGGAAGTTGCCAACAAACAACCGCCGCGCAGGACCCAATAATTATGACGCACAAGGTAACGCTTATCCCCGGAGACGGGATCGGCTCCGAAGTCACCAACGCCACGGTGAAGATTCTCGAAGCCACCGGCGTCCAATTCGGATGGGAGCCCTTTGCCGCCGGCGCCGAAGCCTTCGCCAAGTATAAGGAATATATTCCCAAAGAACTGCTCGAGTCGATCGAGCGCACTCGTGTCGCACTCAAAGGCCCGGTCGCAACCCCGATTGGCGGCGGATTCTCCAGCATCAACGTCGCCCTGCGACAGAAATTTGAACTGTATGCCAATTTTCGTCCGATCAAGAACCTTCCGCACGTGGAAACGCGCTATCCCAATGTCGATCTGATTATCGTGCGCGAAAACACCGAGGGCCTTTACTCGGGACTCGAACATGAAGTCGTCCCCGGCGTGGTGGAAAGCCTCAAGATCATCACCGAAAAAGCCTCGACCCGAATCGCAAAATTTGCTTTCAAGTATTCTCGCGAAAACAAGCGCAACAAAGTTCATGCCATCCACAAAGCCAACATCATGAAACTCTCGGATGGTCTCTTTCTTCGGTGCTGCCGTAACATCGCGAAGGATTACCCCGAGATCACCTACGGCGAGCACATCGTCGACAACACTTGTATGCAGCTGGTCATGAATCCCTATCAGTACGACATGCTGGTGATGGAAAACTTGTATGGCGACATCATCTCCGACCTGTGTGCCGCGTTCGTGGGCGGGCTCGGTCTCGTTCCCAGCGCGAATCTGGGAGAAGACTGCGCGATGTTTGAAGCCGTCCACGGCTCCGCTCCCGACATCGCGGGAAAAGACATTGCCAATCCCACGGCATTACTCCGCTCGTCGCTGCTTATGCTGCATCATCTCGGCGAGCATGATGCAGCCGATCGCGTCGCCACTGCTCTCGATAAGGTTTATTCGGACAAAGCCAAGACCACGCGTGACGTCGGTGGCTGTGCTGGAACCTCAGAGTTTGCCGACTCCGTAATCGCCGCCATGGGATAATGCCAACCGCTAAGCCTTGAACATGTGTACAAAATCTAGTAAAACGATTTAATGCTGGAAACCGAGGCGCTCGGGAATAACGGCAAGAAACGCATTTCGCGGCGCGAGTTCATGGCGCGAACAAGCGCTGTCACGGCCGCAATCATTCTCCCGGCCCATATCCGCGCCTGGGCAGAACCAGAAACGCCAGGAGTTTCTATCGTCAAAGTCGACACTTCCCTCATACTCAACTCCTTTGACCCCGATCAGGCTCTGGGCACTTCGATCGACATTCTTCCCGCCGGTGTGGTCGACAAAATTTACACGCCTGCGATGATCAAGCAATGCCTCTCGGCCGGATGGGGCCCGATCACTTATCGCCAGAACACGGAACTGCAATGCGCCGCCTGGCACTGGAATCCCGACGGCACATGGAGCGATCCTGCGCACAAATCCGGCTACTTCACCGGCAGCGCCGAGCTCGGCGAGCCCATCCGCCACTCCCACGGCTATCCACTGCCGCATCGCGGCCAAACTCGTCACGGCGGCTCCGAGCAAGGCTGGTCGCGCCTAACGGACGGCAATCCGAAGAGTTATTGGAAGAGTAATCCCTATCTGACCAAACACTTCAGCGGCGAGGACGACGCCACCCATCCCCAATGGATCGTCATCGACCTGGGCGCGGTCGAAAGCATGCACGTAATTCGCGTCGACTGGACCAATCCGTTCGCCACCGATTTCATCGTCCAATTCTGGACCGGCACCGACCCGATCGGCCCAATGGACCGTCCACTCTCCGGGATCTGGCAGGCCTTTTCCGGGGGAACGATCAAAGGTGGCCAAGGGGGCAGTCAAACCATCCAGCTCTCCGAATCGCTGATCAACGCCCGCTTCCTGCGCATCTGGATGACTCGCTCCTCCGGCAAATGCAGCACGCATGATCCGAAAGATCCGCGCAGTTCGCTCGGCTATGCCATCACCGAAGTCTTCGTCGGCTCGTTTTCGAGTCAAGGAGAGTTCATCGATTTGGTTCAGCATCGTCCCGACGAGAACCAGACCACGACGTATTGTTCCTCAACCGATCCCTGGCACTCTGCCGAAGACATCAGCGGTCGCGACGATCAAACCGGCTTCGATCTTTTCTTTACCAGCGGAATCACCAATCACCTGCCCGCGATGATTCCTATCGCTATGGTCTATGCGACGCCGGAAGATTCCGCCGCGCAGTTGGCTTATCTCCAGAAACGCCGCTATCCGATCTCTTATGTGGAGATGGGCGAGGAGCCCGACGGCCAATATATGTTGCCGGAAGACTATGCCGCACTCTACTTGCAGTGGGCCGACGCCTTGCATAAAGTCGATCCCACGTTGAAGCTCGGCGGTCCCGCCTTCACCGGAGTCAGCGAAGACGTCCGCGTGTGGCCCGATGCGTACGGGAAAACTTCATGGCTTGGTCGCTTCCTCGATTATTTGAAAGCTTGCGGACGCATCTCCGACTTCGCCTTCATGTCGTTTGAACGCTATCCTTACGAACCCTGCAATATGGCATGGTCGGATTTATATCGCGAGCCCGAACTCATCGCCCATCTCATGCAAGTCTGGCGCGACGACGGATTGCCCCCTGAGGTCCCACTCATGATCACAGAGAGCAATCTCAGCTTCGACCTCGCCGCGAATATGACCGACATCTTCTCCGCGCTTTGGTTGGCGGACAGCGTGGGCGCATTCCTGGCAGCAGACGGCGCGGCCTATTATCATTCGCCCATTCAGCCCGAGCCACTGCGCTCCGGCTGCAAAGGTTGGAGCACTTATGGCAATTTCGTTGCCGAGGAAGACCTCGACATCAAGGGCTACACAGCGCAATACTACGCCAGCCGTATGATCAATCTGGAATGGGTCAAGCATGGCGCAGGAGTGCACAAACTCTATCCCGTGCTGTGTGATTTGAAAGACGCCGCAGGACACCTGCTAGTGACGGGTTATGCGGCGAAGTGCCCCGACGGCGATTGGTCATTGCTATTCATCAATAAAGATCAGTCGAATCCGCAAACTGTAAAGATCGAGGTTTCGGGGCTCGAAAACTTCACTGTGAAAACCGCGCTAAGCTTCGGCGCCGATCAGTACGAATGGATCGAGCAGGGAAGAGAAAGTCATTCCATCGCCTCTGTGCCGGTCAAGCTGGAAGCCGGAGATGTAAATCAGATCACGCTGCCAAAATCCTCGATCACAGTAGTGCGCTTAAAGAGCTAGAAGCTACCTGGTCTCCGGCACTCCGCCGTATGTCTCCAGCCACTTCAACTCTTGCCGGACTTTGATTTTTCCATGCCATGGATTTTTGGTCAGGGAATGCCCCTCCCCCGGAAAGATCAGCAGTTCACTCGGAATTCCTAACGCGTGGAGCGCATGATCTAGCAGATAGTCCTCGGCGACCGCAACACGAATATCGTCTGCACCGCCGACGATATGAGTTGGCGTGCGAACCTTGTTCATCTGGAAAATCGCCGCCTCATCGTGATAGCGCTGCGCCTGCTCCCAAGGCAGCCCACCGAGAAAGTAGGCGTCGTCGAAACTGGTATCGTCGTTACCCCAATCGGCGATATGCTCGACCGATCCCGCGCCGGTGACCGCAGCCTTCCATTGCGTGCTCTGCGTGATCAGCCAGTTTGTCATGTAACCACCGTAGCTGTAGCCGCCGACGGCCAGGTGCGTAGAATCGGCGACACCATCTTTCACCAACGTGGCCACGCCCTCCAAGACATCCTTACCGGGCCGCGAAACGATTTGCGGCACGATGCCCGCCAAGAAATCATCGCCGTACCCAGTCGATCCGCGGTAGTTGGGTTCGAACACCAACCAACCTTGATTTGCCGCCAGCCGATCCCACTGATACCAGTCCGCCTCGAAATGATTCCCGTCCGCATCGGCGGGGCCGCCGTGGATCAGGGTAAACATCGGTAGATTCTTCGCCTCGAATTTTCCCGGAGGATACATCAGAATCCCTTCGACGCTTACGCCATCGTCAGCCATCCACCGGTAAGGCTTGCCCTTGGGCAAATCACGTTCCACGAACATAGTGTTGAAAGAAGTGATCGCATTCGCCTCATTCAGCTTTGCACCATCCTCCGCCAGATAGACTTCCTGTGGCTTCTCCAAGGTCGAATGGACAAATGCCAAAGACTTGGCGCGCAGGCTCATCGCCGGCATTTCATAAGTTCCCGCCCAGCCGTTCAGTTTCTCGCATGTCTGATCGGGCGATGGTTGCGAATAAATAGCAACTTCGGTTCCCAATCGCCCGGTAAAATAAACTCCGCCATCGGGCCGGACTGCATATTGTGTAATCGCACCGCCGAAACCCGATGCCCAGCGCTGCACTTGCTTGGTGTCCGCATCGATCCAATACAGCCGGGTCTGCGTGTCTTTATATTTACCTTCGATCGACCCTACGTCGACCTGAAAGAAAACGCGGCTGCCATTGACGCTCCATCGGATGTCCTGCTCAACCGCTTCGTTGTGAGTCAGTTGCACGGGAGCCCGGTTCGGCGAAGCTTTTGCCAGTTCGACCAGAAAAATTTCGAATTCCTGAACTCTCTCCTGCCGCTCCGAGACCGACTCGCTGACGAACGCCAGCTTGCCGCCATCGGGAGACGTCACCAACTCCTTCACGCGCCACGGAGTCTTCGCCAGTGCCGTTGAACCCGGTGTCGCATCCGATTCCTCTTCTTGATTGGAATCATCCGCAGCCGGCTTGGTTCCCGCATTCCGCCGGCGCTGGATGGCCAGTTGCAAGTCGATTCGAAAGATGGTGTCGCCGCGCTCGTCGTTGCGGTATTGCACGACGTCCTTCCACTCTTTCTTATGCGTATCCTTTTGCGCCTTGGTCCAAGGTTGCCGCGTCGCATAATAAAGTGTCCGCGAATCCTCCGACCATGCGAACGCGTGAACTTCTTCCTCACCCTCAGTGATCTCAATCGCCTCGCCGCCACTGGGCGCGATCACAAAAAGCTGCGCCGTGTCTTCCGCTTTGCCGGCTAAGTCATCGTCGGCAGGTTTGGAGTCCAACGATTTGCGCTCGGAAAGAAACGCGACCCACTTGCCATCGGGCGACCACTGCGGTTCAGAGTCATGTCCCGACTGTGTCAGCTGAACCAGAGGTTGGCCGGTTCGATATAGCCACAAATCGTCGCGGAAAATACTCCGCTCCCAGTCAGCACGCTCTGTCCCAATCACCAGAGCCTGGCCATCGGGAGCCAAAGCAACTTTCGTGAAACTAACGTAGTTGAAAAACTCGTCGAAGCCGATCCTCGGGTTGGAGGAAGTCTTATCCGCCGCACAGCTGTGCGGTACGAGAAGAACCATCAGGGCGAACAGGAAAAGAGAAGTAGGAACGATAGGCCGGTGAATTGTCATGTGGACTGTATAGGAGGCGTTATGGCGAAGCCGTTTCGGTTTCCGCCCTGTGCCGCTTGATCCAATCATCGGCCTCCTGCTGCGCGGCGACAACTTCGGCGCGGGTCATACGCGAGGCCAAAAAACTGGTACGAACCTTGCTGGCTTCATCGCCACCCGCCTGCGCCAGCACTGCCCAAAAATACGCCTTATGTAAATCCTGCGGAACGCCGCGCCCCGCCCAGTAGTAAGCGGCGAGTGTGGCCTGCGCCGTGACCTGCCCCCGATCGGCCGCCAGCGAAAACCAGCGCGCGGCTTCGGAATAATCCTGCGGCACATCCTCCCCCGTCGCATAATGGACGCCGACGGCAAATTGGGCCGCCGCATCCCCGTGTTCCGCTAGTGTCAGCAAGCCATCGAATCCACGGCTGCCGATGGGCGCTGCGGTCGCCGGTTGAGCATTCAAACTCCCAGGTTCGGAAGGTGCGCGCAAGCCGTTAGACTCCCGCCAGCCGAAGACCAGCCATGCGGCAACGAACAACAAAGTGAGCGTGACCGCAGCCAAGAGGAGCCGTCGGGAACGCGGAAGCGGAGAGAGGCGCTGCCTCGGTTCCGCCGCCAGCGGCATATAGAGGTCCTCCTCCTCGGTCGGAGAGGCGGCGATCACGCTTTCGGCGGGCGGAGCGCCAGCTGTGACCCGCGCACGATCCAGAAAGGCTCCTGCAATTTCCGACGCCCGTTGCAGCACGGAGTTATCGCTGGCATGAAAGGCATGCGGCTGCGGAGAAAAAACTTCCAGCAGCCCTTCGATCTTTTCGCCCACGCGAATCGGAGCGGCTAGAATCGAGCGAATTCCCAGGGCGCGGCAATTTTGACGATCCACCCGCAGATCGATTTCGGAATCATCGCAGCGCAGCACCAAGCCCGATCGTACGCATTGTCCGGAGAAGCCCGAGCCAACATGTAAGCGAGCACCCAAGGTCGGAGCATCCGCCCCGGCCCGAGCCCGGCAGATCATATACATCGGATCGCGATGCTCATCGTCTGCCAATGCCAGTGCCGCGCCGCTGGCCCGTGTGAAGGAGAGGGCGCGTTCCGCCAACAATCGCATGGCAGCATCCACGTCGGAGCCCAAGCCATCCACTTCGCGCTTAACGGCGGCCAAGGCCGCCATCGTCGACGAGTAGTCCGGCGGTGCAGACTCCTCGAACAGCGCTGCCTCCTGCGGCGGCTGAGGATGCCTTAGGGCACTCTGCTTCCGGGCGCTCGATACTGCTGCCGTATAGTGCGCATACGCCGTAATCGCATTCAGGAACAGCCATTCCTTAATTTGATCGACCGCTCCCGGTGCAGGATCCACGAACCGAATGCCGCAGCGCCCGAAACGATCCGACCACATGACGATCCCAGAGACCTCGACGCGGCTCTTCGCTTCCGAAAAACTGAGCCTCAGGTCGTACCGTCGATGGAGTTCCAGCGGCGCCGAGCACTGAATCGCCATGCCTTCTTGACTGAGATCGAGGATGGCGTTGCGCTGGGCCGCCTTGGTCTCGCTGGGCAACAAGGCATATGCCGGGGAGTGAACATTGTGTCGAATGCGCCGCCGTCGCTCCCGCACGACTCCCTTGACATGGGGTGTGTTGCTTCCGAAACTGGGCGCCGCACTCACGGGTATGCTCAAATATACTCTGCCGTCGAGCTTCGGGAACACATCTCGAATGGGCTTCACGTCCCCCAGGCTGGCTCTTAAGCCGATTTTCCCAAACCGGCCTTTGCGCCCTGCAACTGGGTGATGGACAACCTTGACATCGCCGCCACCATCATGCTCGACAGCAATTGCATCGTCGCTACGTCGCGATGATCGAAGGCATGAGGCGCGCCCGACAATACTTCAAATACACCCAGCGTCTGCCGGAAATGCCGCAGCGGCGCAACCAAAATCGAGCGCACACCCAGCCGGCGGCACGACGCCAAATCTACTTTGGGATTTCTCTCGGCATCGTGGCATAGGACTACTTCGCCAGTGCGCACGCACTCCGCCGAAATGCCTGAATCGGTTTGCAAGCGCGCTCCGAGGTCGGGAGCGGTGCGTCCCGTCCGCGCCCGGCAGATAATTTCTTGCCCGTGCTGCAACGCAATTGCCGCGCCCGTTGCGCCAGTCAAGGCTTGCGCCCGCTCGGCAATGACGCTGATCGCCGGCTCCAAATCAATTTCCGCCGGAACAATTTCCCCGCGCGACGAGGCAAACGCATACTGCGGCTGGGACGCGGCCCGCGCATGATGCCGCGACGGCGCGTGCGCCGAGAACGACGCCGGAACCCGCTCTTCGCCGCCAACGATCGCGGGCACGGTGCGTAACAACTCGCGCACCAGACGATCCAATTCCGCATCCTGAATTACGTGCGCGGTCTGCTGCCCGAGCATTGTTCCGCCCAGCACTCGCGAGAGGCTTAGCACCGACTGACTGCCGCACGCCATGCAATACGGAGTATTGTTCTTGCTAATGATTTCGCACTGCACGCAGAATACCGCTGTCTGCAGCGAAAGAAAGTGGATGTCCTGGCCAGTAAGCACTTCCGCTTTTTTCATGATTAGTCTTGCCGACTCGTCCTTTGGCGGTTGCCTTGCGAGTTCTCACAGTAACGAACACAACCGCCTGTGGAAAATAACAGAAGTGGTTCGCGCCTGTGGATAACTCACGCACGGCAAATATTTTTTTGCCAACCCGCTCCGCTTTACAGACTCCGCAACTTCCAGCTACTATTCTTACAGCGCAAAGGGCGCATCCGGTCCGCGGAAAGGACAGAAGTCCACCTGATCGCATCCACTTGATTTCACGAACTTACTTTCTGCCCGTCAATGCGGACCTCGGGCTCACGAAAGGAAGTTCGTTATGCCAGTCCGTCGTGTTCCCGCGAATCCAGATCTCGCTCATCTCAAGTACCAGGCCAAAGACCTTCGCAAAGCCCACGCCGATCGCCAGCAAGACGCAGCGCAACGTCTCCGCGAATTTCTTCCGCGGTTTCGCAACTCTTCTGACGCCGAAATTTTCGCCGCCTCGGTCACGCTGACGGACGCCCAACTCTCCATCGCCCGTGAATATGGCTTTCCCAGTTGGAGTCGCCTAAAGCGGCACATCGAAAACAAAAAACCCGCGAAGTCCGATCAACTCAACCTGCCGTATCATGAGCGGATCGAAGACGCCAACTTTCGCCGCGCCGTCGAACTTATCGACCGGGGAGATGTCGCCGGTCTTCGCGCTTACTTGAAGCAGCATCCGGGGCTCGTCCATCAGCATGTCGAGTTTGAAGGCGGCAATTATTTTCGCAATCCGACGCTGCTCGAATTCATCGCCGAAAACCCCGTCCGCCACGGACGCTTGCCCAGCAACATCGTGGAAGTGGCGAAGGTCATTGTCGACGCTGGCCCAGAACTCGCGGCTCTAAATGAAACGCTGATGCTGGTCGCGACCGGCAGTGTCGCGCGCGAATGTGGCCAGCAGATCCCACTCATCAATCTGCTCTGCGATCGCGGAGCAGATCCCGCGAGCGCCGTGCCGCTCGCCGCTTTGCTGCACGAGCTTGAGTCGGTGAACGCGCTGCTCCAGCGCGCCGCGCCGCTCACTCTGCCCATCGCCGCCGCTCTAGGAGGACTGGCCGATGCCCGCCGCCTGTTCCCCGCCGCAAACTCGAACGACCGCCACCTCGCGCTCAGTCTGGCCGCCGATTACGGTCGCGCAGAGATCGTGCGCCTGCTGCTCGACGCCGGCGAAGACCCCAATCGCTACAACCCCGTTGGAGGCCACTCCCACACCACGCCTCTGCACCAAGCCGCTGGTGCGGGACACGCCGCAGTCGTCCATCTCCTGGTAGAACGCGGCGCGAGGCTCGACCTCAAAGACATTCTATGGCAAGGCACTCCGGCCGACTGGGCCCACCACGCTGGCGAAATAGAAATCGAAGAGTATTTGCGCAAGAAGGTGCAAGGCTCTATCCGCCGCCGGTGACATTAGGAGTCAATTTTCATTCATCGCAAAGCGAGAAATCCGATTCTAGTCTGCCCCAAGGAGAAATTTGGGTGCCCCATTTCGCCGCGTTCATTGCGGCTAAAGTGAGAAACGGAAAGTTCTGCACAAAGACCCAAGCCACAGAATACACACCAGCCTTGTCAAGGCAACGATTTCCTCCGGAGACTAGCCCGCGGTGGCGGCCATGGCTGCGCTTTGCTCGATCCGTACTGGAACGGTCGCTGCGCTTTTGGCGATGCGATGCACGGCGTCGGCCAGGGCGACAGGGAAGTCGGTGGTGAGCAGACCGAGGTCGACCTGTAGTTCGCGTTCGTGGGAGAGACGATGCAGCAGCATCGATCCTACGCGATGATGGTCCGCGGTGACCAGTTCGAGATGCAGGCTCCACGCGCTTGCGCGGTTATGCGGGAAGCGGCTCCCGGGCTTTGTCCAACGGAAGTAAGGTGGTTCTTCCGCCGACGAAACAATCTGCAATCCGCCCGCGGGCAGCGGTACGGCGCCGTAGTCGAGGTGTAATTCGAAAACTTCAAAGTCGTTCGAACCGAAGGCGGCGGAGAGAATGCTTCCCAGCTGCCGATAGTCGCGCGCTACTTTCAATTCTTCGATTGCGCGTCGCACGGCCATGTTGTTAACGATCGCGTGGCGTTGATCGATGGTACGGAGCGCGATGCGGCGCAACTCGCCGAATTCGAGATAGCCGAGGTGCTGGACGCCGACCCAAATGCCGGTTCCAAGCACCGCGAACACCAATCCCACGGAACTGCCATTCGGCGCGAGCAGGAAGAGGCTGAGCAGGGCGAAAAACGCCGATACGCCATAAAGCGTCATCACCACCTGGCGATGCGAGAAGCCCATCTGCAAGAGCTTGTGATGAATATGCTCGCGATCGGCGGTGAACACCGGCCGGCCACTGATGAAGCGTCGAATGATGGAAAGCGCGGTTTCCAGAATCGGCAATCCGAAAGATACGATAGGGATCGCGACCGCGATCGCGGTGGGAGCCTTCTGTGCACCCTGCAAGGCCAGCGCGCTCAGCATGAACCCGATGAAGAGGCTGCCGCAATCGCCGAGAAAGATAGTTGCCGGATTAAAGTTGAATTTAAGAAATCCTAGAACGGCTCCGGCCAACGCCAGGCTCATCAAGGCCACCGCGCTGGAGTGATTCAGCCACGAAACCACGAACAGAACGAATGTAGAAAAAAGTGCCGAACCGGCGGCGAGTCCGTCGAGTCCGTCGATCAAATTGAACGCATTGGTGATGCCGATGACCCATCCCACGGTGAGCGGCACACCTACAAACCACGAAAGCCGATGGCTGCCAAAAATGAGTGGCAAGTCGACGATACGAAGGCCTCCGAGGAAAAGCATGATCGCCGCGATGGCCTGGACTGCAAACTTCACCTTGAACCCGATAGGACGCAGATCGTCATACACTCCAAGAAGAAATATCAACGTGCCTGGGATCATGATGGTCAAGCCGGCGTGCAGAGACATTCCAAAATCAAGGTCGGGATGTAGATGGCTGAAGTAGACTGCACAGGCGATGCTGACCAGAAAGGAAAGATAGATTGCGACTCCTCCCAGCCGCGGCAAGGCTTGACTGTGAACATGGCGGCCCGCGCCCGCCGGCAAACTGACCCAACCCTTTACTGTGGCGACGTGCCTAACCCAGCGGGTGAGAATGAAAGAGCCCAGCAGCGACAGAACGAAAATCCCCAGATAAAATGGCGGCAACCAGTCCCCCTTGAACCAGTAGCTTGGATCGACGACCTACTATTTCGCAGCGTAAATGTTTGGACCCTCTTGAACCAATTCCTTTCTTGGTTCACGTGGGCGACGAAATAAGGAGGAAGGGCGTTGACTCTCACGGAACCCTTTTCGCTGAGTCGTGGTCCGAGGTGCTATGCTCGGCTTGTTTAAGTATGATCCGCAGTAAATCCATTGCGTGCTTGCTGGGCGGGTTTGTCTTCTTACACAGCCTGCCGCTGGCCAGGTGCCAGCAGACTCCGGCGGCCTTAACCGCGACGTCGCCAACGAGCCCGACCATGCGGCTGGGTGCGGGTGACTTGATCGATCTTGGCGTGTATGGCGTGCCCGAGCTCACTACGAAAACGCGTATTGGCAGCGATGGGAATGTATATCTTCCGTTGATCGATTACGTCCACCTCGCCGATCTGACAACGGAACAAGCGCAGGCGATCATCGAGAGAAAGCTGAGCGATGGAGGATTCGTCAAGAATCCGCACGTGTCGATTTTTGTAGATCAATACGCCTCGCAGGGGGCGAGTGTATTGGGACAAGTCTCCCACCCGGGCGTCTATCCCATTCTTGGCCAGCAGCGATTGTTCGATCTCATCTCGGCGGCGGGAGGCCTTACGGACAAAGCAGGACGCGGCATCACGATTACGCGCCGCGACGATCCCGACCACTCGGTCACCGTGCCGCTGGCCAGAAACATCACCGATCATCCCGAAAGCAACGTTCCGATTCTCCCCGGGGACACCGTTGTCGTGCGCAAGGCGGATATCATTTATGTCGTCGGCGACGTGACGCGCCCCAGTGGTTTCCTCATGGACACGGGCCACATGACTGTACTTCAGGCCATCGCCATGGCAGGTGGCCCCACTAAGACGGCAAAGCTAAATTCGGCACGCATCATTCGAAAGACGGATGCAGGCATGACCGAGACCACGGTCGAGCTGAAGAAAATGCTATCCGCCAAAGCGCAGGACGTCGCGCTGGAAGCCGATGACATTCTGTTTGTTCCCAGCAGTACGGGAAAGATGCTGGCCCAGCGCAGCGTTGACGTAGCCACGTCCGCGGCGAGCGCCGCCGCAGTCTTCGCCGTGCCGTAGAAGAAACCGTGCGGATAGCAGCAAGCTTGCGCCTGATGCTGTGAATTATCGAACTCGATGCCTCAGCAAGTAGGCCACTCCCAACCAAAACCCGGCCCCCACCAGTAGCATCATCGCCATGCCGCAAAGGAAACACCAATTGACCCGGTACTTTGAAGGGGTGGGACCGGTTTCGATAATTGTCTCCTAAGCGACGTATGCGCCCCCCTTGGGCGGGTCACTGCTGAGTTCTGCAAGAAAGGGCGCCCAATGGCGTCCACCATCTCAGAAAATGCTGTTAATTTCCGAAGCAGCAAGATATCGTACTTCGTCCCGGGTTGTCATCCCCCAAATGGGTGATGTCGGCAGATGCTTTCCCGACGAACCTGAGATGAGAGCGAGTTGTCGGAACCCGCAACGATGAAGACACGGCAGAACGGGTCTTCTGCACTGCGCGCCGTACCGACTGCGCGAGGAACTGGGTGCCGATATGTTTAATTTACGGTAAATTCTGAGCCGCGGCGGCATCCACCATCCATAGCAGTTTTCCGTGTTTTGGTCGGATTCTGGCTGCGGGGTGTTTTTCCCGCGCGACTTCGATCTCATCGGCGGACTCGTCCAACACCTGCTTGAGCATCCTACTCTTGTCGGCTCCGCTGGCGAGGAATGTCACGTTCGCGGCGTTGTCGATCGCAGGATACGTTAGCGTGAAACGGAAGCTGTTCAATTTCTCCACCCAATTGGCGACAAAAATTCTTTGTGTTTCCAGCAGCGCTCTGGTTCCGGGAAATAGGGAAGCGGTGTGCCCGTCAGGGCCCATACCAAGCAGAATTAAATCCAAGCGCGGAAACTCACCGTCCTTGAGTGCGAGCGCGCGCTGGATCGTTCGTTCATAGTCACGGGCGACGGCAGCGGCGTCTTTTCCCTCGGCAGGAATGCGGAAGACGTTCCTGGGATCGAGTTTGACCTTCGACAGTAGCGCCTCATTCGCCATGCGATAGTTGCTGTCGGGGGAATCGGGGGGGACGTGGCGCTCATCGCCCCAGAAGAAAACAATTTTGTCCCATGCGATCTTGTCTGTGTATTCGCTCGCTAAAACGGTGAAGAGCCCTTTTGGTGTGGATCCACCAGAGAGTGCGACCGTAAAGTTTCCCTGGCCGGCGATTGCTTCCGTGGCGCGCGCCGCAAACTGCTCAGCGGCGGCGTGAAATAAACTGGCGACGGTATCAAGAATCCGAACTTCAGGTTTGGCTGACATCCCATTATTTTAATGCTTCGAGAAAACACCGCAGACGACCCGCCTCAATCGAATTTCACGATAAGATTTTGTTATCGGCGGAGGACTTCCGAACTTGCAATGGCCAGTGAAGCATCTCGCGCTCATCCTTTTGGCCTGCGCAGCTTCGCGCGCCCAACAAGCCCAACCGCCATCGAGTACGCCAGACTCTGGCGGTTCGCCAACGATCAATCCGGGAAGGGAAAATCCCGACGCGCTGTTCCGCGCCTTTAATCTGCCCGACCAAGAATTTTCGATCCCGCGTTATTGCGAATCTATTTCGAAGGGAATGCAGCAGGCCGCCGCCCTATCGCAACTCTGCCAGTTCGCGCTTTCCTTGGGGGATCGTATGCCGAACGTAATCTGCTCGCAGGAAACCAAGCGCTACAAACAGGCAGGGTTGCTCGGGAAGGGCGAAATGAAACTGGAGGACGTCGTGACCGCGCAAGTCAGTTATGAAGGCGGTAAAGAGCGCTACCGGGACATGGCGGTGAATGGGAAGGCAATACACGGTTCGACGCCAAACCTGCGAGCGGCGTGGTCCACAGGCGAATTCGCGAGCGCATTGCTGGACATTTTCTCGCCGCGAAGCGAAGCTACATTCAGGTTCGTGAACCTCGATACGCTGCATTCGATTCCGGCGCTGGTATTCGATTACGAAGTCGCACCGGAGAACAACGAACTGTGGCACGTCGAGGTGGGAGACATTGAAGTGTTTCCGGGGTACAGTGGACGGATCTGGATCAACCAGACAAGTTTGCACCTTATGCGTTTGGAGCGCGGCAACATCAAAGTCGATCCGCGCTGGCCAATTCAGGAAGTGGACTCCTCTATCGATTACGCCGACGTCCAACTCGGCGACGGCACCAGTTTTACACTGCCCACTGCGTCGGAGACCGACGCTTGCCGCCAACCTCACCATCCACCGTGCTGGCGCAGCACTTTGACGTTCAAGAACTGGCACAAGTTTACGGCGAAGTCTCGTATCGTGCCGGAGGGCGAAACGCCCCAGTAGGGGCGTTTCCGCAGCCTTAGTAGTTCACGTAGACGACTTCCGATTTCTTGATATTCGCGCGCTCTTCTTTAAGAGTGCGGGCGATATCGCCCAGCGGTTGCGATTCCGTGCTGGAAACGAAATCCGACACGGGACGTTCACCTTTTCCAAAGGTGTAACCGTTGCTATAAAGCACACTTCGCTCGGAGGCGAGCGGCTGTTGCGTGGCTTGTAAGGGATTGGAGTAAAACTCGGTAGGATGGGCCTCAGAGTTGAGCAGAGCTCCGGAGGTCTGCGCCCACGCTCCGGCGGAACATAGCATGAAAAATGCGGCCAGGTATTTCATCGTTTTGACCTCGAATCTGGGTTTTGGCAACAGTTCGACCCCTAAACTGCCAGAGGACGAGCTACTCTGGAAGAGGGCAAGTGGAATGCCAAAAAAGCATCGAAGAGATAGCTGGTTAGCGTTGAGGGCGCGGGGCATGCGCAAGAAATTGCACACTTACTCCAGATGTGACGAGTGGATCGTTACCACTTAGGCAACACTTTTGGCCTGGGCGCAACGCGCCGCGCCATACAGGGCGATTTTATCGTTGGTGATGACTCGCACAGGGATGGCTTCGACCAGGGGCCGCATGCGACCTTTATCGAGGAAGGCCTGCAGAAACAGCGGGCTGTTGAGCTTGGGGAGGATTTTGGGGGCGATGCCTCCGCCCAAATATACGCCACCGACGGCCAGCAGCTTGAGCGCGAGATTGCCCCCCTCGGCGCCATAGATTGAAACAAAGAGGTCGACAGCTTGCTCCGCCAAAGGTGTTTTCGCTTCGATGCCCGCGCGTGACACTGCGGCCGCCGGATCGGAGTGCGCCATCTCCTCCGTCAGCCACTTCGGTTCTGTGCCGCGGCCCGTGTCGCGCAAGAAATGAAATACATTGACCAAGCCCGGGCCGGACAAAATGCGTTCATAGCTCACGTGTCCGTAGCGGGCGTAAAGATACTTCAGTAAATCCATTTCAATTTCATTGCGCGGGCCGAAGTCGGTGTGGCCGCCTTCGCAGGCAAAAATGCGGTGTGTAGTTCCGTCCCAATACAAGCCTGCCTGGCCCAAACCGGTGCCCGCGGAAATGACTGCTTGATTGCCACTAGGATTTCCTGCGCCGGGGTTCAGGTCTACCAGATCGACGGCGGTCAGCGAAGCGATGCCCCACGCGTTGGCTTCGAGATCATTGACCAGCAAGGCCTTGGGGATTTTCAACTCAGCTTCGAGCCGCTTCGATTCGACGACCCAGGGAAGGTTGGAAGTCTCGACGCGCCCGTTGCGAACCGGCCCGGGGATTCCGAAGCAAGCTCTGTCGGGATGATACTTGGAGGTGCTCAGAAACTGGGCGACGATCTCATCCAATCCGGAGAACTCGCGGCTGGGAAAAACGGAATTCGAAAGCAGGCTGAGTTTTCCGTCGATGACATCGAAAAAGGCCAGCCTTGCGTTTGTGCCCCCGATGTCCCCGGCCAAAATCATTCTTCGAAATTCCTCCAGTGGCGGCCGTCGCGTTCCAGCAAGTCGTCGGCGTCCTTTGGCCCCCAACTGCCCGCGGGGTAATTGGGAAACGATCGCGGCGGAAGCGCCTTCCAAACATCCAGCGCGGGGCTGACGACCTGCCAGCCCGCCTCCACCATGTCGGCGCGCTGGAACAGCGTGGCGTCGCCGATCATACAATCGTAAAGCAGGCGT
The DNA here is from genome assembly GCA_963799065.1 of Terriglobia bacterium. GTDB lineage: Bacteria > Acidobacteriota > Terriglobia > Terriglobales > Acidobacteriaceae > JAJPHW01. Next base: position 833,436 of record CAWCVJ010000001.1, read on the forward strand.
TCGTATCCGGTGCTGGGCTGAGAACCAAAGTAGTCCGCGTATTCGAAATTCATATCCACAGCCCCCAACCGCATGGATGGCCCCGGAACTTTCGCCGCAAAGCGGAGAGAAATTCCTTCTTCCGGCTGAATGTGCAGGATCAGTTGATTCGGCATCAACGTTTCCACTGGCGTGTCGCGGAAGAGGACGAACGGCGCTCGTCGGAACTGAATCACAATGTGCGTGTTGTGCGCGGCCAGGGCTTTTCCCGTCCGCAAATAGAAAGGAACGTCGGCCCAGCGCCAGTTATCGATTTGCAACTTCATAGCGACAAAAGTTTCGGTGCGCGAATCGTTGGGGACATCCTGTTCGGAGCGATAAGGGAGAACTCGTTTGCCATCCACCACACCCTCGCCGTACTGTCCGCGCACGGTCTTACTCAGAACATCCTCCGCGCTGAGCGGTTGTATGGCATGCAAAATTTTGGCCTGCTCGTCTCGCACCGCATCGGGCTTGAACGACACGGGAGGCTCCATCGCAGTCAGGCTGATCAGTTGCATGATGTGATTGGGCACCATGTCGCGCAGCGCGCCCGCCTGATCGTAGTAACCGCCGCGCGATTCTACGCCGACGGTTTCCGCCACCGAAATCTGTACATGATCGATGTAGCGGCGATTCCAGATGGGCTCGAAAATCCCGTTCGCGAAACGGAATGCCATGATGTTCTGCACCGTTTCCTTGCCGAGATAGTGGTCGATGCGGTAAATCTGATTTTCTTTCGCCACCTTCAAGAGTTGCTGGTTAAGCGTCTTTGCGCTTTCCAGATCGTGTCCGAAGGGCTTTTCGATGATCACGCGCCGCCAGTAGCCGTCCTCCTGCATGAGCCCAGTGGCAGAGAGGTTCTCCACGATCGGGCCGAAGAAGTTGGCAGCAGTTGCCAGATAATAAAAGTGGTTGCCGTGGGTTGTGTGATCCTTGTCTACCTGGTCAAGCTTCTCTTTGAGCTTGGCGTATACCGTCTTGTCGTCGAAGTCGCCGGAAACGTAGTAGAGCCGCTTGCAAAACCACTCCCAGAGGTCATTGTCGACGGCTTCGGTGGCGAACTTCTTGATGTCCGCGGTCATCTTCTTGCGAAAATCCTCATCGGACATGGGTGAACGTGCGACCCCGACGATGGCAAACTCGCGCGACAGCACCTGCGTCTTGGCCAGATTGTAGAGCGCGGGGATAAGCTTGCGGCGGGTCAGGTCACCGGCGGCTCCGAAGATGACCATGGCGCAGGGATCGGCCACTCGGCCCGTTCGCGACGGGGCAGGCACAGGTAGTACTTGGGTATCAGCCATGGGAATCAGCCTTATCGTTATTTAATTCTTAAAGCTCAATCTTGCTGCGAAATGATAATGACCGTCACGGCTACTTTTTGCCGGCGGATAGCTCGATGTGTCCGCCAAACTTTTGCCGCATGGCGGACAGCATTTTTTCCGCGAACGTGTGTTCCTGGCGCGAGCGGAAGCGCACGAATAGCGCCGCCGAGAGCACGTCCACCGGCACCGCTTCTTCTACTGCCGCTTGGATCGTCCAGCGTCCCTCGCCGGAATCCTGCACAAATCCAGTGTACTCCGACAGCGTTGGATTCTCGGTCAGCGCCATCGCTGTCAGATCCAGCAGCCACGAACTGACCACGCTGCCGCGCCGCCAAACCTCGGCGATGTCGGCGAGGTTGAGGTCGAAGCGATGCTCTGCGGGAACTTCTTTGCTGGTCGCGTTCTTGAAAATGTCAAAGCCCTCGGCGTACGCCTGCATGATGCCGTACTCGATGCCGTTATGCACCATCTTGACGAAATGTCCCGCGCCGGATGGACCGCAATAAATGTAGCCGTCTTCGGCGGTGCCAGAAAGTTTTTCACGGCCGGGAGTGCGTGGAATGTCGCCGCGCCCTGGAGCCAGCGTTTTGAAGATCGGATTCAAATGATCGAACGCTTCTTTCGGGCCGCCGATCATCATGCAATAGCCGCGATCGATTCCCCAAACGCCGCCGCTGGTGCCGACATCCACGTACTGAATGCCTTTGTCTTTGAGTTGAGCGGCGCGCCGGACGTCGTCTTTGAAATAGGAGTTGCCGCCGTCGATGATGATGTCGCCCTTTTCGAATCGCTTGGCGAGCTCCTGCACCGTTTGTTCTGTGGGATCGCCCGCCGGAATCATCAGCCACGCGACTCGAGGTGTAGCCAGTTTGCTGACGAAATCGTCGAGCGACGAAGTGCTGACCGCGCCTTCGCCGGCGAGGGTTTTAATCGAATCCGGGCTATGGTCGCTGACCACCAGTTCGTGCCCACCGCGCATGAGGCGTCGCGTCATGTTCGCGCCCATCTTACCCAACCCAATCATTCCAATTCGCATAGTCTTCTCAGTCCTTAAAAGTATCGATGAAATTGCGAGAGTAACGACGAAACCCTCGCAGTTGAAAGTCTCACGACAATGATTGGCGGAAAGCTTCCTGCAATTTGGACAACCCCGCGTCGATGTCGGGACCGAGGTGCACCCGCAGAGCGCGGCGTCCGCGATCGGCGAGGACCTGAAAGTCGCCACGTGCCTGGGCCGCCTTGACGATGCCAAACGTATACTTCTGATCGGGCACAGCCAAATCCGCCGCATCGTCGCATGTCACCTGGAGGAACACGCCGGAGTTTGGGCCACCTTTGTAAGCTTGTCCCGTCGAGTGCAGAAAACGCGGTCCAAAGCCCAGGCAGGTCGCGACTCTCTTGTTATCGCGCAATGCATGACGCATGGCTTGCAGTTGAACTTCATGCTCCGGGTTCATCTGCACATAGCCGAGCAAGGCGAAGTAATCGCCGTCCGTGATGCGATTGAAATGAGCCTTGAGATATCCGATCAGCGATTTCTCGGAGGGCTTCAGTGCTTCGGCATTCTTTGGGTCGGTGAAGAGCTTCACGCCATCGCCCTCGAATATCGGCTGCTCCGCAGGCAGCGAACCAGTTTTTTCGTAGGCCGAAGTCAGATCTCGGGTTACGTTTTTGCTGGCCTCAACGTCGGGCTGATTGAAGGCATTGATCCCTATGACCGAGCCCGCGACCGCGGTGGCAAATTCCCAGCGGAAGAATTCCTGGCCGAGATCGTAAACGTCCTGCAACGCGATCCGAATTACAGGATGACCCGCGCCCTCGATGGCGGCGACTGCCGCATCCTGGGCAAGGTCCGGTTTCGATTCGAGCCGCACATAAGCAAATACGCGGTCATTGCCGTAAACGGCGGGAGTGCCCAATGCTTCTCGATCGACGGGAATGATGCCGTGCCCCTGCTTACCAGTCGATTCCGCGAGCAACTGTTCGAGCCATGCGCCGAGGTCAGATATCCCGGGTGAAGCGATGATCGTGACTTTGTCGCGGCCAGCTTTGGCCGCCGTGCCAAGAATCACGCCAAGAATCGCAGCAGAATTCTCCTGAACTTCTTTGTGGCACTCCTGCACCATTTTATCGGTGCTGGAGAGAAAGCGTTTGATGTCGAGTCCGATGGCGGCAGCCGGAATCATGCCGAAATCGGAGAGCGCCGAATAACGCCCGCCAATGCTGGGTACGCCGTGAAAGATGTGGCGGAAATTGCCGGCCTTCGCCACTTGTTCCATCTTCGAACCTGGGTCGGTGATCGCGATGAAGTGCAACCCCGCCTTTTCTTCGCCGACGGCTTGAATGGTGCGTTCGTAAAAATACTGCTTGAAGATATTCGGCTCCAGGGTCGAACCCGACTTGCTGGACACTATGAATAAAGTGGTCGCTGGATTGATCTTGTTGTCGAACGACTTTACCTGCGCCGGATCGGTCGAGTCCAATACATGCATGCGGGGAAAGCCGGAAATGTGCCCGTAAGTTTTATCGAGCACCTCCGGGCAGAGACTCGACCCGCCCATGCCGAGGAGGAGAATGTCGGTGAAGCCAGCCTTCTTGACATCCGCTGCCAGCGCGATAAGCTCATCCTGCCGCGCGATCTGCTGGCCGACGATATCGAGCCAGCCCAGCCATTTAGCTTCGTCGTCGTTGGTCCATAGCGAGGCGTCTTGTTGCCAAAGACGACGCACTTTGCCGGACGACTTCCACTCTTCCAGGTCGGTTTGCACCGAACGTACAAGGGGGGAGGGTAGCTTGTAGGTGAGATTCACTTGCCGCTTCCTTGGGAGGTGCTTTTTTCCACCGCGGCCAGCAGTTTGTCGAACGAGTCGGCGAAAAGTTTCACGCCGTCGGTGGTCAGCTTGTCTGTGACTTGATCGATGGAGATGCCAACCTTCGACAGATCGGCCATCGTCTTCTTCGCGGCTTCGACATTTTCGGTGAGACTATTGCGCGGATGGCCATGATCGCGGAAGGCATCGAAGGTGTTCGGAGGAATCGTGTTGACCGTGTCTGGCCCGATCAATTCTTCCACGTACATTACGTCGCGATACGCTTTGTTCTTGGTGCTGGTGCTTGCCCACAAAACGCGTTGGGTTTGCGCGCCCTTGGCCGCCAGTTTCTTCCAGCGGTCATCGCCAAAGATGTTCAGGTAAGCCTGGTAGGTCAGCTTTCCGTTGGCGATGGCCACTTTGCCCAGCAACCCTTGCAGCAATTGTTTGTCGGCATCGCTCTTCGCCGTGTTGAGCTTTTCATCGAGGAGGCCATCGACCATCGAGTCGATCCGGCTGATGAAGAAGCTGGCCACGCTGGCGACGCGGCTGACATCCCCTCCGCTCGCCGCAAATTTTTCGAGCCCGGCCACGTAAGCCTCGGCAACTTTTTCGTATACAGGTTGCGCGAAGAGTAACGTGACGTTGATGTTGATGCCTTCGCCGATCAGTTCCTGGAATGCCGGAATGCCCTCGGTCGTACCCGGCACTTTCACCATGAGGTTCTCGCGGTTAACCGCCTTCCACAGACGCCGCGCCTCCGTCAGAGTGCCTTGCGTGTTGCGCGCCAGGTAAGGAGAGACTTCGAGGCTCACATATCCATCGCGCTTCTTCGAGCTTTGGTAAATCGGCTTGAGCGCGTCGGCGGCATCTTGAATGTCGCGGATTGCAATCGCTTCGTATCGGCTGGTTGCGTTGAGGTCGGGCCGCTTCGACAGCTCTTTTAGAATGTCGTCATAAAAATTGCTGTCGGCAATCGCTTTTTCAAAAATCGCGGGATTGGACGTCATGCCGCGCAATCCGTCTTCGGCAATCAGGCGCTTGAGTTCGCCGGTGGTAATCAAGTCGCGGCGAATGTAGTCCAGCCAGACGGACTGGCCGTAATTCAATAAGTCTTTCAACGGATTGGTGGTTGCCGCGGTGGTGCTTGGGAGCGTTCCAGTCGGATTCATAAAAGCCTCATTTCCTAAGTGTTCGCTTACTTCGAGATTCGCTTACCTCGCGGCGAGAACTTCTTTCGCCTGGGCCACGACGTTCTCCACGGTAAAGCCAAACTTCTTCTGCAATTCTTTAATGGGTGCTGATGCTCCGAAACTATGCATCCCGATAATCTTGCCCTTGAATCCAGTGTAGCGATCCCAGCCAAGAGTGGACGCTTGCTCCACCGCTACTCGCGCCGTAACTTCGGGCGGGAAAACTTGCTTGCGATATTCTTCGCTCTGCTTCTCGAAAACATCCCACGATGGCATCGATACCACGCGCGCCTTGATGCCGGCCGCCGTAAGTTGCTCATAAGCGGCGACGCACAGAGAAACCTCGCTGCCGGTTCCCATGAGGATCACTTCTGGCTTGCCGCCCGCCGCGTCGGCCAGCACGTATGCACCTTTCGCCGTCCCCTCTGCGGAGGCGTACTTGGTGCGATCGAAAGTGGGAAGTGCTTGTCGCGACAACACAAATGCCGAAGGCTCATGCGTCAGTTGGATGACATACTTCCAAGCCTCGACGACTTCATTTGCATCCGCGGGACGGAACAGATTCAACTGCGGCACTGCGCGCAAGTGAGCCAGTTGCTCGACCGGCTGATGTGTGGGGCCGTCTTCACCCAGGCCAATGGAGTCGTGCGTATAGATAAAGATGACAGGTATTTCCATCAACGCGGCCAGCCGCACCGAAGGCTTCATGTAGTCGCTGAAGTTGAAAAACGTCCCGCCGAAGGAGCGAATCTTGCACAAAGTCATGCCATTCAGCGCCGCCGCCATGCCGTGTTCGCGAACGCCAAAGTGCAGGTTGCGACCGCCATAACTGTCGGGCTGGAAGTCGCCCGCGCCATCGAACTTGAGCCGTGTCTTGTCGGAACCCGACAGGTCGGCCGATCCACCGACCAGCCAGGGAATGTTTTTCGCCAGCGCGTTTAACACCTGTCCCGAACTATCCCGCGTGGCCACGCCCTTCGCGTCGGCAGGGAAGGTCGGCAGATTCTTCTCCCAGCCTTCGGGCAGGGCGCGTCGACGCATCTGTTCCCACTCCTGCGCCAGCTCTGGAAACTTCTGCTTGTAGGCGTCGTAGGTCTTGTGCCAAGCCTCGCGAAACTTCTTGCCGCGCCTGCCAATGCCTTCCTTGAAATTGTCCAACACGCCGTCCGGAACCAGGAACTTCGCATCTTCCGGCCAGCCGTAAAACTTTTTCGTCAGTTTTACTTCTTCTTCGCCCAGCGGCTCGCCGTGGGCCGCATTGGTGTCCTGCTTGTGGGGCGATCCGTAACCAATGTGACTGTCGATGACGATCAACGTCGGACGATCCGAACCCTTGCCAAATTCCGTGAACGCTTGGTCCAGTTGGCCGAGATCGTTGGCGTCGGTCACGGTGAGGACATTCCAACCATAAGCCCGGAAGCGCGCGGGCACATCCTCCGTGAACGACACATTCGCGGGACCATCGAGGGTGACGTGATTGTTGTCGTACATCCAGCAGAGATTGTTGAGTTTGAGATGACCCGCGAGCGATGCCGCTTCGCTGGCTACGCCTTCCATCAGATCGCCGTCGCCGCACATCGCATAGACTTTGAAGTCGAAAATCTCGAAGCCGGGACGATTGAAGTGCGTCGCCAACCACTTTGACGCAATCGCCATTCCGACGCTGTTGCCGACGCCCTGACCCAAGGGGCCGGTCGTTGTTTCTACACCCGCCGTCCAGCGATATTCAGGGTGCCCGGGCGTCTTGCTGTCGAGCTGGCGAAAATTCTTGATGTCCTCCAGCGTGACCGCCAGGTCACCCTTCGGCTCTTCCTCGGGAGTCACCCCGCGAACGCCGCTCAGATAAAGCATGGAATACAGGAGCATCGAGGCGTGACCGTTTGAGAGGACGAAGCGATCCCGATTGGGCCATAGCGGGTCGCTGGGATCGTAACGCAGATACTTCTGCCACAGCGAGTAGGTCACCGGAGCCAGCGCCATGGGCGCGCCGGGATGGCCGGCGTTCGCCTTTTGCACTGCGTCCATCGATAGAGTTCGAATCGTGTTGATGCTGAGAGTGTCGATCAGCTGCGCGGTTAGGGTTTGTTCGCTGGCAACCATGAAACTTTCTCCGTATTCAATTGGCCCCTAAGGTTGGGGCCGCCACCGGATTTTCTTAATTCAATTTGCTCACTAACAAGTCTACCAATTTACCTCCGAACCTGCTCGGCAGAACGACGAGTTTGACGATTAAAAAATCGATTTTTCCCGCAATGCAACCCTTTCCGTTTCGTCGCCGGAGTCGTCCTCACCTATGATGTCATTCGGGTACGAAGGATTCGTCCGAAGGGAAACAAACTCGCGGAAAATATTCTGCGCAGGAATAATTGCAGTCACAAATAGAGTTTAAACGTGAAAGGAATATGAATTGACGGTGAGCCGGAGCGGGCGTCTTAACGCTTCAGCCGGGCCAGATAGCCGCTTTCGGCCTGCTGCCCTTTGGTGGCGTTCACCACGAACTTCACGAACTGCCGCAAACTCTCGCGCTCGCTGGGATCGAGGTCGGCAAATCGAACGCGCACTCCAAAGCACGGGTTGCTGCGAGTGACGATTCCGTTGAGCACAATCCCCTTTACCCAGATTTTTCCGTTCGCGATCCACAGGCCCACTTCCAGTTTCGCGCCGGAAGGGACTGGTGAAACCGTTTCGACCAGACAACCTCCGATACTGGTGTTCGAGAGGTTTCCCCATATGGGTTCGGCGGCGTTTTCCACTTTGAGTTCGACTGCGACGAAACACTTCATCCGAGGATGACGGCGGCGATCGGAGTTTGAGAGCTCCTCGACTTCTGGCTCGAACGGCGGCGTCGGGGTCTGTGCTGCGACCGGGGGAAAGTCAAGATCGGTCCTTCGCCGGCCTTTAATCTGGGCCATGGCTTCGAGCAGTACCCGGTCTCTGGAATTGGCGGGGGCCTCCCGATACACGCGCAGGAGTTGATCGAGATGACCGGCGAGTTGGGGATCGCTCAAGAGTGTTGTCCAATCGGACCCAGGCACCTGTGTTTTCAAGTTTGTCATCGATTATGCAGCTATGCGCTTGGATTCGAGCGATCAGCTTAAGCTTGGGGCAATATGGGCGGGATCGCAAGATGACCTTGGTGACTACAGTCAGTAACCTGGCCTCATGTTACTCGCAGCGCCGCTTACTTCGGCTGACCCGTTCGCCAATGCGAAGTTCTTGGAAAAGGCTGCGGGACATCACGCCGAGCGGCGGATGCCCCGAAGTCGAGCGCGGAGAAGGCAAATCATTCGATTTAGATGTGCAGGTCTACGGGTGCAGTTTCGGTGGACTGGGTCGCTTCTGAAGAGGCCACAGGAGTTGCGCTGGTTGCGGCAGCCGAAGCCCTTGTCGGCACCGCAGGGGAAGCCGTGGGGGAAACCGGGCTGACCTGAAGGACGACGTCGGGAGGAACCTCGTGACCATCGCGGATGGACTGCAAGAAGGCCCGACCATCGGAAACCAGCTTTCGGCCGGCGGCCTGGGCCCCGGCGAGATCGCCATTTTTCAGAGCGGTTCCGACCGCGTTAAAGTCGTCGGCCAACCCTGGGACGCGGGGGAAAGGGCCTTTACCGTAAGTGCTTGTTAAGGAACTTGCCGCAGTGAAGGCAGACTGAGCCAAAGTGAGGTTTCCCGACTGGAGAGCATCGCTCAGAGTCGTGAGGTCCTGGCGCCGGAACTGCTGAAAGCTGAGGTTGTTGCCGTTGGCACTGGTGGTGGTCGATGCAGTGGTGATAGCCGCTGTGGACATGATCGTTTTCTCCTTAGTGAATTGCGAACTCGATGGTTTCCCACCTCTGAACTAGGGCTATACACAGAACCATCGGCTGCTCGACGTGACGACTTCAATCTTTCTACCCTTCGCCATCGATTCCGAAGCCCGAAGATGATCGGCGAGGGTTCAGACATTTACGGACAGCCCCCTGGATCGCGTCTCGCCGTTTACCTGCGAGTTGAGTTGGTTCCACCCGGCCAGCGCATCGGCGAAACTCGACCGTAAATTCTGCTGCAAAGAGTCTAGTGAACTCCCTGCCGCTGTAAGGTTGCCTGCGGCGATCTCGCTGCTGAAGGAGTTCAGTTCTCGCTGTAGAACAGACCGAACCACGCCGGACTCGGCGGGCGAGGGAAGCTGGCCCGCGCGAAGGGACGAAGGCGCGGAGCCGCCACCGTATAGGCCTTGGGGCCATTGTTGGAAAGGGCTGGGTCGGGTGGACGTGCCCGACGTTTGGCTGGAAGTATGGAACAGCCGATTCGCGATGCTGGCGGCAACGGCGGAAACGATCATAGGGCACCTCGAACTTACTAACGCCATTGTGGATGCAAGAGCGCTGCCAAAGCTTTGCGTCGCCGTATGTCGATGATTCGTCGCAGGACTTCATGCCGACCCGACTACGATGGGCAACGAATGTATGGCGCGACGGTGCGTCTCCGGCAATTTCTGCCCATCCTCGATCGCTGGATTATTGATCCGCTGAGGAACGATCTTTGAGGGAAGAAAAGCCCGTCCCGGAGTGGGACGGGCCGCGGCCAAATTTCGACTTGCTTAGTGACTCATGTGCATCTGCGATCCGTGCTCTACGAAGGAGCTGAAATAGAGGAAGAAGTTCGAGGCCGTGGCCACCGCATCTCCTGCACTTAGGGCTGCATCCAGCGCTTTGATGGTGGTGATTCCGCTGCTTCCGTCCTGAGTCGGCCAGACGCTCGGATTGGTTACCAGGACGGGAACGACTTGCCACCAGATCGCCTTAACGTTAATGTCCTGTCCCAACAGTAAGTGACTGTGATTCGGAGTGGGAAGGAAAACATTCGCAGTGGGAGGAGGAATGTATCCCAGGGCGGCTAGCACAGGCCCCAGATCGAGCCGGGAGGCATGCATGGTGCAGGTGCCGGGTGCGGTGCCGGGATCCGGACATTGGGTATAAACCAAGGGAGTGGTTTTGAATGCTTCTGGAATCGCGCCGAACAGCTGGATTAAAGTCTGACCGAGGGCCGGCCCGCAAGTGGTGCCTTGCACCACGTCGTTGCAGGAAATGGCGTCGTTCACATTCTGGTCATTATTCAATGAAAACAACGGAATGAGCACATAAAGAGGCTCCGTGGTCGCAAATGGATTTCCTACTTCACCGGGTGGGTTGATCGAGGGATTGATACCGGCGACGCAAATTGGAGTTTGCATCTCTCCGGGGTCGGATGCGGCCTTGATGCCGTTATAGTTAAGATCGTCTTTGGGTTGATCGATGCAGTCGAAGTTTTGCGTATAGGTCAGGGTCAGAAGCTTTCCATCTCCGTACCCCTGAGTTTGATTGGGTCCGAGAGTTTGTGCCGATGCTGCACTGGCAACAAGTGTGATCATGAGCAATAACTGAGAGAATGAGCGTTGCAAGAGAGTCCTCCTAATGAGTGGCTAGGGTCTTTGAAGTTACCTTCCACGCTCTCTGTACGCTGTCTCCAGCAAACTGGATTGGATGGATTTTTCTTTTAATGAATTTTTCATCGACATAACGAACTTGCCTCGGCGGAAACTCCTGCTTCATTTCAAGACACGCGCGAGCAGCGGCGCGGCCAGAACATTCACAATTCCGCCCAGCACCATCACGAGTCCGGCGATAGCCCCTTCGTCGCGGTTGATTTCGTAAGATTTGTTGGACCCGACGCCGTGAGCCCCCATGCCGAATAACGCTCCCCGCGCCAGGGTGGAGCGCAACGGCAAGCGGTAGAGAATCGCGGCCCCAAACGCCGCGCCGAAGACTCCGGTAAGAATGACGAACACGGCGGTCAGTTCCGGTGAACCTCCAATTTGCCCCGAAACCGGCATCGCGAATGGCGTGCTGATCGAACGTGGCAGCAGACTCAGTCGCAGGCTTCCGTCGATGCCAAGCATGGTGGAGAGTCCCCATGCCGAAAGCATCGAAGTGCTGCTGCCCACTAAAATTCCGCCGCCTAATACAGCCCAATGTCTCCGGATCAGTTCGCGCTGTTTGTAAATTGGGACGGCGAATGCCACCGTAGCCGGCCCGAGCAATGTGATCAGCCAATGTGTGCCGTGAATGTAAACGCTATAGCTGGTGCCGGAGATCAGCGTAATCACGATTAGGACGAGAGGAACTACGATTAGGGGCGCCGTCCACCAGCGCGGCCAGCGGCGGCTGAAATGCCTTGCGCACAGATAGAGTGCGATCGTAACCCCGGACCAAAACACCGTCGATTCGATCACCGCGATAGAGAACTGAGTCACTGCAGCTCACCCGCGACTGGGGGACGACGCCGCGCACTCCAGTGAAAGCAGGCTTCGACGAAGAACGCTGTGACCAGCATCACCACCGCAGTTCCGACCAGGATGACGACTAAAACCTTCAGGCCTAGCCATCCCAGAAATCCGCGGTGATTCAAAACCGCCGGGACCGCTGGGATGAAGAACAATAACATCTCCGCCAGAAACCACTCCGCTCCGCGATGCAGATTGACCGGACTAAACCTTCCTGTGGCAAATAACGCCAGCAAAAGAAACATTCCCACCACTCCACCCGGCACGGGTAGATGAAGGCCACGAACCAGCGCTTCCCCAGCCAACCAAAATCCGATGATCAATGAAATTTGCAGAAAGCGGCTACGGCGAATACGACGGCGGCACACGACGACGAGCGGACCGAAGGTCTTGCGGCGGTGAATGGATTTGCGAGTGTCGGAAGATCGCATCGCTCAGGGAGCAAGCCTTGTTTCCCACCACGAATCGCGATGGTGCGCCCGGAGAGATTCGAACTCCCGGCCTCTTCCTTCGGAGGGAAGCGCTCTATCCAGCTGAGCTACGGGCGCACGGGTCTTCATGAGTGTATAACGCAGAGAATGCGCCATCAATCACGCAGAGTTTTTAGAGAGGGCGGCGACTTACCAGCGTCCGCCGCCACCGCCGCCTTTGCCACCGCGATCACGTCCGCCGCCGCCACCACCGCCTTTGCCGCCGCGATCACGTCCGCCGCCACCACCGCCTCCGCCGCGATTGCCGGCGAAGCCGCCACGGTCGCGTCCACCACCGCCGCCAGCTCCTCCGCCACCACCGCTGCTGCGTTCGGTCTTGGGACGAGCTTCATTCACGTTGATGGCGCGCCCGCCCACCTGCGTGCCATTGATCGCGGCTATAGCGCGCTCCGCTTCTTCGGCGTTTGTCATTTCCACAAAACCAAACCCGCGCGATCTTCCCGTATCGCGATCGGTCATGATACTCACCCGGTCCACTTGTCCGTGGGCCTCGAACATCTGACGTACTTCGTCTTCTCGGGTGTTGAAATCCAAATTTCCTACGAAAATGTTCTTCAAGCGGCTGCCTCACTGTGAGCTATTTGAGTGTGGATAAATGGGCGGGAAAGTGAGGCGGGTTAACCTCGCTGAAGGGCCTGAGTTTACGAACACTCAAATGCGCACGAAGTATAACAGGTTTGCAAACTTTTGCGCGGGAGGAAAATTCGTGCAATTTTGACGAGGATCACGTAAAGGCGAATGCAATGCGAAGACGGCTCAGAAATTATAACGGCGGCAACGCAATCTTCCCCTTGATCCCCGAGCCTTCCACAATCGTATAAATGAAATCCCCGGGTGCATCGTGCAAAGTTTCCACCGCTCCGCTCGGCCACTGAATTTTCACTTCACTCATCACCGAATTTCCCCCTAAACCGAAATGCAAGCGCGGGTCGTTGGACGATAAGTAACTCCCTCCAGCTCGAACTTCCTCCATCTGCTGCATCTTGCCTGCCTTCACCGTGATTCGCGCCCCCACCGCCCCTTTGTTGCTCTTCGTTCCGACAAGCTGAAAAAGCACACGATGATTCTTGTTCCCTCCGCGATTGATCAGCAGCGACGGTGGCCCATCGACGTTCAGCACCAAGATGTCGATATTACCGTCGTTATTCAGGTCCCCGAAGGCCGCGCCTCGCCGCGAAGCTTCGCCAAATTCCTCCATGATGGACGACTCATCTGCAAACGTGCCGTCGCCTAAATTGCGGAACAAGAGCATCGGTTCGCGGTATTTCGCCGCGCCCGCGACTTGATCGAGTTGCGTATACACATGCCCGTTGGCCTCGAACAAATCCAGCCAGCCATCGTTATCGAAATCGACAAATCCGGTGCCCCAGCCCACGAGTTGATATGTGGGATGGGCAACCTTCGCCGAGCCGCCGACGTCGGCAAAGCCATCTGCGCCCAGATTGCGATACAGCGCATCGGGTTGCTCGGTGAAATTCGTGATGAACATCGACAGCCGGCCTTCGTGCCGGTAGTCGCCCCAATCCACGCCCATGGAACCTTGCGCCTGGCCGTCACCACTCAATGAAATCCCCGAAATCATGCCCAGCTCTTCAAAGGTTCCGTCGTGCTTGTTGTGGTAGAGGTAATTCGGCCCGGCGTCGTTGGCCACCAGAAGATCGGGCCAGCCGTCGTTGTCGTAGTCGCCCCAAATTGCACCCAGCCCGTAATAATGACTGGGATCGTCTACGCCAGCTCTCTTCGAAACGTCTTCAAACGTGCCATCACCACGATTGTGAAATAAGAAATCGGATTCGCCCGGCAGTCCCCACGGCCCGCACTGCACCGCCACGCCCTTGAAGCGGCAGGTCTTCTCGTCTCCTCCAAACTTGGGCAGATGATCGACGTCGAAATGCACATAACGCGAAACAAATAAATCCAGGAAGCCATCTTTGTCGTAGTCGCCCCAGGCCGCGCCCGTACTGAAACCGCCGACTGCCAGCCCGGTTTTCTCGGTGACATCTTCGAATTTGCAGTTGCCCAGATTGCGATACAGCGCATTGCCGCCGAAGCCGGTCACATAGATGTCAGGCAGGCCGTCGTTGTCGTAGTCGCCGACGGCCACGCCCATGCCCCATCCCTTGCGCGCCAGTCCGGCGGACTGCGTGATGTCGCGAAACTTGAAGCCGTCTTCCTGGTGGTAGAGCGTGATCAGCGGATCGCCGCCCTGTCGAAAACGATCCAGCGTCGAACCGTTCACGGTAATAATGTCGAGCCGCCCGTCGCCGTCGCAATCGATAAGGCCAACGCCTCCGCTCATCGACTCGACGATGTACTGCTTATCGACGGAGGCAATGTGCGGCACGGTCAGACCAGCAGCCTGCGCGACGTCTTCGAAGTGGGGTAGGGAACTGGCCGGCGCGGGATGTGGTTTAGATTGGCCAAAGAGCGTGGGCGAGAACAGAGAAACCCAGAATAAAAGAGAGAAGATGCGACGCATGATCCTTGCCGGATTATAGATCAGATAAAATCCGCGTCCTAGAAAGAAGCGCTCTGTGAATTCTGTGTTGCCTCGGTGTTCCTCCGTGTCGAAAGCTTGAAAATCTTTGACACAGAGAACGCTGAGGCTCACAGAGAAAATCGCACGCGATCGTAACCCTGAGGCTGGTAGCACATCTACAGAGTGAGTGCCTCAAAGGGGAACAAAATGATTTTGCGCGCATTACTCATCCTTACGATTTTTTCCGCGACTTTGTTTGCGGCAGATCAGCCGTCCGCAAGCCCACGCGCCACTCCGGTTTTGGTCGAACTCTTTACTTCGGAAGGATGCTCGAGTTGTCCGCCCGCCGATGCTCTGCTCCAGGAACTCGATCTGAGACAGCCGGTGAAGGGCGCGCAGATCATCGTCCTCAGCGAGCACGTGGATTACTGGAACAGCATTGGATGGAAGGATCCTTTTAGCTCGCGCTTCTTCAGCGACCGTCAGAGCGCCTACGGCGATCACTTCGGATTGGCCACTGTCTACACGCCACAGATGGTCGTGGATGGCAATGCGCAATTCACCGGGAGCAACAGGGGAGCGGCAACCCACTCCATCGAACAGGCGCGCGCGACCCCAAAAGTGCCAGTGCGCATCTCGAATGTGATGGCGGATAAGTACGGCGTGATCCGCGCTCACATCGAAGTCGACACGCTGCCCAACTCGGGCGAGAAGGCGGAGGTCGTAATCGTTGTTGCGCTCAATCATGCAGAATCGCAGGTCTTGCGCGGAGAAAACGGCGGACGCCGTTTGAGCCACGTCGCGGTTGTTCAACAGCTAACCACGGTCGGCGCGGTCAACCCCGGAAGCGCCTTCAACAAAGACGTTGATGTTCGTTACACCGGCGATCCCTCAAACCTGCGCCTGATCGCCTTCGTGCAGCACCCGCACGGACAAGTGCTCGGGTCAGCAATTCAACCTGTGTCGAATTAACCCCACTTTCTGGGCGACCTCAGTGCTCTCTGGTTAAAGATTTTTTACACCTTCAACACAGAGGACACTGAGGTAACACGGAGGACTCACAGAGAAAACAAAAACAAGCCGCTGAACTGGTGCGTGTTTCGCGACCGCTACTTCGCTGGGCTAGGCTCAGGCTCAGCACCCTTCTCAGGAGCATGGCCGCGCTCGCGCCATCCCTCAATGATCAAATACAGCACTGGAATAAATATCAGGTTCAGCAGCGTCGACGCGATCATCCCGCCAAAAACCGTTGTTCCTACCGAGTGCCGTCCCAACTCGCCGGCGCCCTTCGCGACTACCAGCGGAACAACGCCGAGAATGAACGCGAACGAAGTCATCAAGATGGGCCGCAAACGAATGCGCGCCGCTTCGATCGCCGCCTCCGCCAAAGGCAGTCCGCCTTCGCGCAACTGCTCGGCGAATTCTACAATCAGAATCGCGTTCTTGCTGGACAATCCGACCAACATAACCAATCCGACCTGGCAGTAGACGTCGTTCTCCAAGCCACGCAACGACTGTGCGAGCAACGCGCCCAACAAGGCCATGGGCACAGCGAGCAGCACGATGAAAGGCAAAACGAAACTCTCGTATTGAGCAGACAGAGTCAGATAAACCACGATCACGCCCAAGCCGAACAGAATCGCAGTCGTACTGCCGGACGCCAATTCTTCCAGCGATAGACCGCTCCACTCGTAGGTATAGCCTTGTGGCAAGGCCTTGGCACTGATCTCCTTCATCGCCTCGATGGCCTGACCCGAGCTGAACCCCGGCGTCGGCGATCCGTTAATCTCCGCCGATCGGAACAAATTGTAGTGACTGATCACCTGAGGACTGGCGGTCTGCGCGACGGTGATCAGGTTCTCCAGCGGAATCATCGATCCAGAATCTGCGCGCACATAATACTGCTTGATATCCTTGGCCTGCTCGCGGAACTGCTGATCCGCCTGCACATACACGCGATAGGAACGATTATTGAAGTCGAAGTCGTTCACATACGCCGAACCCATGTAGACGCTGAGCGTATCCGTGATCTGGGAGAGAGGCACGTGCAAACTCTTTGCTTTTTCGCGATCGATGGTCACGACATACTGCGGATCGCCCGCGGTGTAACTGGTGTAGAGTCCGGTCAGGTCGGGCTTGCCGTTGCTCTGATGCGCACCGCCCTGCTGAATCAACTGTTGCGACACATTGGCTAAGTCTTGCAGCGTGTGCGAGCCTTGATCCTGCAACTCATACTGGAAGCCGCCGAAGTTACCCAAGCCCTGAATTGGGGGGGGCGGGAAGGGCAGCACCAGCGCGCCTTGAATCCCGAAGAGCTGCATACGAATGCGGTTGATGATCGCGGTGGCGGTGTGCTCGTCGCCCAGACGCTTCTCGTACGGTTTCAGCGGGACGAACACGATGCCGAAGTTGGAGGCGCTGCCGGTAAAACCAAATCCGCTGATGGCAAAGGTTGCGTTGACTTCCGGCAGCGGCTGCACCAACTGCTGCACTTTGCGCTCAATCTCTTTGGTGTATTGCAACGACGCGCCCGAAGGCGATTGCACCGCGATGATGAAGTAGCCCTGATCTTCATTGGGCACAAAGCCCTTGGGCACACGCTGAAACACAAAATACGTAGAAGCCAGGCCTAAGAAAAAGACCAGCACCGCCACCCAACGAATGCGGAAGATGAAGTGTAGCAAACGACGGTAGCCTTCGGTGAGGCCGTCGATGCCGCGATCGATTTGCCGAAAGACCCAATTCTTCTTGCCGTGCGTCTGTCCGAGCAATATCGCGGAAAGCGCGGGCGTCAGGGTCAGCGCATTGAACGCCGAAATCATGATTGAGAATGCGATGGTCAACGCGAACTGACGGAAGAGAATTCCCGTTGTTCCGGGGAAGAACGCGACCGGCACGAACACCGCGACCAGTACCAGCGAAGTCGCAACCACCGCGCTGGCCACTTCCTTCATGGCGACGGACGCAGCCTTGTGGGCGTCCGCCTCGCCCTCTTGAATGTGGCGCTCGATGTTTTCGATGACGACGATGGCGTCATCGACCACCAATCCAGTCGCCAGCGTCAATCCGAACAGCGTCAGCGTGTTGATGGAGAAACCAAGAATCTTGATGAAGGCGAATGTTCCGATCAGAGACACCGGGATCGTGACGGCTGGAATGACGGTCGTGCGCCAATCCTGAAGGAATATGAAGATGACGAGAATGACCAGAATAATCGCCAACCCGAGCGTATTGACGACGTCTTTAATCGATGCCGCGACGGCATCCGTCGTGTCGAAACCGCTGCGGTACGTCATTCCCGGCGGAAAACGCTTCGATAGGCGATCAAGCTCCGCTAATGCATTGCGATCCACGTCGAGCGCATTGGCGTTGGAGAGTTGAGTCACGCACAGACCGATGGCGTCCTGGCCATTGAACATCAGGTCGGTCGAATAACTCTCAGCGCCGAGTTCGGCACGGCCGACGTCTTTGAGTCGAACGAGAGTTCCATCGGAGTTGGCCTTCAGAATAATGTTGTCGAATTCACGCGCCTCGGACAGCCTGCCGACCGCGCGCACGCTGATCTGATAGGCCTGTCCATTCTGGATCGGGGGTTGGCCGACCTGTCCGGCGGCGACTTCGACGTTCTGTTCTTGCAGCGCATTGACGACGTCCGTTGCGGTCAGCGCCCGACTCGCCATGCGTTGCGGGTCAAGCCACAACCGCATCGAGTATTTACGTTCGCCAAAGATCAAGACGTCAGCCACGCCGTGGATGCGCTTCAGAGAGTCTCTGACGTAAACGTCCACGTAGTTGCTCACGAAAAGCGGGCTGTAACGGCCATCCGGCGAATACACGGCAGCGCAAAATACAAAATTATTCGACGCTTTTACGATCGTGATTCCAGTCGTCTTGACTGCGTTGGGCAACCGGCCTTGTGCCGTGTTCACGCGGTTCTGGATGTCAACCGAGGCAAGATCGGGATCGCGATTCAGATCGAACGTCGCGGTGATGGTGCTGGTGCCGTCGTTGCCGCTGGTGGAGGTGACATACTTCATGCCCTCGGCGCCGTTGATCTGCTGCTCCAAGGGCACCGTGACCGCGGACTCGACCGTCTGCGCGCTGGCGCCGATGTAGACGCTGGTCACCGAGACCTGCGGCGGAGCCAGATTGGGGAACTGCGCAATCGGCAACGTGGGAATCACCACGCCACCGGCCAATATGATAAGCAGGGCACAAACCGTCGCAAAAATCGGCCGTTTTATAAAAAAATCAACCATTTCGATTCGCTCGGAGGCTTCTAAATTGTCTTCTTAATTTCTTCCGCGGATTGATTTCGCTGGATGGCGCAAGGTTTCAACGTTGCGCTCACCGTGTTCGCGAATAACTAGCCATGCGGCATCACAGGCATTCCATCCACTAAAAATTGTGTCCCCGACGTGATCACCTTATCGCCTGCCTTTAATCCGTCGAGCACCACATAATTGTTGCCGAGCGTATCGCCGATCTTTAGCGGCTTCTGATGAGCGACCGTCTTTCCGCCCTGATCCTCCGCCACGAAGGCGAAGAACTGCCCGCCGATGCGGCTCACGGCCAGAATCGGAACCACCGGGCCGTTGTGCGTTCCCCAGATGACTCGCGCCCGAATGAACTCCAACTGCCGCAGCCTATCCTGATTGTTCGAAATTTTTGCTTTGGCGAGAACGGTTTGCGTCGTGCTATCGACTTCTGGGGAGATAAAGCTGACGCGGCTGTCGGCAATGACCTTCTGGGAGCCATCCAGAATCTGCACCGGCATTCCCATGTGCAGGCCGCCCGAGCGCTCGACGGGAATGTAAATATAAACTTCCAGATCACCCGGCTTGTCCACGGTTGTAACGGGAGTGGTGGTGGTAACGCGATCGCCCACGCGCACCGGAATGTCGCCGACGATCCCGTTCCAGGGCGCGATCACCGTGTAGTAGTGCAACTGCACCTGTTGTTCTTGCACTACCGCGTCCAACGCTTCGAGTTGTGCTTTGGCGTTGTCGCGAGCGGACCGCGCGGAGTCGAGTTCCTGCTTGCTCACGACCTTCGCATCGTAAAGCCCCTGCTCGCGATCATACTGCTGTTGCGCATAGGCCAGCGTGGCCTTCTGTGCCTCGACGTTCTGCTCCTGGCTGGTCACGGTCGCCGCCTGCTTACGCGGATCGATCTCCATCAAGGCAGCCCCTGCCGACACGTGATCGCCGGAGTGGACGAAAATCTTGGTGATGCGGCCTTCGACCTCGGGCATCACAATTGCCGAATCGCGCGACTTCAAGGTCGCTACATAATCGCTGGAATCGTTTACTGCGACCTCGGGCGTGGCCGCAACCTGCACCGGAAACGCCTGCGGAGCGCCCGCTTGCGGATTGGTGGCGGGAGCACTAGAACACCCCGCGGCGGCCAAAAGAGCCGCCAGGCCGAAGGCACTGAACGTAAACGGCTTAAAATTCTTCATCATAGACAGGGACGAACCTCACGTCACAACTTGGTCAGGCCATCGTGGTACTAGTAGTTTCCGGTTAGATTGCGCAACTCGTCCGAAAGACTCCTAAAAGATTTGAGCGGGGGCGGTTTCGATTGACCTTACCGAGCTAGGTCGAAGAGGTCAAGGCCAGAAATAGTGCCGAACTCTGAGCGAGGGACAGATCTTCGGCACGGGCTGTGATGTCGACTTCGGCCTTGGTAAATGCTCGCTTTAGGGTCGGGGACGGATAAACCTCCTTCAAATTATTCCACAGTGTTTTGCGCTTTTGGGCGAACGATTTTCGCTGGAACGCAATGAATTCACTCTCTTGACGAGTGAGTCCCAGAGCCTCGACTCGCGAATTCATTCTCAAGCGCACGACTTTAGAGTTCACTTTCGGCGGGGGCGAGAAGGCACTCGGAGGGAGGGAAAGGATGATGTCGGGTTCGGCATAAAGCTGGGTCGTAGCCGATAAGATTCCATATTCGCTATTGCCCGGCTGTGCCGTCAGGCGGTCGGCGACCTCGCTTTGGAGCATGAGGATGCAGGTGCGAAAGTAGCGCCGATACTGGAACAACCGCAGCAGGATATCCGAAGTGATGTAGTAAGGAAGATTGCCGACGACCTGCACCCGTTCGATGATCTGCTCCAAGCCGGGGCGCACGCTGCCGGGCTTGGGGCCGAAGATGGCATCGAAATCCACAGCCAGGATGTCGCCCTCGATAATCTCGACATTGGGTGTGAGACTAAACTTCATGCGTAGTTGGGCCGCCATCACCCGGTCAAGTTCGATGGCGATGAGCCGGCGGCAGCGCCGGGACAGCAGGGAAGTCAAAGCGCCGCGGCCGGGGCCAATTTCCAGGACGGTTTCGCGAGTGATGTCGCCCAGGGCGTCAACGATGCTCACGGCGGCGGAATCGTCCACCAGAAAGTGCTGTCCCAGCTTTGGCTTTTCCGGCTTGGACGCGTCGGAACTCTTGCTTACAGTTTTCGCCAATTGCACTCCTGTGCTCTTTCGGGAAGCGTGACAACCCTCCCCGGCTGAGTTTACGCTGTCCTCTCATTTATTCCATAGCCATGATAACGCGCATCGTACCGTCCGGCTGCAGCATAAAATAGGTAGGTTCGTTCGGAGGAGTAGATTCATGCATATTGCGTTTGCCGCTTCGGAGTGCGTGCCCTTTTCCAAGACCGGCGGACTCGCCGATGTCGTGGGCGCGCTTCCTGCCGCACTCGCGGCCGCAGGCAATACGATCAGCGTGTATCTGCCGCGCTATCGTCAAACGCGACTAAATTCGCCGACGACATTGATCGCCAGTATCACCATCCCTTTCGACGATCAATATCGGTTCTGTTCGATTCTCGACGGCGGCAAAAAGGCGGGTGTGCAATTTTATTTCGTCGAGTATCCGCCGTACTTCGATCGCGAAGGACTCTACGGCGATCACGCCGGGGATTATCCCGACAACGCGGAGCGTTTCACACTGTTTTCCCGCGCGGTACTGGAGGCATCGAAAAGCCTGGGTGTGCCGAACATTTTTCACTGCCACGACTGGCAGACCGCTTTAATCCCAGTGCTGCTGCGAACCCAGTATGTGGATGATCCGGCGTTTCGCGCCGTGGCTACGGTGTTCACGATTCACAACATGGGTTATCAGGGACAGTTTCCTCCCGACACAGTTCCTTTGATCATGTTGCCGTGGGATTTGTTGACGATGTCGAAGATGGAGTTTTTCGGCAATCTTAATTTCCTGAAGGGGGCCTTGGTTTACTCCGATTACGTCACCACAGTGAGCCGCAAGTATAGCCAGGAGATTCAGACCGCCGAGTACGGCTTCGGATTGGAAGGTGTATTGCGCGACCGCGCCGCGACGGTCAGCGGCATTCTAAACGGCGTCGACTACGATGAGTGGAGCCCGGAAAAAGATCGCTATATCATTGCGCATTATTCTGCTGAAGATCTTTCCGGGAAAAAGCGATGTCGCCAAGACTTACTGGCCGCCATGGGCATGGACGAAACGCCGCTGCCGGTGATGGGAATCGTTTCGCGGTTTGCGGCGCAGAAGGGATTCGATCTGATCTCGCAAATATCCGACCGCATGATGCTCGAAGACATGGTGGTGGTTGCGCTGGGTACGGGCGAGCTGCAATATCAGGAGGTGTTTGAGCGGCTGCACCGCCAATTTCCGCAAAGGGTGGCGATCAAGGCCGCATACGACAACGCTCTGGCGCACAAAATCGAGGCCGGTAGCGACATGTTTCTCATGCCTTCGCGCTATGAGCCCTGCGGCATGAACCAGATTTACAGTCTGAAGTACGGCACGGTTCCCATCGTCCGCGCCACCGGCGGCCTGGACGATACGATCGAATCCTGGGACGCACGCGCGCAGAAAGGAACGGGTTTCAAATTCTCCGAGTACAACGGCGAGTCGCTCCTGCTGACCATCAAGCACGCGCTATCGTCGATTCGAGATGAGTCTTCCTGGCGGATACTAATGCGAAACGGCATGGCAAAAGACTTTTCATGGACTGCGTCGGCGAAGGAGTATGTTCGGGTCTATGAGCGGGTGCGGCAGTTGAAGACGAAGCCGTTGACGCTGAGTGTATGACAAAGTGCGGGTAATGCCGCACGAGCGTAGAAGTTCGGGTTTATGGCCACTCCCACCATCTTTCATGTCGACATGGACGCATTCTTTGTGTCGGTGGAGGAGTTGTTCGATCCATCGCTGATCGGCAAGCCGGTCGTGGTTGGCGGAGCTCGGGATGCCCGCGGAGTGGTCGCGGCGGCCTCTTACGCTGCGCGAAAGTTTGGCGTCCATTCGGCGATGCCGTTGCGAACCGCGGCAAAGCTATGTCCGCAAGCGATCTTCGTGGAAGGACACCCTGATCGTTATCGTGAATGTTCGGCGGCGGTTCGGCGCGTACTGAACTCCTTTTCGCCGCTGGTCGAAATGGCTTCGATCGACGAAGCCTACATGGATATGACGGGCACGGCTCGCCTGCATGGCCCGCCGGTCAAGGCTGCGAATACGCTGCACGAACGAGTGAAGGCGCAGACCCGTCTGAACTGCTCGATTGGAATCGCTGCCTCTCGTCTGGTGGCGAAAGTGGCCTCGGCCAAAGCCAAGCCGCACGGCATTATGTGGGTCATCCCGGGGCAGGAGGCGAGATTTCTTGCGCCTCTGGATGTGCGCGACATCCCCGGCGTGGGCAAAGTCACGGAAAAGAATTTACATGAACTCGGAATCCGTCAGGTGGGCGATCTCGGGCGCTTCGATGACACTTTTCTGAAAGACCATTTCGGCAAGTGGGGATTGTCGCTTGCAGGCAAGGCTCGCGGCGAAGATGCTGGCGGATGGTTTGACAGCGCCATCGGAGAAGACTCCGGCCCGAAATCGATGAGCCACGAACACACTTACAACGAAGACACTGCGGATCGCGGACAACTCGAATCTACGCTGATGCGCCTGTGCGAAATGGTTGGGCGACGTCTGCGCGAAAACGGCTTGCACGCCCGTACCGTGCAACTCAAGTTGCGGTACAAAGACTTCACGACTATTACTCGCGCCCGCACGATCAGCCATGCCACGCAACTCGATGGCGAAATTTACCAGGCGGTTCACGCGCTTTTTCTAGCGAATTGGAAGAGCGGCCAGCAGGTACGGCTGCTCGGTGTGCAGGCCGCGCACTTCGCTCTCGCGGAGGAAGCGAGAGCGGAATCCGGCGAATGGGTGCAGGGTAGTTTGCTCACCCCCGAAACTCCTTCGGACCCGGCCCGCCAGCGTTGGGAAAGGGCTCTGTCCGCGGTGGATCGCATGAGGGATAAGTTTGGCGAAGCCAGCGTCTCGCTGGCTTCCGCCCTCAAAGGCAGCTTCCGCGAGCGCACGCACGAAAATCCCGCGAACCTGCCGGGCAAAAAGGACAAAGAAGTCTAGGCCCGCTCTGGCTCGATAACGATGTAGCCAAATTACTGGTTTGATGCTTCTGGTGCAGAGACTCTCAGGGCAGTTCAAATGACGGCTAGGATTGGACACGGAGCGAACGGCCTCATGAAAAGCATCGCGCGAGTCCTGAAGCGCTGGCGGGGCAATTACTATCTCAGTCTGATGCTCGCGAGTGTGACTCGACCGGTGTACACGCTTTCCGCAAAGGCTAAACTTCAGATTGAACGGAAGATTCGTAAAAACGGTGTCACGATTCGCCTGCCGAACGGCAAGAGCATGACCATCGCAAGAGATACGGGAATCGGCCTTGCCTCGCTACTTTTCTGGCACGGCATCGACGGCTACGAGCCCGAGACCTCGCCCACACTGCGATTTTTCTTCGAACGCAGATCGACCTTCATAGATGTTGGCGCAAATTGCGGACTCTATTCGCTGCTCGGAGTACTGTGGAATCTTAACCTTCAGGTCGTCGCCTTCGAGCCGGTGCCGCAGACCTTTACCGGACTGAAGAGGAATGTTCATCTCAATCACCTGGAAGATCGAGTTCGTTGCGAGAACGTCGCCTTATCCAGCCGGTCGGGGACTGCGACATTCTTCCTGCCCGACAATGCGGAGGGGGGCGATATCGAGACTACCGGCACACTTGCAGCCGACAGCTGGCAGTCGCGTCAGAACTCGCCACCGATTGAAGTCCGGACCATTCGCTTCGACGAGTACGAGCGGCAAAATCACCTGCGCGTCGATCTGGTAAAGATCGATGTCGAAGACTTCGAGGCTGACGTTCTGGAAGGCATGCGGGAAGTCATCCAGCGCGACAGGCCATTCATCGTCTGCGAAATTCTGCCGCGCGCCCACGGCAACGAACGCACTCGAGCCATAGTCGAGTCACTGGGATATTACGCATACTGGATTACCTCGGCGGGCTACATCCGCGCCCCAGTTTCGACTTCGAACGCAGCGACTACACCGACTTCCTGCTCTCGCGTTTCAACTCCTGAGACCGTCCTGGTGAATCTCGCACCGCGTTGGGCTCTGCGTGATCAGGTGAACGACTAGGGCTGGCCCGCGCCTGCCGACGAACCGTATACGTTTCCGTTTGCATAACTGGCGTCGCTGGCGGCGAGCTGGACGTAAATTGAAGCCAACTCTGCGGGCTGACCTGCCCGGCCAAGCGGGGTCCAGCCGCCAAATTGCATGACCTTGGATTGTGGCGCGCCTCCGCTTATTTGCAGGGGGGTCCAAATTGGACCCGGGGCAACGCCGTTTACCCGAATGCCCTTCGGCCCGAGTTGCTTGGCCAGCGACTTCACAAAATTCATGGTCGCAGCCTTGGTCTGGGCATAGTCGTAAAGGTCTGGCGAGGGGTCGTAAGCCTGCTCGGACGTTGTCGCAATGATGGCCGATCCCGGCTGCATATGCGGTAGGGCGGCTTTGATGATCCAGAAGGGAGCATAAATGTTGGTCTTCATCGTCCAATCGAATTCTTCCGTGGAGATGTCCAACATCGATGCGTGGGACTGCTGCCGGCCCGCGTTGCTGACTACGATGTCGAGTCCGCCGAGGCCGCTAATCGTGTCGGCGACGAGTTTCTTGCAGAACTCTTCCGCCCGTAGATCGCCGGGAATCGCCAATCCTTTGCGGCCTTCGGCTTTGATCAGAGAGATGACCTGTTGCGCATCTGGTTCCTCTTCCGGCAAATAGTTGATCGCGACATCGGC
This sequence comes from Terriglobia bacterium, assembly GCA_963799065.1. GTDB lineage: Bacteria > Acidobacteriota > Terriglobia > Terriglobales > Acidobacteriaceae > JAJPHW01. The sequence continues at coordinate 859,185 of CAWCVJ010000001.1, forward strand.
ACCTTCGCGAGCGTAGGCGATGGCCGCCGCTCGTCCCATGCCAGAATCGCCGCCAGTGATCAAGGCTTTGCGTCCTGCGAGGCGGTTCGAGCCCCGATAGCTGGTCTCGCCGTGATCGGGCGGAGGATCCATCTTGCTGGCCAGTCCCGGCCAAGGCTGCCTTTGCGACTTATAGGGCGGCTTGGGATACTTCGTGGTTGGGTCTTGCAGTGGCTGCGCCGGATTGCTGTTGCTGGGGGAGCCTTGCGAAAACGCGGGGGATACGGCGACAGCAGCGACAGTGGCTCCTATTCCGCCCACGATGCTCCTCCGTGAAAATGTCAGTGGTTCGTTCTCGCTCACAACTTCCCTCCTTTGCGCCCACTTGGTCATGGCGTTTATAGGAGGTTAGTGCGTTTTTGGCGATAGGAGTTGCGTGATCTGACATCAGGTTGGATAAACACGCCAGTCGAGCACGCGGAGCGGATGGAACGGTCAAGAATTTGCAACTGGCTTTGGGATCTCCGGCGCTCGTTAAGGTTGTGATCGACACGGTCAAGCAATCGCGTTATCGGCTTACTTATTCCTCGGAACGCCCGTAGAGGTCGAAACGCAGTTGACGATCATCTTCCATTGAATGGAAAGTAATGCGGCAAGACGAGTGCGCGTCGCAAGTTAGCGTTTAAATGGATTATCGATCTGAAGCCCGCCAATGACTTGCCCGTGATGCAAGTCCTCGGAGTAAAGGATTTTGCAGTTGGCCTGCAGGCCGGCTGCAATGACTAGAGAATCGTATACGTCGTACTTGTATCGTTGCGCGATCTTTAGGGCCGCTGCGTGTATTTCCATGCCAAGCGGGACTGGATTGGGGCAAAGAATGGTTATGGCGTCCACCGCTTCGATCACTTGCGTCCATGGCATCTTCATTTTTCGGCGCACTACGGAGACGAATTCGTTCAGCACATGCACGCTGACCACTCCGCCGATTGCTAGCAGTGACTCCGCGCGTTCACTTCTCTCATCGTGCGAGACCGCATAGATGAGGATGTTCGAATCGAAAAAGGCGCTAGCGCGCATTGGCGTCCAGCCGGTCAAAAACGAAGCCTTTCGGTAGCGGACGTCTTAGCTTGCGCAAGCGGGCCAGGGCGGCGGTTCGTTTTTCGTCGCGGGCGACCTCGAAGGAGCGGCTGCCACGCACTCGGATTTCGATTTCGTCGCCATCCTTCAATTCGAGTGCCTCCACTACGGCTACGGGAAGGCGTACGGCTAAACTGTTACCCCATTTGGATACCTGCATTGCGCCTCCAAGATATACATTTGAGTTGTATATTATCACTCTTCAAATTTGGAGAGTCTTTAGGTGGTTTCGGCATGGCCTGGTTTCGATACGACCCGATCAGGCTGAGAAAGTTGTCCTAATCCAGCACGCGCAGCAGCGTGCCGTCGCCTTTGGCTACGTTGAGTTCTTCGATGTCCTGGCGGGCTTGTTCGACCGTGGCGCGGGAGCAGCGCTGGGTTAGCACTCGCACCTGATGGTGGCCGGACTGGGTCTTGGCCCAGAGGGCCGCGGCTCCGGTGACGCCGATGCCGTTGCGTTGCAGCATGGCGGTGATGGGGCCGATGGCGCTGGGATCGCCGACCACGAAGCGCAGATAGTGTTGCGCGACGTAATCGACGCTGGCGGCGGTGAGCTTGTCGCCGAGCGTGGAACTGAAGCCGCCGGTATGGCAGGCGATATCCACTACGTCGGAGAGGACAGCGCTGGCGCTGGGCATGGAGCCTGCGCCTTTGCCAGTGAAGAGCATTTCGCCGACGGCGTCGCCGCGAACCAGCACAGCATTTTTTTCCTCGCGAATCGTGGCCAATTGATGGGTGCGCGGCAGCATCGCGGGATGCACACTGAGCGACAAGCGTCCGTCTTTCAATTCTGCGCTGGCGATGTGTTTGACGATGTAGCCAAGTTCGCGCGCGGCCTGGATGTCGTCCGCGGTAATGTTGCGGATGCCTTCGGTCTGCACCGCGTCGGGCGCGATTTGCGCCTGGAAAGCCAGCTCAGCGAGGATTTTAAGTTTCTGCGCCGCATCGTGTCCGTCGATATCCAGCGTGGGATCGGCCTCGGCAAAGCCTTTGGCTTGCGCTTCCTGCAATGCCGACTCGAAATCTAAGCGAGCCTCTTCCATGCGGGTGAGAATGTAGTTGCAGGTGCCGTTGAGGATGCCATTAAGGCTCTCGATGCTGTTGCCGACGAGTCCGTTGCGAAGGGCGCGAATGATGGGAATGCCGCCGCAGACGCTGGCTTCAAAGCCGAGGCGGACGTTTTGGCTCTCCGCGGCTTTCATTAGAGTGAATCCGTCTAGCGCGAGCAGAGCTTTGTTGGCGGTGACGACGTGCTTACCGCCGGCAAGAGCTTGCTTGATGAAGCTGCGCGCGGGCTCGACTCCGCCGACCAGTTCGACCACGAGGTCGCAGCCGTTATCGATGACTTTATCCGGATCGGTGGTGAGCAGTTCGCGATCCACGCCGGGGCGGCGCTTGCCCATTTCGCGGACGAGAATCTTATTGATGTGCAAGTCCACGCCCGAGCGCTGGCGGATGAGTTCGCGATTGCGCGCGACCAATTCCACCAGACCGCGGCCGACATTGCCGCAGCCGAGAAGCCCGACGTTCAGCTTTTCGGTAGCCATAATTCTCGTTCCACTTACGTCACGCCGCCTGCGATCGACGGCACCAGCAGCACTTCATCGCCATCCTGAAACGCGTACGCCGGTCCGCCCAGAAAGCGGATGTCCTCTTCGTTCACATACACATTCAAAAAGCGCCTGATCTGTCCTGCCTCATCTCTCAAATGCGGCTTCAGTTCTGGGAATTGCCGGTCCAGAGCCGAGAACAGTTCCTCAATGTTAGCAGCCGAACACTCCACCTGACCCTTGCCCGAAGTATGCCGCCGAAGTGCGGTCGGAATCTGCACGGTAATCGCCATTTATGCCCCCACCGCGTCCGCGATTGGAGCGTCCACAAAGCGATCGAGATACGTGTTGAACTCGCTCAGTTTCGGGGGAATTGCCGCCTCAGTTTCGTAGCGCCCGGCGAATACGTCCGTTGTTTTGAGGCCGTTGCCGGTGATGCAGAGCACGGTGGTCTCGTCGGGGTGAATGCGCGCCTGGCGATACAGCTTCGCCGCAGACCCCACGGTAACGCCTCCGGCGGTCTCGGTGAAGATGCCTTCGGTTTCAGCGAGTGACTGAATCCCATTGACAAGCTCGGGATCGGAAACGTCCTCGGCCCAGCCGCCACTCTGAGCGATGGCGCGGATGGCGTAGTGGCCGTCGGCGGGGTTGCCGATGGCCAGAGAACGCGCCACCGTGTCGGGTTTCTGCGGCTCGATTTCTTTGTTACCCGCTTTGACTGCTGTCGAAATCGGCGAGCAGCCTGTGGCTTGCGCGCCGAAGAATTTCACTGGCTTGGCGTCGACTAGTCCGAGCAGGATCAGTTCGTCGAAGGCCTTTTTAATTTTAGTGATGAGCGACCCTCCGGCCATGGGAACGACGACGTTGTCGGGCAGCCGCCATCCCAACTGCTCGGCAATTTCGAAGCCGACGGTCTTCGATCCCTCGGCATAATAAGGACGTAGGTTGACGTTGACGAATCCCCAGTGGCGTTCATCCGCGATCTGCGAGCACAGGCGATTGACCTGGTCGTAGCTGCCAGCGATGCGAACGAGTTTTGCCCCATAGACTTGCGTGCCCAGAATCTTGGCGGGCTCAAGGTCGGCGGGGATGAAGATCCAGGATTTGAATCCGTTGCGGGCGGCTTGGGCGGCGACGGAGTTAGCCAGATTTCCTGTCGACGAACAGGAGACAGTTTCGAATCCGAATTGCTTAGCTTGGGCCAGAGCGACTGCGACCACGCGGTCTTTGAAGCTGAGCGTGGGCAGGCAGACGGCGTCATTCTTGACGTAGAGATTCTTCGCACCGATCTCTTTGCCCAGCGCGGGCGCCTTCAGCAGCGGCGTAAAGCCGGTGGGCAGCGTGGGAAGGAAGTTCTCCGGCAAGGGAAGCAGAGCGGAGTAGCGCCACATACTGGGCGCGGCGCTCTCGATTTTTTCGCGCGTGAAATGCGGGCGGATGGCTTCGTAGTCGTAGGCGACTTCGAGGGGAGAAAAGCAATCGTCGCAGATCGATCGGGGCTGGTTTCCCCAGGACTTGCGGCACTCACGGCAGCGCAGTTCGTAGTTCATGGCTCTCGTTTTCCTTGTGCGAGAGCGGCTGCGGGAGGTTGAAAAGTGCCCTAAAACGCCAAATCCTCTTTTGCCCAGTTTGGGAAAAGAGGAAATTAGAGATGCCATATTGTGGTGCGCATCTCAAATCTCATGTTCCCCCTTTGCAGGGCGAGAGTTGACACCGGGCGACCGAAAGTTGCCTTTCGATCCGGTTGTCGTGGCGTCTAAGGGCTCGTCCCTCAGCCACTCTTCATGAAATTCAAGTGTTGCTCCGAAGAGCAAAACCTAGTCTCAATCTACAACGGGGAGGGGATTTCGTCAAGTGGGGGAATCTACCATCTACCTTCGATTACCTTCGTTTTTCGTGAGCAAGGTGTTTCGTCATTTAGCCGAATAAACTATGTCTGGCTGAAGGCGTCACACTTGCTTGAAAATCAATATGATTCAACCCCTCGACAGGCTGAAGGTTCTCATCGATTCCTCGACCCCCATCGTGGTGATGGAAACGGTGGAAGAGATGCGCGCCGTGCGGCTTGTGCGCTCCGCGTGTGCGTCGTTGCACCTAACCGCGTTCGAATGGAGCATCGCCACTGGATTGACGCGGTGTGGTGATGGTGCGCACACGATCGAAGTTGGCGCTGGTTACGGTGCCACAGGCCACGATGCGACCGACTTGTCGGCGAAAGCGATCTACAACAGCCGCGAACCGGTGCAAGTGCTGGGAAATCTGGAAGCAATTTCGATCGATGCGGCGTTCATTCTTAAAGATTTTCATCGGCACATGGAAGACCCGGTTGTGGTGCGCCGTTTGCGTGACGTGGGGCAGAAATTTTCGCAAAACCGCCGCACAGTCGTTATCACGGCGCCTTCGATGGAGATACCACCAGAACTGCGCAGTCTTGTCGAGTTTCTCGAACTTCCCCTTCCTGACAAACAGCGCCTTCGTCAAATCATCGACGAAATGATTGTGCGGGTGGCGAAGACGCGAACATTGAAGCGCGCGCTGGATTCCGCTGGGCTCGATGCAATGGCGAACAACCTGCGAGGTCTGACGGAGGAAGAGGCTGAGCGAGCTGTCTCGCAAGCCATCGTCACGAGGTATGGATTGACTCCAGAGGCCGTGACCGATGTTCAGGAAGCGAAAAAAGACATTCTGCGACGGTCGGAAATGCTCGACTTCGTTGAGGTGTCGGACACGCTGGCCAACGTCGGGGGCCTGGAAAATCTAAAGACCTGGCTCAATCAGCGCCGCGGAACGTGGGAAGACGCTGCTCGTGAGTTCGGATTAGATGGCCCGCGAGGGGTGATCATTCTTGGGGTACAAGGATGCGGCAAGAGCATGTGTGCAAGGGCAATCGCCGGAGAATGGAAAATTCCACTGGTCAAGTTCGAGACCGCTGCGGTGTTTGATAAGTACATCGGCGAGACCGAGAAGCGGACGCGCAAATTGTTCCAAGTCGCAGAAGGCCTCGCGCCCTGCGTACTGTGGATCGACGAATTGGAAAAGGTTTTCGCTGGCAGTGGCGCGGCGTCAGCTTCGTCGGATGCGGGCACGTCGTCGCGGCTGCTGGGGTCATTTCTTTCCTGGATGCAGGATCGCAGAGCACCGGTATTCGTGGCCGCGACCTGTAACAACGTCTCGGCGCTGCCTCCGGAGTTGATTCGCAAGGGGCGCTTTGACGAACTGTTCTTTGTCGACCTGCCTAATCGGGCGGAGAGGAAACAGATTCTGGCTTTACAGTTATCCAAGCACAAACGGAATCCGGCCACGTTTGATTTGGAGCGGATTGGGGAAACGGCACACGGACACTCCGGAGCGGAGATTGAGGCAGCGGTTCAGTCCGCTCTTTATGCGGCATTCTCCTGCCACCGCGAATTGACCACGGAGTCACTGCACGAGGCCCTGCAAGCCACCGTACCGTTGTCGAAGATCAGATCTGAAGAAATCGAAGGTCTCAGGCAGTGGGCGCGCCAAAGGGCCGTAGCTGCTTCCACGCCGGACGTGGAGTCCGAAAAAGCCTAAACGGATTTTCGAACTGGCCTGAGAGCCTTAGGGGCGAAGTTCTAAAAAGTCTAAAGTTCCGCTAGTTCCGTCTCCTCCGCCGCATCCGTGGGGCTTTCGAAGTCGATTTTGTGGCCGTCTGGATCGGTGAAGGCGGTGACCCACATGGCGTTGCCGACGAAGGGGCGTTTCGGAGTTAGGCCGCGGGCTTTGGCTTGGTGGTAGATGGCGAGCGCGTCCTTGCATTGGAAGCAGACGGATACGCCGACGCCGACTTTGCCCTCGGGCTTCTTCGTGAATTCTTGCAGCATTAACGCTGCGCCGCCGAGTTGGAGCCAGCACCAGCGCAGCTTACCGTCGTCGATCCACTTTCTGGTGAGGGCGAAGCCCAGGCCGTCGACGTAGAAGCGGAGCGACGCTTCGATATTCGTCACACTGAAAAATGGGACGGCTTGTTCGACGTTGGCTTCTGCTGTTACTTCGGGGGGCGTTGCGGCTTTAGCTTCGGCTTCCATCGCCACATCTTACTTCTTATGCAGCGTGATTTCCATACCTTCGGCTGCGCCGCGCACGCGGGCGAAGTGGTCGCGGGCTTCTTTGACGACTTTGTCGATGCACTTGTCGTCGTGCTCGGGGTCGTGGTGGAAGAGGACTAATTCTTTCGCGCCGCTTTCCATGACGACTTTCACGGCTTCGCGCCAATGGCTGTGTCCCCAGCCGCGGCGGCGGGCTTCGTAGTCCTCGGGGAGATATTGCGCGTCGTAAATGAGGACGTCGGCGCCCTCGGCCAGCTTGCGAACGTTCTTGTCGAAGACCGGGTCGCCGGGTTCGTTGTCAGTGGCGTAAACCAGGATGCCGTCTTTGGTTTCGAGGCGGAATCCCATGCACCCCTGGGGATGATTCAGCCATGCGGTCTTCACGGTCATGTCGCCAAACTTCACAGTGCCCGCTTCGATTTCGTGAAATTCCTGCTTGGCTTTCATCTCCTTGAGATTGACCGGGAAGTATGGCGTCGACATCTGCTCTTCCATGACGCGCTTCAAACTGCGCGTGCGGCTGGAGGAGTGGAAGATGAACTGGCTGCCAGCGTCGTCGTAGAGCGGTCCGAAAAAGGGCATGCCCTGGATGTGATCCCAATGATAGTGGGAGACGAAAACGTGCGCGGAGATGGGTTTTTGAGGGAATTCGTTGCGCAGCGATTGGCCGAGAGTGCGGAAGCCGGTGCCGCAATCGAAGATAAAAATTTCGTCGCCGAATCGCACCTCCACACATGAGGTGTTGCCGCCATAGCGCAAATTTTCCGCTTGAGGCGTGGGAGTGGAACCCCGTACGCCCCAAAATTTAACGCGCATATGCCTCGTTTGGGCGAGATTGAATGTCTCCATATAGTTGCAAACGCTGGGCGGCTCGTCAATTGCCATGCTGGTTACCGTGGTTTGGCGGGGCGTCTATATAATGCGGGTACACGTCGCCCCGGTACACATCCCCGGGTAAACATACTCATGGAAACTCCTGATTTTCGCGAATTTTCGCGCCTTGCGCACGAGCATAGTTTGGTTCCGGTGATGAAGTCGGTGGCAGCTGACCTGCTGACGCCGGTGTCGGCATTTCTGGCGATTGGTGGCGGCCAGCACGATAGTTTTCTGCTGGAGTCGGTGGAGCGCGGCGAGCAGGTTGGACGCTATACGTTTCTGGGCGTGAAGCCGTATATGCGGATGCAGGCCCGGCTCGGGGAAGTTGTGATTCAGCGCGGACGGAAGCGTGAGCGGCGGAAAGAGCCTGCCTTGCACGTTGCCCGAGAGTTGCTGCGCGAGCATCGCTTCGCCGCGTTTCCGGGCTTACCTCCGTTTGCCGCGGGCGCGGTGGGATATTTCGCCTACGATGCGGTGCGCGAGTTGGAAAAGATCGGCGACTCCGCCAAGGATGATTTAGGGCTTCCCGATTGTTCGCTGCTATTTTTTGATCGATTGCTGGCCTTCGATCATTTGCGCCATCAGATTCATATCATCGCCAGCGCCGATGTTTCGCGGGAGAAGCCGCGTGCGGCTTACGATCGCGCCGTTGCCGATATTCGCCGGATTGAGTCCCAACTCTCAGCGGGATTGCGGCGATTGCAATGGCAAGTCGCGGGCGGCAAATCGAAATCGAAGCTGAAGATTAATGCTGAGACGAGTCGGAAGAAGTTCACTCAGAGCGTCGATAAGGCGAAGGACTATATTTCTGCCGGCGATGTGTTCCAGGTGGTGCTTTCGCAGCGGCTTGATTTTGTTCCCAAGGTTAAGGGATTCGATATTTATCGCGCGCTGCGCACGGTGAATCCGTCCCCTTATATGTATTATCTGCGGACGGATGATACGCAGGTGCTCGGGTCGTCGCCGGAAATGCTGGTGCGGGTTACGGGACGGAAGCTGGAGTATCGTCCGATTGCGGGGACGCACCCGCGAGGGCATGACGAGGCGTCGGATAAGCTTTTCGCCGCGCAGATGCTGGCCGATGAAAAAGAACGCGCCGAGCATGTCATGCTGGTCGATCTCGGGCGCAACGACTTGGGGCGCGTCAGCGAATACGGATCGGTGCAGGTGCGCGATCTGATGTATGTCGAGAAGTACTCGCATGTGATGCACATTGTTTCGTCGCTCGAAGGCAGGCTGCGCGAGGGCCTCGATGCGCTGGATGCGTTTGCCGCGTGCTTTCCGGCGGGTACCTTAACGGGCGCGCCGAAGGTGCGGGCCATGCAAATCATCGAAGAGCTCGAGCCTACGCGACGAGGCATCTATGGGGGGTCGGTTTTGTACGCGGACTTCGCGGGCAATCTGGATTCGTGTATCGCAATTCGAACTTTGCTCATGCAAGGCGATCATGCGTACTTGCAAGCGGGGGCCGGAATTGTGGCGGATTCGAATCCTGAGAGTGAGTTTCAGGAGTGCATGAATAAAGCAAAAGCTGTGCTGCGGGCGGTGGAAGCGGCGCGGTCGCGGGGCTAGTAATCTCAGCTCTTCAGAAAGTTTGCAATCAGTTTCTTGCCTTCGCTGGTGAGTACGCTTTCCGGATGGAACTGTACTCCTTCAACCGGAAACTGGCGGTGGCGTAGTCCCATGATGGTGCGGGTTCCGTCGGATTCCGTGGTGAAAGCGCTGACTTCTAATTCTTTCGGCAGAGAATCTTCTTCGACGATCAGCGAGTGGTAGCGGGTTGCCGTGAGCGGCATGGGCAATCCTTGAAAGATGGTGCGATTGTCGTGGAGTACTTTGCTGGTTTTGCCATGCATGAGCTTGTTGGCGCGGATGACATTGCCGCCGAAGGCCTCGCCGATGGCTTGATGTCCCAGGCAGACACCTAGAAGCGGCACTTTTCCGGCGAAGTGGCGAATCAACGGAACGCTTATCCCCGCTTCGCTTGGAGTGCATGGCCCCGGCGAAATCAGAATATGTTTGGGACGCATCTTTTCTATCTCTGCTGCCGTCACCTGATCGTTACGGCGCACAACCACTTCGGCGCCCAGTTCTCCCAGATATTGCACGAGGTTGTAGGTGAACGAGTCGTAGTTGTCCAGCACAAAAACCATAGAAGTATCTTGACACACCGCGCTCAAACCGCCATGCTTAGGTCTCAAACGACCTATGGATGAAGCCTCGGAAGAGAAGCGGTCCACACGACGATTTCCGCTGAAACTGCCCGTCTCGGTGAGCAGCGAGGAGGGTGCGACGAAGCCTCTGACTGCGCATACCCGCGACGTGAGCGCACGCGGCGTTTGCTTTTTCGCCGATGCTGCGATTGCCAGCGGGTCCGGCGTCGAATTCACGCTTACGCTGCCCCCCGAAATCACCCTCACCGAGAGTATTCGGGTGCGCTGCAAAGGCAAAGTATTGCGCGTCGAAGACACCGGTGCAGACGGGAAAAGGGCGATTGCCGCGGTGATTGAGGATTACGAATTCCTCGCAGGATACTAGTCGCTGGCATCTTCCATGAAGTCGCTCTCGCTCGCCCTCGTTTTATTCTCTCTGTCGCTGCCAATCATTGTGGCGCAGACGCCGGAGGCCACTGTTTCGTCCGCTCCGCTGCAAATTCACTTCTCGGGAGCGAACCTGGCCTCAGGTTCGGCGGTGACGGCCGGATCGGATACAGAGTTGGTCGATATCGCGCCCGAGGGGCAAGTACGAGTGTGCGCGGGTAGCACGGTCTCGTTTACTTATCCGCAGACGCGCCGCGAAGTGATGCTGTCTTTGAGTTCGGGAAGTTTGGAAGCCGACCTCAAGTTGCAGAGTTCGTCGAACTCGATTCTTACTCCGGACTTTCGGATTTTACTCGCCGGGCCGGGTGAGTTTCACTTTGCCACGGCCGTGGATGCGCGCGGGAATACTTGCGTCCGTACGTTGCCGGGAAATACTGCGGCGCTGATGGTGAGTGAAATGTTGGGCACGGGCGTCTACCAGATCAAACCCTCGGAGCAAGTGGAATTTCGCGGTGGGCGTCTCGATGCGGCGAACGCGAATCCGCCGCCCGATTGTGGATGCCCTGCGCCGTTGCCTCCCATCACTCATGCTCAGCCGGAGAGTGCGCCGTTGCCACCTTCCAAGCCCGACGACGTTCACGTTCAGGTGGATGCTTCGTTTGCGTTCAATGGCAATGCGTCGCCGCCGGTTGCGGATGCGCCAGTGCGAGAGGTTAGAGTGCTTTCGGTCAGGTCGTGGCAGCGGAGCGACTACCTACCAGCAGAGCAGGCCGTTCCGCCTGTAGTGACGCCCCCGCGGCCCACGGGACTGGCCAAGGTCGGCAGTAAGATCAAGCACTTCTTCGCCGCGCTGTTCCGGTAAGGCCATAAAGCGCGATCATACGGAAGGCTCAACCTGATATGAAAACTCATGGCTAGTGTGCTGGAGCTGAGGCTGGCGCGGGCGTTGGAGGGGCGGGAATAGGAACGCGGATTTCGATTTCGGCAACGTTCCCCGTGAGGGTGAGGTTGCCGGAGTTCGATGTCGCATTCGTGGCGCTGGCGGAGGGAGCGACGTTCTTCGAAGCGGGGGTTTTGTAGTAGACGATAGCGCGCATGCCCTGCATGTGCTGGCAGAGGGAGTAGTGGTCGCGGCCGTACCAGAGCGTGTCCGAGAATCCGCTGGAGAATCCGCCGTCGGAGCCAAAGCGCACGGGCTGGCCGCTGTGGTCGAGAACCAGACCGAAGCTGACGCCTTTTTCCTTGTTGGCGCAAGTGATGGAGCGGATCGTGCCTTCCGCGGCCTGAGTATTCGCAGGGATCTCTTCCCCGACACTTTCACCCTTCGGGCGTTGGGCGGCGGGGAGCGAATCCCAGACTTCGACCGCTTCATTGTGGTCCGGGCCATGCCAACGGGCGGCGACGAAGCTGGCGATATCGGCGGCGTCGGCGTAGTTGCCGAGCGCGGCTTGCGTACTGGCGAAGAGAATATAGTAACCGGCGCGCGAGGGAGCGAGTTGGGCAGCCTTTTGCGCCATGAGTTGTGCGTTCTTGATGTTGCCGACCCGCAGGTGGTGGAGAGCGAGTTGGACGTAGGCGGCAGCGAAGTTGGGTTTTAGCGCAACGACGCCGAGCAGACCGGAGTATAGGGCGTCCTCGTCGTGGATTCCGTCGGAGTACTCGAGCATCGTTTTGTAGTACAGCGAGAGGTAGAGTTTGGGGTCGATTTCGAAGGCTTGGGAGAATTGTTTGAGGGCGGCATCGTCGTTGCCGTCGTCGAATTCGAGGAAGCCCATGTTTTCGTGGGCGAGGGGAAGTTTGGGGTCGTCCTTGAGGGCTTGGTCGAGGAGCGGACGGGCGGCTTTGAGATTGCGGGTCCAGATGTGGTAGCCGGCGATTTCGGCGGAGGTCTCGGCGGGCGATAGTTCGCGCGTCACGAACTGAGAATCGTCGACGCGGGGAAGATCTTTGATGACGGAGTTGCGCAAGGTTGGAGCCGACAGGTAAAAGCGCAATCCATCATAAAACTTTTTTTGTTCTCCAAAGACCTGGGCGAAAGCCTTTTCCTGGGGCGTGCCTTCATCGAGAAGGCTGTAAAACTCGCCAAGCTTCTTGCCGTTCTGCATGCCATCGCCGAACTCCATATAGTGGACCATGGCCCAGGACTCGGCATAGAACATAGGAGCCAGGTTTTGGTCGTGGTAATAAGGCGAGCGTTGGTCGACCTTCAGCATCACGTCAATGGGGATGAGGGACTGACGTTGGAGTTCGCGCAGGCGTACCGAGGGGAATCCCACTTCTACCCTTTCGCCTTCGAACAGCGTGCTACCGAAAAATTCGGCGAGGCCTTCATCCATCCAAACGGGCAGCCAGCGTGTATTCATGTGAAGGATGCTGTGCACGTACTCGTGATAGATAACGTTAAAACTATTCTGTCTGCCGTTTACGAAGCCAGCTTCGGCTCGGCTCAACCGAACAACGGCAAATTGTTTCTCCCATCCTTCGTTGTAGAGGCCGACCAGCGTGTTGATTCCCTCGCGGTCTTGAAATGCAGGGTCCAGTGCGGCGGCGCTGTCCTGGTCTTTGGCGACGAAGATGGTCAGCGGAGCGCCATTATCCAGGCGGAAGCCGCGCATGTTGTACTCAAAGACATTATGCATTTGCTCAAACTCTTTGGCGACATGGCGGCCGTCGCGTTCGCTCCCGTCTGTGAGGACGCGAAAATGAGCCGAGCGGATTTCGAGCCAGGGCTTGTCGGCCGAGTGTGCAGAGGCAGAGATCAGGCAACTGATCGACAAGACGACGAAGGATCGCAGGAAAGAGTTGGGATTCATAAAGCGCCTATAGTGCAGGACTGGAATAAGCCGTGTCAACGAAAAACGGGGCCGCTAACCGAGCAACGCCCCTACCACTTCAAGCGAGGATTCGATTCAGGACTTCGCTTTTTTCTTAGGTGTTGATTTGCCAGCCGTGTTGAGAGCCACCGCTTCGCGAACCAGCGCTTTGAAGGCCGACGCGTCTACTTGTTCTCCTTCGTGGATGTCGATGGCGCGGCGTACGTTTCCGTCGAGGCTGGAGTTGAAGAGGTGGGCTGGATCTTTCAGCGATGCGCCCTTGGCGAAGGTCAGCTTTACGACACTCTTGTAGGTCTCGCCTGTGCAAAGAATGCCGTCATGTGACCACACGGGAGTTCCAGGCGATTTTGGCTTGACCCATTTGCGCTCCTCGACGACGTCGGGATCGGCTTGCTTGATAAGCTTGCGCATGCGGCTGAGGGTTTCGCCGCGCCAGTCGCCGAGCGAGGCGATCTTCTCGTCGATGAAAGCGGAGCCGGATTCTGTCGGGATGGACTTTTTCATGTCGTCTAATCTAGCTGCGTTCCGCATAAAGCTGCAACCGCTTCTTAGCGACGATGAAATGCGGTGAAGTAAATCAGGAGCGCGATCAGAGTGACTGCGCCGAGCAGAACGATCCCGAAGATAATTGTCAGAGGCCAGAAGACCCAGGCCCACGAATTTCTTGCCTTGATCTGTTGGATGGCATTGCGCAATGAGAAAGCCGTGGCAATTCCGCCCAGCGGAGTGAGCATGAAGGCGGGCATAAACGCGTCAAGATCAGGCCCTTTGCATCCATGGCCGAGACAGAAGATAGCAGGCAGCAGAATCGATAAGAAGAATACGATGGCGATGAAATATGCAACTCCGAGACCCACTCTGCGTAGCATCGACCTATCCTCGATGTCTTTTTGCTTTCCCGCCACGTTACCACAGAAGCTTTAACGCTTTGACCAGGCGGGAAACTAGCCTCTGCCCGCCGCTTCATGATGACGAGGTTGACTAAGGGATCTTGGCGTATTCCGCTTTGGCCTGTTTGAGGAGTGGGATATCGGCGTCGGCGTTTTTCCAGGTGGCGAAGAAATCCTGATACGCGGTGCGTGCTTTTGAGGAATTTCCTTGCAGGGCGTAGGCTCGCGCGACGCCGAGGCCGGCGAGGGAATACAGCGGGCTCAGGGGACTGATTCCGCGGTGATCGACGATTTTTTTATATTCGGCCAACGCTTTGGTCCCGTCGCGCAAGTCGAGGTAGGCCTCACCGCGCAGATAAATCGGCCAAAAGTCGGCGTTTGCCGTGGGACCGGATCCCAATTCGTAAGGTCGTGCGCTTTCCAATGACTCTACGGCCTTGGCTGGTTGTTTCCGTTGAAGTTCGATGAGTGCCTCGGCGATAGGGAGCGTGGTTTTGTTCAACAGAGTGTCGTTAGGGTATTGCTTCGGCAGCCCGGCGATCAACTGCTGGGCGCGCTGGATGTCGCCAAGACGCGCAAAGGTGGCGGCGGCTTGAGTCTTGATATCTTTATTATTTCCGGCTTCGGCCAAAGCGGAGGAGGTCTGACGACGAGCTTCTTCCGCAAAGCCATACTCTGCCTCGATAGCGGCGTTGGCTACGCGCATGCCTGCGGCAAACTCGGTCATCTGTTGCTGTTCGGCTAATTGCGCAGCGCGGCCACCCGCCTCGCGGGCGGCTCGAACCCGGCCCACGAAATATTTGGTGAGGGATTCGAAGGATAATAAGAACGACTTAACGGCGGGATTCTCAGAGTCGTCGATTTCGCGCTGCATGGCGGAGGAATCGTTGCGTACGAAGTCGAGTTGATAGCTGATAAAGCGAAGCGGAGCGGAATCGGTCTTCGATTGCTTAGCCTGATCGATGACGGCTTGCGCCTCGTCGTATCGACCCAGAGCCAGAAACGAGGCGGCCAGATTCACGTAGGCGACCTTGTCTTTGGCGTCGATCCGCATGGCGAGTTGTGCGTTGGCAAGGGCCGGCTCGGGCTGGCCAATCGCGCCATAAAGCATCACTAGATTGGCACAGGGAACGCCATCGCGAGGATAGGCTTGCTTCCACTGCTCGTAAACCTCAGCGGCTTTGGGAAGGTCTCCGACCGCGGTATCGTAATAATGGGCGGAGATGTAGAACTTTTCGCGTTCGCTGGCCCGATCCCGGCGATCAAAGGCTTTTTGCAGCTGATCGGTGGCGCGAGTCTCGGAACCCAGGTTTAAGTAATCGACGCCCAGCGTGGCGTACGCCATGGCGAAATTGGGGTCGAGTTCAATGGCATGTTCGAGATAAGGGATGGCCTTGTCATCACGCAGGGCGGCATGTTCGGCGTGTCCCAGGCTATACGCTTGCAGGGCTTCGAGCGATGACGTGGTGGCTTGTTCGAGCGGAGTGGTGAATTTGTGCACCGATCCAATGGATTCGCCGAGCTTGCCCCGCAGGCTTGACGCTGCCTGATCGAGCGACTTGAGAACGTGTTCTTTGCTGTCGGCCTCGATCTCTTCGCGGGCGAGTACATCGCGACTTTGTGCGTTCAGCGCGGTCAGAGTGATGGCATAGTGACTGCCTAAGCTCGCGATGGAGCCGGTGAGCATGGCTTTGGCGCCTTCGCGCAGGCAGATTTCGCGGGCGACATCGTTGGTGATGCGGTCGTCGGGAAGGCGTCCCATGAAGCCGAGAGCTTCGCGAATGCGGGACTCGGGAAGCAGGTTGAGGTAAGGCGACTGGTCGAGTTGTACGGCCAGAGCCTGCTTGAGAGTTCCGTCGAATACAGGATCGCCGGTGGTGTTGACGAAGTCGGCGACGACGACCGTGTCTTTTTCGGTGAGCGCATGGGTTTGGCGAGAGTGTAAAAAGAAGCCTCCGACGGCGAGTGCGGCTATGAGGACAGCAGCCGACAGGGCAGGAATAGTCAATGATTTCTTTTGCGTCGGGTGAGTGGAGTCGGTGCCAGGGGCGACTGCGCTAGGCGGGAAACTGGCGATTGCGCTGCCATCCGAGCCAGATGTAGCTGTCGAAACTGTTGACGACAGCGGCTTCGAATCCGGTTCATGGTTTGCGGGGAATGAGCCTGAAATGGCGGCCACATTGCGTCCCGTCTCAGTGTCGCGCTTAAGACGTTGCAGGTCTGCCCGTATGTCCGCGGCGTGCTGGTAACGCAGGTTGCGATCTTTTTCCAGAGCCTTGTTGAGAATGTCTTCGAGTTTGGGCGGGAGGTCGGGATTCAAGCGAACGGGAGAAACGGGTGCGCGATCGAGAATGGCCTGAAAGATGACCGCGGAGGTGCCTCCGCGAAAGGGCAGCATGCCCGTGGACATTTCGTAGAGGACAGCGCCGAAGGAAAAAAGGTCGGTTCGAGCGTCGAGTTCTTTGCCCCTGGCCTGTTCGGGAGACATGTAGGCTACAGTGCCGAGGGCGGAGCCCGGGCTGGTGAGATGATCCTCGGCGATTGTGGCGGCCACTGTTTCTCGCGAGGCTTCGATGCGATGGACCGCTGGATCCGTAATCACTTTCGCCAATCCGAAGTCGAGAATCTTGGCGTGACCGCGCTTGGTGACAAAAATATTCGCAGGCTTGATGTCGCGATGGACGATGCCCTGTGTGTGGGCGGCGTCGAGCGCGTCGGCGATCTCGACGCCGAGCGAAAGCAGGCTGTCGAGCTCCATAGGGCGGTTGCCGATGAAGTGCTTCAGCGTGGCGCCGTCGAGATACTCCATGACGATGTAGGCCTGACCATCCTGCTCGCCAATGTCGTAAATGGTGCAGATGTTGGGATGATTCAGTGCCGAAGCCGCTTTGGCTTCGCGGCGGAAGCGCTCGAGCGCCTGGCGATCGTGAGCGACGTCTTCGGGAAGAAATTTGAGAGCGACGAAGCGCTCAAGACGGGTGTCTTCGGCTTTGTAGACGACTCCCATGCCGCCGCCCCCTAACTTTTCGACGATGCGGTAGTGAGAGACGGTTTGGCCGATCATCGGGGACTTTGGTGGTGGATTCATCTTACGAACGGGGGATGTAGGAGTCAACGAAAGGCGCCAAGAGGGAAAATTTCCGCTAACTAAGAGTGGCCGCTCGGGGCGTTTCCAAACTGCGGGGGGCGCCTTTACGTCCCTCGTAAGAATGAAACGCGATCAGGCGCGCGCGACCTTACGAGTTGTTGCCGTCATGGCGACCCTTGGTGTCGTGATCCTCGAGATATTATTTCTTCTGCCGATGATCGCAAACGGTCCCAATTTTCATCGCGGGCTGGGGTTAAGACTTCGGCGCCTCGAACTGGGCGCGGTGACGGGGGCGGGTTGTGCCGTTGGGGCAACCCTTCTGACAGCGACGGAGCGAGCCTCCCACTTTTTGCTGCCGGCGGTGGCTGGCAGCATCGTGGCTGCAATTCTACCGCTGGCGCGGTGGTTCGGCGCAGCCAGCGGACATACGGGCCGCGCCGAAGTGTCGAATTAGCTGAGCGGCTCAACCAACCTCCCGGCGGTTGTCGGATATAGTTATGGTTTCGCCGTCTGGGAGATGGCCGCGCTGATCCTGTCGCCCCGGCCTGCCAGTTTCGAGCGAATGGTTATTCAAGGCCGATGCGCATCTCAGAAAATTCGCGCCTTTCGCAGGCTGAACTGATGGTGGAGTCGATTCCCGACAGATCAGAAGCATCGTCTCTGAACAAACCCGTGGGCAACACGGTGCTTTGGTTTTATGGGTTCTTCTTTTTTTCTGGCTTCTGCAGCATCTTGTACGAATTAGTCTGGCTGCGCCTTTCGATGGCGCAGTTTGGTGTCACCGCACAAGTCACATCCGTATTCTTATCGGCATTCATGGCCGGATTGGGCGGGGGATCATGGCTCGCCGGTAGAATTCTTTCTCGCAAAGACTTTCTGACTCTGAGGCTTCATCCCACTGCCGCGTATGCCATCGCCGAGCTGACTGTGGGCTTTTCCTCGGTCTGCGTGCCTTACGAGTTGCGTTTGGGGCACCAGACTTGGTGAGTCTCGGGCGCTCGGTGCATTGGACTTCTTTTACTTACACTTGTTTTTCGGGAATGTGGATTGCATTGTCGCTGATCCCGTGGTGCGTTTTTATAGGCGCTACTTTTCCCTTAGCCCTTTCTGCTCTTACCGGCCCGGAAGATGACCAGCAGGGGTCTTTCAGCTACTTATATGTCGCCAACCTTTTGGGCGCAATGGCCGGAACTGTCTTTCCTCTTTTGCTGATCGAGGCTTGGGGCTTCTCTCGCGCTCTTTGGATCGGAGCTCTGCTTAACTTTACGATTGCCGGCTTGGCGTTAGCACGATCTAGAACTTCCGATGCTGGCAGAAGAATCTCATCAACTGCAATTACTGAGGGGCCCACGCCTGATCACGCCGGACTGCAAAGCGCATGGCTTAGGTGGCTTTTGTTCGCGACCGGACTGACCAGCATGGGGATGGAAGTAGTTTGGATCAGAATCTACACGCCATATTTGGGCACAGTCGTATACGCCTTTGCTGCAATTCTGGGCGTATACCTGCTGGCGATGTTTGTGGGGGCGAAACTTTATCGGAGCGGCATCCTAAGGAATTTGCTTTCGAGCGGCATGACTTGGTTCGCCTTGGGTGCAGGTGGTCTGCTTCCGTTAATCGCTTCCGACCCCAAGCTCGCGATTCCCAGTCTCATGCGCCTTCCCATGGGCATTTTTTTAGTTGCCATGGCTGCTGGATTCACCACTCCCATGCTGGTTGACATGGACGCGAAAGGCAATCCCAGCCGAGTGGGCTCTTCGTATGCGGTCAATGTAGTGGGTTGTATTCTGGGCCCGCTGGTAGCTGGATTTCTGTTGCTGCCTCACATGAGCGAGCATTGGGCGTTGGTGACCCTTTCCGCGCCTTGGCTCGCGATCGGTTTGTTTCCCAGCGTTGTGCACTTTGAAACCGGGTCCGAGTCGCGCATCCCGTGGGCGGCTCGTCCAGCGGCTACGATCATAGTCACAGTGTGGGCGGTTATATTCCAAGGGAACGGCTTCGAGGAAAGATTTCCCATCCGTCAAGTCCTGCGGGATTCTACCGCCACCGTGATCGCCACCGGGAATGATCGCGAGAGCAAGCAGTTATGGGTCAATGGTTACAGCATGTCGAGTCTTACGCCGGCGACTAAGATGATGGCTCATCTCCCGTTGGCGTTTTCCGACGCTCCGCGAAAGGTGTTGATCGTTTGTTTCGGGATGGGAACGACGCATCGCTCGGCGCTTTCCTGGGGAGTTGATACGACGGTCGTGGAATTGACTCCCAGCGTTCCTCGCCTGTTTCCGTATTATCACGCGGACGGCAATGAGTTGCTGAAGTCGCCGCATTCGCACGTGATCATCGATGACGGCCGCCGCTTTTTGGAGCGGTCCCGGGAGACCTTCGACGTCATCACGATAGATCCGCCTCCACCCATCGGGGCGGCAGGATCGAGCCTTTTATATTCGGTAGAGTTTTATCAGATAGCGCAGCGTCGCCTAAACCCGCACGGTATTCTGCAACAGTGGTTGCCAGGGGGGGACGCCGCCACTCGTTCCGCCGTGATCGGCGCCCTCTCGCAGTCTTTTCCTTACGTCCGCGCATTTCAAGGATTTGGCGGATTTGGGATTCATTTCCTCGCCAGCCTCCAGCCATTGCCTGAAAGATCCAGCGGCGAGCTTGCGGCGCGACTGCCGCCCAACGCGGCCGCAGACTTAGTGGAGTGGGGGCCCAGAGATACGCCGCAGGGACAGTTTGATTTGATTTTGCGCCACGAAATCGCAACCCCAGAACTTATGGAAATGGTGTTGAATGAAAACGCTCTGCGAGATGACCGGCCGGTGAACGAATATTTTTTGTTGCGAAGTCTCTGGCGTTAGCGGCCGGCGTAGTCCATCAGGTTGGCGCAAAGTGCGGCGAGAAGCTGGAACACGATCATAAGCTTCAACGCCCGCATCGAGGGCAATCCAAAGCAAGGCTCTACCACTGGAAATTGGAGGTGGGTCTAATGCTGCGGGGTGCACTGGGCGGCGCTGTGCATGGGATTAACTACTACCCGACCCGGAAAGTCCTCGGTGCAACGTCGAGCCCGCCGGACGGCCGTTTCAGAGTCGGCTAAGGGAACCTGCGCTGCGCGGTGCCTGGAATCCCGCCGCAATAAAATAGTTAGAAAAGAAGGTTCGAGATACTCACGAGGCATGTAAAGACCGCGCACAACGCTCCCGAGGGATTCTTTTTTGCGGAAGTGATCAGCAGGCCGACTCCGAGGAGCAACGTCAGCGGAATGGTAAGGAGGTTGACGAGGGCCACGACCCCGAAGAGAAAAAGCAGTGCGATCCCGGTGCCTCCGCTAAAGTGGCCGAAAACTTTCGTGACTCCGAGCATAGAGATGCGATAGAGGATGATCGTGACGACCGACGAGATCAGCGCGAGGGTCAAAACCGCTCCGGCGCCCCATTGCCTCAGTCGCATGCTGTTGTCCTCGCCTTTGGATTTCGAATCGCCATTGCTCAGTTCCGCGATTGCTGATGATTTTAATGGCGTGGCGAGGATGTACGGAAGGTTACGGCGGTAAGCGAGGATAGGGGGCTTTGCCGATCTGGCGGGAAAGGCTAGAGAGCAAGAGACGCACGGCGCAGGAGGCACGACTCCTCGCCTTTGCCAAGCCCTAAAGCTGGTACCCGTCCATTGATCACCGCCACTCCGGAAGAAGGACGCGCCCTTGCGATCACGATGTCCCGGCACATGATTCACAATATTCAGCCGGACTTGGATGTCCTTAAAGCTGGGCGTCCGATTTATGCAATGAACCCCGACAGTCTGATCGCTGCCAGCCAAGTCGTGGCCATTGAACTTCAGACCATAGCGGCTGCCAATAACTACTGGCGAAAGTAGGCCTTGGTTAAAGGCGAGATCTTGAAAAAAACCGAGCGTCGATGACGTCGTGAGGAGGGGCTTAGAGAGCTCTGCGCGTCGTGAGGAAGCGCATTTCCGGCTGCCATCGTGTCGAAACCGAGTTATACTTTTGGCGAGATATCACCCTTACAGGAGCAAGTCGATGAACGCAAGCATGGCCAACGAAATTTCGCGGCGTCAGTTTTTGGTTTCGAGTGGTGTCGCGGTTGCGGCCGCCTGTTTCGCCCCGCCTCGACTTTTTTCCCAGGAAGGGCTGGTTGCGATGGCCCTGAAGGAGTCCGCCACCGTTAAGGTTCCGACACAGACGCTTCGCCGCAATATCAGCGTCCTGATTGGTCCGGGCGGGAACATCGCCGTTCTTACCGGTCCAGATGGAAAGCTTCTGGTGGATGCGGGAATCGTCACCTCGCGTCCGAACGTTGCAGCGGCGCTTGCCAGCATCAACGCGGATCCGATCAAGCAACTGATCAACACGCACTGGCACTTCGATCACACCGGCGGCAACGATTGGCTACATCAAGCAGGGGCCAGCATTTTGGCCCACGAAAATACGCGCAAGCGCCTGTCTGTGGATACACGCGTGGAGGGCTGGTTCTACACTTTTCCGGCTGCGCCCCCCGGAGCAATTCCTGCCACCGTTTTTCGGGATGAGCACACGGTTCACGCGAACGGCTCCACGCTCGCCCTCAAGTATTATGGCCCGGCTCATACCGATGCAGATATCTCTGTGCACTTTACCGAGGCCGATGTTCTCCACACGGGAGATACATTGTGGAATCGAAACTATCCTTTTATCGACTACTCGACCGGAGGCAGCATCGACGGCCAGATTCGCGCCGCCGAAGCGAATCTTGCGAAGGTGAGCGCGACCACGATTGTGATTCCGGGCCACGGAGCGGTGACGACCGGGAAGGCCGATCTCACGCTGTTTCGCGACGTACTCGTCGAGGCCCGCGACAAAGTCGCCAAGATGAAGAAACAGGGAAGGACTTTAGACGAGGTCATCGCAGCCAAACCCACCGCCGCCTACGACGCGGAGTGGGGACAGTCCTTTCAGACTCCCAAGTCATTTCTAGGATGGGTGTATCAGGGGGTTTGATTACGGAGCGTGGCAGGCGGATGTCGGCCGCCGTGAAGCTTCGTCAATCGCAGCGCTGAAGTGGTGCGCCACCCAAAATCCGATCCTCGGACGACTCTACCAAGGTCGAAAGCCCCATTCTGTCTCAGAGAACGCGACAAGGATGGGGCACCCGGAGCGGTCTTCTTTTAGGCTGATCTCTTTGCTAACACGGTCTGAGTACGTGGCCTTTCCACATCCAGAGGCCGGTTAGTACCATGAGGGGGAAAAAGACGAAGCGGTTGGGCGCGCGTAGCCCGGGAGCTTGTCGAATGGGCTGAAGATGTAGCCGAAGATCGGAATGCTTACGATCATGTGAATCCAGCGGGCGATCAGGCGTTGAGTGGCTGCGTTCATGTTAGTTGGACCTCCCGAGGAGCTGCTCCAGGTTGCCGATGAACTTCTGCCATCCCCAGTTCGCGCCGTTGTAGAAGATATCCGCGGATGGTTCGGTGCTGAAACCGGATTGCTCCATTTTGAGGTGGGTGCCGCCCGGGGTGGGCGTGAGTGTCCAGGTGACGACGGTTTCGAGGCCCAGGGAACTCCAGACATACGAGAGGCGCGAGTTAGGTTCGACGACGAGCACTTCACTGGCGATGAGTCCGTCCCAATTGGGCACGGGCGTGGCGCGGAAGTTGAAGCGGTGACCGACAGTTGGCTGGAAATCGTTTTTCATAAGCCATTGCTCGATCAGAGGGCTCTGGGTGAGCGCGCGCCAGATCTTTTCCGGAGGATGCGGCAGTTCGCGTTCGATGACGAGAGTGCGGGTTGGGGCGGTATTGGTCATTTGTCCATCCTGTTGAGTAAGTTTTCGAGTTGATCGAAACGGTTGCGCCAGAAGGCGCCGTAGTGGGTGATCCAGTCGACGAGGGGTCCGAGGGCCTGCGGCTGGGCGCTGTAATGGGTTTCGCGTCCATCGCGGCGGTGGCGGACGAGTTTGGCTCGCTTGAGGGCGGCGAGATGCTTCGAGACCATGGGCTGCGATACAGCGACGCGGTCGGTTAAGGCATGCACAGTTTGCTCTCCGTCGCGGGTGAGGTGCTCGAAGATGGCGCGACGAGTGGGGTCGGCGAGGGCTTTGAAAACGTTATTCTTAGCGGCTGGCACGATTAAACCATAACCAAATGGTTATTGGTTGTCAAGGGCAAAGTCTGCGGATTTCAAGTGGTGGAGATGTGTCATCGGAGGGAAAGAGGGCGGACGAGGGCGTCCGCTTCTATGTCAGAGGTTCGCCCTCCGCGGTTAGCTGCGGCGGAGATTCTTGGCGATGGGTTCGACTCGCTCGCGGACGTCGTCCGCGAAAGCGCTGCCCTTGTCGATGGCGTCTTCGGCGAAGCGCTTGGCCTCGTCGGACCAGTCTTCGAAAGTGTCCCTGGCGTCTTTGTATTTACGACGAAGTTCTTTGCGCAATTGCTTGCCCGGTTTGGGGGCAAACAACATGCCAACCAGAATGCCTGCGCTGAGGCCGACGAGAAGGCAAGTTAGGGCTGTACCTGCACCCGCTACTCCAGATTCATATTCGGTTTCACTCATGTATTTCTCCTAGTGTCCTTAGTTTACGGCTTAGCCGTGCCGCTGTCAGCCAGAACTTTTTCAGCGAAATAGTTTTCGACTTTGGCCTGATCGCGAAGCACTTCGTAATAGGCGGCTTTCAAGAGCTGTTCGCGACGGTCGCGCAGTTGAGAGCGGATTGTTTCCTGAACGCGGGGATCGGAGAGTTCGCGCTGACCCGCGGGCTCTTTGGAAATCAATTTAACGATGCGGAAGCCCATCACCTGTTTGTTCGCAGGATTGACGACGGTGATCACCGGACTATATTGGCCAGGCTTCAGCTTGGCGATGGTGTCGCGGGTGGTGGGATCGGTTCGCTGTAACGCAGACTCGGGAGTGAAGCCGAGATCGCCGCCATTGCTGGCGGTTTGCGTGTCTTCGGAGAAATTCATGGCCAGCGTGCCGAAGTCGTCCCCGCTATCGAGACGGTTCATGACCATCTGAATTTTCTTGCGGGCGTCGCCTTCGTTTTGCGCTTTATTACTCTGATTCTTGGCTTGGGGATTTGGCATCGGAGTCACGAAGATCTGAGCCAGATGGTATTGCGGTTCGACTAAGTTGAACTCGGACTTGTGCGCATTGTAGTAGGAGGAAATGTCCTGATCGGTGACGTTGATCTTGGATGTGATTTCCTTGTTCATCACCTTGTCGACGGTGAGGGAGCGTCGAATGTCACGCCTGAAGTCTTCGAGCGTGATCTTCTTTTCCGCCAGTTGCTGGTTGAATTGATCTTGCGTGTAAGGCGACTTGATTTCGTTTAATTTGCGATCGACTTCGTCGTCGGTGGCGAGCAGTCCCAGTTTTTCGGCGCGACGCATCAGAATTTCGTTGTCGATCAGTTCGCGGAGAATGTTGAGGCGGAGATTGGTGGCCTGTTCGCCGGCGGGCGGTTGTTGATCGGAGCCGGCGGTCTGATTCTGGTAATACTTATCGACGTCGGCGGTGAAAATCTTGCGGCCATCGACCGTCGCGGCGGCGTCTCCGCCCGCGGGCTTAGAGTTGCACCCCATGCAGGCGACAAGAAATGCTCCGACCAAAGCGAGTGCGAACGCGAATGATGGCGATCGTCTTTTGCAGCGGCCCAAAATCGTTCCGTGATTCTCCAAATGCACTCTCCTGCAAAGCATAAAAGTTTTTACTTATGCGGATTTTCGCTAAGACATAGCGAGACCGCCGAAAACCGTCGCCCTTACCGCTGGGCTGCCCCCGCGGGATGCGAGGCGGGGCCGCTGGCGGATGCGCTCGCGTCGGTATGAGACGGCGGTGCAACTCCGGCGTCCCGAAGAGCCGCATCGAGGACTTGACGCACCTGGTCAGCGGAAAGAGATCCATCCAGCTCGCGGCCGTTTATGAACAGAGTGGGCGTCGCGCTTACCCCGACGGCATCGCCCTCTTTCTCCGAACTCTTCACCTCGGTCGAGCTTTGTGACTTCAAGCACGCCTGTAGCTTCTGAGCATCGAGGTTGTGTTTCTGACCCTGGAGGAGCGTAATCCGGTCCACCGCGCCATCGCGGTCTTTATCGGAGTTTACCTCTTTTTGATTGGCGTGAATGTAGTCGGCGAAATCCCAGTAGGCGTCGCCGCTTTGTTCGGCCAGACAATTGGCGTCAATGGCGGCGTGAAGAGCCCAGGGATGAATCTGCTCCAGGGGGTAGTCCTTATATACGAACTTCACCCTGTCGCCATATTCCTTAAGCAGCCCAGGGAACAGAGTTTCGTGCATTCGAGAGCAATAGGGACATTCGAAATCGTCGTAGCTGACGACCACCACTTTCGCGTCTTTGTTGCCGCGCACGGGACGCCCGGCGGTATCGATCTTTGCGGAAACCTCGGCGTAGGGATCCTTGGTCAAATCGAGCTTGGTCCAGCGGACGAGGGTTTTACGGTCGCTGGAGAGCAAGAAGACGTAATCCACCTTATCTTCACCGCCGTCCATGCTTACGGTCAGCATATCGAAACCTGGAATTTCCGAGGGCTTCAACGGGCTCAAAGTGAACTTCACGGCGAGCGGAATTTTATAATAGGCGCGAATCCTATTTTCCAAGCGCGTGGCCGTATCGGCGGGCACCGACTGAGCGGAACATCCCAGGCAAAGCAGTAGTAAGCATGCCGCAATTCTCTTCATTAGAACCACAGAACACCATCCAGCAATTAGGGAAATGAGTGCGTCCAAACTTTCACAGCGATTATCTCACGGATGCCGCGGGCGGAGTTCCAAACGCGTGGTCAGTAAAGGCGTGTGTCGCGCCTTAAGTTGCCAAAAGCGCCGATGTTCGACAGGGAAAATGTGAAGCGGAACTGATTTTCATTGGGGACCGTACCCAGCGCAAAGCGCTGATATTCCATGTTGAAGCCACAGCAATCCCAGTTATACGTGGCTTGCAGCGAAGTGTATTGCAGCGAGTACAAGTCTGCGTCCACGCCGACGTTGACGGCGCTGCTGAAGCCGCGCTTATTGGGATAGCCGTAACCGACGAGCACTCTGAATTGATTGAAGAGCGCAGGCGACACGACATTGTTAACGGTGATGGTTTCGCCAGGCGCCTGGAGGAATGCGTCGCCCCCACCGAGAGTAAGGGGTCCGACGCGATAATTCAGCAAGGCGGTACTGGCGTTAATGTGGCTGGAATGAAAATCGTAGTCGAGATCCCATTCCACATCGGTGCGCGCACTGGCTTGGTAGCGCAATCGTGAGAGCAACGGCGAAAGGCGGCGCTGTTCAGTGATGAACGCGATTCCCGTGAGATCTTCGGTCGTGGCGAGCACATTGGGAACTCCGATCACCAGTGCTCCGCCGAAGGTTGGATCGAAGAAGTATTTTTGGGCCAGTTCCCAGGTTATAACCTCTTTCACCTGCGGCTCCGACGTGCAAGGCGAATCGCTTGGTTGGACGGGTTTTTGCCATGGAATCAAGCTATGCGGCGGGGCGCCGCCAACGAACAACGAGGGCATCCCCGGGGTTGCGCAGTCGGAGCCGGAGGGGTGCAGCTTTTTGGCATAGAGGCGGTTGACGAGGCGATATTCGAACTCGTTCGTATCGCTGAGAATGTCGCGCTCGTCGAAGCGGATGATTTGCAAGAAATTATCCACTCCGCTGACGTTGCGATAGATGACGTCGGGCTCGATGACATGTTTCCATTTACGGCCAAAGAGTTCGCCATCGAAGACGCGGCTGAGGGTGGGCGGACGAATATCGACCGACGTTTCCACCGCCTTGCGGTCAATGCCTCCCGACTGGGGAATTCCGAGACCGATTCCCCCAAAGGCTGGCAGTACGCTCTGGGTGTAGTAGGTTTCGCGCACCGCGAATTCGGGGCGCAACGACCATCCGCTGAAGCGCAAGGGAAGCGCGATGCCGGGACGGAAATCGAAACGCCCAACCAGCGTGTTCGTACGGAACGAAGGCTGGGTTCGAGACACGCCGCCCAGCACACTGTCATAAAACCAATAAAGCGGTAGATGCCCGATCTGACGATCTACGCTGTCCAGTTCAAGGCTGGGCGCGTGGAGTATCGTGATCACGTCGCCGCCCGTGGTGCTCTCGTAATCCTGGTAACGTTGAACGTCCAGGTTGTAGAAGTAGCCGTTCGTCGTATTCGATAAAAACGCGTTGGATTTTACTTCGGAGTTGACCGCCTGGGTGTACACGTCATTGAAGGCCAGGCGGAACAGGTAAGAGCTAAGGTAATCGATGTCCGCGACTCCGCGGAAATTATGGGGCAGCTCGCTGGCGGCGTCGAGGCGAACATCTTCGCCACCTTGATTGACCGGGGGATGGCCGTAGCCCCGGTCGAAAACGCTGAAGAACTTCAGATCGAGGAACGAAGTGTCGCTAGGTCTTGCGCGAAATTGACCCTGCGGAGCCCATCCGCGCTGGGAGAAGTATTCCGCTCCGATGGTGGCGTCCATGCTGCGGCTAATGGCTACGAAGATCGACTCACCGAAGATGGTGCCCTTCACCGAAGACTGGCCAAAGTTGGGAATCAGAAACCCGGTCTGGCGGGGAATGCGCTCAGCCGGATGAGTTGCGAAAGGGAAGTAAAATACGGGCAATCCATATAGGTGAAAAGTCGAGTCGTATATTTTTGCATTGCCGCCCACGTCCACCTTCACTTTGTGGGCATTGAACTGCCATCGAGGTTTGGGCAACTGACAGGTCGTCACGCTGCCGTCGTAGACCATGTAATGGTCCGGACTTAACTTTTCGAGCCGACGGCCAGTGAATGAAAATGGGTTGGACGAAGTCAAGAGCACACGCCCCGGTTTCACCTTCACGCCGATCGCACCCTTTACGTCATAGAACGTTCCGGTCTCCAGTCTGAGGTTGTAGCTGGCGCTCTCCGCTTCGATGTGCTCGTCGTTAGGGCCGCCGTCGAGCATCACGTGTCCCGCGGCCGCGAGATCACCCGTGTCCGCGTTGTAGGTCGCCTTGTCGGCGCGAAGGACGTAGCTTTCGTAGTCGATCTCAATGGCACCCTCCAGCTGATACAGCGATTTGGATTTTTCCTGCCGGAGCGACTTGATGATCACGGGCACACGATTTATCGAGGACGGTGCGGCTGGCAGTTCTTGGGGATGGAACGTAGGGGAGAGTAGCTGGCTGGTTAATAGCGCTGGCAAAAGCAGCTGATGCAAACACAAAGTCGCCGTGATAATTAAAGCATTGCGGAAATTCATCGGAAATGCGAGCGACGCGTCGTGGTAATCCACCGGGCTTTTCGTGAACTTAGCATGGCGCTGGCCCCGGTAGCAAAGGAAAGGGTGTGGGCGATGCTCGCGAGTCATTCCCGTGAGCCCGACTTCGAAGTCGAACGTTGAGGCCAAAGATCGAATACTTACCTATGCAAGCTTCCTCTTCTACTCATTCTCATGCGTTCGGAATCGACGCTCATGCGGGCTTTGAATCGCATCGCTTCATCGTGACGGATATGATCTCGGCGCTGCCATTGGCCACAAGTCTCAAACCTGCGACGGTTGTAGGTCATGCAGGGGAAGAGCTGCCGCACGCGGAGCCAGGTCTCGAACCTGAGCCAGTGCCGGCTTCAAGGGAGGATCGTGCAAGCGCTCCGTCGGTGGAAGCGGACGAGGCGCTCTCTTTGTGGAAGGAGGAGGTTGCGGCTCGCGTCAACCGGTATCGCATGCGGCGCCCGCGTACGCCGCGTTATCCTTCGCTCGCTTTGAAATTCGATCCTCCGAAGCCTGAGACAGATGACCACGGATCCGTCGAAGTTTCAGCCTCCGTAAATCGCCGCGGCGGGGTTGAATTCACGCCTATCGTTCTCGAGGCCGCACTGGTCGATGAGCTCGCCACGCCGGTTCCAGCGGCCGAGCCCACGGCGCGCATCCTGGAGTTTCCGCGGCCGGCCTATATGCCGTCCGTTGTTCGGCCCGATGCGATCGCCGATCCTGTCATGGACCTGCCCCGAATTCTCGACGTGCCGGAGGTTATGCCTCCTCCTCCTGCCTTGGGCGGGATTCATATTGAAGCCGAAATCTCTCTCAACGAGCGACGACCAGGTTTTGAGATTCCGCTTCAGCCAGCGTCTTTTGCACAACGGGTAGGGGCAGCGGCACTCGATGCTTTGTTGGTTGGGCTGAGTCTAATTGCGTTTGGCGCGATCTTTTTCGGAGTGAGTCATGCCGTGCTTAATCCCCGGGAGTTGGCGGGCGCGGGAGTGGGAGTGGGCAGTGCGCTGTGGCTTCTGTATCAGCATCTCCTGCTCGCCTGTTCCGGCAGTACGGTGGGATTGCGCTGCGCGAAGTTAGAGTTGCGCAAATTCGATGGGAGCCGGGTTTCGCGCTCGACGCGCTTTCTGCGCACGCTAGCGGCGATGCTCTCGGCAGCGTCGCTAGGCATAGGGTACCTCTGGTGTTTCCTCGATGAAGATCAACTTTGCTGGCATGATCGCATCACCCGCAGCTACATGGCTCCGCAAGACTTAGCCTCAAACTAACGGCGCACAGCAACTCATTGTGTTAGATTTTTACTACTTCATAGATTTTGATTTTGGCTGACTATTCCAGCATGGCATCCATTGACAACGTAAAGCGTCCCGCGGTGAAGGTGTTTGTGGCGACCACGGTGATGCTGACGTTTATTTCGTTCTGGCGGGCGTCGGCGATTGTGTTGTCCGACCTGGCTTCTTCTGCCTACTATGCGGGTGGTGACGCGGAAAAAGTCATCGGTAAGAGCGCGCCCTGGTTCATCCTCGCGGTGATGTTGTTTAGCTATGCGGTGCGGGCTCTTTACATTGAGTCCAGCAGCATGTTCGTACGCGGCGGCGTGTATCGCGTGGTCAAAGAGGCCATGGGCGGCACACTGGCGAAATTCTCCGTGTCGGCGCTGCTATTTGATTACGTTCTCACCGGGCCCATTAGTGCCGTTTCCGCCGGACAGTATCTCGCAGGCTTCATCGAGGACATCGGGCGTTATACTCACCACCCGCTGGTCTTTTCCGAGGATCATTTCTCCGCCATCTTCGCGTTGTTCGTGGTCATGTATTTCTGGTGGAAGAACATTCAGGGCATTCACGAGTCCAGCGAGAAGGCCTTGCAGATCATGATCGTGACGACCGTGATGGTCGTGATTCTGCTGATCTGGTGCACGATCACGGTGCTCCGCGCACCGATTGTGATGCCGCCCAACCCTCTGGCGCCGGGCGTTGTGCCGCTCAACAAGGAGTCGCTGGGATGGCTCAATGGCACATGGATCAGTCATCTCACCCTGATCATCGTTTTCGTTGGTTTCGGGCATTCGGTGCTCGCCATGAGCGGCGAAGAGACTCTCGCCCAAGTGAACCGCGAAATTGAGCATCCGAAGCTGAAGAATTTGGAAAAGACAGGCCTCGTCATTTTTATTTACAGCCTGCTCTTCACGTCGCTGGTGTCTTTCTTCGCGGTGATGATTATTCCAGACAAGGTTCGTCCGGATTACTTTGGCAATCTGATCGGCGGCATCGCCATGTATCTGGTGGGGCCTATGCCGCTGAAACTGCTGTTTCATGCATTTGTCGTCGTTGTCGGCGTGTTGATATTGGCAGGCGCACAGAATACGAGCATCGTCGGCGCCAACGGCGTGCTCAATCGTGTGGCTGAGGATGGCGTTCTTACTTCGTGGTTTCAGAAGCCCCAGAGTCGTTATGGCACGAGCTATCGCATCATCAATCTGATTGTTGGCATGCAGTTGCTGACGATCATTCTCAGCAAAGGCAATGTGTATACGCTGGCGGGACTTTACGCTTTTGGCGTGATCTGGAGCTTTGCGCTGAAGTCGCTGGCCGTGCTGGTCCTGCGCTACACAGAGCCGGGAAATCGGCAGTGGAAGGTGCCGGGAAACATTCACATCGGCGGAAAAGAAATTCCCATTGGGCTCACTGTGATCTCTGCGGTGCTGCTTATGACGGCGATGGTGAATCTATTCACCAAGTCGGAAGCTACCGTCGCCGGAATCATATTTAGCGTGGTGTTTTTTGCTTTATTTACCTTCTCAGAGCATCGCGTGGCGCGCGAGCGAAAAGGCAAGCCAGAGAATCTGGATCAGTTTCGCGTTTACGGAAATCAGGAGTTAGGCAGCGGAGCGCTTGGGGTTCGCCCAGGAAACATCTTGGTCGCGGTGCGCGACCCGCGCAATCTTTATTACTTGCGCGACGTACTTCGCCGCACCGATACGACGCGACAGGACGTGGTGGTGATGACCGCCCGCCTCTATCACCGCGAACATACTTTTAGCGGCAGCGTGGTACTCGAAGCGGGGGAAATTTTTGATCACTACGAGCAGGAGCTTTTCACTGGCGTGGTCGCTGCGGCGGAAAAAGAAGGACGACCGGTGTCACTCCTGGTGGTTCCGGCGAATGAAGTGTTCGAGGCCATCGTCGTAACGGCGCAGCGACTTGATTCCAGTCGCGTGGTGTGTGGGGTGTCCAACAAGCTCACCAATGACGAGCAGGCGAAGTTCACTGGCGACGCTTGGGAAAAGCTGCCGGAGCCGAAGCCGCGGCTGATTTTGGAAGTGCATTCACCAGAGGGCGTTTCGAAAGAATACGTCATCGGCCCGCATACGCCGCGACTGCGCGCTCAGGATCTCGAGCTGATGCACAAGGTTTGGCTGGACGTAACGGCTGATCCTAAATACTGCGGAGCTCATCACTACCACGTCGTCAAGCTTGCTCTCGAAGAATTGGAGCGAGAGTTGAGCACCGAAAAACGCGCCGAGTTGCTGGCCAAATTATTCGATGAAATGCGCGACGATGCCAAGCCTTGCTAGGGTCTTTTTTCTCTTGGCATGGTTTCTCCTTGACACTAGATAAGGCCCAAGAGTACCTTCGCGGGGCTGCGAGAATCTCTCATGCGCCACGTCGCTAGCGCCGTCTCACTCTCTCTCTCTCTGCATTTGTGTGACTGCCCACGCCCAGAACGCGCCCTTCGATCAGTTCAACGGCGTGACTGCGAGATGGCTGTCGCGCAGACTTCGGGCACGGTCGCGTTCAGCCTCTCGGGTCCCGGAAGCCCGGTTTCCTACAACCTTCTTATGGAAGGGCCGATTGGCACGAGTGGCGCCTACAAGGAGGTTGGAGTTCTTGCGCAGACGTCATGGGGTGTTTCGACTGGGCCGGACAACACGCTGACTACGACGGGGGTCGGGATACACGTGAAAGCGTTGATTCAGAACGGCACTACGGGCGGTTCGCTAGCCCTCCAGACCACGCTCGGCGGGACGAGCATCCAGATGCTGGCGAATTCGGTTTGCACCTTGGTGCAAGCCAACTAGGCGACGAGGCATCAAAATTTGTAGGTACACAGGAGTCAGCGATGAGGAAACTAGCGATTTGCTTGTGCTTGTCAGTCATGCTTTGCGCCGCGGCGGCGGCGCAGTCAACCGAAACCGTGCTCTACAGCTTCGGCGTGTATCCGGGCGACGGCCAACAGCCCTTCGGGGGCCCGCTTTTCGATGCGATGGGCAACATCTACGGCGTCACGCTTATCGGCGGAAGCTTCTGCCAGGTCAACAATGGCTGTGGAACCGTGTTCGAGCTGAGCCCGTCGGCGAATGGCTGGACGGAGAGCATTCTCTACAGTTTTTGCACGACCGGGGAGCAGTACACCTGCCCGGACGGCTCGATCCCTCAGGCCGGGCTGATCAGCGACGCCGCGGGCAATCTTTATGGCACGACCACATACGGCGGAACCGGTGAATACGGAACAGTTTTTCGGTTGAGCCCGCCGACGGGCGGGGGCGGCTGGACGGAATCGGTTCTGTGGAACTTCACGCGCTCGGATCCGACCAATGGTTGGCTGCCGGGATACGGCAGGCTGAACATGGACGCTGCCGGGAACCTCTACGGAACGACCGGCTATGGTGGGGCCAATGGAGTGGGGACGGTCTTCGAGCTTAGCCCCAAGGGCGACGGCACCTACACCTTCTCCATCCTGCATAGCTTCGTGGGCGGAAAGGGCGACGGAGCCCATCCGCTATACGGTGTTTCCTTCGACAAAGCGGGCAATCTCTACGGCACGACCCTGTACGGGGGACCGGCCAACGCGGGCACGGTTTACGAGCTGACCCCTTCGAACGGAGCCTGGACGGCGACCGTTCTTTACCATTTCAACGGGAAGTCCGGCTCACGGCCCTGGTCCGACGTGTCAGTTGCCAGCACGGGAAACCTTTACGGCACATTCGAGATGGGCGGCTATGAGCAGAATGGAGGCGCCTTCGAGCTGGCGCCGCAGGCAGAGTCGGGATACAAGGAGTTCTCCTTCGAGTTTGACGGCCAGGATGGGGGGCAGCCGGAGGCCGGCCTTCTGGTCGACGAGGCAACTTCTTCCGCCTACGGCACGACGACATTTGGGGTCTTCAAGCTGCAGGGGAGAAACGAGACTGTTCTCTACAATTTCTGCCCGATCCGGGGATGCCTGGACGGCGAGTACCCTTCGACAGGCAAGCTGGTCGAGCGTGGCGGGCTGCTCTACGGCGAGACCGCCGCCGGCGGCGAGTTTAACGCTGGAGTGCTCTACAGCCTAACCAAGTGACCCGGCGGCGTATGGGGTTAGCCAAATGAGGCCTATCAATCGACGATTCGCGCTGTCGCTTGTTATCCTACAATTTCTCACGGCTACATCGATGCTACTAGACCGCGATCAGCAATTTTCTGCTGGGACTCCCGAACGCGACCAGCATGCATAACCATATGACGACTAACGCTAAGCAATACTGACCCGCCCTCCCGCCGCCTGCTGGTAACATTCTTAGGTGAGTTCTTCCGCCAAAGTTCGAGTTCGCTTCGCGCCATCTCCTACGGGGCAGTTGCATGTGGGGAATGCGCGCACCGCTTTGTTTAACTGGCTCTTCGCGCGCAAGACCGGAGGCACAATGATCCTGCGCATCGAAGACACTGATCTGGAGCGCAGCGAGGCGCGCTATGAAGATCAGCTCATCGATGACTTGAAATGGCTGGGCATTGATTGGGACGAAGGCCCCGACGTGGGCGGGCCGTATCCTCCGTATCGCCAATCCGACCGGCTGGCAATTTATCGCGAGTATGCCGACACGTTGATCCGCGAAGGTAAGGCTTATCTCTGTTTCTGCGGAGAGGATGAGTTGCAGCAGGAGCGTGATCGCGCCATGGCGGAGAATCGGCAGCCGATTTATTCCGGCAAGTGCCGAGCGCTTGATCCTGCAGACGCGGCGGCCCGACGGGCGGGCGGTGAGTTGGCCGCAGTTCGCTTGCGTATTCCCGAACGCCCGATTCGCTTTCATGACATCGTGCACGGAGATGTCGAGTTCTCAAATGAAGTCGTCAGCGATCCGGTGATCATTCGGTCGACGGGCATTCCGGTTTACAACTACGTTGTCGTGGTGGACGATGCGCTGATGAAGATCACGCATGTGATACGCGGCGACGACCATCTTTCGAATACTCCGAAGCAGGTGGCGGTGTATGAAGCGCTGAACTGGAGAGTGCCGGAGTTCGCGCATCTTTCCACTATTCTCGGTGCGGATCGCGAGCGGCTGTCGAAGCGTCACGGCGCCACTTCGATCGCTAACTTTCGCGAGATGGGCGTGCTGCCCCAGGCCCTGTCGAACTATTTGGCGCTGTTGGGGTGGGCTCCAACGGGTGGCACGCGCGAGATATTTACCCCGCTCGAGTTGACGAAGGAATTTACCCTGGAACGCGTCACGCCGTCTCCGGCTGTGTTTGACATGGAGAAGTTGTATTGGCTGAACCGGCATTACATCAAGCAGGAACCGGTGCAGCATCTCGTGGCGCTGGCGAAGCCTTTTTTTCAGAGTGCCGGGCTGCTTCCGAATGGCCATTTCGATGACACGCTGAGGCTGTGGTTCGAACGCGTCGTCCAGGTGCTGGCTCCCTATTTGGATCGGCTGGACGAGTTACCTGAAAAAGCGTGGGCGATTTTTCAATTCGACGCGGCGGCTGCCCTGGCGAATCCCGATAACGCCGAAGTTCTGGCCTATCCGAACACGCGGGCAGTGATGGCGCGCTTTACATCGAAAATTCTTGAGGATGAATCGGCGAAAGTCGCGCAGCTTACGCCCGATCAGTTCAAGCAGATCGTCAACGAGGTGAAGGCGGAGACGGGGGCCAAGGGTAAGGAGCTATTTCATCCTATCCGGCTCATGCTCACGGGATCGCACTCTGGGCCTGACTTCGATCGCGTTGTGCCGATCTTTGAAGAGGGAAGCCGTCTAGAGTTGCCGAAGCGGGTGCTAAGTGTGATGGAGCGCGTGCGGAAGTTCGCGGAGAGTAACAAGATCTGAGCAGGCGTTTAATGCAGGAGCTCTTCAAGCGCTTCGCGTAAAGTCGGATAACGGAAGCGATATCCGGAGGCGACCAGCGTTCCCGGCTCTACGTGCTGACTCGACAGCAATAACTCATTCGCCATTCGCCCCATGATGAGCTTTAGCGCGAACGCCGGAACAGTCAAGAAAGCTGGGCGATGCAAGATTCCGGCGAGGGTCTGGGTGAACTCGGCGTTGCGCACGGGGTTGGGCGCGACGATATTCATGGGGCCGCGAACCGATTCTTCCCGCAGAGCGTGAAGAATCGCGCCTGCTACGTCGTGAACGTGAATCCAACTCCACCATTGATTGCCGCTGCCCAGGTTTCCGCCGAGGCCGAGGCGGAAGGGAACGAGTGTGGGCTCCAGAGCGCCGCCTTTTGGACTCAGCACCAATCCAAAGCGTGGATGGACAACGCGAATCCCTGCGTCTTGAGCTGCTCGCGCCGCCGATTCCCATTCGCGGCTGACTTCGGGAAGAAAGCCGTTTCCGGAGGCGCTGCTCTCCGTCAGAATCTCTTCGCCACGATCTCCGTAGAATCCGATGGCCGAGGCCGAGATCAATACTTGTGGCTTTTTTTCCGCCTTCGCCAACGCCTGGGCGAGATGAGTGGTGCCTTGGACGCGACTGTTGCGAATCTTGGCTTTCTTCTTTGAAGTCCAGACGCCGACGATGCTTTCGCCGGCTAAATGGATGACGGCGGCATATCCCGAGACGGTTTGAGGATCGAGGGCAGCATTCGGCTTCCACGAGATCTCACTGGTATCGCGGGGCTGCCCTCGCACCAGTCGCGTGATCTGGCAACTCTCTTGCTGGAGTAACTGAAGCAGCGATGCGCCGATGGGGCCGGATGACCCTGTGACGAGCACTCTCTGGTTCGCTGATTGCATAGCGTGGCTAGCCGTCATCATAGATGCTAACAACGGTTTGGCGAACGTCGGGCGGGGTGATTCATTTTCCGCAGAGGAAAAGCTGGAGCGTGACTGCACTTCGGTCGGACGATTGCGAGGTCTCTGGAGCCGCCGCGGTAGGTATAATCTTCAATCATCGCTATGCCGCTCTGGCTGTGGTTTCTCCACTCGCGGCTCGGCCTCATCAATGGGTACATTTCGTCAACAAATCGCGACGAACGTGCTTACGGTCACGAAGTTCCGCGATCTGCTGCAAACCATGCGTGAAAATCGTCCCGGGGACGATCTTGAACTGGTGCGGAAGGCGTATGAATTTTCCCAGAAGCATCATGCGGGACAGACCCGTGCTTCTGGTGAGCCTTACCTGGTGCACCCTCTGGAAGTTGCGCTTGTGCTGGCGGAGATGAAGATGGATCCGGTTGCGGTGGCTGCCGGACTGCTGCATGATTCGGTGGAAGATACTTCGGTAACCATCGTCGATATCCGGCAGGAATTTGGCGAGCAGGTGGCGCACATTGTCGAAGGCGTCACCAAGATCAGCGCCATTGATTTTGCTTCGCGCGAGGAACAGCAGGCTGAAAATCTGCGCAAGATGATGCTGGCGATGGTGGACGACATTCGCGTCGTGCTCATTAAGCTGGCCGACCGTCTGCACAACATGAGGACGCTGGAACATCTCACGCCGGAGCGGCAACAGAAGATCGCTCGCGAGACGCTGGAGATTTACGGGCCGATTGCACATCGCCTGGGGATGGGAAAAATTCGTGGCGAGCTCGAAGACTTAGGTTTCCGCTACATCGATCCTATTGCGTATAAGCAGGTGCATGACGCGGTTGAGGCGCGGCGCAAAGAAGGCCAACAGTTTCTGGCGAAGATGGAGCAAACCATTCGCGAGAAATTGAAAGAGGCCGGCATCATGGCCAGCGTGGAGAGTCGTACGAAGCGGCTTTACAGCATTCACAAGAAACTGATCCGGCAGCACATCAGCGTGGAGCAGGTGTACGACCTGTACGCCATGCGCGTGATCACACAATCGTTGCAGGACTGCTATGCGGTGCTGGGGATTGTGCACAATGTTTGGCGGCCGGTGCCGGGGCGGATTAAGGACTTCATCGCGATGCCGCGGCCCAACTTTTATCAGTCCCTGCATACTTCGGTGATCACGGAGCAGGGAGTTTCGTTCGAGATTCAGATTCGCACGCAGGAAATGCACCGCATGGCGGAGGAAGGAATCGCCGCTCACTGGAAGTATAAGGACGGCCCGGTTTCGGCGCAGGACGAGCAACGGCTGGCGTGGTTGCGGCAAGTGGTGGAGTGGCAGCGCGATGTGTCCGATCCCAGCGAATTTCTTTCGACGCTGAAGATCGACCTTTATCCGGAAGAGGTTTACACGTTTACGCCGAAGGGCAAGGTCGTGGTGCTGCCCCGGGAGGCGACACCGATCGATTTTGCGTATTCCGTGCACACGGAGGTGGGCCATGCCTGTGTCGGCGCCAAGGTAAACGGACGCATGGTTCCGCTGCGTCACAAGCTGCACAGTGGAGACATCATTGAAATCGTGACTCAGCCGGGCCACAAGCCGAGCCGCGATTGGCTGGCGATCGTCAAGTCGTCCCGGGCGCGAAACAAGATCAAGCACTGGCTCAACATTCATCAGCGCGAACGCGCGGTTGAAATCGGGCGGAAGTTGGTCGAGAAGGAAGCGCGCAAGTATCGCATCCCGCTGAAAGATCTGAAAGACGAAGACTTCCAGCGGGCCGCTTCGGATTATGGTTTGGGACAGATCGACGACCTGATGGCTGGCATTGGTTATGGTAAGTACGCTGCCCGGCAGGTCCTGGCAAAACTTTCGCCTGCGGCGAGCGCGCCGATCCCCGACGAAAACGCCAGCCTGGCTTCGGCTCCCTCCAGTGGAATTGCCAGCGTGGTGCGGCGGGTTTTCGGCGGCGACAATCACAACGCGATTCGGGTCAAGGGGCAGGGCGATTTGCTGGTGTATCGGGCTCGCTGTTGCAATCCGATACGCGGAGAAAAGGTTGTCGGCTACGTCACGCGCGGCAAGGGGGTGGCGGTTCACGCCATCAACTGTCCAAATGTCACCAACCTGATGTACGAACCCGAGCGGAAGATCGAAGTGGAGTGGGGAAACGAGGACGAAGTTGCGGCGGCCTATCCGGTGAAGATTACGGTATTTTGTGATGACCGTTTCGGCATGTTGAAGCAGATCACGGCCGTGATCAGTGACACGAAGACCAACATTCGCAACATCGAAGCCCGCACCGCCAATGGACAAGCCAATGTCGATGTTGTGATGGACATTGCCAACCTGAAGCATCTGGAAAACATTATCAACGGCGTGCGGAAAGTGGCGGGCGTGCATGATGTGCAGCGCCTGCAAAAAATATAGATCGATTATCCGCCATCCTTTGGAGGTTTTTATGCGTGAAGTCATCGCTACTCAGGAAGCGCCACAGGCTATCGGGCCTTATTCGCAGGCGATTCATGCCGCCGGATTGGTTTTCACGTCGGGGCAGATCGCCATCGATCCAGCAACCCAGCAGGTAGTGTCTGGGGATGTGACTCTCCAAACCGACCGCGTGTTCAAGAATATCGTCGCGATCTTGCATGCGGCCAAGACTTCCTTAGATAAGGTTGTCCGCGTTACGGTGTTCCTGAAAAACATGACCGACTTTGCGGCGATGAACGAAGTTTACGGGCGATATTTTCCATCAAGCCCGCCAGCGCGTTCCACGGTGGAAGTGGCGCGCTTGCCGAAGGATGTGCTCGTGGAAATCGATGTGATCGCGCTGGTTTAATTGCAGTGGATCGTTCTACTGCCGAGTACGCGGAGATCTCCGAGAAGGCTTAGGAACAAAATTAGACTTGAGATTGGCTCGGCGTTCTCGGCAGCGATTGCTAAGCTTTGACGACTTTGCCGCTGCGGATGCAGCCGGTGCAGACGCGGATGCGCTTGCCCGCGCCCTTCACTTTGGCGTGGACGGAGCGCAAATTGACGTTCCAGCGACGCCGCGATACGTTGTGCGCGTGGCTGATCGTATTTCCAAATTGCGGCCCTTTGCCGCAGATTTCACAAACTTGTGCCATAACTAACTCCAAGGATCTGAGAGAGATCGAGATTACCCGTACGAATCCCTTATTCTAGCGGAATATGCGGATTTAGTCCAAGTGTTGGTTTCTAGACAGAGCCGCCCCGACTAGTGTGCCGTTGATTTTGAGCAGAAGTTGTTAGAATCGGAAGTTGCCTTTGAAACTGAGATCAATCCATGCCCTCGACCGATCCACAATCCGTAAAAGTCAATCTTCAGTCAGGAACCGGCGTTAACATCGTTTGGAGCGATGGTCATGTTTCGCACTACAGCTTCGTTTTTCTGCGTGACGCCTGCCCTTGCGCGATGTGCGATGACGAACGCGGCAAAAGTGGGCGCAAGGCAGGAGAATCTGCCGAGCTTCCGCCTGGGACGCTGCCAATGTTCAAGGAAAAGGCCAAGCCCCTTTCTGCCGAGGGCGTGGGCAAATACGCCATTCGATTCGACTGGAACGACGGCCACGCCTTAGGAATTTATTCCTGGAAGCTGCTGCGCGAATTGTGCCCCTGCGCGGAGTGCAAGTCGGTTACCGAGACTCCGGCTGTGGTTGCGGGCTAGCCTTCACTCATGCAAGAAGGCAAGTTCAGCAGGACGGCACAGCGGGTCGCGATCCGCCGGGCTGCGCACCAACTTCTCGACCATCCGCGCGTCTTCGAGGATCCTCTGGCGCTGCGCATCATCGGCGATGAAGCTGCCTCCGATCTACGATCCAATCCCAAAGAGCACCACGCGTTTGCCCGGGCGTTTCGTGCCTTCATGGCTGCGCGCAGCCGCTACGCCGAGGACGAACTCGCACGCGCCGTTGCCGAAGGAGTGAGGCAGTATGTAGTGCTCGGGGCTGGACTCGACACTTTCGCGTACCGTAATCCGCACTCATCTTTGCGCGTCTTCGAAGTGGATCATCCGGCGACGCAGGCCTGGAAGCGTGAGCAACTACAGGCTGCGGAAATTGCTGTGCCCGTCTCCATGACTTTTGTCCCGGTTGACTTTGAACGGCAGACTTTGGACGCGTGTCTTTCGCACTCGGGATTTGATTTCCACAGTCCGGCGTTCTTTTCGTGGCTTGGGGTTACGCCGTATCTTAGCCGCGAGGCCTGCATGGCCACTCTCGCGTTGATTGCCAGAATGCCAGTAGACAGTGGAGTGGCTTTCGATTTTGCGATCGATCCTGCGTTGCTCAATGCGGGACAGAGGCAGGCACTCGCCGCTCTGTCTGAACGCGTGGCCGCGGCCGGAGAGCCGTTTCAGCTATTTTTCGATCCCACCGAATTGCAGGACGAATTGAGGAGGATGGGATTCTGCCGCACCGAGTTCGTACAAGGTAAAGAACTGAATGCGCGTTACTTTCAGGATCGCAGCGATGGGCTGTTGGTGCGCGGCGGCATGGGGCATCTGATGAGTGCCTGGGTGTAAAGCTCAAAACGACATGCTGATAAACTTGCCGACATGGAAGTGCTTGCACAAAAGCAGATAGACTCGCCGGTCGGCCCTCTGACGCTGGTGTCGTCGCCGAAGGGGCTGGTTGCACTGGAGTTTTTAAGCCGCTCCAAGCGCGCGCCCGGAATCCATTCGCCGGAAGCTCTTAGCCCTTACGTTCGCGAACTTGAAGAGTACTTTGCTGGCAAGCGCCGCAGCTTTACTTTTCCGCTGGATCTGCGCGGAACGAAATTCCAGCTTGCCTGCTGGCGCGCCCTGCTGGAAATTCCGTATGGCGAGACTCGTACCTACGCCGACATCGCCCGCACTGTCGGAAGGCGGAAGGGATTCCGCGCCGTCGGCATGGCGAATAACCGCAATCCCATTGCAATCGTGATCCCATGTCACCGCGTCATTGCTTCAGACGGAACTCTCTGCGGCTATGGCGGAGGGCTCGAGGTCAAACGCTGGCTGCTTCAACACGAGGGAGCATTGTCTGCTGACTTAGCCGCATAGAAGGCGACATATATCCTGTAAAATTGCTTCAGTGACTCCGGAGCTTTCTCCCGCATTGTCTTTTCTCGATCAACTGAATCCGCAGCAGCGTGAGGCCGTCGAAACTGTCGAGGGCCCGGTGCTTATCCTCGCGGGCGCGGGGAGCGGGAAAACGCGCGTCATTACTTATCGCATCGCGCATTTGATCGAGGCGCATGGCGTTATGCCGGATTCCATTCTGGCGATGACGTTCACCAACAAGGCCGCTGCGGAAATGGTCGAGCGCGTCGATAAGCTGGTCGGTGG
The DNA here is from genome assembly GCA_963799065.1 of Terriglobia bacterium. Lineage (GTDB taxonomy): Bacteria > Acidobacteriota > Terriglobia > Terriglobales > Acidobacteriaceae > JAJPHW01. Next base: position 900,740 of record CAWCVJ010000001.1, read on the forward strand.
ATTGTCCGTGGCGAAGCCTGTGATTGCGACGTTCCACTCTTTTTGTGTGCGCGTGTTGCGACGGGATATTGAGGCGCTGCAAATTCCGTCGGCTGTGCCCGGCAAGCCTCCAATCGGATATACGAAGAGCTTCGTGATTTACGACGAGAGCGATCAACAGTCGGTGGTGCGCTCGATCATGCGGCGGCTGGGCATTGACGACAAGCAAACTACTCCGCGCGCCGTTTTGTCGCACATTTCGTGGGCGAAGAATCACATGCTCGATCCGCAGGAAGTTTATTTGCAGTCGGGGGATCCGAAGACCGAAAAAGTGGCGCAGATTTATGCCGAGTACAAGAAAGAATTGGCGAAGGCGAATGCATTCGACTTTGACGATCTGTTACTGGAGACGGCGCGCCTGCTGAAAGCAGTGCCTGCCGTGCGTGAGTATTACAATCGGCGCTTTCAATACATTTTGATCGATGAGTATCAGGACACAAATCGGCCGCAGTATGAACTGATGTTGATGCTGGCTGGCGGCAAGCACAATATCTGTGCAGTGGGCGATGAGGATCAGTCGATTTATTCGTGGCGCGGGGCTGACATCAAGAACATTCTTGAGTTTGAAAAAGACTTTCCTGAGGCGAAGATTATTCGCCTGGAACAGAATTATCGTTCGACACAGAACATTCTTCAGGCAGCGTCGGCGGTGGTAGCGAACAACATTCACCGCAAAGGTAAGAATCTGTGGACATCACGTCAAGGTGGGACGAAGATTGGCTACTACGAAGCGCCGGACGGCGAGAACGAAGCGCTATTCGCGGCGGACTATATTGCGAAGTATCTACGCGAACGCGGAAGCGGGGACGACGCGGGGAAGGCTGCCGTGCTCTATCGCACGAACTCGCAGTCGCGCTTGTTTGAAGAAGCCATGCGGCGCTATGGATTGAAGTATCACGTCGTGGGCGGCCTTTCGTTTTATGAGCGTACGGAAATTAAAGATCTGATTTCGTATCTCAAGGTCATGCACAATCCTGACGACACGATTTCCCTGTTGCGAGTGATCAATACGCCGACGCGCGGGATCGGCAAGGCGACGATTGAAATTCTGGAGCGACTGGCTCTGGAAACGGGGACATCGTTGTGGGGAGCGATTCGCGAGGCGCTTCGGCGGCAGTTGTTGCCTCCACGCGCGGCGGCGTCACTGAAAGTGTTTGTGGATTTAATCGATGACGGCCGCGCCATGCTGGCTGGGACGTTTGCGGATCGGTTGACAGAGTCGGCTGATGGATCGACTGAGTTTGTGGGGACGGAAAAGGACGCGGTCCCAAATACAGAGTTGGACGAAGACGAAACCGATTTTGATCCCGACAATTTCAGTTTTGACTTTGGGCCAGATGCCGGCGAAAAGCTACCTTTGCCGGAGATTCCCGAGACGGAGGGATCGCACGCGGCCCCCGTGTTTCGCGAGGTGGGCGCGCCCGCATCCACCGCGGAGCTGCTGAAGTTTCTCATCGACCGGACGCGGTATGTGAAGCTTCTGGAGGAGGAAGATACTCCGGAAGCTTTTTCGCGCGTGGAGAACTTACGCGAGTTGGTCAACGCGGCAATGGACTCGCGCGATCGCGGCGAGACGCTGGACCAGTTTCTCGACCATGCCGCGCTGGTGGCCGATGCCGATGCTTACGACGAGAGGTCACAGATTACGCTGATGACGCTTCATGCGGCCAAGGGCCTGGAGTTTCCGTTGGTCGTTCTCGCTGGCCTGGAGGAGGGATTGTTTCCGCACTCACGCACTTTTCTTCGTCCAGACGACATCGAAGAAGAGCGACGGTTGTGCTATGTCGGCATGACGCGAGCGATGGATACGCTCATCCTCAGCCGCGCGATTTATCGACGGCGCTATGGCACTGATTTGCCGGAGGCGAGCGTGCCCTCGAGGTTCCTGGAAGAGATTCCCTCGCAATTGCTGGAAGAGCTCGGAACGTCGAAGGCCAGGAATGCGCGAGCGGGAGCGTCCGTGTCACACGATGGCGACACGTCTGCACATTACTCTTACGAGGACGAAGATCAGAGCATTAGCTGGGCAGGGCGTAACCGGCCGAAGCCCACGGCGCCCAAGTACTCAACTCCGGCGTACAACTCGATCGAGAACATTGCGGAGTTCTTCGCCTCGCGGGGAAAGAAGTTTACCGCCCCAAAACCAATGGTGGAAGAGCCAAAAGGGCGGCAGGGTTTCCGTCCGGGACAAAAGGTAATTCATCCCAAATATGGCGAAGGAACGGTCTACCAGCGCGAGGGAGACGGCGCGGAGGCTAAGATTACGGTACAATTTCCTCGCTTTGGTTTGAAAAAACTAGTGGAGAAGTATGCCCAGTTGGAACGAGCCTGAAGTCGATTTGGTAATTTTGTAATCGGCTAATTTGGTAAAGTAGAGCTCGGCTTCAAATTACGAAATTACTCAATTGCCCAATTTCAAAATCTGTTTTTAGAAAGCATTCATGGCCAATACAAAAGCACTTGCAAAACCGGAACGCAAGAAAGCCAAGCGCACAGCGCGCAAGAAGAAGGCGACGGAATCGCCCTTGAAGCCCCGCGAGTATGCTCGCGGTTCGGCCAAGCGTAAAGTGAAAAAGCTGGTGCGCGGCGCGTCCAAGCGGTAGGGTAATCGTTGTGGAGTGGGCCGGAGGTGAAGTCTTTCCGGCCCGCTAGCGTTTTCGTCAGACCTATACACGAGGCCACTTGGCGCAACTACCGACGATCCCCGATGCTGGCAAGCAGCCTGAAGTGGTGCGCTCGTCCGACTCGCAAATGTTGTGCTGCAAGTCGATCGACAAGCTTATCGCGGAGTCGGAAAATCCCGAGCATCGCCTGAAGAAGACGCTGGGGCCCTGGTCGCTCACGGCTCTTGGCATCGGTGCGATCATCGGCTCGGGGATTTTTGTGCTCACCGGGACGGCCGCTGCGGGCGAGCATTTCGAGGCGCCTTCGATTCTCCACGCTCAGGTGCTCGACCTCTTTGTGAATTTCGTGCGAACGGGAAGCACCGCGGGTGCGCTGATGCACGGGCGCCCTGCCGCCGGACCGTCCATTGCGATTTCGTTTTTGCTGGTCGCGGTTGCCTGTAGTTTCGCCGGACTTTGCTACGCCGAGTTGGCGTCGATGATCCCGATCGCGGGCAGCGCTTATACCTATTCTTACGCGACACTGGGCGAGATTTTTGCCTGGATCATCGGTTGGGACTTGATTCTCGAATACGTCGTTAGCAACGTGGCCGTCGCCGTCGGTTTCAGCGGATATTCCAAAGCGCAGTTAGCCGCATTCGGCGTGAACCTGCCGGATAAGTGGTCGAACCCTGTCTTTGCTGCAGGGCATTGGACAGGCGCGTACTTCAATCTCCCCGGATTCTTAATCGTGTTCATTCTGACGTTGTTGTTGGTCCGCGGCGTCAAAGAGTCGGCCAAGGCCAACAACATCATGGTGCTGATTAAGATCGGCGCCATTCTGACGTTTCTTGTTGTTGGCGGAATGTTGATCAATCCGGCGAATTGGCAGCCCTTCGCGCCGTCCGGCTTCGCTGGGATTGTGACCGGCGGTGCCATCGTTTTTTTTACTTACATCGGCTTCGATTCAGTTTCGACCGCTGCTGAGGAGTGCGGGAATCCGCAGCGCGACTTGCCGTTTGGCATCATTGCGTCGCTGGTGGTGTGCACGATTTTGTATATCGGCGTTGCCATCGTTCTGCTGGGCATGATGAAGTACACGACGTTTGCCTCAGGCGAGGCCGCGGATGCGCCGGTGGCTTATGCGCTGAAAATGCTGGGTGCGCATCCTTTCTATCGATCGGTGATTGTGCTGGGCGCATTGATGGGAATGATTTCGTCCATTCTAGTTTTTCAATATGGACAGGCTCGCATCTGGTACGCGATGTCGCGCGATGGGTTGTTGCCGAAGTTATTTTCGAGGGTGCATCCCAAGTTTAAGACGCCGCATTGGTCGACCTGGATCGCGTGTTTCGCGGTGGGTATTCCTGCTGGCTTTGTGGATATCGGCGATGCCGCCGACTTATCCAACATCGGAACGCTGTTCGCGTTCGTGCTGGTGTCGATGGGAGTGATCCTGTTGCGGCATCGTCAACCGGATCGCAAGCGCGGCTTTAAGGTTCCGTTCGTGCCGTGGTTTCCGCTGATTTCAGTTGTCCTCTGCGCGGGGTTGATGACCGGACTGACGGTGATCACATGGCTGCGTTTCATCGTATGGCTGGTGATCGGCTTGATTATTTATCAGTTCTACAGCCGCCACCACAGCGAGTTTGCAAGAGCAAAAGGTTAAGCTAATTTTCGTCCTCAGAACTTGACTGTAATCTTTACGCGAAAATTCCTTCCGTCCTGTTGGATGGAGTCCTGCGCATCTTCGGGACGCCCAGGATCGAAATATTTCTTATCCATCAAGTTGTAGACACTGGCGGACAGATCCAGATGCTTGCTTAGCGCATGCCCCAGCAGGGTGACGTTGTAATCGGAAAAGCCGCTGACAGCATTGCCCGCCAAAGTTTGGCGTGGGCTGGTGTACTGCGCGTCGACACTGGCGAACAACTTTTGGCTGAATGCCGGAAAGCTCAAGTTCAATTTGCCCAGCTCCCGCGGAGAGTTTGGGATTGCCTGATCGGTTCCAGGCTGATTGACGGCCGTGTAACTATAACTGACCTTAGTTTCGATCCCGTCATCGAAGCGCCCTTCCAGTTCAACCGACACGCCGGTGGCGTCGTCTTTTCCTGAGTTGGTGTATATGGTGTTGCCGTCCGTGGGGTTGAGTTCCAGGGAGATGAGATTGTCGATCCAATTGCGGAAAACACCGCCTGACAGAGTGAAGCGCTGTCCTAGTCTTTGCTCCGCGATTGCTTCGAGACTTCGGATCGTCTCCGGCCGAAGCTTTAAATTGTTGTCGTACGAAGCTCCGTAGTCGGGCGTGAGTTCAAAGGGCTCGGGGGCGCGGAATGCGGTTCCGTAAAGCAGCTTTAAAGTCGTGGGGTGGAAGAGGTGGTAGATGAGTCCCAGGCGCGGATTGATGGTACCGCCGAAGTCGGAGTAGTGGTCATAGCGCAGACCGGCGCTCAATGTGAGGGCATGGGTGATGGCGAGTTCATCCTGTCCGTAGAATGCCGAGATAGTCGAACTGGCGGGGGCTGCGACGAAAATATTCCCGAGAGGAGTGTAGTCGCCCTGGTCCTGGCGGACGTTGTCGGTGATCTCTGTGCCCAGCGTGATCCTATGTTTGTCGAAAAGAGTTCGGCTTAGTTTGGCTTCGACGTCCCACCAGTTTCCGCGGAATGAGTAGGTGTTCACGGTGGACGATCCGTCGGGAAGGCCCGTGGCGACGGGAGCCTGCAGGCGGGCTTGATCATAGGAAGTGCGAGCGGTAAGATCCCATTTCTGGCCGATGGAATGTTGATAACTCAGATCGAGGTATTGGTGATAATCGAAGTTCTGAGTGCGGGGATCGTCGAACAAAGCGCCATAGTAAGCGGTGGGGACGCCTTTGTCGCGGGCGCTGAATAATCCTTGCAGTGTGAAGCCTTCGAAGCTCAGCGAGGCTAGAATGTGTTGGAAGCTTTCGTAGTCGGTGTTGCGGGTAATGCCGTTGTTCGTGGCAGGGCTATCGAATTGCGGATAAAACAGAGTTTGTCCCCGACTGTTGTAGAACGTGCCGGAGAGCATCAAGTCGAGGCTGCGGAACTGAGCGCCGAAACTGGCGCGCCCATTGTAGGCGCCGAAACTGGCTGGCGCTAGAGATAGTTCGAAGCCTTTCAATTGCGGGGCTTTGCGAGTGACTACATTGATCACCGCAAAGAACGCATCGGCGCCATAGAGTGACGAACTGGGGCCGCGAATGATTTCCACGCGTTCGATCAGATCGACGTCGACCAGGAACTCTGTGCCCACGTACGGTTCGCCGAAAACGTTGTCGTTGATGCGGTGGCCGTCGATCAAAATCAGAATGCGATTGTTGGAATCCCCCAGTCGGCCAAAGCCCCGCACTCCAACGAAACTGTAATCTCGATCGGAAGTTACGTAGAAACCGCGCACGCTCTGTAAAATCTCCGCCAGAGTGCGATAACCGTAGCGCCGGATTTCGTCGGCGGTGACGACGGTCACGGAAGAAGGAGCGTCGCTGACATTATGCAAATGTTTCGATGCGCCATAAACCTGGATGTTGGAGAGTTCTTCGAGGCTCTTGTCGGTCAAATCGGTTTCGGCGACGGCTGAGATCGCGAGCAGGAGCGAGAGCGCGCCGAAGCATAGCTTGGCGGGGAGGGGCTTGCGACCGTGAATGTCGGCGCGGCTCACGGTGTCGCCGAAGCTTCCCTGCCGATGACGGTTTTGGCAACGGCCAGTAGTTTGGCGCTCAGCTTCAGGTGTTCCGCGTCGGCGGCCTTCAAGTTGATTTCGAAGCGTACGCGGTTGTCTTCCAGCACGAAGTTAATGTCACCCCCGAATTGCGCGAAACCTTCGGTGTCACCCACAGTGAGAACGCTCCGACCCTTGAGGCTTTCGAGAATTTGTGAAATCTCCTTCTTTTGGGTGGAGGAAATAAAGAGAATGTGACAGTTTATTGCCTGCGACGCACTGGCAGGGTAGGCTATTTCGATCCTATGCCCGTTCACGGTTTTACCTGCGACTACTTGTTGAAAGTCGCTGCCAAAGGGATCTCTCCCGAGCACGCAGACTTGCAGTGGAGTGTCGGGGCTGGGGAATTTATTGTCGGGCCATTCGACGAACTTGGCGAAGTTGAAAAGGAACGCCGCTTTGACCTGGTACTCCGGAGCGGACTGCGCTTGAGTTGCGATTGCACAAAGCAACAGAATTGTGGCCGCGATTCCCATGCAGTGGGATTCACGCAGTAAACTTGCCGTCGGTCGCAAGAGAACCAATCCCACTTCTGCAACCGAGTCGCCGGGCCTCTTTAAAAGTGCCAAGTCAGCTTTCCGTAAATACTGCGTTTGACGAGCGTGGATTCAAGGATTCCCGAGCTGTCGACAAACTCCAGGTGGCGATCTTTCACGAGATTTTGTCCGAACGCGCTTATTGAAAACGCTTGGTTCACTTGCCAGGTGAGTCCGGTGTCGATCCGAGTGTAGGAAGGGACGGGGCCGCTGCTTAAGCGGCCCACGAAGTAGGCGGAGGCGTCCCACGCGAGCTGATGGGTGACGTTGAAATGCGACCTTAATTGAGCACTTTGGACGGGACTGCCTCCCTGCGCTTCTGGTACGGACAACGTGTCTTGGCTTGAGGATCGCACGTGCATATGAATCTGTTCGAAGGCGTATCCGGGGCTGAGTGTCCAACGAGTGGTAGCCTTCCAATTCACCGCTGCTTCAAAGCCGTGGGCTTCGCCATAGCCAAGGTTCTTGTAGGTGACAGCAGCGAGAAAATGAGGCGGGGATGGCGTAGTTTCGAGAACCGGGGTGAGAGGCTCGATACTGTCTTGGTGGTTGTAATCGCTATAGTAGAGGGCATAGTCGGCGGAGACATGCGACGAAAGCGCGACTCGATAGCCTGCTTCATAGGCGATCAGGTCTTCATTCTGGATATGCGGGTTGCCCACAAATGCCACCAGGATAGGAAGCCCTCCGAGGCTGGGGAAACTGCCGGTATTTTCCCTGGCGGCGGCGTCGCTTTCAGCCGGAACCCGCTCGGCTCGCGAGACGGCGGCCCAAAACATGTTTCGCTCATTGAGCGTCCATGACAGCCGGGCGCTGGGCATCAGGCTGAAACCGGTGTAGTGGTTGTGATCGACCTTGGCGCCTACAGTGAAGTACAACTTCTTGGGCAGCAAAGCGATTTCATCTTGGACGAATCCGCTGAAGGGTCGCATGACCAAGTCGGGCGGCCTGAACGAAACGGTGAGGTTGCCTTGCGAGCCGGAGGATGTATAGCCGTACGCGGCTCCCCAGACAATATCCTGCCGGCTGCCCCAAAGGATGTCGTGCTGGAATTCAATGGCGAAGGTGTTGCGTGTTTCGGTGAGGATGTCGTTGCGTTTGTAGCGATCAAAGGAGACTCGCAGGGCGGTGTCGGAGCGGGATGAGTAGACCTGCTTCCACGCTGTCTGGACAGAGCCGCCGGAAAGAGTCGTCGTCTGCTTGGCATCTTCGAATCCGGGGGATGTGACCAAGGGAAGAAACCGGATAGTTCCTTTCTCTTCGCCGGTGTAAACGTCGCCTTGAACCGAGAGTGTGTCTTTACCCGAAAGAACGTTGTCCATGCGAAAACCGCCACGCAGCAAGTGCCAGCCGTCGAAGCCGTCGTTGCCAGCGAGTCCGGGCAGGTGATCCTGATTGAGATACTTGGTGTAAATACGATAGTCGGTGGCATGGGCCAGCTTGCCGCCGTACTGCGCGGTGCCGAAGCCCTGATCGAGGTTGCCACCCCCGCCGACGAGCATCGCGCCGGAGGTGTTGGCGGCTTTCTTGGTAATGATGTTGATGACGCCGTTGACCGCGTTTGCGCCCCAGATCGTTCCACCCGGCCCGCGGATTACTTCGATGCGTTCAATGTCTTCGAGGGGAAGGTCGAGGGTGTCCCACAAAACGCCGCCGAAGGTCGGGGTATAGACGTTACGCCCATCGAGCAGGACTAAGAGCTCGTTGCCAAAGCGCGCGTTTAATCCTCGCACAGTAATGGCCCAGGTATTGGCGTCGATCTGGGCCACATCGACGCCCGGCACGATGCGCAGCAAGTCGGGGATGTTGGTGGCTCCGGAGCGCTCGATGTCGGCAGTCGTGATGACAAAAATCGCGGATGCGGTGCGAGATAAGGGCTGTTCCCTTTTTGAAACTGAAGTGACCTGAATATTCATCAGGTCTTCAAGACTCTTATCGGCGAGATCGATCGGCGTGGAATCGGGCTGTTCCGGAAAGGCCGTTAGACTCAACACGAATACGACAAGAGCGAATCGGGCGGGGGTCGACCAATTGAGGCGCAACCTCGTCGACCTGAAGAGCGTCATGGCGACTTCTTCGGCGGGACGAATCTAAAGCTTTACGGTGATTGGATCGGAGGTAAGTGAGCGACCCTGACTGAGGGAACAAGGGTATGACTGGAAGCATATGGTGAGGTTGGTTCTTTTTCCGCACGAAGGACCCCATCCTTTCGCGCGGCTGACAATTGTTCTCACGACTGAAGTGTTGGCTTTGATTATCCGATCTGCGACGTATGACTCTTTCACTTGGGGCACCCTTGTACGAATCCGAAACTCGCTCGGATGAGTCGATTTCACGATTGTCCGGGCGTTAAGGGCAGACGGCTGTATGGATCATTTGAAGACGCTGCTTTCCCTCGATCTCATGCCCCATGGCTATTGTTATCTGTGGGATCCACGACTTGTTTGGTTGCATGTCATCTCCGATGGACTCATTGCTCTTTCTTACTATTGCATTCCGGTAGCCCTGATTTATTTCGTGCGAAAGAATCGAAAGACTCCATTCGACCGGGTCTGCGGCATGTTCAGTGTGTTTATTCTTGCCTGCGGCACGACGCATCTGCTCGAAATTTGGAATGTTTGGCACGCCAGTTATTTGCTTGCGGGCGCGGTGAAGGCAATTACGGCGGGGGCATCTTTGCTCACGGCGGCGATGTTGTTAACTCTAATTCCCAAAATGCTCTCCATCCCGGATCGGATGAAATTGCAAGGCATCAATCGCCAATTGGAACAAGACCTCGAGGATCGCGCCCAAGCGGAGGCGGCGCGGGAACACAACAGGGCGGTGCGCGATGCTTTGCTCGAGGAATTAGCCGAACAAAAATACGCGTTAGATCAGCACGCGATTGTGGCGATTACGGATGTCCAGGGCAGGATCACTTACGTCAACGACAAGTTCCTCCGCATCAGCCAATACTCGCAAAAGGAATTGCTGGGTCAGAACCACCGCATATTGAATTCAGGCCATCACTCGAAGGAGTTTTTCGAACAAATGTATCGCACCATCGCTGGCGGGGGAGTCTGGAATGGCGAAATCAAGAATCGTGCCAAGGATGGCACTTTTTATTGGGTGGACACCACCATCATTCCTTTGCTGCAAAAGAGTGGGAAGCCACGCCAGTACGTCGCGATTCGGGCTGACATCACGGAGCGGAAGCGCATAGAGACCGCTTTGGCTGGCCAATCGATGGAACTCGCCCGCTCGCATAGGGAGATTCAATCCTTAAATGAACAGCTCGAGCAGAGAGTCATGCGGCGCACGGCGGAATTGGTAGCGGCCAACGAGGATCTGGAAAGTTTTAGCTATTCCGTCTCCCATGACTTGCGGGCCCCGCTGCGACATATGGCCGGATTCTCCAAGCTCTTGCAGGAGGATTGTGGCCCCAGCCTCGATGCCACTGCGCAACACTACGTAGACATGATCCAAAAAGGGGCAAGAAAGATGGGACAACTGGTGGACGACCTCTTGAACATGGGGCGCATTGGACGCCAGCGCTTGATCTTTCAAGCCACCGACTTGAACCTTTTGTTGCAGAAGGCGCGGAGGGATCTGGAGCCAGACTGCCAAGGCAGACGAATCGATTGGCGCATTGAACCGTTGCCCACCGTGGATTGCGATCCGGGCCTGATCCAACAAGTCTTCTCCAACCTGCTTTCGAATGCGGTCAAGTACACGAGGCGTCGGGACGTGGCGGTAATAGAGATAGGGCAGACTGCGAGCGAAGGAACCCCCATAATATTTGTGCGCGATAATGGGGCTGGATTTGACCAAAACTACGCCGATAAGCTGTTTGTTGCCTTCCAACGCCTGCACCGGACGGAGGAGTTTGAGGGAACCGGGGTCGGATTGGCCACGGTGCAACGGATTCTCCGCAATCATGGGGGAAGCATCTGGGCGGAGTCTGCGCCTGACAAAGGCGCGACTTTTTCTTTTCAGCTGGGCTACCATCCGACTTTGAATCGTTTGAAGCGATGAGTGCAGGAGAAACGAAATGATCCGACAGGAAGTCGAAATCCTATACGTCGAAGACGACCCGGCTGACGCCGAGTTGACCTTGACCGCGCTGCGACGCGCTAAGCTTGCTAACTTGATTTACGTCGCCCGCGACGGCATCGAGGCGCTAGACTTTTTGTTCTGCCGTGGAACCCATGCGGAGCGTGAGTTCAGTGTTCCTAAGGTAGTCTTACTCGATCTCAAACTGCCCAAGATCGGCGGGCTGGAAGTCCTCCAAGCCATCCGAACCGACGAACGCACCAAGCTGATCCCGGTCGTGATGCTTACGTCATCGAAAGAACAACGAGACTTGGTCGACAGCTATACGCTGCATGTCAGCAGTTATATTCAGAAGCCTGTCGATTTCGAGCAATTTCAGCGTGTCGTGCAGCAAGTGGGGTTGTATTGGCTGATCGTGAACCAAGCCGTGCCCGCGGTTGTGTCCTAAGTGAAGGCCTCTGCGGAGCGAGGAATCGCTTTCGTTAACAACTGAACTACAATCGCTACATGGCGTCCGTGCCGAGTCGTTATATCGTTGCGCTCCCCAAGGCCGAGCTGCACCTCCACCTCGAAGGCTCCATTGATCCGGCCACCTTGCTCGCACTGCGACATCGCCACGGGCAACGCGATACTTTAGCCGACATTCTGCCGCTCTACAGTTATTCCGATTTCAATGGATTCCTCATGGCGTTCAAGGCCATCACGGAGGATTTGCGCGCGGCGGAAGACTACGAGTTCATCACCTACCGGCTCATGCAGAAGCTAAAAGAGGAAAACGTGCTGCACGCGGAAGTCTACGTTTCCGTCGGTGTATGTCTCTGGCGCAAACAGGACTTTGCCGCCATCTTCGAAGCGCTGGAACGAGGACGCCAGGCTGGAGAACGTGACTTCGGCGTTTCGTTGTTGTGGATTTTTGATGCGGTCCGACAATTCGGCGCGGAGGCGGCGCGAGCGGTGTTTGAGTTGGCGGTCCGTTACCGCGACCGGAACGTTGTCGGTATTGGGATTGGCGGCGACGAGGTCAAGGCTCCTCCTGAACTGTTTCGCGAGGGCTACGGATATGCTGAATCCAACGGCTTGCGGCTGACCGCCCATGCGGGAGAAACTGCGGGGCCAGAGTCGATTTGGGGCGCGCTTAATCTTCGCGCCGAGCGCATCGGACATGCTCTGACTGCCTCCTTGGACTCCGAACTCGTGGAAGAACTCGCTCGCCGGCAACTACCGGTCGAGATCTGTATTACGAGCAACGTCAGAACCGGTGCGTGCGCTTCTCTGGAACTCCATCCCGTGCGCAATTACTTCGACCAGGGATTGATGGTCACGCTCAACAGCGACGATCCGGGTATCTTTCAAACCTCACTGGCGGGGGAGTATCAACTAGCGCAGGAGAAGTTCGGCTTCAACTATGAGCACTTGCGCGAATTGGCCCGCAATTCCTTCGAAGCATCGTTCCTTCCCCCTGAGAAGAAACTGGCATTTCTGAACTTGCTGGATGCCGCGCCCGCTCTGTCTTCCTGATCCCCTCGATCCCGATAGGGAGTCTCACTCGTCACCGACCACTGCGCGCTCTAATGCTAGACTGGCGCCATGCGGACCGACATTCTCCCCTTGTGCGATAAGCATCATCGCACCATGGAGTTTTGCCTTGCGCCGTTCAGCAGCAGTCATTCGGTCGAGTTTTTTCGATGCACGGACAAGTTTTGCCATCGCTGTTTTAGCGAGGCGCTGGGATATGTGACTCCGCGAAAAGGCGACACCCCGACCATCCTTCCCGATCAACCGCGGTGCGATCGGCACGGACGTCCCATGTTGATTTATAGCCTGGATCGGCAGCGGAACGTGATGCATTATGCCTGTCCGGAAGAGGGATGCGGCGAGAAGCTGCCCAATTCGTGACAGGCGGGCGTGTACCATGAATGTGTGCGAAGCCTGAGCCGGCGAGTTGCGGATTATATTCACGAACAGGGACTCGTGTGCGCGGGCGAACGGGTCGGGGTGGCGGTTTCTGGAGGAGCGGATTCGGTAGCGTTGCTGAGGCTGATGCTGGAACTGCGTGAGTCCCTGGGGGTTGTGCTGCATGTGCTGCACTTCAATCACAGACTTCGCGGAGCGGAGTCCGATGGCGACGAAGGGTTTGTCGCCGATTTGGCTGCCGGTTTTCGACTGGAATTTCATGGCGACTCGGGCGACGCTCACGAGTTCGCCGCATCGCAGGGGCTGAGCCTCGAGGCTGCGGCGCGAAGTTTGCGTTATAAGTTCTATCGGCGTCTGTTGGGGGTTAACTTCCTGAACTCAATCGCCACCGGGCACACATTAAACGACCAGGCCGAGACGGTACTGTTAAAGCTGATCCGGGGGGCGGGAAGTAGAGGGTTAAGCGGAATTTATCCGCGATTGCGGACTGAGGCGGGGCCGATCCTTCGTCCGTTGTTGGGATTGCGCCGGGACGAGATTGAAGTTTATTTAGGGGAGATTGGTCAGACCTGGCGCGAGGACGATAGCAACCGCGATCCGCGCCACACCCGGAATCGCGTCCGGCATCACTTGCTGCCGCGCCTGAAGGAAGAGTTCAATCCTGCGATTTTGCTTGCGCTGAGCGATAGCGCGGAGATCTTTCGCGCGGAGGAAGAGCATTGGCAGACCAGAGTTTTCGCCTTGTTGCCGGAGGTGTGGCGAACAAATGCAGACGGCGGAAGGCTCGACGGCACTGCTCTGGAGGCACAGTCTTTGGCGATGCAGCGGCGCTTGATTCGAGCCTGCGCCGAAGAACTCGGCCTGGCGCTGGATTTCAAGCATGTAGAAGCCGTTCGGAAACTGGCAGCGTCCGGGTCGTCGGCGAGAACCGGCATGCTGCCTCGCGGCTGGAGGGCCCAAAAATGCGGCGGATTTCTGCTTTTTTCGCAAGGGTGCGGCTCCGCGACAGGGGAGTTCGATCTGCCCCTATCCATCCCGGGGAGGGTGAACCTACCGCAAGTTGGTATCGGAGTCGAAGCGCTCGCCTTCTCGCCGGATTGGGATTCGTCGTATAATCGCGAACGATTCGATGGGGGGCTATTGAACGCAAGCATGCTGACCGAGCCGCTGCGCATCCGCAATTGGCGGGCGGGAGATCGCTTTTGGCCGGCGCATACTAAAGGCCCGAAGAAGATGAAAGCGTTATTACAGCGGCGTCATCTTGCGACCGAGGGCAAGAGGATCTGGCCGGTGGTGACTTGTGGCGAACACCTGGTTTGGGCGCACATGTTTCCGGTAAGCGAGAAGTTCAGGGCAACCGAGTCAGACCGGGCAATTATGATTCGCGAAATGCCGCTCGAGTAGCATTTTGCACGAGGATTTCCCATGAACCCAAGCGGCACGAATCCGAGCGGAAAAAGCAACGGTCTGCGTACCATTCTTCCCGCGGACCAGATTCAGAAGCGCGTCCGCGAAATGGGGCGTCAGATTTCCGACGACTACAAGGGAAAATCCATTCACGCCCTGGCCCTGCTGGAAAACGGGTTCATGTTCATGGCCGATTTGGTCCGAGCGCTCGACGTTCCTGTGACCTGTCAATTTATCAAACCACGCTATCGCCAGCAGGAAGAGGCCGCCACGGATGTTCTGGAGATTTTCTTCAGCCACGAACCCGACATTGGCGGCAATCACATTCTGCTGGTCGAAGGCCTCGTCCATTCCGGCGTGACCAACGACTTTCTGATGAGCGATTTGCGTGGTCGCGGCGCCGCTTCAGTCAAATTGGCCACTTTACTCGACCGCCAATCCGCCCGCCGAGTCCAGTTGCAGCCCGACTACTTCGGATTTCTGGTCGACGATTCATTTCTAGTCGGCTATGGGCTCGGTTCTCCCGAACAAACCAACCGAAATCTGTCGTACATTGCGACCACGGGGGCGCACCGCGCGTGACCGAAGTTATGGTCGCTTAACCATTCCGTTTCCACTAAAAAGGGATAGAATAGCGGATACCACGAATTGGCCAAATCGAAACGGCGCGGACTGCATCTAAGTAGCTGGGTTGATTGCACTCCACTCAGGTTTTTGATGGTGGGTATGGTTTTATCGAGGAGCTTTAGGTGAATTCAACAGTAAAGACAGTAGTTTTCTGGCTGGCGATTGTGTTGTCCGCATTCTTGCTCTGGCAAGTAGTCAAAGCGGGCACCTCTGGCCAGAAGGAGAAGGAAGTTAACTTTTCCCAGTTCATGTCGGACGTAGATCAGAGCAAGGTGAAGGAAGTGACGATTTCCAGCCAGGAAGTTCACGGCAAATATGCCGATGGCTCGGGCTTCCACACGACCGCCCCGGTGAACTATCCCGACATGATTAAGACGCTCGGCGACAAGGGCGTTTCGATGAATTTCCGCGATATCAATGCTGGAAGCTGGCCCAGTTGGCTGCTGAACCTCGCGCCTCTAGTGCTGCTGGCCGCGTTGTGGTTCTTCATGATTCGGCAGATGCAGACGGGCGGAAACAAAGCGCTGTCGTTCGGCAAGAGCCGGGCGCGGCTACTCTCGATGCAGCAGAAGAAAGTCACGTTTAAAGATGTTGCCGGCGTTGAAGAAGCCAAGGAAGAGTTGAAAGAGATTATAGAGTTTTTGCGCGAGGCGCAAAAGTTCCAGAAGCTTGGCGGGCGCATCCCGAAGGGTGTTCTGCTGGTGGGGCCTCCGGGAACAGGTAAGACTTTGCTGGCCAGGGCTGTTGCTGGCGAGGCGAATGTGCCGTTTTTTTCCATCTCGGGCTCCGATTTCGTAGAAATGTTTGTTGGCGTGGGTGCCAGTCGCGTGCGCGATCTGTTCGAACAGGGCAAGAAGAACGCCCCGTGCATAATCTTTATCGATGAAATCGATGCCGTGGGACGTCATCGCGGCGCAGGCCTCGGCGGCGGACATGACGAGCGTGAACAGACCCTGAATCAGCTTCTTGTCGAAATGGATGGCTTCGAATCGAATGAGGGGGTCATCCTGATGGCGGCGACGAACCGGCCGGACGTGCTTGATCCAGCGCTGCTGCGTCCCGGACGCTTCGATCGCCGAGTCGTAGTCAACCGTCCCGACGTTCGCGGGCGGGAAGAGATTCTTCGGGTACATACTCGGAAGATCCCGATCGCCGACGATGTTGATCTTTCCGTACTGGCGCGTGGGACACCGGGATTCTCCGGCGCCGATTTAGCGAACATGGTCAACGAAGCAGCGCTGAGTGCAGCCCGCCAAAATCGCAAGGCCGTATTGATGTACGACTTCGAGCTGGCGAAAGATAAAGTCCTGATGGGAGTGGAGCGCAAGTCGCTTATTCTCACTGAGGAAGAAAAGAAGGTTACGGCGTATCACGAGGCGGGACACGCGTTAGTCGCAGCCAAGTTGCCCAACTCCGATCCCCTGCACAAAGTCACGATTATTCCCCGTGGCATGGCGCTGGGCGTGACCATGCAGTTGCCGATCGACGACAAGCACAACTACACCAAGGACTATTTGGAAACCGAAATCGCTATCATGATGGGTGGGCGCATCGCCGAAGAGATGTTCCTCAATCAGATGAGCACAGGCGCAGGAAATGACATTGAACGCGCTACGGAACTGGCGCGCAAGATGGTGTGCGAGTTTGGCATGAGCGAACTTGGTCCGCTGACCTTTGGCAAAAAGGAAGAGCAGATTTTCCTGGGACGTGAAATCGCTCAGCATCGCGACTACAGCGAAGCCACAGCGATCAAAATCGACGAAGAAGTTCGCCGCATGATCGGCAAAGGGTATAACCAGGCCAAGAGCATTATCTCCGAGGGCACAGATGCGATGGTGCGAATCGCCAGCGCATTGCTGGAACGCGAAGTCCTGGATGCGAACGAAATTCGCTTGCTAATCGAGGGCAGGGAACTTCCCAAGGTGGTGCCGCCACCGAAGGCCGATGACGGTGTGCAGCAGGTGCTCAAGCCTGAGCCCGGTCGTCCCAGCGTGGCTAAGGGCGGCGACTATCCGGCGCCAGCGTAAGGGCACGATTGATCCTCTCAGAATGAAGGCGACCAGCGATGGTCGCCTTTTAGTTTTTGGAGAGAGAGAAGCCTCGGTAGGCGGATGGTTCGTTCCGCGTCTTACGAAAACAGCCCCCGCTTCTTGCCGAAGGGCTGGCAAGGAGCGGGGGCTGTTTTCTGAATTAGATCTTTTCGCCGATCGACTTCGCTTGCGTGAAGAGAAGTAAGTAATCGGGTCCGCCAGCCTTTGAATCGGTGCCTGACATGTTGAATCCGCCGAAGGGATGCGCGCCGACCATGGCTCCCGTGCATTTGCGATTGATATAGAGGTTTCCCACGTGGAATTCGCGCTTGGCGAGTTCGATTTTTTCTTTGCTTTTGGTGTACACCGCCCCAGTCAAGCCGAACTCGGTATCGTTCGCGATTTGAAGTGCGTGTTCAAAGTTCCTGGACTTGATAACTGCCAGCACGGGGCCGAAAATTTCTTCCTGCTCCAGTTTTGATTTCGGCGCAATATCCGCGATTACCGTGGGCTGTACAAAGTAACCGTCCCCCGCGCTCTTGTCGAGGCTGCCGCCTGTGATCAAGCGACCGTCCTTTTTTCCTTGTTCGATGTAGGCAAGAATGGTTTTCATCGAGGTCTCGTTGATAACCGCACCCATACTCGGATTGTCGACTGGATCGCCGACCGTGATCTTTTGTACGAGGTCCTTGAGGCGATCGATGAAAGTGTCATAGATGCGTTCGTCGATAATGGCCCGCGAACACGCCGAACACTTCTGTCCCTGGAAGCCGAAGGCCGAAGCCGCGACGCCTTCGACGGCCGCTTCGAAGTCGGAGTCGGAGTCGACGATGATGGCATCCTTGCCACCCATTTCAAGGATCGTGCGCTTGACCCACAGTTGACCCGGAACCTGCGTGGCCGCGCTCTTATTGATGTCCAGTCCCACTTCGCGCGAACCGGTGAAGGCGACATATCGGGTTTTGGGATGGGCGACGATGGCGTTGCCAAAAGCCGCGCCCGATCCCGGGCAAAAATTCACCACGCCTTCCGGCATCCCGGCGTCTTCCAGTAGTTCAATAAATTTCTCTGCAATGGTGGGCGAATCGCTCGACGGCTTCAAGATGACGGTGTTGCCACAGACGATTGAGGCTAACGTCATTCCTGCCATAATCGCGCAGGCAAAGTTCCACGGAGGAATGACTGCACCGACTCCAAGGGGAATATAGATGAGGTGATCGAGTTCGCCCGGCAATTGCACCGATGGCTGGGCTTTGGACAGTCGCAAGGCTTCGCGCCCATAGAACTCACAGAAGTCGATGGTTTCGGCAACGTCGGCGTCGGCCTCGGACCAGTTCTTACTCACTTCAAAGATCAGCCATGCCATGAATTCAAACTTACGCTCGCGCAGCAGATCGCCGGCACGGAACAATAAGGCCGCGCGCTCTTCCATGGAGACACGGCTCCAGGATTCGAAGGCCTTGAGCGCGGCTTGCATTGCCGGCTCAACGTGTTCCTTGCCCGCCTTCTGATGAATGCCAACAATGTCGGAGGGCTTAGCAGGATTCAGTGATTTAATTTTGTCGGCGGTCTTGATCCGTTTTCCGCCAATGATCAAGTCGTACTCGCGGCCCAACTGTTCGCGCACTCTATGAATAGCAGCGCGCATCTTGCGGGCATTTTCTTCTTTGCTGAAATTGATAAACGGTTCGTTCTTGAAGGGTGCCGCGTGGGCGCTCACATCGAAGTGAACGGGGAGTTCCATAGTCGCCATAATCAAACCTCACGGTGAATTGAACGCTGGGATTTTCTGCGGGATGACTTATAAGTTTAGCACCGAGAATCCCAAGAATGTTTTCCGTTCGCTCCCACCTCGTTGTGGTCGGGCGCTTGTGCTCTTCCGACCGCCCTTTTGCCGATCGCGCGAAAGTGTGGAGTACCATCCGGCCGTTACGTAAAACCATTCGATTGCCCGCCAAGCCTCTCAAATCAAAGGATTAACTCCCTAGTAGTGCGATGCCTTCGGTAACTTTGTGCTCTTGGTTCGTGGGTGTAATCTGCGTTCGTGATGACGAACCCTGGTCAATTCGGGGAAGGCAATAACGCAGTCAATTCTTCGTCCGGTGAAAACTCGGGCGAAGTGAGAAACGCACGCATCCGGGCGGGGCGTTACTCCGACATGCAGAGTGCTGTGCGCTTCCCGGTCAAATTGCCGGTTTCCGTGAAGCTGCAAGCCGGGGCGAGTGCCACCGAGACCCAGAATATCTCTGCCAACGGGGTGTTGTTCGAGGTGGAGTCGGATATGCCGATTGGATCGGTGGTGGATTTTACGATCTCGTTGCCCGCTGGGGTGGTGGGTTCGGCCAGCGATGTACGGGTGGACTGTCGCGGGCGCGTGGTACGCAGCTCCGAGCACGATGGGCGCCGCGGCATCGGGGTGGTGATCGACGAATATCGTTTCGAACGCCGATAGCGGCGTACCCGTAAGACCGGCCCGCTTTGGCCGGGTGAAAAGACATTTATGGCAAGTAGCGCAGTCCGAGCGGAAGAAAAATTCGAGCAGTTGCCGCTTGAACAACCGGGCGATCGCCAGTTTCTGCGCGTGATCGTGGCGGACACTCAAGCGATCTTCCGCGCCGGGCTGCGCAAGATTTTTGCGGTTGAAGACGATATTCGCGTCGTCGGCCAAGCCGAGACCCTCGATCAGACGCTCTCTGCCGCGAAAAAATTCGTCGCCGACGTCATGGTCTTTGAAGCCGCCTTGGCACCCAATGCAGCGGACGCAGTCACCGACCTCCTCCGCCAGAATCCGCAGCTTCGATTGGTGGTGGTCACGGCTGAATCGAATCAAGAAATGACCCTGGAACTGTTTCGTCGGGGCGCTTTTGCCATCGTTTCGCGCGAGATCGATCCGGAGCTCTTTGTCGACTGCCTTCGCCGGGTTGGAAAGGGCGATCCTTGGCTTGATTCTCAAGGAACCCAGTGGGTGTTGGCCGCGTATCGCACCCAAGGTTCGCGTCCACAGTCTCCGCGCTCTAAAGTGCAACTTACGCCGAAAGAGTCAACCATCGTGACCTGTGTGACGCAGGGCATGAAGAACAAGGAAATCGCCATCCGCGTCGGGACGACCGAGCAGGTGGTGAAGAACTATCTACGCAAAGTCTATGACAAGCTGGGGGTGGCGGACCGACTGGAGTTGGCGCTGTATTGTCTCAACAATCGGATCGCTGACGGTGTGCCCGCCAAACCGGCGGATGCCGCAGCTCAAGCCTCGGGTGCTCACCAGGGAGCACACAACGGTCATGCCGTGCCGGAGGATAATCTCGCGGATGTGTTGCAGTCCCCGATCGCTTCCGACGAGCCGCTCTAACCGCTGCCTGTTGTTATTTCCGCCGCGACGTTGGACGGAGTCTCACCCCGTGTTGCCATTCCCCGCCCTCGACCATACAATCGAACCAGTGGTCGGGTCCGGTGTTTCCTTCCGGATGGAACGTTCCTGCAACGCTTCATGACCCAAGTCCTGCCCAATTTTCACTGCGGGAGAGATGGCCGAGTGGCTGAAGGCGCACGCTTGGAAAGCGTGTTTAGGGGAAACTCTAACGTGGGTTCGAATCCCACTCTCTCCGCCATAACTTTAGTTTCCATAGTGTTACGGGCGGTTGTACTACGATTGTATGGTTTTGAGGTATGGTTCGCCTTATGGCGAACCTCCGTGTCGCGATCTATCAATCCGCAAAAGTGAATGGCGTCTGGTCGTACTACAGGCCCGTCACGGCTCGGAACAACAAGATCAAACCGGACTGGTGCCACGTCAACGGGCACAAGGAACACCACCCCGACTCCGACTACATCATCAAGTGGTACGAAGGGAAAAGGCAGCGCACCCGGAAATGTAAGAACGCTGCGGATGCCCAGAACGAAGCCGAGATTCAGCGAAGCGTTCTGAACGCAAAAAGCCTCGGTATTGGGGTAACGGAACCCGCAGGCCCGTCCCTACTCCTCTCAGCGGCAATCTACGCCTATCTGGAGGACTATCGCCTGACGCACAGGCCGAACTCCTACAGCAAGACGAAACAGACGCTGGAAGAGTTTCTCGGGTACGCCAAGCGAACGAATCTCGGAGACGTGACCCGGATCGATGTCCTGAAGTATGGCGAATGGCTTCTCAAGAACAAGCGGTCCCCGCGAACTGCCTGCGACAAGTTTCTGACCGTCCATTCCTTCCTGAAATCAAAGGGCATCAAACTCGTGAGCGGACGCGATGCTCCGAAGTATGTTGAGGAGATGCCGGACGTTTACACGCAAGAGGAGCTTGATGCTTTCTTCAAAGCGTGCGACCCGACCGAATTACTGATCTTCTCGGTCTTCTTGAAGGCGGGTCTTCGCGAGAGGGAACTCATCCACTTGGAATGGCCCGACTTGAATTTCAAAGAAAGTACGCTGAGGGTCAGCGCCAAGCCTCACTATGGTTGGGTACCCAAGACAAATTCGGAACGCGAGATTGTTATTCCCGAGGATCTGACGCGAGCCTTGGAGCGGCATTCAAAGACATCGCGGAAGGGGCGTCCGCAACACAATCTCGTTTTCCCGAACATCCACGGACGTCCGAACGAGAAACTACTGCGCTGGTGCAAGGACGTTGCGAAAAAAGCGGAACTCGATGAGAAGAAGTTTCTACTTGCACAAATTTCGTTCCACCTATGCCACAACCTGCTTGCGTTCCGGCTTTGATGTTCCGACCGTTCAGTACCTGCTAGGCCACAAGGACGTTCAAAGCACGATGCGGTACTTGGCTCCAGCCACAAACGACATCATCAAAGAAAAGCTGAACAAGGTGTGGAAGAAGAAGATTTCTTCACTCTTTCCGGTCGCGGTGGCTCTGCCGGATGGCAGCATCGCTGTGTCCGCGTCTGATGCGGGCCTCGTCGTGTCCGCGTCTACTGAGTGAACTCAAGCTAACCGGGCCGCGCCAAAATTGAGCTAGCTCCTCGTTGGATCTTTTCTGTTCGCGATTTCCAGCCAGACACGGGCGTGGCAGAATTCCTCGCGCTTGGGTCCCTTCTGAACACACCAGCACAGGAGATGCTTGCCTCGCAGCTTCTCTACCTCAGCGCGGAAGGCGGGGTCTTGCATTCGCCGTTCGGCTTCCTTGCGGAACTCCGCCTCGGTTTTGAGCGCGCCGTGATGGGAGACGAGTGGATTTGTAGCGTTGCCGAAGATCGTGCCTTCCTTGATCACCTTCCCCTTGCGATCGATCACTTTGCGTCCGACGTACTCCGCGTCTTCGTGGAAATTAACGCCTTTCTTAGGATAGTTCTTCCCTCCGTGACAATCCCAAACGCCATAAAGCGGTAACGACTTGCAGTTAATGCTATAGCGAACGCCTGTCGTCTTGTCCTTGAGGATGGCATGCTCGTGCGTAGTGTTCATGGATGACGGCAGGGTTACCAAGGAGCCGACTTGAGCAAGAACGGATGTGACCGTCGTTTTCGGATTAGCGACTTCACGTGCCCAGAAGCGACGCTCAGTTGGACCCACGGTGACATCCCAAACGGGCGAGTTATGCCAGTGGTCTTCAACATGATTGTGCCAGTTGATCTGTGCTTCGGAATCTGGGTACTTGAGAATGCTGATGTAGTTGATCTGGTGCCCGGTGTGCGCCGCGAGCTTACGCCGGAACCGTTGGATTATTTCTGGAGCGGTGTCGATGTCAGCATACTCAGTGCCCCAATTCCTGCGGTCGTTGAACGCATTCCGCGCTATGTACCCAAGGCTCTGCCGCTTGATTTCCCTGTTCCACCTTGTTTTCCGCACGGAGAAAGTTCCCGGCAATGCTGTTTCGGCTGGCATCGTCGGGAGAGTATCGAAGTGAGCAGTCAGTTCATCCGTTTCCTCTTTGGTCAGGAAGTTGGGCGTGTATGTGAACGGAGTCTGAGCCTCCGGCGTGCTAGGCGTCTCAGTGTTGATCGAAGTCTTTGCTGCCCACTGCCCTTGCTCGTTAGCATAATCCAGCACGTGCTGATGCAGGAACGCCACGACACTGTAGCGATGACCGACCATCGGTCCCAGATTCCCGTGTAGCTCATTCAGGTTGTCACAGATGAGCAAATCCGTAGGCGCTAGGTCCGCTCCGTAGCCGTATCGGGGAAATATGACACGCCCGCCGACCCAAGTTCCCAGCCCCGTGATACAGACGAGAGTACCTTCAGCATTGTTGGAGTCCTCGTGTGCGCGGAACACAATGTGGCGATTCAACTCTAACGTGGAGAAAATCGTGCCCCATAGCATATAAGCTGCCATATCGGGCACCCAGCCCATCATGTCCATGCCTTTAAGCACAGCGACATCTTTTTCAGGGAATGGCGAGTTGGGATTATTGCGGACCTGCTCAAGATATTTAGCTTCGGGTTCATTTTCACGTCGGACGGCTTTCATGGCGGTGGGAAGTGCCGTGGGATAGTAGTACGTTGGGAGATACTCCTCCACAGCACGATCCATAGCTCGTACCAGCGGACGAAGCGCGGCCATGAGGCCCGGTTGATCGAGCGTTGCTCTATTCCGCAGACTGTCAAAGGGACGTCCCTCTACATGACCCGGAAGCTGTGCGTACCAACCCACTGTGAGTTTCTTGGCATTCGGCTGCCCCTTGGCCGCGCTGCGCGATGCTGTATCCCAGTCTGCTGCTTCTAACGCCAACTTGGCTCCTATGTAGGAATCCAGCAGTACACCTTTGAGCAGCAGGAACTTGTAGTGCACGCCGTCCGTGTCGCGAGTGTAATAGACGACATTGGGCTGAATATCCCTAGCACCATGCTCTGGCTGGAGGTAGCAATCACGCAGGCGCTTGTATTCCTTATCCGTTAGGATAGGCGCGTGCTCTGGGCAGAGTTCCTGATACACCAATCCGGGATGAGGTTGCCGTGGCTCTTCTTGCTCCATTCGGTGAACATCGTCATCGAGGAGATCCCGGTCCATCATGCACCTGCACGCTCGACTTTCGGCGCGGCGGCGATGACAGCTTTATACATTTCCTGAGTCGCCGCGAGTGGTCCTAGAGCATTTACCGCAGTCATGAACCTGTGCTTCTCTTCCATCGTCAAAACGAACACGCACCACACCGGATTCCGCTTGTCCTCACTGCTGTCGTAGTCATCTTCCTCTTTGACCTTGATGACCGGTTGGTCCACCCGGCCCGGTGCTAATGCGCCGGAATCCGGTAGATTGTTTTGGCTATTTTGTTGGGGTTTCTTGCGTGCCACTGCGCACTGATCGGCAGGCGTGTCCTGATACTCTTGCCAGTCCCGAATGAGGTCATAAGCCGTTGAACGGGGAATGGGCGGTTGGAGACTTTCTAGTGTAGACTTCCAGCGGCCCTTGCAGCCCTTGTGCTGGCCGTATTTCTTGAGCCAGCGTTTCATATCGTAGAGGATTTTCCCGCTCACCAGCCGGGACTGTCGATGAATCGGCCACTCTTGCTGTAGCCGGGCTAGGAGATCGGACCATTGCTGCTCCGCCTGCGCCCATTCCTCGGGAGAGACCTTGCGCTGCTTTTTCTTTGCCATTAAATGATCCTGAGAGCGGCTGACACCGTCGCGACGGTGAGCGTGATCAGAGCATATCGCCAGCGCCGTAGTTGGACACGGATCAAGTTCTGATTATGGTGGAGATGGGTTAGGGGGAAAACGTAACCGACGTAACTTGCAGCGCGGCGGGCGGGACATCTCGTAATCATCTCGGATCGTCAGAATCCTGCCGGGGTGGGAGCAATGCGTTTCGGGAGCTCTGTGAACAGCCTTCTTCCGTTCCTCAAGAATCCGGTCCAGTTCGGCCTGTGTGCGCCGTGGCGCGGCGGCGGAAGTCTCTCCTGATCCGCGAAGCGGTGCTTTCCCCTCGGGGTGCCGGGTGGGTTCGGGAGTTTCCGTAAACTCCCGATGGGGATCGGGGCGAAGTCCCGATGAAGCGGATCTTGCTCTTGGTGTTGGTGTTGGGTTTGATCTGGAAGTTGATCTTAGAGCGAAGCGACCAACTCGGTTTACAGACGCATGTCTGAGGCCAGTTGAGCAGGACAGGTTCTAAGGCCAGTTCAAAGGACAGTTATAGTACCGGATTTCATACCACCCCGTTCAGAATCTATACCACCCAGTTCGAAATCTATACCACTGTAGTTCGGATTTCGAACCACCTTGAGGCGGGTGGTATAGATTCCATACCACCCTATTCTTCGATGTCCCACACCGACGCAGCCCGTGCGGAGTGAACCCGGTCATAGGCGTCGGAGCAGATGCGCCACTTACCGATGAACGAACCGTATCCCATGTGGAGTTTCCCATCAGCTTTCACCTTGGGGAAATATTCTTGGATACGTCCGTCCTGACAGGCTTCGGCCAGAGTCTCTACAACTTCACGGACTCGGTCGAAATCACCAGCCGCCTCGTCCACTATCGCTTGGGCCTTACTAAGCGTCCAGAACGCATCGGTTCCCGGCTCGAAGCCGAATCGCCGATTGACCATTGTCGTCCAAGTGCTCAGCATGGCTTCGTCAACCTTCTCCTGCTCGCTGTCCGAGAACGATTCTGCCTTGGGGGGCAAGCCCATGCCGGAATCTCCATCGGGATCGTCCTGCGGTTCAGGCGCGGCGTCCTTCGGCTTGATGTCTTGCCACGAGACGCGGAGCGACTCCATCTTCTTTATGTCAAGAGTCCAGAGGTTTGTGTGATTGCCATTGCGACGGCGTTGCCGCTTGAGGATTCCGTGCTTCTCAAGTTCGCCCACGGCGGTGTAGAACGTTCCCTTGCTGAGTCCAGACCAGTGCATCAGGCATCCGGCGGAGTGGAAGCAAGTTCCCGTCTTCTTGTCCACAGCGGAGGCGAGAACCATCAAGAGACTGCGGGCGGAAATGAGCTTCACGACTGAGATTTCGCGTGCGGCGTTGGAGAATTGGTAGGCCATTGTCAGACTCCCGTGGAGTTCTTGCCCTTTGGCCCGCGCTTCCGAACCCCACCACGCGGACGCTGCAAACCGTTAGCGATTGCCAACTGGCAAACGAACCATTCGCTCAGGCAAAACTCATCTCCGATCACTCGGTATGGTTTCTCCGGTTCCGCTTTGATAGCGGCCACGATCCCGGCTCGCATTCCTGCTGAAACTCTCTTTATTGATGGCATTGTTTGAAGCCCTCCTACCCTCTGGGAGGTAGTCGCCAAACTTGGCGTTCATTATCGATCCACCTAACCCATTGAGACCGAATGGCTTGGGGACCACCAAAGGAGGCTGGGCACAAGTTTGGCAGCTACCTGGACAAAGTTAGAGGCATGGTATGACCGAAGCAGAAGGCATTGTTAACCGATTGACACGGAAGACCCGGCAGATGTGGCCGCTAGGCTACGAGACCGTACGATTGCTGTTCACCAACGAGCATTTCGTTCGCGCAGCCGATTTGGAACCGAGGGCGGTTGAGGAAGTAGAGAGGCTGCTTCGACTGGGTGAGCATCCGCTGGGATTCATCGCCCGGCTGAGCGAGCGCCGGGGCCAGCCCTTCGTGGAACCTGGGGTGAGCGGCGACGAGGTGGCTGTCGCGAAGCTGAATGACATGGCGCGTTCTTGGTACCACCACCGGATGTGAGAAGCGGAGTTTCCGATGAGCCACCCAATAAAGTGCGAAAGAACTGCCTGCCATCGTGATGCCGTCTACCTTGTCGAGGAACGTCATCCTCAGGACAATGGCACGACAGACGGGGAGCGGCGCGCAAGCTGCGAGATTCACAGCAGGCAGGAAGTGCCACAGAGCCTCACGTTGCTGTCTGCCTGGCGAATCATCCAGTGGCCCGACTGCCGATGCGACGCCTGACTAGTTCGCGGTCGCAGTATGAGCGCGAGCACAGCGCCAGTCCTCGTCGTCCATTGCGGGGAAGAACTCAGCGTCAAAACGATCTCGCGACCTTCCTCGCGTATCTCAAATTCTGCCGACTGCACCCCGCCTACCACCCGTGCTGGGCCAACCAACTTCATATCTTGGACTGGATCGATGAGCGCCGGATCGAAATGCTGGCCGAGGGCAGGCCGCATTGGGTTCCAAGCGAGCGGGACTTCGAGCAGGCGATGCGGGATTGCTGGGATGATCTGGTGAAGTTTCAGCCGTTGGCCGCAGACAACCCGTGAGATGTGGCGCGCCTCAGTAAGTAACCTCCGGCGATGCGCGGGTACATTTCTCCCCAGTGTGTGCCCAACGAATAACGGCTGTTTCGTCGGAACAGAAATTCCTGCCTCCGCCAAATGCGGGACGCGCGACGGCCAAGTAGCCATTGTATTTTCCAGATGAAGGTTGAATCGTGAACACATACTTCCCTGTCCCTGCGCGAAGAGCGCGACACAATTCATCACTGGCTTCGCTCGGCCTACACACGAACGTTTTTAAGGTCTCGCCATCTGCGTATTCAAGTGAATTTGATTGCGCGGAGTTGTAGACAACTTCTTGGGTGTTGAGGCTCCTTAAAATATTGATGGCTCTTGACTCGTCATAGCCCCAATCTTCGGGAGCTGGTGAACTATCAGCTTCTGCCGAACTCGTTTTCCCCTCGACCTTCGTAGCGTCGGGAGTTGTCGCCTTCGCAGATATAGGATGCAGCGAAGGTATGTCCGCAGGGGTCGCAGCAGTGCTAACCTGCGGGTTCCCTTTCACGTTTCCCTTGCTGTTTAGATAACGAAATCCAACGTCAACAAAAACCAGTGCTGCGATCACAGCGATAGTGATGACATGGCTCTTTTTCACTGCTTCACTCTCCGTCTGTTCCACGGTAGCCGCCATGATTGGCGGTTAGACTTTATGCTCATAGACTATAAGCTATGTACCGACGTGATTAAACCAGACAACATCGGTACGTGGTTACGAAGGTTACCGATCCACGGAAGGTTCTCGGGAGAGCAATACGTGATCGGCGGCTCAGATTAGGCATGACTCAGGAGCAACTGGCCGAGAAGGCCGACCTTCATTGGACGTACATTTCCGGCATCGAGCGCGGAATCCGCAATGTTTCCATTATGAATCTCGCACTCATCGCAGCCGCACTCGATGTTCGCGTGCGTGATCTCGTTCGAGAGCTCTAATCGAAACTAATCATTCGCTTTCGCAGCAATTTTCCATCCTGATCAGCTTTTCCTCTCTCCCGATCTGAGCTATGGTTCGCCGAGTGGACGCGACTCAACTGCAACACCTGAGTGAATTCAGCTTACCCGAACGGTCCACCAAGCCCCGTAGATTCGGGGAGGAGGAGAACCATGTCACGAAGCAAGAAGGATGCACCGCAGAAGCGTAAGCCCGCTGCCCGTAAGACGGGTGTGAAGGGGAAGGGGCGCACACCAGTGAAGGTCAAGTCCGCGAAGGGGGCTGGGAAAAGCCGCGCCGAGGGCATCCGCTTGTTCACACTCGCGGGCAGACCCAGCAAGCAAGACTTCATCAAGGTCTATGGCCCCAACGGACCCAAACTCACTTGGGCGCAGCGGTCCGAGGCAGGGGTCCCCGCCGAGAAGTTTCAGGCCGCGCTGGCCGCGAAACAATCGGGGCGGTAGGCGGATGACCCGGCAGGTGTTCACGTTCGCTGCCCCGCCTGGACGGGAGATGTGCGATTTCTGTTCCGCATCTCCCACCTCCCGGCTTTATGCCTGCCGGAGCTTCGTCGTCCCCCGCACGAAACACGCTGTATTTCAGCACGAGTCCATCGGCGCGTGGGCCGCGTGTGATCGCTGCGCGGTGCTGATAGACGCGGCGCACTGGTCTCAGTTGACCGACCGCGCTTTCCGGCGGTTCTGCAAGAAACACGGCGTGTCCCGGTACGAGGAGTTTGAAGTCAGGGAGCAATTGCGGGAGATTCATCAACTGTTCAAGGAACACATGATTAAGGAGATGTGAGATGAAGTCTTTCAACAATCAGGATGAACTGGTCGGGGTGATCAGCACAGGTGTGACGGACAGCGGTGACCGCATCACAAGCAACACGCTGTATGACCGGGGCAATCCTGTGATGCAGAACATCAGTATCCGTCGCAGCGATGGGACTGTGGAGACGACGAACATCATCGGCAGGAAAATCCTGCCCTAGTCCAGATCGACAAGCCGAGTTCCCAACAGGAGCACAATCGCGGTGATGCGATCCGGGCAATGAACCTTGGTCCCACCCGGGAGGGCACGAGCCGATGCGATGAGTTGTGGAGTCGGTATCTCTTTGTATGCGGCGATATTCAGCAGGGCGGCTCGGAGTTGGCTTTTGACTGGAGGCAGAACAGCGACGGTTTTCATACTCGGAAACTACGCAGCAGCCGAGGAGAGAGGCTAGGCGAGGAGGAGGATATGCAAATCGGCAAGCCGATTCGAACGATCATCGTGGAACCGCTTGAGCTTCCGGTGCAACAACCGCCCGTAGAACCGGAACCTTCTCACGAAGTAGAACCGCAGCCAGCGGAGGCGCCAATCTTCCAATGACCGTTCCCGACTTCATCTCGACTGTCGTGGGCTACCGCGTCTGGCAATGGGACGCAACGGGTCTACGGTCGCTGAACGGCGAGAAGTGGTTTGCCCATCAGCCGCTCTCTGCCGTATGTAGGGCCGATGTATGCGGTTCCATCGCGGGCGTTTCTAAATCCAGACACAATCCCGCCGAGTTGCCGTCCTTCAGCTGCACTTGTGGTGTCTACGCGGCGAGGACAATGGAGCACCTGCGCCAGTGCGGCTACAGGAAACTCGGTGTCTATGGCGAGGTTTTCCTGTGGGGCACTGTCGTACAGCACGAACGCGGTTGGCGTGCGCAGTTCGCCTATCCCAAGACCCTGTTCCTTGCAGCCGACGTAATTCCGTTTTCTCTCTCCGAGATCAACGCGCGGCTCAGAACTCTGGTCGAATTTGGCACGGACATTTTCTTACTCCGCGATTGCGGGAGAGTTGCGTTGTGGAAACACGGCTCGGGCTTTGACGCCGCTGGGTTGGATTACCTTATCCAAGCACGCAAGGAGCATTACGTCCGCCGCCAAAAGGAGCGCAGCCTGAAAAAGGGCGACCGCGTGGCATTACTCGGTCACGGGATCGCCGTGGTCGAGCAGGTTGATGGCAGAGAGGTTCACGTTGTGCTGGGTAACAGGCTCGTGCTGAGAATCGCACGCAAGAAAATCGTTGTGAATGAGCAGAACAACCGCTGGGAATGCGAAGCCACCAAGGCCCGAGGTTACCAAGTATGCGAGTAGGAATCTACGCGAGAGTGAGCACGCTCATTGGACAGAGTCCAGAGATGCAGCTGGCCGAGTTGCGAGAGTACGCTTCCCGGCGAGGCTGGGAAGTCTTTAGCGAATATGTGGACTCGGGAATCTCCGGCTCGAAAGAATCACGCCCGGAACTCAATCGCTTAATGTCAGACGTTCACCTTCGGCGCTTTGACGTGGTGCTGTGCTGGAAGGTGGACAGATTCGGGCGCTCGCTCAAGCACCTTGTCAACGCCCTTGCCGATCTCGATTCGTACGGAGTGGCCTTCGTCAGCCTACGAGACAATTTGGACCTCTCCACACCGTCGGGGCGGCTCATGTTTCAAATTATCGGAGCGATGGCAGAGTTTGAACGCTCGCTGATTCAGGAACGTGTCCGGGCCGGATTGCGCAACGCGAAGCTCAAAGGAAAGACGCTGGGGCGTCCGTCGTTAATATTGGACTCGGGCAGAATTGCCCGACTTCGCGCCGCCGGAGCATCCATACGCGAAATTTCAGCGCAACTAGAAGTGTCGCCTTCGACGATCCATAAGGCCCTACAACGGCGTACGCAAAACCCCTAGTCGCAGCCACCCGGCGACGGCGTGGAAATGATTGATTCTGGGTGCTCCGCCGTTTGCTGGTCGGCGTTTGTTTAAGTGATATTTTCCGTACGCGGGCAGCGCACTCTCGGATCACCTTACGACCGCGGATTCGATCCTCTTCCGCCAGCGGTCGGGCGTCATCCGGTAAGGCTCCAAGTCGCGCAGCCAGTCTGGTCCCGGATTTGGAACCGAGTAGGCATTCTTCACCGTCCAGCTTGCGGTCTTGGTGTGCTCTCTCCTATCCAGC
Organism: Terriglobia bacterium; assembly: GCA_963799065.1. Lineage (GTDB taxonomy): Bacteria > Acidobacteriota > Terriglobia > Terriglobales > Acidobacteriaceae > JAJPHW01. The sequence goes on from CAWCVJ010000001.1 coordinate 931,727, forward strand.
AACTCAAACGCTTCCTGGTAGGTGAGCGCATAGACACACGCCTTCGACGGGTCCTCGATGTGCCAGACGAACGCGAGCAGCAGCCCCGCGATCTTCTCGTATTTTCGGTCAAGGCTGAACCGGGCTTCCTGACTCGCTTTCATTTGGATTGGGCACGAGACGAATTGTTTCGTCTCGGTGCTCAGGTCGAGGTATGCGATCAGGTCAACGCCACGGTCACGAACGGGAATCGCGACCTCTAATCCTCCGGCAACCAGCTGCGCGATCAGGAAGTGGCGACCGCTGAGTTCGGTGAGTTGGGAATCACGCAATACTTTGCTTTTGACCGTAAATTACTCCGGAAGTCCGAGCCGATTTTGCGCACTAGAGAATTGTTGCGTAATGGGGATGTCGGGATCGCCGACTGTCCACACTTCAGTGAATACCCGGTGTTTGTCTACGGCCTCGCGCACGCTCCGTTGAACACCAGATAGACTCCCTCGACCACACTTCACTTCGATGAAAGCGATTTGCTTTACTTTCCGTTCTATCGTCAATCCATCAAACAGAACATAGTCAAACGGATCAGAGATGCAACGCATATCACGAGGATCGTACGCGAATGTCCTGAAGCACGGCGCGATGCGCTCCATCAACTTGCCAAGTAGCGTGGCTCTGGAACTCTTAATAGCGGCCTTGCGCTCGGCTCGAATCATGGACTGTAGTTCAGTCTTGCTCCTGAGAATCTGCCGCACGCGATTGTGAGCATCGCGCTCAAGGTTCAATTCGCGGTGACGAACGTCGCGCTCGGTGCGTGTCAACTCATCGTCCTTCAATTCAAGGTCGTCCTCTCGCCCTTCTATGTCAGATTCTCTCGCCATCAGGTCGGCTTGCTGTCGTTGCATCTTGCGGAGCCAGTCGCGCGGCGGGTTAGGGCTGGATGATATAGCGACATCAGACAGGCGGAAAGGATCTCCGCAGCTGGGACAGCGACCCCACAAATGACGCGCTGTTTTGAAGAACGAGACGAGGTTCTTGACTAAGCCGTCTGTGCTCATACTGATACACCTTCCTCCAGGTCAGCTTACCCGCAAAGGGCGCATGGCAGGTAAGAATGAGTATGGGGCTAACGTTACGGAAGTGTGTCAGTGATCCCAACAAGGCCTGCTGAAAGCGCAGTCACTGGATTTCAGCCCAGCTAACATCTACACTGCTTTGGTATGCGGCCTCCCGCTCTGCCGAAGTTGTTGGATCGCAAGCTCTACAAAACCGGACAAACCAGAGGAGCGGATGACGATGTCATCTTCCAGAACCGCGTCCTGCGCAATAGTACCGTCCTGATTCCTTATGGCTGCTGGAAACTCTGTGCAAATCCTCCAGAGGGAGAAAAGGTCTACGAGAACGGTCACATCGTCCTCATCTCGCCCACTGAATACTTCGCACTGAAAGATCCGACTCTCAGCCTGGGTGAACAAGGTCTAAAGCTCGGTGTCAACTCACTCGTCTTTTACGAAACTCGGGAGCAGTGGACTGCTTACAATCCGGCGAAGCAGAAATGGATGGTCGCGACCAGCCGCAAGAATCCGCTTGGTGGGAAATTCGTCGCACGTGTGCCGGGTAACACCGGAGAAGGTGGCGGCAAGATTAATGAAGGATTCACGACGACGGCAAACAAGGGAGCGGGAATTCGGGTCTACGAGTATGCGAGCTCAGCGACCATCAAGAGGGTTGCTCTTCAACTGGAAGCCTTGGTCTGGCTTTGCGCTGACGGCGATGCTGTCATCGCTAAGTATGGCATGGCCGAGAAGGATGCTGCTCTGCGGAAGGCTACGGTCCTCAAACTCGCGGAAACAAACGGACTGCTGGATTTCAAGAAACTGATTGAAGCGCGAATTGTTGATCGTGAGCACGTGACCGTCTGCCCTCTGTGTCTTGAACGATTTTCAGCGGACGGTTTCTTCACCAGAATGGAACAAGCCGAAGGGCGGGCAGTCCCCGACATAACCGTGACGGCGCTCAACCTATTCCACATCAACGAACTTCGGGTTGGCTCGTTCAATCACTTGCCGTACAACGTGGGTTGGGGTCATCACCACTGCAATGTGGTTGTGAAGGACTCAGGAATCCAGAAGACGGTTGAATGGATGGAGTGCGTCTTAGGTCGCAACCGTAAGGCTGGTTATTTACTCACGACCAGCACCGCCAAATGACAGCGCGTATTGAGGCACCTTGGGATTGAGTTTGGGAGCCTGTATTACTCGGGCATCGTGCTCCTTCAATTCCGACACCGCGCCCTCCGCACCACAAGCCTGAACCCGCGCTGCAATCTCCGAAGCCCACTGAGGATCAATCTCCAAAGCTACGGTGCGGCGTTCCAGTTTAAGCGCGGCCAAGGCCGTACTCCCTGACCCGGAGAAGCAATCCAGCACGATGTCACCCTGATAAGATGACGCTTCAATTACGTGCTCCAGAAGCGATGCGGGTTTCTCTGCGGGGTGCTTACCCTTGTACGGGCGTACTGAGGGAAAATTCCAGACGTCAGTGAACTCCTTGGAGCCGTCCATGAAGAACGGGCGAACGGCGTCCTCGTATGGCGGCATGGAGTTCAGCTTTCCCGTGGCGACTATCGCCTCACAGATTTTGCGGTACTGCTCCCGACTGGGAATGTTGCGTCCTGCTTCCCAGTTGCAGATCGCTCCTCCATGGTTGATGTTCCCATACGCGCCCGTCAACCCGGCAAGCTCATGCGCACTCATTCCCACTTTCTTCCGGGTTGCTCGTAGGAAGTCCCCGAACGGCGAACGGTGAAGGTTACCTTCTACGGCTGGCTCCGCGAAGATGATGCGCTCCGAATGCGGATACCACTGACGGAGTGCTTCCTTCTTCATCTTGCCCTTCCAGCCGTCATAGCCGGGTTCGTTCGGCTTTGTCCATGTGATGCTGGAGAGGATGTTGAAATCCTTGCTGAACATGACCTCTAGACGAGCAGCCATCTCGGAAGCACAGAAGCAATAGAAGGAGCCGTTCGGTCGCAGCACCCGACGCCACTCCTTCGCATACTCCGTCATCCACTCAACGTAGTGATCGTCATGTTCAAACGAGGTATCGCCGTAGATGTTCTCCTTCTTGGAAGTGTGGTACGGCGGGTCCGTCAGAATGAGCGAAATGGACTGATCGGGCAGTTGGTGCAACATTTCCAGCGAATCGCCCTGCGCTACTAGCGCATTGCCGGATGAAAGACACAATTGACGGCCCAGAGCCGTCCGAATCTTCGCAAATTCCTTGCTTCTGAGTGCCATGTGAACAGTTTTCCGTACAGTCTGTTTGGCTGGTGTTCTCTTCTTTTTCGTCATCATAGCACGCACTCAATATTCCTCGGGAAGCAGAAAGGTCGTAGCAGAACGGTCAGTTTCGGTGATGACCCAGAACCGGGGGCCGTCTACTGCTTTAGGACGTGCCTTCGCAGCCGCACGCACCTTGCGAACCTTTTGCTTGCCAAGTTCCTCTCTTCCTGTTGTAAAAATAGTAAACATCTCGGATATCGTACTTGCCTCGGGAGAGAAGTAAAGGGAAAACAAAGCGAGGCGAGTGTTGTGGAGACCGCAATACCCGAAGGCGACACTCGGGCTACTTCGGAACCCCGCCATCAAGATTGCGCATGACCAGCCATCCACCCACTTCCTTGAGGTGACTTGCGCCGTCGCGCAATAGCGATGGAGATCGCCAGCAGTGGTGGAAACCTTGCGAGAACTGGCTTGTCCCGAACGAAGGCGCGTTTACGACAGATAGAGCTATTCGGCGATGGCGGCCACGCGATTAACGACTAGACCATTGCGGTTCAGAACTGTTTCCATCCACTCAAGCGTGTGGGGTATGCCAACATCTTTGGCGACCACATTGCAGTGGTGATGACCCCAACCCACGTTGTAGGGGCGATGGTTGAAGACACCCACCCTGAGTTCTTGGATGTGAAACAAGTTGAGTTGCGTCACCGTGAGATCGCGCACGGCGCGACCCTGAGCCTGCGTCATTCGCTTAAAAAATCCGTCGGCAGAAAACTCTTCAAGGCACAGCGGGCAAATCGTCTTACTGTTCTGATTCACAATCCGTGCCTCCTTTAGCCGTTCTATATCGAGCAGATTCTGTAGCCGAGCCTTTTCCAGAGTTGAGGTCTTCCGCAATTCTGCATTCTGCTGGCTCATCCCATAGTGCGTGACCACGGCATCAGCATCGATGCAGAGCCAAAACAAGGCTTCTAGCTGAAGTTTCGTCTGGTTAGTCGTCGTGGTGTTCGCGTACTCGAACACGCGGATGCCTGCACCCTTTTTCTTCTTCGTCGTGAAACCACGGTTGATCTTGTCTCCGCCCTCTGCTGTGTTCGCGGAGATTCGGGCAATGTATTGTCCGCCAAGCGGGTTCTGGCGCTGCGTAGCCGCAGTCCAATTTAACTCGTCGGGATTGTGTGCCAGCCACTGTTCTCGGGTCTCGAAGACCACTAGCGCATTCGCCCCAACCACCAGGCCTTGCGCTGCCAATTCTTGTGCGCGTTCTGGTCTAGAAAAGTATTCCTCTGGCGTGAGCAGAACTATGTAGCCACTTTCGTACCCTGCCTCGCCATCCGGCGGATTTTGGCATTCGTTCCAACAATCGTAAGGAATCAGGACAGTGCTCTTTCGGAGGACGCGGTTCTGGAAGATAACGTCGTCTTCTGCGCCCCGTGTTTGTCCAGCTTTGTATAGCTTGCGGTCCAATAACTTCGGTAGCGCAGGTGGTCGCGGCATTTATCGCGAGGCTACTCTGCGTGGTTACTTAGGTCAAGACTACCGAGGTGCAGCACCGCTATTGAGCTTCTCCACAAGGCTGTCTCTCACCGTCTTATCCAAAACCGGGAAGGGTCTGTTCTTTCGATCTCTGGGCAAAAGGTTGCCAAATCCTTCCAGTCTTCTCGTTGCCCCTGATGCAGAGATTCGTACCTGCAAGGGGAACCGCCCACCCCACGCGCTTGCATCATGTTGATCAACACGAGTTTCGGCCACGAAAGGCCCGCAGATAGTTCCGGTCTGAAAGTTATACAAGAAGATTTCGTCGCCCGGTTGGATCTCCGAAGTCCATAGGCCATTCGCTAGAGTGGTGCCTACCAGCTTCTGATCCAGGCATTCTTGTTCAGTTTGCTGATCGCAAACAAACGCAAAGGCTTTCAACTCGTTATCTCCTTGAGGATGCTCTCCGCAATTAGAAGAACGCGGTTGCGGCCTTCACCACGCGAAACATTGTAATGCATTCGTTTTTTTCTTCGTCTAGGCAGAGTGATAGACTGCCTGCGCGGGCGCTTACAATGCAGGATCTATCCAAACTCATTTTGGCCCGAGACTGGATGAGGGATATTCTCGCCTCCCTCGGAGGACTCGGACTCCTCGGCCTTCTGTTGCGTGATCCTTTGAAGAAGGCACTGGAGAGGTTCATCGATTCGCGGTTTGATGAACGGCTTGAGAAAGTCAAGCATGAGTTGCAGCTTGAGCAGCAGAAGATGTCAGTAGTCTACGAGAACCAGAAGGACAGCTTTCGGAACATTTTGGTCGGGATGTTCAACGCGATGGAGGCGATTGAGCGAGAGATTGCCGGAGAGGCCGATTGGCGTCCCATTTCACAAGAACCTGTTGATGCATTCTCGCGAGTGCTGTCGCAGGAGAGTCTGTTTATGGATGCTGCCAGTGACCGTGCGCTGAGACTATTTCGGGAGGTTATGTGGGAAGCCGTTCAATACGAAGATCAGGTCCCGTCCGGGGGTAAGGTGTGGCGGGCACACGATCAAATGGGCTTCATTGCCGACCGCCTCGCCCAACATTTCCGCAGGCGGGTAGGTCTCCCTGAAGGCGAAGCTGATCCCTTGCTTGACATCGACATTCTCGGAGCTTGCCGTGACATCAATAGATACAGTTTCCCCGATTACAAGTTGCCAACGCGGGGTCCTCTAAAGTCTGACGAGAGCCGCAACAGCCAAGAGTTGGTAGCGGCTGCTCGACAGAATCCTGCGATTTTGAAGGAAGAGCTTGAAAAGCTGAAAACAGCAACGCAGAATGACCGTTTCTTTTTCGAAGCTGCCGCACGAGCCAATCTCTATCTTCAACGAATCAAGACTCTCTGATGACTGCCTCTCCGCGGTGCCGCCGCTACGCTGGTTACGGGTCCCGCCGACGCTGATCGTGCCTCTCTCGGCATCCAGAGCGGCAGAGCGGTGTGGTTCTCGGGACGGCGCGGTGCGCGACGGACGCCCCATGAGGCGGTTTTGCCGTACTATTCCGTACTAAAACTGGCTCGGTTTGAGGGTCAGAATGGGCTTTCTTGAGTAGTATCACCCGGATGGATGTGATTGATAGCGATGGATTTTACCAGTGTTATGGGCAAAATTGGCCCGCCCCGGTGTCGTATCCCACTCTCTCCGCCATACCTCTTGTTTTGAACAAGTTGGACGCTGGTGATACCGAAAAGAGGCGTCCCAGTGAACAAGCAAGTGAATTTGACCAAGGGAGTGAAGACCCAAAGTGGACTCCGCTAGTGGCCTGCCGTTCTCGCGAGCTGACGGGTACGCGCCGGTTATCGCATTGCCTGTGACTCCGCTCATTGCAAGGATTTGTCAGCATCTGAACCATCCGCGCGGCTTATTCCACTCTCCAGTATCAGCTCAAATGCGATCCACATTGCTTTCAATGAGACGACGTGCCAGAGAGCTTGACTTCGCCCGCAGTACTACTAGCGTCATGTCGTCGTGCTGCTTGGCTCCCGCGACGAATTCGTCGGCCGCCTGCATAAGATACTTGATCGTGGCGGATGGGCTGAGCCCTTCGCACTGCTCCACGGCACGTTCAAGGCAGGATTCGCCCCATTCTTCTTCTTGTTGATTCATGGCTTCGCTGATTCCGTCAGTGAAGGCGACGAAAATGTCCCCGGGTTCGACCGGGATGGAACGCTGCTCGTAGGGAAAAGACTCGAGCAGTCCCACTACGGTCCCGGTGGCTTCGAGGCGAGAAACGTTCCACGTGTCGCCGCAACGATGAAACAGCATAGGAGGATTATGTCCGGCATTGACATAGGTCAGTCGCCAACTAGCCGGATCATACTGCGCGTAGAAAAACGTGGCGTAACGGTTGTCGGCCGAAGCTTCGAATATCAGGCGATTCACGTTGCTAATCATGGCGGCGAGATTGTCGGGGGCACGCGTGGCTTCGCCGCGCAGCGACGCCTGAAGACTCGCCATCATCAATGCGGCCGCAATGCCTTTGCCGGAAACGTCTCCGATGGCAATGCCAAGCTGCCCGTTGGGTAGAGCCAGAAAATCATAGTAGTCTCCGCCCACGCCCAGGGCGGGGCGGCAGGCTCCTGCGTATTCGATTCCCTCGATGGGTGGAAACTTTTGCGGGAACAGGCGTTCCTGCACTTCACGCGCAATTTCCACTTCGCGATTCAGGCGTTCCCGCAGCGCGACCTCATCTGCCATTGCGGACATTAAGTGCGCATTTTCGAGAGCGAGACCGGTCTGCGCCGCCACGGATTTCAACAATCGAACATCGCTCCCAGAGTACGGTTCTTCCGAACGCTTGGGTCCGAGGCTGATGAATCCCAGCAGCTTCTCCCGGGCGGTTAACGGCAGCAGTAACTCCGATCCCAACTGGTTGAGTTGAGCGCGATCCTGCTCGTTCACGCCCTCATCACGATATACCCACGAGTTGGGATCGTCGAAATAAACTCTGGCCGGTTCATGCTGTTTCTGGAGCAGCCGCACAGTTCCAGTACCGGGCGCGAAGGCGACCGTAAGTGGACCGCCATACCCCGCCGCGTAGGCGGAACGGTAGGAACCTAACTCGCGCAAGAACACGGCCACGTGGGTAACATGCAAGGTGTCGGCGATGGTGAGGGCGACGGTCTCGATCAAAGGGCGCGTCTCTATCATGCTGCGAACCTGGTCGCTCAGTTCGCTCAGCACCTGTTCGGCGTTGTAGGCTTCGCGGAAGAAGCGCTGGTCGGTCCATGCCCGCAATCGATCTCCGGCGCGACGCACAGTGAGAATAATGATTGCTCCCACCAGCATGAGGGCGATGGTCTGCGGACTTTCCAGGGTGCGGCCACGAACCAGTTTCAATATCATGAGGACGAGCGCAAACACCACGAGGTACTGAAGGATCCGAATGCCGCTTTTTGCCAGCCCGTACTGCAAGCCTTGACGCAACACGACGCGCACTTCCATGGCGCGCTGCACCACGATCACATAGGCCAGGGTGAGGGGGAAGAAGAGCAACATAAGCAGTACAAACGCGATCAGCCATTGCGGATAGTCGAATTCCGCCTTCTTCTGAAGCGTCGCCACGATGCCAAATATGAGGCCAGGGGTAACGGCGACCGTTGTGCCCCAGTACAGCAGCATCAATCTTCTGCGTCCGTCGTCAGAAATGGCGATGGAGGACTTCATGAAAATGAATGCGAAAAAACAACTCACCAAGATGTAAGGATAAAAGCGCAGGACCAGAGTGAGCGGTTTGCAGGCTTGATAAATGACGTTTGCCGCAGCGTAATTCGAAATTTCCCGCAGGGAGACGGAGATCCGGATCGCCATGTTTATCACTTGGGGCGAAACCGCAGCCAGCGGAAGGAGCGCTCTCCATTTTCCCGCGTTCACATAGCGGGGAAATGGTTCGGGAAAAAAGAAAGCGAAGAGAAACATAAAAATCGGCCACGCCATGCCCCAAAAAAGGTTGTAGGCCATCCCCCATTCGCGAATGTGCGGCCCCCAACTGGGGACGGTGCCGGTATCGAGGAGGTGGGAGAAGCCCAGCAATAAACCGAGCAGCAGCCAGGATGCTCGATCCCGCGGCCGGATAAATACGACCCACGATCCCAGGAACAAGCAGGCCAGCGGCAGAAAACCCTGCAACAGGGAGTCAAGAATACGATTCCAAATGCCGCCTGAGTCCGGTTGAACCGTGAGTACAAGGGAGTGCTCAGCGCCAGTTTCATTGGATCGGACGGTTAGGGTGATTGCGGTTCCGGGGAGAACTTTGGCCAGTTCATCCGCCGTAACCGCCGTGCCAGTATAAGAATGGCCGTCAACCGCGACAACTGTATCGCCGGAGTGCAAACCGGCGGCGACAAACGCGGGAGACACTTTATCGATGACGTTACTGGCCGTGACGGTTGAGAAGTACGGCACATCGACGGATTCGCCATGCCGGATATCGACCGAGTGTCGAGCCAGAAATGCGATTTCGCACACCATCACAAACACCAGTGCGACATAAGGCAGAATCGATCGCCTGCCAGATAGGAAGGGCCCTATGGGCTTTGAAGCGTGCGCTATGGCCATCGGCTCGATTTTACCTTGGATCGATTTTGCGGTGCGGCGAGTGCGGAATCGGTTGCAGAACTTACGCTCGATCTATAAGCTGGCAGAGCCAATTTTTTCGGCTTGTCAAATAACTCGAACGAGGTGAACGATGCCACTCGGAAAACGTGCGACTGCGGAATTCTTCGGAACATTTTGGCTGGTATTTGGCGGATGCGGCAGCGCGGTGCTCGCCGCTGCGTTCCCCGGCCTTGGCATCGGCTTCGCCGGCGTCGCGCTGGCTTTTGGCCTTACCGTTCTCACGATGGCCTTTGCGATCGGCCATATTTCCGGTTGTCACTTGAATCCGGCGATTTCGGTGGGACTGGTTGTTGGCAAGCGTTTTCCGGTTTCGGATTTAATCCCCTACGTACTAGCCCAAGTTGCCGGAGGAATCGCTGCCGCCGGCGTTTTGTATGTTATCGCCAGTGGTAAAGCGGGATTCGACGTCGCGGGCGGTTTCGCTTCCAATGGTTACGGCGCGCACTCGCCCGGAGGGTATGCGCCGCTCTCCTGCGCCGTAGCGGAAATCGTTTTAACGATGTTTTTTCTGATCGTCATCATGGGTTCAACGGATGAACGAGCGCCCAAGGGATTCGCGCCGATTGCGATCGGACTGGCGCTCACGCTGATTCATCTTATCGGCATTCCGGTGACGAATTTGTCGGTCAATCCGGCTCGCAGCACAGGCCCGGCTGTCTTCGTGGGCGGATGGGCCGTGGCGCAGCTCTGGTTTTTCTGGCTTATGCCGATCATCGGAGGCGCGCTCGGCGGAGGCATATACCGTTTTATTTTGGCTTGATTACTCGCAACGACCGTCGCCGCCCAAAGTATTCGCAACTGGCGTCCGCCACAGGCGGAAGGGTTCCTTTCTTCGTGTAGTCTATTTGGAACTCTCAATTTTTTCCTATAAGGACGATTTCCATGGTTCGGACGGTTTGCGCTTTGGCGGTTGTGTTTCTTTTTTCAGCAGCGATGATGGCGGACTCGGTCACTTTCAAGAACGGAGACCGCCTCACCGGGACCGTGGTGAAATCGGATGGCAAGAAACTAACTTTCAAGACCGACGCTCTCGGCTCAGTTGACATTGACTGGAGCGCCATCCAGACGCTCTCGTCGGATAGCGCCGTTTTTGTCGATCAGACATCCACCAAGAAGACCTACAGCGGTAAACTCAGCACCGGCGATGGCACTCTGGTTGTGCAGCCGGCCAACGGCGTGAGTATTTCGATTCCTCAGGCCGATGTTGCCGCTTTACGTTCCGCGGACGAACAGAAAGATTTTGAGCTTTCGCAGCATCCAGGTCTTTTGCAGGGATGGACGGCGGCAGCCAATGTGGGTTTCGCATTGACCGGCGGCAACAGCCAGACTGAGAACCTTGCAATCTCTTTCAACGCGCTGCGGGTCGGCTTGCACGACAAATTGAAGCTCTATGCGAATACCGTGTACGCCACCGACAATAACCCGGGCGTCACTCAATCTGTAACGGCGAATTCAGATCAGGGCGGGGCGCGCTACGATCACGACATCTCTCCGCGGATATTCGGTTTCGCGGCGGCCGACTTTCAGGCGGACGCTTTGCAGGATTTAAATCTGCGCTCTATTCTTGGCGGCGGTCTGGGATGGCATGCCATCAAGACCCCCAACACTACGCTCGATTTACTGGGGGGCGTCAACTATACGCATGAGAGTTATTCTGCTTCCACAATGCCTGGACCTCCGGTCGTTGTGGTTCCGGCGCAGTCGAATAACCTGGTTGGCCTGACCTTCGGGGATGATTTCAGCCATAAGTTAGGGAAGAGCACGGTACTCACGCAGAACTTCTATTTTTATCCAGACCTGACAAAGACCGGCGAATACCGGGGGACTTTCAATGCCGGGACCGTGACCAAGATTAGCAAGCGTTTCGGATGGCAAAACGCCTTCGGAGATGTTTATGTTTCCGATCCTCCCAATGGAACAAAGAAGAACGACGTCGTCTTTACAACCGGTCTGAGCATTGCGTTGACTCCTCCAAAGTAAATGGCGGTGGAGGGTATCTGTGTGGGAATTCCGGTATCCGGCGGGGAGGGGTAGAATCGCTAGAATAAGGGTGGACGCGACGATTCGCGCGGCATCTAAAAAGACATGACGAACTCCCCCAGACTGGCCTTGAAGAGGCGGCGAATCGTTGGCTAGGCCGCCGATCAACACTCCAGCGCTGCGCAAGCGCGCCCGTCAGTTCGGCCATCTGGTGCGGCATTCGGCGGTGACTCCTACCCGTGGCGAAACCCACAAGCCCAAACTTGTGACTAACGGAGATCTCGGCCTGACGTTCATCGGTCACTCCAGCTTTTTCATCCAAATGGGCGGGCAAAATATTCTGGTCGACCCTAATTTTGCCCGCTGGCTGTTCATCCTCAAGCGACTTCGAAAGCCCGGGGTTGAGGTGCGCGATCTGCCTCCGATCGACGTGGTGCTGATTACTCACGCGCATTTCGATCATCTGCATAGGGCTTCATTGCGTGCCGTGACTCAACTCACCAGACGGCAAGGCAGGACCACGACTGCCGTAGTGCCGCATCACGTTCTCGATCTCGTCGCCGATTTAGGATTCGATCAGATTGTCGAACTGGATTGGTGGGGCAGTTTTCGCCATCACGGCATGATGGTTACGCATGTGCCCTCCCGGCATTGGGGGGCGCGCGTGATTAAAGACTCCCATCGTGGCTATGGGGGCTTTGTATTGCGCGATGGCAAACACTCTGTTTATCACGCAGGCGATACCGCGTACTTTTCGGGATTCCGGGAGATCGGCGAGAAGCTTTCCCCCCAAGTCGCGTTGCTACCCATCGGGGCATACAACCCAGAAACCTATCGCAATGTGCATACGAATCCAGCGGATGCAACCCGCGCTTTTCTTGATCTCAATGCCCGTTGGATGGTCCCCATGCACTATGGCACGTTTCGCCTGTCGCATGAGCCGGTTGACGAGCCACTGATCTTGCTGCGTGCAGAGGCGCAGGCAGCCGGCATCGAAAATCGCCTGCGAGTGATGGAAGAAGGAATCACAGAGATTTTCTGAGAGATGTAGGCGCGAGCGTCCCCGCTCCTGCTGCGCCACTAAGGAATATCTCCTAATAAGCCAGCAGAATCCGCAAATCGCGAAGGTTATTTCCAGTTGGGCCAGTGATGACTGAGTCTCCCAGCTTTTCGAACAGCGGAAAAGCGTTGAAGTGAGACCAGTGGTAGTCCACCTCCAAACCGCGCTGAGTCGCTCTCTCCCAGGTCGAGCCGTCTACGATGGCCCCGGCGGCAATGCTATTGCCGTCGATTCCGTCAGTGCCAGCGCTTAACACCGTGCTGTTCTGGCCTCGAATTTTTCTCGCGCAGGCCAGCGCAAATTGCTGATTGCGTCCGCCGACCCCGCCGTTTGTCACCTTAACGGTTACTTCGCCTCCGGAAAGCACGCAAACTCGAGCATGATCTTTGCTTAATTCTCGCAAGCGCTTTAGCAAATGGTCGGCGGCATCTTCATAATCCCAGTCATCGCATTCGTTGTCGATTTCCACGTGGAACTGCGGCTGGGCTTCGGTTTTGGCCGCTTCCAGAAGCGATGCGTTGGAGAGCACAGTCCACCATCGCGATCGCAGGAATGCCGGGTCGTCGGACTTAGGCGTCTCGTCAAGCGCGTGCCTCTGAAAAAGTTCGCGTACCGACGAAGGCAGGTGTTCGGTAATTCCACACTTCGCCGCGATCGCATAACAATCTTCGGTTGAGGTCGAGTCCGGCATGGTGGGGCCTGAGGCCAGTGCGTCGGGCATATTGTCCGGAACGTCTGAAACCATGATGGAGACCTGTTGCGCGGGTGCCGCTGCCTGCGCCATTCGTCCTCCCTTCACCGCTGACAGATGTTTGCGGATCGCATTCATCTCGGCAATCGGGGCGCCAGAGTGTAACAGCACACGATACGTCTCAATCAGATCTGACAAAGTAACGTCATCATCCATCGGCTTCTCCACCATGGACGAGCCACCGCCACTGAGCAAGTAAAGCACGAGAGAACCCGCAGTTTGAGCGTTCAACGACTTGAGGATGGATTCCGCCGCAAGAATCGACTCCTGATTGGGGGTGGGATGTCCGCCTTGAAAATAACGAAAGCCGGGGACCTGCCAATCGGGCTGGGTCGAACTGACCACGATGCCCTCAAAGCGGCGTCCAGCCTGCATCTCGAGAGCGGTCAACAGTGAGTGTGAGGCTTTGCCCATCGACACCACGAAGATGCGGCCGTATGCGTTCAGGTCATAAAGGTCATCGCAGATTCGCAGCACTCCGTGATGGCAGTGGACATGCCGCTCGAACGCACTGTTTATCGTGGACTGAGCCAGGGCGCGTTCGAAGATGTGTCGAGCGGTGACGCGCATCTCGATCAGCTGTGTGGAGTCGGGCGAAGGCATGGCAAATTATAAAAGTAGTCTATGAGTCCTGAGTCTGAGGAAACAGTTCTTGCAGCCAGCCTTCGATGCTGGTTCGCATCGCACCTAGATGGCCTTCAAAGAAGTGATCGCCACCGGCGATCAAAACTAACTGTTTCGGTTGGGCAAATTCGGCCACAGCTCGCTCCAGTTGCGAAGGCGAGCCGAATTGATCGAATTCTCCGCTGACGAATAGTTTCGGTTTAGCGCAATCGCGGAGAAACGAAAAATCGTAGTTGCGATCGTGCACCGGCGCGACCGGCAATCCCAGGCCGATGAGCGCGTCAACACGAGGGTCGGCATGGGCGGCTCGCAGTCCGATAGCCGCTCCAAACGAGAATCCGGTAAACACGATCGGCAGAGGGAATTCTGTATGCAGCCACTCGAGTGCAGCGCGGATGTCTTGGAGTTCGCCTTTGCCATGATCGTGCGTGCCCTCGCTCAGGCCCGTGCCGCGAAAGTTGAAACGCAGCACGGGAAATCCGAAGGCATTCAGAGCTTTCATGGCGTGGAATACAACCTTGTTGTGCAAGGTGCCGCCAAACAGAGGGTGAGGATGGCACACCAGCGCCGCATGAGTGGCATCCGGCGTCCCGTGGTTTAGCAACGCTTCGAGGCGGCCCGCGGGGCCTTCTAAAAAGAAAGATTGGATCGAAGAACTCACCATCTTTAGATTACACGTCGCGTTCTGCGATTCGTGATGATGCAGAAGTTGCACCGAGCCCTCTGCTATTCTCAATCTCTATGGATGTGGTCGCACTCACCCGCCAGCTCGTTGACATCGAATCGATCACCGGCAACGAAGGGGCTGTCGCCGATTGCCTTCACGAAGAACTGAAAAAACTCGGCTTTGAAAGCCAGAAGATACCGATCGAGGGAGCGCGACAAAACACTTTCGCCCATGCCCACGGGTATCCCCGACCCGAAGTGGTTTTCTCGACTCACCTGGATACAGTCCCCCCGTTTATTCCGTCTTCCGAGGACGCCACACACATTTACGGCCGCGGCGCCTGCGATGCCAAGGGAATTATCGCCGCCCAAGTGGCAGCCGCACTTCGCCTTCGGAATGAAAATATAAACACGGGGTTGCTTTTTGTCGTCGGGGAAGAACGCGATAGCATGGGCGCGAGGGCCGCCAATACAGATCCTTGTGGATCGAGATTCCTGATCAACGGCGAGCCCACGGAGAATTGCGTCGCGCTGGCTTCCAAGGGAACGTTGCGCGTCGACGTCATCGCTCGAGGAAAAATGGCGCACTCGGCCTACCCTGAACTGGGAGAGTCTGCCATCGAAAAACTACTCGACGCGCTGGCCCGCTTGCGTGGAATGAAACTACCTTTCGAAGATGGGATCGGAGCGAGCACGCTAAACATCGGAATGATGGAGGGCGGCCGCGCGACGAACGTGATTCCGGATTACGCCCGGGCGCAGTTGCTCTATCGCCTCGTGGGCCCAGCCGCGGATTTGCGTCGCGAGATCGAGAATGCGGTCGCGGGACAGGCCGAAATTGTCTTCCCGCTGGAAATTCCTTTTATGCGCTTTCGCACATTCGATGGCCTGCCTACGATGACAGCAGCCTTCACTACGGATATTCCATGGCTTAGCAACTGGGGCGAGCCAATGCTGTTTGGCCCAGGATCGATTCACGTCGCTCACACCGATCGAGAATGCATCGAGAAGAGGCAGTTACACGACGCGATCGACATCTATTGCCTGCTGGCGCGAAAACTTCTCGCGGGCACGTAAATCATGAAATGGGCGACCTTCATGACCCGTGCGGTGACCGTTTTCTTCGGGATCACTCCGCCCAAGCCAGAGCATGAAGCCCGTTACGTGGCGATCTTCTTGAGCCTCGTGATTGCAATCATCGTGTTCTTGATCGTGCTCTTCCGGATCATGGTCCCCTTCACGCTGGGTTGAGGTTTGTTAGTACACTGAAATTTATATGTCCACGACTGCCTTAAACGCACTCTCTCGCGCGTCGTCCGCGTATCTGCGCTCCGCCATGCATCAGCCCATTCGTTGGAATGAGTGGGGTGAAGAGGCATTTGCGATTGCGCAGCGCGAGAACAAGCCGATTTTATTAGACATCGGCGCCGTCTGGTGTCACTGGTGCCATGTTATGGATCGAGAATCGTATGACGATCCAGACATTGCGCAGATTGTGAATGAGAGGTTTGTTGCGGTCAAAGTCGATCGCGATGAGCGTCCCGATATCGACAGCCGCTACCAGGTTGCAGTCAGTTCCATTAGTGGACAGGGCGGATGGCCGCTCACCGCATTCCTTACTCCCACTGGCAAGCCGTTTTTTGGCGGCACTTATTTCCCGCCCGACGACGGGTATGGGCGTCCTAGCTTTCGCCGGGTTTTGCTCTCGATTTCGGATGCGTACAAGAACAAGAATGCGGATGTGATGGAGCAATCCGAGTTGGTGGAAGCCGCGATCCATCGAGCCGAGTCGTTCACCGAAAGCGGCGGAGAATTTTCTCCTCACGCAATCGACGAAATCGTCGAAGCATGTCTGAAGGCGTTTGACCAAGGCAATGGAGGTTTCGGTCAGGCGCCTAAGTTTCCGCATCCCGGCGCACTCGATTTGTTGATCGATCAATATGCCCGCACCGGACGCGAAGAACTGCGCAATGTGTTCATAACATCGCTCGAAAAGATGGCTCGCGGCGGAATTTACGATCAGCTTGCCGGCGGTTTTCACCGTTACTCCGTCGACGAGCGCTGGGGCGTTCCTCATTTCGAAAAAAATGAGCTATGACAACTCTGAACTGCTGAAGAATTACGTTCACGCATTTCAGGTTACGGGGAAGGAGTTCTTTGCTGACATTGCACGCGACATCTGTCGTTGGATGGACGAATGGCTGAGCGATCGAGAACGCGGCGGATTTTACGCTTCGCAAGACGCGGACTATTCAATGGACGACGACGGCGATTACTTTACCTGGACGCTCGACGAAGTGCGGTCGGTGGTCAGCGAAGACGAGGCCGCCGTAGTGTGTCTGCACTACGACGTCAATGAAGTCGGCGAGATGCACCACAACCCGGCGAAGAATGTCCTATACATTCGCGCTTCACTCGAAGAAGTTGCACTGCGGCTTAAGCTATCGCCAGAGCGTGCGCGCGAATTGCTGAACTCGGCGCGGGAAAAAATGTACAAGGCGCGGTTACAGCGGCCGACTCCCTACATCGATAAAACGATTTACACGGGATGGAATGCGCTTTGCGTGTCTGCTTATCTCCAGGCGGCAAGCGCGCTACGGCTCGTCGATACGCGCCATTTTGCCCTGCGCTCTTTGGATCGCATCCTGTCGCAGGCGTGGGACAACGATCGCGGTTTGAAGCATGTGATCGCATACTCCGATCCGGCGGCCGAGCCCCGCAAAATTGCCGGCGTTCTGGATGACTATGCGTTCACCGCAGTGGCTTGCATCGATGCATACGAAGCGACGGCCGACATAAGCTATTACAATTTTGCGCAACATATAGCCGACATGATGATCGCCCTCTTTTTTGATGGCAATCGCAGCGATGGCAAGGGCGGCGGCTTCTTCGATACCCAGAAAAACGAAGGTCAAGCACTGGGAGTTCTCAATACCCGGCGGAAGCCGTTTCAGGATTCCCCGACGCCCGCCGGAAACTCGATGGCCGCGATTGCATTGCTTCGACTGTATGCGTATGCGGGGCAGCAATCCTACCGCGAAAAGGCCGAACAGACGTTAGGGTTGTTGACAGGCATGGCTGGCCAGTTCGGATTGTTCGCCGCGACCTATGGCACGGCGGGGGTGCATCTCGCTTTCCCGCACACCCAGATCGTTGTGGTGGGCGAAGACGCTCTGGCGGAGGAACTCTATGCTGTGTCCGCGAGGAATTTTCGGCTGAACGCCTCGTTTTTCAAATTTTCACCCAGTCAGGCAGTCGAACAGAACCTCCCCGCCGTTCTGGCGGAAACTCTGCCTCACTTACCGGCCGTTAAGGAAGGCAGAAGCTTAGCCATGATCTGTTCCGGCATGCAATGTCAGCCGCCCGTGTTTAGCGTCGAGGAGCTGAACCAGCAGTTGCGAAGCATCTTCGCGACCCACGCTCCCGCTTAATGCTCAACTTAGCAATAAGAAATAAAAAAGGGCTGAACTTGCGCACTTGCAAGTACCAGCCCGCATAGCATTGAACCGCAACTACAACTCGAAATGTCGCTAGTTAGGCGATGGTTTGGGGGGGGTGCATGGGAATTGGCGACCCATCCTCGGCTACAAGCTTCGGAGGGTGCATAGGAATCGGTGACCCATCCTCGAAAGCAACCTTAGGGGGATGCATAGGGATTGGTGATCCGTCCTCCGCATGCGTCAATAATGGAGTAGCAAGAGAAGCTACACCTACCATCAGGATAAACATCCTGACCGCACTTTTCATTTTGTACTCCTGGGTGAGGATCCCCTGGGAGCGGGAATCCTAATTGGGAGAATTATACACAGGAGTGCAAGAACGACAAGTTAATTTACGTGGCAGAGATCGGATGGATCGCACGTTAATACACGAACGTCCGGTTAACTCTCGTCTTGCTCCCTCGGGGACAGACAGTTAGGATGCAAACTTCATAATTCACTTTAATTGGTAACAATCCTACTAATGTTGACGAAACGGATCTATCGCAAATGTACCTCGTGTCGCGGAGAGCCTCCAACCGAGGCGTCGCTCTGATTACGCGAAAAGGCTCGCTCCACCATGCCTTCAAACATCGGAATCAGAGAGTCGGTGGCTGTAGCAGGTTGCAGATCAGCCAGGCTCTGATCCCACCGTTGCGTTGACAACAGCTTTGACGAATCTTCACGGACCAAGCCCTTAGCGAGGCAATAACCTAACCATACAACAACGGCTAAGCTGTACGCTGCCATATTTATGAGGGCCGCAGCGTTCTCTGCTATTCTGCCGGAGGCGTAGAGCGCTACTACAGCAAGCTCCACCACCGCGAATCCGCCAAAACCAAGCGCGAAACCAAAGCTTTGTTGCCGCCGTGAGACCCCGAGGTATTTTGAAAATACCAGTAGGAACAGAATCAGACCGCACTGGGTGACGCGCACGCAGCGCTGCAAGGTCAGTACCGCTTGCACTATGGGGCTCTGCGCAGGAGGGCTGGCGGCGGCCACCACTGCCGCAACCATCAGCATGACTAAACCTGCCCAGGTGAACAAAACGGTACCCATGTCTTTGAGTGCATGGAATGGCCGGAAGATGTCACTGAATATTTCATGGATAACGAGAAAACCCACTAACAGGCTTACTACGGACAGAGTCCAATAGGCGTAAAAGAAGGCGCGATAAGAGCCGCTCTTGTAGATGGGAAAGCAGATCGAAAACATTACGATTTCGGTGATCAGATAGGCAAAAAAGGCAGGAAACTTTCCGTACAGGCGGCGACGCCACATCACGATTGCAACACCAGCCAGAAGAACCGGATGACTAATCCAAAGTGCGTTGTACGCGAAATCGAAATGGGGGTTCATTTTGGGCCCGGTTTTCTACCATCCCCCGACTGCTAATGGACGGCAGGCGAAACCTCGAACTGAATCGCAAGACAACTCTAACAGTTTTTTCTTGGCGGTCAATAAACTGAGGTAACCAAAGTAACCGTTACGTCGGTAATCAGGTCACTGCGATTGCAACTTGGCCAAGGGCACGGCAAAGAAATTGCCGTTGATGCCGTTTCCCGGCGATTGCAGTCTCGCGCTTACCACGATGTTGTATTCGTTCTGTGAAATCAGGTCTTCAAATCCTTTGCTCGTTCCTTGATTCGGTTCGATGAGTGCAAGGTGATGCAGGAACTGGTAAATGTCGCTCCCCGGGGGACAGTCTTGCGAAGCGAACGAAACCTGGCTCGGGGTGTGGGATAAATGCCATGCCAGCGCTGCGGCGAGATCGATGCCGTCCTCATATTCTTCGACAGAAAGCAGACCGACGGCGGGATTGTCGAACACGATGCGGATGCGGCGCTCGTCTTCCCGGGTGAACTCTCTCACCTTTAAGGATCCGGACTTAGCCGTCGCCTTCCAGTCGACGTGGCGCGCTGTGTCTTCGGCCTGATACTCGCGGATGCGATAAAGGTCGTGACCGCGTCCCTGCAAAAGACTTTCCGATTCTCCAGCGATCAACGGTAAGATCTCATGAATCCGCGTGGTCGCGCCGATTGATGGAAAAACGACGATTTGCCGTTGGAGCGCAACCCTTCGAGTCTTGTTCAGGAAAGCGAATGGAAAGCGAGTGGAAAGCCTCAGGATGTCCTGGCGATACAATCCCCGGCGATCGAAGCACAGCTCGATGTCGGCGGCTACCTTGGCGTCTGAAGGCAAGTACGGAAAGTAAACCGAGCCCGTAAAAATAGTCGCAGCGGGGACCGTCACAGCAACCGCATGCCTTCGCCGGTTCTTGCGGAAAAGAAAAACCGGTTTCTTCGGCCGGCGCGCTTCTTTCGCCACTACGCTGATCGAAAACGAGGGCAACCAACGCCCGGTGTTGTGCAAAATAAGGCTGGCTTGAGCCCGCTCGCCCGCGAAAATGTGTTCCGGCGTGCGAACTTCCAGCGCGAGATTGGCCAACACCGCCGCCGAAGCAAAGCCGGACACGAGAATCGCAGCCAGCATTGCAGCCACGACGATGTACAGCAAATTGTTTCCAGTGTTGAGGGCCGCGACCGCAATCACAATCACCACTACAACGTAAGCCAGTCCGACGCGAGTGACCTCGTAGTGCAACGCATTGCCGATGCGGGCTCCCGCCACACGCCGCGCAAGATAGGGCACGGTCGTGATCCCGACCAGCACGGCCAACAAAAGAGCGACGGAAGAGAGCACTAAGGTGGCCCAAAAGCTGCCAGTTTCCCGAGTGACCGAGGAGAACAGTGCGGCCGCAAACGCGACGGTAAGCCCGCCTAAAGCGAGCAGGAAGCGCAGCCACATCGTCGCCGTGACTCCGCTAAAGACTTTGGAAATCCCGGCGATTCCTCCTCTTACAGGAGTGGGGGCGAAGCTAGACTGATTTGGCATTGGCGCGACCGCACTTCCAACCTAGCACTTGTCTGCCGGCCGCCTCAACCACCAATCAATTCCAAGCACGCCGTAGTAACCGGTTGTCGGAGCTCCTAATGATGCGCGAGGAACTCTCCCACGACTCGGTTGAATTCGTCCGGCACTTCCTCATAGGGCAAATGGCCCACGCCGGGGAAAATCTTTATTTGGCAGTCGCGAAAGTTGCTCTTCAAGGGTTGAGCGGATTGGGGAAAGACCGCGTTGTCTCGGTCTCCCCAGAGCAGGAGAGTCGGGATTTCTGAGATGCGTGGGAGCATAGACTCCAAATCGCGTAAGTCGCGATCCCACGTGCTGAGAATTCCCAATTCGTGGCGGAACGCTCCCGGCAACTCGAACGGTCCGGCATAGCCTTCAAGCGTACCTGGCCGTATGCGGGCTGGATCCCCATAAAGTCGTCGCAGCAAATACGGCTGGAATGCCTTCAGTCGCGGCGCGACTCGCATTACGAGTGGCGCGATCGCACGATGTCCCAACAGTGCTGCCAGGTTTTTCCCTTGCGACGACCACGGATTGACGGGAGCCACGAGCACCAGCCTGCGAATGCGTCCAGGATCGAGCGCGGCCGCCATCATACTAATAGCGCCGCCGTGCGACGTTCCCAAAAGGTCGCACGACGCGACGCCGACCGCATCCAGAAACCGCAGGAGTCTCTCAGCACTGCCGCGCAAACTGCTGTCCAGGCCGGTCGGCCGGTCGGAAAATCCTACTCCGAGCATATCTACTGCGAGTACGCTGGCTTGTTGAGCAAGATAGGGAATGGTGTAACGCCAGGAGAACGAATACCCCAGCAGCCCATGAACCAGAACTAACTCGGGACCGCGCCCATCGTGCAGATAACGCATTCGCGCCCCATCAAGCGTGATCCAATGATCTTGAATGGAGTAATACGGGGGCGTCGCTGGCAGCGCGGAGAGCGCGGGATTGGCATTCATAGCGCGTTGCTGAGTAGGATCGCTGGCATCATAACGAATGTAGGAGCTTTCACGATAGTACAAGAATTTACGCGACCGCTTGGAGCGCGAGTCATATAGCCTTCAATTCAGCCACACTCCTCTTTGATTTGCTCTTTTAACATGCGAGCCGACGCCCTCTAACCCTAGGCGCACATTCCATTCGGCAAGAATAACTGCAAGTCGCGCTTAGACAACCGAACCCAGACTAATTCTTATATATTCAATCTCTTACAAGAAACCACAGGCATATTCTAAAAAACATAGCCACGATCCTCGCCGGATCTTATAATGCTCTATCACACTGTGTTTTATGGAGCTTAGCCCAATTTGAAGTCTTCTTCATTGGCCCCGAACGTGCATCTCACAGAATTGACGCGACCTCCCCGCACGACGACGCTGATGAATCAAGAACTGCAAAATCGTTTTGCTGCGCCCGTTCTGTTTCTCTTGACCGTCGCCGCGATTGTCCTGGCGTGGATCAACTTTCAGAAAGAACCCGATTTCCAGGTTCCATCCGATGGAATTTGGTGGGTGGAGCACAACGGAGGAATTCGGGCGAAGTCCGTGGACGCTGCCGGTCCGGGTTTCAAGGCGGGAGTTCGTCCTGGAGATGAACTTCAAGCAGTGTCCGGTCGCTCCGTGAAGGATTCCGCTGAGTTGAATCGCGAGCTTTTTCGAGTCGGTGCCTGGTCCAAAGCCACCTACTCCCTGGTGCGTCATGCAGTGCCGGTGGAAGCAGTCGTCGTGCTGGCGCCCGCCGAGCGCTCGCTGAACCTCTGGTTGCGCCTCATTGCTCTGATTTACCTGGGCATCGGCTTGTACGTTCTATTGCGGCGCTGGACGGCCGTGGGTTCTACGCATTTCTACGTTTTCTGTCTGGTGTCGTTCATTTTTTACTCCTTCAAGTACACCGGGAAATTCAACGCATTCGATTGGACGATTTACTGGGGCAATGTGGGGGCCGGACTGCTCCAGCCTGCCCTGTTCCTGCATTTCGTTTTGATCTTTCCTGAGCGCCGATCATGGGTGAGGGCCCGTCGTTGGCTCATCCCGGGGCTCTATATACCGGGCTTGCTTCTGCTCTCCCTGCATGTTTTCGCATTACGGCTGCTGGCCCCAAGCGGCAATTTGAACTGGAATCTGGATCGCATCGAAATGGCGTATCTTGCCGCCTATTTTGTGGTGGCTGCGGGCGCGCTCTGGCACAGTTACCGCCATGCCAGCTCCCCGGTGCTGCGCCAGCAGCTTAAATGGATTACCCCGGGTACGATCCTAGCGATCACTCCATTCACGTTGTTCTACGTTCTGCCCTATCTTTTTGGCAGCATCCCGACCTTGAAAGTGGCCGTGCTTTCCCTCGGCGTACTCCCTTTGAGCTTTGGTTATGCCATCTTCCGCTACCGCCTGATGGATGTGGATCTCATCTTCAAGCGTGGCATGGTTTACACCTTGGCCGCAGCCTCAATTGCCGGTACCTATTTCGCGGTGGTTGCTGCCATCGCGGAGCTGGTGCACACTCAGATTCCCAGTTCCGGTCCGGCGGGACTCATTCTCGCGATTGTGGTCACCGCCCTGCTGTTCGATCCGATTCGAAAGTGGATTCAAGAACGCATCGACCAGTTCTTCTATCGCACACGTTACGATTATCGGAAAACCCTGATCGAGTTTGGGCGTGAGTTGAACGCTGAAACCGATCTGGATCGCATGTTGAGTTCGGTGGTCGACCGCGTATCTCGAACTCTGATGGTGGATCGGATGGCCATTTTTCTAGCTGCCGCCGAAACGCCTGGGAAATTTCGGATGGCAAAGTCATTCGGTATGAGTCCAACCGCAGA
The DNA here is from genome assembly GCA_963799065.1 of Terriglobia bacterium. GTDB lineage: Bacteria > Acidobacteriota > Terriglobia > Terriglobales > Acidobacteriaceae > JAJPHW01. The sequence continues at coordinate 955,406 of CAWCVJ010000001.1, forward strand.
TTTGGATCTGAGCTTTCTCGCGGAGCCTCGTCCCGAAGGCGCGGCCGGTCACTTGTTCTTCGAAAATACGCATCAAGTTCTGCGCGACATCCCGTCCGAGCGGGAGGCCATCGCGCGCCTGGATCTGAATTACTACATCCCTTGCGTCGTCCAGAAACGCACGGTTGCCTTGTTGGGGCTGGGCAAGACCGTCGAAGGCGACTTTCTTTCCAGCGAAGACGTGGAACTGCTTGAAACCATCGCCGGATATATTGGCATCGCCATCCAAAACGCCAGGCTGTACGCTTCCCTGGAGCAAAAGGCCGCCGAGTATGAGCGGCTCAAGGACTTCAACGAGAGCATCGTTGAGTCCATCAATGTCGGCGTACTCGCGGTAGATCTCGAAGACAGGATCGAATCCTGGAACGCGCAGATGGAAGTCATGTATGCCCTGCCGCGGTGGCAAGCGGTGGGTCAGTCGTTGAGCCAGATATTTCCCCCAGCATTCGTCGACGAGTACGACAAACTGAGCGAAAGCCCGGGCATCCACAACTTCTACAAGTTTCGTCTCAAAACGCCGGCAGGAGAGAGCCGGGTGGTAAACGTCGCCATTGCCCCGCTGGTCACTCGGCAGTTTCACGTGATTGGCAGGCTGATTATTGTCGACGACATTACCGATCGCGTCGAACTGGAAGCTCAGCTTTCCCAGGCTGACAAGCTTTCGTCCATCGGACTTTTGGCGGCCGGGGTTGCGCACGAAGTGAATACGCCGCTGGCAGTCATCTCGTCTTACGCCCAGATGCTTTCTAAGCAACTGCAAGGGGATCCACGTAAAGCTCCCCTGATGGAAAAGATTACGCAGCAAACCTTCCGCGCCTCGGAGATTGTCAACAATTTGCTCAATTTTTCCCGCACCAGCGGAACCGAATATGCCGATGTGGACCTCGATAAAGTCATCGACGATACGCTGGCCTTGCTGGAACATCAATTCAAGTCTTCCGGGATCGATGTGCGAGATGAGCGAGGGCAGGGGTTGCCGCGTATTAAAGGCAACGCAGGCAAGTTGCAGCAGGTGTTCTTGAATCTTTTTCTCAATGCGCGTGATGCTATGCACGCTGGAGGGACGCTGTGTGTGCGCACTGCCAACGGCGACTCCGTCAGCGTGATCGTGTCCGACACAGGAAGCGGAATCGCCGAGGAAAATTTGCAACGCATTTACGATCCGTTCTTTACCACGAAGACCAGCCCCCGGGAGGGTCAAGCCCGAGGCACCGGTCTGGGCTTGGCGGTCACCTACGGCATCATGCAGGAGCACTCCGCAAAGATTCGCGCCGAGAGCAAGCCGGGGCAGGGAACCTCATTCCATCTCGATTTTCCGCTCATGCGAAAGGTCGTCAATGTCTGAAGCTATCGTGCTACCCCGGGTGGCCGCCATGGACTCAGAAGTTGACGTGCTGGGGCACATCTTAATCATCGACGATGAGGCCGCGATTCGCGAGTCCCTACAGACCCTGCTCGAACTAGAGGGCTACCGCATTCAAACGGCGGCCACAGGAGCAGACGGTTTAGTGCGCGCCGGTGAGCACGCGTATGACTTGATCCTGCTTGATCTGACCCTGCCTGACGCAAACGGCATGGAGCTTCTGGCCGAGTTGCACGCCAACGAGCCCCAGCTTCCCGTCATGATGATTACGGCGTATGGCACCGTGGAAAATGCGGTCAAGGCAATGCAGTCGGGCGCAGTGAACTTCGTGCAGAAGCCCTGGGATAACGAAAAACTTCTCGCGGATATCCGCGCCGCGGTGGCTCGGCGCAAAGCCGAAGAAGAAAACGTTCAACTCAAACGTGCTCTGAAGCGGCGCTACAATTTCGAAAACATTGTGGGCAAGAGCGAGCCAATGCTCAAGATCTTCGATCTGGTGGCGCAGGTCGCGCCCAGCCGTTCGACGGTGCTTTTGCAGGGCGAAAGCGGCACGGGAAAGGAATTGATCGCGAAGGCATTGCACCTCAACTCTCCGCGACGCGATCGATCGTTCGTACCGGTGAATACAGGTTCGATGCCGGCCGACCTGCTCGAATCGAATTTGTTTGGACACGTGAAGGGTGCGTTCACCAGCGCCATCGCGTCTAAGAAGGGACTCTTCGAAGTCGCGGACAAGGGAACGCTCTTCCTCGACGAAATCGGCACCATGAGCATGGACACGCAGAGCAAGATTCTGCGCGTCTTACAGGATCGAAGGTTCATGCATCTCGGCGGCACGCAGGAGATTCAAGCCGATGTGCGGATCATCGCCGCCACCAACGTTGACTTGAAGCAGCAGGTGAGGGAAGGCAAATTTCGCGAAGACTTGTTTTACCGCCTCAACGTCATCACCATCGATTTGCCGGCACTACGGCAGCGAAAAGAGGATATTCCGCTGTTGGTCGAGCACTTTCTTGAAAAATTTGCACGGGAAAATGAACGAACGGATCGTCGAATCAGCTCCGAAGCCATGCGTGCTCTGTTGACCTACTCGTGGCCCGGCAATGTTCGCGAGCTGGAAAATGTCATGGAACGCGCCGTCGTTCTTTCTACAGAGTCCAGCATCGGCGCCGATCTTTTGCCCGATTCCATCGCTGGACGCAACACGCAACTGGCTTCGCTCGATCACCGGGCGGATGCCTCGCTCTTCGAGATCATGGAAGACTGCGAACGCCACATCATTGTGAATATGCTGGAAAAATGCGGCTGGAATCAGACTGAGGCGGCAGAGCAGTTCCGCGTTCCGCTCTCGACCCTCAATCAAAAGATCAAACGGCTCAACATCGAGATCAAGAAGAAGATGCGTGAGCCGGTTTGATCTGCCTCAAACCCTGGCTGGCGATTCCAATTTGCTATAGTGACCTTACCGCTTCGCGGTGAGTGCGCAATGGAACTTACTCTCCCCTCCGATTACGCGAAGTCAAAGCTGGTAGCGTTACAGGATTATTCCGTGCTCGCGGGGAGAGCGGTGCGCGGCCTCTTCGAGAAGCCTCGCTACTTCGCAGATATGGTGCAACAAGCCGACCTCATAGGCTTCGGCTCGCTTCCCATCGTAGTACTCACCGGATTCTTCACCGGCGCGGTGCTGACGCTGAACAGCGCGAATTCTCTGGAACGCTTCGGATCCCTCTCACTGTTAGGCCAGCTTGTGTCTGTCGGGATGGTGCGGGAACTGGGGCCGGTGTTGACCGGGCTGATGGTCGCCGGCCGCAACGCTTCCGGGATGGCGAGCGAAATCGGCTCCATGGTGGTTACGGAACAGATCGACGCCATGCGCGCTTTAGGGACCGATCCCATGAAGAAGCTGATCACGCCACGCGTGACGGCGACCGTCTTCATGCTCTTTTTTCTCAGCATCATTTCCGATCTGCTGGGTCTGGTCGGCGGCAGTGCAGTGGCAAGTCTGCTGCTCGGCTTGGACTATCACCAGTATTGGGCGTCGGCGTATCAAGTCCTTAAGTTTCAAGATGTGTTTATGGGTCTGCTGAAGCCGGTCATTTTTGGTTTCATCATTGCAACCATCGGCTGCTTCTACGGAATCTCCGCCCGCGGCGGAACCCAAGGCGTGGGTCGCGCCACCACTCAAGCTGTCGTGGCGGCTTCAGTGCTGATTTTGCTTGTCGATTTCTTCGTCACGAAGTTGTTGATGGCTATGTTTGGATACAGTTAGCGTCTCGAAAAACATATGAATGCGCCGCCTGCAACCGAAGCTGAATTGGGGACAGAAGCTTCTATCGCTCAGCCCGCTATTGTTGCCTTCGATGAGGTTTCGATTTGCTTTGACCAAAAGCCGGTTCTCGATCGCGTGTCCTTTCATTTGAAACGGGGCGAGAGCAAGGCAATCTTTGGCGCCGCGGGATCGGGAAAGAGCACAATCCTAAAGCTCGCCCTCGGACTGATCAAACCGGACCGAGGACACATTTGTGTCATGGGGGAAGAAGTGACGCAGATGTCCGAGCGCGAACTCTTTCATCTTCGCAGCAAGATCGGCATGGTGTTTCAGGAAAGCGCCCTATTCGATTCCCTCAGCGTCCGCGATAATGTGGCGTACCGCCTCGACCAGGAAGGCAAGCTCTCTGAAGCGGAAATCGACCGAAAGGTGCGCGAGGCGCTAAGTTTCGTCGAACTGGAGAGCGCCATCGATCTTTTTCCCTCCGAGCTTTCGGGCGGCATGAAGCGCAGAGTCGCCATTGCGCGCGCCATTATCACCGAGCCAGAGGTTATCTTGTACGACTCGCCGACTGGCGGATTGGATCCTGTCACCTCTACGACGATCGTGGAACTTATCATCAAACAACGCGATGTATACAAAACCAGTTCGTTGCTGGTGACGCATCGCTTGCAAGACGCATTCGTGATGGCGAGCCACTACTTCGATAAGACGGCCAACCATATGCTGCCACTGCCGCCCGGAGCGCGCTGCGAAGTGCCCATGAATTTTCTCATCTTGCGGGATGGAGTAGCCATCTTCGATGGCGATGTGCACGAACTTGCGACGACGACCGACGAATACATTCGGAGATACATTTCCTAAGCCAACGCCGTATTGCGATTCGTCTAGACCATTCCTGTGCCCCAAAGATCGTGCAGGTGAACGATCCCTACAAGTTTGCTTTGCCGATCTACCACGAGTAGGGAAGTGATTTTTCGTTCTTCCATGAGTGCCAATGCCGTTGCGGCGAACTGATCCTGCGATATGGTCTGAGGGGTACGGGTCATGCACTCGCCCGCTCCTAAATCGAGAACGTCTTTCCCGCGCGTCTCCAACATTCTCCGCAGATCGCCGTCGCTGATAATGCCGATTATTCGGTCGCCCTCGACGATCGCAGCGACGCCCAATTTTTTCCTCGACATTTCGTAAATGACGTCAGGCATCTTCGTGTCCGGCGTCACTCGCGGGATTGCATCCCCGGTATGCATGAGAGTCTCCACGCGTGCCAACCGCTTGCCTAATTTGCCTCCGGGATGCAGTTGGGCGAAGTCTTCTTGTTTGAATCCGCGCTGGTGCGAGACTGCGACGGCTAAGGCATCGCCCAGAGCCAGCATGGTTGCGGTGGAGGCGGTCGGGGCCAAGCCCAGCGCGCAGGCTTCCTCATCGACCGAGCAATCGAGTTGGACGTCAGCGGCGCCGCCGAGAGTCGACCCCTTAGCGCTTTGACGCGGCGCTGCGATCCTGTCGCCCGTCATGGCAATGAGGGAAATTTGAAGTCGTTTGAGCGCGGGCAGCAGCTGCAATATCTCCGCGGTTTCGCCGCTCGCGGAAAGCGCGATGACGACGTCGCCCTTCACAAGCATCCCTAAATCGCCATGTACCGCCTCCGCAGGGTGCATGAAAACCGACGGGGTTCCGGTGGAATTGAGAGTGGCGGCAATCTTTCGCGCGATGATGCCGCTCTTGCCCATTCCGGTGAGGACGACGCGTCCGTTTACGCCGAGAATCAAATCCAGCGCGCGGGAGAAGGCCGGGGCCATCAAGCCGCTCAACCGATCTGCAAGCGACTGCAGGGCGCGAGCTTCGATGCGTACGACTTGTTCGCCGATGCGCTCCATAGTTGACAGTGGATATTATCAAACCCGCGACTGGATTGCCCTATTTCTCATCCGAGAAGCGGGAACGCCCGCTTTAGCGCGCGAAATCACGGCGTATAATCAGGGTTCAATCTTAATTGTGGGGTGGTGTTATGTCGGTCGAGAACGGCGGTACGAACGGTACTCAAAACAGCTTGGCGACGCAAGGACGGGCACAATGGATTGCCCTGCGCAGGGAAAAGAACTCAGACGGCAACTTTTCTCAGATGCACTATGCCCGCGCGGGCGTCGTCACGCAGGAGATGGAGTTTGTCGCCCTCCGCGAGAGGATTTCCGCCGAACTGGTGCGCAGCGAAGTTGCTCGCGGACGTATGATTATCCCCGCCAACATCAATCACCCTGAGCTGGAGCCAATGTGCATCGGCGTCGAGTCGCTGTGCAAGATTAACTCCAACATCGGCAATTCTGCGGTCACCTCGAACATCGACGAAGAGTTGAAGAAGTTGCACACCAGCGTTCACTATGGCGCGGATACTGTGATGGATCTCTCGACCGGCGGAAATATTCACGAAATTCGCGAAGCCATTCTGCGGCACTCGCCGGTGCCGATCGGTACAGTTCCGATTTACGAGGCGATTTCCCGCATAAAGCGCATTGAAGACTTGAATAAGAACGTGATGCTCGAAGTCATCGAGGAACAGGCCGAGCAGGGCGTGGACTACATGACCATCCACGCCGGAGTGCTGATTCAGTATTTGCCGATGGTCTCGAAGCGCATTACGGGGATCGTCAGTCGCGGCGGCGCGATTCTGGCGCAGTGGATGGCTCATCATCACAAGCAGAATTTTCTGTACGAGTGTTTCGACGATATTTGCAAGATTTTTATGAAGCATGACGTCAGCTTCTCTCTGGGTGACGGCCTGCGTCCGGGCTGCATTGCAGATGCCAGTGACGAAGCGCAGTTCGCGGAGTTGAAGACGCTTGGCGAGTTGACTAAAAAAGCCTGGGAGTACGATGTGCAAGTCATGATCGAAGGCCCCGGCCACGTGCCGCTCGACAAGATTAAAGAGCAGGTCGATAAAGAAAAGGAATTGTGCTACGAGGCGCCGTTCTATACACTCGGCCCGCTTGTCACTGACATTGCGCCGGGATACGATCACATCACCTCCGCCATCGGCGCGGCCATGATTGGCTGGCACGGCGCAGCCATGCTGTGCTATGTCACGCCCAAAGAGCATCTGGGATTGCCTAACGAAAAAGATGTAAAAGACGGCATCATCGCCTACAAGATCGCCGCACATGCTGCCGATATTGCGCGACATCGTCCAGGAGCGCAAGACCGCGATGATGCGCTGAGCTATGCCCGCTACAAGTTCGACTGGGAAAAGCAGTTCGCCTTATCGCTCGACCCCGAGACCGCCCGAGCCATGCACGACGAAACCCTACCTGATGATTTCTACAAAGAAGCGGCGTTCTGCTCGATGTGCGGGCCGAAATTCTGCTCCATGAACTATTCGAGCAAAGTGGACGAATACAACAAGCGCGAGCACGGCCTGGAAAAGAAAGACTACTCGGAGTTGGTGGAGAAGCTGATCAAGATCGCATAAGGTTTTTGGGTGATTCGCAATCTGCGATTCGCAGCCTGCCGGAAATTGTGCAATCTGCGGCATTGTAATACAAAATAATATGTGTTATCGTTCTCGTATTATGGCGGTTTCCGAGAAAACGATCAGCTTCCGTGCCGTGGCAGATAAAATCGACACCTTGGATTCTTTAGCCGCCGCCAAGGATCGTTCTCGAAGCTATCTGATCAACGAAGCCATCACCAACTACATCGAGCTGCATGCTTACCAGGACGCTCTGGTCCGCAAGGGCTTGGACGATGTGCGAAAAGGCCGCCTGGTGAGCCATGGAGAAGTGGTAAGCCGATTGAAGAAGTCGGGTCGTGCCGGACGACCATCCAGCCGATCAACCGTTCGATGAATGGCCTGCCGATCAAATGGGCCGAACAGGCTGTTCGCCAAGTCGATCACGCCCAAGATCACATCGCGCTGTCAAACAGCGAAGACGTCGCGCTGAGAGTCGTGACGCGGATCGTGAACTCTATTCAACAACTCGCTCCTTTCCCAAGCGCAGGCCGGGCTGGCCGGATTCGGGGAACCCGTGAGTTGGTGATATCGGGTACTCCTTTCATTGCTGCATATGCCATTCAGCGTAACCGCATTTTGATCCTTGCCGTCTATCACGGCGCGCAACAGTGGCCGGAAGCGCTGTAAGCAAGAAGTGCCTTCAGAGCCTATTGAAATCCTCTAGCGACAATTCCAGCCCCCCAAAATCGGCGTGATCGTTGTATTCGAGGGTGAAAGCGATATCCATGAGATCGCCGGCGATGAGGCCTGATTGCTGCATCTTTTCCGCGAGATTCCAGCCCAGTGCATTGTGGACCTTTGTTGGGGCGGGCATCCGCGAGTTTGCCGGTTTCACGTCCGATAAAGCCCTGCGAGGAATGACACTGCCGTCGGGATGACAGCGCGGCGTCGCCAGCACTGCTTCTTCCGTCAACTCGTCTTGCGACAATGGTTCCGCGCGTACTCCCGCCACGCGCAGTTTGATGTGCTTATCTTTCAAGACTCGCGGAGGCGTCATCAGCCGCACGCCTTTCGCGGAAAATATCGGCTGGCGATTTCCCATTCCGAAAGGCTCCATCAGTTTCAGCGCTTCGAAGAATTCTGGCTGTACCGAATGTAGAGATAACTCGGCATCGATATGAAGCACGGGTTCAAAGTCGGCCAGGGTCAGGCGTTCGCGGGCGTACGCGTTGATCCGTTGGCGCAATTCCGGCACTCTTGTGGTTGGAAGCGAAAATCCGACAGCGTGGGCATGACCGCCGAAGCGAGTGAACAGACCTGTGCAGGCTTCCAGCGAATCCAGTAGATGAAACGCCGGGATGGATCGTCCTGATCCATGGGCCTCATCGCCATTGCTGGAGATCACCAACGCTGGGCGCCCGTAACGCTCGACTACGCGGGTTGCGGTGATGCCGATCACGCCACGATGCCAGCCTTCGCCTTCGATCACCATGCAGTAGGCTTCGCTTAACGCCGGTTCGCTTTCAATGCGTTCGTGAATTGCCCGGATGATTCGCCGTTCTTCTTCCTGACGGTCGGCGTTGAGGCGGTCAAGGTTCCCAGCGAGCTCGCGAGCGATGGTCAAATCTTTCGTACCGAATAAATCGATCACGTCGCGGGCAACCTCCATGCGGCCCGCGGCATTGATGCGCGGCGCAATTCGAAACCCGACGTCGGTCGATGTCAGCGGTTTGTTGCCGAGTTGCGCGACCTCAATGAGAGCACGTAAACCCGGATTTACGGCGTGCTGAAGACCGTCTAAGCCGAGTTTTGCGAAGACGCGATTTTCACCGACGAGCGGAACCGAATCGGCGACGGTCGCGATGGCCACGATTTTCAGAAACGACGTCAGCAACGGGCGTTGATCTCGATCCGGAAGACGGCGTTCGAGCAGTGCCTGCGCCAGCTTGAACGCAACGCCAGCGCCACATAACGACTTGCAAGGATACTCGCAACCTTCTTGATTCGGATTGAGAATGGCCAGCGCCTTTGGCAAACCGTCCGCGCCTGGAAGATGATGGTCGGTGACGATGAGATCGACTCCCGCGCGACTGGCGCTTTCTGCGGCCGCGAAGGCGCGAATGCCCGTGTCGACACTGACGACGAGGCGAATCCCGGCCTGCGCCGCGCGCTCAATGACATCGCCGCGCAGGTCGTAGCCTTCCTTGATTCGATGCGGCACATGGAAGTCAGCTGAGCCGCCGCATAGTTCAATGGCGGTCTTGAGAACGACGATGGCCATGGTTCCGTCCACGTCGTAGTCGCCATAGATCAGGATGCCTTCTTTGCGCTCCAGCGCCGCTTCCATACGGCCAACAGCCGCCGCCATTCCTTTCATGAGATAAGGAGAGTGCAGATGATCGAGCGATGGCGCGAGAAATTTCTCCGCAGCCTCGGCGGAGTCGATGCCTCGCTGCAGCAGAAGCGTGGCGAGCATTTGAGTGAGCATGAGGCTTGGCGAACGCAGGCAGGATAGCGCGCTTAATGCGCTCGCCAAACGCACAACTTCACCTCGATCCGTCCCGCGGAAAATCCATTGCATAGTGTGGGAGGAGAATATCAGAGAAGGCAAGGCCAGCAGCGGCAATGAAACTAGAACTCGTCCTCGCCGGGTTCATCGATGGTGATGCCGCCGAAGTCCTCGGCCAGATCCATCAGGCGCTGATAGCGTTCGTACCATTCGGTGGCGGCTTCATAGACCATCATGACGCCTTGATGGGCAAATCCAATTTGCACGAAGCCGGTACGGCCTGAGTAAGTGCGCAGCCAGCGTCCGTCTTCCAAATCTTCCTCTCCGGCGATTTCGGATCCGGCCAGCCTCTGCAACAGGTCTTCGAGTTCTTCGCGTTGTAGACGCCAGGAATCCATGGTGACGAATGGAGCGCCGGACGCTTTTGCCAACTCAACAAAATCCTTCCAGCCCTCAGGATTGGTTTCGGTCTTCCACAAGACGCTGGGCACGTCGGCGTAATCTACGCCGCCATGAAAGCGACGCAGCCCGTGCCCTTCAATGAACGCGACCATGTCGTCTTTGAGGTTGGCTAAGTCGTCGGGGAATGGAGACATAGGACTTATATTCCACGATTGTATGCCTTTTGGATGCTCTCGGAGCAACTCCTGCGGCGATTTTCAGGGACTCTTCGCGTGGGCATGAGTCCTTGGGAAGCGCGCGATCAGCCCTGTGATAAAATCATGTTTTCAGTGGCTAGACGAACTGCAATATGCTCCTCTCCAAGGAATATGTGGGCTATTTAGCCCGCGAAGTCACCAAAAAACTCATCGACAGCGGGATGATCGAAACCAAGGCGCCTGCCGCGGTTACGGAGAGGGCCCATGCTGTCATCCTTGAGGAGCTTTCGCTCGAAGACCGCATCAACGATGAGGTTCGCGTCATCCTTGAGGCCTACTCCGAAGAGATGCGCAAGACCAATGCCAACTATCAGGAAATGTTCCGCAAAGTGAAGAGCGAGTTGAGCAAGAAGTATAAGGCGGTGCTGTGAGACTGTCGCGCGACAAAGTTAACAAAGTGGCGCACGAGCTGACAGATGCATTTGCCAAAATGGACGCCGTGACCTTTGCCAAGGAACACAATGCCGTTCGCCTGGAAGTGCGCAAGATTCTCGAAGAGCTACTCAATCGCGAAGAGAAGATCGACCTGGCGGCCAAGCAGAAAATTGAGAGCCAGAAGAAGACCATCCTTGAAGGCAGTCAGGAATGGGACATTCTCTACCGCAAGTATTACAACGAAGAAGTGAAAAAGCTGGGGGTGTAACTAGCGTTCTTCTTGCGGCAGTTTGCCTTCTCTGGAACTGCGAATTTCCTCAAAACTAGAGTTCTGGTTGTCCCGCACGAGGGGGAGGCTCGCGGCTACAATGAGCCGGGTTGCTTCGCGAATACTCTTCATCAAAAGCGACCCGGCCCTCATTTGGTCTACTGTAATCTCTACGCGGCGACGCGCCGAGACTCAATGCGACCGATGCGTTGAATGTAGTCATGCATCCGCTTCATGATCTCGTTATGCGGCCGGCTGGTGAGCCATTGGCTGCGCGGCACTCGACGCCGTTCGCGACGCGTCCCCACGCTGCCGCGACTGAATGCCGACGTGGGATGTTTCTCAGCTGTCACCTGATGCCAGCCGGTTCCGGCCGTGATGTCGAACACTCCGATGTAGCCTCCGGCGAGTAATTGGAATGGAGTATTGATTTGGTTGGCCTGATCGAATTGCGTTGATCCGGCGGCCCGGAAGCCCTCGAACCAGGTGGGATAAACAAAGTCCGACAGCGTAACGCCCTCGACCTGGTAACCCAAATTGTCCGCTTCACAGGCGTCGCAGATTTCGTAGGCGTAGAGAAGGCCCGCGTTCTGTTCGTCTTTCTGTACGAGTACGGTGAGATTCACGTTGGGGTCGGCCAGCATCTCTAACAGCTCATGGCTTGCAGTGACGGACCAACTATTGCCGAGCTTGAGGTCGCTCCCGGCGAACACCTTGCCCAGGGGCAGGCCGTCGGGAGTCAGGTCGTGATATCCCAAGGCTCCGGCCTGGTCGGAGTCGTCGAGAATTGTGAGCCACCAAGTTCCCGCAGGCGGCTGGGCTCCGGTGGCGAAGAACGAGAGCTTGGCATCAATGCCCCAGGCGGGGCGGAAGTCGCGGGTGACCTGCTGCTGCAAGGCGCTGACGATGGGAAGAATTTCCTCATTCGTGAGCACGGTGCTGGCGTTGATAATGGAAATCTGGACGGGAGCTAGTTGCGGCATAAGCTTTCTCCTTTAGTTGATTTAGTTTGGAGAACGCGCAATCGGTTTGCGTGACTCTTTTGGCAGTTTTCTCCTGCGGGACGGTGGGCGCAAGTTCACTTGTCACAAGGCAATTGGTCATCCGGGCATGGAATTTCGCACACCGATCGACGCGACGATCCGAAGCGCTGCAGAAGCTGCGGGATTCGACCGCGTGGGAGTTGCGTCACTCGAATCGGAGGCAGACTCCGAGCGATTTCGGGATTGGATTGCGGCCGGATATAACGGCGAAATGAGTTATCTCGAGGCCCGTGACGAGTCCGGGAAATTGAAGCGATCAAATCCACGCGCGACATTTCCGTGGGCGCGAAGTGTGATTGTCTGCGCCATCAATTACAACACCGCCCACCCGTATTCAACGCAAGCCCGCGACCCCAAGCGAGGATGGATCTCGCGCTATGCATGGAGTCGCGAGGATTATCACGAGGCGGTGCTAAATAAGCTGCGCAAAGTGGAAGCAGAACTCCACGCAGCCGCGGGCGACAGTGAACTTCAAACACGTTGTTACGTCGATACGGGGCCAGTCGTTGAGCGTGTTTATGCGAAGCTGGCCGGCATCGGATGGGTGGGAAAGAATACTTGTATCATCAATCAGCAAATTGGGTCGTGGCTCTTCCTGGGCGTAATTCTGACTTCGCTCGAACTGACTTCCGATCTACCCGCCGCGGACCGCTGTGGAAGTTGCACACGCTGCATCGACGCTTGTCCCACGGACGCCATCATTGCACCGTATCAACTCGACGCTACGCGTTGTATCTCGTATCTGACGATCGAGAAGCGTGGTGCGATCCCAGAGGACTTGCGCGATGGAATCGGCCGCCACGTATTCGGCTGCGACATTTGTCAGGACGTCTGCCCTTGGAATCGCAAGGCTCCTGCCTCCACGGTCGAAGAGTTCCAGCCGCGCGAAGGGTTGGTCGATCCGGCGCTGGAGTGGCTGGCGCAGATGAGTCAGGCAGAGTTTCGGGAGAAGTTTCGCGGGTCACCCATCCGCCGCACCAAACTTTCGGGATTGCGGCGCAACGCAGTCATCGCGATGGGTAACAGCGAGGACGCATCCTTCGTGCCTCTGCTGAGCCGTTTGACCCATGACGAAGTTGCTGTGGTGGCTGAGTCCGCCAACTGGTCTTTGCGCCGCCTGCAGCACGAAGAATAACGATTAAGCGCATGCTAGCATCGAAACAAGTTGAACTTAGCTCTTTATTGGGCTGCACCTATGGATCACAGCTTTCGTCTCTTTCTCTTACGCTGGGTGGCGCTCGTTTTCTCATTCGCGGCGATTCTTCCGGTGTTCGCCTCGGACAGCAAGCCGCACTGGCTTCGAATCCGCTCTGCGCATTTCACTGTTCTGACCGACGCGGATCAAGATCGTGGCCACGAGGTTGCCGTCCGCTTCGAGCAAATGCGTTCCGCCTTTGCCGACCTGCTGAGTAAGGATGCGATTCATATCCCGATTCCGCTCGAGATCATTGCCTGTAGAGATCATGATGAATATCTGAAACTTGCGCCTGCGCGCCAAGCCCAGCGGCCGGGATTCTTTCTCGTCGCGGAGGATCGGGATTATATTGCACTCGATTTATCCCAACCGGAGAGTTGGTCGTCGGTTTCCGCCGATCTCGCCGCGCTGCTTTTGAATTACAACTATCCTCCAACGCAGCCCTGGTTCGATGAGGGCGTGATTTTATATTTTTCCAGCCTGCAGCTTTCGAACAAGCTGCCAAGCGCGACGATCGGAGCCGATCCCCAAGCGGGCACACTGACCCAGGTTCTACAGAGGAATAAGTGGCTGCCTATCGTCGACTTGTTTGGCGCGGGTATGAAGGGTTCGACCGTCGCGGTTAGCTCCGATCAGTTCCGTGCCCAGTCCTGGATCACGATGCACTACCTCGCAGCCGAAGATAAATTGTCTGAGACCGGAGCCTACTTCGGCATGGTCGAGATGCAGAAGTTGCCGTTGGATGAAGCCATCCAGAAAGCTTTCGAAGAGGCTCCGACGCAGTTAGAACAGGCAGTGCGAGCGCATTTCGAACAACTTGCGCCGCCAGCGGCGAACCAATCCGCACCCCCTGCTACAAAGGGCAAAGGTCCGACTCGCAATATCGCCGTGCCAGACCCTGTCATTGTGGGATCCAATTGGGAGGATATTCCCACTCCCGAGGCCCAGGCATTGCTCGCTGGTCTGGCGATTCGCATCCCAGAGCATCGCGACCAAGCGATCGCCGAGTTAAACGAAATAATCGGGGTTCCGAAGGAAGATAATGCTGCCGCTCATCGCGCCCTCGCGCTTGACGCGATGCAGCGTCAGCAATTCGATCGGGCCGCTCAGGAATTGCAAACTGCGATTGAACTCGATCCAAAAAATGTTCCCGCGCGCTTCGATCTGAGCCTGTTGAAGCAGAAAGTTGCACACAGCAATGGTCAGTCTATCCAGAGTTTGGCCAACATGATGCAGGACTTGCGCTTTGTGCTCGACGCCGACCCTGAATTCGCCGAGGCCGACAACTTGCTTGGCGTTGCGCGACTGCAAGGCGGCGGCCTCAATGCCGCCATGGAAGCCATGCACGGGGCAATGCTGCTCAGTCCGCGCAATGAGCGTTACCAGCTCAACATGGCTCTCATCTACATCGCCGCCAAGAAATGGGACGCCGCCGCCACCTCCTTAGCCCGGCTTAAAGACAGCTCAGACAAAGAAGTGGCCGAGACGGCACAGAAAAATCTTGACGCGCTGCCGAACTTGAAAAAATATGGACTGCCTCCCGTAACCAATACTGCATCGGACAACGATCAAAGTCCCTCCGCGCAACTGGCGCGCTTGATGGGCGACGAAGAAATTGAAGTGGAGGACGATGCCGATAACGGAGTCATAGATTCCAGATCGAAACCCCCAGCGATCGACAAGCGAGCAGTTGTGTTTCTAAAGGGCCGCTTAGTCCGCGTGGATTGCCCGCACCCTCCGGCCGCAATCCTCACCGTCAGCTCAGACGGCAAGACTTTCCAACTGCGAACGCCAGACTATAAGGAACTCGCCCTGGTTGGAGCCGGGCAATTTTCCTGCGATTGGACCAATCGGACGGTTTCGGTCAACTACAGGGCGAGCGGCGCTGATTCCGGAGACTTGGTTTCCCTGGAAGTTCACTGAGCCGTACTTCTGCCGACGCTAAAATCGTGACCCGGCGCGAGCGGGACACTCGTGCCTACCGAATCGCGTCGGCCTGCTCTAACACCGCATGTTGGAAATACTTCAACGACAGTTGTAATCCCGCCGAAAGACTCGTCTTGGGCTCCCAGCGCAAGATTGCGCGAGCCTTACTGATATCTGGCTGACGCTGTTTTGGGTCGTCGGCCGGAAGTGCGGCATAGGCGATCTTGCTTTTGGATCCGGTAATCGTCAGCACCTGCTGAGCACACTCCAGAATGGTGAACTCATCGGGATTCCCCAGGTTCACGGGCAGATGTTCGTCGGATCGCGCGAGCCGAATAAAACCATCGATTTCGTCATCTACGTAACAGAAGCTGCGGGTCTGGCTGCCATCGCCGTAAACCGTCAAGTCTTCGCCAAGCAAGGCCTGCTTCATAAAGTTGGGTACGACTCGGCCATCATTCAGTTGCATGCGTGGGCCGTAAGTGTTGAAGATGCGAGCGATGCGAGTGTCTACTTTGTAGTAGCGATGGTAGGCCATAGTGACCGCTTCGCTGAAGCGCTTGGCCTCGTCATAAACCGAGCGCGGACCGATAGGGTTTACGTTTCCCCAGTACGTTTCTTTCTGCGGATGCTCGAGTGGGTCGCCGTAGCACTCGGAAGTGGAGGAGGTCAAGAATTTGGCGCCATACCTGCGCGCGATGTCGAGAGCGTGAAAGGTTCCCCGCGATCCCACTTTCAGGGTCTCAATTCCATGAATGGTGTAATCGACCGGGCTGGCGGGGCAGGCGAAATGGAACACGTAGTCCACCGTTCCGCAATCGAAGGGATCATTAATATCCAGTTCGATAAACTCGAAGCGCGACTCGCGGCTGAGGTGCTCCAGGTTGGTAAGCCGCCCGGTAAGCAGGTTGTCGACAGCGACTACCGCGTAGCCTTCAGACAGAAGTGCGTCGCATAAATGCGATCCCAGAAAGCCCGCGCCTCCGGTGACCAGCGCTCGCGGATGGAAGTGGCGCGGCGCGATCATGCTTGTTTGATCTTGTCTGCCGAGACCACGGTTCCGTCCAGGTGGCTCTCGGCGCTGACGGCGAGCCGTCCCACACTGTAATAGGTGAAGCCGTTCTCAGCCATGGTTTGAGGATCGTAGAGATTGCGCCCGTCGATGATGATGGCTTCCTTCAACTCCCCGCGCAGCCGCTTCAAATCCAAATGGGCGAACTCTTCCCACTCCGTCAAGATCAGCAATGCGTCGGCGCCACGAGCGGCTTCGTAAGCATCCTGGGCGAACTCGATCGTTGCGCCGAAAAGTTCTTCGGCTCGGGGACGAGCCGCTGGATCGTAGGCCGAGACCTTACAACCCTCCTGCACCAGCGACTTGATCAGTAACACGGCCGGCGATTCCCGAACGTCGTCCGTCCCCCCTTTGAACGCGAGACCCAGCGCGCCGAGACGCTTGCCGCGCAGTGTCCACAAGGCATTGCGGACTTTGCGGAGAAAGCGCTGCCGTTGGTCGTCGTTGATGCGAATGACCTCGTCCAACAATCGAAATTCATAATTGCACTGTCGAGCGACGGAGCGGAATGCCAGCAAATCCTTTGGGAAGCAGGATCCCCCGTAGCCAATGCCGGGATTCAGAAAGCGGGGGCCAATCCGACTGTCCGTTCCGATGCCCTGGCAGACTTGCTGCACATTGGCGCCTACAGACTCGCAGATTGAAGCCACGGCATTGATAAACGAAATCTTCATGGCCAGAAAAGCGTTAGAGGCGTGCTTGATCAGCTCGGCGCTCTTCGCGCTAGTCACGATAATCGGCGGCGGGACGTGCGCGTTGTCCGGACCCGGAATGGCAGTTTTCTCCTGGTAATATCTTCCGCTGGTCAGAGGTTCGTAGACTTCGCGGAGTACGGCCGCACAACGGTCGTTGTCGGCGCCGACCACGATGCGGTCGGGATACAGAAAGTCTGTGACTGCCGAACCTTCCCGCAAGAATTCGGGATTGGAGACGACATCGAAGGAGTCCGGTGCTGTGGCGTTCCGCAAAATGATCTTACGGATCCAATCGCTGGTATACACCGGAACCGTACTCTTTTCCACCAGAACCTTGTAGCCGTTGATGCCGCCGGAAATGCTTCGAGCAACGGACTCCACATAAGAGAGGTCGGCCTCTCCATCTTCGGTGGGTGGGGTGCCTACGGCAATGAAGACTGCCGTGCTGGATCGCACCGCCTCCGGCAGATTGTCGGAGAACGTCATGCGCCCGCCGCGATGGCGCTCTAACAACTCCGGCAGGAATTTCTCGTGAATGGGGACCTCGCCCTTGCCCAGGGCGGCGAGTTTCTGTTGGTCATTGTCAACCAGAATGACGTCGTGGCCGATATCGGCCAGACAGGCCCCCGCTACCAGGCCTACGTAACCGGAACCCACTACCGCGATGCGCATGCAACCACTCCCGTGAAAATCCGAAATTAGGGAATATCCAAGTCTTGATGGAAAGACCCTCCCGAGTAGTTTACAGGAGAGAATTGCGGGGAATTGTGACATCTTGCCATACGCCTGGTGAAAAGCGCAGGCTTTCTTCCGCCCGCATCGGGGAGCGCTGGTTACGAGGGCGGTGGTAAAGGCCTTGACGCTCGTTGTTCCAACGAATAAAGCGCCAACTCGACCCGGGTGGCCACCCCCAGTTTTTCAAACATGCGGAAAAGGTAATTCTTAATGGTGTGTTCGCTGAGTTGCAATCGCTCAGAGATCTGACGATTGCTCAGTCCTTCCGCGACCAAAAGCGCCACTTCTTCCTCGCGCCGGCTCAGCGTCGAACCTGCTTGTATTCTTGGGCTGGGTACGACGCGCTGCGACAGCGCGTCTACGAGTATGTTAATCGCGGACGAACTCGCCCAGATCTCTCCACGGTGAACGCACTGGATGCACTTGCAGAGATTGCTCATCGAATCCGAACGCAGGAAGGCCCCTTGGGCGCCCGCTTGAAATAGCTTAACGACCAGATCGCCCTCGAAAGCGTTCAGCAGGACAACCAATGCCAGATCGAGATTGATTTTGCGTACTCGGTGCAACAAGCGCAGCGTCTGCGGCGCGGCTCCCTGGAATTCGATGCCCACTACGGCCACCTGGAAGAGACCGCTTTCGGCGGCTTCGATCAGCTGCTCTGAGTTTTCGGCGGTCGCTGTGATGACCCGTCCTTCGCGGTGCAAAGCCTCAGCCAGCAATCCTGAGCTCATGGGAGCGGCATCCGCGACCAACACGCGCAACCGAGGCGTCGAATCCTCACTTGGAAGGGAAGTGTCCATTTCCGGGGCGGTGACGAAATCAGTTTGGGGGTTCACGGATCAGGGGAACGAACTCCCTTATATTCAGGCTTGTTCTCCGTATCGTGCAAGGAGTCGTAGGTCTCCTGTAGGAGCTTCCCCCTGCATCTGCCAACGGTCGCGGGGATGCTTTCACTCTCGCATTCCTTGACGGACACGGACGTCTTTCCGCTACAATCATCACAGGTTCGGCTCGTTTCGGCACGTCTCTGTAGCACGCCCTCCCCGGAAAAGCGCAGGAGAGATTTATGTATCTGAAATTCTTCGGGTTACGCGAAGAGCCCTTTGGCGTCACCCCCGATCCGAGATTCTTGTATATGAGTCCCGCCCATCGCGAGGCCATGGCCTCGCTGCACTATGGCATTGAGGCCAATCGTGGTTTTCTGGGCCTTATCGCCCAGCCTGGCATGGGCAAGACGACCATACTGTTCCACCTGCTTGAGAAATATCGCACCAGCGCGCGCACGGCCTTTATCTTCCAGACGCAGTGCAATTCGCGTGAGTTCATGCGTCTGCTGTTGTCCGAACTTGGTTATGAAGGCGATACGCAGGATTTTGTAAAAATGCACGAAGAGTTCAATAAGCGCCTTTTGGCGGAGGCTCGGGCAGGACGCCGATTTATCGTCGTGATCGACGAGGCCCAGAATCTCGAGCCCTCCGTACTGGAGACTGTCCGTCTGCTGTCGGATTTTGAGACCACCCGGGCCAAACTGCTCCATATCATCCTCGCGGGCCAGCCCGAACTCGCCGACAAATTGGCCAGTCCGGGACTCGCCCAGCTACGGCAGCGCATTTCATTAGTCAATCGGCTCGAGCCCCTCCCTCTCACGGAGGTTCGAGAGTATGCCGTTCATCGGCTCCGGATCGCAGGTTTTGCGGGTGAATTGCCTTTTACGCCGGACGCGCTGGCGACCATCGCCGAATTCACCGAAGGCATTCCTCGCAACGTAAACAATTTCTGCTTCAACGCATTGTCCCTCGCCTGTGCTCTGCGCCAGAAAAAGTGGTCGATGCGGCTGTTGTCGATGAGGTTATTGCCGACCTCGATATCACGAAGCTCCGATCGGTTGCGCCTCTGTCCGCAGCCCCCTCCCCGGGAATACAGGCCTTCCGAGCGGCCATTGCCGCTTCTCCACTCCCCCTGCGAAGCAATTCAGCCGCCGATTCACTGACTCCCTCTGAGGCGAAGGCGTATATGCAGCAAATCGCGGATGCCCTAAAGACCTGGCAGGATTCTCTCAATCGGGCAATCCATGGTTCGGATACGACGCGCCCTAACTGATGGGACAGGGTTCATCCCACTCAAATCAAGGACATACGCTTGAAATCGGCGTTCAGCGCGCCTTTCGGCCAATATGGCACATCCGTGCCATTTACGTGATAGCTGCCAGATTCTAAAGTCGGGATTAATGGTTTGATTGGAACCCGCGGTCGTCTCCCCGTTCGCTGGGTTAGCGTTTGGCCATTGAAATCCGTCATTACCACACGAGTCGGCCCCCCTTTGGCTCGGCGACTGAAAGAGGCTACAGGATCGTTCACGAACGGCAAACTGCGCGCAAACCGCGCTCTTGGGAGAACTGGCAATGGCTATGGCTTACGCGATGACTGTCCCCGAAATGACTGTTCCGGAATCCCCTCAGTCGGTGAAAGTGCTGGCCGTCGATAGCACGAGAATGAACAGCCAGTTGCTGGCTTCCGCCCTGGAGCGAGAGCAATGTTTCGACGTGATGACACAAGGTCAAGGTGATGAGCTTCCTTTGGCCACCTTGGTGTCTAGCGGTCGGCCGAACGTGGTTCTGATCAGTGCCGAACTGGATGGCGATCCCATGCGAGGCTTTGAACTCGCGCGCCAGATCCACACGCTGGGCGCTCAGAGTCGTGTGATCATGTTATTAGACCGCTCTGAGCGCCAAGTGGTAATCGAGTCGTTTCGCGCCGGGGCTCGCGGAGTTTTTTGTCGCAGCGAGTCGCTTGCATTGCTGGCGAAGTGTGTGCGCCGTGTAAGCCAGGGCCAGGTTTGGGCCAATAGCCAGGAAATCAAATATCTGCTTGAGGCCTTGGGTGAGGCAATGCCGATGCGCGTCATAAACCCGCACGGCGCAGCGAGCCTGTCGCGCCGCGAGCAAGAGGTGGTACGCTGTGTCGCCGAAGGGCTCTCCAATCGGGAAATTTCGCAGCGCCTCGGATTAACCGAGCACACGGTAAAAAATTATCTCTTTCGAATCTTCGACAAACTCGGCGTTTCCAAGCGCGTAGAAGTCGTTCTTTACGCTTACAGTTTGAGTGGAACGGCGGCCGACCTTCCTGAAATGGAAACCATACCCTCGATCGCTCGCAACTCCGTCGTCGCGATCAACACTTCCCGTGGCGACGTCGCCACACTCTAGCGTCTTTTACAGTAGGGGCAAGCCGACGTAATTCTCCGCCAGAGTTTGCGCTGCGGCGCGCGAACTGGTGACGTAATCCATTTCCGCAATCTGGCGTTTGGCGTCAAAGGGATTACCCTCCTCGAACCGGTGCAGCATGGAAGTCATCCACCAGGAGAAGCGCTGCACTTTCCAAACCCGGCGGAGGCAAGTCTCGGAGTAGGAATTCAACCCAGCGTCATCTCCTCTTTTGTAGTGCCCTTCGAACGCCCGTGCCATGATATAGACGTCGGCGACGGCCAGGTTCAATCCTTTAGCGCCCGTTGGGGGAACGATATGCGCCGCATCGCCCGCCAGGAACAGCTTGCCGCAACGCATTGGCTCAACTACAAAGCTGCGCATTCCGGTTACGCCTTTTTGGATGACCGCACCTTCATTCAAACGCCAGCCGGGGGGGCCCGCGAGCCGCGTCTGGAGCTCGGCCCAAATTTGTTCGTCCGGCCAGAGGGCGATGTCTTCTTCCGGATCGCATTGAAGATATAGGCGTGTGATGCGTGGCGATCTCATGCTATGCAGTGCGAAGCCGCGCTCGTGATAGCAGTAGATCAATTCTTCCGCCGACGGCGCAGCCTCGGCGAGAATACCGAGCCACCCGAATGGGTAGACGCGCTCATAAACGCTTAGAATGCCTTCCGGGATGCTGGGGCGGCATACTCCGTGAAAGCCGTCGCATCCCGCGATAAAGTCGCAGTTGAGTTCGAAGTCTTCGCTCTCGTGGCGAAAACGAATCGTCGGAGTGTTGTCGCCGCTGAATCCGGAAATCGTCGCTTCTTCTGCTTCGAAGAAAATCCGTCCCTCCATCGAAAGACGAAGCTTTATCAAATCCTTCACAACTTCGTGCTGGCCATACACGGTGATGCTCTTGCCGGTCAATTCGCGGAAGTCGATGCGATGGCCCTGTCCGTTAAAGCGCAACTCCACCCCTTCATGGACCATGCCCTCACGTCGAATGCGCTCGCCGGCTCCGATCTGGCTAAGAAGGTCAACGGTGCCGTGCTCCAAAACTCCGGCGCGGATGCGCTCTTCGCAGTATTGCCGGCTGCGCGCTTCAACAATTACAGAATCGATTCCGTACAGGTGAAGCAGTTGCGAGAGCACAAGTCCAGCCGGACCTGCGCCCACTATGCCCACTTGAGTGCGAAGCTTTTTCATGGCAACGGCCTAGGCGAACTTGTCGATGACTTCGTGCGGCACGGGCTGGCCCTTGATCTTCTCGGGATCGTCTGCGGCACGAGCCGCCCAGACCCGCGTTTCAAAGCCCTCGACCGCTAAAGCGTCGTCTTTCATAAGGCGGTGATGGACGTGAAAACTGCTGCGTCCCCATTTTTCGATCGAGGACTCGACCACGACTTCATCGCCGAATCGCGAAGGTATGGCAAAGCTAGCTCGCACATCGACTAACGGAATTCCGAGGATCCCGTATCTCTTCAGCATTTCGTACTTGGGTAACCCTACGCTGGCGAACAGGGCGGATGTGCAATTGTCAAAAAAGGCGAGGTAGCGGGGAAAGTAGACGATGCCCGCCGGATCGCAGTCGCCCCATTCAATGAGGATGGTTTTTCGATTGACTTTCACGATCTTAGTCTAATCCGTTTGTCGAGCTACTTAACTTTTTCGATTTCCGCGAATACTTCTTCTGCCGCATGAAATGCGGAATTCGCTGCGGGAACGCCGCAATAAATCGCGGATTGCAACAAGACTTCGCCGATCTGCTCGCGGGTCACTCCATTATTGAAGGCGGCTCGCACGTGCAAGCGAAATTCGTCCATGCGATTCAGGGCGACCATCATGGAGAGTGTCAGCAGGCTGCGGGTATGGCGCGGCAACCCGGGACGCGTCCAAATTTCACCCCAGGCATAACGCGTGATCAGGTTCTGAAAATCGCGATTGAAATCGTTGAGGCGAGCGAGGCTGCGGTCAACATGCTCATCCCCTAAGACTTCCCGCCTCACGCTCATGCCTTGTTTGTAGTGTTCTGAGTCGTCCACGGATTCTCCTTCACTGTGTGAGGAATCGAAGCACGCCTTCGCCGAACGCATCGGTCGCTTCGACTGCCGACAAATGCGACGCCTGTAATTCCAGATATTGCGGACCGGGTATTTGCTCAATCATAAAGTGCGCATCAGGCAACGGAATGACAGGATCTTGCGCCCCCGCTACGATCAGCGTGGGAACGCGAATCTGCTTCAGTTGCTCGCGGAAATCGCCATCGCGAACGGCCGCGCAGCAAGCAGCATAGCCCTCGGCCGAAGTGTCCAGCAGCATCTGCTTGGCGGCCTCTACGATTTCGACCGACTGAGAGCGAAATGTAAGAGTGAACCAGCGTTCGAGCAATCCTTGTGCGATCGACTGCGTACCTTCACGCTTCACTTTCTCAATACGGTCGCTCCAGAACTCAGCTGTTCCGATCTTCGCCGCCGTATTGCAAAGCACAAGTTTGTCGAAGCGCTCCGGCCGGTTGATTCCCAGCCAAAGGCCGATCATCCCACCCATCGAAAGCCCGCAGAACGAAGCTTGCGGAATCTTTAAGTAATCGAGGAGATGAAGCAAGTCATTCGCCAAGAGTTCGATTGTGTAATTTCCCGGCGTAACCGAAGACTGGCCGTGTCCGCGAGTATCGTAGCGAAGCACGCGAAAGGTTCTTGCGAAGTGGGCAATTTGTGAATTCCACATCGACAGATTTGTTCCGAGGGAGTTCGAGAGCGCGAGCACTGGGGCGGAGGCCGTGCCGTCCAACTCGTAGTGTGTTCGAAATCCGTCGTATTCGAAGAATGGCATGGCTGATCCTGAACTTATGATTGATCCTTCTTATAGCTGTGGAGCACTTGATTGATAAATGCTCCGGCGGATCCCAAATAATTCCTTGCGTCGAACATGGCTTCGATTTGCTGCGGGGTGAAGAACGACGAAAACTGCGGCTCATCCGCCAAGATATCGCGCAAGTGGTTGTGCTCATGAATCGCCCGCCGCGAAGCTTCCTCGACGATTTTATGCGAGGTCGCCTTGCCGATGTGAGCCGCGAGTGCCATCGAAACCGCTTCCGGGAAGATCAGCCCCTGCGTGATTTCGATATTGCTCGCCATGCGGTCGGCATCTATGGACAGCCCAACGGTTGTCTCCAGAGTTTTATGAAGAGCGCCGCCAGTCAACCGAAAAATCTCCGGCAGCGTTTCCCACTCAGCCTGCCACCCTCCGGCGGCCCGTTCGTTTTCCTGCACCATCGCCGAGAGCATCGTGCTGGTAAGGCCGGGAACACGCAGCGCCGCCGAAAGCACCACCGCCGATGCGACAGGGTTCCGCTTTTGCGGCATGGTGGACGAACCGCCGCGACCGGGAGCATCTGCTTCTGCGACTTCACCGATTTCAGTTTGTGAGAGCAAGGAAATATCCCGCGCAATCTTACCAAGTGTTCCGGTCAATAGAGCGAGCGTGGTAGCCGCTTCCGCGACGCGATCACGGTGCGCATGCCAGGGAAGATCGGGCGGCGCCAGATTTAATTCTCGCGCCAGCGCTTCGGCCACGGTAACACCTTTACCGCCGAGTGCCGCGAGAGTTCCCGCAGCTCCGCCAAATTGCAGCACGAACAATCGCGGCTTGCATTGGTCAATTCGCGATAGATGTCTCATCATCACATCGAGCCATCCCGCCGCTTTCAATCCGAAAGTGATCGGCACGGCGTGTTGCATCCACGTTCGGCCAGGCATGATCGTGTTGCGATGTGTGTCAGCGAGTTTCGCCAGCGCATCGCATAGAGCCCTCAAATCGTTCTCGACGATGTCGAAACCGTCCCGCAATTGGAGGATGAGTCCAGTATCGATCACATCCTGACTGGTCGCGCCCCAGTGCACATAACCAGCGGCACCGGCGTCTCGAGCGGCGACCAAGGCTGTTAGCTGTTTGACTAGGGGGATGGCAAGGTTTCCAGCCGATGCAGCATCTTTCGCCAGTTGCGATTCATCGATACGTTCGGCTCGGCACTGCTCGACAATCTTCTCAGCCGCCGCGGCCGGAATCACGCCTAGGCGAGCCGCGGCAGTCGCCAAAGCCGCTTCGAAGTCCAACATTCTCTGTAAGCGAGATTGATCCGAGAAGACCGCCTGCATCGCTTCCGCACCAAACAATGGGTCGAGTAGGCTCATGAGAAATCAGCAATCGAAAAACACGGTTTCCGCTTCCCCTTGCAGGATCACATTCCACAATAAATGCCCCGACTCGGCGGGCCTGGCAATTAGAGTATTTTGTCGAGACGCGTCTACCAAAGTTAATACCGGATCGGTTGCATTCGCAGATTCATCAGGAAAATACATGCGGGTCACCAGGCGCTTGAGCAATCCGCGCATAAGGATCGAAACCGCCAGATGCGGTGCCTGCATTCGTGAACCGGTGAACGACACTGCGCCCGGCTTTACAGTGCGAAAATGAAATCGACCCTCAGTGTCGGTTGCCGAACGCCCGAAACCACGAAACTCACTCGGGCCTGCCTCAGACAAGTACCGGCCCTGGGCATCAGCTTGCCAAATCTCGATCATCGCGTCAGGTACGGGCTTGCCGTCGCCATCCAGAATGCGGCCCTCGATAGTAAGCGCCGACTTGTCCGACGGAACCAAATCCGTCCGATTTAATTTCGTGCAGCCAATGTGGAAGAACGGCCCCACCGTCTGCCATGGAGTCGCAATAAGACTCACCGAACGGGAGCCTCCATGGGCGTTTCTTCTTTCCCGCATAGCACCACGTCAAAGCGGTAGCCCAAAGCAATTTCCGGAATCGTCGTTTCCCAATCGAAGACAGAAACGAGCCTCGCCCTTGCATCAGCATCCGGTACGGAATTGAAGATGGGATCGAACTCTAGCAATGCGTCTCCAGGGAAATACATTTGCGTCACCAACCGTGTCGCAAACGCCGGCCCGAACAACGAGAAATGAATATGCGCCGGACGCCAGGCATTGAAATGATTGCGCCACGGATACGCTCCCGGCTTGATTGTGACAAAACGATAGCGCCCTTCGTCGTCGGTGAAGGCGTGGCCGCATCCGGTGAAGTTTGGGTCGAGCGGTGCATCGTGCTGGTCGTTTTCATGCAGGTATCGTCCGGCGGCATTGGCTTGCCACGCTTCGATTACAGTGCGCCGAACCGGCTTTCCATCTTCGTCCAGGACTCGTCCGCTCACGATGATTCGCTCACCCATCGGCTCACCATGTCCCTGCTTGGTGAGATCGCAGCCGCTTCCCGCAACATCGGCCAGCGTGAACTTTGGACCCATGAGCTCAGTAACGGTCTGGGGTAGCGCAATCAGCGCTTGCGCCGGCGACCTCCTCATCGAGGAAGCGTATGCCGGATGGAGATAGGCTGGCTGCGTTCCTTCTTTCGGTTTCCGATATGGGGTTAGCGGGTTCACACTCAATGACTTATGGGGCGGCCTGCGTCCCGCAAATGAGTGTAACTTAATCGGTCGCTAGGACTCTAATCAGTTGAATCCGAGTTGGAGGTTTTATGCGTACTCAAAGTATGAATCGTCATCGCACTCTGCTCACTAGCCTGGCCTTAGTTGCCGTTGCGCTGGTCGTCTTCGGATTGACTCGTTCGACCGCAACCGCCGCAAGTCACACTTCGATCCCCGACCCCGCTGTTGACGCCAAGGCTTCCGGGCAACAAACCGTCGTTTTTGCCGGAGGCTGCTTCTGGGGAATACAAGCCGTGTTTCAGCACGTGAAGGGCGTAGTCAGCGCCACCTCGGGCTATTCCGGCGGCGCGGCCAACACCGCGCAATATGAAATCGTCAGCACCGGAGAGACTGGCCACGCCGAAGCGGTCAAAGTCGTATTCGATCCCGCGAAGGTTTCTTTCGGACAGTTGTTGAAAGTGTTTTTCTCCGTTGCGCACGATCCGACGGAAGTCAATCGCCAGGGGCCGGACGAAGGGACACAATATCGCTCAGTGATTTTCTACTCGACCGATGAACAGAAGAGCACCGCGCAAGCTTATATCGCGCAGCTGAACGGCGCAAAGGTGTTCTCGGGGCCCATTGCAACGCAGGTCGTTCCATTGAAGGCGTTTTATCCGGCCGAGGCCTATCACCAGAACTATGCGACATTGCATCCGGATAATCCTTATATCGCGATCAACGACGCACCCAAGGTGGCAAACTTGAAGCAGGAACTGCCCAGCTTGTATCGCGACAAATAGTTTGGAGAGATAAACATGACCACGAATCGAAGACAATTCTTTACTTGTACGGCGTGTGCAGTAGGAGCGGGGGCGCTGGCATTTTGGTTTCGCAACCCTCAGGCAGCCGCGGCCGCGCCCAGTCAGGGCGGATGGGTCACGATAGTGCAGTTCAAGGACTCGGGTGAGAAGATCGGTCCTGCGCGTGTGGCGAAAGTCGTGAAGAGCGACGCCGAGTGGCGCAAGCAGCTTTCACCCGACGAGTTTGAGGTCACGCGTCAGAAGGGAACGGAACGCGCCTTCACGGGCCGCTATGCCGAGACCCACGACAACGGCCTCTACCGTTGCATCTGTTGCGACAACGCGCTGTTCAGTTCGGCGACGAAGTTCGACTCCGGCACCGGCTGGCCAAGTTTTTGGCAGCCCATCGCGAAAGAAAACGTTCACGAACTGAACGACCCGAGCTTCGGGATGTCGAGGACCGAAGTAACCTGCGCCGAGTGCGACGCCCATTTAGGCCATGTTTTCGATGACGGCCCCGAGCCAACTCATCTGCGCTACTGCATGAACTCAGTCGCATTAAAGTTCATCAAGCAAAGCTAGCGATTCCTCTGTGAACCTCCGTCAGAACCTCTATGTTCTCTGTGGTGAAGATTTGTTCTTACGATTCTAAAACCTAGAACACAGAGAACGCGGAGGTTTCACGGAGGTTCACAGCCGCCTCGAACCAGTTACTTCCGAACTCTTTCCGCACTTCTGACCTACCGCTATACTAATTCCTAAGGGCAATCGCAATTGCCGATCCGGGGAATTCATTCCACTTGAACATATACGCTCGATCCAATTCGACCCGAAGTATTGCCTATTTTTCGATGGAAATCGCCCTAGAGTCGGACGTCCCGACTTACAGTGGGGGCCTCGGCATTCTGGCTGGCGACACGCTGCGCTCCGCCGCCGATCTGGCCGTGCCGCTGGTCGCAGTCACGCTCGTCTATCGCAAAGGATATTTCCGCCAACACCTCGACTCCGTGGGCAATCAGACGGAAGCGCCCCAGCCCTGGTCGCCGGAGCGAACCTTGCTCGAAGCGTCCGAGCGCGTCAAGGTCGAAATCGAGGGCCGCGCAGTATGGATTCGCGCCTGGAAATATGAAATCCAAGGAGTGACCGGCGCGACCATCCCGGTCTATCTGCTGGACACCGATCTGCCCGAAAACTCATCATGGGATCGTTCGTTGACCGATTCGCTTTACGGCGGCGACCAGCGCTATCGCCTTTGCCAGGAAGTGGTGCTCGGCTTCGGCGGTCTGAAATTATTGCAGAAGGTTGGCTTTACCGGCCTGCGCTCCCATCACATGAACGAAGGCCATTCGGCGCTGCTCTCGCTCGGACTGCTGGAGCGCCGCCTCGATCAGAGCTTCGCCGGCCGGTTGAAGCAAGTCGACATCGACGGAGTGCGCAATCTCTGCATCTTCACCACTCACACGCCGGTCCCGGCTGGGCACGATAAATTTCCTCGCGCTCTGGCGGAATCGATTCTTCCGCAGGATCATATTGCCTTGCTCGACGAGGCCGACGCCTGGCACGACGACTTCCTCAACATGACGTATCTCGCGCTGCGCTTCTCCGGCTTCGTAAATGGCGTCGCGATGCGGCATGGCGAAGTTTCGCGCGGCATGTTTCCGGACTACCACATCAGTTCGATTACCAACGGAGTTCACGCCACGACCTGGACTTCGCCCGCTTTCGCCGCGCTCTTCGATCGTTATCTTCCCGGCTGGCGCACCGACAACAACTACATTCGTTATGCGATCAGCATTCCACTAGCGGACGTTCGGCAAGCGCACACGGATGCCAAGAATGCGCTCTTTCGCCAGATCAAAGATCGGACCGGTATCCAGCTCGACCCTAACATCCTCACTCTAGGTTTCGCTCGCCGTGCCAGCACCTACAAGCGCGCCGACTTTCTTTTCCACGACCTCGATCGCTTGCGAGGAATTGCCGCTAAAGTCGGACGCCTCCAGATCGTGTATGGCGGCAAGGCGCACCCCGCGGACGAAGGCGGCAAGAAGCTTATCCGGGAAGTATTTGGCGGCGCAACCGCGCTTCTGGATACGATTCAGACGGTCTATGTGGAGAACTACGACATGCGCTGGGGTGGTCTGATCACCAGCGGCGTCGATATCTGGCTCAACACTCCGCTGCGTCCGCAAGAGGCGTCCGGTACCAGCGGCATGAAGGCCGCGCTCAATGGCGTGCCCAGCTTCAGTGTGGTCGATGGATGGTGGGCCGAGGGCCTGATCGAAGGCGTCACGGGATGGGCCGTCGGCAACAGCGAGTTGGCGGAAGATCCTGCCGAAGAAGTCGCAACACTTTATGACAAGCTTGAGAGAATCATCGTTCCGATGTTCTATCAAACCCCGGATCGCTTCGTCGAAATCATGCGTTCGGCGATCGCACTCAACGGATCATTCTTCAACACGCAGCGCATGGTCGAGCAGTACGTGACCAATGCGTATGAACGGATTGAGACAACGCCGGCGGCAGTGCTGGCTCCTGCCGAGGTTTAGTTTTTCTTCGTCGTCGCACGAGGAAGAACGCTTGTGTCTGGGCGTTTTTCCGGAACCATCCATCCCGGCAAATTCAGGTTTCCGGTAATTAACCGCGCCCCACGTTCGTAGGTCAAATAGGAAAAAAACCATTGCGTCATGACTAGCACGCGGTTGCGGAATCCAATCAAGAAGAAGATGTGGACGAACAGCCATGTGATCCAGGCGATGAAGCCCGATATGTGCACCTTCCCAAATTCGGCCACGGCGGCGGCGCGGCCGATGGTCGCCAAACTGCCTTTGTCGATATAGTGAAAGTCTTTTCGCTTCTCGCCATACAGGTCTCGTCCGATATTCTTAGCCGCTGCTGCGCCTTCCTGCAATGCCACGGGAGCGACGCCCGGCAGCATGTTTCCCTTGGCGTCTTTCAATGCGGCAAGATCTCCGATGACGAACACTTCGGGATGGCCCGGAATGCTCAAGTCAGGATTGATGAACACGCGTCCGGCGCGATCAACCGGGACGCCTAGCTTCTTGCCCAGCGATGAGGCTGCCACGCCAGCTGCCCAAATCGTAACCGCCGCGGGAATGCGGGTGTCACCTGCGTAAACCGCACCAGCCTCGACATTCGTGACCATGGTGGAAGTTCGGACTTCGACGCCCAGTTTGTGCAACTGATTCTCGGCACTGCGCGACATATCCTCGGCGTAGGCTGGGAGCACTCGTGGTCCTCCCTCGATCAAAATGACCCGGGCCGTTTCCGGGCGGATGTTATGGAACTCGCGCTTGAACGCGTGCCGCGAAATCTCTGCGATGGTGCCGGCGAGCTCGACGCCTGTCGGGCCGCCTCCGACGATCACCAGGTTTAAGGGCAGGGAAGTCTTACCGCTCGCGGCCTCGCGCTCCGCGAGTTCAAATGCCAGCAGGACTCGTCGGCGAATTTCGGTAGCGTCCTCAACCGTCTTGAGACCGGGCGCCCACGGTTCCCACTCGTCGTGGCCGAAGTAAGCGTGACTCGCTCCCGCCGCGACGACGAGATAGTCATAGGGCAGTTCGCCTTCATGTTCCAGCTTAACGATTCGCCTTTCCAGATCGAAATCGATTACTTCGCCCATGAGAACTTCCACGTTCGCTTTATCGCGCAGAATCCAGCGAATGGGGGCGGCGATCTCGCCAGGCGATAGTCCGGCGGTCGCCACTTGATAGAGCAAGGGCTGAAAGGTGTGATGGTTGCTCTTATCCACGATCGTGATATGCAACGGATAATGCGCCAGCTTGGCCGCCGCTTGCAAACCGCCAAAGCCGGCACCGATCACCACGACCCGTTTCATCACAGGCAAGGTTTCTGTCATATGCGTCTCCTAGGAAGCGGAAAACTAGCTCTCGCCGCTCCTTCCTTCGGATAACATTATCGCTTCACTTGTCTTTTGATTCCTCCAACTCGTCAGTCGATGCGGTCTCGTCGAAAACGACGCCTGTCCTCCGTTGGATC
The DNA here is from genome assembly GCA_963799065.1 of Terriglobia bacterium. Lineage (GTDB taxonomy): Bacteria > Acidobacteriota > Terriglobia > Terriglobales > Acidobacteriaceae > JAJPHW01. Next base: position 986,446 of record CAWCVJ010000001.1, read on the forward strand.
GTCCCGTCCGTTACAGGACTCTTTTTTGTCGGTATCCTCTTCGCGCTCACGCAAGGTCCTCTGCCCGCACGTTTGCTCGGTGACGCGGGCGTCGGATGGCACATCCGCACCGGCGAATTGATTTTAAACAGCCACGCGGTTCCGACGACAGATCCTTTCTCGTCGACGATGAGCGGCCAACCCTGGTTCGCCTGGGAATGGCTGTATGACATTGCGATCGCTGGGATTCATCATTTCGGGGGATTGAATGGCGTCGTTTTCTTTTCCGCGGCCTTGATCGCCTTAACGTTCGCGCTGGCCCTGCGTATGACGTTGCGCCATGGCGCAACCGTGTTAGTGACTGTTCCGCTGCTTTTGTTGGTTATCGCCGCCGCCAGTATTCACATGCTGGCGCGACCGCATTTGGTTAGCTGGCTATTCGCGGCGATTGCCTTCGGCATCTTGGATGAGCGGGATGTCAGTTCTAGGCGCGACCTGTGGTGGCTGCCTGCGCTGATGTTGTTCTGGGCGAACATCCACGGTGGTTTTCTACTGGGATTCGTCTTGCTCGCGTGCTTCTTAATCGACGCTTTACTCAGTTGGATTTCGGACCGATGCTCAATCGAAGCGCTTGCGAAGGTTTGGCGCCTCGTTGCCGTTACCACAATCAGCGCCCTCACGACTCTCATCAACCCTTACGGATATCGGCTCTACACGCATATCTACGGCTACCTCACCGACCGCTTTCTGATGGATCACATCAACGAATTTCAGTCGCCGAACTTTCATCAATGGTCGCCGCGATGCTTCGCGCTTCTACTGGTAATAACGTTTGTAGGGCTGGCGATGCGGCGCGGCAAAGTTCGTCCGGCTCACGTTTTGCTGGTTCTGTTTTGCGCGTATAGCGGACTGTATTCTTCGCGCAATCTGCCCATCGCGTCTCTGCTGCTCGTACTGATGATGGCCCCGGTTTATTCGCAATCGATTCGCGACGCCTCCCAAAATGCGGCGTCGCAGCCTCACCTCAGAGGTTCGCTGAGTGTTTTGGGAGGGCTCTCCCGGCGCCTGACGACTATCGAGTCAGACCTACAATGGCCGCTCTGGCCCATACTGGCGATCCTCGGTGGCGCATGGATATGCACTCACAGCGGTCGGATCGGCGGAAAGACATACATGGAAGCCCACTTCGATGCTGCGCGCTTTCCTGTACAGGCTGCGTCATTCATCCAAAACAATGCAATTCACGACCCAATCTTCTGCCCCGATTCATGGGGAGGTTACTTGATCTACCGGCTCTATCCTAAAAATAAAGTGTTTGTGGACGACCGGCACGATCTATACGGATCAAGTTTCTTTCGAAAGTACTTGCAGACTATCAACGTCGCTCCCGGATGGGAGAACCTGTTGAATGACGAACACGTGCAGTGGGTCGTGGCTCCATACCAGTCGCCATTAGCCAACATCCTGGAAATAACCACAGGATGGCACATCCGCTACGAAGACTCAGCCACGGTGATCTATGAGCGCGAGAGGAAAGATTGACCCCCTCGAAGCGCGAGCGACCAGGCAACTCAGCCGCGGAGGAGCGAAAGACGTAACCGCGTCGCTACTCCCCCGCACCCAACATGATAGGTGCCGACGTCGGCGCGGCCGATCCCGCTTCGGGCTCGACCGTGATGGCGAATGCCTTGGCTTCAACATTGCTTGGGATCGGCGGATTCACAATCGTGCCGCTGCCGTTTGCGTCAGGCTTAAACACGCCGGCAGGAATCGGATTTCCTTGTGTGGGAATAATCCAAAGCTCGTAAGCTTTGCCGGCAGGCAATGTTCCAAAATTGCTGGCGATAAAAATGAGGCTGGCGCGATCGCGCACATAAATCGCTTTGCCCTGCGGTTGGGGTGGAGTCTTTGCCGCAACCAGGGTCACGCGTACAGCGTCCGGCGCGGTTAGAGTGGCCGCGATTTCTTTGGCGCGCTGCAATTCAATTTGTGTCTGCGCAGATTGGCCCTGCACCCTGACCAACTCATTCCTGAGGTCGGTCATCTTGCCCAAGATCACAATGATGAGGATGGCCGCCGCCGCCGAGGTCAGCATCGGAAGCATCCGCCACCACCCGCGCCTCAAAGAACTTCCCCGCTCAGCTTGCCGGCGAGGCTCGCGCGCCACGGCCTCCAGCAGGCGAGTCCGCGAACGTGCAGGCGGCTTCGGCCCCGCTGCGGATAGCGCCATGAGTGCCATGTCTCCGCGCAGATCTTCGAGCTCCCGGCGGCACGCCGCGCACTCTTGCAGGTGCGCTTCGAGCACCGCTTTCTCGCTGCCATGGAGTGCGCCCAGCGCGTGGAGCGCCAGGTCCTCACCGAATTGTTCGTGTGCCGCCATGAGTAAACTTATTTCAGGTTGCCGGACTAAACGCCTTGCGCAAGCTCAAAAGACCTGCGCGAATTCTTGTCTTAATTGTGCCTAGCGGCTCGCCAGTCTTGGCCGCAATTTCTGTATGACTCAAGCCCTCAAAGTAAGCCATCTCCAAAGCATCGCGCTGCGCGGGCGGCATCGTTCCGAGCGCCCCGCGAACCTTTTCCATAGCCATCGAACGAGCCGCATCGCCAGCCATGTCGGGCTCGACAGAAATGACCACATCCTCAATATCGGTTAGCGCCGGACGTTTGCGGATTTGATCGATCGCCCGATTGCGAGCGATCACAGCCAGCCACGGGGCCAGATTTCCGCGACTGGAATCGAAGGCTGCGGGATTACGCCATAGCTGCATAAATACCTCCTGCAACACGTCCTCGGCCGCACCCGTATCGCCGAGCACACGCAGCGCGACGGAATACACGATGGACGAATACCGGTCGTAGAGCGCAGCCATGGCGCTCTCGTCCCCAGCGCGTATAGCGGAAACGAGGGCAGCGTCGTTTCCCGCAAACTTGGCTTCGCCGCTCGACAATCCTCGTCTCTTTCTAAATGGAGTACGGTAGCTGGCCTGTACCGGATTGCCAGCCTCGCCTTCCGGCGATTACCGCGTAGCTAGAATACCTGAGTGGGATAGTACCCGAAACCGGAGTTACTTCTGTAAGGCGAACTGTTTTTCTCCTGGCGTCATCTGACGCCACAAACTCTCCAGATCGTCCGTCAGTCGCTGATTGTTAGGATCGCCGTGCAATGCCTTGGCGAACCAGCGGTAAGCGATGGGCAAGTCGCGTCCCACACAGTGTCCGGTCGTATACATGGTGCCGAGAACGCTTTCTGCATGCGAGTTGGATTGCTGCGCAGCTGCGAGTAGACTCTTCTTCGCGCGGTCACAGTCGGGCGGCACACCGGTCCCATAAAGATATTTCTCGCCTTGCGCGGCCAACGCGGCGCCGGGAGAAGCAGGAACCGCGGTCGTGGCGACGTCCCCCTTGGGCTTCGCGGTTTTCACGCCTGGCGGAGGGGCAGGAGGGGATTCGGCGTCGGTAGCCGCTTCGGTCTTGGTGTTGTTGGCTGCCGTGGTCGAGTCTGGATTCTTCGCGCTCCGCGTCTCCCATTCGTCGCCTTTTGTCGCGGCATCGGTTGACGCAGGCGCCCGTTCGTCCCCACTCGCCTTGGTCGGCAATGGAGCTGAATACGGACTCGTGGTTGGCGCAGCGGAGGCTTTTTCCTCGGGTGGTTCATGGGTGGGGGGAATGGTTGAAGGAGAACCCTGCGAGGGGGACTGCGTCAATGGCGCGTACGAGGGGGGTACTGCTGGCGCGCCCGTGGCAGCAGCCGCACTATGATTAGCATTCGTGTCCGTGACGGCGAGAGTCGTTGTCCCGCGCATTCCCGCGAACCATGTTCGTAAGCCTTGCCGCCAATGCCAGCCCAACACTGCGAGCGCCGTTACAAGTAGCAACAGTGCCACTTTCATTCGACCATGGTCAGTTATCGTCTCACCCTGTTCTTCCAGTAGATAGGATGCTTGCTTAACCGCGTCTTCCCGCGACTCAGGATTCGCGAGTCGTCCGCCCGGCGGTGCTTCCGATATATCGAGGAACGTTGGCCCGGTGTGAAGGTTGGCGGAAAGTTCTGATTCTTCCAACGAAGATTCTCGATGCAGAACCGAAACGTTCGTGGCCGCAGCATGTCTTTGATCGGGCAGAGGCGATCCGCACATGCCACAGAATTGATTCTGCGGCCCATTTTCGTACTCGCACTTGGCGCAACGCCTGGGCATCTCGGTGACAATAAGTATATCTATTGAGATGATAGGTGCGACGTTACCGTTGGGTCTTCACTTTGCCTGCATCGATAAGCGGATTCGCTTTGACTCAACGGTGGTACACTCCGCAACATCGAAATGAATCGATGAGTGCTATTGCGCCCCGGTTTTGGCGCTGCAGCTTCACCTCACCCGTGCGCCGGCATTTCTGGATGATAACCAGTTCCAAAGACGGCTGCCTCCTGTGGAACCTGCGTAACCTGCTGCGCGGCAGGGTTACTACTTGGGATTCGTGCTAAGAGAGTAAGCCGTTAGCGTAGGCGGGAGATTCTGTGCATCCAGCATCCAAGCTTGCCTATCGCGAAAATACTCTATCAACTCTCGATTCTCCTCCGCTCCCATATCGCGGGCCCAGACTATATGGGCGGCATCGATGTTCGACTTGTTATAAACCCAATCTTTCGCCCGGTTCGCGGGACCGCGACGCACAATGATCAACTGTCCTCCCGGCATATGATCGAGCTCACGAATAATCTCGGCCCGTTCCCGGCTGCCCCGCGGCCACGTCGGCTCCAACGGGAAATGTGCGGCGATTGCCACGATGCGGAGCACGATCATACTCACGCCGATCACCGGCATCGCTCGCAGCAACGGCATCCCGATGTTTCGCGAACCCCGCTTCCAGAAGCGCATATGCCGCATGCACTGAACCACGATCAAATAGAGCAGCGCGGTCGCTGGCGCGACGTAGTGCGGAAAAGTCCAAACTTCCACCAACAATCCTAGAAAGAAAAATCCGCAAGCCCACAAGGGGAACCTGAATTTGCGGTCTCGCAGGACCCAGGGCAACGCCAGGAGAGGAATCGTCAGTGCCGCGCCCAGCAGCAGATTCCAACCGCCTGTCAATTTGGTGAGAGTGCGATGTAGAAATCCGGCGAGAGTCCGGCTCTCAAGATACTGGCCGCCCTCCCACTTGACATAGAAGTCACGCAGATCGGGATGTCGGTAGATTGGCTCGGGCCCTAATTTCTGCCAGACAAAATACGGCGCAACGGCGTAGGTCGCGCGGTCCACCTGGTAAGGCATGCGGAAGGGACTTCCCGTGACCCTCCAAAAGTAATAGCCCATGCCAGCCGCCGTTATTCCCAGAACAAGAACTATCGGCAGAACGAAGCTGCGTAGGGCAACCGCCGTGCTGGGTCGGCCGCTTCCGGTTAACCACAACAGGACGGCCACGACAACGGGGATGGTGAACACCAATCCTTCATAGGGACGGCTGTTTGCCAGTATGGCGACACCGATTCCCATGATTACTGCATTCGTCGCGCTTGGCTTTTTCTTAACCCGGGGCAAAGCACCGAGTACAAGTGCGCCGCCCAAGGCGGGCACAGAACCTCCCCAGTAGCTATTCATCCAATATCCAAAAATCCCAAGCCGGAGAGCGGCCAGCATCCCTCCAAACAGAGCCCATCCTGATGAAACCCAGCCTTGCAAGGCCCAGACGATCGCGGCGCACATGATAGACGTGCTTAGCAACACTCCGATCCAGGTATGCCCTAACAGCTGTCCCAACGCCAAGGTCAATCCTTGCGCTGGTGGGTACATGGACATATATGTAGGCTGCTGAATCACATGGAAGGTTTCAAAATGCACCCACATGGGATGAGTCGGATTGGTCAGCCTCCCGTGGGCAAACGTGTCCGCTGCCAGGAGATAGCTGAACTCATCGTCGACCGCCGGCAATCGAGTACCCAGCAAGGGGATGAGGGCGGTTCGAGCACAAAGAGGCAACAATCCAACAACGATGATGCAGAGAGGTTTTCGCCGAGATAATCTTAGAAGGAATTGTTCGATCAATCTAAGAATTGGAAATCCCGGCTTATCCCGTCGGAAAAGTACGATCCAGATGACGGCAGCAAGAACCGTGCCCACTTCGACGATCTGGTTCCAGTCTATCCCCATTACCCATTCGACCCTAACACGTTAATCCAGAATGCCAGCGGCCACGTCCATCATTTCCTGATCGACGGTGCGATTGGTGGCGATGGCCTCAGCGAGAGGGACGGATACCAGCTTATTCCCGCGCAAAGCCGCCATCGTGCCGAAGTCGCCCTTGTGAACCATGTCGATGGCGGCGAGTCCATAGCGGGTGGCCAGAACACGGTCGAAGGCGCTTGGCGAACCACCCCGCTGAATGTGGCCGAGAACCACGGCGCGCGTCTCGAATCCCGTCAACTTTTCAATCTCCTGTGCCAAAGCATTGCCGACGCCGCCCAGCCGTGAGTGGCCAAATTCATCTTTCCCCAAGTCCTTGAGATGTTGAGACGCCGCGTTCGCGAATTTTGCTCCCTCGGCGACCACCACTATGCTGAAATAGCGGCCCCGGGCGTGGCGATTGCGAATTGTTTCTGCCACGTTGTCGATGTCGAAGGGCTGCTCAGGGATCAGAATCACGTCCGCCCCGCCGGCAATTCCGCTGTGGATGGCGATCCAGCCGGCATCGCGTCCCATCACCTCCACAATCATCACGCGGTTGTGGGCCTCCGCGGTCGTGTGCACGCGGTCGATCGCTTCGGTCGCGATGTTGACCGCGGTATCGAAACCGAACGTGTAATCTGTGCCAGCCAGATCATTGTCGATGGTTTTGGGCACGCCCACCACCTTCATCCCTCGGTCGAACAATTTCTTGGCGACCGACAGGGTGTCGTCACCGCCGATGGCAATGAGAGCGTCAAGTCCTTCCTTCTTGATATTCGCTATGCAGATGTCGAGGCCATTTTCGCGCTTTGCCGGATTGGTTCTCGAGGTGCGCAAAATCGTTCCACCGCGCGGGAGAATGCCCCCCACGGACTCGAGATCGAGAACCATCGTCTTGTCTTCAAGGACGCCGCGCCAGCCTTCCATGAAGCCGACGAACTCGTCTTGATAATGAAAAACTCCCTTGCGCACCACTGCGCGGATGACCGCGTTAAGTCCGGGGCAATCGCCGCCGCCCGTAAGAATGCCGATCTTCATGGACCGCTCCTATAATCTCCGTTGAACCTCACCCCTTATACAGCGGCGAGCCACGCGAGTGAACTGCTTGTGGAATTAGAATCCGGAACAAGCAGAATAACATCAGTACTTTGCAAATTCGTGAGGAAAATCGTTTTTGTAATAGGGGTCTACGGAATGACCAGACCTAGGCGGTCTGGTTTGACAGCGTTTCTCAATCAGAAACGTGGGCCCACGCGGGGAAGCACGATCCCTTACCGGGACTGCACTCTTACTACTGCACCATGGCCGAGCCGGTGAAGGCCGTGGTCGATGGCAGGCTGGGCTTTGCCATGAAGAAGTCGTGCTGGTAGAGGTTGTGATACATGCGTCCGGCGAGTTCCGCGGCTTTGGGGCCGAACGTAGGACGTCCGCCTTCGAGGAAGATGACGACTACGATGCGGCCGATGCTCGTATTGGCGTAAGAGGCGAACCATCCGAATCGGGTGCCCGCACGCGAACACGTCCCGGTCTTGCCCAGGATGTTTTCTTCATTGAAGTTGAGTTTGACGCTGCGCGCGGTCCCGTACTGCACGGCGCCTTCCATGCCGTCGGCGATTTCAGGAATGAGCTGCGCAATGTCGAGGTGACGCTTGACCACGGGCTGGAAGTTGGCGACTTCGTCGGCGCTGGTGGGATGTTGCAAGTAATAAAGTGTGCCGCCGTTGGCGATCGCTGAGACTAGGGCACCCAATTGCAGGGGGGTCATGGAGACGCCCTCCCCGAACGAGCACATCTTACCCACCCCGCCCAGACTCGCCGGAATTTCTTCTTCAGGATACCTTCCCAACTGTTCACCGGGAATCTGGTATCCGGCGAGTTCGCCCAAGCCGAATTGGTGAGCGTAATAGCTGACTTTTTCAAATCCTAAATCGCGCCCCAGCGCCTCGAAGTAAGCGTTGTTCGAATGCGCGAGCGCCTCCGTCAAGTTCATGCGGTAGTGGCCGCCGAGGCTGACCGGAGTTGTCTTGGTGATCAGACCCTCGCTCAACGCCGCCAGCGCAACCGAAAGCTTAATCGTGGAACAGGGCTGCGCTCCGCTCGACAGAGCCAGTTTCTGGTTCACCATGGCAAGGACGCGTCCACTGGTGGGCTCGATGGCGACGACTGTGCCGTTCATATTGCCTAGCGCGTCGATTGCGGCTTGGCGGACTACCGGATCTTCTCCGGCAAAATTGTCGCCCTCGGTTATATCTTCCGAAGTAAATGAACTGGCGGTGAAGCGCTCCCCGAAATAGCGATGGGCGCGATGATGGATGCCGTTGCTGGTGCGCACGGCGCGTGCGTGCGTGGTGGCGTGGCTTCTGGCCAGGTGCCGCATCCGATGCCGGGCGTGTGCGGACTCCGTAACCTTGGGCGATTTGGGCCGCGTAAGCGTAGTGGTATTCACGGTCGCTGCGACGGCGGCGAAAACCGAGGCTAGAATAATAACCAAAACACTTGTGGCGCGACTCGTACCAGACATCGAACTCCTAGTAAACCGGTGAAATGGCGCTTGCTGCCTGCTTAAGTGAGATGCAACGCGAATGCCAAAAGTATGAAACTCGGGTAACTCGTTGCAACTGTTGCGATAGTAAAAGAGTGGCTACCGTCGCGCAATCAAAAAGTTATCTAATGCGAAATCAAAGCGTTTCGACGCAAGTCTATGTCAGGGAAAGAGTTGCATCGTTATTATGTCGGTTCCTGGCACTTTCGTAATCGATTGCTTGATTACTGGAATGATACTCCCTACAGGGAACGCCGGTTCCATTTACGACGTTCTTTGATTGTCTGTGTTCGTTCCCCAAGGGGCGGAGAAATACGTTCGCCGGGCCGATCTAGTGTTTTTGCAGAAACCGCTTTCTGGCCGGACGGTGCGTACTGCCCACGGACTGTGGCTCATCGGCGTTGATGTCGTCGTATTTCAGAACGCTGATTGTGCCGTCCACTTCCAACACCGCCAGTGCAACGTCCGAGCAGGTCGCAACTCCGTGCTCACGCAAGGATCGGTTCAGTTCGTCCATGCTGACGCGTTCGCGCGCCATATGTTCTGTAATGATTTTTCCATCATGAATCAAAAGCGTCGGCTGACCCTCGAGTAGCTTACGGAATTTCCGGCTGCCGGAGGATAGATTTCCGACCAGATGATTCACCGCGAGCAGAGTCGCAGCGGCCGTGACTCCGCCCAGCAAAGAGGTGTCCGGGCCAGTCATCGCGTTCTGCACCGAGTTGCTGATGAGCAGCAGCAGGGTCAGGTCGAAGGGAGTCATCTGCCCCACCTCCCGCTTTCCACTCAGGCGCACACCAAAAAGAACTACGGCATAGACTGTGAGCGTGCGCAGTGCAATTCCGAAAAGAACGTGTGCGCCCGGATACATGGGCCCGCGCTACTGACCCGTCGTTACTGGCACCGACGCGCTCTTTGGAGTGCTCAGGTATCCGGTGACTTGTTTCTTGGTTACTGTCCAAACCACGATCTCGAATAAGTTGTGGTCGCGACCGCTGTAGAACTGAATGGGTTCGCTTATGTTCTTATCTTTCTTTTCAATTGTTTTATCGTCCGATGTGACGTTCAGGGTGAATTTCCCGCGCTTTTCATCGGCCTTCCTGAGTTGTAAGCTCACCGTTCCCACCGGCTGGGGAGCGGCGCCCTTGACTAAGGTGAATTCATAATAGTTGCGATCGCCTTTGTGTTTCAGGATTTCCAGATCCCCACGCGTATTGGCAATCAACCCGCTCTGTTGACCCAGATCGCCGATCGTGCTTTGCAGCTTGGCTTCGGTGGCGGCGAGCTCGGTTTTAGTCGACGCGACATCGGTCTTTACGCCACCCACGTCCGTCTTGACGCTGGCCACTTCTCCGCTGACCTGACTAACTTGACTGGCCTGTTTTTTCTGCTCTGCCGCCAAGCGAGCCTCAGCCGACTTCTGCTGCGCCTGCAACTCTGAGGACCGCTGCGCCAGCTCAGCCTTGGTCATTCCCAACTGCTTGGCGAGAGTCTCATTGTCAGATTCCGCCGCTTCCATGCGCTTGGTAAGGTCGGCAATCTGTCCGGAGGTGGCCACGTTCTGCTGTCCCAGTTTGTCGATCTTTCCACGCAGATCATAAAGAAGGTAGCCCGAACCCGCCACGTAGAGCGCGGCCAGCGCCAGCAAAATCCACTTACCCGCATTACTCTCCGTCGACTGCACGACCGAAACTTGACCGTCCGCCATAGAAGGTTCCTCCAGTTGTGGTTAGATGCTGGATGTATTGTGTTTTAGCCTTGCTGCGATGTCAAACGGTCATTAGTGCCTGTCCTGATGCCATTGCCTGGCGCCAGCTGGCGGCGTCAAGAACTCTTTCCGGAGCGTTCCATCCTTTCTGATACAAAGGTTGGTTGTTGAAACGGTGGATCACGGCATATTTCTTTCGAGGGATCGAATTACTTATTTGAGACGAACCCATCTCCCAGTTCATCAAAAATCGAGCAAGCAACATTCATAAACGAAATGTCAGCGAACGTTGCAACCATACCGATCGTCGCGCCCCGGCTAAGGGCGGTCAATCCCTGGCTGATTGCGATCACAGTGACGCTGGCGACTTTCATGGAGTTGCTCGACACCGCGATCGCCAACGTCTCGTTACCGCACATCGCCGGCGGCCTTGCCGCGAGTTACGACGAGAGCACATGGGTTTTAACCAGTTACCTCGTCGCCAACGCGATCGTACTGCCCCTCAGCGCGTGGTTGAGCCGCGTTTTCGGGCGCAAGAATTATTACATGACCTGCGTCGGCCTGTTCGCGGTCAGCTCCTTGATGTGCGGACTTGCCCCCAGTCTCGGATTGCTGATTTTCTTTCGTGTGCTGCAAGGGATTGGTGGCGGCGGCTTAGCTCCCGTCGAGCAAGCGATCTTAGTGGATACGTTCCCCGCCAATAAACGCGCCGCGGCATTCGCGCTTTACAGTATGGCCATCGTAACCGCGCCCGCCATCGGGCCGCCGCTAGGTGGCTGGATCACCGATAACTTTTCCTGGCGATGGGTCTTCTTTATCAATGTGCCGATAGGGTTGTTGTCGCTCATCCTGACCAGTCGCATCGTCTCCGACCCGCCGGAATTCAAACGCGAAGTCGAAGAGGCGCGTGCGGCGGGAAGATTGAAGATCGACTATGTTGGCATCCTTCTGATCGCCATCGGCTTCGCCTGCCTCGAAGTCGTTCTCGACCGCGGACAGGAAGACGACTGGTTCGGTAGTCACTTTATCGTCGCGTTCTTTGCATTGGCCGTGGTGACACTTGTGGTGGCGATCGTTTGGGAGTTGCGCCACGATGATCCGGTGGTTGAATTGGCGCTGCTGAAGGAACGCAACTTCGCCATTTCCAACATATTTTATTTTCTCTTCGGATTCATCCTTTTCGGTTCAACCGTACTCATTCCGCAAATGCTGCAATCCCTCTACGGATATACGGCAACCGACGCCGGACTGGTGCTTGGCCCTGGCGCGCTGGTGATTGTGATTTTGGCGCCGTTGGTCGTGCAATTGGTCAAACGCGTTCCGGTCTCGCGATTGATTGGCTTTGGGTTCGTGATTCTGGGCTGCGCGCTCTGGTACTATGCCAGCTTCAACCTCGCGACTAATTACGGCAAAGAAGCTTTTGCGCGCGTGATTCAGGGTTTCGGTCTGGCATTCCTATTCGTCCCTACGAGCCAACTTGCCTATTCGCTGCTGCCCAAAAATAAAAACAACAAAGCGTCCAGCCTGACGAATCTTTTTCGCAACTGGGGAGGCAGCTTCGGCATTGCTTTCGTTACCACGATGATTCAGCGCCGCACACAATACCACCGCAGCATTCTGGTGGCGCATGTGGGCAATGAAAGTGGAACCGTCCAATCTATGCTGTCCGGAATTACAAGCCAACTGATGCATCAGGGCTACTCTGCGTCAGACGCCGCCGTTCGGGCCATCGCGCGCATCGATGGATTAGTGCAGCAGCAGGCGTCCATCTTGGCCTTCTTGGATTGTTTCTGGATTCTGGGCGTCGTGGCATTCTGCGCGCCCCTTCTTACCTTCTTCATTCGCAGATTTAACCAGACCGGTGGTGGGCCGGCTGCGCACTAGCCGATCTTCATTTCCCTCAACAGCCCCGCCCACTTCGCATCGACCGCGCTCTTGGTCTTGCTGTCCATGCGAATCTCGTCCGGCCATGGCCGCGCAAAGCCTTCCGCGGGCCACTTGCGAGTGGCGTCGATGCCCATCTTGGAGCCGTAATTGGGAAGCCGTGAGGCGTGATCGAGCGAATCGATCGGTCCCATAGTGAATTGAATATCGCGCTCGGGATCGATATTGTTCAGCACCTTTAACGTTACGTCGCCGATGTCTTGAACGTTCACATCTTCGTCAACGACCAGAATGCATTTGGTGAACATCGCTTGCCCCAGCGACCAGACCGCATTCATCACCTTGCGCGCCTGCCCCGCATAGGATTTGCGAATCGACACGATCATCAGATTATGAAATACGCCCTCGATCGGCAGATTCACATCGACGATTTCTGGGATGGTCAGCTTCATCAGCGGCAAGAAAATCCTTTCAACCGCTTTGCCCATCCAGGCGTCTTCCATGGGAGGCTTGCCTACCAGCGTCGTCGCGTAAATCGGGTCTTTGCGGTGAGTAATGCAGGTGATGTGAAACACGGGATACAAATCTTCCAGCGAATAGAATCCGGTGTGATCGCCGAATGGGCCCTCGGTGCGCAGTTCGTCAAGTTGGACGTAGCCTTCAAGAATGATTTCGGCGGCCGCTGGCACTTCGAGATCGACGGTCTCGCACTTCACCAGTTCCACCGGCTTCTGCCGCAGGAAGCCCGCAATCATGTACTCCTCAACTTCCGGGGGTGCCGGGACGATGGCGGAAAAAGTCAGCGCTGGATCCGTTCCGATCGCAACGGCAACCTCCATCTTCCCGCTCGGACCCGCCCCTTCGATGGCCACCGATCCGCCCGCCGAACGCGCCATCAAGGCGACCGATGCGGTCGCCGCTTCTCGCGTGTCAGTTCCCTGAGCGCCCCCTCCCGTTGGAGCCGCCATTTTCATGCGATCTCGAAAATGTTCAGCGGCAACCTTTTGGCGCTGCCAGTGCATTCCCGTCGTCTGGCCGTCATACACCTGCATGCGGTACATGCCGACATTTCGTTTTCCGGTATGCGGATCGCGGGTCACCACACACGGCAATGTGATAAATCTGCCGCCATCCTGCGGCCAGCATTGCAGAATAGGAAAATCCAGCAGCGAAAATTTGTCTCTTCTAATTACTTGTTTGCAGGGGCCGGTCGCCACCGTCTTGGGGAAAAAGCTGCCCATCTCTTGCAGCATCGGCAGCATCTTGATCTTGTCCAGAAATCCTTGCGGAGATTTCACGTCCATGAAGTGGCGGATGCGCCCGGCGATCTCGTCGAAGTCATTGACGCCCATGGCGAGCTTCATGCGCCGCGCCGATCCGAATTGATTGATCAGTACCTGCGCGCCAGCGTAACCGCCAACGTTCTTGAACAGCAGCGCGGGACCGCCCGGCTCGCCCTTGCCATCGCGTCCCTTGCTCACTCGGTCGGCGATTTCCGCGATCTCTAAGATGGGATCGACTTCGGTCTGAATTACACGTAATTCGCCGGCGCGTTCGAGCGCGGCGATCCATTCCCGCAGATCATCGTAGGCCAATCGGTGTTCTCCTAAGCGAACTCCGATTATAAGTCTTGGCGACAGAAGCTATGCGATGTTAAGCGAAGATGCGTACCCCACTTATCCCGTTTTTTGCAACGGGGTGCGGAAATTTGACTCACGATGAAGTCACCTCACTCTTTCGGCAGCACTTCATACTGCTCCAGCTTCCCGTCGGGCAGTTCCCGCAACCACATATCAACGGTTTTCTTCTCGAACCTTGCAGTGTACTCCCGAAAGGTCATTCCACCCCGTTCATTCTGGCCCTCGAGCGTAAAATCGGTGAGCCTTCCCAGGTCCGTCAGGCTGGCCTTGAAGTCCTCGATCGCCAGCCCCGAAAAATAAGCGTTGGCATTCGAAGTAAACAATGAACGGTCAATCACTCCCTGCTGCAAGCCGAGGAGAATCCCCTTGTCGCGCTCAATCTTCGCCGGATCGGTCTTGGCCTGCTCAAACAGCAAAGGCGCGATCTTTCGCGCGATTTGTCCGCTGGCGTCCACGGCATCCTGATTGACCAGAACTGCGATGGCCGCGTGGTCATCCGGCAATACAATGTTCTCCGCGGTAAATCCAGAAGTCTCTCCGCTGTGCTCGAAGATCCGATGCCCTGAGAGCGGCAGGATAAACATTCCCAGCCCGTACCGCGTGGCCATGCCGTCTTTGCGGAGGGTGTCCGTTTCCATCGCACGGTAGGAGTCCGGCTTGAGAATGCTCTGCTTCAATAGAGATACATCCCACTTCGCCAAATCCTGCGCTGGCATGGCTAACTCGCCCATGGCGAAGAGCCAGCCTTTGCCTTCTTTCGGCGCAGGCCGCAATGGGCCAAGGGCGTATCGCAAGTATCCGCTCGCATCCGTTTTTTCGAGATGGCTCTCGTCGATATTCATCACCGAGGTCATTCCAGCCAGAGTAAAGATTCGGGTCTTTAGAAATTGCATCAGCGGCATCCCGCTCGCTTGCTCGACGATTAAACCTGCGATCACGAAATTCGTGTTGCTGTATTGCCACTGCGTTCCAGGATCGAAATCCAAGGGTTTCCGCGCCCAGAGGTCGAGAATGTTCTTTGATGAAACCGGCTTCAGCATGAACGGCGGAACATAATCCTGCGGCCAATAATCTTGATAGCCTGAAGTATGCGACAGCAACATGCGAATGGTTACTTCGTTCGCTCGCGTCAGCGTCGGAATGAATTTGGACACCGGATCATCCAGCGACAGCTTGCCATCTTCGGCCAGTAACAAAACCGCCGCTGCCGTGAACTGCTTGCTGATCGAGCCGATGCTGTAACGCATGTCCGGTTTGGCCTGCACACGCGGATCCAACGAGGCATTGCCGTAGGCTTTCTGATAAACAATCTGATCGTGACTGACCACTGCAACGGACGCGCTCGGCACCCCGGTCGAGGTCAGCACCTCGTTCGCCGCCTGATCGATCCTCGCCATGGTTTCTGCCGGAAGAGTGTAGGTTTGTGCCTGAAGTCTGCACATAAAAGAGATGAGTAGGATCAAAGACCAGCAAGTTAACGTACGAATGTTCACTCCATCCTCCCGATACGATCAATGCCGCGAAGTGTAACACGAAGCTCAGAATGACACGGGCATCGACCCTCCAGCAGATGGGAAAAGACCGGAGTACGCCAGCGAACACAGATTACTGATATTCTCAAGGTCAATGAGCCCTTCTCCGCGGCGAGTCGTCATTTCTGGCATGGGCGTGGTCAGCCCCAACGGCATAGGTAACCAGGCGTTCTCCACCGCCATTCTGGCGGGAACCAGCGGGGTGCGGCGAATTGCCTGCTTCGACCCCTCCGAACTTCCCGTGCAAATCGCCGGACAAGTTCGCGATTTCGACGAGCTCAACTGGATCGAAAAGCGCGAACGCAAACACGTCTCGCGAGTGCTTCCTCTCGCCATCGCGGCTGCAACCGAAGCGTTGCGGGAGTCCGGGTTCGACCCGTCCACCCTCCCGCTGGAAACGCGACGCCGTTTCGGGGTGATCATCGGCTCCGGCGGCGGCTCGCAAGAGTTCACCGAAGAACAATACCGGCTCTTCTTTCATAAGCAGTATGCGAAGATGAGCCTGTTCTGTGTACCCACCGGAGTCATGGGCACACTTTCGAGCGAACTGAGTGTCCGCTTTGGACTTCGTGGCACCAGTCACGTGATCACCACCGGGTGCACGTCTTCCACCGACGCCTTCGGCTATGCCGTACGCCAGATTCAATCGGGACGCCTCGACATGGTTCTCGGCGGGGGCGCGGACGCACCCATTGCGCTCGGCATTATGAAGGGTTTCGTATTGATGCGCATTCTGACAGAGTCATGGAATGCGCAGCCGGAAAAAGGGTCGCGTCCTTTCACTTGCAACCGCGACGGCTTTGTTCTCGGTGAAGGCGCCTGGATGTTCGTGCTCGAAGAGTATGAGCACGCGAAGGCTCGCGGAGCCAATATGCTCGCGGAAATCGCCGGCTATGGATCGACCTGCGAGGCATTTCACCGGGTCCGCTTACAGGAGTGCGGGGAAGAGCCGGCTCGCGCCATCGAGCTAGCGGTCAAAACCGCAGGCATCGCACCGCATAACGTGGACTATGTAAACCTCCACGGAACGTCAACGCAACTCAACGACCGCATCGAGACTCGCGCACTGAAGCTTGCGTTGGGCGATGAGATCGCGCACAGCACCCCCATGTCCGCCATCAAATCGCAGATCGGACATCCGCAGGGCGCTTGCGGCGCAGCCGGCATTGCCGCCACCATCGTAGCCATGAAGAACAGTCAGCTTCCGCCCACGCTCAATCTCGATACCCCTGACCCTGAATGTGATCTGGATTACGTTCCCGAAGCAGGACGCAAAAAGGCCATCGAACACGCTGTCTGCAACTGCATTGCATTCGGATCCAAGAACAGCGCGCTCGTGCTTCGCAATTGCGCGTGAGTAAGACGCCCGGTTACTCCTTGAGCTTTAGCTTGGACTTATTCTCTTCCAGAAACTCGCGCAACTTGGGTGCCATATCCATCAGCCGAATCCACTGTTCGTAATACAACGTCACAGGGAAGCGACCCAGGCCGTAAACGCTGACGCCGCCCTTTTCTCCTACCCGAAAACTTAGTTCTCCGGTGCGTGGCGCCCCCTTCTGTTTTTCCAACTCGGCAAGCCGCGCTTTCAACTCTTCATACGTCGGTTCAGACATGAAACTCCTCGAATGTGAGATGCCCCGATAATAAGAGTTCTCGTGGCCCGCGTCGAGTCGGAGGGCTGTGGAAAGTGTCCAAGGTCACGCCTCAGACTAGGTTTCACCGCCTAATTCAAGCCCACCCCGTAGAAATAGTTATATGTGTCGTTCCACGGCAGGTTGGCGGTGAAGGAACTGAACAACATCGCTTGACCCTGGAAGCTCACAAAAAAATCCTGCTGTGCATTCGCGGTCGTCACGCGCAAGGTGAACAAGCCGTCACAAGGATCGGTCAACTCGCCCGCGCCGCCGTAAAGATAAGGCGTGTCGGCCACCGCGGTAAGGGTGCCCGTCGCCAGTTGATTTCCGTGGCTATCCGTCAGGGACAGTTGTCCATCGCTGCCCACAACCGCCGTAGCGTTGCCCAGGCTCGGGGTTCCGGTCTCGACGTTTCCGGCACCCGTGCTGGCATTCAATTTCTGATAAAAGATTACGGTGTAGGTGCCCGCGACGGAGGGATCGAAGTCCTTGCTCGCCGCCTTTGCCAAACCCAGCAGCGCTCCGCTTTGAAGATCGACGGCAAAAACGCCGTTGGCCGTCCCGAATACGTAATCGCTTCCAGTGCCATCAGGATCGGGAACCGTGAGATAGGTTCCAGAAGGATCTTCTTGCGCCTCGCTAAAGTTGATCGTATTGCTGTTGAAGGGCCCATGGCTGTTACCGCCCTGATTGTATGATCCGAATGGCCAATAGGAGGAGATTGATCCTGTCCCTTGACTGGTCACATCGATCGATCCCGCCTCAAGCCCACCCGCGGCCGTCCGGAATTGCATGGTGTTATAGTTCTGCGCTTCGAACGTACTCAACGAGATCGGACCGCTTTCCACTGCGGTAATCAGAGCGGGCGTGTCCGAGTTGGGTCCAGTTTGAGTGGCCTCCACCAGTAACATATAGTTGGGAACCTCGTACGCCCCAATCAGATTTCCAGTGGGATCGCTCAAAGCGTACGTCCCGTTCCCATTGACGGTGTAGGTCGCACTGCCATTAGTGTGGTTCGATACATCCGTATACGTGATCGTCTGCATCGTAGGATCCACGGTGATGTTAAGGAAGTCGCCGACGGAAGCGGTACCGTTATAGGTCCGCGTTGTCGGCGCAGGGTTCGAAACACTGGAACGGGTCGAACCGCAACCCATTAGCACGAGAAGCAAGCTGGAAAGTGTAAGCGCACTTGCAAAGGAAGGGTAGGTATTACAAGCTCGCATGAAACCGCTCCGTTTCTTGCACCAGGAGGGCGCATCAAGAGAAGTACCGGACTGATCCTAAAATGATCCTCGTCATAACTGGGTAGACATACAATATCACCGAGGTATTGGGGCGAAAGGAAGAACTTCAGTCATTGCCGTTTGACTCTACCGCCTAGGTAGGCGAGAATTACAAAGTTACTCCAAAGCAGGTTTCAGCGCCTGCTCCCTCTTGTAACTCCCAACCAAGTGGGCCTGTGGCGCAGCTGGGAGCGCGCTTCCATGGCATGGAAGAGGTCGTCGGTTCGATCCCGACCAGGTCCACCAAACTTCTTACGGAATCACGTGCGACACTACGTTGCGGGTGAATGTGCCGTTGGGCGCGATTACGGTGACGAAGCCGGGGTTAGCTCCGGCCGGAAGGTTGGACATCGAACTCGCTCCCTTCGATTTATTCCCAAGGTTGTACTACAGTTCAGAGGGGTGGCGCGTGGGCCACTCGTAGCGCAACGAGAGTCATTGATTACCGATAGCGGGAATGGGACAGTTCGGTCGGATAGAAACCAAAACCTAACAGCTTCGTGCCGGAATTCTCTCCAATGCCCCGCTAGCTGGCAATCGGGAAGAAGGTCTCCTCCCTCATCAAGGCTTCAATTCCTCTAATCGCTTCTTCCCCCGAGCGTTTAGAGATCGCTCCTTTAAACCCCACCTTCGCCGCTTCCTTCGCTAGCTCCGACGACACTTCTTGCACCGTGAGCAGCAGCATCCTGATTTGAGGCTGCTCTTCAGAAATCTGACGAGCCGCCTCCAATCCATTCATATTGGGCATCGCTAGGTCAAGAATAGCTAAGTCAGGATCGAGCTTCCTGATCTCCACAACGGCATCTCGCCCCGTTCTAGCCTCGCCGCACACTTCCCAGTTCTCATGCTCCGCGAGAATCCTTCGCAGTAGGTAACGAATGGTATCGTCGTCATCGGCAATAAAGATTCGGATGGCCATATTTGAGTGCTCTCATTTTGTGCTCACTTCCTAGGCGGAGCAATACAGTAAATCTTCTACAGCAGATGGAAGTGTATGCACCTGCAGTGGTTAGCTTTAAAGATCGCCCGCGGGCAAATTCCCGCAGGCCGAGGGATAAAATCTCCGTTCTATTACGTATAGTCGGAGCCTGAGAATTCTGCATCGAAGGAGAAGTTCCGCGGAGGCGGTGAATGCTTGCCGCACCAGGAATAGCTCATCCAGGAGACTAAAACGAATGTCCGACAAAACCAGCAAATGCGCCCACCTGCCCTGCCTATGCGTCCCCCGCGAGGGAGAAAAGTATTGCAGTCAATTCTGCAAAGATGCAGGCTCAAGCGAAACCGAGATCGCCTGCGACTGCGGTCATCCGCCTTGCGCCAAATGAAATGATTTCAAAACGGCAACGCTTATCGGCCCGCCCTTCTTTCAAGATCCTTTCCTTCTAAATTGAGTACAAGGAGGGCGGGCGCCCCGGACAGCGGTGTAAGCCGCCATTACGGTCGTCGGAATCCCCTCCCGCACCGCGAATGTTCAGTGTTACTCTCATGTTTCATGCGCCGTACGCTTCTTGCGTTCTTACTGTTCATCGCTTCGGTGCCGAGCGGCGCGAGCCGCGTTTCATGGGCTCCGGAACACCTGGTCAACGGATCGCCTGTTCTCTTTCGCCTGAGCGGTCATGCCGAATTGCAATCCCTCACCGGTGCCTGGCTTGACCATCCTCTTGTGTTTTCCTGGGATCCCGATTCAAAATTCTGGTACGCCATCGGTGGATGCGGACTACACACAGCGTCCGGACTTTATACCCTGCAAATGCGGGGCGTGACCAGGAAAGGCAAAGCAATCTCCCTCGTTCAGCAAATTCCAGTTGGTCACAAAAATTATCCCGACACGGTCATCACGGTCGAAAAGAAATTCACTGCGCCCAGCCCTGACGAACTCAAGCAGATTGCCGAGGATAAATCCATCAAGCAGAAGGCGTTCTCCGCGACTTCAGCCGACCGGCTATGGTCCGGCAACTTCGACGCCCCTGTAAAAGACGCCCGCATCTCGGATATCTTTGGCACCACGCGTACTTTCAACGGAGTTGTCCAGAGCACCCATGAAGGCCTCGATTATGCCGTCCCTTCCGGCACGCCGGTGCATGCCCTAAACCGGGGTCGAGTTGTCCTCGCGCAGTCTCTATATTTCGAAGGCGGCTTTGTGGTGATCGATCACGGCCAGGGCTTGATGACGCTATATCTGCATCTTTCGCATATTGACGTCAAGCCAGGCGACGAAGTCGTTCGTGGCCAGCAAATAGCCAGCAGCGGGGGAACCGGCCGCGCCACAGGTCCGCATCTTCATATCGCTGTCCGCTGGCTGGGAACGTACCTTGATCCCGCGACTTTCCTCGAGTTGCGACTCCCTTGATCGTCGTCCGACGGGCGAAAACATCCAGATTGCGCATCTCAGAACTCTTATTCGCTTACCTCTGGTAAAATTCGCATCCAAGGAGTTAACATCGGTAAGGGAAGATTCTGTGGGGCGCTGGATTCTCATCGACGCGCTGGCGGCGACCTTGGTATTGGTTGGTTGGTACTTCTGTCTCGCCTGGTATAACCGTCGCAAAGGCGCGCGAGCTCTGCATTGGGTCGAAGAAGCCTGTTCGGGCCGAGCGAAAATTCTGGAGAGCCGCTGGCAGGGCTCCTGTTCCCTTCACGCCAAGCTGGGCTTCGCACAACATTGGTTCGAACATGCCAAAGTTACTGTGCGTCTGCGTCCTCGTCAGGCTCCCTTAAGTTGGATCCTGTCCCTTTGGAACCGCGAACGTGAGACCCTCACGTTTGAAGCCGATCTCGGTTGTGCTCCCGGCTTTCACCTTCAGATCATGCGCCATCGCTGGCTCACCCAAAAACATTCTCAGATAAGCCAAAAGTCGGGCAACTGGGAGCTCCACCGGCCCGGCCCCGTTGTCCTCACCACTCGCTCCAACTGGAGTGGTGAGTTGACCCCCGTCGTAAACACTCTGATGACCTCCCGCGGGCACAACTTGCTCAGTGTGCGGTTTCGCCCAGACTCGCCGCATCTGGCGGCGACGGTGGCGCTCGACTCACTTTCTAATGAGGAAACTGCGGCGAGCTTCGTCAAAGTGCTTCGAGAATTGGCCGCAGGCGCGTCGGCGCCGCAATAAGGATTAAGGCTTTAACTGCGCGCTCGCTTCTCCCCCAGTTGTCACCGAGATTTTCGGACTCGCCATGGTTCCCGTCACTATGATGGTGGGCGCTCCCTCGCGTGCGAACTGTAAGTGCATGCTTTGTCCCCACGATGCCGTTCCCGCGACCGAATAAGTGAAATCCCCTGCCTGCATTTCTCCGTTGGAAAGTTGGAAGTTGCCATCGTGGAACACCAGATTTCCACGGAAATCATCGATCGCAATCCCGCCCTGCTCCGCGGTCCAGCGGGAGAGCGATCCATTATGTAAAGTGATTACTGCTTTGGCGTCCGATGACGCCAGGAATTCCGCCACACTCCATCCCGCCATTTTCATTTCGTAGCTTCCCCCGATTGCGCCGGAGATCCAGTCGCTGGTCATCAGCGCACCCGCTTTTTCGGCTGCCCCATTCTCCAGTGTGCCGCCGCCGCTATAAGATGGCGGATTGGCGGCAAAGTCAGCGACCCACTCGCCGGAATGCCTCCCTCCCAACACCGTCCCCCGCAAGTGAGTGAGGGTAAGCTTGCCTTGTTTGAGTTCGACATCGGAGGAGACCCCGCTGGCTTGAAGTTTGTGCACGAACGCCTGGTCGGCTTTCAATGTTCCTCGTGCTCTCCATCGAAGCAGCGAGGGCAGCAGAGAAGCGCCGTCGTTCGCGGGCTCATTACCCGGCGCTGAAGAAAGAAATTGATACCACGATCGCGTTCTTGAGTTCGGATGAAACATAGCGTTGAGAGAGTCGGTGGAGATTATGTCCGCGTGAACATCGAACTGTCCCTCGCATGTCTCCCCACAGGGACGCGGCCATTTCATTGATCCCGTCCACTGCGTGCCTGCCGCCTCCGCTTTTACCCCTTGCAATAGAACGGCGTCGGACTTCAAAATGACCACCGCCGAAGCCACGTCAATCGGCTCGCTTGTGCCAGTCAGCCGAATTCGCAGGTCGCCCACATGGATGGTTCCCAGCACTTTCGGTCGATCGCTCCATCGGCCTGCGGCGCGAAGGTCGAGTCTGGCGGTGCCAGCGGCTCTCAGGGGAACGTTCCACAAACCGGCCAATGTTACCGCCGTCATAAATGGCCGCGCGGGAACCGCCCCCTGCGCTGTAAACGAATATGCGTGCCTGCCGAATTCGCCGCGCATCATCAGGGGTGTCATTAGACTTCCCCCGGCTGGCGCCTTGGCTGCCGTTTGTCCAGTGGCGCTAGCGAAAACCAGGGGCCCCGCGTCCACGCGCACGGGGTGTTCGAGGCCGGATTCGTGTTTCTCTGCACTCTCTGAAGCGATCGCCAAAGGAATCGATCCGACCGCCAGTTCTTCTCGGCTGCCCGCTCCGTCCACTCGCAAATCATGCACCTCGCCGGACCCTTGCCACTGCCAATGCGATTTAGCACTGCGACTTATACGCAGTTTTCCATCGATACGTCCGCTCGGGGCGCTGTTGGCGAACTCCCAGGCAGCGCTTCTCCCCAGTCCCGCCAAGGAGGTCACCGGAACTTCTTGAGCGCTCAGGATTAGGTTCGCAGTCCCCATTCCAGGGGAGACTTCGCCCTGTAAGGTCGTTACGCCATTGCCTACGGGCGCGGAGCAAAGTATCTCAGTAAACGCTCGATCCCCATATCGCGCCTTGCAATTTGTCTGAAGACGGATCGCTGTATTTCCTGGAGCGTCGAAACGCCGGAAGTCGCGGACGTTCAGTCCCGTCTGAAGCTCTAATTGCGCCAGCGTTCCCACCGCCGACGCCGTGAGCGTTACGCCTCCGCGCCATCCAGCGTCGCTCCCGAAAACATACTTTGAGATTTGACCCAGCTGTGCTCCATCCCACTGGGCGGACAACTGAAGCCTGGTTTCGCGCAAGGGTGCGTTGCCCGCCCATTTTCCTTCCATTCGCAAGATTCCCATATCG
This sequence comes from Terriglobia bacterium, assembly GCA_963799065.1. Lineage (GTDB taxonomy): Bacteria > Acidobacteriota > Terriglobia > Terriglobales > Acidobacteriaceae > JAJPHW01. Next base: position 1,009,846 of record CAWCVJ010000001.1, read on the forward strand.
CTTAAGCTGTAATCCGACCGCCAGGGCTGCGCTCTTAGCCTCACACCCCACGATGAGTCTGAATCTTGCCAGAAGGAGAAGTCCGTGTCCGTGAGGGCGTAGGGTGTCTTTTCTTTTCCACGCTTAAAGTTGATTCTTCCCTGCGAAGCTTCGATGTAGGGAAATCCGGAAGACCTACCCCGGGACAACGTCTGCCGATGTAAATCTTCCGACCCGCTTCCCAACAGGAGCGATTCAAAATTCCAGCGGCCGCCGCTCTCCACGAGATTCAGGCTGGGCTCGGTCAGATTGAGTCGGGCAATCTCCACCTTTCCTTGCAGTAGAGAGCGCACTCGAAGCAGAGCCGTCACTTCGGAGGCGCGCAACATCGGTTCCGCGCTGAACGAAGCATCGTCATAAACAACGAAATTTTCCAGATCGAAGCCGGGTCGTGGGAAAAAACGGAGACTTATGGAAGAAATCTCGACCGGCCGTCCCACGGCCGCGCTGATGGTTCTCAAGATGCGGTTTTGCAGCCGCCCCGCCGCCGGTCGATAGAAAAACAGCCAGACCAGCAGCCCCACGGCTAATAGCCCGAACGCAATTTTTCTCCGCGAAGAAGGCGGTCGCGAAGAAAACTCCGAGTTCACCGCACGATCCTGAACGTTCGCGACCAGCGGGTTAAATCGAAGAAATGAATAATCACATGAAGCATGAAACCGACCCGCGCACTGGCCTCCGTTTGCAAGTATTGTCCGGCGGGTGTCTCGAACGACCAATAAATAAACATGGGACGGCCAATCACGTTCTCTTTGGGTACGAATCCCCAGAAGCGGCTGTCGAAGCTCACATCGCGGTTATCTCCCATGCCAAAATAATTTCCTTCGGGGACGACGATATCCTCGCCTTGCATGTGCTGCGACAATTCGTCCTGCCAGTACTGCGGCACACCGTACATATCCGACGGCGCCACCGCCGGGAAATTCGCGCTATAGGGGTTGTACCCCAACTCCGGGTTATGAATGACATAGGGTTCGTCGAGCTTCTCACCGTTGCGGTAAACCACTCCGTCGCGTAGATGAATGCGATCGCCCGGGATACCCATGACCCGCTTCACTACGTAAAGCCCTGGCGTCTCCGGGGACAGAAACACAAAAATATCGCCGCGTTTGATCTCGCGATAGGGAAGGATGGGCGCCAGCCACCTGGTTGGCGGCGAAAACTGCACCCGGTTCACAAAGACATGGTCTCCGATGAGCAGCGTGTTCTCCATCGAACTCGATGGAATCTCGAAGGCCTGAAAGGCAAACGTGATAATAAAAAGCCCTGTGACCAACACCGAGCACAGCGAAGCCAGAAATTCAACCGTCGTTTCGCGCGGTTTTTCTTCCTTCTCTATTTCTTTCTTTGCCACTGGAAAGGTTCCTCGTGCGAAGATTCGGTCTAGTAGATTAGCCGGAGCGTCCGGTTCCATCGCATGCGCTGGACCACGTGCGTCACCGCATAGATGAGATGAGTGAGTTTATCACCTGTCGCGGTCTTGCCGATTCCATCCTGCTCTTCGTCGCCGTTCACCGACCAGTAAATCAGCAGCGGCCTTCCGACAATATTTTCACGCGGAACAAATCCCCAATAGCGGCTGTCGAGGCTCTCATCGCGGTTGTCGCCCATCACGAAGTAATAGCCTTGGGGGACGATCAGTTGGCCTTCGTCGACCAACTTCCTCATTTGCAGCCACCACTTCCCCTCAAGCCCAGGCACGGGAATGTTGATCCGCGGAAAGTCATCCCGAAAGACATCCCGGCTCGTCGCGGTATACTGCACATAATCTTCCTGAAGCGGAACGCCGTTGATGTACACCTGACGATGGATCAGGCGTATGCGATCGCCGGGCAATCCAATCACGCGCTTCACAAAATGTTCGCTGGGATTCACCGGATAATGAAATACGATCACGTCATCGCGTTTCACCGGGCGATAGGGAAGCAGTCGATCCCAGAAACTACCACCGCCGTACCGCAGCTTGTCCACCAGCAGATAATCGCCGATTAACAGCGTCTTCTCCATCGATTCCGACGGAATCTGGAATGCCTGCACGATGAACGTGATCACAAAGACGGCAATGATTACCGTCGCCAACAGAGACTGCACCGATCCCGGCCAGTCGTGAATCTGCCAGTTCTTGTCTCTTTTCCCGGAATGTTGGGGGCGTGTACTCGAAATCAAAACTGGCGATGCGGCCCCACCTCGCGATGCAGTCTCGATCAGCACCGGATTGACCGTCCCTTCATTGGACATGAGACTCTGCACCCGAGGTTTCGCGGCTCTCGATATACTCCAGGACTTGTTGGGCCGCCGCCTGTTCTGCGCTCTTTTTTGTGGAAGCCCGCGCCCTTCCCACAAACTCCGCAGCTTTTTCCTTCCCGTTACGCAGTTTCGCTTCAACGGTAAACATCTTGCGGTGTTCCGGTCCTTCTTCCTTCACCAGAGCGTACACCGGCTGAGGCCGTCCGCTGGATTGCAACTTCTCCTGTAACGCCGACTTGAAGTCCGCCCTCGGCAGATCTTCCATACCATTCTGTCTGCCTCGAAACTCCGGTTCAATAACTCGGTCGATCACCAGTCGTCGGGCTGTCTCCAATCCTCCATCCAGATACGCGGCAGCAAGGATGGCCTCGAAGGCGTCCACCAGGAGCGCTGGTTTCTCCCGCCCACCACTTTTTTCCTCGCCCCGGCCGAGCCGCAAATGTTCGCCCACGTTGAGTTCCTCAGCCACCCTTATAAGATGCTTCTGGCTGACCAGGTGAGCTCTTAACTTGTGAAGCCTTCCTTCGCTGTACTCAGGAAATCGCCGATATAACTCCTCGGCCGAGACCATCCCCAGCACCGCGTCACCCAGAAATTCGAGTTGCTCGTTGTCAGTGGGAGTTTGTGTAGCTCCCAACTCCCGCGCATGGGACGAGTGGGTCAACGCCCTCCGCAAGAGCTCGATCCGAATAAATCGGTATCCCAGCGCCGCTTGCAGCTTCTCAAGAGGGTCGGATTTCATGTTCGCAGGAACTCCGGCAAGCAATAGGCAAGAATGCTCCACCAGTTCTAATTCGGCGCCGGGGTCGCGCCCGGCGGCTTTGCCGGAGGCGGCGCGCCTCCCGTCAGCTGGGCCAGTCGATCTCGCTCTCTTCGCGCCAAAGTGCCCGCGCTGGTCCCGTCCTGCGTCAATTCGACGGCATGTTGCGCCACCTTGAGCGCCTCCGGATACCGATTCTGTTTGTCCAATGTCAGGGCCAGCCGTAACACCACCACGGGATCGGGATTCTCGGGATAGATGTCGAGAGACTTTCGATAATTAGCCTCCGCGTCGGCATATTTCTCCATGCCGAATTGTGCCGTCCCGATCAACGAATAGGCGGTAGACTTCAGCGACGCCTTATATTGATCGACCTTCTCTTGTGGTGTGCCCGCCGGAATAATCACATCGGTTTCCACGGTTTGGATTGATCTCTCTGCATCCTTAATGCCTTCGTCGAAACGCTGATCTTTATCGATATCGGTATCGCGGGTGCGCTCGATGATCACCTCAGCCGCCCCCACCAACGCTTCCGGATCGTCAGGATCGAGTTTCAACACTTTCTGCGCCACTTCCAGCATCTGGTCGGAGTTGTTGGCACCCTGATACGCTCGCATAGCATTGCGATACAAGAGCACTCGCAATTCGCTCGTTGGAAACTTGGTGGCGAAGTCGTCCGCCGCTTTCTCAATCGCCGCAGGATCGGTGCCTGCGACCGCTGCGCGATAAGCGTCGAATTCAGGCTGAGTCTTCGCCTGCGGTGGAGTTTTGCCCTGGGCTGGCGCTGTGGCCCCCGGCTTCGCTGCGGGCGTTGTGTTTTGACCCCCCGGCGCAGGGCCGGTCCCAGACGGCGCCTGCTGGCCGTGCATCGACGCTACCGCTAATCCTAAAATCGCGATCAATCGTGCCGTCAGCTTCATCCATTCTCCTTCAAAGAGTTCCCAAATTTCCTTACCCGACCGAGCCTACTGCGTTTGTTCCGGCTGTGGAGCGTGAGGCGGCGCATACGGCGCCGCAATGCCTTTTTCCGCTGCCGCTTTCACTTCCGGTAACGCGCTGCCTGCATCCAGCGCCGCTCGGTAGTGTACCAGCGCCTCGGTTCGTTCTTCCTGCAAATCGAAAATCCTTCCCAAATAAATATTGGACCACGCCACCACCTTGGTCTCACGCGTACTGTCGAGCGCTCGCTCGAAGTATCCCCGCGCCCCTTCGAGATCTCGCTTCATGGTGGCAATCTGCGCCAGGAGAAATAGCGCACGGCCGTGATCTTCATCCTTATCGGCCAGCGCTTCTTCCGCCAACTTTTGCGCGGTCGTGGGATCGCCCGCCGCGAGCCGCTGCTCCGCCGTCACCATCAGACTGCCTTCCGCCGTGCGCGTAGTCTGCAACAACTCAGGATCGGCCCTGCTGGCGAATTGAATCGCTGCCGCTGTCTTCGCCTCTTTTCCGACGTCGACATTCCCCAGCATTGCCCCGTACGCCAGCCGAAAGTTTGTCGTCCCTTGTTCAAAGAGAGCCAGTTGATCGTAAAAATAACGTGTCAGCACAAACCCCTGCTCCATCGCCGCTTCGATCGCCTCGCGCCTCTGCAAGTCTTCTTTGCCCGAAAAGCTCATGCGGGTCTCGATCGCCCGAATCAGGCACTCGGTCACCAGTAGGGAAGAGTCCTCCTTGAAACTTCGATCCATCGGCGCCGTCTTTACCGACTGTAGCAACGGCTCCATACGCTTAAACTCGGCGGGATACTTCAACGCTTGCGGATCCAGCAAATAATGCAGAAAAGTATGTCGGATCTGCGCTGTCTTTAATTCCGTCCCAGTCGCGCCCGGCGAAATGATGACAAAATAATCCGCTCCATAGTTGCGCGCATTGGTCTGCCCCGGCGATCCCATAGGGTCCAGGATCACCTCAAAGTTGTGACCCAAATATCCCGCCGAAGGCAGCTTGAGATAAACCTCGGTGTCGAACAACATCTTCGCCACCGGATCGTGATACGCCCGCGTCAGCGCCGCAAACGCCGCCGCATGTTTCAGCCACAGCCCATGAAGTCCGGCCTGCGCATAAAACTTCGGCAATACAGGCACAATGCTATCCACCGCAGTCGCGTCGGGCGGCGTATCCGCCTCTTTCGCTTTCAACGCCAACGCCGGGGGCGGTGTCAAATAAAGTGCCAGCGAGACGTACTGCGCCAGATTGCGCGCCTGGTCGGGGTTTGCATGCGCCGCATACAAATCGCACATCGTCCCCCGCGTCTGCTGCAAATCGGCGGACGAGGCCACCGTACTCTCCACCTCAGTCCTGATCTGCGCCCGCAACGGATTGGAGACGTTCAACTCTGCATCGTAACCGCAGCTGTTAATCGCGGTCAGTACCGTAAATAACGTCTCGCTATTGTCCAGGGCGACCGGGGGATTGTCCGCCGCACAAGCCTGCGTCCCGAACCGACACAATGCCAGTAAAGTCAATGAGAGAAGGGAAGACGTAATCCCCAATACTGCCCGCACGGCGCGCCTCAAGAGATCCTTCACAATTAACGCTAGTGTATAGAGGTTCCGCGCAGAGGGTCAACGAAGCGGGCGGAGAAAACTTGTCACGGTTTGTCAGGAAAATCCAACCAACTGGTGCCCGGTCGCGTCAAAGAGAGACAGATGCAACCTAATACCCGCGGGAGGAACCATGGCTAAGCTCAACACGCCCACGCGCGACCGCATTGCCAGCAGAAAGTTCGCATTTCCCAAACAGCGCAAGGAGCCACTGGAAAACGCCTCTCATGTGCGCAACGCCGCAGCCCGCTTCAACCAGGTGGAAGGCGTCACCGAAGCGGAAAAAAGAGCCGCGTGGAAGCGAATCCAATCCGCCGCCAGCAAATATGGCGTCGAATTGGAGAAAAAGCCTGCCTAGCCGCAAACCGATGTAGTCTCTGACCGTTATCGGGGCGACGAGATACGGTGAACAGGTTCAGAGCGCCCGCCACCAACGCGGCCTTGCCTTGCAACCATTTCTTCGCCGCCTTTTTCGGTGCACTCGCCGTTTTCATGGCGCCTTCGACAGTAAACCCTCTACTAAAGCTGTCCACTCGGCTTCGAGATCAGATCTGTAGAAGCTGCGTCCAGCGCGCTGGTACCAGTATTCGGCGTTCGAGGCGTTGTCCTCTTTTCGGTGCAGGTACGCGTGGACCGCCATCCCCTCTGGGGATTCGAGTTCGTCCACGAGGGCGTGCGCCCGAGTCCAATCGCCTTTGGCGTCCCACCATAATGCTGCCAGCGGAGCGGACAAATCGGTGGGAGGCGTTGGTCGTCGCAAGAGCTCGGTGAATTCGCTGGTGTTCATCTTCTTGCCCCGTCCCCGCTATACTATCTTTTTTCAGCACGACCAGGGAACGGAGAAAACATGTCGACTCTGAGAGAATTTCAATGCGAGATCTGCGGGATCGTTAGCGACCACCCCATGCACTGGTATGTGATCGAATGCGGCGATCAGAAGCTGGCCGTCATCAAGTGGGATCTGACCGCGGCCAACAGTCCGACTGCGCGTCATTTCTGTGGCGAAGCCCACGCTCAGGTCTACATCAGCCGGTGGTTTGAATCCATCTGTGCCCCACCCAAGCAGGTTTTCAAGGTCTCGTAAGGAAATTCGCGAGACCTGCGTTTGCCCATTCCTCATCCCTTCTATAAACTTAGTAGTTCGCTGCCTTGCAATCCCGAACTACCAGCAAGCGCCTTCCGAACAGTGACTGAGCGGCACCTGAACGAACCATTCATATGAAAATTCATGAGTACCAGGCCAAGGGAATCCTAGCGAAGTACGGCGTCGCGGTGCCACGCGGAGAAATGGTTGAAAGTGTATCAGCAGCAGAATCTGCCGCTCGCAAGCTTTTTGACGCTGGCGCGAGCGGCGTGGTGGTCAAAGCTCAGATTCATGCTGGAGGCCGCGGCAAAGGCGGCGGCGTCAAGATCGCAAAATCGGTTGCTGAGGCCGCCGAGCTATCTTCCAAGATTCTCGGCATGACGCTGATCACACATCAGACGGGGCCGGAGGGCAGGCTAGTGCAGCGGCTTCTGATCGAAGAGACGCTGCCAATCGAGAAGGAACTTTATCTGGGAATTGTGATTGATCGCGCCGAATCGAAGGCGGTGTTCATGGCCTCGGTCGCGGGCGGGATGGAAATTGAGCAGGTTGCGGAAGAGAATCCCGATGCGATTTTGAAAGAATACATTGAGCCTGGTATGGGGCTGGAACCGTTCCAGGCACGCAAGCTGGCTTTCAAGCTGGGACTGAAGCCAGCGCAGATCAATCAAGCGGTGCAATTCATGACCGGATTGTACAAGTGCTTCGAGGAAACCGATTCCTCTCTGATGGAGATCAATCCCTTTGTGACTTGCACCGATGGGCGGCTCTTCGCACTTGATGCGAAGATGAACTTCGACGACAATGCGCTGTTCCGCCATCTCGATCTGAAAGCCCTGCGCGACGTGACCGAAGAAGATCCGCTGGAAGTGGAAGCGTCGAAATATAGCCTCAACTACATCAAGCTCGATGGCAACGTAGGCTGCATGGTGAACGGCGCCGGACTGGCCATGGCCACGATGGACATCATTAAGTACGCGGGCGGCATGCCAGCGAACTTCCTTGACGTGGGCGGCGGCGCAAACACTGAACAAGTCACGCACGCGTTCGAAATCCTGTTAAGCGATAAGAACGTGAAGGCGGTTCTGATCAACATATTCGGCGGAATTCTGCGTGTAGATACTTTGGCCAATGGCGTCGTCGAAGCGGCCAGGAAAACGCAGATGAAGCTGCCCGTCGTGTTGCGGCTCGAAGGAACCAACGTCGAACAGGGGCGAGAAATCCTGGCCCAATCGGGATTGAATTTCATCGTCGCCGAAACCATGAAAGACGCCGCTGAAAAGGTTGTTGCGGCCGCGAAGGGTTAAGTAAACATTATGAGCATTCTGGTCGATCAATCCACCAAAGTCATCGTGCAGGGCATCACCGGACGCGAAGGCACGTTCCATGCGAAAGCCTGCGCCGAATACGGAACCAAGATCGTGGGTGGAGTGACCCCAGGCAAAGGGGGGACCACGCATGAAGGCTGGCCGGTTTTCAATACGGTGCAGGAAGCGGTCGATGCGACTGGAGCCGACGCGTCTGTGATTTTTGTGCCGCCGCCATTTGCCGCGGACGCGATCATGGAAGCGGCCGACGCCGAAATTGAACTCATCGTTTGCATCACGGAAGGTATTCCGACGCTGGATATGGTGCGTGCCTGGGAATTTTTGCAGACTCGCCGCTCGCGCCTGATCGGCCCCAACTGCCCTGGCATTATCTCTCCGGGCAAATGCAAGATCGGAATTATGCCGGCGCGCATTCATAAAGAAGGCTCCGTCGGAATCGTTTCGCGCTCGGGAACTTTGACCTACGAGAGCGTCTATCAACTCACGACGCGCGGCTTGGGGCAATCGACGGCTATCGGCATTGGCGGCGATCCAATTATTGGAACCAACTTCATCGATGCACTCGATCTCTTCAACAAAGATCCGCAAACCGAAGCCGTGATCATGATCGGTGAGATCGGCGGGGCGGCGGAAGAAGCTGCCGCGGAGTTCGTCAAGGCGCGCATGAAGAAGCCAGTGGTTGGATTCATCGCCGGGCAAACCGCTCCGCCCGGACGCCGCATGGGTCATGCCGGCGCAATTATTTCGGGCGGAAAAGGCACCGCCGAAGAGAAGATTAAAGTCATGGAAGCGGCCGGCATTCGCGTTGCAAAATCACCCGCCACCATCGGCGAAACTCTGGTGGAAGCACTGGCCGCAGCCGCCCGCGCTTAGAAGTTCATCGCAAAACTTATAATCCCATCAAGGACGAACAGCCAAGGACGGACATTTAAGGACGAACTATGAAAACACTGGAACGCACTCTGACCATCATTAAGCCGGACGCCGTCAAGAAGAACGCCACCGGCGACATCATCGCGCTGCTGGATAAGCAGGGCTTCCGCATCATCGCGCTCAAGATGCTGGAGATCAGCAAGCAGCAAGCGGAACAGTTTTACGCCGTTCACAGCGCGCGTCCTTTCTATGGATCGCTGACCGACTTTATGTCCAGCGGTCCAATCGTTCCGATCGCTTTGGAAAAGGAAAACGCCATTGCCGACCTGCGCAAGCTGATGGGCGCGACCAATCCCGCCAACGCCGAAGCGGGAACGATTCGCAAGAAGTGGGCGACGAACATCGAGTTCAATGCGATCCACGGCTCGGATGCGGAAGATACCGCTCGCTTCGAGCTCAGCTTTTTCTTCGCGGGATACGAACTCGCGCTGTAGGAGGAATTATGCCATTCGTGCAAATCACAATGCTGCAGGGACGCAGCGCCGAACAGAAGCGAAAACTCGCCGCACGTATCACGGACGCAGTGGTTGAGGAAGCCGGAGCGGCGCGCGATGCCGTCGTCGTGGCCTTCAACGAAGTATCCAAAGAGAGCTATGCCGTTGGGGGTGTTCTCATGGCCGACAAGGGCAAGGCTTAACCGAACGGCACGTAGAGATTGCCTTCCAACCGTTCCCCAAGCCGGGGAAGCTCTTTCTTAACGAACTGCAGATAATGCGGCGTGGCACGATGAGCTTCCAGCGCGGCATCATCCTTATATTGTTCGTAGACCAGGAAGCGCCGGCCTTCGGTCTTGTGCCTGTGGACTTGATACATCACGCATCCCGGTTCTTTGCGCGATTCCTCGCTAAGTTTCGAGAACACGGCGATCACTTCGTTCTCGAGGCCTTGTTTTGCCATCCAGGTGACTGCCAGAACTACCATGCGTATTCTGTCCTCGTTACTTTCCGGCTTTGGCCTGAGTTGGAATCTCAGTCAGTCCGCGCAATGCCGCGCTAAATTCATCCGTGAGAATCGTCTGCTCGCGATCCGGGCCGGTCGACACCATTCCGATACGCGCTCCAATCTCTTTTTCCACGAATGCCAGATACTCTCGTGCCGCTTGAGGCAGCTTATCAAATTGCGTGATGCCGAGCGTAGAAGTGTTCCATCCTGGCATGGTGCGATACACCGGCTCAATCACATCATATCCACTCGACTGCGCTGGAATCTCTTCCGTTAACTTGCCGCCGATTTTATATCCCGTGCAAACCGGCAGCTCGGCCAATTCGTCGAGCACGTCGAGCTTGGTGACGACTAACCATGAGATGCCGTTGATCATCACGGCATAGCGCAACAGCGGCAAATCGATCCAGCCGCAGCGTCGCGGACGCCCTGTGACCGCGCCAAACTCGTTGCCGCGTTTGCGAATGAGTTCGCCGGTAGCATCGTGCAGTTCAGTTGGAAATGGCCCACTACCGACGCGAGTGCAATACGCCTTGGTCAGTCCGAGCACCTCGCTGATCGAGGTCGGAGATACTCCCGTGCCAATCACTGCGCCGCCAGAAGTGGCACTCGACGAGGTCACAAAAGGATACGTGCCGTGGTCGATATCGAGCATCGTCCCCTGGGCCCCTTCGAACATGATTGATTGGCCCTGAGCCAGCGCCCGGTTGAGAAGTAGCGCGGTGTCGCAGACGAAGGGCGCTATCTTCTCCGCCGCTTCGGCATACTCGCGATACATTTTGTCGGGATCGAGCGGCTCGGAGTTGAACAGGGCGTGCGCGATCATATTCTTTTCGCGGCAGGCGTTCTCGATGTGCGTTCTTAGCAATTGCAGGTCGAGCAAATCGGCCACGCGCAGTCCCCTGCGACCCATTTTGTCTTCATAGGCTGGGCCAATACCGCGTGAGGTTGTGCCGATCTTCACTCGGCCGGGTGCGTTCTCCGCCGCCAGTTCGATCATGCGATGGTAGGGCAGAATCACCTGGGCGCGGTTACTGACAAAAAGCGCGCCGTCAACCTCCACACCATGCTCACGCAATCCCGCGACCTCTTTCAGAAATGCAATGGGATCGAGCACTACTCCATTGCCCACCACGCTGCGGCACCCCGGCCGCAGCACCCCGCAGGGTACGAGTTGCAGCACAAACTTTTTCCCTCGAATGATAACCGTGTGCCCGGCATTATGGCCTCCGGCATATCGCGCGACCACGTGAAACCGGTCGGAGAGCACATCGACGATCTTGCCTTTGCCTTCATCGCCCCATTGGGCGCCCACAATTACGGCTGCTTTGCCTTTCTTCAAACGCAACTCCTCTTCTGGTTGAAAATTATGAATGTCGTGGTGTCAGTCCGAATGAAGTGAACGCCCGTGCGCGGATTCGGCTGACGGCTGCGGTTTGGATCTAGAGACGGTCGTTCGACCTCCTCACAGCCGCGACTTGTAAGGATAACCCGATACAGGCCATCGGGGCAATCAAGGGTCGACCACACGTGAGATGGACTATGTCCGCAGAACGCTAGTTACTTTCGGACAGTCCCTTTCGAGTACATAGTCGCGAGGATAACAAACTTATACTTCACCCAGGTTCAGTTTTTATCCCATGGCAATTCGAGCGGTCGCAAAGTCTAACTCCCGCGTCTGGCTATACAATCCCTGGCTGGACATGATCGTGGGTTGCGGAGCATGGTCTGCGCCCCTTCTTCTGATCACCTACTTTGCCGCAGATTCGAGCACGATCGCCTGGTCGGCTGCGTTTTATTTTTTGGCGCTGTTCTTCAATTTCCCGCATTACATGGCGACGATCTATCGAGCCTATGGCTCGGCTAGCGATTTTCAAAAGTACCGCGCCTTTACGTTGCACATAACGGGGTTGCTCGTTTTCGTCGTGTTACTCGCGCACTTCTGGGTTGGAGTATTGCCCTGGATTTTCACGCTGTATCTGACCTGGAGTCCATGGCATTACGGCGGGCAGAATTACGGCCTCTTCATGATGTTTATTCGCCGCGCAGGTGCTGATCCTTCTCCGCTAGAGCGGCGCGCTCTGCATGGCGCGTTCATCCTTTCGTATCTCGTGCTTTTTTTGACTCTTCACACCGGAACACCGAACGATCCATTATTCCTTTCATTAGGAATTCCGCAACAGGTCAGTTCGGATCTACTGGTGGTTCTGGGTACCTCGTTCATCGCGTGTTCTGGCTTCGGTTTGAGCCGAATCATCGGGCGCGTCGGCATAGCGCGACTGCTTCCGGCGCTGACGTTGTACTCAACGCAGTTTCTCTGGTTCCTGCTGCCTGCAACGCTATCGCTGGGCGGCCGATTGCAGATTCCACCGAGCCGTTACAGCACGGGCGTTCTGGCGGTGATGCACTCGGCACAGTATTTGTGGATCACAAGTTATTATGCGCGCCGCGAAGCGGGCGCAGAGTCGGCTCAACGCTGGCGTCCATTCGCTTATTTCGGACTGCTGTTCGCTGGCGGCATCGCGCTGTTTATTCCCGGGCCCTGGCTAGCCAGTCGTGTTTTTCACTTTGACTTCACATCGAGCTTCTTGATTTTCACCGCGCTCGTCAACATCCATCATTTTATCCTCGACGGCGCGATTTGGAAGCTGCGGGATGGGCGAATCGCAAAATTGCTGCTGGGCGCGAAGACTGCCGCTTCGGAGACGACCGCTCACAGTCCGAATTCTTCCCTGTGGGGATGGATAAGTGGGAGTTCATCGAGCGCTCACGCCTTGCGAATCGGTGCGGCCTGCGCCCTGCTAATCCTGGGAAGTGTCGATCAGATCCGGTATTACTTCGCCCTGCATCGAGACAACCTAAGCTATTTGCACAAAGCCGCGGCGCTCGACTCCTTCGATAGTGCACTCCAGGGCCGCATTGCGAGTGAAGAATTGGAAGCCGGCGATTCCGCGTCGGCGGTGGCGGCATGGCAAATGGCGTTGGCGGCGAATCCGGCGGACACGGCGAAGCGCGATCAACTATTAAAATATTGGACCGATCACAAACAGTTTCGCGAAGCTTATGAACTCACGAAGCGGTCGCTCAAGTACGCGCCCCGTGATCTGAATCTGCTGGTTGATAACGGAATTCTGGCGGAAAACGTCGGCGAGTACTCGGATGCGGTGGAGAGCTGGCAACGGGCGCTCGCGGTTGATCCGCAGCAATCGAATGCGCATCTCTATCTCGCGAGCGAGTTGGACCGGGCGGGGAAATCTGCCGACGCCATTCCTCATTACACAAGTTACCTCCAAAGCGTAGCGAAAGCGGGAGCACCGAATCGTCCACCGTCGGCGAACATCATCGCTACTGTACTGCGGCTGGGGCAGTGTCAGGCCAAGGCGAGTCGCCTTGCCGATGCGGAGCGATCCTATGAGCTTGCTCGAACCATAGCCCACACCAGCGGCGACGAGAAGCTGGAGAGTTTTGCCGGAGTTCGCGAGGCCGAAGTGGCCGCCGCTCTGCATGACAACGTGCGAGCTTTGCAGTTGTATCAATCGGCGATCAGCCTCGATACGCTGGCGGATGCCCGTCAAATCGAAGCGACCGATTTATACAATTATGGAGTATTTCTTCGCAACGCAGGCTTTCCGGCGCGGCTTGCTTACGCATGTCTGGTGAAGTCCCAGCAACTGATGGCCCAACAGGCGGGGCAGGACGCAGGCTTGAAAACGATTGCCCAGGCGCGGGACGAAACCGCGAAGATGCTGACTCGCGATACAACCTCAGTCAACCGAAATCGTGACAAGGTAGTGGAAGAGGCTTTGGAACTTAAGAGCGCGCCTTAGCTGCGGACTACTCTTCCTGTGCGAACAACTCGTCGATCGTTTCCCGGCGGCGAATTAGCTTCGCGCGCTTCCCCGTTATCAGGACCTCCGCCGGCCGTGGTCTTGTATTGTAGTTGGAAGCCAGCGACATGCCATATGCCCCCGCGTCAAGAACAGCCAGCAGATCACCTTCATTCACTTCTTGCAACTGGCAATCGTGCGCAAAGAAGTCGCCGCTTTCGCATACAGGACCGACGACCTCAACCTTGCTTCGCTTCGCCGACGATAAAACAACCGGCGCAATTTGATGTTTGGCCCCGTAAAGCGCGGGTCGTATGAGATCGTTCATGCCCGCGTCGGTGATCACGAAATGTTTCGTGCCGTTCTGTTTCTTATACAGAACGCGCGTCAAGAGGATGCCCGCGGCGCCTATGATCGAACGTCCTGGTTCAAGGATAAGATGTGCCTTCACTCCGCGCAACGGAGTGATCAAGGCTCGCGCGTACGCTCGCAGTTGTACGCCAGGGCGACCCTGCTTTCCATCATAGGCAATGCCAAGTCCTCCCCCCGCGTCGATGTACTCAATGCGATGTCCATCCTCGATCAGTTCACGCGTCAGGCGGACGACCCGTTCCATCGCCGCGCAGAAGGCGGATACATCCGCGATCTGCGACCCGATATGAACGCTGATACCCGCCACTTGCAAATACTCGGTCTTAGCCGCCCCGGCGTAGAGTCGGCGCGCTTCGTGGATAGGTACGCCAAACTTATGGCTGTGCAAACCCGTCGAAATGTAAGGGTGAGTTTTCGCGGGGACATCCGGATTAACCCGAAACGCAATTCGCGCCGCTTTCTTTGCAATTCGCGCCGTGCGTTCCAGGACGCGCATTTCCGACTCGCTCTCCAGATTGAAGAGGAGAATGCCCGCCTCCAGCGCCTGCAGCATCTCGTTTTCGGTCTTGCCCACGCCGGAGAATACGACTCGTTTCGCAGCCTTCGAGTCGGCCCGTTGTACGCGTTCCAATTCGCCGCCAGACACGACGTCGAAGCCGCAGCCTTGCGCCGCCAGAGAACGCAAGATCGACAGATTGGAGTTGGCTTTGACCGAGTAACAGATGGTGTGTGGACGACCGCGAAAAGCACGTTCATACTCCGCGAGCCTGGTCGAAATTGTAGAGGCCGAATAAACGTAAAGGGGTGTGCCATAACGCTTCGCTAAGGTTGTGAGATCGACGTCGTCCACCTGCAGCGTTCGTTGTCGGTATACAAATCCGGGAGGACGTTCGAGGCGTCTCCTCTTAGGCGCCTTCACTTGCTCGTTCCCGAGGCGTCTTTCACCTTGATCGCAACGACGGTCTGATCGTCAAACGCTTCGACTCCGGCTGAGTGCTCGGCGACCGCAGTGAAGATGGCATTAACGATTTCCTCGGCAGAACCGGCACAATGCTGAGTCACGATTTGGTCGACGCGGGTCCGCCCAAACATGTCCCCCGCCTTATTGCCCGCATCGAGAATGCCGTCGCTGAAGAAAACGAAAACATCGCCCGCTTCGGCCACGTAAGTGAACTCGTCATATTCGGCGTCATCGAATAACCCCAGCGGCAAGCCGGTAGCCTCGATGATCTGGGTCTTTCCGTTATGGCAGTAGATAGGACGGGGCAACCCGGAATTTGCGACTTGCAACGAGTATTTGTTGTCGTCCCATACGGCGTAGATGAGGGAGACGAACTGACCGTCGATACGGCGTTCGCTCAATGAAAAATTCACCGCCGAGAGCATCTCCGACGGATGAGGCTCGATGGGCGCGTGGGAACGCAAGATTCCACTGACCAACGCGGCGTAGATCGCAGCCGGGGCGCCTTTGCCGCTGACATCCCCGATCACGATCGCAGTGCGGTCTCCCGAGTATTCCATGAAGTCATATAAATCGCCTCCGATGGCTCGCGCCGGAGAAAACTTTGCCGAGACTTCGAGATGCGGCAATTGCGGGCGCGCCTGCGGCAACAGCCGAAATTGCAGCGCTCGCGCCATGGCAAGATCGCGCTCCAGCCGCTGCTCCTGCTTCGCAATCTCTTGATACAATCTCGCATTCTCGATCGCAATGGCAATCTGGGCCGCGAGCGTGGTCATCGCTTTCTTGTGATCGTCAGTGAAGAAGTGTCGTCTGGTGTGTTCCAGGTCGAGCACGCCGATCACGCGTTTCTTATAAATCAAGGGCACGGCGAGTTCAGAGCCGGTTTCCGCATTCACCATGATGTATCGCGGATCCTTCTTCACATCCGGCACGAGAATCGCTTCGCCGGTTTGGGCGGCGATGCCGATGACGCCGACTCCCAGCTTGCGATCGTGTTTAAGCTGTATGTTTTCCTGATAACGCTGAGAGAATCGATGTTGAAGTTTCTGCCCGGTCGAATCGACCAGCAGGATGCTGAACATCTGATAATCGATGAGTTGATTCAACACTTCCGCGATCCGGCCAAGAAGTTCATCCAGATTCAGAATGGAACTCAGGTCGCGGGCAATCTCATTGAGCAGCGCAAGAGTTTTCGCCTGCCGTTTCACCCTCGTGTAAAGCCGGGCATTCTCGATTCCGACCGCCATGCGAGAGGCGATGAGCGTGAGCAGCCGCTTGTGTTCTTCGGTGAAATGATCTGGCTCGGGCGATTCCAGATCAAGCACCCCGATCAATTGATTCTTAACGATCAGCGGAACCGCCAGCTCCGAGCGAACATTCGGCACGGCGGAAATGTATTGCGGCTCTAGTGCGACATCGCGGACAAGAATCGCTTCCCGCTTTTGAGCGGCGATCCCGGTCACTCCCTGGCCGACCGGTACGCGCATGCGATCCACCAGTTCAGAGGGATAGCCGATTTGAAATCTAAAACGCAACTCCTGCGTCTTTTCGTTCAGCAAAAGGATGGCAAAAATGTCGTAATCGATGACTTTGCGCACCAATGCGGCCACCCGGCTCAGAGTGGTGTCCAGGTCGAGCGTCGTGTTGACGACGTCGGCGACCTCGAGCAGCAAGGGGTCGACTTTGCTGGGCGCGGTCAGCGCTTCTGTAGAATTGGACACGTTAGTGCAATGATAGCAGCCCTATGAAGGCGTATTTAATTGCGTCGGAATGTCTCTTTTCGCACCGTGAAGCGCTCGATCAAATCGGTTTTTACGCGATAGCCAGTGCCCGGCTTATCCGTTACCGCGATGGTTCCATTGGATGCAACGTGAACCTCGGGGTCGATGATATCTTCCGCCCAATAGCGCTTCGAGGCCGATACATCGCCAGGAAGGCTAAAGCCCGACAAGGTGGAAAGCGCGATGTTATGGGCGCGCCCGATGCCTGCCTCCAGCATGCCCCCACACCACACGGGGAGCTTATGCTGCTGGCAGACGTCGTGTACCGCGAGGGACTCGCTGAATCCGCCTAGACGGCCTACTTTAATGTTGACGATGCGACAGGCGCCGATCTCGGCTGCCTGCGCGGCGGAACGTGCATGCACAATCGACTCGTCGAGACAAATGGAAGTGCGCAACTCTTTCTGTAGCCGCGCATGATAGTAGATATCGTCATTCCACAGCGGCTGCTCGATCATCAGCAAATTGAAGGCATCGAACTTGCGCAGGTGTTCAACTTCGTCCAGACGATACGCCGAGTTGGCGTCGCAGCTGAGAGCGATGTCTGGCCAGCGGGAGCGGATGCGTTCCAGTACTTGCAAATCCCAGCCCGGCTTAACCTTTACTTTTATTCGGCGATAGCCGGAGTCCAGCTCGGTTTGGATCTTCTCTAGGAGTTGGTCGATGGTGTTTTGGATGCCAATTGAAACTCCACACACAATTTCGACACGAGATCCTCCCAGAAGTTGCCACAACGGCTTTTGGCGAGCTTGCGCTTCGGCATCCCAGAGCGCATTTTCGATCGCAGCTTTGGCCATGCGATGGCCGCGCACTCGAGCCATAAGTGCAGCGGCTTCGCTACCGTATTCGATCTTTTTTCCAAGGACGGCAGGCGCGAGAAAGTGTTTGATCGTCGGCCAGGCGGTTTCTTTCCATTCTTCGCTGTAAAAAGGGCCCTCATCCGCGACGCACTCTCCCCAGCCCTCGATGCCTTCGCAATGCGCGGTGATCAGAAGGACGCTGCGATGATCGATCCGTCCGAAGCTGGTTTCAAAGAACTGGACGAGCGGCATATGCAGTTCGCGGAGCGTGATGGCCTCAATTTTCATCGTCAACTAGAATTCCTGCGAACTATGCCAGGCTCCCAACAAAAACCTTCCTCCCCCTCCGGCTTCGCGATCATAACCCATGGCCGCCAGGCCGGTATGGAACGCGTGTTGGAACTCGGCACGATTCTTGTTTTGAACTTCTTGAGCGAGTGGGCGCGTCGCGGGCGAGCTCTTCCACTCGGAGATCTGTGCCGGCACGGCGATGGACCTGGCGGCTGTGAATCGAGGTCGGCGTCCACTCCCAAGTACGGTTCGCACACGCTGAGAGTTGAGCCACCATTCCGCGACCAGGCGGTCGGTGGGCAGGCCACCCTGCAATGGCGACGCCGTGATTCCATACTGGTTGACGTGGTAGCGCCGGGCGACGGCGCCCAACTTTTCGAGGTTCAGATAAGAATTCTTACTCTCCAACGGATCGAAGGTCCACTCAATTAAATCGATGCCCCGTTCGAGAGCGTCCTCACGCTGGAACCACTTCATTCGCTGACCTAACCCGCCGTCGCGGGCGCTTTCCTTCACCGCCAGCATGTGGGAGTGCAAATAGGGACGTCCATCGCGGTACCCAGGAATGGCGAGGGTGAACGCGACTAACTCGTCCCGAACAAAGCCGCCGATCGCTTGGCCACCAATCTTTTCCGCCACCACGAACATGCGCAGAGGAACCAACTCTGCATCGGAGAACTTCCATACTTCTTGTTGCAAGGCCACGCACCGACGCATTTCGTCGAGATCTGTGATCTTGCGAATCAGAACACCGGCTTCGTTCAATCCGCCGCCTCATCGCGTTTAACGCTTTGCCAGAGACTCTCAAGCTCATCGAGCGAAGTCTCTTCGAGTTTCCCTCCATGGCTGCGAATTTGTCGCTCGACTTGTTCGAAACGCCGGCGGAACTTTCGGTTGGCTTGCTTGAGCGCCGACTCAGAGTCGACCGAAATGTGTCGGGCTAAATTCACCACGGAGAAGAGCAGGTCGCCTAATTCTTCTTCGAGCCGAGCTTGTGATCGTTTTCCCTCTTTGGGTGATTCGTTCGAGGCTAGGAATAGTTCCGCGCGGATCTCTCCGATCTCCTCATGCACTTTATCCAATACCGATTCGGCGTTCGGCCAATCGAATCCGGCCTTCGCAGCTCGCGAGCCGATCTTGCCAGCTTCCAGAAGTCCGGGCATCGCAAAAGAGACTTCCGCCAGAATCGATGACGACTTAGTTGCAGTCGCTTCGGACTTCGCCTCCTTCTCTTTCGCTTTGAGCGCTTCCCAGTTTTTCAGCACTGCTGCCGAAGTGTCGGCCTTCACGTGGCCGAACACATGGGGATGCCGCCCGATTAATTTGTCAGCCAATGCTTGCAGGACATCGTCGATGGAAAATGCGCCTTCCTCAGAGCCAATCTGGGAATAAAACAGAACTTGTAGAAGCAGGTCGCCTAACTCCCCGGGAAGCTCCTTCCAGTCTCGCTTGTCGATGGCCTCAAAAACCTCGTAGGTCTCTTCCAGGGTATAAGGCTTAATCGAGTCGAACGTTTGCGCTCGATCCCACGGGCAGCCGCCCGGACCGCGTAGACGCGCCATGATGTCGACGACCCGTTCAAACAGTTCGCCGGTGGTTTCTTTATGGGAATTCATGGCCAGAGGATGCCTTACTCTAAACGACCCACTCTGATACTCGCAATTGCTGAACTTGCTCCCAACGGCGGCCGAGGTTTGCTGGCAGAGGCTGCGTAACTTGTGTGCAACCAAGTATGCGCAACGATCTCGGCAAGGGAGCCAAAGAACCGCCTTTGGAAACGTAAATGCAAGTCAACTCGTGAATTGAAAGTTGGAGCTCACTTATGCGCCTCAAAACGCTCCTTTGCGTCGATGATGACGAAGCGATACGCAGCCTGTATGCGACGATGTTAGACCGTAACGGATATCGAGTATGGCTCGCATCGGACGGATGGCAGGCCTTGAGCATTCTTTACTCGGCGGGCCGCGAGGTCGATGCAGTGATACTCGATTACCAAATGCCCGGTCTCAACGGCGCACAATTGGCTGCTGAAGTAAAGCGGCTAACGCCGGAAATGCCTGTTATTTTGATTTCTGGCGACTTGAACATTGTGGAGACCCCGCCCCCGCATGCCGATGCCGCTTTGGAAAAAGGCGTTCCTGTTTCGGTAATCTTGGAAAAAATCGAGGCTCTCACTGCCTCCTCCGTCACGGAGCGGTTGAATTTTCCGAGGCACGCGCCGCTCGAGTCTGCCTAGGATGATCCTATTCTGACCCTAGCCAATCATTGCTGAGGTGCCCACCATCCGGCGTGACTTAGCGTCGTTTGAAAAATAGTACAGCGAGAGGTGGCAGAGTGATGCGGATCGAGGATGGCCGACCATGTAGCGCCTCCCCTTCCGCCTGAACTCCCCCAAGATTCCCCATCCCGCTGCCGCCGTACTCCGTGGCGTCGCTATTCAGCAGCTCTCGCCAATATCCGCCTTTGGGTACGCCGATGCTGTAACCCTCGCGCGGCACGGGAGTGAAGTTGCACGCCACCAAAATCGCGTCCTCTTCCCGCAAACTCTTGCGCAGCAAAGAGATCGCGCTCCCTTGACTGTCGTTGCAGTCTACCCATTCAAAGCCAGCAGGATCGGTGTCCAGTTCATGCATCGCAGGTTCATCTCGATACAACTTGTTGAGCGCCTTGACCCAGTTTTGCAGCCCGCTATGAAACGGCTGCCCCAGCAGCGCCCAATCGAGACTGTTCTCGTGCGACCACTCACGCCATTGGCCGAATTCGCCGCCCATGAACAGTAGCTTTTTCCCGGCTTGGGCGTACATATAACCGAACAAGGCGCGCAGGTTGGCGAATTTCTGCCAATCGTCACCCGGCATCTTGTTGATGAGAGAGCCCTTGCCGTACACGACTTCATCGTGCGAAAGCGGCAAAACAAAATTTTCGCTAAAGCCGTACAACATGCGGAACGTGAGGCTGTTGTGATGGAATTTGCGATAGATGGGATCGTGCGCGAAGTAATCCAGAGTGTCGTGCATCCATCCCATGTCCCACTTTAGCCCAAAGCCCAAGCCGCCCAAGTAGACAGGCTTCGAGACCATAGGCCACGCCGTCGATTCTTCGGCATAGGTTTGTACGTCGGGAGCAACGCGATAGACTTCCTGATTCATTTCGCGCAGGAATTCGATGGCTTCGAGGTTCTCGCGTCCGCCATATTTGTTGGGAATCCACTCGCCCTGCTTCCGTGAATAGTCGAGATAGAGCATCGAGGCGACGGCGTCCACGCGCAGGCCGTCGATGTGATACTCCTTCAGCCAAAACACCGCGTTTGAAATCAAAAATGTACGAACTTCGTTCCGCCCGTAGTTGTAGATGACGGTCTTCCAGTCGGGATGGAATCCCTGCCGCGAGTCGGCGTGTTCATAAAGATGAGTGCCGTCGAAATAGGCCAGCCCGTGCGCGTCAGCAGGGAAGTGCGACGGCACCCAATCGAGAATCACGCCGATGCCGTGCTGATGGAGGGTGTCGACCAGATACATGAAATCCTGCGGCGTCCCGTAGCGCGAGGTGGGCGCAAAATAGCCAGTGGTCTGATATCCCCAGGAGCCATAGAAGGGATGCTCCATGACCGGCATCAGTTCGACGTGGGTGAATCCCATGTGCTGCGCGTATTGCGCCAGCTTGGGCGCGGCCTCGCGATAAGTCAGCGGGCGATTGTCGCCATAGTTGCGCATCCACGAGCCGAAGTGCACTTCGTAGATGGAAACGGCCGCGCGCAGCGAGTTCTTGCCGCCGCGGGTGCGCATCCAGTCCCCATCGTTCCACGAGTAATCTAAATCCCAGACAACGGATGCGGTTTTGGGCGGCGTCTCATGCAAGAAGCCAAACGGGTCAGCCTTTTCGCCGATGAAACCCGCGTTGTTGGAAACGATTCGATACTTATAAATTTCCCCTTTGCCGACGCCCGGCAGAAAGCCTTCCCAGATGCCAGACTCGCCGGTCATGCGCAGAGGATTCGCCTCGGCATTCCATCCGTTGAAGTTTCCGATGACCGAAACTTCCCGCGCGTTGGGTGCCCAAACGGCAAAGCTGGTGCCAGCCTGCCCGTCGCGTGCGCCGAGGTGCGCGCCGAGTTTTTCGTAGGCAAGATAGAAGCGCCCCTCGTTAAACAGGTAGATGTCCTGCTCGGTAAGAAGCATGGAGGTGGCCGGAATTTCGCTAACCGACGGATTCTTGGTCATGATGGAGATTGTTGGACTTGGATGCATTTGTTAGTGTACCGGAGCCCGGGGGAATGAAGTGTCGGGATTCGGCCAGCGC
The DNA here is from genome assembly GCA_963799065.1 of Terriglobia bacterium. Taxonomy (GTDB): domain Bacteria; phylum Acidobacteriota; class Terriglobia; order Terriglobales; family Acidobacteriaceae; genus JAJPHW01. The sequence goes on from CAWCVJ010000001.1 coordinate 1,032,053, forward strand.
CTTCGAGATACACAAAGGCGGCTTGCGGGTAAGATGGGCGGGAGTGATTCAAAATGCCAATTGCTAAATTCTTGACGTCCATGACTTTAGGATTCGTCACCCTCCTATTTACATTTGTCCTAAGCTCCGCTGGCGCACAGACTTGGCCGGGCCTCAAAGTCAGTGGTCAGCGAATCGTCGACTCCTCGGGAAAAAATTTCGTCCTCAAAGGCCTTGGCGTGGGCGAGTGGACGAACACCGAAGCTTACATGCTGGAATGGCCTGACGGCGAGGGCAGGCTCCTGTGGTATTACGGAAACACGCGCATCCACGGAACGGTCGACGATTTGGTGGGGGACGATGCCGCCAAACAATTCTGGCAGACTTGGAGAGACAACGTCATCACCGAGGCCGACGTTGCGCGATGGCAGAGTTGGGGAGTGAATACGGTGCGCTTCTCCATTAACTATCACTGGCTGTCGCCTTCCGACGGCGTTTATCTGGATAGCGGCTGGCAGTGGATCGATCAAATGATCGCGTGGTGTAAAGCTCATAACATCTATGTGATTTTATGCCTTCATGCTGCGCCCGGAGCGCAGAGCCCGGAGTTGATGTCTGACTCGTCGGATGGGAAGCCTCATTTGTGGTCGGAATCTGCGATCTATCAGCCGTGGACGATTCATCTCTGGCAGGCCATTGCGCAACGCTACGCGGACGAGCCGACGGTTGCGGGCTACGACCTGCTGGATGAGCCGATTTTGGACGAGAGTCGTCCCGCGCGAGACGGGGACGAAGTCCGCGGCTTTTATGTGAAGACCACCACGGCGATTCGATCCGTTGACACTCATCACATCATCTTTGCCTGCGGTACCGATTGGTGCAACTCCGCCGCCGGCATGAAAGCGATCCTGCCGCCGTGGGACTCGAACATGGTCATGGTGTTTCACAAATATAAAGACAAGAACGATCTGCGATCGATCAAGGGCTATTTGAAGATCCGTACTCGATACAACCTGCCCCTGTGGAATGGCGAAACCGGCGAAAATGATCCAACCTGGGCTCGAGACATGGTCGGCCTGCTCGAGCAGAACAACGTAGGGTGGAGTTGGTGGACGTACAAGAAAGTAAACAAGAAAACTCAGCCATGTTCGATTCCCGAGCCGCAGAATTATCGCGAGATACTCGACTTTGTAAATGGCAAAGCGCCAAGGCCTTCTCGGTCGGATGCGCGTCAGATCATGCAGGGCTTGGCGGACAACAGCGCGACCGCCGATTGCGAATGGAACGATGCCCTGATCAAAGCTCTGTTCGGGTTTTCAGGGCAGTAGGGAGACGGCTCTCGCAAAAATTCGGCAACCCCTCGCTTCGCCAAATTGCATCTTTAACGATCTGCCGTTAATCAGTTTTTAGGACGCCGAAGTAAAGTGCGATCCCAACAGGAGTAAATCTGTGAGACGGGCGATTTTTGATTTGAGAATTCCTTTGGTGCAGGTAGCCGCGGTCTTTTTGTTTTTTGTAGTCCTTCTTGCGGTAGAACCGGTTAATGCCCAGGAGGCGACGTTCCACGGCGCTCCTGAATCCACCGGAAGCACGCAAAATCCATATGCGGGCCAGGCCACGGGCGTGGCTGCGGGCAGCAAGTTATATGCCACGCATTGCGCTTCGTGCCACGGCCGCGGCGGGCAGGGATCGGGAAATGTTCCGGCGTTGGCGAACGGTCCGGTTCAGGCCGCGCCCGATGGCGAGATTTTCTGGTACATCACCAAGGGCTCGCCGAGCGACGGCATGCCCGCCTGGGCTAAGCTGCCCGAGCAGCAACGCTGGCAGATTATTTCTTATGTGAAGTCTCGTCCATCCGCCCCGCAATCCCCTCACCAAGCTCCTGCTGAGTTGGCGGGAAGTGAGGACGACTCCAAGCTGCCTCCGCCGGTGGCCCCGTTCACCGATTTTCGATATGAAAAGCCGGGGACCAGCCGCAAGATTACGGCCGCCGATCTTCCCGCTCCGTATGTGACGAAATCGTCGAACAACGGCCCTGACGTGGTTGAGCGGCCGGAGAATGCCTGGCCGATTGCGCCTGCCGGGTTCACGGTTCAGCAATTTGCGACTGGGCTGAATACGCCCCGGTTTATTCGCACCGCCCCCAATGGCGACATATTTGTCGCCGAGAGCGATGGCGGACGGATCACGATTTTTCGCGGAATGACTGCCGACGGCAAACCGGAGAAGCAACAGGTTTTTGCCAGCGGACTGAAGCGCCCTTATGGCATCGCGTTTTATCCTCCGGGACCTGATCCGCAGTGGCTTTACGTGGGTGAGACGAATGCAGTCGCCCGCTTCCCCTACCGCAATGGAGATTTAATCGCGCGCGGCTCGAAGCAGCAACTCCTCAACCTTCCTAGTGGCGGAGGGCACTGGACCCGTTCCATGGAGTTCTCGCCTGACGGCAAGCAGATGTTCGTGTCGGTAGGTTCGGCGTCGAATGTCGATGATCCCGACACCAGCCCCGAGGAGAAAAACAGGGCTGACATTCTGGTTCTCAATCCTGATGGATCGGGCATGAGAGTTTATGCGTCCGGCATACGAAACGCTGGAGCGGGTCTCGCGATCAATCCCAGCGACGGCCAGTTGTGGTGTTCGACGAACGAACGCGACGGTTTAGGCGACAACCTGGTTCCGGACTACATAACGCATGTTCAAGAGGGTGGATTTTACGGTTGGCCGTGGTGGTATATTGGCGCGAATCAGGATCCGCGGCATAAAGGCAAGCATCCGGAACTAAAAGACAAAGCGATTGTGCCGGATGTTTTGTTGCAGCCGCATAATGCATCGCTTGAGCTCACTTTCTACGACGGAAAACAATTTCCGCCGGAATATCAAGGTGACATTTTTGCCTCGCAGCACGGTTCCTGGAACCGTTCGGTGCGGGCGGGATATGAGGTGATTCGGGTGCCGCTACATCAGACGAGTAAGGCAAGCGGCGAATATGAAGATTTCTTGACTGGATTCGTCGTCGATAACCGGCACGTCTGGGGAAGGCCGGTCGGAGTGACGACAGCGCCCGATGGCTCGCTTCTAGTGACGGATGACGGCTCCAATTCAATCTGGCGAGTGGCGTACGTGGGGAAGTAGGCAGTAACGAGGAAAACAAAAAAGCCAGGCACCGGCGACCCACTGCACACGCAAGAGCCCGTTGCCGTTGCTTCCTTCCGGACCTGGCGGGGTTGGCGGGAAAACGTTGCGCGGGGCCGATACCTGACTCTTTCCATAGTACCATCCAAGATTTTCGTTGAAGCACCGCACTGGTGACCAACTTTCGCCCACTCGCCCTATCGCTCTTTCTTGACGACTAGGCGGAGGCGGCTTGGGATCGTTGGGTGAGGCGGCGGGCCTGTGCGATCAGATCTGCCACTTCGAAGGGTTTGACCAGGTGCGGGATCTGGTTCTGCTGTAAGAAGGTGCGCACCTCGGTCTCCGTGATGCTGGAAAACGTGAAAAGAATATGCTTTTCAATTCCCGGGCGATTGGCCTTGACCCATTCATAGATCCGGGGGGCGGTCCATCCGCCGGGCATGATACCGTTGGCTACCAAGGCATCGAAGGAACGGTTGAGCAGTTGTACTTTCATCTCTTCGCAGCTCATGGATGTGATCACCTGTGCGCCAGCTCCCGCCAGGACATCTCGCTCGAACTCCAGCACAGCTTCTTCATCTTCGACGAGTAAAAGGTTTCCTTCTACAACCGTTTCGCGCCGGGGCTGTGGCAGCGGCTTCCTGGGTGCCGCTGCCGTAACTGCCGAGGGTAGCCGGACGGAGATGATGGCACCTCCTTCTGCCGCGTTCTTGGCAGAGATGTCGCCGCCGTGCTCGCGAACGATGCCGTAGCAGATGCTTAATCCGAGTCCCGTCCCTTTGCCGACAACCTTCGTAGTATAGAAAGGTTCGAAGATGCGATTCGGCTCTTGGATACCGGGGCCTGAATCCTGGAAGTCGATCTGAACCTTGCCCTCTTCGCTGTATACCTTGACCGTTAGGCTACCGCCCCGTCCAGCTTCGAGCATGGCATCGACCGCATTATTCGTGATGTTAAGGAATACTTGCTCAAGCTGGTGGGGATCGCCGAGCACGTGGGGGATGGAGGCCCCCACCTCGCGTACCAGTTGAATGTTGTTGACCTTCAAATCGTAGTCGCGTAGGAGTAGCGTTTCGTCCAACACCTTACACACGTCGACATCATATTTTTGCGGCTTGCGCTGCCGCGCGAACGAGAGCAGGTTTTGCACTACGCGGTGGGTGCGTTGCGCCTGCTTGAACAGCTTGCTCACGAATTCCGCGGCTTTTTCGTTGAGGCCTTCACTTTCGAGCAGTTGAGCATAGCCCAGAATCGCAGTGAGTGGATTGTTGAGTTCGTGCGCCACGCCGGAGATGAGCTGGCCGACGGCCGACATCTTTTCACTTTGGAGAAGTTGTTCCTGAGTGCGGCGAAGATCGTCGTAAGCGCGGCAGCTTTCTTCATAGAGCCGAACTTTTTCGATGGTCGTGGCGAGCTGACGTCCAATGGCGACCAGCAGGTTTTCGTCGTTACTGGAATATTCGCGATCTTCCTCCCGGCTGATCCCCATCATTCCGATAGGAGCGTCTTTGCCCCAGAGCAAGACCCATATCCAAGAGCTCATTTCGTCGCCTCGGACGAAGGCGGATACGGGTGCTGGAAGGTGGGGCAAGTATTCGTGAGTCAGGACTTCCGTCCGCGATCGTGTGACCAGGTCGCCGAAGCCGCTGGGAAAGCTGACCTCAGCCACCCGACTGCGACTCAGGACGCGTTGTCCCCATCCGGCCCGACGCCGAAACGTGGTTTCGTCCGCATCGCAGAGATAAATGGTTCCCGTCTCGGCGGCCAGCAAAGAAATCACCTGACGCAGGGTGAGGTTGAGGATCTCATCCAGGTCGAAGGACTGCGTGGCAATCACGGCCATAGCATTCAACGCGTTGAGCTCGCGGTTGCGGCGGCGAATTTCGTCTTCGGCCTTTTTCTTGGCGGAGATGTCGAGCAGAAATCCCTGATGACGGTCGATCTTCCCCTTGCTGTCGCGAGAGGCGAAGCTGCTTTCCAAAGCGGTAATAAGGGAATTGTCCTTACGCCGCAGCATCACCTCAAAATTCCTTACATAACCATTCAATTCCACCTCTCGCCGCAACAGCTCGCGTTGTTCCGGAGAGGCATACAGCGCCGCGTCGAGGTTCATGTTCTTGACTTCGTCGCGGTCGGCATAACCCAGCATATGGACGAAGGCGTCGTTGCAATCGAGTAGCTGGCCGGCAGGATTGGATACGAAGAGCCCTTCTTGTACTTGTTCGAACAGACGGCGATACCGTTCCTCCTGCACGTGCCGGTCGCTGATGTCGCGGACGACGTGAATGGTCCCTTTTTCCCGGCTGGCCGGTTCGCTGTAAGAGGACGTGGAGACCAGAGAGTAGCCGCCAAAGGCCAAGTCGGGACCTTCGTGAATGCCCTGTTCCCCGCCGTCGCAATAAGGACAATTGGTCCAGGCAGTTGAATGCGGCAGAACCGCTTGACATGCTTTGCCCATCACATCTGCGGCGGAGAGCGAGAGCTGTTCGAGTAAGGTCCGATTTGCCTTCATGACACGGAAGGCCGCGTCGTGCACCAGAACGAGGTCGTGGATTGAGTCGAAGGTATTACTCCACTGGCGGTGAGAGCGAACGATCTCCTCGACCAAACGCAGATTCTCCACGGCCAACCCCAGCTGATGAGCACTGGAAGAAAGAAATTCAAGATCGTCGGGCGTGTAGGAGAGCCGGTGAGTGCCGCCTAACAACAGCGCCCCCACGGCAGACTTCTTGCCCATCACGGGTACGATTACCACATGATGGAAGCGCTCCATTTTTAGGTATGGGCGAATATTATCGGGGGCACACGACTGCCTGACGATCACGGGCTTCGCTTCACGGAGGATTGCCGATAGGAAGTCGTCGACCGGAGTGGAGGTCCGATCGCGCAGGAAGTTCGCGGATAACCCAATTTGTTGAGCGATCACTATTTTTTCATCTTCCAGCAGTTGGAACCACGCAGCTTTGGCCAGCAGGAGCGATTTGAGTTGTTCGAGCGCGGACAGCATCATAGGGCCGTATTCGTCGGCTCGAGTGATGCTGGTAGTCAGTGCATTCACCACATTCATGCGGCGTGTTCGCATGCGGGAGTCGTCAAAGGCAACCAACAGCATGCTCAATCCGAAGAGCAAATCGGAGAAAAGGTTGAAATACCGCGGCAAAAACACGGTGACGGGTGCCCAATCGCTATGCAGGTAGAGCAGGCTGAGGCTCAAAAGGGTGGCGCCAATTTCCCAACGTGCCCAGCGAAAGCGGATCACGCATAGGGCAGCGGCCAGTGTCAGGAGTCGGTAGGAAACTTCAAAGTCAAGTCGAAGCGTAGCGGAGTGGGGCCAGAATAGCTCTCGCGCCGCTGCAAAAGATATCAGTGCGATCGAGACGAGAAGCAATGGCAACAGCAACTTGCGCGCGTGGCTATAGACGCAGGCTCCTGCGGCGAAAAGACAAACGGCGAGAGTAAATTCAGCTTGCGAGACAGCGTTGAGGTAAGGCGACGCCGTCGCGCCTGCGTCGCGCAGGGTCCAATGAGACAGGAAAAATGAAAGCCAGCCCATGATCCAGATGAGCAGATAACGTTCCCGAAACGTCCGAAAGACGAGTAGCGTCACCGCAAGCACGATAAGGGCGGCGGACTCCTGTGCCGTGGAATAAGTTCCGAGGGGAACTGTCGCGGCCATGCAAGCGCTCGAAATTATATTCATCATGATTCGGCGATCGGAAAACGCTCAGACTGTTGATATCACGGCAGAAGATTGAAAGGACGGCCTTTCGGGCACTAGATGGTTACTTTCGGCATCTCGGAGTTGAGATAGAATCCAATGCAGAATCAAGTCTCCGATGCCCTCCGAACGTATTCTTGTAGTGGACGATGAGGAGTCGATCCGCGAAGTTGTCGCCGCAATGCTGTCGGGCGCTCATTTTCAAACTCGCCAGGCTTGTTCCGGACTGGAAGCGCTTGCCCTTCTTGAATCTGGGGAGGAGTTTGAGCTCATGCTGACAGACCTGATGATGGCGGAGCTCGACGGGATCGGCCTGCTGGAGCGCACCAAGGAAAAATTTCCAGACATGCCCGTTGTCATGGTGACCGCGGTTCATGACCTTTCGGTGGCGCTGGCAGCGATTCGCAACGGGGCTTATGACTATCTTTTAAAGCCGTTTGAGCGCGAGCAATTGCTCAATACCGTCCGGAGAGCCTTGGAAAATCGGCGGCTCAAGCTGGAGAATCGCGAATACCAGACCCAGTTGGAAGCCAAAGTGCGAGAGCGTACTCTGCAGTTGGAAGAAGCCAATGTCAAACTTGTGCACTCTTACGACATCACGTTAGAGGCTCTCGGCAACGCGTTGGATATGAAGGATCGGGAGACGGAGGGCCACTCCCGACGGGTCACGCTATTTACCATTGCAATTGCGCGGGAGATGGGACTCTCCAAAGAGGAAATTGCTGAAATCGCCCGTGGAGCTTTCTTGCACGACATTGGAAAGATCAAGATTCCAGACGAAATCCTGCAAAAGCCGGGGCCGTTAACGCCCGAACAGGCCGCGGTCATGAGGGAACACTGCTTTCACGGTTACCAGATCGTGAAGAAAATCCCTTTTCTTAAAGCCGCGTCGGAGATTGTATACGCCCACCAAGAGCGCTACGATGGCACCGGTTATCCCCAAGGTTTGAAAGGCGAAGAAATTCCCCTCGGAGCTCGAATATTCTCCGTGGCCGATACTCTGGATGCGATCACTTCGGATCGGGTTTACCGTCCGAAGCAGACGATCGCGGCGGCGAAGGAAGAGATCAAGAAGTGGTCGGGACGGCAGTTCGATCCTGAGGTGGTCAAAGCTTTCTTGGCCATGCCTGAGCAGATTTGGAATGACTTGCGCAATCAGACTGAAGTGCCTTAGCCCTCATCCAAGCGGCACGGTCAATTCCTACGGCACATTTTCCAAGATTCCCGCAGCGCCCATGCCTCCGCCTACGCACATGGTCACCAGTCCATAGCGTCCGTTGCGGCGTTTTAGCTCGCGGATGATCGTGGCGGTAAGCTTAGCCCCGGTGCAGCCCAGGGGATGGCCGAGAGCGATGGCTCCGCCGTTCGGATTGACCTTCGAGGGATCGAGTCCCGCTTCTTGAATTACGGCTAGCGATTGAGCGGCGAAGGCTTCATTGAGCTCGATCACGTCGATTTCCGCGAGTTTGAGTCCGGCCATCTTCAGCACTTTCGGAATTGCATACACTGGTCCCAATCCCATTTCTTCCGGCCTGTATCCGGCTGTGGCGAAAGCAACGAAGCGGGCTAGGGGTTTGATGCCCAAGGCTTGGGCGCGGTCGGCGGACATGATGACCGCAGCGGCGGCGCCATCGGACATTTGCGAGGAGTTTCCCGCGGTTACCGTGCCTTTTACGTGGAAGGCTGGCTTGAGGGCGCTTAGGGCTGCGACGGACGTATCGGCGCGCGGGCCTTCGTCGACGTTGAAGACGGTTTCGGTGCGAGGGAATTTCGAGCTCGAGGATTTCTTGCTCGATCCGTTGGCTCCGGCGGCGGCCGCGTTGGTGAATGAGACTGGGACGCCTACGATTTCGTCCTGAAACTTGCCTGCGGCGATGGCGGCCAGCGCCTTCTGGTGGCTTTTATAGGAGAATTCGTCCGCCTGCTCGCGGGTGATGCCGAAGCGCTGGGCGACGCGCTCAGCGGTTAATCCCATGGTGAGGTAGGCGTCAGGGTAGTGATCGACGAGCCAGGGATTGGGCGCGATCTTGTGGCCGCCCATGGGGATCATGGTCATCGACTCAGTGCCGCCAGCGAGCATGACTTCGGCTCCGCCCACGGCGATGCGATCCGCGGCCATAGCAATGGCTTGCAGTCCCGAGGCGCAGAAGCGATTGATGGTGACAGCTGCGATTTCGACGGGCAGCTCGGCGCGCAGGGCGGCGATGCGGGCGACGTTCATCCCCTGTTCAGCCTCGGGCATGGCGCAGCCGAGGATAACGTCCTCGATTTCTTTGGGGTCTAGCTGAGGCAGACGCTCCAAGGCGCTCTTGATCGCGATGGCGGCCAGATCATCGGGGCGGGTGGCGCGCAGCGCTCCTTTATAAGCGCGACCTACGGCGGTGCGAACTGAAGATGCAACGACTACTTCTCGCATGTGGAACTCCTGCTTGGATAATTCTAGTATCGAACAATCGCGGCGAACGACTTCGGATCCAGGCTTGCGCCCCCGACCAGCGCACCGTCGATTTCCGACTCCGACATCAGAGCCGTGGCGTTTTCCGGCTTGACCGAGCCTCCGTACAGAATACGCAATTGCTCGGCAAATTCATCGCCGAAGTGCTTCGCTGCTTCGGAGCGGATCAGCAAATGCGCCTCGGCCGCGAGTTGCGGTGTGGCTGTCTTGCCTGTGCCGATGGCCCAGACCGGCTCGTAGGCGACAGTCATAGAATGAGCTTTTTTCGCCGAGATTGCGTGGAATGCTCGCAGGCATTGGCGGCGCAGAACGTCTTCGGTGACTCCGGCCTCGCGCTCTTCGAGCACTTCTCCTACGCAAACGATGGGAGACACGCCCGCCTCCAGCGCCGCTTTCAGCTTTAGGTTCACGGTGTCGTCGGTTTCGCCGAAGTGTTGGCGTCGCTCGGAGTGGCCGATGATGACGAACGTGCATCCTGTGGCGAGCAGCATGACGGTGGAAATTTCTCCGGTAAATGCGCCCTCTTTGTGCCACGACATGTTTTGCGCACCGATGGCGACGTGAGATCCTTGCGCGGCAGCTACCGCTGTGGCCAAATCAATGAACGGCGGGCAAATGACAATCTCGTCGCGATCATGGTTGGCGATCAGAGGCAAGAACTCGTCGAAGAAGAGCTGCGTTTCGTCCGGAGTCTTGTACATCTTCCAGTTGGCAGCGATCAGCTTTTTCCGCACGATGAACTCCTGTTCGAAGATGTCATTTGAATTAGGCGCGGCGAGGGATGTTAGTGGAGCGGCTCATTTCTTGTCGGTGAGAGCTTCGACTCCGGGCAGCTTCTTGCCTTCTAGAAATTCGAGCGACGCGCCGCCGCCGGTGGAGATGTGAGTGATCTTATCGGCCACGCCTGCGGCTTTCACCGCGGCCACGGAATCGCCCCCGCCAACGATTGAAGTTGCCTCGCCATTGGCTGCAACCGCGCGAGCAATCTTGAATGTGCCCTTGGAAAAAGGGGCCATCTCGAAGACACCCATGGGTCCGTTCCAAACGATCGTGCTGGCCTCGGAGATTGCTTGCGAAAACGCTTCGATGGTTTTCGGCCCGATGTCGAGCCCCATCATGTTTGCGGGAATCGGTTGACCCTCACTGATGGTGCGCGGAATCGCCCCGGCATCGATTTTGTCGGCCACGATGTGATCGGTGGGCAGGAGGAATTTCACGTTCTGCTTCTTCGCGTGGGCCAGAATCTGCTTAGCGAGTTCGAGTTTGTCGTCCTCGACCAGCGACTTGCCGACTTCGTGGCCTTGCGCCTTGAGGAACGTGTAAGCCATGGCGCCGCCGATGATGAGGGCGTCCACCTTGCTCATCAAATTTTCGATGACGGCGATCTTGTCGCTTACTTTCGCTCCCCCTAGGATGGCAACGAATGGCTTCTCCGGATGTTGCAGAGCTTTCCCGAGATACTGAACTTCGCGCTCCATGAGCAGTCCCGCGGCGGATTGCTTCACGAAGTGCGTGATGCCCTCGGTCGATGCGTGAGCGCGGTGTGCGCTGCCGAAGGCGTCATCGACGTAAAAATCGGCGAGGCTGGCAAGTTGTTTGGCAAACTTCTCGTCGTTGGCTTCCTCTTCGGGATGGAAGCGCAGGTTTTCCAGCAACAGGGTTTGACCCTTTTCCAGCTTGTTGGCCATTTCCTGGGCTTCAACGCCAACGCAATCGGGACAGAAGCCGACGTTTTCTCCGCGAGCCAGTTCGCGATCAAGCAGCATCCGCAAGCGCTCGGCCACCGGTTTGAGACTCATCAATGGATTCGGTTTGCCCTTGGGACGTCCAAGGTGCGAAGCCACGATGAGACGCGCGCCGTGGCGAAGGGCATACTCGATGCTGGGTAGGGTTTCCCGGATACGCGTGTCGTCCATGACGCGCCCTTGATCGAGCGGCACGTTGAAATCGACACGCATGAAGATGCGATGGTCGTTAAGCGGCAAATCGCGAATCGAGAGCTTTGGCATGGATAGCACTATTGTAAACGCGAATTTGGTGGTAGAACCGTGACGCGCTTACAGGCCCTTCGCTCCCAGGAAGTTGATGAGATCGTGGACCCGGCTGGAGTAGCCCCATTCGTTGTCGTACCAAGACAGGACTTTCACCAGATTGCCGCCGATCACCATGGTCGAAAGCGCATCGACGATGGAGGAGCGCGCGTCGCCACGGAAGTCCGCGGAGACTAATTCGTTCTCTTCGTATCCGAGATAGCCTTTGAGCGGGCCAGACTCGGACGCTTTCTTGAGCGCGGCGTTAATTTCGTCTTTTGTGGTCTTCTTCTCCACCAGAGCCACCAAATCGACGACCGAGACGGTCGGAGTTGGAACGCGCATGGAGAATCCGTCAATCCTGCCCGCCATCTCGGGGATGACCAACTTCAGAGCCTTCGCGGCTCCGGTCGAGGTCGGAATCATCGAGAGCGCTGCAGCGCGAGCACGACGCAAATCCTTGTGCGGGAAGTCCAGAATGACCTGGTCATTGGTATAAGAGTGGATCGTGGTCATGGTTCCGCTGACGATCTGGAAGTGATCGTGGATCACTTTGACGATAGGAGCGAGGCAGTTCGTGGTGCAGGACGCGTTCGAGATGATGTGATGTTTCGACGCATCGTATTTATCTTCATTGACGCCGAGCACAAGCGTCACGTCTTCGTTTTTTGCGGGGGCGGAGATGATGACTTTCTTCACTGATCCGCGCAAGTGTTTCTTGGCGTCATTGGCATCGGTGAAGCGTCCGGTAGATTCGATGACGACTTGAGCACCGACGGAGTCCCAAGGGAGTTGAGCAGGGTCTTTTTCGGCGAACACTCTGATTTTCTTGCCGTCGACCGTGATGCTGTCGGAACCGGCGCTGATCTGGTTGGGCAAGTTGCCCATAATCGAATCGTATTTCAGGAGATGTGCGAGCGTTTTGGGATCGGTAAGATCGTTGACCGCGACGAACTCGATGTTGGAATCGTTGAGCGCGGTGCGCAAGACGTTGCGACCGATGCGTCCGAAACCGTTGATGCCGACTTTAATTGCCATTTGGCCTCCGCCTATGAGAACGATAAATATGCTGTGGGAACTCAAAATCTTAACAGGGGAAGGGAAGTTGGGTAAACCGCCGGGCGGCGAGTTCGCAGGCCATGCGGCAAGACCGTTGCTAGAAAGGTGACGCTGCGCATTGCCTGTCGGCAGGCGCTTGTGTTACAAGCCAATCATGCGTAAATGGATGCGCGAGCGCATACAGCGCCGCAAAAAGACCTCTGATGAGGCGACTACTGAGACCAAGCAGGCTCCCTTGCAGCCCGCTTATTACGACGTGGATACAAAGGAGGGTTCAGACGAGGGGACTCTGGTTCCGAAGATTACCGGTGCAACGGAGACTCACGCTGAGACTGCACCCAAGCACCACATTCAGTCGCGGGTCCATGAAGAGCCGACCGATGCAGACCAGGACAATGACGAGATTAACGGCAATCGGATTGATGTTGTGGAGCCGGTGCTGGCATTAGCCGCGTCCGCAGTGGGAGTCGTTGACCGGCGTCCAGCGCGGCCTTCGGCGCAACGTCGCCGTGGCCGTGGGGGACGGGGAAGAACTCGCAAAGAAGGTTCATCAATTCAACCAGCGGCGCGAGTCTCGGAGGATGTGCCCGGGACGAATGTACCTGTCGTTTCCGCTCCCGAGCCGAGTGAAGCTGCGCACCATCCGCCAACCCCGGCTGCGAAGCCTGTGGTGTCGAAAGGAACCGTTGTGCTGGCGATCGGCCTGCCTGGTTCCGGTAAGAGTTCATGGTTTAAGCGGCATGAGTTGACGCCGCTTTCGAGCGATATGCTGCGAGCGATTTTGTTTGACGATCCAACGGAGCAGCGTTTTCAGGATTTGATCTTTTCCAACTTGCGCTCAATGTTGAAGGCGCGGCTGATCGCGCGCCGTCCGTTGAACTATGTGGATGCGACGAATTTGACGGCGCATGATCGCGCTAGCTGGATCAAACTCGCCAAAGACTACGGCTATGAAGTACAAGCGGTCTATTTTGATGTGCCGCTCGATATTTGCCTACAACGGAATGCGAAGCGAGAGCGCAAGGTTCCGGAGGACGTGATGCGGCGCATGGCGGGCAAGTTGACTGCGCCCACGTTTGAAGAGGGATTCTCGAAGATCACGTTGGTGCGGGTGAAGGCGAAAGAGTAATGGTCGCCGAACCCGACGCTGCGGGATTATTTTAAGAACGGCAGAATCTGCTTAAACTCGGCCGCGTCCGATCCGCGAAGTAGCTCATAAATCATCATCTCACTGGATGAAATAACCACGCCCGCGGATTTCATTCGTTCCAGGCCAATCTTCCAATTCCACTCCGTCCTTGCACTGATTGCATCGGACGCCGCATGCACGATATAGCCTTGGTCTAAAGCGCTGAGCGCGGTTTGCGCGACGCAGATATGGCTTTCCATGCCGGCCAGCAGCAAGGTTGTTCGTTCCCCGGGAATCCGTTTAAGAGCAGCGGAAAATGCTTCGCTCCCGAAGCAAGAGAACTTTTCTTTATCGACGATTTCGCAATGCGGAAGAAGAGATACGATCTCTGGAACCACCGGGCCCAGGCCTTTGGGGTTCTGCGCAGTCAGTAGAGTGGGGATTTTAAGCACTTGGGCTGCGCGAATCAGCAGTTGGGAATTCTTGATCAGCCGCTCTTTTTCAAATACCGGGGGCAATAGCTTTTCTTGGATGTCGATCACGACAAGAACGCATTTATCGACCTGAGCCAGGTGTCGTGCGAAATTGGTCGTGCTTAAGGATGCCGCCATTGAGGACATACAAGACTCCTGATTCTTAGTGTAGTTGCATCGCGCAGCGTTTGTTCGGTGATGAAAGGGCAGTTCGCTTTCTCGACGAAAGGACGAATACTTTGCACTTTTCTTGCGTTTCATTTCTAATTCGGGTCTAATTCGTGCGATATGCAAAACTGCAAGAGAGTTATTCCCATTCTATTTCTTGTCGCAACTTCCCTTGGCGCGCAAGACGCCAGTCAGTCGATTATCGGCGCGGCGATGCAACCGTCTCCCATCGAATCCAACTTGCGGCGATTGACCGACGAGATTGGCGGACGCGTCCCTGGCACGCCTGCGATGACCAAAGCTGTGGCCTGGGGCGTGGAGGCCTTCAAAGCTGCTGGCGCGGACAGCGTTCACACCGAGGAGTTCACCATCCCGAACTCTTGGGCGGATGGCGACACGCGGATGCGCGTCGATCTCCCCGAACAGTTTGTGTTGCGGGTTGTGGCGCTGCCGTGGACTCCTGCATTGGCCATGAGGAAGTCTGCGCCGCTGGTGAACGTTGGGGAAGGCAGCGCCGCGGATTTCGCCAAGGCGACGATCCCGGAAGGATCGATTCTGCTCGTGCAATCGAACGAGATGGCGACCTGGGACGACTTATTTGCCGAGTACGCAAGGGCTCCGGGAATTATCGACCGGGCTGTGAAGGCAAAGGCCACGGCCATTGCATTTCAGTCGACGCGGCCACATGACCTGCTTTATCGACATACAAATTCGATCGGGGGCGAAATTGATCGCCTTCCCATGGTGATGGTGGCGCGCGAGGATGCGGCGCGAGTCGTCCGGCTGCTTGAGTCGGGTCAGAAGCTGTTCGCCGAACTCAACGTTCCAAACAAAGTTGGCGGGCCGATCCATGCGGAAAACGTTGTTGCAGAGATCAAGGGTAGCGAGAAGCCCGACGAGTTCGTAATTCTGGGCGCCCATCTCGATTCCTGGGATCTCGGTACAGGGGCGCTCGACAACGGTTGCAATGCGGCGTTGACCGTCGATGCGCTGCGGGCGATCAAGGCGTCGGGATTGCGTCCTCGGAGGACGATTCGGTTTATTTTGTTCTCGGGCGAGGAGGAGGGCATGATTGGTTCGCATAATTATGTTCTTGCGCATCGCAAAGAGATGGACCGAACCTCGGCCGTAATTATTTTCGATTCAGGGATTGGGCGTACGACTGGCTTCTCGGTTGGCGGGCGAAAGGATGTAGTCCCGGCGGCGACCGCCTTGGTTGCTCCGCTGGCGCAGTTCGATGCGGCGGGGCTGACCGCTGATGCGGAGTGGGGAACCGATAACTTCGATTTTCTGCTGGAAGGCGTCCCGACATTTGTGGCCAATCAGGTCGAAGGGAATTACCTGATCAACTATCACGCCATGTCCGACACGTTCGATAAGGTAGACATCGCGCAGTTGAAGAAACATGTGGCGGAGGCGGCGTGGCTGGCGTTCGCGGCGGCCAACTCGCCGGAGCCTGTCGGGCCGCGGCTCCATCACGCGCAAATTGAAAAGACGATGCGGGAGACGCATCTCGACGATCAGCTTAAGGATACGACTCTTTGGGATCAGTGGCAGAACGGCACCCGAGGACGCGCGGATTAGCGGTCCGCGTGTGAGCGGCAGCTTATGATTGCGACCTTGCCGGCTGCGGCGGCCCTCCGATGAAGCGGACTAAATCGCTGCTTTGGGTGACGCTGTGGATTGCGCTGGCCGCCGCCTTCGCGACCGGCGTTTATTTTTGGATGGGAAAGAACTCCGCCCTGGAGTTCACCACTGGGTATCTGGTCGAGCTGTCGTTGAGCGTCGACAATCTTTTCGTTTTTCTTCTTATCTTTCGCTACTTTCAAGTGCCTGCGCAGTATCAGCGCAAAGTGTTGTTCTGGGGAGTGGCAGGCGCGCTCGCCATGCGAGCCGTGTTCATCGTAGCGGGCGTGGCATTGCTCCGTAGGTTCGATTGGATCGCGTACTTCTTCGGTGCATTGCTGATCTATAGCGGCATCCGCCTCATGCGCGGGCACGATAGCGTGAATCTGGAGAACAACGCGGCGCTGCGGCTGTTGCGGCGGATCCTGCCTGTCACGGCCGATTACCGCGAGGATAGGTTTGTGGTTCGAAATCCACGATGGTCGGCGACACCGCTTTTCGTCGCGTTGATTGCGGTCGAAGTCACCGATTTGATCTTTGCTACAGATTCAATTCCAGCGATCTTGGCCATCACGCTCAATACGTTTATTGTCTACACGTCGAATGCTTTCGCCATTTTGGGGTTGCGTTCGATGTACTTTGCGCTGTCCGATTTGCTGGATGCTTTCGAATATCTGCATTACGGTTTGGCGACAATTTTGATTTTCATCGGTGGAAAGATGTTGCTGGAACATTTCTACAACATCCCGATCCTGATTACTTTGGCGGCTGTGGGTGGGATTCTGGCGATATCGATCGTCGCTTCGGTGGTGTCTCATCCCGCGGAGTGAATCGCACTCAGCCAAATTTCATATTTTCGCCTACGATGACGGAATGCTTTAGGAAGTTCTTATCGTCGCGCTTGGGAAAGTCGGTGCGGTAGTGAGCTCCGCGGCTCTCTTCGCGACCCAGGGCAGAGCGGGCGACGAGCAATCCTGCGTCGCGCAAATTATAAGCTTCATATCCACGCTGCGAACGCGGCCTAAGGTCGTGCGGGAGCAATTCCGTCAAACGGGCGACTGCACTTTTTAGGCCCTCGCCTTCGCGAGCGATTCCAACGTTGCTCCACATCAGGTCTTGAATCTCGGCGATTGATTTCTCGGCTTGCAATTCAGTGTTGGTCGCGATCGATGCAGCTTCTTCCATCGTCTTGTTGGGAGCGGATGTTACTTCTTCGCGCATCGCTTCCCCAGCGCGCGCACCGAACACGAGACCCTCGAGGAGCGAATTACTGGCGAGTCGATTAGCGCCGTGAACGCCCGTCGCGGCGGCTTCTCCGGCAGCGTAGAGTCCGGGCAGACTCGAGCGTCCGTCGAGATCGGTGCGAACGCCGCCCATGGCGTAATGCGCCGCGGGACGGATCGGAACCATGTCCTTCGTGATGTCGATGCCGAAGGTCAAGCAGGTTGCATAGATGCGAGGGAAGCGCGCCTTGATGTGATTGGCGTCGAGGTGAGTCATGTCGAGATACACGACGGGATCTTTGGCGCTGCTTATTTCCAATTCGTGGACGATAGCCCGTGAGACCACATCGCGTGGGGCTAGTTCGCCCATCTCGTGATACTTCTCCATGAAGCGAACCAGTTCGGAGTTGCGCAGCTGCGCACCTTCGCCGCGGAGGGCTTCGGAAAGAAGAAAGCGCGGGGCGTTCTTCAAGAATAGCGCGGTCGGATGGAATTGGATGAACTCCATGTCGCTGATTTCGGCTCCGGCACGATATGCCATAGCTACGCCGTCGCCTGTCGCCACCGCGGGATTTGTGGTGTTGCGATAAAGCTGTCCAATGCCGCCGCTAGCGAGGAGAACAGCGCTGGCATGGATGCTGAGAAGAGATCCATTCGTGTCGAGCAGATGGATGCCGGACACTCGGCCCGCGTCGGTGATCAGGTCGGCGGAAAATCCAAATTCTTTTACTGAAATATTCTCGAGCGTTTTAGCACGGGCATAGAGTGCTCGCTGAATTTCCTGTCCAGTGGAATCACCGTGAGCGTGGAGAATGCGGTTGCGGCTGTGAGCGCCTTCGCGTCCGAAAGTCAGCTTGGTACCGTCGCGATCAAACTCGGTGCCCCAACGAATGAGTTCCTCGATGCGCTCGGGGGCGTCTTCGACCAACACTTTCGCCGCTTCGACGTTGCAGAGACCATCGCCGGCCGAGAGTGTATCTTGCAGGTGGAGACTGATCTCATCCTCGTCACTGAGCGCGGCCGCGATGCCGCCCTGGGCCCATTGCGTGTTGGAATCCACGACCTGACGTTTGGCGAGAACCAAAACGCGCCCCGCTGGGGCTAACTCGATGGCGGCCCGCAAACCGGCGACGCCAGCGCCGACAACAATGAAATCGGCGGAAAATGAATCAGCGTTCATAGTTCGTAATCGTCATGGATTACTAAAATGCTAACACGCGCTTGCAGCGGTTAGGACCAGGCCATCGCCATCATTTGCGCCTCAATCAAATCACGCAAAGAGCTCACAAAACGCTCGTAGGCTATGATGAGATCAATGCCGCAGATCACCGTCAAAAGCGCGCCTAGACCTTATTCGGTAATCGTTGAAGGAGGTGTATTGCGCCGTGTAGGACAGCGTCTGGCGGGGTTGTTGAAGAAAGAAGGGAAGTCGGGAGCGCGTATTTTTGTGGTCACAAACGCGTCGATACGCCGTAATTGGGGCGCGCCGTTAGAGCAGTCTCTCCGAGCCGCGAAGCTTGAATTCACACTCATTGAAATGCGCGACGGCGAGCGCGCTAAGAATCTGCGGACGGTGGAAACGCTCGCCGAGAAGTTGGAGCGCTCTCGTGCGGACCGCAAGTCGATCCTCATCGCTTTCGGTGGCGGAGTGGTGGGTGACGTTGCAGGCTTCGTTGCGTCGATTTACATGCGCGGCATCGATGTGGTGCAGATACCCACGACGCTACTGGCGCAAGTGGACGCGGCCATCGGAGGCAAAACGGGCGTCAATCTTACAGCCGGTAAGAACCTTGTGGGATGCTTTCATAATCCCAGGGCGGTGTTTGTCGACCCTGGAGTTCTGGCGACTTTATCGGCGCGCGAATTTCGAGCGGGGCTTTATGAGGTTTTAAAGTGCGGGGTGATTGGGAATCCGGCGCTGTTCGCTGAGTTTGATGGGCGCGATTCTGAGAAACTGCGCGGCAATCCTCCGCTACTGCAAGAGATGATCGTGCAGGCGGTGAAGCTCAAGGGGAAAGTTGTTGCCGAGGATGAGCGGGAATCCGATCTGCGGCGCGTGTTGAACTTCGGGCACACCATTGGACATGCGCTTGAAACCGAATCCGGATATAAGAAGTTTCTGCATGGCGAGGCGGTCGCGTGGGGCATGATCGCGGCTTGCCGGATTGCGGTCGAGACGGGCCATCTTTCGGAGGCCGACGGTCTTCGGATTTCGAAGGCCATATTAAGTCTTGGTCCTTTGCCGTCGGTAACGGCCAGCGACAAAGCTATTCTTCGGTTGGTGCGGTCGGATAA
The DNA here is from genome assembly GCA_963799065.1 of Terriglobia bacterium. Taxonomy (GTDB): domain Bacteria; phylum Acidobacteriota; class Terriglobia; order Terriglobales; family Acidobacteriaceae; genus JAJPHW01. The sequence continues at coordinate 1,051,340 of CAWCVJ010000001.1, forward strand.
GAAGACAGCCGCCGGGGTGATTCATTTCGTCTTGCCCACGAAGGTGGGGAAAGTCGCCATCGTACGAGACGTTCCTGAGGAAGTTGTATTGAGTGCGATGAGTTTCCTGCGTGAGTTCTCGGCAACAAAGGCAAGACTTTGACGCGCTTGATTGATTCCGCGAAATCCCCAGTAGTGGGGGCTTCTCCGGAAGGCGCTCTTGATAAGGAGTCGGCCGCGCGCGCGGTGCGCGAGATGTTTACTTCCATCGCGCCGCGCTATGACCTGCTCAATCATGTGTTGTCGTTGAACATCGATCGCCTGTGGTGGAATCGGACAGCGCGAATTTTCTCGGACATCTTGGGTCGGTCCGACGCGACCGTGCTCGACTTATGCTGTGGCACCGGCGACATGACCTTCGCTTTGCGCCGCAGGGCGCGACCAACGCTCAAGCTTATCGGCGCCGATTTTGCTCACGCCATGCTGACTCGTGCCGGACAAAAATCCGTCGGCACGAGTCTGCGATGGGTCGAGGCCGACGCTTTGCGATTGCCTTTCGCCGACGAAAGTTTTGATTTGGTGACCGCTGCGTTCGGCTTCCGCAATCTCGCCGACTATGACGCGGGACTTCGTGAGATTCTGCGAGTGCTCAAACCGGGCGGGCAATGCGGCATTCTCGACTTCAGCGAACCGGAAGGGCTTATGGGGACGCTGTACCGGATTTACTTCAAGCATGTTCTGCCCCGGATCGGCACGTTCGTGAGCGGGGTCAAGGGGCCGTACGCTTACCTTCCGGCGTCGGTTGAAAGGTTTCCCCAGCCTAAGGAAATGATGCAGCGCATGCGCACTGCGGGATTTAGCAGTCCCCATTGGACTCCCTACACACTTGGCATCGCAGGGCTGTATCGCGGAACGAAGGAGTCGGGACTATGAAGGTCTAACGAAGCAGTCGGCGAACGCGTCGGCGATCTCGTAACGAATGACGTTCTCATAGTCGCGGCCGAGGAATTCCTTCAGGCGACCCGTGTTCATGATGTATTCGCTGGTCATGTAGGGCGTGGCTTCGGGGGGTATGCCTGATATGCCAAACCTCCATAACATCTGGAGCACAAGGCGTTCGCCCCATTGCCCGGGAACTCGAATGAGTTTGGCTTTCGCGATTTCGATGCAGCGTCCGAAGGTGAGAGGTTCGCCCCGTCCGGTCACATTCATAATGGTTAAGCGTTGCGATGCGGGGTCGGCCTTGCTCGCAATATGAGCGATGAGCCGGGCCACATCGTCCACGTGAACAAACTGAATCTTGTTGTCGAGGTAGCGTTGACCGAAGGGCAACACGCAGGGTAAGCGCTTTCCCTCAGAGCGCATCTCGGCGGCGCGCGGGCTCTTGCCGTCGGGCGTACCGCGAAAGGCTCCGACCATGTAGTTGTCCATCGTGGCGCCCGCGAAAATGTGTGGCCGAAGGATGTAGACGCCGCATCCGGACAGGCCCGGGGCTCGCTGCTGCACGACTCTATCGGCCTCCATCTTGTGGACCGCGTAGGGCAGCGTGTGCGCGGCCAGCGGGGTCGTTTCGATTGCGGGCTGACCAAGACTGGGACCGTAGGCGGCCACGCTGCTGAGCGCGACAAATTTCTGAATGACCGGCTCCAGCCGATTGGTTTCCGCGATGGCCTCCATCACACGCGCCGTTCCCGCGACATTGATTTGCCACATGCGTTCGACGTCGAGGATTCCGGTACGCAGGGGATCGAGCACGAAGGCGAGATGGATCACGGCGGCGGGGCGATATTGCTTGAAGAGTAGAAAGAGTTCGCGGCAGGATTCTTCTTCGGCCAGATCCATGCCGATGAAACGAACCTTATTTTCGGAAGGAAAGCCATTCTTCGGTGGATGCAAGTCCACTCCGACCACCTGGAACTCCGCCAACTGAGGTAGAAGGCGAAGTCCCAGGTTTCCTGAAATACCGGTGATGACGATGGTCGAATTGGCCGTGGCCATTACTTAGTAGGATTGGTCGGGGGCTGAACGGTGCCTGGCTTTCCGGGCATCTTCATCATGCCGGGCGGCGGAGGTGGTCCTTGCATTCCGGCCCCGCCTGCGGGAGGCGCGAAGTAATTCGAATCAAGGGTTGTGGTTGCCGACTCTTGCGCTTGCTGCGTAAGATCCTTCATCTTCTGCGCCCGCAACGTGCCGCGAATCTCATCCTTAACCTTGTCCAAGGGAACCGTATCCCGGTCGCCCATCTTGTAAAGGAAGTAGCCGCTCTGTTCGGTGAACAAAGTCGAGACTTCACCCGCCTTCAGTTTCATGATCTCTTCGGCTTGAGCGGGCGGGAGGGAGGTACGACGGATCTTATCCATGTTCTGCGCCGGCGGCTGGGCTTTGATTCCTGCTGCGGTGTACGCTTCTTGTTGAAGTTTGGCAAAGTCCGCGCCCGCAGCCGCTTTCTTCTGAATGCTCTCGGCCACTGCTTTCATCGCGGCTTCCGATGCCTTTTGCTTCTTGTCGTCCTCCGCTTGCTTCTTGTCCTGCTCAGCCTGGGTCATCTTGTCCACAGCCTTTTCGTTTTTATCCGGCTCCTCCTGCTTGGCTTTTGGGATGAACACCTTTTGCAAACCGGCTTCCTCGAAAGCTGCCTTGTTGTTGTTGTAATAGTCTTCGATTTCCTTATCGGAAATCTCAGCTGCTTTCTGCTGAATATCCTGGTTCATCAGCTGACCCAAAACAGTCAGGCGTTGTACCCTCATGAGTTCTTCATACTTGGGGCCTTGAGCAAGTCCAGCTTTTTCGGCGGCGTTCGCCATTACAATCGCCTTGGAGTAGCGGTCGGCAAACTGACGGCGCGCCATGGGAGGAAGTTTCGGAGCCACGGTCGCTACCAGGTTTTCAAAATCTGCCCGGGTGATGACGGTTTTGCAATCGGAACCCGTTTTCGAAGGGTCGCAAACGCCGGTGATCGTGATCACGGGCGCGTCGGCTGGAACTGCAGGAGCTGTCGTTACCGCTCCCTCAGTGGGGCGCTGAGAAAGAGTAGGGGGAGCGCCGGAAGCCTGTCCCCACGCCATTCCTCCGAGTAAAAAACATACCAACGCACGTTGGTTCATAGAACTGATTCCTCCAGAAAAGATAGTCGAATATTGCAGGAAAATCGTAGCACAGACGGGGAGACTTTAGCGTGAAGGCTGGAAATGAAGCTTCCTCAGGGCTCGCTGCCGCATCGTAGATCGATCCGTAAACTTGGCGGCGGCCTCAAGTCCAGAGATAATGCAGGCATGGCTCAGGCGGTCATGTCGCGGTTCGATTCCATGCGGACGGAAAAGCGGGCGGTCGCTGGCAATTCCGTTTTAGCCGCGGGAGCCATAACGCTGCTGAAGGTGCTGGTTGGGGTAAGCACCGGAAGCTTGGGAATTCTTTCGGAAGCGGCGCACTCTGCCCTGGATCTTGTCGGAGCGATCATTACGTTGATTTCGGTGCGTGTGTCCGACAAGCCCGCCGACGCCGATCATCAGTATGGACACGGCAAGGTCGAGAATATCTCCGCGTTTGTGCAGACAGGCCTGTTATTTCTAACTTGTGTATGGATTGTGCGGGAAGCGGTGAAGCGGTTGTTTTTTCATCAAGTAGAGATTGAGCCCAGTCCGGCGGCGTTCGCCGTATTGTTTGTATCCATGGGGGTCGATTTGTGGCGATCACGAGCTCTCAGCCGGATCGCAGTGAAGTATGAGAGTCAGGCGCTGGAGGCTGACGCGCTGCATTTTTCCACCGACGTGTTTTCCAGCGGCGTGGTCATGCTGGGATTGTTGCTGGTATTTTTGGGACGCGCTTATCGCGTACCTGTGCTTGCTAGCGCCGATCCGGTGGCTGCGCTCTTCGTCGCTGGAGTCGTGATTTACGTCAGCGGGCGATTGGGACGCCGAACCGTCGACGCACTGCTTGATTCCGCCCCTAAAGGGATTCGCAACAAGATCATTGCGTCCGTCTCCAAGGTGGACGGTTTGTTGGAAGTGGATCGCGTGCGCATTCGTCGAGCCGGAAACCGTTACTTTGCGGATCTGTCCATTGGCTTGGCTCGCAATGTCACCTTCCAACGCTCCGAGCAGGTGGCGGGGGCCGTCACGGCTGCGGTGCAGAAGTTGCTGCCCGATGCGGACGTAATCGTGCATTCTGTTCCGCGGGCGGCGTTTTCGGAGAATGTCTTCGATCGTGTGCGAGCTGTGGCCACGCGCAATAATTTCAACGTTCACGACGTGAGCGTACAGGATCTCGACGGGCGCCTGCACGTCGAACAGCACCTCGAGCTCGATGAACAATTAAGTCTCAAGCAGGCGCACGATAAAGTGACGTTGCTAGAGTCCGAAATTTGCCGCGACGTGCCGGAAATTTCGTCGATCCTGACGCATATCGAAAGCGAACCTGCGACCATCGAAACCAGCGACGAGATCGTGCGCGACGCGGCGCTGGAGCGAAGCTTGAAGAAGGCGGCAACTGAGTTGTCGGAAATTGTCGATGTGCACGATGTCGAGATCAAACGGATTCGCGGGCGGCTTTACGCTTCCTGCCATTGCACGTTTCCAGACGAGCTGCCATTGTCACGCGTACATGAGCTTTCCACGGAACTGGAGCTCCGCTTCAAACAGGAAGCGCCGGAGATATTCCGTGTGCTAATTCATCCCGAACCCCAAACCGACAATCGACGTTAAAGAAAGGGCGAGCATGATTACAGCAAGAGCGACCTGGAAGACGGCGCAAGTCTACGAGGGAGTGGCCGCAAGCAATCATTCCGTTGTCATTGACGGTGACAGCGAGGCTGGAAGCAGCCCAATGGAATTGGTGTTGATTGCGCTCTGTGGCTGCACCGCTTATGACGTGCTGAGTATTCTGCAAAAGAAACGGGAGCCGTTCACCAGCCTCGAAGTGCTTGCAGAAGGCGACCGCGCCCCAACGCCACCCACGGTTTATACCGCCATTCGCCTGATTTATCGGGTGGCTGGTAAGGTTTCGACGAAGTCTATGGAAGATGCCGTCCGCCTCTCGGAAGAGAAGTACTGCTCGGTGGCGGCCATGCTGCGTAAGTCTGCGGACATCACTTACACCATCGAGTACGAGTGAATCGACTTCGCCCCAAGCCCTATCTGGGTTATGTGTACATCGCATGTGCAACGCTTCTCTGGGGCATTGCGGCGACGCTTGGGCGGGCCGCATTCACCGGAAGGCTGTTGGCTTCGGCGCAGGCCGCTCATCCGATTGATCCGCTGATCCTTTCGCAGAGCCGAACGACGTTTTCCTTTTTGATATTTTTCGTCGTGCTTACATTGCGGCGGGGATTGAAGTCAATTCGTTTGCCGGGGCGCGACCTTTGGAAAATGGCGCTGCTCGGCGTCCTCGGTGTAGCGGCGTCGAATTACCTCTACTATCTGGCCATACAACGGACCAACGTGGCGACTGCGATTATCGTGCAGTACACTGCGCCTGTTTGGGTCTTGCTGTATTCGGTTGCTGCTGGATTGCAGAAGTTTACTTTGCAACGTTTGCTTGCCGTGATTCTAGCCATCGGCGGAATCGCGATGGTCATCGGTCTATTCAGCGGGAGTCACGTTGAGTTGGATAAGATCGGCGTCCTGGCTGCACTCCTTGCGGCATTTTCTTTTGCGTTTTACAACATTGCCGGCTACAGCGTGCTCGAACGCATAGACCGCTGGACGGTTCTGCTCTACACAACCCTGAGCGCGTCTTTGTTCTGGATGTTCGTGAATCCCCCCAGCAAGATTGCCAGCGCTCATTATTCGTCCGGACAGTGGGTTTTCCTGGTCGTGTTCGCCTTGGTCTCGATGCTTGGGCCGTTCTCCTTCTATTTTGCGGGATTACAGCATTTGGAGCCGACTCGCGCCATCGTCGTCAGCTGTCTGGAGCCAGTCTTCTCTATTCTGATCGCAGCAGCCCTGCTGGCCGAAGTCGTTCATCTCCGTCAAGCGTTAGGCATTGCTATGGTGCTGGCCGCCATTGTCGTAGTGCAACGGCCAGACTCACAATCGGGTCAGAAACTTCGCGAAGTCGCCCCCATTGAGTAATCAAGTCCGGCATTACCTTCGATTATCCCGCCGACAAGTTGTTGACATAATCGCAGGCCTCTATTGCTAGCTTAGGGTTGAAACGCCGCGTTCTGACAATGCTGAGCTTTAGGGAGGTCGATTTCATGCCGATGCGAAGGTTTGCCGCATTGAGCGGTTTCTTGTTGTTATGTTTTGCACCGTGTTTTGCGCACCATCTGGCGGTTGTGGTCGAGAAGAGCAATCCCGTCGATTCTTTAACGCCAGCGCAACTGGCACAAATCTTTCGCGCGGAGCTGCCCACATGGCAACACGGCAAGGCGGTCACGATTGTGCTGCATCGGGACTCCACCGCTGAACTGCAAACTCTAAAACACCTAAACCGGATGTCTGCGGACGAGTTGAAGGCGCATATCGCGGCGCACTCGGATTCCATCGTGCTGGTCGATTCCGACGCCGATCTTCTCCGAGAAGTGCAGTCCAACCCGGGGGCGATCGGAATGGTCGAAGTGCGCTCGGTGACCGACCAGGTGAAGGTGGTCAAGATTGGCGGAAAGCTGCCGGGCGAAGCCGGTTACTTGCCGCACTGATAGAGACTCCAGTTGCCCTAGATTCCAGTTTCGCGGTTGCGGATCAGCGACAGGAATTCGGATCGCGTTTCCTGCTCGTCGCGGAAGCAGCCTAGCATCGACGAAGTCACCGTCGCCGAGTGCTGCTTCTCCACACCGCGCATCATCATGCAGAGATGTCGGGCTTCGATCACAACTCCAACTCCCTGGGGCTGGATCGCGTTCTGAATCGTCTCAGCGATCTGAGTGGTTAAGCGTTCCTGAATTTGCAGGCGCCGCGAGAATATCTCGATCAATCTCGGAATTTTACTGAGACCGATTACTTTTCCGTTGGGGATGTAGGCGACGTGAACTCTGCCAAAAAACGGCAGCAGGTGATGTTCGCAGAGGCTAAACATTTCGACGTCTTTCACAATGACCATTTCGTCATAGTTAACCGTGAAGAGAGCTTTGTTCAGCATCGCGTCAGCATCTTCTTGATAGCCCTTCGTGAGATGTTGGTAGGCTCGATGGACGCGCTCGGGCGTGTTCGCCAAACCCTCACGCTGAGGATCCTCGCCCAAACGAACAATCATTTCGCGAACCAGGTCTTCGAAGCTCGCACCGGTAAGGCTGGTTGTTTCCACGGATGGAGTCATAGTTGGTAAACCTTTCGCGCGGTTAATTTCTCAGTTCCGCATCGCCCGCATATTCGAACGAATTCATCATGGTCTCTTCGATGCGTACTTTTTCGAGATGAGCGGCCTTGAACCCGCACCGCAGAATGTCGTAAATCAAGATGCACACGTTCTCCGTAGTCGGCACGGAACCCCTGAATTCGGGCAGCGTATTCAAATTCTCGTGATCGAATCTTTCGAGCACTTTGTGCACGCAATCGTCCACATCGACGAGATTGCAGATCATGCCAGTCGTTGCATCGACGGCGCCGCTGACCGTGACCTCAAGAAAATAATTATGGCCGTGACCATGCGGGTTATTGCACTTGCCAAATGTCGCGGCATTCTGCTCTGGCGTCAAGGAATCGCTGTGCAAGCGGTGCGAAGCGGAAAACATGTAGCGCCGGGTCAAGTAGGCTTTCACGCTTCTCCGTAGAAATCGACGAAAAGATCGGGTGTCTCATAGACTCGCACGCGATGGAGTCGAGCCTTGCGAAAACTCGGTTCCAGACGCTGCCAGATGGCAATCGCTAGATTCTCTGTGGTCGGAATTCGCGTCAGGAATTCGGGTACTTCCTTGTTCAGGAAGCGGTGATCCATAGCCTCCAAGACCTCGTTCTGCATGATCTGCTTGAGTTCCTTGAGGTCCACTACAAAACCAGTGACCGCATCGACTTGCCCTTTGACAGTAACTTCCAGCGTGTAATTGTGGCCGTGGCCGTTCAAGTTGGCACACTTGCCGAATATCCGTCGGTTCTCTTCCTCAGACCAACTCGGATTGTGATAGTAGTGGGACGCTGCGAACTCAGCTTTGCGAGTTAGATAAACCATCGAATCCTTACGCGGAACAAACTTGCTTGGAAGATGGCGACGGCTTAGAAGTCGCTACTGAACCCGTCTCGCCCTTATAAGTACGCCCTTTCCAGCTGACGCCGCCCGCCCTATAAGAGATGCGAGAACGCAGCAGGAGATACGAAAAAATTGGCAATCCGAAGAGGGCAAGCAGGTTTGCGCGCCAGGAAAAATGAGCTTTTCGGATTCGCGCGAAGAGAAAAACCAGCAGCACGAGTAAGAGTGATCCCGAAAGCAAGGAGGAGAGAAGCCGCGATTGAAGGAGGCTGTCGATAAGGACACCTGCGCTCCCCACGATGGCTACAAACTCAGTAAATCTTCGACCGGCCAGCGCGACAGGATTCGGAAAGAGCAACGCGAGATTCTTAGTCCAACCTTGACGGAGTTGGGCGAAGGAGCGATACATACGGGTGCGAACGGCATCGCCGCCAAAGCGAAAGAAAATCCGCCGGCCTGATTGCTTCAACAGGCTTGCCAGCGCGACATCCTCGAGCAAGCTGGAGGCAACCGCGGAGTGCCCACCGACCGCGTCATAAGCTTCGCGTGAAATCAAAATGTATTGGCCGTTGGCGGCGGCAACGGGTGAGTTGGGGTTGCTGACTTCCTCTGGTCGAAAGCTCAACGCAAGCTCGGCGAAAATCACGGGCATGACGGCGTTTTCCCAGAACCCGTGCACTTCCTGTTCGGGCGAGTACGAAAGCAGGTCGGCGTTCCTGGTATGAGCCTCGTCCAGGCTTCGTCTCAGGGACCCCGGAAGATGTTCCGTGTCCGCATCGGTGAACAGCAGCCAATTGGCTTGAGCGGCACTGGCGCCCGCGGTCACGGCATTATTCTTACCGCTCCAGCCCAATGGGAGTGGGCCCGCATCGACGACGCGGACTCCAGGGAACGAAAGCGCAATATCGCGGGTGCGGTCCGTCGAGCCGTCATCGACCACGATGACTTCAAAGCCCACCCCCGTTTGAGACGTGAGGGAGCCCAGACACCGCGCCAGACAAGCCTCTTCATTCCGCGCGGGCACGATCACAGAAACTTCGATCTGCGGCTTCATCAGCACGGACGCGGCACTCATCACATTGGTTATTATATCTGTGTGCATCGACGACGTTTTTGTGCCGCTCTATTGCTAATGAGTCTAGCCGCTTGTTACAGCGGTTCGCGCCCCCCTCGCATCGGAACCGCAGCTCCCGATTTCACGGTGACGAATCCGGATCGCTCTGTTACCCTAAGCCAGTTTCGCGGGCAAATTGTTGTCCTGAATTTTTGGGCGACATGGTGCCCACCGTGCGTTGAAGAGCTGCCGTCGATGCTTCAGATGCAGCAAAGGTTGAAAGATAAGGGCGTTACCGTGGTCGCTGTCAGCGTGGATGCAGATGAAGGCGCTTACCGGCAGTTTTTGAAGGATCACAATGTGACGCTGCTTACGGTGCGCGACGGCGATCAGAGGTCGAGCAATCTTTATGGCACGTTCAAGTTCCCGGAGACTTATATCATCGATCGCAATGGGATCGTCCGGCGAAAATTCATTGGCGCCGTGGATTGGGGTCAACCCGAGATCGTGGACTTTCTGACCAAGCTCTAGGTTTGCGCCAATGGAGACTTGGGACGCGATCATCGTCGGAGCGGGAATTATCGGACTGTCGTTGGCGCGAGAACTGCACAAGCGTGGGCTTCGCGTACTGATCTTAGAACGTGGCGAGCCTGGGCGTGAGAGTTCTTACGCGGCTGCGGGGATGTTAGCCGACTCGGAAGTCTCGCCTCCCGTTCGCGACTTGGCCGCGCTCAGTTCGAAAATGTATCCCGAATTTGCGCACGAACTTCTTGACGAATCCGGTATCGACTGCGACTTGCGCGAGCAGGGTAGCGTGATCTTGGGCTCAACAGCGGACACTTCGGACGAGGCGATCTCCGGACACGTATCTTCTGACGAACTTGCACAAGTCGAGCCCTTACTGGCTCCGACCCGTGCTCGTGCTCTTTTCTCACGTGAGCGAAGCGTCGATCCACGCGCTGTCGTGGGGGCGTTGTTACGGGCGGCGCATCACCGGAAGATTGATATCCGCAGCGGAACGGCAGTTTCAGAAGTGATTTTCGAAAATGGAAAAGTCGAAGGCGTGCGGACAAGCAAGAGTTCTTACAGCGCGCGAATTGTGGTGAATTGCGCAGGGGCATGGGCGGGCTCGCTGGCAGAGGCGATCCCGATTCGTCCGGTCAAGGGGCAGATGCTTTGTCTGGTTGCCCATCTCAAGTTACAGCATGTGGTCCGGGCGCCGGTTGTATACCTGGTGCCGCGCAGTGATGGCAGAATTCTTGTCGGCGCAACTGTCGAGGAGGCCGGTTACGACAAGCGGACGGATCCGGACGTTATCAAGCGACTACATGACGCGGCGATCGGATTGGTCCCGACGCTCGCAGACGCTCGAATCCACGACGCTTGGGCTGGCTTGCGTCCCGCCGCTCCCGACGGCCTGCCAGTGCTTGGGGAATCCGAAGTTCGAGGATACTTCTTGGCCACGGGACATTTTCGTGACGGCATCCTGCTTGCGCCCGGGACGGCTCGCGTGATGGCCGAGTTGTTGACGGGAGAAACGCCTGAGTGCGACCTCGCAGCCTTCTCCCCGCATCGCTTTCGCAATTAGGGTTTGGCGGTCGCTTCCCAGACAACTTTTCCGCCGACAAGGGTCTCGACCACTGTCACATCGCGAATTTTCTCTGGAGCAATCGAGAAAATATCGTCGCTCAGTAGAACGATGTCGGCCAATTTTCCCGGCGTGATCGAGCCTTTTTCCTTTTCCTGAAATTCTGCGTATGCCGATCCCATCGTGTAAGCCTCCACAGCTTCGGCGACGGTGAGCTTTTGTTCGGGGAACCATCCCCCGGGATTCCTGCCGTCGAGCGTAGCCCGTGTTACTGCGGCATAAATGCCGAGTAACGGGTTCAGCGGAGCGACGTCCCAATCCGTGCCAAAGGCCAGCCGAACGCCATGGTCGAGGAACGTGCGAAAAGCATAGGTGCGGCTGGCGCGATCCTGGCCGATGCGCGCTTCAGCCCAGCGCCCATCGTCGATGGCTTGATAAGGCTGCACGGAGGCTATGACATGCAACTGGGCGAAGCGGGCGAAGTCTTTTGCCGCCATGTGTTGAGCGTGCTCAATGCGAAGACGCCGGTCGGCCGGTCCGTGCGCTTGTTCGATCTCTTGATAAAGATCGAGAATCATCGAAATGCCGCGATCACCAATGGCGTGGGTGCAGATTTGCAACCCGGCGGCATCAGCCTTCATCATGCGGTCTCGCATCAGCGAGAGCGGCTGCATAAGTTCCGAGAGCAATCCCGAATTTTTCGGCTCGTCGGTATAAGGGTCGAAGAAATATGCGGTGCGCGAACCGAGAGAGCCATCGGCGTACGCTTTCACGGCGCCGATGCGCAGAAAAGAATCGCCAAAAGCGCGCCGGACGCCGACCTTCACCTGATCGTCCACTTCATCGATGAGCGGGGCGGCGTAGATTCGTGTGGTGAGCTCGCCGAGGTCGTCGAGTTCGGAGTAAACCGCGACATCGGCGTGGTTGGGATTCATGTGCTGGACGCTGGTGACGCCAAGGGAAGCGGCATAAGCCAGCGCACGCCGCGCGGCATGCAGGCGCTGCTCATGGGAGAGCGGCGGAATGACTTTCTCCACGAAACTTACGGCGGCGTCTTTTAGCGCCCCCGTCGGATTTCCGTGCCCATCGCGCACGATCACCCCGCCCGGCGGATCGGCGGTCTGAGCGGTTATGCCCGCGAGTTTCAATGCAAGCGAATTGGCGAGGGCCATGTGTCCGTCGTAGCGATAGACGAATACGGGATTGTCCGGGGTGACGGCGTCGATCATCTGGCGCGTTGGGAATTTTGCGGGAGTCCACTTGGTTTCGTCCCAATCGCCTTCTTTGATCCATTCGCCTTTAGGTAGGGTGCGCGCAAATGCGGCGATGCGGCGAACGAATTCGTCTGCGCTGGTCGCATCGGTGAGCTGTACGCTGTCGAGCTGCTCGCCGCCGTCGACGAAGTGTACGTGGGCATCGTTGAATCCCGGGATCAGGCGTTTTCCGCCTGCATCGATGAGGTGAGTACCGGGTCCACGCCAAGCGTCGATTTCAGCGTTGGATCCCACGGCCACGATTCGGTCACGAAGTACGGCGACGGCTTGAGCCGCAGGAAGCGCGGGATCGACCGTCCAAATCTTGGCGTTGGTGACGATCAAGTCTGCAGCGGGCTTGGCTTGTGAAAACAAGCAGGGAAGTAGCCCGAGCAGGAAGAAAAACAGGACACAGCTTCTGACAATCTTTGCGCGGATCAACGCTGTCCCCACTTCAGTTTTGTACGCAGCACATCGAAAAAGCTGCCTTTGAAATGGAGCAGGCGAACCATGTCTTTCGATTTCCGGCATCGAATGATATCGCCGTCCAATGCGGGGATTCCGATCTGACCGTCAATACTCAAATAAGCCGTGTCGTCGGTCTTCGCGACAATTTCGATTTCGGAAGTATCCTGCACAACGAGTGGCCGGTGGGTCAGCGAGTGTGCCGAAACAGGGGTGATGACGAAGGCCTCGACCCCGGGCATGAGAATCGGTCCTCCGGCGGCCAAAGAATAAGCAGTGGATCCCGTTGGAGTTGAAACGATCAGGCTGTCCGCCTGGTAGCTGGAAACGAAAACTTGGTCGATATAAACATCGCAGTGGTTGAGGCGGGCAATCGTGCCCTTGCCGAGCACGATGTCATTCAGTGCATGGTGGCGGAAAACCGTTTCACCTTGCCGCATCACCTCGCACTCCAGCATCGAGCGCATATGCACTTCGCAGCGCCCCTGCTCCATGGCTTCCAGCGCTGGGTAAAGGTCTTCAAGGATCACTTCGGTCAGAAATCCCAGCGAGCCGAGGTTGATTCCCAGCAGTGGGATGCCCGCCTTGGCGACGGCGCGTCCGGCGGAAAGCAGCGTTCCGTCCCCTCCCAGCACGATCACGAAGCGCAAGTCGCGCAGGCCCATCTCTTCGCGAGAAAGTACTTCGCAACCGGGCGCGTACGGCGCGGTCTCCGGATCCACGACAACAGAATAGCCGTGATTTCCCAGCCATTTGAGAAGTCCGGGCAAAATGGCCCCTACTTCAGGCTTCCTTGGCTTGGAGGCTATTCCTCCGACTTTAGGAATTTCGGTGTCCATGAGTCCGCGAATATGGATTGTACCGAATATTCGAAGGATTCATCTTCCGAACCAAGAAAGTCTTCTGCAATAAGCAAAGGCGCCGGAGATTCCTCCAGCGCCTTATACGAATTCGTTACGGTATTACTTCTGTGTAGTATCCGCGGGCGTTGTAGAACTCGACGCGAGTTGCTCGAGATCGTTTTTCATCAGACTGATCTCGACGCGTCCGCCGCTGGTGCGCCTGGATTTCGCGGGTTCGTCTACGCTCGCGTTTGTCGACGGAGCATTACCCAGGCCTACGACGAAGATGCGATAGACCGGTATTTCATGATTCAGTACGAGATAGCGAACCACTGAATCTGCCATCTTCTGAGAGGTGGCGATCGCGGCTTGTCCCTTACCCGACGCGAAGCCCTGAATTTCCACGATGTAGCCGCGTTGATCCTTGAGAGGTGTCGCCATTTCGTCGAGAGCGGCCTTCGCATTTGCGCTGAGGACGCTCTGTCCCGTCCGAAAACGGATTTCCGTCTGCGCCGACGGCTTGTATTGATCGATGTTTCCTACAACTTTTTCAACTCCGCTCAAGCGACTGTTAGCCTGCATGGCGCTCTGTTGCGCGGATTGGGCTTTGTTGCCCGCGTCGACCGCGTGTTGGTTGGCTTCGTCCGCTTTGGCGGACGCCAGTTGAATGCCCTGCTGGGCTCGCGCGTCGACATCCTTAATTGCTTTTGAATTACCCGCCGTCAGTTCGTCCAACTCGTTGACGCGATCGCGAATGGGGCCGGTTTGGCGTTGAACGTATTTCTTTCGCGCGAATGGGTTGATCTTGCCCCAGAAACCCTCATGGGCCTCGGCTTGGAGTGGCTGCTTGCCACTCGCGCCAACCGCGCTCTGATCGGTCGAGGTCGCAGAGGGCGTATTCGGCGTTGTACTAGAATTCGAAGCTTGCAAAGCTGTGCTCTGGGAATCGGCGGTGGGCTGGGTGGGGGATGTTTGCGAATCTTGCGCGAAAACTGGAGCCACTAAAAACGCGCCCAGTGCCACTTGAAGTAAAAATCGTTTATTCATGTCTTGCCTTCCTCCGAAACGAATTTATAGTCTCTCGAAATTCGGGCCTTACTTATTCTAAGTGAGTTCAGCCCGGGTTTCGCGTCCAACATGCCCTACTGGCCACTTAGTTGGTCGTCTTTCTTAGTACAACTTGGATGCCAAACTAGGCACTTGCGTAAGTACCATTGTTATTAATTACTTGGAGCTTTGGGGTGACCCCGGATTCGGTATAAACTGCAGTCTCGCGAGTAATTCTAGGCATGGCGAGTGCAGACTACGAAGCGCTGGAGCCTAGATGCCGCTCGTGTTGTTGGAAGATGTAGTTATCCGTCATGCCTGCAATGTAGTCGCAGATGACTCGTGGCAGCGGCTCCCCCTCCGCTTTTTCCTGGTAGGGCGCGGGCAGCAGTTCGGGGTTTTTCATCCAAAGAACAAACAGCTCGCCGATGATGCGCTCCGCCTCCACTTTTTCGGCTGAAAGAGTCTCGCTAAAATAGACGTTTTTGTTTAGAAAATCTTTCAACTGGCGGCGCTCCTTTTCGACCTTTGCGCTCAGTTGCGGGAAAAGGACTGGACTACGGCGTACCTCTTCCAAGCTGTGGACGTCAGCCTTCCATATCGCGGCTTGCGTGGTTTGGATGAGGTCGCTGGCAAAACGATCCAATACGCGCCGCAATACCTCATTGAATTGCAGTTTCTCCGTCGCACCCGGATAGAGCTTTTCCACCTCGACGACGAACTCGCGAAACAGCGGTACTTCCGCCAGAATCTGTTCGAACGAAAGTAAGTGAGCTTCATAGCCGTCGTCCAGATCGGCGGTGACGTAGGCAAGCTCGTCGGCCAGGTCGATTAACTGGGCCTCGATTGGAGGATTCTGGTCGAGCATGTACTCCGCAAGTTGAGGAAACTCCGTGGAGGCGTATTGCCTTGAATGTTTGATGATGCCTTCTCGCACTTCAAAGGTCAGATTGAGTCCGCGAAAAGATGCGTAGCGCATCTCGAAATCCTCCACGATGCGCAGAGCGTGTAAATTATGGTCGAAGAATAGGCCGTGCTTTTGCATCTCGATGTTAAGTGCTTTTTCGCCGGCATGACCGAACGGAGGATGCCCGATGTCATGGACCAGCGCCAGAGCCTCGACCAGATCTACGTTCAGGCCAAGTTGCCCGGCCACGGTGCGGGCGATCTGTGCGACTTCGATCGTGTGGGTGAGCCGATTGCGGAAATGATCGGAGTAGCGCCGGGTGAAAACTTGAGTCTTGGCCTCCAGGCGTCGAAAGGCACGGGCATGAATGATGCGGTCGCGATCCCGCTGGAATGCGTTGCGGTAAGCGTGAGAAAGCTCGGGATGGCGCCTGCCACGCGAATCTTCGACTCTGAGGGCGTAGTCGGCGAGCATGGCTGGAGTGTAGCAAAAGCAGTCCGCTAAGCCTACTTCTGTGGTTCTTCCTTGGCTAGCCTAACCTTTGCCGATTCCAGTTTCTTTTGCACCTGCGCCAGATCGTCGGTATCGACTTCCGGGCCGACCGTCTTGTTCCATTCTTCTACGGAGCGTTCCCAGTGCATGACTGCCAACTTTAGTTTGCCAGTCTTCTGATAGAGATCGCCGAGGTGTTCCTGCACCGTCGGATCGCCGCCCATCCGTTGGGAAGCTTTTGTCAGGTTGTCGTCCGCGAGTTCGTATTTACCCAGCTTGAAGTAGGCCCATCCCAGAGAGTCGAGGAAGGCGCCATTGGCCGGATCGAGGTCGACCGCTTTCTTGATCAACGTCAGCGCCTCATCGAGCTTCACACCGCGATCTGCAAGCATGTATCCGAGATAATTAAGTGCGACAGTATTCTGAGGGTCGCTGGCTAGCACTTTGCGGAACGATGCTTCCGCTTCGTCGTATTTCTTTTCTCGCTCATAGGTCGACCCCCGCAGAAACTCGACATACTCTTTGTCTTCTGGCTTGGGCGAAAGATCGCTGGCGTGATTGAGCGCATCTTCAGCTTCGGGCCAGCGCTTCAGGCGCGTATACATCTGCGCCAAATTGATGTACACCTCGCGATCCTCGGGCGTGCCTTTCAGCATTGTCTTGACCTGTGAGATGCCCTGGTCCGGCTGCCCCATGTCGGCGAGTTGTGCGGCATAGACCATCTTCAAACCCCGGTCGTTCGGCAACTTGATGGTGGCTTCTTTGGCCACTTCAGTGGCCTGTCCCCATTGCTTGGCCTCGCGATAGGTATCGATGAGCTGCTGGTAGCCGCGTTCGGCGTTGTCGTCGCCGAGAGTCAGCATTTTTCGGAAGGTTTCAATTGCCTGGGGAGTTTGCTGGTTGTCGCGATAGACGGTACCGAGACGTTCGAGGAATACAGCGCGGTTATTCTCTTCGCTCTGGCTGTAGGTTCCGTCCGCCTTCTCGGTTTTCTTGATCAGGTCCAGCAGCACTGGGATCGCATCGTCATACCGGCCTTGCGCCTGATAGACGGCGGCGATGTTGTAGGGGACTTCCATCGAGTCCTGGACCATGCTCTCCGCCTTCTTCAAATCTTCCAGCGCGAGATCAAACTTTCCCTCCCGGCGGTAGATCTCAGCCATGCGGACGTAGGTCTGAGCGTCCTCGGGATTGGCGTCGGCGATGATTTTGTATTGCTCGAGCGCGGCATCGGTCTGGCCATCGTTCATCAGGTTCTCAGCCAGCCCGCGTATGGCGTCGAGATTATCGTGATCAAGTTCCGTCGCCTTTCGGTAGGCCTTAACGGCCTCTTTGTATTGCTTTTGCTGCTCGTAGGTGTAGCCGAGCGTGGCGTAGAGCTTGGCGGATTTTGCGGCGTCCGGGACCGCGCTTAGAGTTTGCAGGGCGCGCGTCGTATCGCCTTCTTCGCTGTACAGCAAGGCCAGCGTAGTGACCGCCTCTTCGGAATCCGGCTGCAGCTTGACGGCGGTTTTGAACTCGCCTTCGGCCTTCTGCAAGTCATTGTTCAAGCGATAGAGTCGGCCCAGCAACAGGTGATCGTCGACGTTATCCGGCTCGAGCTTGAGGATTTCCTGATATTGCTCGATGGCGAGATTCAGAACATTCTCGGAAGTCCCGCCGGATTGCACATCGCCCAGCGATTTGAGGTAAATGTGAGCCAGCAGTTTGTGCGCTTCGAGATTGTTAGGGTCGCGCTTGATGATGTCCTGAGCTTCGACGACGGCGTCGCGAATGCGTCCCGTCTTGGCGTAGAGTTCGGCGAGACCTGAAGTCAAGAACTCGGATGAAGGATCGGCTTCGATGGCGAGACGGTATTCTTCGATCGCCTTTGTTGCCAGGTCGCTGCGCCCGTAGACGGTCACTTGCTCTTCGTACATGTGAGCCAAAGCATAGTGGTAGTAAGACGAAGCTTTGTCGGCTTTGCGTGCAGCCGCGGCCTTCGCCACCGCTGCCGGGGTATCCTTCTCACTCGGCGTAGACAAAGCCGGAGCCGGGGTGGGGGTTTGCAGAGCGAACATCTGGGCGCTAATGACAAGCGCAGGGACTATGGTGTGAATTCTCTTCATCGAAACCTTCGTGTAATTTACTGAATTATCGCGAGCCTAAGATATCCGCTTAGATGTCCGAGCTTACCTGCTGGGTGCTTGAAGTATTGTAAACCCACGTCGTTGTGATTCGACGCGGTGGACGAAGTTGCGGTGGTGCCGAATTTAACCGGAAGTACAGCGACTTGCGGCGGGCCAACTCAAGCGTTTAGTGGCGGAAATGGCGCACCCCGGTGACGATCATGGCCAGATTCAGTCGGTTCGCGGCCTCGATGACCTCGTTATCGCGGACCGATCCGCCCGGCTGAATGATCGCGGTTGCGCCTGCCTTGGCAATTTCCTCCACGCCGTCGGGAAAGGGAAAGAAGGCGTCGGACGCGGCTACCGTCCCCTGCATGGGCAGCACGGCTTTCGCGGCGCCGATGCGAGCGGAGTCGATGCGGCTCATTTGCCCCGCGCCGACGCCCACAGTCTGTCCGTCGCGAGCGTAAAGGATGGCATTCGACTTGACGTGCTTGCAGACCTTCCATGCGAAAAGCAGCGCGCGCTTTTCTTCGGGAGTGGGTTCCCGCTTGGTGACGACTTTCAGGTCGGATTCGGTGAGCAGGCGTAGGTCTGAGTCCTGTACCAGCAATCCGCCGGAAACTTTCTTCAGTACCCATTTTTCTTCCAATTTGGCGATCTCAACGAGGCGGAGATTTTTCTTGGCGGCGAACTTTGCTTTTGCCGCCTCGGTGAAGCTGGGAGCAGCCACGACTTCGGTGAAAAGTTTGGCGATTTCTTCGGCGGCTGCTTCGTCCACTTCGCGATTGACTCCGATGACCCCGCCGAAGGCCGACACGGGATCGGTTTCGAGCGCCTTCAAATACGCTTCCTTGAGGGTTTTTCCAGTCGCGGCGCCGCATGGGTTGGTGTGCTTGATGATGGCGCAGGCCGTCTCGTCGAACTCTTGGGCAAGATCCCACGCAGCCTGAAGATCGACGATGTTGTTGTAGGACAACTCTTTGCCCTGCAATTGGCGCGCGTTGGCTACGCCGCCGAATGAGCCGTCGGTGTACACGGCCGCGTTTTGGTGCGGATTCTCTCCGTAACGGAGATCGGCCAGCTTTTGGAACGAGAGCCTAAGCGTTGCCGGGAACCCTGTGGATCGTGCCAGGACTGCGCTGGGGTGCAGATGCTCGAGTGTGGAGGCTATGCCCGACTCATACGCGGCGGTTGTGGCGAACGCTTTTTGCGCGAGACGCCATTTGGTTTCGAGCGAGAGAGTCCCGCCGTTCTGCGCCATTTCGTTGGCGATAGCGTCGTAGTCCGCAGGCGACGTAACTACGGCGACGTCGCGGAAGTTCTTGGCGGCGGAACGAATCATCGACGGCCCGCCAATATCGATGTTCTCGATGATCTCGTCGAAATGCACGCCGGGCTTGGCCGCGGTCTGCTCGAAGGCGTACAGATTGACGACGACCATGTCGATCGGCAGAATGCCGTGTGCGGCGACGGCGTCCCGGTGGGACGCGTCCTCGCGGCGATGCAGAATTCCGCCATGCACTTTGGGATGCAGCGTCTTCACCCGTCCGTCAAGCATTTCGGGGAAGCCGGTGAGATCGGAAATGTCTTTCACTGCAATGCCGGAATCGCGCAGCAGTTTGGCCGTGCCTCCAGTGGAGATCAATTCGACGCCCAATTGCGCGAGCTTTTGGGCGAAGGCGGCGAGGCCGCTCTTATCCGTGACACTTAAAATGGCGCGTTGAATTCCCGACATGAAGGCTCCCCATTGCGATAAGTGGAATGGAGAAGTTTATCAGGATGCGCGTAGTCGTCGGAGATATCGTTACTTCGGCACCGCTACATAGGCGACGCCAGAGTTATTGTTCACGTAAGGCGCTCCGGCAACGAGCGTGCTTCCGGTAAGCGCAACTGACTGTCCGGGTGCCAGCGTGTTTGGCATTCCTCCCTGAAAAACTAGACTCGGAATTGTGCTAGTCTGCCAGCCACCTTCTGGTTTTTCGAATAGGTAGACATCGCCTGACGGTTCGCCATCGGACGTCTCAGGCGAACCCATCGCGATCACTGATCCGCTGATGGAGACTGAGGCGGGGTCGAATGGCGAGGCTGCGTCGGACAGCTCGGCGGTTTCTGTCATGTCTGTCCACCCTGAGGCAGGCTTTACGTAAACGTAACCAGCATACAGCCCGCTTTCGATGATGACGTTTCCGCTGATGGAAGTTGCACCGCCGAGGGCGCCCTGCGAGTTCGACGTAGTCAATTTGGCGGTTTGTGTTGCGTTCGCCCATCCAGTCTGCGCCTTCACGAACACGTAGACGGCACCGTCTGGCCCGAAAGACTTGGGAGCGCCTGCGGCGATGACTCCGCCTTCGACAGCGACTGACGATCCCAGGAGGTCTTCGGAAATCCCGTCGGACGCGGTCAGGGTCGCGACAGGCTGAACCGTTCCGCTCCATCCTCCCTCCGGTTTGACGAAAACATAGGCTGCACCTTGCTGATTGTTTCCATTGACCACAGCCGCTCCATTACCAACCACGATCGTATCGCCGCTAATCGCTATCGAGGTCGAGGAATCGGCGGGCTGTGGCAGGGCGAGGGTCGCCGTAGCGCTTATGTCCGTCCAACCACGTGACGGCCGCACGAACACGTAGGCCGAACTCGTGGTGCAGCAGGTCACAATAGTGCTGCCGCTGATGGCGACCTCGCCGGTCGGAGCTAGCTTTGCAGTCTGCGACGTGTTTGTCCATCCGCTCGGGGGCTCGACAAAAACGTAAGCAGCATCATCCGCCTTAACGACGATCGTATTGCCGCTTACAGCAGCCGACGTCCCAAAATTGTTGTTAGGAATCGCAACAGCGGGGCGAAGCTGTGCGACCGTTGAACCATTGAACGCCCCCGCTGTCTGCTTCTGCGCAAGAAGTGCAGTTACGGCAGCCAAGAAGAAAAGTGCGAGAGTCGATAGTCGGAACATTAGAGCCTCTTATCCTGCACAGTGCGCGGACTTGCGAAAACCACGCGAGAGTCTACTTAAGGAACGAACCTAAGGATGTGTGAAGCAGGACAAGAGTTTTCTGTGGCGGCGGGAATAACTTCGATTAGCCATTAAATCTTGGCTTTGGCTTTCAGTCGGACTTGCCCGTTTTGTACTTCGACGGTGTACTCGACGCTATGGCAGCCGTATTGTTTGCGAATCTCGTCAGTTTTCTTTTGCACGAAGGATGAGAACGACTCCAGATTGCCGGACACTCTTTCTCCAGCTTTGCTCTTGGCTTCCGAAAGAGTTTTGTAGAGTTGCTCGACACGCTCGCCTTCGGCCTTTACGTCGGAGTATTCGAATGTCACCGGCTTCTCTTCCGCGGGAGCGGCGGCTGCGGCATGGCCCACGCCGTAGGCTTTGTGGGCAGGTTCGGGCAGTCCTTCGACGCGGACTCCTGAGACGGAGAGCAACGCGTCCTGCGGACGGCGATAGCCTTCTTCGCGGATACGCATCTTCTTGCGCCAGAGATCGCTGAAGACGGCGTAGCGTTGCGCCATTTCGTTGTAGCGGTAGCGTTGGGCGAAGTTCATGCGCCCGCCGCCGTCGCTGAACTTGCGAATTAGGCTGAGCACTTTCCACTCCGTGTCGGTGGGCGGCCGCTTATGCGGATTGTTAAAGAAAGTCTCGTACTCGATCTTGAGACGCCGTATTTGAGACTCGAGTAGAGTCAGTTCCTCGTCGATGGTCAAAGACAGTTCTCCGACCTTGAGTGTAGGGAGTGGAGGGGCGGCTGGCGAGATTCCTTGCGGCCACGGAAGGACACGGACGAAAGTAATTACTTGCTGGAGTTGGATGCCATCTTCTTAATCATTGCGAGCACCAGCTTGCGGTCGCTGTCGTTGAGGCTGACCGAATAGCGGCGAATCTGGCTGAGGAAGCGGACTTCGTCGTCGGAGAGTTGCGGTAATGCTTTGGCGGATCCGTTTGTGTGCGCGCCGTCGGCGAAAAATTGTGACAGCGCGAGTTCCATCGCCCCGGCGATTTTGGAAAGCGTGTCCAGCGAAGGAATGGTGTGTCCGTTTTCGACGCGAGAGAGGTAGCAGCGCAGCAGCCCCGTGCGCTTTTCGATGTCGCCCTGAGACATGCCCTTTTGCAGCCGGTAGTTTCTGATGGTTTCGCCGATGTTCATAGGAGAGCGATCAAAACTGCAATCAGGGGATGTTCTGCATAGTAACTTTCAAAGCACCTTCTGGCAAGAGGAATTTCTTTTCCTGGTTAGCGTTTTCCACTATGCTTCTTGTGCTTACTGCAAGCGGCAGCGACGTTTGCGGGGCAACAGTTAAAAATGATCTTCGGTGGATTGCGCGATCGCATCTGGATTCTTTGCCTGGATCAGCCGATCCCAGGGACCGCCCTCCCAATTATCGCGCCGCCTCTCCGGATGAATCCACGGGGGAAGAGTGATGGCGAGCCGTTTCGCCAGCGCTTGCGCGTAAGGTTCGTAGAGCGTTCTTAGATGTGCCAATTTTTTTTCCGCGGCTTCGGTGTCGCGAAGATGCAGCCCCTTCTCGCTTAGTCTTGCTCGCAGTCGCAGCAACTCTTCCGCCGGGAGTCGATCGGTAGGGGCGGGATCGTACGCTGCGATAACCGTTTGACTCAGATCCACCACGGCATGTCGCGCCATGGCAAAAGTCAAGCGCGCCTGGTCATTGCGAATATCGCCGATTCCAACGGTGATGCCGGCGATGACCAGGGCGGTGGAATCCAGAATGGTGGTGAGCGCGCCGAGCCAGGATTGATTGTTGTGCTGCGAGCGGAAAAAACTTAGCACCGGATAGGACAGCTGGCTCTCTAGAACTTCGGCCGACCAGCGCTCCCAGTCGCGGAAAATTTCGTCCAGCACTTCCTGATCGGGGCAGTTACCGAAGCGGCCCAGCAACTCGGCGGCAGTGGGAGGAGATCCCGCGCGGGCATCAAGCAGCGAGATCTCAATCTCGCGGCTGGAGAACGATGAGTAGATCGTCGGAAGATAGCCCAGCACAAGTCCGAGGAAAGCAAAGCCCATTCCAGCTTCAAACACCGCCAGCGTGCGCGCTGCACTTGATGTCGGAACAATATCGCCATAGCCCAGGGTGAAAAATGTTTCGCCGCTGTGATAAAGCAGCGTCCCAAAAGTGATTGGGCCGCCGTTGTTCGAGATATGCTCACCCGAGCCGTATTGCATGAGGGCGAAGGCGAAAATCAGACCGATCGCCCATACGCCGAGCAAAAAGATAAGCGACAGCGGGCCGAAATAGCCAAGCACGTTTTCGCGACGCGATGCAGTTTTGATGTGCCGGGTGATGCTGGCCCAGGGTCTCCAAGTGGAACGGTAAAACCATGCGGTAAACCGAAAGTGTCGGTTGACGCGGCGCGGCAGCACTACAGTCTCAAAGGCGTCGAGTAACACCGAGAAAAGAAGGGCAACTCCGGCAATGGCAATCAGAGCGTGCATGGCGTTAGTTTCAAGAGATGATTGCCGATGCTAGCAGATTCAGGGGCGAGCGGCTGGTGCCGACGTTTTCGTGCTTGAGCCTCACGTGGCGAGAGGCTACGATGAGAGTCCGGAATGGGGGTTCTTAATGGAGGTTAAGTTGCCGCCCGACCTTGCGGCTTTAGTTCAGAAGCGCCTGTCCAGCGGTGGTTACAGCGGTGTAGAAGATGTGTTCCGCCACGCGCTTGTAGCCCTGGACGCAGAAGTGAACTGGACAGACGAGGAGCGGCAGGCCATGACTGCGCATATACAAGAAGGATTTCTGCAGGCCGAGCGTGGCGAGTTGATTGATGGGGAACAGGCGCGCCGTGAAATTCAAACAATGAAAGAGAATTGGCAACAAGGGAAGCCGCCGAAGCGGTGAGCCCGTATGTGCTCACGGGCGTGGCCAAGGCCGATATTTTTGAGATCTGGACTTACATCGCCGAGGACAACGACACAGTCGCGGGACCGCATCGAACAGGCGATCTATGAAGCTTGCGCTTTGGTTGCTGAGGGTCCGATGCGCGGGCATTCCCGCGCAGACCTCACGAGTCGCCCCTTGCGTTTCTGGACTGTGAATCGTTATCGCAACTACACGATCGTCTACCGGCCCGAAACGCTTCCTCTTCAAGTGATCGCCGTCTTACACGGAAAAAGGAATTTGAGACGGCTCTTGAAACTGCGACGATGAGGGCGATTCGCGAAGTTTTCTGTGGAACTACGGTCCGATAGGTGCCGCACCAGGTTGTAGACAAACCATCCGTAGTCGCCTGACCTGGTGATAAAAACCTGCGGCTTCCCGCCGTTAGTAAACATTCCCAACCCGTCGACGTATGGGGTCAGCCGAATGATCGAGCTGTAGGGGGATGCGGAAGCTTGAGTGCTGGCCACCGAAGTACATATTCTTGGTTGCGAACAGCCAATCACCTTCGTCGATGACGTCCATTGACGTGCGGCTCGCCCCCTGACCTTGGAGACCTCCAAGGTGGTAGTAGAATCCGCTAGCGACTCGGATGCTCGCGCCGCCATAGCCCGCCGCGTAGGGCGTGAGCGCTCAATTTGATTCAACATTTGACTTCTCCCTATTAAGGGCATTCTAGGGTCAGAATTTGGCGGAATCCATAGAGTGACCAAGTGGGTAAACTGCCGGCACCCACTTGACCCATTACTCAAGCGGCGCGTAAAGTCTGCTTAGAGTTGGTCAATTATGAGCGCTGAAATTTCGCGATTCTTGAAGTTTGGCGGGGCGACGTTTGCGATTCTGTTGTCGCTAGGATACCTCGCCTATACTGGGGTGCAGCAGAGCAAGAGCTACTACGTCACCATCAAGGAACTGCGCGCCATGGGCGACTCGGCATATAGCAAGCGCTTGCGGGTTGCGGGAAACGTCCAACCGGGGTCGATTCGACGCACGGGGACGCAGGTTGAGTTCGCGCTTATCGAGCAGGATCAAGTGTTGAACGTGGTGTATAGCGGGACAGAGGCTCCCCCGGACACGTTCAAGGACAACTCCCAGGCGCTGGCCGACGGCAGCTTTGGCCGGGACGGAGTTTTCCACGCCAAGCAACTACAGGCGAAGTGCGCGTCCAAGTACGCGCCTGCGGCGGCTCCGGGTGCCGCGCCTAAGAGTATGACGGAGTTGCAAGTTCCGTCCGCAAGACCCTAAGTCCGCTCGCACCTGCATCACGCGGCCTGCTTGGCGGCGGCTTCTAACGTTTGTTTTTCTTCCGCGCTTAGTTTGAGTGCAGCCGCGGCTACGTTTTCCTCAAGATGCTTCACTGAAGACGTTCCGGGTATCGGCAGCATCACGGGCGAATGTTCTAACAACCACGCCAACGCCACCTGGGAAGTTGTGGCTTTGTGAGCTTTGGCGGCGGCGTCCAAGACACCACCCGGTTTGCTTAATTCGCCGGAAGCCATGGGAAACCAGGGGATAAATCCCAGATTGTGTTTAGCGCAGTATTGTAGGACGTCTTCGTGAGCGCGGTCGCTGATGTTGTATTTGTTCTGTACGCTGACGACCGTGACCGTTTTCTTAGCGCGCTCAATTTCAGCAACCGAGACTTCCGAGATTCCGACATGGCGAATCTTGCCTTCTTTCTGCATAGCCTTCAGTTCGCCCAGAGTTTCCTCGACGGGAACCTTGGCGTCAAAGCGATGCAGTTGGTAGAGATCGATGCGTTCCAGCTTCAGGCGGCGCAGGCTCATCTCTACGCACTGGCGTAAGTATTCGGGCCGACCCACTGGCGCCCATTGCATAGGGCCGCTGCGGGTTAGGCCGCCTTTGGTCGCGATGACTAATTCTTTTGGATAGGGATGAAGGGCTTCGGCGATCAGATTTTCACTGACCTCGGGGCCGTAGGCGTCGGCAGTGTCGATGAAGTTCACGCCGAGATCGAGCAAACGACGCAGCACGCGCTTGCATTCTTCGCGATCTTTGGGCTGGCCCCAAACGCCGTCGCCGGTGATACGCATGGCGCCGAATCCGAGGCGGTGAATGGGCAGGTCCCCGCCCAAAAGGAAAGTTCCGCTGGCTGCTGCGCTGATCGTAGCCATTTGGTGTGTCATGGCTCTTGGATTACTAGGGAGCGGCGAAGGTTGCTGAGATTTTCTTTGTACGACAATCCGAGAATACGGCTTTGGCTCGACTTGCTTCAAGGCTTCATCTATCTTCACTAATTGCCGGTGTTTACGAAACGAATCACTAAAGCCTATGGATAGTCTGCCGATGCCCGCGATCATTCTGCGCGGCCTAAGCAAGCAATTCGGGAAGTTCTCCGCGCTGCGCGGGGTCACTGCGGAGTTCGCCGCGGGCAGACTCTATTGCATTCTGGGCGGCAACGGCGCGGGCAAGACGACGTTGCTGCGAACGCTGGCTGGACTCAGTCGTCCGAACCGTGGATCCGTTTCATTGCTGGGCGAGACAAACTCTCGTGCCGCGAATCCAAAGATTGGCTATATGGCGCATCCCTCCTTGCTGTATGACGAACTCAGTGGGACGGAGAATTTGCGGTACTTTGCTTGTCTGTATGGAATCGAGGATGAGGAGCGCTGTGCCGATGCGATTCGAGCGGTGGGGCTTGATCCGGCATTGATGCGGCCTGTGGGACAGTATTCGCAGGGCATGCGGCAGCGATTGTCATTGGCGCGGGCATTGCTGAATCGGCCTGAAGTACTGCTGCTCGACGAACCGTTTTCAAACGTCGATTTGACTTCAGCGCAGGCCATGGTTCGTTTACTCCGTGATTTGCGGGATGCAGGCAAGACCATCGTCGTGACTACGCATCAAGCCGCGCTGCTCCAGGGCGCTGCGGACGAATTCGTCTGGATGGACGCCGGGGCGATTGTCAATCGTACGAAGGATTGGAAGTCGATCGCCGATTTAGTGAGTGAACAGATTTGAGTGGGGGTCTCATCCGTGTTGGACGGGCCACGCTGATAAAAGATCTCCGCCTGGAGTGGCGCTCGCGAGATGTAATCAACGCGATGTTGTTTTTCGCTTTGCTCGTCGTGGTGATTTTTAGTTTTTCATTCGATCCCACGGCCGAAGAATCGCGCCACATTGCCGGTGGATTGATCTGGGTGGCGTTCTTGTTTGCGGCTGTGGTGGCGTTGAATCAGACGTGGGCACGGGAATTGCGAAATGAAGTCCTCGATGCCTACCGCATTTCACCCGCGCCGGCGAATGCGTTGTTCCTCGCCAAAGCCGTCGGCAATTTTATTTTTGTCAGCATTCTTGAGTTGTTGATGACGCCTTTGTTTGTGATCTTTTACAACCTGCGAGTGCTGGGATCGGCGTCCAGTCTGGCTTTGTTGGCGGCCTTGGGGACATGGGCTCTCGTCGTGAACGGGACGTTTTTCGCCGCGATTTCTTTGCGCACGCGCAGCCGGGAGATCATGCTGCCACTGCTTCTCTTTCCTATTTCCATCCCCGCTATTATCGCAATGGTAAATGGCACGACGGCGATACTAATCGGCGAGGACTCGGCGCGCTTCTGGCTCGTATTGCTCGGCACCTACGATGTGGTGTTTACTATAGGCAGCATGTTGTTGTTTGAAACCGTGCTGCACGCGGAATGAAGCGGGCATTTCCCATCCTCGCAGTGGCTACGCTGGCCTTCTTGGGCTATGCATTTTATGCAGCTTGGTTTGTGGCTCCGACCGAGCAGACCATGGGCAACGTGCAACGGATTTTCTATTACCACGTACCCTCGGCGTGGACTGCGTTTCTTCTCTTCTTTCTGAATTTCGTGGCGTCGGTGCAGTATCTTCTGCGTCCCAATGATGCAGCGGACAGGATTGGAAAGGCGGTCGCGCTGGCGATTGCTTTGCTGACTTGCGCGGGCGCTTTCCTGTTCCGACCTTTGCCCTACGGATTGGAGGCCGGAGCGGTGGCCACGACGGGAATCATGATCGCGGGTATCTACTTTTTAGTGCGTGCGTTTTTCTCGGAGCGCGGCACAGATATTCTCGCTCTGGTTTCCGCGGAAGTTGGAGTTGTTTTCTGCACCGTCGTGTTGGTGACGGGGCCGCTATGGGCGCGCCCAGTGTGGGGAATTTGGTGGACTTGGGACGTGCGACTCACCTCGACGCTCGTGCTCTGGCTGATTTACGTGAGCTATCTGATGTTGCGCAAACTCTCGATCAGCGGAGATACTCCGAAATTGGCGGCGGCGCTCGCGGTGTTCGGGGCGCTGGACATGCCCCTGGTTTATTTTTCCATTTGGTTTTTCCGGACGCAACATCCGCAACCGGTGATTGGCGGCGGTGGGTCCATCGATCCCCGAATGCTCCGCGTGCTTCTGATCAACTGGCTGGCGTTCTTGTGCTTCGCGAGCTTGGTTTGCTGGCTACGCTTTCAGTTGGAAACCATGAAGCGTGACGTGGAAGAGACGCAGGCGCTGGAGGCCTTGCTGGAGCCGGGAGCGTTGCGATGAATTACCTGTACGCTGCGTACGGGGCTGCTTGGATTATCCACGGTGCCTATCTGGGGCTGATGTGGAAGCGCTACCGCGAGGTCAAGCGAGAGCGGGATTCTTTGGAAGGCCGGACCTAGCTCGAACTTCCCTCAGCCAGCAGCGAATCCTCGATTGACGACTAGGCTTGCGCTGCTGGGCCCGTTTGGGCTTCGCCTTCGTCGGTAAGCTCTGGGCCGCCGTGGCGACGCAGCAACTGCGGGAGGTTCTGCGAGAACGCCGAGCGCGGAAGCACCATATCGCATCCTGCTTCGTGAGCCTTCAGCTTTAGATCGCCCTGCACGTGCGACAAGAATCCGATAATCGAAGTGCCTTTTTTCAGCTTGGTTTTCAGCTTTGAGATGAGCGTCAACGGCTTCACGGTCGCATGATTTAAATCGATAATGATGAGCGATGGTTTTTCCTCGCCATTCTGTTTCACGCGATCCATCAAGTCTTTCTCGGTCTTCACGAATTCCAGCTTTACGTTCAGCTTGCGCGCGGTTTCCTGAATTTTTGCCTGAAAGAAAAGGTCGTCTACAAATGCGAAGATGCGCGATACCGCGTCCGCACTCTGTTGCGGCAGCGGGTCGGGATCGGGCGGAGCGTAGGTCTGTGCGAAGCCCGGGCGGGCACGGCCGGGGCGCGCCCCGTTCGAGTTTCCGTTGAGCGTCGCGCGATAGCTGTGGTCCATCGGGGCGCTGTAAATTCCATTTTGCTGGGGCCCTCGATCACGGCCCGAGTTGGGGTTGCTTGCATTCGATGGGCGACGCCGTCTGCGGCGATTCCTGCCCCCTCCGCCACCGGAGGGTCTGCCTGGTCCTGCGTTCATAGGCCTGCTCTTTTTCTGGATGATTCGGCTTCTTGGATCACTCTTGATCGCTGTTGTCATCGGCGGTTTCGAGGAATCGAGAATCGGGTTTCCGAAGTTCGATTCGCTTGAGAATCCGCCGGGGATTCAGTTCTTGCGCGGACGTGCCGACGGATTAGACTGGCTCATTCCTCAAGGGCAGACACAATGCGTTGCGGTTGGAACGGTTGTGGAACCCAACAGTGTTTACGATTGCAACCGATTCGGCCCGGAGGATCAGCGAGCCAGTGCGGCCGCCGAGAACAGCTTGATTCTAGCGCTCCCGGCGGGCGCAATGCAAGTCCTCTAACCTTCCAGCTTCGCACTCATCGTAATGTTAGCCTTCAAAACTTTAGATACAGGGCAGCCCGCTTTCGCATCCGCAGCCGCTTTTTGGAATGCGGCATCATCAGCCCCCGGCACGTGGCCTACGACGTCGAGGTGGATATCCGTGATCGCCCATCCCGCGTCCTCTTTTTTCATGGTTAACGTCGCCGAGGTTTCAATGCTCGAGGGAGTCAGCTTTGCTGCGCCCAACTGCGCCGAAAGCGCCATGGAGAAGCACGCCGCATGTGCAGCCGCGATTAGCTCTTCGGGATTGGTGCCCGGCGTGTTTTCGAACCGAGTCGAGAAGGAATAGGGAGTTCCGTTGAGCACATGGCTGTCGGATGACACTGCGCCCTTGCCGTCCTTCAGTCCGCCCTTCCATACTGCGCTTGCTTTACGTTCCATTGATATTTCCTTTCAGAGTGCTTGAGTAAGATTTCGAGGGTCAAGGATGAAACTAAAATGAATTGGACTTCCGCAAACCTCGGCTTCAATAAAAGTCGGAGCAGCTAAGATAGTACCCACAGTGGAAACAGCTCAGCTTGCAACGCTGCTCGCTTAACTTCGACGAGCAGTTCGGGCAGTATCCGGAAGCGTCGGTCCTCGGCTCCGTAAAATCCCGTAGTAAAGGGTTCGAATTGGGTAAGCTTTCCAATTTCTCCATGCAGCATTATTTGCCCTGCATGAGGTGTTTCGTAAATACGCTTCTTGGTTCGTCTGCGAGCCGTTCTCATTCAGCGAATCGGCGGCAGGCTGCTATTCCACGAACTTGCCACGATCATCCACGCGCCTAATCTCCGCCACGCCTTTACGTACTTGCCGCGATCGGGAACGCTCGTGCCATTCTCCAGTGCAACCGCGAGCGTGTAGATGCCGACTTCGAGCGCCATGTCGCCTGAGTGATCGACACGAATCGTTTCAAGGCGGAGGTCTTGCGCACCTGATTCTCCGATGGTCCGTAGCAGGCGTTCGATTGATTTAGGCCCTTGGGCGCTTTCGCGGTTAGGCGGCAGGCAGTGGCCGTCCGCAGCAAATAGGGCCGCAGCCTGATCGTAATTGCCGGTGTTGAACGCCATGCAATAGTCCTGGGTTAAGCCTCTAATGGTTGATTCCACATCGGGCGTGGAGTCATATCGGGGCGAGTTGCTGGTTACGGGCCGGTACATCTGAGTTGTCTCCTGGGGAGGGCATTTTAGCCAGCGCGTTGGGCCGACCGCTGACACTCCGTAATATTACTCCAAGTTCGCGCTCCGCGACCGGGACAGTTTTCCACGGAAGAAAGACTCCTTCTACCCGGTCATCGCGGCGCTGTAAGATAGGTTGGGAATCGGAGGGGTTGTGTATTTCGAGCAATTTTATTTGGGCTGTTTGTCCCACGCCTCGTACTTGATCGGGTCGGGCGGGGACGCTCTCGTGATCGATCCCCAGCGAGACGTCGAAATATATTTGCGTGCGGCGGAAACGCAAGGGCTCACGATTCGGCACATCTTGGAAACTCATTTGCACGCCGACTTTGTTTCGGGGCATCACGAATTGGCGGCGCGCACCGGAGCCACGATTTACATCGGAACGAAGGCGAATGCAGGCTTTCCGCACATTGGATTGACCAATGATTTTTCACTGACGATGGGATCGGTCGTGATCCGTACGCTGGAGACTCCTGGGCACACGCCAGAAAGCATGTGTCTGGTCGTCACCGACCGCGAGCGGGGAGATTCTCCATGGGCAGTATTCACCGGCGACACGCTCTTTATTGGCGATGTGGGACGCCCTGATCTTTCGGCTTCTCATACGCCCCAGCAATTGGCTGGACTGCTTTACGACAGTCTGCATGGGAAGTTGATGACGCTGGACAATTCCGTACTGGTGTATCCCGCACATGGCGCCGGATCGCTGTGCGGCCGCAATATGCGGGCGGAAAAATCGTCGACTATCGGAACGGAGCGGCTGACCAACTATGCGCTGCAAATTCCAAGCAAAGAAGAGTTCGTCGCTGCAATGACGCACAATCTTCCGGCGCGCCCTGCATATTTCACCGAAGATGCTGAACTGAATCGGGCTGGCGCGCCGGCGCTGACGCAGTTGCCGGAGTTGAATCCTATTTCTGCGCAGGAGTTGAAAGTATCGCTCGATCAGGATTACTTCGCTCTGGATGTTCGTCCCAATGCCGATTTTGCAGTCGCCCACATTCCGAAGTCGGTGAACATTGCCTTGTCGGGACAGTTTGCTTCGTGGGCTGGAGCGCTGTTGGGGCTCTCGCAGAATCCGATTCTGATTGCCGACACGGCGGAGCAATATGCTGAGGCGCGCGTTCGGCTGGCTCGCGTGGGACTCGAAAAATGCCGCGGCTTTCTTGAGGGTGGCGTCGCTGCGTGGAGAGCTGCCGGATATCCTTTGAGTTCGCTGGCTGAAGTTTCCGTCAAGGAGTTGAGCGAAAAATTTGGTAGGGAAGACTTGCAAGTGCTCGACGTGCGTCGCGACGCTGAGTTTCAGTCCGGGCACATCGCGGGCGCGATTCACTGGCCGCTGGATAATTTCAAAGTTTCTCCGCCAGAGATTGACTCGTCAAGGCCTGTCGCGGTGCACTGCAAAGGCGGCTACCGTAGCACCATCGCATGTAGCCTTCTGCGCCGTGCCGGATTCGAAGACATCATCAACGTAACCGGCGGCTTCGACGCCTGGCAGACGGAGAAACTGCCGGTTGAGGCCGGACAGGCAGCGTTGGTTTAGCGCGGCTTCAACCCTGGCATCACAATATCAAACACCAAATCCGCCAGCTCCGGCGTTAGCTCTGCGTGGTGCAGCAGCAGGCGTAGGTAGAGCGGTCCGTAGAGCAGATCGAGGATGGTGTCGGGATCGATGTCGGAGCGGATTTCTCCGTTGAGCATGGCTTCACGAAGCAGCTTGCGGGCTTCCACGCGGCGGGGCTGCACGTAGTAGTGGCGGAAGGCTTCGAGCATCTCCGGCTCGGATTGGCCTGCGCCGATTACGGCAGAAATGACTTTGCCCAGCGGACTGCGAAAGACTTTTGTCCAGCGCCTCATTTGATCGCGAATGACGGCTTCGGCTGAGCCCGTCGATGCATACTTCAACTCGCCTTCGACTGCCAGGACGAACGCTTCCATCACCAGAGCGGCCTTGTTCGGCCACCAACGGTAAACTGTCGCCTTTCCCACCTCTGCATGAGCGGCGACCGACTCGATCGATAAGTCGTTGAATCCGGTCTTCTGGAGCAGTTCGAGCGTGGTCTCAAGGATGGCGCGGCGGGCTTCCTCGCTGCGGGGGCGGCCCGGCCCTCTGGTCAAAACCTCAGTAATGTCGCCGTTCTTGGACACTGGCTAACTGTATCAGAAAATTAAAATCCGATACGACTCGTATTTCATCTATGATTTGAGTCACACGTTCCAAGGCAACGGTTTGAGAATTTCACCCGGAAGTTGGTGCCCTTAAATGTGGATTGTGGCGCTGGCGTTACGCCGGCCTTATACGTTCGTCGTGATGGCTCTGCTGATTCTGATTCTCAGCCCTATCGTGATTCTGCGCACGCCGACCGATATCTTCCCGGATATCAATATTCCGGTGATCAGCATCGTCTGGAATTACACCGGTCTCGCCCCGCAAGACATGTCGGACCGCATCACCTCGGTTACGGAGCGTGCGCTGACTACGCTGGTCAACGACATCGATCACATCGAATCGCAGTCGTTGAATGGCATCGCAGTCGTAAAAGTTTTCTTCCGCCCGAACGCTAATATTCAGACCGCCTTGGCCCAGGTCACGGCGATTTCGCAGACGCAGATTAAGCAGTTGCCCGCGGGAACGACTCCGCCGCTGATCATCCAGTATTCCGCGTCCAGCGTACCCATCGTCCAGATTGGACTGAGCAGCAGCGTGGAGCCGGAGCAGAAGCTGTTCGACTATGCGACCAACTTCATTCGCACGCAACTAATCACGATTCCTGGAGCGGCGATTCCCTGGCCCTATGGAGGCAAGCAGAGACAGATTCAGGTCGATATCGATACTGCAGCGATGCAGGCGAAGCACCTTACGCCCGTGGACGTGGTCAACGCGATCAGCGCTCAGAATCTCATTCTGCCCACGGGGACAGCGAAACTCGGCGACTTGGAGTACTTGGTGGAGATGAATGCCAGCCCGAAGACCGTCGCCGAGTTAAATGACCTGCCGGTGAAGACGGTAAATGGGGCGACGATTTACATTCACGACGTGGCGCATGTGCGTGACGGATTTTCGCCGCAGACTAACATTGTCCGCCAGGATGGGACGCGCGGCTCCCTGATTACGATTCTGAAGAACGGCAGTGCTTCGACCATCGACATCGTGAAGAATGTGCGCGCGATGCTGCCGCAGATCGCCTCCACGCTGCCCGAAGATTTGAAGATGAATCTGCTTTTCGATCAGTCTTTATTTGTGAGAGCGGCGATTCAGGGCGTGGTGAAAGAAGCGCTGACTGCGGCGTGTTTGACCGCGGCCATGATTCTGCTATTTCTTGGCAATTGGCGCAGCACTCTGATCATTGCGATTTCGATTCCGCTGTCGATTCTGGTTTCCGTCATTTGTCTGAGCGCTTTGGGTGAGACGTTCAACATCATGACGCTGGGAGGCTTGGCTCTCGCAGTCGGAATATTGGTGGACGACGCGACCGTCGAAATCGAAAACATCGAGCGCAATCTGGGCATGCGCAAGGAACTGAAGCAGGCCATTCTAGATGGCGCGCA
This sequence comes from Terriglobia bacterium, assembly GCA_963799065.1. GTDB lineage: Bacteria > Acidobacteriota > Terriglobia > Terriglobales > Acidobacteriaceae > JAJPHW01. Next base: position 1,085,538 of record CAWCVJ010000001.1, read on the forward strand.
GCAGATTGCGGTTCCAGCGCTGGTTTCGACGCTGGCGATTTGTATCGTGTTTGTGCCGATGTTTTTTCTTACGGGGGTGGCGCGCTACTTATTTGTTCCCCTGGCTGAGGCGGTTGTGTTCGCAATGCTGGCGTCGTATCTGCTCTCTCGAACCGTCATTCCGACGCTGGTGATGTATTTGCTCAAGGGACACGAGCTGGATACGCACAAAGAGCCAACCACATTCCTGGGACGATTCCAGAGGGGTTTCGAGGCTCGATTTGAAAAGCTGCGCGAAGGATATCGCGGCGCGCTTGAAGGTGTAATGGGGAACCGGAAAGTGTTTGTGTTCTCGTTTCTCGGTTTCTGCGCGTTGTCTTTCTGCCTGATCTTCTTCTTGGGGCGGGATTTTTTCCCTCGCGTGGATTCCGGCGAAATGCGGCTGCATGTGCGAGCCCGCGCCGGTTTGCGGATAGAAGAGACCGCGCGTCTCGTGGACGAAGTCGAGCAGGAGATTCGTCGCGAGGTGCCTAAAAGCGAGATCAGCACCGTCCTCGACAATATAGGTTTGCCTTACAGCGGCATAAACACTTCTTACAGCAACTCCGGCACGATCGGCACGTCGGATGCAGAAATCCTGGTCAACTTGAACCAAGGGCATCGCCCGACCGATGAGTACATTCACAAGCTGCGAGCGAATTTGCCGCACGCGTTCCCGGGGGTTGAGTTCTTCTTCCAGCCTGCCGATATCGTCAGTCAGATTCTGAATTTCGGTTTGCCGGCGCCGATCGATGTGCAGTTGATTGGCAACAACTTTGCCCAGAATTATGCGCTGGCAGGACAGATTTCAAACAAGTTGCGTCATGTTCCGGGCGCGGTGGATGTGCATGTGCAGCAGTTGATGGATAATCCAACGCTGCACTTCGATGTGGATCGAACCCGGGCGCAGCAAGTGGGAATGACTGAGCGCGATGTAGCCAATAATCTACTGATTTCGTTGAGCGGGAGCTTTCAAACCTCGCCGACGTTCTGGCTCAATCCGAATAATGGCGTCAGCTACAATATCGCGGTCATGACGCCGCAGTACCGCATGGATTCCATGCAGGCGCTGATGAACACGCCGATCACGAGCGCGACCGGGAATTCAGCTCCGCAAATATTGGCGAATCTGGCGACAGTGAAGCCAATCGACACCCCAGCCGTGGTCAATCACTTCAATATTTTCCCGTCAGCCGACGTTTATGCGAGCGTCGACGGACGCGATCTGGGTGGCGTGGCAGACGACACACAGAAAATCATCGACTCGTTTCGAAGCAAGTTGCCGCGCGGAACACAGATGATCATCCGAGGCCAAGTGCAGACCATGAACTCTTCGTTCCTCGGTTTGGGTATTGGTTTGGTGATGTCGATCGTTCTGGTTTACCTCCTCATCGTAGTGAACTTTCAATCGTGGCTCGATCCATTCATTATCATTACCGCGCTTCCCGGAGCGCTGGCTGGAATTTTGTGGATGCTCTTCTTGACCCACACGACGCTAAACGTCCCCGCGTTAACCGGAGCCGTGATGTGCATGGGGGTCGCGACGGCGAACAGCATTCTGATGATTTCTTTTGCGCGAGAACGAATGGCCGAGGGGCTGCATCCGATTGAAGCCGCGCTGGAAGCTGGCCACACTCGTATGCGCCCAGTAATCATGACCGCACTGGCCATGATCATTGGCATGTTGCCGATGGCGCTGGGGCTCGGTGAAGGCGGAGAACAAAATGCGCCTCTGGGTCGCGCCGTCATCGGCGGCCTCATGTTTGCCACCGTTGCGACGCTGTTCTTTGTCCCGGTCGTCTTCAGCATCTTTCACGGCCGCCGCGTGAAAGGTGAATCCCAACTTGCGGCAACCGAATCCTAAAAGAGTCTTTTGAGGGCTGTTTATGAATGACACACAAGTGGTCGACGCACCCATCAACACCGAATCGCGAGCCGCGCAAACCGGGAGCACTCGGCAAAGTCCCATGCCGGAAAGGAAATCCCGCGGAGCGCTGCTGGTGGTCGCCGCTTTTCTGACGCTGCTTGCGGTTGGCGCGGTCATCACGTTTGTGTTGCGGGTTGGTGAAAAGAACGCGCTGGCGAAAGAGACGGAAGAACTTGCCGTGCCCAATGTAGCAGTGGTCCGTCCCAAGCTGGAAGCGCCGCAGCAGGAATTGATGCTCCCGTCGACCTTGCAGGCCTTCACCGAATCGCCCATTTACGCTCGCACCAACGGTTACCTCGCGAAGTGGTACAAAGACATCGGCAGCCAGGTCAAGAAGGGTGAGTTGCTGGCGGACATCGAGACCCCTGAAGTCGATCAGGAGTTGCTACAGGCGCGGGCCGCGCGCGATCAGGCAGTGGCACAAGTGCAGATCGCGAAAACGTCCGCCCAGAGGTGGGAAACGCTGCAAAAACAGGATGCGGTCGCGCAGCAGGAAACCGACGAGCGTACGAATACGCTGGCTCAGGGTCAAGCGAATCTCGCGGCTGCGACGGCCAACGTGCGCCGATTAGAACAGCTCGAATCGTTTAAGCATGTTTACGCCCCTTTCACAGGGGTGATCACAAAGCGCCTCACCGACATCGGTGCGCTGATCAATGCCGGCAACGGCGGCATGAATCAGGAGTTGTTTGATCTGGCTCAGATCGATCCCATTCGGGTATACATCGACGTGCCAGAGATCTATGCGCCCTACATTCATAAAGGGGTCTCGGCGAGCCTGGAGTTAGCAGGACGTACCGACGAGAATTTCACCGGGAAAGTAGTGCGCACGGCGGACGCGATTGATCCTACAACTCGAACCCTTCGCACCGAGATCGACATGCCCAACGGAAACGGCTTGCTCTTTCCCGGAGCGTTCGCGAAGGTGCATTTTTCTGTGAATGTTAAAGTTCCGCGACTCTCCGTGCCAGTGAATACTTTGCTTTTCCGTTCCGAAGGAACGCGGGCGGCGGTCGTTGGACCGGACGGCAAAGTTCAACTTAAGTCGGTTGTCATTGGACGGGATTACGGTGCGGAGGTTGAGATTCTTAGCGGATTGGATGCAAACGATCAGCTGGTACTCAATCCGTCCGACTCGCTCGAGAATGGACAGGTGGTTCGCGTCGCTCCGCAGACGGGTGGGCATTCATGAGATTGCGCTGGTTGGGAGTGGTCGCGCTGCTTAGCGGTTTTGCAGCGTTCGCCGTCGGGCCCAAGTATAAGAAACCGGATGTGGTTACATCGGAGAATTGGCAAACTCCGGCGCCGTGGCATGAAGCGAGTCCGCTGGATAAATTGCCAAAAGGGAAGTGGTGGACGATTTTCGGGGATGCCGAACTGAACCGCTATGAAGACACTGCTGTGCAAAACAATCAGAGCCTGAAAGCTGGACTGGCCCGGCTTAGCGAGGCCCGGGCGTCTGCTCGAGTTACGGCTTCGGGACTTTATCCTGAGCTTGATCTGAACCCCTCGGCTTTACGCGAGCGGCTTTCGGGTAACCGTCCCACTTCAGGTTCAACGATCCCTTTCATCCCAGTTACACAAAACGCCTTTACCATCCCATTCAATCTGAATTATGAAGTGGATCTGTTCGGACGAGTGCGAAAAAATCTCGAATCGTCGAACGCCCTACTGCAAGGCTCCGCGGCGGACCTGGAAAACCTTCAGCTGATGATCACCTCCGACTTGGCGGCGGACTATTTTCAACTTCGCGAACTCGATCTTGAGATGGGGGTGGTGCAGAAGGCCATCAATTTCGAGCAGGACGGCCTCGCGCTAGTCGAGAAACGGCACAATGGTGGTGCGGTTTCCGGTCTGGACGTTGCCCAACAGCAGACCGTGCTCGATGGCGCAGAGACGCAACTTTATCTTCTGCAACAACAGCGGGCTCAGAATGAGCACGCGATTGCGCTGCTGCAAGGCATTCCGGCATCGCAGTTTAAGGCTCCGGTGCGCGCTCTGGACGTGGCTCCTCCCGTAGTACCGTTAACCCTGCCTGCCGATTTGTTGCAGCGCCGTCCTGACATCGCAGAAGCCGAACGGATGGTCGCTTCGGCGAATGCGAAAATCGGCATTGCGCGGGCCGCGTTTTATCCCGACATTTTTCTGCAAGGGCAGGGCGGCGTGCAGAGCAAGGACATTACTTCTTTGTTCAATGCTCCGAGTTTCCTATGGTCCCTTGGGCTGAGTGCGCTTGAGCCCCTCATCGCTGGAGGACGGTTGCATGCTCAACTTGATTTCGCCAAAGGCACCTATCGGGAAGATGTGGCTGACTATCGTGAGTCGGCACTGGTTGCCTTTCAGCAAGTAGAAGATGCGCTGACGGGATTAAATGCGTTAGCCTCGGCCTCGGGTTCGCAAAAGCGGGCGGTGGATGACGCCCAGCGGTCTCTTGACCTGGCCAACGCCCGCTACACCGGCGGCCTCGTGACTTATCTCGACGTGGTGACTGCGCAAGAGCAAGTGCTGACCAACGAACGCCAGGAAGCACAGATCGAAGGCCAGCGCCTCGTCACCTCCGTCTATCTGGTGAAAGCGCTCGGCGGCGGCTGGGATGATTCCAGTCTGGCGGCGATCGGCGTCAAGCCCAGCTTTAGGCAAGCCGTGCAGCAATAACCTCATGGTGGTATTTAAGGGGTTTTCCACATCGCCGCGAATCGAAATTCCCGCCTCGATCATCTTTAGATCACGTTGCCAAGAGTGGTAATGCAACTTCTTGTCGTGGCGACGTTCGACTTATATGCCTAAGCCAATCTTGCTTACCGTGGACGATGACGCCGATGTGCTGCGGGCGATCGAGCGCGATTTGCGCAAGCATTACGGTGCCCGCTACCGCGTGATGAGCACTGAGTCGCCCAAGAGCGGGCTGGATATTCTTAAGCAGTTGAAGACTCGAAACGATAGCGTGGCCCTGCTGCTTGCGGATCAACGTATGCCAGATATGGATGGCATCGGATTTCTCGGCGAAGCGATGGAGATTTTTCCCGGCGCCAAGCGAGCTCTGCTCACGGCCTACGCCGACACCAATGCGGCGATCAATGCCATCAATCAAGTCGGAGTGAATTATTTTTTCACCAAGCCCTGGGATCCGCCGTCGGAGCACCTTTATCCCATGGTGGACGATATGCTCGACGACTGGATGGCTTCGTACCATCCGCCGTATGAGGGTATCCGCGTACTCGGAACACGCTGGGCGCCTCCCTGCTACGACTGCCGCGACTTCATGGCGCGCAATCATGTGCCGTATCAGTGGATCGACGTTGAAGCAACGGCGAATGATCCGGAAACGAAGCGACTCATGGAGGCGCTCGGCGCCGATTCGACTTGCCTCCCGGTTATATTATTTCCAGACGGAAGCAAGCTGGTCTCGGCAACCCCGGCGCAAATCGCAGAAAAAGTCGGCCTCAAGACTCACGCGCAGACTGACTTTTACGATATGGCCATTATTGGCGGCGGCCCGGCCGGTCTCGCAGCTGCCGTCTATGGGGCTTCCGAGGGCCTGAAAACGGTGATGATCGAGCGCGAAGCGCCCGGCGGTCAGGCAGGGCTGAGCTCTCGTATTGAAAATTATCTCGGCTTCCCCAATGGACTGAGCGGCGGTGACTTGGCGCGGCGGGCTGTAGTGCAAGCGCGACGCTTCGGAGTCGAGATTCTTTCTCCCCTGGAGACCGTCGGGCTGCGAGCAGAGGGGCCCTATCGCATTCTCAAGCTCTCGGACGGCAACGAGATTTCCTGTCACTCGGTGATGATCTCAACTGGAGTGCAGTGGAGGCGTCTCGAGATTCCTGGCATGGACCGTTTGCAGGGTGCGGGCGTCTATTACGGCGGGGGCGCGACCGAAGCCATGTCGGCAGCGAATGAAGTCGTTTATGTCATTGGCGGGGCGAACTCGGCGGGACAGGCTGCCATCAACTTCGCGAAATACGCGAGCAAGGTTGTAATGGTGTTACGCGGCCCTTCACTTTCGGCGACCATGTCGCAGTACTTAATCGACCAGATTAAGGCCACGAAAAACATCGAATTGTGGACTCATGCCTCGGTAGTCGAAGTCTTCGGGGATACCCATCTCGAGGAAATCGCCGTGCTGTGCTCGGATTCCGGCAAGACGGAAAGAGTCCCGGCGAACTCTTTGTTTATATTTATAGGTGCGCTTCCTGACCACGGATTGGCTGGCTGGCATGGTAGAGCGGGATGATCGTGGGTTCATACTTTGTGGTCCGGATTTGATGAAGGACGGTAAGCGTCCAGCGGGGTGGCCCTTGGAGCGTAATCCCTTCTTGCTTGAGACCAGCTTGCCCGGTGTGTTCGCGGTGGGGGATGTTCGTCACGGTTCGGTCAAGCGCGTGGCTTCTGGAGTTGGCGAGGGTTCGGTTGCGGTACAGTTTATTCATCAGTATCTGAGCAAAGTCTAACGTCGATGTCAGAAACTACAACTCCATCCCATACATCCTCGCTTGAGGTTCTGCAGCAGGCTCTGGCACGCGTAGAGGTATTTCAAGGTTTGCGCCCAGAAGACTTGGCCTGGTTTGTCTCACAAGCCGAGGAGCGCCGTCTGGAAGCTGGGGAAGTGTACTTGAAGCCTGGCGACAAGGCAGAGTACATGTTCGTCATGCTGGAAGGCACCGTCGAAGGCAAGTACGAAACGCCTGCCGGCGAGGTTCTTTTCTTTGAATCGAAGGCCGGTGACGTAGGCGGACTGCTACCGTTCTCACGAATGAAGAAGTACAGCGGGACGGCGCGCGCCACCGAGCCCGTTTGGGCGCTTCGTCTTCATGAATCGAAATTTCCCGAACTACTGAATCGCATTCCGGAATTGGCCAGACGCCTCGTCGGCTTGATGGCGGATCGGATTCGCGAATCCACGCGCCAGGAACAACTGCGCGACAAACTGGCCGCGTTGGGCAAACTTTCCGCCGGTTTGGCGCACGAGCTGAACAATCCCGCGTCGGCGGCGAAACGTTCCGCCAGCCAGCTGCGTGAGGCATTGAAGCGCATACGCGACGCTAGTCACGAGTTAGGTTCACACGATCTCACTCCTTCTCAGAGGCGTCGCATTGAAACTCTCGAGGCCGACATCACCGGGGTCGCGGGAGCGTCCACCGACGCCATGAAGGCCAGCGATCTCGAAGAACAAATCGAAGAAATGCTTCATGCGCACGGCATCGACGATATGTGGCAGTTGTCGGCGGAGTTGGGGCGCAGAGGCATCGAGCCGCAAACCATTGCTGTCCTGTTCGACGAGTTCAATCCAGCCACAGCACGGGCGGCGTTAACTCGCATCGCGATGTCCATCGAAATTTGGAGTCTCCTTTCCGAAGTGGAAAACAGCGCGACGCGAATCTCCGACCTGGTGAAAGCCATCAAGCAGTACACCTACATGGATCAGTCGGCCCTACAGGACGTCGACATCGTCCAGAGCCTGGAGAATACTCTTACCATCCTGAACCATAAGCTGAAGAAGGGCATCGAGGTGAAGCGTGAGTACCAGCCGATGCCATTGCTCGTAAACTCCTACGGCAGCGAACTCAATCAAGTCTGGACAAATTTGATCGACAACGCGATCGATGCCATGAATGGCAAGGGTGAGCTGCTGGTGAGAGCTTATAAAGAGGATGATAGCTTCGTCGTGGAAGTAGGCGATACAGGGTCGGGAATCCCGCTTGAATTGCAGTCGCGCATCTTCGAGCCATTCTTTACCACCAAAGGTGTGGGGCAGGGAACTGGCCTCGGCCTCGACACCGCGCACCGCATTGTGCGTAAGCACGGCGGAAATATTTCGTTCAAATCAGGCCCCCACGGCACTTGCTTTCGCGTGAGCCTGCCGGTTTCGCGTAAGGCTTAAACGACTTTCCAGATTGTGCAGAAAAACGCCCCTTCCTCGGAAGGGGCGTTTTTTCGTGGCGAATAGCGGAAACTACTGGATCGTAACGTTCACGGGGTCGGAAGCAATCCCGTTGGTCACAACTTCCAACGTGCTTGCGCCGGTTTCGGTCGCGCTCAGAACTTCGAAGTGAGTGCTGACAATTGCGCTGCCAGTCCCGACCGCCGAAGTGCTGGGATAACCCGCTTCTCCGTAAAACACGTGGCCGGTGGTCTGGTTGGTGATGCGGATGAGGGGATAGTTCGTGTTCATCTGGGCATCGTCACCGTAACCGGCTCCCGAGGCCACTCCGTTAAACTGAGTGCCCTTGATGACGTAGGGCTTTCCCCGAGTGATTGTGGTAGGCACCGACGTGATGGTCGGAGCCCACGCCGGATTCGGAGAGCCAGTGGGAGTATACAGTTCGGTATCGATGTGAGAACCATCCGCCACGTTGTACATCACTTGACCCGTTGGCAGGACCAGCATGCGTCCTTGATACGAAGTTGTCTGTGAGGCACTCGCGGGCGCCGGAACCTTGGTGAAGGCAGTACCGTCGTACTCGTACATGGTCACAGGATTGTTGAAGATTCCGGGGCTCGTCGAAACCAGCACATTGCCATCGGGCAATACCGCTCCAGGAGCGTCGGCCATGTCGTCGCCATTCGGGAAGTCCGGTCCCGGGGTCCACGTGCCCGCATCCTCCGGATTCGAAGGCGGCGTGTAGACCGAGGTGTGGCCTGCGCCCGAAGCATTCGCGCCCAGGGCTAACACCGTTCCGTTCGGCAGCAGTAGGTTGGGGCCGATCTCTTCCGAGCCCGGATCGTACAACCGAACCCCTGTAGAACCGGCGCTTACCCACTTCGAAGCCGAGGGAACATATTTTTCTGCCGGATCGCTGCTGCCCGTTGAGTCGACAGTCAAGACGGTTCCGTCGGGGAGCAATACGAAGCCTTCTTCTGAAAACGAATCCTGTTTGCCGGTGCCGACGGCAGTCCAAGTCTTGCTCTTCTCATTGAACAGAGCGGTCTGCGTGCTTTCGTTGCGTCCCAAAAAGAATTGTCCGTTCGGCAGCACAACCGCTGGGGAGTCGCCGATATCGGCCCATCCCGTAGGTGCGGTCACCGCCACCCATTTGTTCGTCAAAGAATTGTAGTACGCTCCCAAATTCGTTTCATCCTGGTTGAGAAAATTGTATTCGCCGCCTTCGACCAGGACGTTGCCGTCAGGCAACACAGCCGATGCAAAATAGAGAGGGGCGTAATTCGAAGGCATCGATCCCAATTGCGACCATGTGCCGCTGAGATAGCTGCCCGTTTTGTCCGGTGTGAGCGCGAACCAATTCGGACTGTTGTACTGGTGAACCATCACTTTGCCGTTTGGCAACAGAAGCGCGGTGTCGGTTTGAAAGGAGGGTTGAGTTTTAAGTTTGGTCCAGGTTTGTGCTGGGGCGGTGAGCGTCCAAGCGGCAATCAGCGCGCACGCAAGTCCGAGTCTTCGGAACGATTTCATGATTGTCCTCGCAGAATTTTTCCAATGGGGTAAGAAAGCTTAAGTCGTGAGAGGCAAACACCCGAACAGCGCTGGGCGGGAGCTACTCAATGCGAACCATCGTAGCAGGCTGACGGGGCATGTCAATGTGAATGATTTTGCACAGTGAGGGTAAAAGGACGCGAAGGATGTGGAGGCTTTCCTCTCTAGTCGCGCTTCCGGTTAATTTCCTCCGCGAGACAATGCCACTCTTTCGTTTCCGACTTGCGGTACAATTTCCTAATCGTACTCTTAGCCGGGATGGCGGAACTGGCAGACGCAGCGGGCTCAAAATCCGCCGACCTTCGGGTCATCGGGGTTCGACCCCCCGTCCCGGCACCACAAAATTGATTTTCGACGCCCATTTTCCAGTTCCCCAAAAAGCTGTTGGATACGGGGGCCGGAGCCCCCGTATCTTGGGTAGGTTCAGTTAACCGTTAACTTAAGCGGAATCGAGTGGCTGATCGACCCCGAAGTTCCTGTCACCATCACCGTTAACGAACTGGGGCTGGGCGTGTTCGCTTGAGCGGAATTCCCGCCGCCGCAGGCCACCGTGGCCACTACCAACGACGTCACGATCGCGAAACCCAAGATCGCTAATCCTTTCCGCAGTCCGACGCTCGTCGCTTTGCCTGTCTTGCTGGCAACGACCAGACCGAACAGACCCAGCCCAGACCACGTCAGGACCCCCGTGGGTGTACCGTGCTGACCATAGCCGTTTACTGGCGGTGTGGAGGCCGCCGCCAGCGTCATGGTGGACGAAGCCGCGCTGGATCCCGGCGTGATCGTGCTGGGCGACAGTGTGCAAGTGATACCGCTTCCCGCCGAACAGGTGAGCGTGATCGGGCTGTCGAATCCGCCAACAGCGCTCGCGCTCACCGAGAGCGTCGTCGATTTGCCTTGCAGCACCGTGGCTGTCTGGGCCGAGAGCGACAAGCCAAAGTCGGCGCTGCTCGCTGCGGTCGCCGGGATCAGCGAGGCAAACAGGCCGCTGGTCTGGTCGCTTCCCCCTGCCGTAAAGTAAAGCGTATTCGGATCGCCCGTGCCGCCTGCCCCGAACACCATATCCCACAAGCCAGGGTTGATGATCGGCTTGCCATTCGTGTCTGAGACTTGGCCCAGGAATTTTCCCGTCGGATCGAATGCATTGATGGCTCCATCCCCGAAGTCGCCGACGAAAATATCATTGGAAAATTCTCCAAAGCTGGCCGGAGTTGCGACGACTCCCCAGGGAGCGTTTAACGTTCCGCCTGTGGCGAACGTCTTGATAAAGTTCCCGTTCACGTCGAAAATATCGACCCTCCCAGAACTTGCGCCCGGAACTGGATCGTGCTTGGCCGCGTCTTGTTGGCCGTAAGCGACATAAACCTGGTTGTCGATGACATGCACCCCATGAGGGGCGAGCCCCGCAGGAAGATGGGGATCGGTAAACGATCCCGACAGTTGGACTGGATTGAAGTTGCGATCGAACACATCGATCTTGCCGCTGTTGAAGTTCGCCGCCAGCAGGAAGCTGCCGCCGCTGTTGCCCACCAACGCCAATCCTTTGTAAACTGCGCCGCTGGCCGAGTTGTCCACGACAATCGCAGCGCTGGTGGCACCAGTCCAGCTGGTAAGGATGCCGTCCTCAGAGTCGAAGATGAAGATAGCGCCGCCGAAGTCGCTGCTGGTGTTGGCGACGATTCCAGTCGGGCATCCTGGATTGCAAGGGTTCGTCGATGCGCCGGGAATCGTGACGACCAGGCTTTGTTTGTTGCCCTGCGCATCGTACAGTGTCGATGTTCCGCTGTTGTTATTCGACGTCCAGAACGCCTGTCCCGGGACGAAAGCAATTCCCCACGGATTGGACAATTGCGGGTCGGTCTGCTTTGCGATTCCCGCTACGTTCGCCGTTAAATTGGTTTGACTATAAGCGGTTTGTTGCGCCATCATTGCCGGCAACCCGCTGAATAGCGCAATCCAGCCGATGAGTAGTTTTCCTGCGAGTATTTTCATAAAGCCTCCCTTTTTCGTTGCGCGGATTAATATCCGCTGACAAGTCGAGGCTAACGACCAGTACGGAAACGCTTGTCACGACTGTGTCTGGGAGGTGTAAAAGGTTTGAGGGGAACGGGCCGCGCTATCGAGCGCAGTGCGAAAAAGGATGCCTCTAGGAGGAAACCGCCGCGCTTCGCTTGCCCAATGCCTCTTGCACTTTGGTGACAAGAGCTTCGCGGGTGAAAGGCTTCTCAACCAGAATGTTGTGCGACCGAGTGACCTGTTTATGCAGGAGCAGATCGTCGTTGTAGCCGCTCATGTAAAGCACGCGAAGATTCGGGCGCGAGTCTCTAAGGTGACGGACGAGGTCGGGGCCGCTCATCCCCGGCATCACGATGTCGGTCACCAATAGATCAAACTCAACTCCGCCTGCGGCGGCGCGCACAGCTTCGGCGGCATCCTGCGGAGTAATCACAGTGTATCCGGCACTCTCCAACAACTCCCGCGCTAACACACGAACGCTATCCTCATCTTCCACGAGCAAGATGGTCGCGGTGGTCCCCTGGAACGATCCTGCAGGCGGGATGATGGGCTGAGAAATCGGAACGGCGTCGTCCAGGCGCGGCCAGAAAATTTTAAAGGTCGTACCCCTGCCGGCCTCGCTTTCCACAAAAATAAATCCGCCACTTTGCTTCACCGCTCCATACACCGTTGCCAGCCCGAGGCCAGTGCCCTTACCTTTTCCTTTAGTAGTAAAAAAAGGTTCGAAGATGTGAGCCTGAGTTTCGGCATCCATGCCAAAGCCAGTGTCGGAAACCTCCAGCCGGACGTACTTTCCCGGCACCAGAGAACGAATCTGGCGCCCGTGGGACTCATCCATCTCGGCATTGGCAGTCTCGATTCTGAGCTTCCCCCCATCCGGCATGGCGTCCCTGGAGTTCAACACTAGGTTCATGACAATCTGTTCCAGTTGGGTGGGGTCAGCCTCGATCTTGCCTAGGTCGGGGGCCAGACTTAGACCGAACTCGATGTCTTCTCCGATGAGCCGTTTAAGCAGATTCTCCGATTGGCTCACCACGGTATTGAGATTGAGGACCTGTGGCGCAATCATTTGCTTCCGGCTGAAGGCCAGGAGCTGCCGCGTCAGCGCGGCTGCGCTCTGGCCCGCCTTCATGATCTGCCCCAGGCGCTTGCGCGAGGTGTCCGAGACTTCGGGGTCCCCCAGTTGAAGTTCGGCATATCCGATGATCACATTCAAAAGGTTATTGAAGTCGTGAGCGATGCCGCCCGCGAGTCGCCCGATCGCCTCCATTTTTTGCGATTGGCGAAGTTGTTGCTCCATCTGCCGACGCTCGGTCATGTCGCGCGAAATACGCTGAACCCCGACTAAGGTCGAGCCTTCATGGATGGCTTGGCTGCTTACTTCCAAAGTAATGACTCGTCGATTTCTGGAGATCAGTTCGGCCTCATACACCATGCGCGGTTCGCCGGAAAGCTGGCGCTGAAACACGGCTTTAGATTCCTCCACCTTTTCAGGAGGAAGGAACTCGAACATACTGCGCCCCAGAACATCTTCGCGTCGATAGTCCATTACGGTTTCGAAGGCACGGTTGACGGAGGTTAACCTGCCCTCCAAATCGAGTGTGTAGATCAGATCGTTCGCATTCTCCAGTAGTTCGCGGTAACGTTCTTCGCTTCGCCGCAGATACTCCACCGCGCGCCGCGATTCAGTGACATCCTGGATCATGCCGATCATCCTCACCGGCCGTTGCGTTTGAGGATCGCGAAGTACATCGGCTTGTGCGGTGATGATCCGCTCCACCCCGTCGGCGCGAACGATCCGGTGCTCGCTATGGTAGGCGTTTCCCGATGAAGTAGATTCGGCAAGATTAGCCAGCAACTTCTCGCGATCGTCCGCGTGAACTCGGGCAATGTAAGTCTCCACTGAGGGTTCGACCGCACCCGGATCGTAGCCCATGATGCGATAAACCTGATCGGACCAGTGAAGCACTCCGGGATCCTTGGGATTCTGTGGCAATTCGATGCTCCAGCTTCCCAGGTTAGCGACCCTCTGCGCGGTGAGGAGAGTTTCCTGGCTGTTGCGCAGTTTCTCTTCGACGTTCTTTCGTTCAACGGCATGGCGCAACGACCTTACCAGGACAGCTCGCGAGAATTCCCCTTTGACCAGATAATCCTGAGCCCCGTCGTGCACCAACCTCAGAGCCATCTCTTCATCCTCATTGCCGGTCAGAACAATCAGCGGCACGTTGGGGAACTTGGAGTGAAGCTTGATTGCAGTCGCATCTCCCCGACTATCGGGCAACCCCAGGTCGAGCAGCACCGCATCGGTCTTACCCGCCGCCAGCACTTCCATGGCCCCCGAAAGGCGGTCCACATGTTCGACTTTGCAGTCGAAGGCGCCCGGCTCCTCCATCATCTTGCGCACCAGAAGGGCGTCGCCCGGATTATCCTCGACCAGCAGAACGTTCATGACCATAAAAATCCTAGCGCGGAGGAAGCTTGACGATCGTCATCCAAAAGTCCTCCACGGACCTTACGACCCGAACGAATTGACTCAAATCCAACGGCTTCGAAACGTAGCAATTGGCATGGAGGTCGTAACTCTTCACAATGTCCTGCTCCGCTTCCGAACTCGTGATGACGACAACCGGTATTCTGCGTAAGTCGGGGTCGGCCTTGATTTCATCGAGCACCTGGCGACCATCTTTCTTCGGGAGATTCAAGTCCAGCAAAATGAGGTCGGGACGGATGGCGTCTTTATGTTTGCCCGTGCGTCTTAGGTACTGAAGGGCGTCGATGCCGTCGCTCGCCACCCCAAGATGGTTCGCGACTTTGGCATCGGCCAAGGCCTCTCGGGTGAGCCGAACATCGCCGGGATTGTCTTCCACCAGCAGAATCTCGATGGGCCGAATCGGCGTATTCAAATGTGTCCGTCCTTTCTCAATCGTTTTCGTGGAAGAGTAAACAGAAATATCGTCCCGTAATCGGGAGCGGATTCGACCCAGATTCGGCCGCCATGGCGCTCGACGATTTTCTTGCAGACAGCCAGCCCGATTCCGGTTCCCGGGTATTCCGAGCGACTGTGCAGCCGCTGAAAAATATCGAAAATGCGATCCCGCTGCCCTTCGGGTATTCCGATGCCATTGTCGCGCACGGCAATGGTCCACTCGGATGAACCCTCTACCGCCGAGAGGTGAACCTGCGGTGGTTCTTTTCCTCTAAACTTGATCGCATTGGCCAATAAGTTCTGGAGCAGTTGGCGAAGCTGAAGTGGATCCGCTTCCAGGGTGGGAAGAGGGTCGTGGGTAATCGCCGCCGCTGAATCGGAGATTGCGGAGCGCAAATCTTGTTGGAGGGTGGCGACAACCTTCTCGAAATCAATGGAAGTTACCTTGAGTTCACGCCGTCCCACGCGAGAATAGGCGAGAAGGTCATTGACCAGCGCCTGCATGCGCCGAGCGCCATCCACGGCGTAACCGATAAACTCATCGGCCTCCGCATCCAATTGTCCCTGGTATCGTTTGGCGAGAAGCTGGGTAAAACTGGCCACCATGCGGAGAGGCTCCTGAAGATCGTGGGACGCGACGTAGGCAAATTGTTCAAGATCCGTATTCGAGCGCTCCAGATCGGCGGTTGCCATATCTCTTGCCGCTTCCCTTTTCCTTCGCAGAGTGACATCCTCAAGCTGCAACAATGTCAGCCCTGAGCTGGGTTGGGTTTCCTCGATGGGATGGGCACTCAGGGAGAAGGTTCGGCGGTGGTTGGCAAACTGGAAATCTATGCGGACGCCGCTTATCGGGGAGCGTTGGGTCGATCGTTCCGCTAACACGTCTCTAACCGCTTCCCAACCGGCGTCCGGTAAATCTTGCATGAATTGTTCGTAGATCGTTTGTGGAGGTATGTCGAAAGTCTTGCAAAAGGACGCGTTCGCTAACCTGATGCGGAAGTCCCCATCGACCACAATCAGTGGGTCGGGTATGGCTTGGAGAGCAAGAGCCGCCAGCGATTCGGGAGAGGGCTCCGGCGTGACCACTCCCGCCGTTTTCCGCTCCCCCACTGCATTTCCATTCACGATTCCCGCCTCGTTTCTAAGAACTCTTTACAAGCTGGATGAATCCCCCTGAATTAAATTGCCCCGTCTTTCCGCAACACCTGAAACCGCCTGCCGAACAGAAGTTCCGATGATTGGTTCTCACATAAGGGTTGTGAGCGCGTCCCAGATTCTTGCCCGCACGGCTGCTCATCACCCCGCCGCCAATCATAACCCTGCATCATAACTTCCCTCTCCCGTATGTCAAGTATCGATTGATATACGTCAAGAATGTGGGTTGCGAGGCGATGATTGACTGCGGACTATTGGGCGGCGATTCGCACGTCATACTTTTGCTTCGGATCGACTGTCAGGGACGTTGCACCCGCGACGTACGGCCGAAGAACGCCAGGATTCAGCCATTCCAAGTCCCAGCCATTCTGAAGGGCCAGCACAGAGTATTTTCCGGGAAGGACGTCCAGCAGCGTGAAAGTACCGTCGCTGTCGCTTTGGTCGCGGCGATAAAGCGCGGCATTGTCGCCGGCGCCGTCGGGAATCAGGACCACCATCGCCCCTGCGACCGGCTTGTCATTGCGCAACACGACTCCGTTCACATCCACAAGTTTAGTGGAGAGATTTACGGTCAGCTGTACCGCGCCGCCAGCCAGATTGACAGTCGTCCCCGAGCTGGTCGCGCCCTGGGCAGTGACGCGCTGCACAACTGCGCCCTCGATGTTGAACACTTCTACGGTGTAGTGCCCAGGTTTCACCAATCCCGAAATTTGAAAATCGCCTTTCGGATTAATGCGAGCAGCCTCAATCTCGCCGCTTGAAATCTCGTGCAGACGGACGTATGCGTTCTCAGGGAAGCTGAACATGCCGGAAAGCACCACCGTCCCACTTACTCCCCCTGCGCTGCTCGCAGCGGCGCCATTGACGTCCGCGTCGCCAGAAACGTCCAAAAGTTGGGTGCGACTTTCCGGTGTCTTCCCGAAACTCTCCAAGGTAAGTTCGTACCGCCCTGGAGCGATGCCGCCGATGTCCAGCGTACCGTCACCGCTGCGTAAAGTCTGGGCTGGAATTTGAGCGGCGGCGGTGCCAAACGCGCGAACCGTAATCATTGCGTTCGTAAATTGTCCCGGCTCTCGATTCGCAAAGGTGACGTGAAGGTGCGCAGCCGGTACGGGAACCAGGCTGATATCGGCCGTGAAACGTTCCCCGGGCTTGATCACGATGGCGGTGGCGCCGTCTGCGTCGGTGGCGCCGGCGTAATACGTGATGGGATAGGCGACATCGAATTGAAGCCGGTTGTACTCTGCCGATTCGTCGGAAAAATCTCCCTCGCCGGTGAGGGTGCAGGAGTCTCCCACACAAACCGAGTGGGATCCGCGCGGCGACCCGAATTGCGCATACCATGGATGCGTCGAGACCGCGACGTAATAGCGTCCCGGAGCGAGATGCGAAAATCGATAGACGCCGCGGTCGTCAGTGCTGACTGCGGTTTCCTGCTCCACCATGCGTCGACCCTCCTCCATCGAGCTGCGAAAAAGCATGACTTGAGCATCGCGAACGGGATCGTTCTGATCGTCGTTCACACTGCCGGAAATTACCCCGTCGGGGAAAAGCCGAAACACGATGTGCTCGGAATCGGCAGTTGCGCCCACCGCAACCGCCGTGGAGAAATTCTCGTGTTGATCAAGCGCCTGTCTGCCGAACCCCCGCTTGGCGGAGATAATCCAATATTTGCCGGAGCTTAGCCCGCTGAAGCGAAAATGCCCGGTCTCGTCGCTGCTCGAATTCTGGAAAGGCGCGGCTTCACGCGACTTCCCGATGGATATGTCCACGTCGGAGAGCGGCTGAAGGGTAAGCGCGTTCACTACAATTCCTGCGATGTTAAATCCGCGAGGTTGCGCGGCCGGCTCTGATTGTGCCACCGCGTAGACACTGGCAAAGTTTAAAACAAGTGCAGCCATAAGCGTCGAGCGCTTCATGGGTGGAGCCTCGCCAGTTCGACATTGATGGTCGAGGTTTCTCCCGCTTGCAGAGTCACATGGCTGGCCTCGGAAAGATAGGGCTCCAACGCCTCAGGGTTGCCATATTCCATTGTCTCCGGGCTTTGATCGAGGGCGAGGACGAGGTAGTCGCCGGGAGCGAGATTGCTAAAGTGAAACCGTCCCGTTGACGAGGCGAATGTAGTCCTCGAGTTGCCTGCCGGACCCCGTTCAGGAACCAAAAACACGCCAGCCTGCGTCTTGCGTCCGCTTTGCGTTACGGTTCCCGTCAGTGAAGCTCCGTCGTCGCGCAGCACAATCTCGATCGGCAACGGTCTGACTCCGGCCACCACCGGTAGATTTTCTTGTAGCAAGTCCAGACTGCCACCATAGCGTGCCGATTCGACCCACCAATCACCGTTGGGAGTGATGCCTACCGCATAGTTACCCGGATCGACGTCCGCCACCACCACGCTGGCATTTTTTCCGCTTCCTTTGACGAATGAGAAATATCCGTTCTGCGTCAGGATGGAGAGCCCTTGCGCCATGAGCTGAACCGTGACCGGCTGCAAGTTCAAGTCGTCACGGTTGGTTAGAGAAGAATGGCTGGATCGGAATGAAACGGAGACGGGGATCGACGCCGCCGGGCTAAGCGCGATTCTCACCCCCGCAGTATTTGATGTCACCACGATCGGTGCGTCGCCGACCATCGTGCCGCCGAGACCCTGTGCGTGTGCCCGGAGAGTGTAGACTCCCGCAGGAGCTTTGGTTTCAAAAGTCCCATTGTTGTTGTGGTAGCGGACCGGGAAGTTCGCGCTCTCGCCCGACCGGCTGATGAACTGCAGGTTTACATTTTGTCCCGGGCCGACACCCGTGATCGAACCTGCCACGTCGAAGAGCGGTTCCGGCTTGACGGAAAAATCGGTTTCTACTTGCTGGCCTGCCAAAAGCTCGATGGGCGACGCCGACTGAATATCGTTCACATCCGGATAAAAGCGTTCGGAGTAGCCGCTATCGGTTGATTTCCTTGTGGGTGGACGCTCACTGAAGCTTGCGAACGCGCGCTCCCAACTGGGTCCGACAACGACGAAATACGACCCCGGCATGAGCCCGGAGACGCGAAATTGACCGTCGTCGTCGCTGAGGGCAGCGCCCCGTTGCTCCCAATGCCGTTTGCCGTCGCTCACTCGAGAGCTTATCACTCGCACTGGAATGTTCTCGACAGGTTCTCCAGACACGTCCGTGACTCGCCCAAACAAGACGCTCTCCGGAACCAACTTCACCTGAACCTCTGGGGTGTCATTACCGATATCGACGGAGTCTGCCGGTTGAATGCCCGCATTCACTTGCTGCGGATTGAAGAAGCCGGGTTTACGAGCGACGATGGAGGCGTGCGTCGCGGGCAATCCGTAGAAGTGAAAACGTCCTTCGTTGTCGGTAAGCGTTTGTCGGGTGCTGCCGGCAAAGACTTGGACGATCGCGCGCCGGACTGGTTCTCCCGTTGAAGAGTTGACGACGACACCTTGAACGGAATGGCGGGTTTGAGCCGGCGAGGACGAGACGCTGTCTTGTGCAAGAACTGGATGATACGGTACTGCGCAGAGCAGCAACAGCAAGGGCGGAATCCAGCAAGGGAGCGGCTTTACGGCGGGGCACGACATTCGATCTACCTCAAGAATACCGCGCCGCGCGTTCAAGCTCAATCGGAAGTTTCTGACCGACGAAGCCTAGTTCTCCGAGAGTACGAAGTTCACCACGGCGGCCGCGTTCGCGCTCACATCCACCGTCTTCTCCCAGATCCTGGCGTCGGAAAATACCGGACGTTCAACTTTCCTTTCGGTTAGGACGTCGTATGCCGCCTCCGTGTGGCGGACGTTCCAGCCCTCATGCCAGGCAACGATCTCGTACTTTCCCGGCGGAACGTCTTTGATCTCGAAACGCCCGTTGGCATCCGTGACAGCATAATAAGGATGAGGCGCCACGATGACCTCCGCATTCATCCAGACGTGACCGCCATTGCACTTCAGGTTCACAATTCCAGCGTTGTTCATGCTGCGCGATACCGTCTGATTGGTGAAAGGGAACGGCAAGTTGTAACTGGCTGCGCCATCCATATGGATCGTGTGCAACGTTGCATCCGAGCTTTTCATCTGCAATGAGCCTTGCTGCGGTACAAGCAATATGTGCGGCTCGTAGCGGCAGCGGCGCTGATCTAGAGATTGCCGTGCGGGCGGAAAGGCGAACGCCTTCCCACTGCTGATCCCCTTGAGGTAGACGACGGTGTTTTCGACTCCGCCGTCGGCTCCGACAATGAGGCGATCAAGTTCAGCGCGTCCCTTCCCTTCGGGATCACAGATGGCTGGATCTTTGCTGATGGGCATGGTTAGCGGCTTGGGGGCCGCCCCTGTCCATTTAACGGTGCCGGTGATGGTTCCGCCGCCCGTGACGGTTGTTACCTGATAGCTCTGGGCCGTAGAAGGGGAAGCTACAGTCAACAGAGCAGCGCAAAACAGGGCACTGCTCAATTGGATTTTCATTTCGACCACTCACAGCGAACAGATTTTTACTTTCTGTCCCAACCTTGCTCCGATCTTGATTTTGGGTCAAATAACCAAAGGGGTAGTACTTTGAGGTCACTTTCGCATCGTAACTCTAGCATTTACAAACTTTTACGAACTCTTTACCGCGCGCGAGAGTTGGTTACCAGAGGCAATGAGATACTTGAACAACGTCATGAGCACGATACGCCGATTCGCAATTTGCTGGACACTGGCGTGTGCGGCATTGGCTGGAGCGCATTTTGGGTTCGCCCAAGCGCAAGAAGGTTCTCCTGAAAGTGATCCGACGGCAATGCGCCACCACGGCGTTGCGGGGACGATCACAGACGTACGCGACGGCCAACTGACCCTCAAGACTTTCGACGGCAAAACGGCGAGGGTGCAATTCGACTCTGACACTAAGTTCTTACGGGATCGTCAGCCTGCCACGCCGAAGGATTTCAAGGTCGGGACGCCTGTGCTCATCCGTGGCGAGGCATGGGGCGATAATAGCTGGAAGGCAACGCTCGTAGCCACGCGCTCCGACGCCAAGCCGGGCGAGATCAAGGATGCAATGGGCAAGCGCTTCATTGCAGGCCAAATCAAGTCCATTAAAGGGCTGCAGATCGTGATCGCGCGCCCCGACGGCCAGACGCAAACCATAGCGGTTGACGAGACCACGTCGTTCCGAAAACAAAACGAGAGCATCACTCTGGCCGACCTGAAAGCGGGCGATTACGTTTTCGGTCGCGGCGAAGTCAAAGACGGGACATTTGTGCCCGCCATCCTTAGCTTGGCGGATGCGAACTTAATGGCGCAATTCGGCCAGATGATGTCAAGCGGCGCGCCATCTCAGCCGAAGAAGTAAACGTATTCGAATGAAATCGATGATCGCGTGGACGCCGGCAATGCATTTCAGGATTCGGAAGCGGGCGGCTGCGACCTTCATTTTCGCGGTATTCCTCTCGGGCTCGCTGGTTGCGCAAACCGCGGCCCCAGCGCCAACCCAGCCTCCGAGCCAAACTCCGACCAATGCCACGCAAACTGCTGCGCCTGTGCAGGGGGGGACGATTCATGGAGTTGTTCGTTCCGGCAACTCGCCGATCCCGGGAGCAACCGTCACCGCGACCAATACCCTCACCGGAGACAAAGCCACCACTTATACCGACGTCGACGGCGGCTTCACGCTGCAAGTGGTGGCGAACGGACGCTACGTGGTTCGCAGTGAAATGCCTGCGTTCGCTGCTTCGACCCAGGAAGCGTTGATCAACGCCACCAACCGCGATGCGACCGTCACCCTTGAGCCGATTCTCGCATCGCGCGCCGCGCAGGCCGCCGACGCTCAAAAAAAACAAACGGCCGCGATCGGACGCGGCTTCCAAACATTATCGGTTTTACAGAGTGCTGCGGCTGCCGATCCCGGTAGCAGCGACGTAGTTCCTTCCGGAATGCCAGTCCCAGGTTTCGCGAACGGAGCGACCGAATCGGTTTCGATTTCAGGCAACAACTCCAGCCCTTTCTCGACCATGAGCAGCGACGAAATGCGCGCGCGCTTCAGCGAGAATCGGGATCAGGGCGGAGGATTAGGCGGCTTCGGCGGGGGTGGTGGTTTCGGAGGAGGCAGCGGCCGCGGTGGCCCTCCGCACGGCATCTTCGGCAAGGGATTTAATTTCAACGTACCCCACGGCAGTCTCTATTACAGCATCGGCGACGCGGCTCTCAACGCCTCGCCATATTCTTTGAATGGTCAACAGAACTCGAAAGCCGGATACGAACAGAATCGCTTCGGTGTAACTCTTGGCGGCCCATTCATGATTCCGAAGCTGTACAAAGGCAGCGACAAGATATTTTTCTTTTTCAACTACAACGGGTCGCGCGGGCAGAATCCGTTCGACCAGTTCTCCACTGTGCCCACATTGCTTGAACGGCTGGGCGATTTCTCGCAAACGAACTATACGTCCGGCGTCGACGCCGGCCAGCCAGTTCAGCTTTTCGGCAAGGGCACTGCGGGCAACAAAGTTACGCAGATCAGTCCTGTCGCGGTCGGACTACTCAATTACATTCCGCTCCCCAATCTTCCCGGAAGTGTGCAGAACTTCCACTACGTGACCTCGGCGACCAACAACAGCGACGACTTCAATATTCGTCTCATTCGTTCGCTCGGTGGCACCAGCGCCGGGCCCTTGGCCAAGGGCCCGCGCAACAGCATCAATTTTGGCTTCCATTATCACGGCGCATCAAGCGACATTACCAATCCTTTTCCGAGCGTCGGCGGAAAAACCACAAATCGCGACTTCGATATTCCGGTGGGCTATGTGCGCACCTTCGGCAAGCTGACCAATAGTTTCCGCGTGGACTTCAACCGCAGCCGCACCGAGACGGCCAACTTGTATCAATCGAAGGACAACATCACGGGAACGCTTGGTATCAATGGAGTCTCGCAGAATCCTTTTGATTGGGGATTGCCCAGTCTTTCGTTCACTAACTTTGCCAGTCTCCAGGACACGACTCCGGAACTGCTACGCGACCAAACGTGGAGCTTTTCCGACAACCTGATCTGGAATCGCAAAAAGCACACCTGGCGTTGGGGAGGCGATTTTCGCCGCCTTCAAGTGAACAGCGAAATCAGCACCAATGCCCGCGGCTCGTTTGTGTTCACTGGCATTAACACGGCAAGCTCGTCTGCTCCCACCACGACGGGCTACGACTTCGCTGACTTTCTGCTCGGCGACGCCCAGCAAACCTCGGTGCAATACGGGATCAATGACTATCACTTTCGAGGAAACTCCTGGGATCTTTACCTGCAGGATGAATACAAACTACGTGGGAATCTGACTCTTAACCTCGGCGTGCGTTACGAATATGTCTCGCCTTACACAGAAGTCGATAACCGAATCGCGACTCTCGATCTTTCTCCGGGAGTCCTCGATGGTTCTCCCGAAAATCTCGCGGTGAAACAAGTGCTACCTGGAGGCACCGGTCCGTACAATGGTAGGTTTCCGGACAGCTTGGTTCGTCCCGACCGCAACAATTTCGCGCCCCGTCTCGGCATAGCGTGGAAGCCGCTCTCCAAGACCGTGGTGCGTGCCGGGTATGGCATCAACTACAACACGGGCGCGTACCAGACCATCGCGCAGGACCTCGCATTTCAGCCGCCCTTCGCCATTGCCCAAACCAACATTCAGTCGACACCAGGCCAATTGACATTGCAGAACGGGTTTCCCCTTCAGCCAGGAACGACCACTAATAGCTATGCCGTCAATCCAAATTATCGGCTGGGCTATGTTCAAATTCGCAACTTGGATATTCAGCAGGAAATTCTGCCCACGCTGATTGTCAACCTCGATTACACCGGAACCAAGGGCACCGACCTCGATATCCTTGAAGATCCGAACCGCGATTTGACAGGCATTCGGATTCCTAATACGCAAGCATTCAACTACGAGAATTCCGTGGGCAATTTGAGCGCGAACGCCGGATCGATACGCGTACGTAAGCGCCTGCAGGCCGGAGTTTCCATCGGCGGCACTTACACGTTCTCTAAGTCGATCGACGATGCGTCAACGATCGGTGCGGGCGCAGGCGCGAGCACATCAGCCGGCCTAGGGGGAGGCGGCACTGGACCCGGTGGCGGAGGTGCAGGTGCGTCGAGTTCGACCTCCACCGGCAGCACTCAGGTGGCGCAGAATCCGTTTAACTTATCCGGGGAGCGCGGGCTTTCCAGCTTCAACCAAACTCATAAATGGACCGCGGACTACTTGCTCGAACTTCCGTTCGGACACGACAAGCGTTTCCTAAGCACCAATACTCCGTGGCGTGCCGTCTTCGGCGACTGGCAGTGGAGCGGCGATTGGACAATTGCCTCCGGATTGCCCTTCACGCCTCGCATCTTGGGCAGTTTCAACGAAGTGAACAGCGGCACCAACGGGACCCTGCGCCCTGATCTCACGGGCGAGCCCATCGCGCTTTCGAATGGCAGCATCAATGAATGGTTTAACACCGCGGCATTTACGATGCCCCCGACGAATTCTTACGGCAACGCGAGGCGCAACAGTATCATCGGCCCGGGAACTCGTGTCTTCGACATGGCGTGGACAAAGCTGTTTCCCCTGCGCGAATCGCGTGTGCTCGAGTTCCGCGCGCAGGCTACCAACGTTTTCAACACGCCTCAGTACGCAAGCATCGACACGTCCTCCAGCTCGCCGACGTTTGGACGTGTAATCGGTGTGGGCGCCATGCGCGCCATTACGATGAGCGCACGTTTTCGCTTCTAGGTATTTATGACGAATAGCCTCTCAACCCGCGTCATAAATGCAGCCAGGAAAGTGACGGCTCTCGTTGTTACATGGGCGATTGTTTTCGCGGCAAGTCTGCTGCCCGCGCAGCAAGGCGCCGACTACGTTTTCCATGCGCAAACGGAAGTTGTGCTGGTTAACGTCACGGCACGCGATAAGGACGGCAATCTTGTAAAAAACCTCACAGTCGGCGACTTCACCGTCAAAGAAGATGGCAAGCCCCAGCACGTTCTTTCTTTCGACCTCGAAAACACCGATACTTTGCCCGCCGCCAATGTTCCGCAGGTTCAGTTGTTGAATCTACCCAAGTCCACCACACCGTCTGCGCCGACCTCGTTCAAGCCGGAAGACTTGAAAGACCGTCGACTCATCGTGCTGTTCTTCGATCTCTCCAGCATGGAGCCCGATGAGATCGATCACTCCGCGACCGCCGCGCTCGATTACGTGAACAAGCAAATGACTCCCGCCGATCTGGTCGCAGTGGTTTCGCTCGGAAACACCATCACAGTGAACCAGGACTTCACGTCCGACCGTGACGTGCTGAAAAAGGTTTTGCAGGGCTTCAGCGCAGGATCAGGCCAGGGTTTCGAAGCGGGCAGCACCGGCACCACCGAAGGCACACAGGATACAGGCGCGTCTTTCACCGCCGACGATACCGAATACAACATTTTTAACACTGACCGGCGGCTGGAAGCGTTGCGCACCATCGCGCAGAAGCTGGAGCACATCAATCAGAAAAAATCCCTAATCTATTTTTCCAGCGGCATGGATCGCACAGGCATCGAAAATCAATCCGAGCTGCGCGCCGCGACCAATGCGGCCGTCCGCGCCAACCTGGCCATCTACACGCTAGATATTCGCGGGCTGCAAGCCATCGTGGCCGGTGGCGAGGCTCAAAATGCCAGCCTGCGCGGCACTTCAAACTACTCGGGCGCGTCCACGCTCGCTTCCTATGACTCGAACTTCGGCAGTCAGGAAACTCTTACCACGTTGTCGAACGATACCGGGGGCAAAGCCTATCTCGATTCCAACGACTTCGGCAAAGTATTTAAAGGTGTACAGGACGACACCTCAACTTATTACGTGCTCGGCTACCAGAGCACGAACTCGGCGCGCGATGGCCGCTATCGCAAAATTACGGTCACGGTGAATCGTCCCGGACTCAAGCTCGAATTCCGCCGCGGCTACTACGCACCGTCCGACTACCAGCACCAGAATAAAGACGATCGCGAACGCCAACTTGACGAAGAACTGGCCTCGGATTTACCCGCGACCGATTTGCCACTCTACCTCTCCGCTGGATATTTCCGCGTGGACGCCTCGAAGTTCTTTGTCCCCATTTCGCTGGTCGTTCCTGGATCGGATATCCCCTTCGTCAGCAAGTCCGATCAGGATAAAGCCACGCTCGACGTGATCGGCGTGGTCACCGACGACAAGAAGCGCCAGGTGGGCGATCTGCGCGATACGGTGAAGTATGCGGTCAACGCTTCCGCGCAAATTAAACAGAAAAACGTTCAGTACAACAACGGCTTCCTGCTCATTCCCGGTGAGTATCACGTCAAAGTCGTCGTTCGCGAGAATCAGACTGGCCGCATGGGCTCGTTCGAGACCGACTTAACCGTGCCAGACTTATCGAAGCAGCCGATGAAGATGAGCTCGGTGATTCTGTCCAGTCAGGTGCAGGCGACTGGCAAGAAAAAGCTCAGCGACTACGATCCGCTGGCGCAGAATGGGAATGAAATTATTCCGAACGTGACTCACGTCTTCGCCAGCGGCCAGCATCTTTATCTTTATTATGAGGTCTACGATCCCGCGCAAGCCGCCGCCGTTAAGGGCGCTACGCCGGGAGACGACGTTCGTCTGCTTTCCAACGTTGCGTTCTTCCAGGGGAAAACGAAAACCTACGAGAGTCCGCTGGTGGAAGTGACGCAAGCGACCGGCAAGCAGCGCAAAGCAATCTTTCAGTTGGACATTCCGCTCGCTCAACTCAAGCCCGGCTTTTACACCTGCCAGGTCAATGTGGTGGACGATGCCGCCGGCAAATTTTTGTTCCCGCGGCTGGGGATGCTGGTTCGGCAGTAGGGCTTGACGCTCGCCGCATTAGCTAATAGTATTAGCTAATCAATGAAATACACTGTCCATCAGGCGAAGACCAATCTTTCTCGATTGCTGGAGGAGGCATCCAGCGGCGAGGAAGTGATTATTGCGCGGGATAAGGTGCCGGTCGCGAAACTTGTGCCGATCGGCGCGGAGCGGAAGACGCGGGTGCCGGGTAAGTTTGCCGGACAGCTTTCGCAATCCGACGACGCTTTCGATGCTCTCACTGATCGTGAGCTAACTGAGCTCGGCTTCGAGTAAGGCGTCGTTTGGCCGGTGAAAATTCTCCTCGACACGCACGCGCTTTACGGGTGGTTCGGCGATTCTTCCCGCTTGTCGAAGCCGGCTTTGTCGATTCTTTCCGACTCCAGGAATGTCGTTTTAATTTCTGCGGCGACGGCCTGGGAGATGGCGATCAAAGTTAATTTGGGCAAACTCAATGCCCTCGGACTCGTCCTGGAACTGGGCAAGCATCTGGCCGAAGAAGGCTTTGAAGAAGCGCCGATTGGCTGCAACACCGCCGTCAGAGCGGGATTGCTTCCGCTGCATCATCGCGACCCTTTTGACCGGCTGTTGGTGGCGCAAGCTCAGGAACTGAATGTGCCGATTCTCAGTTCCGATCCTTTGCTTGACCGGTACGACGTGAAGCGCTTGTGGTGAGGGATTATTTCTTAGAGGGAATCGATACCCCCCTACCCCCCTGATCTACTGGAATCAATGTGTTAGGCGAAGTGTGTTTTGTAGGCTACTGATTCCAGACAACTTAAATCTAAAATCTTAATAACAAAGGAGTTGAAGGCTGGGAGCCTTTTCGTCCTTTATTTTTTTCTTAGGAGGACTTCGCGCGCGGGATTCGCGCTCTTCGGTTGTTCGTGAAGTCTATATCCACAGTGGGGCCTGGCGAGTGAATCCGTCAAGGAAATAGTGAGGGAGCGATGCAGTTTCCCGAAACGGGAAGTCTCGGAATTAATTTCTGGAGCTTAATTTCTCGGCGAAGAGCGCGGGCGATTGCGTTCCGCTTTATAGTCGTAGTCCGGATCGAAGTCGATGGTGCCGAAGGCTTCGAGAATGCGCCGCTGGCTGCGAAGTTCTACATATTCTTTGAGCGCGGCGGTGACGGCTTCTTTCTTGGTGCGATGTCCTCCGGCGCGACGGGCGGCCTCGATCAAAGCGTCGTCCAACGTGAGGCGGATAGGCATCGTCAAAACATTTCGCATGGGGATGGGTAAGTAAACTGATTTCGTCGACGGCAGATTGAAAGGCTTATCGCGCTGGCATTTTCGTCCCCACCTTTACGACCGGCGTAAAGGTCGGCCGCCGCCAGAGTGGTGCAGCTTGCGTTGCGAGTCGGGGCGGGCGAGGCTTCCATCCATCTTCAAGGTAGGTATCGTATTGTCGATGTACTCTATGCGGATACCTATGAGGACGAGAAAGAAATCGGTGCGTAAATCGGCGACTAAAGAGAAAGAAGGATTGCTGCCAAAGACGCCTCGACCGGACGGATTGGTCAGCTTCTTTGCGAAGTCTCCGCTGGCAAAGAGTGGTCGCCGTTTGAAATTGACGCGCAAGCCGGATTACGGTCGCGACATCGATTTGTAGCGGAAGCCGAATGTTCGTCGGCGGGGGATGCGAAGGCTCATCGCGCTGGCATTTCCGTCCCCACCTTTACGAAGGGCGTAAAGGTGGGCCACCTGTCCGTCTACTTATATTCCCAATGAGAAGACTTGTCAGGCCCTAGTACCGTTTGAAATTTGAAGGTTTGGTGACGCGCGAAAATGTCGAAGTCAAGATGAAAGAAATGGTAGTTGACAATGAGTTTCAAGGTGGCTCCGCCTTGGAAGGTAAAGGGTTCAATGGTCGGGGTATAAAGCGCGCGGTCGTAGTATTCCATACACGGTATTGTGGCTCTCCCAGCATGATTCAGCCAAGAAGCAAACACTGGAATATCAAGTAGATTATCGCGCACATCTGCATCCATATGTGGGGTTGAAGCCTTGTAGCCTATTACGCAGGTCGCACTGACGTTAGCTATCGGAATGTACCCCTCGTTAATCACCGAGAACAGTGTTTTCGAGGGATCATGCAGATCTAAGGAATCGTCGATCTGAACTGAAAGCCAAGGGTAGGCCTCGAGTAACGTTATAAGTAGCCCGAAAACCCCGACAAAAACATAAACCCATCGCGGAATTTTCTTCAGAATGGAAAGCTTCGACTTCGATGCAAGAGGTTTGGCCGGAGGTTTTGGCAGCGCGTCTAGCCCTAACTTCTTTCGCATCCTTCGTAGCTTTCTTCTACCTTTACTGTTTGCCATTAATGTTAGGGATAAATTGAGCGACGCTTGCAGGGCGACTTGATGTCGACCGGGTTTATTCAGGCACCGCATGGGCGCAGTGATTCGAATTTGCCAGGTGGGCTCTGTCTATTCGCATTGGTCCACAAGGTTCTCCAGTGCGCCTGCCTTTGATAGGCTGTAGTCCTCGACCCACACGTTCAATCCTTCCTCAGTGGTGGCGTCGTAAATTTCGTGCATTCCGTAGGACTCGAACTCTCCGATTAGAACGTCTCCCTTGTCTGGGTCGTATCCGCCGTACCATTCGAGGAGGTCGAAACCTTTTGAGGTTGAGACGACGAAGTAATCGCACCCGCTCATTTTGCTTGTTACGACGCCCTTGGCGGCGAATGCTTCAGTCGACGAACATGCGAAAATTAAGACTAATGTGACAAAGCTTAAAAAGGTTCTCGGGCTTATCGCCATTTCTACCTACTCCTTTCATTTAGTTTTTCTCCAAAGTGGCGTTAACGTTGACTTGGCCGCTGGAGACCGACATCTTCCGTTCCCAGGGCTTGAAGCCCGATTTTTTTATTGAGATTTGGTGTTGGCCGGAGGCGACTCCTACGTTGGAGGGAGTGCTGCCGACAAAGTTGCCGTCGATCTCGATGTCCGCGCCGGGAGGGTCGGAGGCGACGGCTAGCTGCGCGGAGGCCGCTGGCGGCGGCGCTTGTGGCATCGCGACGGGGACGACCTTTGTTTGCGGCGGAGCGGTGGCTGCGGCTTCGGCGGCACGGATATCTTTGCCGTGCGCAGTCCAATCTGAGGTGATGCCTTCGCAGGCGTCCTGCACCGAGGCTCCGAGCGAGAGCGTGGACTTGCTCATGACGGAGTCGCCGCTGATGCGATTGAAGACGGCGACCTTGTTCCTGTGGCGCAGCACGCCTTTGCCGCCTTCGTGATCGAGGACGACGATGTAGTCGGCGCGATCCTGCTTGTTGTTGGTCACGACTTCCGGGCAGCGCTGCCCGAAGGTCTTTACGATTTCTGCGGTCTGGGGCCGCGCGCCGCCGGAGACATGGGATCCGTAGGTGCCGTTGTTGCCTCCTCCTCCGCCTGCGATTTCCCATGATTGGCTGTCGGTGATGAAGACTCTAGGCTTGTCGTCATTGCTGGGGGTCGCTGGAGTGGGTGTTTGCGCAAACATCAAGGAACCGGAGCAGATTACCGTGGGCATGGCGAGGCAAAGGACGATGGCGAGAGCTTGTCGCATCTGTTTCTCCTTTTAAGTTTTAGTTTCTGTGGAGCGCCCGGGGAAATTCTTTGCTGCTTTGGGGGAAGAGTGACTAGGAAGTTTTAATTTGGGTCGAGGATTTTGTCAAATGGAGTTTTGGTTGTGCGCGCCGGATCCCTCGGCCCGCTGGAGAGAACGCGGGCGCTTCGGGATGACTGCGTTGGGTGCGGGACAGGGTTTTTATGAGGTAGGAGTCCTTCGCTGCGCGGACGGGTCGGTTCGCTCTCCGTCTGCTTCGCTCAGGATGAAACAAGGTTTAGAGCATTGTTGGGCTGCACGGGCGCGGACGCCCGCGCCTGCGTGGTCCGGAACACGGGCGCTTCGGGATGACGGCGTGAGTGGGGGGGCGAGTGGCGCTGACTGTTCGCTTGCGTGGTTGGAGGGAGTGCAAGGGTCCTTCGCTGCTCAGGATGACATCAAAAGCTTAAGAGCACAGGCGGCGGTCGAGGGCGCCCGCCCCACACGAGCAACTGCGGCGGACAGGAGTGTCCGCCCCACACGAGCAACTGCGGCGGACAGGAGTGTCCGCCCCACACGAGCAACTGCGGCGGACAGGAGTGTCCGCCCCACACGAGCAACTGCGGTCGAGGGCGTCCGCCTCACACTGCCGCTCCATCCCGATGCTAGGATTACATCTTCCCTCATGCCTTTATTTTGCGATGTGGCTGTGCCTGTGCCTTTGGATATGGTGTTCACTTACAGCGTGCCCGATGGGGTGGACGCGGTGGTGGGCGGGCGCGTGCTTGTGCCGTTTCGCGCGCAGCGCTTGTCGGGGATTGTGACGGCGGTGCATGATCGCGCGCCGTCGGTTGCGGCGAAGAAGGTGATTCGGGCGCTGGATGCGGAGCCGGTGCTGGACGCGCCGTTGCTCAAGCTGGGCGAGTGGATTGCCAACTATTATCTGGCGCCGATTGGGGAAGTGTTTCGCACCATGCTGCCGCTGACGGCGGAGTTCAAGCGGGCGGTGGCGTATTCGATTACGGAGAAGGGCGCGCTGGTGCTGCATCAGGCGAGCACGACCGGGTCGGCGGGGCGGTCGCGGAAGACTCCGGAAGAACATTTGAGGGAAATTACCGTGCTGGATAATTTGGCGGCGCGCGAGGAGCCGGTGCGGGAGGCGAATTTGCGTGCGGCGACGCAGGCTTCGCGGGATTTGCTGGCGGGCATGGTGCGCAAGCAGTGGATCGCGCGCGAAGATTTATCGGAAGCGCAGGACGCGCGGCGGATGCAGAAAGTGGCGGCGCTGAAGAGTTCGGAAGGGAAGTGGAATGCGAATCAGCGGGCGCTGCTGGAGGCGCTGGAGCGGGCGGGCGGACGGCTTCCGGTGGAATTTTTGCGGGACCTGGAAGTGCCGCGGACTACGCTGGCGACTTTGGTGAAGCGCGGAGCGGTGGAGATTGTGGCGGAGCCGTTGCCGGGATTTGTGTCGGGAGTGAAGCGTCCGGCGACTGCAGAGTTCCGCTTGAATGCGGAGCAGGCGAAGGCGCTGGCGCATATCCGGCGGGCGGTGGATGAGCGGAAATTTTCTGGAACGTTGCTGCATGGAGTCACCGGGTCGGGCAAGACGGCGGTGTATCTGGCGGCGATGCGAGCGGTGCTGGATGCGGGGCGGAGCGCGATTCTGCTGGTGCCGGAGATTGGGCTGACTCCGGCGGTGGCGGCGCAGTTGCATGAAATATTTGGCGATGCGGTGGCGATTCTACATTCGGCGTTGAGCGATAAAGAGCGCGCGGAGCAGTGGCATCGCATTCGGCGGGGCGAGGCGAGGATGGTGGCGGGAACGCGGTCGGCGGTGTTCGCTCCGGTGGCGGATTTGGCGTTGATCGTGGTGGATGAAGAGCAGGATTCGTCCTATAAGCAGGAAGAGACGCCGCGGTATCATGCGCGGGATGTGGCGGTGATGCGGGCGAAGATGGCGGGAGCGGCGGTGGTGCTAGGGTCGGCGACGCCGTCGCTGGAATCGTATTTCAATGCGAAGAAACATAAGTATGCGTTGCTGGAAATGCGGGATCGGGTGGAGGCGCGTCCGCTGCCGGAAGTGGAGGTGGTGGATATGAAGGTGGAGTATCAGGAAACGGGCAGCGAGCAGGTGATCTCTCGCAGGCTGGCGGAGGAGATTGAGGCGCGGCTGGAACGCAAAGAGCAGATTATGATCCTGCTCAACCGACGAGGATATTCGCCGGCAGTGTTGTGCCGCTCGTGCGGGAAGACGGCGGAGTGCGCGAATTGTGCGATTGCGTTGACCCATCATCGCAGTGAGCACCGCATGAAGTGCCATTACTGCGGCTTTCAGGCTGCGGTGCCGAAGGTGTGTGGGCATTGCGGCAGCGAGTATGTCCATTTTTTGGGGACGGGATCGGAGAAGCTGGAAGAGTTATTGCATGGCATGTTTCCGCAGGCACGGATTGGGCGGCTGGATCGCGATACGGTGCGGAGCCATGAAGACTTCGAGCGCACGCTGAATGCTCTCGACAATGGCGAGTTGGACATTCTTACGGGGACGCAGATGATCGCTAAAGGGCACGATGTGCATGGGGTGACGCTTGCTGGCGTGGTTGCGGCGGATGCGGCGTTGAGCATGCCGGATTTTAGGGCGGCGGAGCGCACGTTTCAATTGCTGACGCAGGTGGCGGGGCGCGCGGGGCGGGGGAAGACTCCGGGTAAGGTGATAGTGCAAAGTTATTTTTCGGATCATTATGCGGTGCAGTATGCGGCGCAACATGACTTCGTTGGCTTCTACGAGAAGGAGTTGCGGTTTCGCAGCTGGATGCATTATCCGCCGTATAGCGCGCTGGCGAATGTGTTGGTGCGCAGTCCGAAACTGGATGAAGCGCTGCTTTGGTCGGGGCAGTTGGGGCGATGGTTCGAGAAGACACGGCACGAGGGGGTTCGCGTGCTGGGGCCGTCGGCTGCGCCGATTCTGCGGCTGAAGCGCGACTATCGGTATCACTTTGTGCTGAAGTCGGAGAGCCGTGAGAAACTCAATCAACTATTGCGGGCGATGCTGGCGCAGGCGGCGAGTCAGAATATTCCGCGGCGGCAGATCGTGGTCGATGTGGATGCGATCTGGTTGATGTAGTTTAGAGTCCTTTGCTTTTGCGGAATTCGGCGACGACATCTTTCACGTCGCGATGCTGGCCGTCGAGGGCATAGTTTAAGCGCTGCATTTCCTGGTCGGAAATCTTTCCCGCTAAGGCGTCGAGTGCTGGCATGACTTCGGGATGTTCATCGACTACTTGCTGACGGATGATGGCGACGGCTTCGTAGGGTGGGAAGTAGTGTTTGTCGTCTTTGAGGACAAAAAGATCGAGGGCTGGAATTAATCCGTCGGTGGTGTTTCCGGCGACTAAATCCACTTGATGGCTTTGAAGTGAGCGTGCGAGAAGGCCTAGGTCCATTACGCGCGGCGGTTCGGCGAAGCGCAAGTTGTAAGTTGTGGCGAGACCTTTGTAGCCGTCGGCGCGCCCCATGAATTCGTATCCAAATCCGGCGCGCCACTGCGGAGCGTAGGTTGCTGCCTGCGAAATCGTGCTGAGCTGCAAGCGGCGTGCGTCTTCGCCACGAATCTCTATGGCGAAGGTGTCTTCGAATCCCAGCGGTGGGCCGACGGCGAAGTGGAAGCGCGACGCGTACTCCGACTTAACCGTTGCATAGACTTGCTCGCGGTTGCTCGGCGGCGATTGTTTGAGAACCGCTTCCAGCGCGGTGCCGGTGTATTCGGGATAGATAGCGATGCGTCCGCTCAACATGGCTTGCTGACAGATGTAAGTGCCGGCGAGATAGAAGCGGCGTTCTACGGATAGACTGGTGTGCGCTTCGATTTGCTGGGCGAAGAGTTCGCCGAGGATAAGCTGTTCGGTAAAATTCTTCGACCCGATGACGATGCGCTGCGAGCGAGTGGGGCCGCAATTCAAGAGAGCGGTCACGACTAAAAAAAAGATACTGGCCTGCGCGATCTTCTTGGTCATGGAAGATTTCTATCCAGGGCTCAGCCGGCGTTCCAGCCAGCCCAGGCAGAAGTCGGCAAGCAACGCTAACAGCGCGGCGGGAATTGCGCCAGCCAGGATGACGGAATTGTCGACCATCGCTAGTCCGCGAAAGATGAATTCGCCGAGGCCGCCCGCGCCGATCGCGGCGGCGATCGTGGCGAGTCCAATGGAAAGGACTAATGCGATGCGAATGCCGGCAAGGATG
This sequence comes from Terriglobia bacterium, assembly GCA_963799065.1. Lineage (GTDB taxonomy): Bacteria > Acidobacteriota > Terriglobia > Terriglobales > Acidobacteriaceae > JAJPHW01. The sequence goes on from CAWCVJ010000001.1 coordinate 1,119,617, forward strand.
ACTCCAGTCGCCAATGGCAATTCGATCTGCCATAGGAGTTGGCGGTCGGTCATGCCCATGCCGCGACCGGCTTCGAGCACAGCGGGATCGACGCTTTGTATCCCTGCGTACGTGTTGCGAATCAGCGGGAGCAGGGCATAGAGCGCGAGAGCCAGAATCGCGAGGCGATCGGCGCGGGCTCCGATCCACGGCGCAGGCAGGAGAAATCCAAACAGGGCTAGACTCGGGATCGTCTGAATAATGTTCGCGCTTCCTAGAATGGGCTTCGCGGCGGCGGGCCAGCGCGTGATTAGAATTCCCAGCGGGACGCCGATCAGTACGGCGATCAGGGTGGAGAATCCGGCCAGCCAGATGTGCTCCAGCGTGAGCTCGCCGATCTGGGCACGATTCTCGATAAAGAAATGGAGCGTGTTCACGCGGATGCCTCGAAGGCTTCGAAGTACTGGCGAACCAGCGGTTCCTGCGAGTGCTTGAATCCTTCGGCGGAGGAAATGCTTACGAGCTTTCCGGCTTCCATCAGGCCAATCCGAGAACCTAGCATCAGCGCCTCGCGTAAATCGTGGGTGACAAACACTACCGTCTTTTGCAGCGTTTTTTGTAGTGCCAGGAACTCTCGTTGGAGCTCAAACCGGGTGATGGCGTCGAGCGCACCGAATGGTTCGTCCATCAGGAGGATCGGCGGATCGGCGGCCAGGGCTCGCGCCACACCAACGCGTTGCCGTTGGCCTCCTGACAGTCCCCGGGGGTAGCGATGGCGCAGAGTCTCGTCGAGTCCGACTAAGTGCAACAACTCTGTGAGTCTTTGTTCGATTCGTTCCTCCGACCATCGTTCAAGTCGCGGGACAAGCGTTATATTTCGTTCTACGGTGAAATGCGGAAAGAGGCCGACTTCCTGGATGGCGTATCCGATCGAGCGACGCAGTTTAATGATGTCCCAGTCCTCGAGACGCTTTCCTTGGACGAGAATTTCGCCTTCGCTTGCGGTGAGCAGGCGGTTGATCAGTTTTAGCGTTGTGGTTTTTCCGGAACCGCTTCGCCCCAGCAAAACCAGAGTTTCGTTTTCGCGAATCGATAATCTCAGATCCGAAATGAATGTTTCGGAGGGTTGCGAGGCGTGACGAAAGGAAACGTCGCGGAACTCAACCGCCAATTCTGCCGTTGGACTTGCCATTGTTACCGATTGTATGGCAGAAGTTGACGGGGACGAGCAAGCCTGTCCATACTCAGAGTCCGATGGGCATTTCATCCGCAGAATTTCGCCGTGCACTGGGTGCGTTTGCCACCGGCGTCACCATCATCACGGTTAGCCATGAGAGTCCCGGCGAAGCCAGCAGAATCGAGGGCATGACCGCGAACGCGTTCACTTCGGTGTCGCTCGATCCCCCGCTGGTGCTGGTGTGCGTTGACCACGACGCCCGCACTCATGCACACTTGCACGCTCGAAAGCGCTTCGGCATTAACGTTCTGGCCGAAAGCCAGGCGGCGATCTCGAAGTATTATGCCGACCCGGCGCGGACACCATCGTTGACTCACGACCGAGCAGAAGCCGAAGCGGGAGCGCGGTTCAGCCATACGCAACATGGGACGCCGATTCTCGATGGCGCGATTGCATATCTTGAGTGCCGGTTACAAACTACGCACGAGGCGGGCGATCACACGATTTTTATCGCCGAGGTGGAAGAGGTCATCGTGCGAGAGGGGGAACCGCTGATTTGGTTTCGCGGAAGGTATCGGAAGATGAGGTAGTGCCACCGCCATCCGCGGAACGCTACACGGACACGGTTGTGACTTTTAGGCGAATTCCCTCATGTGCTTGCAGGAAACTTATCACCTCAAAGAGATTATCGGCGCGGGGATTTCCCGATGGACCGAGCATCCTCATGAGACTCTTGGTCGGTATCCGCGTAGCGTGGCCGACTTCCGAAAAGCCCACCGTGGAGTTGATGTAATCGCGCAGAATCGCCTTTGCCGTGGCGATGTCGCCCCTGAGCATGCATTCGACACCCTCGCGCAAAAGTTGTTTGCGGAACTTGGGGTCACGAACGGCACGAGCTCTGATAGTTTCTTTGAAGTCACGAGTTAGGGGCATCTTATCCTCTCGATTTTCTCCTCTTAATAGTCTTGCCAGCGAGCGAGCGCGGTGCCTACATCGCGCTGCTGACGTTTCTTCGTGCCGCCGCCGAGCAGAATTATCAATCGGTCCCCATCTTTTCCGAAATAGACGCGATATCCGGGACCGAAGTGTATGCGGCACTCAAAGAGGCCGGAACCAACACCTTTGAGACTCGAGAAATTGCCCAGAGAAACTCGGGTGATTGCAGTTGCCACCTTCGCGGCCGCCTGCGGGTTAAGTCGGTCGAACCACTCGCCGTAAGGGCTGAAATTGTGTTCGTCCTGATATTCTCTAAGTTCAATCATCTAATAGTACCATATACGTTACCATATTCCAATCGTCCCAATGCTCTACAATAAAGAGTTTTAGGAGTTCCGATTATGCCTGGCTCTGCTGCTGAATACCGTCCTGCCTTGCATCGTTTTGCAGTCATTCTTGCTGCCGCTACGTTTTTTCTGATTGTCGCGGGAGCCCTGGTGACCAGCAATGATGCGGGGCTTTCCGTCCCGGACTGGCCGACTTCTTACAACTCTTTTTATAAGCTGCCGCCATGGGTGGGGGGGATTCGCTATGAGCATTCGCATCGCATGATTGCCGAGTTCATCGGACTGCTGACGATTGTGCTGGCGGTCTGGACCTGGCGTTCCGAGCGCCGTCGCTGGATGCGTAATCTTGCGCTGGCGGCGTTGGGGACGGTGATCCTGCAAGGTTTTCTGGGCGGGATGACGGTACTTTACTTTTTGCCGCCGCTGGTTTCATCGGCTCATGCTGCGTTGGGCCAGACATTTTTCTGCCTGACTTGCTGTATTGCCATATTTACCAGCCGCAAGTGGGTTCAGGATTCTGCACAGCCTGCGACCGATACGCGCACACCGCAGCTTTTTCATCTCGCGTTGCTATCGCTGGCGGCGCTGTATACGCAGTTGATCCTGGGCGCTATGTTTCGCCATCATGGCATGAGTTGGGTGGCGCACGTGGTCAACGCTCCCGTGGTTGCGCTGATCCTTACCTGGACGTGCATTCGTGCGCTATCGCAATTCGGCGACAATCAGGCGGTGCGGCGTCCGGCGGTGGCGATTTTGTTTCTGGTGAGTATTCAGTTGTGTTTGGGATTTCTTGCCTTTCTCACGCGCATCGTGTGGGGAGCGGACGCGCCGCAGCCCGAGCTACCCATGATTGCGTCAACGGTCGCGCACGTCGCAACGGGGGCGTTGTTGCTGGCGACGACGTACATCCTGACGGTTCAGGTTGGGCGGCATGTGGCGGTGCGTTCGTCTGAGCGTGTGGCGGCGGGTGATCAAGCGGCGCTGGTGGCATAATCTCGCGAGGGCCCACGTTCGTCCATCACCAAAGGACTTTCGTGCTTTCTGTTATAGTGGGCAACTAAAGTTTCCATAACACTGGCGTCCGCGTGGCATGCTCGGTGATCGATCTGATCGATCGCACGCGGACGGAAGGAGCATTCATGGCGGGAAAGAGCGTTAACAAAGTCATTTTAATTGGCAATTTAGGAAAAGATCCCGAGGTCAAGCACACGCCACAGGGTACGCCCGTGGCCAAGTTCAGCCTGGCTACCAACGAGCGCTTCAAGGACAAAGAAGGCCAGTGGCAGGATCGCACCGAGTGGCACAACATTACGGCGTGGTCGCGTACGGCGGAAATTGTCGGCGAATACGTGAAGAAGGGAAGCAAGGTCTACATCGAAGGCAGCCTGCGTACTCACTCCTGGGACGACAAGACCACCGGCCAGAAAAAGTACATGACGGAAATCGTCGTAAACGATCTAGTCCTGTTAGGTGGACGCGGCGAGGGCACCGGCGCCGGAGGGTCTGCGGGAAATAACAATTTCGACCAGCGCGGTCCCGAGCCTGAGCATGTCAGCTCCGGGCCGATCAGCGACGAAGATATTCCGTTTTAGGGGCTTCCAGGCTTTGCGTTGAATCGCGGGAAACACAGGGTTTCATAGGGGCGAACGCCGGCGATCCCAGTAGGTGTCCGTGCTCGATTGCGGTTAGGCTACACCCCATCCACCGATTCGGTTCGTGTTTCCCACGCAGCTTGAGCTTCTGGAAGTTGTCGGTGAGACATTCTGTGTACTGGGGATGATTCGCGTGCAGCGTGATTGCATCCAACGTGCGGCCAATAAATTGTTTCTGGAAACGGAGTTGTTTTTCTTCGCCCAGGTCGCGCAGAATTTGCGTTCTCTCTCTGGCCACTTGCACTGGGACTTGCTGCTTCATCGTGGCGGCTGGGGTGCCCGGTCGGGGCGAATAAGTGAAGACGTGCAAATAGGTGAGCGGCAGGTCTTGGATCAGTCGCCGCGTTTGTTCAAAGTCGGCGTCGGTTTCGCCGGGAAATCCGGTCATGACGTCGGCGCCGATGGCGGCGTCTGGCATGGCGTCGCGAATCTTCTCGATCTTCTCGCGATAATGCCAGGGGCGATACTTGCGGTGCATGGCGCGTAGGATTCGGTCGCTACCCGATTGCAACGGAACGTGCGCGTGCTTTGCGATTCGCGGCGACGAGGATACGAGGCCGATCAATTCTTGACTCCAGTCCATCGGTTCCACAGAGCTGATGCGGACCTTTTCTAAACTTGTTTCCATAATAATCGCTCGTAGCAGATTCTCGAAGCGAAGTGTTTCTCCGGAGAAGTCGCGACCCCACCGCCCCAGATTGATGCCGGAGATAACGACTTCGCGATAGCCCGCGTCCACAAGCTGACTGACCTCCGCCAGAATTCGATCCAGCGGAAGGGACCGGCTCTGGCCGCGGACATAAGGGATGACGCAAAACGAGCAGCGATTGTCGCAGCCGTCCTGCACCTTGAGATTGGGCCGCGTGCGTTCATGGCCGGCATCGAATACCGGGGCGGCGAGCAACTCGGTGTGAGCGAAAATATCGGAGACGAAAATTGGCGCAAAGGTTGGCGCGCGCAACTCGGAGATGTGCACAAAATGGGAGCTTCCTGACGCGGCGGAGGGGTTGCAGTGGCTAAGCCACAGATCGACGAGCTCGTGTTTGCTGGAGTTTCCAATGACCTGCGAGACGCCGGGCAATGCAGCAATCTCTTGCGGAGCCCGCTGCGCATAGCATCCTGTAACCACGATCTTGCAGCCTGGATTTTTTCGCAAAATTCGCCGGATTGCGGACCTGGCGTCCCGATCGGCCGCCGCGGTAACGGTGCAGGTATTCAGCACGACCACCTCAGCCTCGTCGCTTCTGGCGCTTAACTTCCAGCCGCGCTCCCGGAACTGGCGTTCGATGGCAGCGCCGTCGGCCTGCGTGGCGCGGCAACCGAAATTTTCGACGTAAAAACTGCCCATCGAACTATACTAAAGCAGTTCTTCCCAAGGAGTTCGTTATGGCGCGCCGAATCCTCCTCGTCGATGACGATGCAACCGTGCGGCTCACCCTCAAAGCTGTCCTTGAATGGAATGGATTCGCAGTAACCACGGCAGCGTCCGTGTCGGAAGCGCAGATGAAACTTACGGCCGGGGTGTATGAACTCATCATTACCGAGGCCCGCATGGAGGGCGCCGACCTGCAGGTGATCGAGGTTGCGCGGCAACAGGCCTATCGGCCAGCGACCGCTCTGTTGACGGCGTTCCTTCCCGACTCCATCGGTTGGAAGAAGAGGAAAACGGATTCCGTTCTTGTCAAGCCGATAGGAACCCGGGAGTTGCTGCACCAGTTGGAAGATGTGCTTATCCGTCATCAAGAGAAGCTTGCAAGGCAAACTTCCCAGAAGGTCGAGCCAAAGCCAATCGCTACCGCACCCCGAACTGCGTTGGGTTCGGGGCCGCACCGAAAAATCGGTTGAGCGGTTGCTTCGCACCCACCCTGTTGCGCGTCACGCTGAAGCGGCGTTTTGCCTCCCTACGTAGCATGGACGGCAAAGCACGGGCCGTCCTTGCGTGGGTCGAAAGGGCACGGTGGTTTTTTGACCGCAGGATGCGCAGTAGACTGGCGTGACCGTCTTGTTTGGGCCCGTCGGCTGCCGCAAAGACGGCCCACGCGACACCTGACGCAAGTGGGAGTTGCCCTTTCGGGCGATTTTGCATTGCTTGCAGTGCCGGGGATCATGTCGGAATTGACGGTCGCGGTAGAACTGTTGTTCGCCCGCGGTGAATAGAAAGTCCCGGTCGCACGTGGCGCAGCGCAACAGTTTGTCTTGCAGTTCCATGGAGGATGCTCCTGCTCAAAGTGCCGCCAGGTAAACCTTCGAGCAAGGCAGACGCAACCTTCCCCGCAGGCGCCGTAGCGACCCTGCATCCCCCTCAGTTGTTGAGCGGAGCTTCCGCTCGGAACATCGCTCTAGTGCAGTGTGGAAATAATAATGTATTGGGGCGGGTTTTGCCGGGAAATATTTGCCTGAAAAAAAAGCGTTCAAGCCAAGTTAACAACCGCCGCACCGGAGAGGTGCGGCGGCTCCTTCCAGAAACTTCGCTAGTCGGCCTCTTTACGGGCCTTCTTGCGGCTGCGCTTGCGCGCCAATGCTTCCTTCACGCGCTTCTTCTCGCCCGGCTTCAAGTAAAAAGAGTGCCGCTTGACCTCTTTAATAATGTCCTCTTGCTGCACTTTACGCTTGAACCGGCGCAGGGCGTTCTCTAAAGACTCGCCCTCCTGCAATCTAATTTCTGCCAACGGTACGACACCCCCGACCTTGTCCGGATGGACTGTTTAAGTGTATTACAAACATGAGTTTCCGGCTATGAGCGCCGTCCTCAATAGACCAGTCTCACGCCCAGCTGAACCTGCCGCGGAGCAAATGCGCTATTGGCCTTCAGCAAGTTCGTGGGGACCTGATAATGGCCGGGATAATAAACAATGCCCAACTGAGTCGTTTCTTTGATGAAGGAAACCGAATTCGACTGTAGCCCTTCGTCCGTGATTTTCACTGTTTTGTTGTCTCGATTCAGCAGGTTAAACGATTCTGCAATCAGCTCCATTTTCAAGTGCGGTCCGAGAAAGAGCCGTCGCGTCATGCGCAAGTCGGTAGTAGCGTAATCGGGGCCAGTGAACCCGTTACGGGCCGACCCGGGCAGCCGGTCGTTACTGTCGTTTCCATCTTGATTCGGATCGCCGGACACGGTGACGCTTTCCGGGCGACCGCTCCCGACCGTCACCACTCCTGCGAATTTCCATTCATTGAATAGCGCGGCGAGCATGGGAGCTTCCCGTCCGAAAGGCTTCGGCTGGGCGATCCAGGAGACGACAAATCGGTTGCGTTGATCGGTAACGCTGTTTCCTTTTTCTGCGTTGGGAGAGTAGGAATTTTGCACCGTGGATGGTACGCCCGCGACCAGGGCGTCCTGACCGTCGTCGACCGCGTGCGCGAAGGTGTAGGCCAGTCGAAAGTAGACTCCATTGGTCATCTTGCGATGAATCGAAAGCGTTGCTCCGTGATACACGCTAGACGCCGCGCTTTCGAACACATCGACGGAGGCTAGCTGCGGGATCGGTCGCGCCACAGGATTGATACATGGCGGATACGGGCAGCTGAACGAATAAGTGTTCTGAATGGTTGCGAACGACGCCTCGCGGGAAAACTGGTTCAGGAAATTTGTGCCCGTGCCGTCATACAGAGGATAAGAAACATAGGTCGGTGGGGGAAGGTTTACGTCGCGGGCGCGAATCAAGTTTTCGCCGTGGACGTAAGTATAGGAAACCCCGACGGCAAGGCGGCTTGCGATTTCGCGTTCCATGGTGAGGCTGGCTTGTTCCACGTGCGGGGTTTTAAAATTCGCCGAGAATGCCGACACCGTGGCCTGCGTGAACTCTTGCAGGCTGGCCGGGGCGGTACATAAAGTCGCCAGAGGAGGGCACTGAACCAGCGCATAAGGGTAGTGGGGAAACACTTGTTTGTCCGCAAACGTGGAATTGTTCAGAAATAGTTCATTGCCAGTCAATCCGTTATCGGTGGCAACGGTGGATTGGTAGATTTGCGGGATGCGAGTGTAAAAGAGTCCGTACCCTCCACGCATGACCAGCGGGTGCTCGCGGCCGACGGAATAGGCGAACCCTACGCGCGGCGCAAAGTTATAGGGATTGAATGGCATCAACCCCGTCCCCGGCCATAGCGGATTCGCAACCATGCCCTTCTTGCTGTAGGTTTGCAGGTCATAGCGCTCGCCCACACTCACCGCAAAATGATCGGTCAGTCGAATGGTGTCTTGCGCGAACGCTGAATACTCGTTGCTGTCGGGATGCGAAACCGCAGTGCCAAAATCCTGTACATAGTATTTCGGAACGTCGTGGGCGTAGGCGCGCAGTGGCGTGAGTTCCAGTCCAGCTTGCATGGGCGCGAAAGTAAATTGATTTACCTTGATGGGGTCGAAGATGTATTCGCCGCCGCTGGATCGCGGAAAGAAGTTGTAAATCCAGGTGATCAGGGCGTCGCCGCCAAACTTGAAAGCGTGTCGACCTCCGTCCAAGCTGAACGTTTCCGCAGTATGCAGGCGGTGTTCCCGGGTCTGCCGCGGCAAGATTGACGATCGGCCAAAGCCATCGACTTCGTCCGTGATACGCGTCAACGGCTGGGAAGTGTTGCTGCTTGACTGCTGCAAATCGTGCGTGAACTGCGCCCGGAGATGGCTGATGAAGCGGTTGGTGAAACTTGAAGAGAGCGCCAGCGAGCCGGTTTCGGTGGCAACACTCTCCGCTCCATTATCGCTTGCGGAAAAGGTTGTGATCGGGCTGCCGGGATCGAAAAACACATTGTTGGCCCCGTAATATCGCGATGTGTTCAGGCGTAAAGTGAGTGTGTTGCGATTTCCGAGATTGAAGTCGAGCTTGCCAAAGGCCGCATTGCCCAGGAGTTTCGCCGGATATGGCTGCGCCGCCAGCTTGTCCAGTTGGGCCGCCGCTGCGAATACCTGTGCCTGGTCACTGGCCTCATAGTCTCCGGGCGAATATGGGCCGGTTCCGGCGATGGGCGTGATGGTCGAGGTGCCGTTCAAAAACTGCATCACCGTCGGAATGTGAAACAGGTGCTGATCGAATCCGACAAAGAAAAAGACACGATTCTGTTTCAGCGGCCCGCCAATCGTGCCCCCGAATTGCTGTTGCCGGCTCGGAGGCTTGGTCGTTAAGAAAGGATAAGCCGCGCCCAGCGCGCTATCGCGTACGAAGTAAAAGTCCGTGCCGTGCAGATGATTCGACCCGGACTTGGTGACTACGTTGATCACCGCCCCGCCGGAACGGCCCAGTTCCGCTCCATAGGTGTTCGAGGAGACCCGAAACTCTTGCACGACTTCATTGGAAAACTGATAGGGAGCGCGATACCGTCCCGTGGCCTGCGCGAAGAAGCCATTGTTGTTGTCGCCGCCATCGACCAGGAAACTCGACTGAAAGCCTCGAATTCCGCCGAAGGCGAGGTCGCCGTTCGATCCGCTGGTTAAGCCTCGCGGATCCTGCGTAACCCCCGGCGTGAGTAACGCCAGGTCGGTAAAGCGCCGGCCATTCAGCGGAAGTCCCGTGATGGCCTTTTCTTCGATCCACGAGGAGACGGCAGTGGGTTGGGTTTCGACCAACTGCGGTTCGCCGGACACGGTGACAGTCTCCTCTCCGCCAGCCACCCGGAGTTGAAAGGAGACCTCGAGCGTTCCACCCACGCTCACATGAATGTTAGGAGTTAACTCAGGAGACATTCCTTGCGCGACGGCGCGTCCGTTGTAATCGCCGGGAGGCAGCAGGTCGAAGGAAAATCGCCCAGACGCGTCCGATATCCCGCTGTAACGGAAACTGGTGCCCAGATTGACGATGGCCACGGATGCACCCGCGATGACCGCGCCTTGTGAGTCATCCACCGTTCCGTGAATAGCTCCGCTCGACGAATCCTGGGCCAACGCCGTTGCGCCACTTAGCGCGATCAAAAACACCACTAACCATCGGGCCATTTGCACTCACCTCGAAGCCAGGCGAGTCCAGCCCTAGACAGGACACTCTTCGTATATCACGCGCACAGGCCAGAGTCTGTGATGGATGAACCATGCTCAACTTGTCGTCGCGGGAGATTATGGCTGAGAGATCGTCTGCCCCGACTCAAATTCCTGACCCGCTACGGGTGCGAGGAAGGGAATTGCAAGGCCCTTCAGGTTTACCGTTCCAGGTTGCAACGATTCGACGACTTGAGTGAACTTGAAGGCCCCCATCTTGAAGGATTCGGCGGTGAGATGGAAGACCAGCATCTGGTTGGTTGAGGCTCGCATCGAGATCGACCGCGGCGACTCATTCTTGACGACGAAAAGAATCTCGCCCCCCTCGTCCCGTTCTTCGGTTCTTGATTCGCGTTTGTCCGGAGAGTCCTTTTCTCGATCGTCCTTTTCAGGGCGCATTCTGAACCCCGGCAAGAGTTTTCGGGCTCGATCCATGTTGCGCTCGGGAAAGCTTCCGGGCTTCCACAAATCCTCCGGTATGCTCTCCGGCCCGTCCAGCGTCGGGTAGACAGTGAGGTTTTGGCCTGCCTGAATCTCTCGGCCATTGTTCTTGACCTTGAATTCCCCGACTGCGACGGGGAAAGCGACAACCTTGTTCCCTTCCGCAATAAATAAGGGGCGCGAGCCCGCCTCCGTCGAATCCGGGATGGCGATCGATGCAGAAGACTGAGTTTCGACTACGATCGTAGCGGCGCGGTTTTCAAACGCAGCGAAAGTCTTTCCACTGTCTCCGGTGAATGGGCCGCGGACGAGGCAGAGATCTCCTTTTAGGCAAAGCACCGCCGACTTGTAGTGCAATTGCGTCTTGCGACGCTTTATTACTCTTGGGGCAGGCACCGATATTGCGATCGGCGTCCTCGCACCGACGGTTGGTCGAAGTGTGATTCGGATATCCGACGCCCTGCCGGGGGTTATGAATGTAATAGGCCCGTCTGCCGGTTGCAGCGATTCGCCCGCGATCTCGACGTTCCATGCTCCGAGGTCTGCGGCCACTTCTCCCGGTTCAAGTGGCAACTGGATCCGGCTGACGGTCACTTCCGGAATTCCATCGTATCGGCTCGCATCTTCAGTCACGATCCCCGAGACGCGCGCCCCAGCCGGAGCTTCCGCCGGCAGCACGACGGCAACATCGCTTTTAGCGGCCGCCCTCGCGTCTGCGTCTATGCCGACTCTCTTGGGCGCCTGCTTGTCCCTCAGCAAACCCGAACGGGCCATCTTGATCGCCTCGATCGCTTCCTGGCGACTGAATTTCTTGACCGTTTCCGCGCCGCCGGACGACTCTTCGCCCTCAGGGCATTCGACGGACTTGTAAGCTTGCGCCGCCGCATTCCAATCCGCGCACGCATAAGTGCCATTCCAGGGACGGTGCGAAAGCAAGTGGCCTCCGGTCTGTTTCCCGGAGTCATCGAATGTTTGAATCAATTCTTCCGTGAAATTCGTATTTACATCGAAAGTCTGGCGGGTCACCTCCCGAACCCGTCCACTGAAACCGTAGGTCGTGGTGGTCTGACGAAGAACCGTGGGCGGAGGCGCAGAGTTGCCGGTCCAGTATTCGTATTCGATTTTCTGCAACAATCTCCCGTCCGCGTCAACCGTACGTTGTTGCGTCACTTTGCCGGTCGCGTCGTAATCAGCCTGAGTTTTTCTCCCGCTGCCGGCGTCTTGTATGTCGGTATGCTGGGCGAGCGCGACCGCAGCTGCGCAGGCCAGGAAAAAAACGGTGCGACGAGAGAAGACACTCGTGGAGGATCGAAACGTGTGGGCGTTTTGAAAATTCACAGCCGATAGTAGCACGCAGGCACCTGCACTGAGGAATCCGAATTGAATGATTAGAGAAGGAAGTCCCTAATTTTTCTCTGCGCGACGCTGCGCTGCAAAACTTTGCAAAAATTCCCGCGTGTACTACAGATAATAGTTGTGTTTGCCGAGTGGGTGTGATGTACTTCTCCGTACGGGCCGCTGGGCTTGACTTCTAAGCTACGTGACCGCATCCACGCTCCCACAAGAATTAAACAAAGAGCGTCAGGTAGGAAGAAAAAATCCCTATGAATAAAAAGTCTCAGAAACTCCTTGCCTCGTTCATGCTCGGTATCGGCGTCCTCTGTCTAAGCATCACGCCGCTGGTCGCGCAGGACGAAAACACCGTCGTCAGCCATGCTCAGCGCTTCGCCGTTTCCGCGCCCTTCAGCGAACTGGCCACGTTACCCCACAGCCCCCGTTATGGTTTTCACGAAGCGAACCCTATCCGACGCATTCCTAAACCTCATGCCGGCCAGATTGTGGACACGGTCGAGCAGATATCCGCCGTACCCGGCTCGCCTTACAAACTCGGCGCCAACATCCTGGGAGTGGGCAATGGCTTCCCAGGGTACAGCGTACCTGACGCTCCTCCGGACACCAACATGGCCGTGGGCGACACCCAAATCGTGCAGTGGGTCAATGTTTCTTACACCATCTGCTCTAAGACTTCGCCTTACACCTGCGGCCCCTCGGTTGAGGGAAACCTTCTTTGGAAGAATCTGGGCGGAGTATGCGCCAGCAACAATGACGGCGACATCATCGCGCAATTCGATGCAGTGGCTCATCGCTGGTTGTTGACCCAGAATATCTTCGCCGGCAATTTCGGCGTGTGCGTGGCGGTTTCGACCACTGCCGACGCCACCGGCACTTACTACCTTTATGAGTTCCCGGTTCTAAACAACGGTTTCCCCGACTACCCCAAGTGGGGCATCTGGCCTACCGGTTACTTTGAAACCTGGAATAACTTTGGCCCCGGCGGAAGCGGTTTTGTCGGTCCTGTGCTCTGCGGATACAACAGTGCCAAGCTACTCGCCGGCGACAAGTCGGCCGAACAGATCTGCCATCAATATCCCAGCAGTCAGAGCGAGCCTGAGGATAGCTTGTTGCCCGCGGATCGCGACTCGGCCACCGCTCCTCCCAGCGGCCAGGATGAGTTCGCCATTGGCAGCGTTGGCGACGTCGATAATTCTCACCTGTCGCTATACTCGGTTCACATCAACGACGAGAGCAACTGGTCAAAGGGCGCCACCTTTACCGGTGATAACAACACTCAACTGCTGCCCATCGCAACGTTCACTCCTGCCTGCAACGGCAACTACGGTGGAGATTGCGTCCCTCAGAAAGGCATTAGCGACCTGGTCGACTCTTTGGGCGACCGCTTGATGTATCGCTTCGCATACTGGAACGATGCCTCTGGAAAGACTCCCAAACAGCACTGGTTCGTGAACCTCGACGTGACCGCCACCGGTGGTCAAGGCGGCGTACGATGGATGGAAATCACCGCGCCTCAAACTGTTGTCCAACCCACCAATCTTTCGGTCTACCAGCAGGGTACGTATGCTCCTGACGGAGTGTGGCGCTGGATGGGTTCTCTGACTCGCGACAAGGTTGGCAACATTGCCCTGGGCTTCAGCAAGTCTTGCGGCAACACTTGCCCGGGTGGCACGGCGACGTATCCTTCGATCGCGGTGGCCGGACGAGAGGCAAGCGCGCCTCTTGGCATCATGCAAGGCGAAGGACTGATCGTCGCCGGAGCCGGTTCTCAGCCAGGTACTTCCGGTCGCTGGGGCGATTACAGCTCCATGCGGATCGACCAGGACGGTTGCACCTTCTGGTACACGCAGGAGTATTACACTACCACCTCGCAATTTGACTGGAGCACTCGCATCGCTTCAGGCAAATTCGCAAACTGCAAGTAACTTTGTTACAACCAGCGAGAGGAGGGCCGGAGCGAATTCCGGCCCTCCTCTTTTCTTTTTGTCTCATGGACGGCTCTCCCGTCCCCATCCACCTTGGATTAGCATTCCCTAGAAATTTGCGGAGAGACGCAACCCGAAACTCCGGGGCGGAGCGATGGCATTACCCGAGAAGAGTCCACCGAAGTCGATTACGTTGAGACGATTGTTGAGGTTCTCCCCGTCAGCCTGAACATTGACCGTAAGCTTCTCGCTCATACAGAGCCGCGCGCCGAAAGACGCGTCGACCGCTAGAGTCGGCTGGATGCGGCCACGATCGAGGTTGATGCGATCCACGACGGCGGAACCATATTCGGCGAGCGCTTGTTGTTCGGTTCCCTGAAAATCGAAGGGGAGGCCGCTGCCGTATTCCGCTCCGCCTGCAATCCAAAGCCGTGAAGTCACGTCATAACGGATCCGCGCCCGGGCCGTGTTGCGTTGATCCTGGGAATCGGGAAAATGTCCGGTGAGTTGCGTGGTCGCATTGACGGCGTCGTCGCCGAGAAAAAGGCCCCCGGTCACTGGGAACCAGGCGTTCCCCACGATGTAGGAGTAACTCAAGAAACCGGAGAAGCGCTTCCAATGCGGCAGTTCCAGCTTGCCTTCAGCGCCATAAATAACGGCTTTGCGGAACGCGATAGGGAAGCTCACGGCTGTGCTCAGAATTTGATCGTCGTCGGCGTAGTTGTTCACATAGCGGCGAAAGTAGTTGGCATCGAGGCGGAACTGGCTGAAAAAACTCTTGGTTGCGCCAAATTCCAGATAATTTCCGTGGGAGGGTTCGACTGGCAAGCGTTGAACGCTGGGATTGAGCGAGGTGACTTGCGAAGAACTCGACAGCAATATGTTCTCGAACGATGGAGTCTGAAACACGCGATCGTAAGATGCGTGAACGATCAAGCCAGCGCTGGGGAAGTAGTGGGCGACGGAAAAACGCGGGCTGACGGCGTTTTGGTTGACCAGCAATTGATAGTGATCCCAGCGCAGTCCGGCATTGATGGTCCAGTTGCCAAAGTGAATGAGATCCTGGACAAAAGCGGCTTGTTCGAGATCCGGACGGCTGCCGGTAAAAGCAAACGTCGTTGGCGTGCCGGGGTCGAAGGGATTATTGGGGTCGTTTGGATTTACGGTAATGACATCGGTAAAGTTTTCGTGAAGAAAAATGCTGTCGGACTCGATGCCTGCCTTCCACTCGTGATGCCCGTGGTGAACGGAGATGGCGGAGTTGAAGTATCCCTCGCGGAAGTCGTTGTGCTGAAATGCGGCGATGGGCCACGCGCCATCGTTGGAATTGAGATCGAGCGAGCTATCGCGCACCATGCCGCGCACATCGAGCAGAACATTGGACGAGAAGATGTGCCGATAGGAAGCGATGCCCATGGTCTCAAAGTTGTCGGCAGTTTGAAGTTGTGGGATGGCGCCCGGCGGATATTGCCCTGCGGGGAACTGCTGGAGGTATTCGTTGGGAATCTCGTAGCGCGCGAGTTCGTGGCGAACGCTAAGCGTGAGATGGTCTTTGGGAGTGAACTCGCGTTCGTAGCTGACGGCGAAATCGCCGATCGTTCCTCGGTTGGTGTAGTTTTCCGGAACCACAGGATTTAGATAACGGGCGGTCATATCGCCGGATGCGCTAAAGCCGAGGGTGTTTTTCCCGAACGTATCCTGGAGGCGAGTGAAGGCTCCCGCGGTATCGAAACTGCCACCGGAGAAAATGATGTCGCCATGGAAGTTGCCGTTTGCCTGCTGGGCATCGCGGAGTGTGTTGACTTCGACCACTCCGCCCATCTTGCGTCCGTACTCAGCGGGAATTCCCGCGGTGTAGATCGTAAGTGAGTCCACGTCGTCGGCTTCGATTTCGGGGCCGAAGCTAGGCGAGCGATTATCGGTCAAAGGGATGCCGTCGACCACGAACTGCGTCTGATATTCCGAACCGCGCGGATGCAGCACGGCATTGCCCTCATAGAGCCAGCCCGGTTGAGAGTTAACCAAATCAGCCATGGTGCGCCCAGGGATTGATGCGGGACGGTCGGCGATTTCCTGCTGATCGATATGGTTGGACGCCCCCGCCTGTTCCGTATCCAGAAGCGTGTCATGCGCCTTGACCTCAACGGCTGTGCTAAGCGCCGCGACGCTGAGCTTGATCGCATACTCCGTGGGTAGCGCGGACCGTATTTCGATCAGGCCGTCGTAGGGCGCGAAGCCTTCCTGCTGCACTTTTAGCCGATAGAGGCCAAAGGGAAGATTGCGGGCCACAATGTGGCCAGACTCATCCGCCGAAAAAGCGCGACGAAACTGAATCGCATCGCTGGAAAGCTCCGCAGAAGCTTTCACCGCCAGGCCGTCTGGGTCGGTGATTTTCAGGCGCAGTTCGCCGCTGTTGGTCTGCGCCAGCAAAGGTAAAGCGCAAAATAAGAATGCGATCGCCCCAGATCGGTTCATGGAATCCAGTGTTTCTAGTTTAGCGGCTGGCGGGATCGAGTTGTGAACCTGGGATTGATCGAGAGTTACTTTGGATGGCGTTAACTGGCATTGATCCGTTCGGCCAGCTTCGCCTCAATCGTTTCTTCTACGCGGCGCAGCACTTCATCCTCCGACAGACCGGTGGAATCGATGACTACTGCATCTGCGGCTGGCTGCAATGGTGATGCGGCGCGGGTTCGATCTCGCTGGTCGCGCTCGCGCAACTCAGCTGCGACAGACTCCGCGTTAACGCCTTTGATGCGATTCTGCTCCAGGCGGCGCTGCTCTCGCACGACCGGGTCGGCATCGAGAAAGATCTTTACGTCTGCGTCGGGAAAGACTTTGGTTCCGATATCGCGTCCTTCCATGACGATGCCGCCGCTGATGCCCATGGCACGCTGGTGTTCGACCATCCACTGGCGCACGGCCGGATGAACCGACACTCGCGACGCGCCCTCGGTGACGTCAGTTTCGCGAACGCGCGAAGTTACATCGAGGCCATCGAGCAATACGCGATTGCCGGACAGCGTCGGCTCTAGCAGAATTCCTGAACCACGTGCCAATTGATAAAGCGCGGACTCGTCGTCGAACGAAATGTCGTTTCGAATCGCCTTGAGGGCAAGTGCGCGATACATCGCACCGCTCTCCAGATTGACATAGCCGAGCTTACGCGCCAGTCGCGCCGCAATCGTACTCTTGCCAGCGCCGGCGGGACCGTCGATCGCAATGATCAACCTGCGGGATTCATCCATTGGAGAGTGATTATAACGTGCGTCTACGCGCTGAGCTTGACCGCTTCGCGCTGCAATCCTCGCAGAGATTCCGTATACGGTGCGCGCGCAATCCCAAGTTCCGTGATAATCGCCGTGACCAGCTTCGCCGGCGTGACATCGAACGCCGGATTCTCGATGCCCACGCCATCCGGAGTCATCTGCTTGCCGCCGATATGAGTTACTTCGCGAGGATTGCGTTGCTCGATCGGAATGCCCGAGCCGTCAGCGGTCGCGAGATCGATCGTGGAAAACGGAGCTGCCACGTAAAACGGAATGTCGTGTTCTTTGGCGAGCACCGCGACGGTGTAGGTGCCAATCTTATTGGCCACGTCACCGTTGGCTGCGATGCGATCCGCTCCCACAACGATCGCGCCAATCTTGCCTTGCTTCATCATCGCGCCGGCCATATTGTCGGAGATAACAGTGGTCGGAATGTCGTCTTTCATCAGTTCCCATGCGGTGAGCCGTGATCCTTGTAAGAACGGTCGCGTTTCATCCGCATAGACATGAATTTTCTTTCCCGCTTCGACGGCGGCGCGGATGACGCCGAGAGCGGTGCCATACCCGCAGGTCGCGAGCGCGCCCGCGTTGCAGTGAGTCAACACGCCTCCGCTCGCAGGCATCAGCGTCGCGCCGTGCTTTCCCATAGCGCGGTTGGCCGCGATGTCTTCCGCGTGCATGCGCTTGGATTCTTCGATGAGCGCGTGTTTGATCTCCGCTACTGACGAGTTTGCCAGCGATAAATATTTGTCACGCATCCGCCCAATCGCCCAGAAGAGATTCACAGCGGTTGGACGCGTTGCGCCGATCAGGGCAGCAATCTCGTCGAAGTCCGCGCGCAGCTCTGGGACTGTGGTGGCGCGAGAGTTCTTCACCCCTAAGGCGATGCCCATAGCGGCGGACACGCCGATGGCGGGCGCTCCGCGGACGACCATGTTGCGGATCACATCCGCGACCTCTTCATGCGTTTTGCATAATACGAAAACTTCTTCAGTCGGCAACTTCGTCTGATCGATGAAGCGCACACCCGCGTCGGTCCATTCCAGAGTTTCAATCATGGGTTAGGTTTTTCCTTATCAGTTTCGTCTTAAAAATATCACCTTCAAATGCGCAGGACCTGGCAGAGGCGACGCTTTTGCTGAATCGAAAAGTTTCTCCTGGGAGACTTCCGGGTCCTGCGCAGGCTTCGCCATGCTCAAGGGCGCACATGTTCGCGCCGGACATCTTGCGCCGAAAACAAAGACACAAACGGAGCCGCGCCCGCTGCCTTCTCGACATGGGGGCGACCAAGTGCTTCTTCGCGCTCGACTAAACACATCACGCCCACGACTTCAAAGCCAAATTCTCGCGCCACTCCAATCGCCTGAATCGTGGATGCGCCCGTCGTGCATACATCGTCCACAATCACGACTCGCGCGCCTTTCTCGCGAAAACCCTCAATGCGTTGTCCCGTGCCGTGCTGCTTCTCGGCTTTGCGCACCAGGAAGCCTTCGATGTCGCCACTCGCAATGCTGACGGAGACAACGATCGGATCGGCGCCCATCGTCAATCCTCCGATTGCTTGCGGACGCCATTCGCGCTGCTCGATCTCTTGCAAGAAAACCTGGCCGGTTAGTTGCGCGCCGCGCGCGCTGAGCGTTGTAGTGCGGCAGTCAATGTAGTAGTCGCTCGTGCCACCGGATGACAGCTTGAACTCCCCTAGCCGGAAGGACTTTGTAGCCAGCAAATGCAGCAACTCCTGACGCTCATGGGACATTAATAAAGGTTAGCACGACGGCAAAAAGGGGAAGTGCCACCCTCTTGGCAAAGGACGCGAAGAAGGATGGGGCACACCGTCACAAGGTAAAATCATGTTGAGCATGAAACTAAGACTCCCGCCAGGCTCGTTCAAAGCGTACCTATTCGACTGCGACGGAACCGTCGCCGACTCTATGCCGCTGCACTACATTGCGTGGAGGGAAGCGTTGGCGGAATGGAATTGCGACTTCGAAGAGAGCCTCTTCTACGCGTGGGGCGGAATGCCAGTGACCGAAATCATTTCCACTCTAAATAAGAATCACGAACTCAAGATGCCGGTGGAGCAAGTGGCGCAGCGCAAAGAGCAACTGTATTACGAGAATCTGCCGAAGCTGAAGCCGGTACCCGAAGTACTTGAACATATCAAGCTGAGTTATGGACAGATCCCCTTCGCCGTGGTGTCCGGAAGCAACCGCGAATCTGTGACCGCGTCGCTCACGACGCTAAATCTCCTTGATCGTTTCAATACTCTTGTGTGTGCCGGGGACTATCAGCGGAGCAAGCCCGATCCTGAGGCGTTTCTGATCGCAGCCGAACGGCTCAAAGTTTCTCCGCAGCACTGCCTCGTTTTCGAGGACACCGAGATGGGGATACAAGCAGCGACCGCGGCGGGTATGGCTTCAGTGAAAGTGCCTCCGCCGTGGGAGAGAGCTTAGGCGGGAGTCAGGCCTGTGCGTGATCATTGTGTTCCTGTGTCTGACCTCCGTGTTCTCTGTGTTAAGGGTTCAAAATCTCAACCACAGAGGACGCTGAGGAAACACAGAGGTTCACAGAGAACGATTGATGAATTGTTTCGACGCGAATGGTTCGAGATCTGCTGAGCTAAGCGAGGTAGGTGCTGTTTCTAGGTCAACTTTGCCTCCAGTTCGGCCCAGCGGGTATACATGACGTCCAGTTCGTCTTGTGCTTTCTCCAACTCGGCGTGTGCGTTGACGAGCTTGTCGGCATCGCTCGCGATGGCGGGATCTTCGAGCGCGTCGCGTTTTGCGTCTCGAAGATGCTCAGCTTTGGCGATGCGTTCTTCGATGCTGGAATGTTCGCGCGCTTCGAGGTAAGAGAGCTTCTTCTTCGCGGCGACGCTTTTGCCGTTGGATCGTTCTGAGCTTGTCCGCGCTTTGTCTTCCGGGTTGGTTTGTTCCGCCTGCCACTCTTCCCACTGCGAGTAATCGGCAAAAGTTTCGGCGGAGCCTCGTCCGTCCAATCCCAGCACTACGGTGGAGACGCGATCAAGGAGATAGCGGTCGTGCGTCACCAGCACCAGGGCTCCTTTGTACTCGAGCAGACTCTCTTCGAGAATTTCGAGCGTTGGGATGTCGAGATCGTTGGTCGGCTCGTCAAGCAGCAGCAGATCGGCGGGCTGAAGCATGAGTTGCGCTATGAGGACGCGGGCGCGCTCGCCCCCAGAGAGACGGCTCACGGGCTGATTGAGTTGTTCCCCGGTAAAGAGGAAACGGTCGGCCCAGGAGGCGACGTGAACGACGCGATCCTGGTAGATGACCGAATCGCTGTCGGGGGCGAGGGCGCGGCGAAGAGTTTGATTTTCGTCCAACTCGCGATTTTGATCGAAGTAAACGATACGCAGGTTCTGGGCCAGGCGAATGGATCCGGCGTCGGGCTGGTATTCGCCACGCAGAAGGCGTAGTAGTGAAGTTTTGCCACTGCCGTTGGGGCCGACGAGGCCAACGCGAACTCCGGCGGTGATGACGAAATTGAGATTCTGAAAAAGCTTTTGTCCGCCGAGTTCAAAGCTCATCTCTTCCACTTCGACCAGGCGTTTGGTCTGGCGATCGGTGGCGGAGAAGTCGATCTTGGCGGTCGATGTGCGACTGCGACGGTTGATGTCGGCCAGCTCGCCGATGAGTTCATTCGCGTTGTCGATGCGGGCTTTTGCTTTCGTGGCGCGCGCTTTGGGGCCACGACGCAGCCACCCAATCTCGGTGCGGACGCGATTCTCGAGAGCGTCCTGATGCTTGGCTTGCGCTAGTAAATACTCTTCCTTGCGGATGAGGAACTGGCTGTAGTTTCCTTTCACGCGCAACAATCCGTCGGGATAAGTTTTGTTCAGCTCCGCCATCTCAGTGGCGATGTTTTCCAGAAAATAACGGTCGTGGCTGACGACGACGCAGGCGAACGATGCGGTGCTTAACACTTCCTCAAGCCATTCAATTCCGGCGAGGTCTAAGTGATTAGTGGGCTCGTCGAGCAGCAGCACATCGGGATTTTGCACGAGAGCTTCAACTAACGCAAGCCGTTTTCGCCATCCTCCAGACAGCGAGGCGGCTTCGGCGTCCAAGTCTTCGAAGCCGGCGCGACCCAGGGTTTCTGCGGCTAAGTTTTCTGCCGACCGGGCTCCGTGCTCGGACTCGGATTTCCCAGAGCGAGCTAGTGCTTGCTCAACCACTGAGCGAACGGTGACGCCCTCGGCAAAGTGCGAATCCTGAAGAACGTAAACTAAGCGAGCTCGCTTGCGGATCGCTACTTCGCCGGAGTCTGTGTCCATCTGGCCGGCGAGCACTTGCAACAGAGTGGATTTGCCTGCGCCATTGGGTCCGATCAGGCCAATGCGGTCGCCTTCGGACACGGTGAAAGAGATTTCCTGAAATAAGGGATGAGCGCCGAAAGCCTTGGTAAGTCCTTGCGCATTAAGAATGGGTGGCAACGGCGGAGACACTCCTGGAGATTACGTGAGATGGACCCACTTCAAGAATAACAGGGGACGCGAGGCTACTTGCCTTGCGCTACGTCGAGACGCGTGTCGGCGCGCTTAAGGGCGTTTTCGGCTCGGGTGAAATCGAGCTCGGTGTTTCCACTGGCCAGGCGCTCTTCGGCGCGCTGCTTTGCTTTTTGAGCGCGGGCTACGTCGATATCCTCGGCGCGTTCGGACGTTTCCGCAAGGATCGTAACCTTATCTGGCAGAACCTCCGCGAAGCCCCAGGCCACGGCCAGGCGCTTTTCGGCGCCGCCGGTTTTATAGGAGATTTCGCCGACGCCAAGCTCTGTGATCAAGGGAGCGTGCCCCGGCAGAACGCCGAGATAGCCCTCTTTGCCGGGAATCTGGGCTTCTTCGGCAGGTTCGCGTACGACGACCTTCTCGGGCGTTACGACTTCGAGTTGGAACGTGTCGGCCATGTTTATGCGACGGCTTTCAGTTTCTTCGCCGACTCCAGCACTTCGTCGATCGTTCCCTTCATGTAAAACGCTTGCTCGGGAATGTCGTCGTACTTGCCTTCGTTGATTTCCTTAAAGCCTTTCACTGTATCTTCGATCTTCACGTAACGTCCCGGCGCGCCGGTAAACTGTTCAGCGACGAAGAATGGCTGCGACAGGAAGCGCTGAATTTTGCGGGCGCGTTGCACGGTGAGTTTCTGATCTTCGCTGAGTTCGTCGATACCGAGAATCGCGATGATGTCCTGCAAGTCTTTGTAGCTTTGCAGCGTCTTCTTGACTGACTGGGCGACATCGTAGTGCTCTTGCCCCACGATGCGGGGATCGAGGATGCGCGAGGTGGATGCCAGCGGATCGACGGCGGGATAAATTCCGATTTCGGTCAGCGCGCGGGAGAGCACGGTGGTCGCGTCCAAGTGGGCGAAGGTGGTCGCGGGCGCGGGATCGGTGAGATCGTCCGCGGGTACGTAGACGGCTTGCACTGAAGTGACCGAGCCTTTTTTAGTGGATGTGATTCGTTCCTGTAATTCGCCCATTTCCGTGGCGAGGTTGGGCTGATAGCCGACGGCACTGGGCATGCGTCCCAGCAAAGCCGAGACTTCGGATCCGGCCTGGGTGAAGCGGAAAATGTTATCGATGAAGAGCAGGGTGTCCGCGCCTTCAGCGTCGCGGAAATATTCGGCGACCGTGAGGCCTGTGAGAGCGACGCGAAGACGTGCACCGGGCGGCTCGGTCATCTGGCCATAGATGAGGGCGGCCTTGGAATGCTCCGGATCGCCCGGCTTGATTACGCCGGATTCACTCATTTCGAGCCAGAGGTCGTTGCCTTCACGAGTACGCTCGCCGACGCCCGCGAACACGGAGAATCCACCGTGTTGTTTGGCAACGTTGTTGATGAGTTCTTGAATGAATACGGTCTTGCCGACACCGGCGCCGCCGAAGAGTCCGATCTTGCCGCCCTTGAGAAACGGCTGAATGAGATCGACGACTTTGACGCCGGTCTCAAACATTTCGGCGCTAGTGGCTTGTTCGTCGAACAATGGGGCAGGGCGATGGATCGGCATGCGCTTCGTGTGCTGAATGGGGCCAAGTTCATCCACCGGCTCGCCGATGACGTTCATCACGCGGCCCAGCGTGCCGTGGCCTACGGGAACGGAAATTTGGCCGCCGAGGTCGATCACTTTCATGCCGCGCACCATGCCTTCTGTGGCTTCCATGGCGACGCAGCGCACGCGGCCTTCGCCCAGTTGCTGCTGCACTTCGAGGATGACGTTGACCGGCGCGGGAACCGTAAAGCCTTCGCTGACCACGCGCAACGCTTGATAGATCGCGGGGATATTCTCGTGGGCGAATTGCACGTCCACGGCGGGCCCGGCGATTTGAATAACGTGTCCTATGTTTTCTGCCATAAAGTTTCGGTATTAACCCTTGTCTAAAGTTACTGCCCTGCGGCGGCTGCGCCGCTGACGATTTCGATAATTTCTTTGGTGATCTTCGCTTGGCGCGCGCGATTCATGGCCAGCGTCAGCGAACTGATAATGTCGGACGCATTGCTGGTGGCCGCGTCCATGGCGGTCATGCGGGCGGCATGTTCAGCGGCGACCGACTCTAACATTCCGTGGAAAAGTTCGACCGCGACATACTTTGGCAACAGCGCGCGGAATAACTCTTCGGGTGGTTCTTCGTAAATGTAATCGACCTGCGACGTCGCGAAAGTTGCGGATTCGGCGTCTGCCGCGCTCGTGTCGGCAGGGCGAATGCTTACACCTGCCCCGCCAGCCGCTTCCGCGGCCGCGAGGCGCTCTTGCTGGCTAAGTTGCTCGGCTTGCGCGATCTCCGGTTGGCCGATGTGTTCGATCGGGAGCAATTGTTCGACCACGAGCCGCTGCGCAATTACCGACTTGAATTCGTTGTAGACCAAGTACACGGAATCGATCTCTTCATTGCTGTAACGTTCGATGGCGCGCTCGGCAATGTCTGCGGCCAGCGAGTAATCCACCTTATTCAGGACGCCGACTTTTTCGGCGATCAAAGTCGTGCGAGGGGATTCGCTCGAATCGACTTTGCGCGGCTCGGCAAAAGGGAAGCGGCGTTTCAAGAAGTCACGGCCTTTACGTCCCACAGCTTCGATTTCGATGTTCTTGCCAGCCTTGCTTTCGAGGAAGCGTGAGGCGGCTTTCAGGATATTGGTGTTGAATGCGCCCGCGAGGCCCTTGTCTCCGCTCACGACGATTAAGAAAACATTCTTCTCCGGACGTCGTGATAATAAGGGATGTTTGGGAAGTCCGGTGACTTCGTCGTAGATTTCGGCTCGCGATACCAGCGATTTCAGCACGTTCGTGAGCATTTGCGCGTAAGGTCGGGAGGACAGCGCGCGCTCCTGCGCGCGGCGCAAACGGGCGGCGGACACCATCTTCATCGCCTTGGTGATCTGGCGGGTGTTGATGATGCTGCGAATTCTTCGCCGAATATCGAGAATGCTCGCCATAAAAAACTACTTTGCTGCCGGCTGCCGCTCCGCTAAGAATGTTTCTTTTGCCTGCTTAATCGTCTTGGTCATCTCCGCTTTGAGTGCATCGTCGAGAGTCTTCTTCTCCATGATCGTCGCCAGCAGTTGCGGATTGGTCGCGTCGACGTACTTATAAAGTTCCGCTTCGAAGTCGCGCACTTGATCGATGGGCATGTCGTCGAACACGCCGCTGGTTCCGGCGAAGATCACGAGGATCTGTTTGCTGAAGGGTAGCGGTGAGAATTGCTTTTGCTTGAGCAGTTCGACCAGACGCTGTCCGCGATTGAGTTGGGCTTGCGTGGCTTTGTCGAGGTCGCTGCCGAATTGCGAGAACGCGGCCAGTTCGCGATACTGTGCGAGCTCCAGCTTCAAGCTGCCGGCAACTTGGCGCATCGCTTTAATCTGCGCTGATCCGCCAACGCGGCTTACGGAAATACCGACGTTTACGGCGGGACGTACGCCGCTATTGAACAGGTCGGTCTCGAGGAAGATCTGGCCGTCGGTGATCGAAATCACGTTGGTTGGAATGTAGGCGGAAACGTCGCCCGCTTGCGTCTCGATCACCGGCAACGCGGTCAGGGAGCCGCCGCCGTTCTTATCGCTGAGCTTCGCTGCGCGCTCCAGCAGACGCGAGTGAAGATAGAAAACGTCTCCGGGATAGGCTTCACGTCCGGGTGGGCGGCGCAGCAGCAACGAAATCTCGCGATAGGAGGCTGCGTGTTTCGACAGATCGTCGTAAATAACCAGCGCGTGGCGTTTGGTATCACGGAAATACTCTCCCATCGCGCAGGCAGCGTAGGGAGAGATGTATTGCATCGGCGCCGGCTCAGAGGCGGATGCGGCGACGACGATGGTGTACTCCATCGCGCCCGCGTCTTGCAGGATTTTCACCACTTGCGCGATCGACGAACGCTTCTGTCCAATGGCGTTGTAAATACAAATCAGGTTGTTGCCACGGCTGTTAATGATCGTGTCGAGCGCGACGGCGGTTTTTCCGGTTTGACGGTCGCCGATGATAAGTTCGCGCTGGCCGCGGCCAATTGGAATCATGCTGTCGATGGCCTTGAGACCAGTGGCCATGGGTTCGCGGACCGGCTGGCGATCGATGACGCCGGGGGCGATGCGCTCCAGCGGAATGAACTCTGTGGTCGCGATCGGACCCTTGTCGTCGATGGGCTGGCCGAGCGAATTCACCACGCGGCCGATCATGGCGTCGCCCACGGGCACGCTCATGATGCGCCCGGTGCGCTTGACCTCGTCGCCTTCTTTAATCTCGGTGTAGTCGCCGAGGACGACGACGCCGACCTGATCTTCTTCCAAGTTCATGGCGATGCCGGCAATGCCGTGAGGAAAAGAAAGCAACTCGCCGGACATCACTTTGTCGAGGCCATGAACGCGGGCGATGCCGTCGCCGAGTGTGATGACGGTGCCGACTTCGTCCACTGTAATCTTGGACTCGTAGTTCTCAATCTGCTGCCGGATTAGCTGTGTGATCTCGTCTGCTTTAATCTGTGCCATAAGTAGTGTTGAAATCTCTGGAATTCCCGCAGCGCTTGGCTATACGGTAAGTACGGCCTTCATTTCCTGTAGTTGCCCGCGGATTGAGCCATCGTAAATCGTACTGCCCACGCGGATGATCGCTCCGCCCAGCAAGGATGCATCTTGCGCATAACGGGCGCGAACTTTCTTTCCGGTGAGCTTGGCCACATCGGCTTCTAAAGTCTTGCGTTCATTTTCACTCAATTCGCGGAAGGTCGAAACTTCGGCTTCGACGAATCCGGTGCGCTCGTCCATTTCTTTTTCGAACTGCTGCACGATGGCCGAGAAGAATGCGATTCGGTGGTGATCGATTAGGACCGCGACGAAATTACGGACGGGAATGGAAAATCCCTCGCGCGCGATGATGGCATCAAGCAAGCCTAGTTTTTGTGCCGCGGGAACGGAAGGCGTGTTCCATACCTCGCGCAGGTCGCGGCTGTCGTGAACCAGTTGCGCGAGCGCTTGCGCTTCGTGCAAAGTTCGTGCTGGGTCGAGCTTGAGGGCGACCACGGCGTCGGCGAAGGCGCGTGCGTATGTGCTGGTCACGGAGGCCATGTCTACTGGCGATCCTTTCGTGAGCCGTTGCGGGTGAGCTGTCTGGCGAAGTCTTCGACCAGTGCATGGTCGGTGTCGGCATCCACATGAATTTGCTGTGCCGCCGCCGAAATCGCCAAATCTGCCGCGTAATTCTTTAGATCTCGTCGTGCTGCTTTTGTGGCAGATTCAATTTCCTGCTGCGCCGCTGCGACGATTTTGCGGGCATCTTCTTCGGCGGCAGCTTTGATCCGTGCTTCTTCGGCCATGGCTTGCTTTTCGCCCGCAGCGGTCATCTCGGCAATCTCCGCGCCGAGGTGTGAGAGCCGTGTTTCGATATCGGCCAGTCGTCGATTCGCGTCTTCACTGGCCTTGCGCGCCTCTTCCATTTGCTTCTGGATCAGCGCTGTGCGATTGCGGAATATCCCCGGCAGATTTTTTCTGGACGCCCAAATAATCGCATACGCGATTACGGCAAAATTCAGCATGACGCAGAGCCAATAGGCTCCGTCCGCACTTAGACCTGTGAGCTTGGCGATCCATTGCACCGAAGCCGAATGTTTGAACTGATCTTCGTCGCTCTGGGCGGAAGCCTGATTTTGGTCGGCGGGGATGAAAACTGCGGACAGCAGCCTCACGGACTGGAACGATTGCGAAATCGCAGCGACGGGACGAATTTGTGCCGATGCGCCCACCGTCAACATCATCACGCCAAGTAGCAGGGAGGATAGTTTCACAGAGAATCTCATCGTCCGCCCCCGGCTTGCGCGGGTTGGAGCACCGCGCGAACAATCTCCGCCGCGAGCCGTGCGCTGTCTTGCTGGAGTTGCGATTGCGCGGCTTCCCGATCCTGCTCGATGGCGGCGCGCGCTGCTTTCACTTGATCCTGTGCTTTATTGCGCGCTTCGGCCACGGCTGCGGATCGAATTTGTAATGCTTGTTGACGGCGTTCTTCCTGCTTCTTAAACATCGCGGTACGGGCTTCGCGCAGTTGGCGCTCGTAATCCGCCGTTTTCGCTTCCGCTGCCGCTACATCCGCGCGCGCTTTTTCGATGGCTCCCTGCGTTTTTGCCCGCCGTTCCGCCAGAACTTTCATCAATGGCTGGTGCAC
The DNA here is from genome assembly GCA_963799065.1 of Terriglobia bacterium. Lineage (GTDB taxonomy): Bacteria > Acidobacteriota > Terriglobia > Terriglobales > Acidobacteriaceae > JAJPHW01. The sequence continues at coordinate 1,147,313 of CAWCVJ010000001.1, forward strand.
TAGCACGATATACGCCGCCCATAGAATCAACATGAAGACGATGGTCGGAATCGATCCGAGCAGTAATTCGCCTACTTGTTCTAGTGTCTGATCCATGACTGGCAGTATGGGCGCTACGCGAACGGCTGGTTAGGACAGGAAACTCATAAAAATATCATCTGGAAAAGCCGCTGTCAACGCTTAAACCGCGGGCTGCCCCCAAGGTCAACCCCGCAAGATTCCCAAAAACAAACCCTTGACTTCGCCACTCGCAGGTCTAGCATTAAGAGTATCACCTCCGATCCAATCCGGATCGAGTGGGCCGATGGCCAGGGACTATCACTGCTTCCTGGTCGCCGGCCCATTTAAGGTGGGCTAGGGTCAAGGGAGTGAGGGATCCATCACCGCGCATCCTTCGTTTCGCGCCGCCGAGAGCAACGCCTTGTCTGCGCAAACAAAAATTGGCTCATCCATTACTGAGACGGAACGCAACAAAATATAGCCCGCTAGCTGCATTGCGTCATATCCCCTCAGACCATAGCCATCGATTAGCGCGGACGCCACGTCCGTTAAGGCATCCGAAAATGGCTGAATGAGGAACCTGCCCTCAGCGTGTTCGCGGAAAGATTCAAGCAGTGCGTCGGCAGCCCTTGCAGCGATATCCTTGTTTCGCTGGCGCCGGCGCACCGCAGCACGAAACTCGACCGGTGCGAGAAACAACATCGAAAAGCGATGTCCGGCGTCACTGGCTGCGAGGGCGAGCAATCGCTGAGTGCCAGGCTCATGGATATAAAGCTTGACGAGAGCGCTCGATTCCAGGTAATAGATCGCCAATCCTCATCGCCTCTCGCGCAATATCGTTGCCGACAAAGGTTCGCCTTTGATGTGAATCGGGTGGAAATCCAGATTCTTCTTCGGAAGTCCCAATACCTGCTGCACTTCCGGCATAAGACGATTCAGGCGAATGCTGGTCACCGGAAATTGAGGCGACTTTGGGTTTTGGACTTTGCTGGTCAGAATAAACCTCTTCTCAATTGCCGAAGCTAAGACAGTTTGACGTTCGACGTCGGAGCGAATGGAGGGCACATCCGCCGACGGTAGAATCTCATCGCGAAATTTTTTCAGCGAAACGAAATTCCACCCTGGGATCGACTCCGCGCGATCGAGCGCCTTGAGCAAGTCGGCTTCGGCAGGATGCATGATTGACTCTCGCTCAAGCCCCGGCGAAAGCGTTTCTCGATGCGTCTTTGGTAGGGGAGCGACCGCTGGCTGTGGGCCAGATTTGGAGGCGATTGCTGGTTCACTCGTTGTGCATGGTTCCAGCCAAAACTCTAAACGGTCGGATTCGGGAGCCCATGCGTCGGCTGCAGCATTGCTGCGCTTCTTGCGCCCGTTAGCTTGCAGCAAGGACACACGTAAGCGGAATTTTTCCGGAATCGAATATCCAAGCTTCTTGAGGGTTTCTTTGAGAGGAGTTTCAAGTTCTTGGGCAAAACGCGGCTCGACCTGCTTGATGCTGAGCTTTTCCATGTTCTTTAAACTTCTATCTAAAATATGCTACAGAAACAACCTATATATAATATAGATCTGTATTTCCCCTTGTCAAGTGAATTCTGCAGCCAAGCTTACTCCGCCTACTCTTGGACCCACTCCCGCACCCGACGCACCACGCTCTCGGGCGCTTCGACTTCCATCTTTACCGCGCCGCCTTCGTAGGTACGCGAGAAAACGCGCGACTTGGCGTCCAGCATAGCCAAGATTTTTCCCTGACTTTGCGGCACGCGCAGGTGTACGCGGCGGACGGAATCGTCACAGAGCAGCTCGTCAATTCTGTCCAGCAGCGTGCTCAGTCCAATATTCTTCGCCGCCGAAACATGGACCGAATTCGCATCATCGCGAATGGCTTCGCGTTCTGTGGGCGAGAGCAGATCGATCTTGTTCATCACGCGCAGGCGCGGCTTCTTGTCGGCTTCCAGTTCTTTGAGAACTTTGTCGACTTGGGCATCCTGCTCGGCGAAGAGCGGGCTGCTGGCGTCGGATACCTGCAGAATCAGCGCCGCTCGCTGCACTTCTTCGAGGGTGGCGCGGAACGCGGTCACCAGCGCATGTGGCAGGTTGCGGATGAATCCTACGGTATCGGACAACAACACTTTTCTGCGCGACGGCAGTTCGACGGCGCGAATCGTAGGATCGAGCGTGGCGAACATGCGAGCCGATTCGAGTACGTCCGCTTTGGTGAGTGCATTGAAGAGCGTGGACTTTCCGGCGTTCGTGTATCCCACGAGCGCCACCGTCGCGACTGGTAGCGATTCACGCCGCTGGCGTTGCTGCGTTCGAACTCGGCGGACGTTTTCGATCTGCTCTTTCACGTGCCGAATGCGCCGGTAGATTTTTCGGCGGTCGGTTTCGAGCTGCGTTTCACCAGGGCCGCGGGTTCCAATGCCGCCGCCGAGTTGCGACATTTCAATACCGCGTCCACCGAGTCGCGGCAACATGTAATCCAGTTGTGCCAGTTCGACCTGCAACTGGCCTTCACGGGTTCGCGCGTAGCGGGCAAAAATGTCGAGGATTAATTGCGTGCGGTCAATGACGCGGAGGTTGACCACACGTTCGATGTTGCGCTGCTGCGAAGCGGTGAGGTCATGATCGAAGAGTAAGACGTCCGCGGAAACCGAGGCAGCCGCGCCGGAAATTTCTTCGAGCTTGCCGGCGCCGATCAACGTGGCAGGTTCGGCTCGGTCGCGATGCTGCAAGATTTCGCCGACAATCTCCGCACCGGCACTGGTCGCGAGAGTTCGCAACTCAGCGAGAGACTCGTCCGCGCTGAACTCCGGGACGCTTGAGATGCGCGACGCCACCGAAGATTTGTCTGAAGCGTCACGGGCCGCCTGCGCTCCCGAAGTTAAGTTCTTGGCGGAGCCGGTCTTCCGCTTGCGCGCCCGAAGATCCACTCCAACCAGAAACGCCCGCTCGGGACGCTCGCTCTCCGTTGTCAGCATCTCGCGCTTGCCTGCCGTTTTCAGAAGGTCGTTCGGCTTCTTAGTAGGCTTGGAGTTGCGAGCTGCGGGACGTCGTGGCAAGCAAATGCCGCCTTAACCTTCAGTTCCTGAGGCGCTGGGCGCGGCAGGCGGCTCGGCGCTGGCTACCGGCGCCGGCGCAGGTCGCTCCGCATGCCCGTGACCCGTTCGTCCCATGGCAATCGTGGAGATCGCATGCTTGAAAATCAGCTGCTCTTGGCTGCTGGTTTCGAGCACCACGGAATACTTGTCGAACGAGCGAATGCGCCCGCTGAGTTTAATGCCGCTCAACAAAAAAATGGTGAGGTTGGTTCTTTCCTTGCGGGCGGTGTTCAGGAAAGTGTCCTGTATATTCTGTGCCGCCTTGGTTTCCATGCCGATCTCCTTGGGCTTCCCGTCACGAAAGCTAATTTACTGACAAGCGCTCTTTTGTCTCGACCGAAGCCGAAACAAAAAGGGGGACACGCCCGGAACCTTAGCCTTCGCGCCACAACCCTCGTGGACACTGCATGTTCCAAGCACTCTCAAACAATACGACCTTGCCCCGCAGTTTTCAACTCGGTTGTAGACTTATGAGTTATCCCAAGGATTTCAATCATGGCGATTATGTTTGGAGCAGCAAACCCGTTAGTCAGCCTGCCGTCGGATTTCAACACAAATTTCTTGATGATCTTCCGCTGGATTCACTTTGTCGCGGGAATCACATGGCTTGGACTGCTTTACTTTTTCAATCTGGTCAACGTGCCGCTGATGAAGGAACTCGATTCGCCGGTGCGCGTCAAGGTTATGCCCGCGCTTATGCTGCGAGCGATGTGGTGGTTCCGCATGGCCGCCGTCGTCACCGTTTTAGCCGGACTCGCCTATTGGGGTCAGGAAGTTGCCACCGATGCCCGCAACGCTGGCGCAACTTCTGCAATAGCCATGGCCAGCTTTTTCGGCATCTGGACGGCAGTCTGGGCGCTTATGTACGCGCCGCTTGCGGTCGGCAAAGGTTCTCTGCAGCGCGGGCCGATTTTGGCTGCCTATTACGCCATCGTTCTCATCGGCGCGTCATGGCTTTTTCTCTTCCTCAACCATCACGGATGGGAAAGCAATCGCATGTTGGCCATCGGAGTCGGCGGCGGCATCGGATGGGTCATGATGCTCAATGTCTGGGGAGTGATCTGGCGCATCCAGAAACGCCTCATCGCATGGACCAAAGATTTCGACGTGAACGGCACTCCGATCCCAGAAAGATCCCAAGCCATGGCGCGCGTCGGGTTTCTCACTTCGCGCACCAACGCCTATTTGTCGCTGCCCATGCTCTTCTTTATGGGAGCGGCCAGCCATTATCCCTTATTTGGTGGGTAGCCGGGCACCGAGGTTTTAAGCCGTTCTAAGCGACGCGCATTCCGTGACTGAATATCCTTCGGCCGCGAAGCAGAATGCGGCTCTCAGGATCACTTCGCACTGTTCATGGAGCCGCCACGAGCCTTCCCGTGCACGCTTTTCATCCAACCAGTGGACTATACTAAAGAGTTTTCGGTTGCTGCGGGATTCAGAAGGGAATTGGAGTTACAACCAGCTATGGCCAGCATTGACATTGCACCTCACGCCAGCGAACAGCGGTCGCACGGCGCGCAGATTATTAACGACATGAGCATTCAGGTTGCGACCGTGAATGGGTCGGGCTCGCAGAGCTCGAACACCGTGCTACTGCGCACGATCTTTCAAATGGGCGTCCCGGTCTCGGGCAAGAATCTGTTTCCGTCGAATATTGCCGGCCTGCCTACCTGGTACACGATTCGGGCAAGCAAAGATGGATACGTCGCGCGCAAGAAAGAAATCGATTTCGTAGTCGCGATGAATCCCGAGACGGCGAAAGAAGACACGATGGGCCTCGCTCCGGGAGCGTGCGTGTTGTACGACGAACCGCTGAAGCTGAGCGATCTCCGCAGCGATCTTACTTTTTATGCGGTGCCGTTTGACAAGTTAGTGGCGCCGGTTTGCCCCGAGGCGAAGTTGCGCAAGCTGGTGCGCAACATGATTTACGTCGGAGTCGTGGCCAAGCTGCTTGAACTCGAGATGCCGGAAGTTGAGAAGGCGCTTCGCAAGCAGTTTTCGAAGAAAGTAAAAGCGGCGAACCTTAACCTGGCAGCAGTGCAGGCAGGATACGATTACGCCGCGACGAGTTTGACCAAGCGCGATCCTTATTTGATCCGCCGCATGGATGCTAACGGCGACAAGATCATCATCGACGGCAATTCTGCGGCGGCGCTGGGCTGCATGTTCGCCGGAGTGACATTCGTGAGTTGGTATCCCATCACGCCGTCGTCCTCCTTGCCCGAAGCCGTGATCGAATACATGAAGCGTTTCCGTGTAACGCCGGAAGGCAAGGCGACATTCGCGATCATCCAGGCGGAAGACGAACTTGCCGCGCTGGGCATGGTGTTGGGCGCGGGCTGGGCTGGAGCGCGCGCGATGACCGCAACGTCCGGGCCCGGCATTTCGCTGATGGCCGAGTTCGCCGGTTACGCTTACTACGCCGAGATTCCCGGCGTAGTCTGGGATATTCAACGCGTCGGTCCATCCACTGGATTGCCGACTCGCACCGCGCAGGCCGATCTTCTTTTCGTCGCGCATCTCTCGCATGGCGACACCAAGCACATCATGCTGCTGCCGTCGTCGCCGGAAGAATGCTACTCGATGGCGCTGGATGCGTTCGATCTGGCCGAGCAATTCCAGACGCTGGTATTTGTCATGTCCGACCTGGATCTGGGCATGAATAACTGGATGGCGGAGCCATTGCAGTATCCCGAGAAGGCGATTCAGCGCGGCAAGGTCTTAAACGCGGACGATCTCAATCGCCTCGGCGGGTTCGCACGCTATAAAGATGTGGACGGCGATGGGATTCCGTATCGCACTTTGCCCGGCACGGATCATCCCAAGGCCGCGTACTTCACGCGTGGCAGCGGTCACAACGAGAATGCCGGATACACCGAGCGCGCCGACGATTACGAACGCAACATGGAGCGCTTGAATCGCAAGTTCGAAACTGCGCGGTCATTCGTGCCGCGTCCTGAAGTGATTTCTACCGACGCAAGAATTGGCATCATCGGCTTCGGCAGCTCGCATTATGGGCTGATGGAAAGCCGCGATCAACTGCGCAAAGAGTATGGCATTGAGACCGACTATCTGAGGCTGAAGGCTTATCCGTTCACCCGCGAGGTTCACGACTTCATCAAGAATCATGATCGCGTCTATGTGGTCGAGCAGAATCGCGATGCGCAGATGCTAAGCCTAATCAAACTGGACATCGAAGCCGCCCTCACTACGCGCCTGCGCAGCATTGCTCACGCGCACGGGTTGCCGCTCGACGCACGCTCGGTCACCGACGAACTGATGACGATGGAGGGGAAATAATATGGCTACCACCACGGCGCCGCCGCCTAAAACAAATCATATCGGCTTGCAGGTGCTCGACTATCGCGGCGGCAAAACCACGCTGTGCGCGGGTTGCGGCCACAACGCAATCTCCGAGCGCATCATCGACGCGCTCTACGAGATGGGCGTGAAGCCCGAGCGCGTGGCCAAGCTGAGCGGCATCGGCTGTTCGTCGAAGACGCCTGCGTATTTTCTCAGCCGCGCCCATAGCTTTAATTCCGTCCACGGACGCATGCCGTCCGTCGCGACCGGCGCGCTGCTGGCGAATCGCGACCTCGTTGGCATCGGGGTGAGCGGCGACGGCGATAGCGCGTCCATCGGCATCGGACAGTTCGTGCATCTCATGCGGCGCAATCTGCCGCTGATTTACATCATTGAAGACAACGGTGTGTATGGCCTCACCAAGGGCCAATTCTCCGCGACCGCCGACGTTGGTTCCAAATTAAAGACGGGCGTGATCAACGAGTTGCCTCCGATCGATACTTGCGCGCTGGCGGTTTCGCTGGGCGCGACGTTCGTCGGACGATCGTTCTCTGGCGACAAGAAGCAGTTACTCAGCATGTTGAAGGCGGCGATTGCGCACAAGGGTACGGTGATGCTCGATGTGGTCTCCCCCTGCGTGACGTTCAACGATCACGAAGGCTCGACCAAGTCATACAAGTACATGCTGGATCACGAAGAGCCGTTGCAGGAGTTGAGTTTCGTTCCCGCGTTTGAGGAAATTTCGGTGGACTACGATCCGGGCACGACCATGGAAGTGACCATGCACGACGGCTCCCATCTGCGGCTGCGCAAGCTGGAAGAAGATTACGATCCAACCAACAAAATCGGCGCCATCACGCGCCTGCACGAAGCCCACCACAAAGGCGAAGTCCTCACCGGAGTCTTCTACGTAAACACCCAGGCCCCCAACTTCGTGGACGCGCTCAACATGACCGACGTCCCACTCACCCGCCTGAAGCAAGAGGCCGTCCGTCCCAGTAGGGAAGCGCTGGCGCAAGTGATGGAGGAGTTGCGCTAGAACTCTCTTGTGTGTGTTGTGTGGCGCGGGCGCCCTCGCCCGCCAGGGATGTTAGCTAGGACGCTCCCCTTTAAGTGAGCTAGGTTGGCGACTTTACAATCTATTCGCCCACCCCCCTACCCCCCTCGATCCCCTAGAATCAACGTGTTACGCGAAGTCTGCTGCGTAACATATTGATTGCAGATGAGTTAAATCTAAAATAGCCAGAATCAACAACTTAGAGGAAAGACGAGGAATCATCCCCTCGCGCGCCGATTTCCGCAGCGAAAGGATACATCCAGTGTTCGCAGGTTAAGCCGAAATAGTCAAGGAAAAAGCGAAGAACGGCCAATAAAAATGCGGGTTGGCCCGTTTCGGGAGTTGGGGGTCACCAGACCCGATTCGCCCCGTAAGCGTCGAACACAACGTCGTTGCTTACGATTGTCAGATTTTCCGCCAGCGCTTGCGCAATCAGCATCCGGTCGAACGGATCCCGGTGCGGCCCTGGCAGCAAGCCGGCTCGGATACCATGCTCGGCGCTCACCGAGAGAGTTTGGAACCGCTCCCGCTCGAGGTAAGCGGCGAAATCATGAGCCAGGTCCACGGCCATCGGAAGCTTCCCCAGACGCACCTTGGTGGCGATTTCCCAGGCAGAAGCGGCGCTTACTAGGATGTCGCTGTTTTTGTTGGCGTTGAGTTTGCGCGCTGAAGCCGGCAAGGACGAGCTATCGGCCAGCCACCAGAGCAAGGTGTGGGTATCGAGCAGAAGACGCATAACGCGCTACTGGCTACTCCCAGCGATCGAGTTCGTCCGGCGGCAAAGGCTCGAAGAACTCCGGGCCGACATGAATCTTTCCCTTGAGCGATCCGGGCTTGCGATTGCCGCGCGCATCCTCGATCGCCACCAGCCGGACCACCGGCTTCGATCCCCGAGCGATCACGATGTCCTCTCCCCGGCAAGCCTTCTCAATCAGCCGCGAGAGCTGCGTCTTCGCTTTGTGGATGGTGATGGTTTCCATGGGCACGTTTGTATTAGCTAACATATATTAGCTAATACGTGCTTTTTTGTCAATAAAAGGCTCGTGGAACTGTGCGCGCCCGATCGAGGTACAATCTCGTAACAGAAGGGATTTTCCATGAGTCGAGCTTGGGTCGGCTTCGCGCGGATGCTCCTCTTTGTAGGCTTTGGGATTGCCGTCCTTGCGCAGGGTTGGAAGCGGAGACATGCTCGGCGCGAGAAGTCGGTCAGCCAGGATTATCTTTTGCTGATCGGGTCCGCAATAGTTTTGGCGACGATCTTAATAGCGACGCTCTTTTGGACTGTCTCTAATCGCGTGGATGAAAGACCCTGGAAATACCTCTTTATCGGTCTTCTGCTCACAATCGGTGCTGGGCTCACGTACGTCTCGAATCGAGTGCTTCGCAGCAAAGGGAAGGGAAAAGGCTAGGCGGGCGCGAAGCATATATCTCCCCGACCTCAGGCGCTAAAGCGCGTGGAGAAGGAAAGGGTGTTATTCGCAACGTTGAAGCGCTGCGCCACCCAAAGTCCCAGGCGGAGTTGAGCGGTTGTGTGCGCGAGATCCCCTTCGGCTTCGCTCAGGGCAGGCTCTCGCCCCGCTGGAGAGAACGCGGGGTCTTCGGGATGACTGCCGGTTCGGGTTGGGGAGTTATGGGGCGCTGAACACCACTTTTACAGGGTATTTAACCCGTATCCGATATACTCTGTTCACATGCCCGACACCGAGATCATCTTTTCTGTGCAGGAGTCGCCCGAAGGGGGATTCGAGGCGCGTGCGCTGGGTTACTCCATATTTACTCAGGCGGACAATATGGAAGAGCTCAAGAGCAATGTGCGGGAGGCGGTGCGTTGCCACTTCGACGACGGGCAGACCCCATGCGTGATTCGGCTGCACACCGTGAAGGACGAGGTCATTCCGGCTTGAGATTGCCGCGAGACCTCTCCGGTCGCGAGCTAATCAAGCTGCTAAGAATTTACGGCTACGAAACCACACGGCAGGTCGGCAGTCACGTTCGATTGCAATCCAACTTTTGCGGCTCCCCGCATTTTCTGACCGTTCCCGATCGTCGCAGTTTGCGCCTTGGGACGCTCAACGCCATCCTCTCCGACGTCGCGATTTACTTGAACATCGAACGGTCAAAGCTCGAACAGGAACTTTTCGGAAAGTAGCGTTCCGCCCTCAGGCTGGGACGTAGCGCCTGATTGCGAGATTGCTGGCGTGCTGGCGGGTTTGGGCTATGTCGTAGGCGAGCTGCATACGGAGGAGGTGGTCCATGTCTGGGCCGAAGGCTTTTTCGATGCGCAGAGCCATTTCCGGCGTGAGCGCGGCCTTGCCGTGCAGCAGGTCAGAGAGCGTGGCGCGACGCACTTTCAGAATCTCCGCCGCCTTGGAGACGGTGAGGCCGAGGGCTTCGATGACTTCGGTGCGAATCAGATCGCCGGGATGGGGCGGGTTCTTCATGGGAATTGCGGTCTCCTCAGTGGTAGTCGATCAGGTCAAGATCGCTCGCGGTATTTGTCGTTTCGTCATGGCGGAAAACTAACCGCCAGTTTCCGGTGACGGACAGGCTCCACAATCCTTTCCGTTCGCCTTTGAGCGGATGCAGCCTCCATCCGGGAAAGCGGTTCATCTGCTCCAGAGCTTCGGCAGTCTCAAGAGCCAGCATAAGTTTGCGCAGCTTGTCGGCCATCGCGGAAGGCACGCCTTTCGCGATGCCATCCGCGTAGAGCTGTCGAAGTCCTTTGTGGCGAAAGCGGACAAGTTGCACGTCCGAGCCTTCTTGAGATAAGTATGTACGGTAACGCCGTACATGTCAAGCGATTTGTTCTGGGTGGCATTTCGCGGGCGAGGGCGCCCGCTCCACACGGGCTAAACCAACCGCAACGGCGGCGGACAGGAGTGTCCGCCCCACACGTGCCTATTTTCCCCACAGGCGTAAAATCATCCTATGCGCCGCATTTACTTCGACAACAACGCTACGACGCCGGTCCTGCCGGAAGTGCTTGCCGCGATGCTGCCTTACTTCTCCGACGCGTTTGGCAATGCGTCGTCGATTCATCATCATGGGCAGGAGACGCGGGCGGCGGTCGAGCGGGCGCGTGAGTCGGTGGCCGAGTTGCTCCATTGCCGCGCGTCGGAGATTGTGTTTACCAGCGGCGGCACCGAGGGCGACAATCTTGCCGTCTTCGGCCTGGCGCGGGCGGGCGATCATGTCATTACCACCAGCGTCGAGCACCATGCGGTGATGAATGCCTGTAAGCGCGCGGGCGAGATGGGCGTCGAAATCACGGCCGTTCCGGTGGACGCGGCGGGGCTGGTCGATCCCGAGGATGTGCGTCGGGCGCTGCGCCCCAACACGCGCCTCATCACCATGATGATGGCGAACAACGAGACCGGCGTGCTCGAGCCGGTCGAGGAAGTCGGGCGCATCGCGGCCGAGGCAGATGTCTACTTTCACACCGACGCGGTGCAGGCGGTGGGCAAAGTTCCGGTGGATGTGGCCCGGTTGAGCGTGGATTTGCTGGCGCTCTCCGGGCACAAGATTCATGCGCCGCAGGGCGTGGGCGCGCTGTATGTGCGCGGCGGGACGAAGCTGACTCCGATGATGTTTGGCGGCAGCCATGAGCGCTTTCGCCGCGCCGGCACAGAGAATGTTGCAGGCATTGTCGGCCTCGGCAAAGCCGTGGAGATGGCGCGCGAGAGTTTAGCGTCGGGCGGCGCGGAAAAGATGGCAGCGCTGCGTGACCGGCTAGAGAGTGGGCTGCTGGCGGAGATTGAGTCTGCTGGGCTGAATGGCGCGGGCGCTCCCCGCGTGCCGAACACGACCAACATTTACTTCGATTATCTGGAAGGCGAGGCCATGATCATCGCGCTCGATCTGAAAGGCTTGGCGGTATCGACGGGTGCGGCCTGTTCTTCGGGAGCGATTGAGCCTTCGCACGTGCTCACCGCAATGGGACTGCGTCCGGAGCGGGCGCGCGCTAGTATTAGGTTCAGCCTGGGCAAGCAGAATTCCGCGGACGATGTTGAGTTCGCGCTGGCGCTGGTGCCGCAGGTCGTGGCGCGCCTGCGCGAGTTGTCTCCGCTGTATAAGAAGAGAGTTGCGGTGGGGTGAGTTCGCGGGGCCGCAGCCGGGCAAAGCGCGCGACGAGGATGGGGCACCCGTGGATTTACCGCTGCTCAGCTTGCCGCCTCCGAAACGCCGCGACGCGGAGTTTGTTGCCACAGATATCCATGCTGCACCAGGCGCGGGTGCCGCTCTTACTCGTGTCCAGAAAGAATAGGACGCACTCTGGATTCTGACACTTGCGGATACGGCCAACATCTTGCGTAGTGAGCAGCCGCGCAAAGGCGAACGCAATCGGACGGATAAAATCGTCGGCCTCCCGGATGATCCAATCCTGACGTAGTGGCAGCGCCTTTTCGGCTGACAGCGTAAACAAGGCGCGAGGCTCGGCTAGCAGCCGGTTAGTCTCCGCGATGGCAACTTTCTCCTTCTTTATGTTTCCGCCTTCGCCGATCGCCTCCAGAGCCGATTTCAGAATGGCCCGATAATCCCGGGCGCGGAGCAACGCTTTTTCCGACTCCGCGTTCCGTACGGCACCGACACCGCGCTTGAAGCTGTCGGCGCTGATTAGCCCCGCAGCGGCCAGCCAATCCAGCAAATCCTGTGGTTTTTCCAGCAAATCGATGGCTTTGCCGTCATGAACAATTTCGGTATTGGCGAAATCGATGGCCGGATCATTTCCCACCCATAAAAATTTCTCGCTTTTTGTTGAAACCTTCATTGCATTTCCTCATCCTATCCGTAACGCTCATAAGTAACGATAGAGCGTTACACTTAGATGCTCAAGGAAAACAAAATGGCGCGACTCACAGCAATTGATCCGGCAACCGCAACAGGCAAGAGTAAACAACTTCTCGATGGCGTGCAGGCGAAACTGAAGATGGTTCCGAACTTAATGAAGGTGATGGCGAATTCTCCGGCTGTGCTCGAAAGCTACCTGGCATCGAGCAATGCTCTGGCTGGCGGCGTCCTGGATGCGAAGCTGCGCGAACTGATTTCTGTCGAAGTAGCGGAGCTTAACAGCTGCCAATATTGCCTGTCCGCACATACTGCGATTGGCAAGATGGTGGGCTTGCATCAATCTGAAATCGAAGCCGGACGCGATGGCAAGTCGGACTCTCCGAAGACCGCCGCCGCCCTGCAATTCGTGCGCGAACTGGTGACCAAGAAAGGCCGCCTGGGCAACGCAGAGATCGAAGCCGTGCGCAAGGCTGGCTACAACGACGCGGAGATTGCCGAACTTATCGCCAATACCACGCTCAACATCTTCACCAATTATTTCAATAACACGACGGAGGTTGACATCGACTTCCCGAAGGTCGCGCTGCGCTCAGCGGCCTAAGAAGCAGTCTGCATCGGGACGCGGGTGACCGCATCCTTTGCCGCACAACATAAAGTATCCATAATGAGGAGAAGGAAATGACAACTTATCACCGCACCAAAATTGACGGATTAGAAATGTTTTACCGCGAGGCCGGCCCGAAGAACGCGCCGACCATTGTGCTGTTGCACGGATTTCCCTCGTCTTCGCACATGTTCCGCGACCTGATTCCCCAACTGGCGGATCATTTTCACATCATCGCGCCGGACTATCCCGGCTTCGGCTACAGCGATGCACCCGCCGCCACCGATTTCAACTACTCATTCGAAAACATCACCACCCACGTCGAAAAGCTTTTGTTCGGCACACTCGGGCTGAAGAAGTTCAGCATCTATGTGCAGGACTACGGCGCGCCCGTCGGCTTCCGGGTCGCCTCGCAAAATCCGGACGCGATCACCGGCATCATCGTTCAGAACGGCAATGCCTACGTCGAAGGGATCGGCGCAGCGTTCGATCCGCTCAAGCCTTTCTGGGCGGGACGCAACGCCGAAACCGAAAAGCCTGTCCGAGGGCTTCTCGCCGCGGAGACCACGATTTTTCAATACACTCACGGCGCTGCGAATCCGGCGGCGATCAGTCCCGATTCCTACACCTTCGATCAGCACTTTCTGGATCGTCCGGGCAACGATGCCATTCAACTCGACCTGTTTCACAACTACCCCTCCAACGTCGCCCTGTACGACAAGTGGCATCAATACTTCCGCGACAGGCAGCCCAAGACGCTGATCGTCTGGGGAAAGAACGATCCTTTCTTTACGGTCGAAGGCGCCAAAGCGTTCCTTCGAGATCTACCCAAGGCTGAGCTGCACTTGCTGAACGCCGGCCACTTCGCTTTAGAAGAAGACAGCCACACCATTGCCGCTCACATCAAGAGCTTCTTCGGGGTGCACGGAGAATCCAGATGAGCGGCGGCGCGACTTCAACAAAGAAGTTTTCCATCGGTCAGGCCATTTTGTGGGGTGGCCTGACCGCGGGCGTTCTCGATGCCAGCGATGGAGTGGTGGCATACTACCTTGCGAACCGCTCCAATCCAATCCAGGTGCTGCAATACATTGCCAGCGGCGTCCTCGGGCCGGACTCATTCAAAGGCGGCCTCGCAACCGCGGCTCTCGGTGCTCTCTTGCATTTCTTCATCGCCTTTACGGTTGCAACAGTCTATGTGCTTGCCAGCCAGAAGCTCACCCCTCTGGCGGCGAAGCCCGCAGTCTTCGGGCCGCTCTATGGAGTGGCTGTTTACCTCTTCATGAACTACCTGGTACTGCCCCTTTCGGCAGTGCCTAAGAGTCCGTTCTCGCTCGGCCTATTCATCAACGGCGTCGTCGGGCATGCAATCTTTGTCGGCGTTCCGATCGCTTATTTCGCTAGTCGGACTGCGCAACAGACAATAAAAGAAGGGAGTAAATAAAATGAACTCGACTATCGTTTTGGTTCACGGAGCGTGGGCCGACGGTTCTGGCTGGCGCAAGGTTATCCCGCTGTTAAGGGATAAATCACACCAGGTAATTGCGGCTCAAATTCCGCTGACATCGTTCGCCGAAGATGTCAAGGCGACCCGGCAGGCGATCGCGCGGGCTCCGGGATCGGTGACCCTCGTCGGACACTCCTACGCCGGTGCGGTGATCGGCGCCGCGGCGTCGGGCCTCGAAGCGGTCAAGTCGCTGGTGTACATTACAGCCTATGGCCCGGAGGAAGGGGAGACCATCGCGGAGTTGCGCAGCAAACATCCGGCGCACCCTGACGCTCCACAATTTGTTCCCGACGCCGATGGACTGATTTGGATTCAATACGAAGGCATCGCCGGAGCGCTGGCTCACGACGTGAACGATGAAGCGGAACTTCGCTTGATTGAGGCCACGCAAAAGCCGATCGCGTTGCAGAGTCTGCTCGAGCCCATGCCCAAGCCGGCCTGGAAAGAAAGGCCCTCATGGTATCTCGTGTGCGAAGAGGACCGCATGGCAAGCGCCGAAACCCAGCGCTGGATGGCGGCTCGCATGAATGCGAGAGTCACGACCCTGGCCTCAGGACACATGCCGCTATTGAACCATCCTGCGGATGTGGCGCGGATCATTTTGCGCGCGGCGGAGCAAACGAAATAGGGTAATCGTTCCCGGAGCGTACATGGCAAATCGAGGAGTCGGAGCGGAGAATACGGCGATGCTAATCGTTTCCGTCAACGTAGGCTTGCCGCGAGAAGTCGAGTGGAAGCATCGCCGCGTGCTCACCGCGATCTTCAAGGATCCGGTGCAGGGAATCATTCCGCTGCGGTCGCTGAATTTGGATGGCGACCGGCAGGCCGACCTGACCGTCCATGGCGGGCCGGATAAGGCGGTGTATGGCTATCCGCTGGAGCACTATGAGTATTGGCGGGCGCAGTTGCCGGAGATGCCTGCCACGCTGGGCGCGTTTGGCGAGAACCTGACCACCCGCGGCGTGCTCGAAAAAGACCTCAACATCGGCGACCAGGTGCGCATCGGGACGGCGCTCCTGCAAGTCTCGCAGCCGCGCATGCCTTGCTACAAGCTGCAAGTGCGCTTCGATCGCGACGACATGACCAAGTTATTTGCGGTGAGCCGCCGAAGCGGATTCTATTTCTCCGTGATCGAAGAAGGCGAAGTGAAGTCCGGCGACGCGATAGAAATCGTAAAGCGGGATGAGCATGGCGTGTCCGTCGCAGACGTGAACGGAATGTATTACGCCAGAAAGATCGATCGCGACCTAATGGCGCGCGCCCTGCAAGTGCCGGGGCTGACCGCAGAGTCACGCTCGATGCTGCTGAGCCGCGTGGGTTAAGGGACGAATTGATTGCCGCCATTCCGCCATCACTACCGTGGAAGCGTGGCGCTTCAGCGCCACGATAAATCCACACAATAGCCCGGGCTTCAGCCGCCGTGGCGAGTAAGCGCGGAAGCTCACCGCTGAGTTGCGCTCGATGCTGTGGAGTTGGATGGAACCGGGTTGAGCTTCTGGGGAGCGATGGGAGTCTGAGGGGTGCAACCAGACGCGTAAGGATCCAATTTTACAGTCGTCTTGGAGATGAGTTTGTCGACCGCATCCTGATTTCCGCCCGTGAATACGAAGACAAAAGCATAGGAACTGCATGCATCAACCAGAACAGCCTCGTAAAGTGGCCCTTTCTTGAAGTCTGCGCGAGAGAACTTCACGCCACTTAGTGTTGCCATGAGACCAGATCCCTCGAGTTCGAACCCATCTTGCCTGTTGGTATTCGATACCTTTCGCATGTAAGCTTCGGTGGAGCGTTGATCAGCAGGATAAGTTGCAAGCGACTCCGCATAAAAAGTGGTGCCCTCTCGGGGGGACTCGCCTTTTTGTTTGGCCCATGCCGCAACGGTAAGGAATTGGGGCTTGGCATCCGTACCGCCTTTCAACTGCGGTTCGAGGAACTGAAGCTTCGGCGCTGCCTTGAATTCGAGCCCGAGTGACGGGTTTAAGTAGGTCCTTCCGCTCACAGAGCCATGGTCAATCCCTACTGTGCTTAAACGGGCAGTCAAGCCCGGTGGTTCGTTGTAGAAAAATTTGAGACGGAGCAGCAAGTATTCACCCGGGAATTCTGGCGGCAACGGCGGGAAAGGGCTCGATTGCGCGATGCTGCCCCAAGCCGCCCGGTCTAGCGAAACCTCTCCAGAAGGGCCATCTAATTTCATTCCCCCAACTTTGCCATCCTTCATAATCGCGAATTGAATAACGACCGTCCCTTTCGTGTTGAGCGGTGGTCGCGCTTTGTCTGGGATGAGGTTGTACCAGTTAGCCTTGATGGACTTAACGATGCCGTCGAGACAGGGGGCAAAGTCGAAGCCATAGCTATCACTTAGTATTTGGATAGAACTTCCGGCGTGAGAGGTTGGAGACGTGGCTGCGTTTGCCGGGAATTGCGCGGTCGGCTTGCCTTGTGCCAGCGAACTGCCGACAAGCACCCAAAGGGAGATTGCGACACCTGCGCAGCGCTTCCTGAAAGAAGGCATCGGGAAATCCTCTCCGGCATTCTACGTTAGAACTGGGATCGCTGTGATGCGATCCTTCACTTCTCTTCGTGCAGGCTTTTCCGGTTCCCACTTCTCGCACCGAACGCGAGAAATGGGGCACCCGTTTTTTTTTCGTAGGGATGCTTCGACTGCGCGGGAGGGTTCGCTTCGCTCGCCCTCCCGCTTCGCTCAGGATGACAAAGTCCGCGCGCCACTCCTCCGATGCGTTAGACTTCCTATCGGTATCGGAGGTGTCTCATGAAGTTTAAGTGTCTGTTGCTGGCGGCGATTATTTGCTCTTCACTCTTTGCGTTCGGTCAGTCTGCAAACACTGCGGTCGATCCTGAAGGCCATCAGTGGTGGCAGCATGCTGTGTTTTATGAGCTCTATCCGCGGAGCTTTGAGGATTCGAATGGCGATGGCGTGGGCGATCTGCGCGGGATCACTTCGAAGCTTGATTATCTGAAAGAACTGGGCGTGGACGCGATTTGGATTTCGCCTTGTTTTCCTTCGCCGCAGGTTGATTTCGGCTACGACGTTTCGGATTACGAAAACATCGATCCCATGTATGGCACGCTGGCCGACTTCGACAACCTGGCGAGCGAGGCCAAGAAGCGCGGCATTCGGATCGTGCTCGATTTCGTGGTCAATCATACCTCCGACCAGCATCCCTGGTTTCTGGATTCGAAGTCGTCGCGGACGGCGGCGCATCGCGACTGGTACATTTGGCGCGATGGCAAAGGACCGCAGCAGCCGCCGAATAATTGGGTGTCGTTGTTTGGCGGATCAGCCTGGAAGTTTGACGCGACGACGGATCAGTATTACTACCACTATTTTTATCCGCAGCAGCCGGATTTGAATTGGCGCAATCCTGCGGTGAAGGATGCGATGTTCGATGTGACGCGCTGGTGGTATAAGCGCGGCGTATCGGGATTTCGTTTGGACGCGGTCGAGACGCTGTTTGAAGATCCGGCGCTGAAAGATAACCCGGTGACGCAGCCGGGCAAGAATGCATTCGGCGACCCGTTCGAGCAGGACAAGTACAACACGAAGCTGCCCGAGGTGCATGATGTGTTGCGCGGGTTGCGCCAGGTGGCCGATCAATATAACGCGGTGCTGATTGGCGAAGCTTACACCTCGGACATCGCCGAGTTGAATCGCTATTACGGCGCAGGCAACAACGAAGTGCAGCTTCCGATGGACTTTATGTTTGGCATGATCGACAAGTTGTCTCCAGCAGAATTTCGCAAGCAGATTGCGGCGGTGAATGCGTCCTCGGGATGGCCGGCGTTTGTGATTGGCAATCATGATCGGGCCCGTTCGTATGATCGCTATGGCGATGGAATCCACAACGACCAGATTGCGAAGCTTATGGCCGCGCTTTATTTAACGCTGCGTGGAACGCCGATCATGTATTACGGCGAAGAGATCGGCATGAAGACGACGCCTCCGACGCGGAAAGAGGACGTGAAAGACCCGATTGGAATAAAAGGATGGCCGCAGGAAAAAGGGCGGGACGGCGAGCGCACTCCGATGCAGTGGGATGAAAGCGCGAACGCCGGATTTTCGACGGGGACGCCGTGGCTGCCGGTTCCGCCGACTTATAAGAAGTACAACGTAACGGACGAAGAGAAGGATCCGCAGTCGATTCTGGAGTTCTACGAAGCCGTGCTGAAGTTGCGGCACACGAATCGCGCGCTGCTGGATGGCAGTTATGTGCCGATCAACGAGGACAACACGAATGTGCTGTCGTATCTGCGCACATATAAGGATGAGGCGGTCGTGGTGGCTTTGAATATGTCCGGAACGACGCAGAAAGTGAGCTTCGCGCAGAGCAAGTATTCGTCGGCCTCGAAGTTGATCGCGACGGAGCAGAGTTCGTCCGCTGGCGACTTGGTGACGCTGCCCGCTTTTGGAGTGTTCATCGGTTCGTTGAGGCAGTAGGTTTGGGAGCACCGCGGCCCGCCCCTTCGCAAAGTGAGCGACGGAGCGAGGCACACGATCGTCACCTGCTGGAGAAGACGAATTCGTTGCCGTCGGGATCTTGAAATTTCGCCATCGTTCCCCAGATTTCTTTTTTAGGCTCGGCTGCGAGTTTCACGCCTTTGGACTTTAGTTGCTCAGCGGTGACGAAGACGTCGTCGCACCAGAATGTCATCGGCTGAAAGCCGCCGATACGGTTCTCCTGGCCCGGAGGAGTGAACAGAGCCAACTTCGAATCGGCGCCCGGGATGAGCAGTTCGATCCAGCGCTGTCCGGGGCCCATGGGTTGATCGGTTGCGACTTTGAAGCCCAGCTTCTCGGTGTAAAACTTCAACGAAACATCTTGATTGCGAACTGGAATGCTGACGATCTTGATACCACGAATCATTGGGTGCGGCCCTCCCGCATTGAGATGTTCACAACATATCGTGAGCGGATTCCCGACGCAATCGGTTAGACGATGCTATATTGTCTATCGGTATAGCGATGCTCAAGCTCGACGACTACATCGCCGATGTGCTGATGCGCGACTTGGTCGGGCATGATCGCAGACCGGTAAGTTTCTTAGTGTATTTATGGCTCAGCGCGGAGCAGCAGCGCCGAAAGTCGGCGGTCGCAATCAGCTATCAAGATCTGGCTGAGTCCATTGGCGTGTCGAAGAGCTCGGCACAGGCTGCCGTCGGATGGTTAGTACGGCGGAAATTGCTGGCGGCCACTAAGTCGAGCGCCACTGCGACACCGTGCTATGCAGTACAGACTCCGTGGAAGGCTGAGAAGCGCAAGTCCGGTGGAACGCGCTGAGAGGTTGTTGCTAGAATGTGCCTGTCGCGCCATGCGAACCTTCCCTCGCGGATTCACTTGACCGCTTCCCTCCTAAAACGCCCGTGTGTCGTTTCCTATTGAGGTTGGCTGAATGGCTCAGTCGATCTTGATCGACAAAGTCTGATTTACCCAACAACTTTCCTGAGGAGGGTTCTATGCGGCTAAAGGCTGCGTTATTTTTCCCGCTGTGCTTGCTGGTACTGTCTGGATTCGGGTCCGCGCAAGCGACACGTCACTTCACGTTTCACTATGGGTTCACCGTCAAAGATGTAGCAAGCGGCCAGAAGATAAGGATATGGTTTCCCGCGGCGCATTCTGACGCCTGGCAGGAAGTGAAAGTGTTGTCTGCGACGGGCGACATGCCGCTGAAGAAGACACGCGAGTCGAAAAACGGAAACGAACTTTATTACGCCGAGACGTCCAAAGCCAAGCAGCCGGAGCTGCACTTTGAAGTCGTCTATGACGTAGTCCGGCACGAGCATCTGACCTTAGGATTGCAGACGCCGCATCTGGAGGCGGTGACCCTGAACCCAAAAGAGCGGAAGGAAGACTTGGCCCCGAATGTGCTGGTTCCGATCACCGGACTTCCGGCGGATCTCGCGGTGAAGGTCACAGAGGGCAAGAATACCGATCTGGATAAAGCGAGGGCAATCTACGACTACGTATTCACGACCATGCGCTATGACAAGACCGGAACCGGCTGGGGGCGCGGCGATGTCCTGTATGCCTGTGATGCCAAGAAGGGGAATTGCACCGACTTTCATTCGCTGTTTATGGCGATGGCCCGATCCCAGGAGATTCCGTCGCGCTTCGAGATTGGCTTCCCGCTGCCGCCCGACAAGCACGCGGCGGAGATCGCCGGCTATCATTGTTGGGCAGAGTTTTTCGAGCCTGAGCACGGCTGGATTCCGATCGATATTTCAGAGGCATGGAAGCATCAGGAGAAGCGCAACTATTTCTTCGGCGCGCACGATCGGAATCGGGTGCAGTTCACGATCGGTCGGGACCTGGAGTTGAATCCGAAACAGGACGGAAAGCCGTTGAACTACTTTGTATACCCGTATGTGGAAGTGAACGGAAAAGAGTATTCGGATGTTTCGACCGCGTTCTCATTCGCGGATGTGGATGCGGGGAAGACGGCGACGCGCTGAGCCTGCGGTGTCGAGATTCCCGCTGCCCATCCTTTCGCGAAGTACGCGAAAGAGTGGGGCACCGTGAGCTCGCTCTATTTTCCGAATACGACTTGCGTTAGCGGGAGGTCTTCACGCAGAAATCCGGTCGGGTGGGCGTAAGTGACGTATTCGGTTTGTCCGTTTCCTTGCGCGAATTCAGTGTGGGCCTGTCCGGTGTAATTGACGCTGCCGGAATATGGCGTCTCTCCCTTGAAGAGTAATGCACCCTTCGACCATGGTCCCCAGGGGGTATATGAAACCATGTAGTACATATCGTTATTAAGCGCCGGGTTGTAGATGTTCATGAATACGCCGAGATAAGCGTTGTAGAAAACCTGGTTGGCGGCGGCGCCGCCCTCGAATATGGTGACGGCGTCGGCCGGATTGGCGCTCCAGGCATCGTTTCCGGCGTAGTAGGTCCATTGCGTAATGTCGAGAGCTTCGGCAAGTGGAACGCGTGCGACCATGCAGTTGTCCACGAGAAATCCCCCCTTGCAACCGTAGGAGTAGAGCATGTCGTCGACCACGAGTGCGCCAGAGTTGTATTCCTGATCGTTCGGTCCCCACATCAGCGTTGGGGTTTTGCTGCCGGGGTTTTCGATGGGGCGCTTGATGCCGTTTTCGGGAGTGTAGACCGCGATGCCCCCGCCGACGGTATCCCAACCTTGCATGCCGGGGACGCCGCGATAGAGTTCGTAGTAATAGAAGAGAACGCGGTTGCGAGCTTGGTCAACGATTACGGGGCCATCCCACATTGCGAATTCGGCGCCGCAGGGCTTGACGGTGCAGTGGTGGTTGTCGTGTTGGTAGTTGTATGTTCGCTCCCAAGGCAAATACGGCAAGAATTCCGCGGGCGCTCCAGTGCTATCCAGCAGGTCGTGATTGAGGTCGATGCCTTGCGAAGCGTCGAGACTTGTGCTCCAGGAGAGCGAGTTGTCATCCCAGTAGTTGCCGAGAACGCCGGGAACGGACATGGGAGTGTCTCCGAACGTCCACACCGACTTGCCGTCGATGAGCGCGCTGAAAGTTCCGTCACGTCCGTAGATCACGGGGTTTTGATGCACCGTGCCGAGAGAGGTGACGGAAACGACGGACGGGAGTGGCGGCACGCCGGTGTTCTGGGCTGCGGCGGAAACGCCGATAAGAATTATGGCGGCACTGAGATAAAACTTGAACCTGGTCATGGGAAACGATTGAGATCCTAACCGCAAAGTTATCATACGGAGTTTAGCGGCCAAAGAGACGAAGGTGGTGAGAAGAAAGACTCACTGCGCTGACTTGGGACGCGTAGCCCACCCAAGTACTTTTACTTTTTCGTCACTGAGCTGACCTGAATCACATCGCCGCTTAAGTCGCCGGTGATTACGGCTTGCTTCCCAGCGAGCTTGTTGAGGTCTTTAAGTGTCTTCTTGTCGTCACTGTCGAGCTTGTAGACTTTTTCGTCGTTCACAATGAGGGCGTACTTGACGCCTTTCTGGACGCACATCTTAGTGCAGTCGGCGTCGCCGCTGGCCATCACATGCAGTCGCTTGCAGGATGCATCGCCAACCTTGCCGGTGTAGGTGACGCTTTCGGCCGCAGCGAGAGCAGCGCTTAGCGATAAAGCGATCAGCACGATTGCCGTAAATTTGCCGAGTGTCATAGTAGGACTCCTTGAAAGTATATTTGCGTCGCCGCCCCACTAACTTATCATGTGCGGCGGGGCTGAGCACCCGGGAGTTTCGTGGAAGCCTTCGAGCTCGCGAAAACGATACAATCGGCAGCATGGCTAGCAAGAAAGCCCTCAGTCCTTCTCTCGGGGAACGCGTCAATCCCGCGGTCAAGGCCGCTTACAATCGCTGCTTCGTATGTGGCCCGGATAACGCTGCCGGCATGAAACTCAAGTTCACGCTGGATGAGGCTCGGCGGGCTTTTGTCTGTCACTTTCGCCTGGATGATCGCTATAGCGGACCTCCCGGCCACTGCCATGGCGGAATCATCGCCGCTATCCTCGACGACGCCATGGGCAAGGTGAATCGTCTGCGCGATGTGGTTGCCTTGACCTCCGAGATGACGGTGAACTATCTGAAGCCGGTTCCGCTGAATACGGCGCTGCGGGTTGAGTCGCACGAGGTCAGCGTTCGCGGACGGCGGCACACCAATGCGGCCGAAATCATCAATGCGAATGGCGAAATTCTAGCTCGGAGCCGGGGAGTTTTCATCGCCATCGATCCCGCGCGGATGTTCGCCAAGTATATGAAGAAATGAGGCTTTATTGTTGATCGTCGGGAAAGTGAATCAAGCCGGATCTCGATCTACGGCGACGTGTGGCTAGCCCCAGGTTGTAGAATAGGTGTTGTATACAGGATCCAGAAAAGAGCCCCGAAATGTCCTCGAATAACGGAAACAATTCGACTAGTCTTCGCCTTAAGACCGGCCTCGCCGAGATGCTGAAGGGCGGCGTCATTATGGATGTCACCGACGCGGCGCAGGCTGAAATTGCTGAGAAAGCTGGCGCCGTCGCAGTCATGGCCTTGGAGCGGGTGCCGGCGCAGATTCGCGCCGAAGGCGGCGTGGCACGGATGGCTTCGCCGATTAAAATTCGCGAGATCATGGCTGCGGTGTCGATTCCGGTGATGGCAAAGTGCCGTATCGGGCATTTTGCCGAAGCGCAAATTTTGCAGGAGTTGGGCGTCGATTACATCGATGAGTCGGAAGTGTTGACTCCCGCGGACGAAGCTCACCATGTCGATAAACATAAATTTAATACTCCGTTTGTATGCGGGGCGCGCAACTTAGGCGAGGCTCTGCGCCGGATCGCCGAAGGCGCGGCCATGATTCGGACCAAGGGCGAAGCTGGCACGGGAGACGTGGTTCATGCGGTCAAGCACATTCGGCAGATCGTGCAGGAGATGAAGATTCTTACCGTCCTCGGGGAGGAAGAGCTTTACGCCAAGGCAAAAGAACATGGCGCGCCGTATGAGTTGGTGCGGATCGTTGCCAAAGCAGGGAAGCTGCCCGTGCCGAATTTCTCCGCTGGAGGCATCGCCACGCCCGCCGACGCCGCGCTGGTCATGCAACTCGGCGCCGAGGCCGTTTTCGTAGGCTCGGGCATCTTCATGAAAGACTCCCACAATTTCGCCGAGCCAGCCGAAGCCGCAAAGCGCGCGAAAGCAATCGTGCGAGCCGCAACATTCTTCAACGATCCAAAAGTGCTGCTCGAAGTTAGCGAAGACTTGCAAGGCGCGATGAAAGGCTTAGCCATCGCCGCGCTGGATGAGGCGCATTTGTTGCAGACCAGAGGCTGGTAAGAGCAGTCTGGATCACGCCGGGCCTATCCGTTAAAGTTGATAAGAACGGCTTGGAGTATGAAAATCGGAGTTCTTGCCCTGCAAGGAGATTTTGACGCGCACTGTCGCCGGCTCGAAGAGCTTGGCGCAGAAGTTGTGCTGGTAAGGAAGCCTGAACAGCTCGATGACATCGATGGGCTGGTGATCCCCGGCGGCGAATCGGGAACGTTTCTCAATCTACTGGGCGAGGCTGGGTTCGAAAAGCTGAAGCAATTCGTTCATGCCAAGCCTACTTTCGGCACCTGCGCGGGAGCCATTTTACTGGCGAAAGAGGTTGAGAATCCGAAGCAGGCGGGACTGGGCGCGCTGGACATCACGATCCGCCGCAATGCTTACGGACGGCAGATCGATAGTTCCATTCGCACCGGGCAGTTGCTGAACCAAAACCACGAATCGTCGCCGCTGGAAATGGTTTTCATTCGAGCGCCCAAGATAGAAGGCTTGGGGCCGGGTGTCGAAATTCTCGCAACCGAAGGTAGTGATCCGGTGGCCGTTCGGCAAGGGACTGTTATGGCCTCAACGTTTCATCCCGAACTCACCGACGACACGCGGATGCATAAAGCGTTTCTCGACTTGATTCAGCGGGGGGACTCGGCGCTCTTGAGCGAGTGAGCTGACCGATTATCACTTGCGCGGAAAGAATTCGATTTTCACATCTCTTGCGGCTGGCTTCAGGTCGAAGTCGGCGGTGACCAGGATGCGATCCGGTGACTCCATCGCCAACTCGGCGCCGAATGCATTCGCATACGGTATCTTGGTCTTCAACTTTGTGAGGGCGGCTCGGACCGACCGTCCCGCGGTCGCAGGCACTACTTCCAAGCCGAACGAGGCCAGTCGTGAAAGCACAAGTTCCATAGCTTGGTTGCCGTGAACTTTCGCCACGACACCCCCAATTTCTCCCCAGTGAATCGCTGAGATTATGCATTCGCACTTTCCCGCCAAGTGCTCCTTGATGAGGGACGCCACGCGCTCCGAACCGGCCTCGCCATCGATGTAGCGCAAGACAGCGCTGGAGTCCAGGGCATACATAGCGACGTAAGGTACGTGGAAAGTTTATTTCTCGCTTGACACGCAGAAGCGCGTAACCGTATAGTTACGCATTATGCGGAACCGTTCGGTTACACATTCTACGGAAGCGGCGTTTCAAGCGCTGGCTGATCCCACGCGGCGCGCCGTTCTCGATCTCCTGCGCCGCGGCAGTCAGCCCGCGGGACAAATCGCGCAGGCGTTTCCCATATCGCGTCCTGCGATTTCCAAGCATCTTCGCCTGCTGCGCCGGGCACATCTGGTGCGCGAGCGTCGCGAGGGGCGCAATCGCGTTTATCAACTTAATCCCGAACCATTGCAAGCGGTCGACCGCTGGTTGGATCAGTATCGCGTGTTCTGGCAGGCGAATCTGGCCAGTTTGAAAGCCTTTGTAGAAACCGAGTACGTCAAAGAAAGTGCAGTCAATCCAAAACCACACAAAGAGGAAAAGAGAGGAAAACGATAATGAAGATGAAAACGATCTGCAACGTGATCTTACTGTCTACCGGGCTGGTCCTCAGCGGCTTTGCCCAAATCGCGCAAACCAGCCCTGCAACCGAGGCTCAGAAATCTTTCAACACTCTGAAATCCCTCGAAGGCGACTGGAGCGGGAAGATATCGGACGGCATGCCATTGAAAGTATCCTTCGAATCCACTGCTGCGGACTCGGCCATCGTGAGCACCATCCACGGTTTTCACTCAGAAAAAGAAGATATGGTTTCGATGATCAACATGGATGGCCCAGACCGGCTGCTCTTGACTCACTACTGTAGCGCCGGGAATCAGCCGCGCTTGCAAGCGAGCGCGTCCCCCGATGGCAAGACCTTCACCTTCGACTTCGCCGATGCGACCAATTTGAAGACTCCCGACGATGGCCACATGACGCGAGTCGTGATTGCGGTAATCGATCCCAATCATCATACCGAGGAATGGATCTTTACCGATCACGGTAAGCAACATAGACAATTCTGGGATCTCCGAAGGAGTTTATGAGCCGGCATCAGAAACGCTTGGAGGATGGCTTATGACTCCGACGCTACTTTACCGAAGCGCTTCTTTGTTGCTCATCCTATTCGCGGCGGCACACACTTTCGGCTTCCTGAAGTTTGTGCCGCCGTCGGCCGAGGGTGTGGCGGTTCGCGATTCCATGTCCAGGGTCACTTTCAGAGTGCGGGGCTCTGAATTCAGCTATGGAAAGTTTTATCGCGGGTTTGGGCTGATGATCTCAGCGTATTTGTTATTTGCGGCATTCGTGGCTTGGCAATTGGGCACTGTGGCGCGAAGCAATCCGCAGGCGATTGGCCCGTTGGGGTGGGCGTTCTGCGTTACACAGATCGTATCGCTCGTTCTGGGCTGGATTTATTTTGCGGCCGAGCCGGCGATTCTCTCCGCCATGATCGCATTATGTGTCGGGTGGGCGTCGTGGCTCATTACCGTTCGAGTGTGAAGAAAAACTATATCGAGGAAATTTACGAGGATCTCATGAATACTGTAATGCCTTTTTCCGTCGTAACAAACGATGCCGTTGAGTGCGAGATTGAGATTGCGGCGCCCCCGGATCGCGTCTTTGAAGCGCTCACCGACGAGAAGCAACTTTCCCTCTGGTTCAACAATCCCGAGTGCCCGGTTAAAGAATGGAAGTTCGATGCGCGGCCGGGTGGGCGCTACAACTACTCGACCAGGAAAGAGACTATGGTCGTTAACGCCAAGAATCAGTTCCAGTGTCACGGCGAGATTGTCGAATTCGATCCGCCGCGCCTGCTCGCCTACACCTGGATCGGCAACTGGCACAACGACCAATCGCTTAAGACGCTGGTGAGGTATGAGCTCACGACGCGCGGTAAAGGAACTCACGTAAAAGTGACGCACAGCGGACTCGCTTCAGAGGACGTGGCGCGCAAGGACTACTCCGGTGGCTGGCCCGGAGTGCTGGCAAGCCTGAAAGATTTCACCGAAAAAACAAAATAGGAGATCAACGTTATGACGACTCTTTCTATCACTCCCGGCCAGGACACTCTGGTTAACGAAATTTTCATTGCTGCGCCACCAGAGCGAGTCTTTCAGGCGCTCACCGATCCCGTGCAGCTGCCGAAATGGTGGGGTGCGCGGGGAGTATATCGCACGACGGGCATGCAGTCCGACCTGCGTCCTGGCGGCAAGTATGTTAGTTCCGGCGAGGGGGCTGACGGCGTGGCCTTCGATGTTCGGGGCGAATATATCGAAATCGACCCGCCGCATCTACTGGTCTATAGTTGGACGGCCAGCTGGACGGGCGACCTCAAAAGCACGGTGCGCTGGGATCTCACGCCGGAGCGTGGGGGAACGCTGGTGAAAGTTCGCCACAGCGGATTGGCGGCGAATCCTGAGGCGGCGAAGAGTTATGGCAGCGGATGGCCGATTGTGATTCGCTGGATGCAAGCCTACCTGGAGGATGGCGTTACCATCGACACGCGCAAGTAGTCTGGTTGGGTTTCGGGGGCCCCACCCTGTCGCAAAGAACGCGACAAGCGTGGGGCACCGTTTTGTTGAGTCTCCCGGAACTTCCAGTCGTTCCTGTGGGCGTATACTTTTCCGTTCTGACTCTCCGAGAGGAAATGTTCGCTCACCCATGACGCTGCGCGCCGTGTTTTGCTTCCTTTTTGCAATCGTTCCGGCGATTGCAGCTCAATCGAAACCTGAATCGTCGACCGTAGCGCCCGTTCGTCTTGGCGGATACAGCGCCGACGGCTCTGCGACGGAACGCTCCTGGGAAAAGAAGTTTCAGAACGGCGTCTTGCCTGAAAACATTCGTGAGAACATGCGGCGTCTCAGTGCGCGCCCGCACCACGTTGGGTCGCCTTATGACAAAGACAACGCCGAGTGGATTCTGGCCAAATTCAAGGAATGGGGATTTGACGCGAAGATTGAGGCGTTCAACGTATTATTTCCGACGCCGAAAGAGCGCGTTGTGGAATTGCTGGAGCCGACCAAGTTTCGGGCGAAGCTGCAGGAGCCTGTGTTGGCGGTTGATCCCACATCGAATCAGACCGCGGAACAGCTTCCTACGTACAACGCTTACTCCGCTGACGGCGATGTCACCGCTCCGCTGGTGTATGTGAACTACGGTGATCGCGAGGATTACGAACAACTTGACCGGCTGGGAATTTCGGTCAAAGGAGCAATCGTCATCGCGCGTTATGGTCAGGGATGGCGGGGCGTGAAGCCAAAAGTTGCAGCGGAGCACGGCGCGGTAGGCTGCATTATTTATTCCGATCCGAAAGGAGATGGTTATTTTGAAGGCGACGATTATCCGAACGGTGGCTGGCGGCCGCGAGAAGGTGTGCAACGCGGCAGTGTGATGGATACGGATTATCCCGGCGATCCGCTGACGCCGGGCGTAGGCTCGACTCCCGATGCGAAACGGCTCTTAATCAAAGAAGCGAAAACCATTACGAAGATTCCGGTGCTGCCAATTTCTTATTCGGATGCGCTGCCGCTTCTATCGGCGCTGGAGGGGCCAGTCGCTCCGAGAGATTGGCGCGGTGTGTTGAACATCACGTATCACATTGGGCCGGGGCCGGCGAAGGTTCACCTGAAAGTGGCGTCCAACTGGGATATCAAGCCAATCTATGATGTGATTGCAACGCTGCATGGCGCGGATGATGGGCAGTGGGTGCTGCGAGGGAACCATCACGACGCGTGGGTGAACGGCGCGGAGGATCCGATTTCGGGGCAAGCCGCGATGCTGGAAGAGGCGCGAATGTTAGGCGAATTGCATCGCCAAGGATGGACTCCGAAGCGAACCATCATTTATTGCGCCTGGGACGGTGAAGAGCCGGGATTACTTGGCTCCGTAGAATGGGTGGAGACGCATCTGAGCGACGTGCAAAGTCACGCCGTCGCCTACATCAACTCCGATAGCAACGATCGGGGCTACCTATTTCCGGCAGGGACACAGGATTTACAAAGCTTTGTCAGCGGAGTGACTCGCGATGTGGAGGATCCAGAAACGCACATGTCGGTATTCCAGCGATCGCACTTGTACAGCATTGCAAAGGCCAAGGATGCCGATGAGCGCAAGGACTTGCGTGGGCGCAATGACTTGGTGGTGACCGCGTTGGGCGACGGCTCGGACTATACAGCGTTCCAGGATTTCGCAGGGGTGTCGACTCTGGATATCGAGTTTGGTGGCGAAGACGATGGCGACCAGTATCACTCGATCTACGACGACTTCTATTGGTATACGCATTTCGTCGACACCGACTTCGCTTACGGGCGTGCTTTGTCGCAAACGGCTGGCTCCGCGATGATGCGACTGGCTGACGCCGACTTGATTCCGTACGATTATTCGCCGCAAGCGGAAGCGATTGCAAAGTATGAAGAAGAACTCGAAAAGCTGCTGAAGGAAAAACAGGACGAATTCACCGAACGGAACATGCAGTTGGCGGAAGGCGTGTTCACCGCGATCTCCGACCCACGAAGGCCTTCGGTTCCGCCGCCCTTGGAAATGGTGCCACCGTTTATGAATTTTGCTCCTATGAAGAATTCTCTCGATCTGCTGAAAAAGAGTTCGGCGCGCTATTCGAAGGCGCTGGCGAATTGGCAGGCGAGTGGTTCGCCCGGGCTGTCCGCAGAGAAATTGCAGACGATCAATGCGGACTTGATTCGGATTGCGAGATTGTTCTTGGATGAGAAGGGATTGCCGGAGCGTCCCTGGTTCAAGAATCAAATCTATGCGCCGGGCGCTTATACCGGCTATGGGGCTAAGCCGGTCGCGGCGGTACGTGAATATATGGACGAAAAGAAGTGGCATGAAGCGGATGAGCAGATTCCGCGAGTGGCGCAAGTTCTTGCTAGCGTTGCCGCAGGCATCGACAAGGCCGCCGGCGACCTGGAAAAGGCAACGGCGCATTAAGACTGCGGCTATCGGGCCTACGTTTCCGCTCAACCCGCGATAGAATTGCGGGCTATGAACTTTACGCTTCTCGATTGGTCGGCAATTGTCGGCTATCTGATCATCACTTTATTTCTAGGGCTTTACTTCCGCAGACGCTCGGGTAAGAGCGTCGATGATTACTTCGTTTCCGGCCGCAACGTGTCGTGGTGGTTGGCGGGAACCTCTATGGTGGCGACGACCTTCGCCGCCGATACTCCTCTGGTAGTGACCGGGCTGGTTTATACGCAAGGTATCGCGGGGAACTGGCTGTGGTGGTCGTTTTTGCTCTCCGGCATGATGACGGTGTTCTTGTTCGCGCGCCTGTGGCGGCGTTCGGGATTGCTCACCGATGTGCAGTTTGCCGAGATGCGATATTCCGGCAAACCTGCCGCCTTCCTACGCGGCTTTCGCGCCGTATATCTTGGCTTGCTGATGAATTGCCTCATTCTGGGTTGGGTCACCAAGGCGATGACCAGCATCGTGTCTGTCACGTTGGGCGTGAGCGACCATCGCGCGCTGGCGATCTGTGTACTCTTTCTGATTCCATTCACTGGCTTGTATGTGGCGCTGGGCGGGCTTTGGGGAGTTTTGTGGACGGACTTATTTCAGTTTGCATTGAAGATGGCGATTGTGATTGGCGTGGCCATCTATGCCGTCGCGGCCACTGGAGGCATGTCCGCCTTGTTGAGCAAACTGGCTGCAATGCGTACGCTCGCAGGACCGGGCGCGGGTGACGCGACGCGTTTCTTTCCAGATTTCTCGCGGCCATGGAGCGCGGAGGGAATTTGGATTTTGCCAGTAATGACTTTTCTGGTGAACATTGGGTTGCAATGGTGGGCGTTCTGGTATCCCGGAGCGGAGCCGGGCGGCGGCGGTTACATTGCGCAAAGAATTTTCAGTGCAAAGGATGAACGCAACGGGTTGCTGTCGGTGCTGTGGTTTAACATCGCGCATTACGCATTGCGGCCGTGGCCTTGGATATTGACGGCTCTCGCGGCGATTGTGCTGTATCCGAATTTGCAGCACCCCGAGACGGGTTACATGTTGATCGTGAGCCAGCATGTGCCTCCCGCGTTGCGCGGCATTGTCATTGCGGGATTTATGGCGGCGTTCATGTCCACGGTGGCGACGCAACTGAATTGGGGCGCGTCTTACCTTGTATCGGATTTCTATCGCCGGTTTCTGAATCGATCGGCCAGCGATCATCATTACGTTGTTGCGTCGAGATGGGTGACAGTGCTGCTGGTGATCGCGTCGGCTGGAGTGTCGGCGCTATTGCCGTCTGTCGGTGAAGGATGGAAACTCGTGCTGGAAGCGGGCGCCGGCACGGGCGGCGTTTATTTGCTGCGCTGGTATTGGTGGCGGATTAATGCGTGGAGTGAAATTTCAGCGATGACGATGGCGTTAGTGGTGAGTATCGGATTGCGAGTCACCGGGCTTTTCGCTGGATCGTCGCCGGTGGATTTTGCATTCCGCACCATCACCGTGACCGCGATCACGACATTGGTTTGGGTGGTCGTGACACTGACTACTGCGGCTGAGCCGGAGGCGGTACTGACTAGCTTTTACAGAAAGGTGCGGCCGCAGATTACAGGATGGCGTCCGGTGGCGCGGCTCGCGCCCGAAGTGGTCGAGACCAATGATTTGGCAAGAAACTTATTCTGCTGGGTACTGGGCTGCGCCATGGTGTATCTGGCTTTATTTGGATTAGGACACGTGATCCTCGGCCCGGTGGTCGAAGGCGACGCGCTGTTGTTTGCAGCGGCGATTTGCGCAGGTGTTTTGTATTCGATCATTTCGCGCACCGTGGAAGAGGTCGAAGTTTAGCGCGGCCCGGTTCCGTCAGGCCAATAGATCGTCCAGCCAGATTCTTTGGCCAATTGTTCGAGGTCGGGATTGGGATTGACCGCGAAGGGATGTCGGGCGATTTGCAACATGCCGACGTCCCAGCGCGAATTGCCGAAAACGGCGTCTGGGTCACGGCGAATTACTTCGCGGATGGCCTGGGGCTTGCCGTCGCCAGAGGGCACGCGGACGAGCCGACTGGTGATGATGCCATGGTCAATTTCGACGGAGGCGGCGAGAATTTTCTCGCGCGGAATGCCAAAGTAGGCCAGTCCGGCTTCAATCGTCCATTCGTTGGTCGATGACACAGCCCAGATATCGCAACCCTCGGTTTGTAGCGCTCTAACGAGGGCAAGCATGTCGGGGAAGATCGTAGTCAGAAAGCGTTCCGCGAAATATTCAGCGGCGAGCGCTCGCAGGTCGTCCTCGCGCATGAGTTCATGGACGGTGACCATTTCGCCGCACATGTCGTCTTCGCCGACCGTACCTGCTTTATAACCTTTGTAGCGAGCGACGATTACTTCAGCTATCGGTGGGGGTAAAACTTTACGAGCCAACTCCCACTCAAAAAAATCTGCGCCGGCATCGCCCGGCCACAGCGTACCGTCGCAATCGAATACAGCAAGTTTGGGTTCAAGTTTCAGAACGGAGGCGATAAAGGCAGCGGCTTTTGGCGAGAGGTTAGAGGTCAAGCGTGAGTTGGATCCTTTCTGGATTGGTCGAGTTATAGCGCCGCGTAATCTTGCGGCGTGTTCATTTCGAGAGTAACAAACGGATCGGAGACTGGGACATACGCGATGTGGTCGGGCAGCGACGTAAAGACTTCGTCCGTAGTAGAAATTGAATCGGCGCGAAGCATAGCCTCGATCATTTCGCGGCCCATCAGAACTGGGTGACCATGCTTTCCATTGTGTTCAGGGATAACCGCCCAGCGACCCAGGCCGGCTTCGCGACAGAACGCGGAGTGCAGCGTCTCAAGGGTAGCTGAGGATGGAGGCGGACGATCAACGAGCGCGACTGTTGCTGCATCGCGTCCTCGATTGAGCACTTCGTTCAGCCCCACTTGTAGTGAACTGAATTGTCCGCGCGCTGGGTCGGGATCGCGAACCAGCGACGCATTATTTTCGTAGACCACCGCTTCCAACGTGGGCTGATTTGCTCCAACGACCACCAGAACCAGGTCGTTAAACAGATTCAAGGCGCGAATCCAGGAAGATAAAATCGTGCCGGGATTTGCCGCGTGCGACGGCCACGGTAGAAGAGCTTTCTCACGCCCCATGCGGGAAGAATCGCCTACAAGAATGATCGCGCAAAGGCTGGGGGCACGACTCATGGGTTAAGTTCGCTCCGGCGAATGTGATTGCGACATCCACCACTTCAATTCTAGTCGATCATGCGGCTGGTGATTTGGGCGTAGCTTTCGATGCGGCGATCGCGCAGAAAAGGCCAGTTGCGCCGAATTTCTTCCAACTCTTTCAAGTTCACTTCGCCGAGCAGAATTTCTTCTCTATCCGATGAGGCTTCGGCCAGAACGCGGCCGAAGGGATCGGCGAAGAATGATCCGCCCCAGAATTCTAAGCCCTGGCCAGGAGCACGGTTCCCGCGAACGTCGCCATGTTCGAAACCGACGCGGTTGACGACAGCGACGTAGACCCCGTTGGCGATGGCGTGGGCGCGCTGAATGGTGCGCCAGGCGTCATGCTGGGCGACGCCGAACTCGGCTTTCTCGGCGGGATGCCATCCAATTGCAGTCGGATAGAAAAGCAAATGCGCGCCTTGAAGTGCCGTGATCCGCGCGCCTTCGGGATACCACTGATCCCAGCAGACGAGGGTGCCGACGCGCCCCACGTTGGTGTCGAAAGCCCGGAATCCGAGATCGCCTGGAGTGAAGTAATATTTTTCATAATAGAGCGGGTCGTCCGGAATGTGCATCTTGCGATAAACGTTGCTCATGGCGCCATCGGCGTCAAAAGTGACTGCGGTGTTGTGATACACGCCTGGCGCACGTTTTTCGAAGAGCGATGCGACCAGGACGATGTGTAGTTCGCGAGCTACTGCGGCGAGTTTCTCAGTGGTCGGGCCGGGAATTGGTTCGGCGAGATCGAACAGAGAGGAGTCTTCGCGCTGGCAGAAGTATTGCGTCTGAAAAAGTTCCGGGAGGCAGATGATCTTCGCGCTACGGCGCGCCGCTTCGCGAACCTGATCGATAGCGCGACGAAGATTTTCCTCAGGGTAGGGAGTCGCGGACATCTGGACTAATCCGACGGTGTATTTATCGAGCGGCACGGGCGAGCCTCCTGTAATGTGGCCTTGCGAATGACGGCTACCATATCAGCAATGCAAATCATCTGATGATCGAACGACAGCGAACGATACTGAAATTCACCGCGCGCTTCTAGTAAAGTAGTTAGCGACGAATACGAAATCCTGAACAATGTTTCTTCCAGGGGAGAAGCGCAAGTGAATTTCAAACGTGAAGTGGCGGAGAGAGAGTCCGAGATTCGGCCGATGGAGCCGTTGGACCTTACGCGCGTGCGTTCTGTCGATGACCTAGTGCGGGCGATGGCGCGTACCGCGTTTACCGGTCGTCAGTTGGGCGAGGCCGCCGATGTGCTGGAATCCATGGCCGAGGACAAAGACTGTTTTGTAGTGATGACCCTGGCCGGTTCCATGATGGTGGCGCGGCAGAGTCTGATCATTGCCGAGCTTATCGACCGCGGGATTGTGAATGCGATTGTGTCCAACGGTACGTTGATCACACAAGGTCTTGCCGAAGTAACCGGACGCAATCATTATCGCGTGCATGACGGCTCTCAGTCCGAAGAGAAGTTGGACGACGTGCGTGAAGTCATGGCACAAATTCTCGCGCGGTGGGACGCGAACGAAGTGATGTGTTCTTACAAGCTGAGCCATGTCATCGGCCAGCACTTGGCGGAACACGGCGAGGGACGCGGCATTCTGAGATCGGCCTATTTGAAAGGCGTGCCGGTTTTCGTCCCGGCGTTTACGGATTCGGGGTTGGGGCTGGATGTCGCGCTGAATAACCGTCTGCGGGAATCGACGGGACATCACAAAGTAAGGTTCGATCCCTTTGAGGATTTAGAGCATTTTTCCGCGACGCTGTTGCGGCAAGAGCGGCTGGGGATCTTTTCGATCGGAGGCGGCGTTCCCTCAACCTGGGCGCAGCAGTTCGGACCATTTATCGAACTGCGTCACCGGCGCATGGGAGAGAATGTCCCGTTGAAGCGCTATCACTATGGACTGCGGATTTGTTCGGAGCGCGAGGCCAATTCGTGGGGAAGATTCGCGCCGACTTCATCCGGCGAGAACGGACGATTCGGCGAAGTATTTGTCGATGCGACCGTCGGGTTACCGATGATCGTGGCGGCGGTGTTGGAGAGGCTCGGCAAAGGAAAGGGTCACGCCTACGCAAAGCGCGAGGTGGTAAAGCCGGCGAAGACGAAGAAGAAAGGGCGGCGATAGAGCGTTCCCTCATGCCCGATTCATCTCAACCGAATTTCGTCATGCCCGCTGAGTGGGAGAGACACTCGGCGACGTGGATAGCCTGGCCGCATAACGCCAAAGACTGGCCGGGGAAATTCGAGCCGATTCCTTGGGTTTACGCCGAGATCGTGCGCGGTTTGGCGCGCTCTGAGTCCGTCCAGATCATCGTTAACGACGCCGCTTCCGAAAGGCGGGTTCGCGGTATTCTTTTCCGGGCTGGCGCTTTAGGGACGAACATTCATTTTCATCGCTGGCCGACGGACCGTGTATGGATGCGCGATTCGGGTTGTATTTTTGTTCGCAACTCGCGAGCGCCTCGGAAGCAACCATCGGCCGTCACTTGGCGCTTTAACGCGTGGGCGAAGTATTCGAACTATCGGCGCGACATGCATATCGGGGAGCGTATGGCTGAGTCTACGGATGCGCCCCCCGTCGAGCCTATGTTTGCGAATAAACGCGTTGTACTGGAAGGTGGATCGATCGACGTCAACGGGCGCGGTACGCTGCTGACTACGGAAGAGTGTCTGCTGAGTAAGGTGCAGCAGCGCAATCCGGGCATGAAGAAGAAAGACTACGAGGCGGTGTTCGCAGAATATCTCGGCGTCTCGAACGTGATCTGGCTGGGAAAGGGAATTACTGGAGATGACACCCACGGCCATGTCGACGATCTTGCGCGCTTTGTTGCGCCGAATCGCGTGGTTACCGTGGTCGAGCCCAATCGCAAGGACAAGAATCACACGCCCCTCAAAGAGAATCTCCGCCGCTTGCGCGCAGCCGCCGATCAAGACGGTAAGCATCTTGAAGTGGTCGATCTGCCTATGCCATCTCCCCTTTATTTCGAGAAGACACGGCTGCCTGCCAGTTATGCGAACTTCTACATCGCGAATCGCAGCGTGCTGGTTCCGGTCTTCAATGACGCCAATGACCGCGTCGCGCTCGATACCTTGGCGGAGTGCTTTCCAGCGCGCGAGATCGTTCCCATCTATTCCGGGGATTTGGTTTGGGGGTTCGGCACGCTGCATTGCCTGACGCAGCAGCAACCAGCATAGTTCTATCAGCTGCGGGTCGCGCGCGAGATCCCTCACTCCGCCCGAAGAACGGCTTCGTTCGGGATGACGAGCATCGTGGAGAATTGAGTTACAGCGTCAACACAACCTTGCCGAACATGCGACTGCTTTCCAGATACTCGTGCGCAGCTCTTGTTTCTTCGAGAGGAAAGGTTCGATCCACTACGGGCTTCAAACGGCCTGCGAA
Organism: Terriglobia bacterium; assembly: GCA_963799065.1. Classification (GTDB taxonomy): domain Bacteria; phylum Acidobacteriota; class Terriglobia; order Terriglobales; family Acidobacteriaceae; genus JAJPHW01. The sequence goes on from CAWCVJ010000001.1 coordinate 1,184,029, forward strand.
GATGTGGCTCAGAGCTTCGCGGAGGTCCCCCATGGTTCCCATGTAGGATCCAAGAAAAGACAGCTGGCGCGAAAATAAGAAGCGCAAGTCGAATTTCGCCTCGAATCCGGTTGTGGCGCCGCACGTGACAATCGTTCCGCCCGGCTTGAGCGATTTCATGCTTTCATCCCAGGTCGCGGTGCCGACGTGTTCGACGACGATGTCGACGCCTTCTTTGTTCGTGATGCGGCGGACTTCCTGCGATATTTTTTGCTTGTAATGATCAATGCCTTCGTCCGCGCCGATCGCACGTGCTTTCGCGAGTTTGTGATCGTCGCCAGCAGTCGCGATGACGCGTGCATGAAACATTTTGGCAATTTGGATTGCTGCAACGCCCACGCCCGATCCCGCGCCCAGCACGAGAACCGTTTGTCCGGTACGAATCTTCGCCAGTGCGACGAGCATATGCCACGCGGTCACGAAAACCAGCGGGACGCTTGCCGCTTCGACAAATCCGAGCCCGTCGGGAATCGGAATCACGCTCGCGACTGGGACCGCGATCAGTTCGCAGTTGCCGCCGTCGACGGCATTGCCCAAGACGGAGAACTCTCGGCATTGATTCTGAATTCCGGCGAGACACTTCGGACAATGCCCGCAGAAGTGCATCGGAGCGACGATCACGCGCTGGCCGACTCTGATATCTTTTACGTACTCGCCGACTGCGGCGACTTCTCCGGCGATGTCGCTGCCCAAGATGTGCGGAAGCTTTACGCCGCGCAATCCCTTGCGAACCCACAAATCGAGATGATTGAGGGCGCAGGCGCGGATCCGCACAAGCACCTGATCCTTACGCAGTTCGGGATCGGCGATTTCTTCGTAGCGTAACTGCTCGGGTCCGCCGAATTCGTGGATGCGAACGGCTCTCATCTTCTTCTTCTCGTTCCCCGCTTCAAAACCAGCATATCCAGTTTCCCCCTTTGACTTCGCTCGAGGCAAGCTCTGCCGGAACTAAACGCGACAAAGGTTGGGGACCCAGGTTAGTTGAGCGAGGCAATGTCGATGACGAAGCGGTAGCGGACGTCGCTCTTCAGGACGCGCTCGTAGGCTTCGTTGACTTTTTGAATCGGAATCACTTCGACGTCGCAGGTGATGTTGTGCTTGCCGCAGAAGTCGAGCATCTCCTGGGTTTCTTTGATGCCGCCGATTACGGAGCCTCCGATGCTGCGGCGTCGAGCGATCAGGGGGAATCCTTGGATCGGAATTGCGTCGTCGGGAACACCGACGACTACGAGGCTACCATCCACACGTAGCAAATTGACGTATTGATTCCAGTCGAGGGCGGCCGAGACAGTATTGATGATGAGGTCGAAATATCCTTGGAGCTTGCTGAAAGTGTCGGGATCTGAGGTCGCGTAGTAATGGTCGGCTCCGAGGCGTTTGCCGTCGGCCTGCTTGCTGAGGGACTGACTCAGCACGGTGACTTCGGCGCCCATGGCGTGGGCGAGCTTAACCCCCATATGGCCGAGCCCGCCAAGTCCTACGATGGCGACTTTCTTGCCCGGCCCGGCGCCCCAATGACGCAGCGGCGAATAGAGTGTGATGCCGGCGCAGAGCAATGGGGCCGCGGCGTCGAGCGGAAGGTTAGCGGGAATGCGGACTGCATAGTTCTCGTCCACGACGAGGGATTCGGAGTATCCACCATAGGTTGGATTCTGTTCCGCGTCGCGGCCGTTATAAGTCCAGACAGTGAGAACGTTGCAGAACTGCTCTAGATCTTTTTTGCAATATTCGCAGGTGCGGCAGGAGTCGACGAAACAGCCGACGCCGACGTGGTCGCCGACTCTGTATTTGGTCACCTTGCTGCCGACGGCTTTTACCACGCCAGCGATTTCGTGACCTGGAACCATGGGGAAAATGGTGTCAGGCATGGCCTCACTCCACTCATTGCGAACCTGGTGAATGTCGGAGTGGCAGATGCCGCAGAATTTGATGTCTATGACAATGTCGTGCTCGCGCGGGGCGCGGCGATCGATGGAAAATGGGGTGAGAGGCGCTTTTGCGGTAAGGGCGGCGTAGGCTTTCGTTTGGCTCATGAGTATCAGAATAACTTGGCGGGCGAAAAGTCGCTAGCGATGGATTATCGCCTCAGGAGCGCAGTGCTTACGCTTAGTGCAGCCGTTGCAAATGCGTGTCAGTAAAGAAGGTCGGATACTTCAAGCCGTATCCGAGGGTTCTATCAAAGGCGACATGAGCCAGCCAAATCAGTGCAAACGAGAGATACCCCGCTTGGTGTTGAGTGTAAGCGACGCCAGTCACCAGCAGGGGCAGGGTGGCGGTATGAACCAGATTATAGAGTTGAGCTCCGAGCCGAGGGTTGGACAGGTAACCGAGCATAAAGAGGTCGGGCCACAAGAACAGAAGGAAGAAATGTCCCCACCCGAACCCTGCAGATCGATAAAGGTAGGTCACGAGCGCCAGTTCGGCTGCAGCTTCAATATGCAGGAGCAGTCTCGGTTGGGAAAACATGGTCGTCCTTGAAAGATTGTAAAGGATCGCGAAGGATAAACCTGGAAACCAATTATTCACACCTCGCAATCCGGGCTGCAACGAGGTCGCCGCCTATAGCGCCTCTTCATGGAAACGGCCGGCCATCGCGTCGTTAAGTCCTCTGAACACCGAATCGTAGTGTCCGCCCTCCGCGGCAAAGCGTAACGCTTTGACTCGTTCGACGCAAATCTCTGGTGGCGTGGGCTGGGTCTTCAGAATCGTCATGACTTCTGCGATGTAATCCTTGAGCGGCATGGCGCGCGGGTCTGAGGCCCCGTCCAAGAGATCGGTGGCGACGTAAGGCGGGATCAGTTCGAACACCTCCGTTGTGGAGTCTTGGAATCGATACCGCAACGACTGGGTGTAGGAATGAATCGCGGCTTTGGTGGCACAGTATGTCGGAGTAAAAGCCAAAGGCACGAAGGCCAGGCCTGAGGAGACGTTCATGATGGCCGAGTGGGGCTGCTTTTGCAGCAAGGGTATGAGTGCCGCCGTGAGCCGAATGGGGCCAAGCAAATTGGTTGCGATAATTGCCTCTGCGTCAGCCAGATCTTCCGGCTGAGACTTCAAGTTTTCCACCCGCATGATGCCCGCGTTGTTAATGAGAACGTTGAGCGCCGGGTACTGCTTTGCGACCTGCCCGGCGAAGCTGCGAACGTTAGCGCGGTCCTCAACGTCCAGAGCCAGGGACGCCATGCCCGGATTTGCCGCAGTTACCTCATCGAGCACCTGCTTGCGTCGACCCGCGATGATGACGTGATTGCCGAGCGCTTGAAAGGATTCCGCGAGCCCGCGCCCGATGCCGGAGCCGCCGCCAGTGATGAGGATGGTGTTGCCGGTTATCTTCATAGCCACCTTGGATTTACATGGCTCGGTATGGGATACAAAAAAAACCGCCCCCACGCAGACAACGCGAGAGGACGGGGAATTTCCGCGGCTAGAGATTAGTTGCCGCCCATCGGCAGTTTCGGGTGAGCCCCTGCTGCACTCTCCGCTTGCGGCAGCAAGCCGAAAACGGCCACGCCGGTGGAAGTTCCCACATAAACCCGGCCGTTCACGATCAGGGGGGTGCCAAAGTGGCTGGCGGTGCCAAAGGTGTCCCGCCCGGCGGCAGCCTGACTTGTGTTGTAAAGCTCTGTCGTCAGGTTGGTGGCTTCGTAGGCGTGCAAAACGTCGCCAGTACTTTTGTTATGCTCGATTGCCCATACGATTCCGTTCTGCGTCCCATTGGCAGAGATGCTGGGAGTGCTTCCGGGATAGGGGAAGGAGGTTGTGGTCTTACTGACAGGTGAGCTGGATAACCTGGCGTCGGAAAACTTAAACTTCAACAAATTGTTTCCCACCGGCCCAAAAAATACGCTGTTGTTGAAATAGGCGGGCATGGACCAGATTCCGCCGTTCAGAGCTCCATCGATCTCTTGATAGATAGCGCTGTCGTTGTTGGGATTGAATTTGCCCATATTCACCTCATTCACGACATAGATGTTTCCGTCCTTACCCGCCCCAACCCCCAGGTAATAATCGTTTCCTTTGGCGTCCTTTTGCACGGGGACCAGCAACGCGCCGCCGGAGCCGAGGTCCTCATCTGAATCGGATTCCTGCACCGTGTTGTGCATGGTGAAGTAGTCCGCAACCGCCAGTGTGTTGTTCGTGGTTGAGATACGAACGAAGGCATTGCCGTAATCGCCACTTTGAGGAAAGCCTTGTGCGTTGAGTGTCGTATCGAAGGTTCCGTTCGCATCGAGCAGGAAAATGTTGCCGTTGAATGCCGCCATGCCTGCACCAGCCTGCCAAATGGAACCTTCGCTTCCGTTTGGAGTCAGATTCAATACGCTGGTTTGCGCGAGTGTGCTTTCGCTGAAACCGATCACCCACCCGGTATAGGGCCGAGCGTCGCAGTGCGATGTCCAGCCGGTATAAATCACATGATTGACTAGAAGCAGGCCAGCCCGTTCCGCGTATTGGCCGGGGTCGAAAATCACGTAACCGCCTTGGCTGTTGTCCCCCGAACCGGGATACTTGGCCTGAATCGTCACAGGACCGCCAAATTCCTCCTGCCCGGTCGTGATGTCGAGTGCGTGGAGGCGCTGAAAATAGCCCGAGGAACTCTTGCTCATCGCGACCACATAGATGGTGCCATGGGGACCGCTGGTACGGTCGATCACTGGAGTGGAGGTAATTCCAATTTGCGGGGTGATTTGGCCGCAGCCGTGGTTGTCGGACGGAGTCTCCCCTGCGCCCAGTAGTGACACTTGCCACAGGAGAGCACCGCCTCCGCCAAAGGCGTAAACGCTGTCGTTTTCGGTTACTGCATAAATGACATTGTGAGTTCCTTTTCCGGGAATGGAGACGTCGCTGAGGTATAAAGGCTCAGCATCGATGACGCCATCCACCGAGAGAAAGCCGATCTTGCCGAACGTGGATGCGTTGACATTAGTTACGGTAAGGGTGGTTTCGGCCAAATTCTGTCCAGTTCGTTGCTTATCGTTATGGTACGTGGTGACGTCGGTGGCGTGGGCGATTGTGGCCGCGCACAGGGTAAGGATGCAAAGCCCTAGCGTATGAAATGGTTGAATGGAATTGTGGCAGCGGTCGTTCTGTGGGATTTTCATCGAGTCCTCTTTCGCGGTCGGCCGCGGTCGGCGGAGTGGCGGTGGATTGGGCACTGCCGTCTCGGCCGGGATATTAAACGTTTGAGAGCGGAATTTCGAAGTCGAAATCCCAGTACTGTCCTAAAGTATCACCCGCATCGCGATTCTTACTCAATCGCCAGGACATGGCAACGGATTCTTGGGAGCCGGTTGAGGTTGGCTAGGGTCAGCGTTTCCTGTCGAAAATGACTTGATCTTATTTAGGGGTGCCGGGCGGCGCTGGGGGAATCTGTTTTGCCGGCGTCAAATGATACTTGCGGTTGATCGCAGGCCAGTATTGGCGAAGCAGGTTGCCGCCAAACTTCCAGGCCAAGTCGGAGCCGTAACGAGTCAGGGTCGAACCCGCCGTCCGATTGCGGTCGGGATAGTAGGCATTGGCCAAGCCTTCGCTGGCGAGGGGGCCGATGAGTCCGGCATAGTTTACGACTGAATCGCCGAAATCGCTGCGAGTGAGAAACACCCGGGCTGCGGAATACTTAAGGGATTGCCTGAAGGAGAGGTTGCGGCGCACATAAAATCTCGGATCTTCATGCAGCATCGAGGCTACGAGGAAGGTGCCAAATAGATTATCTGAGGCCGAGCGCGCCAGGTTGGCGCCCAGGCGCTTGCCGAAGGCCTCGCCACCTTCGCCCCAGCCGGAGGGCCGGTCTACGGCCTGTCCCCAGCCGGAGCTAAGGATTGCGATACCGAATGTGGAGAGGGATACGCTGTTATCGGCCGCCAGTTCGAAACTTCCCCCATGCGCTGAGACGATCGCCATTGGTGGCGAGGTCGGGGAAGACGCGAGACCTCTTTTGCATGAGGACGGCGAAATCGAGGCTGCTCTTCAGATGCGTGTTCGATTTCGCGGATTGTGCCGAGGCGGAGGGTGCGTCCGGCGGAGGCGGTGCTTGTTGAGTCGCTCCGGCAGCGCAAAGCGTGGCGAAAGTTGCTGCCGCGAAGAACCCGTGCACTGAGATCGTAAGCAATTTTCTGTAAGCTGCGGTTCTATCCAATGTCATAGACAGGTCTTTGGGCGAAAATCGATTCTAAACGGAATCGCCGTTTTTGATGTCTTTGTGGATTCATGGGTTTGCCGGATTACGTTGCCCGACCCTTTGGTTCATGGCGTGAGAGATTTCAGCGTTGGCGGAACTTTGATGTGAACGATTGCGTACTTCCAACTGATTAGGTTCCGGGTGCCGACAGCGCTCGGCAAAGGAGGATCTCATGTTTGAAGACTTAAATGGCTTGGCAGCGATCGTAGGCTTCTTCTCAGTTCCACTGGCGGGTTTGAGCTTCTACACTCTATACCGTTTTCGCAAAATACGAAGCGAGGAGCGCATGGCGGCGTTAGTGCGGGGCGTTAACGTGGCTCTGGAGCCGGATCTTTCCGAAGTCGCACGCTCGCGGCGGTCTGGCATTTTGCTGGTTTCAGGAGCTATCGGTTATATGACGACATTTGCTCTGATCGCACGGGTCGCGCCCGATGCATGGGTCGCGGCCAGCTTCGGCATTATTCCGCTGGCAATTGGCGCGGGCTGCTTCGTAGATTCAGCCATGGTGCGGCGGGATATGGGCGGGGCATAAGCCTCACCCCGTCGCATAAATATTTTTTCTACAATGCCGATTCAATGCGGAAAGTTCAGGCATCATAGACTTGCGCCGCTGTCCTTACAATTAAGCGGCTGGAGAATCTATGGCTAAGAACGGAACAGGGAAGTTTACCCGCAAGCAGTTTATCGACGCGTTGAATGAGGACTTATCGCGGGAGTATCAGGCGATCATCGCCTATGTGAATTATTCGCAGGTGCTGAAGGGCGCGCAGTATATGAACATCGCGGACGAACTCGCGGTTCACGCCAAAGAAGAGCTCGACCACGCGCTCCAGATTTCGAATCACATCGACTACCTCGGCGGCATGCCCTCGGTGACTCCGAAGCCGGTGAAGACGTCGGAGAAAAATGAAGACATGTTGCGCTTCGACCTCGACAACGAGCGCGAGACCATCCGCCAATATCGTCGCCGAGTGAAGCAAGCCGACGAACTGAATGAATTCGCCATCGCCGAAGGCTTACGCGACATTTTGATTCAGGAGCAGGACCACTTGATCGCGCTGGCGACCGCGTTAGGGATCGATCCGCCTGACCCGGGGATCGCGGAATAAGCTTTGCGGGGCTCGTTGCTATCGCGGGCGATCGTCATCGCGGACCACCGCTGAATCCAAGCTCTCTCCATATTTTGTCCCAGTGCCAGATGCCGTAGGATGCACTGTCGGGTAGGCGGTAGCCGAGCCGTCGCGCCAGCGCGATGATTTGGCCACGATGATGCGCATCGTGCGCAAACATATAAGCGAACATGGTCGGTCCTGCCGGCCAGTGTGGCGCCCAGCTTCCGCGCGAAAATATCTTTACTCGGCGATTGGGATCGTCCGATAAGGCTTCTTCGAGCATGAGCAGGCATTGCTTCGTGCTCTTCTTGTGAGCCGCCGCCGTCAGCTTCACCGTGCATCGTAACGGATCAAGCGCCGCCGGGCATTTAAGATGCGGCGCCGACCACTTGAGCCAAATCAACCGGCTGTTATGCATGTGGGCAAACATGGCGCCGATGGTTCGCGCGTCAGACCTCTTCCCCTCGGACGGCTTGGCGCGCCAGGCCCGCGCGTCCAGATTCTCAAGGAGAAGCTGGTTCATGCGATCGTTGGCCGCGAAGGTTTCGAGGAGAGCGGTGGTCGGGTTGGGTGATGGCAATACGCGACGTGGCATAGAGTTCTGTTTGAAAGTTTAATCGCGATATGATGTTCTCATTCTCGTATGCGTCCTAAACCCTTGGTGTTGATCATTCTTGATGGCTGGGGATACAGCCCCAAAATTGAGGCAAATGCGATTGCTTTGGCGCGGAAGCCGGTGTATGACCGGTTGCTCAAGGAGTATCCCAATACGCTGATTCAGACTAGCGGGCACGCGGTTGGACTGCCCGAGGGGCAGATGGGCAACAGCGAAGTCGGGCACCTGAACATTGGCGCCGGCCGCGTGGTTCACATGGACAGCACGCGCATCGAGCTGATGATTCAGAATGGCGAGTTCTTTCAATATCCGGTGCTGCTGGCGGCGATGAAACATGCGCGCGTCAATGGGCGCCGGCTGCATTTGTTTGGCTTGCTGTCCGATGGCGGGGTGCATTCTTATCAGACGCACCTGCACGCCCTGCTGCGCATGGCCAAGGAGCAGTCGGTCGAGCGCGTGTTCGTGCACGCCTTCATGGACGGGCGCGACACGCTGCCCACCAACGGGGCGGGCTACATGGAGCAGTTGCTGCAGAAGATGCGCGAGTACAACTGCGGTAAAATCGCCAGCGTCAGCGGACGTTATTATGCGATGGATCGCGACCGGCGATGGGAGCGGATTGCGCTGGCCTTCGACGCAATGGTCGCGGGCGAGGCCAAGGGCGGCGTGGTGGCGGACCCGGTGCAGGGAATCAAGCAGAGCTATAACCGCGATGTGACAGACGAATTCATTGTCCCGTTTGTGTGCCGCGAGGCGGGAGCGGATGCGAAGGCGTCGACCATTCAGGATGAAGACGCGTGCATCTGCTATAACTTTCGGGCCGACCGGGTGCGCGAGATTACGCGAGCGCTTACGCGCAACAGCGGATTAAATGAGCAGGGTGGGCGCGACTTACCCGGCGCGGACGATTTGGATGCGACCATTCCGCGCGAGCGCGCTCCGAAGGATTTACATTACGTGTGCATGACGCAGTACGACAAAAACTTCAAGCTGCCGGTGGTGATTCCGCCGGAGTCGATGAAGAACTTGCTGGCCAATGTGATGGCTGGGGCAAATCTAAGAAACTTGCGAGTTGCGGAGTCGGAAAAGTACGCACATGTGACGTACTTCTTCAACGGAGGCATCGAGCAGCCGTTCGCAGGAGAAGATCGCGCGCTGATTCCGTCGGTGAAAGTTCCGACTTATGATTTGAAGCCGGAGATGTCCGCCGAAGGCATTGCGGATCGCGTCGTCAAGGCCGTCGAAGACGCGACCTTCGACGTGATCATCGTAAACTTCGCCAACGCCGACATGGTTGGGCATTCAGGAAAACTTGAGCCGACCGTAAAGGCGGTCGAAACTGTCGATGCTTGCCTGGGACGTATTGAGCGCGCGGTGAAGGCTCGGGGCGGGGCGATGCTGATAACCGCGGACCACGGCAATGCTGAACAGATGATCGACCCGGCAACGGGCGGCCCGCACACGGCGCACACAACGAATCCGGTGCCGTTTATCGTGGTGGCAGAGAATGGGGCAAAGTATTCGCTGGCACCAGGAGGATCGCTGCGCGACATTTCTCCCACGGTGCTGGGCATGCTGGGCATCGCCGAGCCGGGAGAGATGACCGGGCACGATTTGCGGGTTTTAAAGAAATGATACCTGGACTACATAGGCAATGTGCCCGCCAAAAGTGTCCCCATGGAAGCTGCCGGAATTCTGAGTCCCACGTAGAACGTTCCGAACAACGCGTAGACGGCGCTGACTTCGTCGAAGCGCATTTCGTAGATGAGTTTCTTGAAAACTAAGGGATCGTCCGCGAACAGGTCGACGCCCCACTCCCAGTCGTCGAAGCCGATCGATCCGCTGATGATTTGTTTGACTTCCCCTGCGTAGCGGCGGCCGATCAGTCCGTGTTCGTTCATTTGGCGGGCGCGTTCTTCGATGGGCAGGGAGTACCAGTTCTTGATTTCGCCGCGCTTGCGATCCATCGGATAGAAGCACGCGTAACGATTGGGCGGAATTGCCGGAAAAAGGCGCGAGTGCATGGCCTGACGCTGCCGCGTTAGAGTTTCTTCAATAGCTGCCTTCCACCCCGGCGAATGAGGCACGAGGCCGCGGTCGGACAATTCTTTGTATGTCTTGACTGTGGACTCGTAGAGACCCAACTCGATCACGGAGAGATAAGAGCTCGTCGGTTCCAGATAGTCATTGATCTGCAAGTTCGCGAGCGTGAGTTCAACCTGATTCAGCTCATCGAACGAAGACCGGAAATGGACGAACATCAAGTCGCCCTTGTGTCCGAGCAGGGAAAAGATCGCCGAAGTACCGTTGGCGCTTTGTTCCATGGCTTCCAGCGCGGCTGCGGCTTCGCTTGCAATTTCAGTTTTTTGCGCATCCCGCAGCGCGCGCCACGCGGACCATCGTACGCGCATTGTCTGATGCAGAACGCTGTAGCCCTCAAGGGTGAGCGGGACAGGCGGAATTTCGGACGCGGGCGAGCGGTTAGATTCGTTGGTCATTCGGATCGAAAGATTAACTAGCCTTTTCGATTGTAAACGCCTCGGGCAGACTCGCGTTCAATTCCAGTGTTTCAAGTGGGGCCATGCATCTTTCAACGGCATCTTGAAGTGGTTGCAGACAAGAATGGTGAAGTGCTCTTCGCCCATGGAATGGGGAACGTCGAGCGCCGGTCCGAGCTCGACGCTCTGACACCAATCCTTGGCATCATCTAGATTCCATTGCAGCAGAATAACGCGTTCGCCGGTGTAATCGCGCGGTCCCCAGTAGTAATAGTTCTGGTGTGCACTGATAGCCTTGGGCAGTCCATATCGCCAGCCGAAGAAGTCGACGGCTCCCGCTTCGCCATAATTGCCCGCCAGAATAGCGGTCTTGGCGCGTTCCGCCGGAGGCAGCGCGTTGTACACACTGGCGACTGCGGACACCATTTCTGGCCACCCGAACTCATCTCCGAAGTGTTGCGGAAGATCGCCGCTGGTGGCCGTTTCGTTGTTCTTGGGCTTGACGCCGAGTTTCTCCATGTAAGGGACAATTTCGGCGGGCGCAAGAATTGGCACGACCAGCGGGATGGCGATCACACCCGTTAAAACGAGGACGACTACAAGCGCGGGAATCCAACGAACAAACTTGCCCGCATTCCGAACGCTTTCCCAGAAGACTCCGCCTGCGGCAAACAGCATGGGATAAATCGGCGCGAGGTAGTAGTCTTTGCCGTGGAGCGCCATCAGGATCAGAAAAAATATCAGAAACGTGATACCCAAAACGCGATATGCGTTAGCTCTTTTGTTGAAGAGCAAGAAGCCCAGGCCCGCTACCCAGACGAGAGCGGTCGTCGGCCCTAGCGAGAAAATTTGCTGGCCGAAGAAGGGAAGCGGCGGCAGTTCGACATTCTTGTGAGTGCGCTTCACGTTGCTCAGGTCGACCCAGGTGGCGAAGCCGTGTTGCACCTGCCAAATGAAATTAGGAAGGCTGAGCAAAACGACGACGCCGGCAGCGATCCAGAACCACTTAGTCATCAACAGACGCCGCCCGGACGTAAGAAGTAGTCCGCCGACCAGACTGAGCAGAAAAAACATCGTTGAGTGTTTATTTTCGATACCGATGCCAAGTAGGACGCCGCAGCCTACCAGCCACTGCGGGCGATCCTGGTTGATAGCCCGAAGCAGGAAGTAGACACAGCCCATCCAAAACAAGGGCTCGAATGGATTCATCGAAAAGCGAGTTGTTTGATTCAAAATCACCGGCGCCAGGAAAACGCTTAGGCAGGCCAGAAATATGGCAAATCGCTTTCCGCCCAGTTCGCGCGTGATCAAGCCGGTCAGCAAAATCTCCGCTCCACCGGCTAGCGCGGGGAGAAATCGGATGGCACGCAAGGAGTCGCCGAGCATGCTTCGAGAAATATGGAGAATGAGAGCTGCGAGCGGAGCAAAGTCGACGTAGCCCCATGCCAGGTGATCGCTGGTGGCGAGATAGTAAAGCTCGTCGCGAAAATATCCGTACCGGTTATTGGTCAGAAGTTGGAGCAGGACGGCGCAAGCAGCGATTGCCCAGGCCCACAGGAGGCTACCCGACCGGTCGCTCCCTGCATGACTTACACGTTCGGAGTTCCCGCGCTGTAAAGCCGGATCGTTCATCTTTATTTTTTTACGCTTGCCCGGAAGTATACGCGAGGGATTCAGAATTAGTTCCTTTTTCGCTCATTGCGGGCGCGTTACAATTCGGGTATGAGTTTTCCTCGCGGGGTGTTGCTGGCGGTCATCCTTGCAATGGTTGTGCCAGCTCTAGCCAAAGAGAAAAAGCCTCCGCCGCCCTCGTGTTCGTTGAATTTCGTCATTCTAAAGGATGACAACGGCAAGCCGGTTCGGAATGCGGCGGTGGTTCTACATCCGGTCGAGGGCGACGGCAGACAGGAAAAAGGCGGACTCGAGTTGAAGACCAACAGCGACGGCGAAGCTTCTTACGATGGCGTGCCTTACGGTAAGCTGCGCGTGCAGGTGCTGGCGCCGGGTTTTCAGACGTTCGGGGAAGACTACGACATTTCTCAGCCTACTCTGGCAGTGACGGTTCGCATGAAGCGGCCCGCGGGGCAGTACTCGATTTACGAAGATCATCCTGAGCAAAAGCAGGCGGAACCGGGTAAGGCGCCGCAATAGGCCGGTCGCCGTTTAGAGACCCAACAGCTTGTCGAGCTGAGGCTTGATGAGGAAGAGGTCGACGCCTTCTCGAACTGCCACGTTCGCGCCCATTTCCTGCATGATGTTGTGTGCCCTTGTCCGCAGCCGATCTCGGAATTCTCTGCGCTGCGATTCACTCACTTGGCGAAGCGGCAAGTTGTCCAGCGAATGATCGATGGCGCGGATTTTCACCGAGTCCGCCTCGGCTGCGGCAGGCTGCCAGTTTAGGGGCCCGAGTCCTTTGGGCGGATTGTTTAGGAAGTCTTCTTGCGCTTTGCTGCGGCCAACGTCGTAGTCATGGTCGCGATAGCTCTGATCGAAAAATCCCAGAAACGCCGAAATGCCGCTGCTGGCCAACTCGGACTGCTTCGCGGTGACCGAGCAGATGTACATCTCGTCGCGGGTTCCGAGGTCGGCGGCTGTTTCAAACAAGAGAATGGATTTAACCCAGGCATCGATGACGGGTTCCTGCGCGAGCTCGGCCACGTACTGCGGGAACTGCCGCCTCAGTCGAACTTCAGCCAACTGTTGTGCCCGCGGGTCCTCTCTGAAGAAGAGAGCCAGTAGAGGTGTGGCCGCCGCCAGCAAGGCTTCGGGCGAAATTTGATTTGTTAGTATTGCGTCCTTCAATTCGCAGGCGCGATCGTTGAAGAGGACGATTTGTTTGTTGACTCCTTCCGCCGTGATCCAATCCTGAAAGCGTGATTGCTGAAAGACGCTCTTGGCGAGGGTGAGCGCGGCATTCTTATAATCCGCCTCACGCTCGTGGAAAGTTAGATCGGCGGTTGCGTCGCGCGCGCCCGGAGCGACGAATAAATAAAAGCGGGAATCGACATCGAGATGATCGTCGATGTTGTCCACTAGATTCTTGGCCATGCCCAGCGGCTCGTTCTGAAAAACGCCACCATCGGTGTAGACAAATTCCTCCACGGAAGAAGCAAAAAATGTGGGATCGGCGTTGGGGTATTCGTCCTGGTGGCGAAGCAACTGCTGCATGCGAAACGCCAGCGGAAAGGCTCCGCAAGCGACGGCGGCTTGGCGCAGCGGTTCCCACACGCTTAGGAGGTCGTCGTGCGAGGTAAGCTTCTCGTGGATGAACTGATCCTGATACTTGGTGTAGTTGAAACTACCTGAGGGATAGGTCGGTTGGGTGTAGTTCACTCCGTTGAGGTTTGAAAGTGCCAATCCCAGGCTCAATGTCTCGGCCACCGCAGAATGTGGATCGGGTTTTGGAATCATTCGTGATCCGTATCGTTGGGTGAGGTACTTCCGCGAGATTGCCTCGACAAAATCGGATGAAAAAATCGAATGAGACGGATCTTCGTGAGCTTGCAGTGCAAGTAATCCGTCCAGGTCAACATCCATAACCCACGGACGGTAGAACGAGTTCCGATAGGCGCCGTCGAGAGCGCTCGAATCGAAAAGAAGCTTCTGGGCGGCGATGGTTGCGGTCATGCCGCCAGCGGAGGCCCCGGTGAGTACGTCGATTTCGATGCGATTAGCGTCGCTGGTTGCCGGATTCTCGTTGTGCCGCTTGAGTCCGGAGAGAAGTTCGTAGAGTACACCAGCCTCGAAGCTGCCGAGTGAGACCGCGCCTGCAATGGTCACGGCCAGACGTTTGGGCATTGCTCCTCCTGATCAAATTCCGCGCTTGGGCGGAATGCTAGAAGTTAAGTTTTCCCTGGGAATAACTGCGGATGCTTTTCTGGAGCGTTGGCTCACTGGCAACGAGCAAATTCGAAGTGAAATTGTCGAGCGCGAGAATAGTGTCACACGCGGAGAGCCGCTGTCAAACTCCGGGGAAGGAGGGCGATCAGCAGTCTTTTATGGTCCAGAATCGCCGGGCTTCGTATCCCATTTGCAATAGTCGGTTCTTGGGATCGTGGCGTTTGCCGCAGCGTGGGCAGGGTATGTAGCGGCTGATGGAGGTGCCCTGTTTGTCGTAACTCGCGGAAACGGAAAACGTGTATCCGCAACTGCACGGGATCAGGTACATCTTGAGTTCTGACTTAATCTTCAACCGCCGCGAGGGTCTTTTTCTTGCGCATGTTGGCTTGCAGGATTTTTTTCCGCAGGCGCAGGGTTTTCGGCGTGATCTCGACAAACTCGTCGTCGGCAATGAATTCGATTGCCTGTTCTAGATTTAACTGCCGGTAAGGAACAAGACGAACCGCGATGTCGGAGGTCGAGGAGCGCATATTGGTAAGTTTCTTTTCGCGAACGACGTTGACGTCGAGGTCATTGTCTTTCGCGTTCTCGCCAACGATCATGCCTTCGTACACATCGACCGTGGGGCCGACGAAAAGTTCGCCGCGCTCTTGCAGATTGTAGAGCGAATGGGGAGTGGTCACTCCGTCGCGATCGGAGACCAGAGCGCCGGTCAAACGGTGCGGAATTTCTCCCAGCCATCCGGTGTAGCCGTCGAACAGCGAGTTCATCACGATGGTACCGCGCGTGTCGGTGAGCAGTTGGCTGCGCAGTCCGATGAGGCCGCGGCTGGGGACGCGGAACTCGATGCGAACGCGGCCGTAGCCGTGATTGTGCATATTCAGCACTTCGGCTTTGCGAGTGCCGAGTTGCTCCATGACAACGCCGACGAAGTCCTCAGGAACGTCTACCGTCAGCTTTTCGACGGGCTCCAGGAGGCGTCCATCGACGCGCTTGGTGACGATTTCCGGTTTCCCGACCATGAGTTCGTAGCCTTCCCGGCGCATCATTTCGATCAAGATGGAGAGCTGAAGTTCGCCGCGCCCCATGACGATGAAGGAGTCGGTCGTGGCGGTGTCTTCGACGCGGAGAGAAACGTTGGTCAGCAATTCCTTTTGCAGGCGATCGCGCAGATTGCGGGAAGTGACATACTGGCCTTCGCGTCCGGCGAAGGGGGAAGTGTTCACCGTGAAGAGCATCGCAATCGTCGGCTCATCGATGGTAATCGGCGGCAGCGGCGCAGGGTTCTCGACGTTAGTGATGGTTTCGCCGATGGTGATGTTCTCGATGCCGGCGACGGCGATGATATCGCCGAGAGTGGTTTCGGTGATGTCGGTTCGTTTAAGTCCGGCGAAGGAGAATAGCTTCGTGATTTTCGTTTTTTGCAACGATCCGTCGAGCTTGGCGATGCCGGCTTCTTCTCCGGTTTTCAAGGTGCCGTTAAAGACCCGGGCGATGGCGAGGCGCCCGAGGTAGTCGCTGTAGTCGAGATTGGCGACGAGAATCTGAAGTGGTCCCGTGGGATCGCCCGTCGGATGAGGAATCGTATTGAGAATGGCCTGGAAAAGCGGCTCAAGATTCTCGCCCGGAATTTTCAAATCTGTGGTCGCCGTGCCTGCTTTGGCGTTGGTGTAGAGCACGGGGAAATCAAGCTGCTCTTCCTTCGCGTCGAGATCGATGAAGAGGTCATAGACTTCATTGAGCACTTCTTGCGGACGGGCGTCGGAACGGTCGATCTTGTTGATGACGAGAATCGGCGGCAGATGGGCTTCGAGAGCTTTGCCCAGGACGTAGCGCGTCTGCGGCAGCGGGCCTTCGCTGGCGTCCACGAGGAGCATGACGCCGTCCACCATTTTCAGAGCGCGTTCGACCTCGCCGCCGAAGTCGCTGTGGCCGGGGGTGTCGACGATGTTGATTTTGGCGCCTTCGTGAAATACCGCGGTATTCTTGGCCAGAATGGTGATGCCGCGCTCGCGCTCGAGGTCGTTGGAGTCCATGACGCGCTCAACCAGTGCCTCATTGGTGCGGAACGTTCCGCTCTGGCGGAGTAGCGCGTCCACGAGCGTGGTCTTGCCGTGATCGACGTGGGCGATGATAGCGATATTGCGAATGCCAGAACTCAAAATGGGTGGATCCTTCCCTGGGTGGCTGTCTCTTTGAGTTTACTATGCGCGGAGGGTTATACGCTGTCCGACGTGGTGTTTCGCAGGCGATACCAGCCCACAATGGCAAAGAGCGAGAACATGAAGATAATCGTCGAAATGGCGTTGATTTCTGGAGTAATGCCGCGGCGGAGGCGTCCCCAGATTTCCAGGGGGAGGGTGTTGTCGCGGCCGATGAGGAAGAAGCTGACGGCGATTTCGTCCACGGAGAGCGTGAAGATCAGCAATGCGGCCCCGATGATCGATAGCCTCAGATTGGGAATGGTGATGCGCCAGAAAGTTTGCCAGTAGTTTGCGCCGAGATCGAGAGAGGCTTCTTCCTGGGCGCGGTCGAGTTTTTGCAGTCCGGCGAAGACTTCGGTGGTCGCAACTGAGATGAGGGCTGTACCGTGTCCTAGGACGATAGTGAGCAGACTTAGTTTTACGTTTACCTCGCGAAAGAGCATGAGCAACGACAGGCCCGTGATGATGCCGGGGAGAATGAGCGGTAGGAGTACGAGCCTTCGGAATAAAGCTTTGCCGGGGAAGTTGGCGCGGTCGAGCGCCAGAGCCGCCGGGATTCCGAAGGCGAGTGCAATCGCCATCGCGCACACGGCGACGAGAAAGCTGTTGAAGACGGCGGTCCAGATGGCATCATCGGCGAATAGGGTTCGATACCAGTCAAGAGTCAGATTGCGTGGCGGGAATCCGCCCACGCCTGCGCCGTTAAAGGAGTAGACGACTAGGGTCACGATTGGGAGATAGAGGAAGGCGAAGACCAGAAGTGCGTGAACCGTCAGCCAGGACGAGGGCTTGGTGTCCCGGGTCATCGAAAGCTCCAGCGCTTTTCCAGTTTTTCCGACAGGAATAACAAAGTTACGACGAAGCTCAACATGAAGAACGAAATCGCCGCCCCTAGCGGCCAGTTGTACGCGGCGCCGAACAGGCTCACGACGATGTTTGAGATCATGATGCCGCTGGGCCCTCCGAGTAGGAGCGGGGCCAGGAAGTCGCCCAGGCTGAGCACGAAGGCGAAGGTTGCGCCCGCTACGACTCCAGGAATTGACAGCGGAAGAATGACGCGCCAGAACGTCTGTACGGGCGACGCCCCGAGATCTTGTGAGGCTTCGATCAAGTTGCGCGGGATATGTTCTAGAGCCGCATAGATTGGCAGGAAGGCGAAGGGGGTGTAGATGTGGGTGAGCGTCAATACGACGGCGAATGGGCTATACAACAGGAATTCCAGAGGGTGCTTGGTCACATGCAGATATTGCAAAGAAGTGTTCAGGACTCCGTCACTGCCAAGAATCGTTTTCCACGCATAAGCGCGCACCAGGTAGCTCACCCACAGCGGAATGATGACAAGTTGATACAGCAGGTCTTTGCGCTGGCCGGCGCGGAACGAAACGTAGTATGCCAGTGGATATCCCAGCAGCAGAGAGAAGACCGTGACTCGTGCCGCAATACTCATTGAGCGCAAGAGTGTTTGCCAGTAAACATCGACGCGTAAGAGTTCGCGGTAGTTCTCCAGCGTCCAAGAATGAACGATGGATTGTTCGGGCGAGACTGACCAGAAGCTGAAGCAAAATAGCAGCGCGTAAGGCAGAACTAAAAATGCCCCTACCCAAAGCAGCGGCGGCAGAGTGATGGCGGCGCGATAGGCGCGGGAGAACATCAGGCGCGCTCCGGAGAGTCGCGGACCGGGATCAGGTCGGAGGTAGAGAATTCCAATTCCAGTTCGCCTCGCCAATCGTCGCGGCTGGGAGCGCGTACAGTGAGTTCCAAGCCATCAGCGCATCCAACGCGGAGCAACTGCGTAGCGCCGTGAAAGGCTTGCTGCAATACTTTTCCGCGCACTCGAATTCCATCTTGCGATGATGGGCTGAAACGAATTGCCTCGGGGCGCAGCGAAAACACAGCGCGGCCGTCCGGCAAGGCGACCGGCCAACCTAGCGACTGGCATCGCGCGAAACCACCCTTAACTTCGGCGCGCAGCAGATTCGTATGTCCGATGAACTGCGCGACATAGGTCGTCGCCGGATGGCTGTAAATCTCACGGGGCGAGGCGATCTGTTCCAGTTCTCCCATGCGCAGCAGCGCAATGCGGTCGGAGAGCACCATCGCCTCTTCCTGATCGTGCGTAACGAAGACGAAGGCGATGCCCACTTCACGCTGGAGAGCTTTCAGTTCGATTTGCATCTGTCGGCGCAAATTGGCGTCTAGTGCGGAAAGTGGCTCGTCGAGCAGCAGCAACTTTGGGCGATTGACGAGCGCGCGTGCCAACGCAATGCGCTGCTGTTGTCCGCCGCTTATTTTCGAAGGCTTAGACGCGGCGAGGGTAGTCATCTTGACCATGGCCAGCGCTTGTTCGACGCGCGAGGAGACCTCTTCCGCGGGTCGCCTGGCGATTCTCAAGCCATAGCCGACATTCTGCGCGACCGTGAGGTGAGGGAAGAGGGCGTACTGCTGAAATACAGTATTCACTGGGCGGCGAAAAGGTGGGAGCGTGTCGATGCGCTCTCCCGACATTAGGAGTTCGCCGGAGGTTGCGCTCTCGAATCCTGCGATGATGCGCAGCAAGGTTGTCTTGCCCGATCCGCTCTCTCCCAGAATGGTGAGAAATTCGCCTTCGGCGATCTGCAAGGAGATGTCGCGGAGAACGGGCGTCTTGCCGAACGTCTTGGCCAGGCGGCGGACATCCAGCAATGGTTGCGCCGAGTTGTTGGGGTGCAAGGGCTCCATTAAAAGTCCACCGATGATAAATCATCTTTGGGCGGGGCCAAAGCGGACATATCGGCCGCTGTTTTATGGCAGTTGTCATCCGACGGTGAGTCGGTTATCCTAGGATTCGAACGAACGTTCGGACTAATTATGAGTCTCGACTCCTCACTCGGCGTTTCGACTTCGCCCACGAGCCCATATTTGGCGGCGGAAGGCGAAAGTCGTTTCGACAAAACGCTTGCGCGAATCCTGGAGTGCGCCACGCAAGTGTTTTACGAAAAGGGATATGAGGGCGCGTCGATGCGCGATTTGTCGCGCGCAACCGGCATGTCGCTGTCCGGCCTGTATCACTACTTCCGGAATAAAGAAGAGTTGCTGTACCTGATTCAGCGGCACACGTTCTCGACGATTCTGGAAATGCTGCGAGGTCGATTGCACGATTGTGATGACGCGGAGCAGTGCATTCGAATCTTTATCCTCAATCATCTGGAATATTTCCTGGCGAATCAGATGGCGATGACCGTCCTCTCCCACGAAGATGACGTTTTAACTGGAGCATTTGGCTCCGAGATCGCCGGGCTTAAGCGCGAGTACTATCGCACCTGTGTTGGTCTTCTCGATGCGTACCGAAGTGAGGGCGGACGCGCTTTCGATAGCCGCGTGGCCGTGCTCAGTCTGTTTGGCATGATCAACTGGATTTACACCTGGTACAACCCGCGCAGCGACGCGAAGGCCGCCGATCTTGCGCGACAGATGGGCGATATTTTTCTGGGCGGGATCGGCTCCGCTGTCACAAACGCTGGGAAACGAAATCGCTCGAAATCAAAACGAGTTTAGGAATAACATCGAGTCATCACGAAAAGGAGTTTCCTATGGCCACAACTTTAACCCCGCAGACTACCGAAGCCGTTAAGCCGCTTGTCAACTATCGCGTCGATGCTGGCGTTGCCGTCATCGAGATGTGCGATCCGCCAGCGAACACTTATACCTATGAAATGAATCGCCAGTTGGATGAGGCCATCCTCAAGGCGCGCATGCACAATGACGTTTACGTCATTATGCTGACCGGTGCAGGGGATAAATTTTTCTCCGCTGGCGCGAACATCAAGATGCTGTCGAGCGTCGATCCCACGTTTAAGTATTATTTTTGCTTGCATGCCAACGAGATGTTGTTACGCCTGGAGCACACACCCAAGTTGGTGATCGCCGCGATTAACGGCCACTGCGTGGGCGGAGGGCTGGAAATCGCTATGGCGGCCGACCTTCGCATCGCGCGGCGAGACGCCGGCAAGATCGGATTGCCTGAAGTAAATCTTGGCGTACTGCCTGGTACCGGCGGCACGCAGCGGCTCTCGCGTCTGGTGGGCAAGAGCAAAGCCATTGAGTTAATGGTTGTGGGCAATACGTTCTCGTTCGAGGAAGCGTTAGAGATGGGCATCATCAACGACATTTACGAGAAAGAAAACTTCATGACCAACGTGATGGAATATGCCCATCAGTTCTGTCCGCCAAATAAGGCTGCGAAGGCTGTTGGACGCATCAAGCGCGCGGTGCAGACGGGATGGGAAATTCCAATGGAATCCGCGCTGGCTGTGGAGCGGGAGAATCAGCAGATTCTCTTCCAGAGCGAAGATGCGAAGGAAGGCTTGGCGGCTTATGTGGAGAAGCGTCCGGCGGAGTTTAAGGCGAAGTAGGTCAGAGTTTGGTGTGAGGACAAACGCGGGCGAGGGCGCCCGCGCCACACAGTCAATTTTTAGGAGCCGTTATGCCGGGAAAAGTAGCGAAGATCGGGACGTTTAGCGACTGGGTTGGTCTGTTTGACGACTGGCGCAAGGAGATCGGCGTCAATCATGACGACATCGCGAGCTTTAAGTTCGACACGCTGTATGGCGCGATCGATACCGAAGACATCGAGTTCGGTCACTATAAAGGACGTCGCAAGTGGGAGAACCTGCGGCAGATTCCGACGCAGCAGATGCGCGACGCGCTGATGAACATGATCGTTTATCAGGGCGACACGGAATTTGCGAGCTGTGAGCAACAGCGTCATCTTTTTCAAATGGCACCGACTGATTATGATCGCCGTGCGCTGACCCGCGTGATGATCGAGGAGATGCGGCACGGCTGGCAAATGTGCGCCTTGCTGGTCGAGCACTTTGGCTACTCTGGGAAAGTGGAAGCCCAGAAGATGCTGGAGCGCCGTGCGTTTGAAAATAAGCGGCTGCTTGGGGCCTTCAACGTAGACGTCGATAACTGGATGGACTTCTTTACTTATACTGACTTCGTCGATCGCGATGGTAAGTTTCAGTTGCAGATGTTGAAGTATTCGGCGTTCGCTCCGCTGGGACGGTCGATGTCCTACATGCTTCGCGAAGAAGCGTTTCACATGGGCACCGGCAATGACGGTTTGCGGCGCATTGTTCAGGCGGGAGTCATTCCTGCTTGGCTGATTCAGAAGTATCTGAATAAGTGGATTTCGAGTTCCTACGATCTCTTCGGCACGGATCATTCTTCGTCGGCCCACTGGGCCTACGTGTGGGGAATTAAGGGTCGATACGATGAGCCGAAGAATGACAAAGAGGCCGATGTAAGCGATCTGAACGATTACAACAGGCAGCTTTATCGCGACGAAGTTGCGGGACTCGTAAATCGGCTCAACTCAGTGCTGACGGGCGATCAAGCCAAGCTTTACGCGCCGGACATCAAGTTCAATCGCGCCATCGGACGCTGGGCCGGTCAGAAGTTTCATGCTCAGACCGGCGAGCCTATGGACGATACTTCCTATGAAGCGCACTTGGCTGAATATATGCCGAGTGCGGCGGACAAGAAGTTGCTGCTGGACATCATCGACACGGAGAAGAAATGGATTGCGCCAAAAGAGGGCGCGCGGGATCCGCTGTCGAGCATCGGCGAAGTGCGGAAGTCGGCGATCAATCTGTAACGATCCGTGGTCGCTTTGCGCTGAATGACAAGTCCCGATAAAGTCGTTCTTGGATTATGAACTCTCGCATTGCGCTCGACTTGAAGCCTCCGGTTGCGTACATCACCCTGCGTCATCCGCCGCTGAACGTTATTGATGTCCCGATGATGCAAGAGTTGTCGGGCGCGCTCGCTGAGGTCGACGACCACAGCGAAGTTTCGACCATCGTTTTCCGGGGCGAGGGAAAATGTTTCTCCGCGGGTGTGGACGTCGCCGCACATGCCCCAGATCAGGTTGCGTCGATGCTGCGGGAGTTTCATGGGGTACTCAACTCCGTTGTATCGAGCCGAAGAGTTATGATCGCGCAGGTGCATGGGAGTTGCCTTGGCGGTGGCGCTGAGTTGGCGATGGTTTGCGACATGGCGTTCACAGCGGAGAATGCGACGTGGGGTTTCCCTGAGATTAAACTGGGCTGCTATCCGCCCGCAGCTGTGACCGCACTGGCGGCGGTTGTTGGACAAAAGACCGCGGCTGAATTAATCCTGACCGGGCGGAACTTTGATGGTGCCGAAGCGGCGCGTATTGGGTTGGCGAATCGATCCGTGCCCGAAGATCGGCTTCCGGGCGTCATCGATGAAATCATCGCGCGTCTTTCGAAAAGCAGCACGGCTGCTCTAGCGATCACGAAATCGGCGATGTACGCTTGGAACGCGATGCATTTCGATAAAGGACTGGCTCGGGCGGAGAAGATTTATCTGGAAGACTTGATGAAGACCGCGGACGCGCGTGAGGGCATCCTTGCCTTTCTGGAAAAGCGCGAGCCCGTTTGGACTGGTCGGTAGATGGAATATGAACTCAGTCCCGAAGAAGCGAGAGCTCTCCTGACCGGTGATGCTCCGCCGATTTTGCTCGATGTGCGCGAACCCTGGGAGTTTCAGACTGCGCAGATCGCGGGTTCGACGCATATTCCGATGGGAGACATTCCGAGCCGGGCGCATCAAGAGCTTGATCCTGACGTACACATCATTGTGGTGTGTCATCGCGGAGTGCGTTCGCTGAGCGTTACGAATTGGCTGCGGCAGCAAGGCTTTGAAAGTGTTCAGTCTTTGCGCGGTGGGATTGACGCGTGGTCGCGTGCGATCGATGCGAAGGTTCCGCTCTATTGATTGGACCGACCCGCAGGGGCTAAAGCCCGATCAGTTTGGAGCCGATTCGTGGGCCTGACGGCAGACGCTTCCACCTTGTAGCAGGCAGTCCCGTTAGATGCTCAGACATGTGCATCCGCGGGCGCGTCGATATGCTGAGTGCGAAAACCTTGATTGCGTTGAGACCGGTCCCCATGAAGAACCCATCATTTGCCGGCTAGCGCGACGTGCCTGCTTTCCGGCGCGAGCACGATGCTGGCGTGGAACAACGTGCCCGCGACTCGGGTTGCTATGGCAATTAGTTCGTTTTGTCCTAAGAATACTTTGACCTGGCGCGAGCGCGAGAATTCTGGCAAGTTCACAGCCATGCCGTTGCGAATGCGCGTCGCGACCTCTTCGGTTGCGGTTACCGATGGAATTTCGGGCAGAAGTTTGCGGCAGTGGATGAAGAGCTCGTGGGCTTCTCCGCGCCGGGAGGCAGCTTCCAGTTCGTCGAGAGTGTGAGCGTCCTCCAGGTTGAAGCCGCCGACGCGGGTTCGGCGCAGGGCGGCTAGATGCGCGCCACAGCCCATCTCCTTGCCCATGTCGTGCGCGAGGGAACGCAGATAGGTCCCAGAACTCACCTCGGCACGAAAGACTGCTCGATCACCGAACACCGCGTCGATTTCTAAGAGTGTCACTTCGATCTGGACTGCGGTGAGCGTGACGTCCGCTTTTTTTCGCGCCAATTTGTAGGCGGGGACGCCGTTGATCTTCTTGGCGGAAAAAGGCGGCGGCATTTGCTCGATGGTGCCGCAAAAATTGGCGGCGATTTCCCGCACTCTTTCCAGAGAGAGGACGACTTCCTGCGCTGCCGTGGTGGCTTCGCCTTCGGCGTCGTAGGTGTCCGTGGCGAAGCCGAAGCGGATTTCTCCTTGGTAGGCTTTGTCTTTTCCGGTGTAGAACTGCGCCAGGCGAGTCAGGTTGCCTGCGACGAGGGGCAATACCCCGGTGGCCATGGGATCGAGCGTGCCGAGATGCCCGATCGACTTTTGCCCAAGAATTCGCCGGACGCGATTCACCACGTCGTGCGAAGTCATTCCAGCGGGCTTGTCGATTATCAGGATGCCGTTCATTTAGATTGATATTGTCGGCGTACGAGCAGGAGGCCGACGCCCGAGCCGATTCCAAGATGATTCCGATTCGCGACGACACGCCGCGTTACACGACGCCTTACATCACCTATTTTCTCATTGCTTTGAATGTACTCGTGTTTTTATTCGAGCTCTCGGTGGGCAATGGCAGCAATGGCGCGCTGAACGGGCTGATTCATCAGTTTGGCGTAGTGCCGCGGCGGTTCTCAGCGGATACATCGGGTCCGAGACTCGACCTGGTCGGCGCATTCCTGCCTATTCTGACCTCCATGTTTCTTCATGCTTCCTGGCTGCATATCATTGGCAACATGTGGGTGCTTTGGATTTTTGGAGACAACATTGAGGATTATCTCGGACATTTTCCGTATCTGATTTTTTATCTGTTCTGCGGATTTGCGGGTGCGATTGCGCATATTTTTCTGAACGCCGGATCGAGAGTGCCGAGTGTTGGTGCGAGCGGCGCCATAGCCGGAATTATGGGAGCGTACCTCGTGCTCTATCCCAAAGCGAAAGTGCTGACGATTGTCCCGCTGATTATCTTTTTTACCTTCTGGTGGCTGCCGGCTTGGATCGTACTGGGGTATTGGTTCCTCATTCAGTTCGTGAGTGGCGCAACTTCGATCGCTTTCTCCAGCCAGACCAGTGGCGGGGTGGCGTTCTGGGCGCATGTAGGAGGCTTTCTCGCGGGCGGCTTGTTCATCAAGCTACTGCCGCAGCATCGTCCTCAACGGCAACGGTACAGCGCGTGGGGTTGATGCCAGGCTAAGTCTCGCGCGGGGCCGTCCTGATCTTCGGTTGATTTGTACTCGCAAGCGAGGTGGGCTCGACCCGGTTTCTGCCGCGGCGTTTGGCTTCGTAGAGCGCTCCGTCGGCGGCGTGCAGCAAGGCTTGTTCGTCGCTGGTGGCGCTACTCGACACTACGCCCAAACTCAAAGTGACTTTGGGGTCGAGGGGATTGGGTGCTCCGGTCTTATCGATTTCGCTGCGAATGCGTTCGGCGAGTTCAAAGGCTTCGGCCCCGCTGCATCCCGGGGCAACGATCAGGAATTCCTCGCCTCCATAGCGTCCGGCGGAATCGTAAGGACGAATCGCTGAGGCGATTTGTTCGGCGATCGCCTTCAGGACGCGGTCTCCGGTGGCGTGACCGTGCATGTCATTCACGTCCTTAAAATGGTCGACGTCGGCCAGGATGACGCCGACGCTTTGGCCGGAACGTCCGGCGCGCAGCAGTTCGCGGCGCAAGATGTCGAGAATCGCGGCGCGGTTCCACAGGCTGGTCATTCCGTCGTGCGAGGCCTCCCGGCGAAGCGCCTCCTGTGCGACCAGCAGACGCTGATGGGTTACCAGCAGCCGCGCGGTCGAACACATAAACGAAGCCAGTACAAAGCTAACCGCGAGGAAGTTGTAGGACTTGGCCAGCCCGGTGAACATGCCCAACACCAGTAGCGGATAGAGCAGCGGAAATATCTGGGCGACGACAAAGGTTCGTCGTTTGCCGTTGGGCTCGGGCTCGGGCCCAACTGCGTCCGGCGCTTTCCAAGTGGCTGCCATGACGAGAGGGATCAGCAGCATCAGGCTCCACAGGATGTCGAACCAGGCACCCGCATTCAATCCGCTGCCAGGCCCGTAGTAGTACATGGCATCGACAATGCCGGAGAGCAGTAGCAAAGCGCCCATGCGTCCGAAGAGTTGACGTACCACCAGCGAGGGCGAATACGCGGTGCGCAAAAGGAAGGCAAGGGTCACCAAGCCATAGCCGATGAAGTACGGTTGCCATACTGAATGCGCGAGATCCAAGGCTGGTTCGGACTTGGTGGGGATGAAGAAAAAGTAGAGATACGCGGCGACACAAAAAATCAACCCCTGCACGAAGTCAAGAATGAGAAGTGTGTCGAAGCCGCGCGGTTCGTAGTCCGGATCCAAGAACAACGTCATGGCCAACGGAACCGACCAGAAGCAGAAGACCAGATTGATAGTCCAACGCAGGACGCCGGGCAGAACGATAACATCCCCGTAAGTGGCGATCCCCTGGGCAACCATCCAAAGGCAATAGGCGACGGCGGTAAGCTGCCAGAAATGCTTTCCCAGACGATTCTCGCAGCGGCTAGATTGCAGCGCTGCCCGGATCACGAGCGCCCCCATGAGGAGCTGACTTAAATCGGACAGAAATGGCCCCGGTCGCTTCTCGCCTAGCGCGGCGAGGATCAGGACGTGCGCCGCGAGCAGCGCAAAGCCGACGATCACGATATTTCGAGTCGTTTTCACGAACACTTTAAGTCTCTATCAATATGTTGTGGAGCGCTAGATTACTTTATCGTTACCGATAGGTGGTTACAGAATGTTCGGGTGGCCACCACACCCTTTATTTTGAGAGGGTTAAGGGCGGGGCCATCGCAGCTAGTCCGCACTTTGCCCAGCCTTTATACTTGAACTGTGTCTACCTCACCCGTGCGATTGGTTACTTCCGCCGATTTCCCTACGATTTGGGGTAACTTTCAGATCTTTGGATTTCGCGGCGATTTTGGAACAGGTATCGGCTCCAAGTCTGAGGAGGCCGTGGCTTTGGTAATGGGCGATGTCCAAAGTGCTCCGCCGCTGGTGCGCATTCATTCGCAGTGTCTGACTGGAGATGTATTCGGCTCGCTGCGCTGCGATTGCCGCCAGCAACTAGAGATGGCTTTGGGGATGATTGCGCAGGCTGGGGCGGGGATTCTAATTTACGAGCAGCAGGAGGGCCGCGGCATCGGGCTGATGCCTAAGTTGCAGGCTTACTCCTTGCAGGATTCCGGAATGGATACCGTGGAAGCGAATGAGACGTTGGGGTTCAAGGCAGACCAGCGGGAGTTTGCCATGCCGGCGGCGATGCTTAAGATTCTCGGAGTGTCGTCGGTGCGTTTGCTGTCGAACAATCCGGATAAGGTGAATGCGCTGGAGCGCGATGGCATTCGGGTGATCGAACGCGTTCCCTGCGAGGTCGACCCTACCAGCCACGCTGAGGAGTACCTGAAGACGAAGCGCGAGAAGATGGGACATCTGTTCACCAATCGCTAGCTGGCGCGCTCTTAAGATTCAGGCGCGTCTGGCGTTTCAGGCGAGGGAACTGCCGGCTCGTTCTTGCCGCCCATGCGGAGGCGCGCAGTTTCACGATTGCCGACCGCTTTCACATGCTCGGTTGCCAGGGCTAGTCCCATGACGGGCATGTTTCCGTAGACACATTCATACTCACCCGCTGAAACTTTGTAAGTCTCGTGCCAGATTCCGACGCTGCCATCCGCGCCGATGTTCTGGTTGAAGCGCTTCCACGCAGGTAAGTGGGGATCTGCGGGCGCTCGCGCGAATCTCTCTAAGTCATCGAACGACCGCCAATACTGGACAACCATAACTTCCCGCCATCCGATCCAGGCATGAGCACCCATCATGCCTTTGGTCTTGTTCTTAAAGAGGGTGGTCAGCATTGGACCCATTGCCATTAGTGTGGGAATCCATTTGTGCACTGCCCAGAGGCGGTTGATACGCATGCCGATGAGAAACACTACGAATGGTTCATCGCATTTGGCAGTATAACGGCCGGGAAAAATGCGGGGCATGAATCTGAGAATAATTCGCCCGTTGGTAACTTACAAATGAACACTCCGAAGAGTATAAGCATCTAAGCCCCTATGACACGTCCAGCCGAATTATTCCATGAGAACTATCGTGTGGTTTCGGTCGAGGCGCAACATCTCACCTTGCGCGGAGAGCGCAGCGGCACGATTGTCACGGTTAAGAATGCAGACCCGGATGCGCCACTCTCGGCGGAAATTTATCCGCCGGGACAACTGATAGCCCTAAGCGATCCGGCATTAGAAATAGTCAACTAAAATTATCGGCTGAGCGCATGATCGGTATTGCGCTCGGCGATAATTCTTTGCGCATTCTCTTCGAGAGCTTTCGCCTGGGGAAGCAGATCAAGGGCCTTCAGAACTTGCGGATCGCTTTCGGCCCTGACTTTCAATCCTTCTTCCTGTCCGAACGCGTCGATGAAAATTTCGCTCTTGAGGCTGGACCGAATCCAGTCGTTGTTCTGCACGAAATCCGCTTCGGTGTAGGGAACCTTTTCGTCATCCAGAAACTTCCGGAATTCCGCCAGGGTGGCGTCGTCCACTTCGAAGCTCTTAGTGGGGTGATGTCCGATGACGTAATGCTTGGCGAAGTTAAAGAATGCGTAATGTTGCAGTAGAGTGTCCTGAAAGTGATTGTCTTTTATGGGGTCGATCTTTACGTCGGGAGTGATGCCGCCGCCGCCGTACACGGTACGTCCGCTATCGGTGAGTTTGACTTCCTTGCCGGCGTTGTTGTCTTCCGCGTCGCGGTTGAAGTAGTAGTCATAAAGAGAGACGTTGGAGTAATCGCGCTGAATGAGGCGGCCGCTCGGCGTGTAGTACTTCGCTGTGGTGAGCGCCAAGCCGGTGTTCTCGGACAACGGATAGACAGTTTGCACTAAGCCTTTGCCGAACGTGGTTTCGCCGGCGATCAGACCGCGATCATGATCTTGAATCGCACCGGAAACGATCTCAGCCGCCGACGCCGTACCGCGATTGACTAAGACAACCAATGGGTACTCTTTGCCGCCGTTGCCGTGCTGCGCAACGTAACGCTTCTCTGGCGACGAGCGGCCGTGATGCGAAACGATCAGTTGACCTTTGCGCAAGAACTTATCGGCAACGCCCACGCCTTCGCTAAGTAATCCGCCGGGATTCTGGCGTAGGTCGAGGATAAGGCCGTGCAGGTCTCCCATCTCATCGAGCGCGTCTGCAACTTCGTGCTCAGTCGTTTCGTTGAATCCGGAGACGTGCATGTAGCCGATGCCCGGCTTAATCATGAAGTGCAGGTCGACGCTGTAACGCGGAATTTCATCGCGCACGACGGCAAATTCGAGCGGCTTATCGGCGCCTTCGCGCAGCATCGTGATGTGAACGGTCGTGCCTTTAGGGCCTTTGAGCAGATCGGCGACGTCTCCGGTGCTCATGTTGTCAGTGGGCTTGCCGTCGACGGCGACAATGATATCGCCAGGATGAATCCCTGCGCGATAGGCAGGGGTGCCTGCGAAGGGCGCAATCACGATAACTTTATTGTTGCGCGGCCCGACCGTCATTCCTACGCCGTAGTACTTGCCGCGCTGGTCTTCGCGGAGAAGGGAGTACTGCTTGGGATCGAAGAAGTTCGAGTGCGGATCGAGCACGTGCAACATGCCCGGAATAGCGCCGTTGTAAATCGCTTTGTCGGCGTTTACCGGCTCGGCGTAATTTTGCTCGATCGTGTCGTACACGGTCGCGAATTGGCGCAGGCTGTCGCGCACATCCGAATCGGTGCTTGGGGTGACCGTGGGATTCTTCTGGGCAAACAGGATTCCCAGGAATCCGCATAGAACCAGGACACATGTAACGACGAGACCGCTGCGACGTGAACTACCAGCCATTTTTATCAAATCCCTTCAGCTCGGGCGGAATCCGTCCGAAAGCCGCGAATGAGCGCAGTATAACACGCAGTGAAACCGCAATCTGCCTATGTTGTACTCAAGTAACCACGACACGGAAGCGGCGCGCTGAACCCAAGAATCGCACTCAGTGAGATGCACGAAACGTGAGGGGGATTCCGCCATCTTTGCGAGAAAACGATAATGGGTCGCCGGCGCTTACGCAGTCAAGAGCCGCCAACCTAAAGCCAAACCGTTCACGGCGAAGTCGAGGGGTGAGAGCGCTCCCACGTGAGTGGCCAAAAGGCGCGAGAACAGTCTCGGCTGGGCCACAAATGCCTGCATTACGCGGCGTCGAAGTGTCTCGCGATGTTCCAGCAGTAGCATCAATCGAGCCATGATTGCGGGGCGGCGGGCCAGAGCGCGATGGCTTGCCTGGTAAGACGCCAGACTACCCGCCGTGATGCATTGAGCCAGCAGTTCCGCCTGGTGGAAAGCCAGACACAGACCTTCGCCGGTGATCGCGTCGACGCCCCCGGAAGCGTCTCCCAGGAGGGCAACGCGGTTGTTGCAAACGCGAGCGAGAGTGCGCGTTACGGACACCGCGCCCCGTTCGGGCGATCCATGCGCCGCGTCGTTTAGACGAATGGCTACTTGAGGAAAATCGTCTAACGCTTCGTCCAAGCGGAGGTTTGACCTTCGCGAGATAACGGCGACACAGACTTCGTCTTCGCTGACGGGCGTGATGTAAAGCTGGGACTGATGGCCCCAATACAGTTCCATGAAATCCGTCCACGGCTTGATTTTGTAATGACGGCGGAAGGCGAAGCGACGACTGTCCTTTCGATGAGCATCGAGCGCCGCCCACTGCCTAACCCTCGAGGCACTTCCATCGGCGCCAACGATCCATCGGGCAGTCACCTGAGCATCCTTCAAACAGACGCCGTCCGGATGCAGTCCCGTGACTACGGTCTGCCAAAGAAACCGAACGCCGACTCTTTCCGCCTGCTCGATCATGATGCGATGAAGTCCGGTTCGGCGGACTCCAAAACCGAAACCGGAAGGAAACACGGCTTCGGCGGACAAACCGGAACCGACGAAACGAATTCCCCGAAAACGCCGCGTCTCAAGCGGTGGAATGTTTACGCCCAGCCGTTTCAAGGCTTCCACTCCGTCCGGCATGAGGCCCTCCCCGCAAGGTTTGTCGATGGGCGGCAAGCAACTGTCGGCGACGGTTACGTTTAGTCCCCGTTCTCGCGCCGCGAGGGCTGCGGCGATGCCAGCGGGACCGCCGCCGATCACAAACACGTCGGTCTGAGAGTTCGTCGCCATTACCATTTCAGTGCCAGCAACTCCGAACAGAATCCAGGTCCCATCGCCGCGAGCAACCCGAGCATTCCGGGCGCAGGACGCCGGTTTTTCATCACTTCCTCCAACACAGTCAGCACGGAAGCGGACGACAGGTTCCCGGTCCGACGCAAACAATCCCACGACGCCGACAACTCGCCGTTTTCCAGTTTCAGCGCCGCTTCGGTGGCCTGCAAAATTTTCGGGCCACCGGTATGCAAGACCCAACTTCCAATTTCTTCGCGTGGGTGGCCTAAGTCCCCCATGAATTGCTCTACGTCGCCACCCAAGTGGCTCTGAATCAGGTTTGGTACCTCCGGCGACAGCACAATGCGGAAGCCTTTTTCCGAGATATCCCAGCCCATCATTTCTTCGGTTTGCGGATAGAAGACCGAACGAGTGCCGAGAATCTTCACGCCCTTCAAGCCAGTTTCACTTCCGGCAACGACGACGGCCGCGGCGCCGTCGCCGAACAGTCCAGACGAGATTAAGTTGGCCATCGAAAAGTCTTCGCGCTGCAATGTTAGAGAACAGAGCTCAACCGCCAGGATAACCGCGACCTGATCGGGGAACGCGCGTACGTAGTCCGCGGCTCGGGCGATCCCTGCGGCTCCCGCAACGCAACCCAGGCCAAACATCGGAATGCGCTTGATATTCGGAGAGAGACCCATTTTGTTGATCAAGAGAGCATCGATCGAAGGGCTCGATATGCCAGTCACGGACGTGAAGAAGAGAGCTCCTATATCGCGAACGTCCAGGCAGGCAGCTGTAATCGCCCGACTGATGGCACAACTCCCAAGATCTTTCGCCGTTCGAATCCAGTGGCCGTTGGCCTCGCCCCAAGTCTTCAGTTTTGGGTACTCGTCGATCGGTAAAGACAGGAAGCGGCCGTCGACCCCGACGTTGTTATGTAATCGACGCAAGACTTCGGGCTTGGGCAACTGATCGCCCCAATATTGTTGTAGCGCGGCGAAGAGCGTTTCCTGCGAATAGTAATGCTTCGGGAACGAGCTAGCCGCAGACACAATTTGCATGAGAAATCCTTAGAACTTCAAGTTGAGTGTTTTGGAGCGGCGAGGGGTCAAATGCCGACCGCTCTCCGCGCCAGGCCCAGCGCTTCAGTCCAGAATGAAGTGGAGGAGTGTGCCAACTCCACGACTGCGGTGATCGCTGCGACGAATTCTTCGATTTGGCCATCGGTGACGACCAGTGGTGGGGCCACTTTCAGCACCATGAAGTTGTTGCCGCAGATTTGGGTCAGAATTCCGCTGTCGCGGAAAAGGCGCATCACCACAATTTGCCCAAACATGGCGGGATGAATGTGAAGGAACGCCTCGAAGGGAACCCGGAGACGGAGCGATGAGGGGGAGCGGAACTCGATGCCAAGCAGAAGTCCTTCGCCGCGGATCGCTTTTATCATTTCGTATCCGCCGAGGGCGTCCTGCAACTTGCTACGCAGTTTGGCCCCTGATTCAATGCCGCGCGGGCCGAGATTTTCGTCTTGCAAAACTTCCAGCGTTGCCAGCGCGGCACGCATGGCGAGACTGTTTTCGCTGAATGTCGACGTATGGATGATGGCTCGTCGCAACGATCCGTAGACCGAATGGTAGATCGCTTCTGTCATGAGGACGGCGCTGACGGGGACTAATCCGCCGCTCATGGCCTTGGCCATGATGACCATGTCGGGATCTAAATTCCACCTTTGCGATGCCAGAAAAGGGCCGGTTCGATACATGCCGGTCTGGACCTCGTCCAATACGAGTAAAGTTCCGTATCGCCGACAAAGCGCCTGTGCCTTTTGAAAATATTCCGGCGAAGGCACGCGAATGCCCGCCTCCGACTGGATCGGTTCTACGATGTAGGCAGCGAAGCGTTTGCTGGCAAGTTTTTGCTCAAGCGCGTTCAGGTCATCGAATGGGATGGCTTCGGTTTCTGGAAGCAGCGGACCGAAGCCTTCGCGCCAAAAGGAATCTCCCATGAGGGAGAGCGCGCCGCAGGTCAACCCGTGGAACGCTCCGTTGGCATAAAGTAGACCGGCGCGACTGGTGTGAGCGCGCGAGAACTTGATGGCGGCCTCAACGCCCTCGCTGCCGGAGCTGCCGAAAAAGACCTTGCTCAAACGTCCGCCCGCGAGTTGGCAAAGCTTCTTCCCCAGTTCGCCTGCGCGCTCCGCAACGTGAGTCTGAATCATCGCGGGTCCGCGACTCTCCAGCTCTTCGTGCAGCGCCGCAATGATTGCCGGATGATTGTGTCCCGCATTGTGGACGCAGTAGCCCGAGAGAAAGTCCAGAAAACGCCTGCCGTCATCCGTGAAGAGTTCCGTGCCCAGGCAACGCTCGTACCGCACGTTCATCTCCAGCAGGTCCAACAACCGCACCCACTGGGGGTTCACATGCTCGGAATAACTGACATCCAGTGTGGGTGCAATGGCGCTCGTGACCATCTTTGCCTCTTCCCGTGCGGCTGCCGCACGTAAAATTACAGATTGTGTGGCGGATGCGCTTTTGCAGTCCGATGCGTCTGGCAGCGAAGTTGGTTGCTCAAGATGCACCTCTGAGGCGATTCGTTTTTCAGCTTTCTCCTCGAATCTATGTCGGGAATGCTCGACGGATTTTTGCCGTCAGCCCCTCGCGGGATTTATGATGCCGCTATGAGTTTCGGCGAGACCATCTTCCTATTCTTGTTGGCTCTCGTGGTCTTCGGCCCTAAGAAGCTGCCCGAAATTGGACGCCAAATTGGGAAGCTGATGGCGGAGTTTAAGCGCGCGTCGAACGAGTTCCGATCGCAGGTCGAGAGCGAAATATCTCAACTTGAAGTAAAGGAAAATCGTGCGGCGAAGCCGGATTGGTCAAAGGCCTTGCAAGATAGGCTGATGGTGCCTACAAAACCACCTGAGGGAGTGGTCGCCATAGGCTCGGCCGAGCCTCCTGAAGCGGGCAAGGCCCACGATGTCTGAGCTCACCGCAGGTACGGCCCCTGCCGCGCAGCCAACCGCCGATGCCTTGCCTGCCATGAGCTTCCTCGATCATCTCGAGGAATTGCGCAAGCGGCTGGTGCATTCGGTTGTCGCGGTCGTGGTGGGCTTTTTCGCCTGCTGGAATTACGCGCCGAAGATCGCAGACCTTATGCAGCGTCCGGTTATGTCCGCGTTGCACAAGAACGGCATGGCGGAGAAACTGGTCTATCTCAATCCGACCGATCCTTTTAATTTTTTTATCAAGCTTGCGTTTCTTGCCGGCATTTGTGTGACTTCGCCCTACATCCTTTATCAAGTTTGGATGTTCATTTCGCCCGGCCTCTATCGCAACGAAAAGCGCTATGTGCTGCCGTTCATGTTTTCTACGATTGGATTGTTTCTGAGCGGAGCATACTTCGGATATCGAATCGTCTATCCTGCAGCGCTCGATTTTCTTATCGGATTCGGTAAGCAGTTTCAGCCGATGATCACGCTGGGCGAATATACTTCGCTCTTCTTGACCGTGATTCTAGGCCTGGGCGCGGTGTTTGAAATGCCCGTTTTGATTTTTTTCCTGGCACTGATGGGAGTGGTTACGCCGGGATGGATGTGGCGCAATATTCGTTATTCCGTGCTGGTTATTTTTATTATCGCGGCGATCATTTGTCCGACCCCGGATATTTTAAACATGTGCATTTTTGCCGCTCCGATGCTTGGCTTGTACGTTCTCAGCATAGGAGTCGCGTGGTTCGCGCATCCCAGCCGGCGCAAGGCACGTGACCCGAAAGGGCAGGCGTGAGCGACGACGGCGTGAGAAGCACGAGCTCTAACGCGGAACTCACTCTCGAACTTGATGGCTGGGAAAATCGCGATGCATGTTCCGCACAACGATTGTCTGTGCAAGCGTGGAAGAGTGGGCCTTCAGGCCCACGAATGCTCGCAAAAATGACTTGGGCTTTAGCCCCTGTATTTTTTGGTTTTTGCCTCACCACGGGATGCACACAGCCGCCGGTCGCTTCATCCTCGCCGTCCTCGCCGTCTCATGCGACTGAAACCGCCTCGGCCTCCGAACCCACTCTTCCGCCAATCACGGTTTCCATTCCTGCCCCATCCTTCGATGCTCAGCGCGCTTGGCAATACACGAAGGAAGTGACAGCTTTCGGGCCGCGTCCGGTCGGAAGCGCGAATCACAAGAAGCTGGAGCAATATATTATTTCTCGCTTGAAGGGCGATCAAGTTGAGGACGACGAATTCGTGGCCGACACCATTGAGGGAAGGTTTCCAGTACACAACATCATTGCTAAATTTCCAGGAACGCGCGACGGAATCATCGTTGTTGCCGGCCATTACGATACGAATTATCCATTTCGTAATAACGGCTACGTCGGAGCCAACGATGGTGGATCGTCAACCGCCGTTCTGCTCGAAATCGCCGATCAGATGCGAACAAAGAAGCGCGAAGGATACAGCGTCTGGCTGGTTTGGACGGACGGCGAAGAAGCCATGCGCGAGTGGACGGACACCGATAGCGTTTATGGGGCTAGGCATCTCGCCGATGGATGGCAGAAGGACGGCACCATCAAGTCCATCAAAGCGTTTCTCCTCGCGGACATGATCGGCGACGCCGACCTGAACATCGATCAAGACGCGAATTCGACTCCGTGGCTGGAAGACTTGGTCTATCAGGCGGCGACCCGGCTCGGCGTTCAGTCCCACTTTTATGCTCGCAAACTTGCGGTCGGGGACGATCACTCGCCGCTGTTAAAACTGGGAGTTCCGTGCGCCGACCTCATCGATTTCGATTACGGGTACAACAATGTCTTCTGGCACACGCCGCAGGATACCATCGATAAGCTGAGTCCGAAGAGTATTGAAATTGCCGGCAGCGTGATTTTGGAGACGATTTACATGCTGGATACGATGGATCTGCCCCCGAAGCGGGCGGATCATTAGTCTAGCTCCCAAGTGCGAAATTTGTGTTGATGCTTTGCGAGATCAACGCGCTTGCCTTTGAACTTTACGCCTTCCATCTGCAGGCGTAGACGCTGCTCGGCGGCTGCGTCCATGCGCAGCTTGATTACGCCGCCGGCGCCCAGCACTCGATACCAGGGCAAAGAGTTTGGCGGGTCGGTGCGCAACAGTCGCGCGACGGCGCGATGATAAAGAGGATATCCGGCCGCAGCCGCCACTTGGCCGTAGCTCGCGACTTTCCCTCTTGAAATTGACCGAATCACGCGCCGGAAGGCCGCGTCCCGCTGCTCATTCTTGCTCAACGAGCTGCGCAAAAGTTGGCGGCGCAGCGGCGCGGGAATTTTGCCGGCGGATTTCTTCATCGCAAGACTACTGCGCCCCTTTGACCTCGTTCCAAATTTCGTTGTACTTGGCACGGCGTGGGACATTTTGCCAGAAATACAGCCGCTTCTGGTAATTGTCTACGTCGTCGAGGTGTAGGCCTTTGACCTGGTCGGGGCTCATCAGCTGCGCCGATTGGGGATTCGCGGGAGTGTATCCCGTCACGTCAGCGACTTGCTTTTGAGTTTGCGCCTCGATCATGTACTCGAGAAATTTGTAGGCGAGATCCCGGTTCTCGCTGCCCGCTGTAATCATCAGGTGATCGATCCATCCCGTGGTATTTTCCTTGGGGATGGTTTCGCCTACGGGAAAGTTTATTTTGCGGAGTTGATTGGTCATAAGCGGCCAGCCCATCGACGCGACGATTTCATGATTCTGGAAGAGATTTGTGAGCTCGCCGCCGGTCGACCACATCTTGCGGATGTTGGGTTTGAGTTCAATCAACTTTTTCTTCACGGCGTCGAGTTGCTCGTCAGAGAGGTTATAAAGCTGCGACGGATCTGGTTTGTCGTAGCCCAGAACCTGCGCGGCCATGTAGACGGTGGAGAGATCGTCCCAGACGGATATCTTGCCGTGAAGTTTCGGGTCCCAGAGAGTGGCCCAACTATCCGGCGGCTGCGGAAATACGCTAGTGTCGTAGACCAGAGGATCGGGTCCCCACATGAACGGCACGCCATAGACTTGTCCGTTAGTGCGGACTAACGGCAGGGAAGTGAGCTGTGTGGAGAGTTGCGAATACGACGGCAACTTAGTTAGTTCGAGCGGCAGCGCCAGCCCCGCCGACGCGATCGACGTTGCGACATCACTCGACGGCGAGATCACGTCGTAGTTTCCAGCGCTGCCGCCGCGCAGTTTGGCGATGAGTTCATCGCTCGATCCCATGTAAGAGGCGGAGACTTTGCAGTGATACTTATCTTCGAAGGCTTTGACGAAAGTCGGATCGGCGTAGCCTTCCCAGACCAGCAGGTTCAGGGTGGGGGTTTTCTTGGTGCAGGCGGCTGCGAAGAGAATAAGAAGAGCCGTGAGAAGGACAAGAGCGACGGGTTTGGCCGTCTGCGTTTCGTTTCCGTGTGCGATTAGTTTTGTCATGCCGTCTGTTATCACCTTTCTCCTGACCCTAGAACGTGGGCGGAGTGTTGATCCATAGAATCCAGGTTTCGCTTCGTCCAGGATTTTTCCAGCGATGTTCGGTGGCGCTTTCGAAATAGAAACTGTCGCCGGGGCGCAAATGATATTCCACGTCCCGAAGGGAGATGAGCAACTCGCCGCGCAGAATATATAGGAATTCCTCTCCTGCGTGAGTGTATGACTCGCCGCTGCCTGCGTGCGGTTTGATTCGAAAGAGATGCGGTTCCATGACAGTGTTGCCCCAGGCGAGCAGTTCCATGCGCACGCCGGGGCCGGCCTCGAGTACCTTGCGCTTCTTCGGTCGGACCAGCGGAGTATGTGCCTGCGCCTGATCGTAGAAGTCAAGCACGTGCACCTTGTAGAAACTGGCCAGCTTTTGCAACGTGCTCACGGATGCACTCATCTGCGAGCGCTCGATGGCGCTAAGGAATCCCACGGAGATGCCGACTTTCTTTGCGACGTGTGCAAGCGATAGCTTCTTTTCCTGACGAAGCTTGCGCAGTCGGAGCGCGATTGCGCCTGCGCCGTTAGACTTGGGCCGCACCCGGCCTTCTTGCTTAAGCAACTCAACAATGGCGGGGGCGTTGAGGCCGCGTACCTTGCGGAGAAATCCTGCGCGCTTCAATACGGTCACATCATCGCGTGTGTACAGCCGATATTTTCCCGCACTACGTTGCGGTTCGATCAGTCCGAGTCGTTCCCACGATCGAATGACGGACGACGAGACTCCGGCTTGGGCGGCGACGTGTCCAATGGTCAGGTGCGGTTTTACTTCGGAGTTCCTCATGCGCGTCGTGATGCATCCGGCTGCGGCCCGTTTCCATTGATGAGATGGATAAATATTTTTTTGCTTGACAGTGTGCGTCGAGTTCTCTAACCTTGCGCGATTATAGCAAGGTTGGTTTCTGACACAAGCTAAATCCGAATGAACGAAAAATTGCTCGGGAGGCCTCAGCTGATGCAATCCGTGAATGTCCGCCGTGCCCTCGTTTTTTGCCTCATATGCGCGTTCTGCATGAATGCATTCGTTTGCTTCGCACAGAGCACCGGCGGCAGAATTTTGGGTCGAGTCGCCGATCCCACGGGAGCGGTGCTATCCGGCGTGACTGTAACTTTGACCAACCAAGCGACAGGTATCGAGCGTGATGTTAAGACCAACGATAGCGGCGATTACATCTTCGTCGAAGTGCAACCCGGAACCTATGAGGTGGATTTCCAGCAGAGCGGTTTCAAGAAGAACGTTCAGAAGAACATCATGGTGGATGTTAATCAGGTAATCACCCTGAACTCCGCGTTGACCATTGGGGCGCAGCAGGAATCGGTTGAGGT
Organism: Terriglobia bacterium; assembly: GCA_963799065.1. Taxonomy (GTDB): domain Bacteria; phylum Acidobacteriota; class Terriglobia; order Terriglobales; family Acidobacteriaceae; genus JAJPHW01. Next base: position 1,222,975 of record CAWCVJ010000001.1, read on the forward strand.
GACCAGCGAAGCTCCGTTGGTGGATACGACCAGCACTCAGATGGGCGCTGTGGTCGACAACCGGTCGGTGAACGAGCTTCCCCTCAACGCCCGCGATACTTATCAATTCTTGCAGCTTCAGCCCGGCGTGCAATCGCAACTGGGAAGCAGTGGCAGCACGTTCTATGGCAGCGACGCAGCCGGTTCGGTCTCCGTCAACGGCGGACGTGGGCGAGCAAATAACTTTAGCGTTAATGGCGGTGACGCTAATGACCAATTTGTAAACGCAGCGGCGGTACAGCCCACGCCCGACAGCGTCGAAGAGTTTCGCGTGATCACCAATACGTTCGACGCCGAGTACGGACGCAATTCTGGAGCCGTGGTAAACGTAATCACCAAGTCGGGAAGCAATGCCTTTCACGGCGATGTGTATGAATACTTTCGTAATAAAGTGCTGAACGCCCAGGGCTACTTCAACACCGTGAAGCCGCAATCCAACCAGAATCAGTTCGGTGGAACGTTCGGCGGGCCGATCAAGAAGGACCGTACGTTCTTCTTTACTTCTTATGAAGGTCGACGCGTACGCCAGGGAATCTCGGGACAAACCGTTGCGGTGCCGACGAGCGCCGAGCGCACCGGAGATTTCTCGGCGGGTGGTGGATTCTCCGGAGCGATCAACGACGCCTTCGTTGCGAGCACACTGAACGGGCGACCAGGTTGCTCGGCGGCGATCACAGCTTTGGGCGGAGCGGTTCCGGCAGCGGGTCAGTCGTGGGCGGACATTTTTCCGACGGCGCAGATTCCAATTTCTTGTATGGATCCCGTCGCGGTGAATCTAGGCCAGATTTACTTTCCCTCAGCGAATCGATCCGACGGAACTTATCAGGGCGTGCCGGTGAGCAGCGACGATCAGGACCAGTTTACCGTCCGTTTTGATCATCGAATTAACGACAAACAGAGTTTCACCGCTTACTACTACTTCCTCGATGAGCGCAACTTTCAGCCATTCGACAACTTCCAGGCATCGGGCGCTAATCTCCCCGGTTTTGGCGGGCTCACCGACCAGAGATTTCAGCAATGGAACCTGAGCCATACCTGGACGCTCACCAACTCTTTGGTCAATGAGGCGCGATTTACTTATCTGCGCGAAGGGCAGTTGACGTTCCAGCATCCACAAACTACGGGAGCCGTGCAAAGTTTCTGTACTGGTGCGGCGTCAAGCTACTGCTTTACTGGCGTGTCCGATTCCTCCGCAATTAATGCGGACATCGTAAGCCAGGGAATCGCGCCAGGCAAAGCCGGCATCACTCCCGGGCTGCCCGCGATCCATACTGGTCTGCCTCTGATCAGCATTTCGGGCGGGGCCGAAATTGGAAACAACTATAACGGCGACCTTCCGCAGGTTGGCAACAGCTTTCAGTGGTCTGACAGCCTGAGTTGGGTGAAGGGCGCGCACACCATGAAGTTCGGCGCGGACGTTCGCCGTTCGCGTTTCGATCAGACGCTTTATTACAACGTGAATGGGTACTTTACTTTCGGTGGCGCGAATCCTAACGCGATTTCTTCGGCGGACAATTATCCAAACTACTATTTGGGATTGGCCGACAGCTATTCGCAGGGTTCCGCGCAGCGTGAGGATGTGCGCAATACCGGCGTGTACTTGTTCGCGCAGGATAGCTGGAAGATCAAGCAGAACGTGACCTTCAATTACGGCTTGCGCTGGGAACTCGATACCCCGCTGACCGACATTGCGCAGCATGTGGAGACGTTTCGTCCGGGGCAGACGAGCACCGTATACCCTTGCTCGAACACGCCGCTGGCGGATTGTCCGACTGGCTTGGTGGTTCCCGGCGATAAGGGCGTTCCGGCAGGCCTCACGACCACGTACTACAAGGCGTTCGCGCCGAGAGTGGGTCTGGCTTACAGTCCGAACTTCAGCAGCGGGATTTTAGGAAAGATGTTTGGCAATAACGGAAAGACCAGCATCCGCACAGGATGGGGGCTTTTCTATAACCCGATCGAACAGTTGGTGCTTGAACAATTTGGAGCGGAGCCGCCCTTTGGCAGCAGCCCGATCTTTTCCAGCACGTTCTTTAACACGCCATTCGTAGGACAGAATGGCGTGATCGGGCCCAACGGTTTCAACGGAATCTTGTCGCCAACGAAAGGCCAGGACCCCGGATGGGCGAATCTGCGGCCTATCCTCCTCTATGGCGAATTTCAGCCCCATCTGCGCACCCAATATACCGCTCAATATAACTTCAACATTGAACGGCAACTCTCTAAGAACTTGGTCTGGACGCTCGGTTATGTTGGATCGCAAGGCCACCGTCTGCTCGCCTCGCATGACATCAATCCTTCGAATCCGCAGACTTGTTTAGACATCAACACGATTCAAGGGGCGGGAACGTGCGGTCCGTTCGGCGAAGATGCACCTTTTAATGTTACGGTGCCGCAAGGATTCAATTTTCATTTGCCAAGCGGTGCGATCGCAACGGGAGCGGCCGGTGGCACTCCGATCACTCTCGTTGGGCTGCGGCCATATTCCTCGCCGAATTGCAATCCCCTGACCGGCGCGAATTGTCCAACGGACGGTACCCCGGTGTTTGCCAGCATCTTCGCGGAAGACACCATCGCAAACTCCGCCTACAACTCTTTCCAGACGATGTTGGAAAAGCGCTTCTCGCAGGGACTGCAAATGCAGGCGGCTTACACCTTCAGCAAATCGCTCGACCAGGCATCCAGTTTTGAAGAGACACTGAACCCGTTCAATCCGCGGGCCAGCCGCGCTCTTTCGCTGTTCAACTCCAAGCAACGCTTCGTGATCAATTTCTACTGGGAACTGCCGGTGCCCCGTTACACCGGATTCAAGGGCAGAGCGCTGGATGACTGGTCGATCTCGAGCATCATCCAGTTTCAAAGCGGATTTCCCATTCGACTGCAGACGCAGGACGACAACGAACTCATCAACAGCATCTTCTTTCTGGGTGCGGGCGCGCCCCAGTTGACGGGCCCGCTTCAGATTCTGAATCCTAAGAATCAGCCCAACCACCAATACCTAAACCCGGCACAATTCAGCGATCCTACGCTGGGCACGTTTGCGACGACGCCGCGCTCGATCTGCTGCGGGCCGGGCTTGAACGACACCGATATCACGATTTCCAAGAGAATTGCGGTCAGCGAGACTAAGTATTTTCAGTTCCGAACCGACATTTTCAACATCGCCAACAAGACGCAGTTTAACAACCCGGATGGAAACTTTAGCGACTCAACCTTTGGCCAGATACAAGGGGGCCGCGACCCGCGCTTGATACAATTTGCATTGAAGTTCTACTTCTAGCTTTTGCCCGAGATTTAGTTCTACACGGCTGGGCGGCCTTGGCAGCCTGGCGACAAATCTAATGGCCGTCTGCACGGCCTGAGTTTTCTGGAGAAATTCCGATGTTTCCCGAACTGCAAAAGGAGCTCGATCTTTTCGAGCGACGCACGCCGAAGTCTGCCGAGGCGCATAAGAAAAACCTGAAACGCATCCCGCTGGGTGTGGCCAGCAATTACCGCGCTTACGATCCCTGGCCGATTTTCGTCAAGGAGGCGAGTGGCAGTAAGTTCCGCGACCTCGACGGCAACGAATACATCGATCACAACCTGACGTTTGGCGCGCTGATGGCGGGGCATTGCCATCCCGACGTTATGAAAGCTGTAGAGAAGCGGCTTTCGACGGGAACGATGTTTGGCATGCCGCACGACATGGAGTGGGAGTTGGCCGAGGTGATTTGCGAGCGCTTCTCCATGGAGATGTGCCGCTTCGGCAACAGTGGGACGGAAGTGACCATGCATGCGATTCGGCTGGCGCGCGCGGCGACTGGGCGCGACAAGATCATCAAGTTTGAGGGCGCGTATCACGGGTTGCACGATGCGGCGCTGGTCAGCGTGAAGCCTCATGCGCCCGATTTCGGCGATGTTCATGCCCCGAATTCCGTTCCCGGCGGCATGGGCGTCCCGAAGGCCAGCCTCGACAACGTGAAGATTGCAACGTTTAACGATTTGGAAAGCGTTGAGTTGCGCTTCAAGCAGAATCCGAATGAGATTGCGGCGATCATCCTGGAGCCGATTCTGATGAACGTGGGGCTCTGCATGCCCAAGCCTGGATTCCTCGAAGGCTTGCGTACTATGTGCGACAAATACGGGGCGCTGTTGATCTTCGACGAAGTGAAGACTGGGGCGAAGCTTTGCTGGGCAGGCGCTTCGGAGTATTTCAACGTCAAGCCGGACATGATTTGCCTGGCGAAGTCGATTGGCGGCGGACTGCCACTGGCCGCTTTCGCAACCAGCCGAAAAGTGATGAGCCTGATTTCCGATCACAAAGTGTTTCACGGTGGAACGTACAACACGAATCCAGTGTCGATGGCAGCGGGACTGGCGACGTTCAACCATGTGCTGACGCGGGACAATTATGCGAAGGTAGAGAAGCTTGAGAAAAAGCTGACGGATGGCTATCGCAAAACGGTCGCGAAAGTTGGACTGCAAGGCTACATCATCAGCGCGGGCGCGAATGGCGCGCTGATGCTGTTTCCGAAGGAGATTGAAAACTATCGCGACTGGACCAAAATCGATGTCGACCTGTGGCGGTTGTATTGGTTCGGCATGGTCAATCGCGGAGTAATGGCGCAGCCTTACTGGTGGGATGAGCAGTGGACGATTTCCGTCCAGCATACCGACGCCGATATCGACAAGCATCTTGCCGTCTTCGAGGAGATTGCTCCGGTGATGGCCAAAGTGCAGCAGGAACGCGGCGAGCCGGTCGGAGCAGCCGCGCACTAGATTCACAAGTCATGCCGCGCCATGTCTTCGACGGACAATTCGCCGCATTTGAAGCGCGTCCTAGGCCGCCGGGATTTGGTGCTGCTGTTCGTGGTCGCGGTATTCAACCTGAACGTGGTGCCGTCGATTGCGGCGAATGGCGGCGTCACGGTCTGGTTGTGGATGATTTCTCTGGTGCTGTTTTTTCTGCCGCAAGGCATCGCGGTGATTGAACTGGCGCACAGATATCCGGGTGAAGGCGGCGTTTACTTGTGGGCGAAGGAGGTGTTCGGCGACTTTCACGGCTTCCTTTCCGGCTGGTGCTATTGGACGACGAACATGCTCTACGTGCCGACCGTGATGCTGTATTTCGTGGGAGTGTCGGTGTTTGTGTTCGGTCCGGGACATCAGGCACTGGGCGAAAACAAGACCTTCGCGTTGATCGTTTCGCTGGTTTTGTTGGTGATACTGACCATTCTGAATATCGTTGGTTCGACGGTAGGAAAGTGGCTGAATAATGTCGGCGCGATCGGTACCGCGATAGCGTCGGCTGTGTTGATCGGTCTTGGCGTCATTATTTGGCTGCGCTTCGGGACCTCCGTTACCGCCGCCGACTTTCGCATTCCAGCCAACCCACGCTTCGTGATGAATGCTTTTGGCGTGATCTGTTTCGGACTCGTTGGATTGGAATTGGCGTCCATCATGGGGGACGAGATCAAAGATCCCGAGCGCACGCTTCCGGGAGCGGTGGCGTGGGGCGGTGTGTTATCCGGTGCGTTGTACTTGGGGGCGACGCTAACGCTTATTATTGCGGTCGGTAAGAATGCGAACGTGTTGCAGGGAATTGTGCAGGCGGTAAGTGCGATGGCGGCTAGAGTTAACGTGGCGTGGATTGTGATTCCTTTCGCCTTGATGTTGAGCTTGTCGATTGCAGGCATTGGTTCGGCGTGGATTGGCGGCGCCGCGCGCATTCCATTCGTAGCTGGGCTCGATTCCTGCATGCCTGCCTGGTTGGGCAAAGTGCATCCGCGATATGCGACCCCTTATGCGGCGTTGATTGTGCAAGCTGTAGTTTCAGCGTTGCTGGTCTTGATGAATTTTGCTGGTGCGGGAGTGCAGGAAACGTTTCAAAAGCTGCTTTCGCTCGCAGTTGTGTTGCAATTGATTCCGTTCGTATACATGTTTGGGGCTTTGCTGAAGTTGGCCTTCGACGGCACACCCGGCGGGCGATACAACAGAATCACACTGATCGTTGCCGGCACGAGCGGTCTAATTACGAGTCTTCTGGGTATCGCTCTGGTTTTCTTTCCAGCGCAGCAGATCACTTCGATCTTGCAGTATGAAGCCTGGATGTTTGGCGGAACGCTTTTCTTTATCGGGCTGGCCGCGTTCTTCTTTTTTGTCTACGGACGACGTAAAGCGCCAGCCCCCGTGACGGTGCAAGAGGCAATTTTATGACAACGGCAAATGTGGACGTGGAAACCTATCAGCTTTACATTAACGGCGAGTGGGAGAACGCGGCATCGGGGAAGACCTTTCCGGTGTACGATCCGGCGACCGAGGAAGTGATTGCGCAAGCTCCCGATGCGGGACCGGAGGACGTGAATCGCGCAGTGGCTGCGGCGAAGGCGGCGTTCGAAGATGGTCCATGGGCGACCACGACGGCGCAGGAACGCGGGCGCGTGTTGTTCCGGCTTGCCGAAAAGATTCGGCAGAACGCGACCATGCTGGCGCAGATGGAGGCGCGCAATTGCGGCAAGCCGATTGTTGAAGCTGAGTACGACATCGCCGATGTTGCGACTTGTTTTGAATATTACGGCGGACTGGCAACAAAGGTCCTGGGGTATGTGAATCCCGTGCCGGACAATGCAGTCAGCCTCACGCTGAAAGAGCCCGTGGGCGTGGCCGGGCAGATTATTCCTTGGAATTATCCGCTGGGCATGGCTGCGTGGAAACTCGCGCCCGCAATTGCGGCGGGCTGTACGATGGTACTCAAGCCCGCCGAGCAGACTCCCATGACGGCGCTTGAAATTGCGAAGTGGTTCCCTGAAGTTGGATTGCCGCCGGGCGTTGTGAATATCATCACCGGCTTTGGCGAGACCTGTGGTGCGCCACTGGTGCAGCATCCCGATGTGAATAAGATTGCTTTCACCGGAAGCTCGGCCGTGGGGAAGATCATCGTGAAGCAGGCTGCGGACACGGTGAAGCGCGTAACCCTCGAGTTGGGTGGAAAATCCCCCAACATATTTTTTGCCGACGCCGATTTTGAAGCGGCCATCGATGGCGCTCTTTTTGGCGTCTTCATCAATCAAGGCGAAGTGTGTTCGGCGGGTAGTCGGATTTTGGTTGAGAAGTCCATCTACAAGAAGTTCGTTGAAGCGATGACTGAGAAGGCCAAGAAAGTTACGCTGGGGGCGCCGCTGGATCGTTCAACGAAGATGGGCCCGCTGATCAGTAAAGATCAGTATGATCGGGTGCGATCTTATCAGGAAATAGGGAAGAAGGAAGCCAAGTTGGCGATTGGCGGAGGGCGGGCAGAGAAATTTGCTAAAGGGTATTACGTCGAGCCGACGATTTTCTACGACGTAGACAATCGCGCCCGTATTTCGCGGGAAGAGATTTTTGGTCCGGTCGCGGCGGTCATTCCGTTCCAGGATGAAAAAGACGCAGTGAAGATTGCCAACGATTCTCCGTACGGATTGGCGGCGGCAGTGTGGACTCGCGACATCTTCAAGGCGTTTCGCGCCGTCAAAGCGCTTCGTGTGGGAATCGTTTGGGTGAATCATATGCAGCCGACTTATGTGGAAGCGCCATGGGGCGGCTACAAACAGTCAGGATTCGGCCGTGAATTGGGTCCTTGGGGCATCGAGGAGTATTTGGAAACGAAGCAGGTGCACATCAATCTGAACGAAGCGCCTATTGGGTGGTATTGAGGTTGGTATGCCGACCATTCAACTAAAGACGTCCGTTCCTGGGCCTGAGTCGAAGGCGCTGTCGGAGCGCCGTCAGGCTGCTGTCCCACGTGGATTGTCGCACGCGACGCCGGTCTACGTGGCGAAGGCAGAAGACGCCTGGCTGGAAGACGTGGACGGCAATTGCTACATCGATTTCGCAGGCGGCATTGGCTGCGTCAATGTAGGGCATCGCAGCGAGCCTGTCGTTAAAGCCATTCGCGAGCAACTTGATCAGTTCATGCACACCTGCGCGCAGGTGACCCCGTATGAGAGTTATGTTCGACTGGCCGAGCGCATGAATGAAGTCACTCCGGGAAAGTTCGCCAAGAAGACTTTTTTCGTTAACACTGGTGCCGAAGCGGTCGAGAATGCGGTGAAGATCGCGCGCGCCCACACCGGACGCCCTGGCATCATTGCGTTTGAAGATGCCTTTCATGGGCGCACCATGATGGCGCTGTCGCTGACCAGTAAAACCCATCCTTATAAGGCAGGTTTCGGGCCTCTTCCCGGAGATGTTTACCGCATTCCGTACGCGTATTGCTATCGCTGTTCGTATTCGCTGAAGTATCCGTCGTGCGAAGTATTTTGTGCGAGGCATTTGGAGGACACTTTCAAGCGCGTCGTCGCCTCAGAGGATGTCGCGGCGGTAATAGCAGAGCCGGTGCTGGGCGAGGGGGGATTCGTCGTTCCTCCGAAAGAGTATTTCAAAGTTCTGATGGAAATCTGCCACAAGCATGGCGTGCTCTTCATCGCGGATGAAGTGCAGAGCGGATTTGGCCGCACGGGAACGTTGTTTGCCAGCGAGCAATTCGGGATTGAACCGGATATTATCGTGACTGCAAAATCGCTTGGCGGCGGGTTGCCTCTCGCTGCGGTGACTGGTCGCGCCGAGATTATGGACGCTCCTGGCCCCGGCGGGTTGGGCGGCACATTTGCGGGTAATCCTTTATCATGCGCAGCCGCTTTAGCGGTTCTCGATTTGTTCGAAACGAGCAACCTGCTCCCGCGGTCCCGGGAGCTGGGTGAATATTTTCAGAAGCGGGCGCGGGAGTGGCAAAGTCGCTGGCCGGAAATCGGCGACGTGCGCGGCCTTGGTGGGATGCAAGCGCTCGAGCTCGTGAAGGCAGGCACCCGAGAGCCTGCGCCCGAAGAGACGAAGAAGATCACACAATATTGCTATGAGCACGGAGTTATCACGATCACGGCGGGATCGTATGCCAACGTGATTCGCGTGCTTGTTCCGTTAGTGGTCACCGATGCGCAGATGAGGGAAGGCATGGACGTTTTGGAATCCGCATTCGCAGCAGTCTGCGGTAAGCCTGAGGCGGCGATGCACTTGGCATGAGCGACTTATTCTTCACGATCGCGAAGGTTATCCGCCGATGACAGTCTTAGCACCGGCTATCACCAAAGTTCCCAACTACGTCAACGGTGAGTGGGTCGAGTCACAGTCATTGCAATGGATCGACGTGACGAATCCAGCGATGGGCGAAGTGATCGCACAGACGCCGGTTTCGACTGCATCCGAAATCGCATCCGCAATTGAGTCCGCCGCCGCCGCTTATCCGGCGTGGCGCAGAACGCCCGCCGAAGATCGCATCCAGCCACTATTCAAATTGAAGATGCTGTTGGAAGAGCATCTGGACGAACTCGGGCGAATCATCACGCAGGAAAACGGCAAGACGCTCGCTGAGGCGAAGGCTGAACTGCGGCGCGCGATCGAGAACGTTGAAGTGGCTTGCGGCATTCCGATGATGATGCAGGGCTACAACCTGGAAGACGTTGCGCGCGGGATCGATGAAATGATGATTCGGCAGCCGCTTGGAGTCGTCGCTGCAATCACGCCGTTCAATTTTCCCGGGATGATTCCTTTCTGGTTTTTGCCTTATGCCATCGCGACGGGAAACACATTCATCCTGAAGCCGTCGGAGCGTGTGCCGCTCACCATGAAGCGGGCGTTTGAACTGATCGAACGGACGGGCCTTCCCAAAGGCGTGGTCACGCTTCTCAATGGCGGCAAGACAGTTGTTGACGCACTGATCGATCACCCGAAGGTTCGGGCGATCAGCTTTGTCGGCTCGACTCCGGTGGCGAGATATATTTACGCACGGGCGGGAGAAAAAGGGAAGCGAGCGCAATGCCAGGGGGGTGCAAAGAATCATGTCATCGTGCTTCCCGATGCGGATATGAGCATGGCCACGCAGATCATCAGCGACAGTGCGTTTGGCTGCGCAGGTCAGCGGTGTCTGGCAGTGTCCGTCGCCGTCACCGTTGGAGAAGCGCAGAAGACGTTTCGCGATTCGATTACGGCGGCCGCGAGTTCGCTGAAGGTCGGCAATGGCCTCGACGACGGCGTGCAAATGGGGCCAGTGATCAATCCGCAGAGTAAAAATCGCATCGAGTCGTTGATTGAAACGGGAGCGAAGCAGGGCGCCGAGATTTTGCTTGACGGACGCAACGCAAGAATTGCCGACGGCGAGCGCGGGAATTTCGTTAACCCGACGGTGCTGGATCATGTTCCGGCGACGAGCGAATTGAGTGATACCGAGATTTTCGGTCCGGTGCTGAGCCTGGTCCACGCCGATGATTTGGACGACGCGATGGCGTTTCTGGAACGCAGCGCATACGGCAATCAAGCGTCTTTGTTTACGTCCAGCGGCGCGGCGGCTCGACGCTTTCGATATGAAGCACCGGCGGGGAATATTGGAATCAACATCGGGGTGGCTGCTCCAATGGCTTACTTCCCATTTAGCGGATGGAAGGACAGCTTCTTCGGCGTGATGCATGGCCAGGGCCGTGATGCGATCGAGTTTTATACGGAAAAGAAGGTTATTGTCGAGCGCTGGGCCAGGGAGCACTCGCGAAAGTTCTAGCCCGCTCTTGTGCTATTTACTAAGGCAAGAACCTTAAACACAGAGGGCGCAGAGGTTTCGCAGAGGAAGTGCAGAGGTTATCGATGTCTGACACCATCCAAGAATATAAAGACTATGTGATGACCGGCTTCCTGAAATCGGTCGCACCTATCGTGGTCGATCATGCCAGCGGTTGCATCATCACTGACGTCAATGGGCGTGAATATCTCGATTGCTTTGCTGGCATTTCTGTGGTGAATGCTGGTCATTGCAATCCTGAGGTCACGGCGGCGGCGAAAGCGCAGATCGATAAGCTGATTCATTGTCAGTCGTATCTTTATCACGTGCCCGTAGTTGCGGATCTGGCGAAAAAAATCGCCCAGATCGCGCCTCCGGGGTTGACCAAAACCTTTTTCGCCAATGGTGGCGCCGAAGCGATTGAAGGCGCGATGAAACTGGCGCGACTCTTCACTGGCAAGCATGAGTTTATCGCGCTGCATGGCAGCTTTCACGGGCGCAGCTGGGGTGCTCTCAGCATCACCGGCAACCAGGGGCGCAAGAAGCGCGGCGGACCTTATGCGCCGGGCGTTTCGTTTGCGCCGCTGCCTTACGCTTACCGTTCAAATTGGGTGGACGATCCTGAAGAGTGTGGGCGCCAATGCGCGCGGGCGCTCGAAGATGTGATTCGCTTTTCAACCGCAGGCGATGTGGCTGCATTTATCGCCGAGCCAGTATGGGGGGAGGGCGGGATCATTGTGCCTCCCGCAAACTACTTCCGCGAAGTGAAAAACGTTCTCGATAAGCACGGCATTTTATTTATCTGCGACGAGGTTCAGTCGGGATTTGGACGCACGGGCCGGATGTTCGCGATCGAGCATTACGGAGTCGTTCCCGACATTCTGGTCACCGCCAAGGGCATTGCCGACGGCTTTCCCCTGAGTGCGTTCACCACTCGCCCTGATATTGCGGCTGCTTATAGGCCGGGCGACCATCTGTCAACGTTCGGCGGCAACCCGGTGTCCTGCGCGGCGGCTTTGGCGAATATTGCGTTCATGGAGCGTGAGAACTTGCCCGCTCGATCTGCTGAGTTAGGCGAATACGCCCTTAGCAAGTTGCGCGCCCTTCAGACGGAACATCGTCTAATTGGGGATGTCCGAGGACTAGGGCTGATGATCGGAGTCGAACTGGTGCGAGATGAAAAGCTTACGCCCGCTTCCGCTGAGGCGGAGAGCGTTCGCGAGGCGCTCTTGCGACATGGAGTGCTGGTCGGGGTCGGAGGCGTGAATGGCAACGTGATCCGCTTTCAGCCACCGCTGGTGATCACGAAACCGCAGATCGACCAGGCGATTGCGGCATTTGCGACGACGCTGGCTGACGTTACGCAATTGGCGACTGTCTAGTTAGTGCGAATCTCAATCATTCGCGGCCAACGCCGCTATCTCTCTGGGCCACGTTTGTTTACAATAGGGCGTTGCTCGCGGCCACTTGGTCGCAAGTTTCAGTTGGCTGGACGCGGAATTTAAAGTAATTTGCATACAACGAAATACAATCCTCCCCTGGGCCCCAGGGTGTACTGGCGCGTGGAAGGCAGTCTGCTGGAGTGGACGACCGTCCGCCCGATTGCGTTCTTCACCTGGAACGCCCAGAAGTTTAGCGAACGCTGGACACGCCGAGGACTGGTGGCGCTCGCTGCGGCAGTTCGTCCTTTCTTGTACATGGTGAACCGCTCTTTCGCGACCCGGGTCATGCACACGGTGCTGCGCGGAGTGAGTCGCGACCGCCTCGATCTCCTGGGTGAAGAAGAGTTCCTGTATAACATGAAGCCTCAACTGAAAGCTGCCGGCTTAAAGGAACTTAGGGCGCAGATGGAATCCGAAGCTGCGGTTGTTCTGGTAAGTCAGGGTCTCGATCATGTGATGCGGCCATTGGCAAAACATCTGGGTGTTCAATGGATTGTTTCCAATCAGCTCGAATTTCGCGACGGTATCGCGACCGGGCGACTCCTCCAGCCAGTGATCCGTCCTCGAGGTGGTTTGGCTCGCATCACCGATGCCGCGGCCGACGGCCATAGGACGGCGGGGCGGCTCGTCCTCGATTTGGGATTGCGGGGAGTACGAGCGCTCGACGCAGCTGTTATTTCCGCAGAACGCGAACATCCCACAAGCGAGGCTCCGCTGGTAAATTTCGAAAGCACAGCGGAGTCAAAGCCTCTCTCTGTGCGCGGTGCATTGGCCGGGAAACACATTCTACTCATCGGAGTGACTGGATTTATCGGCAAAGTGTGGCTGGCGAATACGCTTATGGATTTGCCGGAGATTGGCAAGATTTATTTGCTGATCCGCCGCCAGAAGTCGAATCCTGCACAGAAACGCTATGAAAAGCTGATTGAAGAATCGCCTGTGTTTGATCCTCTGTATGAGCGGTACGGTTCTCGATGGGCCGAATTTCTTCGAGAGAGAATCGAAGTCGTCGAGGGCGATGTCGGTCAACCTGGCCTCGGTTTAGAGGAAAGCACGAGTCAACGCCTAAGGTCCACGCTCGATTTAGTCATTAACAGTTCTGGCCTGACCGACTTCAATCCCGACTTGCGGGACGCCTTGGCCACCAATGTGGACGCCGCCATGTATGTCTTGGACTTCATCCGCAATTCTCATCGCGCCGGATTGATGCATCTGTCCACGTGTTACGTGGCAGGCGCGCGGGATGGAAGAGTGACCGAAAAGCTGCGACCGAATTACACCCCCGCCGGAGTGCCGGGATTTGACGCGGAGACGGAGTGGCGCTCACTGCATGAGTTGATTGAGCAAGCGGAGAAGCGGGTCGAAGGGGCTGAAGTCACCGCTGAATTGCGGCGCGAAGCGTTGCTGAAAGAGCACGCGTCCAAGAACCTGCAGGGAGCGGCGCTGGAAAATCAAGTACGCAAAAATCGAGTGCGCTGGCTGCGTAACCATCTCACCGAGGCAGGGAAGAAGCGCGCGCTTGAACTTGGCTGGCCCAATACTTACACGCTGAGCAAGAGCCTGGCTGAATCGATGATCCTCAAGTATGGTTCGGATCTGCCGGTTGCGATCGTTCGTCCCGCGATTGTTGAGACTTCCGTAGCCAAACCCTTCGTGGGCTGGAATGAAGGCATCAATACATCGGCATCGCTGTCTTATCTGCTGGGGACGTCTTTCCGGCAGCTGCCCTCGAACGAGCGCAAGCGTTTGGATATCGTCCCGGTCGATTCGGTGTGCGCCGGGATGACGCTGATCGCGGCTGCCGTCATTGAACGCCGGCATGATCGGATTTATCAGCTTGCGACTTCGGTTACGAATCCCTGCGATATGCGGCGGTCGATCGAGCTGACTTCGCTCGCTCATCGCAGGCACTATCGCGCGCAGGAAGGCCTCGAGTATTGGCTGCGCCTGCGCTTGGATGCGATTCCTGTTTCGAAAGGTCGCTATCGGCGAATGTCCGCTCCCGCTCAGAAAACGATTGTGCATTCCATTCAGCGCATTATGTCGCCTCTCCCGCTGAAGAAAACCCCCTTCGCCAAAACTGAGCGCAATCTGGAACGAGTCGAAAAGCTGATCGAGTTGTTTGAGCCGTTTATTCTGCTCAACGAACACGACTTTGTGGCGGAGAATATCGAGAAGCTTGCTTACGCCCTCGTTCCCGAAGAGAAAGCGGATTTCGGATACGACACGCGTTCGCTGGACTGGTGGGATTACTGGATCAATATCCACATCCCGGCGTTACGGAAATGGACCTATCCCTTGATCGAGGGCCGATCCCTCGACGCCAGACCCCCGCGAAAATTTGAAGCAATGCCCGCCGAGGTCGAACCACCTTTACCGACGGGGACCAACGGAGCCACGTGGCGATATTCTTAACCGGTTCGACCGGCTATATTGGCGCCCATGTTGCCGCCAACCTCTTGCAAGATCATGGGGCGTCGCTCAATCTGCTGGTTCGCGCACGTGATCCTCGTGAAGCCGAAGCGCGCTTGTGGGAGTCGATGCAGTTGCATCTGGACTTTCCACGCTTCTATGAATTCCTGCAAACTCGGGTGCGAGTTTTTCGTGGCGACCTGACCAGTGGAAGTTTTGGCTTGGGCCGCGACGAATATGACCGTCTGATTCACACCACCGATTCGGTGATCCACTGTGCCGCCTCGCTAAACCGCAAGTCGGAGAAAAGCTGTCTGAACGTCAATCTGCGCGGCACTTTGGAAGTCGTTCAGTTGGCTCGGCGTTGCCATCACTATCACGGTTTACGGCGTTACAGTCAGGTCAGCACGGTTGCGGTGTGTGGCAAACGCAGTCACGAAGTTGTCACGGAAGACGCCTCGATCGATTGGGAGCTATCAGATTACGATCCTTATGCGCGGACGAAAAAGTTTAATGAGCACATGATTCGGGAACTGTTACCGGAAGTTCCGCTGACGATTTTTCGTCCCAGCATTGTGTTGGGGGACAGTCGCCGCGCTGAAACGACCCAGTTTGATATGGTGCGGGCATTCGTTTTCTTGGCGGGTTTACCGGCGCTGCCGTTTCGTTCGAACGATAAGATCGATATTGTGAACGTTGATTTTGTCGCTGATTCCATCGCGACTCTCCATCAGAAAGAGCAGCCGCTTTACGACACTTATCACCTGTCGTCGGGGCGATCTTCGCAAACATTTCGGGTGCTAACTCAGGCCTTGGCGGACTCCCAGAACAAGCGTGGGCCGGTTTTCTTGCCGTTTGCAGCGAAGCCTTTTTCCGCCACCGTGAGTACTCTCGCCAACCGCAAAGGCAGCCTTGCTCATATGGCTTCCCTGATGAAGGTGTTTATGCCTTACCTGGTTTGGGACACCGTTTTCGACAACGAGCGTGTGACGAGTGAGTTGGGAGAAC
This sequence comes from Terriglobia bacterium, assembly GCA_963799065.1. Lineage (GTDB taxonomy): Bacteria > Acidobacteriota > Terriglobia > Terriglobales > Acidobacteriaceae > JAJPHW01. The sequence continues at coordinate 1,238,440 of CAWCVJ010000001.1, forward strand.
GACCGGCGCCATTTTCCGCATACAGTTTTCCCTTGCTGAAATTCAGCCGTGACACCGGCTTCAAATATCCTTATCGGCCATGGCCGGCGCAGGCGGGAGGTTCAGCGGCATGATGGACTTTATCCTCGAAGCCTGGGTCAGTGGCATCATCGAAAAAGCGAAAGCGGGCTGGATGCTGGGCCATGGTCAGCGTTGGCAGCCGGGCGAAAAGTTGAAACTCCTTTTTGCCGGATATAACGGCACACGCAACACCGGTTCGGATGTGCGTGTGGAGGAAATGATACGCCAGGTCCGCCACATTTTGGGCGCGGAGCACGTCGATCTGAGCGTCATGTCACAGAACTTCGCGCGCTCCGCTGGATATTTTGAGGGCACTAAACAAGTCCATCTACCGGATATTTTTCCGCCTTTTCTAGCTTCCGAAGTGCCGCAACATGACGGCGTCGTCGCCTGCGAAGGATCGATGTTTAAGAGCAAGTTTGCCAACGCGCTCACGACGATGATGATCGGCTCGCTGGGAATCGCGGCCGCACAGAATAAGTTGTCTGTCGGATACGGCGCTGAAGCGGGGCACATGGACCCGCTGGTCAGGAAGATGTGCGGCCGCTACTGCCATGACTCTCTGGTTATCACGCGCAATGAAGAATCGCGACGTGTGCTTCGCGAGCTTGGCGTACCTACGGAACTAGGAACGGATACGGCATGGACGTTCGAACCCCATCCTGCGGCGTATGGACAGAAGGCGTTACGCGATGTGGGATGGGACGGAGTGACTCCGGTACTGGTCGTGTGTCCCATTAATCCGTTCGAGTGGCCGGTGCGGGCATCGGTGGTGAAGTTTGCTGCGCATGAAATTGCCGGAGCCTATAAAGACAGCCATTATCGTTCGGTATACTTTCACAATTCCGGGCCCGAGGCTGACCGGGCCTACGAACATTACATCGCGTCGATTGCGAATGCGGTGCGGACGTTTCGTGAGCGGCATGAAGTGTTTGTCATTATGGTCGCGACCGAGCGGCTCGACGCCCGGCCGGCCAAGAAGATTTCAGAGCGTCTGGGTGACGTTCCGGTACTCAGTTCTGACGACTACAACATGTACGAACTGGTCAGCATTTTGCGCTGCTGCCACCTGATGGTGTCATCGCGATATCACGGCATTGTGACGTCGATGCCGGCTTTGGTTCCCTCGGCTGGCATCACCATGGACGAGCGTATTCGCAACCTCATGAAAGAACGCGGCCACGAAGACCTGCTCATGAACGTCGACGATCCCGATCTCGAACCGCGCCTTCTGGCTTCGCTTGAGACTCTTTACGTCGATGGCGAGCGTGTGGCCGCCGGTATCGGGCGCTGCGTGGTGAAGAATCTGAAGGTGATGGCTCGCATGGGAGTTTATTTTGAAGAGGAAGTGCAGCGCCGGTATCCTGAGTTCCCGACCCGCAAAGGCCAATGGAATTGGGAAGATTATCTTCCACCCATGAGCCGAAGTCTGCACGAACTGGCCGCAGCCTACAGCTAAGACAATGAATTTTCTCACCGATATTTTCGCGCGGCTCGAAGCCAGCAAAGATCTGATCGCGCTGGAGGAGATCCGAGACAGTAAGTTTGTTTCTGTAACGGGCCGCGAGGTGCTGAACCTTGTTTCGAAGGCCCGAGCATTTCTTGCGACGCGTGGGTTGGCAAAAGGCGATCGGTGCGGGCTTTTGGCACCCAATAGCATTCGATGGGTAGCGATGGACTTGGCGATCATGGCGGAGGGATTGATTGTAGTCCCGCTCTATTCTCGACAAGCTCCCGAAGAGTTGGTCGAAATGATGAAGGATTGCGCGCCCTCGCTGCTGATTTGTGCTGACGCTGAGTTGCAGAAGGGAATCGCGTCGCGCTGGCAGGATGCGCCTGCGCAGCACTTGTTCGATGAAGTGTTTGATACGAAAAATACGAGAACTGACTTCGCGAAAGTGTCAACGACGGTTGCGGAAACTGACGCGGTGACTTTAATTTATACGTCGGGAACATCGGGCGTTGCGAAAGGCGTCGTGTTAACCGCCGGCAATGTTGGGCATATGTTGGGATGCACGTCGGCGCGGCTCGATCTGTTGATGAACAATCGCCCCGGACAAGATCGCGTCTTCCATTATTTGCCGCTAACATTTGCCGGATCGTGGATTCTGATGCTCACAAGCCTGCTTCGAGGAAGCCGCCTCGCCCTGAACACGGACTTGGGCAAAATTGCGGCCGATATGCGAACCGCTTCTCCCGATTATTTTCTCAACGTGCCACAACTGCTGGAACGAATGCGCAAGGCGGTCGACGAACAAATATGGAAAACCGGCGGAGGGGTACTCAGTATTTATAGCCACGCAAAAGCCGCATGGGTGCGGAAACAAGAAGGCAAGCCGAGCTCAGGCGACGGTTTCTGGCTTGGATTGGCGAATTGGGTCGTCTTTCCAACAATTCGTAAGAAAATGATTGGGAAGAATTTGCAGGCGCTGATTTGCGGCTCCGCACCGCTGAATATAGAAACGCAACTCTATTTCATGATGTTGGGCATTCCCGTGTTGCAGGCATATGGACTGACGGAGACGACGGCGCTTTGCACTCTCGACGACCCGCGACACGTTGAGCCGGGCCGGGTTGGTCCAGCAATTACGGGAGTGGAAATGAAGCTGGGCGCAAGCGATGAAATTCTGGTGCGCGGACCGAATATATTTCCCGGATACTGGAACCGTCCGGACGAAACTGCGAAAGTTCTGCGTGACGGATGGTTTCATACCGGAGATCAGGGGCAGGCGGACGCGAGTGGAAACTGGAAGATCGTGGGCCGATTGAAGAATCTGATTATTCCGGCGTCGGGTCACAATATTGCCCCCGAGCCAATTGAAGAAGCGATCTTGCAAGCGTTGCCGAGCGCGCAGCAGGCCGTGGTGATCGGCAACGGACGCAGCTACCTGACCGCGATCATCACCGGCGACGTCTCTTCCGAGGCAATACAGGCCGCGCTGGACTTGGTCAATGCGGGCTTGCCGCACTACAAACAGGTGCGCGTCTTCCATCTAGCGAGTGAGCCGTTTTCGATCGATAACGGTTTGTTGACTGCCAATGGGAAGCTGAAACGCGACCTGATCGCCGGGCGTTATAAAAATGAGATCGACGACATGTATCGCGTGAAGCAAGCTTCATGAGTCAGCCTCAGAGCCACTTTCAGGGTCGCACGCTCTCCTGGGAAGTCAGGGATGGCGTCATCGAGCTTGCTCTGCATCGTGCGCCCTGTAACGAAATCGGATCGCTTACACTCGAAGACTTGGAGCGCTTTGTTTCTGCTTTACAAGAGTTGCAGCTTCATGCGCACGCTCTTATTATTCACAGCACGATGAAGCCCGGTTTTTGCGCCGGCGCCGATTTGCGCGAGTTATATGAACGATCGCAAGCCATGGATCGAGGCTCGGCGGCCAGCGGCGTACGCGATTACTTGGAGCGAATTCATACGGTGATGAATGTCATCGATGATGCTCCACTGACCACAATTGCCGCGGTACATGGCGTCACCTTCGGCGGCGGCTTCGAACTCGCGCTGGTTTGTGATTTGGTCATCGCCGATAAGATGGCGCGATTCTGCTTTCCTGAACTGCGCCTGGGCCTCATTCCCGGATTTGGCGGAATTCCTCGCCTGAAACGGGATCTGGGGAACGCCGTCGTCCGGGACTTGCTTCTGACTGGCCGCAGTTTTAACGTAACCAAAGCTCAGCAGATTGGACTGGTAAGTCAGATTGCAGCGGAAGGCGAAGCTCTCAGGGCCGCGCGCAGCACCGCTGCGCAGCTGGGAAAATTCGATCGGAGAACGGCGCAGGCGGCGAAGAAATTCATCAAGCCTATCCCTTACGCGGAACTGCGCGAGGAGATCGATCTTTTCTGCGAATTATTTCAGCATCCCGCGGTAGAGGCGGGTTTGCGAAAGTTTGTCGAAAGTAAAGAGCCGTTGCCGTACTTGCCTTAAGATTTGAGACTATGAATAATTCGCAACAGGTTATCGATGAAATTCTGACGTTGGCGGCGACGCACTTCAAAGTTCCGCGGGAGAAACTCTCTCCCGACGAAGACTTTTTCAAGACTCTCGGAATCGACAGCTTGCAGGCACTGGATCTGCTCACCCGCCTGGAGAATCATTTTCGTGTCGAGCTACCGGATTATGAACTGCAGGGAGTCTCCGACTTCCGCGCCTTGGCGGAAAAGATTCATGCGCGACTGTGAGGCGGGTAGTTAAGTCGGCAACGCGTCAACCTCTGCCACGGCGCCCGCTGTGATGAAATAAAAATGAGATGCTCGAACTAGACGCATACAGCAGTCTCGGCGCGGCGCTGAAGGACGCGCTGGAGCGCTGGCCCAACGAGACCTGCCTGATTGAAGCCGACCGGGATAAGGAGAAGACGCGCCTTACCTATTCTGATTTCAAAGAACTGGCCCTGCCGTTTGCGCGCGCCTTACAGGACGCCGAGTTCGACGAAGGCGACCGCGCCGCCATCATCATGACGAACCAGTCGAAGTGGCTAATTTCAGCGTATGCCATCTTCTTCTGCGGCGGCGTGTTGGTGCCTCTGGATTACAAGCTTAGTGCAGCCGAGCATCTGCAGCTGCTGAAACATTCGCAGGCAAAAGTAGTCATCGTGGAATATCACTTGTGGCGTGCGATTGCGCAACTACCCGAGGCGAAAGACCTGCAAGCTCGCGTGCTGGTCACCGAGGCTCCTCTCAAAGCGGATGTCGGAAGTGCCCATCGCTGGGAGGGATTTCGACGCAGCGGCGAACCGCATTTCGTTCCGCGAGTGCGGCAGGACGTGGCTTGCATCGTGTATTCGTCCGGGACTGGCGGCCGGCCAAAGGGATGCGTGCTCACCCACGAGAATTATTTGGAGCAATGCAAGGCATTGACCACCTGGTATCCGTTCTGGCCGGGTGTCCACTATCTCAGCATTTTGCCCACGAATCACGCGATCGACTTCATGGTTGGCTTTATTGGCCCCTTTGTGTGCGGCGCCTGTGTCGTGCATCTGCGTACCCTCCGGCCCGAGTTTGTGCGCGACGCATTTGTTCGCTACAAGATCACCTACGTCGCGTTGGTGCCCTTAATCGTCAAGAATCTCGAACGTGGGCTACGTGCAAAGCTCGACGAATTGCCGCGCGGCAAGAGATTTGTTCTCGACCGCCTCGTAGGCATTAATAAACTCCTCACCAAGAAACGGCCTAACGTTCGTCTGAGCCGAGCATTGCTGCCCCAGATTCATGCCGGTTTTGGCGGCGATTTGCGAACGCTCATTACTGGAGGTGCTTTCATCGAACCCACAACCATGCAGTTTTTCTACGACCTCGGCATCCCTGTCGTGAACGGCTATGGATTGACCGAGGCCTGTACCGCCCTCACGCTGAACGACCTCAAGCCCTTTCGCGCGGACACAGTCGGGAAGCCGCTGCCGGGAGTTTCGCTGCGCATATTGAGTCCCGATCAGGACGGTATTGGCGAGGTCGCGGCGCAAAGTAAATCTGTGATGTCGCATTATCTCGACGACCCCGAGATGACGGCGCAGACTATTGTCGATGGATGGCTTCTCACCGGAGACTTGGGCCGCTTCGACGATCACGGGCATCTGCAACTTTTCGGCCGCAAGAAGAACATGATCGTCACTGAAGGCGGCAAGAACATCTATCCTGAAGACATTGAGAACGCGTTCGACGGAATCGCTGTCAAGGAATTTTGTATTTACGCCGCCAATTATTTGTGGCTGGCAAAAGATCTACGCAAAGAAATGCTGGTGCTGGTGCTGCGCTTTGAACCCAATCAGAAGCTGACCGACACGCTCAAAGAAGACATGGCTGCCCGGAATCGCAAGCTGCCGGACTTCAAACGCGTTGGGGGATTTGTTATATGGGAGAGCGACTTTCCCCGCACCGCCTCCATGAAAATCAAGCGCAACGAGCTGGCCGAATCGATCGCCGGCAAGCTGGAACGATCGGCTGTGATTCCCCTGTGAAGGACTCATTCCTCGCCATTGTGAATCCGGTTGCCGGCGGGGGGAAGAGTCGGGCGCTGATCGGCCCAGCTCTGGATCGTCTGCGTGCGGGCGGCATTGCGGTTGACCTGGCTGAAACCAACGGGCCCGGGCAGGCTACAGAAGTGGCGCGAGGGGCTTATCGTCAAGGCCGCCGAAAATTCATTGCGGTTGGCGGGGACGGGACTTCCTACGAAATCGTGAATGGATTATTTCCCGAAGCGCCGGCTGAAGAAAAGCCCACGCTCGCGTTTCTCCCGCTCGGCACCGGCAACTCCTTCTTACGTGAGTTCACGAATCGCGGCGTCGATCATGCCATGGAAGCCATACTGGCGCGCCGTTCGCAGTCCTGCGACGTCCTGCGACTGACTCATACGGCGGGCGTGTTGCATTACATCAACATCCTCAGCGTAGGGTTCACCGCCGATGTCGCTACGCTGCGGGAACGAAGCTTTGGAAGCTGGGGCGAGCCGGGCTATCAGTTGTCGATCTTTCTCACACTCCTGCGATTTCGCCGGCGGCCGTTTCCGCTCCGGGTTGACGACGACCAAAACATCGACCGCCGTCCCTGTCTGTTTCTAACTTTTAATAATAGTAAGTTCACTGGCGGAACTATGATGATTGCACCCAAGGCCGAAGTGAATGACGGACTCATCGAGTTTGTCCGCTGGGGACCGATTGGACGCGTTGGGCTGATTCGCAATTTGCCTACTCTTTACGATGGCACGCACATCGAGCATCCGCTGGCAGAACGGCGCGCCGCGAAGCGCATCGAGTTTCATCTTAAGGAACCCGCCGACGTCATGGTGGATGGCGAAGTCATCACTGCGTTCTGCCAGACTTTAGATGTATTGCCGGGAGCTCTGAACATCGTGGTGTAGGGAGAAATTCGGCACTCTTTCTGGAATGACAAAAACTCCAATCGTGCTCGATAATTTTTCTATGGACGAGATTTCACAGATAGACACGACGGTCGCAGGCGATTTACGCTTGCATCCCTTCGGGAGCCAGATTTTCCGCAACGAACGGATGCTGCGGGTGTGGCTGCCCCCGCGTTATGACGCGCCAGAGAATGCTCAGCGCCGCTATCCGGTGCTCTATCTCAACGATGGACAGAATTTGTTCGATAAAGCGACCGCCTTCGGCGGCGTCGAGTGGCGCGTGGGCGAAACCGCCGACCGCCTTATCCGCCAGGAAGAGGTTGTCCCGCTGGTAATCGTGGGCATCGATAACGCGCAGGGTGATCGCATGAGGGAGTATTTGCCATTCCGATCTTATTCTCCGGCGGTGCTGCGGCCCCAGGGGAAGAGCTACCCAAATTTTTTGGTCGATGAAGTGATGCCTTTTATCGAAGGCCAATATCGCATCGCGACCGAGCCAAAGAATACCGGCTTGGGAGGATCGTCGCTGGGTGGATTGATCACTCTCTATACGGCGATCGCTCGCCCTGGCGTCTTTGATCGCTTGCTGATCGAGAGCCCCTCATTATTTATTTCCAACCGACGGGTGTTGCGCTTTGCCACCAAGTTTCACCAGTGGCCGGGCAAGATATTTCTTGCGATCGGAACCCGCGAGGCGGGCAGGGAAGAGTTCGACCGCAAAGCTGTGGAAGACGTGCGGACTCTGGAACACATTCTTCGCGATGCGGGGTTGGACGTCGATCAGGTGCGGGTCTGGATCGATGAAGGCGCCAGCCACAACGAAGGCGAATGGGCCAAGCGATTCCCGGAAGCGTTGAAATTCCTTTTCAGCGCGGTATAGTCCCCCTGCTCCCGGCTGAGATTAAGCCTTCGCCTCGAGAATCTCCCATTTCTCGATGACTGGCGGTTTGGCCAGTAGATCGTCGGCATGGGCCATCAGAGCGGCCGCAACCCGTCCGTTCAAGTGAGCATTGCGTCCGCTCTCATCGTTGAAACTATCGAAAATGCCGAACGTCGACGTTCCCATGCGAATGGCGAACCACTGAATGGTTCCAGGCTCCTCCTGAACGATGGCGAGGGCGCTGCGCAGCAGCTTTTCGACTTCTACTTCTTTGCCGGGCTTTGCTTCCAGGCGGGCCAGCAGAGAGAGTTTTACATTTGTCATGTGGTCTCCTTTTTGAGGTTACGTTTACTCAGATGCCATTTGGATTATGCTCGCCGCCAAAAGTGACAGATCTTGCTCGGATTCGTAGGCTGAAGCCTTCATAACTTTCGTAAGGAAGCTCAGGTTGACGGGCTTGCTGCCGTTTCGTAGTCTGGATTGTGCTTACCAAAACGATCGCAAACCCGGCCTTGCGTGTGTCCGACGATATTACCAAGTTGGTCGGACAGACTCCTTTGTTGCAGCTGAAGCGATTGGTTCCGTCCGGATCGGCGGAAGTCTTTGCCAAACTGGAGTATCTGAACCCCGGCGGAAGCGTCAAAGATCGCGCAGCAATTGGTATTATTCGTCGAGCCGAAGAGGAAGGCAAACTCAAATCGGGCGGCACCATTGTCGAGGCGACCGCCGGAAACACTGGCATTGGTTTAGCGCTGATCGGAGTGAATCGCGGCTACACCGTGGCTCTGTTCGTACCGGAAAAGTTTTCCGAAGAAAAAGTCATCATCATGCGCGCACTGGGGGCTACGGTGACGCGCACCCCGGATGATGAAGGAATGCTGGGCGCTATTAAGAGAGCGCGAGCGCTCGCCGAGAACACTCCGAACTCCTTTATGGCCGCGCAGTTCGAGAATCCAGCTAATCCCGACTATCATTACGAAACGACCGCGGCGGAGATTTTCGAGCAGATGGAGGGCAGGATCGATGCTGTCGTGGTCGGCTCTGGAACCGCTGGAACTTTCACCGGCCTGGCGCGCCACTTCAAGGAGCGTTTGCCGCGAGTGTTGGCCTATGCGGTCGAGACGCAAGGATCGATCCTAGGCGGCGGCCCACCGGGCAAACACAAGGTGGAGGGGATTGGAAACAACTTCATCCCCGGAAACTTTGACCCGACGGTTTGCGATGGCGTCCTGATGGCAAACGATCTCGAAGCCTTTGGCATGGTGAAGGAGTTGGCAGCCAAAGAAGGCGTACTGGGCGGATCTAGCGCAGGCGCGAATGTATTCTGTGCTTTGAAAGTGGCCTCGCAACTGGGCCGAGGGAAACGCGTAGTTACGATAATTCCAGATTCCGCTGAGCGATACCTATCCAAGAAAATTTTCGAAGGCGGAATCTAGCCGACCTTGTCCGGTCGAAAGTTAATCGATATGAAATCTAACAATAAGCTGGGAATATCTACTCGCGCCATCCACGTGGGTCAGGAAGCCGACGAACAAACGGGCGCGGTTACCGTTCCCATCTATGCGACCTCGACTTACGTTCAACAGGAGATAGGCAAGAATAAAGGCTACGAGTATGCTCGCGTTTCGAATCCCACGCGTGATCGATTGGAGACGAACCTCGCATCGTTGGAAGGCGGCGTTGGATCGCGCGTCTTTGGCAGCGGAATGGCCGCGATTAATGCGCTATGCACACTGTATAAGTCGGGCGACCACGTCGTCTGTGGAAACAATCTCTATGGAGGCGTGCCGCGGCTCTTCAATCAAGTGCTGACCGGGTACGGCATGGAATTTACCTACGTCGATACGTCCGACGAGAAGAATGTTGAGCGCGCCATCCGCAAGCGGACGCGAATGGTCTACATTGAAACGCCGACGAACCCGCTGATGGCGTTGAGTGACATCGCAGCCATCAGTCGCATTTGCAAGCGCAAGAATGTTGACCTGGTCGTCGACAACACGTTTATGTCTCCCTACTTTCAGCGGCCTATCGCGCTGGGCGCGGATATGGTGGTTCATTCAACGACGAAGTTTCTAAACGGACATAGCGACGGCCTTGGCGGAGTCGTCGTGTGTACAACACAACAACAGTTCGACGACCTCGGCTTCGTCCAGAAAGCTGCTGGCGCAATTCTTTCTCCGTTCGAGTGTTTTCTGGTGTTGCGCGGCGTGAAGACACTGGCCGTGCGTATGGAACAGCACGAAATTAACGGTCGGCAAGTCGCCGATTATTTGTCGCACCACAAGAAGGTTAAGAAAGTGTTTTATCCCGGATTGTTGTCGCATCCTCAACACGAATTGGCGAAGCATCAGATGACCGGTTTTGGAGCGTTGATCACTTTCGAAACGGGTTCGCTCGCCAATGCCAATCGAATGTTGCGCAAAGTTCGCATTTGTTCCTTGGGCGAATCGCTGGGCGGAGTCGAGACCTTGATCTCGCATCCCGCGACCATGACCCACGCCGCGTTAGGCGAAAAGGGCAGAAAAGAAATTGGCCTCACCGACGGGATGGTGCGCATTTCGGTGGGCATCGAGAATTTCGAAGACATCATCGCAGACTTGGAGCAGGCGCTTTCCGCGATTTAGGAGCTAGGCTAGAACGCCTCTTTGTTGACCACATACGGCATCTTCTTTACATCTCCGCCGTAGTGTTTTTCAAGCACATCAATCAATCCCTGGACGCAGCGTCCCGCCATACCCTTGTCTGGATCGGTCGACAGCCGCGTAATTTTGCCCGCACTGGCAAAGTGCGGCAGCAAACGGCAACGGTCTTCAATCGACGGATCGCGCAGCGGCGAATCCGCGGCCAATGGTTCTTTCTCGTAGACGTCAAGCGCCGCGCCAGCAATCCAGTTCTCTCGCAGAGCCTTAGCCAAGGCCGCTTCGTCCACAACTGGCCCGCGGGACGTGTTAACCAGAAAGGCTGTAGGCTTCATCTTGCGCAGCGTGGTTTCGTTGAATAAATGATAGGTGGGAGTCGAGCTTTCGCCCTCCCGCAGCAGCGGTACATGTACGCTGACGAAGTCAGCTTGCGACAAGGCTTCGTCGAGCGCATCGTATTTGATCCAAGTCTTCTCGCGCTGAATTCCGCTGCTGTGCCGCAAATCCATCGTGGCCTGAATCGCTTTCACATAGCCATGATTCTGATAAGCCGGGTCGTAACAAAGGATATTCATGTCGAAACCGGCACACTTTTTGATCATGGCCAAGCCAATGCGACCTGTGCCGATGATGGCTATTGTTTTGCCGGTAACCTCGTCGCCTAGAAACGGCAGGTAAGGATGCCAGAATCCCCACTTGTTTTCGCGAGTCAAATGTTCTGCGGTCCAAAGCCTGCGCGCCAGTGCGCCGAGAATGAAGAAGGCAAATTCCGCCGTAGCTTCGGTCAGGACGTCGGCAGTGTTGGTGAACGGAATCTTGTACCGGTTTGCGTCGGCGCGATTGATATTGTCGAAACCAACGGCGATCTGTGAAACGACTTTTAGAGTGCCTCTGCCTGCTTCGAAGACTTCGGCGTCGATCGGATCGCGCAGCGTAGTGATGAGCCCGTCAATGCCTGACTTCACCTTTTCGATAATCAGCGTCTTGGGGGGAGCCTCTGGCCTTGAATAGACTTCGACATCGTATCCTCGTTCGCGAAGCAGTTTGATCGAGTCCCCGATGTCGCAAGTGGCAAAAATGCGAAAGTTAGGCATGAAAGATATTTAAAGATTCTTCTTTGTCCAGGCGTCGACGCGTTCGAGAGCCTTATTGAGGTTATCGAGAGAGTTCGCCGTGCTAAAACGCAAATAGCCCTCGCCATATTCTCCAAACGCGGTGCCCGAAAGGCAGGCCACACCCGCTTCATCGAGAAGCGCATCGGCAAGTTTCTTGGACGGCCATCCAGTTTTCGTGACGTTGGGAAAAACGTAAAACGCACCCTTTGGCATTCGACAGGAGAATCCCTTAATGCGATTCAGTCCTGTGACTACGGATTCGCGCCTGCTCTGGAATGCGAGGCGCATGGTTTCGACGGAACTCTGATCGCCTTGCAATGCTTCCACGCCGGCGATTTGAGTGAAGCTTGCAGTGCATGAATTGGAATTGGTCATCAAGCGAGTGATCTGCGCTGCCAGATCAGGGCGCATCACGCCGTAGCCCATGCGCCAGCCCGTCATCGCGTAAGTCTTGGAAAAGCCGTCAAGCAAAATCGTGCGATCTTTGAAATCGGGCTCGCGCATGATCGAGTAGTGTTCGCCCTCAAAAATCAGGCGACTGTAGATTTCGTCCGATAGAACCATGATGTTGCGGTCGCCGATGGCTTGCGCGATGTCGTGAATGGCGTTGCGATCGAGCACTCCACCGGTGGGATTCTGAGGCGAATTGATGATGATCAGTTTCGTGCGATCAGTAATGCGGTCGGCGAGTTCCTTCACGTCGAAGCCAAAATCTCGGTCTTCTCTCAGGCGGATCGGCACCGCTTTCGCGCCCACATAATGAATCATCGATTCGTAGATGGGAAATCCTGGATTCGGATAAATGACCTCATCGCCAATATCGGCAAGCGCAAGAATCGTGAAAAATATGATCGGCTTGCCTCCGGGAACCACGACAACTTCTTCGCTTTGTACTTTCACGCCGCGAGTCTTGCTGACATATTCGGCAATTGCATTGCGAAGTTCGGGCAAGCCAGCCGATGGGCCGTAGTGAGTCCAGCCACTTTGCAGGGCCTTGACTCCGGCGGCAACGATGTTCGCGGGTGTGTCGAAATCCGGCTCGCCGATTTCCAAGTGGATAATGTCTTTCCCCTGACGTTCTAGCGCTCGGGCTTTGTTCAGAACCTCGAACGCGGTTTCCGTTCCCAGGCGCGACATGCGCTCCGACAATCGCAACTCGTATTGTGTGGCTTTTTCCATGACTGTATTTTCCCGTTACTACAAAACGCTCAATTATACCGCCGACCGCGTGCGTTCGCGGGTGTTGGGACGAGATGCGATGAACCAGTGCGAACAACCGATGCAGCGCCGCGGAGAATGAAGCCCTGCTAACATAAAACGCGATGTCGCCCTCAGTCCGCCTGTCGCGCACCAAACCGAAGGCCCTGCGCCCGGGAGACACAATCGGCATCGTCGCGCCTGCCAGCAACATCAAGCGCGATCTGGTTGAGTTGGGATGCGACGCGCTTCGCCGATTAGGCTACAAAACTGTTTACGAAGAATCGATCTTCGATCAAGAGTTGTATTTCGCTGGAACGCTGGATCGACGAGTGCGTGAGCTGGAGGGAATGTTTTTGCGCGATGACGTGAAAGCCATCCTCTGCGCGCGCGGCGGCTATGGAGCGAATTATCTTCTTCCGCGGCTTGACTTAGAAATCGTTAAGGCGAACCCAAAACTTTTCATGGGGTACAGCGATCTCACTTGTCTACTGACATGGTTCGCGGATGCGGCAGGCCTCGTCACGTTTCATGCTCCCATGCTCACCAAGGACTTCGCCAGCGCTGACGGAGTTGATCTGCGTTCTTTCGAAGCGGTGGTCGCAGGAGCGGAATGGGCTCTGGAAGCGGCGTCCGGCCTGCGTCCGCTGGCTCATGGTTCGGCGGAGGGAATCCTTTATGGCGGTTGCCTTTCGATTCTTGTGGCCTCACTGGGTACGCCGTACGAGCTTCAAACCGATGGTACGATTTTGTTCGTAGAGGATGTTGGAGTTAAGCCGTATCAGGTTGATCGTATGTTGATGCAGCTAAAATTAGCCGGCAAACTTGCGGGAGTGAAAGGGATGGTGATTGGTGAAATGATGGACTGCGTGCAGCACCCCAATCAGCCTTACACCCTTGAGGAAGTCGTTTTGCGGATCGTTGGGAGTTTAGGTATTCCCGTGGCTTTCGGTTTGCGCTCTGGCCACGTTTCGCATGGGAATGTGACGCTACCCTTTGGCCTACGTGTCGCCTTGAACGTCGGCGCGACGGCCGACTTAGCTTCTCTGGAACCGGCGGTATCGCAATAGTCGGGAAGAATAATGATGACGAAGCAAAAACACATTCACTTAATCGGCATTTGCGGAACGGCGATGGCTTCTCTCGCCGGAATGCTTAAGCAGCGCGGGATTCGTGTGACCGGCTCGGATGCGGCAGCCTATCCTCCGATGTCCGATTTTCTTGCCGAACTTGGCATACCGGTGTCGCAACCATTCGCGGAGGCCGACCTGAATCCGCGACCCGATCTCGTGGTCGTAGGAAATGCGATTTCGCGCGGGAATGTTGAACTGGAGCTCGTTCTCGACCAGCGCATTCCATTTTCATCGTTGCCGCAGGTTCTGCACGAAGAGTTTTTAGAGGGCAAAGAGGTGATCGTGGTCGCGGGTACACATGGCAAGACCACGACCACATCGATGTTGGCATGGATATTCGAATCTGCGGGAATGCGACCGTCGTTCCTGATCGGCGGCATTGCGGAGAACTTTGGCAGTAGTTTTCAACTTGGAGCGGGGAAGCACTTCATCCTCGAAGGCGACGAATATGACACTGCGTTCTTCGATAAAGGCCCAAAATTTTTGCATTACTTTCCGGACGCTGTCATGCTTACGTCCGTCGAGTTCGATCATGCCGATATTTACAGAGACCTCGAGTCGGTCGAGACTGCTTTTAAGCGCTTGGTGAATCTCATTCCGCGCCGTGGCCGCTTGATCGCATTCGATCAAGGCGCGAGCCTGGAACGGTCGATCGCCCGAGCATTCTGTCCCGTGGAGCGCTACGGAAGCGGGCCAGGGGTGGCGTGGCAAATCACGGGGATCCAGTTTGCTGCGGACCGCACAAGGTGGACAGTCATACACAACGGCCAGCCTTGGATGGAACTGGAGTTCGCATTGGCCGGCGAATACAACGTTTGGAATGCTACGGCGGCCGCAGGTATCGCTGCGCATTACGGAATCCCCAAAGACGCGATCGCCGAGGCTTTGCGCACATTCAAGAGTGTAAAACGGCGACTCGAGGTTCGAGCGGAAATTAATGGCATTACGATCATCGACGATTTTGCGCATCATCCCACTGCCATCGCCGCCACGCTCAAAGCGCTGCGCTCGCGCTATCCCAGAGCACGGCTTTGGGCGCTGCTTGAGCCTCGCTCTAATACTTTGCGCCGCAACGTATTTCAGCGCGAACTGGCGGAGAGTCTCGCTCTCGCCGACGCGATTGTGATCGCGAGCGTCTTCAAATCTGAATCGATTGCCGAAGCGGAACGACTCGATTTGAATTCGGTGGTCGCCGACCTTAGAGCGCAAGGTCGCCCTGCCCGCATGATCGACGGCGCGGACAACATCGTTAAGACGATATCGACTGAGCTGCGTTCCGGCGATGTGGTGGCCATTCTTTCGAATGGCGGCTTCGACGGCATATACGAGAAGCTGCCGAAGGCACTCAAAGCCCTGAAGGTTCCCGCGAACGCCGGAGCCAGTGCTTGATCGCCCGGCGACTCGGCTTTTTTGCAGCGTTGCTGCTTTCTCTGACCGCTGGCGCTCAGACTCTGGAGTATGAAGTGTCGTTGGCCGCACCTGCCTCTCACCTTGTAGGCGTAAAACTTCAATTGCCTCCCGGTGCTGCGGAGCGTGTGCTCCAGTTGCCGGTGTGGAATGCGCTCTACCAGATTCGAGATTTCTCACAGTACCTGGCGGCTTTAGCCGCGGAAGACCCCGTCGGTCATTCGTTGCCTGTCATACAACTCGACAAAAGCTCGTGGAAAGTATCGGGAGCCATCGACGGAGCCACAATCCACTACCAGATTCGCGGCGATGACCCAGGACCGTACGGCGCACAGCTGAATGCGACTCATGCGTTCTTGAATCTGGCTGAGGTGCTGGTCTATCCCGTCGAGGGACGCGCTCTTCCGATTGAGATATCGTTTGCCAATGTTCCGCAGGAATGGAAGTTCGCGACATCTCTGAAATTGTTAAGTCCCGTTAAGTTCAGCGCGCAGAACTACGATCAACTTGTCGATTCTCCTATCGAAGCCGGGATGTTTCGGGAATCGGACTTCGATGAAAGCGGAGCTCACTATCGCATTGTGGTGGACGCCGATCCGAGCGACTATGTGTTTGCCCAGGTCTCAGAAATGTGCCGCCGCATTGTTGGCGCGGAAGTCTCCCTGATGCAGGATCGTCCATTTGACCACTATCTTTTCATTTATCACTTTCCGCGTGGTTCCGGCGGGGGAGGCATGGAACATGCCTTTTCCACAGCAATCGATTTGAACGCGCGCTATCTGAAAGAAAATCCCACGCTGGTCGCGAACATTACGGCCCACGAATTCTTTCATCTTTGGAATGTGAAACGAATACGACCCCGGGGGCTCGAACCGGTTGACTACACAAAAGAAAACTACACCGACGCATTATGGTTCAGCGAGGGCGTATCGAGCACGATCGCCGATTACGCTCTGCTGCAAATCCACGTCCTCGACGAAGCGCAATATCTGGAACGCTTAGGCCAATCTATTACCGAATTAGAGAGCCGTCCTGCGCATTTGACGCAGTCCGCAGAGGAATCCAGTTTGGACGCGTGGCTGGAAAAATATCCTGCCTATCGTATTCCGCGAAGAAGCATTTCTTACTACAACAAAGGCGAACTGCTCGGAATCATGCTGGATCTTAAGCTTCGAGATCTGACTCACGATTCGGCCTCTCTGCGAACGCTGTTTCAGTATCTGAATAAGGAGTACGCCCAGCGCGGACGCTTCTTTGACGATTCTGAAGGGATTCGTTTGGCGGCTGAGGCGGTCGCTAACGCCAATCTGCGGCAGTTTTTTGCCGACTACGTTGCGGGTACCCGCGAAATTCCGTGGGATGAGTTTCTTGCCGGCGTGGGTTTGCGCGTAGAACGCAAGGCGAACACCCTGGCAGACGTGGGTTTCACTATCTCTCGAAATGTTGGCGAGCCTCCCGTGGTTTCTGACGTGGCTGCGGACAGTGCGGCAGAACTCGCCGGCCTCGCCTCGGGGGATGCCATTCTCGAGCTTAACGGCAAGATCGCGTTCTCGGACATCCAGCAGGAACTCGCGGCGAAGACACCAGGCGACCCGATCACGTTGAAAATTAACAATCGCCGTGGCGATCGCGAACTACATTGGACGGTGGGGACACGAGAGCAGATTTCGTACGAAGTGAAAGATGGTGCGACGGTCACAGCTGAACAGCGATCCCGGCGTGATTCGTGGCTGCATAGCGATTGGTTCAAGCCGGCGTTGATACAATCGAGTGCGGCCCGTGCCGTTGGAGAGAATCCTCGTTGATCCGAACATCGTTAATGCTGGCGTTCTGGGCCGCGCTGCTGCCGGTTGCGGCTTTGATCGGTTTTCCATGGACGGTCATCACAGGTGACGTCAGCTTTCTCTATCGCATTGGCATGTGGGGATCGTTTACCGGCGTTCGAATTGCCGGCATTCGGGTGCAGAGCGTCGGTCTTGACCGGCTCGATCCTAAGCGAACTTACATTTTCATGTCCAATCATGTCTCGAACGTCGATCCGCCGGTGATGTTGCCACTCGTGCCTGGACAGACTTCAGTGATGGTTAAGAAGGAGTTATTCAGCTACCCGCTGCTGGGTCGATTGATGCGTTTTGGATCTATGGTGCCAGTGGATCGAGGCAATCGCGATTCCGGGATCTCCGCGGTTCGCAGCGCAGCCGAGGTCATCCGGAAGGGAATCAATATGACAATTTTCGTGGAGGGCAAGCGTTCCTATGATGGTAAACTTTTGCCTTTCAAGAAGGGACCATTTTATTTGGCCGAGGAGTGCGGTGTGCCAGTGGTTCCGATCACCATCGTCGGCAGCCACGGAGTTTGGCCCAAGGGCGAATTTTCGATTCGCCCAGGGGTCGTCACGGTTATCTTCCACGACCCTATCGAGCCTGCTGACTTCGGGGGGCGCGAAGAGTTGATGAGCAAAGTACGGCAGGTTATCAACAGCGGCTTACCCGCTGAATTCCAGGAGCAGATCGCATGAAACGCAGTCGCCAAATAATCGCACTCTTTTTGCCACTCATTCTCAGCCTCTCCGCTTTCGCCGATCAGGCGGCGCTGGAAGCGCAATTTAAACAGCTGCTGGAAAATCACATTCTATCGATGAAAGGCCCGTACACGGCTGCAGATCTCAAATTCGATGCATCGGGCAAACTTGTCGGTAATTCGGAAGTCGGTCCTTTCACGCTTTTCGGGTCGATCCAAGTAACCAAGTTTGCTCTGCAAGATGCGTCGATCGAGATCGATGGTCAGCGAGTCATCCTGGTTGTGGGATCGGGCAATGTCACGGATTACTCGCCGCTTCTCACCAAGCAGACCGTGCATCTTAGCATTGCGCTCACTCCACCGATAAAGGACGATAACGATATCCGCGGCGCCCTCGGGGAAGTGTTTTCCAGCGACGACTTGAAGGAGCGTTTCGCCAATTACTGGAAGCCGGGTGTGGATTTGACTCAGCCTTGCAAGACGATTAAGAAGGATCATCCCGATGGCGTGGTGGGAACATTGGCTTATACGAATCCGGTCTACGGTTGCGTGAAGGGGAGTGTCGTGACGCCGCCAAAGGGTATTTCTACGCCGCCTCCGATGGCGGGTAAGAAGACCTTGGACGGATCGGCGAAATTGCGCCTCGTGGTCGACGAGAACGGCTATGCAGCCATCATCAAAGCGAATACAAGTTCGACGCCCGCGTTTGGAATGGCGGCACTCGAAGCCATCTCAGCCTGGAAATACAAACCAGCGATGAAAGATGGCAAGCCAGTGCCTTACTTGCTGGATGTTGAGTTGGGTACCGAGCAGCCCGCGCTCGACAAAGAGTAGCCCGAACTGGCAGTTGAAAATAGCCGCTGCTCGGGATGTCGATCGAGAGCAGCGGCCTTAATTCCATGACCGCTAGTCTCTTTCGAACGGCTCCATCCGCATCGCTTGTCCGGCTGGACTGCCCGAGCTTTGCTGCATCTTCATCCAGTCGGCTTCGTCGGGCACGGAGACGGCCTCCAGCTTTTTCTTTTTCAATCCGGCATTGATCTGGGATAGATCCTTCGCCGTGAGCTTCTGGAAGTCGGTTATGACGTCGTCCAACTCGTGCCCCAGGGCTTGGGTTCGGTTAATCTGCATTTCTGTCGGACGGCCTTCATAACCGTTGACGTCGCCATAGACGTCGCCGATGTATTCCCGAATTCGCTCCTCGCCGGTGATCGCGCCGCCCTCTTTTGTGGCTACAATCTTCGAGCGTAGTGCATTCAAGTCCGCTGATAACTTATCGAGTTGTATCCGAAGCGGATCTTTCGCAGCTAGCTTGGCCGCTCGCGCATCCGCGGCATCGCGAACGCTTACGATGGCGGCTACGCCGTAACTCATGTGTCCCATGAGCTGATCGAGCTTCATCGCCAGATCGAACTGCGCTTTGCGATCTTCCACATTGAAAGTGGCCCGCGGATCGAGCCGTATGACCAGCGGTGCGGTGTAGACTTGATCGCCCTTGGTCATCTTAACGGTGTAAGTTCCCGGTAAGACCCGTGGCCCCTGGGCGGCTTGGAAGAGCGCGCTGGCCGCTGGAGGAACAACCGGCGCCTTCAGCCGCATCGACCAGGTGACGCGATTGAGTCCGCGGTGCTTGCTTCCTGCGACCGTGTCGACGAGTTTGCCATCCTGATCGTAAATTTCGATTTTGAGATCGCCAAAAATGTGCCGACCCTTTTGGTAGTAAGTAATGGGGGCGTCATCGGGACGATTGGGCCCGCGGAAGGATTCGTCGCCCATCGGCCAGCCACCATTCGTGCTGAGGTACTGTGTGACGGTGCGTCCTTGCAGCACAACTGCCTCTTTGGCGAGAAGATCGGGCGTCAACAGGCGCAGGGGGGAAATGTCGTCGATGATCCAGATGCCGCGTCCATGCGTGGCCAGCACGAGATCGGATTCGCGAGGATGAATCACCAGATCATCCACGGCGACGGACGGGAAGTTGCTGCCTTTGTATTGCGCCCAGTGTTGTCCGCCGTCGGTCGTGATCCATAAACCAAATTCCGTGCCGACGAAGAGTAGATTCGGGCTCTGCGTATCTTCGCGAATCACGTGTGCATAGCCTTTCACGCCATTTTCCTGCAGGTTAAGCGATGTCCACGTCTTGCCATAGTCAGTCGTTTTGTAGGCATATGGATTCATGTCGCCGAAGGTATGACGATCAAAAGTCGCATAAGCGGTGCCTTCCTCAAATCGGCTGGCCTCCACGGTGGATACCCAGGAATTTTTCCCCAGGCCGGAGATATTGCCCACGACGTTCGTCCAGGTTTTCGCGCCATCGCGCGTGATCTGCAAATTGCCGTCGTCGGTGCCCACCCAAATCAACTGGCCATTCTTCGGCGACTCGCAAATCGTATAGATCGAAGTGTGCATTTCCGCCGAGGAGTTGTCGATTGTCACACCGCCCGACTCTTCTTGCTTTTGTTTCTCCGGATCGTTGGTCGTCAAGTCCGGAGAAATTCGGTCCCAGGACTGACCGTGATCTCGAGAGCGGAACAAAAACTGCGCGCCAATATAGATCGTCCCTTTTTCATTCGGGCTCATGTGGATGGGCGAGTTCCAGTTGAAGCGCAATTTCTTTTCGTTGTAGTTCGGCAGCGGAGCGATGCCACGAGTCTCAAGCGTATGCCGGTTTACCCGGCCGATGGTGCCACCCTGCGCTTCGGCGTAAATGTAGGTGGGATCGGCCGGATCCTCGAACGCCCAGAATCCGTCGCCGCCGTAAATGTTCTCCCACTGCGCGTTGGTGATGCCTCCCGGATAGGACGATGCACCCACCCAACTGCTGTTGTCCTGCAACCCACCATAGACGTGATAAGGATCGTCGTTATCCACGCTCACATGGTAGAACTGCGAAATCGGCAGATTAAGCTGATGCTTCCAGCGTGTGCCCCCGTCCTCGCTGCGCCACAAACCGCCGTCGTCGCCGGTGTAGACGACGTTCGTGTTCGACGGATCGATCCATATGTCATGGAAGTCGCCATGGGCATTGGCGACAAACGCGAAGCTCTGACCACCGTTGACACTGAGCAGCAACCCAAGATCGGGTTTGAAAATCTTATTCTCGTCCTTCGGATCGACAATCAAGTTGCCGAAATAAAACGGCCGCCAGACCATGTAAGCGCTGGCGTCTAGCTTCTTCCAGTTCTTTCCGCCATCGTCGGAACGGAAGAGCGCGCTGCTCTTCGATTCGATGTTGGCATATACAACTTGCGGCTTGGACGGAGCAACCGCCAGCGCGATACGGCCATATGGCTTATCCGGCAACCCTTTGGCGTTGCTGCTAGTCAATTCGGTCCAATGGTCGCCGCCATCGGTGGATTCGAATAACCCGCTGCCCGGCCCCCCTGATCGGAAGGTCCAACCTTGACGCCGGAAATCCCACATCGAGGCAAAGATGGTGTCCGGCGCATTGGGGCTCGATGAAATCAATCCGCACCCGGTCGAACCGTTTGCGCCTGCCAGAACCTTGCGCCATGTCTTGCCGCCATCCGTCGTCTTGAAGACGCCGCGTTCGTCGTTGTCGTTCCAGACATGCCCCGTGGCGCAAACCAGAACGGTGTTTCCATCTTTCGGATCGACGATAATCTTTGCGATGTGCTCGGTGTCTTTGAGGCCGACGTTGGTCCAGTTCTCGCCGCCGTCGGTAGACTTATAGATTCCATCGCCCACCGAAACACTATTGCGCGTCCAGGCTTCGCCCGTACCCACCCACACCGTTTTGGAGTTCGACGGGTCGATGGCGATTGCTCCTATCGATTGCACCGGCTGACGGTCAAAGACCGGCTTGAAAGTTGTGCCGCCGTTGACCGACTTCCAAACTCCACCGCTGGCCGCGCCCGCGAATACGGTGACTTTGCCGCCTTCATCCACCGCGGCAACGGCGGCGACGCGTCCGCTCATTGCGGCTGAGCCGATGTTGCGCGCGGGCAAGCCGGAGATGCTGGCGGAATCGAACTTGATGGCCTGACCGACCGCGGCTCGGTGACAAAGGGCGACGGCCAGAGCGAAAGAAAAGAATTTTCCGGCACTGCGAATAGAAGTGAGGGTCATAGAAGTTTTTCCTCTTGGGAATTCGTTCGGAATCGATGTCACTACTTACCTGCCGATGTATTCTTCAGCGATGCCGGGACCGCGAATTCACTGGCATCGATAGGAACATTGGCCTCGATTTGTTCGACGGTCTCGGTTTGCCACGATGACGGATCGTTTTTGGGGCCGAACGAAATTGAAAATGGGAACATCACGCCGTTGACGGCCTTGTACGATCCGAGATCGGTAGTGTTTTCCTTTACGTTGCCGCGGATGAATTCCTGTGTTTCCTTGCGAATCTCGATGAAGGTGTCAGGGTCAAGGTAGTAATAGACGATGTCACCATTCTTGAGTGTGACCTTGAGCCGCAGCGCGTCGTCGCCATCGACCGTGTCATGACCCAGAAATTCGACGGTATTTCCTTTTTCCTTGTAGTTCACCATCGGCCCGTCGAAATCCGAATCGAGTAGAAGGTCGCGGAGGTCGTCGTCACCCATGAGCTGGGGATCTTTGCGTCCCCCAAAAGGCTGAATCTGCCATCCTGTCGTGCCATCGTAAGCTTGCACCGCGGTCATACTTTGCAGAGAGAACGTTTCGCGGACTAAATTCGGACGCATGTTGTCCTGGCCGGTGACTCCGGTGATGCCACCTGGAATCGCGAGTTTGCCAATAATCCGCAGCGTCTTAATGGCCCGCATCTTGTCCAAACCGCCCTTGGCGGCGATGTTCTTCTGCACCAGTTCATCCGCTGTCTGAGAACACGCGGCGACTGCAAGACATAATGAGGTTATCGAGACTGCCAAAACGCGATGCATAAGCTCTCCTAAAGAATCGTCTGTCGTTGAAAAATGCAAGAACGGCTAATCTACTATTGCTGGACGTATTTGCCAAGCGTCGGTTATCGCTATGGTTGGCGTTTTCTGGTCGGCGTCGGCGGGACGAGGCTGCGCCGCAAAGGCACCATCGCTCCTTTGGATGGGTCTGCGGCTGCGCTGGCTCGCGATAATACTTCTTCCTGAATGTACTTCACGAAGTCCTGAATCTGGCGCTGCATTTCTTCCATGCGTTCGCGCATCTGCAAAATAATCGCCATGCCGGAGATGTTGACGCCCAAGTCGCGGGCCAGTGACAAGATAAATTCCAGCCGCAGCAAATCTTCATCGGTATAGAGGCGGGTGTTGCCCTCGGTGCGCGACGGCTTCAGTAGTCCCTCGCGCTCGTAAAGCCGCAGGGTTTGGGGATGGATACCATACATCTCCGCCACCGCTGAAATCATGTACGCGCCTTTCGATTTGCGCTTCGTCATTGCCCAAAGTTTACAACAACATGCGATGGCCGATGTTGCTAGCCGATGTTACTATTACCCCATCCATGATCGCCTACGTGTTGCTGCGGGTGTTCCTGGTGCTGCTGCTCATCGCCGCCAACGCGTTCTTTGCCGCGGCAGAATTCGCCCTGGTGAGCGTGCGCGAAACCCGCATTCAGCAACTGATTGACGCCCATCGCATCGGCGCCCGCGCCGTGCAAAAACTGCATCGCAATCTGGACGAAGTCGTGAACGGCGTGCAGATTGGCGTCACCATCGTGAGTCTCACCCTAGGCTGGCTCGGCGAACCTGTCGTGGCCCATGTTCTGGAGGCGATGGGCTTGATCGGCAAGGTGCCGCATGCGCTCGTTTACGCTCATGCGATCGCTATTGCCATCGCGTTCACTCTGATCACATGCCTGCACGTCATCCTCGGCGAACTCGTGCCGAAATCTTTAGCGCTTCAGCGTGGCGAACAGGTTGCTTTAGCCGTGGCCGCACCCATGGACGTGTTTCTTACTTTGATTCGCCCCGCCAGCTATGCCATGACCCACGCCGCTGGTTTCGTTCTGCGCATGTTCGGATCGCCCCAAGGTCGCACCGGTCCGATTCATTCCCCGGACGAACTCAAGCTCATCGCCACTGCCAGCCGTCAGGTCGGACAGATCCCGGCATTTCAAGAAGAGATGATTCACAGCGCGCTTGAGTTGGAGAACATCACCGTGCGCGAGGTGATGGTGCCGCGTCCTAAGATTTTCTCGCTGCCTGGCGACTTATCTTTGGAAGACGCGCTCACTCGTGTGGTCGAAGAACAGCACTCGCGCGTTCCAGTCTACGATCCCCAGAGCGGCCCCGAACACATCGTCGGAATTCTATATTCCAAAGACTTGATGTATTGGACGCGCCTGCGTCTGACCTCTTCCCGCGTGGCTCCTGACCGCGTATCCGTCCTGAAAATCGGTCAGATCATGCGCGAAGTTCTTGTCGTGCCTGAGACTAAAATTCTTACCGATTTGCTGGAAGAATTCAAAGAGCGCAAGCGTCACATCGCCATCGTCGTGGATGAATTCGGCTCCACCGCCGGCCTCATCACCGCCGAGGATGTTCTTGAACAATTGGTCGGCGAGATCGAAGATGAGTTCGACATCGCGCCTCCACTGCAACCCGCACTGGAAGGGCAGATCGCCCTGACGCTCGATGGTGCGACCAGCATCCGCGATCTCGAATCGCAGTATGATTTGCTCCTGCCCAGCGATGGCTTCGAGACTCTAGCGGGGTTTATTCTTACTCGCTTGCAGAAAATTCCTCAGCCCGGCGCGACGTTCGAGTACGAAGGCTGCCGCTTTACCGTCGAAGAGATGGAAGGCCTGCGGATCGCGAAAGTAAAAATCGAAAGGCTTGAGCAGGCCGACAAGAAAGCCGTGCCGGTGCAATCCTGATGTTCAAACAAATTGCCCAACGAGTGCTTTACACTCTGCCGGTCATCTGGCTGGTCGTATCGCTTGTGTTCTTGATGATCCATCTCGTTCCCGGCGATCCGATCTTGCAGATGCTCGGCGAAGGCGCAGCCGCCGCAGACGTGGCCGCTGCCCGACACGCGTATGGATTCGACGCTCCGCTAAGCCAGCAATACATTCGCTACTGGAAAGGCGTGTTGCACGGCGATCTCGGCCCGTCCGTGCGCATGAATCAGAGCGTGAGCCAGTTGATTGCGCAGCGCTATCCCTACACGCTGCAGCTCACGCTGGCAGCGCTATTCGTAGCGATGCTACTTTCAATCCCCGCCGGAATCCGTTCCGCCCAACGCCGCAATCGCTGGGACGATCGCCTCATCAGCGTCGTCAGCCTCTTCGGCCTGTCGTTTCCGGGCTTCGCCCTCGGGCCAATTCTCATCCTCCTCTTCGCCATTAAGCTAGGATGGCTGCCGGTCTCCGGCTCCGGCAGCTTTGCGAACTTAATTCTGCCCGCAATCACCATGGGCGGCGCACTGGCTGCGATTCTTACTCGCATGGTTCGCACGTCCATGCTCGAAGAGTTGAGCCAGGACTACATCCGCACCGCCCGCGCCAAAGGCCTCCCCGAGCGCACCGTCGTCTACCGCCACGCGCTGCGCAACGCCATGCTGCCCATCATCACCGTGCTGGGCCTGCAATTCGGCGCGCTGCTAGCCGGCGCCATCGTCACCGAAACCATCTTCTCCTGGCCCGGCATCGGACGCCTCACCATCACCGCCATCGGCAACCGCGACTACTACCTCGTGCAAGGCTGCATCCTCGCGATTGGCCTGACGTATGTCGCAGTGAACTTTCTGACGGATTTGCTGTACTCAGTGGCGAACCCAAGGATAAGGCAGTGAGGGCAGGGGTTGATGGGGTCAGTTAGGCTATCGCGACGAGAACCAATGCCAGTCTAAAGCACGTCCGCCGCAGCATATCCCTTCCACTTCCTGTCGCCAAGCAAGTAGAACGCATGGCTAAGAATCAGCGCTTGAGCGATAACCGTGTCCTGGTCGAGCTTATTGAGCTTGGAATCGAAGCGCGAAAACAGAAGGAAAAGGCGTTCTTTGAGCTTGCTGAGCGTTTTCGAGCCGCCAACGATCCCGGTCAGGCGAAGCAGCTAGGGGACGAATTGGGCCGGTTGGTTTTTGGCGAATAATGCCCCAGATCGAAACATGGCCGCGAATTCCCGCCGCCATTGGCGACCACTTGCTTGAGCGCATGCACGACCGCCATATAACCCTCGACGACCTGAATCAACTTCGCCTCTGGATGGAGACAAGGCCAGATGTCCCGGCGTGACCATGATACAAAGACTTCGGCTCATTCAAACTTTGTGGCGAGGTTAAGTATCCGAAGACATTTCTTCTTCCCGGACATATCGCGACCGGCGAAAAGCTGTAGAATTCCATCGAAGCTCAAACGATAGTTATTAAGGAGAGAATCGATGCGAACATTCTGCTCGGTGATTGCAATCACCGTGCTCGCCGGAGCACTGGCCGCCCCAACCTTTGCTCAAGACGCGGCGAAGGCCGCTCCTAAACCAGTGGTCTCCGCTTCGCAGGCCTTACTTGAATCCTGGAATGACATTGGACGCAAGCTCACAGACATGGCCGCAGACTTCCCAGAGGACAAGTACGACTACAAGCCGACGCCCGCGCAGCGCAGCTTTTCGGAGCAGTTGCTCCATGCCGCGAATGCGAATTATTTTTTTATCGCTCCGGCGAACGGCATGAAGCCGCCCGCAGGCGATCCCAGCCGCAAGGACTACAAGACTAAAGCTGATGTCGTCGCGTTCGTGAAAAAGTCTTTCGCCGACGGCGCAGAACTTATCAAGAAAAAAGGCGACAAAGGGTTGGACGATCCCGTTGCTGACCCGTTCGGTTCGAAGCAATACCGTTTCGCCGACATTGCCTGGGGATTCGTCGAACATTCCGGTGAGCACTACGGCCAGCTCGTGGGCTACTACCGTTTGAATGGGCTGGTGCCGCCCGAATCGCGGCCGAAGAAGTAGCGTCGGTTCGATCGGGAAATGTCAGCAGCCGCGATTCCGTTGGGAAGAGCCGCACGACGCAATCCACTGGCTACGGTGGGCGTCGTGTTGGTTGCGGTCTTCGTTATTTTTGCGCTTTTCGCGCCATGGATCGCACCCCAAGATCCCGCCTACATCGATTTGCCGATTCGCCTCGACGGGCCCTCGCCCGCCCATTGGCTGGGCGCGGACGAACTGGGCCGCGACATTCTCTCGCGCCTAATCTATGGTGCGCGCATTTCGATGCTGGTGGGCAGTTGCGTCGTGTTGACATCGCTGGCTCTCGGTTTGCTAATCGGCTCTGTCGCAGGCTATTACGGAGGAGGTATTGACCGCTTCGTTAATATCGTCCTGATGAATGCCTTCATGTCGTTCCCCGGCATTCTTCTTGCGATTGCTTTCGTCGCTTTTCGTGGTCCCGGGATATTCAATCTCGTGCTGGCGCTATCTCTTGGCGGATGGGTCGGCTATGCCCGGCTGGTTCGGGCGCAGGTATTAGCTGTGCGGGAGCGTGAGTTCGTCGAGGCTGCGCGGGCATTGGGAGCCACCGATGTCAGAATCGTCGTCCGGCACATGTTGCCGAACATTATTCAGCCGGTCATCGTTCAAGCCGCGATTGGAATGGCGGGAGCGATTCTAGCCGAAGCCACCATGAGCTTTCTAGGCTTAGGTGTTCCGCCGCCAACAGCCAGCTGGGGAGCGATGTTGAACGACGGTCGGGCTCACTTATTCGATGCGCCGCATCTGGTCATGTTTCCCGCAGCCGCGGTGATGCTTGCCGTACTGTCGTTCAACTTCATCGGCGACGCGCTGCGGGACTATCTTGATCCCCGGTCTCGCCTTGAAGCAGGTATCTGACTCGCCACAAACTTATTACGGCTTCTGCGGCTTTAATCCGCAATCTTGCTTGACCTTGGCTAAATCCAGACCGGCCGGCGAAAATTCGGCGATCTGGGGGCCGTCGTCGCTGAGGAACTGAATCTTGAATACGTTGGACGCAATGAGTTGCCGTACCGTGTCCCCGTCCATAGCAAGAAAGTTGCCATTGATCCACTTCCAGTTGTGGCTGCTGTGGGAGCTATCGACACGGACGAGAACCTTCATCTCGGGCCGTCCCCAGAAGCTTACGCGGTTCGGGGGAGCGATCCTGGCGTAAGGGCGGAAGTCGCCCAGCGATAGCTTCCCGTCGGAGCAGAAAAGGGCCACTTTCGGACGGGCATCGCTGCCACGCAGAAAGTTGTCGGCATCCAGCTCAAAACGGATCTTTTGCGCCGCCGTCATCTTATCCTCAGCACGATACTCCAACCATTTGCCGCCCGCTGGCGTACCTGCGTTTTGGGCAAGGCCAGCAACCGCGAGAAACATTGAGAACACAGCCAAACCAGTGCTTTTAACGAAGCTCATGATGATATTGGAACCCCCCGGATGGAAATAAGTTGCGTCTCTAGCCCTTATTTTGTGCCTTATACTGGAGGCGGATGAAACGATTTGTCATACAAGCGTTGGTTGTTCTTTCGAGTGTAATCGGTCTCGCGGCCACCAAGACCGTCCTGAATGGCAAAATAGTGCTGGTTGAAGAGAAAACCACCACGAGGGTACTGTACTATCTTGTCGATACCCCGGTGACGACGGATGACCCGTACTATGAAGTTACGGTGAATCTTGGCGACACTCAGTATCTTGGTGTTTACACGCCGCACCACAAATCCGATCTTCTCCCGCCGGAGTGGATTCCTGGAGCTGCGGTGCAAACACGGTTGGAAGAGAGGCATATGATCCTGATCACCCCCACCGGAAGAGATATGGATTTCGCCATCGAGAAGCGAACGCCGATTAAGCTCGAGGAGAAAACTCAACCGATTCCGTCCGCCAAATAAAAAGCTCACGCAACTTCCTAAGGGACTATTTTCTGCATAGAGATCGATCATGACCGCTCGAGTCACGACAAACAAATCCAACCTCGACAGCCCGGCCTTCTATATCAACCGTGAAGCCGCCTGGCTGGCCTTTAATTGGCGAGTATTGGAAGAGGCCCAGGACGAATCGAACCCGGTTCTGGAACGCCTCAAGTTCCTCGCCATCACCGCTAGCAATCAGGATGAATTCTTCGAGGTGCGCGTAGCGGGATTGCTGCAACAAATCGAGGACGGACAGACTGAACCCGGTCCCGACGGTTTGACTCTGCTCGAAGAGCGCGAGCTGCTGGCCGAGGAGGCGCACGCGTTCGTCCGCGATCAATACCGTTGCTGGAATGAAAAACTTCGCCCCCTGCTCTCGGAAAAAGGAATTCGGGTTTTAGGCATCGACGAACTCGATGCACTGGCGATGGATTTTGTTAAGCAGTATTGCGAGAAGGAACTGGATCTATTGCTCACGCCGGTTACGGTCGACCCGGCGCATCCTTTTCCTAGAGTGATCAATAAAGCGTTATGCGTGGCATTCCTGTTGCGCCGTCGGCGTCGCTCGTCGATGACGTATACGGGTGTTGTCACGGTGCCCCGTGCCTTGCCGCGTTTGGTAAAGCTGCCCAGCGACGGAAAGACAGACGACTTCATTTTCCTGGCAGACTTGGTGGCGTTTCACGCGACCCGCATGTATCAGGGTTATGACATCGTCTCGTCCGCCGCCTTTCGCGTGACTCGGAACAGTAATCTCTATCTCGCGGAAGAGGAATCGCGCAATCTGTTGGAGTCGGTACGAACAGAATTGCACAATCGCCGCAAAGGCGACGCTGTGCGCATGGAGATCGATTCTCACGCCGACCCAGAAATTATCGAGCGTCTGCGCTCTAATTTTGAAATCGACTCATGGCAAGTCTTCCCCGTGAAGGGGCCGGTGAATCTGTCGCGGTTGATGAACATTTATGAGCAGACGGAACGTCATGACCTGAAATTTAAGACCTTTGTTCCCCGCGAGCTGCGGCTGACCGGGAAGTCCCAGGATTTATTCGAGGAATTGCGGCGACACGATATTCTGCTGCACCATCCTTTTGATTCTTACGATGCTGTCGTTTCGTTCATCGAATCGGCGTCCAAAGACGATCGAGTGGCCTCCATCAAACAAACTCTCTACCGGACCAACGAGCACTCGCTGATCGTTCCAGCCCTGATCGCGGCTGCTGAACATAAAGAAGTAACCGCTGTAGTCGAGCTCAAAGCGCGCTTCGATGAAGCTTCCAATATAGGCTGGGCGCGCGATCTGGAAGATGCGGGTGTGCAAGTCTTTCACGGCTTGGTCGGCTTGAAGACCCATTGCAAGCTTTCGCTTCTGGTCAGGCATGATCCGGACGGAGTGACTCGACGCTATGCGCATCTGGGCACGGGAAACTACAACGCCAGCACGGCGCGGTTTTACACCGACTTAAGCCTGCTCACATCGGACGAAAAGATCACAACCGCCGTGCAGGAGGTTTTCAATTTCTTGACCGCCTATGCGGAGCGTGCCGACTACGATCCCTTGTTGGTTGCGCCGGTGAATCTAGCGGAGCGATTCTTAGCCCTTATCGCTCGCGAGGCGGAGCACGCCAAAGAGGGAAGACCTGCCCATATTATTGCGAAGATGAACGCCTTGCTGGACCAGAACGTCATTATGGCGCTTTACAAGGCTTCGCAGGCTGGAGTGAAGATCGATCTGATCGTTCGTGGCATGTGCGCCTTGCGCCCAGGCATTCGCGGCGTCAGCGATCGCATTCAAGTACGCAGTATCGTAGGACGATTTCTGGAACACAGCCGTATTTACCATTTCGCCAATGGCGGCGACGAAGAGCTTTACCTCGGAAGCGCCGATTGGATGCCCCGTAACTTGTATGAGAGAGTGGAAGTCGTCTTTCCGATAAAGAATCCATTTCTCCGGGAACGCGTCCGGCTGGAAATTCTAGAGAGCTATTTGAAGGACAATGTGAAGTCGAGAATGCTTCAGCGTGACGGCACCTACGTCCGCGCCTGGCGGGTGCATGGGCGGACTAAGCCACCTTCTGCTGCGAACGCGTTTAGTGCGCAGGATTTTCTGATCGGCTTGGCCGAGGGTAAACGCGGTCTCGACGCCATTCCTGCCACGGTCGCCACGAAAGCCAAATCCAACGCCTCGCGAAAGGTTCGATAGAGAATGGTTCTTTACTTCCTGCGGCACGCTAATGCGGGCGAACGACTGACCAGTCCCAAGAAAGATGCAAAACGCGCTCTTGATCAAGAGGGAATTCAGCAGTGTGGCATTGTGGGTCGTGCGCTCACCGCGATGGACGTTCAGGTAGATTTGATCCTGACCAGCCCCCTGAAGCGCGCAACGCAAACCGCCTCCCTGGTAGGAAACGAACTAAGTTTCGAGGGCGCCTTGAAACTGGAAGACGCATTATTGCCGTCTGCATCTTTTGCCGACTTTCGCAAGATGGTGGAAAAATATGCCCGCCAGGAATCGATCATGCTGGTGGGGCACAATCCCAATCTCAGCCAGTTTCTGGGACGAATCGTTTGCGAGGACGGATGCGAGGCCGACATTGACCTCAAGAAAGGCGCGGTGGCCCGGGTGGAACTGGGCCGCAACTCCGCGACTTTGAACTGGTGCCTGACGCCCAGGATATTGCGCGCCCTCTATTCGGCAGCAGCCGAAAGCTCGCGGCCGAAGACTTCGCGGAAGTAATCCCTTTCTTTTTCTACCGCCCAGAGTTCCAGATCGACGCTGGCCGAGTCCTTGCGCTCGATCATGATTTTCACTTCCGCCTCGTGCAAGGTAACGTGAGCCGACTGAACCGCTCCGCTGCGGCTCAGGTTCAAAGCCCGCCCTAGTCGCAGGACAAGCGAAGCATGGATAACCGCTTCCTGCTCCGCCGGGGAGAGCGGTTTCATCGGCCCGTCGCCTGCAATAGGCCTCGACTTGCCGAGGTAGCGGGCAATGGCAGCGATGATGCGGCGTTGCTCCGGCGTGTACCCCATAATCTCCGATTGGGAAATGATGTAGTAAGTATGGCGATGACGTCCGTTGCGATTCACATAATCTCCTACTTCGTATAGCATGGCCGCCGCAGACAGCCATTCCTTATACTCGACGGGCAGCCGATGGAGGGGCTTAAGTTTGTCAAAGAGATGCAGCGAAGCCTCGCGCACCTGCAATGCGTGGTCGAGATCGACGTGATAATGCTCGACCGCCGCACGCAACGAATCCCAGCGTTCCGACTCAATCTGTTTTCCTGAGCGAGTGTTGCGGTCGTACTCCGCGGCCATTTGCGCGAGGAGACCGTCCCGCAATCCCAACGGAGAGAACCGAAAATCCGCCAGGTGAAAGCGCTGCATCAATTCGTCGAACACGGCGGCGCCGGCGGCAATGATTTCGGCTCGCCGCGGCCCGATGCCTTCCAATTCTTTGCGCTTTTCCAGAGGCATCGAGGTCAGAGCCTTGGCGATCTTTTGCATCTGTAGGCGGCTGACCGTAAGACTTCTCGATCCTTTTGCCTTAAACGGGCCGGATGCCACCGCAGCCAGCGATTCCGCCGAACCCGAAGTCGCGATGACGACTTTGGGATGGGCGCGCGTAATTCGATCCGCCGTGCGCTTTAGCTCGCGCGCCACAAAGCTTCGCAATTGGCGAATTTCAGTCCTTCGCGGCGGATCATGGTGGAGGAACTCATAGGTCAGCCGCACTGCGCCCAAGGGGAGGCTGACCGTGTTTCGTATGTGTCCAGCCGCCGAAATCGTCAGCTCGCAACTGCCGCCGCCGAGATCAACCATTAGAACCGGCGCAGCAGTCATGCGTGCTCCCGAGACCAATCCCAGATGGATCAGCCGTGCTTCTTCCACGCCGGAAATAATCTCAACCGTCCAGCCGGTTGCCGATCGTACCCACTCATGAAAGGCTTGGGAATTACGCGCGTCGCGCAACGCGCTGGTACCCACGACCCGAACCACGTCCGCGCCGGTCTTCTGTGCGGCTCGATGAAAGCGGCGCAAGACCTTCACCGTATTCGCAATGGCCTCAGGCGATAGAAATCCGGAACGGAAGACGGACTCGCCCAGCCGGGTCACTTCGCGATCTTCGACGATGGGTTCCAGCCGATGCCTTACCAGCCGCGCTATCTTGAGGCGAACCGAATTC
This sequence comes from Terriglobia bacterium, assembly GCA_963799065.1. Lineage (GTDB taxonomy): Bacteria > Acidobacteriota > Terriglobia > Terriglobales > Acidobacteriaceae > JAJPHW01. Next base: position 1,271,239 of record CAWCVJ010000001.1, read on the forward strand.
GATCCAATATCGACCGCAGCAAAGGTGGGCATGAGTGGAACCCACAGTGTAAATCATCCTAATTGCGCGGACTTCGAGCAGTGCCGGAGGATCACGGCTGCAATGGAGTGTCGTTCGGAACGGCAGGTTGTTGGACGGGTCCGTTCCCGGGGTTATTGCCCTGAATCGTTCCGGCTGGGTTGCCCGTGCCGCTATTAATCCCGGTCGTGCCGGACGCCGGCTTTCCATTCACGTTAGGAGCATCGGAATCGATCAGTGGTTGATAGGGGGTGGAAATCAGACCTCCCCGATCGGTGCTCGGGTCGTAAACAAACTGCCACTGGTTGTAGTGATCTTTTTTGGCAAACACGCGAATCGTCTTGTCCTTGCTGATGCTGGTAACCCCCACGATGGGCCCTGCCGAGCCAAAGACCTGTCCGCCCCCCTGCGGGCCCGAGGTCGACGTGGAAGAACTCCCGATGGGTGCCGTCGCGGTAACGGCTTGTCCGCTTTGGTCGCTGGGCGTCCCCGGAGCTTGCCCTTCTACGCTGTTACCTGCGGTCGTCCCACTTCCCGTCGGAGTTTGCGTCAGCCCACTCGCTTGCGTCCCATTTTGTTGATCGCCAAATAATGAACTCCCAGGACTGGTCGCGCCCTGCACGCCCGAAGCCTGACCCGTCTGCGCCGCGATGGCTTGCGCCGCGAGGCCCGCCAGTTGCTGCTGGCCTTGCTGGCCGGCGGCCAACCCTCCGACTCCTCCAGTGCCGCTCAACGCGAGTCCCGCGCTCAACGTAGGTACCTCGCCCTGGTGAAGTAGCTTGAAATCTTTGCCGGTGATCGGGTCCTTGTAACGTTTGCGAAGGAATCGAATCAGATTCGTGTTGTCCATCTGCTCGAGCCGCACAGGATAGTTCCCGGTTTTCTTCACGAAGCGCTTGATAGCCCGTGAGTACTGCGTACCGCGGTGAATGAGCTCTTCTTCCCGGTCGCGTTTAAGCTGGAAGATAAGGGCGGGAAGAATTGCGCCCGCCGTGATGGCGAGCAACGCCGCGAAGAGAATCAATGTAATGAGGATGTAACCGCTCTCCCGCGGAGTTCGCCGAACCCTTCTCGCCACTGATGCGCCTCTCATGCCAAGACTCTGGGTCATCAACTCTGGGAGAGCGGGATGCTCTGTCGATTGCTATTCAGAACGTCTTCAATCTCCACCGAGGAAGGAGAAATGCGAATGATCTTATAACGGCGATCGACGATTTCCCCTTCCCCGGCTATGAAAACGTCCTCTCCCTGAGAGAGAAATATCTTCTTGGGCGACCCCGGCGTATTGGCAAATCCGAAAAACTTCAGATTGATGGGCGGCGGCGGCGGAGGTGGCGGATGCAACCGAGCCTCCTCTTCCTCTGGAGTTACCGCGGGAGCGACCGGGGTTGGAATCTCCGCCTGATCTTCGAAGATGTTGCGTCCATGACCTTCATACTGTGTATCCTCGCTTGCGTGCAGCCAATCGTAACGCAGCGTGGGATCGAGCGATCGTGGTGTCGCGATCTTTCCGTTCTTGTTCTTCGCCGGGGCGGACAATGCGGCGCTCAAGGGCGTCGGTGTACCCGTTCCGTTTCCTGGGTTGAAAAAGAAATTGGCAAACAAGGCCAGCGCTAGCGCCAACAGTCCGATGGCGACGTACACCTTGTTCCGATTTTCAGTGCCCAGTTTCACTTACGTAGTTCCTGTCTTGAGATAACTTTCCAAAGTCATGTTCAGTTTTACACTGTTGCTCTCGCGGTCTCCCAGTTCAAGCTTATCGACGACAAACAGAAGACGATTACGCTCCAGCGCGTTCACAAATCGGATGAGTTGCAAATAGTTGCCTTGCAATTGCGCTTCAATAAGCACTCGCTGAAGGCCCACTTGAGAAGGGTCCAGCAACCCCATCTTCTTTTCTCTGTCGATATCCCGCTCACCTTGCTTCTGGTTGTACTTTACCTCGGCTAGGATGACTCCGGTTTCTTCCGCCAGTTTTCCCAGACTGCTTGATATTTCAGAGTCTTGGGACGTCAGGCGATTCTTATAAAACTCCGCAATCTGCAATTGCGCAGCGGGGATTTTCTTGTCCAGTCCGCGCAGCGGCTCGACCTCGCGAGTCTTGAGTTGCAACTGCGTCCAAAGGTCATTCATATGCTCGCGGCGGGATTGTTGCGAGCCCACCCACGGCGACAAGAGTACTGCGACCGCCGCGACATCCAGAACGATGAGCGCCCCGAAGGCAATCTTAAAGCGGCTCTTGGTTTGACGGAGATCGGGCATTAGAACGCTCCTTGCGTGGTCTTACCGGAGGGCTTGGGCGCAGTCTTCTCTTTCGCTGCGGGCTCTTCTTCGACATCTTCGCTGGGAATGTAAAGCGCTGTGATGTTGAATTCAACTCCGCCTGCATCGTTCGACGTTCGACCGACCGTTTCTTTTTCAATCTCGGTCTCGCGGAAGCGCTTGGACGATTCCATGTTCCGCACCAACTCGAGCGCCTTGTCACGCGAGTCGCCCGCCACCGAAAGCTTGACCTCCAGTTGACGATCCGCGGTCAACTCCGGGTGTATGGAAACTACATGCAGGCGTGCCGGCATCAGTTTCTCGAGATCCTCAAAAGCGCGTGTCCAGGAAAACGCTTTGCGCTGAAACAGGTCATTGAGAAACTGCGAGCGATCGCGCGTGCTCCGATTCTGCGGCTCATCCAGCAGAGCTTGCGCCCGGGCTCGTTCCTGATCGCGTGTCGCGATCTGCGCCTCCAATTGTTGGATGGTCTTGCGATCCGCGCGTGCCCCAACAATGCCGGAAAACATGACGTACAACAAGATAAGCGACAACACGGTAAGCGCGATCAACCCGCCGCCCCAGCGCAGCCAGAACCGCCGCGAATCCTCATACGGCTGGCTCGCGAGATTGATGTCGATACGCATAATACTAAGAGAGTAACGCTCCTACCACGCCCGCCGCGCGCCATTTCGGTAAATTTCCCGTGGACGCGCCTAATTGCGAGCCCGACACAATGTCTCTTACCGTCGCTCCCGTTTGAGCTTGTAAGGCGGGTGCGGCGTCGCCCACTTCCGAAACCCCCGCGACGAAGATGTGCTCAATGTTGGTTTCGTAGGTGTCTTGAAAGAACACCACGGAAGGGTACACTTCTTCCGCGAGTTGTTCACCTGTGATGGCGACGCCCCGCGGATTTTCCAGAGTACGAAAAAGTAGCAGCTGTTGCTTGTCGAGGATGGCAATACTCGTGGTTCGCGTATCCACTTTCACGACCAGCGTGGGAGCGTCCGCCTGCACAGCTCCGATTGCGGCCAGCATCGACGGTAACACTACGCCGGGACTGTAACCCGCCTCCCGGAATGCCGCTTCGTACTCTTCGATCACGCTCAACAACGAAACCGCCGCGATCACGCGAATCCCGGTACCCGAGGTCTGCGCATGATACCCAACTCTGGCTTTGTCCACATCGAAGGGCAGCGATTTCTTCAGACGAAATCGCACGACGCCTTCGGCCTCGTCTTGCTTGACGGGAAGAGTCTCGAAGTCCAGGAGCACCACCCGGACGCATGCGTCCGGCAAAATCGCGATCACGTCGCGTCCGCGTCCGCTGACCGAGCCCAGAGTTTCACGGATGTTTTGAAAGACCGCCTCGCGCTGCACCAGATTGCTCTCTGTCAAGTCGGGAACCACGGAGCCGGGCGACAACTCCCGTGCCGACAGCGCTTCGACCATGCCGCCGGATTCGGCGACCCGTCCCGCGATGATGCGGTCGGCGGCAATCTCACATGCCAGCCGGGGACGAGAACTGATGTTGGACTTTGAAGTCATATTTGCTTTCGCCCACGCACCTCAGCGCATGCTTTCAATGAACGTGACCTTGTTGATTTCCTTCAGCGTGGTTTGACCCGACCTAACTTTATCAAGTGCTGACTCACGCAAGAATCTCATGCCTTCTTCGCGAGCCGCACGGCGAATTTCTGACGTCGGCTTCTTCGCCAGAATGAGCTCGCGAATGCGGTCGCTCAGTTCCAGCAATTCATGAATCGCCGAGCGGCCTTTGAAGCCAGATCCCGCACACTCGATGCAGCCCGGCCCTTCGTAAAACGTCACGCCCTTCCACTCTTGCGGCTTCAGCCCGCCCGCTTCAAGAAACTCATCGTCGTAATGCACCGGCGTTTTGCAGGATTCGCAAATCAGACGCACCAGCCGCTGCGCCAGAATGCAATTCAGTGCGGACACGAAGTTGTAAGCCTCGACGCCCATGTTAAGGAAACGGCCCAACACGTCGACGACATTGTTGGCGTGAACCGTGGTGAACACGAGGTGACCGGTGAGTGCGGAGTTGATGGCGATCTGCGCCGTTTCGGCGTCTCGGATTTCGCCGACCATGATCTTGTCTGGATCGTGACGCAAAATCGAGCGCAATCCGCGGGCGAAGGTCAGACCTTTTTTCTCGTTGACCGGAATCTGCGTGATTCCACGCAACTGATACTCAACAGGGTCTTCAATGGTGATGATCTTATCTTCGTCGGTCTTAATCTCGTTGATCGCAGCGTAGAGGGTTGTAGTTTTACCGCTGCCCGTCGGGCCTGTGACCAACACCATGCCGTAAGGCTCGTGAATGAATCTGCGGAAGCGCTTCAAGTCGTCCTCGGCGAATCCAACCACGTCGAGCGTCAGCTTGCGAAACTTTTCGCTCATCGACTCTTTGTCGAGTACGCGGAGCACGGCGTCTTCGCCATGAATCGATGGCATGATCGAAACACGGAAATCGATCGGACGTTCCGGCTGGCCATATTTCACGCGGAAGCGGCCGTCCTGCGGGACTCGGCGTTCGGAGATGTCCAACTCGCTCATGACCTTGATACGCGAAATGATGGTCGAATGGTGCTCTTTCTGAATCGGCGGCATCGCCTGTGTCAGTACGCCGTCGATGCGAAACTTTATGCACACTGCGTCGTCTTGAGTTTCAATGTGAATATCACTCGCGCGCCGCTGAAGCGCGGTAAAAATCGTGGTGTCGACGAGACGGATGATCGGGCTGATATCGCCCTCGGCGGTCAAGCGGTCGATGGAAATACTTTCGTCGGCCTGGCCTTCGTCCTCGCGAACGATGGCGAGCGTGAAGCCCTCGCTGGCGTCTTCGAGAACCCGCTTCGATTGCTCGGTCTTCTTGAGGATTTCAGTGATCTGCGCCAAAGTCGACACTTTGGTGACGATGCGCTTACCCAGGAGCAGGCTGATTTCGTCGATCATCATCAGTTGGCTGGGATCGGCAATCGCGATCGCCAGTCGTCCATCTTCCGTCTCTTCCAGCGGAACGAAGTTGTAGCGGAACATCAGCCCGGGATTTATCTTGGCAAAGAGATCGTGATGCAATTGAAAATTGTGCAGGTCGATGAATTCGCAGCGGTAACGGCGGGCCACATCTTTAGCCTTTTCCAATTCATCCGCGTGCGATAAAGTCGCGATCCGCCCGCCATTTTCGCTGCCTACAACCGTTGGTTTCTTGTCCGCCATAATATTTCCCAAACTTCTTTCCTAAAAAGACACCGGTTAATGAATTGACGATCCCAAAGTAAAAATCGGTAGATAAAGCGAGATCAAAATACCGCCTACGATAACCGCCATAAACACAAGAATCAATGGTTCGATGAGGGCCATCACTGCGCCCAGCGAAGTCTGCACATCTTCCTCATAAAATTCGGCGACCGAATTCAACATGGCGGGCAGAGCGCCGGTGGATTCACCGACCTCGATCATCTCCACCGAAAGATCGGGAAACATTTTCTGCGCTTCCAGGCTCTTCGCCAGCGATTGACCTTCGCGCACTCTAATTGATGCTTCGGCGACCCCGTTCAAAATTCGCCGGCTGCTCATGGACGCGCCCGCGGTTTGCAGGCTCGGAACCAGCGGCAATCCACCGGTCAGCAGGGTCGATAACATGCGGGCAAAATTTGCCACCTGATACTTCAGCCAAATGCCGCCCAACAATGGCACGGCGAGAATCACCCGGTCGATTCGTTCCGCGCCCTTATCTGTGCTTTTCCAGCGCCACAACAAAGTGCCTCCGCCGATCAAGACAATAAACAGGACGGGCAGATATTGCTGCGAATGGGTTCCGATCTGCAACATGATCAGCGTGATGGTGGGTAACTGCGCACCCATGTCGGAGTAAAGTTTTGCGAATTGCGGCACCACATAAGTGACCAGGAAGATCATCATGAAGAAAACGACGGTCACCAACAGCGCCGGGTACACCAGCGAAACGGCGAGCTTCTTCTTAAACGTCAGTGCGAGACGTTGAAAGGCGATATAACGAGTGAGGACCTCTTCCATGTTGCCGCTCTTCTCGCCCGCCATCAATGTGGTGGTATAAATCTTAGGGAACACCCGTTGCGCGGCGAATGCATCCGACAGCAGTTCTCCACTCTTCACTCGGTCGCGCACATTCTGCAGCAGCGACTTCAGGTACAAATCTTTCTGCCGTTTGATCAGCAGATCGAGTGAACTCAGGACGGGCAGTCCCGCCTTGATCAAAGTAAGAAACTGTTGGTTGAAAATAACGAAGGAGCTTTGCTTGACCTTGCCCCCCCGCCGCAACTTCACTCCGTCCGCGGTCAGGATGCCTCGAGGTTTCACCCAATAAACCAGGAAGCCTTGCTGCGCAAAACGGTCTCGCACCTCGGACTCCGAATAGCCGTTCTCGATCTGCTCGGCCACATGGCCTTGCTCGTCTGCGATTTTTACCGAAAACTCAGGCATTTTAGACTCAGGAAAGCAACGAAACGGCTAGGTACTGCCTTAACTCGTCCGCCTTAAGTTTAACATTCGACGACATTAAGGCGTTTGTCTGTACAACGCGCTACGTGACCCGCGTAACCCAGCTCGGCTACTGCCCGAACTCCCCGTCCACAATTTCCGCGCCCGCTGGAGGCGCAAAACGGAAAGCGTTATCTGGAACGGCGATGTTTTCCCTTTGGCCGGTGAGCTTGTACTCCACAGTCGAGCCATCCGCCTGCTCGATTACTATCCGCGCGATCCGACTGGAGGGCGTGATCTCAAACAGCACTTGACTCACTCGATCTGCCATCGCTCTCGGAACTCCCCGAATCACTACTCCCCCAGGCGTCTGAGGAGCCATGTCCGGCGCTAACGACAGCTCCTCGAACTCCTTTTCCAGGTGCGTCTTGCCCAGCAAAAACGCCAATGGAGACCTCAAGTCGTCGAGTCTGCGCACATCCGTCTTCCTCACCTGCCGGTCCTCAGGGACGTAAAACCATGCGGTCTTGCCATCGCTGACAAACAGCTTGTCCTTAGGAGAACGGTACTCCCAACGCATCTTGCCGGGTTTTTTCAGCAGGAGTGTGCCCGATTCCACCCGCTGCGTCCCCGGCCCCCGATAGGTTTCGGTGAAGTCGGCTTGCAGGGTATGCAGATGGTCATAATGGGCGTCGACTGCCTGGGCAACGGCGTGGATATCGCCCGACGTGGCGGCCGAGAGTACGGATGCGAACCCGAGGACCATGAGGAGTTGGAGCGGCGCGTTCCGGAACACAGGACTAGTTTACGGCATGGCGCTCTCTGGCGCGGATGGGCTCCTAGACCGCGAAGATCGAATACTGATGCGTCCCGCCCACTTTTCGCCAGGGGCTGCGTCCGTGAAACAAATGTTCCAGCACCGGATTGTGATAGAGCACCGTAATCGACCGCGGGGTTTTTCGCCACGACGCTTCCAGATTGTCCAGCATGGTGGCCAGCGCCGCATCCGGCAGCGGATTGAACAGGTACACCACCATCGCCTCGGATGGAAACGAAAAGTCGCCCGCGTCTCCACATACCGCTTCGATGGCAAAGCACCTCTGCGACTCCGAATGGTATTTGGCGATGTTTGCCCGCGCGATGCGATCCAGTTCCGTCAGCAACTCGATTCCGATAATTCTTCGAAACGGATAATCCGCCGCCAGCAGCAACGCGCGTCCTTTGCCCGATCCAACGTCGATGAAGATGGATTCCGCGAAATCAATCTTCAGAGCCGCCATCATTTCGTGAAATAGCCCCGGCTCCGTCGGCTGATACGGCGAGTGCAACAATCCCACAAGCCGATCCCGCGCCCCCACCGTAGCCCCGGTAGTGTCCACACGATGGTCCCAGTCGAAATCCGCGTCCCCATACCGCTGCCGACGCCTCTGCGGCGAAGAGTCGAGGATAAACTCCCAGAAGACCCCGGCCAGCTTTCCCAAAGCAGCCGACGTCCCGCGTCTCGCGGTTTCCCGCTTCCACCACTTGACAATCGTGGATGACAACGCGGGTTCACGCCTCGGGGTCATTCATCACCGATGATAGCGAAGGCGCAGACTCGCGGGACGAAAACTACTTCGCGCTTGCGTCCGCGGGCAGGAACTTAGGCTTTGCGGGTGCCACGTAACCCGGAGGCGTTCCCTTTTGAATGAAAGGCAGGTCGTCGGGATTCACCACTTCCACCCGTCCCTCGGCCGCCAGCTTGTACGGTCGCCCCAACGGATCGATCGGCGTGCCCCGCAACAATCCCGCCGCCTCAAGATCGGAGAAGCGGGCAGGGAAGTGGCCGGTTAGGTCTTTGTATTTCGCGGTCAGGGTTTCCAGCGCGGTGACGTCTTGGTCGACTACGATGGCTCGCAGGTGCGCGCCCGCGTTGGCGCGAATCTCGGGTTGCTTAGAGCTCTCATATGCCGTTTCCCAGATCATCCGGGCGGTTTCCAAATCATCCGTGTGCTCGGCCATGCGGCCAGCCACCAGAATCATGAACGGATGCGCGCCAGGAATCTTTGAGGCTCGAAAGAAGGCATCCGCCGCTCGGGCTTTGTCTTTCATTTCCAGGTAGTAGATGAATCCCAAATTGCTGTAAAGCCGCCATTCGTTGGGATTGTTGCGAATGCCGAACTCCGTCAAGGCGATCGCCTTCTCGGGCTCGCCAGCGCCGTTGGGCAGAGGCGGCGCGGTAAAATTAGCTCCGAAGTCATACGCCACAATCAGATGAGGATCGAGCGTTGTAGCGATCTCCAGCAAGGGCGCAAGCAGTTTAAATTGCGTGGCGCCGTTGGCATGTCCACCGCCGAAGTACTGCACGGCTCGAGTCCAATAGATGTCGGCCATTAGCCCGTCGTAACCCAGGCTCAGCCGCTTCACGATCTTCGGCGAAGGCAGGTATAAAACCTCATCCAGCGTCGCATTCGGGCGAACCTGGTCCACCCGTCGCAGGGACAAGAGCGACAGGCTCATGCAGCCCGCCAAAAGAAAACTGGCTGATACCGTGACTCGTTGGGCGCGCGTCATATCTTACTTTAAGTTGCGGTGCTGGAAGATCAGCACTGCACCGCTTGTGGCCATGGCGGCATAGAACATCGCATACGCTGTATTGTAAAAAATCAGCGATCCGGCCACGCCTTGTTCATGGGCCACAAGGCTGATGATGTTGAATGCCGAAAAATTCGGCACGAGATACGCCACTCCGGTCGCCAGCCAGCGTTCCGCGCCATGACTCATGGCGGCAAATCCTCGCAAGTCTTCCGCGAAGCTGCCAATCACAAACAACGCGAAAGCAAACACAGCCGCCATGATCGGTGACGCGAACGACGAGAACAGCAGCGCCAACGCCGTGATGATGACAAACTGCAAAATGATGAAATAGAGCGCGACCAGAATCCAGGCGTCGGTTTTGTGAAACGCATGGGCGACGTAAAACAGTGCCGCGAACACGCCCAGCGCCATGAAGAAAGTGTTCACCACCAGGGTTCCGGCCAGACCAAAAAACTTGCCGACGATAAACTCCCACCGTTGCACCGGCCGTGACAGCACGGTATAGAGCGTCCGCTTCTCGATTTCTTTGGACACCAGGCCGATTCCGATAAAGATTGCGATCACGATTCCAAACAGCGAGATCGCGGTCAAACCTAGGTTCACGACTACCAGGCGCTCGATGCCAAATGAGATTTGTCCCACCAGAACCGCTGCACCCGACATGAGCAATGCAAACGCAACCAGATTGTACAGAACGCGATCGCGAACCGCTTCAAGAAACGTATTGCGCGCGATATACCAGGTTTTCATGACGGTCCCCCCGCGGCGACGCCGTTGGCTTCGAGCGGCCCCACGCGCCGCACGTAATATTCTTCCAGCGAAGTCCGCACCGGCGTGACCGAGATCAAGCGCAAACGCTCGCGCCGCAAGATTTCAAGCACCGCATCCTGTTGCGCCTCTTGCACGACGACCCGCTGCGTGTCGCCACTGGTCTTGATTTCAGCTGGCAGGGCCTTAATTCCGGCGGGGACGGCAGCGCCACTCCACACGATTTCGACTTTCGCTTGCACAGTTGAGGTCAGATCCGCGATCGTCCCCACGCCGCGCAATTCGCCCGAGGTGACGATCCCCACGCGGTCGCACAGCGACTCCGCATCGGCCAGAATATGCGTGGAGAAGAACACCGTCTTGCCATCTTGACGGAGTTGTTCCATCAAGTCGCGAACCTCACGCCGACCCATCGGATCCAGTCCCGACATCGGTTCATCGAGAAACACAATCTTTGGGTCGTGCAGAATGGCCTGTGCGATGCCTACACGCTGCAACATCCCTTTCGAGAATTTTCGCAGCTGAAGATTTGCCGCATCCTTCAAACCCACCCGCTCCAACATCTCATCCACTTTGCGGAAGCGATCTTTTGCCGCCACGCCGGAGAGTTGCGCGTAGTAGTTAAGCAATTCACGTCCCGTAAGGTAGTCGTAGAAGTACGGCTGCTCGGGCAGGAAGCCGATCTGCGCCTTCATGCGCGGATCGTCCAATTCCATGCCCAGAATGCGCGCCGACCCGCTTGTGGGAAATACCAGTCCCATGAGCATTTTCAGGGTTGTGGTCTTGCCTGCGCCGTTGGGTCCCAGGAAGCCGAAGATCTCGCCTTCATTGACGGTAAGATGCAGCGGTTTCAGCGCAAGCTTAGGGCGCTTGCGCCAGAAACCAACCTGATAGGTTTTTTCGAGTCCTGTAATATCGATCGCTGACATACGTTTCGGACGTACAACCATCCACGATCAAATTATAGGCAAACCAAACAGACTTTCAACGAGATGGGGCGGGACACCGGATTACGAAAGTAAACGCCGAACCCGCCACAGACCGGAATCATGCGGTTTAGTTAAGAATTGAATAGGCCAAACAGGTTGGCACGTCAGGTGCCGGTGCCGCGCCGGCCGCGCCGGCGTTAACATGCACGACCCCGTCAGTCGTGACGCAAAAGTCACGCACGCCGGTGACGTTATAAGTCAAGGGCGCCGCGCCAGTGACGAATGTTGTGTTCGGAACGCCGCCAAATCCCAGCCCGTTAATCGTATAGCCGCTCTTGGTTCCGCTGGCCAGCACGTTATCGATGATGCAGGCCGTGACCATCGAAGGCACACAGGGGGAAGCTCCACCCAGGCTGGCGAGTGTGGTGTAGCCGACGGTGGGATATGCCGCGCCATAAGCGATCTCCCCGTTCGCCACGGTTCGAACCGAGCCCGCCGCCGAGGACTCGTTGGCCGCGATCCTGGCGCGCAACAGGTTCGGGATAGCGATCGCAGCGATAATTAAAATGATCGCCACCACGATCAACAGCTCGATTAACGAGAATCCGCGATCTTGTTTCATGTTGTTGCAGCCCCTTTATCTGTCTGCCACTTCTGTTGCATTTGTGAAACCATGCGGCATTTGCGATTCGGAACTTTAGGCACTATGCAGCAGGCTGTGAAATCAGCTATTTACCCCGCCTGATCGTGCCCTCCCCTAAACCAGCGAGCTCCGCATGAAAATCGGTGACAGAAAATGTCAAGTTCCGTGCCAGCTTCAACCGGACTGCTTTCTCAAACAACGAAGAGCACCGGAAAGGTGCTCTTCGCTAGCGATCTCTATCCCGACACAACTTAGTTGCCAATGGGAGCGATCGCCTGACAGGTCGCGACAGTCGCGTAGGCGCCAGCCGCAGGAGTTACAAAGCGCACAACATTGTCCGCCGTCGTGCAGAATCCCTTTACACCTGTCGTGTTGAGTGTCGTCGGCTGTCCATTCGCTACAAAGTTGTTCGTCGGGGGCCCGCCAAATGCCAACTCGCCAAAGGTGTATCCGCTTTTGGTGCCAGCGGCAAGCACTTGATCGATGATGCAAGCAGTCGCAACGGCAGGGGTGCAAGGATTCGCACCGCCCAGGTTGGCGATAGCAGCAGAATAGCCTTGTGTCGGATACGCCGTCTGGTACTGAATTTCCGCAGTGTCAACCGTGCGCAACGACGCGGCAGCAGACGACTCGTTGGCTGCAATACGTGCGCGCAGCAGATTCGGTATGGCGATGGCCGCGATGATCAGAATAATCGCGACCACGATCAAAAGCTCGATCAGTGAAAATCCCTTTGTCCGTTTCATTGAAGACCCCTTAAATTTAATGTAGATGCACTTGCGTTTTAATGATGCACCTCAGGTTCCGAACTGACGACCTTCTCCACGTTCGTAACCGCGTTGTCAAGCCGATTTGTATACAAAAATTAAGAGCATCGGGTGTTGCCACCCGATGCTCTTCGACACCTGTCAGCAGCTAACAACTAGTTGCCGATCGGGGCGATCGCCTGGCAAGTCGCAACCGTCGCATACGCGCCAGCCGCCGGAGTTACGAAGCGAACCACGTTGTCAGAGGTCGTGCAGAAACCCTTCACACCGGTCGTGTTCAGCGTGGTAGGCTGGCCGTTGGCCACGAAGTCCGTCGTCGGAGGCCCGCCAAATGCCAACTCGCCAAAGGTGTATCCGCTCTTGGTGCCAGCCGCAAGCACTTGATCGATGATGCAAGCAGTCGCAACGGCAGGGGTGCAAGGATTCGCACCGCCCAGGTTGGCGATAGCAGCAGAATAGCCTTGTGTCGGATACGCGGTCTGGTACTGAATTTCCGCAGTGTCGACCGTGCGCAACGACGCGGCAGCGGACGATTCGTTGGCTGCAATACGTGCGCGCAGCAGGTTAGGAATGGCGATGGCGGCGATAATCAGAATAATCGCGACCACGATCAAAAGCTCGATCAGTGAAAAGCCCTTTTGTTTCTTCATGTGTAATCCCTCTTCTCCGTTTAGCAAGGTTTTGGTCTCAGTGACCTGATTGGCCTTCATATTCGCATTTTACCCGCCACACCTCCAGATAACTAAAGTGTAGCCTTGGCTCCGCTATTTCCTTTGTTTGCTTGACGCAGTCGCGCGCAAGTCACTTCATCCATTTTCGATGCGCCTCGCAGAACGATCCGGCTGCCATTTTGTGTCACTCCGTTGACGCCCCGCGTCAGGTCGAAATTTCCCAGATGGTTCTCCGGAAGCACACTCCACATAGCGAAAGAACGCGCCGACCGGCCATTCTTGCACCTCCTCGTACCTATGGCGAAGTTTCGTATCAGGATTAAGGGGTTGCTCCGAAAGGGTTCCTGTTGGACGACCGCTATACGACCGCCAGGGTTCGTATAGGGGGTGCCTTCAGACGCGAAAAAAATGAAGAGAGCCGCACGCCGGGCAGAATGAAAGTTTACTTTTGGCTGGGCGCCGTCGGCTGCGTTGCGGGAGTCGCTGGTTGGGTCTTCATCTGCGTCGTCTTGATGCCGGAGAGCACCGAGTTCGTCCCAGTCTTGCGCGAAGCAATGATCGACAGTGTGATCGAGGTCACCATGAAAATGACGGCTGACCAGGTCGTCGCCCGCGACAGTGCCGTGGCCGCGCCGCGTGGGCCAAATGCCGTCTGGCTGCCCATGCCGCCAAACGCCGCCGCGATATCGCCGCTTTTGCCGCTCTGCAGGAGCACAACAATGATTAAGAAGAAGCAAACAATAATATGAACCAGTGTAATCAGAGTGACCATGTCGAAAGATTCCTGTCCGTCAAGTGAGCGGCAGACGCGCCGCTCTTTTATTGTAACCGAAGGTAAACCTTCCAGGTGATTCACCTGACCGCGATGCCATAACCACCCTCCTGCTGCGGAAGGCCGAGCACGGCGGTAACTTGGCGAGGTTACGCCGCCTATGCAAACATCAACCCACTACAAGGAGACACGGGACAATGAACACAGGCAAAAGTTTCTATCTGGCGGCGGCTTTAGCGCTCGCGCTGGCAACCGTAGGCTGCGGAGCGAATGGCGGACACGGCGACGGCACCGCGACCAATGGTCCGAATGCGCCGCAAAACGATTTTGCCGGAGCCTGGGAGTTTGTGTTCACGTCCGTGGCTTATCCGCAAGGCGCCGCAGGCGCCACGTCCGGCGGAAACATCTTTCTGGTCGACACCATCATCACTCAAAACGGCAGCGCACTCTCGTCCTCAGGGACGCAAGTGCAGTTGGCGTCGTTTCTACCCAAAGGGACAAGCGGCTCCGCGAGCACAGGCCAATTCGCGCCGGTGGGATTGTGCAATCAGTTGGGCACGGGAAGCTCCGTCACCGGCGAGGCGCAGACCCACGGTACTCAGGGCATGTCTGCGGAGTTCTCCTTCAATTTGGGCGGAGTGGTTTATAACGGCACCGTTTTCGTAAACCCCGACGGAACCCTTACCGGAACTTACACGGGCGGAGCGGGTGCATGCGGCGGCGATGCCGGCTACATCAATGCCACCGGCATTCAACCTCTCTCCGGAACCTATAACGGAGTGTTGGGCCCTTACGGCTCGGTCACGACGACCTTCAAAGAGTCCAGCAATTATGCCTTGAATGTCACCGGCATTCCGTCGGTTAAACTGACCGGCTCGACCGTGGGCAACATCGGCATGGTGACGGGTACGGTCAATGGCTCAGCGGCTAATCTGTGGGTCTATTACGATTCGACCGGGACCTACGCCAGCAGCTTTTTGGCCAGCGGATCAAGCTTGACCGGACCGGCTTTCATCGTCTACGACGCCAGTACCTTCACCTTCTACGGATTGTTGTGAAGGGCGAAGCGGGCAGTTCCGCTCGACGGCGAAATCCAGGCGGAGAATCTTGGTGCGGAAGGGGGGACTTGAACCCCCACGCCTTTCGGCGCCACCCCCTCAAGATGGTGTGTCTGCCAATTCCACCACTTCCGCACGGCAAAATCTCTTAAATCTTAACATGGGCTGAGTCAGGGCTTGGCCCAGTCTTGCCAGCAAAGGGCTTTCATGCGCGAGAACTCAGTCGCCCGGTTGACTCTCGTAACATGTATCGTTACACTATGCGAAGTGATCGTAAGCTTCCGGCATCGGGGCATCGAAAGATTCTTCCGTGCCGGATCGAAAGCGGGCATTCAGCCCAAGCATGCCGATCGACTGCGCTTGCAACTGTTTGCGCTCGCCAATGCCAGGCGGGCGGGAGATATGAACGCTCCAGGATGGAAGCTGCATCCGCTGAGCGGTGACCTCAAAGATCACTGGTCAGTCAGCGTCAGCGGAAACTGGCGCCTGACGTTTAAGTTCGACGGCGAGGATGCCACCCTCGTCGATTATCAGGATTATCACTAGGGGGGAATCATGCCGATGCACAATCCACCACATCCCGGACTGGTTTTGCGCGAATACCTTGGGGAACTGGCCGTGTCTGCGGCAGCAGCACAGTTGAAGGTCACGCGCGTGACCCTGTCGCGGTTATTGAACGGCAAGGCTGGGATCTCCGCGCCCATGGCCCTCCGCCTAGCCGCCGCTCTGGGAACTTCTCCGGAACTGTGGATGAATATGCAGTCCCAGTACGACCTGTGGCGAGCTATGAAAGCGCGGCAGCCAGCAGTGCGTAGGTTTGCGCACGTTGCGGCGGGGTAAGCCCAGCGTGGCTTCAATCGTCGACGAACGCGTCGCCGATCAGCCCTTCGCTCCACGCATCGGCTTCTCCTTCGTGCTGAGCGTCGCGAGCCATCTCACGATATTTCTCAGTGAGACTAGCCTGGGTGACGTCTTCGCTGGTTCCTAAGATGGATTTCATATCGTGATGTACTCCGTAGTCGCGAATGGAGCCGGGATACTTTCGCCATGCTCTCGGATGCCTTCAACGTGAAACTCGATGGCCTCGCGGATGAGTTCTTTGGCTTCTTCCAAGGTCTTGGCGGCGATGCCGAGGCCCGGCAGATCGGGAGCGTAAGCGCCCCAACCGGTCTCCGACTTTTCGTAAATCGCGAGATATTTCATTTCAGCCCTGCCTGCTTAAGGATATTGTTCAGTGTTCCTGGAGGAATGTCCAGTGACGGCTGTCCTGCGACCATGCCAGTCTGTTGGCGTCACGAACGGCGCCATAGATCTTGGCCAGTGTACAATCCATATTTCCAGATCCCGCCGGTAATCCATTTCAGAGAGTGATTTTGTATATGGTCCAGCTAAAGCCACAGCTTGTTCTGAGCAAGATGGTCGATGATTTTGTGAAGGCGGGCGAAGGCCTATTCACTTCCCCGCCGCCGACCTCGGTGTCTCGCGAGAAGGGCATGTATGTTTATTTGTACGGCAAGCTGTCCAAGCGCCTTTCCTCCACCCTAGCAGTTGACCGAGAGGTGCTAATCCTCTTTACGAATTTCGAAGAGCAGCAGCAGCGAACCATCAAGACAGCTAAAGAGTTAATTCAGGCATCGAATGGTCGATTGGAGTCGACTATCGTGGTCATCGTCCATGCAGATTCTGAGGGCAATTCGAAGCTAAAGAATTGGGGCAGAAACGTCGGCCTATCTGTGTTACCCGTCTACGCCCAAGCGTGCCCCAGCAGACCTGAGGAAATTGAGCGTCTCCTCAGCCAGGAGCTCTTCAGCCACGATCCGTTCGATGTTACGGGGCCGGTCTCTGACGACGATAACTTCTTTGGCCGTCGCAATGAAGCCCACGATCTGGCGCGCAAGCTTCAAAGCGGGCAGATTCGATCAATTTTGGGGATACGGAAAATCGGTAAGACTTCGGTTATCAACCGCATTATCAGCGACGCAAAGGCGAACTACGACTGCTACAGCATCATGCTCGATTGCTCCCGCGATGACATCTGGTCGCTCAATGCCGAGCAATTAATGTGCGCGTTGACCGACGCCCTACGGGCGGCGAAGGAATCACCTACGCGATATTCGGTTGTTGACCCGACTCCAAGGCAGGCAACACTGGCTCAGGCATCTAAAGAACTCCTGGATTCGGTAAAGGAAAGCGACAAGCCAATCATCTTTTTTGCGGACGAGATTGACTACGTTACTCCCGGCAGTCCGACCGCCGCTCATTGGCGACAGAACTTTAATCCATTTTGGCGAAATATCCGCGCGGTATACCAAGAAGCGAGCCGTGATTCGAAGCCGTTCTCGATGCTCATTAGCGGCGTGTCCAGCAAGTGGTTCTCAGTCGAGTCGATTGACGGGGTCGAAAACTCGGCGCTCGCGCTGGTGCCTGAGGAATATCTAAGTCACTTGCCTCGCGGGGCCAGCGTCGCAATGATAAAGAAAATGGCGCGTTCAGCCGGGCTGATTTTTGGAGAAGAGGCTTCTTCGATCATTGCCACCACCTGCTGCGACATGCCCTACTGGATTCGGAAGGCATGCTCTTACATACACAGACATATTGAGATGTCAGCGCGACCAGCCACGGTGTCGGCGTCTCAGACGGCCATGTACGTAAACTCGTTCGTGGAGGCAGAGGGCGACACGATTGCCCAAGTGGCGATAAGTCACTTGTTCCGGGTGTATCCAGAGTTGGAGGGCCCTTACCTGAAACTCTTGAAAGGCGGGGAGACGGCCTCAGAGGTCAAGAAAAAATATATTCATGTTCTTGATAATTACGGCCTCCTTTCGCAGAAAGACGGCACCCACACACGAAACATGATCAAGGCTGGAATGGAGCTGCGTCTGGAGCAGTCGTCGATGCGGGATGCCGAGGCGCAGCTAACCTCGCCGGTTGCTGACAGCGCTAGCGCCGAGAGCTTCGACCGATGGGGCGACGATCTCGCCGTAATCAACAAGACGCGTAATGTTCTAGAGAAAAAGCTGAGACAAATCGCGATTAACTTTTTGAGGGCAGACGTACTGACTGATAAGTCCAAGGGAAACGTCAAGTCCAGACTTGCTCAAGCTCTGCCAACGGAGCAGCGGGCTAAGTTTGACCAGCTTTCAGCTGACGAACTGATCGAGAAATTCAACTGGTCAGACCTGGTTGCTTTCGTAAAACGCGAATGGCGGCTATTTCAGGGGTTATTCGGCGACCGAAACCAATTCGACCTTCAGTCGGCGGTAATAAACGACAGGCCGGACGCGCACGCTAAGGACCTTGACGCCGCCGACTTTGCTCTGTACCGCCGCGCGCTGAAGTGGATGAACGACAAAATTAGCGCCGTCTGAAGCAAAGAATCTGAAACTCTCGTCAGCTATTCTCTAATTCCTTAGCGTCTTCCCGGTTTTCAGCGTGTACTGAATTCTCTCTTGCGTTTTCTTTTCGCCGCAGAGGGATTTGAAGCCTTCGCGCTCCAGGTCGAGGATGTACTGTTCGCTGACCGGCGTTCCCGGCGTTACGTTGCCGCCGCAGAGAACCTCGGCGATCTTAGTCGCTAGCTTTACTTCGTATTCGGTGATGTAGTCTCCCTGCCGCATAATATGGACGCCGAGTTTCAGCGCGGCGAGGACGTTTTCTCCCGGCGCGGGGATATCGGTGCGCGGCTGCGGCGGCTCGTATCCGGCGCGAACCAGCTCCATGGCGCGCTCTTTGCCGTCAGCCAGAAGGCGATCGCGGTTCATCGTAATGTTGTCTGAAGAAGACAGGAATCCCAATCCCCGCGCTTCTTGCGCCGAAGTTGCGACCTTCGCGGTGGCGATGAGTTTCGAAGGCTTTCTTCATCGCTTCCATTAATTCGACGGACTCGCCTCGTCCACCGGGACGAATCGTTGCGGCACTATCGACCGAGCGCAGCAGCATCTCTTTGCAGCCACCGCCGCCGGGGAGCAGTCCCACGCCGACTTCGACCAGTCCGGTATAGAGTTCGGCGTGCGGTTGCCGCGCCGCCGCGTGCAGAGAAAGCTCGGTGCCTCCGCCGAGACATAATCCGAACGACGAGACGACGACTGGCTTCGGCGAAAATTTTATCGCCTGCGTCATGCCCTGGAACTGCCGGATGACGAGATCGACCTCGTCCCACTCTTCGTCTTGCACGGCCATGAGCAGCATCATCAAATTCGCGCCGACGGAAAAGTTCGTGGCGTCGTTGGTGATGACGAAGCCGTCGAAGTTGTCGCCTGGTCCGCCGGGCTTGAGCGTCTGGGTGATGAGCGTCATGATGTCGGCGCCCAGCGTGTTCATCTTGCTATGGAACTCGATGCAGCCGATGCCGTCGCCGACATCGACCAGCGATGCGCCCGCGTTCTTCTTTACGACGTGCGTTTTCTTCGCGGCGGCCACCGACCAGACTCCGGGCGGAACATCGACGTTCATATAAGTCCCGCCAGCGACATCGAAATACGCCTTGCCGGAGTGTGTCTTGGGGACGTCTTTGAACCAGGTCGTCGCGCCCTCGCTGAGCAGCTTCTCAACGTTCGCCGCTATGGGATGCCCCTCGGCTTTCATGCGATCAACGGTGGCTTTAACGCCGACCGCGTCCCATAGTTCAAACGGACCGAACTCCCAGTTGAAACCCAGGCGCATACCGCGATCGATATCGACAACCGTGTCGGAAATCTCCGGAATGCGGTTGGCGCAGTAGGTCCAAAGATCGGAGAGCGCGGCCCACAAAAACGCCCCAGCCTTGTCGCCCTTCTGTCCGCCGCCGTCCATGCCCAGCAACATGCGAACGCGCGGGCCGGTTTCTTCTAAATTCTTGGCGAGATCGAGCGCGGCAAACTTTGGCTTCTGTCGCGGACGATACTCGAGAGTTTTCCAATCGAGGCCCAGGCGGTCGTCTCCTTGCGCTTTTTTGTAGAAGCCGCCTTTGGTTTTGTCGCCGAGCATTTTGCGCTCCAGCATTTGCTTGTAGAACGCGGGCAGCGCGAGCTCGCTGCGCTCATCCTTTACGTTCTGCGTCATGTTGGCGACGACGTGGCCGAGGATGTCGAGGCCGACCATATCGATAGTGCGGAAGGTCGCCGACTTGGGCCAGCCGAGAACTTGTCCGGTGAGCGCATCGACTTCTTCGATGCTGAAATCCATCTCTTGCATGAGGCGCATCACGTTGAGCACGGAAAACGTTCCGATGCGATTGGCGATGAAGTTGGGCGTGTCCTTGGCTACGACAACGCCCTTGCCGAGATGGATATCGCAGAAGCGGGAGACCGCGTCCATGGCGGCGCGATCGGATTCCGGCGTCGGAATCAGTTCCAGCAGGCGCATGTAGCGCGGCGGATTGAAGAAGTGCGTGCCAAACCACGCGCGCCGAAAGTCGTCGGAAAATCCTTCGGCAATCTTGCCCACGGGCAGGCCGCTGGTATTGGTCGTGACAATCGTGCCCGGCTTGCGAATGGCTTCGACCTTGCGCAGCAGCGCGCGCTTGATCTCAAGATTCTCAACCACGGCCTCGATGACCCAATCGACTTCGGCGATGCGTCCGAGATAGTCGTCGAAGTTGCCGGGAGTAACGTAGCGGCTCAAGGATGCGTCCATGAAGGCGGCAGGCTTTGACTTCTTCGCCGCTTCGAGGCCCGCGATCGCGATGCTGCTGCGCCCGGCGCTTGGCGTCGCTTGAGCGGCGTCTGGCGGAACAATATCGAGCAGATAACTGGGCACGCCCGCATTGGCAAAATGCGCCGCGATGCGAGCCCCCATCGTGCCCGCCCCCAGAATTGCGACCTTATGAATTTGTTTGCTCAAGCGACGGCCTCCGTATGTGAGTGGTGCAGGGTTGTCCCGACATGACAGGTTACCGCATTTGGGGTTCAGATGGAGTGACGCTGGCTTAAGCTGCGGACGGCTTACACCCAGGATCTCTAGGCTGCCTTCATGTTGTTGACAACATATTACTCCAATGCCATACTTAGCGAGTGCCGTGGATCGTCGAAATCGGCGATGAATTTGAGCCGGAGTTCGACCGACTGCCCGAAGATGTGCAAACGGAACTGCTGGCAATGGCTCGGCTGCTTGAGCAGTTTGGTCCACAGTTGAAGCGCCCGCGAGCCGACACGTTGAATGGTTCGCGCCATGCCAAGATGAAGGAGCTACGCTTCAGCGCGGCCGATGGCGAGTGGCGAGTTGCCTTCGCGTTCGACACGAGGCGCAAGGCGATTCTGCTGGTCGGCGGGGACAAATCTGGAGGCAGCGAAAGGCGCTTCTATCGCGAGCTGATTCGAAAAGCTGACGCGCGTTTCGACGCTCATCTCGCCCGGATGAAAAGGGAAAACGAATAACCATGCCAACGAATGTGAATGACAAGATCAGAAAGCTAAGCTCAACTCAACGAAAAAAGGTTGAGGCCCGCGCCGCTCAACTCATCGCGGAAGAGATGAGCCTGCGCGAGCTTCGTCGCGCCCGTAAGCTTACCCAGGTCAAAATTGCCAAGACACTGGGTATCAGTCAGGATGGAGTTTCGCGCCTGGAAAAGCGCAGCGATTTGTTGCTATCTACTCTGCGCAAAACAGTCGAAGCTATGGGTGGAAATCTTTCGCTTGTCGCGGAGTTCCCAGACCGCCCGCCAGTCGCTTTGTCCGGCATCGCCGAGGACAATTCGCATTCTAAGCGAGCCATTTGCAGGAAGTAGCCGGTTCCTTCCGCCCCGGTTCTCCCCACAAGACAGGTCACCGCATTTGGGCGGAGCAGAATTAACGACGACGGCAAACTCGACGTTGCCGTGGCAATAGCCGATGGCAGTTCCAATCGAACCAGCTACGCAGCTATTCTGTTAGGCAATGGCGACGGTACTTTTGGTCGAGGCCAGCTCGGGGCCGCTGGCCCCAACCCGATGTCGATGGCGACGTCAGACTTCAACGGCGACGGTATTCCAGACCTCGTGGTCGGGAACGATCCACTTTGCGAGAAAGAATGCCCTGGCACCATCTCCGTCCTGCTGGGCAACGGCGATGGAACATTCCAAGAGCCGCAGACGTTCGCTGTCCACGGTCACTTCCCTCTGATCACCGTGGCCGATTTCAATGACGATGGCAAGCCTGACGTTGCAACCTCGAACACCGACAGCGCAAGTATCAGCATCCTGCTCAACACCACGCAATTCCAGCGAAAAAACGCTAAGCCCTTCGCGCCTCACTGCGTAGTCGTTGTCCTGTGCCTTGTCTTTAGGCAATAGTTGCAGACGTCGCCGAAGCCGCCTGCGGCGATGTGTCCGATGCGAGCCAGCGCTCCAGTTTGTGATGATGGCGGTGCAACGCATCGGGAGTGGTTTCCTTACGCCCCGGTCACATATAACGCAGGAACTGCTGCGTTGTGCCGTTGAATCCGGGGAAGACGGTTGCCGTGTCTTTGTTTCCCAGATGCTTATACACTGCTTCGCTCAACACTTGCCTGAAGTCGGTCGTAACCGCAAGATCGCGGGCCTCGTAGAGTTGCGATTGATCGAGCCCCGGCCACTTCCCGTAAACTCTACCGCCTTTGACCGGGCCGCCTAGGACAAACATGACGTTCGCGTGGCCATGATCGGTGCCGCGGTTGCCGTTCTCGCGCGCGGTGCGTCCGAACTCCGACATGGTAACGATGACCGTGTCTTCGGCAAGGTTGCCGAGGTCAATCCAGAAGGCGGAGATCGACTGCGAAAATTCCGTGAGCACATTCGCGATCTGCCCCTGCGTGTTGCCCTCGTTGACGTGATGATCCCATCCACCAATATCGGCGAATGCGACCTGCACGCCAAGGTTGGCCTTGATCAACTGAGCCATCTGCTTCATGCTGTCGCCGAAGTGGCCTTTGGGATAATTAGCCCCGGGCGTGGGCGTATACTTCGCCGGATCGGCTGACTTCAGCATCTTGACCGCATCGAATGTTTCCTGCCCGGTGCCGTGTAGCACGGAATCGACGGAGTGCTCGTACATCGCTTCGAAGGTGTTGGCGGCGGGAGGAGTATTACGGCCGCCGACGCCGAAGTCGTTAATGTTGTTGATCGCAACCGCAGGCTCATTGCCGGAGAGAATTCGGGGCAACGCAGGACCGATTGCGACGGCGCGAAAAGGATATTGTCCTGCCGTCGGAGGCGCAGCCCGCAGCGTGCGATTCAGCCAGCCATCTTCGGTAGCTTTGACTCCGGGCGTGCCAGACTCCATGAAATCCTGCGCATCGAAGTGCGAACGCGAAGGATCGGGCGAGCCCGCCGCATGAACGATGGCGAGATGCTTTTGGTCCCATAAGGTTTGAAACGATGCCATGGCCGGATGCAATCCGAAGAATCCATCGAGATCGAGCACAGCGTTTTTCGGGATATTAATCGACGGTCGCATGGCATAGTAGGCAGGCTCGGCGTGCGGTACGACAATATTCAATCCATCCGCCGCGCCGCGCTGGAAGAGCACAACCAGGCGCTTGTTCTTGCCGCCCGCCATGTCGGCGGCATAGGCGGCCCGTCTCAAGAAAGACGGGACGGCTGCGCTTCCAACCACTGCTAAAGCGCCGTTGCGAACGAAGATGCGACGTGTGATGGCCATAGGTTGACTCCTAATTATCGTTTCTGAAATTCGGGCGAACCCAAAAGCAATCCGGCGATTACAGCGATATTGGCAGGATGTTTGGGGTCGTCCAACTTGCGCTGCGTGATCTTTGGATCTTGCAACTGCGCCGCAATCGTATCGTGGGTTTGCGGCGAGACGTCGCCTGCGAGGAAACTCTTCTCCAACACAACAAGAGCTTCATCCACATCGGTCGCGGTGCCGGGATCGATCAAGTTCTGCAACGAAACCTGAACCCCTCTTGTTTTGCCCGCGGTAAAGGCCAGCGCGAAATTCATGCGACCAAGCAACGCGGATGAATTGACCCAGGCGTCCGACTTCTCGGAGTAGCCCGTAGGCGGCTGCATCCCGTAGAGCGGCATCCCCATGTTTTGTAGCTGATGCGCCACAGGCATGGCGTCGGTCAGGTCGGCGCCAGTCGCGCGCAGCGCAGACACCGTGAACTCGAGCGGCGTCTTCACCTTGACGCGATACTCGCTGGGCGACCAGAATTCTGGCGACTGCAGCATGGTTTTCATCACTTCACGAATGTCGCCGTCTTTCTTCAGGAACGTTTGCGTCATCCGATCGACAAGACCCTGTGGCGGATCGTCGCTGACGAACCGAACCGCCAGCTTGGTGCAAATAAACTTCGCCGTCGAAGGATGATGCGCAAGAATATGCAGCAGTTCATATCCTTCTTTCTCGCCGTTGAACTTGATCTTGTGGCCAAGCACAACTTTGTCGCCGGGCTCGTGCATGCGTTCGTCAAATTTGAAACCGCCACCTTCGCGCGGCTGCGTTAGCGTCCAACCAGTCAGAACTTTGGCGACCTCGGTCACGTCTTTCTGCGTGTAGCCGCCGTTGACGCCGAGTGTGTGCAGTTCCATCAATTCGCGACCGTAATTTTCGTTCAATCCGTTGCGCTTGCCTTTGGACTGATTCACCGGGCCCGGCTTGCGTTCGCGCTTGCGCCAGTCATCGCCAGCGCGCTTGGGAATGCCGTTGGCAACATCAGAATTTGGCCCGACGCTGAGCCAGTTGTCCAGATAGAAGAGCATCGCGGGACTCTGCGCCGTCGCCACCAGCAAATCCTCGAACTTACCCATCGCATAAGGCCGGATCGCATCGCGCTCATATCCCGCGAGCATGTAGCGATCGGGACCTTTGCCGACAAACACGTTGAAGTGATTGAACCAAAAGTCGGTGAGGACCTCCTGCAACTGACGGTCGCTGTACACCGCGCGCACCAGCTTTGCGGAAACCAGCTCGTCCGTTACGACCTGCTGTGGATTATTCAGCGCGATTGCGATTTCGCGATCGTGCGGCGACATCCCGGAGAGAATCTGGTCGCGCGGACCGCCTTTGATGAACTTAACCAGCGCTCGCCGGTCGTTGGTGGAGAGGCTGAGAATCGCGTTTAGGCGCTGATCCGGCGGCATGGCAATCAGCTGTTTCGCCTCATCGTCCGCATAACTCTTATCGCCTGCGTCCGCGTCTTCCGTCGCCGGCATCGTCGTAGGCGGCATCGGTTGTTGCGTACCGTCCACTTCAGCGGGAGTTTTTGCGCCCGTAGTGGATGCGTTGGTCGCCATGTTCACTGTCTGCACTGGATTCGCGGTTGCGGCTGCTTGCTTGCGCTCCAGCTTTTGTTCATAGCGGTCAATCTGCATCTGATACACGACGCGCTCGGCGCGCTCTGTCGGCAGCGACTCTTTGCCGTCTATCACAGCCTTGATCTTTTGCTCTGGCGGAAAGTTCGCCGCCAGTTCGCGGGTGTCCATTTGCAGCGTTGGGAATTGTTCCAGACGTGCCTGCAAAGCGGAATCGTCAATCTTTTCGGGATGGAGTTGTTGATCCATCCATTTGTCGACGCCCATGGCGGCGACTCGATCCACTTCGCCCGGACGGCCTCCAAAAGTCAGACGACTTAAGGCATGAACGGCACGTTTGTGCTCGTCCATGGTGGCGAACTCGTCCTTCTTCCTCCTCTTACCCGAGGCGAAGCCAAGCAAACTCACAGCGGCGAGAGTTATGCAGAGCAGCCGTTTCGTCGAATTTGCCAGTCGCATGAGTCTCCCGAACGGGCTATCTCTCCGCCTATAGTATGAACCCTCGACCGGGCGGAAGTTGCTGCCTTTTTTGGTTACGGGAGTGACGAAATGGAGGTCTGGAGAGGGTTTACGGCTAGGTGAGAAAGAGGCGTCCGCGTGTGGTTTTGTGTTGCAGATTGGCTGCCAATTGGTCGACATCCGTAGCGGATATGTTGCCCGCAAGACGGTCGTCCAGAAACTTTGTGCGGTTGCTCCCCACCGCATCCCGTCGGATCTGTAGCAACAGTCCTTGTACGGCGTCAGGATCGAACTTATGCGGCGCCATGCGTACAATCTCATTGAGCGTTCCACCCAAAGACAGTGAATTGCGATAGGGGCGCTCGCTCGTCATGGCGTCGAAAGTGTCTGCCAGACCCATAATGCGGACGGGTATCGGAATCTCCGCCATTCTGAGTCCATCGGGATATCCTGAGCCGTCCCCGCGCTCGTGATGCCATCGCACAATCTCCGGAATGCTGGGCCAGGGAAATTGTACGTTGCTGACGATTTCATGACCCACCACGGTGTGATCCGCCATCTGTCGAAATTCATCGGCGTCCAGAGAAGTCGGCTTGGCAAAGAGCCGACGGTCGACCGCGATCTTCCCGATGTCATGCAAATAGCCCGCTGAACGAAGAGCGATAAGGTCGGGAGTCTCCAGTCCCATGGCCTCGCCAATGGCGGCGGCGTAACGCCCCACCCGCAACGAGTGCCCGTGAATATTCACATGCTTGGTGTCGACCGCCGCGGCGAAAGCTTCCAGAGCATTGTCATAAAAGCCATTGAGTGAAGCCATGATGCGAAGATTGTCGGAGACGCGCTGCGCGAGCGTCTGCGTCAAGTTGAAGTTGTGCAAGGCCAGCGCGACATAATGGCAAAGCAGATCGAGAGCTTCCAGTTCGTCTTCGTTGTAACTGGCATTGCCTTCTCGACGGCCCAGAGCGACTGCTCCCACCAGCGTGCCCGCCACTTTCAGGGGTGCGATGCACCGGAACAATTCTGGCGCTACGTTTCCATTCGCGCTGAGAAAAACGTCAGACGCGCCGCTGGTAAGGATGATGGTGGCACGCGTCGACAGTAACGCATGAACGTGTTTCGGAAGCAACGGAATCACCGCCGGCTCAGGCATCAGTACAAAACCTCCTGACGCCACCGAAGTCAGCATGGATGGCTTATTGTTGTAGGCGAAGAGTACGCCCTCTTTTGCAGCGGCCGCCTGCATTAATGCGGAAAGCATGGCGGAGGCCGTCTGGGGAAATTCGCGCTCGGCGGTGATCGCCGGTCCTAAATCGGAGAGCGCTTCCACGGTTCGCAACAGACGCCGGAAGTTTTCTTTCTGCGCTGCCATGCGGTTTGAATCGTACTCCAAGACTCAAGTGAGATTACCATGCAGGGCCGCGCGCATTGCGTCATGTTTGTTGGTTAGTTTGGTGCGGCAAACCATACGGCGGATACCGGAAAGCCCTGCCGATCAGGCCTTCCGGTGTAACACTTCGTCGAAGGTCATGTTCTTGGCGGAGGCGCGGGCGCGCTTTTTCCAATCCAGAAACAGTTCGACATACGATTGTGTGATGTAGAGTTCTGGGGCGATCCCCAGGGTGCGGGCAGTCCGGTCGATCCAGCGCGATGGGCCTTCGATCTCTCCGAAATCGCCGATGGGAGTTTCATCCAGCACCACGTGCCCATGGTCATCGCTCCACTCCTCGCGAAATTTTTCGTAGCGGAATGAGCCTTGGTATCCGAGTGCCAGCAGAATCGCGTCCATGACTTTACCATTGGCGACGGCTGTTTCGCGTTCAATCCGAACTTTGTGGCGGCCCGCCTGGCCTTTGCTCTTGTGAGTTAAAGTCCACTTCTTGCCGTACTCGCGCAGGCGGAGAATTTGCCCGCGTTTGCGCAAGGCGAGATCTGGAACATCGTAGAGCGTGTTGATTTCATGGGTGCTGGGCGTGGTGCGGCGAAAGCCCGCCCCCTTGAGGCGGCGTGTCAGCGCACGAAAATCTTCAACTACAAATTTAATTTCGATTTCGCGAGGAGCAGACATAAAGACTCAGTACGACGGGGCGTTCCTCCGCATCGGAGTCTTCGCGACGCTGGGTTTGTCAGGCGACGAAGACAGCTCCTCCGCGGTCACGAAAATCGGCTCGATGTCTGTGGGAACTTCGTGCAAGCGATCCAGCGCCCGCTTCAGCGCCGGGCGAACTACACCCATCTGATCCAGCAATTTCTTTGCGCCGTCGTAATCGCCTTCCGCTTCAATGGTGAGCAGATCGTGATCCAGCTCCGCCACGGCGGCCTTCATCTTCGCCACGTTCACCGAAAAAGTGCCGTCGCGGTGCTGTACGAAGGCTCCGTGATCGAGAAAAAAATTGAATTGCACCGCCATGCCTTTCCCGTGCGCTTCGTTCAAGCCGAAGCGCAAGCTGCGGAAGGACGACGCCAGATAAGTCGTATAAAGCTGCCTCTGCGCAGCCTCATCGGACGGCAACACCTTCTCCATGCCGAGGGCGTGAGCGTGGTCCATCAAATATTGCAGCGCGAACAGTCCGGTCACATCGGCCTTCGCCTCTTCGATCGCGCTATAGATTTCCTTTAGTTCCTCGCGTGGAGTGCTGTCGCGACCATTCACCTGGATCTGGTGTGGTCCTAATCCGTGCATAAGTTCGTGCGCCAGAATATGCGTGAAGAAAGACTCGAAGCTCACATCGGATTGTGCCTGTGCGGATAAAGTCCGGCGCGCAATCGGCAGCAGCACGCCATGAAACTTCGCCTCCTGCACGTTCTTCAACATGACCCGCTTGCTGCCTTTTTGCTGCACCACGCGATCGTCGTTCGGCAGGTTGTAGGCGGCCGTCTGTACGCCATGCGCCCCATCGCCGGTCGCGATGATTTCATCGACAACCCGAATCGGCGCCGCCGCCCCTAGCTTGGGATTGCGATACTTGGGATCCATCGGCAAGTGATTCTCAATCTCTTGCAGATGCCTGGTAAAAGTGGAAAGTTTTTTGGTCTCGACATCGTCTCGCAGATTCACATACGCTTCAAATGCCGCCTTGTATCCGAAGAGCCCGTCGTTGTAAGTCTCGTAAGGGCCGATCGTAATGTCGAGCGGCGCGTCCAAGTCCATCCAAGCTAAATCGCTTTCGTAATAGTCATTCGACGCAAAAGCGTCCGCCCGCGCGTTGAGAAACGTCTTCAGGCTGGCATTGCCGGTGAGCCCAGCGGCTTCCCGCAGCAGCCCGGCGGCACGGCCAAGATCATCTTTGTATTCCTCGCTGTAAGGGACCGTCCTCAGCTGTTTCCCGCCATCCTGCCAACGGACTACGGTGAAGAAGCTTTTTGCTTGTTCTTGCTGCGCCGCCGTCAGGCCTGCGACCCAGCCCTCGAATTGCGCCTTGGTCATGTCCTCAGGATAAAAGTTTGCTCCTACGGGCTTGTGTGCCGGAACACCGGGAATGAACGGCGCATCGTCGTCGATATTCGACCACGGTCCCTTGTTCAGCCAGAAATAATGCAGCCGTGCTTTTCCTAACGGAGTCATATCCCGCTGTAGTTTTTCGTAGAGCGCGACATCGCCACTCCAGTATTGCTGCATAAATACTTCATTGAGAATGCGTGAGGCTTCGATTAGTTTGACCAACGCCTTGCGATCGCCCGCCGAGAGCTTCGATACATCCACCCGAATCGGCGTCGGGGTGAAACGCGCGGCCATCTTCTGCAACCCTGTCAGGTCGGGCGTACCCGTCGTTTGTGCGTCGCTCAGCATCGTCAACGCAAGAATACTCAATACTAGAAACATAGGTTTCACAAACCCTCCCCCAACCGGTTCGTTCCAATGATTAATAAAAACTCAACAGCATAACAGGTGCGGCAGTAGCATCGACCGACCCGAAGAGTTAAAATTAGAAAATCGTGATAAATCGCTCATCGCGCCGTATTTCGCCTTTTCAACCGTCATGGCAAAAGTTCTTAATGCTTGCGCTCGCGGCAAGCCTTATTCCTTCGGTTTTGACCGCCGACACCGTCGTCGAGGAGATTGTCGCTCGCGTAAACAATCGCATCATCACTCGCCAGGAATTCGAGCGCAGCAAAGAGCAGCTTCGCCAGGACGCCCAGCAAAAAGATCCCGTCAATGCAGAGAAAATTGTAGCCGCTCAAGAAAAAGACGTTCTTCGGGACCTTATCGATCAGCAGTTGCTGCTGCAGCGTGGTGAGGACCTCGGCATCACCGGCGACACCGAGGTCATCAAGAAGCTCGATGAGATGCGCAAGGACATGAAGCTGGAGACGATGGAGGACCTGGAAAAAGCGGCGCAGGCCCAGGGTGTTTCTTTCGAGGATTTCAAAAACAACATTCGCACCCAGATCGTGACCCAGCAAGTCATCGGCAAAGAAGTCGGACAAAAACTGGTAATCGACAAAGGCGAAGAACAACAGTTTTACGACGCCCACAAAGCCGAAATGGAGCGCCCCGAGGAAGTAAAGCTCAGCGAAATTTTGATTGCTCCGGAAAAGAAGCCGGACGCCAAAGAAATCGATCAAGCGTCTGTCGATGCCGCCAAGGCCAAAGCGGAAGACCTGCTCTCGCAGATTAAGGCGGGCGCCTCGTTTGACGATGTGGCGAAGAAAAATTCACAGGGTCCCAGCGCGGCCGATGGCGGCGACCTCGGCTACTTTAAGAAGGGTGTGCTCGCCAAGGAGCTCGAAGACAAGACATTCGCGATGCAGAAAGGCGATGTTTCCGACGTAATTCAGACCAAGCAGGGCTTCATCATCCTGGAGGTCACCGATCACCAGGCTGCGGGCGTTCCTCCCCTATCCGAGATCGAACCGCGAGTTCAGGACGCGCTCTACATGCAGAAATTGCAACCCGCTCTGCGCGCTTATCTGGAAAAGCTTCGGGAAGACGCCTTCATCAAGATTGCGCCCGGTTACGACGACACAGGGGCCAGCCCCAACGAGACCCAGCCGGTCGAAACCGCGGACAAAGATCCTGCGGCCAAGCAGCTCAAAAAGAAGAAAAAATTCGGCTTGTTTTAGGATAAGCTGGTCGGGCACTCGCATCGGCGGGCTGAAAATGCACTCCGCCTGTTTTGACGTTCACTCATGAAAGACTTCTTCCTATCCGACTGCGCGGCGCAGGAAAATCAAATCATTACTTCCACCTTCGTGGTCGTATCCAAACAAGTCAAGCCCAAGAAGACGGGAGAGCCTTATCTGGCGCTGACTCTCGGCGACCGTTCTGGCCAGATCGACGCCAAAATGTGGGATAACGTCGAGGAGGCGATCGACTCCTTTGAACAAGACGACTTCCTCAAAGTAAAAGGACTGCTCAATAAGTACAAGAATCGCTTCCAGATTACGATTCACAAAGTCCGGCGCATGGGCGAATCTGAGGTCGACTATGCCGACTATCTTCCGAAAACCACCAAGGATGTGGCCCAACTCTGGGCCGATCTAGGCGGTTTCGTGGCGTCCTTTCAGAATGCGCACCTTAAGGCGCTGGTCGAAGCCTTCATGTCCGACCCTAAGATTGCCGAGGCCTATCGCAACGCCCCAGCCGCCAAGACGCTGCATCACGCGTTCATTGGCGGCCTTCTGGAACATGTGGTCTCGCTGTGCCGCTCCTGCGATCTGATCTGCCAAAATTATTCTCAACTCAACCGCGATCTGTTGCTGACCGGCGCTTTTTTTCACGACATCGGTAAGATTCATGAATTAAGCTACAACCGGTCGTTCTCCTATACGACTCGTGGACAACTGCTCGGGCACATGATTATTGAGCTCGAAATGCTCCAGGAGAAGCTTGCGTCTCTGCCCGATTTTCCCGAGGAACTAAAGATTTTGATCGAGCACCTCATCATCAGCCATCATGGTCACTACGAGTTCGGCTCACCCAAGCTGCCCATGTTTCCGGAGGCTCTGGTCCTGCATTATCTGGATGATCTCGATTCCAAGGTTGAGAGCATGCGCGCGCACTTCGAACGTGAGACGGGCACGTCCGGCAGTTGGACGGGGTACAATGCTTCGCTGGGGCGGTCCCTGCTGAATACGGCCAAGTTCCTGGAACCGAAACAGGCCGCTGCCTCCGATGAGGCCAGCGACGACGCCACCCACGAGGACTAAACGCGCGGAGAGCTTAACTATTTCCAAGTTTATTTGGTTGCAACGCATTCCGATAAAACCACTGCAGAAGAGGAGACTATGAAAGCCAGGCTGATGACCTTAGCAGTTACCTTGTTGCTGTCATGCGCGTTCTTGGGTTGCAATAAGAATACGTCCTCGGACAACACCACGCCTCCACCTGATACAACGGCGAGCTCCGCACCCACGCCGCAGGACCAGAAAGCGGCCAGGCGCGAAGAGCGACGCGAAGAGCGAAAGGAAGCGAAGGCCGAGCAGCCTCCGCCACCCCCTCCGCCACTCGTGATTCCCACGGGCACGACGCTTACAATTTCGCTGGGCAGCGCGGTAGGATCCAAAATAAGCCAGAACGGACAGAACTTTTCCGGAACTCTGGCGAATTCCGTTCAAGTGGACGGCGCAACCGCGATTCCAGCTGGCGCACCGGTATCGGGTGTCGTTGTTGACGCCAAACCACTGGGACGCTTCGCCGGCGGAGCCAGTCTCACGCTCAAGTTAACTTCCGTCTCCATTAACGGAGTCGACACCGCCATCGAAACCTCGGCCGTTTCGCAAACCGAAAAAGGTAAAGGAAAGCGCACAGGAATTATGGCCGGCGGCGGCGCAGGACTCGGCGCCATCGTCGGCGCCCTCGCGGGCGGCGGCAAAGGCGCTGCCATCGGCGCGTTAGCCGGTGCAGGCGCCGGCACGGCGGGCGCGGCTTTCACCGGCAACAAAGAAATCGTGCTGCCCGCGGAGTCCGCGGTCAGCTTCAAGCTCGAACAGTCCATTACGGTTCAGCGACAATAAGAACTCATTTAGAATTGGCCCAGGCAGGTCCGGCGGATATCCTCCGCCGGACTTGGGAGGTTCACTCATGCCCGTCATCTCACGCACCGACCCATTAAGTTTTCTCTCCATCCAGCTCGATGAGCTGAAAGCCAAAGGCACACACTTCAAGCTGCGCGTGTTGGACGACGAACAGGCGGCCGTCTGCACTTTCGACGGCAAGAAAGTCGTCAATCTCGCGTCCAATAACTATCTTGGACTGACGACCCATCCTAAGCTGCGCGAGGCGGCTCTCGCGGCAACGAAGAAATATGGCGTCGGGTCAGGCGCCGTCCGAACCATCGCGGGCACCATGAAAATCCACATGGAGCTTGAAGAAAAAATCGCCCGCTTTAAGAATGTCGAAGCCTGCGTGGTGTTTCAGTCTGGATTTACAGCCAACGCAGGAGCTGTTTCCGCATTCCTTGGCAAGGAAGACTTCATCATTTCCGATGCTTTGAATCACGCCTCGATTATCGATGGCGCTCGCCTCTCCAGGGCCAAAATCCTGGTCTACGAGCACAAGAATATCGCCCAAGCCGAAGAGAAGCTGGCCAGTGTCCAGCACGATCCCGGACGCAAGCTGCTCATCACCGACGGAGTATTCTCCATGGACGGCGACATCGGTCCTCTGCCGGCGCTCTGCGACCTAGCCGAGAAATACGGGGCGATTATGATGGTCGACGACGCTCATTCGTCCGGTGTGCTCGGACGCAATGGCCGCGGAACCGTCGATCACTTCGATCTGCACGGCCGCGTCGATATACAGGTCGGTACGCTCTCCAAAGCGATCGGCGCTCTCGGCGGATACGTCTGCGGATCGCGCGACCTTATCGACTTCCTGTATCACCGTGCCCGTCCTTTTCTATTCTCAACGTCGCATCCGCCGTCAGTCGCAGCCACTTGCATCGCCGCCTTCGACGTCCTCCAAGACGAACCCGAACGCATCGAACGCCTCTGGGAGAACACCCGATTCTGGAAGAAAGAACTGGCGCTTCTCGGTTTCAACATCGGCGGCCAGAACACGCCAGCCAGCGAGACCCCCATTACGCCCATCATTATCGGCGACGGCCGCCTGACCATGGATTTCTCCCGCGCGCTCTTCGACCAAGGTGTGCTGGGCACGGGCATCGCTTTCCCCACCGTTCCCGAGGGAAAAGCTAGAATCCGCACCATCATGACCGCAACTCACACCCGTGAACAACTCGATGAGGCCCTCGAAACGTTAAAGCGAGTCGGCAGAAAGATGGGGATACTGTAACTCCGTCGTGGTCGTAGAAGAGGTGCTCGTTACCGTCAACGTGACGGTAACGGATTGCGCCGCCGTGCTGCCCCCATTCGTGCCTGGCGTGCCCGTCGCAGTGACCGTGAATGTCTGCGTCCCCAGCGGAGTCGTTGTCGTGCTCGAACTGCCTCCACAAGCGGTCCATCCACAGATCAGCACTGCGGCAAGCAAGCTTCGCAACGCTGCTGAATGCCGCTTCTTACCGCCGATACAAATGAATCCGAATATGCCGGATCCAAGCACCCCTGCCCAGACCGGCGACCAGCGATTTCCCCCGGGCCGGCACGGCGAGAATAAGGACGTAGCAGTTGTGGTGTTCACCGTGAGGGTCGCCGTCGCCTCATCGCCGGAAGAATTCGGCGTGACCGTGGTCGGATTGAAACTGCACGACGTGTTCGTCGGCAGATTGCTGCACGCGAAACTGACCGTTCCGTTATAGCCATCGATCGGAGAGATCATCACTGTAAAACTAGCCGGATTGCCCGCCTCTACGGTCGCCGAGTACTCGTTCAGACTAAACGTATAACTCGACGTCGGGGCGGGTGCTACCACCTCGCTGTAAGGCGCGGACGTGGCCGCTGAATTCTGCGCGTCCCCGCTATATTGCGCCGTGACGCTATAAGTTCCATTCGTCAGATTGTAGGTGGTCAAGATTGCTTGACTGGCGTTGCTGCCGCTAATCGGGCTCAATGTCACCGGAGCCGGCGACAGGGAAGTGATTCCATTGTTTAAGAAGGTGATCGTTCCCGTGGGCGCAAGTCCCATCGGATTCGCATTTGTGACCTTCACCACAAACGTGATGGCTTGGCCGGCAATGCCGGGATTGATCGACGAGGTGAGATAAAAAGTCGGAGCGGCCTGGAACCCAAACGCCCCCGGACTCAAGCATAAAAACAATCCGGCCACCGCCAGCCCGGCCCTGCGCAACTTATTCATTAGAGTGACTAGATTCTAAATGCATGGGGCGAAAGCGCTCAACCAAGCCACCTAGGCGTGCACCGTCTGATACTCCTCGTAAACGCCCTTGAAGTCCGTGATGGTGTGGTCGCTCTCAAAGTGCCAGATGCGCGTTGCCACTTCGTCGATCAAGTCATGATCGTGCGAAACCAGCAACACGGTTCCGGGATATTTCTGCAGCGCAATGTTCAGCGCGTTGATTGATTCCAGATCGAGATGGTTCGTCGGCTCGTCCAGCACCAGCACGTTCGGCTTCTGCAGCATTAGCTTGCAAAACAGCAGCCGCGCCACTTCGCCACCGGATAGCACGTTCGTCGATTTTGTCGCTTCATCCCGCTGAAACAGCATCATCCCCAGCAATCCCCGGATTTCTTCATTGGACGCCGACGGCTCCCACTGATGCAGCCAATCCAGCAACGTAGACCCTGTCTCGACCAGCGTACGATGATCCTGCGCGAAATATCCCACCATCGCCTCGTGCCCCCACGTCACCTTGCCGCTGTCGATGAACGAACCGTCATACCCGCTGGTCTTGCGCAACTCCGCCTCCGGGGTGCTCGGCGAATTCGCCAGAATCGCATTCACCAGCGTCGTCTTGCCCATGCCGTTGCGTCCCATCAAAGCAATCTTCTCGCCGCGAATCACGCTCGCGGTGAATCCCTTGATCACTTCCTTGTCGTCGTAAGCCTTCTCAACTTTTTCCAGCTCAAGAATATGCTTGCCCGACGGCCGCTTCAGCTCAAACTTTATAAAAGGACGCGCAATGTTCGACCTCGCCAGCTCCGTCACCTGTAACCGCTCCACTTCCTTGCGCCGCGACTGCACCTGGCTGGAACGCGTACCGGCGGCGAACCGCGCAATGAATTCATTCAACTGAGCAATTTTCTTTTCGCGCTGCGCGTTCTGCCCTTCGATCTGCGACCGTACTTGAGTCTTCGCCATCACCATGTCGTCATACGTGCCCGTATAAGTGATGATGGTTTCGTAATCGATGTCCGCTATGTGGGTGCAAATGCTGTTCAGAAAATGTCGATCGTGCGAAATCGTTATCAGCACGCCGTCATAATTGTTCAGAAACCCTTGCAGCCAGTGAATCGAATCCAAGTCGAGGTTGTTGGTCGGTTCGTCCAACAGCAGCGCTTGCGGATGCCCAAATAATGCCTGCGCTAACAGCACACGCACTTTCTGTCCTC
This sequence comes from Terriglobia bacterium, assembly GCA_963799065.1. Lineage (GTDB taxonomy): Bacteria > Acidobacteriota > Terriglobia > Terriglobales > Acidobacteriaceae > JAJPHW01. The sequence goes on from CAWCVJ010000001.1 coordinate 1,307,256, forward strand.
CCTGCAACTCGCTCATGGTGCGCTGCTGCACATCTTCGGGGATATCCAGCCCTTGCAGCAAAATCGCGGCCTCGCTCTCCGCTGTATATCCATCCTCTTCGCCAACAATGCCTTCGAGTTCGCCCAACTTCATGCCATCTTCGTCGGTCATCTCCGGCTTTTCGTAGATGGCGTCGCGCTCCTGCAAGGCTTCCCACAAGCGCTTGTTACCCATGATGACCGTATCGATCGCTTTGAACGCGTCGAAGGCAAACTGATCCTGACTCAACACGCCCAGCTTGCGGGGACGCACCACGGTTCCTTTTTGCGGTTCCATCTCGCCGCTCAACAGCTTCATGAACGTAGACTTACCCGCGCCATTAGGCCCGGTCAGGCCGTACCGCTTACCCGGCGTGAACGCCGTGGACACTTCGTCAAACAAAACCTTCGCGCCGTAGCGCATGGAAACATTACTGACAGAGAGCATTTAATTTGTGGGCACGACGGGGTGCGAGGGAAATTCCGCCAAAAACGGGACGCAGCCGGAAGTACTAGAATACCACGCGAGACTGCGTTCTTTGAACCTGCATCGAGTCTCGCGCTGGTATACTTTCGCGAACGCCCCGCACATCTCAACCGGGGGCGCAGGCGTTCTACCGCGCCGATCCCTTCAACTTCGTCACTTCCTGCGCCGTGAGCTTGCGGAATTTCCCGGGATGGACATCAAGTTCGAGCGGGCCGTAACGGACTCGCTTGATCTTTTCCACATGGTGTCCTACTTCTTCGAACATTTTGCGGATTTGCCGGTTTCTGCCCTCGGTGAGAGTGACTTCATACCAGGGATTGTTTGCCTCGCGAATGATTTTTATTTTTGCGGGGGCCGTGCGTACGCGGCCGCGATCGCTGGGAATGGATAGTCCTTCGCGCAGTTTCTCGAGCGAATGTTCGGCCGGCTTGCCGGCGACTTTTACCATGTACGTCTTGGGCACATGGGACGCGGCCTTCATCATCTTGTTGGCGAACTCGCCGTCGTTGGTGAGCAGTAATAGGCCTTCGCTGGCGTAGTCGAGGCGCCCGACGGGATACACGCGGGCTTTAAGGCCATGAAGCAAATCCATCACCGTGGGCCGGCCCTCGGGATCTTTCAGGGTCGTGACGTAGCCTTTCGGCTTGTTCATCAGGATATAAATCGGGCGCTCCGCGCCATGAAGCAGCTTGCCGTTCACCCGGATATGATCTTTTTCCGGATCGGCCTTGCTGCCGAGTTCTGTGACGGTCTGTCCGTTGACGGAGACGAGGCCGCCAGTAATGAGCTGCTCGGACTTGCGGCGAGAGGCGACTCCGGCGGCGGAAATGATTTTTTGCAGACGCTCAGCGGGCATGATGGGCGCGCTTACGCGCGTTCGCTTTCCGCAGGATGCAGCTCTTCGGATACGGCAGACGCTTCTTCGGTGGCATGTTCTTCGCGCGAAGTATCGGGCACTCCGGTAGCATCTGCCACTCCGCCTTCGACAGGCAGCAGGTCGCTTTGGAAGGATTCCGACACAAGCTTTTCGAACTCTTCCATGCTGGGCAGTTCGTTCAAATCGCGCAGGCCAAACCGCAGCAGGAATTCTTTCGTCGTCTTATAAAGGATGGGACGTCCGATGACCTGTTTGCGTCCGCCCGTAGTGATGAGCTTGCGATCGAGAAGAGTGGCGATCACTCCGCCAGAATCGACGCCGCGGATTTCACTGATTTCCGGAACCGTTACCGGCTGCTTGTAAGCGATAACGGCCAGCGTCTCAAGCGCAGGCAAAGATAAGCGAATCGGCGGTTTGAGACTTTTGGCGAAGCTGCGCACAAGGTCATGCTGCTCCGGTTTCGTGGACATGCGGTAGCCGCCTGCAACTTGGCGAATTTCGATGCCATGATCGGCGGAGGCATAGTCGGCGACAAGTTCTTCAAGCGCCGCGCGGACGCGCGATTTCTCCTCTCCGTCAGGGGCGTCGGCGGCGCGAGTGAGCGCTGTGATTTGGTCCAGCGTGATGGGCGTTTCCGCCGCGTAAACGATGGCTTCGATTTGTGCCTTCAGGCTCATGCGTTGTTATTTAGCGCCAGTCGTCCATCACCGCCACGCGCTCTTCCAGCAGCGCGTCGAAACCGGTGTGTTTGCGAACCAGGATTTCACCGAACATTTTTTCCTGGCGCAATTGGATTGCCTGCAAACGAACCAATTCGAGCAGCGCAAGAAACATACAGACCAACGCTGGACGGGATTCGATATTCCGCAGCATCTGCTTCAGTCGCACCGGGCGATCTTCCAGCGCCAGACGCCGTCGCAAAAACTGAATCATCTGTCCGACGGTAACGCTCTCTTCCTCGACTTCGAGCATCGGTCGCGAACGGGCACGGTCGAGAATCTGGCGAAAGGTTTTCACCAGGTCGATGACGTCGGCGGCCATTTCAGCTTCGGCGCCTTCGTCATCGACAAATTCCTTGAGAGCGGAATTGGTCAGCACGGCGTCTTCAATCTGCTGTTTCTGAAACAACATTTGCGCCGCCGACTTATACTTCTCGTGCTCGATCAGCCGGTTGACCAGTTCCGTCCGTGGATCTTCCGCCGTTTCGGCGGTGGCCAGCGGATCGCGCGGCAGCAGCATCTTCGACTTGATGTGTATCAGAACCGCCGCCATGTAGATGAACTCGGCGGCGACGTTCACGTCCAACTCTTTCAGTTTCTCCACATACGTCAGATATTGCTTGGTGATGAGCGCGATCGGAATGTCGTAAATGTCGATGTCCTGCTTGCGAATGAGATCGAGCAGCAGGTCCAAAGGCCCCTCGTAGACATCGCTGACGGAGACTGAAAAAGGAAAGTCGTTCTCCTCACGCTTGATGCTAATGACGTTGCTTATGGCTGGAGTTGGCTCAATTGCATCGCCGAGTTTTAGTTCGCTTGCCATAAATCCAACTGCGTTTACGTCGCGGGTTTCTCGAACTCCAGCGACATCTTCATCGCTGCACGCACTTCCCGCATAGTCGCATCGGCCACTTCGCGGGCTTTCGCCGAACCTGTCTCAAGGATATCCCAAGCCAACCGTGGATTGCTCTCATATTGTTTGCGTCGCTCCTGCATCGGGTTCAGGATTTGGACGAGAGCGTCGGCAGCCCAGCCTTTGCACTCGATGCATCCGATGCCAGCCGAACGGCAGCCGACGTTCACTTTCTCCATCGTCTCTGCGGTGCTGAAAATCTTATGCAGGTCGCCCACCGGGCAGACATCCGGATTGCCGGGATCGCTGCGCCGCACGCGGGCAGGATCGGTCACCATCGTCTTGAGCTTCTGGCGAACCACCGCCTCTGGGTCGGTGAGCAGGATCGTGTTCCCGTAGGATTTCGACATTTTGCGTCCATCGGTGCCGGGCAGCTTGGGGGTTTGGGTCAGGAGTGGCTGCGGCTCGGGAAGCACTGGCTTGTCGTTGGCCGAATAAATTCCGTTGAAGCGGCGCGCAATCTCGCGGGTCAATTCGACGTGGGGAACCTGATCCTCACCGACGGGAACGAAATCGCCCTTGTATATAAGGATGTCCGCCGACTGCAAAACGGGATATCCCAGAAAGCCGTAAGTGCTCAAATCCTTCTCGGCGATATTTTCGCGCTGCTCTTTGTAGGTCGGAACACGCTCCAACCAGCCCAGCGGAGTGATCATGGAGAGCAGTAAATGCAATTCAGCATGTTGCGGCACATGCGACTGGATGAACATGGTGCAGCGAGCGGGATCAAGTCCGGCAGCCAACCAGTCCATCAGCACGTCGAGCGAATTTTGTTTCACGCGCGAAGTGTCGGCATAGTCCGTCGTGAGCGCGTGCCAGTCGGCGACGAAGAAGTAGCACTCGTAAGTTTCCTGCATCGCGACCCAGTTCTTGAGTGCGCCAACGTAATTGCCGAGATGCAGTTTTCCGGTCGAGCGCATGCCGCTGAGAACGCGCTTGCGAGGTGATGTAGGAGTAGAGGTCATCCGACTCTCAGTAAGAGATAGTTGAAAATGCCAACGACAGGGAAAATCAGATGGCCAAGCAGTCCGCCGCCGAGAAAAACAAGCGCCATCAGCGCGAACATGCCAACGTTATCGTAAATCTTGAGCACCGGACCGGATAAAAAGTGCCGCAGCACATGGCTGCCATCGAGGGGCGGAATGGGAATCAGATTGAACACGCCGAGCACGATGTTGATGGTCATGAGTTGATAGAGCAGCAGCGATGCCGGAACCAGCGGCGAGTTCATCTCCAGTGAAACGATTCCGAATGGAATGCCAGTGACGATTTGCTGGCCTATCGCCGAAGCATTCTTGATCGCCAACAGCAGAATCACGGCGACGCTGGCCACCATGAAATTGCTCACCGGGCCGGCCACCGAAGTTAGGATGTCGTCCCACACCGGGTCTTTGAAATTCCGTGGATTCACTGGCGTCGGCTTCGCCCATCCCAACATCGGAAAATGGCTCACAGCAGCAATTAGCGGCAGCAAAACCGTCCCAACCGGATCGATGTGCCGTATCGGATTCAGGCTCACCCGCCCCAGCATATACGCCGTGGGATCGCCGCGCCGATTCGCCATCCAGGCGTGGGCCGACTCATGAATGCTGATGGCAAACAGGAAAGCGATTAGTTGGAACGCAATGTCAACGTGCTGCAGAGTCATGCTGGGCTGGGTTTGATGGTATCACGCTAGCGTGGGCGAACCTGCCGAGCTTACAGCCCGAACAGCTCGCGTAAGCGCTTCGTCTGTGCCCGGCTGACCGGGATTTCGGTCTGCTTCTTGTCGTCCATGCGAAGCTGATAGGAACTCTTGAACCAGGGCACGACTTCCTTAATGCGGTTGATGTTGACTAAGTAGGACCGGTGGGCGCGCCAGAATAGATTTGGATCGAGGCTGTCGAGCAACTCTTCCAGCGTCCGGCAATTCGATTGCCCTTCCATGCCGGCGATTCCCGTGGTCACGACAGAAATCGTTCCGTCCTCAATGGAAGCGAAGCAAACGTCCTTCTGATTGACCAGGAACAGGCGCCCCGCCGCCTTGAGCAAAACTTTGGAGGCTTGCGGCTTTTGCGACTCCAACATGCTGATGAGCGAGTCGAGTTTGTCTGATGACGACGTAGCCGACTCCAACTTAGTTCGAGCCTTTTGCACGGACTGAGCTACACGCTTCTTATCGAATGGCTTGAGCAGATAATCGACCGCGTTCACTTCAAACGCCTTCACCGCATATTGGTCGAAGGCGGTGGCAAATACGATTTTGGGCAGCGGCAGCTTGCGGTCAAGAAGTTTCTTGATGACTCCGAAGCCGTCTAATCCGGGCATTTGCACGTCAAGAAACACGAGGTCGGGATTGTGCTCGCGGATGAGACTAATTGCTTCGACGCCGTTCTTGCCCTGCGCAACAACCTCAACGTCGTCCAGACCTTTCAGCAGGAAGGCGAGCTCATCGCGAGCAAGTTGCTCGTCATCGACAATAAGGGTGGAAATCGACATCTGGTCAGGACTATCCGAAGTATAGGAGTGTGCCGTGGCAGCGTCAATTCGCTCAGCGAGCCATCCACCATCGCCGGAGCGCCACTAAAGACCAGACTCCCTCCACAAGCCCGAACGGCCATGCTCCCTGCAAGAATCCGTAGATCGATCCGAGCACACAGGAGACAGCAAAGCCCAATATCCACCATCGGCTGCGACTCTCCATCGCATAGCACACCAGCATTGCCGTAACGGCGAAAAGTCCGAAGGCGGTAAGAGAATTCATGTCGAATTGAGTGGTCAACCCCGCAGGCCCAGCCTCCGCCTGCAGTATCACGCCGCCTCCACCGCCAACGCCATGCCCATGCCGCCGCTGACGCAGAGTGTGGCCAGGCCTTTCTTGGCCTTGCGGCGCAGAAGTTCGTGCAGCAAAGTGACAGTGATTCGTGTCCCGGTACAGCCGATGGGGTGGCCCAGCGCAATGGATCCACCATTGACGTTTAGCTTTTCGAGATCGAAATGCAGTTCTCGATCGCACGCGATCACCTGCGCAGCGAAAGCTTCATTCAGTTCCACAAGATCGAAGTCACCCAGGCGGAGACCATGTTTCTCTTCCATCTTGCGCACGGCCGGAACGGGCCCGATCCCCATCACGCGCGGATCAACTCCTACGGTAGTGACGGCCACAATCCGTGCCAGAGGCTTGAGAGAGTTTCGAGTCACAAAATCTTCGTTGGCCAAGACCATTGCGGCGGCGCCGTCCGTGATGCCTGAAGAATTCGCCGCCGTCACCGTCCCAGCCTTCGAGAACACCGGCTCCAACCTCGCCATCTTTTCGAGCGTCGCTCCCGCGAACGGATGTTCGTCGGCGCTCACCGTTTGTGCGCCTTTCTTGCTGGCGATCATCACGGGGACGATTTCATTCTCGAAGTATCCGGCCTTGATCGCCGCCGCGGCCCGGGTCTGTGACCTCAGGGCGAATTCATCTTGCTCCTCGCGCATGATCTGGTACTGCTCCGCCAGCACTTCGGCAGTCTCGCCCATGAGTAGTTTCGCCATGGGACAGAAAAATCCATCGCGATACATTCCATCCACAAGCTCCTGGTTGCCCAGTCGATATCCCCACCGCGCGCCGTCGAGATAATAAGGTAGCCGTGACATCGACTCAGTTCCGCCAGTCAACACGCACTCGCAATTGCCGCCAAGAATTTCGTGGAATCCCAGCGCGATCGCCTTCATGCCCGAAGCGCACGCCTGGTTCACGGTGTACGCCGGTACTTCTTTAGGGATGCCGCTACGAATCGAAATCTGGCGCGCGACATTCGGTCCCCCGCCAGCCTGACGTGCGTTTCCGACGATGGTTTCTTCTATCTGATCGGGTCGAATTCCGGCACGCTCCAGCGCCGCAGTGGCCGCGACGACGCCCATGTCTGCCGCCGTCATCGATGCGAGCGCGCCTCCGAATTTGCCAATCGGCGTCCGCACCGCCGACACGATATACACTGCTTTCATCCATCCTCCGACTAATGAGTTTATCAGTGCCGGAGCGCATCTCTCCGCGTCACCTAGGCGTTACACTAAGAGATTCATGAACTACATCTACGGAATCAATGCGGTGGCCGAGGCCCTGAAGGCTCGCGGCCGTTCGTTCTCCTGGGTCGGCGTCGCCAAAGATCGCCACGACATCCGCATGCAGCGCGTGATCGAAGAGTGCCGCAAGCAAGGGGTCGCGGTCAGGATGGTAGGCCGCGCCGAACTCGATCGCATGGCGGGGAACAATGCGCATCAGGGGGTCGTCGCCGTCACTTCGGCGAAACAATATAACGACCTCGAAGATGTGATCGCGGCCAAGCGTGGAGAATTTTCACTGCTCGTCGTGCTCGATGGCATCGAAGATCCTCACAACCTTGGCGCAATTTTGCGTACCGCGGACGCCGCAGGCGCCGACGGCGCAGTCATTCCCGAGCGGCGCGCCGCCAGCATCACAGCGATTGTGGCGAAGGCCTCGGCGGGCGCGAGTGAACACCTTCCCGTAGCCAAAGTCACGAACATCGCCCGCACTCTCGAAGAATTGAAAGCCAACAACATCTGGGTGGTCGGGCTCGATGAGCGAGGCACCGCGACTTACGATACGCAAGATTACAAAATGGATTGCGCCATCGTGCTTGGCGCGGAGGGCAAAGGCCTGCACGATTTGGTCGCTCGCAAATGCGATTTTCTGGTGTCGATTCCGATGCTGGGCAAAGTGCCATCGCTCAATGTTTCCGTCGCGGCGGGGATCATGCTTTATGAAATCGTCCGACAGCGCGGTGCGAAGACTCGTACGGGGAAAAAGTGAAGCTGTTTTGTGTCGCTTTCATATTGTTGATCTACGTAACTCCGTCTTTCGCGCTGGATCGCGAAGCCTTCACTTTCACTAAATACAACCTCGATGTCCGCGTCGAATCGGCGCAGCATCGGCTGGCGGTGCGTGGGACGATCACTCTCAGAAACGATTCTCCGACGCCTCGGAAAAACCTCGTGCTGCAAATTTCGTCCAGTTTGACTTGGCGGTCCATCCGCCTGAACGGTCAGCCCTTGGACTTTATCTCGCAACCTTACGCATCGGATATCGATCACACCGCGGCGCTCTCCGAAGCAATCGTCACTTTGGCGCAACCTGTTTCCCCGCAGGGAACGATACAATTGGAGGTCGCGTACGAAGGCGTTGTGATTCTGGATGCAACGCGTCTCACGCGAATCGGAGCACCGGAAGATGCAGCCCTGCACGGCGATTGGGATCAGATCGGCCGCCCATTCACTGGCATGCGCGGCATTGGTTTTGTGGCTTGGTATCCCATAGCGACGGAGTCCGCGAATCTGTCCATTGGAAACAGCGTCTTCGAGGCCACGGCTCGTTGGAAAAAGCGCGAGGCCGGGGCTGACTTTAGTATGAATGTGTGCTCCGATGTTTCAGGCGTCCAAATCGTACCGGGAAGTTCGGCCGACTCTGAGCGGTGCGCAACCCTGCGCTTCGATAATCTCACCGTGACGGAACCGGTTCTCATTTCTGCGCCGTACACTCAGCTTGATCGCGAATCCGTCAGCATAAATTATTTCCCCGACCATAAAGAAGGAGCCGAGAATTTCGTAATCGCTGTGGATCTTGCGACGCCGCTCGTTGAGACCTGGTTCGGTCCGCAAAAATCAAAAGCTGTGGTCTCGGAACTATTGGATGGCGATGCGGCGGCTTTCGAAAATGGCGGCCAGCTTTTGACCACGCTGAAGAACACTGATTCGAGGCTGTACCGCTCGACGACAGTGCATCAGCTAACTCATGCTGCCTTCCCGTCCGCGCGCCCCTGGATATTCGAAGGGCTCGCGCACTTTTCGCAGGCATTGCTTCAAGAGCAAATCGACGAACGCGACTCCGCGCTCGCATTTCTGGTCGCTCGCTTGCCACAGCTCGTCGAAGCGGAAAAAGCCGCCCATGGATTGCCGGACGACCCTTTGCGCGATTCATTCAATGAAGCTTTCTATCGCACCAAAGCGATGTTTGTATGGTGGATGCTCCGCGATATGATCGGGGATGAGGCGCTGAAGAAAGCGCTGGCTTCATATCGTTCCAGTGAAGATCGAGATCCCGTCTACATGCAGCGCCTTATTCAGGCGCAAACGCAGCGCGACCTGACCGCTTTTTTCGACGATTGGCTGAATCATGATCGCGGCCTTCCCGATTTCAAGGTGGAAACGGTGAACGTCATACCAGCGGCGGCGGGAGCGGAGATTGTGACAATCTCGATCGCCAACCTTGGCGACGCTGGCGCAGAGGTACCCGTTTACCTGCACGTCGGAGACAATGTGATCACACGGAAAGTGGAAGTGCGGGGAAAATCCAAGGGCGTGGTGAGAATTGAGGCTCCCGCACACGCTTCGGTAATTGACATCAACGACGGAAGCGTTCCCGAAAGCGATCTTACGAATAATACTTATAAGCTCAAGGATGTAGTGCCGACGGGCAAAAGGTAAAGGAATATCATTATGGCGAATCAACCATCGGAGAATGAAGTCAAACAGCATTTGGAAGCAGCCGAGCGCAGTCCGCGAGAAGTCGCTCTGGCCGTTTCGGGTTTGCCAGAGAAGACGCTGCTCTATAAGCCATCGCCGGAAAAATGGTCGATTCTCGAAATCCTAAGCCATCTCGCCGATACGGAAATCGTCTTCGCGTATCGCATTCGCAAAATTCTAGCTGAGAGCGCGCCGGAGATTACCGGCTTCCCGCAGGACGACTGGGCGAAGAAGTTGCATTACGACCAGAATGTCGTCCCCGAGTTGGTCGCGCTGTATGGATTGAACCGCCACGCCAACGTGAAGCTGCTGCGCCGCGTCACTCCGGCAGACCTTGCTAAGACGGCCACCAACACGACTGCAAAGCGCTCGATTTCGCTCGCCGAAGTCATCGCGCAGATCGATACGCACAGCGCCAAACACTTGAAGCAGATTGAGAACTTAAAGCACCTGATGACTAATCCGCACCAGGTCATTTAACTTCGTCAACGCCGCTCCAGAATCGATCGACTCGCGCGCCATCGGCAGGCCTTCGCGCAAAATCGGCGCCGCGCCCGCCGCGACCAGCACCGCGGAGGCGTTCAACTCCACTATGTTTCGCCGCGCCGAAGGCTGTCCCGCAAGAATCTCCCGGATGATCGCAGCATTGGCCTCTGCATCCCCGCCTGAGATGCTGCCGAGATCGCTCTTCGGAATGTTGTATTGTTCGGGAGTGATTTCAAATGTGTGTACGATTCCGTCGCGGGTTTCGATCAGACGCGTCTTCCCAGTGATGGTGATCTCGTCCAGTCCATCGAGGCCATGCACCACAAAAGCGCGACGGATGCCGAGCATTGCTAACACCTCCGCTACCTTTTCAACCAATCCCAGAGAGTAGACGCCGACCACCTGCGCGGAAGCCCCAGCGGGATTGGTCAGTGGCCCCAACAAATTGAAAATTGTCTTGATACCCAACTCTTTGCGCACCGGCTGCACGTATTTCATTCCCGGATGCAATGCTGGAGCATAGAGAAATGCGAAGCCAATTTGCTTAAGGCTCGCGGCGATGGTCGCGGGGTTCATCTCGATCTTCACCCCCAAAGCTTCCAGCACGTCCGCCGAGCCGCACTGCGACGTAATACTGCGGTTGCCGTGCTTGGCGACTTTCACGCCTGCTCCCGCTGCCACGAACGCCGCCGCCGTTGAAATGTTGAAGGTGCCGCTGCCATCGCCTCCAGTGCCACAGGTATCGACCAGCACTTCATCGTCCGACAAGCCCAGACTCGCTGGCGAGAGTTGCAATGACGAAGCCGTGCGAATCGCCTCCGCGAATCCGACGATCTCTTCGACGGTCTCGCCCTTCATGTGCAGAGCGGTTAGAAGCGCGCCGATTTGTGCGGTGCTACATTCTCCGGCGAGAATTTCGGACGTGGCGGTACGCGCCTCTTCCTGCGACAACGACTCACCCCCATGTGCAATCTTACGAATGGCATCCTGAATCATTTTGGTTAGCAAGAGAGTAGCATTTCCGGCGCTGCGCACTGATTACAGTCGGGATGCCCCGCGCATTTCTTATTTTCCTCGAAGGAAAATCGCCCCGCGCTACAGCATATAATTCTCACAAACTCATGTCGTTAGCCTCCGGCACGAAACTCGGCCCCTACGAAATCATCTCCCCGCTCGGCGCCGGCGGAATGGGCGAAGTGTATCGCGCCAAAGACACTCGCCTCGACCGCACCGTCGCCATCAAAGTTCTGTCATCCCATCTTTCTTCCGATCCCGAGTTGAAACAGCGTTTCGAGCGCGAGGCGCGCGCGATTTCCGCGTTGCAGCATCCCAACATTTGCACTCTGCACGACATCGGCTCGCAGGACGGCGTCAACTTCCTCGTCATGGAGTGTCTGGAGGGCCAGACTCTCGCCGAGCGCTTGGCGCGCGGCCCGTTGCCTGTCACACAAGTCCTGACGGTCGGAATCGAAATCGCGCAAGCGCTGGAGAAAGCACACGCGCAAGGAATTGTTCATCGCGACTTAAAGCCGGCCAACATCATGCTGACCAAGTCCTGCGCGAAGTTGATGGACTTCGGTCTGGCAAAACCCGAACTCAATATCGCAGGATCGAAAGCGCAGCCCATCACCGACACGCCGACCATGAATCTTGCGTCGCTCACCTCGGCCGCGTCGCCCCTTACGCAGAAAGGATCCATCGTGGGGACGTTCCAATATCTCGCACCCGAAGTCCTGCAAGGGTCGCAAGCCGATGCCCGCAGCGACATTTTCGCGCTCGGCTGCGTCCTCTACGAAATGGTCACCGGACGCCGCGCCTTCGAAGGCAAATCCCAACTCAGCGTGCTCACAGCGATTCTGGAAAAAGAACCGGACTTCGTGGCGCAGCCGCAAGCGCCTCCGATGTTAGATCGCATCATCCGCGCCTCTTTGGCCAAAGATCCGGCGGACCGAATCCAATCTGCACACGACGTCGCGCTCGATCTGCGATGGATACAAGAAAGTTCTACCGATGCCGCCGCAAAACCATCGCGACAACTCAACAAGTCTTGGATAGCAATCCTCGTCGCGCTTGCACTTGCGTTCATAACGATCGCAGGCTTCGCTGGATACCGCTGGGCCAAATCGACCGAAGAGCCCGTCACCCTGCACGCGGAGATCCCAGCCCCGGATAAATTTTCCTTCGACTCAACCGGCGACGCCGGAGGCATGCCGGTGCTGTCGCCGCAGGGCGACAAGATTGCCTTCGTCGCTCACTCCGGCGAAACCAAGCTGCTGTGGGTGCGCTCGCTCAGCGATGACTCTTCCCAGCAACTTGACGGAACGGTGGGGGCGGCCAATCCTTTTTGGTCGCCCGACGGCCGTTACATCGGCTTCTTTGCCGGCAATAAAATGATGAAAATTCCTGCGACCGGCGGGCCAGCCTCCGCCATCGCCGATGCCCCCAACTCCCGCGGCGGCAGCTGGAGCGCGAACGACGAAATCGTTTACGCTCCGGATTTTCAAGGCGCGTTGTCGAAAGTGAGCGGCCAGGGCGGGACCGCGACTCCCGTGACCGTGCTGGACAAAACCAGGCACACCACCCACCGCTGGCCCTGGTTCATGCCCGATGGTAAGCATTTTATTTTTCTCGCCACCAGCCACAGCGGAGGCGATCCTAAACACAACGGCATCTATTTCGCTTCCGTGGACGGCACCCAATCGCGCTTCCTCCTGGCAACCGAATCGGCGGCCCAGTATGCCTCCGGCTACCTTCTCTACCGGACCAGCGGCGCGCTGGTGGCGCAACCCTTCGATCCAGAACAAGGCATCTTATCCGGATCGGCGACGCCGCTGGTCAACAATCTCCGCGACGACGTGGGCGTGTGGCGCAGCATCTTCGCAGTCTCGCAGAACGGACGCTTGATCTATCAGGTCGGCGGCGCGGATTCATCCCGAACCCGCCTGGTGTGGTTCGACCGCACCGGCAAAGTGCTCGCGGATTACGATCCTCAGGAAACAACGATTAACGATCCCCGCGCCCTCGTGGGCGTCCGCGATGTGCGCCTCTCGCCGGACAACAAACGCGTGGCCTTCGCCAACGGCATCGGTATTTGGACGCTCGACCTTGAGCGCAAGACCAAAACTCGTATCACCTTCGATCAGCAAGTCGTTTCCGAACCTGCGTGGTCGCCCGACGGAAAGAATCTGGCGTTTTCTGCGGAGTTATCTAACGGTGGTAACGCCAACGAAATACAAATCAAGGCTGCCGACGGTAGCGGTGCTGAACAAACAGTCGTTCCAGGTCCCCACTTTTATCAACTACCCAACTGGACGCCAGATGGTAAGTACATTGTCTACTTATGGGGCGATGGCGGGAAAATGGTGTCCCTCTGGATGGCGCCGCTCGACGGAAGTTCGAAGCCAGTTCTCATCCTCGCGCCGCCCTCGCCCCAGTCCAACATCTATTTCTACCGGGTTTCTCCCGACGGTAATTGGTTGGCGTATGAATCCGACGAATCCGGACAACTGGAGATCTATCTGACCACGTTCCCAGAAGCCAAAGGCAAGTGGAGGGTGTCCACAAACGGCGGAGCCTATCCCGCGTGGAGCGGAAACGGCAAAGAACTCTTTTACAAAAATCTTGCCGACGATCTTTTTGTCTGCCCCGTGACTCCCCATGGATCGGAGATCGAAGTCGGCACCTCGCAGCATCTGTTCCACGCAGCTTCGCCCGGAATCGGCGTCTCGTTTGACGCCTCCTCCGACGGCAAACGCCTGCTGGTGAACCGCGCCGAAGAAGAAGGTCAGACTCCGCTGCACCTGGTCACGAACTGGCTCGCAGAGCTCAAGAAGTGAGATCTGGGTTGGACGTGTGTGGGGCGGACACTCCTGTCCGCCGCCCTTGACCCAACTCAATCCGCCAAGAAAAACCTGTCATCCCGCGCGGTCGAAAATCCCTACCCGAAGAAACTTCCGGTTGCCTCACCTTTGGCAGTTGAAGGGTGAGCACACTCCCCTCGACGCTCAACACTTCTGAAGAAAAACAAGCCAACTGAATGAAACCGGCGTGTACAAATCATGCCTCCAACTCGACCGTGGACAGCGTTGCGCTTCAGCGCCACGACAGGATAGAAAAGTGGAAGCGTGGGGCTTCAGCCCCACGATAAGCCAGACAAAATAACCCGCGCTTTAGCGCCCGCGGAAAACCGCTACGGCAACACAGGTCACTTGGCTACCGCGTATCAATCCCGAAGCCCAGAATCGCGTTAAGTTCAACGGGCTGAGTTCCACGCATCGCCGGACTAAATTTCCAATTGCCGATCGCCTGCAGCGCGCGGGCAATCGAGGCTTGCGTCGCGGCATCGGGATGAGCCGGGTCAAGCACGTGCGCAGCTTTCAACGCTCCGCTGCGATCGAGAGTGTAGGAGATGACGAGCCGCGTGCGCGGCAGGTCGGCCGGCAAGGCAGTGCGAATCGGTTGCGGCGCAGTGAGTTCCTGGGCATTAAGTCCTTGCGCAGCGCGTATTGCCGACGAAGTGGGGTCGGCGTATTGCATCACCGCTGTGCCCAGCGAAGTCTTGACGTAAATGGTGTAGACCTCGTCGCCTTTCAGCGCGCCGTACATATTCAAGGCGCCGCCGGAGCGCGAAGTCGCGACGATCGTGATGCCTGCGCCCTGCGAATGCACGCCACTATGCGACGGCGGAGAAACCGCGGGAGCGCTGCCCGCCGACCCGAAGCTGGGCAAAGTGATGATGTTGGCGCTGCCGCCATGAACGCTAACCCCGGGAACGGCGGGCTCTCCGGTATTGTTACCCGCGCCGCCGCTGCCGGTGTAGGTCGAGCTGCCCGCTTTGGCAAGTGCGTCCGCGCCCCGACCTGTTCCGTCTTTGCTTAAACCGGAGCCTTCGCCGGTTATGCCCGCGCCCGCGCCAGAAGCATGGCCGACGCCAGTCGATCCGCTGCTGCCGCCAAGTCCAGACTTTGCGGTTCCAAGTGGCGACAGTGCCAGCGATCCTGCGCTCGCATTAGGCACGGCCACCTTCGCGCCCGGCTGTGCCGATATGACGACGCCGGAGGTGGTTGCGTCGGAGGCCTTCGGCGCGAGTGCGGATGCGTCGGGCAAACTGGCCGTTTGCGAGCCTGATCCGTGCGCACTGTGGAGATCGCTCGCCGAAGGCGCGGGCGCAACGACTGAGTTCGCATCGCCAAGACTTCCGCCTCCGCGCAACGTCCGGCCCTGCGGATGAACATCCACTGGCGGCGGAATGACTCCACTATTTCCGAGCGCCCCCAAACGCCGCGATGCCACGGGAGCCGACGAACTCGCCATGGGAGGGACGACTTCGCCAGTGTTGCCCAATCCCACAAGGTTGCGGCTCGACGCGACCGAGCCGTTCACTTGCACTGGAGGCGGAACCACTTGCTTGTGTAAATCTTCTCCCAAGCCAGAGTTTCTGGTGCTCAGTTGACTCGAAATTTGTGGCGCTGGAGCCACCGGCACAGCCGTAGGCAACGTCAGCCGAGCCACATGATCCGTGGCTCGCTCCGGCGCAGAGACGGGCGGCGGAACCACCTGCTGCAACTGCATGCCCGGCATGCGCACCGTCGTCGGCGCGCTGGGCGCTGGCGGAACAACGTTCGCGCTGAGATGCGGCGACGTCATCAGTTGGTCAAGCTGGATCTCCGGGCTCGGGGCTACGGCCGCTGCATTCATGCTCGGAAGAGACCGTGCTGATTTTAAATTCTGCGCCGGCGCGGGCGGAGGCGTGGCCGCTTTGAACGCCAGCAGGTTGGCCACGTCGGAGTCTGAACGAGGCAAGTCGATGTGCGGCGGATCGACCACTTGGGCGCGCCTGCTTTCACTGCGTGCGACTCGGATAGTCTGTGTACGATGATGCGCCTCGCTCCCGCCGCCGTGTCCAGATAATCCTCTTCGCGTTCCGCCGCGATCCTCCATGCGCGGCAACTCATCGGCGGAATAATAGATCACGTCGTACTTCGCGGGTGCAGGCGGCTTATAAGGACGCATGTGCGCCAACTTTGCGGGGATGTAAATGATTGCCAGGAGTAAAAGCGCTTCGATCGCCCACGTGATTAAAAAAGTCCGGTAAGGCGGTTCGCCAATCGGTGCTTCACCCGCAAGTGGTAGCGGCGAGCGTCCGAGCGCTGGGCCTAGAGAAGTGACGAATTCATCCCAGCGCGACGGCCACTCGATGAGCAGCTTCAAGTCGTCGCTGCGAATCTCGTCGGGAATCTGCGCGTCGATGGCTGGCTCTAAGATTTCAGTCACCGCGCGGACCCTCCAGGGTGAGCTTCACCGATCTTGATCTCAATGATATCGCCCAATTGAGTGCCGCTGGAATCGATAGTACCTTCGGGCAACTCGATCACCGAGACGGCGTGGCCGCGCACCGGTCCCAGCCGCCACGGGCGCAACGCCCGTTCGAGGTGGATCGCGCCCCGATCTCTGTCGAGATACACCACGTCGATCGGAAATCGCATGAATAAGCTATGCACACCGTGACAGGGCAAGATCCAAAGGCCTTGGCCCGCAACAAACTGCGAAGCCCTAAGACCCATCAATCCGCAGAAGCGCGACCAGTGCCCGTCGGCGACGGAGAGGTGATCCGCCAGGGCGACTTGCCGGGTGCGATTGAACACGTATCCTGTGGGTATGGGTAAGGCCATGACGCAATCCGCAAAAGCGTTTGAACTAGTGTCCCACGATGGGGGAGAGCGACCGGTAAAGCTGAATCATCGCGGGCCCAATCGTCACAAACAAAATCGAGGGGAGGATGAATAACACGAGGGGGATGATCATCTTAATCGTCGTCTTGGCTGCAGCTTCTTCGGCGCGCTGACGGCGTTCGGTGCGCAGGGAATCGGAGTGAACTCGCAACGCCTGCGCAATGCTGGTTCCGAAGCGGTCGGTCTGGATGAGCGTGCCGACCAATGCGCGGATGTCGTTGACACCGGTGCGTAGCGCCAGATTCCGTAGCGCCTCCATGCGTGGTTTGCCGGCACGCATTTCGAGGTTCACGAGATGAAATTCATCGCTCAAATCGGGATGAGCATGATGCAAATCCTCGCCGACGCGCATCATGGCTTGATCCAGCGCGAGGCCGGCTTCGACGCAGATGACGGTCAGATCGAGGGCATCGGGAAGACCGATTGTAATGCGACGCTGTCGGGCCTTCACCATGCGCTTAAGCACCATGCGCGGCAGAAAAAATCCCAGGCCGCCGAGACCAACAATATAAAGAATATCGGGATGAGGAAAACCAACCGCGACCGCCATGCCCAGAAGCGCGCCTAACACACGGCTTCCGACGTAGAACGTCAAGTGCTTAGGCTCGCGGTATCCGGCCTGAATGAGCCATCCCCGGGTACGCGAGACTTCGCCCGGCGAGAGTGGAACCGCCCGGCTGAGCGGGTCCATGGCTTGTTGTACGCGTTCTTTGAATGCGACTTTCTGCGGCGCTTGCGCTTTCTGCCACCCCAAAGATCGCAGCCGTGATCCAATCACCGAGGAAGGCGCGTATACCGCCGCGCCAAAAGAAAAGATCACCATTACGATGGTGAAAAAAACTACGATGGTGAGAATCAGCGCCATGGAAAATCGTTACACCGTAATCGTAATCACTTTCCGAATCACAAAATAGCCGATGGTCTGTAAACAAATACCCGCGACGACGAGAACGTGACCGATCGGGTCGGTAAACAGCGGCTTTATGAATCCCGGACTCATGATCTCCATGAGCACAACGATAATGGGAGGCAGTCCCATCAGTAACATCATGGTCAGTCGCCCTTGTGCCGTAAAGACACGTACTTGGCGAAGAATCTTAAAGCGTTCCCTGATGACGTAGGAAAGGTTGTCTAAAATTTCTGCCAGGTTGCCGCCGGTCTCGCGTTGCAGCATCACGGCTGTGACAAAAAACTTGACATCGACCAAGGGGACGCGTTCCGTGAGATTGATCAATGCGTCACGAACTGGCAGTCCGAATTTTTGCTCCTCGAATAATTTTCGGAACTCGGTGGCCACGGGATCGGAAAGCTCGCTGGCGATAAGTTCGAGCGCGGTGGTAAAGGCGTGTCCGGCACGCACCGCGCGAGCCAACGTGTCGATGGCCTCTGGAAACATTTCTTCAAACTTCTGGAAACGTTTATTTCGGCGATAGGACGCGTACGAGTATGGAACAATGGCTCCGAAGATCGCTCCCACCCACACGAACTGCGCCGATCCGACTGCAAAGAACGTGATGGCTCCAAAAATAAGTGCGGAGACGCCGCACATGAACAGAATGTTTCCGGCGCGCACATCCAGGTCAGCCTGCGACAACATCACCTGTAGATCGGAGATGCGATCGGAGCGCCGCAGAAGGCTGTCCAGCGCGGGTATCTCGCTGAGCATTTCATCCCGTACCAGAGCCAGTTTTGGGTCAGCCGCACGTTGCGCCGGCTCAGTGTCGCTGGCCAAACGTTCGCGAAGCAACCGCGCCCGCGCGTTCCGTTCATCAAAAAGAGAGATGAGTACGAACGTCCCGATGGCGACTGCGGCGAACACAATAATGGCAAGAATGGCGATCATGTTATTTTCCGGTCTTCAGCGTTAGACCTCCACCCTGGATTCGAACAATCCGGGTCGGAGTTTCAGCCCCGCAGTAGCTAGCTTTTCTGCGAATTTCGGCCGTATCCCGGTCGCTTTGAACGTCCCACGCACTCTCCCTTTTTCGTCGATGCCGATGCGCTCGAAAACAAAAATATCCTGCATGAGGATAGTTTCGCCTTCCATTCCGGTAACTTCGGAAACTGTCATTACTTTTCTGGTGCCATCGGAAAGGCGCGCGATCTGTACCACCACATGAATGGCCGAGACCAGTTGCTGGCGCACTGCGCGTTCGGGAATATTCAGATTCGCCATGGAGAACATACTCTCCAAGCGCGCAATGGCGTCCCGCTGGGTGTTGGCGTGAACCGTTGTCAGCGAGCCTTCATGGCCCGTGTTCATGGCTTGCAACATGTCGAAGGCTTCTTCGCCGCGCACCTCGCCCACCACAATGCGGTCGGGACGCATACGCAAACTGTTGATCACGAGTTGCCGCTGCCGCACCGCGCCTTTGCCCTCGATGTTCGGCGGACGAGTTTCCAGTCGCACCACGTGCTCCTGTTTTAATTGCAGTTCGGCGGCGTCCTCGATGGTGACAATGCGGTCGGTATTTGGAATGTATCCCGACAGCACGTTCAACAGCGTCGTCTTGCCAGCGCCGGTTCCACCGGAGATCAAGATGTTCAATCGCCCTTTGACCATCGCCGAAAGCAGTTCCAGCATCGGCTCGGTGAGGGTCTTGTTTTCGATCATGTTCCGCGCGGTGACGGGATCGCGTCCGAACCGCCGTATCGAGAGACATGGACCATCGATTGCTAAAGGAGGAATGATCGCATTCACGCGCGAACCATCGGCGAGGCGCGCATCCACCATCGGCGAAGACTCATCCACACGGCGCCCTACACGCGACACGATGCGATCAATGATCTGCATAAGGTGGGCGTCGTCCTTGAAGCTCAGCCCAGTCGGCTCCAGTTTTCCAGCTCGCTCCACGTACACCCGGTCAAAGCGGTTTACCAGAATGTCAGAGACGGTGGGATCTTTGAGCAGAGGCTCGAGCGGACCCAACCCGAAGATTTCATCCAGAATTTCTCGCGCCAGCCGCTCCCGCTCGGCGAAGCTGAGGGGGACGGCCTCGCTATTGACCGTGTTGCGAATCAGCAGCAGCACTTCGTCGCGAGCGGCGTCGTTAGGGGTGCGTCCCAGCTTCTCCAGGTCGAGGCGATCCAGAATCTTCCGGTGCAAATCGGCTTTGACCTGCTGATACTCGGTGCGCTCGAACGCTTGTAAATTCGCCATAACTAAATTTATTGAGGCTCCGTCGCGTTAAACCGACTTGAATAACGACCAAGCTGTGCGTTTAACTTCGATATCGTTCTCCGTCAGTTTAACTGCCAACCCGTGAATCGACTTGGAAAGATCGCTCTGTCCTTGTTCCATCACCGGCACTCCTCGATCGATGGCTTGGGAAACGGCAAAATATTGATTGGGCACTTTCCACATTAACTTCGCGCCCACCGCCGCCTCCGCGTCTCTTTCCTTGAAGCCAATAATCTTCCGAAAGCGGTTGATCACAAGGCTGGTATGGTCCTTGCCTCCGCTCTCGCCAAGATACTGCCGAACCCGGCCTGCGCTCCACAGGGAAGTGACGTCGGGATTCGCCACCAGCAGCACCCACTCGGAAAGATTCGATACTAATCGGATTGTGGCATCGATTCGAGAAGAAGCATCCACTACGACATAACGAAAGTGACTGGCGAGCATATCGAAAAGCCGGGCAAATTCCGAAGGCGAAGGCTCTTCCGTTGCCGGCGCCGCAGGGCCCGCCAGAAGCTGGAGCCCGCTGGGATGGCGTGTCATCAGGCTCTGTAACAGAGAGGCATCCAGACGGTGCAAGTTGCGTATCGCATCCGCAGTGGTAAAGGTGGGCTTAAGGCCGAGGTGAAGTGCATCATGGCCCAGCGGCGCCATATCGACCAGCGCCGTGGCGCCATGAACCGCTTGCATCGCCGCCGCTAGGTTCACCGCAAGTGTGGTCGCTCCGCTGCCCCCTTTTGCGTTGATGACCGTAATCACTTTGCCCCGATTTTCAACATTGGATCTGCGCTTCAGAGCACTCACGCGAACGAAAGCTTCCAGAAGGTCGGTGGTGGTCGTCGGACGCTCCAGGAACTCGCGGGCTCCCGCCCTCATCGCGCCCACAATGACTTGTGGATGGGCCATGCTGCCCACCGCAAACAGCGCGCTCTCCGGAACTTGATGGTGCAGGACTTCGATCGCGCGCAGCCCGGACTGAGGATGGTTCCCAGGAATGTCGACAATCACCACCTCGGGCCCTGCACTTTGAATTCTACGCACCACCGGATCCGTGATCGCTTCAGGATAACTGCCGCACACATGCACCGTCTTGGCGACACTGCTGTTGTCGACGAGTACCTGCAGAACCGCACGCTGTTCGCTATCTACGCAAACGATGACTACGGAAATCTCGGGCATGGCTGCCAGTTCCCCCGGCAAAACTATTCTACTTCAGAGTGCCAGCCGCCTTTTCCTTGTCGAACTTTGCGGGATCCATGAAAGGTTTGGGGTATGCTGGGGTCCCTTGGGGTAGGCTATCGGGGGACACCCGTTTCACTGTGCATAGCACCATCAATTCCGTCTTGCTGCGCGAGGCGCTCTTGCTACGAAAGAAGTTGCCCAGAATCGGGAGGTCTCCCAACCCTGGGAACTTGTTATAGATATCGGTCACTCGGTTGTCCATAAGCCCAGCGATCACGAAGCTTTGCCCATCCTTGAGCTCGAACTCCGTGTCCGCGCGGCGGGTGCTCAACGCTGGAACTGTAAATCCCGAAATGGTGAGTGCGTTGGCGAAGTCTAAAGTGCTGACTTCGGGTTGCACCCGCAGGTGAATGTTGCCGTTCGGCATGATCTCGGGCGTGAACTTCAACCTCACTCCGAACTCTTTAAACGAAATAGTCACCGCAGTAAAACCATTTCCAGGCTGGACGATGGGGAAGGGGAATTCACCGCCCGCCAGGAAGCTGGCTTCCTTGCCGTTCACCGCGATCAAGTTAGGTTCGGCCAAAATCTGTAGTAGGTTCTTGGTTTGAAGCGCCTCAATAACCGCGCCAAACCCGATGTCGGGGCGAAAAAGAAACAGATTCAGTACATTATTGATGGTTTCTGTGGTGGTACTGCCCGTCGATCCGCCACTCCCTGTGCTTCCCGTCAGAGTTTGCGACCCAAAACCGCCAAACTGACCGGTAGAGAGGGTTCCGATGGTATTTGTGGCTCCCGTGGATACGAAATTCACACCCAATTGAGTTAGGGCGCTACGGTCGACTTCCGCGAACTTTACCTGTAGCAGTATTTCCTGGGCTCCCACTGGCCCGAAGGTCAAAACATTGACCACATTTTTGGTGTACGCTTCGGCAATTTGCCCCGCCCGCTTAGATACACTCTCTGTGGTCACATGTCCCGATAGAACAATGGCGGAGCGCGATGAGCTTACGTTGATTTGCTCGTCCGGGAAAACCTTTTGCTCCTCTTCCACGACAGAGCTAATGTCGATATCCACGCGCAAATCGAAGCTCTGGGATCGCTCCAACTCGTCCCATATAAAGAGCGAAACTTCACCGGGAGAGCGTCCGTGAACGAGGATCTGCGTCGGAGTGACCACAATCGCGTCCGCCACAGCCGGATCGGTCACCGAAACCCGCTTCAATCGTTCGCTGGTGTTGACCAGGAGCGATTTGCCGACCATTACGCGGAGTGGCGCCGCGCTCTGCTCGGGATTGACCGGAGTGGAACTGGATGCCTCTTGGCTCGCGGGAGCGGGTACGGTGCCCGTTTGGTCGCCAGTAATCGCGGCTGAACGTTGTCCGCTGAGCGCAAGCGCGAACACAAACAAAATCGCGCGCAAAGGAACATGTCCACGGAACGTGGTTCTCGCGATTTTCCTGACCCGAATCTGCAATGATGGACTCAGAATTTTGTGTCTTCCTTCTTTTCGCCGCGATAGACCTCGACGGTATACGTCGTGACTGGTATTGTCGCGGCGACCGCTTTCTTCGCGTGGGGGTGAGTGGGCGCACTCGAGGGAGGCGCGTTCCCATAAATGCCGTTGGCTCGCACCGCGGCGATTTGTTCCTGATTCGTGTCCAGCGGGTTCCGCAACGCCAGCTGAATATGTCCCTGATTGTTGGCCAACGCCAGTTTTTCTGCGTCATCCGGCGAAACCAGGAGTGTAATGACTGAGGAGGGCTGCGCGTCGCCCGAACTAAGTCGATCTAATTTTTGACCCGTGGCGATCACCGCAACGTTCTCCAGCACCGTTGAGGTCTGCGGCTCGCTTGAACCCTGCGGGTTTCCAGTAAGAAGAACGTCGACGCGGGTTCCGGGCACTACAAAGCCGGCTACAGAAGTCGTGTCATTCACTCGCACCGAGACCGCTCTCATGCCAGGAGGAATCAAAGCGGGCAATCCCGAGCCGGCATTCTCGCCGGCTAGCTTGTTGGGAAGAACGAATTCCCCTTTGGAAATCGGCGCGATTACGCCTCTTCCAATGACCCTCGCCTTCTGGCTGGGGTGGAACACTGTAGGCGGGAGGTCGGCCGCAGGCATGTGAACAAACTTAACGTCGCGATCGCCAACCCGCGCTCCGACTTCCAGGTCGTCCGCCGCTACCATTACATCAACGCCAGCCGGTGCCGATGCCACTCCCGTTTGCAAGCGTCGATACACGAGAAAAGCCACGAACCCGCCTAGGGCTAGAGCGACAAAGCCAATCATCAGCAGACGGCTTCGATTCACCGCCTGCCTCCCAAGCCAATTGCTTTGATGGCGCTGTCGGAGTTAGTTGCTCCCAAGTGTTTCCCCTGTGAATAAAGTGCTCAGACTTAGTGCCCTTCCAATTACCGGATTGTACTGGCTGCTTGCGAGAACACGGCGTTCGAACTTGTGCCGATCAACCGAATCGTCCCCACGACGATTACCAGAATCACGGGACCATCACTGCCTACTACGCAATGTCCTGCATTCTACAGGGTTCGCCCGCAATTTCCGCACGATTCCCATCATAACCCGATCCTGCCAAAGTAAAGATTACTATCGTGTGTACTTCTCCGGCACAGGCAAGTCACTGGATTCGCTGCGCATCCGGGTATCTCCTCGTTTGGGCCAACCGCTTTTCTTGGTCAGAATCTCGACTCGGCCGTCAGCGTAAGCCTGCCGCCAACCCGAGGAAGAACGGAGAGCAACGGCTATAGGGGCGTCGGGAGGTACCATCACGCTGTGGATGTCCCACCTTTCAAGCGGTTGCTGCCAGTCATGAGTCAGAGAATACACGTCGGCGAATTGACCCATCACCTCGTCCCCATAAACATCGGCCCGGCCGTCGATAAAAACCCTTTGATAGGAATACAGCCTCCACACCAGATAGCCCCCCCAGTTGTAGGCATTAAAAACAGGCTGGAATTCCGGATGCTGCACCAGGAAGTCGACTGCTCGTGCGGGGAATTGCTGCACCTCGACCCATGCCTGCTGCCGGTTCACTGCGACAATTCGGGCGACGGCAAAACTTGCCATTGCGGCAACGATCAGCAAACTCCAGCCTCGTTTGATCGTTCCCCCCGCACCTGCAACCATTGCACGATCGAGATTCGTCCCGGCAAACAGCCACTGCTCACTCCAATCGCTCAACACAGGAACCGTCAGCACAACATAGATGGGAATGTGGCGGATGGCACTGAGGGCCACGAGCACTCCAGCCGAAAGCAACAATATCTGGGCAGGCCGAACCGTCTTGGTCGCCGCGCTCAAGCCCAACGACGCCAGAATCATTAAGAGCGTGGGAGCGAACTTCGCATCGTGGAAGTTAGGCGAAGCCCACTCCGTAATCCAGCGTTGCATAGGCGCAGAATGCAGTGTCGCAAAGGGATAGGAGTACATCCGCGCGCCATAAGGGTTCAAGGGAATCACGGCGAGGCACGCGGCGAGCGCGATCAGTCCGTCCCGCAACCGCTTTCCTGCAGTGCCGTCGTCCAACCTCAAGTCCAACAATACAGAAACGGCGTGCAGCGTCAGCAAAGCGATTCCGACGGCGAACCCTGCATGAAGGTTGACCCATAAGAGCATCAGCGGGATGCTCCCCCAAACCCAAAGACGGTGCCGCTCCGAGCGCTTCAACAGCAGCCAAAGCAACGCCGCAAGAAAAAAAGAGATCGTCTGCGGACGACCGCCCCAAGTGGGGGCCGCCGCCAGTGCACCCCATAGGGTGAACAAAGCCGCGACTTCTGGACGGTACCTACAGCTCATGAAAACGAACAGGCAACCTGCGGCCGTCAAAGCCGCGAAAGCCACGGTCAGAGCCGTCATGCCCGCGGATTTATAGAGACCAAAAATCAAAATATCGGTGAGCCATTCATGATTCACCCAGGGCTGGCCGAACCGGGTGAACGAATAAGAGTCGCTGAAAAACAGATGATGACTCTGCCATATGGCCTGCCCGGTTCGCAGATGCCACCAGATGTCAGGATCGGACACAGTCCGCGCCGACATGGCGAAGACGCCGAGAGTTAGGACGACTGCAAAAACGAATCGCGATTTGTATGGATCGGATTCTTTCATCGGGTGAGTGTGCCGAAGATCGTATTTTGGCGCCATACGCAAACTGTTAGTCTAGCGAAGATTCCCGTGCGCGATCTAAAAAGAATCGGTGGCCAGAAGTTGCTGCTCGGTTATTTCGTGGCCGTCCTGACTGTTTATGGAGTGATTGCTTTCCGCGCTCGGACCGACGTTGCGAGTGGGTTTCCCGACTTCGCCACTTTCTATACAGCTGCGAGAATCACCAACGAACGGCGGTCGGCAGCCTTATACGATGAGCGTGAACAGCGCCGTGCGCAGGCGGAATTCTCGGCTCCGGCGCTTGCCTCTCGGCGGGACATTCTCCCCTATATCCATCCACCTTTCGAAGTGTTGCTTTTTCTGCCACTGGCCTTGTTTTCGTATCCTGTGGCTTACTTCATCTGGCTGGCAACTAATCTAGCGCTCCTCCTCAGTCTGCCTTTTCTGCTGCGATCTCACCTTCCGCATTTGGCGGAGATTCCGATGACATATTGGCATCTCGGATTGTTGTCGTTTTTTCCCATATTTATGGCGCTGCTGCAAGGACAGGATTCAATTGTTATACTGTTCTCGTTCTCGATGGCTTTCGCCGCACTCTCGGGCCGTCGGGGTCGGGTGGCCGGTATGTGGCTGGCGCTGGGTTTGTGCAAGTTCCAGCTAGTGCTGCCGTTCATGCTTCCGCTGTTGTGGCTGCGCCAAAAAAGGATTGTTCACGGCTTCACCCTCGTCGCGTGCGTTCTGCTTATTGCCGGTTTGATGGTTGCCGGACTGCATGGAACACTGGCGTATCCCCGATTTGCCTCGTATGTGGACCATGACCCTCGATATCACGGCTATAATCTACCCCAGATCACTACGAACCTGCGAGGATTTTTATCCAGTCTGCTCCCGGTAGGGCCGTGGATTTCGGTATCGCTGGCTGCCGCCACTCTGGTGATTCTCTTCGTGGCGGCCAAAGTATGGAAGCGCGCTCGCAACGGGGTTGCTCCACATTCAGCCTTCGCCGTCGGCCTGCTGGGAGCTTCACTCTTGAGCTACTACGGTCACATCTACGACTGGAGCATCTTGGCCCTGGCCGTTCTGTTGATCCTTGAAAATCGCAGCGCGTCTTCGACGGATGGGATGGCATCGTTGGCGAAAAGCCCCTTGGGAATGGCTTTGGGATTCCTCTGTTTCAGCCCTCTCTATATCATTGTGTTTATCCGTGAAGTTCGGCTGCTGTGGCTGCTGACGATCGTTCCGCTGACTCTATTTTTTCTTTTTTCGCGCGCCGCCCTCCGCTGTCCGGACGCAGCAGAATCACGACTAACATCGGAAAGTACATAAAAAGCACTTCCCAAACGCCGATTTGTTCATAACTGTGAGGAAAGTAATGCCATCGCCAAATTCCCGGAATCCAACTAAAGAAAACCGTCCACACCGTTTCTCGTCGCGATTTGGGTATGCACCATAAAGTGAATGCATCGTAAAAATATCTCTCGGGCATAATTGCGCACAGTAAAAGAAACCGAGCATCCGGATCTCGGCGCCTCAGGAGCGCCAGTGCGATCAGAGGCCCGGGAATTACGAACAAAGGAAAATATCGTGGATAATTTGCGAAGTTATGGATCCATGCCAGCGGCCACGTGGGCATGAGCGCTAGACTCACCGCGAGAAGCGCAGCGCTGGCCGCCAAGCCCCAACGGCTCGCGCGAGTGAGAAACACCGGCAGGCCGACCTGAGGTTTCGCGAGGCAGGCCGGCAATAGCAGGGGAAGAAACGCACTGGCCAGAATCAGGGTCGGCCATTGCGCCGTCATCAGCCCCGACCAATAGGGATAGGCCAGGAACACCAGCAAGCGATGATACCCCTGTTGGCTGATGCCGAATGCCAGCAATCCAGAACTGAGTCCATAGAAGATGCCGCCGGCAACCGGCAGCGCCAGTCGCAGAAACGGAAAAGCAAACACCGCGGCCGTCAAGGGATAGAGTTGAAAGGGCCGCGCGTAGGGATTGCGCCCAGCCAGTAAATCCTGTGCAGCCCAGATGGCGCGCACGAAGTCGCCGGCTTGTTGATCGAAATGCTTCAGGAAGGCCCAGCAGAAAATTCCGCTGGCCAATCCTATTCCTGCGGCGATCAGAATCCTTTGGCGCACAGACCCCAACTAGCATACGGTACTATGAGCACGATCTGCGATTCTAGATCTGCGATTCGATAATAGTGGAGAGTAGTTTGCGCAAGCACAAAGCGTGGCAGATCGTCGCAGCCCTCCTTCTGGCGGGAAGTTCCTGGTTCTACTTCGATCGCATTCTCGTCCCTTATCAACTGCGCGATGCGGCGGCGAATGCGCGACCGCGGGGAAATCTTTCGGACCTTTACCCTCGGTGGATCGGCGCTCGCGATCTGCTTCTGCATGGTCGAAATCCTTACAGCGACGAGGTTTCCCGCGAGGCTCAGGTGGGTTACTACGGACGAGCGCTCGATTCGTCCCGTCCGACCGATCCCAAAGATGAGCAGGGGTTTGCTTACCCCGTCTATGTCGTATTCTTACTGGCTCCCACCATCTTCCTTCCGTTCGCCGTGGTGCAGAGCATTTATGTAGCGGCGTTGTGGGTCATTTCCGCCGCCAGCGTATGGGTATGGATGAAAGTCTTGCGATGGCACCCGCCGCGAACGACAGCGATCGCGCTCATCATCTTGTCGTTGGGCAGCTTTCCATTTATACAAGGGATTAAACTGCAGCAGCTCAGTCTTTTAGTGGCAGGAATTCTGGCCGCGGCGATGGGCGCTTTGGCCGCGGAATATTTCTCGATCGCAGGGTTTTTGTTGGCGCTGTGTACAATCAAGCCGCAACTGGTCTGGCTCATCGCGATTTGGACTCTGGCGTGGGCCACCGCCGAGTGGAAACAGCGGCAGCGGTTTATCTGGTCGTTCGCGATTACGATGACCGTTTTGCTTGCCGGGGCGCAGCTCATCTTGCCAAGCTGGGCGGGAGATTTCTGGCGAGCTCTTCATCGCTACCATCAATACACGCACAATCAGTCGATCTTGAGTTGGCTATTCACTCCGCTCTGGGGCAACATCGCGACCGTGGTGCTGGTGGCCACGACCGCATGCCTGTGCCGAACACGTTTGCATGCGAGTGGAGATTCTAAAGCTTTCTCAGTCGCCTTCCATCTGGTCGTGGCGCTAACGATCGCTGTCATCCCTACAACGGCACTTTATAATCAATTTCTCCTGCTGCCGGTTGTGTTGCGGCTGGCTCAGAA
The DNA here is from genome assembly GCA_963799065.1 of Terriglobia bacterium. GTDB lineage: Bacteria > Acidobacteriota > Terriglobia > Terriglobales > Acidobacteriaceae > JAJPHW01. Next base: position 1,335,724 of record CAWCVJ010000001.1, read on the forward strand.
CGTGTCGAATGGTGGAGGGGCTTACAAGATCTTACGATTGAGTTCCCTGGCACTACTACTGTGGCCGTGGGCCGCTAGCATAGCGTTGACGCTTGCCAGTCTTGCTCTTCCGCCGCCGCTGGTGCAAAGCCTTTGGAAGGTGCCGTTCGCGGCGACGTTTTCATTTCCTCTCTTCGCATTCGCGACCGCAGCATGGCGCGCTTGGATCTTCGAGAGGGATGAAAATCGCGGCTAAGACGCGGGAGTCTTGGGCCGATAAATATCCGTGCTGGTGCCGAAGAAGACTTCCGCCGCTTGCATGATCGTCTCCGACAATGTGGGGTGCGGATGAATTGTCATAGCAATATCGGTCGCGGTGGCGCCCATTTCCATGGCGAGCACACCTTCGGCGATAAGCTCGCCTGCGCCCGCGCCGACGATTCCGACCCCGAGCACGCGCTCCGTCTTTGGATCAATCAGCAGTTTCGTCATGCCCTCGGTACGATCAAGTGTCATGGCGCGGCCCGATGCGGCCCAGGGAAAACGCGCAACCGTCACTTCGCGATTCACATCTTTGGCTTGGGCTTCGGTCAGTCCGCACCAGGCGATTTCGGGATCAGTGAAGACTACGGCTGGAATCGCATTGGGAGCAAACTCGACTTTTTGTCCGGCGATGGCTTCTACGGCGGTGCGACCTTCGTGCGAAGCTTTGTGCGCGAGCATGGGTTCTCCAACAACATCGCCGATGGCGTAAATGGTCGGATCGTCCGTGCGAAGCTGTTTATTGACCTGAATGAATCCGCGGCTGCCGACGACGACTTGCGTTTTGTCGAGCCCAGGAATCTCGGAGTTCGGCTTGCGTCCCACGGACACTAGAATCTTTTCGAATACTTCATCGCGAGTTTGTCCTTGCGCGTCTTTGAAGGTCACCCGAATGCCGTCAGCGTCCTCTTTCACAGACGCGACGGTCGTGTTTAACAGAATCGCCGAACATACTTTTTCCAGGCGCTTATGCAGTGGCAGAACTAGATCGCGGTCGGCTCCGGGCAAGAGGCCAGTTTGCATCTCGACGATAGTGACTTTCGCGCCCAGAGCGGCATATACAGTGCCGAGTTCGAGGCCAATGTAACCGCCCCCCACAACCAGCAAGCTCTTGGGGACGGTTTCTAAATCGAGCGCGCCGGTCGAATCCATCATTCGCGGCGAGTCGATATGCAAACTCGGCACGATGGACGGTCGCGATCCGGTCGCGAGGATGATGCGATCGAACGCGCGCGATTCTTCGCCGTCGGCTTTTGTAACGCGCAGTGTAGTCGAGCTTTCGAACGCCGCCTTACCTTGTATGTATTCGACTTTGCGTTTCTTCGCCAACAGGCCCAATCCGCCAGTGAGTTTCTTAACCACACCCTCTTTCCAGCTCCGCAGGCGAGACACATCTATTGTTGGCGGAGCGAAATCAATGCCCCAACTCTTGGCGTGCGCGGACTCGTCAATCAACTTTGAGACATGCAGTAAAGCTTTCGACGGGATGCATCCGCGATAAAGACACACTCCTCCAGGGTTCACTTCGGGATCAATCAGAGTAACGTTCAAGCCCAAATCGGCAGCCAAAAAAGCGGCGGCGTAGCCACCGGGGCCGCCGCCAACCACAGCAATCTTCAAGTTAGTATTTTCAGTCATTTTCTCGGCGCTCTCAGTGTTCTCGGTAAATGCTTTTATCCTTGCACCGACAAAAGAAATGGCTGCTCAAACGCTTCCGCAATCCAGCGCAAGAACCGCGCAGCGTCCGCTCCATCGATCAGGCGATGATCGTAGGAGAGCGAAAGCGGCAGCACCAGTCGCGGCTCGAATTTCCCGTTCATCCAAACCGGTTCGGTGCTGGAGCGCGACAGGCCGAGAATCGCGACTTCAGGATGATTCACGATCGGCGAGAATCCTGTGCCGCCAATGCCGCCAAGATTCGTGATGGTGAACGTGCCGCCTTCCATGTCCGCTGGAGTTAGCTTCTTATCGCGCGCCTTCTTGGACATCTGCGAAATTTCCGCGGCCAGTTCGATGATGTTTTTCTTGTCAGCATCGCGTATTACTGGAACGAGCAGTCCGCGATCGGTATCGACCGCGACTCCGACGTTGATGTATTGCTTGTAAACGATTTCCTCTTTTGCCATATCGATGCTGGCATTGAATTGCGGAAACACTTTAAGCGCCGACGCACAGACTTTCAGCGCTATGGCGGTGACGGTCAACTTGCCGCCAGCTTCTTCAGCTCGCGGGCCGAAGCGAGCCCGTAGCTGCTCCAGCTCCGTGATGTCGGCTTTGTCTTGTTGGGTGACATGAGGAACCGTGTTCCAAGCCTCGCGCAGATGTTCGGCCGTCTTGCGGCGCACGCCCCGCATGGACACGCGCTCGATCTTGCCCCACTTGGCGAAGTCGGGCAACGCAGGTTCGGCAAGGCGCGCGCCTGTTCCGCCCTGCGCCGCAGCCGCAAGTGAACTCTTCGCATGAGCCTTTACGTCCTCTTCGCTGATGCGTCCTGCGGGGCCAGTTCCTGGCACTGTACGAATATTGATTCCCAGTTCGCGCGCCAAACGCCGCACTGATGGGGCGGCCGGCACGGGTTCGCCATGATCTGTGCCCGCGACTTTTCCCAATTGGTCGGGCATGCTGAATGCCTGGGCTTCTGCACGCGGCTGATCGGGAGGCAGCGCCTGCTCTTCCGTCTTGCCCTCAGCCTGAAGGGCCGCTTGGAATGCAACGCGTACCGACTGTTGATCGGACGCATGTTCCACCGGCGTGTGCTTCGCCGCCGGGGCCTTAGCCTCGCCGTCGTAAGTGAAAATCACCGCACCTACTTTTATTTTGTCGCCCTGGCGAACCTTGATCCCTTTCACCACACCTTCGACCGACGAAGGAACTTCTATCACAGCCTTATCAGTCTCCAGTTCGAGTACCGGCTGGCCTTCGTGAACTTTGTCGCCGATGGCGACCATGATCCGCACCAACTCGCCCTGAGAAATATTCTCCCCAAGTTCCGGGAGGGTAAACTCACCGGCAGATATTTTTGTCGGCGGTGCTGGAGTCGAATTTGCTGGCACCGACTTCAGCGGAGGCGAGGACACAGTCGCAGTCGTTTTCTCTGCCACAGCAGCGGATTTCTTCGGCGCCTCCGCAGCCGGGCTCTTTTTGCCTGCGCCGTTTTCCAAAGTGAAGATCACATCACCCACTTTGACCTTCTGCCCTGCTTTGACCCGAATGTCTTTCACCTTGCCGCTCACCGACGACGGCACTTCGACCACGGCCTTATCCGTTTCCAACTCCATCACGGGATCGCCTTCTGCGATGTCCGAGCCTGCAGAGATCATCAAACGCACCAGGTCGCCCTGCTCAATGTTCTCGCCTAATGCCGGTAATTTAAATTCAGTCACGCAGGTCTCCCTTAGCGGATGTCTAGCTGATTGTGGGGTCCAATTTTTCCGGGTTGATTCCAAGATCGGCCATGGCTTTCTGCACCGCCTCGTGTTTGATCTGTTTGTCTTTCGCCAGCGCATTTAATGTCGCCAGCACGATGTGTTTCGCGTCGACTTCGAAGAAGTCGCGCAGAGCGACGCGGCTTTCGCTGCGCCCGAAACCATCAGTGCCGAGCGCGACCAGCGGCCGCGGCATCCACTGCGAAATCGTCTCCGGCAAGACCTTCATATAGTCTGACGCGGCCACCAGCACCCCCGGCGCGCCTTCCAGAGCCTGGGTCAGGAACGGAATGCGTTGCGTCTCGGTCGGGTGCAGCCGGTTCCAGCGTTCGCAATCGTTGCCGTCACGGTAGAGTTCCTTGTAACTGGTCACGCTCCACACGTCCGCGGCTACTCCATATTTCTCTTCGAGAATGGTCTGCGCCTTCAGCACTTCATACATGATCGTTCCACTGCCGAAGAGTTGCGCCTTCAACTTCAAATCTGGCTTGGAGGAAGGCTTGAAACGATAAATCCCCTTTAGAATTCCTTGCCGAATGTCTTTCACCGCCGGCATCTCCGGCATGGGCAGAGGCTCGTTGGTCACGGTCAGATAATAGAAGACCGATTCTTGATCGACATACATACGGCGAATTCCATCCTGAATGATGATGGCGAGTTCGTAAGCGAACGCCGGATCGAAGGCCATAAGATTCGGCACCGAGAGTGCGAGCACGTGACTATGGCCGTCCTGATGCTGCAAGCCTTCTCCAGCCAGCGTCGTGCGACCGGAAGTTCCGCCAATTAAAAATCCGCGAGTACGCATATCGGCCGCGCACCAGACCAAATCGCCGATACGCTGGAAGCCGAACATCGAATAATAGATAAAGAAGGGAATCGTGTTGATACCGTGATTCGCGTAAGCCGTTCCGGCCGCGATAAACGAGCCCATCGACCCCGCTTCGGTGATGCCCTCTTCGAGAATCTGGCCGTCTTTGGCTTCCTTGTAATAGAGGAGCGTGTCCATATCGACCGGCTCGTAAAGCTGACCAACGCTCGAATAAATCCCGACCTGACGGAAGAGCGCCTCCATGCCGAAAGTCCGCGCTTCGTCGGGAATGATCGGCACGATCAATTTGCCCAACTCCGGGTCACGCAACAATTTTGACAACAACCGCACGAAGACCATCGTGGTGGAAACTTCGCGGCCTTCCGTTCCTTTATAAAACTCTTCAAAGTGCGACTCGGCGACCGGAGGCAATGGCTTCGCCCGCAACTTACGCGCCGGCATATATCCGCCCAATTGCTTGCGTCGGTCCTGCATGTAGCGAATTTCGGGACTATCCTCGGACGGATGATAGAACGGCGCACCATGCAATTGATCGTCGGGAATCGGAATTCCGAAGCGTGATCGGAACATCGCCAGTTCATCGTCATTCAATTTCTTTTGCTGGTGCGTAATGTTCTTGCCTTCGCCCGCCTCGCCCAGGCCGTAGCCTTTGATCGTCTTGGCCAAGACGATGGTTGGTCCGCCCGTGTGATCGACCGCCGCACGATATGCCGCGTGAACCTTGATCGGATCGTGTCCTCCCAGCCTCATGCGTGAGAGCTGCTCATCCGAAAGATGTTCGACCATCTTCAGCAAGCGAGGATCGCTGCCGAATAAATTCTGCCGGAAGTACGCTCCACTTTCGACGAAATACTTCTGATATTGACCGTCGCTGATTTCCCCCAGCCGCTTGACCAGCAGGCCATCCCGGTCGTTTTGAATCAACGTGTCCCAGTCGCCGCCCCAAATGCACTTGATAACGTTCCAACCAGCACCGCGGAAAATCGCTTCCAATTCCTGAATGATCTTGCCATTTCCGCGCACCGGCCCGTCCAGGCGCTGGAGGTTACAGTTGACGACGAAGATCAAGTTGTCCAGCTTTTCGCGGGATGCCAGCGTGATCGAACCCAGAGATTCTGGCTCGTCCATCTCGCCGTCGCCCATGAACGCCCAAACCTTGCCGCCAGTCGCCGTCTTGAGTCCGCGATTTTCCAAATAGCGGATGAATCGGGCATGATAAATCGCTTGAATCGGCCCTAGTCCCATCGAAACAGTAGGGAACTCCCAGAAGTTCGGCATCAGCCACGGATGAGGATAAGACGACAACCCACCGCCGGGATTCAGTTCGCGGCGAAAGTTCTGCAGTTGTTCCTTCGATATTCGTCCTTCCAAAAATGCACGCGCATAAATGCCGGGTGCGGCGTGGCCCTGAAAGTAGACGATGTCGCGATCGCCTTCCGGGGTTTCGGCTCGAAAAAAATGGTTGAAAGCTACTTCGTAAAGTGTTGCAGCCGAGGCAAATGTCGAGATGTGACCGCCGATGCCTTCCTGCAATTTATTGGCCCGGACCACCATGGCAAGAGCGTTCCACCGCACCAGACTCTTGATCCTCCGCTCCATATCCTGGCTTCCCGGAAACGGCGGTTGCTGCCTAACCGAAATCGTATTTTGGTAGGGAGTAGTCGCCGTGAACGGCAAATTGACGCCAGCCGAGCGTTTGGCATGCAGTGACAGTTGCTGCAACAGACGCCCCGCGCGCTCCGCGCCCCCCTTTGAAAGTACGTAATCGAGCGAGTCCAGCCATTCCCGCGTTTCCAGGACTTCGAGTCCGTTGGTCTGCTGCTGCGTTTCAGCCACGAGGCGATTCTCCAATTCAATTTGTTTGATTATGAAACTTAATCATACCAAGACTCTCCGGCCGCAATCCGCGCAAACGTCGAGCAATCCTCCCAAAACCTCCTAACCCCAGGAAAAAACCTTCACCAAAATCATTTCTCGCAGCATCTACAGACCCGAAAGCAGCAAAAAGCTTGCAAGGAGAACAACTGTGGCCAAGAAAACAGACAGCAATGGCAATCGCACCACAACCGTCAGCGCTCAGCCCCGTTTCCATCAGAAGGCACGAGAAATTCAGCCGTACGGAACCGTGACTCACGCACTGCCTCTAGATCTCGAAGAACCAATCCGGCTCGAGATGACTGAACAACTCAACCAAATGCTAGCCGACACCATCACCCTGCGCGATCTTTATAAGAAGTCGCACTGGCAAGTCTCTGGCCCGACGTTTTATCAACTCCACCTCTTATTCGATAAGCACAACGAAGAGCAGTCCGAACTGGTGGACACCATCGCGGAGCGCATCCAGCTGCTCGGCGGCCTGGCCATCGCCATGGCGCACGACGTCGCGGAAACCACCCGCATTGAACGTCCGCCCAAGGGCAGGGAAGAGGTTCCCGTCCAAATCGGGCGCCTCATCGACGCTCACCAGGTCATTATCAGCCACTGCCGGCAGTTGGCGAAGCGAGCTTCTTCACTCGGTGATGACGGCACCAACGACCTCGTTGTAAGCGACGTCCTCCGCACCAACGAACTTCATCTCTGGTTCTTGAGTGAGCACCTCGTGGATATGCCCCTCGTGCATGCGATGGGCTAGAACTTCGCGAGCTATCTCTGCGGAATAAATCGACTAGTAGATGGGCTCCGTCAGGAGGATGGCTTTTTTCGAGTCCTTTCTTGCGGAGCCCTCTCGGTGTCTGCGCTTCCCCACGACCGAACGGGGTGTGCCTCTGTTACAGAATACGAACATTCCGCTCACGGATCTCGATTTACTTGAGACCGGCCTTTGGGCTTGGGATTCGCCAGGGTTGCGGACAGATCTGGCCGATCACCCGTTCTCAAAAGGGCTGCAAATGACGCAGGGTTTTCCACAGTTGTCGACGCTTGGTTTGCCTTGCCAAATTCGGAGGGAAGAGTTTTGTTACAAAATCCGGAATAATTCCTCACTCCGCTGTCGTAGAATCAATGGATTCACTGGCCGAAGGGGGAAAAAGTGCAGGGGGGTGGGGGACCGAATCTAAGAGGTTTACGGGAGCAACTGGGTCTGACCATGCGGGACGTGGAAACCGCCACGGCTAAAATCGCGCAGCGGCGCCAAAGCGATGAGTTCTTTGTGCCCTTAAGCCGCCTGTCGGATATCGAAACCAAGGGGATCGTTCCCAGTATTCACCGACTGTATTCTCTTGCCGTGGTCTACCGTCGCGATATGCGCGATTTGTTGGCACTTTTCGGCGTAGATATTGCGCGGGCGGCGGATGACATGGACACTTGCACTCCGGTGAAGTCTCACTACTCCACCACCCTCTCCGGCGCGTCCTCAGTTCAAATGCCGGTTAAATTCGACCCCAGCTTCGACCCCGCGCGTACTTCCAATCTGGGGCGGATGATCGAGCAGTGGGGTGTGGTTCCGCTTTCCTACCTCGCGCAATACGCCCGCCTCAGCTACACCTATGGTTACATCGGCATGCAAGACCTGACGATGTATCCTCTCTTGCCGCCGGGAACGTTCGTGCAGGTGGACGAAACCAGGAACAGGATTGTGGATGGCGGATGGAGAACCGAATATGAGCGGCCCATCTACTTCGTGGAAACCAGGGACTCGCACGTCTGTTGCTGGTGTTCGTTGCTGGGGGAAGACATCATCTTACAATCTCACCCGCTCTCTCCCGTGCCGGCGCGAATACTGAAGTACCCACAGCAAGCGGAGGTTCTGGGTCAAGTCGTGGGCGTCGCGATACGGTTGGGCGAGTGGCGTCCGGTTTACGATGCTTCGACAGAGCCCGAAGCGCCTGAAGCACTGAACTAAGATGTCGGGCGCTGCCCGCACCTGGATTCGCGGGAAGCAAGTCCTTCCCCCGCGAGCTAAGTTCATCCAGATAACCCTGCGTTTCCTCTCCGGCAAGATGACAGGATTCCGTCACATCGAATCGTAGCCGGCTTAGCGGAGTCGTCAAAACACTCGACACAACTTCGCGGTGAGCTTCTTCGACCGCTTTCTGAGCCGCCAGGTCGCCGTAAACCCGCTCTAGTCCCCAATGCCCTCCGCGCGCTCCCTTTCGCTGCAAATCTGCCAGATAGGCAAGTTTCTGCAAACTCCCAGCGATCGCTTTCAGGGTAGTACTGCGGAGACTTTCGAGAGCTGAACTGAGCGTCATGATTCGTTCCCTGTTCTGAAACTCGAAATTTTTTGGAGCGTCCGAGCGAATCGCAACCTTATGGAACATTATCACGGTGCAACCCCATTTCAAAGGAGGTTTCACCCGTGAAAAAGCTCTCCGTTCTGACCACTCTAACCATTCTCTTCGCAGCCCTTGCAGTGCCCTCTCTTAAAGCCGCCGTGGACGGAAACCCGTGGCCGCTTCCCCCCTCTGCATCTAGCGTGGACGGCAATCCCTGGCCACTTCCACCCGCATCTTTGGCTAACGCGTCCTTAGGTTCAAATCACTCGATCGACGGAAACCCATGGCCTTTGCCGCCCGCTGTGTAAGAAAGCCCGGCACCGCTTGATCGCCTCGAACATTGCTGGGAAATGGGGAAAGCAGTATAGTTCGTGCGTGGCACGACTATGCATCTTTCCCCACTATTCTGGTTTTACTTTTGGTGGGGCACGCCGCACCTGATTTTGTTGGTCATCGTTCTACTAATGCTGGGGAAGTCGCAGGTTCGTCACTTTCCTTTGTTTTTCGCTTACTCGATTTTTGAGGTCCTTCAATTCTGTCCGCTGCTTTTTATCGTTGACGCCCTTTCCCTGCGATCTCCCGCTTACCATTTTGCATTCGTGGTGGGCGAGATCGGGAGCACGTCCCTGCGTTTTGCCATCATCTACGAAGTTTTTCGGTGCGTGGTCCAGCCCTCGAAGCGACTTGATCGCCTCGGGAGGGATTTGTTTGGATCTCTTACCATTCTCTTGCTGCTGTCGGGCGTGATCCTAGCTGGCATTCACTCGGGCGAGAAAAGCCCGTTCCTCGCCACCTATACCGTTCTTGCTCGCACGGTCAGCCTGCTGCAATGTGGATTGCTGGTAGGCATCCTCGCCTTCTCGAGATATTTCGTAATCCAATGGCGCAACCCGGCATTTGGAATCGCGTTGGGGTTCGGACTGTACGAAGCCAGCGAGTTGGCGATCGCCGCACTTCGTCAGACAGGGAACGCCTTTGTCTGGCTCAATAGCTTAGAGACCACCAGCTACCTATGCGCTGTCGTCATTTGGCTGATTTTTTTTCTATTGCCAGAGAACCCGCGCGAGACTACGCTTAAGGGGATTCCGAGTCAACAGTTGGAAGAATGGAATCGGGAATTGCAAAGGTTCTCCCGGCGCAGCAGTTAGCATTTTAAGGTTGACCTTGCAAGCGGTCGTTAACGCCAGAAATAATAGGCATGACCATATCCATAATTTTCGTGCTGTTCGCGCTGGCGTTTGCTTCTGCCCTTTGTTATTTGGCGCGCGGCGTGGTTGCGCCCCGTAAATCGAGTCAGCTTCTGGCGGTCGACATTCAAGCCTTCCGGAACTTGATGGATCCGTCTGAGCGAGATTATCTAAAACAAAATCTTCCCGCCCGGGATTTCCGCAGCCTGCATCGCGCGCGTCAACTTGCCGCCCTCGAGTATGTTTCCGCTGTTGCCAAGAATGCTGCCACCTTGCTGGTCCATGCGCAACAGGCGCGCCTCAATCATGACCCGCAGATCGCCGAAGCCGCAGCGAAGCTTGTTGAAGATGCGATCCAATTACGCATCAACGCCGCTGGCGCGACGGCTAGAATTTATCTCGGACTCGTCTTCCCGCCGTTGGCTAATCTCCCCGAGACATTCGGCGAACGCTATGAACGCCTGACCAGCCATGCCATGCGCCTCGATGGCCTGCGTTTTCGTGAGGCCGAAACCGCCGCGTAACCCTCCTCAACTCCCGGCATCATTGCACCCTCAATCAATTGTTTATCAACCTAGACCCTGCCTGGACCCTGCGGATTTGACTTGGTGCTTTCGAAGGATAGAACTTTCCCCACGACCGCCGCTGGCGCAGCCGCCGACAAGGCACTGCTGAGATCCTCCCCTAGACTACTGGGCTTGGGTCAGACCTTGATAAACCGCGAATCCCGCGATGACCAATATCATCACTCCCGACGTCGCGCCCAGCCACGTTACAAATGGGCTGACCCGCTCCACCCGGCGAATGATCTCCGTCTGCTCTTTCTGCATGTTGGCTTCGGTTTCGCCGAGAAAGAGTTGATCTTCCTCATGCATGGTGAGGGTGCTGCGGTAGACGAACAGCACCAAAAACACCGCGGTTACAGCTCCCCAGGTAATCAGCATTCCGAGCAATACAGGTGACATGAAGCACCTCGGACTGACATTTTCTCCGCGCCAGTCTCCAGCGCTCCTGGAAGTTTGACCTGGGGCGGATCAGTACAACGCGCCAGTATAGACCTGAAAGCAAGGCTTGGCACAACATTTTACGCCAAGTTAGGTTCCTGGGACGGGATCACTCTCCGCACCCGAATCCGCCTGTCATCACCCAAAGGCGGGAGTATTAAGACAGTTGGGTCGGGATCCGACTTTTAAGTGTCCTGCGACCCTGCTTTTGCTATACTGAAGAAGTTATAAACACAAGGAGATCTGAGAAAAATGGCCACGACCTTAGCACCTAACTCGATGCCGGAAGTGAAACCGAAAACCGCACCCATTACCCTGACGCCCAATGCCGTGATCAAGGTGAAAGAGATCATGGCGCAGCAAAACCCGATTCCCTCGGGATTGCGTGTCGGCGTCGTCGGTGGAGGCTGCTCCGGCTTCTCGTACTCGATGTCGTTCGAGAACGGCGCGGGCATGATGGACAAGACTTTCGATATGGACGGCCTCAAGGTCTACGTGGACGGAACCTCCGTCATGTACCTCAACGGCTGCGTCGTCGACTACGTCGAAACCCTCGAAGGCGCAGGCTTCAAGTTCGAGAATCCGAATGTGAAGAGCACTTGCGGTTGCGGATCGTCGTTTAGCGTGTAGGTACGTCTCGCAGCTTGAAAAATCTAAAACCCCGCTGCTGGACAGCGGGGTTTCGCTTTTGGGCGAAGACCTTCGGCGATTTGTCGTAGCTTTAACCTGTTATTCACAAGTTTCTGCTAGTCTCTTCCGATGCTGAATCAGGCGTTAGGAGCACAAGGCTTAACGGGTCCGCAGCCCGTCCCCAGGCCGGAGCTTGCTAAGCAGCCCGACCAGCCCTCGCCTCTAGCCAACGTAGGCGATAGTGCAGTCGCCGATCGCATTTTCTCGGCTTCTATGTTGGTTTGCGCGCTCAGCATTCTGGCCATCGTTGGCCTCATCATTTATGAGTTGGTAACCAAGTCGGCCTCGTCGTGGCACGCCTTCGGTTTCCACTTTTTCGTCGACAGCAATTGGGATCCAGTCAACGAGCAGTTCGGCGCACTGCCTTTTGTTTACGGAACTCTCGTCTCCTCGATACTCGCACTCGTCCTCGCCGTTCCCTTAGGCATAGGAGTGGCCGTTTTCATCACGGAAATGTCTCCGCCCTGGCTGCGTGGCCCACTCGCCTTCACCACCGAACTTTTGGCCGCGATTCCCAGTGTGATCTATGGCTTGTGGGCGATTTTTGTTCTCGTTCCGCTGTTGCGCCAATACGTCGAACCCTTCTGTGCCCGCTACTTCGGCTGGACCATGATGTTTGAAGGCCCACCCTACGGAATTGGAATGATGGCGGCAGGAATCATCCTCGCAATCATGATCGTGCCCATCATTTCCTCGATCACTCGTGAAGTGATGACCGCTGTTCCGCAGCAGCAGCGCGAAGCCGTTCTAGCGCTCGGTTCAACACGCTGGGAAATGATTCGCATGGGCGTGCTGCGTAACGCGCGCGCCGGAATTCTCGGCGGCATCATTCTCGGTCTGGGTCGCGCGCTTGGCGAAACCATGGCCGTCACCATGGTGATCGGCAACCGCCCTGAGATTGCCCGTTCGCTGCTCGCCCCGGGCTACACCATGGCGAGCGTCATCGCCAACGAATTCAGCGAAGCCACCAGCGACACGTACCTCAGCGCACTGGTGGAGATTGGCCTGGCGCTGTTTATGGTCACGATCATCGTCAACATTCTGGCCCAGCTTCTGGTTTGGACGGTTACGCGCGGCACTCCTGCGAGGGCGAATGGCTAGCTCGGCTGTGATGCGCGAGGCCCCGACGATTGGCGTGTGGCGTCGTTTCACCGACTCCTTCGCTACAAGCGCCGCAGTGGGCGCGGTCGTAATTGTGTTGGTGCCGCTCATCGCCGTGTTTGGATATTTGCTCTATAAGGGATTCGGCTCCATCAACCTCGCCTTCCTGACCCAGATTCCGAAGCCTCCCGGCGAAGTCGGCGGCGGCATGGCGAATGCAATTGCCGGCTCGATGCTGATTCTCGCCTTAGCGAGCATCGTTGGTGTGCCCGTCGGAATTGGCGCCGGCATCTATCTGGCTGAGTACGGACGCAACCGTTTCGGCGATGCCATCCGCTTCACCGCCGATGTGCTCAATGGCGTGCCCTCGATCATCGTTGGCATCGTTGCCTACGGCTTGGTGGTCCTGTCACAAGGACACTTCTCCGCAGTTGCAGGCGGTGTGGCACTGGCCATCATGATGATCCCGACAATCACTCGTACCACCGAGGAGATGCTCTTGCTCGTGCCTACCGCAGTACGGGAAGCGGCCTACGGACTCGGCGTGTCCCGTTGGCGCACCACGCTCTCGATCACATTGCGAACGGCGACCTCCGGCGTGATCACGGGAATCATGCTCGCCTTTGCGCGAGTCGCGGGCGAAACCGCGCCGCTTCTTTTTACCGCTTTCGGTAATCAATATTGGAACTGGAAAATTGGCCAGCCCACCGCCGCGCTGCCGCTCCAGATATTCACCTATGCCATTTCGCCCTACGACGAATGGCACAAACAGGCGTGGGCCGGAGCATTGATCCTGATTGTTCTAATCGTCTTTTCGGTCGCGGCTGTGCGCTACGTCGCTGGCCGCGGCATGCTCAAAGGAGCCAACTGATTTATGGGTGTCGGCGTTAAAGTGGATCGCCTGAATGCCTGGTATGGCAAGACTCAGGCGCTGTATGACATTACGATGGAAGCCCAGGCTAATCGCGCGACCGCGCTGATTGGTCCGTCAGGCTGCGGCAAATCGACCTTCGTGCGCTGCCTCAATCGCATGCATGAAACCGTGCCCGGCTCGCGTGCCTCCGGCAAGGTTCAGATTGGCAATCTCGACGTTTACAACGGTACGGCAGCGGTACAGATTCGACGCCGCATCGGCATGGTGTTTCAGAAGCCCAATCCTTTTCCGACCATGTCGATCTATGACAACGTCGCCGCAGGATTGAAGCTGAATGGTTTCCACAACAGTAAGCGCTTGGACGAAATTGTCGAGCGCTCGTTGAAGCTTGCAGCCTTGTGGGAAGAAGTAAAGGACTCGGCAAGGAAAAAATCCGGCGCCAGCCTTTCCGGTGGTCAGCAGCAGCGCCTCTGCATCGCCCGCGCGCTTGCCGTCGAACCGGAGGTGCTCCTCATGGACGAGCCTTGCTCCGCTCTCGATCCCATCTCAACCGGAAAAATTGAAGAGCTCATCTTCCAGCTCAAAGAAAAGTTTACTATTGTGATTGTGACCCATAATATGCAGCAAGCCTCGCGGGTGGCGGAATTTACCGGCTTCTTCCTGCTCGGCAAGCTAATCGAGTTCGATAAGACCGAGAAGATTTTTACCAATCCCTCCGACAAGCGAACCGAGGATTACATCACCGGCAGGTTCGGATAATGCGCACCCGATTTCAACAAGGGCTGGACGATTTACGAGCGCGCTTGCTCCGCATGGGCGGACTCGCCGAGCAGGCGGTGGACCGCGCCTGCCAGGCATTCATTGATCGCGATCTTGCACGCTGCCATCTGGTCCTCGAGGGCGAAACCCTCATCAACACCGTCGAGCGTGAGATCGATGAGCAGGCCTTCGATTTGCTCGCCATGCAGCAGCCCATGGCCGGCGATCTGCGCTTCATTCTCGCGGTCACCAAGATCAATTCCGATCTCGAACGCGTCGGCGATCAGGCAGTCAACATCGCTGAGCGAGTTATGGACATGGTCGACTTGCCAAGAGTGGACCTGCCCGTCGACATTCCCCGCATGGCTGCCGCTGTATCCGCGATGGTGCGACGCTCGCTCGAATCGTTCATCGAAGGCAAAGCCGAGCTCGCGCAAGCCGTACTCGAAATGGATAACGTCGTTGACCGCATGCGCGACGAAGCTTTTATCGCGCTGGTGAAGGTGATGAATGACAATCCTTCTTCGACGCGGCAGGCGCTTGACACCCTGCTCGTCGCCCGCAATCTCGAGCGCGTCGCCGACCACGCCACCAACATCGCCGAGGACGTGATTTTCTGGGTGCGTGGCGCGGACGTTCGCCATAACGCCGATGCCCTTTCCAGTGAAGAAGCCACGGGAACTCGCTAGAACTCCCAATCGCAAATTCGGAGAGAGATCAATGCGCTTGCTCGCTTGCATGTTGGCCGTATTGAGTTCTTTTGCAGCGGCCCAATCCTCATCGCAAAACATCTCACTGCCGAGCGGCAAGAGTCTAAGCGTTCCAGCGCCGGGCCGAGTCGCATCTCTGAATGGATTCACTCCGACGATCGCGCTGAATCCCGACCATCGCTACGCGGCCTTGTTAAACGACGGATACGGCACGCAAGAGCAGCAAGCCCGCCAGTCGATTGCAATCTACGACCTGAGAGCGGATAAGCTCACGACCTATCCCGACGATCGCTTCGCGGAACAAGCTCATCAGAGTTACTTCATAGGATTGCTATTCAGTTCCGACGGCAAGCGTCTCTACGCGTCGGTCGGTTCAATCTCCGATCCCACCGGCGAGAAGCCTGGCGGGATGGGCAACGGCATCGCCGTGTACGGCTTTCAGGACGGCAAGATCGCGCCCGAACGTTTCATCAAAATTCCGCCGCAAAAACTGGCTGCTGGGAAAAGAGTTCCGTTTGGGCTGAAGAAAACTGCACCGGGAACTGCAATTCCATATCCTGCGGGATTGACATTGGCCGGCAAAACTTCGCAGGGAGCAGACAGAATACTCGTCGCTGCGAATTTTTCTGATAGCGCGTTGCTGCTGGACAGTTCCTCTGGCCAGATTATTCAGGCGTTCGACCTCAGCATTGGCGAAGTTGTTCCCTCCGCCTATCCACATTCTGTAATCGCAACCCTCGACGGCAAGCGCGCCTGGTGCAGCTTATGGAATGCGTCGAGCGTGGTCGAACTCGATCTGAGCGGCGGAAAAATCATCCGCAGCATCCCGTTGCTCGCGCCAAAACAAAAAGCTGCGCCGGGGTCGCATCCCAACGCGCTCGCCCTAAGTCCGGACGAAAAAACTCTGTTCGTGACCCTCTCCAACGCTGATCGCGTTGCCCTCATCGACACGCAGTCGGGAAAGATCGTGCGCGAACTAGATACCCGTTTGAGCGCGCAGCAACTTGCCGGATCGACTCCAGCATCGGTCGCCCTGAGCGACAACGGCAAGCAACTATTCGTCGCCGATTCCTCGCAGGATGCGGTCGCAGTCTTCGATCTCGCCAACAACGAGACTCGGCCGGCAGGATTCATTCCGACAGAATGGTATCCCTCCGCGGTGGCCGTAGCCGATGGCAACCTTCTAATTGCGACTTCCAAAGGGCGGGGAACTGGCCCCAACAAAGGCTCCGACGTTATCACGGACAGCAAGCGCCATCGCGAACATCCTTATATTCCGACTTTGTTATACGGGTCGCTGGCGCGCATCCCAACCGCTCAGATCGCCGCCGATTTGCCCGCCTGGACGCACACTGTCGAAGAGTCCAATCTTGTTGGAACCAAACCCGATCAGATATTTGCAGGACAAGCCAACCCTATCAAGCACGTCATTTATGTCATCAAGGAAAACCGAACCTACGATCAGGTGCTGGGCGATCTCGATGTCGGAAATCGCGACGCCTCGTTGACCATGTACGGCGAAAGCGTCACGCCCAATCTGCACAAACTGGCCCGGCAGTTTGGCGTGCTCGACAATTTCTATGACAGCGGCGAAGTTTCGGGCGATGGCCACGAGTGGTCCACTGCGGCCATCACGACCGATTACAACGAAAACACCTGGCAAATCGCCTATCGCAGCCGTGAACGCACTTACGATTTTCAAGGTACGAACGCTGAAGAGTTGCCCGCTGAACAAGGCCGCAGTGACGTCGACGAGCCCTCATCAGGCTACATCTGGGATAATGTCGCCCGCCACGGTCTGAGCTACCGCGACTATGGCGAATTTGTAAATGCAATATGGTGCTTGCCCGAAAAGGCCGCTACGCCCGAGGAAGGCACGCCGTCCCCGCTCAAAGATCATTGTCCGAGAGCGGAGGTAAAAAAAGGCGAGCCGCTGCCGGACGCAAATTCTCCTGGGGCGACTGACAGTCCGTGGCCCTGGGCGATTCCTCTATTCAGTCGCGTGAAGCCCGCGCGCGCCGTGTTGCGCGATCACTTCGATCCCAAGTTTCCCGACTTCGGCATCGATTATCCCGACCAGCTTCGCGCCGACGAATTCCTGCGCGAATTCAGCGAATTCGTGGTCGAGCGCAGGGAAGGCAAGCCGGGACTGCCGCAATTCGTCACTCTCTACTTACCCGACGATCACACTGGCGGCACGCGTCCCGGCAAGCCGCGCCCAGCGGCGTCCGTTGCCGATAATGACCTGGCTGTTGGACGCGTTGTCGATGCCGTCTCGCACAGCCCCTACTGGGACGACACCGCGATCATGATCCTGGAAGACGACGCCCAAAATGGCGCCGACCACGTCGACGCCCATCGCTCGATCGCATTCGTCGTCAGCAAATATTCGCCGGGCTCGACGGAACATCCCACGGTCGATTCGCATTTCTACTCCACCGTCAACATGATTCATACCGTCGAAGCTCTCCTCGGTATTCCAGCCATGAATCAGAACGACGGCTACGCGCCGCTTATGTCGACGATGTTCAGCGGCTCAGGCGATCAGCCCGGATTTACGGCGGACTTCCGCAATCGCGATAACGGATTCATCTATGAGACCAATGCCAAGCAGGCCGCAGGAGCAAAGCAGTCCTTGAAGATGGATTTCGCACGGCCCGACGCAAATAACGCAGAATTGTTGAACGCAATTTTGTGGCGAGATCAGAAGGGAACGGCTGCTCTTCCCGTGACCCGTCACAGCGCGACCGGGAAACGCGACGACAACTAACTCTTATCTAGCCGCCGCAACGCCGCTCACCTGAATCGTATCCCCATCGGCTTTCCCGCTGATGAGTGCCTTCTGTCCGGCAAGCTGATTCAGCTTATCCAGTGCAGCTTTGTCGGAGCTTTGCAGGGTATAGACCTTGCTGCCGACAACAAGCGCATACGCCGAGCCTTTCGCGATACAGGCCCGCGTACAGTCCGCCGCGCTGCCTTTCATCATGTGCTCGGCTCCGCACATGGCATCACTAACTTCGCCGGTGAAAGTTTGATTCTTGGCGAACATGGGAAGCGCCACGAATAGGGTCAGAGCAAGAACGCATATATTCAATCGCATAAGTCTCCAATGATCTTCGTATGGATAAGCCAAGAGCTCTAACACAGAGAACACGGAGAAATTAGAGAACTTCCTACTTCTCGCCCTCCGCCGCCACCTGCGCAGCCTTGATCTTCACCGTAGTTTCAATGAACGCCACAGCTGCCCGGCTAAGCGCCTTGTCACGCCGATAGACTAGCGCCAAATCTCGGCGGATTACGGCGTCCGACAGCGTTAGCACCGCCAGCACTTTAGCCTTCAAATCCTCTTCGACGTGCGATCTCGCAATAAATCCGACGCCAACATCAGCCGCAACGAAGCGCTTGAGCAGTTCGCTGGAATCAAGCTCCATCGCATAACGCGGCTTGAGCTTGCGCTCGTAGAAAAGATGATCGACGCCATCTCGTGTGTGGCCGGCCTTCGGCACGACCAGCGGAAACTCCGCCACTTCTGCAATCGTCGCCGACTTGCGTTTCGCCAGCGAATGCTTGGGCGGCACGATGATCACTAGCTCGTCGCGATGAATCAAGAGCACAGTCATACGCGGATCATTCACGGGCAGGGAAACTACACCGAAATCGACGGAATTATCGGTGACAGAATCCAGAATCCGCGAGTAATCCGCGCGCTTGATGCCCACCGATACCGCTGGATACTGCCGCTTAAATTGCGCAAACACTTCCGGCAGAATGTGCAGACACGTGCCTTCGTTCGCCCCGACGACGATTTCTCCGCGGGGCACACGCTCGGTCTCGGCGATCTCAACCATCATCGCTTTGCGCGCCCGCACCGACTCCTCCGCATAGCTGTGAAAAATCTTGCCCGACGCGGTGATCGAAACTTTTCCGCCGGAACGGTCCAGCAACTTTGCCCCAACCTCCTCCTCCAGCAGCCGGATTTGCGACGAGATCGCGGGCTGCGTGCGGAACCGCTTCTCCGCAGCGCGCGAAAAGGACGACAGTCGCACCACTTCCAGAAATGTTTCCAGTTGATCGAAGTCCATAATGTGAGAAGCTCTGAGCAGCCGGAAACACCGGAAAACTCAGACAGGGATGGGGCTAATTGTAGCAGCTAAGAACTTGGACAGCCGCCTTACGATAAGGTGTTGGTGAGCTGAGCGTGGCTGGGTGCCCCGGTCAGTCGAGAAAGTCTTTCCGAACCAACTTCGCGCAATGCGTCAAAGTCGCGAGCCTCGTTCATCGCCTGCTGAATGGATACCAGGCTGGTGTTGGAGCGGGCTAGTACCAGCGAAAGGTACTTGTGAGCAACCGGACGGTCGGATGGGTGGATGAGCGCCCACCAGCGCCGAATACATTCGTGAATTTCTTCCGGCGACTTCTCGTCTTCCACTAAAGCATCAATAAGTCTGTAAACTTTGCTCTTTACCGCCTGATACGAAACAGAAATTTCCTGGCCCATGTCGAACGACGCTCCTCTCTGCCACAAGCAATACCGGGGCCAAACTTTTTCCCTGTATTTCCCCGATTTCGCGCTTCATTCATTCAATTTATGGAAAGAATAAAGTTTATGTATATGGATTTGCATAGCACATCGCCGTTTGGCTCTCCCCCTTTTTGGAAATCGATGGTGATGCCACCACCCTTCTTCTATATGCTGACGATCATATGCTGACGATCAGTACCAGGCTTACCCCTAGGCCCGCTTAGCTCTCGGACAGACTGTACCCTTGGCATCGCGTATACGACGATTGGACGAACGCCCCATCGGCCCTAATAGCGTTTGACAGGCCCCGATATCCGTAGCAACATCGCGGTAATCTTTGCTCTCAGCGGTTCTGCGCCAACCGTTGGAGAACTTTGCAAACCCACTGAAAGGACCAGAACGCATTATGAAAAGTCAAACGACTACGATCAGCGCTCGACCTATGCTTGCCCTGCTCTTCTCATTCACATTTGTGGCTGCGATGACCGGCGCAAGAGCGCAGCAATTCACCGTAGCTTATAGTTTCACCGGAGGCGGTGATGGCGGAAATCCGCTGAATGGCTTCATCGCGGATGGAGCAGGGAACCTGTACGGCACCGCCAGTGGTGGCGGCGCACTGCACCACGGCGTCTTGTTCAAATTCAATCAAGCCGGAGAATCCGTACTCTACAACTTCGCTGGCGGCGATGACGGCGTTAGTCCCCAAGGCGCACTCCTGCGCGACGACGCCGGCAATCTTTATGGCACCACATTTTACGGAGGCGCGTCGAACGCCGGGATTGTTTTCGGCGTCACCGCGGCGGGTAGTGAACGCGTGCTTTACAGTTTCGCGGGTGGAGTCGACGGAGCCAATCCGCAGGCGGGATTAGCAAGGGATTCCGCCGGCAACCTTTACGGTACGACGTCGGCCGGCGGCACCGCGAATAACGGTACGATTTTCAAATTGTCGCGTCCCCAAAAAAATGGCCAGCCGTGGACCGAGCATATTCTTTACAGCTTCGGCGCGTCCCCGGACGGCGCCACCCCGGTTGCGGGCGTGACCTTCGACAAGGCTGGCACCCTTTACGGAACAACGTCCCTGGGCGGCGCGTACGGCTATGGCACCGTCTTTACGCTGTCCTCGTCAGGATCGAATTGGACCGAGACCATCCTGCATGATTTTCAAGATGGCGACGACGGGGGAGTTCCCTACGCGGGCTTGGTCGCGGACAAAGCGGGCAATCTTTTTGGCGCCGCGACCGAAGGCGGCGTGGGTAACGTCGGAGGTACTTTGTTCGAATTGAGCCCGTCCGACGGCGAATGGAATTTCAGCACAATTTATTCGTTACCCGGATCGGGCATTTCCGGCACCTTCCGCGATGTGCTTCTCGACCCAAAAGGCAACATCTATGCCACCACGCACTGCGATGGTACATACAACGCCGGCACCGTGTTCGAATTGTCTCCAGGCAACGGCAGATGGAACTACACTCCACTGTACGTCTTCACCGGCGGCAGTGACGGCCTGTATTCATTCAGCAACCTCGCGGTCTCTCACGGCGCGCTTTACGGCACTACCAATCAAGGCGGTGCCAGTGGCTACGGCGTCATCTTTAAGATCGCCAAATAATCTGACCAGAAGCACAATCCGCTTTTCAGTCAGGGCCCGCGTCGTTCGCGGGCCTTATTTATGTTGTCGCCGGAGAGTGATCGCAATGAGTTCTTGCCGCCGATTTGGTAAATCCACTCGTTTCGTGTAGTGAGTCGTTGCTGCGTGAATCACCTTGGTGCATGTACGAATATCGCTCTGGCATCCGCTGATCTCGCGCCTCCCCGCTTCGCAAATCGACTAATGCTTTGCTGCTTCCATTGGACCCATCTCCCCTCTTGCATTGACCTTAAGTTACTTTCTTCATCAAATCCCTTTGCTCTAGTGTGGAGTTGTAAAAACTTACGCCAGTGTTGCACCGAAGGGGCTGAACGATGGGCAAGCGCAATCACCTTGAGAACTTAATCCGCACGTTCCTCTTGCTGTCGATAGTTATACTAATATCCCTGTTTACGGCGTGCGCCGGCGGGGAGGGCGTTGTCAGCCCTGAGGGTGCGTCCGTTGTGCCCAGTAGCTTCCCCGAAGCAACGCCTACGCTTCTGACGATCACGGGTGCTGAATTCCTACCTGGAGCCCAGGTGTTTTGGAACGGCAAGGCAGTTCCCACCAATTATGTTTCCCCCACCCAACTCACGGTATCGATCAATCAGCCTACGCCGGGGAAATTTCCGATCACCGTCACCAACCCGACGCCGAGATCGTTGCCCACAGCCCAGTTGTTTGCACAGGTCATGCCTGGTGACGACGTAGTCGAAATTCAGAGGGTCAATGGGGCCAGCGTACGGGTGAATGACACTTTAAAATTCTCCACGACGGTCACTGGCACTCTCAACACCGGCGTGACGTGGCAACTCAATGGAACTTCAGCGGGCAATTCGCAGATAGGCACTTTCGTAGTAAATGCCGGCGGGAGCGTCACTTACACGGCCCCGGCCGTGGTTCCGACTCCCAATACGATAACTCTGACCGCGACCAGTGTCGATAACCCGGCAGACAATGACAATCGGCTGATTGAGATCCTCAATCCGATTCCGACTCTGACTTCTGTTACCCCGTCAACAACCAATCCCGGCACCGTAAACTTCGTCCTCACTGGATCCAGCTTTGTCAGCGGCGCTCAACTTTTGGTCAACGGCAGCCCCACCACGGTGAGTTTCCAAAACAGCGGACAGTTGACGGCCTCGGTTAATCTGCCGATCCCTGGCACGTACTATTTTCAAGTGGTCAATCCGGTATCCGGGTTCTGCGGCGACCGTGCAGCTCCCCATTACGGCCCGCGGTACTCCGCCCACCCCTCCCGTAACTCCGGCAGCGGCGTCGAGGTTTCTCGATCAAGCTACGTTTGGGGCGACCTCGGCGGATATTCAGAATCTCTCGACAATCGGCTATCCGGCGTGGTTCAACCAACAGTTCAATGCGCCGCCGGTCTCGCATGTTCCCTATATCGATCAGGAACTGCAAAGAGATTCGGACCCAGCCACTTTTCAGGGAACGTATGCCGAACCGGGGGTGGCGAGCTGCGCTCCGACGGATCAACCTTGCAATTACTACCTTTATCAGTTCGCGAACGGAAATATCAGCGACGGCATCTGGCAGAGTTTCTTTATGCAGGCGGTCAACGGACGAGACCAGCTTCGTCAGCGCGTAGCGTACTCGCTGAGCCAGTTCCTCGTGATCTCCAATAACAACGGAGGCGCAACTCACTGGCAGCCGCGAGGCTTTGGCGCTTACCTGGACGTGCTGGAAAAAGATGCTTTCGGAAATTTCCGCACTCTGCTGCAAGATGTCACGCTGAACGCGCAAATGGGTCAATTTCTGTCGACTCAGGGAAATGAGGGGCAAAGCTCGGACGCTCACCCCGACGAAAACTACGCTCGCGAAGTAATGCAGCTTTTCACTATCGGTCTCTACAAGCTAAACATCGATGGCACGCTCCAGTTGGACGGAAGCGGCAATCCCATCCCGACTTATGGTTTGCCTGATGTTGAGGGACTTGCCGCTGTGTTTACCGGATTTAGCTACAACGTTCCCGCCGGGGCACCCGATAATTACACACCAAATTCGTCCGTCGATTGGTCGAACGGTTCAAGCAATGTGGGGCCCGGAGTTGGTTTCGAGCTTCTTCCCATGAAGAGTTATGCCAACCATCATTCGACCGCCGAGAAAGATTTTCTGGGCGTTGTGATTCCCGCCGGTCAATCCGACCCCGATGCCGATCTCAAGATCGCCCTCGATACCCTCTTCAACCATCCCAACACACCGCCTTTCGTCTGCAAGCAGTTGATCCAGCACATGGTCACCAGCAATCCAAGCCCGGCGTATGTCCAGCGCGTTGCGACCGTGTTCAAAAACGACGGGACCGGTGTTCGCGGGAACATGCAGGCGGTGATCAAGGCAATTCTTTTGGATCCCGAAGCGACCAACGCAGCCGCCGCTTACAACAACAATCAAGCCGGCAAGGTCAGGGAGAGCTTAATCCGCTATCTCGAATGGGCAAGAGCCTTCAACGCGCAATCGTACACGGGAGTATTTGAGATCGGGACGCCCGAAGCCCCCGACTATGGATTGGGCGAAATGGCACTGCGCTCTCCGACGGTCTTCAACTGGTTCACCCCGGGTTATATCCCGCCGAATACCAGCATCTCCCAAGCCGGCCTGGTCTCGCCCGAGCTGCAGATGACCACCGTGGTATCGACGACGGGTTACGTCAATTACATGGAAAACGCCGTGGGTGCTGATGCCACCTCCTTCGACAAGGGCGGTCCCGATGTCTATTCCAACTATGTCGATGAGATTCCCCTCGCCAATAACCCTCAGCAACTGATCGATCACCTCAGTCTGCTGCTCTTGGGCGGAAACATGAGCTCCACTCTCCAGCAGGAGTTGCTGACCGCCCTCAACAGCGTCGCCATCCCCTCGGGAGGTGACCAAACGCAAATCAACCAGGCTCTTCTGACTCGCGTACAAGTAGCCGTCTTTATCACGGTCGCATCCCCGGAGTTTGCCGCACAGATCTAGGCATTTAGCTTTAAGAGGATAAACGAATGAACAGGTTTGATTACTCAAGACGGGCTTTCCTTCGCACTGCATCGATCGCTTCCATGGCCGGAGTCGTGGCCAGTCCATTCCTACTGCGTTTGCAAGCCATGGCCGCGCAGAGAAGACAGAGCGGAACCGGCTACCGCGCCATCGTCTGTATCTGCCAGGGCGGAGGCAACGACGGCCACAACGTGCTGGTCGCCACCGACTCGGAATCCTTCAGCGCGTACACGCAGGCTCGCGCCGGTGCGCCGGGATTGGCCTTCACGCTCGACCAATTGCTGCCAATCACCCCCAAGACCTCGCAACAAGGCCACACCTTTGGGCTCAACCCTTACTTGCCGGGCGTTCAAGGCCTATTCAACGAAGGACGCGTTGCCTTCATCGCGAACGCCGGAACGCTGATCGCGCCGACCACCAAGACCCAGTACAAAAATAACTCGGTTCCGCTTCCGCTGTCGCTGTTCTCTCATGCCAATCAATCGAACGAGTGGCAGTCGATTGCGGCCAACGGCGGCCTCTCCGATAACGAAGGATGGGGCGGCAGCTTCGCCGATCTGCTTCAGGCAACCAACACGACCCCAGTCTTGACTTGTATCTCGACTGGTGGCAATGCCCTTTTCCTCGCCGGCCAGAATTCAACTCAGATCAACGTTTCGACGAATGGCCTAAACCCCATCAGCGGCATTTACAACCCCATTTACGGACAAAGCGGTCCGACTACGGCGTTGAAGGCCGCGCTTGAAAACAGCGAGTTCAATCTTTTTGCAAAAGAGTATGAAGTCGTTCTGCAACGGTCGATTGCTGTGCAAGCCCAGTTGGCCGCCGCAATCCTTCCGGCAGGCGACGGCGGCGTGGCCAACCCGCCTGTAGCGAAGGACCCCGAGCCTCCCAATCAAACCATCAACACAACGCTCGCGACCAATCTCCAGACCGTCGCCCGAATCATGGGAGCGCGAGGCGCGCTGGGCATGACCAACCAGATTTTCTTCGTCTATCACAACGGCTACGACACGCATGACGCCGAAGTGATGGCGCACCGTCAGCGCATGAATGAACTCAACCTCGCGCTCACCTACTTCGATGGCCTGATGACCACGATGGGCCTCAGCGACGATGTCACCACTTTCACCATCTCCGACTTCGGACGCACCCTGACCTCCAATACAGACGGCACCGATCACGGCTGGGGCAATCACCACATCGTCATGGGCGGCGCCGTCAATGGCGGAGACATCTACGGCCAGTGGCCCGTCGTCGGCAACGACGCCGAGAACGATGTCGGCTACGGACGCCTCATTCCAGAAATCGCCGTCGAACAATACGCCGGCACCATTGGCCGCTGGCTGGGCCTCTCCAACAGCCAGATCGCAGGCGTCTTCCCCAACCTCCCCAACTTCGGCAGCAACCCGTATCTGGGATTCTTAGGGTAGGACTGGGCGTGAAGGTGCCCCAGGTTCGCGCCGCAAGTTGGCGCTAACCTGGGCCTTAGCCGGTGTGGGGCGGGCGCCCTCGCCCGCCGCATTTATTTTCTACTTACCCGCAGTCAAACTGTAGAGCACGCCGCAGCCGAAGTTGCAAGCCGTGCTCGATCCGCCCGCGAACGTTACTCCGTAGAGTGCCCCATTCTTGGCCTGAAGCAAGCCTCCGTAAGGATAAGAGCCTTGCCTGCTGTTGAAGTTGTGGATTGTGGTCAGCTTTCCGGTCGCAGTGATTCTGTAAACCGTGCCAAAGTTAGGATACTTTCCGTCGTACGAAGCCGTTCCGTAGAAATTGCCATCCGTGGCCTCAATCAACGGCGATATGGGAGTATCTCCGTCCACGCCGCCAGCAAACGAATGCAATGTAGTCAACGCGCCGCTGGGAGTCATACTGAACACTGTGCCGTAATTGGAAGTCCCGCCTTCTTCTGTGGTGCCGTAAAAATTTCCATCTTTCGCCTGATACACAGGAGCAAAGGGGAACGCGCCGTCGCTCAATTGAAAGGAATGTAGCGTGGTCAACGTCCCGGTCAGAGAAATCTTAAAGACCGTACCCTGATTCTGGTTGTTGTACCCATATTCCCAGGTTGTGCCGTAAAGGTTTCCATCTGTTGCCTGGATGAGCCCGGCCACTGGAGCCGCGCCGTCCGCCCCGCCGGTAAAAGTGTAGAAAACGGAAAACGTGCCGCTAGTCGTTATTTTGAAAATTACGCCCGAACCGAACGCCCCGCCAAGCTGCGTCGTGCCATACAGATTTCCGTCGGTGGCCTGAACCAGAGTTCCGGTACCATCGGCGCCGTCTGTGTAGACGAACTCGTGCAGCGTGGTGAGTTGTCCCGCAGGCGTGATCTTGAAAACCGTCCCGCAGCCAATCGAACAAGCGTTGTTCCCGCCCTGCGAAGTTACACCGTAAAAGTTGCCGTCTGTGCCTTGGATCAATCCAGCAAGCGGGTTTGAGCCGTTGGTCCCATCGAAGCTAAACAAGGTTTCTTTACCCGCGGGAGTGATCGCGAAAACCGTTCCGCATCCAGTCGGGCAGGTTCCGCTGCCGCCGTTCTGCGTGGTGCCATAAAAATTTCCGTTGCTGGCCTGGATCAACTGAGCCCAGGAGTAGGCGCCGTCGGCGCCGTCAAAGCTGCGCGCCTGAAAAGTCTGCGCAGGCGCGGCAACCACGGCCATGGCAGAAAATACAGCGCATATCGCAAAGAGCGCGCACGCTCTCGTCTTGCAGTTCAATTGCTTCATGGGTTCTCTATTCAGCCATCAGGAATCGTTCGCAGCTCGGGCACTCCGAAGCGTACCGCGTAACGTGCTTCAACTTTCGAAGTAAAGGAATGATATCCGATAAACAGTCCGAGCAGTGTGGCATTTAGACCACTTTGGAAAATAAAGCGATCCGCGTTAAGAATGAAGAAATACGACGAAGGAGTCTAAGATGGTGCCCTAGGTTCGCGCCGTTCGCTGGCGCTAACCTGGTCTATGAGACTCCTCCGCATCTGCGTGGGGAGAGCCGCCCTCGGAGTCCGATTCGGATCCCTCGTAAACAAAAAGCGTCAAAAGCTCACAGTGCTCGAACCACACGCAGGAGTACAATCTTGGCAATTCCCGTCGCGGCCCAACGCGAATTGCGGACCCGGCTGGAATTTTGAGGAGGTCTGCCGTGAGCCCGCTCATCCCCTGTCTGTTGGTTCTCTTGCTTGGCCTGAGTCACTTCTGCGCTGCGGAAGTTTTGCCCCAAGTTTTCGGTCATGCGCTCTTTTTCTGGGCGCCGCAGACTCATATGCCCACCAAGCATGGAAATGTATGGTCGCCTCCGCAGGGCGACGATCAATTCGGCCCTCCGATGCCGCAACCCCGGATCAAACTGGATGCAGCGCAGTTGCAACGCGAAGCCAAGGAACTGCTCGATCTCTCGCAATCCGTGCAAGCCGACATCGACGCCGTCAACAAAGGACTGTTACCGAAAGACGCAGCCGAAAAGCTGAAACGAATTCAAAAGCTGGCCAAGCGCCTGCGCGGCGAGATCGCGCCGTAGTCCTGCGTAACGGGGAGCGTGTGGGGCGGACACTCCTGTCCGCCGCAGTTGACGTTGGTCGCGCCAAAAAAATAAACCCGCCAGCCTATCCCTTGCGGGCACGCACACCACACGGTGACAGTTCGGCTGAACGGGTAATTCCAGTTACTATGATGTGCTCTTGAAGGGGAACTCATGCTACGATACCTCGGTCTCATTCACTGTCGAAGGAGACCGAGGCATCGGCCGGTGGGCGGACCTACTCAGTTCTTCTTCGAGCGAGCTTCTTGTAATTGCGCTCGGAGCAAACGGTTTTGGAACTTCACATGAAGCCCATCCCAGTGTTTGCGGTTCTTTCCTAAGTGATCTGGTGTCCTGCCAATGTCCTCTGTGGCCCCCACTGTCTCCTTAACTAGTTCAGGCCCCGCCTCCTTCCACAACCGGAGGACCGATTTGAAGCCGCCGCGCCATTTAGCCCTATCGGAGTCATCCACGCCAACCATGTTGCGAAATGCGGCGAGCATCGGATAGCATGCGCCCTTTGTGAGCCGATATCTATGGGCTGGTAGTTGGGCAAAAGGAAACTCAAATGTGCGCCTTTCTCCCTTATCCTCAACGATGTTCATCTTCCCGGCTTTGCCGCCAGTTTCATTGTGAATTTCGCGGAAGTCCCGGCGAATGTGGTCATACAGGACGAGTGCATCGTGAAGAATCGGGCGGAGGCGATGATACTTGCTCAGCTTAAGGTTGTCCCTGTGCTTTTCGTAATCTTCCGCAAACTTCTTAAGCGGGATGCTCCATTTCTCGTATGCTGCAATCGGGTGCTTGGATTCGTTGTTGGGAAAATCGAAGATATTGAACAGTTCCATAATGCTAATCAGATCGCGGACGTCGTAGTCGGTGCTGTCGGACTCGCGCCATGCGATCATGTCCTCATATGGCCGCCCTGCCACTTCTTCTTTAAGCCAATCAAACACCCCGTCGATGTTATAGATTGACTTTGGCGCGACCTGCATGCCTGTGTTTAGGCCGCGGGCAATATCTGTAATTAGTCCGTTTTCAATCCCAGTGCGAATATAGACCTCGACGTATTGATCCGGGTCTGTTGTTTTCTCCTTGTTGCACTGCTCAATAATTTTCGCCGTGTGGGCGCCGTCCACGATTCCACCCTTCTCCTCGTCGACAGTAATCTCAAATACTTGGTCATCCCTGTCGATAAGCCGCGCGCTTAAGGCGAGGATGGTAATTCCCTTGTTCATGAGATCGAAGGTGCCAGGGTCGGCTCCAGTTCCTTCGAGACTTTCGCGAACATCGCGATAAACGAGACGATTTAAGCCAACAGGCTCACGGGCGTTTGCTGCTGTGCTGATTCCTGTTGGAAAGTCAAGAGCCCTAACTGTAAGCCAATGCTTGTCGATTTTCTTGAAAACGGGGTGGGATATCCTGCGAGATTCGTATGCTTTGATGCGATGGACCTGCTTGCCCATGACACACTCCTTGTATTTTGTGAGCGGACGACGCCGCCAGATTTGGTCATGAGCACGAGGGCTACTGACCAGGGCCAGTCTAACTCGCCTTTAACGCAAATTGCAACAACACGCTTACATATGCTCCTGAGCAGGGTCAGTTAATGTCCCGCGTGGCAGGGGCTGTGACATTTTGTCGATGCGTCGAACCCCGATCTGGCGAGGCGGCCGAAATTCGTCACATACTCCGGTCGGCTTTTAGTGATAAGATCGGCCGGTCAATTTTCGTATCTTCTGGAGTTAATCATTGCCCGATTCTAGTGCGGGTCCCGAGATTGTGTTCGGCTTAGTCGGCGCTGTGGGTGCCGACCTCGATCTAGTTTCCTCTTCTCTAACGGAAGTTCTAGCGCAGGTAAATTATCAGGGCGTCACAGTGCAACTAAGCAAGCTCATGGGCGACATTCCGCTTGCGCCTTGGAATAAGTTAGAGGAGAGTCCCGCCTACGCCCGTTATACGAGTCACATGACGGCGGGAAACGATTTCCGCAAGCTCTTAGGGCGCGGGGACGCACTCGCGATGCTCGCCGTCGGAGCGATCAGAGAAGCCAGGGAAGAGAAGACCGGGGACCCTAACCTCCCCATTCAGCGCTGTTCCTATATTCTTAAGTCCCTCAAGCACCCGGCCGAGGTGAGAACACTACGCAACATTTACGGACGATCCCTTTTCCTCGTCGCAGCTTACTGCCCTAGGGAGGTGAGAAAGCAAAACCTCGCTCGAAAGCTAGCGTCATCGGAGTACAGCCTTCAGCCTAGCCAACACTTCGACAAAGCGGAAGCTCTAATGAAGCGAGATGAATCGGAAAGGGAATCGAATGAGTTCGGTCAGAACGTACGCGACACATTCCCGTTAGCCGATGTTTTCGTGGACTCGAGCAACGCGGAAGAGGCGAAAAGTTCAGTGAGGCGTTTCGTCGAGTTGCTTTTTGGAACAGCAATTCATACGCCCACTAAAGACGAATACGGAATGTTTCATGCACGGGCGGCTGCGCTTCGGTCGGCCGCTCTTGGGAGACAGGTTGGGGCGACCGTGGCGACGCCCAGCGGGGATATTGTGGCAGTTGGAACCAATGAAGTGCCAAAGGCTGGAGGTGGACTTTATTGGTGTGACGATTTCCCCGATATGCGCGATTTCAAACTGGGATATGAGATGAGCGACAAGATCAAGCGACGGGTACTTGGCGATGTCATCGACCGGCTTCAACGGCGGGGATGGCTTTCCAACGACAAAAGCGCCACTCCGGTAGACACCCTGCTTGAAGAAGCTTTCGCTGACGATCAATCCGCGCTTATGAAAGGGTCACATTTGGCGAATTCGATTGAATATTTCCGGGCCGTACACGCGGAGATGGCGGCGATCGTCGACGCGGCCAGGCGCGGTGTATCGGTGAAAGACGGAATTTTGTTTTGCACCACTTTTCCATGTCACGATTGCGCCAAGCACATCGTAGCTGCTGGCATTCAGCGAGTTGTCTACATTGAACCTTACCCGAAAAGTTTAGCTCCAGAGCTGTACTTAGACTCAATCGCCATCGATCAGCCACGACCGAAAGGTCTTCAAGGAGGGGCGGGTGCTGTCGGTTACGTCGGCTTCGAGTCGTTCGTAGGGATCGCTCCGAGCCAGTACATGACTTTATTCGAGATGGGCCAGCGAAAGACTAAGATGGGCGATGTCGCTACTCCCAAAAAGACTGTGGTAAAACCTCTGTTCGACAAAGAACTGCCCCCAGAGCTAGTCGTGCTGGTAAAAGAGAACCAAGAGTTTAACCAATTCAAGAAGGAAATGAGTGTGAAAATAGAAATTGTCTCAGCTCCGCCGAAAAATCCACAGGCCGATGTATTACAAATAATGAAGACGGAGGCGCATGATGGTGCTTAAGCCAGGGTGGTTGAATCGACAGTTCGATCAAGTGTCGAAGAACGTGGATTCGTGGCCGGAGTGGATGAAGCGTGCGGCGGGCGTTGAGGAATCCTGTCCGTCTCCAAAGAAAAAAAAAGATGAGCCAAAAGTTGAGGCGCGCCTTAAGGCGGTTTCACCTTCACAAGAGAGATTTAATCTGCTGTAGTTCTTTGACTTCTTGCAAGATGAACCTTCCACAAAAAACCACTTGCACTCCTTAAATTCATCTGCTATAAACAATAGACCGAGAGCAAGTGTGTGGCTGGCTGGACGTTTTATGAAACTCTCGTCGCTCGTCCGGCATCTAGCGCTGTGAGCAGGTAAATCCTGAGTAATTGCTCCGGCCACGGGGCTCTATTCGGGGACAATGTCCTCGAAGGGTTTTGCGGTTTTCGCACGAACCTCACGAAAGATCTTTTTAAAATTTATATCTTCCACGCTGCCCCGTGTTTTTCGAGAACCTCGAAAGCGAAATTCGGTTCCGAGTTTCCAAGATAACGAGTCCCGGAATGGAAGATGTGTTCTGGCGCGTGTCATTTTTTTCGCATCCCCAACGCCCCGAACGAACTCCCATGTGAATATCCCGTGGAAAAGTATCGGAAAAGCGGTGGGGAAGTCGGGTTGACATTGGCCGCCAGAGCAGATAGATTTAGAAACTCCTGCTTCTAAAGTCGCTGGGCTTCGGTTGCCCGCGCCACCAAAGCAAACACAAGTTTCGAGGACAGTCGGTTCGCACTCGTTGCGCGCCGCCTGGACTGAAAGCGCGCCGCTCAGGCGGAAACGCGATTCGGTCTTTGACAACTAGGTTGAACGTGCCAGTCGTGAGATGGAAGTCTCGGGTTCGAATCCGAGCGATCTCACAAGATAGACCCACGGCTCTCTTCGAGGAGCTGTGGGCAGTCCGCCTGACAACCCGTCGGCGGACGACAGGTTTCAAATGAGAGTTTGATCCTGGCTCAGAATCAACGCTGGCGGCGTGCCTAACACATGCAAGTCGAACGAGAAAGGGGAGCAATCCCTGAGTAAAGTGGCGACCGGGTGAGTAACACGTGACTACCTACCTTCAAGTGGGGGATAACCTAGGGAAACCTGGGCTAATACCGCATAATATCGAGAGATCAAAGGAGCAATTCGCTGGAAGAGGGGGTCGCGGCTGATTAGCTAGTTGGCGGGGTAATGGCCCACCAAGGCGATGATCGGTAGCCGGCCTGAGAGGGCGCACGGCCACACTGGAACTGAAACACGGTCCAGACTCCTACGGGAGGCAGCAGTGGGGAATTTTGCGCAATGGGGGAAACCCTGACGCAGCAACGCCGCGTGGAGGATGAAGTCCCTTGGGACGTAAACTCCTTTCGACTGGGAAGATAATGACGGTACCAGTGGAAGAAGCCCCGGCTAACTTCGTGCCAGCAGCCGCGGTAATACGAGGGGGGCAAGCGTTGTTCGGAATTATTGGGCGTAAAGGGCGCGTAGGCGGTGCGGCAAGTCACCTGTGAAACCTCCGGGCTCAACCCGGAGCCTGCAGGCGAAACTGCCGTGCTGGAGTATGGTAGAGGTGCGTGGAATTCCCGGTGTAGCGGTGAAATGCGTAGATATCGGGAGGAACACCTGTGGCGAAAGCGGCGCACTGGACCATAACTGACGCTGAGGCGCGAAAGCTAGGGGAGCAAACAGGATTAGATACCCTGGTAGTCCTAGCCCTAAACGATGGATGCTTGGTGTGTTGGGTACCCAATCCCAACGTGCCGAAGCTAACGCGATAAGCATCCCGCCTGGGGAGTACGGTCGCAAGGCTGAAACTCAAAGGAATTGACGGGGGCCCGCACAAGCGGTGGAGCATGTGGTTTAATTCGACGCAACGCGAAGAACCTTACCTGGGCTCGAAGCGCAGTGGAATCCGGTGGAAACATCGGCGCCCCTCAAAAGGCCGCTGCGGAGGTGCTGCATGGCTGTCGTCAGCTCGTGTCGTGAGATGTTGGGTTAAGTCCCGCAACGAGCGCAACCCTTATCGTTAGTTGCCAGCGAGTCAAGTCGGGCACTCTAGCGAAACCGCCTCGGATAACGGGGAGGAAGGTGGGGATGACGTCAAGTCCTCATGGCCTTTATGTCCAGGGCTACACACGTGCTACAATGGTCGGTACAAACCGTCGCAAACTCGCAAGAGGGAGCTAATCGGAAAAAGCCGACCTCAGTTCGGATTGGAGTCTGCAACTCGACTCCATGAAGCTGGAATCGCTAGTAATCGCGGATCAGCACGCCGCGGTGAATACGTTCCCGGGCCTTGTACACACCGCCCGTCACATCACGAAAGTGGACTGCACTAGAAGCCGGTGAGCCAACCGCAAGGGGGCAGCCGTCCAAGGTATGGTTCATGATTGGGGTGAAGTCGTAACAAGGTAGCCGTAGGAGAACCTGCGGCTGGATCACCTCCTTTCTAAGAGAGAACGTCACGGCACTTCTGCGGTCCCTTCGGGGAATTAAAAATACAGAGGAGGTTGCCGTGTACCTCGCTCCTTCTTCTCTAACCTGAAGCAATTCAGGCTAACCTGTAAGAAGTGGCGGGAACCCGTTCGGATCTCTCTTTCCTTAGACTTTCCACATGATGGTCAGCTCCGGCTTAGCTGGAGCGCACGTTCAACCTTGTCCTCGAATATAATTTTCGTTATTTTGAGCTCCGGGCATTCTGGTTTATGCTGGATGAAACCGGGCCTGTAGCTCAGGTGGCTAGAGCGCACCCCTGATAAGGGTGAGGTCGATAGTTCAAGTCTATCCAGGCCCACCAACTCTTACCTGTGGGGCTGTAGCTCAGCTGGGAGAGCGCCTGGTTTGCAACCAGGAGGCCACCGGTTCGATCCCGGTCAGCTCCACCAAAATCCAAAGCAAAGGCTTGGTCGCACAACTTATGAGATCGATACTGGGTTTGGGAATTTGGCTGGTTCCGATCGTGGCCATCATCGTCTGGGGCGCGACAGAAATTGTCCAGACGATCATGAAGCATCAGGAACGCGCGCTCATGATTCAGCAAGGCATGGATCCCGACGCGCCGCACCGGAAGCCGCAAGCAAGCTAGTCGGAGCGAACTCACGACATTCCAATTTAATGTTGGGCGTCAAGCGATGCTTGATGTCGAACATTGAGTTGGGAAATCGAGTGATCGAAGTTGCTTTACGAACTTTGTGACCTCGAAACTTGCAACTCATACCTGCATACGCGGGTAGCCGAAGCGATCAAGTAATTGGTCAACTCGGCGAGGGCGATATTTGACAACTGAATAGATTGGGCAAAATTACAAGGCGTGTAAATTTTTATGAGTGCCTGAAGTAGCCTGCTGGGGCGCAACGCATGAGAACTGCGGAATGCGCGATGAGCAGGTAAGACTAGGCCCATGAGATTTTCGCGGCGCGGTCGGGGGAAGTTCCAGCAATGGAATGGGTCCTGAGTGTGCTGAGTAAATTTTGTGGTCAAGCTACTAAGGGCGCATGGTGGATGCCTTGGCAGAAGCAGGCGAAGAAAGACGTGGCAAGCTGCGATAAGCTTCGGGGAGCCGCAAGCAGGCATTGATCCGGAGATCTCTGAATGGGGAAACCCACGGGGGCAAAACCCCCGTACGGCCCGGTGAATACATAGCCGGGCACGAGCAAACCCAGGGAAGTGAACCATCTCAGTACCTGGAGGAAAAGAAAGAAACCTCGATTGCGAAAGTAGTGGCGAGCGAAATCGCATCAGCCTAAACCAGTCACACCTTCGGGTGTGGCCGGGGTTGTAGGGTCGGCAACAGTAGAGTTACCAAACCGGTTGTTAGTCGAAGCCCGCTGGAAAGCGGCGCCATAGCGTGTGATAGCCACGTAGACGAAAACGATCCGGACTCGAAGCCGATACCTGAGTACCGCGGAGCACGAGAAACTTTGCGGGAAGCGACGGGGACCATCCCGTAAGGCTAAATACTAGCTTCTGACCGATAGTGAACCAGTACCGTGAGGGAAAGGCGAAAAGAACCCCAGCGAGGGGAGTGAAATAGTACCTGAAACCATGCGCTTACAAACGGTGGGAGGACTATGCGGCGCAAGCCGAAAGTCTGACCGCGTGCCTATTGCATAATGAGCCGGCTAGTTATTCTTGTCAGCAAGGTTAAGCGAAAGCGAGCCGAAGCGAAAGCGAGTCCTAATAGGGCGATTGAGTTGGCAGGAATAGACGCGAAGCGGGATGATCTACCCTTGGCCAGGCTGAAGGTGGGGTAACACCCACTGGAGGGCCGAACGGGTGTTTGTTGAAAAAAGCTCCGATGAGCTGAGGGTAGGGGTGAAAGGCTAATCAAATTCCGTGATAGCTCGTTCTCTCCGAAATAGCTTTAGGGCTAGCCTCGGATGATTTGTCGTGGTGGTAGAGAACTGAATGGACTAGGGGGCTTTCCAGCTTACTGAATCCAATCAAACTTCGAATGCCATAGAACAACCAATCCGGGAGTCAGACGGCGGGGGCTAAGCTTCGTCGTCGAGAGGAAAAGAGTCCAGATCGCCTGCTAAGGTCCCAAAATACAAGCTAAGTGGGAAAGGAAGTCGGAACGCCCAGACAGCCAGGAGGTTGGCTTAGAAGCAGCCATCCTTTAAAGAAAGCGTAATAGCTCACTGGTCAAGCGGTCCGGTGCCGATAATTTAACGGGGCTAAAGCTTGTTACCGAAGCAGCGAATGCACACGAAAGTGTGCGTGGTAGGAGAGCATTCTCAACGGTTTGAAGCCAGACTGAAAAGACTGGTGGACGGTTGAGAAGAGACCCTGCCGGCATAAGTAGCGATAACGGAGGTGAGAACCCTCCGCACCGAAAGTCTAAGGTTTCCTGAGAAAGGTTAATCCGCTCAGGGTCAGGCGGTTCCTAAGGTGAGGCCGAAAGGCGTAACTGATGGACATCCGGTTAATATTCCGGACCTTCCTTGTGGTCGTTATACGATGGGGAGACGCAGAAGGATAAGCAGGCCGTCCTATGGCTATGACGGTCGATGCGTGTAAGGTGTTTTCCGCAGGAAAATCCGCGGAGAAGTCATCACTGAGACGCAAAGCAGTAACCCGTATGGGTGAAAGCTGCCGATTCCACGCTGCCGAGAAAATCCTCTAAGGAGAACACAAGGGAACCGTACCTCAAACCGACACAGGTAGACGAGGAGAATATCCAAAGGTGCTCGTGAGAACGCTTGTTAAGGAACTTGGCAAATTAACCCCGTAACTTCGGGAGAAGGGGTGCCTCACTAGGGTGCAAGCCCGAAGAGGCCGCAGATAATTGCGCACTGCGACTGTTTAACAAAAACACAGGTCTCTGCAAAGTCGAAAACGACGTATAGGGGCTGACGCCTGCCCGGTGCTGGAAGGTTAAAGGGAGAGGTTAGCCGCAAGGCGAAGCTTTGAACTGAAGCCCCAGTGAACGGCGGCCGTAACTATAACGGTCCTAAGGTAGCGAAATTCCTTGTCGGGTAAGTTCCGACCTGCACGAATGGCGTAACGAAAGTGCGACTGTCTTAATGAGCGACACGGCGAACTTGTAGTGCCGGTGAAGATGCCGGTTGCCCGCAACTAGACGGAAAGACCCCGTGCACCTTTACTACACCTTTACTATGAACTATGGCCCTTGCTGCGCAGGATAGGTGGGAGGCTTTGAATCCAGACTCTCGGGTTTGGAGGAGCCACCGGTGAGATACCACCCTGCGAGATCTGTGGTTCTAACTTATTCCCGTGATCCGGGAAAAGGACATAGTAAGGCGGGTAGTTTGACTGGGGCGGTCGCCTCCTAAACGGTAACGGAGGCGCGCGAAGCTACGCTCAGGCTGTTTGGAAATCAGCCGACGAGTGCAAACGCATAAGCGTGGTTAACTGCGAGACCTACAAGTCGAGCAGATACGAAAGTAGGCGTTAGTGATCCGGTGGTTCTGCATGGAAGGGCCATCGCTCAACGGATAAAAGGTACGCCGGGGATAACAGGCTGATCGCTGCCAAGAGTTCATATCGACGCAGCGGTTTGGCACCTCGATGTCGGCTCATCGCATCCTGGAGCTGTAGAAGGTTCCAAGGGTTAGGCTGTTCGCCTATTAAAGCGGTACGTGAGCTGGGTTCAGAACGTCGCGAGACAGTTCGGTCCCTATCTGTTGTGGGCGCAGGAGATTTGAGGGGACCTGTCCTTAGTACGAGAGGACCGGGATGGACGAACCTCTTGTGTTCCAGCTGTCACGCCCGTGGCATAGCTGGGTAGCGAAGTTCGGTTGTGATAACCGCTGAATGCATATAAGCGGGAAGCACTCCCCAAGATGAGATCTCCCAACCCTAAGGGAAAAGAAGGGCCCAGGAAGACTACCTGGTTGATAGGCAGGAGGTGGAAGGGCAGTAATGCCTGTAGCTTACCTGTACTAATCGCCCGTTCGGCTTGACCATAAAATTTACTTGGCGCAGTTACAGTTGTCAGACGAAAGTACGGCCAGTTTTCAGTTCGAAACTGGATGAAGATTGACAAACGTTGCCAACGCGAGCGTCAGAACATGACGCCACGCAGCAGCCGCTGCCAACTGTGCGCCGAGAGCTTTTTCAGCTCTTAAGATTCTTTAAGAAAAGACTAAGCAGCCGAAGTAATAAATTATCGCTCACTGTCTTTATGGCCAGTGATCTCGAAAATTAACCCAATCTATTCAGTTGTGAGGTATCGCAACCTCCGAGTTTTGCTCTTTAACAATTTCTTCATCCAAGTTTGCAGCGCAGCCTTCCATGGCAAGCCGCCGGATAAGACGCCACCTTATGTGGGGTCTTGACCAAGGCGGTACTGTGGAAGGGCACGGCTTCAGCCGTGCCGTATCGTCCCGCCAGAGAATGGGCTTTAGCCCCTGTGGGACTACAAGCTGACCGCTGCTACGACTTGTCGGTGATCTTACCGCGGGGGCACCACCCGTTCCCATCCCGAACACGGAAGTTAAGCCCCGCAGGGCCGATGGTACTGCACGCGAGAAGTGTGTGGGAGCGTAGGTCGTTGCCGGCATAAATAAAGGCCAGTCATGGAAACATGATTGGCCTTTTCCTTTTGGGTTTGCTCCTGTGGAGCGGACACTCCTGTCCGCTGCCCTTGACTTCTTGCTTCAAACATTCCCCGCCAGCTATGCTGAAGCAGGAGTTCCATCCATGCCAAGTCTCGATTGGTCGCCATGCCCGGCTGTCGAAAGCGTCCCCGGCAAGGTCAGCGGCGCTTGGGTTCTGGAAGGCACGCGCATGCCCGTGTCCGCCATCTTCGAGAACTTCGAGGCCGGAGCCAACATCGACGACATCATGTCCTGGTACGACGGCCTCAATCGTGAACAAGTGAAAGCCGTAATCGAGTTCGCCGCCCGCAGCCTAGACAATGCGCCAGCCCTTGCTCGATAGAGTTCGCCCGATAAAATGCGCATCTTATTCGACCAAGCGACGCCCGTCCCGATCCGTTCTCATCTGCAAAGCCACGAAGTGCGCACCGCGGCACAGTAGGGGTGGGACACGCTCAACAACGGTGAACTGCTCATCGCAGCAGAAGCCGCCAGCTTCGACGTCTTGCTAACGACCGACAAGAACATGCGATACCAACAGAATCTTGCAGGCCGCAAGATCGCAGTTGTGGTTCTAGGGCAGCAGCGATGGCCCAGGCTTCAGCCACATGTGCAACTTATCGCTGACGCGGTGAACAATGCGGTACCCGGTAGCCTCGCAGAAGTCGAAATTCCATCAAATCCCGAACATGGAAGTTAAGCCCGGCAAAGAAAGGCCACGTTCAGAAATGGGCGCGGCCTTTTCCGTTTTGGGACGGACGTCCAGAAGCAAACGGATTGATTTTCGGTCGGGAGACACAGTAAAAGAAGGCCAATGGAGCTATCTTCAGGAGATGCGCTGTCAGGAGGAGATTTATGTGCATCATTTGTGAACGCGAGCTGTGGAGTGAGCACCGGGCGCTCGAGCGCGAGTTCTTCAAGCCCTGTAAGACATGCAAGAAGTTCCCTGGCGCCAGCTCCGAAGGAACCTGCTATCACTGTTTCGCCATTGGCAGCACGATCGACGAGTGTCCCGAGTGCGAGGGCAAGCCATGGAGCGAAGAATTCCTGGAGGCCAAAGACGAGATCGAAGGTCCAGACAAGCGGGTGCTCCCGTTCTAGCGCCGGGGAAGTGCACGTCGTTTGCTGAAGGTCGTTACCGAAGCTAGATACGTGCCGTCACCAGGCGATGCGTTTGGTTCCCGCCACCAAATCGAAATGGCGATCGCGGCTCAACAAAGGCAGAGAATGCTGCCGGCACAGTGCGGCAATCCAAAGATCATTGGTTGGGATGGGCTTGCCCTTGCGTTTTAGCTCGAGGCTGATCTCCGCGTAATAGCGACTGGTCGGCTCCTGAATGTCCAATACGAGGCAGTCGTTGAGAAGTTCTTCCAGCCAGTTTTCGTAACTGGCCCGATGACGCGACTGGGCGATGCCGTGGCGATACTCGCCGAGCACAATCACGGGGAGCGCCACCTGTTCGGCGCGCCCGAGGACGACCGCCAGGCCGGGATCATCGTCAGCCGCGGCCGACAGAGCATTGGTATCAAGAATCATTCCAGAGAATCACTTGCAGAGAGTCGTTTCCAGACGATCATTTCCAGGAAATCAGTGCCAGACTTCGGGATCGATCTGCTCGAACGCTTCTTCCACCCGGCTTTCGATTTGCTTGCGCTCCTTATGCAGGTGTTTGAGCCTTCCGACATGCTTCATCCAGGGCTTTTCGTGGGATGCGGTTTTCAATTTTTCCTGAACCGCCTCAGTGACGAGCTGGCGCAAAGGGATCCCGCGTTGGGCCGCCGCCGACTTTGCCCGGCGGAACAGGAAATCGGGGATTTCGAGGGTCGTTTTCACCCACCCATATTACCATATTTATGGGGCGAATCGGCTTGACTGTGGTTGTGCGGAGCGGGCGCCCTCGCTGCCGCTCTTGACTTACTCATCCAAACTCTAGGATTAACCCAAAGCCACTGGTGCTCCAGGGGCCGCTGAACGAACCTTGCTGAAGCCGTGCCCTTCCACGGTCGTTCCATCGTCGTTAGTTGGTTGCTTAGCAGAGATGGCCGGCGTCGGAAATATAATTGGCCTTTCCCTCGTTTATCATGATCCAACTGCCAAGCTAGCGAGGGACGCAATGTTTCCTGCAATCGTAACGCGCCGAAGTCTCAACGTAACAAAATCTGCCCGACTCTTTCTCGCCCTCCTTTTTCTCGCCTCGTTTTGCCGAAGCCAATCAACTCCGGCCCCATTGGTGCAGCTTGATCGCGTCGATTACCTTGACCACGCTGCGCGCGAGCCCAGTATCGTGCAGCATCCTGACGGAACGCTGTTTGTGGCGGGATACGGAACTGCTCGCGAGCGCGATGCGCAAAAGGTGCCGCGGCTTTGGAAGAGCACCGACGAGGGCGCGACGTGGAAGCCGGTAAATGTGGGAGGCGAGCAAGCTGGGGCGCTGGCGAACTCCGATGTAAGCCTCGCCATGGCGCTGGACGGTACGTTGTATTACGCGTCCTTGCAATTCGATATCAAGGCCGGTGAGGGTGCGCATATCGTGCTCGGCGTCAGCAAGGATCGCGGCGATACGTGGCGATGGACGATGGTGTCGAACAACCGCTTTGACGATCGTCCCTGGGTTGCGGTCGCGCCCGATGGAACGGCGCACGTAATCTGGAATGATGGGAGCGGGGTCTACCACGTAAGTAGCCGCGATCAAGGCGCCAAGTGGAGTGATCGCCAGACCATCAATCCTGGCGGCGGCTCGAGTTTTCTGGCGGTGGGGCCGAACGGGGAAGTAGCTGTGCGCATCGTGCCGCCTTCCGCATCGGGTAACAAGTATACGGAGGGTGCAGATCTTATTGCAGTCAGCAGCGATGGCGGAAAAACCTGGCAGAAACATGATGCGCCGGGTAAGCGCGATTGGGCTCCGATGGATGTTTCTGGCGCGGTCCCACGCTGGGTCGAGCCACTGGCCTGGGACTCGGAAGGCGTGCTCTATTCGTTGTGGACAGACATCAAAGGGATATGGCTCGCGCGCTCAGGCGATCGCGGGATTACCTGGAAGCAATACAAAGTAGCCGACACCGAGCAACTTGCCTACTACCCATATCTCACCGCGCGAGGCTCAGGAGAGCTTGCCGCGACGTGGTTCTCCGGAGCTGCCAGCACGTTGCGCTGGCGAGTATGCAAGATACAAACAGGGAGCGATCCCCTGCGCGTTAGCAAGTCTTCCGACCTCGACATCGAAGCCTGGCACGCGCCTGAGCCGGCAAATTATTCTCCCGTGCCGGAGACCGGCGGCGAATATCTCAGCGCAATCTTTCTCAGGAATGGAAAAATCGCGGTAGTGACTCCGATTCAGAACCCGCCGGCGAAGCGATTTGGATTCACATTCTGGCTGTTCGGCGGACGCTAAGAGAGCGATTTCCCATCCGGTCACTTTTCCTCCAGCAGCACCGGTTTCGGTCCCACGATCAGCGCGCCGGGTTTGATTTCCGAGGAATTGCCATCCAGCTCGGTCCTCTTCGCAAACGGACGATCCGGCTGATAGCTGACCGTGTCCGTGCCCTCGGCCCAGACGACGCGGGCGTGATAGCTGCCACCCTTCTTGGAGAGGTCGCAAGACCACACCCGGCCCTTCCATCCCTGGCCCGCGGGCGCGCACTCTTTGTCGAACGTCGCGCCCAGCAGCCAGTTTCGGGCCTGCTCATAGGCCGCCGCCGTCGGACAAAGAAATCCATCCTTGCCCTCTTGATTAGGAATCTCGCAACCGTTTATGCGCGCGCGCGACCACATCTGCCCGACCGGTGCCAAGTCCCAGCCAAAAAAATCGTACTGCTTCACGCCCAGAGAAGCCGTCACAAACAACGACCGTGCTAACCATCCCGAACGCAAATCCCAATCCGGCTCGCCGTCGGCCTTGCGCAACACGCCGCCGCCAGGCCAAGCATCCTCACTGTCATAAAGCGGCTTGCCACGCGCACTGACGTGCTTGTTCATGATCTCGCGCAGATCATCGACGAGATCGACGTTCTTCTCCGGACGCGGAAAATACCCGTGAAACGTCACGCCATCAATCACCGATGGACCATAAGCGTCGAGCGCCGCGAAGTAGCCTTCCGTCCACTCTTCAAACTCGGCCGATCCGCGCGGATAACACCGGCAAGTATTCGCGCTCAACACCACCGCATCAGGAATCACCGCCTTGATCGCATCGTGAAAGTCTTTCGTCATGCGAGCCCACTGCTTGTAGGTCCAGAATTGCGGGTTGGCCGAGCGAATGTTCGGCGCTTCGTTCCACATCTCCCAATACTTGATCTTGCTGCCATAATGCGTCGCCGCCGCAGTGATGAAGTCTTTGAAGGTCTTGTCGGTGCCGTCGCCGAGGCCGCTGCCGACCACCGCGTCTACATCGGCCGGCGGGTCGCATACGCCCACCGAATTTGGCCCGCACTCCTGATCGGCGGGTCCAGCGCAATTCCCATCGGGCGAGCCTTTGCCACGACAACGTTCACCGCGATTGGAGATAAATCCAGGAACGTCATACACCGTATACATCACGGCGACGCCATGCTCCACCGAGTCGTTCACGACCTTATCGAGATCGCCGCCCTCGGCATTGCGTCCCCAGTGGTAGCAGGAGCTCTTCGGATCGGGGCCGCCATAACAAGTCTCCAGCAAATCCCACCGCGCCAGATCGCTAACGGTACGCCGCACGGCAAAAGGCACAGTCGGCCACGGTTCGTTATGCAGATATTTGTTTTGGTGGAGACCGAAAAAGCTTTCGTCGATGGGCGATGAACTCTGCGCGGACACAATTTGCGTTGGTAGAAGGAGTAGTCCGAATAGAAGTACGTGCAATAACTGCTTCATGGCAATTCCCCCGGCCGTCCTGTGGTGTTTGTAGCCTACTCCGCGCAATGCCTTGTTACAATTAAGGTGCGCGAGTTGTACACTCGCACCTACACGAAGGCTAGTTTCTCATGAAAATTCTCATCGCAGGCGGCGCAGGCTACATCGGATCGGTACTGGTTCCCAAGTTGTTGGAGCGGGGCTATGAGGTGGATGTGCTCGACCTTTTCTGGTTTGGCAACCATTTGCCAGCGCAGGCTGGCATCATTCAAAAAGATATCTTCGACATCGCCACCGATGACCTCGCACCTTATCAGCAGGTTGTATTCCTTGCCGGTTTGTCGAATGATCCCATGGCGGAGTATTCGCCCAGCGAGAACTTTATCTTTAACGCCGCCGCCCCCGCGTATCTGGCCTATGTCGCGAAGAAAGCTGGAGTGCGCCGTTATGTATATGCGAGCTCTTGCTCCGTGTATGGCTACACCGACAACGCTTTGTTCGATGAGACTCAGCCGGTCTCGTCGGTCTATCCCTACGGAATTTCGAAATTGCAGGGCGAGCAGGCGGTGATGAATTTGATGGATGATACGTTCTCCGTCATTTCGTTGCGCAAGGGCACCGTCTCAGGATATAGCCCGCGGATGAGGCTCGACCTCATCATCAACACGATGTTTAAGAATGGCGTGCGTAATCGCGAGATCACAGTGAACAACCCAGCGATTTGGCGGCCGATTATCAGCATCGAAGATGCGTGCAACGCCTACATTCGCTCGATCGAAGCCAGCGAACGGCTGTCTGGAATCTTCAATGTCGCATCGGGCAACTATACGGTCGGCGAGGTCGGCGACTTGGTCAAGATGGCCATCGAAGAGCATCTCGGAATTTCGGTGAAACTGACCATTCATCACAAGAAGGACTTCCGCAATTACAAAGTCAGCACGCAAAAAGCGGAGAACGTCTTGAGCTTTCATCCCAACCACAACGTGAAGGCCATCGTTAAGAATCTTGTCGAGAATATGGAAAACTTCAAAGACTGGGATAATCCCAAGTATTACAACATCGAAACGCTGAAGAGACTTCACGCCAAGCACGCGCCAACGCTGGTCGGGGCAGGGAAGTAATGAAAGTTCTTCTGATCGGCTCCAACGGACAATTAGGTACCGACCTCAACAAAGTATTCAACGCGGCAGGTGATGATGTAGTCGCACTGACGCACAGCGACGTAGATGTTTGCGCGACCGAACGCGTGGCTGAATCGTTGGCCCAACACAAACCCGATGTGGTTCTGAACACAGCTGCATTTCACAAAGTGGAAGAGTGCGAGAAGAAACCGGGGCTGGCGTTTGAAGTAAATGCATCCGCGCCTATGAATCTTGCGTTGGCTTGCAAAACCGCGGGAGCGACGTTCGTCCACTTCAGCACCGACTATGTTTTCGGCGGATACGAAAAAGCTGGCGCCTTCGAAGAAACCGACCGCCCCGCACCGCTAAACGTTTACGGCGCGTCCAAACTCGCGGGCGAGCATCTGATCGCCTACAACATCGAGCGCTACTTCATTCTGCGCGTCTGCGGCCTTTACGGCGTGGCTGGCAGCAGCGGTAAGGGCGGCAACTTCGTCGAGAATATGTTGAAGAAAGCTCAGAACGGAGACGCCATTAAGGTCGTCGATGATCAGACCCTGACCCCAACTTACACTGTTGATCTGGCCCGCGCGGTTCGAGAGTTGATCCAGACCGGCAAGTTTGGACTCTATCACCTGAGCTCAGAAGGTCAATGCTCATGGTATGACTTCACCAAATACATTTTCGAGAGTGCGGGGTTGAAAGCAAATCTCTCAGCGGTAAAGACGACTGATTTCTTTAGTCCGGTGAAGCGTCCGACGAATTCGGTGCTAAGTAAAAAAAAGCTGCGAAGCCTCGGACTCTCGATTCCGACCTGGCAAGATGCGTTGCCGAGGTATCTGGAAGAACGTAAGAGCAAGACGTCCCCAAGCTAAGGTGCCGGACTCGATGCCAGTTTGACGACGAGCACTCGCAGAGTGACTCGAATCGAGAAACCGAGCCGCTGATATAAGGCGATGGCACGCTGGTTACTCGCTAAGACGTGCAGCATCGGAATTTCACCCCCATCAATCATGCGCCGCATGAGTTCGCTCATCAACGCAGCGGCATATCCTTTTCCCAAGT
Source organism: Terriglobia bacterium (assembly GCA_963799065.1). Lineage (GTDB taxonomy): Bacteria > Acidobacteriota > Terriglobia > Terriglobales > Acidobacteriaceae > JAJPHW01. The sequence continues at coordinate 1,380,664 of CAWCVJ010000001.1, forward strand.
GATCGGGATGCGTGCAGACGGCGCTGACTTCGGTGTAGCCGTCAATCTTGAGTCGTTCGCCCGCCATGGCTACGAGCTTTCCTTCGCGCCGAATGCCGAGATAGGATCCGAGTTCATGCGTTCGTCTTCCGAATGGTCCCGGCTCTGTCAACTTGGTCAAAGCGAGCATTTCGGGTGAGTCAGCGTCGCCGAGTTCGACGAAATCAATCTTCGGCGTTCTGATCGATGCGCCGTCGTGAACCATTTCGAGCAGAGGCAGATCACGCGTCACCTTCAGATCAGCCGGCGGACCTGAAACTGCAGGCAAGAACAATGCGACAACTTCGCCAGGGTTAAGCAGATTGGCAAGGTCTTGATAGCCTTGCGATTCGCTTCCGGAAAACGCTCCCAACGCCGTTACGTCGACTGGGAAACGCCGCGCTGATCCTTTCCCCTCGGCGAAGTTTGCCTGCTTCGTGGTGAGAGCTTTCCAAATGACGTTGTCGAGAGGATGCATGGAGTGATGATCGTGCCGACTGAATCGCGGATATATCCGGATGTTGCGCTCGATTTCCTTTTGCCGAGATTATTCGGCCAACTCGACCAATTCAACATTTTCAATCGGTCGGCCAAGGAAGCGAGCCCCCAAAACACGAAACTTGTCCACAGAATCGGTGGCAAAAAACTTGAGACGCGGCTGTTCGCGGCGTTCGGCCAACTCGTCGCTGGAAAAGCTTTCGTGGACCCACCGCTGGGCGGCGCTCGCCGTCGACTCCGCCGAATCCACGATGCGAACATGCGCCGGTGCTACCTGCTGCAAAATCGGCCGGATCAATGGATAGTGCGTGCAGCCCAGCAGCAGAACATCGGACGTGGAGAACTCCCCCGTGAACGCGTCGGAGAGATAAATGTCGGCCACTTGGCGGGTCACGTCGTGCTCTGTCCAACCCTCCTCGACCAGTGGAACCAATAGAGGACAGGCTTTTTCACGGGCAGCGATTCCGTGCGCCGTGAGGGCTGCGTGGTAGGCATGACTGTTCACCGTCGCTTCTGTACCGATCACGACGACCTTTTTCTTATGCGTCGCTTCCGCCGCCTGCTCCGCGCCCGGGACGATAACTCCGATCACGGGCACCGTGCAAGCGCGAGTTATCTTATCCAGCGCGAGAGCTGTAGCTGTATTGCAAGCGATCACCAACAACTGTGCCCAGCGTTCTTCTAGAAAGTGTGCCGCCTCCACCGCGTACTTCGCGACCGTGTCGGCCGACTTCGATCCGTAGGGCAGGCGCGCGGTGTCGCCGAAGTAAATGTAGTCGGCTTCCGGAATCTTTTCGAGCAGCGACTTGAGCACCGTCAAACCGCCGAAGCCAGAATCGAAAACTCCGATGCAGGGACGCCGACGCTTCAACGCCGGTGCTCCGAGAGCGTCTGCGACAAGGCCGGAGCTGCGTCCACCTTCAACCGGCGCGGGCCGCAGCATGGCCCTGGGGGAATCGGTGAACCATGCGGGCAAGTCTCGGGATGACCGAGAAACGTACAGATCTTATCCGTAGCCTCGGCGGACAAAATGTGTTCGAACTTGCAGGCCTGCTGCTCGATTTCAGTTTCGCTGTCCATCGCGAGGCTGTCGGTGAACAACCTCTCCGCGAGGCGATGACGACGAATAATGCTGCTGGCCAGGGTTCGGCCTCGCTCCGTGAACTCGACCACTACGCTGCCATCTTCGATCGGCATTTCATCACCCGATTTCAGAGCGTCATGGCAGGGATTGACAAATTGTTTGTGATGATGCGGTTCGGCGGGGTGCGGTCGCGCAGTCACCAGACCCAGCTCAGCCATCTTTTCTACGGCGATGCTCACGGGTAACGCCCCATGCACGTCCATGTGCTCAATCTCGGCGACTTCGCCGTGCTCTTCCATAGCCCAAAGCTCTTCGAGGATTTCATCGAACTGCTCTTCGTCCGCCATGGCAAACACTTCCGTCGCAGTGATCTTGCCGTGATGCAGCTCGATGCGGCGGTCGGCGAGTCGCGCCACAACTGGGTCGTGGGTCACCATCACGATGGTTCGCCCCTGACGATGCAATTCGCGCAGAAGGCGCAATACGATTTCCTCGTTGGCCGCGTCGAGGTTTCCCGTAGGCTCATCGGCTAATACAATCTTGGGATCGTTAATCAAGGCCCGCGCGATGCAGACTCGCTGCTGTTCCCCACCGGAAAGTTGCGATGGCAGATGATGAGCGCGGTCTTTAAGCCCAACAGTTCTGAGCGCCTGGAGGGCCTCTTGCTCGTCCGTCATGCTGTGAAAATATTGGGCCAGCATCACATTTTCGAGCGCGTTCAAATAAGGGATGAGGTGAAACTGCTGGAAAACAAATCCGATCTTCTCGGCCCGCACGCGATTCAAATCGCCACCAGAAAGCTTGGCGAGGTTTTCCCCATCGAGCCAAATTTCTCCGGACGTCGGTCGATCCAGGCATCCGATCAAATTGACCAGCGTAGATTTTCCCGAACCTGACGGCCCCATTACCGCGATCCACTCGCCCGGAGCCACGTTCAAGCAAAAGTCGTCCAGAGCGCGTAATCCCGCGCTGCTGTCGCCCTTTGCCGGATAACATCGGCTCACATGGTGGAGTCTGATCACGCTATTCGCCTTTGAGAATCATAGCTGGCTCGACCTGCCGCAGCAAAGTAATGGGAACAATCGCCGCCACCAGCGTAACCAAAATACTGCCGACCAAGACCTCGGGAAATAAAGTGAGCCGTGGCGCGATAGCCGCGTGAAAATTGGCTCGACCAATCCACGCCGCGATAGCCGTACCTCCGGCGAAGCCAACGATTGCACCGACAATTCCCAAGGCAGCAGACTCTGCGGCAAAGAATCCGGCAATCAATCTCTCCGAACCGCCCAGCGCTTTCATGATGGCGAAATCGGCTCGCCGGTCAAACACCCATCCCACCAGCGTCGACAAAACGCACAACGCCGCCGTGACAATAATCAGCAGGGAAGAGGCGTATATCGTCGAGCGGGTCTTGCCCAACACTCGCGCCTGACCCTCGACTAGCTGCCGAACGGGACGAACTTCGATGTCTGGGAACTGAGCATTCAGCTCGTGCATCGTGTCGTTTACTTCCTGAGTGGAGCCTGAAACCGCCAACTCCAGCGTCGAGGCGCCCAAACCGGTCCAGTTCTGAAAATCTCCGAGCGAGATGAATACGCGACTATCTTCTACAGCGCCGGTCGTGACTGTGCCCGCTGGCATGAGTTGGATCGTGCGGCCTTGAAAACTCAGCGTGAACGACAGCTTGCCCGGGGTAACGACGTGAAAGGCTTTTGTTCCGACTAACGCTTGCCCTTGACCACTGGGCCACGCCGAGACTGACCACCAGGTGTCGATCGCTCGGGCTTGCGCGAAATCGGTTCCGCAAACCACGACGGATTTTCCGTCCGAGGTTCGACCGATGACGTATCCGAAGGGAACGATCGTTGCTCGCCCCACAAGTGCCGACTCAATCTCAGCGACGCGACCAGCAGAAAACTCGCCGCCACCCTTTTCGGAAAGAATGACGTTTGCGCCGTAACCGCGAAACTGTGCCTGCAATTTCTGTTGCACACCCGAGTACAACGTCAACATTGCAGTGGCGACGGCCGCCGCCACTGTCATCGCCAGCAAAGCTGAGAGCGCTCGCCCTCGACGCAGAATCGCAGCCTTCACCAGCATGCGCCAGAACATTGAAACGTGAGTCGCGGAGAGTCTGCGGTGCGCGACCAATCGCGAGGAATTAGCTCTCAGATCTCGCTCCGCAGGGCGCTGACGGGATCGAATCTCACCGCTCGCCGGATCGCCGCTGCGCTGCCCGCAAAAGTCACCGCAAAAGCAACGCCCAGCACGACAGGAAGCAACACCGCCTGCACTCCGATCTGCGAGCCAAAAATGCTTCGTCCAATTTCATGAGCCAGCAGAATTCCACCGGCGAATCCCGATCCCCCGCCCGCTACAGCCAACAGAGCAGCTTCAGCGCAGAATAACGCCATGATCTTACCGCCACCCGCGCCCAGGGCTCGCATCAATCCTACTTCGCCGCGCCGCTCGAAAATTGCGCTCGCCATCGCTGACGATACCGCCAGCGCCGCCGCAAACAGGGCCGCAACTGTAATGAATAGCATCAAGCCCTCAACGCTGGAGAGCACTTTGCCCTCGCCCTGTGCCACCTGCCGAATTGTCTCTGCATGAGAGTGCGGAATCACTTCCTGCAATTGATAGGCAATCGACTGTGCATACGGCGAGCAGTACCAGCGGTCGTAAACCGCGGGACTCATCGACTTCGGATCGCGTCGTGCCAACGCATCCTCTGGCTTGGTGAGAGCGCTAACATAAATGCGCCGCACCGCGCCGGGTCGCCCGACGATGCCTTGCGCAACTGCCAGCGGTGCGACAATCTCGTCGTCTTCATCGCCTCCCGTAGAAAGAACTCCGGAAATGCGATGCGACTGGTCTCCTAATTCAATGGAGTCGCCGGCGCCCTTGCCCAACTTGAGGGCCAGCTTTTCGCCCAGCAATACTTCAGTCGAATCATCGAAAGGCCACGCTCCGCGCACCTTCCACCACGTGTGAGTCTTCGTAACTCCGGTGGTGAACTCATCTTTCCCAGAGGTGATCGCCTTCGCGAAATAAGTTCCCAGCAAGGTTATGTTCTTTCCGTCGATAGTGACCGGGACTGGCAGCATGGGTGCAAAACCCAGAATGTTGTTGCGCCAGAACATGGTTTTAATCTTGGGAAGGTCGGCTTCGTTAAGATAAGCGCCGTCGCTGGGCGGTGTGAAATCCACACCGCCGACTTGCACGTCCAGCGTATCTTCCTGTGGAGTCACGATCAAATTCGCGCCGAAGCTACGCAGTTCGCGGCTGATTTTGTCTCCGATATCGGTCGCGACGGCAATCATCGCCGTCGCCACCGCTGCGCCGAGCATGATGGCCACCCCGGCAAGCAGCTTGCGCCGCTTCTGTCGCCGGAACGATTCGTAGACCAGCCGAAGAAACATTTCGTCAGGGTTGCTGCTGGAAGACTTGAGCCTTGGCCGCAATGTCGGGCTCGTGCAGAATGATCGCGTCCGCGGTTTGCAGGGACTGAATCGGAATCGGATTGCAGCCCCCCGGCGTGCCCACGGTCTGTGCATTTACCGGCGCGGCGCAATTCTTGCAGACCAATCCGTTGGGGCCCTTGAAGAATCCAGAGGGTCCACAAATTTCACAGGCATCGAATACGGTTGCGATCTTGCCATCGGGCTTCTGGTACAGCAGGAAGCGAATTTCGGTTCCATGCTCGTCCACGGCATAACGATGAAGATCGCCGTCGGAAACCTGCGTCAACGGAATGCGGACTTCGCCATTCACAAATGTCACCATGGTAGCGGGCGAAAGTGCGCTCACGCTCTTCGTGTAAACAAACTCGCCGGTCACCAAGAGAATGAAGACAAACGCGCTGGCGTAAACGGATCCCATCCACAGTTTTTCGCGCCGCGCGGTCCATGCTGCTTTGCGCCGCAGCGCAGGAGACTCGGGCAAGGCTGCAGGTTGCCGCCGTTTTACCTCAAAGAGAATCATCAGCCCGGCCAGCGCCAGAATCGTCACAAAGAAAAAGACTTCATTGCGCACGATCGGCCCGATCAGCGCCATCTCGCGTTTGGACGAAGGCAGTACGCCGCTCTCCGAAAGCTCATGCAAGCCGGAGATAATCAACTGGCCAGCCACAAAGAAAAGAATCACGGTCGTGATGCGGAAGAACTTTTGCAGATTGACCCGGCTGCTGCCCTTCACAAACATCACTCCAAATAGCACCGCCACAATAACCCCTGCCAGGGTGCCCATAAAACTCAGCAACTCGGTCGAATTGAGCGAAACCGCCGAAAGAATCAGGACCGTCTCAACGCCCTCGCGCAGCACCATCAGAAAGACAAAAAGGAATATGCCGAAGCGAGAGCCTTCACTGGTCAACGCACTCAGCTTACCTTCGATCTGGCCTTTCAGCTTGCGGCCAGTCCGCATCATAAACACGATCATGCCAACCACGAAGAAAGCCGCCGCCAGCATGATCCAGCCCTCAAATACGTCCTCGTTCCAAGTCGTGCGCGCCAGGACAACGGCTACCGCGATGCTTCCGGCAAAGGCTGCGCCCAGCGCCATAAACACAGATCTACGCAGATCGGGCCGCCCGATCTTGGTGAGATAAGCCAGTACGATGCCCACAATCAGGGCGGCTTCAACGCCCTCGCGAAGCGTAATGATGAATGCCTGCAACATGTCAGGAAACTTTCAGAAAGCCGCCTAAATATCGGCTTTTCATTAGGATACGTGCCCTAAAGTGGCCCCGTCAATTGCGAGGCCCACGGCCCCAGCAGCTATTACCGAATTATTACTTTAACGCGCCTATAACAAACTATAGATGCTGGAGAAAGGCTTTCGCTTCCGGCAATTTAGGGAAACGCTGCTCTTCCGCCTGGAACTCCGCTGAGTGGACGCAACGCCGACTGCCGCGAAGCTTCACCGGATGTTTGAGGTGCAGCATTTCGTGATAAACGATGTACTCGACCGCCGCTCGCGGCACTCGAGGATGGTCGAATATCTTACTAATAATGATGGCGTTATGAGCCGGATCGTAGTGGCCCAAGCGGTTTCGCGCCGCAGTGGCGCTCCAGCCCAAACGCGGTCGGCCCAGCAATCCGAAGAAGAATTCGCGGTTCAACTTCTCGAAAATCTCTTCCAGATCAAAATGCCGTCCAGCAGGAGAGGAAATCCGCTTGCGGCCGCGAATCTGCCGAAACAAATGTGCCTTCGAGGAAATATGCTGGCTGGAAACATGCTTTCGATAGCGCGTCGAATGCTCCCGCGCGATCGGCTTGCGGTACATTTTGGCCAGCAGGATATGCGCGATCGCGCGAAGCACATTCTCCGGCGCACCCTCCAGCACATCGGACAGTCGCACGAAAAGTTTCCCATCGCGCAGGCGAATCGTGTTTTTGACGCTGGCGAAGGGGAACCACTGTACCGTCAGCGGCGGCACCGCTTTAGACGGCCGCAGCTCGCGATACATTTCCTCAAAAATGGCGACTAGAGGCTCGTTCACACCTGCGCCAGAGTAGCATGAAGTTCGTGTGATCGTGTGAGCGAAATGCACTACTCATGACTCTCTGAGTTCACCTTCTTCGTTTCTTTCTTCTTATGCCTGGCCAACTCCTCTTGCTGGATCATTAGCTCGCGATGATCTTTAGAGCTTGTTTCTAAAGTTTCAATCGAGCTCTTTAAGAGAAATTCGTACTGCGCCTCCTGTTCGGGGTGAGCTTGCGAGTCGGCCTCCAGCCCATGCAACTTGGCGACAAACTCTGAGTCCGCGGCAATCACCGCCTTCAGCGGCTTGCGAATATCGTTCTGGCGCTGCACGAAAGTGTCGATGTTGTCGTCCAGTTCGTCGTAAATATCCAGAAAACTCTGCAAGCCATCGTGAATCGCCAGGGCATGATCTGCGTTTTTTGGGTCGGTGCGCGATTTATCCAGCGCGGTTAAGCGGGCTTGGGCGAATTGAACATAAAGTTTCAGCCGGGTGTCGGGATCCTGCGCGGAGTCCCGTAACTCGGTAATTTCTAAATCACTTAATGGATCTTTCTGATGTTGCGCCCGCACACTCGACGCTATGCCTAAAGTAAGCAACGCAAGTAGGATTCGGCCCTTCATTTGCTAAAAACCTGATTGATCAACGCGCTCCGAAGATCTTCCAAATGTTCGGCCGCCTGCTGGATAGGCGCCTGTTGGTCGAAGCTCACGACCCGCTCGATATCGCGCAGCTTGGCAGCGACTTTTCGCAGCGATATCTCTGTATTCTTGATTCGTTTGCCACTGCTGATCGCGGACATTTTCGCCACATCGGAGTAACGCACAATGTCGCCGACGGCAGCGCGCGCTTGTTCGTAATTACCCGCAGCGTAGAGTTCATCAGCCGACTTCAGTTGGCGCTCGACAATCTCCATGCACAATGCCGGCCGATCTTGCACGGGCGCCAACTCCGCGCGATCTTTCAACTCCTGGACGGAGCGACCCGCAGCCACGGCCAGACTCGCGGTGGATACAAGCAGTAGCGTCGCGAGAATAAGCCGGCTGCACATTTTCCATCCATCACTTCTTGGGTTCTATGGCGATCAGCCGATGCCGCGCCTGCCATTCCTGATCTGGATACTTGCCCCCCGCGAGCTCCAGAAACCTATGGTAATTCAAAGCCGCATCTTTATAGTCGCGAAGGTGATCGTAGGCGCTGGCCCGCAGAAAATACCCCGTCGGCAGGGGCGGAAGAATATGATCGCGCGCTTCTACGGCGCGAATCGCCAGCTCGTATTGGCCACCTTCGCTGGCCGCAATCGCCAAATCGCCGTACGCCTCGCCATAATCAGGCTTGAGCTGGACAGCCTGCAGCAGCGCTTGCCGCGCCTCGGCATACTTCTTCTCTTTGAGGAGACAAAAGCCCAGCCTCGCGTGTAGCTCGGCGTCATTGGGATGCTGCTGCACCAGTTGGCGATAGATCTTCTCCGCCATATCGAACTTGTTAAGATTGATGTAGGCCTGAAGCAAATCGTTCTGCACCGCCGCATCCGATGGATTTTTCTTTGCCGCCTCCTCCAACAAACTGAGCGCGTCGGTATCCTTCTTTTCCGCCTCCAGCACCCGTGCCAGTTGTAGCCGCGCCGTCGCGTCCTCGGGACGTTGTGCCAGAATCTGTCGTAGATATTTCTCAGCATACCCGAACTGCTGCGATCGCATGGCCACGTTCGCCAGTCCAGACAGAGCGTCTGCAGAAGCGGGATCCAGATCGAGCGCTTTCTGATACTCGCTCAAGGCGTCGGCAAAGTGATTTTGTTTTTCCAGTAGCATCGCAGCAGAAAGATGCGGCTCGGTGTCTTTGGGTTGCAGTCCGGCTGCCTGACGATACGCCTCCAGCGCGTCGTCCGGCCTACTCGCTTCGATCACATGCGCGAGAGATAACCACGCGCGCTCTTGACCCTCCTCGATATGGGCCGTCGGTCTGAGTGTGGTTGCCGCGCGAAGATATTTCTCGGCTTCAGGATCATTCGCTTTCGCCAGCATCAGGCCAAGGTTGAGATTTGATTCGAACACGTCGGGCTTCGCAGTGACCGACTGGCGATAGGCAGCGATCGAATCCTTACTGTTGCCTTCGGCGCTGTACACAAACCCGAGATCAAACCAGGCTTCGTAGTTTGTTTTGTCGGCGTCAGTAATTTTCAGGAGGATCGGCTGTGCGCTCGCGTAGTCTTTTTGCTCGATCAGATTTTCAGCGCGCTGCAACTCTTCTGCGGAAGGATCGGTTTCGGCAATTTTGCGATGGCGAACCGTTTGCGCCTTCGCTGCCCAGGGAAGGGCAAACCCCAGGGTGACTACGGTCAACGTACGAAGCCACACACGTATGGTCATGACGATGACGACTCAGGATACGGCAAGTCCAGCCGCCTCTAGTCCCTCCAAAATCGGCGTCAGATACTGTCCAGTATAAGAATTTTCCAGAAGAGCAATCGCTTCCGGCGGTCCCTCGCCCACGATATAGCCGCCGCGATCGCCGCCCTCGGGGCCAAGATCGATGACCCAGTCCGCCGTCTTGATGAGTTCAAGATTATGTTCGATGACCACAATGGATCCACCCGCATCAATCAGCCGTCGGAAGGCTGCCAGCAGCTTGCTGATGTCGTCGAAGTGCAAGCCAGTTGTAGGCTCATCGAAAATGTAAAGAATTCGCCGACGCGCTCCGCTCACCGCACTCCCTCCGCGCCCCAGCTTCGGACCTGCTTGCAAGTGTGCTGCCAGCTTCATGCGTTGCGCTTCGCCGCCAGACAAAGTCGTCGCCGACTGACCCAACCGTAAATATCCGAGGCCCACTTCTTCGAGGACTCGCAACTTGTCGGCAACCTTGGGCACGCCTGCGAAGAAATGCTGCGCCTCCCTCACCGTCAAATCAAGGACTTCATGGATATTCTTGCCACGATAGCGGATGTCTAAGACCTGCGGCTTATAGCGCGCGCCGTGGCATTCATCGCAGATCAATTCGACGTCGGCAAGAAACTGCATCTGGACCGTGACCGTGCCATCGCCTTGGCAATTCTCACAACGTCCCCCGGGAACATTGAACGAGAAGTGTCCTGCCGTGAAGCCTCGCTTCTTGGCTTCTGGCTGCGCCGCAAACACTTCGCGGATGCCGTCGAATGCCTTGATATAAGTGATCGGATTCGAACGCGGCGTGCGGCCAATCGGCGACTGATCGACTAGCACGACCTCGTCGACGAAGCCTTCGCCTTCGATTGACTGCCACGCACCGCTCTTATCCGGAAGCGCTTCGGGCTGCTGCTTCGCCTTGGCCAGAGCCTTGTACAGAACCTCATGAAGCAGCGTCGATTTACCGGAACCTGAGACGCCGGTCAGAGCCACCATCATCCCCAACGGGATTGTCAGATCGATGTTCTTCAAGTTATGTGCTCGCGCGCCTCGAATGGTGATCTTTTGCCGTCCCGGCTTGCGGCGCGCTGCCGGCATCGGGATGCGGAGTTGATGCGAAAGATATCTCCCAGTCAGCGAAGACGGCATGGTTTGGATTTCTTCGTAGGTTCCGACAGCGGTGACAGTCCCGCCATTCTCCCCCGCGCCCGGCCCCAAGTCCAGGATGAGATCCGACGCGCGCATGACATCGGGATCATGCTCTACGACCAGAATCGTATTCCCCAGATCGCGTAAATTCTGCAAGATGTGAATCAAACGATGAGTGTCGCGAGGATGCAATCCGATCGAGGGTTCGTCCAACACATAAAGCGTTCCGACGAGGCGTGATCCCAACGACGTCGCCAACTGGATACGTTGCGCCTCGCCGCCGGACAGAGTCGAGGACAAGCGATCCAGAGTCAGATATTCGACGCCGACGTCATTCAGAAACCGCAAGCGCTCCTGAATTTCCTGCAACAGTTTTTCCGCAATGCCCGTCTCCTGCGCGGTCAGGGTTAATCCCGCGAAGAAGTCTTGCGCCTCTTCAATCGTCATGCTGGTCACTTCACAAATGTTCTTACCGTTGATCTTGACTTGACGAGCGTCCTGCCGTAGCCGAGTTCCATGACATTCTGGGCAACGCGAATAGCCGCGATAGCGGCTGAGAAACACGCGGACATGCAGCTTGTATTTCTTGCGCTCTAGATAGTTGAAGAATCCGCGGACACCAGGAAACTTTCCGCTACCTTCCAGAATAAGTTCGCGCTGCTCCTCCGTGAGATGCGCCCAGGGCACGTCAAGAGGGATTCCGTTTTGTTTGGCGACGCGCTTCATCTCCGCCCCCAGCGGTTTGTATTTCGGCTTCGTCCAGGGTTCGATGGGGCTTTCGCTGATTGTCTTACTCGCGTCCGGCACCACCAGATTCATGTCGAAGTCGATCGTGTTCCCGAAACCCTGGCAGCGGGGACAGGCGCCATAAGGATTGTTAAAGGAGAACAGCCTCGGCTCAGGCTCCTCGTAGCGGGTGAAGTCATTCTTGCATTCGAAACGCTGGGAGAATCGCAGCCGTCGGGGCGCCGTCTGATCACCCTCACGCGGAACAGTTTCGAAAATCACCTCCCCGGACTCGCGATAGCCGCTTTCAATCGCGTCTACGATTCGTGCTCTGCCATCCGGGGAAACCACGAGTCGGTCGACAAGCATATAAACTGGCCGGGTAAAATCTACATCGAGCAGCGACTCAGGCGTCGAAAATTCAAAAATCCGGCCGTCCTGATAAAGTCGGTTGAATCCGCGTTGGCGAAGGTCGAACAGACGAGTCCGCATCGCGTCGGAAATCGTAGCCACGGCCTCGGACTTTTTCTTACGGCCTTTTTTAGGCGTTTCGGGTGCGGCAGATAGAGTCTGAAGAGGGAAGAGCACATGCAATCGCGTGCCTTCGCCGAGAGCGAGAACTGCGTCGGTGACTTCGTCGACCGTATCCTTCTTTACTTCGACGCCGCACTTGGCGCAGTAAGTTCGTCCGATTCGCGCGAAGAGCAATCGCAGATAGTCGTAAATCTCCGTTGCCGTCCCCACAGTCGATCTCGGATTTCGCGTACTGTTTTTCTGCCGGATAGCTACTGCGGGCGCAATGCCGTCAATCGAGTCGGCGTCCGGCTTTTCGATGCGCTCCAGAAACTGTCGTGCATAAGCGGACAGGGATTCAACATAGCGGCGCTGTCCTTCGGCGTAAATCGTGTCGAAGGCGAGCGATGATTTACCCGATCCCGAAACGCCCGTGACTACGGTCATCGCGTTGTGCGGAATTTCGAAGTCGATATTCTTGAGGTTGTGAACGCGTGCGCCGCGCACCACAATGCTGTCGCTTGACATCGCTCAGGGCACCCGCCCCAGCGCCGCATCTGGGCCGAAGGACGGCCAAATCCGCGCCGCCCGCCCATCAGGCAGCGTCCAGAGGGCGATAGGTAATCTTCTATTATAAGGGAGCGTGGGTGTTGAGATAAACCGCACTCGGTGCTTGGTGGTGCGGCTGTTCTTGCGGGGACGTAGCGTGCTCTAACCGAAATTTCACGGCAACACTACTTCGCCAGCCCTCTTTCATAAGACTTTGGCAATGCTTTCTTGAAATTCTCTGACTGGCCTCGGGCGATGCTCAGCGTCTTCCAGTCCTTGTACCGTAAGTGCTTGGCCAGGAACACGATCTGACCGGTATGGTATGCGTAATGCGCCATTTGCCGATTGATCGCCTGAATCACGGTGTGGGGTTCACCTCGAATACGAACCGTGCTCATGGTGTCTTCTGGCATGAGCGCCTGGATTGCGCCAAAGACTCGCCCCCAACCGTCTTCCCACCAACCCATCACATCGGGACGGCGAGTCTCGGGTCCAATCTCAAATTCCGCATCGCGATCACGATCCGGCTTTTCCCCATCGCTCGTTAGAAAATCCGTGAAGCGCGACTTCATATTCCCCGCCATGTGCTTCACAATCGCCGCAATGGAGTTACTTTCGGCGTCCAACGTGACAAACAGCTCTTCATCATTCAGTTGTGCCATGGCCCTGTCTGCGAGGCTCTTCTGTCCGTGCATCAGGCGCAAGGATTCTTGCAGGTAGTGTGATCCGAGCTCGCTCATATCAACTCCATCAGACATTTGGCATGGGCGGTACTAGCGGGTAGGGCGCCACCGGCGGCGCAACAGGTGCAGCCGAGGCTAAGTCGATCTCGACTTCAAAGCCACCTACCCATTTAGCGAAAATGTTGTAGAGAAACGCCCCAATCGCGCCCACGATAAACCCCATCACTCCATAAATTACCGGCATGAACAAAGCGAAAAACACGCCGAAGACTCCCGCGAACGGAGTCCTATCGTGCCCCGCCATCGATCCTGCCATCGATCCAATGAGTCCAAAGAGAAGAAAGAGTGGGGCGAATAGCAACCCGATACAAGCTTGAATCATCCCCAGAATTCTCGCCACCGAAAGTACTCCGACCGACTTAACAATATGCATGTCGCCGCTCCTTTTGAACGTTCGCAGCATACTATCACCGACGGGCGGAATAGAGAATAGGATGCGGAAGCTAGCGGGCAAACCACATCAAGCCGAGGATATAAATCCAAAGAAGCAACATCAAGTGCCAGTACCAGGCGGTCACATCCACCACAATTCGCCGCGACTCAATCGGCTTGCGCAGAACGGAAACCGTCGAAGCATAGAGCAGAACGATCACGCCGCCAAGCAGATGCACTGCGTGGGTGCCAGTAAGCACATAAATAAAGGAGCTGCTGGCGCTGGTCGCGATGTAGAATCCACGCGCTGCCAGTTCGCGCCATGCCATCCATTGGCCTCCCAGAAAAGCTAGTCCAAGCGCAACGGCGGTTCCCAGCCACGGGAATGTCGGCTCCTTGCCCAAGGACACTCCCGGGATCCGTCGCACCGGGGCCAAAGCGGCCTGCCAGGTGATCCGCCGTCGCGCCATCTCCGCCGCAAAGCTTCCCGCCAGCAAGAGCGCCGTGTTGAACAGTAGCAGTCCAGTCGGAAGATCGACCGGAACCCACTGCTTTACATACGTTCCCGTAGTCTTATCCAGCGAACTGTACGATTTGCGCAGCAGATAAATGATCGTGAGAACGATGAATACGGTGAGAATAGGCGCGACGGCGATCGCCAATCCCAGTCGCGCACGGCGCAGGCGCTGGCCGTAGTTGGGGAAGTTGTCGCTGTTTCCGCCCCCGCCGCCGCCAAGTGCAGAGGGCGGTTCGAATCCGCCGCCATTATCGCCCAGGCTCGGTGCGTCTAAGCGTTTCTCGGCGATCGTCGTGGAATCCGTGGGCATACATTTAATTTTACGTCGGACAGCCTAGTAAAGTTACTCATTTGTCGCCCGTCGCCGTGGAAAACGGGGTATTTTTCCAAGGCGGAAAAGTTATGTGCGCATTTTTCAGGGTGGGATGCGCGACTGGGGCTGAAATCACTTTGATTCGAAAAATGCCTTGATTTCCGGCCAGAACTTCCGCACGACCCATTCGGTTCGCATGTGGCCGCCGGTTCGTAGCGACTTCAGCTTGACTCCGGTCTTGGCGGCGAACTCATCCACACTTGCGTAGGGCACATGCGGATCGTCTTTGGCATGAAACATCAACACTTTCTTCGGATTGATTTCCGCCGCGCGATGAGCAGGATTGTAGAACTTGCCGGCATACAACTTGCCCCAGTCTTTTTCCGCGAGACGATACGCGTTGCCAAATCCCTCCCGCAGATACGCGACGTAACTCGCATTCGAAGTTTCTTTTTTCTCCGATTCGCGCAGGATCGACCAATCCACCACTGGACAATTCGCCACTACTTTCTTCACTCGCTCATCGAGCGAGCACAACAACGCTGCCGCGCCGCCGAAGCTTCCTCCGATGACGAAGACTTCATCTGGCTGGAGGGCGAAGCGTTCGCCGAAGGCGGCGTCGGCGAATCCTGCGGGTAGACACTCGATTACATCCAAGATGTCTTCGTGCGGAGATTTCTTTAGGAATTGGCCGCCGCTTTCCCACGCGCCGCGATATCTAGGATAGAAGACCCAATATCCTTTGGCCGCGAGCCATTTTACTAACGGCTGCTTGCGCGGAATCGAGGGCATTCCGTCACAGAGGATGATTGCTTTTTGCTTTTTGCTGGCGCGCGACGGAGGCAGAAACTCGGCCACGATCTCGTCTTTGAATCTGGTTCGGAACATGTTCGGACTATAAAGAAAAGCCCGCTCTCTGGCGGGCTTCATCGCATTCTATTCTCGCCAGCTAATCGAAAATCAGCACGGCCGCCGCGATCACTGTGGTCCAGAGGCCGCGCTTGTCGCCGACTGCGGACTGGGTTACGTTCGCCGTGCGCACGATTTTGTTGGAGATGCGGTAGATTTCTTTTTTCTCGTCCCAGGAGCGGTCGGGATCGAAGTCTACATTCAGCGTGGTGGCCAGCATTTCGGCGGCGAGCTCTTCGGCGTAATCGCCTGCGGCATCTTCTGATTCGCCGAAGGAATGATGTTCGCTCAAATAACCGTAGGTGTTGCGATCGGCGGGGATCGCCACGCCGATACTTGATGCGAGCAGGCGATGCGGCTCGCGGGTCGAGTTTTCGGCGACGACTGAAAAAACGACTTCGCCAGGCGAAAGATATTTCAAGCCTTGATTGCGGGCCAGCAGCTTGCACTGCGGCGGAAAGATGGATGACACGCGCACCAGATTTTGCGCGGCAATGCCGGCATCGCGCAGGGCAAGTTCGAACGACGTCAGGCGTTCACGATGCTTGCCGACCCCCTTAGTAAAGAAGATCTTTTTGGGGACCATGTTTTTGCCCAATGCGCTATTCCTCCGGCTGATTTTTGATGAACAGCGCTTAATTTAACACAGGCAGTTGTGAAGCTGAGGTTAAAAGTGACCCACGGCGTAGAAAACTTTCCGGGCGAAGAAATGCGTCAGTGAGCCTTGCGTCCCGCTGACGACTTTTTCTTTTTGGCGACTGGTTTCTTCGGCGCCTTCTTGGCTTTCTTTTTCATGCGGCGGGCGATTTCTTTTTTTGAATACATGCTGCCGCGGCATTTATCCGCGCCGCAGTGGCAGCGCGAGAAGTCGTCCAACTCGCCGTCGTAGAGGTTGTAGTCGTAGGTCAACTCTTCGTCCCGCTTGATGTCTCGAATCGCCGTGATCCAGACGCGTCCTTTGACTTCGTCGACTTCGCAGTTCGGCTCGCAGCAATGGTTGATGAAGGCGGCAATCGACGCGCCATCGATCACATGCTTGCCGTCGGCCAGGCCGAAGAGATAGGTGCGGGGCGACTTTTCGTATAGCTCGTCGGCGACTGGAATGGTCAGATGCGGACCGGTGTATTCGGCCACGACTGCGCCTTTCTTGAGCGGCTTGGTGGTATAGCATCCCAGCGAGTGAATGGACGAACTGCGCAGCACCAAATGCTCCGGCTGCGGCAGCGGGCCGTTGTGCTTGCCTTCGGAGTTTTTATTTTCAGCCCAGTCGGCGTAAAAGCGTTTGAGTTGACGACGAGCTTGCGGCGCGGGGGAAAAGGGTTTTGTCTTCATGCAGAAAAGTTATGGTGTGGAAATAGAGTATACGAGATTGGCCAAAGCATGAAGTGAAGCGCGATAAGTTTGTGTGGGGCGGACACTCTTGTCCGCCGCCGTTGACGTTCTTAGTTAGTGAGCTGGTTGGCCTCGATTTTTGTCTCCCTCTTTGGCTTTGAGGTAGGCGGCGACTTTTTCGTCGTTCATTTCGCCGGCGGTGCGATCGAGCATCGAGATCAGACTTTCGTACTGATCTTTGGCGTTGTCCAGGGGATTGCTGTCGACCTGGTCGATGTCGGTGATGACTTCGCTGCGATTGTCGGCTTCGAATTTTGTGAGCTTGAGATTGGACGAGGCGATTTGCAGGGCGTAGAGCATGCGGCCGGCAGTTTTTCCGTCGATGCGGTTGGAGAGGATGCAGTTGGAAATCTGCATGATGGCGAACTGCACGGCGTTGGCGTCTTCGAGCGGCGGGATGTAGGGAATTTCGCCGGGGTAGAGTTTGTCGACGTGGTCCTGGTGCCACTTGCTGTGGAAGTAGCAGTGTTTGCTTTCTTTGAGCGCGGGGGAGCCGCACTGGATACCGTCGAGTTTGATCTGAATGCAGCGCTTACCTTTTTTGTAGCTTGGGTCGGGCATGGAAGGCTCCTACCGTACCCCCCTACCCCCCTGATCTATTGCAAAGAAGGAGATAGACGTGGTCGGGTTTATAAGGAATTGAAAACAAGGGAGTTAGAGTCAAAATCCGTGAAATAAAGGACTTAACGAAAAACGGGGCGAAAACGGCGGGCGCGGGGACAGAAATTTCGGGGACGAACGACTTGGAGGGGAGAGACAACATTTTTTTTCCGGGAGAACTTGGGAAACTTGCAACGGAAGGATGAATCTAGTGTGCGCTGAATAGGTGGAAATAGTCAAGAGAAAAGTGAAGAAAAAGCCAATAAAAATGCGGGTGCGAGTTCCATTTTGGGAATTGGGGGGTTTGACCAGTGTCATACCGCGTCGGGGCTGGTTCGATGTGCGGCCCTCCTATCCGCTAGAAAGAACTCGCTTTACACGAAACCCGATGTCATATAAATTGTTGGGCTAGCGGAAAGGCGGACGAAAATGTCGACCAATAAATGGGACAACGTCGAAGCGCTCGCACGTAGACAGCAGACTGCCCTTGCGACGAACGGGGATTCAAGCAAACCTCTTACTCCCATCAGCGAGCAGATCGAGGCTATAAGGGGACAGGAGCTGGACCTGATAGGGCGGTTCAAGCGAAACGCCATTGATCGCCGTGCGGCCCTTGAATCGCTCCGCTCCTTGCATGACGCCCAGCTTGCCGCTGCTAAGCACGCGCTTAAGCGGGCGGTCGACGTCGAGAAGGAGCGAGTAGATGCCGTAGCGAACAAATACATTTTTCAGATCACCGAGGACTATTTGCGGAACATGCGCGACCTGGGCCTCCAGAACTTCGAGTCTAGGATGGAAACGCTGATGCAGTTAAACACGACCATGGCTCGGCTCTTAGAGAAGGCGCAGGCGCAAGACGTTCCCCCGAGCGTCCGCGACGCAACCATTGAGAACATACAAAAGAAATATAAGGAATTCTCGGACCGGCTGATGGAAGAAGAAATCAAGTTGTCGAGATAAAGCCGCGGAAGAAATGGGGGGAACCGCGCCGCCGTGCACCTCAGAAAATACCTGGTAAATCTTACAAGCCGTCGCGCAGTCATCCTTTTTATAGCCTCGATGGCGCTCGGGGCGCTCCTCATCTGGGGAGACGTTGGGCTGCCTTGGACTCCGGCGATTGTTGTCGGTGCTTACGGCGCTCTGCTGTTGTACTGCGAGGTTTCGCTGTTGGTGCCCCACTCGGAGATGACCAGCAACTCGCCGTATTTCTTGGGCTTTCTTTTCTTTCTTATTTCTCTTCTCCGTACCTTTTGGACTGTGTCTTCGTTATCGGACGATTTACAGCTCGGACAGATAGTGCACCAACTGGGAGGCGCGCTGCTGGCTACCGTTGTCGGCCTCCCGTTCAGGCAACTGCTCTTCGCCTACAGCCCTTCGCAGGCGGAGCAAGATATCTTTTTCAGAACCCTCGAAGAGGAGTTGCGCCGCAGCGCGACCGAGTTCAAGCGCTCTCAGGCAGAACTCGTGGAAATGATTCAGCAGTTTGTACAGGCGAGGCGGGAGATGTTCTCCGACGAGGAGAAGGCATCGCGGCGCTACGTTAGGAGTTTGGAGAAGGCCCTCGGAATGTTCGACGAGGGGACCGCGAATTACCCGGCTACGATCTCGGCGGCGCTTGCAAGTTGCTCCGCATCACTCCAGATACTCCAGGAAAAGAGTTCCGAGCTTGCGCAGGCTGCGCAGACAATTTCGCCCGACAAGCTCCAGGACCTAGTCTCGCAATTTGCTTCTGTGCGAGATTCCAGCGCCCAGCTGACTTTGGGCCTCAGTGCTCTACAAAGTGGGCTCTTGCGGCTGGAGCAGATGGCTGCGGGCCTTGGCCCGAGCGTCGGCGCGCACCTTCGCAATGCTCAGTTGGAGTTCGATGAGGTGAGGGGACAGCTTAGGCAGAGAGTGAATGACATTCGGACGGACATTTCTGAGATTGACCAAGTTTTGACACATTTTGTTGCCTTGACGCAGGAACGAGTTGGGGCTTTAAGATGAGTCGCACGGATATCGTCGGGCTAACGCTGGCAGAGATCGCCCTTGTCGTCCTCTTTTCTTTCGTCGCCATATTTATTCCGGCATATTCGCGACTCAGCAGAAAGCTGAGGGCGTACCACGCGCCGGACGTTGCGACTCTGCAATCCGCGCTCAAAACCGCCGCTGATGAGAATGAGAAGCTCAAAGCGGAGATCGAGAGTTCGAGGCGAAATCTTCGCTCTGCGGCCGTCCCCACATGCGCGGAGTTGAACAAAGCTGATTGGCTATTCACGGCGGTTATCCGGGGGCCAGACTCGTACGAGGCTGACGGCGTCGCCTATTCGCTCTCCGAGCTTCTACGGCGGTATTCTTCCGATCTTTCCGAGGCGAGCGAGGAGGGTTGCCGGCACCGAGTAAAGCTTTATTACGGGAGGCAAGTTAACCTCGCCGACTACGACTACGCCCTCCGGAGGATCGAACAACATTTCTATGATCTGAAGCTCGGCGAGGAGCCTCAGGAATGATCCGGAAGCTTTGGGCTTGGCTCACGGGGCGAGCCGTTGGGCGTGCCGCGCAACCCGGGGCCGGGCCTCGGTCGAAGGCAAACTCACTTTTCGCTATTGCCGAAGATGCCGAGGCGGAGGTAAATGCTTTAGTCGATCGTTATCGGAGTTCAAGACATGCTGCCTGACCGCGGAAAACCGATTTTTAGAAAGTCCGATCGGGTAGTGGGTTTGACGGCAAGCTGCATACAGAGCGTAGTGCTGCTTCGCCATCGGCACGAGTTGTCACGCTCGGTCGCCATCGATCTCGCGAGAGTGCACGATCTCCCCACGGCAGTCCGCAAATATGCCGAGCAACTTGAGGTATTGCGGGGCGCGCCCCGTGAGGTTAGGCACGAGCAGGCTGGTGTCGAAGCGGCACTCACCCGCGGGTTCGATTCTCGGCGGGAGGTGGATCGCATCGTGGAAATTAGGCAGGGCTCGTTTCGAAACGTCGTCCAGGTTCGAGCCCGCAGGGGAAAAGCGTGATGTCTTGATTGCCCGGCTTCGCGAGCTTCGGCGGGATTGTGAGCAATGGACGAGGGAATATTCGCGTTTTGTCGACCGGATTGTCTCCCTTCACTCCGAGGGGTCTCGCCGGCTGAGGTCACTGGGGTTAGGCCCAGAGTCAATGAAGCGGGCGGAGGGTGAACTTGAGCGCATTCTGCTCTCTGCGATGCGCAGGGCTGGCGAACAAGGTTCGCGAGGGGAGGCAGCTGCCTAAACGATGCGCGTTGCCGTTGCAATTCTCGCCGCATTCTTGATCCTAGCCGTTTTCCTGCACTACCGCTCGGAGCAACACGTCACTGGTTCTGTGCTCCATGAGTCGGCTAACGAGCACCGCGTCAGAGCCCGCGCAGGGCCAGATTACGCCTACCCGAATCCTGCGCTTACGCCGGGGGCGATCGACCCCAATGTCACCCAAAGCAGCATCGAATCCACGATATGCGTCCCTGGCTATACGAAGACCGTCCGTCCTCCAGAGAAATTCACCCATGACCTCAAGCGACAACTAATCGCGGCCTATGGGCTGAAGGACAGCCTTTCGGATTACGAGTTGGATCACTTCATTCCGCTAGAGCTTGGCGGTTGCCCTGATTGCGTGTCCAACCTCTGGCCCGAGCCCTACGATGGCGACTTCGGTGCGAGGCGAAAAGACATCCTAGAGAATCGTTTGCATCGTGAAGTGTGCTCAGGCCAATTGTCCCTGGCCGAAGCGCAGTATGAAATCGCAAGTGACTGGGTGAGGGCTTTCGATCAGTCGGCTCCTTAGCTGGGTTAGCGGCACTGCTGAAGCTGTGCCCTTGAATGTCCGGTGAAGCGCCCAGGGGTGGTGATGCTTTGTCTTTGGGGGATAAAGACTAGGAAGTTTTAATTTGGGGAGGGGAATTTGTCAATGGGGGTGTGGTTGTGCGGGCGGGAAGCGGATTCTCGCTTTGCTCGGAATGACAAGAGGGAGGGAGTCAAGTTGTACACGCGAGATCCCTCACTCGGCTGGAGAGAACGCCGAGTTTCGGGATGACTGCCAAGGCCAAGGGCGGCGGACAGGAGTGTCCGCCCCACATGGGCTTTAGGCGTGCGCTGGGGGAGGAAATCCTTGGGCTGTTGTGGACGGGTCGCCCCCGGCGGCTAAAGCCGGATCATTTTTGATCGCTTTTCGTGGGGCTGAAGCCCCACGCTTCCACGGTTGTTTCGGCTGTCCGTGGTTGATTAGAAGCTTTTTGTGCTGGCTTTTTCGCTTCCTACTTTAGCCGCAAAGGACGCGGCTGAGATGGGGTACCCTGAGCGTTTTTTTTGCCGGCGTGGGTCAACGGCTGCGGACAGGAGTGTCCGCCCCACATGAAACTCGGCTGGAGGGGACGCCGCGTTTCGGGATGATGGTGACGGCGGCCTTGGGAGCGCGGGCGGGGTGGGGGTCCTTCGACTGCGCGGACGGATCGCTTCGCTCTCCGTCTGCTTCGCTCAGGATGACAGATCAACGTGGTGAAGAGAAAATGCATGGGTCCTTCGCTTCGCTCAGGATGACATCAAAGGCTTGGAGTCAACAGCGGCGGACAGGAGTGTCCGCCCCACACGATCTGGTCGGCGTTTCGGCATTGCGGGCTCCGCGCTATACTGCCTTTATGTGTGCTGCGTCCGCTAAGACGTTTTATTTGGAAACTTTTGGTTGTCAGATGAATGCCCATGACTCGGAGAAGGTTGTGGGGACGCTGGTGGCTGAGGGGTATCGCCAGGTGGAGACGGTGGAAGAGGCGGGGCTGGTGCTGTACAACACTTGTTCGATTCGCGACAAGGCCGAGCAGAAGGTCTTCAACCGGCTGGCGGATTACAAGAAATATAAAAAGCAGGGCAAGCAGTTTGGCGTGCTGGGGTGCGTGGCGCAGCAGGAGGGGGAAAAGATTTTTGAGCGCGCGCCGTATGTGTCGCTGGTGTGCGGCTCGGCGTCGTATCGCAATCTGCCGCAGATGCTGGTGCAAATTGAGGCAGGGAATCAGCGGGTGACTGGGCTCGACGATCGCGAGACGGAGGCGTGCTTTGAGACGGAGTTCACGGCGCGGACGAATCCGCATCGCGGGTATATCACGATCATTGAGGGGTGCGACAAGTTTTGCGCGTATTGCGTGGTGCCGTATACGCGAGGCAAAGAACGGAGCCGGACGTCGGAGTCGGTGCTGCGCGAGGCGCGGCAGATGGCGGATTTGGGATATACGGAGATTCAGCTGCTCGGGCAGAACGTGAACTCTTACTCCGATCCGACGGGAAAGAAGACGTTTGCGGAGTTGCTGGCGGCGGTTGGGGAAGTGGCGGGCATCCGGCGGGTGAGGTTTACTACGTCGCATCCGCGAGACTTTGGGCGGGATATTATCGAGGCGATCGATGCCGTGCCGACGCTGTGCAATCATGTGCATTTGCCGGTGCAGAGCGGGTCGACGCGGATTTTGGATGCGATGTCGCGGTTATACACGCGCGAACAGTACCTGGAGCGCATCTCATGGATGAAGGCGGCGCGGCGGGAGATCAGCATTACGAGCGACATTATTGTGGGGTTTCCGGGCGAGACGGAAGCGGATTTCGGGGAGACTTTGTCGTTGCTGGACTTTGTCGGATTCGATGGGATCTTTGGATTTAAGTATTCGCCGCGGCCGAATACTCCGGCGATTTCGTTGGAGGATGCGATTCCGGAAGATGAGAAGGCGCGGCGGCTGGCGGTGTTGCAGGAGCGGCAGCGGGATATCCAGCGGGTGAGCTATCAGAGGCATTTAGGGGCAGAGTTAGAGGTAATGGTTGAAGGTCGGAACGAAGCTCGGCAGCAGTGGATTGGGCGGATGTCGCAGAACAAGACGGTGAACTTTAGCGGGCCGGTGGATGTTGCGCTGGCGGCTGGGTCGTATGTGAATGTCAAGGTGACGACGGCGTTTCCAAATAGTTTGGTGGGCGAGCTGGTTTAGGTTGAGGTCTGGGTTCAGGGGGCAGCGATGGAAGTTGAGATGAAGATTCGCGGGTTGCTGGTGGACCCGGTTACGTCCATGCCGATTGTGATCCTGAAGGACGCGGCGAGCGATGCCGTGCTGCCGATCTGGGTGGGCGTTTATGAGGCGAACGCGATCGCGCTGGAGATTGAGAAAGTGGCGACGCCGCGGCCGATGACGCATGACTTGATCCGAAATGTGCTGATCGGGCTGAATACTGAAGTGCGGCGCGTGGTGGTGACTGAACTGCGCGACGACACGTTTTACGCTGTGATTTGGGTCGAGCGCGAGGGGCGGATTGTGAGCATCGATTCGCGTCCGTCGGATGCGCTGGCGCTGGCGCTGCGGGTGGATTGTCCGATATTTGTGGATGATGAAGTTTTGAAGAATGCCAAGAAGGGCGTGGATTCGGCTGATCGGGTGACGAGTGAGGAGCTGCGCAAGTGGCTGGAGGGCTTAGGGGATGATGACTTGGGGCGGTATAAGATGTAGGGTGCCTGCGACCGAGCTTTCAGTACCGAGCGGGCGTGAGTTTGGCTTACGTGATCAGCTTCGCCAGCCAGAAGGCTGCGGCGGCGGCTAAACCGCCGATTAGCATGGTTTGTCCTGCGCTGCGCAGCGGGCTGGTTCCAGTGTAGCGTCCTTTCATGTAGCCGAAGATTCCCAGTGCGGCCAGGGTGACAGCGGCGGAGACGATTAGCGCCTGGGACGCGGTCGAGATGAAGACATAGGGCGAGAGGGGAATGGAGCCCCCCACGATGTAGGCTACGGCGATGGTGACGGCGCTGTTGCGGGCGCGGGATGGTTCAGGCGGCTCCAGACCCAGCTCGTAACGCATCATGAATTCGACCCAGGCGTCGGGATTGTGGCTGAGGGTTTCGACAATGGGGGCGCTTTGTTGCGCGGTGATACCGTAGGCTTCGAAGGCGCGGCTGCACTCAGCTTTCTCTTCATCGGGGATTTCGCGGATTTCGCGATACTCGCGTTCGCGCTCCTGCGCATAATGCTCGGCGTCGCCGTGAGCGGCAAGGTAGCCACCCAGTCCCATGGCGATGGAACCGGCGGCGATTTCCGCGAGGCCTCCGACGATGATGAGGCGGGTGTTTTGCACGGCACCCGAGAGGCCGGCGGCGAGGGCAAAGGGAACGGTGAGCCCGTCGGACATGCCAATGACGACGTCGCGAACAAAGTCGCCTGCAGTGAAATGAGATTCGCTATGTGCGGATCCGGCCAAAGTTTACACCTCAGAATGAGATTGCAAGTATTCGATCGCTTTTAGCGCCATGTTTTTTTCACCCCGATACGCGAGACGTCGCGGAGCCTCGTCGAGGGGAATCCAGAGAGCTTGCTTGACCTCGACGCGCATTTCCGGGGCGATGTCGCCGATGCGGCCCGACTCGTACCGGAACAAATAAAAGCTTACAACCTTGAACACTCTTTGTTTGTCGCCCCAGGTGCGCACGTACACGTATTTGGAGACGCCTAATTTTGCGATCGGAGAGGCGACCAAGCCCGACTCCTCGCGGACTTCGCGCAATGCGGCCTGCTCCGGGGTTTCGCCGGGATCGACCAATCCCTTGGGTAAAGCGAGTAACACTTTATGTGATTTATTTTGCGTCCTGGTCGACGGGTTGAGCGATTTTTCATTGATTTGAGGTTCGATTACGGCGACCTCCCAGCCGATGACCGCCTTACGAACAACCACGCCCCCGGCTGATATTTCCCGCGCCATACTGCTTCAAACTAGCAGGAATACGGTGGTTAGTCACTCTTGCGGTGGATCGCGCAGGACGGTAACCGACAAGAGTAATCGCGAAACTTAGGTTCCGGCGACGACTTGGCAGAAGCGTTGCATCCAAGGTTCAGGGGAGTCCGTCGAAACCAGACGCTGAGGTGCCAGTGAAGCGTTTACGCAAAATCATTAAGTCGGTGCGAGCCTTTGGGCGGGAGCTTTCGGGCCAGCCTGTGATTGCCGGGGATGTTCCCGCGATCGGCTTGGCGCTGGGCGGAGGTTTCGCACGGGGCATGGCGCACATCGGGGTCTTGAACGTTCTGGAGCAGGAGGGTATCCCCGTTCGTTACGTCGCGGGCACGAGCGTGGGAGCGTTGATCGGCGCCGCTTATTGCAGCGGGCTTTCACCGTCGGAACTCGAGGAATTCGCGGCACGGGCGCGCTTCAAACACTTTGCACAGTGGACGCTCTCGCGTCTGGGTTTTGTCAGCAACCGGCGCATGATCGGATTTCTTAGCGGCATACTCAAGGTCAAGACTTTCGAGCAGCTGAAAATTCCGTTGGGGATTACGGCTACGGATTTTTCCAGCGGCGAGGGGGTGGTATTTCGCTCCGGGTCTTTGCTCGATCCCGTGCGAGCGAGTTGCGCCTATCCCGGAATGTTTCTGCCGGTGGAGATTGCAGGCCGCTTATTCGTGGACGGAATGTTGGCCCATCCTGTGCCGACGGTTCCGGTAAAGCAGATGGGCGCGGAGCGCGTCATCGCGGTTCATCTGAAGGGTAACTGGACCAGCGGGACGGCGGGACCGCGTCATGTGTTCGATGTGATTGGGCAATGCTTCGCGATTGCGCAGGAGATGAATTGCGGAGTCTGGAAGCCGGCCGCCGACCTGGTCATTGAACCTGACGTGAGTGGTTATAAATATGACGACTTTCAACACAGCGCGAATTTAGTAAAGGCCGGAGAGATTGCGGCGCGCTCGGCGCTGCCCCGGATCCGAAGCTGGTTGAAGCCGCAAGAACGGTCGGGCGAAGCTTTGGTTCGGGGCAATCCCGAGGTCGCGCCGGCGAAGTAGGAATGCGGCTATCCCTTCGCTAGTTCGAAGAGCAAGACATCCCGCCTTTTGTTGGCTAGCGCGTCGGCGACTCTCAGTGCGATCGCGTATCCCATGAGCGAAGCCAGAATGAGCGGAAGGAATATGGTTGCGGTCAGCCAGGGGCGGTGCAGTTGCTGGGACAGGAAGAATATTCCCACAAGAACCGCGAAAACGAAAAGTTGGACACCAAAGCTGGCGAGGACGGTGGTGGGAGCCGCGCGCTGACGGCCAAAGATGGCATAGTCCACGCGTTTGGGGAAATAGAGCGAGAGCAGGTTTCCGGCAGCGAGGTTGACGGGGAGCGCGAACAAGGTAGCGGCGAGTGTCAGGGCAATGGCCGCCGCAGTGGGAGGTCGATTCATTGCGCTCAGGGCGGCGGCGCCGAGGAAGAGTTCGAGGAGAAGGATCAGCGAGTGGGCGAGGTTTTTTCCCGCGATCACCTGCCAGAATCGGATGGGCGCAGTATAAAAAACCTGAACCCCGCTGCCGTCGTTTCCGAAGTTGTTGTAGATGAGATTGGTAAGCAGAAGCAGAGAGTAGCTGCCGATCAGGGGTAAAGCGATTTCGCTTCGTTGCGCGAGGAAAGAGTTTCCCGCCGCGTTGCGCACCACGAGCAACATGAATGCCGGAACGATCAGAGTGAAGAGCATCGGGCCGCTGCGCAATAAATAGCGAATTTCTTTTTCCAGCACCGCAGAGATGGGTCCGTTGGAGCCGAGGCGTGGGCGGAATGATTTCTCAAACTTTCCGCGTCGTTGTGCCGTTTCGACCGTGCTGAGATTTTCGCCCCGGTACTGTTTGCGAAGGCGCAAGTCCAGCAAAATAAGAACCAATAGAGTGAACGCACCCAGCAGGCTGAAGTATCCAAGGCTGGGCAAGAAGTTGCCTTTGCCGGCTTGGGCAACGGTTTCCGCCGCAAGTCCCGGAGGCAACACTCGCTGCACGGGCGAGATTTCCTGAACGGTCCGAAAAGCTTGTACGCGTACACCGCCGCCATAGTGGCGAATTACGGGTGTGATGAGCTGCAAGCTCAGAATTCCAAGGAAGAAGATTATGCCCATGAATTCGCGAGTACGGCGTTGCGCGAGCCAGCGTTCGAGCCAGGAGAATAGCATTCGTGAGCAGACGACGTTGAAGAGGGCAAATAGGGCGAGTGCGATGGCGGCTATGGGAGACGATCGCGGGCTGGCGAGCGTGATGCCAGTCCAAACGCCAATGGTCCAGCAAATTCCGAGCGCGGTTGCCGGATCGAGTGCGCCGAAGGCCAACCGAATCAAGAAGTACGAGGGATAGTTGAGCGGAAAGCGGGCGAGGTTGGAGGAGTCCAGGTTCTCAGTGAAGGCCGAGGCCATCAGCGGAAACGCTTGCCAGAAAAGAAAGACAGGCCACAGCAGGAAGGTCAGCAGCGAAGCTTGTCCATGCGAAATGAAAAACCAGGCAGCGCCGCCCAGTCCTACGCCACCGCCGAGGGCGCCCAGAGCAAACACAAGTCCGACGATCGCGCGGGAGATGAGTTCGACTTGCCCACGGAGGGACCCCAGAGAGTGAACGAAGATCAGCCAGCGCACGCGCGCGATGGCGGATAATTGCGAAAGTGAAAAGTGAGGAGGGTCGGCCATTTGAGAAAGGTTATTCCAGCCAAGACAATTCGTTGCCAGTCCTGCCTTCGCCGACGGTACGCAGAAAAATTTGTTCGAGCGTCAGGACTTCTTGCGATTCGGCCTCGCCCCATGCGGCTTGGACACCGGCGCGCAACTCTTCGAGCGATCCCTGTGCCACCAGTTTTCCGTGATTGATGATCGCCAGATGCGTGCATAAGCGCTCGACGATCTCGAGCACGTGAGAAGTCAGGAAAATTGTGGCGCCATGCGAGGCCATGCGTTGCAGCATCGCTTTCAGAGTATTCGCGGCGATGGCATCGACGCCTTCAAAAGGCTCATCGAGAAATAAAATGGTGGGCCCATGAATGACGGCGGCGGCAAGTGCAAGTTTTTTCTGCATACCGTGAGAGTAGTCGGCCACCAGCTTCTTGCGCTCGTGGGCAAGCTGCATGAAGGCGAGGAGTTCGTCCGAGCGCTGGGCTGCGACTTGGCGGGATAAGCCATACATTTGTCCGACGAAGTTTAGATACTCCGAGCCGGTGAGACGGAGGAAGAGTCCCATCCCTTCCGGTACGACACCTATTTTGCGTTTCACTTCCACAGGAGTCTTCTGCATATCCATACCGAGGATTTGGATTGACCCGGACGTGGGGGAAAGCAGTCCAGTGAGCATTTTGATGGTGGTGGATTTGCCCGCGCCATTGGGTCCGAGGAAGCCGAAAAACTGGCCGGGAGAAACGCGCAGGCTGACGTCTTCCACGGCGGTCAGGTCGCCGAAGCGGCGGGTAAGGCCGGTAGTGAGAATGGATGGGTCGTCCATGAA
Organism: Terriglobia bacterium; assembly: GCA_963799065.1. GTDB lineage: Bacteria > Acidobacteriota > Terriglobia > Terriglobales > Acidobacteriaceae > JAJPHW01. The sequence continues at coordinate 1,409,143 of CAWCVJ010000001.1, forward strand.
TTTTCTACCCTAGCATACGAGCTTGGGCAGACGTGCCAGAGTCGAGGCGAGTTGCGATAAATTGGGTGAGGAGGGCGAATGAAAGTTATCGCGGTAATTCCGGCGCGGATCGGGTCGACGAGGTTGCCTCGAAAAATGCTACGCGAAATTGGCGGCCTGCCTCTGGTGGGAAGGGTGTATGAAGCGGTGCGCTCATCGCCGCTTCTGGCCGATGTCATCGTAGCGACCGACTCGGACGAGATTATGGACGTGTGCCGTGCGAAGGGATGGAAAGCTCAAATGACATCCTCAGGACATCGCAGCGGAACCGAACGAGTGCACGAAATCTCTACGACTATGCCTGCCGACTTGTACCTGAATATTCAAGGGGATGAGCCGTTGACGCGGCCCGAGCATATTCAGGACTTGATCGCGGTCATGGGCAGCGCCGAGGTGCAAGTGGGTACACTGAAGACGGTGGCGGTCACGGAAGATGTCGGCAATCCCGGCGCGGTCAAAGTAGTTTGCGATCATGCCGGCCGGGCGCTTTATTTTTCTCGGGCTACGATTCCCCATGATCGAGACAGCACGAATCCGAAATATTTTAAGCATTTGGGGTATTACGCGTATCGCAAACCGGCATTGGAGCGGTTTGTCGCGCTGCCGGAATCGTCTTTAGAGCGGGCGGAGAGACTGGAGCAGTTGCGATTTCTGGAAAACGGTGTTTCGATTTTCGTGGGCGAGACGGCGTTCGATACGGTCGGCGTGGACACGGAAGAGGATTTGTTGCGGGTGATGAGGATGCTTCAGGAGCCGGCTGAAGCCTGATTATCCTGCGAGCCGATTCGCCCGGGTGAAGCCGGGCGCTTCCACGATGGTGCAGGCGGTTCTTCTAAGGGCCTACTTGCCGGAACCTTTTCCGAGGCTTGCTTTGTGCCTGCGGGTTCCGAAATCTTTTCGGGGTATACTTCTTCGTGCCCGCCCTGGTGGAGCCCAGCAAGGAACGGCCGCAACTGGAGTGGGAGAGAGTTGGAACTGGTGAGCATTTCTTCTCGTACTGACTCCTGACGGCATTCCCCGGCATTTGAGTTATTATTGCTGGTTTGTGGATATTGAGTGAGGTCTGACGAATGTTATGTGTCCAAGGGTTGGCTTCTCTAGTTCTCATCGCGCTGTTCAGCGCGGCCACGCAGGCACAACCTGCGGCAACTGCGGGCGTGCCGCCTGCGCCATCCGCGCTCTCTATTCCGGCTACGGTTTCTGCGATCAATTCGCCGACGCCGATGTCGCAGCGCGTGGTCGCGTATGAAATTGCGGCGAAGTACGATCCTAAGACGCACTCGCTTGAGGGCGACGAAACCCTCACCTATCACAACCTCACGGGACAGCCGCTCGATACGTTTCCGTTCCACCTTTATCTAAACGGTTTTCAGCCCAAGGCCGATTGGATTCGCGAGACCAAGCGCGACGGCACGCGCGACGTTGACTTCAACAAGTGGGAGAAGAACTACTACGGTGCGGACGAGATTAAGAGCTTCGAGGTTGTAGGCCAGGGTGACTTCACGTCGCAGCTGCAATTCATTCAGCCTGACGACGCCAACAAGGACGATCACACGGTTGTCCAAGTGAAGCTGAAGACGCCGATTCCTCCCGATGGATACGTCCAGTTCAAGATCAAGTTTCACGACCAGTTTCCGGAAACGCTGGAGCGCACGGGATGGAAGCGCGACTTCCTGCTGGCAGGGCAATGGTTTCCGAAAGTTGGCGTGTGGTGGCATGGGGCCTGGAACTGCCATGAGTTTCATGGCTCGACGGAGTTCTTTGCCGACTTTGGCGTGTATGACGTGAAGATCACGGTGCCACAAAATGAGATTGTCGGAGCCAGCGGCATCAAAGTGGACGAATCCAACAATGCGGACGGAACGCGGACGACGACTTATCACGGTGACGACATTCACGACTTCGCCTGGACGGCGAGTCCGCATTACAAACTGCTGGAAGACACGTTTCAAGGCAGCATGGGCCCGGTGAAGCTGCATATCATGATGCAGGATGTGCATTGGGATCAGGCGCAGCGGCACAACGACATCCTAAAGAACACCTTGGACCGTTTTGAGAAGTGGTATGGACCATATCCGTATAAGACGTTGACCTTGGTCGATCCCGAACCGGGGTCGGCGGCGGAAGGCATGGAGTATCCCACATTTATTACGGGGGGGACGAATTGGTTCATGCCCAATGGGATCAAGCTGCCCGAACTCGTGGTCGAGCATGAGTTTGGCCACCAGCATTGGTACGGAATGGTGGCGACCAATGAGTTTGAAGACGCATGGATGGACGAAGGCATCAACAGCTACGCCGAGGTGAAGGTGCTGGATTCGCTGTTTGGGCCAAAGAACTCGGTGATCAACCTGGCCGGGGCGACCCTGGGAGACCACGAGCAGCAGTTTGCGTCGTATGCAGGGGTTGCCGATCTGGATCCCATTGCGCGCAACGGATGGGAGTATGCGAATTTTAACTCTTACGCCGGGATTACATATGGCAAGACTGCCATCGTGCTATTGACGCTGGAGAACATCATCGGCGAAGACACCATGCAAAGGGCGATGCATACGTATTTCATGCGCTATCGATTTACGCATCCGACGAAAGAAGACTTCCTGAAGACGATCGAAGAGGTTTCCGGAAAGAATTTACGCTGGTATTTCGATCAGGCGTTCTACGGGACGCAGGTATTGGATTTCAAGGTCATGAAAGCGGAGTCGACACCGGAGGACTGGTATAAGGAAGGCTTCAACGAGGATAAAGCGAAGAAGGGCGAAACCGAATATCTAACGGATGTGATGGTTCAGAATAAAGAAACGTTTTTGATGCCGGTCGACGTGCAGATCAAGTTCGATAACGGGGAGACGGTGCGGGAGCACTGGGACGGCCAGACACGCTGGATGCGTTATGTGTATCACAAGAAGGCGAAAGTGGAGTCGGTGGAGATTGATCCCGACCATAGGATTCTGTTTGATCGCAATAAATTCAATAACAGCTATACCGTCGCAGCCAACGGCAGCGCCGCTAGTAAAGTTACGAATTACTGGAGGTTTCTCACACAGTTTTTCGCGCAAATGCTGACTTGGTGGCTGGTCTAGGCAAACTCATATGGCTCAAAACTTGAATCTTATTTCAAACGGCGCAGCGATCTTAGGGCGGACCAAGCGTTACATCGTGTGGTTTTTCCTGCTGAATCTGGCGCTGGCCTGGTTGGGTGCATCCGCGCTCAAGATGGACGTTGCGGCGATCACGGATCACAGCCTGTTCGCCGACAAAATCGTGCACGGCATGGACCTCGAAGCGCTGGGTGAGCTTTTCGGCAGGCCTGAGATGGGAGCGCAGCCGGGCTGGGCGACGCCAGCGGCGCACTTCGCCTTGCTTTTCTTCTTGCTGACGCTCGTCTTCTTGCCGGGAGTGTTGCAGGGCTATGCCTCCGATCATAGGCTGCCGCGGGATGCGTTCTTTCGAGCTTGCGGACGAAATGTATGGCGATTTTTCCGGTTGCTGATCTTCTTTGCGATTATCGGCGGGCTTGTGTCGGGCATTTTGTTCGCGGTGCAAGGGGCGCTGGCCAAGGCCTTGGATAAATCGCAATCCAACGGGGCGATTCCGTTTGCGGTGCAGATTGCTTGCCTTTTCGTGATTTTTGTGGTGATGACGACGATTCGAGCTTGGTTCGATTTGGCGGAAACCGATATTGTGCTGAGCGATCAGAATGCGTCGCGAAAATCTTTGGGCTTTGCCTGGCGGACGATGCGCGGGCATCGCGCGCGGCTTGTGTGGGCTTACGCTTTGATTACTCTACTCGCTGCGATTGTGTTGGTGGTCGGGATTCTTCTGTGGAATCGGATTGTGCCTCCGGCCAGCGTCGCGGGCGCGTTCATCATTAGCCAGCTCATTCTCTTGTTCTGGCTGACGGCTCGTTTCTGGCAGCGGGCGGCGGCAGTGTCATTTTATTTGGCGCAGGGTGCGGGGCGGGAGGCGGACGTCGCTCCGGTGGCTCCGGTGTTAGCGGCTTAGGTCGGGACTCCAGCGGCTGGACACAAGCGGGGACGCTCGCGTCTAGGTGTTTTCGAAGAGTTTTGGCTGGAAGATTTCGATGGGCGCGGCGCATTGTGGGTTGTCATTGGCCGCATTGTTGATTTGAGTGCTCACGGGATATTTGCGCATCCGGAGCGCATCATAAGGCTTTAGCATCTCGGCCACTATGCTCGTATTCTTCATTCCGGGGTCAAGCCACAAGTCGTAGTTTTCTGCATTGAGAATGACGGGCATACGATCGTGAACCGCTTCTGTTACTGCGTTTGGGGTGGTGGTGAGAATGGAGCAGGTTTCCAGTAGCTTGCCGGTGGGATCCTTCCAGCGCTCCCATAATCCGGCGAAGGCGAAGAGATCAGCCGTTCCGGCCCCGGAATCGACTTCGAAACAGTACGGCTGTTTCGCTTTTCCTGCCTTTTGCCACTCGTAAAAGCCGTCGGCTGGAATCAGGCAGCGCCTGAATTTAAGTGCGGAGCGGAAAGCGGGCAGAGTGGCTGCCGTTTCCGATCTGGCATTGATCATGCGGGCTGCCCCGGCCGCGTCCTTGGCCCACGCCGGAATGAGTCCCCAGCGGAGGAGCGATAGCTCGCGACGGGGTTCTTGAACATTCTGCCGAATCACCGGAACCGGCTGCGTGGGGGCAATGTTGTAGCGGGGAGGCCAATCGGGCTCGTGTTCGGCCGACACGGCATCGAAGTGGGCTTCGACTACTTGCTTGCTTCGCGTCAGGCGGTAGCGTCCGCACATAGGAAGATTATGGCAGAGTGGGTTCGACGCCTTCGACATGGGCGTGTTTCTTGCCATTCCATTTGGTCGCGGCGATAATCTCTACTGATGCACATTGCCGGTTCTTATGTTCTGCTGATTTTTGTTGCACTGCTCACTGCCGTCATTCTTCTCCTGCTGCACCTGACTAACCTCGGCTGGCTGATTCATCAACGGATCCCGGATCGACCACAGCGGCGACTATTTCTGGCGTCGGTTAGTTTCTTCATTACGTTTCTGGGGGTGCGACTGCTCGTCGCTTCGATCACGCACCATGTTGGCCCGTTCGGCTATGTGGAGATGGGCGGCCGACATATTCATCATTTGGTTTGGGGAATTCTGCTGCTGCTGATCTGTGGATACGCTGAGATCGCCGACGTCGGCACCGGAGATAGCCGGCGTTCAATTTTCTTTAGCCGGCTGCTGGCGATCTGTTACGGCATTGGGGCTGCTCTGACCCTTGATGAATTCGCGCTCTGGCTCAACCTCGATGCCATGGCGTACTGGTCCCACGAAGGCCGCGAGAGCATTGATGCGGTTGTGCTCTTTGGAGCATTGCTAGCGATTGGAGCTTGGGGGCACCCCCTGTTTCATCCTCGGGCCGCGAAGTCCCGTTGACGTGGGAGAATATGTGGTTGCGTCCAATCCATCCGAATGAGGAAACGCGCCATACAAATGCGCCCCAGAACGAAATGTGTGTTCTTCCGCCAATTTGGTTTTTGGATTTCAACCGTGAGTGCATTGACGATTGTCATAGGGTTCAGCGCGTGGTCGACCGGTCAAGCGCTGCCTAAGGCGCCGGGTGGGCAGGTAAGCATTTTGACTCCAACTCCTGGTTCTTTTACCGAGCCTTCGATTGCGATCAATCCGGCCAATCCTCAAAACGTCGTGGCTGTATTCCAGATTAATGCGCAGGCTTCTTATTCTGAAGACGCAGGCGGGACGTGGGTTTCGGCGAAAGGCGTGGCTCCTGCGAACTACAAAATCTCGGGCGATGTGTCCACCGCTTTCGACAGTCATGGCAACGCTTTCATCTGCTACATCGCGTTCGACAAGCTGGGCACGTTCAACTACTGGGGACACAACACAACACGCAATGGAATCTTCGTGCGGCGCTCGCTGGATGGAGGCAGAACTTGGGATGCGAATCATATTGCAGTGAGCGAGTATGCCACTGCCGCTGGGATTCCGTTTGAAGACAAGCCGTATCTGGTCGCCGACACGAGTCAGAGTCGCTTCAGAGGAAACCTCTATGTGGGCTGGACGCGATGGACGTTAACCGATTCGGAAATGATGTTTTCGCGGTCGACAGACGGTGGGACGACTTGGTCGCGTCCGATTGAGATTGATCGTCATCCGGGGCTGCCGCGCGATGATAACGGGGCGGCGGAGGGATTCGACGGCACGGTGGGTCCGGATGGGCGGGTGTATGCGGTGTGGAGTCAGGACAACGATATCTTCTTTACCACTTCAGGGGATGGTGGAAAGACGTTTTCGCGAGCGCGAGCGGTGATCCACACGGCACCAATTATGTTCGCGGTGCAAACGTTGGAGCGGGCCAATGGATTTCCGCAGATTGGTATTGATACGCACACTCGCCGGTTATACGTAACCTGGAGCGACTACCGAAATGGCGACATTGATATTTTTTGTGCAACGTCGAACGACGGCGGAAAGAAGTGGAGCGCTCCGGTGCGGGTGAATGACGATCCCGTTCACAACGGTGCGGAGCAATTCTTTCAGTGGCTGGCAGTCGATCCGGTGGATGGCGCAGCGAATGTTATTTTCTATGACCGGCGGGGCGATCCGGAAAATCAGAAACAAACAGTGACACTGGCGCGGTCGATCGACGGCGGGAAAACGTTTCAGAATTATGCTTTGTCTGCTGAACCGTTTGAAGCCGAAGGCGTGTTCTTTGGCGATTACACGGGGCTCGCGGCGTTTGGCGGGCGGGTGTATGGAGTGTGGATGGAGAAGCCTGCGGCTCCTGCAAAGGTGGAAACCAAGCCGGGAGACAAAGTCAGCGATGAGAGGAAGAAGTCGCTTGCCACTGTTGTGAAAGTTGGCGTTGCAGACTTTGAAACGGGCGCTGAGGCGGGAAAATGAAAGGGTCGATCTGATGGCGATTGTGGTGGGAGTGGATTTCGGCACGCTGAGTGTTCGAGTTTCGGTGGTCGACAGCGATCGCGGGGCGTTGAGTTCGGCGGTGGTGGAGTATCCGCTGCATCGCAAGCGGGATGATCCGGAGTATGCCACGCAATCCCATGAAGATCATATGAGAGCGCTGGCTGCGGCGACTCGGGGGGCGGTGAGCGCGTCGGGCATTTCTCCGAATCAAGTCGAGGCGATGGCACTCGACACTACCGGGTCGTCTGTCATTCCTGTCGATTCGGAGATGAAGCCGCTCGGGGAATATTACTTATGGTGCGATCATCGCGCGAAGGGTGAGGCGGCAGAGATTACGGCTACAGCTCATCGCTACGGTCTTGAAGCGATTCAATGGTGCGGCGGAGTTTATTCGTCGGAGTGGGGATTTTCGAAATTACTGCATTGGCTGCGCCATAATCCGGCAGAGCGCGGGCGATTCGCGTCGGCATTTGAGCACTGCGACATGGTGGCGGCGACCTTGTGCGGCATCACCGATCCGCGGAAAGTGAAGCGCGGTATTTGTGCGATGGGACATAAGTGGATGTGGAATGCTTCGCTGGGCGGATTGCCTCCGCAAGAGTTTCTCTCGCAGGTCGATCCGCTATTCGAGGGCGTCCGCGACAAACTTGATGGGGAGTATGCAACATCGGATCACTTGCAGGGAACGTTGTCGTCTTATTGGGCGAAAGAGTTAGGGCTGAAGGCGGGCATTCCGATTCCTGTGGGAGCGCTTGATGCGCATTGGGACGCGGTCGGCGCGGGTTGTCGCACCGACGACATGGTCAACGTGATCGGAACATCGACCTGCATCATCGGAATCACGCCGTCGGTGAAGCTGGTGCCTGGGGTTTGCGGAGTGGTACAGGGAAGCGTGCATCCGCAGCGGACTGGAATTGAGGCAGGGCTGTCGGCTGTGGGAGATATTTTTGCGGCAATCGCGAATCGTGCGGGCACAGATGTAAAGACTTTGAGCCAAGGGCTTGAGACTTATAAGGCAGGACAGACGGGGCTTTTGCGGATGACTTGGGACAACGGAGATCGCACTGTGCTGGTTAATCCCAACTTGCGTGGCATGACGTTGGGATGGAATCTCCAGAGCACGGCGCAAGACGAATTGTTTGCCGCGATCGAAGGAACGGCGTTTCATACGCGGGTGATCCTTGATCGCATGGCGGAACACGGAGTGGAAATTAGGCGCATCATCAACGGCGGTGGCATTCCGCAGAATAATCCTGTACTGAATCAGGTATATGCCAACGTATTGGGCCGGCCGGTGCTGGTTCCGAGCAAGAAGATCACGAGCGTCGGATCTGCTGTTTTTGCGTTCCTTGCGGCCGGGACTTTTAAGAGTGTGGAAGCGGCGCAGGATAAGCTGTCGCCACCATACACCGTTCACAAGCCGCAAGAGGCGGCACACGGAATTTACGCGGAGCTCTATGAACTTTATCGCAGGGTGTACTTTGCGTTCGGCGAACCGGGAAAGAACGCAGTGGCTGATGTTTTGCCGGCGCTCATCAAAACTTCGGCTGTTTATTCTGCGTCCTGAACGCAGCGGAAGCCGATGCCGCCGGAGCGATCCATGCTGGGCGCCATGAGCAGGAATTTTCCGTGTTCGTCGAGACGATAGGTCTCAGGGAAGTACCACATTGAGCCCTGCGGTTGATAATATTCCCCGCCGCGGACGATGGCGGCTCGCGTGTGATCGTCGGTGAACTCGTCTGTCCATTGCCAGACGTTGCCGACCATATCCATTACGCCGAATGGGCTTGCGCCTTGCGGATGCGCATCGACTGAGTCGGGGCCGCGCATGGTGCGGCTTTTGTCGGGAGTAGGGACGGCATTTGCGCCCCAGATATTGCCCCATGGAAAGGCGCGTCCGTCGGTGCTTTGGGCGGCGTATTGCCACTCCCATTCATGCGGCAGACGCTTGCCCACCCGTGCGGCATAGGCGCGGGCGTCTTCGAGGGAGACCCACGTCACGGGTTTGTTGTCCCAGCCGGCGGGGAACTGTCCGTTCTTCCAATCGCGCAGGAAGTTTTGATCGTCGGCGGGATGATAGTGCGAGCTGTCGAGAAACTTCTTGAACTGCGCGTTGGTCACGGGGTACTTGTCGATCCAGAAAGATGCGATCGGCATGGGATGTTGATGAAAGCGGCGAGGAGAATCTTCCCATGGATATTGCACGTCGACGCCGACGTCGTTGGAGCCTTCGATCTCGACGCCGCGCACGGTGAACGTGAATATGCCGGAGGGGATTTTTATCATGCCTTCGGGATTGGCGGAAGGTGCTTTGGTTGCGTTGATCGGAAGGATTTGCTGGAGCAGAGGTTTCCATTCGTGGGGGTAGGAAGCGAGTGGAGCGGCGGTCATGCTGTGCATCTTGGTTAAGAGAGTTGCGATTGGCTCGTCGAGAGGAGTTTTCGTCGTGAGCAGCGCGCCATATCCGTGGGCCTCGATGTCGAAGCTGAGCTTTACCCTTCCGCTCGACTTGCGTTCGGGCTTCAGTTCGATTCCGTGATAGAGATCGAAGTAGTGCATATCCTCTTCGTCGGAGAGTTCGATTTGTTGGCCGTCCACTGCGTATTGGTTGCGGTTGATGATCGTCCAAAGCGTTTGTTGCGCTAGAGGCCAGCGGCTGGCGAAGACTCCATAGCGGAGCATCGGCGTAAAAGGCTCCCATTCGGTGCTGACAAGGAAGGGCGCGACTACTCGCTCGATAGTGGCAACGCGCCTTGTGGCTTCGGCGTCGCGGGGAGTGATTCCATTCCAGATGCCCCAGACGTTTTCCCAGCTTTCCCATCCGATGCCGTTGAAGAAGGCAAATTGCAGATCGTCGGTCTTGTCGCGCTTCCAGCGATCGGAAATGTTGACCATGTGCCGAGGTTCGAGCCACTTATATTTGTCCACCATGGGCACGAATGGAAAGTTGTATTGGCCCCAATTCATGACGTCCCATGCGAGCGCTTCGTCGGCGGGGCTCTCTTCGGGTTCGAAGGCGAGGGGATGAGCGAGCTTTTCTGCGGCTGCGGGAAAGGCCAGTGGCACGCCGTCTTGAGTGTCGCCGTTGATGCCGTCGGCTCCGATCTCGGCCATGAGTTCGGCGATCGCTTGCGGCCATGGCTTGCCCGGATCGTGCGTGCCCTGATCCCACATCATCATGGGAAACAGAACACGCACGCCGCGTTCGTGGAAGTCGGCGACCATTTGTTTTACTCCGGCGAGGCCTCCGGGTAGATCGCGAATGAGATCGAGCTGATTTCGATCGTCGACCCCCATATTCGGATAGGTCGGCCAACTCAGCACGGCATCGATGCCGCCGTAGCGTTGGTTAAGGTCGTCGAGATAGCGATCGACGGTGTAACGGTTCGATACGGGGTCGTAGAAGTAACGATCGTGAACCATCATTTGCGGCTGGAAGAAACTGGATTGCGTCCACTTGAGGGTAGGCGCGTCATAGCGCGATCCATCGTAGCCGATACGAATTAAGCGCTCGTTGCGCCAGTGGCTGACGTCGTCCAGCCACGATTGATGATCTTCCGGCGTGCAGGGTTTCCATTCGCCGGCGTAATCTGGCTTGAGCAATAGGCAGTCGGGGCCGGGGATCTGTTGCTGGACGGGCTCGAAGTTGGTGTCTTGCGCAGTGGCAATGCCGCAGAGAATCAGAGAAATCAAGAAAACAATCGTTGTCTTGTGTACCATGGATATCCTTTGTGAACCTCTGTGTTTACCTCGCCGTGCTCTGTGTTGAAGGTTCTCAGCGGGCACGAAGGTTGCCGCGAATTACAGTCACGGAGGCGGCGGGCAAATCATATTCAGTATCTGCATTCACGTTCTGCGTAGTATGCACAATTGGGCCGTCGGGATCGGCGTTGCCAGTGGTTTCGGCGGCAACGGAAGGCTCGGCGGTGTATTCCGCGTGCCCAACATAGCGCGTATGGCCGGGATGCCATTGGTACTGGGCGCTTCCGAAGGTCGAGATTGCGACCTGTCCGGTGAAAGAATCGTGCTCTTGATCGATCGAATTGGTGAAGTCGATTTTCACTTGATGAGCATTGTGTTGATCGCGATTGACGACTAATAGCGACCACTGGCCGTCAGGGCGCTGCAACGCATACGTTGTGACCATGGCGTGGCCCGCGCCGTCGTCGATGTCGCTGTGAGCAGGGAAGACGGAATCTAGTTCGCCGCCTGGAGCGACCCATTCCAGGTTGATGAGTTGCGCAGTAAAGAATTGGGCCAGCGGCTGCTGAATTTCGTAATGGTCGTTGACGCTGAACATGCCGAAGGTTCCGGGGGAGTCGTTGCAACCGTGTTCCATCAGCAGCGGCAGATAGTGGAAGTAGTAGACGCCGTCGCCGCCCGCGGTGAGGAACGATCCGATGTAGTCGGCGAGCCAGATGCCGGAGAAAATGTCCATGGAAGTTTCGCTGGCGGCGGCGGAGAAATTCGATTCTGTGATGAACGTTGGCAGGTCGGTGGGAACGCCATCGTCGTGCCAGACTTGCATGATGTGATTGATGAGCTGAGGCTCTTCGTAGAGGCTGCTCCAGGGAATCTTGCAGCCTTCGAGGGGATAGTGTTCGAACGAAAAGAATGCGAGGTCGCTCAGGCGGCCATGCTGCTTCAAGTAATCGAGGAAGCGGCCTGTCCATGAGACTTTGCCGTTGGCATCGGGCCATACTTCTATGTCTTGGGTGACGCCCTGGAACGACGGGCCACCGAGCTTGAGCGTGGGATCGAGTTTGTGTAGCGCCGTGGCCCATTGCAGGTAGAGCGAGCCGTAGTCTTCTGGGCTGGTGTATTGTCCGTCAGCCTCTTCGCCCATCTCGATGTAGGAGATCGGATACTTCCGCTTTTCGAGGTAGGCGACTTCAGCGACAGCGTTTTCCGGCGTGTCGTAAATCAGGGCAATCGGAATCATGGCGGGAAGCCCACGGGTGACGCCGCTCGTATAAAACAAATCGAAGCCGACTTGCGCTTGGTGTGTTGTGCCTAAGTCGGTGGAGTCGTGCCAGGGATCAACCGAAGAGCAATATGTGGCGGTCTGTTCCTGATCGGGGATGTGGCGTACAAGATCGTGGAATTTTCCGTCGGCGGATGTGGTTCCGAGATAAATTTCGCGAATGGCATAGCCGACGCAGGCGCGCGGGTCGGTCGAAGCGTTGGCGCCGCAGCTGTTTGAAGACTCGGTCATCAAGATGCGGAGGAATCGGGCCGGCGTGGGAGTGGGGTTGAGACGAATCGTTTGCGATCCGCCCTGGCCATGTTCAATCACTGCGCTCGGGTAGGTTTGCCAGATGCCGCGCACAGCGCCGTGCATGGGGTCCTCGCCGATCCAGTGCTGCACCAGAAATCTTGTGGCGTAGGGCGCGCCCCATTTGATTTGGATGCTATCGATCGGCTGTAATTGTGTGAGGTCGATGATGACCCACTGGGGATGGACCGAATCGCTTTCTCCGGTGAAGTGCTGGGTTAAGTAAGGATTGCTTTTCCAATACGTCGACTCGTCGCCGTCGGTGATGCGGGAGTAGCCAGCGTTCGGCGTCCCGTCGTTGCGAGTGAAACCGCGATGCGGTAGCGAGTAGCCATAAGAATGAAAGATGGGATCGCCGAGCGCGGTCGAGCCAGTGAAATATCCTTTGTTGCCGGCCTCGCTCCAGGTGCCTTGCGGATTCCAGTGCCAGGCTTCGATGGAAAGCTCGGTGTTGTTGCGATAGCTGACGGGCTGCCATCCTGCGGCCATGGCTCGGCCGAGGTTGGGTTGAGACAGGCCGCTGTCAACAGCCTCGCTGGGGATGCGGTCGATACCTGCGCCGATGGTTTGATTCGGGCGGAAGTGGTTGGTGGCATGGGCGGGAGTGATGTCAACCTGAATGGTTTGGGCGGAAGCGACCGAACTAAAGAAGAGCGCAAGAATAATAAATGTGCAGGCGCGGGCGTCCCTGCCCGCGCCTAGTGCCAGAAAACTTTCCTGTCCAATGCTATTCGTCGTCATTCTTGAGTTCGTCGGAAATCGTTCCTAACAATTGCCCGTCGTCGGTGTCGCCGCTGAGTTCCCAGATCATGACGCCACCGAGATGCTGCTCTTTGGCGTATTTTAGTTTCGCGCTGATGGATTTTTCGTCATCGTAAGTCCAGAAAGTTTTTCCGTCGAACAGCCATGGGGCTTGCGAATTGGGGTCGCGATATTCCGTGAACTTATCTTCGATGGAAGCTACGTAGTTGTAAGGTTGATCGACACGTGAGGCTTCGCCGGCTTGGAACAAACCGCGATTGTCCTGGGAAACCTCGTTCCAGGAATAAGCGTAGAAGGGAATGCCCATCAGAATTTTAGACTCGGGTACGCCCATTTCTCGATAGCCGCGAATGGTGGAGTCGACATCACCGCCTCGCTCGGGGTCGCCCGGCGAAGTGTAGAGCGGGGCGAGCAGGCCAGTGCGCTTGCTCCAGGGGCCGGTGTAGTCGTAGTTCATGACGCCCACTTCGTCGACGTAGAGCGCGACTGCTTCCATGTCGAGGTGGCGATAGGTGGCGCGATTGTCGCCCATGGCGACGGTGAGTAGAAGGTGCGATCCCGCAGCGTTTAACTGGCGGCGAAATTCGCCGAGCAGGGCGATGAAATTGAAGCGGTCGGCTTCGCGCGGATACTCCCAGTCGATGTCGACGCCATCGAAGATGCCGGCAGCGGTGATGCCGTCGGCGAATTTGCCCTTGATGAATTTCTGAATGCAGGAGGCGACGAAGCCGGCGCGATTGGCGGGCTGAGCCGCGTCCACGAAGGGCTTGGCGTCGCCTTCCAATGAGATCAGTATCTTGATTTCGGGATGCTGGCGCTTTAGTTCCTGCAACTGGTGGAAGTTGCCGCGCAGAGTTTGATCGGGCGAGTCGGCGGTTCCATCTACGCTGTCTTCGGAGGAGAAAGCGTGGTTCAAATCGTTGGCCGGATTTCCGATGACGCACTCGTTGTTTACGACATGGGCGGAGGCGTAATTGATCTGGTCGAGCGTGTCAGCCGCGCCTTGCGAGATAAGATTCTTGACGAAGAAGTGATTGCGGATGCCCCATCCGGGAAAGTAGCCCACGACGATGGGGCGGGGCGCGTCGTCGTTCTGTTGCGCGGCAACGAAGATGCCGCTTATGCAGATCAGCGGGATGATGGCGTATCGAAGGAGCTTCATAGTCTTTCTAGTTAGATGACGGCTTGGCCACGTTTCCCGGCCCTCCGACAGAATAAATTCGAGGAATTCGCCGCTCGACCGGAGGCAACGGCGGGAATGCCTCATGCGGCTCGCTCTGGTACCAGTAAGCTACAGAAAAAAAGTTGTCGGAGCGATGGTTGGCGTGGCCATGTTCGATGGCCGCCTTGAGCGATTTAGTGAAGGGAATCGGCGAATCGAGATGGAAGCGATAGACCGAAGAACGGCTGCCCGCTAATTCCGCGCCTTTGACCGGAGCGCCGAATTGAGCGTAAGCAAAAGGATGATCGCCGAAGTCCCAGGCGCCGAGGAAGTAGTCTTCCGATCCGGTGCCGTTGATGGACGCCTGCTTGGCGCCGTCGACGAAGAACATATCGTCGCCTTCGCCCCACCATCCGTCTTGATTTTGCAGCACCGACATGGTCACGCCTACGAAGTGGCCGCGGCCGGTGGCTTCCATCCAAGTGTAATTGCCGTCGCCGTCGAGATTCTTTTTGCCATTCACGTTGGGCTCGTCGTTGGAGGCCCATTGATTTGTCCACCCTATGTTCGGCGTGGCCTGGCGGTATTGGGCATGGAAGTACAATGTGTCGGCCGGAAGATCTTTGGGCAAAGCTTGATAGTCGATGTTGAAATAAAACGCGTCGACATCTTCGCTGCCTTGATTGGTGACCGTGATCCGAGCGTGTTTGCGGAACGGCATGGGGAAGAAAGAGTTCAGCGCTTTGTCGGAAGCGACCGCCAGAGGCGTGGACTCAAAGAGAAAATATTCGCCGAGCCCGAGGCCGAAGAAGTCTCCTATAGGAGTCTCGACGCTGGGAGAAGTTTCGCTGTCCCAGTACATGCGCAGAACGATTTTCTTTAGGTGATAAGCCTCGGGGGAGGCGATCGTGACCCAGACGTGGGTGATGATGCCCGGGCCGGAATCGTCGAGCACGGTGATGGTCTCGCCCGCTGGGATTTTGCGGAAGTCATCGTTGCCGCCGCTGCGGTCGTAACTGGAGGCTCGTTTCTGGACGTAGTCGTGCGGCGAAATAAGAGTGCTGAGGGACTGGGCCCAAACTGAGCCGCAAATCAGCGACAGCGCAAATGAGAAGAAAGCTCTTTTCATCGCGTGACCTTTGCGATGTACACCGAGAATGGTTCCAGGTTGAGTGAGCCTAGTTGCCCGTTGGGTGGGACGGTGAGCGTCGTCAAAAGGGTCGTGGCGGTTGTCGCCGGAAAGCCTTGTTCGGCGAGGTTGAAGCTTATCGGTTGCGTCGTCGCCGACATGTTGAGGACGACCAGCACGGCTTCGTTTTTATAGCGGCGCAGATAGGAGAGGACGTTCGGGTTGTCCTGATTGAGGGCGACGTAGTCTCCATCGAGCAGAGCGGATTCGTGATGCCGCAGTGCGAGCACATGCTTGTAAAACTCGAGAACGGAGTTGGGATCCTTGGACTCGGCTTCAACGTTGTGCGTCTTGTAGCTGGCCGGGACTGGCAGCCATGGCGTCGATGGACTGAATCCGGCATGAGGGGAATCGTTCCATTGCATCGGCGTGCGTTCGCCGTCGCGTCCTTTTTCGTTGGGCCAGCCGGCGATCCCGATCGGGTCTTTCACATCTTCTTTGCGGACAGGATCGTTGTTTTCCATGCCCAACTCTTCACCGTAGTACATGATCGCGGTGCCGCGCAGCGTCAAATACATGCCAGCCATTAGCTTGGCGATTTGATCGTTGTGGATGCCGTCACCATAGCGGTTGTAGGAGCGGGTCATGTCATGATTGCCGATAACATAGACAGGCCAGCCGCCGGTGGATTCGGCGTTCGCGATCTGGGTGCGGAAGTCGGTCGGGGACAGTTTGTCGACTTCGCAGAACATGAAATCCATGGGGAGCTGAATTTCGTCGTTGTGGTCGCCGTAATATTCCTTCAACTCGTCGCGGTTTGAAGTGTAAGTTTCGCCGATCAGAACTGCGTTGTGTTCGTCTGCGACGGTGCGCAATTTCTTTAGCTCGGTGTGAACTTCGGGGAGCTTGTCGTTGTATTTGTTCTCCATGTTGGGGTCGCCGAGGTTGTTCTTACCGGGCAACACGGGATTGTCGTGGAGATTCGGATCTTCAAAAAGAAGGTCGACGGCATCGAGGCGGAAGCCAGAGACGCCGTGCTTGTACCAGAAGCGGGTGACGTCGAACATGGCTTTCTCGACTTCCGGGTTGCGCCAGTTCAGGTCGGGCTGGCCTACGGCGAAGTAGTGGTAATAGTACTGGTTGGTCTTGGGGTCGAACTGCCACGCCGAGCCGCCGAAGCCGGAAACCCAATTGTTGGGGGAACTCCTGGTGCTTTGCCGTCGCGCCAAATATACCAGTCGCGGTGGGCCGACGTGCGCGAAGATTCTGAGTCCTGAAACCACTTGTGTGCGGGCGAAGTGTGGTTCAGGACGAAATCCATAATGATGCGGATGTCGTGCTTTTTGGCATCACTGGAAAGGTGCTCGAAATCTTTGAGCGTGCCGTACATCGGATCGATGTCTTCGTAATCGGAAACGTCGTATCCGAAATCGACTTGGGGCGAAGGGTAGCAGGGCGAAACCCAAATCGCATCGACGCCCAGAGTTTTCAGGTAATCGAGTTTCGAGTCGATGCCGTTAAGGTCGCCAATGCCGTCGCCGTTACTGTCGGCAAAGCTGCGCGGATAAATCTCGTAGAAGACGGCGTTCTGCCACCACTGGTGGCGGGCGGCGTCAACGGGTGTTTTTTGCGCGAAGGCGAGAACGGAGGCGAAAGAAATACTCGCGAACAACAGAGTGAGCCTGCTGAGCAATTGGAACTTCGGGGAAGTGTTCATGGGAGTTTCGGGGATTCCTGTGGATTACTCTCTGTCGAAATGAGTTTGGGTTTGCCGTTATTCTCGTGCAGACGGAAAACAACGGTCGCCCGCGGATCACTTGCATCTGCGCTCTCGGCAATCTTGACGCGGACTTTGGCATCCAGAGAGTTGCTGCCTTTCTCCAGTTCCGCGCCTTCGATCGAAGCGATCTGTCCCGGATTCCAGGCGGAAAGCTCGTAACTCTCGCCGGCATTTCCGGCTAGGGTCAGCGTCAACACATCTCTCGTCTGGGACCATGACTGCGAGAGTACACGCAGGCCGTGGCTGGTGCTCCCCAACTCAGGCAAGTTTGCAGTTTCACCGATCGCAAAGTCATCTTTTACTTCAATCTCGACTCTGTTTTTTCCGGCGCTCAGCGGGACGTTCAGGGTCACGTGTTGATCCGCTGAATTGGCTTCGATGTGAAACGGCGCCTTGCGGCCGTCCAGCCGAACGCTGGTAATCTTGGCGCGTAAGCTGAGCGCGGGAGAAAACTCCACCGCACATGGTCCACTGGATTGCACTTCCAAGCGAATACGATCCGGCTCGCGCTGATAAGAAAAGTCGAGCACGGTTGCGGCGAGGCGCACGTGATCAACCGAAAATGTCGTCCACTCTGTGGGAACGTGAGGCGCGAAGTCTAAATGACAACTGCTGGCGTCCACGTGAAGTCCCAGCAGCCCGGTCAGCAATGGATTGACCACCATGGCCGCCGACCAAATCTGATGCGGAGACCCGGTGGATAGCGTTTGATAGTACTTCCCGGAGAGAACCTCGGTCACATGCCCGAGCGATCCGTCGAGGCTCAACAACGCATTCGCTCTCAAGTTCGAGTAGGCGGGAAGTGGCCGGTGATAGCGGTACTCGCCGACCGTAGCCCATCCGGTGAACAAAGGCCAAACCGCTCCAAAGTGATAGCCGCTAGGATCGTAGCGCGGGTCGCGCGAAGAAAGAATCCTCATGCCCCAATCGGTCTGGTAGTCGGGGCTGGCCAACTCCTGAATCATGGTGGCGGCGTGATCCTCGTTGAGGAGTCCAAACCACATGGGGACTGTCGCGAGGACGCTCGCAGTGTCGATTCTCTTGTCGTTCTGATCGAGCGCGTAAGCGTACACCTTCTTATCCGGCGACCAGAATGTTTGGTCAAGAATAGGTTCTTCCCGCTCGAAGGTCTGCGCGAGATCATGGCTCACATCATCTTTACCGACGAGGTGCGCCAGGTGTGAAAGCGAGCGCTCGGCTTCCAGTCCTAAGGAAGCCTGGTACAGTTCCATCTTCGTGGGATAAAGCGGTCCGCCTTCAATCCAGCCGTGTCCTACCCCGAGGTTTTGAGCCAGGCCTTGAGGATTATCCGTGGAACGCAGAAATTGATGTGCACGCCACAAGTTGTCCCACTTCTGATTGGCGAATTCCAGATCGCCGCTGTGAGTGACGTAGTCGTCGATGGCAATGATGAATAACGGAGTGGCGTCGGCCGAGGCGTAAGCGTATTTCGTGCTGTTGAACCAGTCCATGAAACTTGCGCTTTGCGAGATTTCGTGCGGAATCTTGCCGTCGGCACGCTGATATTTACTGAGAAAGTCGAGGGATTTGCGCGCAGTGGGGAAGTCTCCGGCGGCGTCGAGAGCGAGAGCCGTCCACTCCGCGTCGCGACCGAAGAACCAGGCAAAACCAGGGCGCTGATCGTCGCCCGAAGTGCTAAAGCCTGCGATCAAACCTTCGCCGAGAAAAGGATTCTCGACCAGGCCTTGCAGCATACTGACTTTGGCCCAGTCGTAGGCGGTTTGCAGTTTTGCGTCCGGAAGTTTGAGACTTACCGTGCGGTCCAGATATTCTTCGTAATAGGCGGCCGAGTCGCTCAGCAACGCGGGATAATCTTTGGCGAGATGATTGTATAGCGCGACGAGGTCTTTTCGGCCGGTGAACGAGGCAGCGATCACAATCTGTTTGGTTTCCTTTCCCTTCTTGCTCGGCCCCAGCAGGATTGAGTCAGGGTGCGAAGAAAAGTAATTCGTCGCATACTCCTCGGATATTTTCATGGCCGATGGCGACCCCACCAGCGCATCGAACTTTGCCGATTCTTCTCCAAAATGGAAGGCGCGCAGTGTCGGGTCCCACTCTTCCGTGACTCCGCCGACGGTGCCGGGCCATTCCATTTCGAAGTCGCGATTGAACACCGCCTCGATTTCCAACGGTTCGCTGGTCTCGACTTCAAACGAAATCACGGCGCCAGCCTCATGCACCGGAACGAATAGAGTTTCGCGTACTGAAAATACGTCGCCGGTGTAGACGATCGTCGTGGACTCGGGACGGACCATTAATGTGCGTGCCAGAACCTCTGCTGGGAGCACGGCGCCGTCCATGTGAAAACGCAGATGGAAGTCGCGAAAAATCTTTAGAGGATAGACCCAGGCTTCCATGTTGCCTTGCTCGTTGCCGAAGATGCCTGCACGTGTGCCTACGGCGGAAACAAACTCCCAGGAGCGAATGGGCCGGGACAGTTCTAGTTTGTGCGCAGGCTCGGCCGCCAGCGCGGAGCAGCCGAACAGGAGCGCGACGCATGACAATCCTATTACGACTCCAGCGAATACCGTTCGACCACGAAGCATGGGGAGGGCGTTCATAAGTTCCGTTGGTTCCCGCGTTGCAAGCAGAGTATATCTCCAACCCGCTCAGGTTTGGAAGGTTTCAAGGAGCAAAAATGTTTGCCTTACGGATTGCCGCGCAGAAAAGGCGTTCCAAGGACTCATCGGAGCTAGTCCGCCATCCTCTCCCATTGCGGGAAAAGCCCAAGGAACGCGATCATGGCCAGCTATTAAAGGCCTCGGAGCCGCTTTTTCTCTTGACACCGTCCGCCCCTTTGCCGCACCATATCGCATTGCTTTGAACCGATTCAATATTTAGCCGGCGGACCATCAATAGGGGGGGCGGGTCATGAATAAGAAATCAAGGTGTATATGGGGACTGCTTTTTATCTTGTTCGCTTCCGCATCCCTGTTGGCACAATCTGGCGGCTCTTTCACCGGCACGATCGTCGATAGTAGTGGCGCGGTGATCGCTGGTGCGCAGGTTTCTGTAAACGATCCAAAAACGGGATTCCATCGCGCTACGGTTTCCAACTCCGATGGGAACTTTCTGGTCGCCGGCCTCGGCGCCGGAACGTATGACGTCACGGTTGCCGCTCCGGGTTTCGAGAAGTACCAAGCTCACCGGGTCATTCTGAGGGTGGGTGAAAAAATCCGTATCGACACTAAGCTCACCATGGGCAAAGTCACCAGCGAAATTGTGGTCGAGGGCGGATCGGTCGGCAAGGTCGAAACTCAATCCTCGGAACTTGCCGGCACGATCACGGGAGAACAGATCAGCCAACTGGAATTGAACGGTCGCGACTTTACGACACTGATCAAACTAATTCCTGGCGTCAGCGATCAGACGCAGCAAGACGACGGAACGGTCGGGCCTCAGGGCAGCGTGTCGTACGCAGTCAACGGAGGGCGGACAGAGTTTAACAATTGGGAAGTCGATGGCGGGGAAGTTCTGGATAGCGGAAGTAACGCCAATATCAACGTTTATCCGAATATCGATGCACTGGCGGAAGTGCGCGTACTGACCTCTACATACGGTGCGCAATATGGCCGCAACGGATCCGGAACCATCGAGGCGGTCACCAAATCCGGTACCAATCAGTTTCACGGCGAGGCCTTTGAGTTCATTCGTAACGCAGCTTTCAACGCGCACAACTATTTCGATCACCCCGGCCAATCCAAAGCCTATTACAACAAGAATGACTTTGGATACATCATCGGCGGCCCCATCAAGCGGGACAAATTGTTCTTTTTCTGGTCGCAGGAATTCCGTATTGAGAACGTCCCGTTCGTGTACAACAATCCAAATGTATTTGTACCGAATGCGGCGGAGCGGGCGGGAAACTTTAGCGATGTTTGTCCGGCGGCAGGAACGCCGTTTGTGAGGGCAGGAACTCCTACGACGGGTAACGAAGTCGTGAGTGTGAACTGTCCGGCATTCAGCGGCGGGACCGACGCAAACGGGAACAACTACTACACCGGATTTCCGAACAACACCATTCCTTCAAACCTGCTGGATCCGACGAACACCAATCCGATCGTAAAGAACATCCCGTTACCCAATGCAGGGCACAGTTTTTTCGGAACATTCCCTTCTCCGATTCACTGGCATGAAGAGTTGATCAAAGTGGACGACAACGTGAATTCTAAGCTGCGGGCCAACATCCGGTTCATCCACGATTCTTGGACGCAGGATTTCCCGCAATCTCCATGGACTAACCCCAGCCCCATCCCTTCGATTGGCGGGACATTACAAGGACCTGGAATCAGTGTCGTCACAAGCTTGACGGCTACGCTGTCCCCGACTCTGCTCAACGAGTTCCTGTTCAGCTATGCTTCGAATCACTTGCACATTTTTAACACAGGTACGGCGTGGGAACGCCCCGCCAGCATGACCATGACCGGGATCTTCGAGAACGGTTTTAATGGAACGATTCCAGCGTTCGGCATCGGCGGTCCAGGCAATTTCAACTTTAACGTCGATCCCGGGTTCTTGCCTTTCAACAACTCCAATCCGACTTACAGTTTTAAAGACAATCTCACCAAGATTGTCGGTAAACATAACATTCAGTTTGGCGCTTACTTTGCCTTCGTGCAGAAGAATGAAGACGCCGAGGAAGAGCCTAACGGCAGCTTGGGTTACTACTCCAATCCGAATTCTTTTTACGCGCAGCAGAATTCTTCGGGAGGTCCGTATTCGAGCACAGGCAACGGCTTCGCGGATCTTTTGGTGGGCTACATCAACACCTTTGCGCAGCCGAATCAGAATCAAAAATATTACAACCGGTACAGAGTCTTAGAGCCTTATTTGCAGGATGACTGGCGCGTCAATAAGCAACTCACGTTGAACCTCGGACTGCGGGTGAGTCTCTATGGCAGCTATTACGAAAAATACAATAACGCGTACAACTTCGATCCCTCGAAGTATGTTGCAGCGGACGCGCCCACGGTTGATCCGAACAGCGGGGCTCTGATCTTCGGTCCGGGCCAAACCGTAAACAACCTCACGGGAATTGTGCGCTGCGGTTTCAACGGAGTACATCGCAGTTGCCAGTCCGATCACTTATTCAATCCCGCCCCACGCATCGGCTTTGCCTTCGATCCTAAGGGTGACGGCAAGATGGCGATTCGCGCCGGATACGGCGTCTTCTTTGAACACGCCAATGGCAACGACGCCAACACCGAATCGCTGGAAGGCAATCCTCCTGGCATCATCGCGCCCATTCAGTTTTTCATCTCCGGCTACAAGTCGATTGGCGGAACATCCCCAAGCGGGGCGCCGCTGTTGTTTCCCTTAGGCGGTGGCGTGAGCCAACTTACGTCGATCACCTCGGTGACGCAATGGCCTTACATTCAGCAATATCACATGGATATTCAGCGCGAGCTGGCGCGCAGCACTCTGGTCACCGTCGCTTATGTCGGCAGCAAAGGCACTCATCTTTCGCAGCAGTCGGACCGCAATCAGATTCACTCCACCCCGGCGTCGCAGAATCCGTTTCCCGCCGGACAAATCATCACTGGTGACATTTGCAACAACACGGCGCTGCCCAATGGAACTCCCATCGTTGGGCAAGCTCTTATCAACCTTAACGTCGCATGCGGCAACGTCAACCCCGACTTGTATCGCCCCTACCAGGGCTATGACTCGATCTATGGAATCGTAGGCGGAGCGAATTCGAACTACAACGCTCTGCAAGTGTCTGGCAGGCACAATGCCGGCGGCCTTCAGCTCACCGTCGCTTACACCTATAGCCACTCCATCGACAATTCCTCAGACCGTTATGACAGCTCTTTTGTCGATTCCTACAATTTGAATGCCTACCGCGCCAGCTCGAATTTCGATCAGCGGCACATCTTCACTACTAGCTACATTTACGACCTTCCGATCCTTAAACACTCGACCGGCTTGACCAAGACGCTGCTGGCTGGATGGCAAGTGTCTGGTATCACGACCGCCCAGTCGGGGGAGCCGTTCACCGTCGCGAATGGCGGCACGTACGATAACGCCGGAGTAGGAAACAGCGTAACCAATTCAGGTTCTTTCGCCGATCTCGTCGGCGACCCGCATGGCTCTAAGCCGCATTTTAACGGCGTCGCGGGCATCCCTTACGGGCCGCTGCTCTTCAATCCGGGAGCTTATTCACAGCCGACGGGCCTCACCTTCGGTAACTCGGGACGCAACTCTTTGATCGGGCCGGGGCGCTTGAATTTCGATATGGGCGTGTTCAAGCACTTCCAATTCCGCGAGACGATGGCGTTCGAATTCCGTGCTGAAGCGTTCAACGTCTTTAATCACCCACAGTGGACAGGTGTGAACAACACCTCTTGCGGGCTCGAAGTCAACTCCGGCGCCGACGATTGCGTGAATGGTGATAGTGTCGGCGACGCCGCGAACGGATTCCTGCATCCGAGCGGTGCGCACAATGGTCGCATTGGCGAATTTGGCCTGAAGTTTATTTTCTGACCATGCCATCCGGGATGTGGATGCGGTTGGATAGTTGGTTGTCTGTGACGGTTTCGAATCTTTTGCAGCGGCGTGCTCCCCCTAATCTTTTCTTGCGCGCTCAATGCTGGAGCGCAAGTGCAATCGCGGGATACACAGTGGATTCGTCCGGCGAAAGCCGAGCCTCTACTTTGGGGTCGCAAGGACGGACTGGTTTTCGGCCTGGCCTCCGATGGCGGTTTGTCCGGCCCGCGCGGTTTGATTCGGGTCGGAATGATTTCTGCAAGAACTGGAAGTCCGGAGCTTCTCAATTACATTGCCATCGAGCCGGTTGTGAAAGGTCGGGGCGAGCGTGGTGACCGCATGGCATTCAGCGAATTGGAGACAAGTCAGACGGACGGACAGCCGGGCAAGCAGTTGTCGGTCGAAGGCGGCCTCGCTGGAGAAATATCGATGCGATCCGCAGGGACGCGCTCGATTGAGACGCTCACTGTTCGCATCGAGGTCGAGCGCTTTCAGGCCAACGGGGCTCATGTTTATGTCATTGCATCCATGGCAAGCGATCATCCTGACGAACTGCGCCTTGCCGTGTATCGCCACGACGATAGCCCTGAGATCGAAGAGCTCACGTTGACAGCGACCATGGGAAATTACGAGCGGCTGCGCTGGCTGTGGCTGAAGAATGAAATGGTCGATAGCCGCCAAATCTATCGGGGCTACCGGGGAAGTGATTTCGCGGAGAAAGCGCCGTACCCGCTCAAGAAGATGTTGCGTACCTCCGACGGCGACGCCATTGTGTTCTGCACCTCGAATGAGGCGCATCCGGAAGGCAATCCTAACTTCGTCGCCAAAGATCATTGGCGCTATCGCCTAACCCGCCTGACCCAGTACTGGCGGGTTCCGGCTGCCGACATTGAGCCTAATCTGCGCGTGCGCGTGAATGGCCGCCGGGTCTACTGGAATAGTCATGCCCCGCTGGGCGGCGGGATCGCATTCGAGAATTTCGAAGTTCGCCAAGAATATAAACCCGGGCAGACGTTTATTTTCGGCTTCTCCGCGAAAGAGCCGTGGGAGTTTGAGCCGCCTATCGCTCACCTCGCCGCACCGCGAAGTCCGGAAGGGAATGAATGGTTCGACGCACATCAGATCGCCAAATGATAGGACGCCGCCAATTCGTTCGCGACAGCGCTCTCGGTGCGGCGGCGGTGGCGCTCGCGAGACCGATGAGACTGGCCAGTGCAGTCGCTGCCAGCGCCGCTGACTCCCGCATCGAAATATTGCTCGACGAACCGTTGGGTACGATTTCGCCGAACATTTACGGTCACTTCCTGGAACACATCGGCGGCGTTATCTATGACGGCGTATGGGTGGGCGAGAATTCCAAAGTTCCGAATGTCGGCGGCATTCGGAAGGATCTGATCGAGGGGATGCGGAAGATCAAAGCGCCCGTCGTGCGCTATCCCGGCGGATGTTTCGCCGACAGCTATGACTGGCATGATGGCATCGGCCCTGCGGATAAGCGCCCGCGTCGCACAAACTTTTGGCTCGAAGGCGATAGCACGCCGACGCAAGAACACCATTACGAGTCCAATCGCTTCGGCACCGACGAATTCATGCACTTTTGCAAGGCGAGCGGCTGCCAGCCTTATCTTTCGGCCAATCTTCGCAGCCTTCCCGCCGAAGCATTTTATCGCTGGGTTGAATATTGCAACTCGCCGGCGGGCTCGACGACGCTGGCCGAGACGCGAGCTGCGAACGGTTCCATCGATCCGTATGACGTCCGCTATTGGGGTGTGGGGAACGAGTCGTGGGGATGCGGCGGAAATTTTACCGCTGCCGAATATGCTGTCGAGTTTCGCCGTTATACGGCATGGGTGCCGCAATATGAGAAGCCGTTGTCGTTGATTGCTTCCGGACCGAACTCCGACGACTGGCAATGGACGCGGCAATTCTTCGAAGAGATCGCGCGTAAAGATAAATCGCTCTTCGAGACGATATCCGGCTGGGCCCTTCATTATTACTCCTGGAACATGAGTCATGGCCGCACTCAGGATTTCGATCAGGGCAAAGGCGACGCGCTCAAATTTGACACCCAGGACTGGTACGAAATACTAAGAGAAGGGGATCGCCTGGAGACGCTGATCGAGGGCCACTGGCAGGCCATGGGCGAGTTTGATTCCGAACGTCAAGTGAAATTGGTAGTCGACGAATGGGGTCCTTGGTACCGCCCTGGCAGCGAGCAGACTGCGGGAAACTTCCTTGAGCAGACGCCGACACTTCGCGACGCCGTCTTCAGCGCCATGACGCTCGATACTTTCAATCGTCATCCCGAGAAGCTGATGCTGGCCAGTCCGGCGCAACTGGTGAATTGTTTGAATAGTCTTTTCCTTGCCCACGAAGATAAATTCTGCGTCACACCTGTGGGCCACGTCTTTGACATGTACGCGGACCATCAGGGATCGCAGTCGCTGCGTATGGTAATTTCCGCGCCGAACGCTAGTTACTCACGCGACGGCAAGCCGGCATCGTTCATTGGGCTGCAAGGGTCGGCTTCTTTGACGGCCAAGAAGTTAGTTCTGACGGTCGTAAATCCCGACGTCAGCGAACCTCGCGAAACCGAAATTTCAATTCGCGGTGCGAAGATCGCCGCAGCGGCGATGACTACGTTGACGCACTCTGACCTCCATGCCCGCAACAGTTTTGACCGACGAGATGAAGTGACTCCGCAGAGAAAAAACCTGACGGCATCGGGTAAGACCATCACGATCACAATTCCGCCGGCGTCGGTGACTGCGCTGGCGCTGACTCTCACATAAGCCAATCCATGACGACGATCGTCGAAGTAGCGAAACGCGCACGAGCCTCCACCGGAACGGTTTCCAATGTGCTGCGGGGCACGGTGCGCGTCAGTCCGGCGTTGCGTGAGCGGGTGGAAGCTGCGATACGCGAGCTCGATTTCCATCCCAACGAGATTGCGCGCAGTTTAAAAGTGAATCAAACGTATATGTTGGGCATGGTGTTGCCTGACATCACGAATCCTTTTTATCCGGAAGTGATTCGGGGCGCGGAGGACAAGGCGCTCGAACGTGGCTTCCTGCTGGTCGCTGCCAATACCGATGAACAGAGTGAGCGGGAGCAGCGCATTGTTTCGGCGTTGCGCTCCCGGCGCGTGGACGGAATTTTGTTGGTTCCGACGCGCGGCTCCGATGTTGAGCATATCCGCCGCACCATGAAGTCGGGAATCCCCGTGGTTTGCCTGGACCGCGTGCCAGCCGGCCTGAAGGTGGACGCCGTCCTGCTCGACAACGTGCGCGGCGCGCAAGACTGCGTACGCCATCTCGTTCGCTCCGGTTATCGGAGTATTGCGATGATTACCGGATCGCTCGAACTCGGGGTGGCACGCGAGCGCTTGCGGGGATACGAGGAAGGCCTGCGCGAAGCGGGCATCGACATTCGCAAGGATCTTATTCTCGAAGGCGACTTTCGTGAAGGTTCGGGCTATCGGCTGACCAAAGACCTTTTGCTGCGGGCCAGCCGGCCTTCCGCGATCCTGGTATCGAATGGCGTCATGGCGCTGGGAGTGCTGCAAGCCTTTGAAGAACTAGGAGTGCGTTGCCCCGAAGATGTGGCGCTGGCGACTTTCGATGACCTTGCGGGAGACCGCGCGTTCCACCCGCGGCTCACGGTAATCTCCCAACCCGGGTACGAGATTGGAGCGCGCGGCGTCACCTTGTTGATGGATCGAATTGAGGGTAAGCCCTCACGGAAAAATGCCGTCATTCGAGTTTCGCCCGCTCTGATTGTTCGGGACTCGACGCGCGGGTTGGCCAGCACGGCGCGACGGGTAACCGGGTAATGCCTGAAGCCATTCTTGAATTGCGGCAGATCGAGAAGCGCTACGGCGGGGTGCGGGCTCTCCAGGAAGCCGGTTTTTCGCTTTTTACCGGCGAAGTACACGCCCTGATGGGCGAGAACGGCGCGGGCAAGAGCACTCTGGCAAAGATTGTTTCCGGCGCTGTCAATGCCGACGCTGGACACATGTGGGTGGACGGTTTTCCCGTCAGTATTCGAGGCCCGCGCGACGCACAACGTCTCGGCATCGGCATGATTTACCAGGAACTCGATTTATTTCCGCATCTTACGGTTGGGGAAAATATCGCGATTGGAAACGATCGATTCCGAGAGCGCGGCTTGGTCCGGCGACGCGATCTGGATCGCTTTGCCGAGGCGGCGATGGCTCAAGTTGGCCTCCTGTGCAGCCCGCGCTGTGAAGTGCGGTCCTTGAGCATTGGCGAAAAACAGTTGGTCGCCATCGCCCGCGCTCTTAGCATGGAGGCTCGGATCATTCTTATGGATGAGCCCACCAGTTCACTCTTCGACGATGCGGCGGAACGCCTCTTCCAGGTGATCGCCGGATTGAAACAGCGGGGCGTTGCCATTGTTTACGTATCGCACAAGATGGATGAAGTCTTTCGCATCAGCGACCGTGTGACCGTGATGCGCGATGGGAAAACGGTAGGTACGCACCGCATCGACCAGGTTGCTCCGACGGATCTCATTCGTATGATGATTGGGCGGGAGTGGCAACAGAGAGAGCGGACGGCGGCCATATCCAGCGATGACGTTGTGCTCTCCTTCTGCGAAGTCAGTTCCAAGAAACTGCGCAGCGTGTCTTTCGAATTGCGCGCGGGGGAGGTGCTGGGCGTCGCTGGACTTCTGGGTTCGGGACGCAGTGAAATCGGCGCCGCTTTGATCGGTCTGGACCGATGCGAATCCGGCCAGGTTAAGTTGCGGGGCCGCGTGTTTTCGATAAAGTCGGTCAAGCAGGCACTCCACGGCGGCGTTCGATGGCTGCCAGAAGATCGCAAGCTCGACGGCCTCATGATGCGCATGAGCATCCTGGAGAACGCGACTATTTCCGACCTCGACACACTGAGTTCCGCGGGCTTCGTCGAGCAGGCTAGAGAGCTCGACGTCTCGCTGGCGTGTTTTGAGGCTCTCTCCTTGAAAGCCAATTCTGTACACCGTGCCGTGGGTACGCTGAGTGGCGGCAATCAACAGAAAGTCTTGCTGTCGCGTTGCCTTCTGGGTCGTCCGAGCGTACTTTTTCTCGACGATCCAACCCGTGGCATCGACGTCGGGGCCAAAGAAGATGTCTACCGGATCATCGGCCAATTGGCCGGGCAAGGCGCTGGCATTTTGTTCGTCAGTTCCGAGCTACCTGAGTTATTGCGCCTCTGCGATCGCATCCTTGTGATGCGCGAAGGTGCGATCGCAGCCGACCTCATCGCGGGAAATACCACGCAGGAGGAAGTCCTTACCTTCGCAACCCAGCCGCCTGGAGCTGTGGGGGTGCGAGCTTGAATCTATCGTCGTCCACCGCGAAACAATCGTTCTGGAAGAAGCTGAGCGGCCAGCAGCGCGACATCGGCAAGAGCCTGGGCGCGCTCGTTGGGATAATCATTTTCGCTGCTTTGCTTAGCCCGGCTGCCGGTGACGGCTCCAACATCTTTCTACAATGGGGTAATCTGACCGACATCCTGCGCCAGGTTTCGATCATTGGAATCATTTCGCTGGGGATGAATTTCGTCATTTTGACCGGTGGCATTGACCTGAGTGTGGGCAGCATTCTCGCTCTCTCCAGTACGGTGGTTGCCTTGATGCTGACACGCTGGCAGCCCGATTTGGGTTACATGGGGCAAATTTCGGTCGCCATTGCCGCGGCCTTGCTTATTTCCACCGCTTCGGGCGCCTTGGGCGGAGTCATCATCGCAATCTTCGATGTGCAGCCTTTTGTTGTGACGCTGGCGGGAATGATAGGCATCCGCGGACTCGCCAAATGGCTCTCGAATAATGCGAACGTGGACGTCGGATTTGGTCAGGATGTCGCCTCTTCCTTCGCAGAGATTTTTCGCGGCAAGGCGATGATCATCGGCTTCTATATTGCGCTTGCTATCGTATTTTTCATCTTGCTTGGTCGAACCGTGTTTGGCCGTTACGTCCGGGCGGTTGGCGACAATGAGCGCGCGTCGCTCTATGCAGGATTGCCGGTTCGTGCGGTCAAGCTTTGGGTCTACTCGCTGTCTGGACTGCTGGCGGGCATTGCGGGAGTTCTCTACGCTGCGGAAAATCATCAGGGCAATCCCAACTCCGGAGTAGGTTACGAATTAGACGCGATTGCCGCCGTGGTCATTGGAGGCACGCAACTTTCCGGTGGCAGGGGAACCATCGCAGGCACGATCATCGGAACCCTCATGATCGGCGTGCTCACCAATATGCTGCGTCTCAACAATGTCGACAGCAACGTGGAGATGATGGTCAAAGGCGCCATCATTCTGTTCGCGGTCGCAGTGCAGAAACAAGGGAAGGGTGTGTGATGACTTTGCCATCGACCTTACGAACGCTAGGTTTACTGTTGCTCGCGGGCACGGTCATTTCGTGCAGCCGCAGCAAGTCGGCAAATACATCCGGAAGCCAGCGTCAATTCTTTGTCGCCTTTAGCCAGGCTAACAACGCTGAGCCTTATCGGGCCGCGCAGAACGACTTGATGACGAGGTTATTTACTGCCGCCGGTGACGTAAAGCTGGTGATTGCCGATGCGCAACAGGACAACAGCAAGCAGGTGGCGCAAGTCGAGACGTTTATCCGACAGCGCCCCGATCTGTTGATCGTAGCGCCCAACGAACGCGCCGCTCTTACGTCCGTGATGGGTGAGGCGATGGACCAGAAGATTCCCGTCATCTGTCTGGAGCGCGACATCCTCCAACCGAATTACACGACGCTGGTGCACAGCGACAACGTTGAAATCGGACGGATGGCGGGCGAATTCATTCGTGACTACTTGGTGAGTAAGTACAAACAGCCGAAAGGCAAAGTCGTCGAAATACAGGGACTGCTCGGAGTCGAGGCGGCGATCAATCGGCACAAAGGCGCGGCGGACGTGTTGGGAAAATATCCGGACATCAAGATTGTTGCGGATCCTGTCGCCGATTGGATTCAAGCTCGCGCCAAGGATCGCATGACGGAAGTTCTTCGGGCTCAGCCAAACATCGACGTTGTCTATGCGCATAACGATCCCATGGCGGTCGGTGCGTATCTCGCGGCCAAGGAGTTGGGCCGTGAGCGTGAAATGATTTTTGTGGGAGTGGACGGACTGGGAGGGCCCGCGGGTGGGATCAAGAAAGTGCAGGATGGAATTCTCGCGGCGACCTTCGTTTATCCGCTGTGCGTGGACAAGACGGTGGAGATTGCGCTAAAAATGCTTCGCGATCCCGCCTTTCACCCGGAAAAGGAATACACGGTTGCGCCGCAGATTGTTACACCCTCGAACGCAGCACAACTTTATCAGCAGACCACCGTGACGCCCTAGCGTTGCGGTCGTTCATAAGGAGAGACTATGCAACCAGCCATCATTGTCGCCAGTGGCGATCTGCGCCTCGAAGCCAACCGCAAGTGCTGGCCTGCGCAAAAAACCGTAGAAGATTTGGTCACAGCGGCCATCGAGCGCCTGGGCTTCCCAGTCCGCCGAGGACATGCTTACGATCCGCATAAGCGGCACGGCTTCCTCGATTCGCAAAAATGCGGCATGGAGGTTTTTCGTAGTCTGCCGACGGATGCGCCACTGATTGTCATCGAAGCTGTCTGGCAATACTCGCACCACGTGCTGCCCGGTCTGATGACGCATCGTGGGCCAATCCTCACGGTCGCGAATTGGAGCGGCGAGTGGCCAGGGCTGGTCGGAATGTTGAATCTTAACGGATCGTTGACCAAGGCCGGGGTCAAGTACTCCACCCTCTGGTCGAGAGATTTCTCTGACGATTATTTTCTTTCACGCTTAAATGCGTGGCTGGCCGGAGAAACCATCCTTCACGATTCCAGCCATGTCCATCCGCTTGCCAGCGTTCCGCTATCCGAAACAGCGATGGCTATTGGCATCGCCGAGGCGCGCCGTCTGAAGCGCGACAAGGCGATCATGGGAGTCTTCGATGAAGGCTGCATGGGGATGTTCAATGCCATCGTGCCCGACCACCTGCTGAACCCGTTGGGCATTTACAAAGAACGTCTTAGTCAATCGGGTCTCTACGCAGAGATGCGCACGGTCGCCACCGCCGAAGCGCAGGCGATACGAGATTGGCTGGATGCGAAAGGCATGAAGTTTCTAACCGGCCCCAATCCTGAGACCGATCTTACCGACGATCAGATTTTGGAGCAATGCCGGATGTATATCGCCGCTCTTCGGGTCGCCGATGATTTTGGTTGCGACGCCATTGGCATTCAATATCAACAAGGCCTGAAGGATTTGGTTCCAGCCTCCGATCTCGTCGAGGGCTTGCTGAATAACAGCGACCGGCCGCCAGTGTCTTCGCGTGACGGCCAGCGTATTCTCTTCGAAGCCGAACCGCTGCCGCACTTCAACGAAGTGGATGAGTGTGCGGGAATCGACGCCCTGGTTACGAAGCGGGTGTGGAACGCGATGGGCTACCGTCCAGAAAATACTCTGCACGATATTCGGTATGGCGAAGACTATAACGGAGAATTTGTGTGGGTATTTGAGATTTCCGGAGCCGTGCCTCCGGCCCATCTCGTCGGAGGCTATGCCGGAGCTGTGAGCGAGCGCCAGCCTTCCATGTACTTCAGACTCGGAGGTGGGACCCTCAAGGGAGTCAGCAAGCCCGGCGAAATCATATGGAGTCGCGTGTACATCGAAGACGCCAAGTTGAAAGCGGATATCGGTCGAGGCCGAGCCATTGCCCTGCCCGAGGCCGAGACGCAACGCCGCTGGCAGATGACGACTTCACAGTGGCCGATCATGCATGCTGTAACGCCGGGCGTTAGCCGGGATCAGATGATGGGGCGTCATAAAGCCAATCACATTCACGTCGCGTACGCTCCTGGAGCTGGCGCAGCTGGCCAGGCTCTCGCAGCGAAAGCCGCGTGCTTCCAGGAGCTTGGACTGGAAGTGAGTGTCTGCGGAGATATCGACTAAGAGATTTCGGCGCTCGCGCCCTCCTTCCGCTATACTGTGGCCGATAAAATTTCCTTAGGAGAACACACATGCTGCGAAAGTTTGCCCTGTTCGTGTGCTTGCTTCTAGCCGTTGTAACTCTGGGGTGTTCGACCGCTCCTGCGCCGATTGCCGATACTCGGGCTGCCGATCTGCAAGCGGTCAAAGATGTCGAAACCGCATGGGTAAAAGATGTTGCCACCAAAGATCCCGACAAGTGGGCGAGCTATTTCACCGATGACGGCAGCGGGCTCTATCCCGGCGGCCCCACGCTCAACGTCAAAGCGGCCGTCAAAGCGGCCATGACGCCTATAATGGCCGACCCCAATTTTACGTTGGTCTTTCAATCCACTCGATCGGTGGCGTCCAAGGGAGGAGACATGGTTTATTCGCAGGGAACGTATGTCATGACTCTCACTGATCCGAAGACCAAGAAACCCATGACAGACAAGGGGAAATATTTGACGGTTTACATGAAACAACCCGATGGAAGCTGGAAGGCGAGTGCCGACACATTCAACTCCGATTCCGCCATGTAAGTGGTACTTCAGCCTTTCCTCTCTCTAGTCGATCGGGGCGACGAATTGCGATTCGTCGCCCCAACTCTTTACATAGTCTTTACGCAAGAGTTCGCGCCTCGCTACGTCTAGGGGAAGAGGACAGCACTTGCCGTAACGAAAGAGCAACGGCAGTTGCGGAAATGGAGCGAGGCACGATGCACAAGCAAACTATTTTTTACGTGGACGATAATGCGAAGTCGCGGCTGCTGCTGGCCAGCATCCTGCGGGAGATTGGATTTGAAGTGATAGCCGTGGGCGATCCGATGGGCGCGCTGGATATGCTCGAAATCGCCAGTTTCGATTTGGTTTTGCTCGATTATCAAATGCCGAAGATGAATGGCGCGCAACTGGCTCGCGCCATCAAAGGCATCTTCCCCGGAATCCCCATCGTCATGATTTCCGGGCATCCGAGTCTGCCGCAGGAGGAACTGCTTTATGTCGACGAATACTGCGGCAAGGGCGCGACGTTGGACGAACTTGTCTTCGCCATCCACAATCTGATTTCGACGTCGCATCCGATCGGGATGCATCCCGCAAGCTCGAAAACGGATCCGACGAGCGCCACGCAGAATTGGTCGAGTTCAACTTAGATCGAGGTGGCGCAGGCTAACGGTTGGTGGCCTTGGCCTGTGCCACGCCAACATACTTATCGGCTCCGCCGTAATAGAAAAGATATTTGCCGCCCTTGCGGACCATGCCCTCGACGAAAATTACATTCGGGACTTGGCCAATTTTCTCCCAATCTTTCTCCGGCGCGAAAAGCGGCTGATCGCTTCGGTATAGCAATTTGCGCGGATCTTTGCGGTCGAAGACAGCGACGCCCGTGCGATATACATGTTGTGCGTCCGCGCCGTTGTAGATGAGCACGATGCCGTCGCCGGTCAGAATTGGGGGTGGCCCCGGCTCGACGACGGTTGCATCGAACTGCCCGGGGCGTCCGGGCAGAACGGGCGTGTCGGTCGCGTCGGTCCAATGAATCAAGTCGGTGGACGATGCCAGGCCCATCTCGTCAACTTTATCGGGGCTGGTTCCGAGGTAGTACATCCAATATTTGCCGTTGATTTTCCTGTCGACAATGGCCCCGGATTTCGTCCACACCACATTCCATGTGCCTTTGTAGGCAGGCAGTAAAATGCCTTGTCGCTCCCAGTGGATCAGGTCGGTCGAGGTGGCCAGGCAGAGTTGAGCGTCGGTCTTGTTGTAGCCGGTGTACGTGAGATAGTAAGTATCGCCAATTTTCACCAGGCGCGGGTCTTCGACGCCGCCATCCTTTTCGTAATCCATCGCGGGTGTGAAAACGGGATCAGGGCGGCGCGCAAAGTGAATTCCGTCAGAGCTGTCCGCATAACCCAACCGCGACGTGCCGGCATGATCCTGGGCGCGATAGAGCATAACGAATTTCTTTTTAACTTGGATCACGGCTGGATTGAACGTCCCCGCGGATTCCCATCCGTCACCCTGCGGAGAAATGATCGGGCTGCCGGACGCTCGTTGCATCGAGCCAAAGGGTACCAGCTTAGATTGCGCCGAGAGTTCTGACACGGCAAGCAAAAGCAACGCAATCATCGCCAATCGCCAAGAAACGTATTGCCTCATTCCCCCAGCCTTTCGAAGAACAAACAGATCGATTCAATGCCGCGATGGAAGTTTGGGATGTGAAACTTCTCGTTGGGCGCATGCAGATTGTCGTCGGGCAGGCCGAATCCCATCATCACGCTGGGGATTTTTAGCACATCCTGAAAATCGGTAACGATGGGAATCGATCCGCCTGAGCGGATGAATACCGTATCTTTCTTAAACACTTCGCGCATGGCCTCGGTAGAGGCCTTCACGAACTTATTGTCGGTGCCGACGACGCAGGCCGGACCTTTGCTCCAGGTCTTGATCTTGATGTCGATTCCCTTAGGCGTTAGTTTCTTCACGTAGGCCGCATAGCGCTTAAAAATGTCGTTGGGATTTTGGTTGGGAACCAGCCGCATGGAAACCTTTGCCGACGCTCGCGCCGGGATGACGGTCTTCGCACCGGGCGCGGTAAAGCCTCCGGGCATGCCGTGGACTTCGAGCGTCGGCCGCGCCCAGGTGCGATAAAGCACGGAGAAACCCGGTTCGCCGGTGAGCGTTTTCGAGCCGACTTCTGTCTTGCGATAGTGCTCTTCGTTGAACGGCAGTTTCTTCCATGCCTTCAACTCAGCAGCGGAAGGCGGTTTGACCTTGGTGTAGAAGCCGGGAATAAGCACTCTTCCTTTGGCATCCTTCAGCTTGCCGATGATCTCGATCAACGCAAACAGGGGATTGGGCGCCGCCCCGCCATACATCCCAGAGTGCAAATCCGTTTTTGCTCCCTGCGCTTCAATCTCGGTGTAAATCAATCCGCGCAGTCCTACACACAGCGTTGGTAAATTTGGCGCGAACAGTTCCGTGTCGCACACTAAAGCAAAGTCCGCCTTTAGCTTGGCTTTCTCCTGGCGGACGTAGGCAGCGATTGCCTCACCGCCGACTTCTTCCTCGCCCTCGAAAATGACTTTGACGTTGATCGGCAGTTTGCCGGCGTGGCCTTGCATGAGGGCTTCGAGTGCTTTGACCTCCATCCACAGTTGGCCCTTATCGTCGACCGCGCCGCGGGCATAGATATTGTTATTGCGCTCTGTGGGTTCAAACGGCGGCGAAATCCATTCATTCAGCGGCTCGGCAGGCTGCACGTCGTAGTGGGCGTAGCACAATGCGGTCGGCTTGCCCGGGGCATGAAGCCAATCGGCATAAATCAGCGGATGCCCCTTGGTGGGAATGATCTCGACGTTCTCCAGTCCAATGCGGCGCAGTTCGCCGGCCACGAAATCAGCGGCGCGCTGGACGTCGCCCTTATGTTCGGGCGCAGTACTTACGCTCGGAATGCGAAGCAAGTCTTTTAATTCGTCGAGGAAACGCTGCTGATTGGAGCGGGCAAAATCCACTGCCGGAGAAGCCATGAGTCAGTCCTCAGATTGTTTCGCGCGAGCGAATGGAATGAGCAAACGCCTCAGTATAGCGGAATGGTCGCGAGAAAACCGTAAGCCAGCGCAGGCTGCGACGACCACTTTCGTATGTTAGCATCGAATTGATTCGGGTTCGAGATCGCTCGATCTTCAGGCGGGAGTAGTTCAGCGGTAGAACGCCAGCTTCCCAAGCTGGATGTCACGGGTTCGATCCCCGTCTCCCGCTCCATTTCTTAAGCATCGACTTGCTGGTTGGCACCTTGGCGCTTACAAAACTCGATGAATTAGCCGCGTTGATCGTGATTGATCTGCAAAAGGGAACCGTCGGGTGGAAAAGATTTTTCCACGCATGGGGGAGACGGCCACAACCGCGGAAGTGCTGAGGGCGGTTGGCGCCGGTTCGTCCGTGAATTACTTCACGTCGCCGCAATCCGCGCCCAGCCACTTGCCTTGAATCTTGCCGTCGATGGTTATGGTGCGTCCGCTACTGACAGAGACGATATGAGAAGTGCCGGACATGGCGTCGTGACCGAGGGCTTCCATGTGGAAGGTTCCGTTTACGCTGCCGTGCTCTTCGGTGCAGCTCACGGTCATAACCATGGCAGTGGCGGAGCTTGAGAGCACTGTCTTCCTGCAATTAGATCGATCCTCGGTGCTGTCGGGGCGGAACCCGTTGGCGAGCTTCTCTTTCGTAAGGCAACTCTTCACGGTGGTTGGCTGACCGCCGCTCATTCCGCCCATCATGGCTTTGAATCGAGCTTGTTGATCGGGCGTCATGCGGGCAAGTGCATCGGGCGGAATGTTGGGCATCGTTGGCAGGCCGCTGGCTTGCATGGTGACGGTGGTTTCCCATAAACCGGTCTTTACGTCGAGAGTTGGATTTTGGGCGAAGCAGCAAATGGCAAAAGCAAACGTTGCGACGGTAGCGCCGACGGCGATTCGAGGATACATGGATTCTCCGGTTGAGAAATTTTAGCGCCCCATCATACCCGAAGTCCGGGCGGTGCGGGAGATTTGGGACAGGCAAGTTCTTGGGATGCGTGGAATCTGATACTCTTTTTCGTCCGGGTCTCGGAGAATCCCTAGCACAAGGAAACTGAATGTTGAAGCGAAGAATGGCGGTAGTGATCGGTTTATTGTCCACTTTGGGCGCGGTAGCCGCGGATAAGAAGGCCGACAAGAAGTCTCCTGCGGAGACGCCCTCGTATGCGCTGCCGCAACCGGCCAAGGAAGAAATCGACTTGACCATGTATCAGCGCATCCGCCAAGAGGGCTTGGATCATTCCAAAGTCATGGAATACGCCTCGGCGTTGATGGATGGCATTGGCCCCCGGCTTACGGGCTCGCCAAACCTTGCCCGGGCCAATGCCTGGACCCGCGACCAGCTGACCGCGATGGGATGTTCGAACGCTCACTTGGAAGACTGGGGAGAGTTTGGTATGGGTTGGCAGCAACTCAATACCTGGCTTCGAATGAGCGCGCCCGACACGGCCGTCTTTATCGCCCAAGCGGCGCCTTGGTCGCCTGCGACGGGCGGCCCGATCAATGCCCCTGCGATTTGGGTGGAAATCAAGAAGCCCGAAGACGTCGATAAATACAAGGGCAAGTTGGGCGGAAAAATCGTGCTCTATGGCGAAATGCGTGAGGTCAAGCCAGTGGACAAGCCGTTATTCGAGCGCGAAGACGAAGCTGGGCTGGCGAAGATCGCCGAGCATCCGCTCAGCAGCGAGAGCCCTTACGGGCAATATATGGCGGACTTTGCCAAGCGACGGGAGCTGTCTGAGAAGGTGGCCGCGTTGTTCGCCTCGGAGCATGTTGCAGCCGTCGTGACCCCCAGCCGCGATGGGCAGAATTCTGGTGGTTCCGGCGGAACCATCTTCGACGATCGCGGTATCGGTTTCGAAATTTTCAAGAAAGAAAACCTGATGCAGTTCCCCGTGGTCGTTGCAGCTATTGAGAATTACGGTCGCGTTTACCGGCTTTTGAAGGCGAATGTTCCGGTATCACTTGAAGTTGAAGTGGAAACGAAGTTCACCGGCGATCATGAGCATGGCTTCGACACCGTTGCCGAAATTACCGGCACGGATCCGAAATTGAAAGATGAGGTCGTCATGGTGGGCGGACATTTGGATTCATGGGCGTCCGCTACTGGAGCCACGGATAATGGGGCAGGCACGGTGGTAGCGATGGAGGTCATGCGAATTCTCAACACCCTGCAAGTGAAGCCGCGCCGGACGATCCGGATTGGGCTTTGGACCGGCGAGGAAGAAGGACTCTACGGATCGATCGGTTACGTGAAAGCCCATTTCGGCTCGGCGCCTTCCTCGACTGCGCCCGATCAGATGAAACTTCCAGAGTGGCTGCGCAAGCCGGGCGGTCCGCTGGAAATAAAGCCGGAACACGCCAGGTTGTCGGGTTATTTCAATTTGGATAACGGAACCGGAAAGATTCTGGGAGTCTATCTGCAAGAGAACTCCGCGGCAGCCCCCATCTTCCGCCAGTGGATCGAGCCACTGAGAGACCTTGGGGTCACGACCATTACGGCACGCAACACTGGAGGCACCGATCACGAGTCGTTCGACGCGGTGGGCCTGCCCGGCTTCCAGTTCATCCAGGACAAGATGGACTATTCTTCGCGGACGCATCACTCCAACATGGACACGTATGAACGGTTGCAGGCCGGAGACCTGGCACAGGCGGCGACGGTCGAGGCAATTTTCGTTTATAACACGGCGATGCGCGACCAGATGCTGCCGCGGAAGCCGCTGCCGCATCCAGAGTTGGAGGAGCAGCGCAAGGCTCCCCTGAAAAACCTAATGCCGGGAGCCGAAGCCAGCCCGACCGAGATGAAGTAGATAAATCACTTCGCACGCCGGCGCAGGAGACTTGAGTGATTCCGATGAGTGCATGAATTTGCGAAGCCCTGTAATCGCTTCGTCGGCGAACCATCTCTCGCGGTTTGGTTATTGGGTTGGGGCGACCGTTTGCTTGATAAGTTTTGCGGTCACGATGGCTTGGCCGACGTGGCGCTGGGTGTGATCTGCGATATGAATCAGCAATCCGGCAACCGTGGTGGGTAGAAGTTTCTTTCCGACGCTACGAGGGAGCTCGAAATCGGAGGGCTTGAAGGCTCCGATGCGTTCCGCCGACTGGTGGAGGGTGGAGGAGAATTCAGCGAGCACTTCTGAACCGAGCGCTTTGGAGTCCATTTCGGACTTCAGGGCGGCGATTTGGTCGGTACCCAGTTGTCGTCCTTCCGCATACGTGAGCAAACGGTCGATCGCGCGGCTGAGATGGCGGACATGAAACGCGATGGGAGCGAGGCGGGCGGGGCGAGTATTCCATTGTTCATCGCTGAGGTCGGCGCACCAGCGGATAATGTCCTCCTGAGACAGTTCCAGCGCATGAAGAACGGCCCGCGTCACCGGAGGAACCTGGTTCCATGTCCCTCGAAGCCACGGCTCTACGGCCGGAGCGGACTGCGGCGCTTTGGAGTTCATCCTCCGAAGTGTAAACCACGCCGCAGTCGCGATGAAGCATGGCGATGACCGATGCACTTATGGTTGCGGCGAGTATGGAGATAATATTTCTGTTATGGCTACTGAGACTAAACCTAACGACTTAAAAAAAGACCTTGCCGCCCTGGCGGCTCACAGTTCGTCGGCTGACGACCTTATGTCGGACATGGTGAAGCTGCTGCACGAGCGTTTACTGAAGTTCAACTGGGTGGGTTTTTATATGATCGAAGAATCGCCAGGACGGTCGCCCTTGCTAGTTTTGGGGCCGTATCAGGGGGCGATGACTCCCCATACTCGAATTCCGCTCAATCAGGGAATCTGCGGGGCCGCCGCCTCAACCGGCGCGACGGTCATTGTCGACGACGTTAGTCAGGATGATCGCTACCTGGCGTGTTCGCTCGAAACCAAGTCCGAGATCGTGGTTCCCATTGTCGCCCAGGGAAAGGTCGTCGGCGAACTCGATATCGACAGCCACTTTCTGGCCGCTTTCAAAGCGGAGGATCGCGAGTTGGTCGAGTACTGTGCCAGCCTCATCGGGAAATATTTGGAGAAGCATCCGGAAGGGCAGTGAGAAGCGGTGTTGGTTTTAACTCAGTGCGTTTCTCAGTCGGCCTCAAGAACGGGGTTTTGCGCTGAGAAGAGGTGGCCGCCGAGCCCTTTCCCGGTCAGGACGTTCTCCCGGTTTGTGAGGCGCATTTGTCCGTTTGCCGCTAAGTAGAGATACATTCAACCCCTGAGCGGTTGCCGTCGTGGCTTCGTCGTCGTTCAACACAACGTTGAGCAGCGAGCTATGGACGTTCAGATTATCGCCGGTGTCATAGTTGATGAAACCAAGCTTGCGGAATCGATTCATGAAGAAACTGACTCGCGAGCGAGTCGTCCCCACCATCTCGGCGAGCGTCTCCTGACTAAGACGGGGCACCGATTTTTCGGAGACACCGGCAGTGCCAAATTGCGCCATAAGCAACAGCACTCTGGCCAGACGCTTTTCGCTGGAGTTGAAAAGCTGGTCGACCAGATCATCCTGGTAGCGGATGTTTCGCTTCAGCAGGTATTTCAGGAACAGGGCGGACAATTTGGGTTCCAGGCTCATGGCGAGCATCATGGCTTTTCTATCGACCTGCATGAGCACGCAATCGGTAAAGGCGGTGGCGGACGACATGCGCTGCGGCTGACCTGCCAACCCGCCCTCGCCGAAGAAATCACCTTCTCGAAGAATGCCGAGGGTGGCTTCTTTCCCAGCCTCGGACACAACATTCATCTGTACTCGCCCCGACCGGATAAAGAAGAGGCCATCGGAGGTGTCCCCTTGCGCAAAAATTGAGGCTTTCCTGGCAAAGGACAGGATCTGCCTACCCTTTCCGACCGTGGAAAGAAAGGTATGGGGATTAAATGTTGACCGCTTCCTCATAATTTAGGTGGTGGGCCGCGCTCTTGTGGTTACCGATCTCGGCTTTCCCCGATTGTCCGCAATTCCGGTTGCCGCTGGCTGGTCAAAAACGCTCACAATGAGTAAGTGCTAAGCCTGCTTAGAAGAGTCATCTCTTTCGCAGGGAGAACATTTGGCGTGTGACATGCAACCTTGCGCTGGCCCCCGCAAACGCGCAAGCTGGAAGTGTTATGGTCGCGTCAATTTTCGTCTTATTCCTAGTCGCATTCCTATACACGCAAGTCTTTCCTGGCGAAGTTGCGGCTTCGCCCAGTCATGGGGGCTCTCATGCAAATCATCATCACCTGGTCAAATGGAACTCAGTCCGAGTTGGAAGTCGTGGTGCCCCCGGGGGCGACGGCTTTACGAACCAGCTTTAACCATCCCATCCCGGCAACCTCCCTGCATCGACAAGCGGATGGCTCGTGGGCCTGCTACAACCAGAATCGAGTTCTCCTGGGATACTGCCTGCCATCGAAAATGATCGGGCGTCCGGTTGCAGGGATCGCTTGGGTGGATGCGTGCGCCGATGTGGCGATCAGCCACGCCATCCCTTATCTCGACCCAACCGCTTGGGAGCGGGATCGCTTGCTCCGACTGGCCCATGCCGA
Organism: Terriglobia bacterium; assembly: GCA_963799065.1. Classification (GTDB taxonomy): domain Bacteria; phylum Acidobacteriota; class Terriglobia; order Terriglobales; family Acidobacteriaceae; genus JAJPHW01. The sequence continues at coordinate 1,450,785 of CAWCVJ010000001.1, forward strand.
AAAGTTTCACTTTCATGGACACCCGACTGAACAGGAAGCAATCGACTGCTATCAGGACTTCCTGCAAGATTTTTCCGAACAGGAGCCCTGCTAAGGTACCGGCTCGACGGGGTACTCTGGCTTGGATCGATTCTGCGCCGCTCCATCTCCTTAAGTCGTACCGCTTCTTCCCTAGCCGAAGGGTTTCCTTGTGTCTACAATGATTTGCATCGGGGGAAGGGACGCGGGAATCCAATTTCGTTGCCCCCAGTTTGGCAAAGCGTGGAATGTTCAGCGGAATGAGACAATTGCGGATGCGACGTTGGCTAGGCTGTATCTTTTGGATGGGTACGCTGGCTGCGGGCGCCCGGAGTCAGGTTACCGGCTCGACGTCCAATCTTTCGCCTACTGCCGACTCGACCGGCTCATTCTCGTCGAGCCCGTCGTACTCAGGTTCGCCATCGGGTGTCATGGTATCGCCGCAAAGTCCCTACTCGGGCAGTGTTCCGGAAGGTAAGGCGACGGCAGACATCCTGCCGATTTCGTTTAAAGACGCCATCGACCGCGGATTGCGGAATAACCTCGGCATCCTGTTGCAAAGCGACACAGAAATCAACGCTCGCGGACAAAAATGGAAGGAACTCAGCGAACTTCTGCCCAATGTCACGACCGCGACCACGCAAAGCGCGGAGCAGATTAATCTCGTCGCACAAGGTCTAAGATTCAACATTCCTGGAGTGGCCCACCTGGTTGGGCCGATTGGAGTGTTTCAGACTGGCGTTTATTTGCAGCAGACGGTTCTGAGCTTGAATTCAATCAATAAAGTGCGCAGCGCATCGGCGCAGCAACGGGCCGCACAGTTCAGCTATCAGGATGCTCGCGACATCGTCGTGCTGGCGACCGGGAATGCGTACTTGCAGGCGATAGCCGACGCGGCCACCGTGGATACGGCGACCGCGCAAGTTGCAACCGCGCAGAGGTTATTCGATAAGACGGACGATCAGCGTAAGGCAGGGATCAGCCCGGCGATCGATGCGCTACGGGCGAGGGTCGAGTTGCAGACGCGCCAGCAACAACTGATCGCGGCAAGGAATGAGTTCGCCAAACAAAAGCTGGTTTTGTCCAGAATTATCGGCTTGCCGCCGGGACAACAATTTCAACTGACGGACAAAGCCCCGTACGCGCCGCTAGCGGCGATCAGCGTGGAGGATGCGTTGAAGCGCGCATATACCAGCCGAGCCGACTATCTGGCGGCGCAACAGCAGGTGCTGGCGGCGGAGTTCAATAAGAAGAGTGCGATGGCAGAATATTATCCAACCATAGACATTGCCGGCGACTACGGCGATGCCGGGGTGAATGTGGGCAACTCGCACGGTGTGTTCCAAGTGGGCGCGACGTTGAACATCCCCGTATTCCAGGGCGGGAAGGTTCACGGCGATATTTTACAGGCGGACGCGACTTTGCGCCAAAACCGGCAGCAATTGGACAGTCTTCGGGCCCAGATCGATTCCGACGTAAGAACCGCGATGCTGGACTTACAATCGGCGGCGGAGCAAGTCGAAGTGGCCAGAAGTTCGGTTGACCTCGCCGGTCAAACCCTGGAACAGGCTCAGGATCGATTCGACGCTGGAGTCACCGACAATCTGGAAGTCGTGCAGGCTCAGGAGTCCGTGGCGACGGCAAATGCGAACTATATTTCGAGCCTCTATGCGCATAATCTGGCAAAGGTATCGCTGGCGCGGGCTATGGGGTTTGCGGAAGAGGGTGTGAAGCTTTACCTGGAAGGCAACGACCTTCGCAAATAATCCCGGCAAGTGATTTCATGTAGTCATTCCTATTCGGACAAAATAATATGGCACAGGATGGCAACACCATAGTGGAAGAGCAAACGCACCAGTCAACCGGAGACAACGTCACGATGCAGAAACCGTTGCCATCGTCGGAAAAGGATTTGACGCGGCCCAAGCCGGGGATGAATCCGCGTGTGCGATTGCTTTTGATCGTGGGCGTCATCGTGCTCGTCGTGGCGGGAATTTTTCTGTGGCAATATCTCGGAACCTACGAATCCACCGATGACGCGCAGATCGATGGCCACTTGAACTCCATCAGCGCGCGGGTTTCAGGCCACGTGGCCAAGTTGCTGATCGAAGACAACCAATATGTTCAGGCTGGAACGCCGCTGATCGTGATCGACCCGACGGATTATCAAGTGGCGTTGGATCGCGCTCAGGCGGATTATGATGATGCCTTGGCACAGGCGCAGGCGGCGCGGGTGAATGTTCCGATCACCAACGTCAGCACGGATACGCAGGTGTCGAGCGCCGATGCGGACGTGGAAAACGCTCGCGCCGGAATCGCAGCCGCGCAACAGCAATACGATGCGGCGCAGGCTCAGGTTACGCAAGCCATCGCCAACAACGTCAGAGCGCAAAACGATCTGCCACGCTACAAGCAATTAGTGGAGAAGCAGGAAGTGTCGCAACAGCAGTACGATCAGGCGCTGGCGACGGCGCAAGCTGCGGCGGCGGCGGTGGAATCGGCCAAGGCATCCGCACTGGCCGCGCAGCAGCAGGTCACGCAGGCCAAGAGCAAGCTGATTACGGCGCAGGGAAATTTGCGCTCGGCGCAGACGCGCCCCCAGCAATTAGAAGCGATTAAAGCGCGAGCGGATTCGGCGCAAGCCCAAGCGGATCAGAAGAAGGCCGCGTTAGAACAGGCGAAGCTCAATCTGAGTTACACGACCATCGTTGCGCCGGTGAATGGAGTGGTCACGAATCGCACTGTGGAAGTGGGGCAAAACGTCTCCATCGGACAAGAACTATTCAAGCTCATCAACCTCGATGACATTTGGGTCACGGCCGACTTCAAAGAAACGCAATTGCGCGAAATGAAGGTCGGCCAGGCAGTCACCATCCGGGTCGACGCGACTGGGCAGGATTACAAAGGACACGTGCAGAGCGTTGCCGGCGCGAGCGGCGCGATCACCAGCCTACTCCCTCCGGAGAATGCGACCGGCAATTATGTGAAAGTTGTGCAGCGGGTCCCGGTAAAGATCACCTTTGACCCCGGTGAGACCAAGCAGCATGTGCTGAGGCCCGGCATGTCCTGCGAACCCAAGGTGTGGCTCAGGTGAGTGCCGCGACGATTACCCTGGACGGGGCGGCCTCCGAGCCCTGGCGTCCAGCGGTAAATCCCTGGATCATCGCAGTCGTGGTCACCATGGCGACGTTCATGGAGGTGCTGGATACCAGCATCGCCAACGTCGCTCTGCCGCACATCGCGGGCAATCTCTCTGCCGGCACGGACGAGAGCACATGGGTGCTCACCTCTTATTTGGTATCGAATGCCATCGTGCTGCCGCTAAGCGGATGGTTCTCCTCGATCATTGGCCGCAAGCGTTTTTACATGACGTGCGTCGCCGTCTTTACCATCAGCTCCCTGCTCTGCGGGCTCTCTCTGAATCTCGGAATGTTGATTTTCTTCCGTGTGTTGCAGGGCGCAGGCGGCGGCGGATTGCAGCCTAGCGAGCAGTCGATTCTGGCCGACACCTTCACTCCCAAGCAGCGGGGCATGGCCTTCGCGGTTTATGGCCTGGCCGTGGTGATGGCCCCTGCCATCGGTCCCACGCTCGGCGGATGGATTACCGACAACTACAACTGGCGCTGGATTTTTCTGTTGAATATTCCAGTCGGAATCCTTTCGCTGATTCTCACTTCACGGCTTATTCAGGATCCTCCACATCAGGTCAAGAGAAAATTCTCGGAAGTGAGAATCGATTACATCGGCCTGGGAGCCCTCGCGCTCGGACTCGGGGCATTACAGGTTGTGCTGGACAAAGGTCAGCGCGACGATTGGTTCGAATCGCATTTCATCGTGGGATTGACCGTCACCGCCGTGGTGGCGTTGTTATTCACAATCTTCTGGGAGTGGCGGGTTAAAGACCCAATCATCGACCTGCATCTGTTCAAAGATCGCACCTTCGCTGCGGCAAACGTGATGATGTTCATGGTCGGATTTGTATTGCTATCGAGTACACTCCTGCTGCCGCAGTTCACTCAAACGCTCCTCGGCTATACGGCGGAGCGTGCCGGCATGGCCTTATCGCCGGGAGGATTCACCCTCGTACTCCTCATGCCGTTCGTGGGCTTTCTGCTATCGCGTTACGACCCGCGCCGGCTCATGATGTTCGGCTTCGTCATGGTCTCCGTGTCGCTGTTTTACATGACCGGCTTCGACCTCAACGTAGACTTCAAGACCCTGGTACTCGCCCGCATCCTGCAAACCTCTGGCGTCGCGTTCCTCTTCATCCCGATCAATACCGCTGCCTATTCCTACCTGCCGCCGGGCAAGAACAACGCCGCCTCAGGCTTGATCAATCTCGCTCGCAATATCGGTGGCAGCGTAGGAATCTCGTTTGTCACGACCATGCTGGCGCGGCGGGCGCAACATCATCAGGCAAATTTATCCAGCCATTTGGTCGCAAGTAATCCCAACATGCAGCGCATGCTCCAAAACACAGCCCAGGCGATGCAGGCCCACGGCTACTCTCCCGCCGACGCCCTGACCCGGGCGTATATGATGGTGCAGAACATGGTTCTCCAGCAGGCCACCATGCTCGCATACGTTGACAATTTCTGGCTGCTCGGCGTAATGATTCTATGCATGGTACCGTTTGTGTTTTTGATGAGGAAGCCACGCAAGGGCGGAGAAGTCGCAGTACATTAGAGCGTTTGTGGTGCCGGCGGAAGCAGACTCCTTGCTGCGCTCGGAGTGACTAAGGATAAGGGTTAAGAATCTTGTATCGAATTATCACAGTCGAGCGTGAGTTTGGTTGCGGCGGCGGCGAGATCGCCGCCAAACTGGCAAGCCGCCTTGGCTGGAAAGTGTGGGATCACGCCCTCACCGAAGAGATCGCCAAGCTGGCCAATGTGGATTGCGCAGCCGTGGAACGCCAGCAAGAGCGGGTAGATGGCACTTTTCATCGCCTCGCGCAAATCTTCTGGCGCGGCAGTTACGAGCGCTCCATCAGCCAGTCCCCGTCTGATTTTTTCGACGCCGATTGCATGGTGACCATGGGCCGTCAAGTGATGGAGCGCGCTGCCGCCGAAGGGCAATGCGTAATCGTTGGTCGAGGCGCGCCCTACATCATGCGTGGCCACGCCGACGCTTTCCACGTGTTCCTCTATGCGCCTTATGAAGAAAAACTTCGCCGCTTGCGCGAAAGCGGCAGGATCACGGGCGATCCCGACGAAATGTTGAAGACCATCGATCGGGATCGAAGTTTGTTCGTCAAGAAATATTTCCACGCGGATTGGCCGACTCGTTCGCTCTATCACGTCATGCTAAATACTGCGGTGGGCGATGAGGCTGTGATCTTGAATATTCTGCAACTGATGCGCACACTGGAGAAGCGGCCAGTCGAGGCCATCACCAGTTTCCCAGATCATGCCAAACTCGTTTAGTCTCTAGTGTGGAAGTTCCCCGTACACTTTTCTAATCAGGAGTTTGTTTCTGCCTACATCAGAATTACCGAACGAAGCCGCATTGTCCGGCGCGACTCAATTTACCGTTGCCATCGTAGGCGGTGGCTTTGCCGGCGCGGCGCTTGCCTTGCAACTGTTGCGTCAGCCTTGTGCGAACATCTCGGTGGACTTGTTTGAGAAGGGACAGACGCTGGGGCGGGGCGTCGCTTACGGCACGGAAGACGATTGCCATCTGTTGAATGTTCCCTGTGGCAAGATGAGCGCATTCGAAGACGATCCCACTCATCTCTTGCGCTGGGCGAAGGAGCACTTCGATCCTGCCGTTCAGCCGGAGCACTTCTTGCCGCGCAAAGTGTATGGCCGCTATATCGAATCCTTACTCACGCAAGCGCTCACCGATGGGCAGCATTTTCGGTGGCACAAAGGAGAAGAAGTTGTCTCCGTCGAACGCGACAATTCAGCCGTGACTCTTCAAACCGCCAGTGGGAAGACGGCACGAGCGCACAAAGTAGTCTTGGCGTTGGGGAACTTTCGTCCGAGCAACCCGTTTCTAAGCGGAAAAGGAGAGTCCAGCAAGCGTTATGTTCCTTACGCGTGGGATCGAGCGGCGCTGGATGAGGCCGCGAAAGAGGAACGCGTCCTTCTCATCGGTACGGGCCTGACTGCGGTGGACATCGCGATGTCCCTGCGAGCGCGCGGCTGCACTGGGCAAATTCATTTCTTATCCCGCCGAGGATTGTTGCCGCTATCGCATCGCGCACACAATAAGCACGAGAAAGACTGGAAGGATCGCCCGGCAACGGCCCGTGGCTGGCTGAAGCGATTGCGTGCCGAGGTCAGTAAGGCGGAAGCGCAAGGAGGCGATTGGCGTGGCATCGTGGACTCCTTGCGTCCGGCAACGCAGACGATTTGGCAGAATTTCTCGCTGCCGGAGAAAAGACGTTTTCTGCGGCATCTTCGTCCTTACTGGGACGTGCATCGGCATCGCATCGCACCCGACGTAGGCAGTGCGATTGAGAGAGAATTGAAAGACGGCGGCATTCAAAGCCACGCCGGCCGGATCACGCAATATCGTGAAGACAACCTCGGCGTGGATGTGAGTTATCGCGATCGGCGAAGCAGCGAAGAGCGCACGCTGCGCGTGGGGCGCGTCATTAATTGCACCGGACCAGAGACGGATTGCCGGAAGCTCGATCATCCGTTGCTGGCGAATTTGTTGGCGCAGAAAATGGCGAGGCCCGATCCGCTGTTTGTTGGATTGGATGTTTCCGCCGAGGGCGCGCTCATCGACGACAGCGGTCGGGCGTCAGAATTTCTATACGCGATCGGCCCGGCTCGCAGGAGCCGATTGTGGGAGAGCACCGCGGTACCGGAAATCCGCGCGCAAGCGGCGGAGTTGGCAGGGCAGTTGGTCGCCGCGCATCGGCGCTAAGAGGCGCCAGGCGACTTTCCAGAAGAATCGTTCGGCACTTCCTGTCGCAGGAGCAACTCTAGGAAGCGGCCGCGGCCGAAGTGAGCGCTGCGGCCAGGGCAGCCGTTTTATTTGGCGCCAGCGCCGCTGCGGCGAGCGCCATCTCGGAGCGATTGATCACTTCGGTGACGATGTCTACCGGATCGTAAGGTTGGCGAACCACGGCTTCGGCTAATCCTGCGGTGAAGGCGACGGGAATCTTCTCTGCAATCTTAACGTCCGCCAGTAAGCGCCGAAGTTTTTCGACAGCCATCATCGATTCCTTCTCGGCGGTTTCTCCCAGGACAATGGCAATCGTGGTGGTTTCGTAACGGAAAGCCAGATCGTTCTGGCGAATGTTGCCGGCGACGATTTGTCCGATCTGCTGCATCGCCGCTTCCACCGCGGCTTCCCCACTTTCCTTCACCAGCGCAGCGCGCTCCCCAGCTCGCATTAACAGAAGCGTCAGGGCGGTACCTTGCTGCAATGCGCGGCGTGTTTCCGCCATTAAAAGGTCGAGGTACGACGAGCGTTTGAGCAGCCCCGATCGCTCATCGGTCACAGACAGATTCTTCACCAGGCGCCGCAGTCCAACGTTGTTGAGCGCGATGACCATTTGTTCCGCGATGGTTTTGAGGACCATTACATCGCTCGATCCCCATGTACGCGGTATCGGCTGCGTGAGCAGAAGGATTCCCACATGATCCGGACCTTCGGTGAGAGGAATGGCGAGCAGCGAGGAGATTTGCAACTCCGCCAGAGCGTCCTTTATGGAGCTGAGGTCGGTCGAGCTTTGAACATCGTTCAGCGCGAGCGTGCCCCGGGTAACCGCCAGTTCATGAACCGCGATGATCACCCGCGCCAGAGAATTGCCCGCGCCGGGTGCGCAGCCGTCTCCAGCGTATTCCCTGATGGCGCTTGGAGCGAGGCCGGGTTTGCGCGTCGCGCCGACGCAGCGCCCGACGCGCCAAAGCGCGCCAATCTCATTTACGGAAGTCGAGAGCACCGCATCTGCGTTGTTCTGCTTGTAAAGCTTGCGCGTGATCTCAGCGACGCGAGTGAACTGGCTGACGTCCGGCTCCGCGCTGGCGACGGGCACCGGCGGTGGGACGGGCGTGGTTGCAATCGGTGCTTGTACCTGGGCGGGCGGGGCAGTGGCGGAGGGTCCGTATTCCGGCAACACTCCAGCGGTATTGTAAAGTGCGCGGAGATCTGGATTGCGCTCTTCCTCGTGCGGAAACAGTTCCTGAATACGCTGGAGGCGTTCGACGGCCTTGGCCCTCATCCCATACTGCACCAGAATTTCAGCTTGCAGCATAAGGTCTTGCAGCGTCCCAGATCCCAAAGTCCGTTCCTCATTGCGCGTGGGAGCCACCGGCGCCATGCTGGTGAAGCGAGACGAGATGACCATGAAACGATTGTCGTCAATTTTCCCGCGTAGACTTTCCAGGCGCTTCTGATGACCCGGCTCATACGCGTCCACTTCCGCCGCTTTGTCCAAACAGTCGGCAGCCTTCATGAAGTTCCCGATGCCATAGTGCAAATCGAAGAGCTTCAGCAGAGTCTGTGAGTAATCCGTCTCGCGGTTGGACGAATTGAACAACTCACTCATGAACTCGAGCAAATCGGGCGTAGCCCGATGTCGGGCTACGATCTCCTGCATCATGGTGATGAAGGCGCGTCGATCGCCTTTGCGACGCTGATGCGCTTCCATTTTGCGCGCGAGTCGAATAGCGTCGGCATCCTGCACCGCGGTGAGATAGGCCTCGATCAGTTTCGCAATCTCAGGAGCACGTGTCGGATCTTCCTCAAAGAGGGTCCACAAAGCGGGCTCGGCCTCGTTGAGACGGTTGGCGCTGAGCAGAGACTTGGCATAGGCGTCGCGAAATTCTGCGGACGCTTTTCCCGCCTGGACGATTGGCTCAAGAATAAAAATTGCCGCGCCTACTTGTTGCTGGGCGATCAGGCTGCGGGCATATTCGAGTGCGATATTTTCATCCGCTGGATTCTCCGCGTAAGCCTTCTCCAGCCATCGCGAAGCATCGGCACCCGACTCTTGCGCCATCCGCGCCAGCTTGAGGTAGGCATCAGCGGAAGCGCGATGATCTCCGGTCTCTGAACAGAGCTCGGCCTTGCGGACGATGTTCTTTTGATTTGGATCCAGCGCCAGAAGCAACAGCAAAACTCCTAAGGCGTCAGGCTTGCGATGTTCGTGCAACAACTCTTCCACGGCGTGGTCGTAGGTCTCGATGGCCAGCTTGCGATTGGTGCTTTCCAACAGCTGTGCGAAGCGGACCTTCTGCTGCGTGTTGGGGTTGATGAATCGCGAAAGCTTCTTATACGTAAGACTGGCGCGAGCGGCGTCGCCGGCGTCAATTTGACGGTCAAACAGTTCGCTCAGCAGGCGCACCGCATCGGGGGTGCGGTTCAACGAGAGGCTCAAGTCGGCCGCCATCTGTCGAACCGTGTCATTTTCTTTATCGAGCGAAAGCACTTGGAGATAAAGCTCCAGCGCGTCCGCGGGCTTGCCTTTTTGCAGCAATTTCTCAGCCCGTTCCACGAGCTTGGCGATTTCAGTGCGATCGTTCATCTGGGATAAAGAGTTGGCAACCCACTCAACCTCGATTCTATGGAGCGGCGGTTGCCGTCTGAAAGGCGTAACCGGTAGGCGCAGTTACTTCGGTCATGGCGACACGCGATTGTTGATTAGGTCAGGCTCTCGGATCAAGTCGGTCGGTTACCGGCGTAAGCCCCTCGTCGGGTTTTCCAGTGACGCCCAGGCGAAGGTCGGATATGCTTTCGCCAAATCTCCATTCCTCAGCGGAAATAGAAAGGCGACGGCACCCTGCTTTTTGCGATGACACTGGTTCACGGAGATGGGCGAGGCTCGGTGGGGATCCTGTTCATCGTCGCCATTGGAGTCACCGTGTTTGTCAGAGGATTCGGACTCCTGCAGCGCAGACGGTTGATCATGAATACGCCCGTGTCCAAGGTTCGCAGTGCGGCAATCGGATTAGTCGAGGTCAGCGGTCTTGCGACCGGCCCCGCAACCTTCTTCGCTCCCGCCAGCGGCCTGCCCGCTTTCTATTCGACGACTACCGTCTGGCAGTACAAACAACAAGGCAAGAACAAAGAATGGGTGATCGTCGCGCAGGAAAGTCTTTATGTTCCGTTCTTCCTGGACGATAACACCGGCAAAGTTCTGGTCGATCCCCGCGGTGCGGAGATGGACGTGCATCGCGACTTTCATGAGGAGTACAACGGTCTGCTGTCGGGCAATATCGGCCTGCCGGGACGAGTCGAGGAATTCCTCACCCGCCACGGCGTCGATTGCGGCGCGCACCTGAAGGTGGAAGAGCGCTGCGTTAAGCCGAAGAACGCGCTATTTGTGTTAGGGACGCTGGCACAAAATCCTGGCCTGACCGTGACCGCCGCCCCGACACGAATCGTTCCACCTGTTATGACCAAGACACTCTGGGGGGTGTGGGGTAGCAGCAAGTCCGCTTTCACGGCCCACGCGCGCGAAGCAAGTGCATCCACAGTGTCTCCGCCGATCACCGCCTCGATCACCGATCCGGTGCAAGCGCAAAAAGTGGCGGTCGCGTTGGGCAAAGCGGGAGTGACAAGTCCGGTAGCCTGGGCGGCGGCGGGCGTTGCGATGACCAGCTTGGGTGCTACGGGAGCGGCGGCGCCCGCGCCCGCGCCCGCGCTCAACGTCCAAGAGTTCGACCTTCGACCTCCTGTGCTCTTGATGAAAGGCGAGCATCAACCGGAGTTTTTCATCTCATGGCGCAGTCAGCGCGATGTGGTCGCGTCTCTGGGATGGAAATGTGCGTTGATGATTTGGGGTGGTCCGGCTTTGACTCTCCTCAGTATTTATTGGCTGGCAGCCTTGTGGGGATGGCTGTGATCTCGCCGCACCTTGAAATGTCTTGCGCTTTGCCTTGAAGGGGCACGGCATTAGCTCTGCCGTGCGCCGACAAAAGACAAAAAATGATTGCGGCTTTAGCCGCTGGGAGAAATTGAGAATGAGCTTCATCATCTTCATCGGATTCGTGATCGCCGTCTGCGGCGTCGTCGCCTATTTTGTCACGATCTACAACGGGCTGGTCGCCCTCCGCAACGATATCGAAAAGGCTTGGTCGAATATCGACATCATGTTGAAGCAGCGGCATGATGAGTTATCCAAACTGCTTGACGTGTGCAAAGGCTATATGGACTTCGAGAAAGACACGCTGATCAAAATCACTCAGGCCCGCAGTCAGTACCAGCAGGCCGTGACGGTCGACCAGAAGGCGCAGGCGGATCAAGGAATGACTTCGGCGTTGCGGGGATTCTTCGCCGTCGCCGAGAATTATCCTGAGCTCAAGGCCAACGGCCAATTCGTCACCTTGCAGAAGCGCATCTCGGAACTGGAAAGCCAGATCGCCGACCGGCGCGAGTTCTATAACGATTCGGTGAACACGTTCAATGTGCGTATCCAGCAGATGCCGGACACGATCGTCGCCAGCTACATGAATCTGAAACCGCACGCGCTTTTTCAGGTGGAAACCAACGACAAGACCGATGTCCCGATGAGCTTTGCGGCGGCTCGGTAGAATTCCGAGGCAGACAGACGAGGTTCGGCTGGGCTACATCCCCTGGAGGTGGTGTGCGAGACGGGCGCGGTTTGTAGCCCCGGACTAGGCGGCTTTGGTCACGTTGGCGGCTTGCGGTCCTTTGGCTCCCTGCGTGATTTCGAATTCGACTTCATCGCCTTCTTGCAGGCTTTTGTAGCCCTCGGCGCCGATTGCGCTGTAATGCACAAAAACATCGGCTCCGCCGTCGTCACGGCCGATGAAGCCGTAACCTTTCGCGTTGTTGAACCACTTCACTTTCCCTTTCAGTCGATCCACAGAGGCTCCTTGCGGCGCGCCATTTTCTGCCGCCTGGGACAGGGTCGCGCCATGGCGTATTTGATGTCATTTTGGGCGGGAAGGGATGTGTTGTCAATGCAGTTAAGTGAAGAAGTGTGCGGCGGCGCACACTTATTTTGCGGAGCGCTGGTGGGCGAGCCATAGGATGCCGGAGATGGTCTTGGCGTCCTGGATGATGCCGCGCTTGATCATGGTGAGGGCGCGGGAGAGGGGGGTGAAGCGGATGTCGATTTTTTCGTCCTCTTCAGGAGTGGCGACGCCTTCGCGGAGGTCGGTGGCGAGGAAGAGCGACATGGTTTCGGCGACGAAGCCAGGGCTGGCGAAGAAAGTGAAGATCAGCTTCCAGCGCCGGGCGGTGAAGCCGGTTTCTTCGGCGAGTTCCCGTTTGGCGGCGGGAAGCGGTTTCTCGCCGGCATCGATGCGTCCGGCGGGGAGTTCCCAGAGATAGCGCTGGGCGGCGTGACGGTATTGATGTTCGAGCAGGATTTCGGGCTCGTGGGCGCGCTCGCGGACGGGCATGATGACCACCGATCCTGTGTGGTGAACGACCATGCGACGGGCGCGGACGCCGTTGGGTTCGAAGACGTCGTCGTCGGAGACCCAGAAGACGGGCCCTTTGTAAACGACTTTCGAGGAGAGGAGACGTTCTTGCGTTAATTGCGCGACAGGCTTGGTTGGCTTCGCTTTCGGCATGTTTTGAATATAAATGATGAGTTGCGAGCCTGATTGGGTCGCGCGTGTTTCCTGGGAGGCGCTGCGACATCCTCTTCGGCAGGCTCAGAGCCGGCTCTCCCTCGCGGCTGGTGTAACGGGTCGTCGGGATGACTGCGTTTAAGTTTGGTGCGTCTCACTAAGAAGTGGTATGCTGCGCGGCATGACGGATGCGATTTCGGTGACAATTGTTGGGGCGGGACGCTTGGGGTCGGCGTTGGCGCGGGGGCTGAAGGCGAGCGGAGTTCGAATTGAATCGATCGTTTCACGCGATCCGCCGAAGTCGGCTCGGCTGGCGCGGCTTGTGGGGGCGCGGGCGGCGAAACTGGGTGTGGAGAAGTTGGAGTCCGAGATTGTTTGGCTTTGTGTCCCGGATGGGGAAATTCTGCGGGTGGCGCGCCTGGTTGCGAAAACGTGGCAAGGTCAGATTGCGTTTCACTCCAGCGGCGCGTTGACCAGCGATGAGTTGGAGAAGTTTCGCCGCATGGGAGTGAAAGTCGCGTCGGTGCATCCACTGATGACGTTTCCGCAAGGGGCCGGCGTCGCATTTGCGGGGGTTCCCTTCGGATTGGAAGGGGACCATTCGGCATTGGTCATGGCGCGAAAAGTTGTGAAACGGCTGGGCGGAATCGCTTTCACGGTGTCCAAGAGAAAGAAAGCTGCGTATCATACCTGGGGCATGTTTGCGTCTCCTTTGTTAATTGCTCTGTTGCGGTCGGCGGAAGACGTGGCCGGATTAGCGGGAGTGACGAAGGCCCGGGAGCTCATTTTGCCGATCCTGCTACAGACGGTCGCTAACTACGTTGAGTTGGGCGCGGAGAGAGCGTTCACCGGGCCGATTGCGCGAGGCGATATGGAGACCGTAAGGAAACACCTGCGCGCATTGCGACCGAGCAAGAGCTTGCGGATGGTTTATCTGGCGCTTGCCGCGTCTGCCGTGGAACGCTTGCCCGCCGCGGAGCGCAGGAACATGCGAAGAGTACTCCCGAGGTAAAGGGAATGCATGAAACGCACGTTTTTCCGGGGGCTTCTCGCCGAAGCAGCGAGGTGTACCGCTAGTTCTTCCGGTCGCCTCGCCAATCGCGGCCTTTCGCTTCGGCGCTGCTCTCGATGGACTCCATCAAGAGACGCCGCAAACGATAGCGGCTTTCCAGATCCATGCCAACGATTTCGAATCCTACTTCGTTCACTTTGGCGCGACGCAGAAGCACCTGTGCCTTGATGTGGCGCACGCCCGCGGAAATATCGATGTTGGCTTCCGACCCTAAACGCATGTTGTCGTCTTTGGTCCCCATGCCGCCGCCCAGGCTGAGTTCCTTCACCGACAGATTGGACTTACCCCAGGAACTGGAAAGCACCGCTGAGATCGACTTTCGCAGAGCAATACGTTCATAGCGCCTTTGTCTAACCCACGGGCAGGCTGGCGCGACGTCGAGCGGCGCTATGGCCAACTCCGCCGATTCCAGGCCGCTGTCGGCCATGACTTGAATGGCAAAGCGGGGATCGATTTTGGTCAGCGCTTGCGCTGCCGCAATGCGCAGCTCGCGGTGGTTGACAAATTTCCACATCTTCTTCGCATCGAGCAGATTGCGCAGCACGGGTAAGGAATCGGGATCGCGCAATCGCCCCAGAGATTCGATCACCTTCACTTGAATCAGCGGAGGCCGTCCGACGGTTTCGCCACTCTCGGCCATGATGAGCAACGGTGGGACCACCGTACGATCGGCGCTCATTCCGATTTCGTCCATCACTTGCGGCAGTACCTGCGGATCAAGGTATTCGATCAATTCCAGCAAGGTGCGGCCGCGGTCGGGAGCCGCGCCATAGGAAATCTGCCGCACCGCGAGATCGTGATAAAAGCGATTCCACTCACGCAGACGCTGTGGCAGCAATTCGAGCAGGGAAGGCACGTCCAGGCGGCTAAGCAAACCGATCACTGACGCTGCCTGCCGGGTCTGGCCGGTGCGCAGCATCTCCCGCATTTCTTTGGTCCCCGTCGGCCCCATCTCTTGCGCCAGGTCGACCATGCGGTCGCACTCTTCACGCCGCATGCAGCGGAAGAACCGGTCCGACAAATGTTCGGCTGAGGACGCGGAAAGCCTCCTCAAAACGACCAGCAGATCCGCGGGCGCATGAGGCTGGCGCAGAGCTTCGTCGATGAACTCAGGCAGCCGATTTTCCAGGCCGATACGCGGACGCATTTCCGCTGCCAAGCCAGGCCGCTGCGTTTGCAATTCATCCAGCGCGCTGCAAATTTCGTTGAGGGCCTTGAATTGCCGGCGCTTGCTGGCTTCCGTGCTTAAGCGTACGAACGCGGCACTCAGCAGGCCCTGAAGTTCCGGTTCAGGTTCCTTGACCAGTTGCTGCGTAAGCTTGTGCAACCCACTGCCCAACACTTGTTCGCCGGATAATGAATACAGGTCGGCTAACTGGCTGATCGCCATCGCCGCTCGTCGGCGGCCGTCCGCTTCTTTCACTTGCAGACAGACTGCCAAATTGTCGAGGATTGCCGACGCCGTTTCCTGATCTTCGCGATCCAGCAGCAGCTCCACGAATTGCCGAATGTTTCGCGGCGGCACACAGTGTGCTTCGTTCGACAGCAGCACGGTTTTCTTGCCCGCGTCCGGCACCTCGGCCCAGAACATACGGTCCAGAATGTCGGCATGCGACTCGGTCAGGATGCCGGCCTTGCTCATTTTTTCTTCCTGCACTTTCAGAATTCCGCGCAGGGAGTCCATCTGCCGGCTCATGTGCTCCAGCATCGTGTGCACCGCATTGACCTTCACGTCTCCCTTTTGGAAACGTTCCAGCGCGAAGCGGATCGCCATGTGCTCTGCCGCTTTCATGAGCAGGGGCGTGTCGTTGTTCTGCGTCGGGACCGTCGCCGCCAAGCCTTCGAGCAACTGTTGCAAATTGACTTTCGTATTGGCGTCGGTCTTGTTGATTTCCGCTTGTAGGGACTCCGGCTTCGCCGTGGGATCGACGGTCACCTCGCTGAAGCGCGTGAGCAAACGGATCGCCTGAATCACTTCCTCTTCTTCCAGAGGAGCTACTCCGCCGGACCAAACCGCTCCGGCGGCACCGTCAGCCGCAGGGGCTGCTCCGGTCGCTGCGCCGCCGCTTTGAGTCGTGCGAACATTAGGAACCGCACCGAACGGAACGCCGTTACCAGGAGCTCCGCCTCCGCCTTTCGCACCCTCGGCCGCCGCAATCAATTGCAGCAGCTTATGCGGATCGTTCAGCCACTGCTTAAACTCTGGCCCCAAACTCTGAGCTGCAATCTGCGCCGCCACCGAAATCTCTCCCGTCTCCGGATCGGCAGCGACAAACTTCACTTCATTGACCCGAATGCTGGCCGTTCTCGCATCCGCGAAAACGTCTTTGATCTGCTTGCCGAGGTCCTGCGCCTTGCTGCTGCCGCGCACAAACGCGCGCACCAGGCGGCCAAATTCATCAGCAGTGACTTGGTTGGAGAAATACAGGCTGGCGAGTCCGGCTGCGTTTAGCAGCTGCGCGAAACTGCGCTCGGCCTGGCCGGTCTCCAGCGCAATGCCGTCGAGCAAAAGGGTATTGCCCGACACTCCCAGCACAAATCCACCATCCGCCCCGCGCGGCAAGCCGTTCTGCAATTCCTTCCAGGTGGTCTCGAACTGTCCTTCGGTGCGCTTATGCTCAAAGCCATAGAGGCGAACGTACTTCACCAGAATATTCAGGCTGTGAATAAAAGCTCGAGCGGAAGCGTTCCGGCTCTCTTTCGATGTGTCTGCGGTAAGGATGATCTGGCTCCTCAGATTCCGACGTGCCACTTTAGGGTAATGCGAAGGGTAAGTCCTTGCACATTACTGAGGTAATGAGCATTCTGTAGTACGAACGGCCCTGTTGGTGGGCAGGCCGCCGTCGCCAGGATGGCGGTTGACAGCACAGCCGAGCAAAAGTAAGGTGGGAACAGCCGCAGAGAGTGCTCCAAATGACTGGAATTCAATTCATTACCGACGAGAAGGGCCGCCGAACCGCCGCGGTCATCGACCTCAAGAAACACAAAGCGCTGTGGGAGGATCTCGAGGACGTACTTATGTCCCGGTCCCGGCGGCACGAAAAACGCATTCCGCTCGATAAGGTAAAGGCGGACTTTCTCAAGCTTTCCAAACTCCACAGTCAAACACGATAATTACCTTTTGTGTCTGCATACAAGGTGACTCTCGCCGCCAGTGCAGCATCGGTGACTAGCGCGTGGTTTATACCGTTAATGACGCGGAATTATTAGTGGAAGTGACCAGAGTCCGTCACCGCCGCGAAGTATACGAACGGTGAACCCAATGCGGCAGTGATTCTCGCTTCGGCCAAGCGCGATGCCCACTGGATTAAACCGCTCCTTCGCGAGAGAATACAGTCTTGCTTTCAATGCCATGGCCGTTTTAGCTCATCCGCAGCCGCCTTCGCGAACGCCGAGCGCCGCCCCCGCCAAGCCGGGCCTCGCCCTATGGATGGAGCGCGTCCTGATCGAAGCCGACCGCGCAGCCTCCGACTTCGCCGCGGATCCTGTGCATGACCTTCGTGTCGCCCTGCGGCGCGTGCGCTCGCTTGCCGATGGCATGATCGCGCTCGATCCCGATCCTGCATGGAAGCAAATGAAGCGCGCTGGCAAAGCCGTTTTCCAGAGTCTCGGCGAACTGCGCGACGTGCAAGTCATGGAAGAGTGGGTGAACAAGGTCGGAGCCGCCGACGATGTGGTCACTCGGAGGCTGCGCCAGTATTTCGAGGGCCGCCAGCCGCCGCTAAAACGCCTCGCCGCCGACGCGCTGGCAGCCTTCGACCGCAAGCAATGGAAAAAGTGGTCGGTCGAGCTACCGCGCCGGGTTGCGGGAGTGAAAGCGGGCAGCGTGATGCTCAGGCATCTCGCACTCGAGCGTTGGACGGCCGCCCATGAACTCCACCGCCGCGCTGTTCGCAATCGCTCCGCCGTCAGCCTACACAACCTGCGCATCGGCATCAAGCGCTTCCGATACATCGTGGAGAATTTTCTGCCCGAAGAACATGCCGCATGGGGCGGGGAACTGAAGCAGCTTCAAGATCTGCTGGGCGACATTCACGATCTCGATGTCCTGTGGGCGACGGCACTGCAAGTTCATGCGTTTCCGAGCGTCGAGTCACGCTCCCAGTGGCGCGCCCGAATCCTCGAACAGCGAGAACTTCGCCTGCAAAAGTATCGGGCGAAAATGCTAGGTAAAGAATCGCTATGGCACGCGTGGCGCAAAGACTTGCCGCATGACGAAGCGGTGTCCGACGCGGCATTAGCCCGTCTGAAATATTGGGCCTCGCGCACCGATCCTGACGTGCAACATTCTGCGCTGGTCGCACGGCTCGCCCAGCAGCTCTATGGCGGACTGCCACATCGCACAGGATCAGAAGGCGGCGATCCGCGCGAGCGCATGATCCTCGAAGTCGCCGCCATCATGCACGAAATCGGACGCGCCGAGAAAGCTCACGACCATCACAAGCGGACGTACCGCAAGCTGGCGAAGCTCGCGCCGCCCCTCGGCTGGAGCAGGGAAGACCTCCGCCTGTGCGGCATCATCGCGCGTTATCATCGAGGCGCTCTGCCCCGCGCCGGACAAGCCACGCTCGTGGGACTCGATGCCAAGCAACGGCAAGAGGTATTCCGGCTCGCCGGAATTCTCCGTCTCGCCAATGCGTTCGACGACGCCCATGACGGCCACATTCAGCGCCTTGAAGTCTCGCAGCAAAACGGCTGCATCGTCGTCGGCGCCCAGGGATACTCTTCGCGCGACCGAGCCGCCGAACGCATCGCCGCCGCCCGCCATTTGCTCGAAACGACATATCGCAAGCCGGTCATCATTAAGCCGCTGCGGGTCTCTAGGTTGCGTACCGTCGCATAGGTAGTCGGGGAAGCCGATCCGCCACTTTCCAAAAAAGCCTTGCGAGTCTTAAATGAGAGCTGCATGACTCACGCTCAACTAGTCGAGGTCGCGGTGCGCTGGCTGCGTTCCTATCGTTGCGGAGTCGTATTGTCCGAGCAGGCCTGCGGCAATGGAGAGATGCCCGACGCCATCGGCTGGAAGCGGGGCTCGCACTCCGTTCTCGTCGAATGCAAAGTGACACGCGCCGATTTCATCGCAGACCGCGACAAACCTTTTCGCCGCAAGCCGCAAATGGGCGTCGGATGCGAGCGGTTTTATCTCGTGCCGAATGAATTGGCCGCAGTCGAAGACCTTCCCGCAGGATGGGGATTGCTCTCGTATCGTCACCGCCGCGTGGAAGTGATCAAGCCCTCGGATAAATCCTTGCGCTCCGCCAAAGGCTTTCAGTGCGAAATGAATCTCCTGCTCGCTAGCCTGCGCCGCGTCGAAGTCCGCATCGAACCGCAATCCATCACAGATTTCTTGAAGTGGAAGAACCGCATGGCCGAATACAACCGCGGCACACTGCCCGAAGGACTCGTTCCAGCTGAAGAAGAGGGGAATTCATTCCTCGACGCCGAGCCGAACGTGTCCGCGATAACGCCTAAGACCTCTGTGTTGAAGATGTTGCTCTAAAGCTCTCGTCTGCCTTCCATCGCTTTCAGCATCGTGATCTCGTCCGTATACTCGATGTCGCTCCCAACGGGAATGCCCATCGCAATGCGAGTCACTTTCAATCCCGCACGCCGCAATTGTCCGGAAAGGTAAGTCGCCGTCGCCTCACCCTCGACCGTAGGATTAGTTGCCAGAATCACTTCTTCCAGTCCATCGGCCTCGACTCGCTTCATCAAGTTCGCGATGCGAAGGTGTTCCGGCCCAACGCCATGCAAGGGCGAAATCGCGCCGTGCAGCACATGATAAACGCCATTAAAATGCTTCGTCTTTTCAATGGACTGAATATTCGTCGGCTCTTCGACTACGCACACCAGCCTGTGATTGCGCGTGGCGCTACTGCAATACACGCAAGGATCGACATCGGTGATGTTATTGCAAATCGAGCACAGCCGCAGGCTAGCCTTCACATCGCGAACGGCCGCAGCGAGAGCTTCGGCGTCCGAATCTTCCGCGCGCAGAATGTGAAACGCCAGGCGCTGGGCGCTCTTGCTGCCAATCCCCGGCAGCTTCTTCAGTTCCTCAATCAAGCGAGCCATCGGCTCAGCAAAACGGCTCATAGGATGTCTTAAATTACAAAATTACCCAATTACAAATTGCTAAACGCTTCACAGACCGGGGATGCCCAGACCGCTCATCATTCCGCCCATTGTCGATTGCATGGCGGAGTCGATCTGTTGCCCCGCGCCGTTGAGCGCCGCGACAATCAGATCTTGCAGCATCTCGATGTCTCCCGCTTTGACAACTTCAGGATCGATCTTCAGCCCCAGCACCTGCTTGCGGCCATCCATTTTCACTACCACACTGCCGCCGCCCGCTGAGCCTTCGACCACTGTCTCCTGCATCTTGCGTTGCAAAACGTCGTACTGTTTCTTGGCCTGCGCCATCATCTCTTGCAGGTTGAAACCGCTCATGTTGTTCTCCTGATTCGTTGCGCGTGTGCGTTATCGCTTCTGCGTGTAAGGGATGACGGTGCGAATCTCAGCTCCAAACTTCTCCTTCATCTTCCGCACTACGGGCTCTTGTTCCACCCGGCTGCGCAGGCTGCCGACGGGCGCTCGCGGGGCGCTGCCATTCGACGAAGCCTGCGTCACTGACTCGACCGGAACGAGCCGCAGTCGCACCGCTCCGCCCGTAGCTTCACTTGCGGTCGCGACGATGACCCTCTTCGCCTCCACCCCAATCGACATATCGATTACGGCAGCCGACGACGCGATCCGAATGACGAGTTCGCCCGCCCCGAGTTGCCACTCACCCGCCGCAAGCATGGACGTCGCCATGGCTTGCCCAGCCAGCGCGGCCAGTGAGGATTCGCGAATCTGCTCGACCGATGCCGTGGCTTCATTCGGCGGTGGATCGGGCACGGAAACCGGCCCCGGCTGCGGCATTTCGATCGCGGGCGTCACTTCTTCGACAGCGGACGCCACCGCAGAACCCATAATCACAGGCTGTTGCAGGGGCGTGGGCGGAACAGCGGAAGCCGCGCGCTGAGGAGTTTCAGCTGCCATTTGCGGCTTCGATCCACCTTTCCGGGCAGAATCGGCGGCAAATGGAGACACAAAACTAGGCCGCGCCGCCGCAGGGAGAGTCTCGACCTTGCGCGGCTCCGGGAGCGCTGTTGGTTTCACTGCCACCGGCCGAGGCTGTGCCTGCCCCGACATCCCAGCTTCGCTCAGTAATTGTTCGATCGGCAGCAAACGCTGCGCATGAGACATCTTCAACAATCCCAGCTCAAGATGAAAGCGCTGCTCCTGCCGGTATCCAAGTTCAGAATGAGTGCGCAACATGATCTGCAAATGCCGCGTCAAATCCTCTTCGCTGAAAGCTTCGGCGACCCGTGACACGCGATCCCGTTCATCGCTCGAAAGTTGCAACAGCGCAGAATCCTTTCCCGCAACCTTTGCCACAATCGCATTGCGCAGAAAGCGCACCATCTGCCGCGCAAAATGCGTAGGATTCTGCCCATCCCCAATCAGCCGGTCGACCAACTGCAGAATCGCCTCACTCTGGCTGGAAGCGACCGACTGCATAACTTCTTCCATCACGCCGGAGGGCGCCGTACCAACCAATTGCCGCACAAGATCGAGAGTCAGGTTGCCTGCAGATGACGCAATCGCCTGATCCAAAATCGACAGCGCATCGCGCATCGAACCGTCGCCCGCTTCCGCCAGCAGGGCGAGGGCGTCATCGTCGGCGGCGATACCTTCGCGTCCCGACAAATCCTTCAACTGAGCCAGAATCTCTTCAAACTTGACCGCGCGAAAACTGAAATGCTGGCAACGCGACCGAATGGTCTGCGGAATATCTTCCGGCTGCGTCGTCGCCAGCATGAACACAACGTGGCTCGGAGGTTCCTCCAGCGTCTTCAGCAGGGCATTGAATGCCGCGTCGGTGATCTGATGAGCTTCATCCAGGATGTAAATCTTGAAGCGATCCCGCGCCGGGCGGTATCGGGCAGCATCGCGCAATTCGCGAATCTCATCGATTCCACGATTGGTGGCGGCATCAATCTCAATCACATCAACAGAGTTTCCCGCCCGAATTTCGGCGCAGGAATCGCAAACCCCGCACGGCTCTGTCACCGGATCCTCCGACGACCGGCAATTCAGCGCCATGGCCAGAATGCGCGCAATCGTCGTCTTGCCAATGCCGCGATGTCCGCTGAAAATATAGCCATGCGCAATGCGTTTCTGCGCGATAGCATTTTTTAGCGTCCGGGTAACGTGATCCTGGCCAATAACCTCGGAGAAATTCTGAGGACGGTATTTTCGGGCTAAAACCTGATAACTCATCTGAAGGATTGCGCCTAATTATACCGTGATCGCGCCGGCTCCCGCGCTTGCGAAAAGTGGCTGTAACGCGATACTCTTTGGAACTGCGCGGTCAGCGAGGACGAGAAAGGTTCGGTTATGCAGCTTACGATGAGTACGAGAAATTTGGCGAACAATATTATCGCCGTCGATCTCAACGGACGCATTGTTTTCGGGGAAGAGTCCGCTTTCTTGCGCGACGCCGTCCGCAAACTGATCACTCAGAGCAACCGGGTCTTGCTCAACCTGCAAAACATTTCCTACATCGACAGCGGCGGCCTCGGTACGCTGGTCTCGCTTTATACCACGGCGCGCAACGCGGGCGGAGCCATCAAGTTATCGAACTTAAACTCACGCGTCGACGATCTCCTGCAAGTCACCAAGCTGGTCACTATCTTCGAAGTATTCGGCAAAGAATCCGAGGCGGTCGAATCGTTTGGTGACGGTGCTGCCGCGTAATTCGATGGCTTACGGGTGCTTGAACCGCTCGTCCACTTCCACCTGATATCCGGCCACTACACGGTTGGTTTCGTTCGCCATGCCAACCACTGACATCAATTCTTTGAACATGGTGTCGGTCATTCCTTTCTTCTTAGCGGCGGCCGTGTGCGACGCGATGCAGTAGTCGCACTGATTGCTCACGCTGATCGCCACATAAATCATCTCCTTGGTAAGCGCGTCCAACGCGCCGGGAGCCATAATCTGCTTAATGTCTTCCCATGTTCGTTTCAGCGCCACCGGATCGTGCGCCAGCGCCTTCCAGAAATTGCTCACCCAATCGACTTTGCGCGTCGCCATGATGTCGTCGTACACCGCGCGGACCTCGGGGTTCGCGTCTACATATTCGATCAATCCAAAAATTGCCACGACTTTCTCCTATGAAGTGAATCGTTATTCCTTACGCCGCACCGCTCTCAATATCTCCGGAAGTTTCGGAAGCACCGCCGAATACTTCAGCCACGCTTTATGATCGACCGCGGGAGCACCACTAACAATCGCCCCCGCCTCGACGTCTCCCGACACGCCGCTCTGTGGGGTCACAATGGCGCCGTCGCCTATCTTGCAATGTCCGACCACGCCGACTTGTCCGGTCAAAATGACCCGATCGCCGATCTCAGTCGATCCTGCAACCCCAACCTGCGCCGCGAGCAAGCAATCCTCGCCGATGGTTGAGCCGTGCCCCACTTGGACCAGGTTGTCCAACTTTGTGCCTCGCCCGATTCGCGTCACTCCGACACTGGCACGATCGACGCAAGAGTTCGACTGGATTTCAACATCGTCACCGATAATGACGGGCTGTGGCTGAGGAATTTTATGCCAATGGGCCTGCGCATCCTTGGCAAACCCTAAGCCGTCGCTGCCGATAATGACTCCGTTCTGTAGAAGGACTCGATTGCCCAGCCGACAACCCTCCCGCACGACGGAGTGGGCGTGGGCAAAAAAATCGTCGCCGATTTTGACGTCGCGATAAATGACGACATGCGCTAACAGTACGGCGTTATTGCCGATCTCGACATGAGCGTCGACGGCCACGAATGGGCCGATGTGCGCCCCGGCCCCGATCTTTGCCGAAGGATGAATCACCGCCGATGGATGCATCCCAGGCTCGTATTTCGGCGGCTCATAAAACAGCCCCATCGCCTGGGCAAATGCCAGGTAAGGATTTTTGCTGCGCAACAGCGCCGTCGAAGTCGGCGGAAACACTTCGTCTACAATCACCGCCGACGCTCGCGTGGTTCGCGCCCGAGCCCCATACTTAGGATTCGCCACGAACGTGATTTCACCCGCCCGCGCCTCCTCAATCCCCGCCACGCCCGTAATCGTCGTGTCTGGCGCGCCATTTTCCAGCCGTGCGCCCAGCCGTTCCGCTATCTCCGCTAGTGTCATAGTTCGTCCAATTCTGCCGCCGCCCATCATCCCACAAACCTCTTAAGTTAACACCTCGCCTGCGCCGAATCTCTGAACAGATTGGCCGCAAGTGCCGATCTGGTCATCTAAGCATACTTTGCACAACCCAGTGCCAGACTGCTTAACCTGTTTTGTTTCGGGACATTACCCCTCCCGATTATGTGGATATACTTCGCTTTAACGGAGATATTTTCATGCTTTGTTTGCGCTCTTTTGCGGTCGTGTTTCTGACTGCGCTACTTTCGTATGCTCAACAGCCCGAAGCCCCGAAGGCCGCGGTTCCAGCCGAGCCTTCGCAGCGCGCACGCGTCGCGCTGGTTCTCAACGGCGGCGGCGCACTCGGCCTGGCTCACGTCGGAGTTCTTCGCTGGATGGAAGAGCATCACATCCCCATCGATGGCGTCGCCGGGACCAGTATGGGCGGCCTGGTAGGCGGCTTTTATGCTACGGGAATGTCGGCGCAGGAAATTGACGATTTCATTCACACCATCGATTGGAAGCATGCCCTCAATGACGAGACCCCGTATCGCGACCTGTCTTTTCGACGCAAGGAAGACAAGCGACTCTATCCCGCCGACCTCGAATTTGGATTGAAGAATGGCATCAGCCTTCCCAGCGGATTCAACTCGGGCCAGCAAGTTGGACTGATCCTCGACCGTATCGCCGCCCCTTATTTCGACCTGACCACGTTCGATCAATTACCCACGCCGTTTCGCTGCGTAGCCGCCGACTTGACCACAGGAAGGCAAAAGGTCTTCGACCGCGGTTCGCTCGCAGAGGCTTTGCGCGCCACCATGTCATTGCCGGCAGTATTTAGCCCCGTCCGCGAGAAAAATCACATCTATGTCGATGGCGGACTACTCAACAATCTTCCGGTCGACGTTTCGCGCAGCATGGGGACTGACATCGTCATAGCCGTCGAGCTGCGCACCGATCCGATTCACCCGAAAGACGTTGTGTCAGCCGTGAATGTCTTGCAGCAGTCAGTGAGCGTGATCATCTCTTCCAACGAACTGGAGAGCATGCGGGATGCCGACATCCTCATCACCGTGGATACGGGGAAGATCGGCGGACTCGAATTCAGTGCCGAAGACAGGCTGATTAGTCTCGGCTATCAAGCCGCACAACAGAAAAGCAAAGTGCTGCAGCGCTTCGCCCTCAACGATACGGAGTGGGCGAAATATGAAAACGATCGCGCCACCAAACGTCGGTCACCTCCCATTCCGCAATTCGTCAAAGTTACAGGAACCGAGTCGCAGATCGCCCGCGGTTTGGAAAAAAATCTGGTCGACAACGCCGGCAGGCCTCTGAACTACTCGCGTCTCGATCGCGATTTGGATGTCATCACCGGCTTGGGCCGTTTCTCCGTCGCCGGCTACCAGTTCACCCGCGACAGCGGTCGCACCGGCCTGCTCATCCAGACGCAGGAGAAAGAGTACGGGCCACCGATCGTCAATCCGCTGATCTTCATCGACGGATCCGACTACGCCAATGTGCGCTTTAACCTTGGCGCCCGCATCACCCTCCTCGATATTGGAGGGTTTGGCTCAGAATGGCGCAACGACATCATCGCGGGGTCGGAATACGGCATATATTCCGAGTACTATCATCCCCTGAAGTGGTCGAGTCCATTCTTCTTTTCGCCCCGCTTTTTTGCCAACACGAAGCCCTTCGATATTTACGACAACAACAAAGAAGTCGCGAACTATCGCGATGGAGTGGTCGGCGGCGGCTTCGATTTTGGCGTCGCCTTCAATCGATATTCCCAATTGCGTGTGGGATATCAACTGGAACATGAACAGTTGAGCCAACAGATCGGAACGGCTACGCTGCCGAATTTCAGTGGCCGCCAGGGATTCTCCCGCTTGCTTTACACCTTCGACACCACCGATAGTCCCTCGTTGCCGCGCAAAGGAATCAATATTCAAAGCCGAGTGGAATTTTACGACGCGAACCCTGGAGCCAAGCAAGATTTCCCGCTTTTCGAAACTCGAGTCGGTTATTTCTATGAACTCAATCAGCCCTCGTCCGTATTCCTGCTGGCCTCGGGCGGCACCACCTTCGGACGGCTCGGCTACGGAATACCGCCCTTCTCGCTGGGCGGACCGTTGCGCCTCGCCGCTTATGGCGAGAACGAGATTCTCACCAACCAGTACTATCTCTTCCAGCCGGGATATATCCGCAGGCTGAAGGAGCTTTCGCCGTTTTTCGGAAACAATCTCTACGCCGTCGCCAACTATGAAATCGCCAAACCAGATCACGAATTGTTTCGCGAGTCCAGTTTGCCGAACGATGTGAACGTGGCCCTGTTGCTCCAAACTTTATTTGGTCCGATTGTGGTGGGAGGCACGGTGGGCGACAGCAATCATCGCAAGTTCTACTTCGAAGTCGGACGCTATTTCTAATTGCTCTTTGAACGCCAAAGTCATCCCGAACGCAGCGTTCTTCAGCGGAGTGAGAGCCTGCCCTGAGCCTGTCGAAGGAGATCTGGCGTGTACGACGTTAATTCGTAGCGGGGAGTGCAACCGACTCGCCCGGTTTCGTCTTCGCGTGCAACAAACCCACCAGCGCTTCATAAAGATGCGACCGCATGGCATAGCGCTCGTGAGCCTGCGTGATATATCGCACGTGGACCTCGACCCCACCCAACGTCGGCTGCAAGTTGACCGCGGGCGCAGCCGACGCCGACTGCACCCGGTACTTGGTCGTCGACTTTGACCATTCCTCCTCAGCGGCTCGCGCACTCGGTCCAGTTTCTTTTTCCACCAATGCCTGCACTTCCGCAATCAACTTATAAGGATCCTCACCTATCGGAACGACCAGATCAATCTCATCCCAGAGCCACTGGCCGGTCGTTGAAAAGTTAAAGAAGTGTCCCTCGATGGCGAAGCTATTTACGAACGCCACTTTCCGCCCGGTGGGATGACCAGTGTCCGTCCAGTTGCCGGTTTCGAGCAGAACCGTACGCAGCAATCCGATTTCGATCACTTCGCCCGCTACGCCGTTGATCTCCACCCAATCCCCCACGCGCATTCCATTCTTGCCCATCAGCACGAACCATCCTACGAAGGCGACGATGAAGTCTTTGAGAGCCACTGTCAGGCCAGCGCCCGCTAAACCGAGAACGGTTGGCGTTTGACTGGGCGCGCCAAAGACCACAAACAAAATAATCAGCGCAGCGATGAACTGCACTACCGACCGGATCACAATCCGCAGCGTCCTTAGCCGCGTCCGCTCCAATAACGGATCGGCCAGCCAGTGATCGATCGCAAGTCCACCCAGGTAAGCCAGCAGAATGATGATCGCAATCCATAAACTGGACAGCATCATGCCGTGCAAAGCAATCCGCTGATGCACGGCCACCAGACCTAGCCATGACCCATAGATGTCGGTCAACTGCTGCTCATCCTGAATGCGTTTGTCGTAATCCGCCAAACTCTTCTGGTCGGCAGTGAAGTGCTTGAGTGAAGCCAGGGCTGCAGTGGCAGTCTGCCGCGACGCCGCTCCGCCGCCCGCCTGCGCAAAGCCCGACGCCTGCTTCTTCGTGTTTTTCCGGTCTTCCTCTTCGGTAGTGACGCGTTTGTCCAGTTCGGCGTGCTTCGCGCTCAGTCTCTGAATCTTGGCCAGCGACTCGTCGCGCGCGGCCTCGATTAGCTTGGTTCGGCTACGAAGCGCGTTCCACGCCCGCGTCTGTCCAAGTAAGTTGCGAGCTTGATAATCTGCGTCGGACGCATTCGTCGAGGATGTGCTCTGTGCATCTTTGTGAGTCGCCTCATGAGCATCCAACAGATGCTGAATGCGCGCCTGAGGATCCGCATTGGCCCGGTCGATTTCTTCTTTAGCGTCGTCCAGTTCGTCTTGATCAAGCTCCAACTGCGCCTTGGCCACGTCAATCTGATCCTGCAAGTTGTCTTTGGCGTTTTCAGAAGCGCCAGCCATGCGCTTCGTCAAGTCGACGATAAGGACATCATCTGCCTTCACCGCGGCTTCCGTCCTAGCGCGGCGGTCGAACAGATCTTTGATATCCGGCGTCATCGCAATCGGAGTCTGCGCCGCCGCTCGGAGAGCGTCCGCAAAAGCCAGGTCGACTTCGTGATCGCCTATTTTCTGTGCCTGCCGATCAAACTCCTGCTCTTCAGCAGTAGCCGCGACTGACGCCAGACTTCGCGCAATCGTCAGCGGGCTCTCATCCACCAGCGGCGGCTCAGCCGCTTTCACTTCTTTCTTGTGAAGCTTGATCGGGGCCTGCGAAGGTGTCCCCGCAGTGAAGGCGAGTCCGAGGGCTGCGGCCAATACGAGCAGCAAGAGCCCCAGCATCACGATCCACTGCCGCGAGGTCAGGGAGGAATCCGAAGCCATGGTTACTCGATCCAATCCGCTATGAAGATGTTGGTTTCGTGTGAAGCCTTCGCGTTGCGATTCGACGCCCACACCAGATGCTTGCCGTCAGGGCTGAACATCGGGAAGCCATCGAAGCCCGGGCTGTAAGTAACTCGCTCCAAGCCCGTGCCATCGAGCCGAATAGTGTACAGCTCAAAATTGCCCATGCCTCCCGTCGAACCTACGTTGGACGAAAAAATGATTCGCTTGCCATCGGGAAAAAACGACGGCGCAAAACTCGCTGCACCCAGGCTGGTAATCTGACGCTTATCGCTGCCATTGGCCTTCATTATCCAAATTTCCAACTCGCTGGGACGGATCAAATTCTGCTTCAACAGTTCCTTATATTCCGCAACTTGTTTCTCGCCGACGGGATGGTACGCGCGATAAATAATCCATTTTCCATCGGGCGAATAAAAGGGCCCACCATCGTATCCCATCTCATGTGTCAACTGCTTAACATGTTTTCCATTCGCATCCATCGAATAAATATCGAGGTCGCCGTGGCGCAGGGAAGTGAACACAATCTTCTTTCCGTTTGTCGAAATCGTAGCCTCAGCGTCGTACCCCGGCGAATTGGTCAGCTGCTTCAGGTCCGATCCATCAGAATTCGCCGTGAAAATCTCATAGCTGGGATACAACGCCCAAACATATCCCTTGGAGAAATCCGGCCGTGGCGGACACTGCCTGTCCCCAAGGTGCGTGGACGAAAACAGAATCTTCTTTCCATCCGGATAGAAGTAGCTGCAAGTCGTCCGCCCCTTGCCCGTCGACACCATCTTCTGGTCGCTGCCATCGACATTCATGGTGAAGATCTGGTCGCACTGTAGATTGTCGCGCGTCGACTGAAAGATGAGCTGCTTGCCATCCGCAGAAAAATAAGCCTCAGCATTCGATCCGCCAAAAGTAAGCTGACGCACATTCCGCAAATGCGTCTCCTGCGGATCGGAAGGGCTGGAGGTTGCGGATTGCGCGCAGGTGAGCGACGAGACCAAGACCGAAACAAATAATAAGATGACGCCAAGAATTCTCTTCATGGGATGGCGGTAGTGTAACAAAACGAGGTATGATCTTCGCGTTTAGCGCCCGGTACGGCCTACAATGAGTGAGTGCAATATACCATCCGCAATGTGCCGGATACTTTGGACGAAGCCCTTCGCAGGATTGCCTGTGAGCGTGGCAAGAGCCTGAATGAAGTCGCGATCGAGGCCCTCGCCCGCTGGCGCGCAGGCGTCACCGGGGAACGCGACCGACAACGCGATGTCGCCGACGTCGCAGGAACCTGGCGCAAGGATGTGGCATTCGACAGTGCCTTATCTGCGCAGGACACCGTCGACGAAGAGATGTGGCGGTGAAGCTTCCGCGCAGAATGACACCTACTTCCTGAAGTGCTCCTGAATCGCTTCCGCCTGCGCTCGCGTCACCACGGACGACAGCGCCGCCGCGTCCGCTTGCTGCACCGCTTGCAAGCTGCCAAAGTGCTGCAACAACCGCCGCGTGGTGCTCTCGCCAATCCCCGGAATCTCCCGCAACTCCGTCGCCCGATCCCGCATCTGCCGCCGCTTGCGATGAAAGGTCACGGCAAACCGATGCGCCTCATCCCGAATCAACTGCACCAGATGCAGCACCGGAGAATGATGATCCAGCACTACCGGCTCCGACTCCTGCCCATGCACATAAATAATTTCTTCCCGCTTCGCAATCGACGCAATCGGCTGATTGATAATCTCCAAGTCATCCAGCGCCCCCGCCGCCGCATGTAGCTGCCCCAGCCCGCCATCGATCAAAATCAGGCTCGGCATTTTCTTTTCTTCATCTCGCAAGCGGCTATAGCGCCGCGTCACCACCTCGCGCATCGACTTGAAATCGTCCACGCCCTCGACCGTCTTAATGATGAACTTCCGGTAATCCGACTTCTTCATCTTGCCGTCTTCCCACACCACCATGGACGCAACCGTCTCCGCCCCCTGAATATGCGAAATGTCGAAGCATTCAATCCGCTCCGGCAACTCCGGCAGCCCCAGCGCATCCTGCAACGCTTCCTGGATCGCCTTCGCATTCGGCTTCATCACCCGAAAGCGCTGATCGTACGATTGCTTCGCATTGTTCCCCGCCAAATCCAGCAACTCGCGCTTCTCGCCGCGCTGCGCCGCCACAATATGCACTCGCGCCGTGCGCCCCGTGTTCGCGGTAACCTGATCGCTCAACACTTCCTGTAGGGGCTCGCAATCCTCGAACTCAACCGGTACATAGATGTTGCGCGGAACATACGGCTGCCCAATATAAAGCTGCTTCAAGAGCGCAGAGAAAAATTCTCCGGGGACGAATTTATTCACCTCGGAGCTACTCGCCTCATCCGCCGCCGCGCCCGCCGCCGAGTCTGACGACAAAGCCGCCGACGCAAACTCCGGCAAATCCTCCCAAAAGAACTCCCGCCGATCCAGCACCCGCCCGCCCCGCACATGAAACAGATTCACCGCGAGCATCCCATTTTCGTAGTGATACCCAAATACATCCGCGTCGTCGCCCTCGGCCGCCGCAATACGCTGCTTCTCCTGCAACTGATCCACCGTCGAAATCAAGTCCCGATACTTCGCCGCCCGCTCAAACTCCTGCGCTTCGGCCGCGCGCTCCATGCGCTCGCGCAACGACCGCGCCAAATCCGTCCCGCGGCCTTCCAGAAACAACTTCGCATCGTTCACCGCCTCCGCATAAATTCCCGGCGTCGTCAGACCCTCGACGCACGGCCCCAGGCAGCGCCCAATATAAAACTGCAAACACGCTCGCGGATGATACCTCGTCAAATCCACCTTGCACGACGGCACCAGAAAATTCCGGTGAATCAAATCCACAATGCGATACGCCAGATTGCCCGGAAAATATGGCCCGTAATACGCGCTGCCATCCTTGCGCAGCCGCCGCGTGACATACGCCCGCGGATACCGCTCCGCCAACGTCAGCTTCACATAGGGATACGTCTTGTCGTCGCGCAGCAGAATATTAAAGCGCGGCTTCTTCTGCTTGATGAGATTGTTTTCGAGCGCCAGGGCCTCGCGCTCATTGGCCACGACGATGTAGTCCACATCGACCGCCTCGCGCACCAGCGTCCCCGTCTTGGCATCAGTCGGACGCCCCTCATGAAAGTAAGAACTAACCCGGCTGCGCAGGTTCTTAGCCTTGCCAACGTAGATGACGTCGCCCTCGGCATTCTTGTAGAGATAAACCCCAGCCGAAGCAGGCAAACTCCGAATTTTCGCAGGCAAATCCATGAAGAAGGAAAGGCTTTATTGTATTAGAGTGTCTTGCGGACGAGGGAGTTTCAGCCCGGACACGCCAGTGCCACAGCGGCTAAAGCCGCCTTTTGGGTGCGCCCGATTCACCCGGCTGAAGCCGGGTGCTTCCACGGTTGCACAGGCTTCATTCATTGGATTGTTTGTGAGCAGACAACACGCGAATGACCCACCGTGCAGCATGAGACTCTAGTCGCTTTCGGGATCGCGCATCGGACCAGGCGTCTGGGATGAAAGAGTTCGAAGCGTGACTCGGGCACCCCCGTGGAAGCGTGGAGCTTCAGCCCCACGATAGAGTCCGGGAAAGACAATGGCTTTGGCCGCCGTGGCAGGGATTTTCTTGAACTTAACGTCGTGTCCGATGTCATCAACTTGCCGCCAACACCCCCGTGGAAGCGTGGGGCTTCAGCCCCACGAAAAGCGACGCTAAGCGACCGGCTTTAGCCGCCGTGGCGCTGCATCCAGCACGACCCCGGGACAAGCCGAAGAATACGCATACTCCTCCGCCCGCTGACAAGGCCCTGCCCGAACAGGATTTCGATAAACATACCCGCGATGCTTCTCATAATCGTCCCAATCGCGAATGCGATGATTCGTAAAACTGCGCTCCCAAATCTCCGCGCTCGATCCCATTTCTTTCTTATAGCGAAACGAATATCCGCCCTTGATAAACTGCATCACCCGCTCCAGGGAAGGCTTCGGCTCCAGGATCAAATGAACATGATCCGGCATGACAACAAATTCGTAGAGCTGAAATTTTCCATCATCGCGATAGCTAAACAAAACCTCGAGAAACAACTTAGCCGCCCGTTCGGAGCGAAAGAGCATTCTCCGACTCGCCGTAACCGTCGTCACGAAGAATATGCGTTCAGGAAAATCCATTGCCACAGTGGCTAAAGCCGCATCCTTTTTGCGCCCGATTCGCCCGGCTAAAGCCGGGCGCTTTCACGGTCGTGCAAACGTCATTCTCCGCTAACGAAAAGCCCGAAAGATGTAACGCATGTCACAAGAGTGACGGTCGTCTGAGCAGGGCGTTCGTTAAAAGGTTTTTCGAAATGGCTTTCGCGAAAACTCAATTCCATTGGGAACGCCGTTGACCCGAACGACGCCGCCAGCAGCACCGTGGAAGCGTGGGGCTTCAGCCCCACGAAACGCCAGTAAGAAATAACCCGGCCTTAGCCGCCGTGGCACTCCCCCCCCGAACAACCAAGGCCCGACTAGCTCAACGTTGGAGGATAGAATTCAGTAATGAAATTTACGATGGAAGCGTCTCATGGTTGTGGCGGAAAAATTTCATTCAGCGCATACGGAGAGGGAGACTGGGCTGGAGCGACGTGCAAGAACTGCGGCATGGCCGCCTTTCAAATGGACCCGTTAAGTGTGAGCGTCACGGCGGAGCGACTTTTATACCGCAGCAAGGCGGAGCTGGACAGCGGCGACTACAGTCTTTCTATAGTGATCGGAACGATGGCAGTCGAGTCTTTCCTGACCCGCATGTTCTTCAAAGCGAAAGGAATGGACAATTATGCCAAGACCTTCACATGGCCCACGGAGGAACAGGAAGCCGAGTGGGAAGCCGAATACCCAAAGAAAGGAGGCTTTATCATTCCCGCAGATTTTGTTGCAAAATCAAGTACGGGAATGACGTTCGACGAGTTTGCCGCAAAGAACGCGGTCGCGAGTAAGATTTTCGCTGGCCTTCCCGGCTCTTCGAATGCTTCACCCAAGAAATACTTCCAAAGCGAGCTTTTCCGTCTCCGAAATCGAATCGCTCACTGGGGCTATGTGAATACAACGAATGAGGAAGCGCAGTGCTGCCACACCTTGGCTGTCGCAATCGTCTCAATCCTGAGAGAAATGGACCGACTCAAATACGAATCCCTGTAGGAACCGGGGCCTACGGTCGGGTCCCTCGTCGACGGAACGTGCGCGTTTCCCGTGTTAGAATTCCAGCTCGATTGCAACCTATTAACGAAAGTACTAAAAGGAAGGTCTTAAGATGCGCGAGAAAATCGTAACAGGTGTGATACTGTTCGGTCTCGGAATAATGGTCGGGGGTCTACTGCCGAACCGAACCGTAAAGGCGCAAGAACAGCAATCCACCCAACAGCAAGACAACTGGGTATTGCAGCCAATGACCGACAAAGGAAACGTTTGGGCGTACTTCTTTAACACTCGCACAGGGCAGATTTTCACGGTGTACGGAACGGACAAAGCCGAAGTCAAGCCTGAGGCTCAGAAAAGAAAGTAGCTTGCGAAGCGTCGAAGAGCGTTCTCGAGACGGGGGCCTAATTTCCCACTATGGAAACTCCACCCCACTATTTTCACTCACCACTCACTATTTCCTTGACCTCCCGCTAATATCGGTGGAAGCTGGATATAGAGTTTCTTGGACGCAACCTTCTCGCGCGCCCATCCACCGCGCCGCAGAAGATTTCTCCGACAACCGTCCGAAAATAAAAAAGAAATTCTGCCTGACAAGTCGCCCGGACACTCCGGATCCAGTAAGTCCTTTGTTTCACGGATTTTGACTCTAAGAGTCATAGAATCAAAAGCTTGCAAAACGTTTTTCACGTAAAGCGTTGATTCTAAGAGACCATGGGGGGTAGGGGGGTGGGGGAGTAACAAGAACGCCAACACCCGCCGAGGCCTAAAATCACCCCCTATATAATCCATTTCTATGGATTCAGGTCTCAAGAACCGCGTCGCCATCGTGGCCGCGTCCAGCCAGGGAATTGGACGTGCCACTGCCGAAGCTTTTGCCGCTGAAGGATGCCGCGTCGCCCTCTGCGCCCGCAACCAGGCCACGCTCGATCAGACCGCCCGAGAAATCGGCGAGAAGTATAAAGCGGAAGTCTTCGCCCAAGCCTTCGACGTGACCGATGCCGGCGCCGTCCACCAATTCGTGGACGCCGTCGTCGCCAAATTCGGCAGCGCCGACATCTGCGTCACCAACGCCGGCGGCCCGCCAGCAAGGGGTTTTATGGCTGCGACGATTGACGACTGGCGCAAAGCCGTCGACCTCAACCTGCTCAGCACAATTTATTTTTGCCGCGAAGTCATTCCCCACATGCAGCGCAGAAAATGGGGACGCATCATCACCATCACCTCGATCTCCGCCAAGCAACCGATCGGCGACCTCGTGCTGTCGAACTCCGTCCGTGCCGGAGTTATGGGACTGGTCAAGTCGCTCGCCAACGAGTTTGGCAAGGACAATATCCTGGTCAACAACGTTGGCCCCGGCTTCACCGCCACCGACCGCCTGAAAGAACTGGCCGAGACCCGCAGCAAAGCGCTGGGCAAGACTCCAGCCGAGCTCTTCGAAGGATGGGCCGCCGACGCCCCGCTCAAACGCCTCGGCGAACCGCGCGAAGTGGCCGACGCCATAGTCTGGCTAGCCTCCGACCGCGCCTCGTACATCACAGGGCAAACGATCCTGGTTGACGGCGGCGCCTATAAAGGCCTGTGAGCCTGGGTTTTACATAAACGATTCTGGCGCAGAAAATCGCTGTCAGAATCGGCTCATTCCCCTACAATAGAGGATTCCAATAGCGAAAAGACCATCTCTGAGACGAGCTGGTCGCAACCTCACACAGAAAGGTTTCATCGAGGAATGCCCAAAGCCAAAGCCAAGAAAAAGCCGCTGCGACGCGGCGTGAAAGCCAAAGCCGACGCCATGAAGGCGGCGCGAAATCATCAGCGCCACAGCACTCCGCGCAAGGCAGCGCCGCGCAAAGCCGCCGCAGCAAAGATGCGGTATGTTCCTTGGCACATGGTGCAGTTGGAACAACTTAATCCGCTGCTGAAGCGGCAATTCGTGGTGGGTCAGGATCTCATGCTGGCGCGCGTTCTGCTTAAGAAAGGCTGCATCGTCCCCGAGCACAGCCACCACAATGAGCAGTTGACTTACGTTCTCGAAGGCGCACTCAAGTTCTGGATCGACGGCCGCGAAATCATCGTGCAGGAAGGTGAGACGCTCAGCATTCCGCCACACATGCCGCACAAAGCCGAGGCCTTGATGGACACAATCGATCTCGACATCTTCACGCCGCCACGCGCCGACTGGATCAACAAGAACGACGACTATCTCAGGCGGCAGGAACGTTAATCGCTGCGGTTCGCCGCCTCATGACGGTCACGACTCCAACTCCGGTGCAGACGGCGCAGCTGAAATGCATCGCTTGCGGAGCGCTTCGCGCCGAGTCAGGGCAGAACTTTCGCTGCCCAGAGTGCGGCGATCTGTTCGAGATTGTCTATCCTGCGTGGAAAGATGCCCGTCCTGATGCGAACGCGGTGAAACAACTCTGGCGGCAGCGGCGTCTTTCATCGGATCCGCTGGATCAGAGCGGTGTTTGGCGCTTCCGTGAGATGCTGCCCGCGCTTCGCGATGAAAGAAGTGTCATCACGCTGCGGGAAGGGAACACGCCGCTGTACACGCTGCCCAATTGTTCGCGGCGTCTGGGCCTGCCGAACCTGTTCGCCAAGCATCAGGGGATGAATCCGACGGCGTCGTTCAAAGACACGGGGATGACGGTGGCGTCGTCCTTCGCGCGCGAAGCTGGACTCAAGTGGGTGGCTTGCGCTTCCACGGGCAATACGTCAGCCTCGATGGCAGCCTACGCGGCCCGCGGCGGTCTACGCAGCCTCGTGCTGATCCCGGAAGGTAAAATTTCCTGGAGCAAGCTGTCGCAGTCGCTCGACTACGGCGCCGTCACTTGCCAGCTCAAAACCGACTTTGACGGATGCGTGCGTGTGCTCAGCGAAATCGTACAGCGCATGCCGGTATATTTGCTGAACTCGGTGAATCCCTATCGCCTTGAAGGACAAAAAACCGCAGCCGTCGAGTTGCTGGAGCAGTTTGATTGGCAGGTGCCCGATCACATCGTCGTGCCCGGCGGAAACCTAGGCAATTCGTCCGCGCTCGGCAAGGCGTGTCTCGAATTGAAAGAGTTGGGCTTGATTTCGTCATTGCCGAAAATATCCATCATCCAGGCAGAGGGCGCGAATCCGTTATTTCGTGCGATGCGAGACAATGGCGGCAAAGATCTGACCCCGGTTCATGCAGAAACCATGGCAACTGCGATTCGCATCGGAAATCCAGCATCGTGGAAGAAAGCTGTGCGAATTTTGCGAGCGACCGGCGGTACTGTCGAGCAAGTCACCGAAGCCGAAATTGCTCTGGCGAAGGCCGAGATCGGCGCGGAGGGAATCGGCTGCGAACCCGCATCCGCCGTCACGTTAGCGGGACTGAAGAAGCTCGTTGCCAGCAAATTTGTGAAGCCCTCCGAATCGGTCGTGCTGATCTTAACCGGACACGTCCTCAAAGATCCAGACTTCACGCTTGCCTTCCATCGCGATCATTTATTTGCCAGCGAGGCCGGGTCGGAAATGTCGGCGCAACTCGATCCGCTGCGCCGGGAACCGATTGTCGTCGATGCGACTTCGGACGCGGTCATCCAGACTCTTCGACGTTTCGACGCGAGCCTCTAGTCCCAGTCATGCCAGCCAAGACTTTTGACATTACGCTTCCCGCAACTTCCGCGAACCTCGGCCCAGCATTCGACGCAGCTGCCTTGGCGCTGAATCTGACCATTCGCGTTCGCGCTTGCGAGGCGGCGGAGTTTTCCATTCATGCCGAAGGCCGAGACTCGGACGTCTGCGGAAACGTCGAGCGCAACTTGATTCTGGATACTTATGGAGAGGTGATGCGAGCCGAGGGTCTAACTGCGACTCCACTTGCCCTCGAAATTCACAACGAAATGCCGA
The DNA here is from genome assembly GCA_963799065.1 of Terriglobia bacterium. Lineage (GTDB taxonomy): Bacteria > Acidobacteriota > Terriglobia > Terriglobales > Acidobacteriaceae > JAJPHW01. The sequence goes on from CAWCVJ010000001.1 coordinate 1,488,068, forward strand.
TCGGGAAAGGTTGCGGATCGTCGGCGGCTGCGCGGTTAGCCGGTATCGCCCTCGCTTTGCGCTTTGGCGACCTGGATTGGGACCGCAATCGAATCATCGACGAAGCCGCGCGGCGTGAGCATCATCCCGACAATGCGGCGGCTTGCTGGATGGGCGGTCTGACCGTCGCACGGATGTCGAAGGATGGCGGGACACAAGTTGCAACGTTCACTCCAAAGCACGACTGGCCGCTTCTGTTGGCGATTCCAGCGACGCCCCTAGCTACGGAAGACGCCCGCAGCGTCTTGCCCGATCGGTACAGTCGCGCTGATGCGGTGGCGAATATTCAGAACTCATTGCTTCTGATCGCCGCTTTCACACAGGATCGGCGCGACCTGCTGCGTTTAGCTTTGGACGATAGGATTCATCAGCCGTATCGTGCAGCTCTGTGTCCGCTTCTGCCAGCGATTGCGTTTTTGTCGGAAGACTCGGGATTGATGGGGACGGCGCTTAGCGGAGCGGGACCCGCGGTGCTTGCATTCATCAGTCCCGACGTTTCGGCGGAGGAAACCTTACACGTGGTAGCGGAGCGCTTAGCGAAGCAAGACCTGGCCGCGGAATTACTGCTGACGAAGGTTTACACGACCAGTGTAGGAGGCTTTTAGTCCGAGGTTGTGGGATGGCTAGGAAGCTGGCTCTTCCAGATGCACAAGAGATGTTGTTCGAAGCTCAACGTCGGATTGCGAGCATAGCGTTCCGGGTAAGATGTAAGCGCCTGCAAGAAGCTCTCGACTTCATTCTCCGCCCGTTGTTCCTTTGAAGACGTTGTTCCACTGGTCGCAACGCCGCTGGTAGCTGTCATGGAAACCCCCGCCCGATCTTTACTTTCGGTTAGGTTAGATGTCATTGCCCAACTAGTGAATAGCACTTTCGTGCCACTGAAATAGAGTAGTCAGTCCCTATTTTCGCGAAGCTGTGCAAAACTCGGGACGAACTCATTCGAGGGCATCTCCTTCAACTGGTCCGCGACGAGTGATCGCTCGACGGGCCCGCACTCCTCTGGAAGTAAGGCGGAAAAGGCCACTCACGCCCGCGCCAGGCTCGGAAAAGATAAACCATCAGACCGGCTACCAGAATCGCCAGCGCAAAACGAATCTCCCGCAAGAAATGTTTTCGTGAAAACAGGATGAATAAAAATCCACCGATGGCCAGAAGCGCCGGAGCGGGGTATAGCCACATTCGGAAGGGTCGCGGCAAATCAGGCTGACGAACTCGCAGAATCATCAATCCGATTGCTTGTAGGAGAAACTGTAGAAGTAAGCGGATCACGACCAAAGCCGCGATCACCTCCGCCAGGGAAAAGAAACAAGCGACAATGGTCACCGAAGCCAGCGCGATCAGTGAGACGTAGGGGAACCGTCCGTCGGGATGCACTCGAGCCATGGCGCGAAAGTAGTTTCCATCCAAGGCCGCAGCATAGGGTACGCGCGAGTAGCCGAGCATCAGCGAAAAGACCGACCCGAATGCCGCCAAAATGATTAGGGCGCTAGCCAGTTTCGCAGCCCATGGACCGTAAACTTTCTCCATGAATATTGAAACCACGTTGAAACCGCCCGCGGCATGAGGCTGCATCATCTCTCGCCACGATACGACCCCGAGGATGCCGATGTTCATGACAAGGTATAAGCCGGCCACCACGAGGATCGAGAGCAGCATCGCACGGGGAATGGTCTTCGACGGCGTGCGCACTTCATCGCCTAGAAAACTTACGTTGTAATAACCCCAATAGTCGTAGGTGGCAATCAGCATGGCCGACCCGAGGCCCAGAAAGAATTCTCGGGACACGGCAAATGCTCCGGGCGGAAAGTCGAAAGCTAGCTTTGCCTGGAAGTGAGTCAGGCCGGCGAAAATAGTCCAGGCGACGGTTGCCATCACCGCGATCCACAAAATCCCGGCGATGTGCGCGACACTGCTGATTCGGCGATAGAGAAGTATGAGGACGGTGATGACGACGGCAATCGCCAGCAGCGTCGCCCCGGAAACACTGAAGGCGATTCGCGATGTTTGCAGCCATGGCAGAGTTGAAGCCCATTGATGCGACCACAACGGCGCATCCAATCCTGGCCAGAGGAATGATGCGTAGCTCGCCAACCCAATCGCTCCCGATGCGATCGATAGAGGCGCGGAGAACGAAAGTTGCCAGACGAAAAGAAAGGAAACCAATCGGCCGAGTTTCTGAGGGCCGTAGCACTCCCGCAAATAACGGTAGGATCCGCCCGACCCCGGCATCGCCGCGCCCAACTCGGCCCAGACCAACCCATCGCAGAGCGCGAAGAATGCGCCGAGTACCCATCCCAGCATGGCTTGCGGGCCACCCATGGCAGTCACGATCAGAGGAATCGTAATGAATGGCCCCACTCCGATCATGTCCAGCATGTTGATGGAAACAGCGCTCCACAGCCCCAGGCCAGCGACCAGTCGCGGAGAATTGGATGGTGGGGGCATTTGTGGCGAAAGCGGATTTAGGCGGCTAGTTGGGTGTGTCGTGTCCTGCGCTGATCAAGTTTACAAAAAGGCGAACCGCGCCGGGAACGCCGGCGGGCAACTGCCGGAAGAATGCATAGCCAGTGTAGATATAAATCCCCTTGCCATAGCGAGCTTCGATGAGCCCGCCCTTCCTATCGGGTTCGCCGGGGTCATGCGACCCAAGCAGCGGCGTAAACTTAGTGTCCCATTGATCCATGAAGTAGAGACCGCGCTCCTGTACCCATCCGACGAAATCAGCTTGCGTAATTTCATTGGGCCGATGAAAGATCGAATTACTGGGATCCAGAATCTCGACGGGAGCTTCCTCGACGGAGACGCGGTCGCGAGCCAGTTTTGCGGGATATGGCGTCAGCTTCGCATTATTAAAATCGCCGACTCCGGAATTGTATTGCACGACCAACGTTCCGCCTGCATTTACAAAGTCCAGAAGTCGCCGGTTGTTCGCGACGGCTCCGGGCTGTGTGTCGTAAGCGCGAATTCCGAGAATGATGGCGTCATAGAGGCTTAAGTCTGCGGTTGCGAGCTGGTCGGGCGTGACCTCGGCTGTGTTGATGCCGAGTTGTTTGAGAACGCCGGGAATTCCATCTCCCGCGCCCATGACGTAACCTACGCGTATCTTCTTTGGAACGGCAACGTCGACTGCGCTGACTTTTTGCAGCGCAGGCTGGTAGTAGTAAAACGTGTCCAGATCGAGCCGCGTGACTACACTGTAGCCTTCGGCGTAGCGCTTTCCATCCACTTCGAGAGTGGCACGAATTTCTGCTTTGCCTTCGCGCAGATTCTTAGGAAAAACTTGAAACTGAAAATTGGAGGGAAGTCCTCCAGCAGGAATCTCGGCATTGAGTTGCTTAGGCTCGGATCGCCAACCCTCGGGCAAGCTCAGCCGCAGGACCCCTTTGCTTGGGCTCGCCAAGTTGGAACTCACCGAAACCGTCACCGGTCTTGGGTTCTCGTCTTGCACGGGAACGACCTGCTCCCCGGGATCGAGCAAAACCGAAAACGCGGGCGCAACGGCGAGTGCGCGCTCCTTTTCGTGGCCGTCCTCACGATACTTCACGACCACGGGAACGCCCGTGACACTCGGCTTGCCGTCGATGACGAAATAACCCCGCGCGATCAATGGCGGCGGAGGGAAGGGAAGCGTGGCAAAATCCTCATCATCGATGTGGTTCAGCGCTTCCGTCTCGGGGTTGTCGCGATGCCAGTAAGGTCGGGTCAGCTTGGCATCCTGAGGTGGCGTGACTTCAAATTGCGCGTCGTCACCGGCGGCAGAGGATTTCACAGTTTCGACCGTCCAACCAGCGGGCGCTGACAAGCTTATCTTCACTTGCGTTGCGGAAATTTGGCTCGCGAAGTGCGCGTTGACGCGAAAGGATCGGCCCGGGACCGCCATGTAGGCGGTCTCAGGGCTATTGGCCTCAGGCGTACCGACTTCGGCACGTAATTGCACGCCAGCAGCGAGATTCGCGGCCAGACTGAGCTGATCTTCTTTCTCGTACAGCCGCGCGCGCAAGTCTTGCTTTCCGCTGTCGGACAGAACCGTGTCGATCGGAATTAAAGCCTCGCACTCCCCTGTGGCTTCCAGCAAAGGAGAAACAGCCTTGTGTGCATCCGTCGTCGCAGCAGTTTTCGACTTGTCGATATCTTGCTGAAGCTTTTGCAGACCTTGCAGAAATACTCGGTCCTCCCCGAACCGCGACGCCAGTCCCGTGACCGATGTGTCGATGCCATCGAAAAAACTTTTCTCATGGCCATTCTTGTCGAGCGTGTTCGGCAAGACTGAATCCACGAGTTTGTAGAATGTGAAGCGATCGCCGGGGTCGACCGACCACCCGCCCGCGCCTTGAGAGAGTTGATGTTTCAAGCCACGCATGGCGAAATCGATGTAAGACGTTCCGAGCGCTGGATCAACTACGCCGGTATTCAGCTTCAGCGTCCAATCGGCATCGGGACAAGAACTCGCGCCGAATCCGCAAACATTTCCGATGTAAAGCTTCTTCGCCTGCCATGGCGTCAGGCCTTCTTTGATCTGTTCAGGAAATCGCTTCGGATCGGCGGCGGCGCGGAAAGCTTCACGCGTCAGAATCGCCGACGCTTGGTGATGCCCATGCCCGTCTCGATCTGTCCCAGAGAAACGCGCCACCAGGACATCGGGACGAAAAGTGCGAATCGTGCGCACAATATCACCGAGGGGAACGTCGTGTCCCTGCCACTTCTGGAAGGTTTCTTCGGGATTCTTAGAGTAGCCGAAATCGGCGACTCGGGTGAACCGCTGCTCCACTCCGTAATAGCGATCCGCAGCCGTTAGCTCGAGCGTGCGCAACACACCGAGAACATCGAACAGATTGCTGCCTAGTTTGTTCTGTCCGCCCTCGCCGCGATTGAGCGTCACCAAAAGCGTTGAAACGCCTTGCCCGCGTGACTCCAGGGTCAACATGCCACCATCTTCGTCGTCGGGATGGGCTACCACCATCATCAATCGCGCGGTGGTGTTCAGCCGCCTCAACTCCTCCTGCAAACCAGGCGCGCCCTGATCTTGCGGCAACGGTTGCGTGTAACTCTCCAGCCTTGGCGGAACTTCCGGCTGTGGTTTTGTCTGCGAACAAGCGCTGGCGGCCAAGAGCAGCAGCGGGAGCAGAAGAATTCTCGCGGACTTCGCACGGTGGGCGATTGGCATTGTTATGAGACACTCCAGCTGCGAACCGCGAAGCAATTTATTTCCTCAAGTAGTTGCTTCGCCAGCGCCTGAAACCGGTCGTTCATCGCCACGATGGGCTACGGGGAAGCGGATTGCGTTCTATGGCCTCGGATAGAATCCCGCCGAAGCGCCGACCCATTCCATGTTCTTGTTTTGGTCGACACCCATCATCAGTCCTCGCCCCATGCGAACGATCGTCATCACCGGCTGCAACTTGTCCAACCAGATGTACATAATGCGAACCTCAGCCTTGGTTGGGCCGGCAGGGGTTTCGATCACCGGTTCGAAATTCATACGCTCTTGCAGAATGTATTGCGCATGATGAGTTTTGGGGATATTCGCCAGATCCTCGCGCGTCGGATTCATGATGACTCCAATTCCAGCAAAGGAAAACAGCGGCTTGATAATGTGCTTGTCCAAGTCTTTCGGATTGGCCTCAACCCGATGCAGAAATCGCGTTGACGGGACCGAAGGATGCTTCAAGAATGGCATGGAAAACTTGCTCATTCGGAAGTACCAATTGGGATGGCCGGCCCACTCCACCTCTAGGTCTTCGTTGAAGTCGAATGGCAGCTTGGTCTTCTTGCGAATCAACTCATCGACGATGGCCCGATTGTAAATGCGGTGAATCGGTACCTTTTGTCCCTTGTCTTCATAGAACAGATATTTTCCGACCTTCTTGATGCTGGTAATGGAGACTGTCTTAATGCCCAGAAGCCTCTCGGTGAGCAAAAAGTCGGGCAGAGTTTTCTGTTGTAACGGATCGACTTCCATCAAGATCACGTTCGCCGGATCATGGTCGGCGACAATGGCGCGACGCAATAAAGCCTTGTACGAATCCCAGTCGAGGTCGCCGAGCAGATAGTCGAGACTTGGATCGAGTTCATAGACTTCCGCATAGACCTGCGACAACATTGCTTGATAAGCATAGAGCGACGGAAAAGCCTGCAACTCGACGAGTTTGGGCTCGATCTCACCGACGGCATTGCGCACCAAGCCGAAATCGACCTGGACGAACATAGGATGCGAGGGCTCACGCGGAACATTGAACTCGGGCGGGATTGAATCGAACGAGGCGCGGCGGTATTCCAGGCTCTCTAGTTGACGAATCAACTCTTTGCCGTAGCGCTGCATGGTTTCGAGCAAATCGGCGGGGAAGAAACAAGGGGTTTCAGCGATGCGGAATTTGATGGGGGTTCCGCAGCGCTCTTCCATGACTCGCAAAAGAGTCTGGTACTTTTCCAGCGTAAAGCTTTGATTGAACTGCTGCCGCAGTGCGGGAATCATCGATGGCGTGATTATAACGGATAGAAGTGAAAGGAGATGCGAGCGGAGCCTATGCCTCGATCAAAAACTTCCCGTTCCGCATAATCTGTTCGTCATCCACCCAGATGTCGAAGCGGCGGCCAACGATATCGATATGTGTGCCCGAGTACCACTCGGCTCCCGTGTGCGCTCCGTAAGGATTCCCGAATGCGATGTGAATTCCGGGATACTTTTCGTCCTGCAAAATCTGGCCGATTACGTCTTTCAATTCGATGTTCGTGCCGATGGCGAATTCCCCCACGCGATCGCTGTTTTCGTCGGTGTGGGTGTAGTCCCAGAAATCTTTTTCCAGCTCTTTGTTTCCGGAATGCCCTTCGACTAATCTGTTTTTCTCAACCCGCACCGTCAAAGGATTCGGAGCGAGATCGCCGTACTTCGCGCACAGGAAGTCTCCGACCACGCCGTCGATCACAAATGTTCCGTTCACTTCGCCGGGAGTGGTGAAGACTTCGCCGCCCGGCAGATTGCCCCATTTATCGGGACTGATAATGCCACTCGTCTTTACCCAGCGATAATTCGGATTCAGGTCCGCGGTAAGATCGGTTCCGGCCTCGGTGCGCGCTCGCACTTTCTTGGCGCGGCGCACCATGTCGACAACCTTCATACTGATGCGATCCACTTTCAGAAAGTCCGCGCGCATGCCCTCCAGCATGATCTGCCGGTTGATGTTCACCATGTGGGCGTGTCTCATGCGGCGCTGGTTGACGATGTCGGTCATCTCCATGCGCGACTTCAGCTCGTTCATTTGCGCCTGCACGGCGAAAATACTCACTTGACTGGTCGCCATATCATCGACGATTTCCGGCGGCAGATGCTTTAGCGGACGCGGTGCGAGGTCTTCCAAAATCCACGCCTTGTAAGCGCTGCCGATGCGGTCGAGTTCGCTGGCGAGGCTGGCTGCGATTTCCTTCGTGACCTCGTCCGTGATGATGGTGACTTTCTCGGTGGGTTGAATGCGCAGGCATACGTTAACCGCATTGCGCGCGCCCTCGCTGAGTTCAAGATCAAATGGAATGGTGTTGATTTGACGGTTCAAGTGACTGGCGGAAACATTCATTCGTAACAGGCCCTTAGGTTCTAGGAAGCCACGGCGACTGGTTCAGCCAGTCCGGCTTCCGTCTCCTTAATAATGTAATCGACGACCTTCTTCAGATCGCCGGTTTCTTCGAACACTTGCAACTGGCGGTCGGCTCCGGTGCCGGTTTCCAGAATTTCGTGGATATATTCCAGCTCTTCTCGCGATCCCAGTTCGTCCACAACGTCGTCGACAAAATCAAGATATTCGCGGATCAGATCGCGCGTGGGGACTTCTTTCTGTTTGCCGAAGTCGATCATCTTGCCATCGAGGCCGTAGCGAGAGGCGCGCCATTTGTTCTCCATCAGCAGGGCTCTGCGATAGAGGCGGAAGCCTTGATTGGCGGTGTAGAGCTTGTGCAACTTCACCACTGTGGCTTGGATGAGCGCCGCCAACGCAATGGTTTCCTCGACCCGCATGGGAATATCGCACACGCGAAATTCCAGCGTGTTAAAGAACGGATGCGGCCGAATGTCCCACCAGATTTTTTTCGCGTTATCGATGCAATTCGTTTTAATCAGGAGTTTGATGAAGTTGTCATACTCGCCCCAACTTGGGAAATAGTCGGGGATATTGGTTCGTGGAAACTTGTCGAACACTTTGCAGCGATAGGATTTCAATCCCGTATTCATGCCCATCCAGAAGGGCGAATTCGTAGACAGCGCGAGCATGTGGGGCACAAAATAGCGCGCATGATTCATCAGGTGAATCGCCGTCTCGCGATCTTCGATGCCGATATGCACATGCAGGCCGAAGATCAGATTGGCGCGCGCCACCATCTTCATATCCTGCACGATGTTGTGGTACCGCTCGTCGGGATAAATCTCTTGCGTCCGCCAATCGGTGAAGGGATGCGTCGCCGCCGATGCCAGGGACAGGCCATTCTCTCGAGCCAGCTGAATCATGTCGTGGCGCAGCTTCTTTACTTCGGTCTTGGCCTCTTTGATGTTGTTGCAGACGGAAGTACCCACCTCGACGACCGACTGATGCATCTCGGCCTTCACCCGCTCTTGCAGCAGGAGTTTGCCCTTTTCGATCATCTCGGTGTGAATGTGGGAGCGCAGGTCGCGCGTCACCGGATCGATGGTCTGATACTCCTCTTCAATCCCGATGGTGTAGGAGGTCTGCATATGCGCGGAACCCGGCCAGTGGTGGCCAACAACCGTAGTATAACAATTACTCGCGTTTCGCTCTGGGCACAGCTTTTCTCTTTGCAGCCGGAACCGCTGTCTGTTCTCCGCCCGCCAGCAGTGACGCCCAGCGCAACTCGCTCGCCGGATGTTCGTCGCTTAAGGCCTTCTTAACGGCAAATTCGGCAACGGCATTCACGATCCAGTCGAAGTTTGCCGGGCCCACGGAATTAACGTCCGCGTCGGGCGCCGGATTCATAAAGTCGATCGCATACGGGATGCCATCTTCCACTGCGAATTCGACCGTATTAAGGTCATATCCCAAAGCTTTGCATAGGGCTAGCGCGTCTTTTTCTACTCTCGCCAGCAACGCAGGGTCGGCGGGCGCAGGATTCTTGACATAGCGCTCATGCATCGGCGCTTTCGGATCGTAATACATGATGTGAACTTTTTCCTGGCCAACGACATAGCAGCGAAAATACTCCTTGAACTTCACCGCCTTCTGCAAGGTCATGCACAGAGTACCGGTTTGATTGTAGGCGTGGAACAGCTCTTCTTTGGAGTGAACCTGATAAACGTCTCTCCAGCCGCCACCGTCGTAGGGCTTCAGGAAAGCAGGGAAGCCGATGTAATCGAAAATCTCATCCCAGTTCAGCGGGAAGATCAGGTTGCGCATCGACTGCTCCGTCGTTCCCACAGGATGCTGATTTTGCGGCAGTAACACGGTCGGCGGGATGGCCACGCCAAGCTTCGTGGCCAACGCATAGTTAAAAAATTTATCGTCAGCAGTCCACCAGAAAGGATTGTTGATCACAATCGTTCCCGTCAGCGCCGCATTTTTTAAGTACGCACGGTAGAACTCGATATCCTGCGAGATGCGATCCACAATGACACGATAGCCGCTTGGTTCGGCCATCTTTACGCCGCCGAGCTTCACGAACTCAGCGCTGACTCCGTCCACCTTCATGCCATTGATTTTTTCCACCAGGGCCGGCGGAAACGTGTTCTCCATGCCGAATAGCACGCCAATTTTATTCACAGAATCTCTCCCGGGAATTGCATCTTAGAAATACTTTTCCGCCATTTTGATCCACCATGGCCAGTCATGCTTTGTATGATCGCCCCAAATATCCAGCCAATGACCGACCGCTTTCTGATTGAGCATGTGCGACAGCTTCACGTTCTCGTCGAGACACATATCCCATTCACCCGCCGCCAACACGATCTTCATTTGCCGATAGCGGCTTAGAAACCAATCGTCGTTCATGCTCTGCAAGAAGTCCGGTGGGCAGTTGAAGTAGCAATCGTCATCGTAATAACCATCGAGAAACTGATGAATGTCGAATGCACCACTCATGCTAATGCAAAGGGTCACCACGTCGGGATGCTTGAGTGCAAAATTCACGGCATGATAGCCGCCGAAGCTACATCCCGTAACCGCCAATTGCTGCGCAGAATTAATTCTCCGAACGTATGGCACCAGCTCGTGCAGAATGTGGCGCTCGTACTGCAAATGCCGCATGACGCGAATCTTGGGATGGACGTTCTTGTTGTACCAGCTCTCGGAATCGACGCCGTCGGGGCAAAAAACCTGCAACTCCCCTCGCTCGATCTTCCCCGCGATCGCGTTGATCATGCCACGGTCTTCGTACTCAAAATACTTCCCCATGGATGTAGGGAAGACGATCATGGGCATGCCGGCATGACCGAACACAAGCATGTCCATCTCGCGGTTTAGTTCCTGGCTGTAACCCCTGGCAAACTCTCGCTTCATAGTTGATGTGGAGGCTCCGACGTTTCGAGAACGGTCACATCTTACCTGAAGCGACGCGGGTAATGCACGAGTCTAAGAGATAGCCTCGCCTCTGGAGTGACGCGAGACACACTGTGGGAGTGCTAGAATTTAGTTCTCTTGGCCAAGATCTCAAGCGTATCCGCACCCGTCCCGAAAGCGGCGAGACCTGCCGTCACCAGCGTTCCGTTACTCGACCTCCAACGCCAGTATTCCGAAATCAAGGGAGAAGTCCTTGCCGCGATTGAGCGCGTTTGCAACTCGCAGCAGTTTATTCTGGGGCGTGAAGTCGAAGCGCTGGAGAGCGAAATCGCTGCGCTGGCAGGCACGTCTCACGCCGTCGCTTGCGCTTCTGGCACAGACGCACTCTGGCTCGCTCTGGTCGCCGCAGACGTCCAGCCGGGCGATTTCGTCGTCACTTCTGCGTTCAGCTTTTTTGCCTCGGCCAGCTCCATCGCGCGCGCGGGTGCGAAGCCCATTCTGCTTGATGTCGATCCCGGAACGCTGAACCTGGATCCCCAACAGATTAGGGAGCGCTGGTCGGATGGTCGCTCGCACAAAGTGAAGGCCATTCTGCCAGTGCATCTATTTGGTCAGTGCGCCGACATGGACGCTTTGAACGCGGTCGCCGCGCAGTATCGCATTCCAGTCATCGAAGACGGGGCCCAAGCGATTGGCGCGCGTTGGAAAGGCAAGCCAGCCGGATCGCTGGGCGTGGCTTCGGCATTCAGTTTTTATCCGACGAAGAACTTGAGTGCGTATGGCGATGCGGGCATCGTAACGACCTCAGACGCGGGCCTAGCCGAGCACATGCGCCGACTGCGCAATCATGGCAGCCCTCACCGCTATTATCACGATGAACTCGGCTGGAACGCTCGCATGGATGCCATCCAGGCCGCGGTCTTGCGCGTGAAGCTGCCGCATCTGGAGAAGTGGAATCAGCTGCGGCGCGCATGTGCGGCTCGTTATGACCGACTACTAGCGACCGCCGGATTGCTTTCTGCTTCGGGGCCGCTGCGTTCGCTGACGACGAGGCCAGAGGCGCATCATGTGTTTCATCAATATGTGGTCCGGGCTCAGCGTCGCGACGAACTGCGCGAGTTCATGAACAATCGCGGCATTGGCAGCGAAGTTTACTATCCCGTGCCGCTGCATTTGCAGGAAGCCTTCGCCTACCTCGGACACCTGCCGGGCGACCTTCCTCGCTCCGAAGCTGCGGCGCGCGAAGTGCTGGCGTTACCCATTTTCCCCGAACTCACCGAAGCCGAACAAGCTTGCGTGGTTGAAACAATCGCGGAATTCTATTGCGCGTAAACTTCGCGACAGCTTAGGTTGGCGAGTTTCCGAAAAAGAGAGACTGAAACGTGGAGAAGACCTTCGTGGGTAAGTCGGTCTTTTGCGACTTCGCTTTAAATCCCAGATCGTGGCCTGCGCCTTCCACCTCCAGCAACTCATGTTTAGCCGGAATTAGTTTCATCGCTGCTTTGATTTCTGGGATCGTAGCAAAAGGATCGCTCGTGCCTTCGACAAAGAGCGCAGGAACTTGCAGCTTAGGCAGGTGTGCAATTCGAAGCTGATCGGGCTTGCCTGGAGGGTGCAGGGGATACGAAAGCACTATTAGGCCGGAGACGAGCGTCGAATCGTCCGCGCAAAGGATTGAAGCCTGGCGTCCGCCATAGGATTGGCCGCCTAGAAAGATTCTTCCGGTAGCGAATCTTCGCAGCGCGTGGACAGCATTGCGCAGACCTTCGCGGTCACTCGCCGCGCTCGCCGGACTGGGCGGTCCATGCGGACGCCGCTGACGAAACGGCAGATTACATCGCGCCACGAAGAATCCAGCGAAAGTCTCGGCGAGGGCGACCAACAACGCCATGTTCGCGTTTCCGCCCGCTCCATGGGTAAGGACCAAGCCGTCGCCGGAGGGCGTTGCGGGACGGTGCAGGAATCCTTGCACGGCGGGCTCGCAGGTTTGGTCGATGAATGGCTCAAGCGAGCTAGGCATGGGCGAAAGCGCCTTCTTTCGGGATAGCAGTTTCCATGCAACCGCGACGAGGACTGCTACGAATCCTAACCTATAACCCCAATTCGTGTTTTGTTGACCTTATCTTGCTTGATCATAGAAGTCTCCGATACAACAGGATGTCATAAACGCGCTGCTGTTTTGGAAACGAAATCCGAAACTGCCCAGCACCCGCGGCCAGCTGTTCGAGTAGTGTGAGCTGCAAGAGTCTTGAGTGTCGAGCCCAAGCTATATCAACGCGTATAGGAAGCGGTTTCTGAGGTTGTCCTAGTCAGCTGATTCGTCCTAGCGCTTCCTCGACTTGGCATAGCCGAGTAGGGCGAGCAGACCGAGAAAGAGTGCCAGGTCAACTAGCCCCCCGTTATTCCTGGGAGGTGCTGTCGGAGTTCTGGAGAGAACCAGCCCAACAAACCACACAGCGAAAGAAAGATTCCAACGTTTAAGTAGTTTCTTCGATCAACGTTCATTTGACCCACAAAAGGCTAGCCGGATATGCCAGGCCTTTTTTCGCCTCCAAGAACCAGGGTGATGCAAGTGTAACTCCGGTTGTCGATGTGAAGGGCAGGAGTGCGAGCACGAGAGTCATCAGTGCATTTGGCACTCCGAGGTGGGTAGTTTGAGGGCGTCGTAGTGTTCACTCCCCGCGTCTCTCTAATTGGCGCCTCGTTTGACCCCGCGAAAGCCCCTCCGGTACACTAATGTATTCGGTACCCGCCGGAAGTCCATCTGTAGGTAAATCTCAGGGAACAAGGGTATTAGAGGAAATGGCGAATCATTTTTCGGCGCTGAAGCGCGCCCGACAGACAGAAACACGCACCGCCCGCAACCGGGCGAATACGTCGCGCCTGCGCGGCACGCTGCGCGAAATGCGCGAGAGCTTGACCGCGGGCGATGCTGCGGCGGCGGAGCAGGTGTATCGCAAGACTGTGTCCACTCTGGACAAGGCGATTCAAAAGGGCATCCTGCACGAGAATACGGCTTCTCGTTATAAGTCGCGGCTGAATGCGCGGCTGAAGGCATTGTCGGCAAAAGCGAAGTAGTTTCCCTAGCCTAGTCTCACTTTGCTGCTGCACGAGCTTAAGCTTGCCCTGAGCGAAGTCGAAGGGACGTGGTCTCGACACATCCAACATGCTTCTCCACGGAATCCTACCCGCGACGACCACGCCGTTCTATCCGAACGGCGAAGTTTATTTCAAGAAAATTGAAGCCAATGTCGAACGCTACTCGAAGACTCCGGTAGCCGGTATTGTCGTGCTGGGCACGACGGGCGAAGCGATCCTGATGAGCGGGGACGAGCAGCGCGAAGTATTGCGCTGCGCTCGCAGCGCGGCTTCGCCCGAGAAGGTTCTGGTTGCAGGTGCGGGTGCGGAGTCCGCGCACACAACGCTCAAGCTAACGGAGTTTGCCGCTGAGTTGGGTTACGACGTTGCCCTGGTGCGCACACCACACTACTTCAAGGGTCAGATGACGCCAGCGGCGCTGCTCGCGTTTTATCGCTTTGTGGCTGACCGGTCGCCAATTCCGCTGATGATTTACAACATCCCGCAATGCACGGGATACGATCTTGCGTCGGAACTGGTGATCGAGCTCGCAGCGCATCCGAATATCATCGGCATCAAGGAATCCGGCGGCGACGTCGAGAAAGTACGGCGCATGGCGGAAGGAACGCGCTCTGTGAAGCGCAGCGCTACGGTGACCGAAACGTTTGCGGCCGTGACGCCGCGTATGCTGCAAGCCGCGGCTGAGAAGGCGAAAGTCGAAGCGGGCACGCTGGTGACGATTGGTGGAGGGTCTCCGCAGACGTCATCTTCCGCCGTGACCATGGTGGGCGGATTGAAAACTCGCCAAAAGGAAGTCGGCTTTCAGATACTGATCGGACAGGCGCAGAAGCTGAAAGTATCGCTCGAAGCGGGCGCGGTGGGGGCGATTCTGGCGATGGCAGATCCGGCGCCGACCGCGTGCTATGAGATTTACGCGGCGTGGAAAGAAGGCGACGCCGGGCTCGCAGCTTTAAAACAAGAGCGTATCGTAAAAGCGTCGAATAGAATCGTCGGCGAGCTGGGGATCGGCGCGGTGAAGTATGCGATGGATCTGAACGGATACTTTGGCGGCACCCCACGACTGCCGCTGCTGCCCATCACTGGCGAAAACAAGAAAGAGATTGAGCAGGTGATGAGCGACATCCGAAATTAGCCTCACATCCTAAATGTGAGCCGTGCTAAACTGCCTGCACCGCTTCGCATCACCAGTACTAGAAAATACATGTCCGCATGGCGCGTCGTCATTCTTTGGCATCAACATCAGCCCTTCTATAAAGACCTGGTCACAGGTGCTTACCGTTTGCCTTGGGTACGGCTTCATGCGCTCAAGGATTATTACGGCATGGTCAAGCTGTTGGAGGAATTTCCTGAAGTTCATCAGACCTTCAATCTCGTCCCGTCCCTGATTACGCAAGTGCAGGAGTATGCCTCCGGTGGCGCGTCCGATCCTTTTTTCGATGTGGCTGCGAAGCCGGCTGCCGATTTGACTTTAGAAGAGCGCCAGTTTGCATTGCGGTATTTGTTTCAAGCCCATCCTATCAACATGATCGGGCGCTATCCGCGTTACCGCGAGTTGTGGGATCGTTTTCGCGGCCTCGGCGAATCGCCCGAGAAAGCGGAAAAATATTTTCAAGCGCAGGATTTCACGGACCTGCAGGTCTTATCACAACTGGCCTGGTTTGACGAATACTTTCTAGACGAGCCGGAGATTGCAGAGCTGGTCAAGAAAGGACGCGATTTTTCACTTGCCGACCAAAGTTTTGTGATCGTGCGGGAGCGCGCTTTGATCGCCAAAGCTCTTCCCGCCCATGCCGAGGCGGCGAAGCGCAGGTCAATTGAGATTTCTACTTCGCCGTTTTACCATCCGATTCTTCCGCTCGTGTGCGATACCGATGCGGGAGCGGTGTCGTCGCCAGGATTGCCCTTGCCGCAGAAGCGCTTCCGTCATCCAGAGGACGCAGCAGAGCAGATTAAACGCGGGCTCGATTTGCACGAGAAAGTTTTTAGTGTGCGTCCGCGCGGCATGTGGCCGTCCGAGGGCAGCGTGTCGGAAGAAGCGATTGCGATCGCGCATACTCTCGGAGTTGACTGGATGGCTTCCGACGAGGGCGTCTTGGGGCGCACACTGGGGGTAAATTTCGCCCGCGATGGCCGCGGCAACTTGCCGCAACACTTAGGCGAGAAGCTCTATACGATCCATCGCTATGAAAAGAACGAGACGCACATGAATCTGATTTTCCGCGATCACACGATCTCGGATTTAATCGGCTTCGTCTACTCCGGCATGAATCCGATCGAGGCCGCGAACCATCTCGTGCAGAGCATCAAGTCTGCGGCGCAGGGAATGGTTGCGTCCGGTCGCGATGCCGTGGTTCCGATTATTCTGGATGGCGAGAATGCCTGGGAGCATTATCCGAACTCGGGGCGTGAGTTTTTGCGGCGGTTTTACGATAAGCTGCAGCGCAATCCTGAGATCGAAGCGGTCACTGTGTCGGAAGCGATTGCGCGGCATAAGAATTTCAATGCGCTGAGCTCGCTGGTGCCGGGTTCCTGGATCGATGCCAATTTCAATGTCTGGATTGGCGCCCACGAAGACAATCGCTCCTGGGATTATCTTTCTCATGCGCGTAATTTCTACGAGCAAGCCGCGCCGAGCTGTACCGACTCGCAGCGCAAGCTGGCATACGAGGAGTTGCTAATCGCAGAAGGCAGCGATTGGAATTGGTGGTATGGACCGGAACACCACACCGCCAACGACCGCGATTTCGACGAACTCTATCGCAAGCATCTGTCGAACGTCTACCAGGCGTTGGGGGGTACTCCGCCGGACTATTTGTCGCAGCCGATCTCGAGTGAAGTCGCGCGTCCCCATCACTTGCAGCAGAGCGCGTTTATCCGACCGGGCATCACAGGCGATTTGATCCGCTACTTCGAGTGGATGGGAGCCGCCACCTACACCGCCGACGACCGCTCCGGCGCGATGCACGGTAAAGTTTTCCTGCTCGACTCGATGCATGCTGGTATCGACGAAGCTAATCTTTATGCGCGCCTGGATTTTTTACAAAGCACGGCGTCATTCGACGGCGAAGTTGTCGCGAACCTCGAGTCCTGGAGCAACGGCGCAACGGTGCCTTCGAAGTCTCTGCGGCTGGCGGCGGAAATAGGGAAGGGCAGTATTATTTCGTGGACTCTGAACGCGCTGGACGAGGATTCGGCGATTATGTCCTCTCACGGACCTGCTGGTTCCGTTGGGATCGCCTTCCGGCGCAGCTTTGAGTTCAAACTGCCGCTGTCGTTATTGCCAGGACAAACTTTGCGGCTGCGCTTTAGCCTCTGGCAGAATCGTCTGCCCATGGACGCTCTGCCCGTCGAAGGCTGGATGGAATTGCCCGTCATCGGTGAAGAAGAGATGGCGGCCTCGTCCGTTTAGTCAGAGACTCTTGCGGTTGACTTCTACGTTGTAAAATCAAGCTTCCGTATTACTTATGTCCATCGAAAAGAACATGACTGCCGCGGCTCAGCCAGAGTCGGTACCGGAACCTCATCGCTACGACGCCACTCGGATCGAAAGCAAGTGGACGGAGCGATGGCAGAACGATCCGTCGATCTATGCGGCGGAAGCCCATTCGGACAAGAAAAAATACTACGTGCTGGAAATGTTGCCCTATCCCTCGGGCGTGTTGCACATGGGGCATGTGCGCAATTATGCGATTGGCGACGTGCTGGCTCGTTACATGTGGATGAACGGATACAACGTGCTGCATCCCATGGGTTGGGATTCGTTTGGCCTACCAGCCGAGAATGCGGCGATTCAGAACAACACCCCGCCTCGAGAGTGGACGCTCAGCAATATCGCGAAGATGAAAGTCCAGATGAACCGCCTGGGATTCGCCTACGACTGGTCGCGCGAAGTCACCACATGCATGCCGGAGTACTATCGCTGGAATCAGTGGTTCTTTTTGAAGTTTTACGAGAAGGGTCTGGCATATCGCAAGAAGAGCCGCGTTAACTGGTGTCCTAAGTGCGCGACTGTGCTGGCGAATGAGCAGGTTGTGAATGGCCGCTGCTGGCGGCATGAAGACACGATCGTTGAGCCGCGCGATTTGGAACAATGGTTCCTGCGAATTACAAAATATGCCGATGAATTGCTGCGCGACTTAGATACGCTCGATGGCTGGCCGGAAAAAGTTCGCACCATGCAGCGCAATTGGATTGGTCGGAGCGAAGGCGCCAGCCTGGACTTCGAGTTGGCTGACGGAGGCGGGCAGAAGATCACAGTTTTCACCACGCGCATTGATACCATCTTCGGGGCCACGTCATTGCAGTTGGCGCCAGAGCACCCGCTGGTGAAAGAGTTCGCCGCGACGAATGCGAGTTTACGCACGGAAGTCGACGCGCTCATTGCGCAGCAGCGCAAAGCGAAAGAAGAAGGGGACATCGGTGCGATTGAGAAGCACGGCGTCGCTACGGGGAAGTTTGCGCTGAATCCGTTTAGCGGCGAACGCATTCCGATCTGGGTGGCGAATTACATCCTGACGGACTATGGCACAGGCGCGATCATGAGCGTGCCCGGCCACGATGAGCGCGACTTCGAATTCGCCAGCAAGTACGGTCTGCAGATTCGGCGAGTAGTGATGCCGCACGCTAATGCCTCCGATGAGACAGCCGAGTTGAAGTTGCCATTTCTCGGCGACGATGGAACTCTGATAAGTTCGGGAGCTTACACCGGTCTGACAAGTAGCGACGCCCTCGGCAAAATGGCGGCGGACGCCGAGCAGCGCGGTTTTGGCAAAGCTACGGTCACATACCGCCTTAAAGATTGGGGCGTTTCACGGCAGCGCTATTGGGGTACGCCGATCCCGATGTTGTATTGCGAGAAGGATGGCATCGTTCCGGTCCCTGAAAAAGACTTGCCTGTCCTGTTGCCCGACAAGATAGACGTTTCGGTGGCTGGCGGATCGCCGCTGAGCCATGTGCCGGAGTTCGTGAACGCGACTTGCCCGAAGTGCGGTGGCCCTGCGCGCCGCGAGACCGACACTATGGACACATTTGTCGACTCTTCGTGGTATTTCTACCGCTATCCCGACGCGCACGACGATCGTGCCCCGTTCGAATCGAAGATCGCTAACTATTGGTTTCCCATCGACCAGTATATTGGCGGCGTCGAGCACGCGATTCTGCATTTAATTTATTCGCGCTTCTGGACTAAGTTCATGCGTGACTTGGGCATGGTAGAAAATGGTGAGCCGATCGGACGTTTGTTCACGCAAGGCATGGTGATAAAAGACGGCGCGAAGATGTCGAAGAGCCTCGGCAATGTCGTATCCCCAGATGAAATGGTGGCACGCTATGGCGCCGATAGTGCTCGCATGTATAGCCTGTTCGCCGCGCCTCCGGATCGCGACATGGACTGGCAAGATAAGGGCATCGAGGGAATTCAGCGGTTCTTGGGACGCGTGTATCGTTTCATCTCCAGAAATGCAGCCGCCGCGCACGTTTCGGGTGAGGCAGGAAGCTTGAGCAAAGATGCCCGTGCCGTGCAACGCAAGATGCATCAGACCATCCGGCGCGTGACCGATGATTTTCAGGGCCGGTGGCATTTCAATACTTGCATCTCGGCGATCATGGAGTTCGTGAACCAACTGTATGCATTCGAAGAAAGTGTAAGTCGCGCAGCGCCACAGAGCGATGCCGGCGTCGGGCCGCTGATGGCCGAGGCGCAGCGAACCTTAGCGCTCTTACTGGCCCCCTTCGCGCCGTATTTTGCCCACGAAGTTTGGGAGATGCTGGGTGAAAAAGGAAACCTGTTAAAAGCTCCCTGGCCGAAGTACGATCCCGAATTGGCGAAAGAAGATGAACTGGAGATTCCGGTTCAGGTCAATGGAAAACTGCGCAGCGTGATCGTCGTACCACTCGATGCAGACGAGGGATTTGTGCGCGAAACGGCGCTGGCCGACGAGAAACTAAGTAATTCGATGGCGGGAAAACAAGTTGTGAAGGTGATCTACGTTCCAGGCAAGCTGGTCAATGTAGTGGTGAAGTAGTCTTTCCCAATCGAAGCAATCAGGAGACGTGCGCCGCGCCGATGCAGGTCTGAATCGCTTCGAGAAATTCTTCGCCGCCGGACTTGTTATCCAGCAGTTGAGACTTTTCGAAGAAGAGGGCTGCGCCGTCTTTGCGCAACTTGGCTTCGTTGTTCTCAGAAAGGCCGCTAAGAATAATCACTGGGATTTTCTCCGTCGCCGGATCCTTCTTCAGCGTCTTGAGCACGTCGTGGCCGCTGACTTTCGGCAGCATCAGGTCCAGCAAGATCAGATTAGGATGACGCTCTCGCGCCATGCTCAACGCGAGGTCGCCGTCGGCAGCGTGAATCATGTTGTATCCGGCTTTGAGCAAGATGCGTTCGATCACCATGAGCTGCAGCTTATTATCTTCGACGAGTAAGACCGTGGGTTTCAAACTAAAAGGCCTCCGCGATTACGCCCAATGGTGACATCGGCGCGAATCGACGCGGACTTTAGCGTGCAGTGAGCGCGGACTACTTTCTGGGAGAAATTGTGCTGTATAAGGTCACCGAATGTTCCCCCAGCGCTTGAATCACGATCAGTGAAGTGAGTTGTCGCTTGTCGACCAAGCGGTCGATCGGATCATCCTGGGTGGCGACGACGTAGCTTGCATAGGCCTGCGGATCGCGCAACGCCCGCTCCCAGATTCCGTCCGGATCGTCCGGCTTCACCCAAGTGCGATGGTTAGTCTCATGGATCACGCGACGTAGCGGAATGCCTGCCGCCTGCACCGCGGCCGCATGTTCGCCCAGAGCCATCAGGAGAGTCGCATCCGGAGGCAGTTTCTTCAGATTATCGACGATCACCTTCTCGATGGCGAGGCGCCCCCGCGAATTGATGAAGGCTTCGCGGAAGCATACCGGCGAAGCGCGCCAGACGAATCCATAACTGGTCGCGAGCAAAAGCACGCCGCCAGCCCAAGTCGCAGTCCGCAGACCGCTTTGGCGAATTCGATTGGCGATGAAGGCGATGGTAATGGCAGCGAAGACGGAGAATGCCGGCAGCAGTGCGAGTCCATAGCGGACGTTATAAATTGAGAACGGCCACCATCCCGGAACGTAAATGGGTACGCCACTGTAAGCAATCGAGAGCGCATAAAAGGGCAGTGGAATAAGAAGTATTATGAGTCCCAAAGCCCGGCGCACGACGGCAATCGCAGTGCCCGCCAGCAAGGCGATGACCCAGAGTCGCCCCACATTGCCCTCAGCAACGTTCAGTTCCGCCGCCCTTAGAAAAAACGTGAAAGCCTCGATCGGTCGTTGCGCGCCGGGATGCGTGGTCGCCGTCGAGTTCCGTTCGATCGCAGCAGCGGAATACGGGCCATTGGCAAATTCCAGCGGATTTTTGTAGACGATGGCGTTGTAGGCCAGCCACAGAAGAGGTCCAGCCGCAGCCAGCAACAGGAAGCGCGTCGGTGAGAGGATACGTCCGCCCCGCTTCACGCCCCTCAACCAGATGATTAGCACGGCCAGAGACAACACGGCTGCCAGAAGCCAGCCGTCGTAACGCGTTAGTGATGCGGCAAGAATGCATAGTCCGCATTTCAATAACGCGGGCCGCGCTGGGCTCGGAGGCGCAGCGCCTTTGTTTCGCACGAAGTCGGAAAAGTAAACGACTGCCCAAATAAAAAGCGCCCCGTAGAGCGGCTCGGTAAGCGCCGTCGTCTGCACATAGATGATATTGGGATCGAAGGCGAACACAACCGCAGCGAGCCACGCACAACCACGCCGCAGAGATTCATCGGCAAATACCGAGCTGTCCCGCACGAGGCGGAATATCCCGGTCACTGAGAAAACATAGGCCGCCATCGAGACCAGCGATCCCCCGACGCCGCTCTGCCACATTTGATGATCCAAGATAAACGGAATCATCAGCAGGTGCGGCAGCGGCAGCCACACGGTTCCGAGCTGCAAAGGTCCGGGCGTGAGAGAGTCGAAGACCCGGCGCGCGATGTTGATGTGCGCTACCGCATCTCCATAGAGCAGTAAGTCGCCCTGATGTAAGTAGTAGAAGAACGACAGAAACGAAATGCAAGTGGCGAGCTGTGCGACTAGAAATATCTCAGTTTCAGAGCGCGGCGCGGAGCGAGGGTCGATATCAGGCATTTATTCCAGGTGGGTCAGTTCGCGGAAAATTTCGAAGCGCTCTTCGATTTCGTCACGCGTGAGCGATTGCAGTCGTTCGGTGCCGAAGCGCTCGACCGCGAACGATCCCATCACGCCGCCGTAGAAGAGCGCCCGCTTGAGCACTTCGCGATTGATTTCTTCCTGCGAAGCGATGTAGCCCATAAATCCTCCTGCGAACGAATCGCCCGCTCCCGTAGGATCTTTTACTTCGTCGATGGGCAAGGTCGGCGCGCGGAAGGGGTGGCGTCCGATGCCGAATGCGCCTTCGCGGAAGAAAATTGTTGCGCCGTATTCGCCGTGCTTGATGACCAGAGCCTTCGGCCCGAGCGCGAGAACTTTTTGTGAAGCGCGCAACAGATTGCGTTCTCCGCCCAGCATTTTTGCTTCGCCGTCGTTGATTAGCAGAATGTCCACGTGCTTCAGGGTCTCTCGCAAGTCCTGGAGAGCGCCTTGAATCCAGAAGTTCATAGTGTCGCCGCCGGTGAGGCGCACAGAACTCATTTCCTTACGCACTGCCGTTTGCAGGCTGGGATGGATGTTGCCAAGAAACAGAAAGGTCGAATCCTTATAGGCAGCCGGAATTTGCGGTTTGAAACTTTCAAACACGTTAAGCTCAGTGAAGTGAGTCTTGGCTTCGTTGAGATTTTCGAGATATTCTCCGCCCCAACGGAACGTTTTTCCTTTTGCATGTTCGATTCCGGTGGTGTCAACGCCGCGTTTCTTGAGCACGCTTTCGTGTTCGGTGGTGAAGTCATCACCGACGACCGCTACGACGCGGACATCGGTGAAGTAGCTGGCCGATAAAGAGAAATATGTCGCCGAACCGCCCAGGATGTTTTCCACCTTGCCCGAAGGCGTCGCGATGGAATCGAATGCGATGGAACCCACGGCCAGAATGCTCATGTGTAATTAGTTCTTTCTGTTTTTGCGGAATTACAGATACTTACCCAAAATCAACTTCAATTTCTCGCGTGTCGCCGGCGGAATTTTCGTGCGATCGGTCAGGATCGCGTGCGCCAGCGCCGAGCCGCATTTGCAGCCACGTCCGCGGGGCATGCTCGCGACGGTTTGCTTTACGACCTTGGTGGCGTTTTCGGAGTTCTTGGTCAAAACCGAAACTATTTGATCGACTGTCACAGAATCATGATGCGGATGCCAGCAATCGTAATCGGTCACCATTGCAATAGTCGCATAACAAATCTCGGCTTCGCGCGCCAGCTTGGCCTCTTGCAGGTTGGTCATGCCGATGACATCCATGCCCCAACTTCGATAAAGATTGGATTCGGCACGCGTCGAAAATTGCGGACCTTCCATGCAGAGGTAAGTCCCGCCGCGCTTGCCGCGAACGTCAACTTCCATGCACGCGGCTTCGACGACGCCTGCGAGTTCGGAACAGATTGGCTCGGCAAAGCCAATATGGGCGACGACCCCGTCGCCGAAAAATGTGTCAATGCGATGGCGCGTACGATCTACAAATTGGTCGGGGATGACGAAGTCCAGCGGCGCATGTTCTTCTTTCAACGAGCCCACCGCGGAGACGGAAATAATTCGTTCGACGCCAAGTTGCTTGAAGCCGTGAATATTCGCGCGGAAATTCAATTCGCTGGGCAGAATCCGATGACCCTTGCCGTGGCGCGCCAGAAACGCAACCTTGCGACCTTTGAGCGTCCCTAAGATATATGGATCGGAAGGATCGCCGAAGGGCGTCTGCTGCGCCGATTCGTGAACGTCGGACAATCCGGGCATGTGATACAGCCCGCTTCCACCGATGATGCCAATTTCCGCTTGCGGCAAATGCTCTCCTTCCTAACCGTGAAAGAATCTCTGATTATAACGGACGGGCGAGATCGCTTTACCGTCGGACCACTGCCCCTTCCGCAGTCGAAGGGAACATCTCCCGCTCCAACCGTTCGGTCGTCGCCGGGTCAAGACTCTCCGCGATCATGAGGTCTGTCCCGCTCACGCGGATCGCAACTTCTCCCGCTTCGGTCGTCCACGTTTGCCGACGGGTGAGAGTGCGCGAGTCGGGGGGCGCGTCCCCGTCGGGCGTGACTTCCTTCACGTGCGCGTAGCGTTTACTGAGGTAAGCGGAATAAATTTCTGCGAAGCTGGATGCACTCTCCGGCGTCGCCCAGCGGGAAAAATAAAATATCGCAAGGGGAGCGGTTTTGTTTCCCTTCACTTGGGCAGCATAGTAATATCCGCCGCGCCAAGAGGGATAGAGCTTCTGCGAGGTCTCGTTTCCGGCGTATTGGTCAATGAGTACGGAAGTGTCAAACTCCCCTACTGCGCCCACATCCATGCGTTCGTAGTTCTTGAAGTCCTCCTGAAAATCCGGCAGTGGAAGCGGCGGGATGACCTCCCCGGCCAAATAGGTCGCCGGCTCCATGATCTGGCGAGTGCTCGACGGGGGATTGGCGAGAGCCTTTGCGAAGGCGCGCTCCTTGCCCCCCTTGCGCAGCAACTCTGTAATGAAATCGATTCCGTAGCGATAAGGAAATGTAAGCGATTCTTTGATGTAGATCGGCGCGGCTTGAAATTCCGGCGAATCGGGCGTCCCAACCAGCATGCCTTGTTTGAGGGCATTCGCGATTTGCGGTGCAGTCAGAACATTTTGACCAGTTGGCTGGAGCGTGTAATCCACAAGCGTCACCATGGCCTGGCCTTCGACCACGGCCTGCCGGGCGTCGCCGACTTCGTCCTCCTGGATCGCGACAGGCGTGAGATTGGTCATTTCATCGAGATCGATTTCTCCAGCTTTGATCCACTGGTCGAGATCGAAAAACTGATCTTGCAGCGCATGAGTGAGTTCGTGCGCCAGCACAGGGCGCTGTTGCTCGACGTCCAGCCAGTCAAGTAGGTTTACTGTCTTCGTTTTTGCGTCGTAATATCCCGCGATTTGTTCGCGCAGTAGAGCGACTAAAAAAGTTTGCAGATCGAAGTTCTGCGGGATCAGTCCGAATTTCTTCAAGACGAGTTCCGAGCGCCCCAGTCGCTTCGTGTCTTTATCTTCCTCCATGCTTCGCTTCAGGTACGCGACGACCGCGTCACGATCGACGAGTTGACGCTTGACTTCATGTTTGATGGGAAGGCCCGTGTCTTTGCTGACGAAAGCGAGGATCGTGTCGACTTCGCGAAAGAGAGCTTCCGCTTGCTGCGACGAAATCTTGGCTTCCTCGGGCTGGTTCTGTTTGGTTGGGGCATTGCCCACTCTTCCGTGGTTTTGTGTCCACGAAAGCGAAGGACAGATAAACAGCGGAGAGAGGAAAAGGACTGAGATCCGCAAGGCTCGGTGAGGCGTCATCTTTCTAACTTAGTCGTCACAAGGCAGCGAGGCAATGTTGAAGCGACCGGAGGGTAAAGAATCGTCATGCGGATGCTAGAATTTCGTGTGTCCGTCGCAATCCCCTTCGTCAAGACTAGCGCCTGCGGCAACGACTTCCTCATCATCGACGGCGAACATGCGCCTTCCGACATCGCGGCGTTTACTCGCGTCATCTGCGACCGTCACACCGGCGTCGGCGCCGACGGAGTGGAGTGGCTCTATCCTTCCGCGGACGCCGATGTGCGAGCGCGCCTGATCAATGCCGACGGGTCTGCCGCGGAGATTTCGGGCAATGGGACGCGCTGTGTCGCGGCCCATCTCGTGTCCCAAGGTCCGAGAGAACGAGTGAGTGTCGCCACGGATGCGGGGGTGAAAGTCTGCACACTGATTGCGCCGCACGACCCAACCTACGAATTTGAAACAGACATGGGAGAGCCGAGAGTCTCGCCCGAAATCACCGTAACCACTGCCTTGGCTCTGCGAAAGGGCATTCCTGTCTCCATGGGCAATCCGCACCTTGTCATCTTCGTGGACGCCTTCGATTTCCCCTGGGAGGCGGAAGCTGCAGCGATCGCCGCGCAACCGATCTTTCCCCAGGGAGTGAATATTGAGTGGGTGAAGATGCAACACGCGCACGAGGTGGAAGCGCGATTCTTCGAGCGCGGCGCGGGCGCGACCCAGTCTTCTGGGACCGGAACAGCAGCCAGCGCTGCTGCCGCGATTGCAACGGGCCGGGCAGCCTCACCGCTTCTAGTACGCGCTCCCGGCGGGAGTCAAACCGTACGCTGGCAACAAGGGGCGGAGAATCCGACCCTCTACTTGCGCGGATCGGCTCAACTCATCGCTCGCGGAGAATTTTTTTTATAGTCGCCGACGGCAGCGGTTCACTGTCGCGGATTTTTCGTCACACAGAGTTCTCGCCGCGGTGAACCGCTTCTTGTCAGTGAACTCTTACACTTCACTTTCCTCGATAAGTTCTCGGTGTGCCCACGCCGGCGCAGAGATCCCATCCCACCACGCAATTCGAATCGCCCTCCGTGATGTCGTAGAAGGCCGCTTTATATTCCTGAGAATTGCCGTACTCGGTGTAAATGGCGGTGAGTTCCTGTTTCGTCGATTTCGCTTTGTGACCGGCTGCATTGACGATGCCAGCGAACGTGGGCGACGACCAACTGGTGCCACCGACTCCGGTCCAGGCACCCTCGACGACGATGCCGGTGCAGCAGTAGTTAGAAGCCACGTCGGGATATCCCCGATGCGTGCCGACCAAGTTCTGAATTACGTTCTGATAGCTGGGAATCGGCTCGTATGGACTGATGTCGCCTCCACCCCCGCCATAACTCTCGCTGGTAAAGTTGCCGGAGCCATCGCGGTTGAACTGTGTTCCGCCCACGGCCACGACATTGATCGAGGCGGCGGGATGAATGCTCTGGAAGAGTCCCGAGTCGCCGCTCGCAGCAAAGTAGACCACTCCCGGCTCGGTGAAGAGGGGATCGTATCTTGGCTCCCCCGGAAACTCGGAAATGCCCCAGCTCATACTGACGACGCCTCCGCCGTTTTCCGAGACTAGTTTGCCCGCGACGTGAACCGCCAGCCAGGTGGGGTCTGTGTTTACCTGATCGGATTCCACCAGAAAGATTTTCGCTTTTGGTGCCATGGCGTGCGCCCACTCGATATCCAAGGCTTCCTCTTCGAGCCACCCATCATATACCGGAGGTTTGTGGCCATTGGCGTACACAACTTGCAGATCGGCGTCGGGAATACCGAAGTAGCTGGAGAATTGATGTAAGTCGCTGGCCGCCGTGGGATAGTCGCCAGCATCGACGATGGCGATGGCTCCCCAGCCGCCCGTGGGAACAGCGGTACTGGTGGCAATCGGGCATCCCGCGGGACCTTGCACCAACTTATATACGCAGGCGATCGAGCCCGGGGTCTCGGTACCCGGAGGCGGCCCATTGGGCGAGGCATTGTCCGATTTGGCAAAAAAGTAATTCGTATGAATGCGTCCCGGCTGCGGGATGCTGGATTGCGGAATACTGATGGTGAAGCCATTAATGACCGCCCCGTCTTTTACCTCGACGGGAGCTTGTGCCGCGCAATAGGGAAGTGCGGCGCCGAGCGTGAGCGCGGCGAGGGAAATCAGAGAGGAACGATTCACGAGTGACTCCATGGAAGAGATTTAAGAATTTGAGCGCTGCTGCTGCGCGACAGCGAGAATTGTATACCCAAGGGAGCGGCGAATGGCTCGCGCAGAGCTGCTTTGCAGGGAGTATAAAGTCTCCGAGGTCATCCGTTAGAATAGAGTGGTTGTCACTCCCCACTCTTATTTGGAACTGAGGCCTCTCTTTTTATGATTCATCCCTGGCATGATGTGACCCCTGGCCATAAGCTGCCGCACGAGTTTCAAACGGTCATCGAAATTCCTTTTGGATCGAGCGTCAAATACGAGCTCGACAAAGCCAGCGGCCTGATTAAGTTGGATCGAATACTTTATTCGGCGGTTTACTATCCGGCTAATTACGGCTTCATTCCCCAGACCCTGGCCGAGGATGACGATCCGCTGGATGTCCTGGTACTTTGCCAGGAGCCGGTGGTGCCGCTGACCATCCTGAATGCGCGCGCGATTGGACTCATGACCATGCTCGATTCCGGCAAACAGGATCATAAGATCATCGCAATCGCCACCGAAGACCCCGAGTTTAATAGCTACCGCGAGGCCGATGAGATGCCGTCCCATCGCCTGTTAATGCTGCGGCGTTTCTTTCAGGATTACAAAATGTTAGAAGGCAAAGCTGTAGAAGTGGATCAGATTTTGCCGGCAAGCCAGGCCTATCCCGTAATCGCGGACGCGCTGCATCGCTACAGCGAACAGCGGCGAAAGGGATTTCATGCGCTGGAGAAGCATTAGTGACATTCTTGTTCGTCGCGGCATGACAGCCCCTGTTAATCCCAGCCGGCGAGGACTGCTTGCAGTAGGTATTTTCTTGCTGTTTGGCACTGTGGCGGCTGGCTTTGCGGGGATCACCATATTATTTCCGGGGAGCACGCTTGATCGCGTTTGGGATCTCAATCGCAGCGCCTATCGGGAACTTGCGCCGCTTGGACGGTCCGTGGGAATTCCGTTCTTGGTGCTAAGTGTCACGCTGGCGTTTGCCAGCCTGGGATGGTTCAAGCGTCGGCTCTGGGGGTGGCGGCTGGCCCTCACCGTCATTGCGATCCAGTTCGTGGGAGATGTCGGGAACGCCCTTGGCGGCCGGGTCATCGCGGGAGGATTCGGCGCTGCCATCGCGGCAGCGCTGCTGCTCTATCTCTTTAGGCCCTCGATTCGTTCGGCGTTCGGCGAGGGCGATTCGCGGCGGAATCCGTAAATGCCTGACCCATGTCGGGCTGTTGTCCAGCGAATCTCAGAGACGTTTGACGTCAGCCCGATGTGTTTTGCCATGCGCGCTAACATTCGAGGACCGATTTCCTCGTTCTCATGGACGGCCCAGATATAGTCGGGATATTTGGATCCGCTGTGGCGAAATTCAAGTGCGACCCTGCCTGAGAGACTGAAGGAGTTTGAACATGCCGATGAAGAATCCACCGCATCCCGGAGGCTTTGTGCTGCGGCAGTGCATCGAGCCGATGGGCTTGACCATCACTCGCGCGGCCGCAGCGCTTGGCGTCACGCGTACTACGCTTTCGGAGTTGGTCAATGAGAAGCGCGGGATTTCGCCTGAGATGGCCGTCCGCCTGTCCAAAGTCTTCGGCGGCAGCGCCGCCACCTGGCTCACCCAGCAGGCCCATTACGATCTCGCCCAAGTCCGCGCCGACAGGATCAAGCTTAAGCGGCTAGAGTTTGCTTAGGAAGCCCAGGATTGCCGAAACGCTACGCTTGACACAGCCTCTGCACCCTCTTACCGTTGAGTTTCGGGCCCCGATGAATCCGATCCCGCTCAAACCGGAACGCATGGCACAGTTGCAGGAGTACGCGCAGCGGCGCGGTCAGGATCCCGTGGTTGCACTCGACGAAGCTCTTGCCACCTACCTGGAATGGGAGCGCCAGGATTTCGACGAGGCGGTTGAAGGCATCCGTCGCGGCCACGAAGATGTGAAAGCCGGACGATCTCGTCCCGCCGCAGAGTTTCTGGCCGACATGCGGCAGAAGCATGGCATTCAGGATTGAGACTTCGGCGCAAGCCGAAAGTGATGCCATCGCCATTCTCGACTGGCTCTTCGAACAACACAGCGGTGAAACTGGAGTCCGTTGGTTCCTTGCCTTGAACGACGCGATTGCGTCTTTGGCGACATTTCCCGAACGCTGTCCCGTTGCCCCCGAAAATTCAGCCTTCCCGTTCGAGGTTCGGCAGCTTCTTTACGGTCGAAAGCCCCATGTGTATCGAATTTTGTTTACGATTGATGGCGATGTCGTCCACATTCTTCACATCCGTCACGGACGCCGCAGGCCGCTTGGGGAGCCGTGATCGTTCGCGGCTTACTTTTTTCTGGCGGAGAGTCTGACCCCCCTCCCCCCTACTTTTATTGCTAAATCTTTTAAGTCAGTGAGTTAGGAGGGGATCGGATTTAAAAATCTCTGGAATGAATCACTTACGGAGGCGCTTTCTTTAAAAATCTTTGTCCTCAACGACTTGGAAGTTTCGTTCTTGCCGAAGCTGTTTGACGACGAAAGCATACTTCCAGTGTTCGCAGGTTAGGGCAAGAGTGTCAAGAGAATAATGCGAAATCTCCAATAAAAATGCGGGTTTGGCCCATTTTGGGAATTTGCGGGGGGGAATCGAAATCCCCGCCCTGTCGCGACAGCGCGACCAGGACGGGGCACCTGGCAGACCCGGTTGACTTAATTAAAGAGGTAGACGAAGGTCGGATGAGACGCCGACAGATTTCCCCCCGTACCGCCCTTCATGCCCATTCGAATAAAACTCGCCTCAACTGCCTGAGCATCGGGAAGAGACTCCGCTTCCCAAGCGTCCCAATCTAGTAACTTCAAGTTCTCCGCTTGTTTCCAATGCTCGTATCTAGCTCGAAGGTCATTCGTGAGGCCGACTCTCCACTTGCGGATATCGCCACCAGAAATCTTGAAACGAATTGCCGCTTCGATATCTTCTCTCTTCATTTTTTCTCCTTATGATCAGCTCTGGTTGGACTTTCTTGCACTAGCCTAAGGTTGCACCTAGCGGTCTATGACCGAGGCGGCTGACGGAGAACGGAAGAATCTAGAATTCTAGATTATCGCGACTAAGCTTAAGACGGTGTTTACTATCATAATTCCCTCGCGATCGGAGACTCGCATTCGGCAAGTGCTCCTGCACCTCAAACACGGTTAGGAGCAGGGCAGGTAGTCTCGTGTCAACGGCGGTATTTCTGTAAGGTCCACCGGTCACCGACCAAATTGCCTCTGGATTCAGCGCGCGTGTACAATTTCGCTGATCTCGAATGGCGGGGAAAAATGATCGACGTCGAATGCCCTAATCCAAAGTGCCGCCGAGTCTACCACGCGGAACTGAGTCAGGTTGGGAGGCAGATCAAATGCACGAATCCTGCCTGCGACTCTTTGATCCCGATCATCGATAGTTCTTCCTCTAAGATGGTCGAGCGCGAGCCCCTCGTTCCTAACGTGTCCTCCCCCAACGCGGTCAGTTCGTCCGCTCTCCGTTGGCGCCTCCGGCCAAAGAGGATCTTCACGAGCCCGGCTTTTATGATGGCGGCGGCCTCGGTAATAACAATAGCGGCGGTGTGCCTCCTGGCTCTTAGGCCGGCCCGACCCTCTGTCGTAAGCTCGTTCGATCCCAGCACCCTCACTGCGATCCCTTCGACTCAATCGTCCACCGATACTCTAGGAGATCAGAAACCTGCAGTCGAAAGCGCCCCACCCGCCGGATCTGCGGAGGACGTCAAGTCTCCACCGTACTCGTCGAAGGGACATCCGTGGGATTCGGTTAGTCCCTACGAGCCTCCAAGAATTCGGCGAAAACTCCCGACGGCGGCCCAGGATACAGTTCGCCCTTCGCTTCCGAACTGCGCGCGTTTTTTGTCGGACGCGGCCACCGAAGGCAGGGGGCAGCTAAATGTTGACAATAGACAGGGAACTGACGCGGAAGTTGTTTTGTACGACCCGGGGCTGGACCTGAGGTTGAGGGATTTCAATGTCTCTGGCGGAGCCAACTGTCAGATCGCAGGAATACCGCCGGGCCACTACGAGTTGAAGTTTTGCCAGGGGAGTTCTTTCTGGCAGTTTGAAGGCGGTCTGACTTATGAGCAGACCTCCGACGAGAATGCAAGATATTACGACGAGATCAGCGTCACGCTATACCCGGTAGAGTCGGGGAATGCGAGAAGAAAGCCCATATCTCGCCAAGAGTTTCTGCGTGGGCGTCCCGGCCCGGAATCTGCGAGCGCCAACCAACCGACGACGCAGTGAAGGCGGCAGAGCGGCATCCCTGGAATCGCAACATGCGGATGGCGATCTCTACGTTTTTTGAAAAGGGTGGGTTTTCGTGTTGTGCGGCGATTTCGCGAGCAAGCGAGACCAGCGACGGCCGACAGGAGTGTCCGCCCGGCAAGGACTGGCCTTCTTTGCTGCGCCACAGCGGCTGCAGGCCGAGGGACCTTGCGGGCGGGCTTTATCGTGGCGCTGAAGCGCCACGCTTCCACGGGGGTGCTGACGGCTTGGTTGGGTTCCTGCGGCTGGATTCCGCTTTCGCGTTTGCGGGATTTGTTTGTTGTGGATTTGGCTCGGGTTAGCGTCCGAAGGGCGCACGCGGGGCTGGGGGGTGTTTAGGTGCTGCAGGCTAGATCCCCGTTCGGTCGCTGGCGCTCTCTCAGGGCAGGCTCTCACTCGGCTGGAGAGAACGCCGCCTTTCGGGATGACTTAGTTTTTCTTAGGCTTCAAGCAGGGGCCTCTTACGCGTACTGCACTTTCCTCTCACCCTTCACGATTCGGCCTACGGTGAAGGCTTTTTCTCCGGCGCGGTCTAGAAGGGTTTGGGCTTTTTTGAATTTGTCGGCTGGGATGACTACTAACATGCCTAATCCCATGTTGAAGGTGCGCAGCATTTCTTCCTGATCGACGTTGCCCAGTTGTTGCAGGTGATCGAAGATGGGCAGGACGGGCCATGATCCGCGCTCGATGACGGCGGCCACGCCTTTGGGCAGAACGCGGGGCAGGTTTTCGGTGATGCCGCCGCCGGTGATGTGGGCCATGGCGGAAATGACTCCGGCTTCGATCAGGCGGCGCAGCGCGGGCCAATAACTTTTGTGGGTGCGCATCAGCTCGTTGCCGACCTTGCCGCGGAGTTCGTTCACGTAGGACTCGGTGGTGTAGCCTCCGACTTCGAAGAGCAGCTTGCGGGCGAGCGAGTAGCCGTTAGTGTGCAGGCCGTTGGAGGCCAGGCCGAGGATGATGTCGCCGACTTGCACGGATTTTCCGGTGATGATCTTCTCGCGATCGACTACGCCGACGATGAAGCCGGCGAGATCGTATTCGCCATGAGGATAGAAGCCGGGCATCTCGGCGGTTTCGCCGCCGATGAGGGCGCATCCGTTGTGCTTGCAGGCGTCGGCGATGCCTTCGACGATCTCCTCGGCCATGGCGGGCGAGAGCTTGCCGGTGGCGAGGTAGTCCATGAAGAACATGGGCGCGGCGCCTTGCACGATGATATCGTTGACGCAGTGGTTGACCAGGTCGGCGCCGACGGTGCTGTGCAGCTTCATGTCGAAGGCGATCTTTAATTTGGTGCCGACGCCGTCCACGCTGGAGACGAGCACGGGGTCGGCGTACTTCACCTTGTCGATGGCGAAGAGGCCGCCAAAGCCGCCGATTTCGCTGAGCACGCCTTTGGTAAAAGTTTTGTGCGCCAGATACTTGATGCGCTTCTTGGCTTTGTTGCCGCTATCGATGTTGACGCCCGCGTCGGCGTAGGTGATGGGTTTCTTTGGAGTTTTCTGCGGCAAAGTGTGTGCGTTCCTTCGTGGTGGCGGCAGCGGTGCGTGCGCCTGATTTTAGCATGATGGGAGGGCGCGGTTTTTGTGAGTGTGAAAGTCAAGGTCGTGGCTACGGGATCGCCCGTTCTCTTTTGGGAACATTCCCGAAATAATTCTGTGCAAATCTATAATTCGCCTTTTCTTCGCTTAGGGTTGGGATGTATACTCTGCCTTCGCATTCATTTTTCTAGGAGACGCAATCATGGCCGACGAGCGCAGCAAAGCGATTGACCTGGCATTTGCACAGATAGAAAAGCAGTTTGGAAAAGGCTCCATCATGCGGCTGGGCTCGAAGGAAGCCATCGTGCCCATTGCCGTCATTCCGACAGGCGCGATTTCTTTTGACGCGGCGCTGGGCGTCGGCGGATTTCCGCGGGGCCGCGTAGTCGAGGTGTTTGGGCCGGAGTCGTCTGGCAAGACGACGATCACGTTGCAGGTGATTGCCGAGGCGCAGAAGATGGGCGGCATGGCGGCCTTCGTGGATGCTGAACACGCGCTCGATCCGGGATACGCGAAGAAGCTCGGCGTGGACGTGGATAACTTACTTGTGTCGCAGCCCGACTACGGTGAGCAGGCGCTGGAAATCACCGAGGCTCTGGTGCGATCCGGTGCAATCGATGTGTTGGTCGTCGACTCTGTTGCCGCGTTGGTTCCGAAAGCTGAGCTTGATGGCGAGATGGGCGACAGTCACATGGGATTGCAGGCGCGCCTTATGTCGCAGGCGCTGCGCAAACTTACCGGAACGGTTTCCAAGTCGCGCACTTGTTTGATCTTTATTAATCAGATTCGCGAAAAGATTGGCGTGATGTTCGGCAATCCGGAGACGACGACAGGTGGGCGGGCGCTGAAGTTTTATTCCTCCGTGCGGGTGGATATTCGCAGGATTGCTGCGATTAAAGACGGCGATGTGGTCACGGGTTCGCGAACCAAGATCAAAGTCGTGAAGAATAAAGTGGCTGCGCCGTTCCGCGAGGCTGAGTTCGACATTATGTATGGTGAAGGCATTTCGCGCGAAGGCGATTTGATTGACATCGCGGCGGCCAACAATATCGTCGAGAAGTCCGGCTCGTGGTACAGCTACAAAGGCGAGCGCATTGGACAGGGCCGCGAGAACGCCCGTCAATTCTTAAAAGACAACAAAGACATCTTTGCCAAGCTGGACGCGGAAGTACGCAAGCAGTTGGGACTGACCGCGTCGGCGGCGCCGGTCGCAGTCGAACAAGCTGCAACTGGGACGCAGGGGCCGAATGCGCGAGTGACGACGATGCCCAGCGCGGGGTCGGAGTCAGCGAAGGTTCCGGCGCGTCGGTAGGCGGGGCTCGGCTTGAGCGCGCACGATCAAGTCGATTTAGACTAAGCGGATGAACCTTCTCATCCTGGTGCAGCATGGCTTCGGCTTGTGGAATCCTCCGGACTGGTTTGCCGAGCGCTTGCGTGCAGAATTTCCCCAGCTTGAAATTACGCAGCGCGACACTTACAACGATGCCGAGCACTATCTGCGCGACGCCGAAGTGCTGATGACGTGGTCGTTGCGTGCGCCGCAGCTGGCCGCGGCCACCAAGCTGAAGTGGATTCACTCTCCTGCGGCCGCAGTTCATGCACTGCTGATTCCTGAGTTGGTTGCGAGCAATATCGTTGTGACCAACGGGAGTGAAGTGCACGCTCCGGCGGTGGCGGAGCATGTGATCACGATGATTCTTGCGCTGGCCAAAGAACTTCCGCAGGCGGCGCGCTTCCAGCAGAAGCACGAGTGGGGTCAGTCGCAAATGGCGGCGAGCAAACCCGGCGTCCGCGACTTTAAGGGCGCCACGCTGGGTCTTATCGGAGCGGGATCGATTGGCAGGGAAGTGGCGCGTCTGGCGTCCGCGTTGGGCATGAAGGTGATCGCCGTGCGCCACGATGTCAGCCGCGGCACGCCGGAACACATCCAGCGCGTGTATGGGATGTCCGATATTGATAAGCTCTTGGGCGAGGCCGATTACGTTGTGCTGGCAGTTCCGGTAACGCCGCAGACGATTGGCCTCATGTCCGCGGAACGGATCGCGCAGATGAAGCCGGAGGCATGTCTCATTAATGTTGGACGCGGCCAATTGCTGGATGACGCTGCCTTCGTCGAGGCGATGCGTGCGCGCAAGATCGGCGGCGCAGCGTTGGATGTATTTCTTGAAGAGCCCTTGCCTAAAGGATCGCCACTATGGGACTTAGAGCGGGTGCTGATTACTCCGCATACCGCAGGTGTGTCCAACAACACATGGGAGCGGCAGTATGGTTTCTTTTCAGAGGACTTGCGGCGATACATCGCGGGAGAAGAATTGCTCGGTGTGGTGAATAAACAGCGCGGGTATTAAAGGAGCGCGGGCGATACCCCAACGCTGCGCAATCCTTCCACACGGGCTTTGGAGGACATGAATGAGTTGGGCGCATAAGATTTCCAAGAAATATCGAGTCGACAGCGGCAAAGGATTTCGGCTGAAGGATTTCGATCCTGCGGATACGGGGAAGATTGCGTCCGAGGACGAAGCCAAGGATCTGCTCACACAAGGCATTCAGAGCATGTCTGACCTTCAAGAGAAGCTCTATGCCCAGGATCGCTGGGGATTGCTGCTTATCTTTCAAGCCATGGACGCGGCGGGAAAAGATGGCGCAATCAAGCATGTGATGTCAGGAATCAATCCGCAGGGCTGCGAGGTGACGTCGTTCAAGACGCCGTCGTCGGAGGAGTTGAATCACGATTATTTGTGGCGCTCGATGTGCAAGATTCCGGAGCGAGGGCGCATCGGCATTTTTAACCGGTCGTATTATGAAGAAGTGTTAGTGGTGCGGGTGCATCCCGATGTCCTAAAGGCCGAGCGGATTCCGCCAGCTCTGGTCACCAAACATATATGGGAAGAACGCTTCGACGATATCCGACGCTACGAGCGCTATCTCACACGCAACGGCATTGTGATCTGCAAGTTTTTCCTACATCTGTCGAAGAAAGAACAGAAGAAGCGCTTCCTGGATAGGCTCGATCATCCCGACAAGAATTGGAAATTTTCCGCAGCGGACGTGAAAGAGCGCGGCTACTGGGATGAATATCAAAGCGCTTACGAAGATCTGATCAAGGCAACGGCGACCGACTATGCACCGTGGTATGTGGTTCCGGCGGACAATAAATGGTTCAGCCGAGTGGTCGTCGCTGGCGCAATCGTAGACGCACTGGAAAGCTTGCAGTTGAGTTATCCCAAAATCGGAGGAGCGCAAAAGAAAGATATGGACGAAGCGCGGCGCAAGCTCAAGCGGCAATGACGGCGCCGGAATTAACAATCCGTTAATCTTGGGGCGGTAAGCTTCGGGTTTGTTTCACGATAACTCTTTCGGTGAGCTCAAATGGAAAATTCAAATCTGGATCAATTCCGACTACTTTACAAATCCGCAGTCGACGCCTGGGTCGCGGCGATCCGAGCGGAGGAATCTCTGGCCACGCCCGACCACTCCATCATCGCCATGGAACAATGGGACAGAGCCGCCTTCGCCGAGCAAGACGCCCAGGCCCAAGCTAAAGCCGCGCGCGACAAATATAGGGACGCATTACGGCTGGCCAATTATGGAATATAGGTAGTGGGTCGGAATTCCAGCGCCAGAGACAAGTTTTGGTTGCGGCACCGGATGTCGCTAAGCGATATAACTCGCGGTTATTCTTAGAGATGATGGAATATCGTAAAGTAATACAAGAAGTCGCAAGAGTTTCAGAGCTCTGGGAAGCGCAGCCGCCGCTGCAGTGAATGAGAGTGATCTCGGGCGCAATGTCCGATAACATGTATTATGTAAACTTGACTCACCACCGCCTCGTTCCGAACGTCTTTCGGACTCCAAGTGTGGTGTAACGACCATAGGGCCCGTTGGGTCCCAAGTCGGCCGTGCCCAAGTATGTATTTCGCGCGCCTAAGCGTCCGAACAGTAAGTGTTGAGTGACGCGGAACTCGAACCCCTTGGCTATGTAGAAGCCGCCTCCCCACGCGCGCTCCCAACCGATGGCGTCGGGCGACCAGGTGTAGAGCGCCTGCGGCACGTTCTTGCCGAAGAGAAAATGCGGCTCGAAGAATACGAACAGTCGGCGGAATTGTCCTTGACCGAAGGGTCGCGCCTCCAGCACTCCCGAGAGCATGTAACGCGCAAAGTCACTGCACGGAGCGTTGGCTCCGCCGTAGTTGCGCGCGTTCGCTGCGCACAAGTTAGGATCGATCTCATTGTGTGGCGGCGCGAGATCGAGCTGGCCGTATCCCCAGAGTGTGTCTTTGGGAAAAAACATTCGATCAGATTTGTCCGTGACTTCAGGGGCGTTCAAAATACTTTGCGAATTCGCAATGGGGTGTAACGCAAGAAAAACTACGAGCCAAAGCAGCCGTTTCATTCGGTCTCCTGAGTTAAGTTTTAGGACGAAAAATGCCTGGTAGCGTCAAACAACTTTTGGATTGGGGTCGCGGCAAATTGTACTACTTTAAGTGGCCGTTCGCGCGCGGCGCGCGTTTTGATGGGCTCACCAGGCGGGGGAAACTCTCGCTTGGAAGCTGCCTCCATGCCCTTCCCTCACCAGCTTTCGAGGTTCGGCATGTTCTGAACTTGCATTTCTCTGCCATAATGTTAGGAATCAATTTCGTCTCACCACAATTCAAGGATGGTTCTTTTGATACTGCTGCGGTCGCTTGCTGTCTCCTGCGTAGTTTTTCTGTTGGTTCTTTTCCCGGTTCTGACCCACGGCCAGACTACGATCTCCACCGGCAGCATTCAGGGGACGGTTACCGACCCCACCGGAGCCGTCGTCTCCGGCGCGAAAATCACCATCAGCAATAAGGCTACGGGACGCAACATCTCGACCATCAGCAATTCCTCCGGCGCTTACACCTCCGGCGCCCTCACGCCCGGCGACTACGTGGTCCGCGTCGAAGCTGCAGGATTCAAAACCCCGGAGCAGGCCATCACGGTCCAGGTCGGCGTGACTTCCGGACTTAACGTGAAGTTGCAAGTCGGACAGTCCGATCAACTCGTCGAAGTGAAAGGCACCGACGTTCAGGTCAACACCGAGCAGGCCACGATTCAGGGCGTGCTTACGGCCGACCAAATCGAGAAACTGCCGATCAACGGCCGAAACTTCCTCGATCTGGCGCAACTTGAACCTGGGGTGCAGATTCAGGATGGCGGCGACTTCGATCCCACCAAGACTGGATTTTCTTCGATCTCTTTCGGGGGCCGCTTCGGTCGCACCGCTCGCATCGAGGTTGACGGCCTCGACATCAGCGATGAGACCGTGGGTACTACGACGCAGAACATTCCGGAAGGTGCGATTCAGGAATTTCAATTGCAGCAGTCGTCGCTCGACCTCTCGACCGAACTAACGTCGTCGGGATCGGTCAATGTCACAACCAAGTCGGGCACCAACGCTTTCCATGGGGAAGGCTTTTACTACTTCCGCGATCAGACCCTCGATGCAGACCTGCCCGGAGCCAGCGACAACTACTTTCAGCGCAATCAAACCGGAGGCAGCATCGGCGGGCCCATCATCAAGAACAAGCTCTTCTTTTTCCTGGACGCGGAACACACCAAGCAGGATTTGATCAGCCCGGTGCTTCCCGAAGGAACTTTTTCCGCTCTCACCGGAAATTTCAACTCGCCTTTCCGCGAGACGAACGGCATCGGACGCCTCGACTGGCAGATCAACGATCGCTACAAGTTTTTCTACCGTTTTTCGTATGATGTGACACGCAGCACGCAGGCCTACATACCGAATACGTTTCAGCCATTCGCCAATGCGAACCACAGCCCGGTCCACGCCATGGGCCTGGACTTCAATACTGGCGGCTTCACCCACAGCATTCGCTTCGGCTATACGAAATTTAGCAACGCGATTCAGGACGCCGTCACCGGAAGCAGCATATTAAATCCTGCGCCTGGCATTGAGCTCGCCATCGGAAGCGATCCCGATTGTCTCACTGCGGGGGCCGATGCCTTTTGTTCCGGCCCGAATTTTCTTGCGCCTCAAACCACGTATCAATCCGATCATCAATTTAAATACGACGGAAGCAAAGCTTTTGGCGCGCATATCCTGCGCTACGGTGGCGGCTTCAACCACCTTCTCGGCGGCGGCACGGCCAGCTTTCTCGGAATCGCACCCGCCGTCAGCGCTCAGGTCACGGATTGCACGGGCATCTGCCTCACCCTTCCCGGGGGAGCCAGCAATCCGCTGAACTATCCTGCAAACACAGTGCAACTCGGCAATGGCATCGGCTACTCGAGTGAATTGCCATCTTTCGGATTGCCCGCCGGACGCCTCGGTCCAGACAATCGCATTTCCCTTTACATCGGGGATGCCTGGAAGGTGAAACCCAACTTTACCGTCACTTACGGCCTGCGCTACGTCCGCGATACCGGACGCACAGATAGCGATCTCGGCCCTATCGCCGATCTTGCCCAATTCAACAACATCGACTACTCCGGATTGCAGAACCGTGTTCATCAACCCAATCTGAACTTTGCTCCGCAGCTTGGCCTGGCGTGGGATCCTTCTGGCAAAGGGAAAACCGTGTTCCGCGCCGGTATCGGTCTGTTCTACGAAAATTCCATCTGGAACAACCTTCTGTATGATCGCCCCGCGCGCTTACCTGCGGGATTGTTTCTGTCGACACCGACAGTTTGCACAGGAGGCAACCCGAACGCATACCCTGGCGGACCGAGCCCCACTTTCTGTGGGCAGCCTATTGGGCAGGTATCGACCGCCATTGCCGCTTACCAGGCGCAATATCAGGCCGCTACCATCGCCGCCGGTCCGGCCAGCAATCCGTCATATATTGGAACCGCTCTCTCTGACGGAGTAAATATCAGTGGCACCGATTTACTCGCTCCCAAATACGTCAGCCCGCGCTCGGTGCAGATGAATTTCGGCTTGCAGAAGGAGGTCTATAAAGGAACGGTGGTGTCGATCGACTACCTGCGCAACGTCGAAACCCATACGCTGCTCGGCATCGACACCAATCATGTCGGGGATGCTCGGTACTTCAACCTGGCCAACGCGCAAGCTGCCATCAGCGCGACGAACAGTAGCTTTGGCTGTGGCAACAGCGTCAGCCAGGCGGCAAGCAACTGCGCCATCAATAACGGTGCGAAAATTGCCGACTACGCAGGCAACGGTCTTGATTCCGGCTACTTCTACTCCTTCGGCGGCCCTTGCACAACCTGCGCCTTCCCTGGCATCAATCCCAAGGTCGGCGCCAACCAAATGCTCTTCCCTATCGGCCGTTCGGTCTATAACGGCCTTCAAATGTCGCTCAAGCAAAATGTGCAGAATCCCTTTAAGCACATTAAGAGCCTCGACCTGCAAGCTTCTTACTCGCTATCGAAGTTTGTCGCTCCCGCGCAGGACGGCGACTTCATCAACACCGCGACGGACTTCCAACATCCTTTGAATTACCTGGGCCCCAACGGGCTCGACCGCCGTCATCAGTTCTCCCTCGGGGGTTCCATGGATGTTCCTTACAATTTCCGCATCGGCTTCATTGGTCACTTTTACAGTCCTCTGGCCACAACGCTGTATCTTTCTCCGAGCGGCAATCCCGGCGGCATTTTCCAAACTGACCTGACGGGTGATGGCACGGGCGATGGCAGCTTTACCGCCAATGGAAGCAACGGCGACGTCCTGCCCGGCACCAGCATCGGATCGTTCGGGCGGAAGGTGAACGGCGGGAACATCAACACTTACATCACCAGCTACAACCAGAACTATGCCGGACAAGTCACCCCCGCCGGCCAGCAACTCCTGCAAAACGGTCTCTTCACTCAGACGCAACTGCAACAAATCGGCGCGGTACAGCAGCCCATTCCACTTGCGCCTCCTAATGAGGCCACGCCCGGCTGGCTGCGCGTCTTCGACCTGAGCCTCAACTGGGATTACAAATTCCGCGAACGCTTCACCCTTTCGCCCGGCGTCACTGCCTTCAACGTGTTCAACTTCGCGAACTTCGACGGCCCCGTCAATGGCCTCAGTGGAGACCTCAGCGGAACGGAAGGCGCAGCCAACGGCACCTCCGGCCAACAACCCAGCAGCAACCGGCTGGGCCTGGGCTCAGGGGTGTTTTCCCTGGGCTCACCCCGGGTGGTTGAGTTCAGTTTGAAATTTACCTTCTAAAGGCTCGCGGAAAGGCGGCCTCCGTCGGGTAAGAACCCCAGGAAGACCACAGTGCAAGGCAAAACCTTCTTCGCACTTCTCGGCGGGTGACGGTGCAAGACCCGTTGAAATTTCCGAGAGTGTACGCCCGTTCAGGCGGATCGGTTAGAGTTTAGCTGGTGGCGGCGGTGAGACTCGAACTCACGACCTACGGATTATGAGACCGTCGCTCTAACCACCTGAGCTACACCGCCACGGTAGACTATTAAGATATCATCCCCGCGAATATCGTTGGAATGAGAGGGTCGTTGAGGAAGCACGAAGTACGTTTTTCTAGAAGCTTCCGCGCGACGTATAGTATCCGGCCCGATGACGGACCTTGTAATTCGCTCCGCCGGGAGTCGTAACCTTCACTTCGAGGTGGCGAAAGTCCGAGTCGGCGAGCCGATGCGTCGGATAATAGGCCATCAAATATTGAGTGCGAAGCTCGTCGCTAATCTGGCGAAAGGCGTCATCGAGCTGCGGAACATTGGTAGCGTAAAAGTACTTACCT
Organism: Terriglobia bacterium; assembly: GCA_963799065.1. Taxonomy (GTDB): domain Bacteria; phylum Acidobacteriota; class Terriglobia; order Terriglobales; family Acidobacteriaceae; genus JAJPHW01. The sequence goes on from CAWCVJ010000001.1 coordinate 1,529,864, forward strand.
CCGGTGTCGTCCGCGATTTGAATGAGAGCATGTTCGCCGCCGAGGTCGCGTCCCGCGCTGGCTTCGATCGGAACGTCGATGATGCTGTAGACAATCGCTTCGGCTTGCTGGGCTGCGCGTAGCGCTTCCTGATAGTTAGTCTTGCTCACCGTGTCGCCGCCGTCGGTGATGATGACCATCACCTTTCGTCCCTGGCGCTTTTCGAGTGCCTGCGAGCCAAGATAGATGGCGTCATAAAGCGCCGTGGCCGCTCCTTCGTGAACATGCGAGATACCGTGATCGATCTCCTTGAGGTCGGCAGTGAACGGCACCACCTCGTCAACGATCTCGGAGAATTCGTAGAGGCTAAGGGCGTCCTGCGGGCGCAGAATGGCGTGTGCAAAGCGGCGCGCGGAGGTCAGTTCCAGCGGCAAGTCTTTGCGGGTACTAAGACTAGTGTCGATGTCGAGGACGATCGACAACGGCAGAGCCGAGTCTTTGTCGAAGACTGCGATCTGCTGGGGATGACCGTCTTCAAGCAACGCAAAATCGTCCTTGGTCAAATGAGCGATTGGGGCGCCGTGTTGGTCCGTGACGGTGGTGAAGACGGTGACCAGTTTGACGTCCACCTTGAACGTGGGATCGGCGGGGGCCGTTTTTCGGGAAGTTCCCGTTCCTCCCGCCCACGGCGGTTTCGGAATTTGAGCGAGGGCAGTTGCTACGCCCAGTATCAAGAACAAAACGTTTCGCATGAATTGTCGGAATAGTCGCAAGTAAGTTTGATGCGGGAAGCGGGCCGTTTGCGAGGGAGATTAACGCACTACAGCCGAGCCAGCGCGGGCTGAATGATAGCCTCCGAAAACCGCTCCATCTCTTCCATCTGCGGGCTGCACTGAATCAACACAAGATCGACACCAGCGCGTTCAAACTCCGCGATCCGCGCCCGAACCTGCTCGGGTGTTCCCACAAGGCCTGACCGCAATCCGCGATTGGAGACGGAATAGTCCTCCAGGGAAACCCTTTGTTCGAGTTGTGTTCCAGCCAGCCATTGCTGATAGTTCTGGAATCCGGCGGCGCTTTGCTTCACATCCGTAATGCGCCGCAATTCGGTCTGCGCAGCATCGGCAGTCTCGCGCACAATCGCGTACGCGGCGACGCCAAATTTCATCCGCGATAATCCCAGCTTTTCCCGGCGCGCTGATATGTCAGCAATCTTTATCGCGACTTTCTCCGGCGCATCGCCGTGCATGAGATACGCGTCACAACTTCGAGCGATGAGATCTTTCGCCGCCTCAGACTCACCGCCAGCGTAAATCGTCGGGCGCGGCTGCGACAGCGGTTTAGGCGATAGCGCCGTGTTTTGCACCCGATAGTATTTTCCCTCATACGAAGAACGATTCTGCGTCCAAGCGCCGTTGAGTACGTCCAGCCACTCCGCTGTGCGCGCATAGCGATCGTCATGCTGCTCAAAGTGGACGCCGTATTGCTTGGCCTCATCCGCCCACCAAGAGGAGACGACATTCAGCGACAACCGGCCGCCGCTGATGTGATCGATGTTTGCAGCCTGCTTCGCCAGCAGTGCGGGCAAATGAAACGTCGGCCGCACCGCGACCATCAGTTCGAGTTTTTCCGTAACCGCGGCAAGCGCGGCGGCGGTGGACCAGGCATCCAGCGACGGAGCTTCCGGGCCCTTAATGTCGTTCAGATTTAACTCGGCAATCAGAGTGAGGTCATAGCCAATCTCTTCACTACGGCGAGCCAGGCGGCTGACATAGTCCCACGTGGGTGGCATGTTCTCATGCTCAACATTGCGTAGCCATCCCCCAAAGACCGGCAGCCAATAGCCGTAGCGCACTACGCGGCCTCCTGTTCGAGGTAGTCGACAAGTTTCACAAAAGGATCGAAGCCCAACAGGGTTGGCCCGTCCGCAACAAAATTTGAAAGCGCATTGATGTCGTAGTAATACATCTTGCCGTCACGCGCGTCGGTCATGTACTCGACACCACCCACTTCAATCTTCGCAGCGGCGAAGATGCGCTCCACATCCGCAACGATCTGGGGCGGAGGCTGATAAGCCTCGACGCGCAAGCCGGTCTTTGGTCCTTCAATCACGCAGGAAGTATTGAGCTCGGTGCCATCGCTCGTCTTGCAGATGTCTGCCGGACAAAGATCGAAGGTCTCACCGGCAGTAAAAACTTTTATGCCATAGAGATATTTGTAGCCGACCGTTTCCACGCGAACGATGTGGCCATCGCGTGCGGGAATGAACTCCTGCACCAGGCCGACGCCATCCAGGCCGAGATTAATCTTGTCATTCGCGACCGCGTTGCGCAGCTCCTCCATCGAATTGAAGCGAATGATGCCGGCCCCGCTGCCACCGATGTTCGGCTTGGTCACGATGGGGAAACGGAATCCTTCCGCAGCGGTTTCCGCCTGACTGGGATGATTGATCACCCGCGAACGCGGATAGGGCAAACCCAGCGACTGCAAAAGCGAGAGCTGAAGAGCCTTCGAGGTCTCCACTCGAAAAGCATGGCTGCCGTTGACCACGCGAGTGCCAGCCTGCTCTGCGTGCGCCAGATAATTCAATGTATAGAAGATGCTGTGCGCATTGCCGCGCGTCCAAGCCGATGGGCTCATGCGGTTGAAGACCAACGAATAATGGTGGTCGCCGTTCATCACAATGTCATAGTGATGCCGCGCCGCATCGACTTTGACGTAAGGAGTGTGACGCCGATCCATTTCTGCAAACACACGCTCAAACCAGCGCGGATGCTCGTAGTAAACGGCTATGGGACACTTCAACATGAAAACTCCTAGGTAGATTTACGATAGCACGGGCACTGGAATTTACTGCGGAGAACGCGGAGTGTACCGAGAAAGAACCGTTTCCCTCTTTGCGTCCCCGGCGATCCCAGCGCTAATTCCGAATTCTCTCCGGGAACGCTTCCCCATCCGCCCAGACCGCACCGTCTTCGAAGTGCTCTTTCTTCCAGATGGGAACGGTACGCTTGAGGGTGTCGATCAGCCAGCGCGAGGCGTCGTACGCCGGGGCTCGATGTGCCGAGGCAACGACAATTAGCACGCTAACCTCCCCAATCGCAAGCCGCCCCAGCCGATGGACAATCGAAGCGTCCCGAATCGCGAACTGTGACCTGGCTTGCGTCACCAAATCATCCATTTGTTTCAGCGCCATTTCCTCGTAGGCTTCGTAGTCGAGGAAAAGAGTCTTACGTCCCCGCGTTTGATTGCGGACGAAGCCCTCAAATACGACGACGGCTCCGTCTTCGGGATGTTTGATGCGGGCGACGATTTCAGCCGTAATGATCGGCGCCTGTACCAATAAGGCGCCGCTCTGAGAGCCTCCGCTCACCGGGGGTAAGAGCGCGACTTCGTCACCCTCTGCAAGCTTAGTATGAGGCTTGGCATATTGCCGATTGACCGCGACCGCAATCGAAGACAAGTGTTTGGTGATGGGCGGCCAGTCCGCGGCGCATCGATCCAGGACGGCGGATACAAATGACCCGCTCGGGACGTCCACTTCGGTATGGCCCTGTCGGGCGAGATCTTTTAGAACGCCGAAGAATAAAACGCGGATGCGCACAAGAAATAGTCTAACGAAAAAAGCCGGCTCCCTTTACGGAAGCCGGCTGGGTAACGAAATATTCATTTTTTCGAAGATGGCGGATGCGGCGCAGGCGGCCGAGGCACCGACGCATGCGGAGCCGGAGGCGCCGACTTGGGACGCTGCTGCTGCCAGTTGTTAAACTTCTGCTCCTCCTGCCGCTGCACCTCAGGCCGGTTCTGCACCGGAGGCGCTGGCCTCACCTGAGGATTCGGTTGCGGCGCTGGCTGCGAGCCACGAGTGGGCGGACGCGGCGGCGCTGGCCGCGGGGGCGCGGGTTGCGGCGCACGATTCGTTTCTGGCGCAGGCTCCGCGACACGATTCGGTTCAGGCGCACGGTTAGGTTGATTTCCCGGGGCACGGTTGGGCTGCGGTTCCGCCGGGCGATTCGGTTCCGACGCACGATTGGGTTGAGGCTCCGCCGGGCGATTTGTCTGCGGCACCGTCCGCGGCGTCTGGGACTCGGGCATCTCCACAGGGTGCGGCTTAGTCGGCGCTTCGGTGCGAACGTTCGTCACTGCGGGCCGCTCTCCGAATGCCGGACGCGGGGGGCTGGGGTTGCGTGTCGCCACTACTTGCCGACTCATAACCGCAGCAGGCGGCCTAAAGCGAGCTGGGGCGCCTGTACCCATCACGCTGGCTCGCAACGGCTGCGCCGGAGCCGCATGCACCACGCGAGCCTCCGCCAGTCTTGCCGTGTCCACCTGCGCAATATTTCGTGACACGGGCCGGGCATTCACGAACGTCTCATGCGACACCGCCGTGATGGCCGTGGGCACATGCTGATTTGCATACGTAATGCGCGTGACGTTCGTCGTATTGTTGTTAATGATCGTGGTGTTGTAGACGTTCGTCACCTGCGTGACATTCACTCGCGTATTGGTCACGTTGACGTTATTCACATACTCGCGGCTGCCTCGATACCAGGGCACAAAGACTTCATGGGGAGCCAGCGGAAACCAAGCCACGCCAACTCCGACACCCACCCCAATGCCTCCCCCGCCAACAAACGCCACTAGCGCAGGCGCATAAACCGGCCGCACGACGACCGGACCCGGCACCCAGCACCATCCCGCGCCCACATAAGCCCAGCGGCCATAGTGGAAGGGAGCGAAGCCCCAGGGCTCATCTTCCACCCAAGTCCATCCCCATGGAGCGACGAACACCCAGTGGCCGAAGCGATACGGTGCCCATCCAGGAGCAACCGCCGTAGGAGTCCACACCGGGCCGTAGTCCGCCACATAGCGCCAGTGGCCATACTCATCGAGGTCTTCATAACCGGTGGTCTCCGGCGAAATATAGTTTGACGATTCTGCGCGGTCTTCGCGCTGATCGCGATCGAATGCCCACGAGTCAAAATCGTCCTGCGGCGGAAGTTGATCGATTTCATGATCGAGCTGATCGGTTCCGCTAAATCGCGCCTGTTGACCGGCGATGACATCGTAAGAAGCCCCGCCGCCCGTAACTTCGCCGCGTCCGTGATAGACCGTCGTAATCGTCTGATCGCCCGCTGCGTTCACGTTGATGCGGTACTCCCCGATGCGGCTGATGGTGAAGGCAAGGTTGGGTGTGTCCACTTCAAACAAATCCTCGTCGTCAAGATGGCGAACGCGCAGCAGAATCGTTCCCTGCGACAACTTTAGCTGGGTCGTGCGGTCGTCGAGTTCAAGAAACGTGAGGCTGGTTTCGGAACCCATGCGAATCGCAGTCGAACCCACATGCAGTTCAGCCTTCGAATTCACGTCGGCCCAGAGATTGTCCCCGGTAGTCAGTGGACGATTGGGCACAGCCTGCACCCAGTCACCCTGGCCACCCGGCTGAAACGAGACTGAGCCGTCCATATAGTTCAGCCGCGCCACACGCGTCGGCGGATCTTGCTGCTGTCCGTCCGGCGGAGGCCCTTGATCGTTCGGTCCCGGCGCATTCTGCACCTGATTTTGATCCGGTGGAGGCCCTTGATTGTCGTCCTGCGCCTGCAACGGCGAAGTTTGCAGCAGGAAAAGAATTCCGGCAAAAAGCATGCCGGTAGAGAAAAGCTTGCCAGCGCGATGCTTGAATGTTTTCATGATTGAGGTCGTCCTCTGCATTATGGCCTAAAGTCAGCCAATGCTGAAATTAAACTCCGGCCCAACGGCGATGGGCCAAACACAGCCATGCCACAAAAAGTTAAACCCGAAACTTTACAAATAGTTCTATAAGGCAGGCGAGGGGGAGGACAAGTAGCGAAAGGAGTGCGCGCCGCTCTCAAGGTATGCTGGATCGAAGAGGCTATTTGATGAAAGATCTGATGATCGCATTGGAGAATCGCCCCGGCGCTCTCGCTGAAATGGGCGAAGCGCTGGGTCGCGCTGGGGTCAGCGTCGAAGGCGGAGGCGCTTGGGTAGTCGAGGGGAGAGCAGTTGCACACTTTCTGTTCAAAGACGGCGTCGCGGCTCGCAACGCGCTCGAAGCCGCTGGCATCCCCGTCATCGCCGAGCGCGATGTGCTGATGCAAAAATTAAATCAGGACGAGCCGGGCCAATTGGGCAAGCTATCGCGCCGCATGGCTGAAGCCGGTGTCAACATCGAAGTCATGTACAGCGACCACGAACATCAGCTGATCCTGGTGGTCGATGATGTTAAGAAGGGGCGAGCCGTCTTCGAGACTTGGGGGCGCGATCGCAAAACGGCTGAGCCGAGCAAACTATGAAACAGCACACCTACCAAGTTCGCATCCATTGGACGGGCAACGACGGCGAGGGCACCAAGACCTACAAAAGCTATCGCCGCGATCACACGATTGTGTCCACCGGTAAACCGGAGATTGCCGGGTCGAGTGATCCCAGCTTTCGCGGCGACGCCAGCCGCTACAATCCGGAAGAACTTTTAGTTGCCGCGCTCTCATCCTGCCACATGCTGTCGTACTTACATCTGTGCGCGGTGAACGGGATCAACGTCGTCGAGTACTCCGACGCGGCCACCGGAATCATGCGCCAGAACGACGACGGATCAGGCGAGTTCGTCAGCGTCACGCTGCATCCGAAAGTGAAGATCGCCTCCGGGGATAAAGACCGAGCGTTGGCATTGCATCACAAAGCGCACGAGCTGTGTTTCATCGCCAGATCGGTAAACTTTCCGGTTGGGACTGAACCGGAGATTAGTTGATTGAAAAATCTTCTGGCTCACAACTACACCCCGATCACACCCACCAACTCCTTCACTGCCTCCGCGCTCTTATTCAGCGCGGACTGTTCGTCGGCGGTGAGCTTGATCTCGACGATCTGCTCGATGCCTGCCCATCCTAGCTTGACCGGCACGCCGACATACAGTCCGTGGACGCCGTATTCGCCTTCCAGATAGGCGGCGCACGGCAGAATTTTTTTCTTGTCCTTGAGAATCGCTTCGACCATCTCTGTCGCGGCGGCTGACGGCGCATAGTAGGCGCTGCCCGTCTTCAGATATTTCACGATCTCCGCGCCGCCGTCGCGCGTGCGTTGCACAAGGCGCGCGACCGTAGCTTCGTCCATCAATTCGGTGATGGGAATTCCGGCGACCGTTGAATAGCGCGGCAGCGGAACCATGGTATCGCCGTGGCCGCCGAGCACGAACGCGGTGACGTTCTCTACGCTGACCCGCAACTCTTCGGCGATGAAGGCGCGAAAGCGTGCCGAGTCGAGCACGCCAGCCATCCCGATGACGCGCTGGCGGGAGAAGCCGCTGAGCTTGTAAGCCGCTTGCGCCATGGCATCCAGCGGATTCGATACGATAATCAGAATGCAGTTCGGCGAGTGCTGCACGACTTTGCCGACCACATCCTTCATGATGTTGTAGTTGGTGTTCAGCAAATCGTCGCGGCTCATGCCGGGCTTGCGCGGAATGCCGGCCGTGATCACCACAATGTCGGAGTTCGCCGTGTCGGCGTAGTCGTTCGTACCACGCACGTAAGAGTCGCGCTTCTCGATCGGCATAGCTTCGAGCAGGTCGAGTCCTTTGCCCTGCGGCACGCCCTCCACGATGTCGATGAGGACAACGTCGGCCAGTTCTTTGCTGGCAATCCAGTGAGCGGCAGTCGCACCTACGTTTCCGGAACCTACAATGCTAACTTTCTTTCGCATGATGACCTTTCGTATGAAAATCAAAATCGTTAACACAGAGGACACTGAGGTTTCACAGAGAAGAGGTCAAAATCCTCTGTGACCTTCAGTGTGATCCTCCGTGTTCTCTGTGTTAAAGGTTTTACTTCGCTCCAACTAATGCGTTCATGTTCTCAATAATGTGTGACGCGAATTCGCTGGTCTTTACCTTCGTCGCGCCATCCATAAGGCGCTCAAAGTCATACGTCACAGTCTTGGCTTCGATGGCGCGTTCCAAGCCCTGCTCGATTAGGTCGGCGGCTTCGTTCCATCCCAGGAAGCGGAACATCATTACGCCGGATAAAATCACCGATCCGGGATTGATCACATCCTGATCGGCATACTTTGGCGCGGTTCCGTGGGTCGCCTCGAAGATCGCATAACCATCGCCAACATTCGCGCCGGGCGCGATGCCTAAGCCGCCGACCTGCGCCGCACAGGCGTCGGAAATGTAATCGCCGTTCAGATTGGGACAAGCCAGCACGGAGTATTCGTCCGCACGCGTGACGATCTGCTGGAAGATCGAATCCGCGATGCGGTCGTTGATCATCAACTTCTTCTTCCACGCACCGTTGCCGTGTGTCGCATAAATCTTGTCCAGCACCGATTTCACTTCACCGTAAACGCCCTTTCGGAATTCCTCCGCGGCAAATTCGAGTCCGGGTTCGATAGCTTGAGCATTTTCTTCGACCGTCATATTGGGATTCTTATCTTTATTCCCCAGAATCCAACTCTCGCGCTCGGTCACCACATGCGGACGAAATTCTTCCGTCGCCAGTTCATATCCCCACTTGCGGAACGCGCCTTCAGTAAATTTCTGAATGTTGCCTTTGTGAACCAACGTCACGCTCTTGCGTTTGTCGTCAAGCGCAAACTGAATCGCCATGCGCACCAGGCGCTTGGTTCCGGTAATAGAAATCGGCTTGATGCCCACGCCGGAGTCGAGTCGGATCTGCTTCTTGCCGCTCTTGAGCATGTCTTCATTGATAAACTTAATCAGCTTCGCGGCGTCGGCAGTTCCCTCTTCCCACTCGATGCCTGCGTACACATCCTCCGTGTTTTCGCGATAGATAACCACATCCATGCGCTCGGGATGCTTCACCGGCGACGGCGTGCCGCGGTAATACTTCACCGGACGAATACACGAATAAAGATCGAGAATCTGCCGCAGCGCCACGTTCAGCGAGCGAATGCCGCCACCGACGGGCGTAGTGAGCGGACCCTTAATCGCGACGCGAAATTCGCGGACCGCCGCAATCGTGTCATCGGGCAGCCAGTTGTCGAACTTGGCCTTGGCTTTCTCTCCGGCGAAGACTTCGAACCAGGCCACGCGCCGCTTGCCCGCATAAGCCTTCTCGACGGCCGCGTCGAACACGCGCACCGACGCCTTCCAGATGTCGCGCCCCGTGCCGTCGCCCTCAATGAAAGGAACAATCGGGTTCGCGGGAACGTCGTACTTCCCGCCGGCATAGCCGATCGCCTTGCCATGCGCAGGAACTGTAATGCCGTTATAAGAAGCCGCCATGTAGGAATTCTCCGGTGTGCAGTAGCAAACTTTCAATTATAAAGCGGGATCGTCATTCTGAGCGAAACGAACCCCCGCGATGTTTGTCATTCCGAGCGAAGCGAGGAATCTGCACTTCACCAGTGCCTACAAGACCGTGCGTGTAGGCCATGCCTTCGCGCAGCCTTGCGAAGGAGTGGAATACGACACCGCCCAATAGCAAAGTTTTCCGGAAGCAGTTACATTGCAGAAGATGGGTTGCATGAACACGATGTTCCTAACGGCGATCGTGGTGTCAGTGTTAGCGTGCCTAAGCCACGCGCAGGACGCGCCGCCCGATACTCCCTCGCCACAAGCCAAGCCGCAAGTGGTCGCCGCACTCCCACCCGAGCATAGATTCTGGGATCGCGAAAACATTCTGCTCTTCACCGGCGTCGGCATCGTTCGCGGACTGGATTTTGCCTCAACCAAGAATTTTCTGGCGCGAGGGCGGCAAGAGGTTCTGATCCCGGACGATATCGTCTACAACGACGCCGGATTCGCCGCGCTTGAGGCCGCAGGCACTGCGACCTCGATTGGGATTTCTTATCTCTTGCACCGCTATCATCATCACAAACTGGAGCGCTGGCTCAGCGTTGGACACATCGGGGTGACCGCTTTCGGCGACGCTCGTAATTACTCGCTCAAGACGCGACACACGACAACCAATCGATGACGCGGGCCGAACTGCGTGCGAAGAATCCGCTCCCGTCACCAGTCAACCTTTAATCGCGGTAAATTCGTCCCTCCATGGCGCTATGATGGTCATATGTCTCGGCGGATTCTTATTCAGGTGTTGCTACTGGCACTCACCTCCGCTGCCAGCCTATGTCAAACCCTTGCCCAGCGACTGATTCTCAAGGATGGTTCTTACCAGCTTGTTTCGAAATATGAGATCCGTGGCGACCGAATCCATTACCTGAGCGCCGAACGCAACGAGTGGGAAGATTTGCCCAGCGCGCTGATCGATTGGGATGCCACCAGGGCTTACGAGCGCGACCGGGCAGCGGGCAAGCCATCCGCGGAAGCTTTGGCGATCGACAAGGAGGCCGCCGCGGAGCGGGGGGCGCGAGAGGCTGCGCAGGCGGCGAAAGAACCGGAAGTAGCTCCCGGACTGCGTCTTCCGAGCGAGGGATTGGCGTATATGCTCGACAGTTTCCACGATCGTCCTGAGTTGGTGGAATTACAGCAGAACACCGGCGACGTGAATCGGAATCGCGCAAGCAACATTCTGCGGGCCACGGTCGATCCGTTCGCAGGCACCAGGCAGACGATTGAATTAGAGGGGACTCACGCCAAGATTCAGGCCCATACGAATCGCCCGACAATTTACCTTCAAAATTTTGCGGGGCCGGTCGCGGTCACTCCCGAAAGCAAGGCGGATAGGCCCGAACAGCCCCTGCAACCCCTTGCCGGCAGTGATCGCTTTCATCTGGTTCGAGTGACGGCCAAGGCCGAAAAACGCATCGTCGCTCAACTCAAGGTCAACCCACTCGGAAAAACTAAACAACAGGAAAACATTATCCCTGCCGCCTCCGACGATCTTACTGGAGGATGGATGCGCCTTACGCCGGTCGAACCCCTGTCCCCCGGGGAGTATGCAGTGGTCGATGTGGACGCTAAAGAAGGAATGAATCTTTACGTTTATGACTTCGGGGTCAATCCGTCAGCGCCCGAGGATGATGCGGCCATAAAACCTAAACCCTAGGCAATTCTCTCGCTCGCGCGGTCAAACTACTTCTCCGAACCGCCGGAATTTGCGAAGCCTGCGTCTAGTTTCTCCAGATACGCTTGCAGGCGATACTGTATGTTGCTGGAAAGATCGGTGAACTCAATGCCCATTCCAACTCCAGGATCGCTGGCCCGAACCACACCCGAGGTTTCAATCTTCTCGGCGCCCATCGAGAACTTGACTCGCACCTTCGTTCCCATGGGAAGCGGGACCATGATCTGCACGTAGCAGCCGCGTCCGGCGACGTCAGTGGCGCTGGCGTTCATATGGGAACGTTGGCTGTCGTCGAAACTAATCTCAAGGGGAAAGAGAATCTTATGGCGAGCGAAGCGGCGCTTGTTCTTGCGCCCGGAGGACTCGAGCACTGGTCGCGGCGTAGCCAGTTCGGGCCAGGGGATTTCTTGGTCCTCGCCCAAACACAGGCCGGCTTCGATCTTCCGCTCCAAGCCGGCGTCGGCGACCCATACCACCCTGAAGCGAGCCTTCTTGTCGCCGTATTGCACACCCATCACCTCGCCCGGCTTCAGCAGATGATTGACGTGCGAGATCATGATGCCCTCGCTGCTCAGGTTGTTCGCCGTGGCCGTCTGAAAGAACGGACGGCCATCGGCGTCCATACCCCAGATTCGAACGGGAAGATCGACGGGCAAGCGAGGCTCGGGTCGTTTATCCATTGATTCGCATTATTTCCCGGTGAAACACATCCATCGACGAAAGTTGTTACCCCGAATGATAACTTGCGCCGAAGGTCATTGTAGTGTCCCCCTTGATTCCGTCCCAAGAGCGCTGGCGATCGTCTACCAGCGCTCACGCGATCTGGCCGAGAATGGCGCGTACGGCTTGGGACGGGTTCTCGGCTGCGGTGATGGGTCGACCAACAACGATATAGTCGGCTCCGGCTTGTATGGCATCGAGCGGAGTGGAAACCCTTGCCTGATCGTCGGTGTCGGTTCCAGCCGGGCGAATACCCGGTGTGACAATGACGATCCGATCGCCGAATTCCTGGCGCAGCATGCGGGCCTCGCGAACCGAGGCTATGAGTCCGTCGCATCCATCGGCCACCGCCAGCGCCGCCAGGCGCAGGACTTGATCCGATACGGCTCCGCGCACGCCCACCCGATTGAGTGCCGTTTCGTCGAGGCTAGTGAGCACCGTGACAGCCAGCACTTTGCAGTCGGGATTAAGCGCATGGGCGGCTTCGGCGCCAGCCCGGATCATTTCGCCTCCGCCGCTGCCATGCAAGGTGATCATGTGGGCGCCCAGCTTCGCGGCTTCCTTGGAGGCTCCCGCAACGGTATTTGGAATGTCGTGGAGCTTCAGATCCAGGAAGACGCCGTGACCCGCAGCGATCAGATCCCGAACTATAGAGGGGCCAACGGCCGAGTAGAGCTGCAACCCGACCTTATACATCACGTTGGAAGGGCTGATGGCGGCCACGATTTTCATCGCGGCCGCCGCCGAAGAAACATCCAGGGCAACGATCAAGCGCTGCGGCTGAGAAACCATGCTGCCCGAGTGTATCGGTTTTGGGGTTAGTAGGCTACTGGGTTAATAGGCTACGTTAATAGGATAGCGGGGCGCGGAGTTCCGCGACCGCTTCAGGCTGAGTGGCGTGAGGTTTGATAACGTCCAAGCGGACGCGCTGTAAGCCCTTATTGCGGAATTCCAGAGCTCGGGCCGCTCCATAAGAGAGGTCGATAATACGACCCGGTACGATTGGTCCGCGATCATTGATTCGAACGACAGCTACTTTGCGGTTGCGCAGATTGGTCACCTTTACCAGGCTGCCCAGGGGTAGGGTCGGATGCGCAGCTGTCATATCGAACATGTTGTAGGGTTCGCCGCTGGCTGTGGCCTTGCCTTCGAAGTAATCGCCATACCAGGACGCGGTTCCTACCTGGTACGCCTTGGGTTTTGCCACTTTGGTTGCCGTGGAAACGGCTTGTAGGGCTGGAAGTCGGTTTTCTGTCGATCCTGAGTTGTTTGGCCTCTGGGCCGCGCCCGAACTTACGACCATTAAAACGAGTGCCAATCCTTGAGCTATTCGTATTCGCATGAGTCACCTCTTAATCTATGAATTCTTCATCCCTTAACTTGAGAACTTCGATCCTCCTCCGCTGCCGTCATTACCGCTGACGATTTAACGATGCTAGCCAGCATGCTGGGGGGTGTCAATGGGGATTTACCTGTAGCAAGATGATCAGCTAGTTATGGATGTCTTACGTAACTTACTGTATTACAAGACAAATGGCGACGATGTTGCTGTAACCACGAGACTTAAGTATTTACCTAATGGTAAATAACCTAAGTTTGGGCATAGGGAAGTTTTTACTTGGCTTTTGTTTTCATTAACTTATGATGAATATTCTAATATCTGACTTGTATTCAGCAGCTTACGGCGATGGTCCCGAGGGCTTTCGGCGAAAAATAATTTTCGCTCATGGCCGGACTTGAGGCGGTTCCGAGGTCAACTCCCCGGCTGGGCCGGATTTTGGGTACAGTGAAAATATGGCATTGAACACTCCGGTGGTTCTGACGATTGCAGGCTTTGACCCTTCGGCTGGTGCAGGCATAACCGCCGATACTAAGACGATTGCCGCCCATAGTTGCTATGGCGTCGCCTGCATTACCGCGATTACCGTTCAATCCACGGCTGGAGTGAAGCGGGTTGAGCCGGTTGATCCTGGGTTGGTCCGTGAGACTTTGAAGGAACTGGCGTCCGACTTCGAGATTGCCGCCGTTCACATCGGAATGCTGGGAACGTCTGGCGTGGCCGGAGCAGTCGCCGACTTCCTGAAGTCATCGGGACTAAAGAATGTCGTCGTCGACCCCGTGTTGCGCTCTTCCTCGGGAACCGACTTACTGGACGCCCCAGGAATCAAAGTGCTGTTGGAGCGCATCCTGCCGCTTTCGACCGTGATTACGCCTAATATTTTTGAGGCCAAGGTGCTGACTGGCGTTGAGGTTACGGGCAAGCCGGACATGATCGCCGCCGCCCAGAGCCTGCACAAGTCAGGCGGCCCGGCCGTGGTCGTTACAGGCGGACATCTCGAGAAAGCCGTCGATCTACTCAGTTTCGACGGCGGCAAGTCGCAGGAGTCGTTTACCTCGCAGCGCCATGAGTCGAAATCCACCCATGGCACCGGCTGCGCCTTTTCGACTGCGCTGGCCTGTCATCTGGCTTTGGGACGAGGCTTGCCCGAAGCCGTCATGCTGGCCAAAATCTACGTCTCCGCCGCCATCAGCCACGGACAACCCATCGGCCGCGGCGTCGGCCCCGTCAACCACCTCTATCGGATGGGGCAGACACGCCGAGTCGGTCAGCGCGATCCCGAGCCGGTCGGACACTAAGCTCAGACGCCGTTTGTTAAGACGAAGCCGGACTTACTGGAAATGTCGTTGCTATCTTTCCCGCCTCGAACCAGTCTATCCCTCAGCATCCATATGTTGGGAACATCTGCGCCTCGCGGCGCGTAATAACTACTAAGCCGAGTTGTAGCTAGCCGAACCATGCGCCATCTTTTCGAAATCTTCGGGCAGACCCTTAAAACGCTTTGGGCGCACAAGCTGCGCTCGTTTCTGACCATGTTCGGCATCGCATGGGGCGTGGGATCGTTGCTGCTGCTGGTCGGCTTGGGGGAGGGCTTTCGCTCCGGCAATCGCAAGCAGTTCGATGAGCTGGGCGAGAACGTGATGTTTATCTGGGGCGGACGCGCTCCAGCGGTGAGCGGCAGCTTCACCAGCATGAAGCAGTACTACCTCACCGACAAGGATTACCAGGACATTCTCACCCAATGCCCACATATTAAGGATGCCGTCCCGATCATTATGCGCAGCGACATTCGCGCGGTCAGCGATTTCTTCTCCAACAGCGGACAGATTTTTGGCACGCTTCCCAAGTTCAATCAGATTCGTTATGTCCCGATGGTCGAAGGACGTTGGCTCGACGAAGCGGACATTTCCGAAAAGCGCCGTGTGATCGTACTGGGCGACGAGACTAAGCGTGTGCTATTTCCGGGACGGCCCGCAATCGGCAGCACCATCCTGCTGAACGGCATCGACTTTCAAGTCATCGGCGTGGTGAAGCGGCTGGGGCACGGCGATGAGGAGAATCAGAACTTGAAGAGCTTCATCCCTTTCACGGTGATGCGAGAGAACTTTCCGCCTTTGAAAGTTGGCGGCATAACAGATGCGATCTCGTTCATCGACTATCAGCCTCTGGTGCGCGACCAGCACGAAATCACGAAGAGCGAAGTGCATGCGATCTTAGGGCGGAATCACGGCTTTGACGGGACCAATCCTGATGCCTTCGATGAGTGGGACACGATCAAGACGGCGGAGTCCGTCGGCAAAATCTTCGACGCGATGAATATGTTTCTGGGCAGTGTGGGCTTGATTACCCTGGCTCTCGGTGCAATCGGCATCATCAACATCATGCTCGTCGCTGTTGCCGATCGCACCCGCGAAATCGGCCTGCGCAAGGCCCTCGGGGCAACGAACAACAGCATCATGTTTCAATTCTTCGTGGAGGGCGCATTTCTGACTGTGGTGAGCGGCGGACTGGGCATGGGAGGCGCGGCATTGCTCATGGCGGCGCTGGCGACGTTGCCATCGCCTCCGGGCTGGGACACGCCCAAGCTCGTGCCCTCTACGGCTGCCGTGGCAATCATTTCGCTGGCGATTGCAGGCGTGGCTGCGGGGCTGTATCCGGCGCGGCAGGCCGCGATGTTGCAGCCTGTGGAGGCGCTGAGGAAAGAGTAGGCGGGCGATCTTATGAAGGGCGCGAGCATATGAAAAAAGACCTGCTCCAGCAAGCCTACGGCGCGATGCGACACGATCTTCGCAAGACCGTCCTGACCATGCTCGGCATGGCGTGGGGCATCGCCACTGTGGTGCTCCTGCTGGCTTACGGCGATGGTTTTGGCGGAGCGATTGAAACCATCTTCCAATCGTTTGGAGCGACGGCTGTTGGCATCTATCCCGGCCGAACCTCGGAGCAGGCCGGGGGCAACAAAGCTGGCGTGGGTGTTCGCTTCACCAATGACGACGTCGAACTGCTTAGAAATGTTGTTCCTTTAGCGAAGCACGTCTCCCGCGTTTCGGATAAACAAGTCACTGTGCAGTATGGCGAACGCTCGTTCACTTTGCCGGTGGAAGGCGCTGATCCGCAAATTGAAGACATCTGGAATTTGGGCGTCGAATCAGGACGGTTTCTTAACGATGGTGACAACCAGAGCCACGGTTTTTATGCGGTGGTGGGATCCGAGGCGCGCGACAAACTCTTCTCCGGATTGCCTGCCTTGGGCGAAACCATTCGGCTGGGCGGTGTGAGCTTTCAAGTGATCGGCACCATGAAAGCCCGTATGCAGGAGGCCGATGACGACAGCAATCGCACAATTTATATTCCGTACAACACCATGGATGTTCTGAAAGATGTCTACTACGTCGACGGAATATGGCTCGACTCGGTTGGCCTCGATCACGATAAGTTAGATGACGTCCTGCGCTCTTCATTGGGCTTGGCGCATAACTTCAAAGCCAGCGACAAACGCGCCGTTCAGATTTTCGATGCCCAGAAGCAATTGCAGCAGTTCGGCATCATCATTCTCGGCCTGAAGATTCTGCTGGCGTTCATCGGGACGATCACCTTGGGCATTGGCGGTATCGGATTGATGAACATCATGCTGGTGTCGGTGACACAGCGCACGCGAGAGATCGGCGTCGAAAAGGCTTTGGGCGCGCGCAAGAAAGACATCCTGTTTCAATTTTTGGCTGAGGCCTTGGTCATTACCGCCGCCGGCGGAGTACTCGGCGTCGTGTTGTCCTATGCGGTTTCATTCGGCGTTGGGCGAATTACGTTCTATAGCGCTATTGCGCAGCACGCAGACGCGGGAGACATTCGCCTCATCGTAGCGCCGCAGACTTTGCTGGTCGCAATCATCATTCTGGCGCTGGTGGGGATTGTCAGTGGCATGGTTCCGGCGTTTCGCGCGGCCAATCTCGATCCCATTGAAGCGCTGCGCTACGAGTAAAACTGAGCCGGTTTGAATCTTCCTTCCGACTCTGCCATCGTATGAGGAACGGGTTAAGGACGGTGTGCGTTGAAAATCGGAATCACGTGTTACCCCACCTACGGGGGCAGCGGGGTTGTGGCCACCGAGCTGGGCATCGAACTTGCGCAGCGCGGCCACGACATTCATTTCATTTCTTATGCGCAGCCCATCCGCCTGACCGGGCCGCAGGCCAATATTCATTTTCACGAAGTGGAAGTCTCCCGCTATCCATTATTCGACTATCCGCCGTATGATCTGGCACTGGCCACGCGCATGGCTGAAGTCGCCGAGATCTACGACCTCGATTTGCTGCATGTGCACTACGCGATTCCGCACTCAGTGAGCGCCATGCTCGCGAGGCAGATGCTGGCGGCGAGCCCGAGTCATCGCAAGCTGCCATTCGTCACGACGCTGCATGGAACCGACATCACCCTGGTCGGACTCGACCGCTCATACCTGCCCATCACCCGCTATTCGATCGAAGAAAGCGACGGCGTGACGGCCATCTCCGATTACCTGCGCGAGCGCACACTTAGAGAATTCGAAATTAAGAACGAGATTCAAGTGATCTACAACTTCGTGAACTGCGATCTCTACGTCCGCGACGCCGGAGCTGAGCAGCGCCGCAAAGAATATGCGTCGCATGGCGAATTTATTTTTGTTCATCTGTCGAACTTTCGTCCAGTCAAGCGCATTCTGGATGTCGTTGAGATTTTCTCTCGCGTAAGAAAGCAACTGCCGGCAAAGTTATTGATGATTGGCGACGGCCCTGACCGATCCAGCGCTGAGCGGCTGGCCATGAGCAAAGGCCTGCACAACGATGTGTTCTTTCTTGGCAAGCAGGATCAAGTGCAGGAAAAATTAGCCCTCGCGGACATCTTGCTCTTGCCCAGCGAACTGGAATCCTTCGGCTTAGCTGCGCTCGAAGGGATGGCGTGCAAAGTCGTGCCCATCGCGACCAACGTCGGCGGTGTCCCCGAAATGATTGAACACGGCAAGAGCGGCTATCTTGCGCCCGTGGGTGATGTCGAGGCCATGGCGAACTATGCGCTCGATCTGCTGCAAACTCCAGACAAACTTGCCGAAATGTCGAAGGCTTGCCGGGCGGTAGCGCAGGCCCGTTTCTGCTCCAGTAAGATCATTCCGCTCTATGAGGAATTTTATCGGCGCGTGCTGGATAAGGCGCTGGGCACGGCATAGGTCGGGGAGAGACCAACTTCTCGCGCGACTCCTTCGCGCTCTGCCAGGGGCAACCGGATTCGAACCAGCGTTCCCTTCCCTTCCTGGCTGTCGATCGTCATCTTTGCCGTTCCGCCATACAGAACCTTCAACCGCTCCGCTACGTTCGCCATGCCGATGCCGGTTCTGCCCAAACCGGCGGCGCGCTCCGATAGTGGTCCCGACCCCACTCCAACCCCATCATCCTCGATTTCGATAATGAGTTTCGTCTGCGTCAGGCGGCTGCGCAGATAAATGCTGCCACCCTCAATCTTCGGCGATAGTCCGTGCTTGATTGAATTCTCCACCAGCGGTTGCAGCAACATGCTGGGAACCATCACATCCAGCGATGCGGCTTCCATTTCCTTGACCACTTGAAGTTTGTCGCGTCCGAAGCGCACGACTTCGATGTCCAGATAGTTGTCGATGAATTCAATTTCTTCCCGCAGCGGCACGAATGCGTCGCTGCTATTGAGCAGGCGGCGCAAAATATTCGCCAGTTTGATAATCATTTCGCGAGCCGTGTCAGGATCGAAGCGCACCAGCGACGACACGGAATTCAGCGTGTTGAATAGAAAATGCGGATTGATCTGATTCTTCAGCGCTTCCATGCGAGCGTGCAGCAGCAGGCGCTCCTGCTCTTCCAGCTTGATCTGAATGCGCACGCTGTTCCAAATCTTCAGCTCGATGCCGATCACGGTGACAGCGGTCGCAAAGATCGCCGACTCGACCCAATAGTTGTCGCTCTCAATGCTGAAGGTGGAATGAGGCAACAGAGTCGACAGCTCCCTATGTATGAAGCGCAGGCCGACGATGGTCACGAAAAACATGATCTGCCAGTCGAAGATTTTGGGGCGCGGCAGATTACGACGAATCATGCGATAGATACTGAGATCGATGAAGGGCGAGAAGGACCAGATGTCCTCTTGATCGGGCGCGACACGGCGCAACTGGCCGGCGATGAACCCCGTAAGCAGATTGAAGGGTAGCGTGGCCCACTCGCCATGCAGCGCGGCGGGCAGCGCGAGCAACGCTCCGCCCATCATTCCACTATCAGGGCCGGCCAGGATGCCAAGCAAGATCGTAGTCTCGAACGAAAGGTCGCCGGCGATGAAGCTCTTGGCGGCGAAACGAATCCAGACGCCGATGGTGATGGGGAGCGCAATCCACAGCACCAGGTAGATGCGCTGCCGCAAGGTGCGTTCGTCGCGGAACAACAGCGACTTGAACTCGACCGACCGCACCAGCGCCGAAGCCAAAGCCGCGGCCACGCCCATCTTGATCAACAGATTTATGAGGATGAGTTGCGATTCCATGGCAGGCGGGGCCGGAAATGGCCGCTAGACAAAATGTAGCACGGCGGGGAAAGTAGGCGAATGCGGCGGCTGCCCGTTGCTTGACCGACTTATGGTCAAGTGGCGGGCCAACGTTCCTTCCCCGCAAAGAGTTCAGTACGGCCCAATAATCCCACCAATGTGTCGCGCCGCCGGACGCTTCGGCCTTCGAGCCTGCTCAATCGTATCCAGATACTTCAGTCCCGATCCGGTATTGAAGAGGACGACGTTCTCGCCGGCTTTGAAGAAGCCCGAGCCCAGCAGTGTTCGATATGCCGCCAGCGAAGCCGCTCCTTCGGGGGCAGCGAATACGCCTTCGACTTTGGCCCAGTGGCGAAATGCATCCATCATCTGTTCGTCGGTTACGGTCACGACGGTGCCGTGGCTCTCACGGACAATCTTGAGAATCAGCGAATCGCCGTAGGGCTTGGGAACTCGCAGCCCGGATGAAATGGTCTCCGCATCTTTCCAAAAGTCGCAGGATGATGCGCCTTCAGCAAATGCCTTCGCCACGGGCGCGCAGCCAGCCGCCTGCACGCAAACCATCTTCGGGCGCTCCGAACCAATCCAGCCCAGCTCTTGCATTTCTTCAAACGCCTTCCACATCCCGATCAAACCCACGCCGCCGCCGGTGGGGTAAATCACGCCCTCTGGCAGGCGCCACTCGAGTTGCTCGGCGATTTCGTATCCCATGGTCTTCTTGCCCTCGACCCGAAACGGCTCTTTCAGCGTGGACATATCGAACCAGGAGTCTTTCGGAAACGCAGCGTCCATTCGCTCGCGCATGATGCGTGCGCAATCGCTGATCAGGCCGTCGACCAACGTCACATGCGCGCCGAAGCTTTCGCACTCGATGCGATTGGCCATGGGAACGTCCCTCGGCATGAAGATGTGCGCCTCCAAGCCACCCGCCGCGGCGTAACAAGCGAGCGCGCTTGCGGCGTTACCGGCCGATGGCGCAGCCAGTCTTTTCAATCCGTAATGCCGGGTCATGCTGACCGCGACCGACATTCCGCGCGCCTTGAACGACGCCGTAGGATTCAAGCCTTCATCCTTGATGAATACTCCGGGATACTCGCGGCTGGGCAGCATCGGGGTGAAGCCTTCGCCCAGCGTGATGGGCGCGACCTGGGGTAAGACCTCTGCATAGCGCCACAGGGTGGCGGGACGTTGCGCCAACGACTGGCGCGTAAAGCTTCTCTTTACGGCTTGCAAATCATAGCGGACATACAAGATTCCTCCATCTTTGGAACAAATCGTTTGTGGCGCCTCGGCAGAGAGATGTTCGCCGCAGCGGGTACATTCGAGGTATGCGATGGGAGCCATGCGAAAAAGCAGTGTAGCACTCGATCGTGTATAGCTACACTTTGGGCAGTTCCTTAAGCAGCGCATTGGCTTTGCGAAACCAAGGCCGTTCTCGACGCCGCAAATAGTCTGGCATACTGGAACGCTTGCCTAGAATCCGCCGAGCCCACTCGCGCGCCTCCGGTACGCGATTTTGTTCAGCCAGAAACAGCGCATAGTTGTAATAGGTCTCGGATGACGTCGAGATTTTTGTCGCTTCCTGAAACAGGTTCTCTGCTTGATCCGGCTGGCCCGTTTTCGCATAGGCGTGGGCGAGCAATCCCATCGCCTGATGAAAGTCGTACTTCGGATCCTGCTTGACGACGCGCTCCAGATCGGGCACCGCGGCCGCGAAGTCTCCGATGCGTACCTCGGCAATGCCCCGCCGGTAAAATGGATCGATCGAATCTTTACGCGATGAGAGTGCTCTGTCGTAACACTGGCGAGCTCGCGCGAAGTGCCCATCTTCGAGATAAAGGTCGGCCAACTCTTCATAATTTCCCGCCGAAGGATTGTCGACAATCGCCGATTCGAGTTCACGAATGCGTTTGCGACGTGGGAACACCTGGAACGAGGTGCGTAGCAGGCCAGCGTCTGGAATGACTTCGACGGCGATATAGATAAGCGCACCCAGCGGCCCCAACAGAAGGATCACCCACAGCCAATAGCCGTCGGGACGACGCCGGATGAAGTGAACGATCGCCAGTCCCTGGAGAATCAATCCCCAGGGAAAAAAGAGAAATGTGAGTGCGCCCATATGTGCGTTATGTCAGGACAAAGCGCACTATAGCACGTGCGTGGGAGCGCAACCCGGTTCACACGCAGTTCAAGTTATGATGAGCCATGTTTTCCGAGCGAACAAAGTGGCGGCTGGACACAAATCGTTTCTCCCAGGCGCTCGGGCAGGTCCGCGCCGCTGGCACGCCAATCTTCGACTTGACGCTTTCCAATCCCACGCGCGCAGGGTTGCATTTCGATGCGAACAACATTTTGGCCGCGCTCTCACTTCCAGAGGTCATGGACCATGACCCCCAACCGCTCGGTCTCGCACCTGCTCGCGATGCGGTGCGCGCTTACTATCGCGAACACGGCGTAGAGGTGAATCCGGACGCTGTGCTTCTCACCACTGGCACCAGTGAGGCTTACTCTCATCTGTTCCGCCTGCTGTGCGATCCGGGGGATGAAGTGTTGGTGGCGAAGCCAAGCTATCCCCTGTTCGAGTTTCTCGCCGACTTGCAGGATGTGAAGCTGCGAGGATTTTCTCTGCTTTACGATCACGGCTGGCAGATCGACTTCGAGTCGCTCAAAGCGCAGCTTGGCGATAAGACGCGAGCGATTATCCTCGTGCATCCCAACAATCCGACTGGATCGTTTGTAAGTGGGGACGAACGTCGCGTATTGATGGATATTTGTTCTGAGTGCGAGTTAGCTTTGATCGTCGACGAAGTGTTTCTGGATTACCGGCTGAGCGAAACCGATGCACCAACATTTGCCGGAAGCGCGGAAGCTTTGACGTTTGTGCTCAGTGGAGTTTCGAAGATATCGGGGCTGCCGCAGATGAAGCTTGCCTGGATTGTTAGCAGCGGCCCAAAACACCTTCTCTCCAGCGCACTCGATCGCCTCGAAGTGATCGCCGACACTTATTTGTCGATGAATGCGCCCGCGCAGTGGGCGGCGCCTGCGTTGCTGAAAGAGCGAAAGAATATCCAGCCGCAATTGAGCGCACGCCTAAAGGCAAACCTTCGCGAACTGGACGAACAACTGCGAACGCATCCCCAATGTTCACGTCTTGCCGTTGAAGCAGGCTGGTATGCCGTGCTGCGCGTTCCAGCCCTTCAGCCCGATGAAGATTTGGCGATCGCGCTCTTGCTTGAGCGCGGCGTACTCGTTCACCCCGGCCACTTCTACGATTTTCCGCAGGACGGTTACCTGGTCGTTAGTTTGATCGCGCCCGAGGAGGAGTTTCGCGAGGGATGCAAGCGCGTTTTGGCTTGGTTGACTAAGGCAGCAGGCGAACTTGTCTGAGCGCTTCCTGGATGGCCAACAACTCTTTCAAGACTCCTCGTAGTTTTGTGGAATCCAAAGCGTTGGCTCCGTCCGATTTCGCTTCCTTAGGATTGTCGTGGACTTCCATGAACACGCCATCGACTCCGGCCGCCACAGCCGCCCGCGCCAGCACCGGGATGAACTCTGGCTGTCCGCCGCTGACTGCGTGATCGCCCTCGCCGGAGGCCGAAGGCAACTGCACCGAGTGCGTGGCGTCGAAGACCACGGGCGCGAACTTCCGCATCATGGGCAAGGCTCGCATATCGACCACCAGATTGTTGTACCCGAAACTGGCGCCGCGCTCGGTAAGAATGACTCTTTCATTCCCCGCCGTTCTGCACTTTTCGACAACGCTACGCATATCGTTGGGGGCGGCGAATTGTCCCTTCTTAATGTTGACCACGCGTTCGCTCATTGCCGCGGCCACGACCAGATCGGTTTGCCGACAAAGGAATGCGGGAATTTGCAATATGTCGGCGACCTCGGCAACTTTGGCCACGTCGTGGACGTCGTGCACATCGGTTAAGACAGGAACGCCCACTTCATCCTTGATTTTTCTTAGAATACGCAAGCCCTCTGTCAGTCCCGGCCCGCGGAAACTGCGAATCGACGTCCGATTCGCCTTGTCGTAGGAAGCCTTGAAAATGAAAGGGATGCTCAGGGAGCGAGTTACTCCCTTGATAATCTCGGCCATTCGCAAAGCATGCTCTTCGCTCTCGATGACACAGGGTCCGGCAATCAGAAAAAGTGTTCCCGTACCAACCCTGACTTCGCCGATCTGAAACGACATACTCACAAACTTCGCGCCTCCTCAGAAACACGAGTTTACTAGATGCGCGGGAATACAGTACACAGGTCGCAGCCAGATGGCGCAAGTCACGATGGGCAGTCGCTATGCACAAGTAATACTTGACACGCCAAACCCTGGAAAATAGACTCATCCGAATTTAGCGCTCCCCTTCGAATCGCATTACTGATTCAACGAATCCCCTGCGAGGAATATATGAAGTATCTGAATCCTGCAAACCACGGCGATTCTATTGCCGTTCCCCAGACCGACGAATTGCCACTGAATCACGCCTCGCGCAGCCGGCGCAATTTTCTGGGCAAGCTTGGGAGCGCCGCCACCATGGCAATGGCCGCGGGCGCGATCACCACTCTCGAACCTCTGATCGCCGGCAAAAACGGTTACGCGGAAGCCCAGGAGGTCGGCCCGCTCTCGGATCAGCAACGTGCCGACGCGTCCTTCAATCTTCGCGTAAACCAAGCCACGACCCATCACAATCTGCCCTTGGTGGCGCATCCCGACAACGGGGACGAGGAACTCTATGCCGATAAGGGCGCGACCTTCACGAAGTGCCTGCCGCACGACAACTTCGGCCGAGTTGACCTTAACGCCTATTCCAGTTTCATCAATGCGCTGAGTACAGGCAATCCTTCCGATTTCAATGCAGTTCCGCTAGGCGGTACGAGAACCCTGAACAATCCGCAAGCGGGCCTAGCCTATGATCTCGAAGGCACCGATGGACACAATCTTACGGTGGCTCCGCCTCCGGTCATGGCGGGCGCGCAACTTGCAGCTGAACTGGTTGAGATGTATTGGGCTGCCCTGCTGCGAGACATACCGTTTCTCAAGTATCCCATTAATGCCGGTGCAGTGCAGGCCGCGGCGGAACTCAATGGGCTTTCGGGATACGCCGGACCGCGAAACAGCAATGGCCAAGTCACGACGAACGAACTTTTTCGCGGCAACTTCGCCGGCGAAACCATAGGGCCGTATATTTCACAGTTGATGGTGCTGCCCACTGCGTTAGGCGCCCAGTCCATGAGCCAGCGATTCGCCACGTATGTTCGAGGCGTCGACTATCTCACCGACTTCAACTCCTATGTATTGATACAAAATGGAGGCAGTACTGGCGATGCGAACGTTTTGGATCCGATTCCGCGGTATCTCCGGGACGGACGGGACCTGGCGGCCTGGACACATGTGGACGTGCTGTATCAAGCGTACTTCACAGCGTTGCTTGTGCTGACTGGCATTAACGCGCCCCTCAATCCCGGCAATCCCTATCAGGGAAGTCCAACCCAATCCGGCTTTGGGACTTTTGGCGCCCCGGATCTCGCTGCGACGGTCGGCGAGGTTGCACAGCGAGCCTTGCAAGCGGTCTGGTTTCAAAAGTGGTTTGTTCATCGGCGAGCCCGTCCAGAGGTAGCTGGAGCCATCGCCCATCTTATAAAGACCGGACAAGGTGGCAACACCGACGTGACCTTGAGCGCCGATGTGCTCAATTCGAAGGCGATCGGGAATATATTCCGAGAACATGGCAGCTACCTTCTGCCGCAAGCTTTTCCGGAAGGCTCACCGTCGCATCCTTCTTATCCCACCGGACATGGCACCGTAGGAGGAGCTTGCATCACGGTGCTCAAGTTCTTCTTTGATGGGACGTTCGTGATCCCCAATTGCGTGGTCCCAAATGCTGCCGGCACTGCGCTGACCCCTTACTCGGGACCGCCGCTTACTCTCAACGGCGAATTGGCGAAGCTTGGCCACAATGTGACCTTCGGCCATGGCATCCATGCTGGCATTCATTACCGCAGCGATAGCGACACTTCGTTGCAACTCGGCGAGGCGCTTGCCATCGGGATTCTCCAGGATAAGGCGCTGACTTACAACGAACCTTTTAGCGTAACCATCTCAAAGTTCGACGGAACCCCTGCAACCATTACCAATCAGTCGTGATCTCGGGCAGACGTAAGAAAGGCGGGGGGATACGATCCCCCGCCAAATTTAGCGGACGCGCTTTCACTCGCATCGGGTTGACTTCTACGGTTGCAAGCGTCCGGTTGTCGCGTTTACTGGATTGCCGATGGCGTCGCCGGAGACGAGTAGCTCAACCCTACGGTTCTGCGCTCGTCCTCCTGAATCGTCGTTGGAGGCGACGGGCGATGTATTCCCATAGCCCTTCGCAGTAATCGAGTTGTTCGCCACACCCTCTTGCACAAGGTAATCGCGGACGGAGCCTGCTCGATTCTCCGACAGTGTCTGATTCATCGAGTCGCCGCCCACGTTGTCCGTATAGCCGCCGACTTCGATGTTCAACCCCGGATACGAAACCAGTATCCCTGCAACTTTGGCCAGTTTTTCCCGCGCCGCCGGCTTCAACGAATACTTCCCTGTGTCGAATAACACGTCGGACATGCTGACGATCAATCCACGAGCGGTATCTCTGGTTTGAAGCACAGCGTTCAACTGTTCGGACAGCTTCATACGCATCGCCGCCTTGTCGGACTCGGCTTGTTGTGCCGCCATGCGGGAGCGATCCGCATCAGCCTGGGCTGCCGCAACTTGAGCCGCAGAGGTAGCCTGACTCGCCGCCATGTCGGACTGCGCCCTGGCGGCGTCCGCTTGGGCTTTTTCTTTCTGCCGCATCGCTTCGTCCGCCTGGGCTTGAGATTGCGCTTGGGCGTTGGTCGAGGCTTGGCGTTCGTCGGCCAGAGCTTGTGCCTCCATTGTCTTGACTGCAATTTCGCGCGCGTCTTCGGCCGCTTCCACTTCGTCGCGTGAAACTGCTACCAGTGGCTTCTTGTCGATGTGCTTACTGACTGCTTCCGCGTCGGCGGTGCTCATCAGTTGTACCGCGTGCTGATAGCTGTCGCGGGCGTATTGTTCCGCCCCTTCGGATTTGGCAATACGG
Source organism: Terriglobia bacterium (assembly GCA_963799065.1). Taxonomy (GTDB): domain Bacteria; phylum Acidobacteriota; class Terriglobia; order Terriglobales; family Acidobacteriaceae; genus JAJPHW01. The sequence continues at coordinate 1,556,545 of CAWCVJ010000001.1, forward strand.
AAAGCATTTCGAGCTTCGAAGAATTCCAGCGGTAGTTTGGCATTCAACACGACGGGGTCAAACTTGTAGCCCGTTGGAATGTAGCCGCCGCGTTCTGTCAATTCATACTTCGCGTCGACTTCTTCAGCGGTTCCTTTGGTATCGGCGCGCATCACATTTTCAAGCACAACCACATTACTTGGCCGCCGCACGGCATAATAGGGCTCCGCGGTGACAATTAAAGCGAATGCCTGGAGGTCCGTCGTGGAGTGCAGCTTGCTGCGATGGTTGTCGCCGACCAGAACTTCCCCCAGGTTCACCGCGCGGCCTTCGGGTGAGATTGCCCACAACACATAGGTCAGATATTCGTTGCCAAACGTCGTGGGCCTTTGCAAGTTGCCAAACTCGCTCACGATCTCGATCGACCCACGCTTGCTGTTCACGTCGGCTTCGCCATCTGCCGAGGGCATCAAGTCCGTACCCTTGAAGCCCACTTTGCTGGAGCCGCTGCGATGTTGATAGTTGATGGCCTGCACACTGCGGCTGACCACCCTTACACGAAAGATCGGCATCGACGCCATCGGTTCGACGGCCTGGGTTGTCTGAGGTGCAGCGAGAGCGAAAGCACTCGCGCTGAGTACGATTCCTGCGGCCAACAAAAGTTCTCTTCTCACGGTATCTCCTTGGGGCCGTTCTGGCCACATTCTGCCCATTTCCGCTTTCTTTTTCTAGTTCTGGGCTTCCGACTACTTCATGTCTTCTCTGGCTTCCGCAACGTGGGCCTGATGGCCGGCCTGGGAAACCGCGTGAATAAACGCATTCGCGCTCTTCGGAGTCGCAACTCGACCAGCGAGAATGCTTCGAAAGGCCTCACTGTGTCCGTAGATGGCCCGCGTTGAGTCTTTATCCGGCTCGACCACCGCGCCTTCGAGCGTCAATCCGGCAAAGAGTCCTTTGGTTCGCGCATACGTCAGGACCTCCGCTCGAAGAGTCCAATCAGTGCCTGCGGCTGCCTGGCGGCCAACCGGTCCGGCGGCCACCGCTCCGTCGCCACTCAACTGAAACTTGCTCGATAGAAGATGCTGCAGGCCCCGATCGTTCATCACCAGCATGACCAGATCTGCGCCTTCGACGCCAATTTGTAACCCCCAGCTCCCACCGCCCACGGTAACGAAAGCCGGCGCGCTCCAGCCCGCAGAAGTGCGGCATGATGCGACGCCACGTCCGTGCTCACCGCCAAAAATGAAACCGCCCTTAATCAGGTCCGGCACCACAATGATGCACTTGGCACTGTTCATCACGTCTTCTGGAATGCCTTTGTCGGGGGCCGACATCGCGGCGTGAATTACGTCCACTGATTTATCCAGCCGAGCCAGCGAATCCTCGCGCCCCGAACCGGCGAACGCGAACGTTCCAGCCAAAATCATCACGCTCATCGACAGCATTGAAATTGTCTTTTTCATAAATTTTTCCTTTTCGGAGTTGCGAGACTCGCAGCCTCAGAGCTCGCGGTTTGTGAAACCTAAAACTAAGAGGAGCTAACTTCAGATTGCCCGCCTTAGCTCAACCAATCTGAAAGGACGAAGCCTCAGTGCCCGTCGCTGTCATCATCGTCATCCACGGCAAAATAAATAACTGTGCTAAATTGCTCACTTCTACGTTCTGAACCGGAAACGCCAATCCAGATGGAACTATGTGCCCACATGGATCCGAGATAGCGATTTGAACAATCCAAAGACATTAAGAATCCACAACACCACAGCGATAACCACGATGCCATTCAAAATGGACTTAATCGTTCCCTGCATGGGAATGAAACGGTTCACCAGCCACAGCAGAACGCCAACCACGATCAGCACTTCTACGACTTGAAGCAAAGGCATGTTAAAAACTCCGTTTCCCAGGAAGTGATTTCAATAGGGTCAACTCGATCATGCCAGCGCGATAGAATCGCGTCTGAGCAAGAAAGCTCACTTCGAAGTGCGGAGGTCTTTTTTTGTCGGAAAGTCGTCTTAGTCGGAGGTCGTCACGCGTCTAGCGGTCCTGCTCCCGCCGACGATCCAAGGTTCCGTTTGCGTCCAGCCAGTTCAGCAATCCTGCGACACTGGCTCGCGCCAACGCAATCGAGCAATCGGCCGCACCGTAGTAAATATTGAGAGTGTCGCCGTCGGCGTTCATGGTGTATCCGCAAGGAAACACCACATCGTCCACGTCGCCGTGACGCTCATATTCCGCCTCAGGCCCAAAAATCCACGAATCGCCCCGCATCAGGCATTTTTCCGGCACTTCGAGATCAAACAGCGCCAGTCCCAGTCGATAAAGGCAGCCCGAAGGCGTATGCCGCACGCCGTGATAGATCACCAACCACCCTCGCTCCGTTTCGATCGGCGGCGGCGACAGCCCAATCTTGTTCGCATCCCACCAAGCTCCCCGGCGGGCTTCTAGCATCAGCCGATGCCGGCCCCAGTATCGAAGGTCGGGGGAGTAGGAAATCCACATGTGCGAGCCCAGCGGAGTCATGGGCCGATGAATCAGCGCCCAGTAGCCGTCAATTCTTCGCGGCAGCAGCGCGGAGTCTTTATCGTCGGGTGGCATGATGACACCGTAGCGCTCAAAGCTGCGAAAGTCTTTGGTCAATGCCAGCGACACTCCCGGCCCCCCGCGCGAATATGAGGTATAAGTCACCGCATACTGTTGCAGTTCGGGAACGAACGTGATGCGCGGATCTTCAATGCCCCAAATCTCTTCGGGATAATCCTTCGGGCTAGGCATCATCGTGGGCTGGGCATCGATCTTCCAGTCGTCAACGCCGTTCCTGGAACGGGCCGCGGTAAGGTGCGACAGGCCGCGCTTGTCTTCAACCCGGCACAGCAACAGCGTGGTTCCGTCGGCCAGCAGCGTCGCGCCCGCGTTAAAAACACTGTTGATCGCATAGGGCCAATCCTTCTTGGTCAGAATCGGGTTGGCGGGATGCCGCAGCAGCAATGGTTCGAGCAGAGTGCTCACGATTTCCATAATTTTCTTTTTGAACTTAATCCGGAACACTTTCCCGTTCCGGCATCACCGCATCGGGAGGAAGTTGCGCAGCGGGCAATGACCGCATCTCCAGCTGAGCCATCAGGAACGAAAGCGTCGACTCGGCTCCCTGGTTTTGGTTGGCGCGATCTGGATGCAACCCATCCCGGCAACCGCCCGTCGCCGCGTCATAAAGAGGAAGTTGCAGGTCGTTGTCCCCAAGAAACCAATTGAACGCCGACCACGCCTCTTGACGCCAACGTTCGTCGCCCGTGATGCAATAAGCGTCAAGACATGCCGAGACCGCTCCCGCCGCTTCAATAGGCTGTTGATCAAAGCGCGCTTTTTCGCCGCCTCGGGGATAAAAGCCCTGCGATCCGATCGGCACGAAGTGGCCGTTCTTCTCGGAATGCTGCTCTGTCATCAGCCAGTCAAGCGCCTCCAACCCGACCGAGGTCATGTGTTGATCGGACGCAGCCTCGCCGGCGCGAAGCAGCACCTGAGCCAATCGTGCGTTGCCATAAGAAAGGATGTCCTCAAACCATTTCCAGTCGGGTCCTCGTACTGCTTCGTAGAGCGCTAGCAAACGGTTGGCCAATCCGTGTCGAACCTTCTGCGCGTCCCGATCACCGGAAAATTCGTGCAAATACTCTTGCACTCCTAACACTGTGTAAGCCCATGCTCGCGGACTTCCGAAACTCGCTGATGCGGGCAGCGAAAACTCAAAGAGGCGTCCTGCGGCGGCTCGCAGCCCTTGATCCTTGCAGCGACCGATCACCGTTCCCAGCGCCCAGAGCGCGCGACCGTGACAGTCTTCCGACCCTTGGACTTCGTTCCAGCGGCGAGGGAAGCCAAGGAAATTTCGGAACCTACCGGTCTTGCTGTTGAAGGCCTGCTCCAGGAATGACAGATATCGAAAAGACAATTCCGCAATCTGTTGTTCCGCATTCGTCGATGCCGTAGCGGATGATTCAAACCGGGCATCATTGCCAAGCTGCACCGCGAAAATCAGCGCCCGCGCATTATCGTCCGTCGTGTACCCTTCGGGCCGATTGGGAATGGTAAAGATGGAGTGCTGAAACATTCCGGTATCGTCGGTCATACGCGCCAGATGCGTGAGGTTAAGCTCGGGGATTTGATTGAGTTGCTTCTCCCTCACGCGCGAGGAGAACTGCACTTGCGGGCTCTTCATGCGATCGGTGCGCACCCGCGAAAAACTCTCCATATAGCCCTGCGCCACCCGCTTCCAAACCATCTCGCGAGAGAACAGGTAGGCGCGTTTCCTCATGCCGTGACGGATCGCCGGAGTGTCCAGCAACTCGATCGTCTTCTGGGCAATTGCGGCCGGGTTCCGGAAAGGCACCAGCGCCCCGCGATGGTCGTCCAGCAGTTCGATGGCGTGCCAGTAAGGCGTCGAAATGATCGCCTTGCCGGCCCCTAAAGCGTAAGCCAGCGTTCCAGAAACAACCTGCTCTTCGTGGCGATACGGAGTGATATAAATGTCCGCCGCGCCGATAAATTCGACCATCTCCAGTGGACTGACGAAATGGTTATGAAAAATGACTTGCGACTCTACCCCGACCTCTTTGGCCAGCGCTTTTAACTTTTCCCGATACTGCTCACCCTCCCGCCGGAGCACATGTGGATGAGTCGCTCCCGCCACCATGTAGGCGACGTTGCTGTGCTTGGCCAGAATGTCGGGCAGCGCCTGAATCACATTTTCGATGCCCTTATTGGGCGAGAGCAGACCGAAGGTGAGCAACACCGCTTTGCCCTCCACTCCAAAACGGTCCTTGAAGAAATTGGGATCGAGAAAGGGCAAATCGGGGACGCCGTGCGGCACCATATCGATCTTGCCGATCGGAACCTTGAAAATCTCCTGGAGAAATTGCGACGAAAGTTCGCTCATAACAATGAGCCGGTCGGAGAGCGCGGCAATCTCTTCCATCACCATCATTTGATCTGGGTTGGGCTCGCGCAGGACGGTATGCAGAGTCGTGACGACGGGCATCTTCAGGTGGCGCAGCAGCTCTAAAATGTGGCTGCCCGCCGGGCCGCCGAAAATGCCATACTCATGCTGCAAACACACCATGTCGATGTTGTGGAAGTTGAGGAATTCGGCGGCTTCGCGGTAAGACTTAACCTCGTCTTGTGCCAACGACCAACGCACTCTCTCGGGATAGTCGTACCCTTGCGCGGTGTCATTAACCGGCAACGCCAGCAACCGGACGGCACCATACTCCGCCGAGATGGCTTGGCACAGATCGGTTGTAAAAGTGGCGATGCCACACTGCCGCGGCAGGTAGTTTCCGATGACCGCAACTCGGCTCGGCATGGATAACTTTGCCTGCGCCCGGGCTGGAACGTGCGCCAGCACGCGCCTCATCAGCGGCCGCTGACCGACGAGTTCCAACGCCCTTTCGGGAAATAATATCTTCGGCAACGACATCTGTCCTTGTACTGTGGCGGGAAAGGGGGGCTGACTGGCTCTTAGACGAGTGTCGCAGAAAACCCGGGTTCAAGACTGTTCACAATTGATCAGCTAGTGCTGCAACCGGAAGCGCATCGTGTAAGCGTGACCATCCGTCCAAAACTCGCGCTCGACCTGCGCTGCCCGACCTGCGGGGCTAAACCGGGAGAACAGTGTGAACTTGGGACCGGCCAACCGCGCACCGAGCCCCATCTGGCAAGGCGCAGTGTGCCCGAGAAGTGAACGATTTGGCCTGCGCCGAAACGGGAGTGCAGGGTGGATTCGATCAAGCCTTGCTAAGTGATCAGGGGCGCTGCGTTTGCGCCGCCCGCCGAAGCTGGACGCTTTCCAAATAACCACCCTGCTGCAAATGCCGGGAGTGGGCGGAAACCACGGTATACGGCATGCCCATGAAGCTTTTAGCCACCATGCCCGTGACTTCTATGCCATTGAAACCCCGATCTTTAACCTGGGCCAGAATTCGATTTAAAGCACCCTGAATCCGCTCACTTCTGATGCGGCCGAAGAAGCTTGATTTAACCTCAGCGGCGATAAAGAAAAAGTCCCACCCCGCGGCTCGAATTCGGCCGTCAGGAGCTAGTCCGTCAGCCGACGTCACTACATTCCATCGCTCTGAGAAGGACTCATTCTTCCCACCGAACATCTGCGCAAAGCGCGGCAGGTTTTCGACCAAGATCGTTTCCACTTTGATAATTGGCGGCATTTGATGTCACTCCGACCCACTACAGCTTCGCACGTTCCAATTTCAAGAAGTGAGCAATATCGCACACTATTGAGTTCCCCGCCGTACTATACTTCCTTCATCATGAGCGCCCGCGCCTCCCCAACGAGTATTACCCGCGAATTCAACCCCGACACGTTTCTCGCAACCATCGGCGAAGGCCGCAAGCTGGTTACGGCGGCCAAGAAAAAAGTGATCTTCTCCCAAGGCGATCCTGCCGACTCTATCTTTTACTTGCAATCGGGAAAAGTGAAACTCACTGTAGTATCCAAGGCCGGCAAAGAAGCCACGATCGGAATCGTGAGCGAAAGTAATTTCTTTGGCGAGGGATCGCTGGCCGGTCAGCGCGTCCGCATGGGATCAGCGTCCGCCATGACGAACTGCGAACTACTGCGCATCGACAAAAAAGCCATGATGGATGTGCTCCACCGCGAACATGCGCTCTCCGACATGTTCGTGGCGTATCTGCTGGCGCGTAATATCCGTTATGAAGAAGACCTGGTCGATCAGCTTTTCAACTCCAGCGAGAAGCGCCTCGCTCGCGTACTGCTTCTGCTGGCTCACTTCGGAAAAGAAGGTATCCCGGAAGCCGTGGTCCCCAAGATCAGTCAGGAGACTCTGGCCGAAATGATCGGCACCACCCGCTCCCGCGTCAGCTTCTTCATGAACCGCTTCCGGAAACTAGGCTTCATCGACTACTCCAGCGGACCCGAGAATGGCCTGCAAGTGCATAGTTCCCTGCTCAACATTGTGCTGCACGATTAAGCGCCCGTCCGACCTAATCCTCTTTGATCTTCAAGGCCAGTTCCCGCAGATCCTTAGCCAGCGTGTGACTCGCCTTCATTTGCAGATGCGCGAACGATTGCGATTTCTCTGGCAGCAAATGGGCGAGGCCTTCGATTTCGATCGCCGCTTCGTGGGCGTGGGACGCCTCCCGTTCCAAAATGTGCGCAAACTTCCTCAGCGACTCATTGTGATCCATGTTTTCTCTCCTTCTACGATTCGCTCTGAATCCTACCCACAATTGGATGACACGACTGAGCATTGTTGCTCAGATGATTTTTCTCTTCGATGCTAGGGTCAGTTTGAGGCTAAGGAGAAAACCCAATGGCTGACAAGAACATGCAGGCAGCTGTAGTGGAACAGTTCGGCAAGCCGCTCGTGCTTCGCGAGTGGGAGATTCCTACGCCAGCCGCTGGCCAGATTGTGCTCAAGACCGAAGCCTGCGGCGTCTGTCACACCGACATTCATGCCGCCAACGGAGATTGGCCAGTTAAGCCGACGCTCCCATTTATTCCCGGCCACGAAGCGATTGGGATCGTCTCGGCGGTCGGCGCAGGTGTGACCACCGTCAAGGAGGGCGACCGCGTTGGCGTTGCTTGGCTCTATTCCGCGTGCGGACATTGCGAATATTGCTTGACCGCTTGGGAAACTGTTTGCCCTGACGCGCAGTTCGGCGGCTACACCAAGAATGGCGGCTTCGCAGAATACATCCTGGCCGATCCCGATTATGTCGCGCATATTCCGAAAGGGCTCCCTCCGACCGAGGCTGCTCCTCTGATTTGCGCGGGCATCACAACCTACAAAGGAATTAAGCAGACCGAAGCCAAGCCCGGCCAGTGGATCACGATCTCCGGCTGCGGTGGACTCGGGCATCTGGCCATTCAATACGCCAAGGCGATGGGTCTGCTAGTCTGCGCGGTCGACATCGACGACGGCAAGCTGGCGCTCGCTAAATCACTAGGGGCCGATCTCACCGTCAATGCTAAACAAAAGGATCCGGGCCCGGTGGTGAAGAGAGAAACCGGCGGCGGAACTCACGGCGTTCTGATTACCGCTCCGTCGCTCATCGCGTTCAAGCAAGGCATTGGGATGATCCGCAAGCGCGGCACTTGCGTCCTGGTCGGCCTGCCGCCGGGTGACTTCCCCGTGCCGCTTTTCGATGTAGTCGCCAACTGCATCACCCTTCGAGGCTCGTTCGTCGGAACCCGCGCAGACATGGCCGAAGCGCTCGACTTCGCGGTCAAGGGCAAAGTCAAGGCCGACATCGAACTTCAGCCGCTGTCGGACATCAACAACATCTTCAAGCGGCTCGCGCACGGGGACGTCGCGGCCCGCGTGGTCTTGGACTTCGGCCCGGCTAAAGAGCAATTGAAGCTCGCCGCCCACAAAGAGACCGAGCTGGTTCACGCCTAGACCGACGTTGATGTGGTCGATTTCGTATAACGAAAGGCCCACCAAATCATCGGGATCTGCAGCGGCAATCGCAGCCACTGAACCCAGCTCTTGCCAAAGAACCCGGCGAACCGTAGATGAGCGACAGCCATATAAATGTTCGCCGGAAAGACTGCGACCAGTAGTATCACCAAACCCCAGGCGGCAGCGCGTCGCGTCCAGGGCAGGAACAGGCCGATCCCAACCAGTATTTCCGCGGCGCCGCTCACTGCAACCAACAAACGCGGCGATGGCAACGCCGGAGGCACAATGCGGACGTACAAGTCGGGGACTGCGAAATGCATGACTCCAGCAACGACAGAGAATACCGCCAAGAGTGCGCGCCCAGCATTCTTCATAAGCGGATTATAGGACCGTCTCATTCCTTTGCGCCGCTGCATCGCAAGGTCTGAGCAATAGCGCTCAGTAATTTTCCGCCCCCGCGTCCATAGTCACCGTGGGACCTGAAACTGTTGGTCGCAGAACGATGGCGAAGCGCCATGGAGTTAGAGAAATGTCTAAAGAAAATTCGGTGGTTGCGATTTATCAATCTCACGACGGCGCGGACGCGGCGGTCAAAGAGCTACAGCGCGGCGGTATCGACATGAAGAGCCTGTCAGTCGTCGGCAAGGGCTATCACACCGATGAAGAAGTCGTCGGCTACTACAACGCCGGCGACCGCATGAAGTATTGGGGCAAAGCGGGAGCATTTTGGGGAGGCTTCTGGGGGCTGCTGTTCGGCTCCGCATTGTTCATGATTCCCGGAATGGGGCCCATCCTGGCTGCTGGGCCAGTGGTTGCGTGGATCGTTGCTGGATTAGAATGCGCCGTTGTCGTCGGAGGACTGGGCGCTCTGGGCGCAGGACTCTACAGCATCGGCATCCCCAAGGACAGCGTCGTGCAATATGAGACTGCCCTCAAGACCGATAAATTTCTGCTCATCGTCCACGGCACCGCGGCGGAAGTCGCGAAGGCCAAAGACATCATCGAGCGCACGGGTCCCGAATCCAGCGCATTCTACGGCGTCGGCGAAGTCGTAGCAGCGTAGTTCGTCAGGTCTACGAGGCTGCGGATCGAGAATCGGTCCGCAGCCTCGGTGCCTCGAAAGAATTCCGCGTACTATCAAGACTAGGGAGAATACCGACAATGGATACGGAAACAGCAAAACCAGAAAAAGAGACTGCGGCGAAAACAAAGAATCCGGTTTCGGCAGACTTGAACGACGCGGGCAACAAAGAGGCGGCGCACCGCATGGCCAACGTCCAGAAAAAGAAAAAGGCCCACAAGCGCAACATCCGCAGCTCGAACACTAACGGTTAGGATCGTGTGCAAGAGGGCGGCGAAGTTCCGAAGTATCGGCGGAGTTCCGCTCAATGCCGCTTCAAGGCCTGACCGTTAGGTTTGGCGAGCGACTCGATTTTGCAGGCGCGACCATACAAACCACGCGCCTCCGGCGAGGAGAAATACTCCAATCAGCGCGTCGAATTTGTGGAAGTATTGACCCAGCGAGCGCCAGTTCTCGCCGAGCTTCATGCCGACGTAGGCCAAGCCAAAGCACCACGGCCATGAACCGAGAAACGTATAGACATGAAAGCGCAGGCGAGGCATGCGGGCAATGCCCGCGGGGAGCGCAATAAACGTTCTCACCACGGGTAACAGGCGGGCGATGAAAACGGCTAAATACCCTCGGCGCGCGAAGAATCCGTCGGCCCAATCGAGTTCATGCCGGCTCAGTAGAATCCAGCGGCCATATTTTTCGACCAGCGGACGCCCCCCGAAGAAGCCAATCTCGTAAGCGACCAGCGAACCCAGATTGCATCCGACCGCGCCCGCTGTGGCGACCCAAAGCAGATTGAATACACCTTCATGCACGAGGTATCCCGCAAAGGGCATGATCAATTCCGACGGCAACGGAATGCAGGCGGACTCAATCGCCATGAGCAGCGCGACACCTCCGTATCCCATGGCGGCGATTAGTGATTTGATGAATACAAAAAGAACGGCCAGAATTTTTTCAGTCATGAAAAGAAGTACAGGATCAGCGGGATGACGACCTTTTAATGATAACAAGATCGAAGCGAGACCGCGGGGTGCGGGCGATGAGTTCGCTTAAAAAGACCCGTCCTGGGTGAACGTGAATCCGGGAATGGAAGCGCCTTGAGCGCTCTTTACCACTTTCACCCTCGTCGTGGGGGCATCCGGCGCTGTCACCTCAGCGGGACGCAACACGGCATATTGCGAGAAAGCTTCGCTATAAACCTTGGTGACGAGATAATCCTGCCCGTCTCCGTCTTTGCGCCACACTTGTCCGAGTTGAATCAATTTCACAGCCATAGAGAGTTCAAGCGTAGGCTGACGGCATCCTCCGCGTCAATGGGAGACATGGTTCAGAAAGAGAACGGAAGGTCGTATTCCTGATATCCGAGCGTGGTCTTAGAGCTCGACATTCCGCAAGCGCAACGAATTCGTAATCACCGACACCGAACTCAGACTCATTGCCGCCGCCGCTAACACAGGACTCAACAGGATTCCCAAGAAGGGATACAGAACCCCCGCCGCAATCGGTACGCCCAGCAAGTTATAGATGAAAGCGAAGAAAAGATTCTGCCGGATGTTGGTCATCGTGGCTCTGCTGAGACGCCGCGCCCGCACGATGCCGGACAAGTCGCCACGAACGAGAGTGATTCCGCCGGTCTCTTTTGCGACATCTGCGCCCGTCCCCATCGCGATTCCTACATCGGCTTGCGCCAGCGCGGGGGCGTCATTTACGCCGTCCCCAGCCATGGCGACTTTGCGTCCTTCGGCTTGCAGCTTCTTGATTGCCGCGGCTTTCTGGTCGGGCAGTACTTCCGCCTGAAACTCGGCGATGCCCAGTTGCGCGGCCACCGCCTGAGCTGTGCTTCGGCTGTCTCCAGTGAGCATCACGATGCGCAAACCTTCGGCGTGCAGCTCTTTCAACGCGATCGGAGTGGTGGGTCGAATCGCGTCGGCAACGCCGAGCAGGCCGGCAAGTTTGCCATCGATCGCCACCAGGATGACAGTCTGTGCCTTCGATCGCATGTCACCCGCTTGCGTCCTCAGCGGACTCGTGTCGATCCGATTCCTCGCGAACAGCGCATCGTTTCCAGCAAGGAGTCTCTTTCCGTTAACCGTAGCGCTGAGCCCCAGTCCCGGCAGCGCAGCGAAGTCCGCAGGTTGCTCCAACGTCCATCCATTGGTCTTCGCCGCAGAGACAATCGCGCTGGCCAGCGGATGTTCACTGGCCTGCTCGACGCTTGCCGCGAGCCGCACTAATTCGAATTCATCCACTCCCGGTGCCGCCACCACCGACTCCAATTGCGGCTTACCCTCGGTCAACGTTCCCGTCTTATCGACGACCAGCGTATCGACCTTCTCGAGCAATTCAAGCGCTTCGGCATTACGGATCAACACCCCAGCCTGCGCCCCCCTCCCCGTTCCCACCATCACCGCAATCGGAGTCGCCAACCCCAACGCACAAGGACACGCAATGATCAGCACCGCAACCGCATTCACCAAGGCATGCGAAAAGTGCGGAGATGGCCCCAGCAAGTACCACGCGATAAAAGTCACCACGGCAACTGCAACCACGGCCGGAACGAAATAAGACGCCACTCGATCCGCCACTCTCTGTACCGGAGCACGGCTGCGCTGCGCCTGCCCGACCATATGCACAATCTGCGCCAGCAGAGTGTCGCTGCCAACACGGTCGGCGCGCATGATGAATGATCCTGTCTGGTTCAACGTTGCGCCGATGACCTTGCTGCCCGCCGATTTTTCAACCGGCATGGACTCGCCCGTGACCATCGCTTCATTCACAGCACTGTTACCTTCGAGCACGCTTCCATCGACCGGAATTTTTTCGCCGGGGCGCACGCGCAGCTTGTCGCCGACGAGTACCTGATCAAGCGCGACGTCTTCTTCTTGCTCGCCGCGAATTCGCCGTGCCGTCTTCGGAGCCAAGTCAAGCAAAGCCCGCAGCGCCGAGCCCGTCCGGCTGCGTGCACGCAATTCAAGCACCTGTCCTAACAGCACCAGCGTGATGATGCCCGCAGCGGCTTCGAAATAAACGGGCGGCGCGCCGCTCATCCCCGGCGCGCCGCTCATCCCCGGCGCGCCGCTCATCCCCGTTGATGACTCAGGCAACAGTTGCGGAAATAACATCGCAAACACACTGAACAGATACGCCGCACCGCTTCCCAGAGCGATCAGCGTAAACATATTGGCCGAACGATTCACGATGGAGGCCCAGCCACGCTGAAAAAATGGCCATCCTGCCCACAGAACGACCGGCGTCGCCAGCGCAAATTCCAGCCAGCTCAGCGCTGGCGCCGACATCAGCGCACTCACCTGCGCCGACATTGCCGACATCGCAATGGCTAGCAGCGGAGCGGTCAGCACAACACTCACCCAGAATCGTCGCGTCATCGCGCGCAACTCTGGATTGTCTTCGGTTGCGACGACTGTGCGCGGTTCCAGCGCCATCCCACAGATGGGACAGGCTCCTGGCTCCGATCGTTCGATCTCAGGATGCATCGGGCAGGTATAAGTCACGGCGCTTGCAGTCAACGGCACATCGCGCTCCAGCGCCATGCCGCACTTAGGGCAGCTGCCCGCCTTTGTCTGGCTAACTCCGGGGCACATCGGGCAAACATATTTTCCGCCAGACGCATTCTCAGAGTTTGCAGGAACGACAACCGCAACCTGTGACGTGGGAAAAAGGTATTTTTCCGGCGCAGCCTGAAACTTGCTCTCGCAGCCCGTACAGCAAAAGAAATACTCTTTCCCCCCGTGCTCGGCATGGTGCTTTGCCGTGCTCGGGTTGACCATCATCCCGCACACGGGGTCCTTGACTCCGGACGAAATTGCCGGAACTGACGAAGCACCGATGTTCACCAATTCAGCCATAATTACACTCACTCAATCATCCCGACCGTAGCCGTTCTTCAGGCGGGGGAGGGATCTGGCGTGTCGCGATAATGGTGTTAGATTCTGCACCCAAACGTAACGATTGTTATATCTTAGAATTAGAAGAAGAAGTGCTGGAGGATTTCATTCGATGACGCAGATGGAAGTCGCTTACCACTACAGCAATGCTCCCACCGAGGCCGAAATGCGCGCTTTGGATGGGATGAGGGAAGTCTATGGCGTGCGGCGGGTTCGCTTTGACGAAGTCAAGAGAATTGTTCGAGTGGAGTATGACGCGTCGCGCTTTAAGGAACCAGTCATGCTTGCATTACTCCGTCGCGCCGGGATCAATGTCGGAGAAAAAATCGCTTCCGCGTAATCGAGAGGGAAGAAACCCGAACCCGGAGGGGTACTCGGGGGAGGGTTCCGGGTCCGGACCAACTAACGGAGATGCAAGGGGCGCTCAAGAAAACCTCTGGCCGAAGTTGCTCTCGAGAACGCCCCGTTGCGCGCCACTTCGTCTGCTGAATTAAGAAGCACCCGAAACTCCAACCCACCCTCGATTGAAAACAAAGGCTTTGCAGGTTCACGTCAAGGTAGAAATTGCCAGACGAATGCAAGATTTACCAAGCAGAAATCCCCTGTGAGAATTTCCTCTGTGATCCCTCAGTGACCTCTGTGCTAAAGGTTTGGCCTCGGCTGGCAGTGCTGGCAAGGTCAGGACAGAAATTGACGCGTAATCCTGCCAGGCCACTCCTCAGGCCACTCCTCGGTGATCCTCTGTGATACCTCAGTGACCTCTGTGTTGAAGGCTTGGATTTTTGGACTGCGCGAAGTCCCGCCCACAAATTGACGCATCCAGCCGCCTCCGATAGGATGAAAAGACTGCCAGCGAAACCCTTTGCGCCCGTAGCTCAGCTGGATAGAGCGAACGGCTACGAACCGTTAGGTCGGGAGTTCGAATCTCTCCGGGCGCACCATCACTTACTCAACCCCCACGTTTCTGCCAGCCGCAAAAACGTGCTACTCTCCTAGAAACTTCGACGAAAGTCCTCACCTCGGACCCGTAGCTCAACTGGATAGAGCACTGCGCTTCGAACGCAGGGGTTGGGAGTTCAAGTCTCTCCGGGTCCACCATCGTTCTACTGCACGTTGAGAGTGAATGTTACCGAATGCGACAGCGACCCGCTGCTGGCCGTAACGGTTACCGTTGACATACCTATCGGCGTAGGGGGTGGCGGAGTGTTGTTCGATCCGCTGCTACTTCCCCCACCGCCACAACCAGGCATAGCTAAAAGTAGAGCGAGCAGTGCGACATTCAACACCCGCATCCCTGGCCTTCGTCGGAACCTCAACAACACGCATCCTGCCATCAGGCCGCCGAACGCAGTCAACAGCGGGAACGAGTCGCGATGCATCTGCGCCGCCGTGCCTGCGGTCGTCGTGACGGTCAACGTCGTAGCGCCACTGCCATTGACTGCGGCTGGCAAGAAACTGCAACTGGCGCCGGCAGGCAGGCCGCTGCATGAAGTCGCCGCAAAATTTACGGCTCCGGTAAAGCCATCGAGTGCACTTATCGTCAGGCTTAAGGTTCCCGTCGCGCCAGGAGCCGTGACATTGATCAAATTCGTCGCTTCGGTAAGGGAAAAATCGGCCTGCACCGTGGCATCCCGGAGCCGGTCAATCCCACATAGTTCGCATCGCCGCTGTAGACCGCATTGAGTGAGTACGATCCCGCCGCTAAACTGCTGTCGCTGTATGAAGCCGTGGCAGACGCTCCGGTCAAAATCAAATCGGAGGCCGGGTTGATGATTGCGCTCGTACCGGACACTCCGATCGGAGTTCCAACCGGGGGCCCTTAACATAAAACGTAACCGTGTCGCTGGGCGGATTACCCCCGCTGTTAGTGTTGACCGTCGCGGTCAGCATGACTACGCTGATTCCTGCGTGGAACCTACCGTCACAGACGGCGACCTGCGTAATTGAACGGGCCTGGCGACGAGGTCCAGCGCTAAAGCTGGGGTCTCCACGTGATGCGGCGGTTAAAGATGGCTACTCGCCGAAAAATTGAAAATGCCTAGAGGCGGCGCGAAGCCCTGACTGTTCAGCGAGTCGGGGCCTGTACAAAGCTCGTGCCATCGATGAAGTGAAAGCTGCCGTAGCGACGCCTTGGCCGAGAATCCGGCAACATCCGCGCGTGGATAGAAAATGTTCCGTAAACTCCGCCGCTGAACGGAATTCCACGCGAGGATGACGGTAACCAGGGAAAGACGTGGCGTTCTCTAGCGTGTCCAGAACTGCGATGGGGCCCGAGTCGCTCGACGCGAACGTTGTGTCACCCGCGTAGTGCGCTGTGACTTGGTAGTTTCCGCCCGGCAAAGCTGCGGTAGTTGAAATCACAGAGCCGCCGCTCAAGGGAAAGAGCTGCACTTGGTACGAACTGCTATACGGCCCGCCTTGAAGGACCAGATTGCCAGTCGGCGGGCCGCCGCTGTTCGGCGTTACGGTCGCATTCACGCTAACCGGGGTGCCATGTGTAATATTGTTGACGTTCCCCAAGGTAAGCGTGGTGGTGGTCGCATTAAAAGTGATCGAGTTCCATTTATTGACTAAGTTCGTAACGTTGACTGAACTGCCCGCGGCAAGTCATAGCCGACGGTCGCGTGTAACCAGCGGAAGACCTAAGCCGTCAAGGCAGGTCGCTGCGATGATTCGGTCGGGCATGTCGTGGAACAACGTTAGGTGCTCGACGTATTGTAAAGCGTCAGCTATCGCCTGCTTCCAAGGGATAAAGAATGTATCCGGCATGGCCTCGGCGCCCACCATTGGCACTGTCCACTAGTGCCATAATTCCTGGAAAAGAGGGCGCGGACGCGGAGGCGCCACCGACGGCATAGAGGTAAATGTATCCCTGCGCATCGGGCTCGCACGACCCTTCCAGGCAAAAAAAGTGATGAGCAGCCCTGAATTTGGGTCAGCGAGCGCGGAACGAAGTCGCGCCAGCATCGTTAGGCACTCAACGCCAGATTGCCAGGAAGGTTTGGCAAAGTATCGGCTGGCGCTTCCGATCCCGCAGCGATGTTCGGCTGATAACCGACCAGGCAATTGCCGGCCTCACAGCTCTCATTCCAAACATCTCTGGAATATAGGAGAGAGCCGACTCAAGTCCCGATTGACTGTTGGTCGAATTTTAGTACTTTCCGTTGTCCCCGCCTTCGTTAAACATGGTGCCGCCCAAGGCGACGGTGTAGGGCGTTGAGGCCAAAGCATTGACCGAGAGAGGACCGGTTGCGATCGTCTCAAAGTCCGGCGAGTCACAGCCTTCAGCACCCGAGTCTCCGCTCGACACGAAATAAGTTATGCCTTGGGCGGCAGCTGTTCGGCTTTCATAGGATGTAACCTCAGCAAGGAAGATATCGCGGTTCCGAAATTACGTATACATCGCGAGCTTTCGCGATGAAGCATCTAAATCAATACGTCCGTCTTGGCGGAGCCGATGCAATTCCTTCGAGTTTTCCAGATGCCACCAGAGAATCGTCCAGCGTGGCCTCTACTTCATCGGCCCCGCCCAAATCGCAGGATAGGGGCCGTTGAAGACACTGCGGAAAGTCAGGAAAACCATCGACAAAGATGCCATTAAAATCGGTTACGTCGCTTCCGCCGCTCCAGGGATCGCTCCGTGCGACGACCCCAATGGTGATTCCTGCGCCGTAGATGCCCGATTGGAAAGCTGAGTTCATGCTGAAAATTTCCCAGAAATCCGCTGGGCCCAAGCCGTAATGTACCGGCGGCCCCGTAAACGTAACTTCCGGTCTTCCGTTCTTCCCAACCACATTTCGCTTGAATTTTCTGGCGAGCCTCGGAGATATCTTCTTCCGTGAAGTGGGTAAAGTCTGAACCCCGCGACAACCCGAGCAGGCTGCGGCGCGGCTTCTTCGCCCCGCCGCCATTGCCCAATGCTCTCTGCCATTCACCGAGTATTTATGAATCGCGGTGTGAAACGCTTCTTTCACCTGGGCTGCCGTACCCGAGAACTCTATGAGGTTGCGTCCTTTTGCGACGCGCCCGATTTCAATCCATTCATGAAAGCCACGAAGTGAACTTCCTTCGGCTTCTCAGGAGGCAAATCGCGAAGTTTCCGGCTTCAACAAGCGGTGGTACGACGCGGAGCGCCGATCCTGCTGGTTATCCAGCAGTGTGCGTAGCGAGTGTTCCTGCTCCGCGCTGCGTTTAAGCACCAACAACATGCGTTGCATGGGCAAATCTTGCGGAGCTTCACCCAGATCGTAGAGCGAACTCGCCAGGGGATGCACGTTGCCACGCAGAGTAACCAGGTTGGTCTCATCCACGGGCTGCGTAATCAGAACGGAAGGAATTTCCTGGCTGAATTCGAAACGTCATGGCAAAGCGAGGGCGATGAGCAGGCACATTCCTACTGCACGAGCTTTCATTGAGAAGTCCTTGTGCATGGCCACCACCCCCTCAAGCGACGGCCATGGATGAATTTGGTTTTGTCTAAAGCGCGGGGCTCAACAACTTGCTCACTTGGCTGAAATAATACTTGAAACGCTATGGCGCCGGAAAGGAGAAAGACAACTGGCGCCAATTCGCCTCCACCCTACAGCAAACCCCCGATGGCACATCGGATTCGCCCCCGCGCTGAATCCCTTAATCCGACTTTGCCTGTTCTATAATCCTTTTACGCATTTATGCCAATTCCTTCCCTGCTTTTCGCGCTGATTATAGGCGGCGAAATCGGCGATCTTATCGGTGAGACCGGGCCGGTCGCCAAATTCGTTCTGCTTCTGCTGCTGGCGTTTAGCGTGCTGTCGTGGGCGGTGATTCTCTCCAAGTGGAGCATCCTTCGCCGCGCCAAAGTTCAAAGCGGACGCTTCCTGCGCGCCTTCCGCCGTGCCCAGCGACTGCAAGATGTAGCCGCCGTCGCCGATCAATTTCGTCCCAGCCCTCTGGTCGGATTGTTCGAGCGCGGCTTTGAAGAATTTCGCAAGAATCCCAGCAGCATCGCCATGCAGCGCGCCATGCAAATTGCCAACTCAGAAGAACTGACCCGCTTCGAACGCAATCTTCCCTGGCTCGCCATCACCGGTGCCGTCACCCCCTTCATCGGACTCTTCGGCACCGTCTGGGGCATCATCGACGCTTTTCACGGACTCGGCACCACCGGCGGCGCAACTCTGCGTGCGGTCGCTCCCGGTATTTCCGAAGCTCTCATCACCACCGCCGCCGGACTCGCCGCCGCGATCCCAGCCGTCATCGCGTACAACTTGATCGGCGCGTCCATTCGAGACTTCGCCGCGCGCGGCGACGACTTCGCACTCGAAATGTTGAACGCCTTCGAACGCGGTCAAGCACAAAGCGCGCAACAAATTGCCGAAGCCCCCGGAGTACGCCGCTAATGGCTTTCACCGCCGCCAACGGACGCACCCAGACCTCGCTCGCGGAGATCAACATCACTCCGCTAGTCGATGTCGTACTCGTGCTGCTGATCATCTTCATGGTGACCGCTCCGGTCCTGCAATCCGGTATCGAGGTCAACGTTCCGAAAACAAAAACGGTCAAAGAAATCACCGAAGAGCGCACCGTCATCAGCATCAACAAAGATCAGAAAGTGTTTCTGGGCAACGACCCGGTGAACATCAACCAGATCGCGGCCAAGCTCAAGCAGAAAATTCGCGACCCGCAGCATCAATCGGTTTTTCTCCGCGCCGATCAAGACGTTCCCTTCGGCGCTTTCGCCGTCGTTATGGACGCGGTCAAACAATCCGGCATCACCAACGTCAGCATCGTCACTCAACCCCTAGACAGCCATGGCGCCCAGCGCTGAAATCTTCTTCGAACACGAGCACTGGGGACGCGATCTCACACGTTCGGTGGTCTTCCACGTCGCCGTGGTCGCAGCCATCGTACTCTACACCTACATCGCGCCCAACATGGGCGGCGGCGGATGGGGAGCCGGTGGCGGCGGCGACGCCATGGGCGTGAGCCTCGTGACCACAATTCCCTTGCCCGCCAGCACCGCGCCTACGCAAAACGTGCTGGCAAACGAGTCAAAAGGTTTGGCTCAGTCTCAGCCTAAGAACGTGGTTCAAGAGCCGGACGCAATCGCCATCCCCGACAAAAACACGAAACTCAAGCCCAAGCAAAAACCGCCGATCTCTACTTCGCAACAGAAGCCACAGCCCGTCGAAGAAGCGGACAACTCCGTACCCTTCGGCGAAGGTGGTCCGGTCAGCGGCCCCTATGGAACTTTCAGCGCGGGCGGCGCGAAAGGTGGTTTCGGATTCACCGGTGGAGGCGGCGACTTCGGTTCGCGCTACGCCTGGTACGTGCGCGTCGTGCAGCAGAAAGTTTCGGAGAACTGGTTGAAGTACGAAGTCGATCCCCGCATCGCCGCTGCCAATCGGGTTTACGTAACCTTTGACATCAACCGCGACGGCCATCCATCTCATATTGAGATTGAACAATCGAGCGGCACGCCGTCGCTTGATCAATCCGCGGTGCGTGCGTTGCAGCGCATCGATACCTTTGGACCATTGCCCGGCGATTACGACGGCAGTAAGGTTTCCGTGGAGTTTTGGTTCGACTACAAAAGATGATGCACCCTCGAAGCAACTTGAAGAGTCATATCTTTCGTCATAGAAAATGGAAAACCTCATTGGCCGAAATTGAGTGCTTTCGTAAGTCATTTTCGTTTCTGAAGTCCTCCGCGCGGGGCAATGCGCGGGTACGTCTGCTGGCAGCATTCGTCCTGCTCACCGCAGCCTTGCCGCTGCACGCCCAAGATTGGATTCGCACTGGCACCGGCCTCGGCGTCGAAAAAGTTCGCCTCGCCGTCCCCGACTTCAAATCCGAGACAGCCGATCCCAAAAACGCCACTCTGCTCACAGTTTTCAACAACACCCTGTTCAACGACCTCAGCAACGCCGGCATCTTCGACATGGTCTCCAAGAGCTTCTATCCTCTTGGGGACATCGGCAACCCCGCCGACATTAAGTTCGACGTATGGGGAGGCGAACCCGTCAAAGCCGCCATGCTCGCTTTCGGCAACCTCGGTGTCACCGCAGACAGTGTCACCGTGCAAGGCTGGCTCTACGACGTGAAGAACACAACTTCCCCACAAGTTCTCGGCAAGCAATACAAAGACACAGCCACGCCCGACGCGACCCGCATCATCGCGCATAAGTTCGCCGACGAAATTATTTTCCGCTTGGGCGGCGGCATCCCCGGCATCGCTGAAAGCAAAATTTTCTTCGTCAGCAGTCGCGGCGGACACAAAGAAATCTGGGCCATGGATTACGACGGCGAAAACCAGCATCAAGTCACCCACACCGGTTCCATCTCGCTCTCGCCCCGTATATCGCCTGACGGCTCCCGCCTGGCTTTTTCCTGTTACACCAAAGCCGGCTGGGAAATCCTCATGTACTCGATAGATTTGAACCGCCTCGTCACCTTCCCCAAATTCGGCGGCACCAATCTTTCTCCCGCATGGGCGCCTGATGGCACCAAACTGGCGTTCTCATCCTCACGTACCGGCGACCCTGAAATTTATCAAGTCGATGCCTCCGGCGCGAATCTCACTCGTCTGACTTCCATTAAAGGCCCGGACGTTTCTCCGGTATGGAATCGCAAGACCGGCTCCCAGATTGCATGGGTCAGCGGCCGCAGCGGACTCCCGCAAATTTTCACCATGGGTTCGGACGGAACCAACGTTCAGCGCCTCACGGACGAGGGTTATGCGGTGTCGCCGTCGTGGTCGCCGAACGGCCAGTTCCTTACCTTTGCCTGGACGCGACATTACGGTGCTGGTGCGCCCGGCGCGGAAGATATTTACATCATGGACGTGGCTAGTAAACAATGGGTACAGCTCACCCATGACGGTGGCAGAAATGATTTTCCTTCGTGGTCGCCCGACGGAAGGCATATTATTTTTCAATCGACCCGTTCTGGCAGCGAGCAGCTTTGGACCATGCTCGCCGACGGCAGCAATCAGAAACAGTTGACTTTTTCTGGCAGCAACACCCAGCCCAATTGGAGCTGGCAATAGCAGCAGAAAAGCTTTTGCAGTTGGCTGAAGTTTTTAAGAACAGTTTTTGGATAACCGACGCGCGCCGCTTTAAAGACGCGCGAATCCGCAGGGAGGAAAAGTGAAGCAGCAAAGAATGAAGTGGATGTTTCTCGTGTTCGCCCTGGGCGCCATTATGATGTTGGGCGCCTGCAAGAAAAAAGTAGCGCCACCACCACCGCCACCGCCACCACCGGCCGCGCCAACCGCTTCCATTAGTGCCAACCCCACCACCGTCGACAAAGGCGGGTCCACCACCTTGACGTGGCAGACCAGCAACGCCACCGACGTCAGCATCGACGGCATCGGAGCCGTACAACCGAGCGGTTCGCAACAAGTGACGCCCACCGACTCGACAACTTATACTCTGACCGCGAAGGGCGCAGGAGGATCGCAAACTGCCACCACGCGCGTCACTGTCAACCAGCCTCCGCCGCCACCGCCGCCCGTCGCACAAGGGCCCAGCGACGCTGAGCTGTTCGCGCAGAACGTCAAGGACATCTACTTCGATTACGACAAGTATGACGTTCGCGCCGATCAGCAGGCCGCTCTTCAGGGGGACATCGCGTTCCTGAAGCAGCATCCGAATATCCGCTTCACCATCGAGGGTCATTGCGATGAGCGTGGATCGACCGAGTACAACCTCGCACTCGGTCAGAACCGTTCGGACGCGGCCAAGAACGCGCTGGTTTCCGGCGGCGTAACTTCCAGCAACATCAACTCGACCAGCCTGGGCAAAGAAAAGCCCTTCTGCACCGAGTCCAATGAACAATGCTGGCAGCAAAACCGTGTAGACCACTTCGTCTATCAACCGTAAGCAAACAGGGGCGGCCAGCAATGGCCGCCCGATTTTTTCTCGACCCGGACCACTTACCAGTTTTTGCAGCAAGCAATTTCTTTGGAAAGGGCGCGACTTCAGTCGTGCCGTAACATCCGATATCTACCGCGGCTTTAGCCGCTGAGGGAATCTTCGTCCCTCCTGGGAGAATTCATGAAATATCGTTCACTTCTCATCATCGCCATCGTCGCCCTCGCCCTCTTACCCGCGCCCGCCGCCAACAAGGACATGGTGCAGCTGCAAACTCAAATGCAGGCTATCCAGGATCAAATGGCTCGCATGCAGCAAAGCTTCGACGAACGCATGGGTGTCATGAAGAACCTGATGGACCAGAACACAGACAGCATCAACAAAGTCACGGCTTCCATCACCGCCATGCAGGACGCATTGCAGAAACAGCAGGCATCAGGCTCAGGTCAGCTCGATCAGCTCTCCGGCCAAATTCAATCGCTCAACGACTCTCTCGACGAACTCAAAGCGCGGTTGAACAAAGTATCGAAGCAGTTAGAAGACATGCAATCCGCCCAGCAAACCGTCGCAGCGAATCAAGCAACGCAGCAAGCGCAAGCCGCAGCCGCAGCATCTGCCCCGCCGCCAGACGTTCTCTATAACAACGCTCTGCGCGACTACAACGCCGGTAAGAACGACCTCTCCATTCAGGAATTCGGCGACTACATAAAGTTCTATCCCAACACCGACCTCGCTGGAAATTCGTACTTTTACCTCGCAGAAATTGAATTCAAGCAAGCGAACTATCAGGAGGCGATCAAGAACTATGACTTAGTCATCCAGAATTATCCGGGAGGAAACAAAGCTGCCTCGGCAGAATTAAAGAAAGGCTACGCCCAACTCGAACTAGGACAAAAAGACGACGGCGTCGCTTCCCTGCACCACGTCATCCAGCGCTATCCGCGCTCCAACGAAGCCTCGCAAGCCCACGACCGCCTGCGAAAACTAGGCGTCAGGTAGTGTAGGCGCGAGCGTCCTCTCCCGTGCGTAGCGACAGGAACGCACGGTTTGCTGAGAGAGATTGGCGATAGGCAAACCGAGGAAGACTGTCCTCGATGTGCGATTTCCTAATTCCGCGGCGTAGGTAGCGCCGCCGACATGCCGCTCAACTTATCGGCCTGATTGAACACGGAATTGGCTCCCATGTGCGCGGGAACCGGAGCCAGCATCTGCTCTTTGCGATAGACCAGGTTGCTTGCATTGAAAGTCGCGAGTTCGAAACCATGTCCGTGCGTGATCGCATCGGTAGGACAAGCCTCGACGCAGTATCCGCAGAAAATGCAGCGATTGTAGTCGATGTTGTAAACCTTGGCGTAACGCTCGGCACCGCTCACCCGATTGGTCTCGGTGTTCTCCGCGGCTTCGATGTAAATGCAATTTGAAGGGCAGTTCGCCGCGCACAAGAAACAAGCGACGCATTTCTCCAGGCCATTTTCATCGCGTTGCAGAACGTGAGCGCCGCGAAAGCGCTCCTGAAACTGCGCCCCCTTCAACGGCCCCTTGCCGTCCGGATAATTCTCCACTTCCGTGGGCCGGAACATCTCCATGAAGGTGATGCTCATACCTTTCGCAATAGCGGCGATGTTTTTCAGAATTGCCATACACCGCTAGTATACCGAAATCGTTTGCACTCCGGTTCACGGGTTAGCGACGCCGTGTTTACTTCAATTGACCACCTGCGTCACGATGTTGGATACGCTGCTCAGCGACTGTGAGTCACCGCCATAGGTCGCTGTGATGGAGTGAGATCCGGGCGCGAGGTTGGACTTACTCAAGACCGCGACGCCGTCGCTCAAAACCGCCCGACCGATCGCTCTTGTGCCGTCATGGAACGTTACATCGCCAGTTGGGCTTTGAGGCCCGCTCGACGTTACACTGGCTGTAAAGAGTACCGCTTGACCTTGATTCGACGGGTTCGGGGCAGACGTTAAACTCGTCGTGGTCGAATACTTCGACACCGTGATCGCGACCGCGTTGGAAGTGCTGGCCGCGAACGTTCCGTCCCCTGGATAATATGCCTTCAGAGTGTGCTGGCCAACGATATTTGCGGGGGCAGTCAGGGTTGCGGTTCCAGATACCGTGGTCCCCGTTCCGAGCAACATGGTTCCACTCTTAAACGTGACTATCTCTCCGTCGGGAACGCTGCCGTACGTCGAAGTAATCTTTGCTGTAAGAGTGACGGATTGCCCGACATAAACCGAGTTGGCAGACGACGTTAAGAGCGTAGTCGTTGCCGCGGGCAACCTTTTGACGGTCTGAGTCAAGGGGCTGGAGCTGCTGCCAATATAGCTGGAACTGCCGCCGTAAATCGCCACGATCGAATACGCCCCCGTCACGTTGTAGACCGTGGAATACGTGGCAACGCCATTGGTCAGGTTCGCCGTTCCCAGCATCTGGCCGTTTTGCTGAAATGTGACGGTACCCGTAGGAGTTCCCGATTGAGCGGTGACAGTCGCCGTATAGGTTACCGCCTGTCCGACATAGGAAGGGTTCGCGCTGGAGGTAATTGCGGTGGTGGTCGGCTGAGCGGCGGACCCCGAAAGGTAAGTCCACTGAAGAACATCTTGCGTTGCGGTGGCCCCGCCTGTGCCCGCGCTGAATCCGAGGAATGCCGTGCTGCTGCCGACCGTCGAAGGTATATTGATCGGCCACGTTGCGTTAAAGACATCCGCCGAGTTGCTGGCGTCGGTGACGGTCATGCCCAGATTTGTGCCGTCGTACGTCATCTGCACGTTGAAAATGTCTCCGCTGTGCAGATTCACTCCCGAAGGCGTCAGATCAATAGAGGGCACCGTGGGCGAGGCGCCGTCGGTATAAATTCCCGTCGAATTTACACCTTCGCCGTCGTTGTTGTAGAGGTCGAATTTAATCGCGACGCTAGGGGAGATGCCGGGAGGTCCGGCGGGAAGAGCTGGGCCATAACCCAGGCCTCCACCGTTAGGTCCAATCGCATTCACGCCGCTGTTTTGAATCAGAAAAGTGATACCGTCGCCGTAGGGATTCGTGAGTTGAAAGCTGAAGTTGTTCGTAAATGTCTGGATGTTAACCGGAGTCGCATAGTAGGCGGTCGCGGCTTCTTCGGCATTACCGTCCGTCAGCCTCAAACGCGAACCGTTAACCGTCGAGCTGCCATTCAAAATCAATCCCGAGGCGGTAAAGCCATTGCCGTAATTCACGCCCGTCCCGGTTCCGATCCCGTAAGTACCCACCGCCACTGCGCTATTGTTGTACCCCGTTGCCACAGCGATCGCTTCGATCGTAGTGGTCGTAGTCAAAGTAAGCGTTGAACACACCGGCGAAGACGAAGTGGGTGTAGTGCCGTCGGTTGTGCAATGGATCACGGCGCCATTGGTCGTGTCGGACAGGGTTACGACCACGCTCCCAGAGTAACTGCCCGGCGCTGGACTGAAAGTTGGCGTCGCGACCGTCGGGGTATTGCTGATGATGCCGAATGCGCTGACTTGACCCTGACTCCCAACGTAGACTTTGCCGTTCACGACCATCGGAGCGGTGAACTTCACTGCGTCCCCCGGAACATCGCGATTGGCTGGGGCTTGATTGGAGTTGTAGAGCATGTTCGCCAGATTGGTAGCGTCGAACGCATATAGCACCTGGCAACAGCCGGAATTGTAGGTGTGATTGTCGAGGAGCCAGACGATTCCATTCGAGGCGCCGTTGGCGGAAACGACCGGGGCGCCGGTGGAATAGCTGAACGACATCGTGCTCTTCGAAGTCGGCGAGGTCGAAATCAGCCCGCTGTTATTGGCGTTGAAAGAAAATGCCAGAAGGTTGTCCGACGGCCCATCGTCGTTGCCGCTGCTCCAGTAAATGTTGTTGTTCCAGAAAGCGGGCGAACCCCAGATTCCCGTGCTCGCCCCAGGAATCTCCTGCACAATATTGGTATCGACACCATTGCAACTGGAGCAATATCGGCCCATATTGTCGCGGTTAATGAGATATATCTTCCCCTCTTTGCCCATCTGCGTTAACAGATGCAGATACTGCGAACCCGGCGGCAAATCGGGAAGTAAGACCAAACCGCCTGAACCGACATCGACGTCGCCATTACTCAAACTACCTTGATTCCACGGAGTGAACCAGTCGGCGACACTGAGAGCTCCGTTTGTGGGGCCAGTCAACCGCAAGATGCTGTCGCCGTAGTCGTTGTACGTCTGTCCGTCGTACGAGCCGTTGCCCGTGGCGAGAAAGATGTTGCCGCTGCTATCCGAGGCCGCCCCATCGCCGGACATCCAAATTCCGGCGAGGCCGCCGTTCGGAGCAGTATTCAAAACCGCTTCCTGCGCCAGAGTGGCTGCGTTATACGACATCACCCAGCCGTCATAGGGGGTATTGTCGCAGTGCGACGCCCAGGCGATCACGACGTGCCCGTTTTCGAGCAAGAGTCCTGGCCGGTTGTGGTTGCGCAAAGGATCGAAGCTTACGGTCGATCCTCCTTGCCCGGTTCCGGGAACTGTGGCGGCAACTGTCACTGGCCCACCGAACTTTTCCACTCCAGTGATGACGTCCAGCGCATGAATCCGCTGAAAGAACACGCCATTTTCTTTCGTCTTGGCAACCGTGTAAATGGTCCCGCTGGTGGGGTCGATCACTGGAGTGCTGGTGATTCCAATTTCCGGAACCAAATCTCCGCAGGAAACGTCTCCGCTGGACACCGTCGTAATCCCGTCTGCAGGATCGATAAAGCTTTTTTGCCACAGGACGGCGCCCGTGTCGGCATCGAGTGCAAACAAGCTATCGTGCTCGGTGGCAACATAGAGCACGTTGTGCGTTCCACCGGCAATATTCTGCCCCGCCAGAAAGAGCGGCTGCGCGTAGACGTAGCCGTCCAGCGTAGCGGTGAATAGTTTCCCGAACTGGTGATAGTTCACGAGCGCAGGAGTAAGAATTGTCTCTTGCGTATTTTGGCCATCCCGTGCGTTGTTGTACTTGTAAGTCGTAACGTTGAGTTGGGCGTGAAGAAAGGACGCGGCCAGCAACATATAAACCGACAGGAAACTGCGCAACCGGGAGACAGGGGCAACAACTGGCTTCAATCGAATCATGGCTTTCCCTGGGACCCACCGAACGAAGTACGGGCACGCGAATGGCAGGCTACTCTTGTTTAATACAGAATCCGCCTCTATTCAAGGACATTGCAGCATTCTTCTCGAAACATTCACGAAACATGAAATCATTTGCACTCTGAGAAGAAAACAATCGGACTATCCACCGCTTGGTCACGCGGGGTCGGGGCGATTCGCCTGCCAGTCGGCATAACTGTAGCGCAGCGGGAGCAGTACGGGAAACATCAGGAGTAGCAGCCAGCAAAGGCTTAGACCGCTGACATACAAGAGGCCAGGCGCAGCATACAAGGCGACCGCGGAGTTACGTGACCAGGCCCTTTTCCACCCTTTGGAGACGCCCAGGCGGGCGTCAAACACGATCAGAAGCGGCAAAATCAGGAGCACTAGGTCTCCGGCTTGGGCGCGATAACTTACAAGCAGCGCTACCATCGTGGCCAGCGCAAAATTCGCGGTTCGCGTAGCCGCCCATCCCAGTAACGCAAGTGAAAGAACGATCACGACAGGAAGCAAAACCTTCTGCGAAAAGAACCGTTCGCCAGCCCATGTGATCAAGCCGAGCAGGTTAGGAAACTGAGTGCTGCTGGATCGCCCCAAGTCGCTCCGTCCCGTGAGGACGGCATCGAGGAGAACGAAATCAGGCCAGCGATGCGTTCCGCTTAGCTGGCGCCAGGTCAGAGCCAGGAGTGCGCTGGTTGCAGCGAATGCAGCCGTGATTCGCCATCGCCGCCACAACAAGAACAGCAGCGCGACGGGCACCGCAAATTGCGGCCGAAAGGCCGCCATGCCCAGCAACACTCCAGCCAGCCCATCGCGATCCTTGTAAAACGACACCGCAGAAGCCATCCAAAGTGCGAGTAATGAGATCGCCCCGTTGCCGTCGACCACCGCCATAAAGATGGGGAAAAAGCAATACAACGTTGCCGCAGGCAACCAGCGCCAAACTTTTTCAAAGTTGACCAGATAAGGCCGTATCATGCCGACACACAGACCGATCAACATGAGATTGCAGGCCGCGACTATCCAAAACGTCGACGATGGCGGAGTCCAAGCCGCCGAGTGTCGACGGAATGCCACCACGCCGTCGATCAAGAAGACAAGCGCGCAAACTAGGATGGATGGGCGCCGCAGCGCAGACAATTCCGAATTCATCGTTCCCGCTGGTTGTGCGTCAATATGTCCGCGATCCGCTCTCCTGTGTGGCCGTCCCACAGGGGAGGGACTCTTCCGCGTTTTGCCTTGCCCTCGAGAACCTGGGCAAGTTCTTTGCGCAGCCTGACTGCATCCTGCCCGACCAGCACGTTCGTCCCCATGGTCACGGTAACCGGACGCTCCGTATTGCTTCGCAGGGTCAGGCAGGGTACGCCGAGATAAGTCGTCTCCTCCTGAATTCCTCCAGAATCGGTGATTACGACCGTGGCGCGGCGCTGCATCCCGAGAAACTCTATGTAGGGCAATGGCTCCAGGATATGGAGATGGCTCGCGTTCAGCTTGAAGTCTGCAATCCGCTGCCGGGTCCGCGGATGCGCCGGAAACACGATCGCGAGATCCTTGCTAGCCTCCAGCAGCGATTCGAGAATTCCTTTCAGCGCCGCGCTGTCATCCACGTTGGAGGGGCGATGCAGCGTCACTAGGGCGTAGCGCTCCGGCAAGTCTTTCCGTTGGGACTGGATCGCAGCCGGCAGCAACTGCACCACAGAATCGATCATTACGTTGCCCACAAGGTGAACCTTGGCGTCGGCAATACCCTCGCGCGCAAGGTTCACATTGCCGTCGTCGGAAGGCGTGAACAGCAAATCGGCAAGCTGGTCCGTTACCAGGCGATTGATCTCCTCTGGCATGCCCCGGTCGAAAGATCGTAGACCGGCCTCCACGTGTCCTACTTCGATACCCAATTTCGCGCAGACCAAAGTTGCCGCCACGGTCGAGTTTACGTCGCCGTATACCAACACAATATCGGGTTTGCGTTCCAGCACGACGGGCTCGAAGCGCGTCATAATCTCCGCCGTTTGCCGGGCGTGGGAACCCGAGCCCACCGCCAGATTCACGTCGGGCGCCGGCATGGCTAATTGCTGGAAGAACACATCGGACATATTCGGATCGTAGTGCTGCCCGGTATGCACCAGGATCTGCCGTACTCCGGTACGCCGCT
Source organism: Terriglobia bacterium (assembly GCA_963799065.1). Lineage (GTDB taxonomy): Bacteria > Acidobacteriota > Terriglobia > Terriglobales > Acidobacteriaceae > JAJPHW01. The sequence continues at coordinate 1,586,054 of CAWCVJ010000001.1, forward strand.
GTAGGGCACGGAAGACCGGCGCCGCTTTCATAAAATTGGGCCGCGCACCCACCACGTGAAGAATTTGCAAGGCTGTTTCCGCTTTCTCACAGAGTCAAATCGCCCAGCCGGATGACTTGCCGCTTGCTGGGAATCAATAGCAGTGTACACGTCCCGAATGTACGCGCATGACAACGCGGCAAGTCGATTGATCGTAGGACACCGGGCGAGAGTTAAGGATGTTCTAATGGGCACCCTCAAGCCCGCACCAACCTCGATACCCCGCTGCGAATTCCCCACGTCGGTCAATCGGCCTCCTGGCGAGGGTTCGGGAGAAATTTCCCGAAACGAACTCTGTGCCCTTCCTATTTTCTACAGGTACTTCCGAGACCTGTGCGTGTCTTGATCGACACCGCAAACTGACCCTTCTTACAAGCTTTCGGCCCAGCGCAAGTTTGCGCGTTGCCGCTCGCTTGCAGGAAATAAAAATCCCCCGGCCGCTTACGCGAAGGCGGCTTACTGTGAGGTCTGCTGTGAATGATCTCAGATCGCGTTGCAGTGATCTGTTTTTGGCTTTGGCGATTCTGGTTACATGGTCGGCGGTCGCAACCATGGCGCACGCCGTCACATCTCTGGGTGGAGTTCCTAATTACGGTGTGCATCTTACGCTTCAGCCCGGCAATGTGGCCTTTGGCAACGTGTCCGTCGGGAATCGCTCCACTCTCACCGTCACCGCGACCAATGCGGGGACTACGCCCGTCATAATCTTCGAGGCCGCCGTCTCCACTGAGCGGCATCTTTTCACGGCCGCGCTGAACTGTCCAGTCGTGTTGCAGCCGGGGTCGAGCGCCAAGGTACAGGTTACGTTTGCTCCAACCCGCGCCGTTGAAGCGGTTAGTTCGCTCGTCATCGGAGCCTACGCTGAAAACATCAAATTAAACGCGTATTTCTACGCCCCGCTTACGGGAAACGGCGTCCTTACTGGCGACCTTGCCCCCAACCCCAGCAGTCTCGCCTTTGGCAACCTGCAGATCGGCGATCATGAGACTCTGAGCGAGACTCTTACCAACGCAGGAAGCACGACCGTAATTGTCTCGCGAGCGAATGTGAGTGGCGCCGGTTTTCGAATCAGTGGACTCACCCTTCCTCTCGCCCTCTCCTCGGGATCCAACTACACTTTTCAAGTCAGCTTTTCGCCCACAGCCACAGAACCGGCCACCGGAACCCTGTCGATCATTTCGGACGCCAAGGATGCCGCCATCCAGATTTCGTTGACTGGTGGTGGCATTTCGGCTGGAAATCTCACCATTAATCCGATCAGCCTCAATTTTGGCAATGTAAATCTGGGCGGAAGCCAAACTCTCAATGCCACTTTGAACGCCACGACAGGCTCCGTCATTGTGAGTTCGGTGTCTGTAAATTCTCCGGAATTCAGCATTAGCGGCGTTAGCTTTCCGCTCACCATCCCGGCGGGTAAGAGCGCTCCCTTTCAGGTGACTTTCACTCCGCAAACTGCGGGCCTCGCCAATGCGGATGCTACTTTCTTCAGTAACGCCACCCATTCGCCTACTACGCTCCCGCTTAGCGGTACCGGCGTAGCCGCTCCGCCACCCAGCGTCACCTTGAGTTGGAATCAGAGCAAATCCCAAGTGATTGGCTACAACGTGTATCGCGGAGGCAGCGCGGGAGGGCCCTACACAAAGCAGAACTCGGTGCTCGATGCCCAAACGTCTTATATCGACAGCACCGTCAAAAACGGCACAACCTACTATTACGTGACTACGGGGGTCAATTCACAAGGAGAAGAGAGTGCCTACTCAAATCAGGCGGAGGCTGTCGTCCCACCTCAGTAGCCCGACCTTAGTTGCAGGTCGCAAGATTCTGCCCCATACCTTGCAGGCCGAACGCGCTATTCACGATCATCGGCAAGGACCACAGTCTGCGGTGATGCTTGCGCAGATAGTAAGAGATTGCCGTCGTCCCCACACTCTTGACGGCGGCCACCGCATACACCCTGCCCGGCGTCGGATGGGTGCCGTATAAGTAGGGCGACTGCTTTTCTATGTTGCAAACGTTCTGTTTCCCGGCCAGCCAATTCTGCCGTGCCCAGGTCGTAGTATAAGAATCGGCAAAGCTGCTTAAAATGTTAAGCGTCGCTAAGGAGACAAACCGCTTGTCCACGACCCGGTGCGGAGCCTCGGGTAGTTCCTGTCCCTTGCCGGATAGTGTAATCGATAGGATAACGAAAGCGATCGCCGCGACGCGTTTCATACATGCGATGTGTGCAGGCAAAAAACCAAGACAAACCATTCAATTTGAACGAGATAACCAGGACCTTGGAAAACATTGCGCAAAAGGTTGCATATTTTGGTGCGCGAATCTTGTGGTAATCCACAGATTTTTCAACCGGTAACCCTCGGTAACGCGGAATTTTTCCGATAATGGGCCACCGGGTAAATGAGCGGAATCGCTCAGTTACGCCAGTGCTGGCCCCATCTCCTGCACGGCATGCTGCTCCCGGACTCTAGGAAGACTGCGCTCGCTTCGGGATAATCAATCCCGAGCGAGGGAGTCCACTATCGCATGTTAAGAAACCTGTCACTGGCGCTGGTCCTATTAGCTTCGGCAATCACCATCGGCTGCGCCGGTGGAACCGGCGTGGCCAACAACTCCGCCCCGGCGAACAATCAGGGGGGAACCGGCGGAACCCTGACCGCGGCACCCGCCAGCGTTGACTTCGGCAGCGTCTCCGTCGGAACCGCCCAAACTGCGGCCGTCACTTTGTCGAATACTTCAACCCAGGACGTTCATATTTCCCAGCTCACCGTGGCGGGAAAGGATTTCACTCTCACGTCGCAGCTCATACTTCCATTCACCGTTGCCGCCGGACAGAATGCGATGATCGGTCTGCAATATCAGCCTTCGGTGTCCGGCCCCCAGACCGCCTCGCTCAACATCGTCAGCGACGCCTCGCTGCCCACTCTCTCAGTACCGCTGTCGGGTAATGGAGTCGCGCTCGGCCAGATCGTCGCGGTACCCTCCCCCCTTGCGTTTGGAAACGTAGCCACCGGCAGCGTTGCAACTCTCTCGGTCGCCATCGAAAACCCAGCCGGTGCCCAGAGCGTAACGATTTCAGAAGTCGCAATTTCCGGCGACGGATTCGCTCTCGCTTCCCCGCCCTCTCTACCGACAACTCTTGCAGGCGGCCAAAATCTCACGCTCTCCGCAACGTTTACGCCTTCGGCGACCGGGAACTCGACGGGAACTATTGCCGTTACAAGCACAGCCATAAATTCCAATCTCGCCATCCCTCTTACCGGAGCCGGAGTGGCTCCTGGACAATTGTCGGCAACTCCAACCGCCGTTGATTTCGGCAGTGTCGGCATCGGAAGCATCGGTACAGCCTCGCTTCAGCTGAATAACATCGGTGGGCAGGACGTGAACGTTTCGCAGCTCAATCTCACAGGGTCGGGATTTGCCATCGCCTCCGCGCCCACCCTGCCCTTCGTCGTCGCCGCAGGACAGAGCGCCATAATCGGAGTGAGCTTTACACCGCAAGCCGCAGGGGCGGCGAGCGGATCGCTCTCCGTGGTCAGCGACGCCAGCAATTCCCCACTGGCACTGCCCCTGACCGGCGTAGGACTCCCACCCGGCCAGATATCTTCCATGCCTGCCGCTCTTAACTTTGGCAGCGTTTCCGACGGTTCGATCAGTACTCTGACCGTCGCACTCGATAACTCGACCGGCGGCCAAAGCGTGATCGTGACCCAGCTCAACATAACCGGTTCTGGCTTCTCACTGAGTTCGCCTCCGTCACTGCCACTGACCATCCCGGCGGGCCAGGCCGCAAATGTTCAGGTGTCCTTTGATCCCGCTACCGGCGGACAAGCCAGCGGAAACCTGGCGGTCATCAGCAATGCGATCGACCCGAACCTGTCTATCGGCCTTTCCGGCATGGGCTTGGCCCCGGGGCAACTCGGCGCTTCGCCAACTTCCCTCAATCTCGGCAGCGTCGACGTCGGCAGTTCCGCGAACGGGACGGTGCAAATCACGAATGCAGCCGGCGGCCAAAGTGTAATCGTCTCCTCCTTGAACGTAACCGGGGCCGAGTTCAGCCTGGGCACAGCTCCCGCCGTTCCTTTTACGCTCACTCCGGGTCAGAGTGTGAACATCGGGGTCTCTTTTAATCCGACCACCGGCGGCTCCGCCCTCGGATCCCTGGTTGTCGACAGCAACGCCAGCAATCCAGTCTTGACGGTCGGTCTCTCGGGTGTGGGACTCGCGCCCGGCCAGCTCGGCGCCAATCCTACGTCCTTGAACTTCGGAAACGTCGACCTGGGCACGAATTCGAACTCTTCCGTTCAAATCACCAACGGGAGCGGCGGGCAGAGTGTCATCGTTTCCGCGGTGAATGTGACCGGCAGCGGTTTCAGTCTTACGTCGTCTGTCGGAGTTCCCTTCACGCTGGCCCCCGGACAAAGCAAGATGATCGGTGTCACCTTCGCTCCGACTTCGGGAGGTCAAGCCAGCGGCAGCCTCGGCATTACCAGCAATGCCACCGATCCCAACTTGGAGGTTCCCTTATCCGGCGACGGAATCGACGGTCAGTTGTCCGTTTCTCCTACAACGCTCGCCTTCGGTACGCAATACATCGGAAGCCAGACGACGAAGACAGGGACTCTCACCGCCAGCAACGCCAGTGTCACGGTCACGTCTGCGAACTGGAATGGAACCGGATACTCCGTCAGCGGCATCAGCTTCCCAGTCACCATTCCGGCTGGAAACAACGCCACTTTCCAGGTGACGTTCGCCCCCACGACGAGCGGAGCGTCCAACGGCGGAATATCATTCGTCAGCAATGCCAGCAATTCGCCCACTGCCCAAGTTTGGACCGGCACCGGAAAGCAGGCCCAAGTGCTGCTCTCCTGGAACGCGAGCTTGACGCAAGGTGCGCTCTATAACGTCTATCGCGGAACGCAACCGGGGCAGTATCCGACCAAGCTAACCTCGTCACCGCAGTCGCAACTGACGTTTGTAGACACCAATGTGCAGACCGGCGCGACGTATTATTACGTGACCACGGCCGTCGCCGGCGGACAGGAAAGCTCCTACTCGAACCAGGCCAGCGCGGGTCCCATCCCCTAAACAAGAGAAGAATTTAAAGACGTTGAAGAGTTAAAGATGTGATGGTGTCCCAGGTTCGCGTGCGTCCTTGGGACGCTAACCTGGGCCAACAGAAACTCTTGACCATGCGGGGAGGGCACTCCCTTCGAGTTCGCTCAGGGCAGGCTTTGTCCGCCGCAATTTACCTTAAGCCCGCACAGCACGGAAATTGGAGGTCAACCGCGTAAGCATATGGCCTCAGCCATGCGACGAGGATCTCCCGCACCGCAACATTCACCAGCTACTTGTTCTTCGGCGCCTCAAACGGCTTCTGCAAATACGCCCGCGCCTCATCCAGCGCACCTTGCGTATTGTCATTCGTCTGCAAAGCCTGACGATATTCATTCGTAGCCCGCTCGCGCTGTCCGGTGGTATCGAAAATTTTTCCCAGCTGGACATGGCTCCAAACTTCCGTCCATCGCGGATCGCCATCGCCATTCAAAGCCTCGCGATACGCATTCGCCGACGCCTGATAATTCTTCTGTTGGAAAAATACTTCTGCAATCCGGTAATGAGCCAGCGAACTGTTCTTGTTTACTTCAAGCGCCTTATTGAATTCCGCCAAAGCGCCCGCCAGATCGCCCTGCTGCACCAAAGCCTGACCGCGCATGATCGAGGCCCGCAGCTTCACATCCACAGAATTTTTCAAGACGTGATTATCAGGATCAACCGAAATGCGCCGCGGCTTGCCAAAAGTCTCCACCGTAAACGCCGAGTCCGTACCGACAACATCGATCTTCTTCTCCTCAGTTTTGCCGTCCGTATCAATGCGCAACTCAACCGGCATGCGAAAGAGATCGAGATCCTGGTTGATTTGCCCGACCACGCGAAATCCTTTGTTATTGCCCAGGCGATACACCGTGTACTTGGTCTTGAACTCCGGCGCGCCCGTCGAATCGATCCATTGCGAGAAAAACCAGGTCAGCCTGTCTCCATAATTCTTCTCCGCGATTGCCTCGAAGTCGTCGGTGGTCGCCGACTTGCCTGCATATTGCGACGCGAACTCGCGCATGGTTGCGTCATACTTTTCATTTCCGATGATCCAGCGCAGCATGTGCAGAATCATCGCTCCCTTGTCCGTCATCAGCGACTGGAACTCTGGAGAATAAGAATCCAGCTTGCCCGCGCTCGCCATCGGCACCGCATCATAGGCGAGCGCGCCAACGGACATATCTTTGACAACTTCCTCAAGCCCAGCCGTGCCCGCCGCCTGTTCCACATACCGCGCCTCGGAGTAGCGCGCAAAGCCATCGCTGATCCACCAATCGTTCAACGACGCCGGACTCACCGACGCGCCCCACCACTGATGCGCAATCGTATTGGCCAACAAACGATAATTCACCTTCTGCGTAAAAGCCCGACTGGCCATCGCCGCCAGCCCCGGAGCCCATGCCGAAGGCACGGTATCGTCCGGCAACTCGACCACGCGCAACGTCGTCGAAGGCGCAGGCCCATAGAGCGTGATGTAATAAGTGAATTCCTTTACCGCAGTCTCCGCATAAAGCGAGGCTAAATCCTGATGCGTCGGCTTCAGGTAAACATGAAGGTCAAGCCCGGCATCGTCGCTCTTGAACTCCTGAAATGCTCCGACCACGATGGTTCCCGGAAAACTCGGCTTCGTCCACACAAACGTATAAGTCTTAGTCGGCTCAGCAGGCGCGGGCAACTTCTTGTTCACCGACGTCGCAGCCTCGCTCTCATCGCCACTCCCAATCGCCATCATGTGCAGTGGCACCGTGATATTTATCGTCGCCGTAAAACGATTGATCCCATACGCGTTCACAGGAAACCACCGTCCGGCATACAAAAGATAGCTCGTGTCCTCGCTGACGTAGGCCAGCTTCAATCCCTGAACTGGACTATCGTCGCCTGAACTGAGTTCGCCTTCATACTCAAAAGTCAGAATCATCGACGAATCTTTGGGCAGATCGTTGGCCAATGAAACGCGGATGGACGAATCCTGCGGAAGGCGTTCGGCGGAAAGCAGATTGCCCTTGTCGTCGGTCACCTTGGTGACGCGAAGATCGTTATGCAGCTCGAAAGTCGCCACGTTCAGATTTTCGAGGGCGGTGAACTTCACCCGCGCCCGAGCCGAAAGCCTGTGCGTCGACGGCGTCACCACCGCATCAATCTGATAATCGTTGACCTGCAAATGCATGCGTTCAGCGGCGAGAAGCGGCGTCGGCCGCGCCCCGAAAGCGAATGCAAACATTAGAAAAAAAGAAAATAAAACGACCCGTCGGACGTACTGCGGGCAAAATGACATTCCCAACGTTCTCCTCGACAATGCCTTCGGTATGATGAAGATTGTCCCTTAAAAGATGCTGAGGCCACAACAGTTAGCAAGAATTTGGCGCGCGCCCGGCCAGCTCGAGCGCCACTTCTGCAGCTCGCTCCGCGGCGGATTGCCCCTGCTTCCCGCTGCGCAAGAGTCTGCGGACACGATTCAAACCCGCTATCTGACGCTCGCGCGCCGGCCCATCCGCAATAATTTCGCGCAAATGCCCGACCGCTCTCGCCGCGGTGAAGTCCTGCTGGATCAACTCCGGCACAACTTGTTCTCCCGCAATCAAATTGACCATGGCGAAAAACGGCACCTTCACCCGCGATTTGCCAAGCAAATAAGTCAGCGGCGAAACCCGATACACCATAACGAACGGCATCCCGATCAAAGCCGCCTCGACCGTCGCCGTTCCGCTCGCCACGATCCCGGCCCGCGCGTGTAGCAAAGCCGGCAACGCTTCCGGAACTAAGTGAATGCCGCTCCGTCCCACAATCCCTGACAGAAACTCCCGATTCAGCGTCGGCGCAACCGGCAGCAAGTATTCGTGATCCGCTCCCAGTAACCTTGCCGACTGCAATATCTCAGGCAGATTCATCTGCACTTCTTTCCTGCGGCTGCCAGGCATCAGGACAATCCAATGCTTCGCCGGATCAAGCCCATGCTCCACGGCATAATCCTCGCGGCGAATCGCAGGCTTGGCCAAATCCGCCAACGGATGCCCCACAAATTCCGCATCGACTCCGCGATCGCGATAAAACTTTTCCTCGAATGGAAAGATAACCAGACCCTTGTCCACATAGCGCCGCAACAAGCGAACCCGCCCCTGCCGCCACGCCCAAAACTGCGGACAAACGTAATACACCACCGGAACGCCCATCCGCGTCATGGCCCGCGCCACCCGCCAATTAAACGCGGGAGAATCGATGACTACAGCAACTTCAGGCTTCCGTTTCGCAGCCTCACCGATGAGCCGCCGATACAACCCCCAAATTTTCGGCAAGTGGCCAAGAATTTCCGTGATGCCCACAACGGCCAAATCCCTGCTATCAACAACGATGTCGCAGCCCGCCGCCCGCATGCGCTCCCCGCCCGCGCCGAAACACACCACGCCGGGATCGAGTCTCCGCAGCGCCGCAATCAACTGCGCCCCATACATCTCTCCCGAAGCCTCGCCCGCAGAAATCAGAATCCGCACAAAGCATTCTTGCATACGTGAACATGGACCAACCCGGCAACACATGGCCTCATGATTGGAACTCCAGAAAGACGTTCTCTGTGGATTTCCCCCTGTGATCCCCTATTTCCTGTGTGGTAAGGCACCTAGCCCGACAATTGCGGAACCGCGATGAACCGCTGAAACACTTCATTGGACAACAACTTCCCGCGCTCCGTAAGCCGCACCCAGCCATCTCGCTGGTCAAGCAATCCAAGCGCAGTCAACTCTCCGGCAACCCGCAAATACTCTCCCAGGTCATCCTCAAACTTAACCTCGATCTCCGCCAAACAAACCCCGCGCATCAATCGCAGACCTAGGAAAAAAGTCTCCTCCAATGCTTCCCGCCGCGAGACCGAATGACGCTCGACCGCATGATTCGCCACATACCCTTCCAGTGATTCGGGATTGCAGAATCGCACCCCGTCTCCACTCTCGCGAAGCATGGAGTGAGCATCCACGCCAAATCCCAGGTATGGCTGCCGGTTCCAATACTTCAAATTGTGCCGAGACGTAAAGCCCTCGCGCGCGAAATTCGAGATTTCGTATTGCGAAATTCCCGCCGCCGACAATCGCTGACACGCCACCTCATACATACTCGCAGTCAAATCCTCGTCGGGAACATGATGCGCGTGATAGCGCGTACCACCCGCAATCAATTCACGACCGAGACGCGAGTCATCATCCACCTCGAGCATATAGACGCTGAGGTGAGGCACTCCGGTCGCAACCGCCTCGTCGAGGGACAATTGCCAGCTCTCGACCGTCTGATGAGGCAGTCCTGCAATCAAGTCCACGCCGATATTGGAAATTCCCGCATCGCGCAAGCGCGCAATGTCGGCCAGCACGATCGTCCGCGTATGCAGACGCCCTACTGACGACGACTCTCGATCGACAAAAGACTGCACTCCCAAGCTGACTCGATTCACTCCGCATCGCACCAACGTCCGCACCCACTCTTGCGAAAGCGTGCCCGGCGCACACTCGACTGTTATTTCCGTTTCGGGCAAAAGTTGGAAATTATGGCGAATTGCCTCGAATATCTGCTCCAGTTGTGTAGTATCCAGAACAGTGGGTGTGCCTCCACCGAAAAAGATGGAGTCGGCCTCGGGCTTGGCGACAAAAGCACGACTACGAGCGATCTCGTGACACACGCGTTCCGTGTACTCTTGATAACGGGCCCGGGAAAAGACCCCGGACGCAAAATTGCAGAAGCTGCACTTGGTGCGGCAGAACGGAATGGACACGTAAAGACCGAGGGGCATACTGCTTCATTATCCCACCGGGCATCGCAAACCTATCTATGACACCTCGCGTCGTGATCACCGGTATCGGAGTCGTAAGTCCCAATGGAATAGGAACAGCCGCATTTAGCGACGCAATTTTCGCCGGCGAGTCGGGAGTCAAGCGCATCCAGCGCTTCGACCCATCGTCGCTTCCCGTACAGATCGCGGGCGAGATCCCAGAGTTCGATGAACTGGCCTACGTCGATGCCCGCGAACGCAAACATGTCTCTCGCGTAGTGCCACTGGCGGTGGCCGCGTCAGGACAGGCGATTAAAGATGCCGGCTTGAATCCCGAAGCGATGTCGATGGAAGAAAAGCGCGAGATCGGGATCATCCTCGGGACCGGTGGCGGAGCGCAGGAATTTTCCGAGGAGCAATACCGCCTCTGGCACTCCGGACACATTAAGCAGGTCAGCCTATTCTGCATCCCCAGCGGAACCATGGGCACGATTCCCAGCGAAGTCAGTATGCGCTTCGGCTTCCGCGGCTACAGCCACGTCGTCACCGCAGGTTGCACGTCGTCGACTGATGCGATCGGCTACGCCTTCCAGCACATTCAAGCTGGCGTGCAACCAATGTTCCTTGCTGGCGGCGTCGATGCGCCCATTACTCCCGGAATCATCAAAGGGTACTCTCTATTGCGCGCCCTCACCCAACGCTGGAACAACGAACCGGAGCGCGCCTCGCGACCGTTCTCCGCCGACCGAGACGGCTTCGTTCTAGCGGAAGGCTCATGGATGTTCCTGCTCGAAAACTACGAACACGCAAAGGCCCGCGGCGCTAAAATCTACGCGGAGATCGCAGGCTACGGATCGACCTGCGAAGCTTTTCATCGCGTCCGCATGAGCGACTCGCCGGACGAGCCGGCTCGCGCCATCACGCTCGCCATGGACGAGGCTGCCATCCCGCCCTCCGCGATCGACTACGTGAGTCTTCACGGCACCTCGACCGAAATGAACGACCGCGTCGAAACCATGGCGGTCAAACAAGCTCTCGGCAAGCGCGCCCCACAGATCCCGATGTCAGGCTTGAAATCTCAAATCGGCCACGCCCAGGGTGCCTGCGGATCGGCCAGTGTCGCCGCCACTCTCCTGGCCATGGAGCATGGCAAAATTCCACCGACCATAAATCTGGATAAGTCCGACCCGGAATGTGACCTGGACTACGTCCCCGAAGCAGGACGCCAAGCCTCCATCGAATACGCTCTTTGCAACTGCGTGGGCTTTGGCTCTAAGAACTCGGCTCTCGTCCTCAGAAAGGTCGCTTGAATTGTAGGAGCAGGCGTCCCTGTTCGTGCGGGGCTACCAAAATAAGATACTAAAACGCCTGCGCCGCATACCCTGAGATCTCCGTCTCCGTCTCATAATCCCCGACCACTTGGCGATGGTCGTTGATTCCTCCGATGCGCGTGAGCTCGTGTTTTCGGTTATCGTAGCTGAAAAAATAATACTGTCCTTTACTCAGAACCCCGCCGTACTCGACTTCCGAACTCCCATGTGTCTTATCGACCGTTATGGAAACCTCGCCAAGGTTATTGATTCCGCTGGCATAGCTGTCGGTATAACCCGGCGCATCGATCTTTGTGTAGTTCGTTCCATCAAAAATATAAGCGCTGTAGATGGCGTTCGCGTTGGCGGCGGTGATCGAAATCGTCCCTGAATTATTAATGCCCGTTGCGGACGTGAATGTGGAACCAGGGACGCTCAAGGTCGTGTAAGTGCTCCCATCGAAAACGAATCCGAGCTGGGCGCAAAGTCCGCACTTAAGATATCCTCCGACGATTTCGCCTCTGTCGTTAATGCCGCTCGCCCCCGAAATCGCCCCAACCCCTATATCGGTAAAGGTTCCTTTGTCGTATAAGAAACCGTGGTTATTACCGTTCGGCAGGGTGTATTCGCCGACGATTTGTCCACTCGAATTGACGCCCTCGCAAAGCGTGGCGATGCCCTTCGGATTGTCGATGGTCGTCACCACACCGTCGGAGATCTCGAATCCGTGAAATACTCCGCTGGAATCGGAATACCACCCCACCACGACACCGGAGTTGTTAATGCCAGTCGCAACAGTGGCCAACTCGCCAGGCAGGACGATATTCCTGAACTTAATGTTGAACGTCGGAGTCTGTGCCGCAGCCAAACAGCTGAGCGCGACCATCACCCCGCACAGCTGCGTCGCTACGTTACTTACTAACCGCACTGGTCGCTTCCGCTGAGAAAATATTTTCGTCATTGTGGTCTCCCGGCTCACTTTTTTCCACCCAGATATTCTCACGAAATTCCGGGTCTGGCGAGGGATTAGGCAAGTCTCGACAAACATTCTCCAGAATTCCGGCGAAAAAAACCTTGGAAAGCCAACCCATGCTTCGTCCTCTCGTGCGAGGACACACCGCAATTTTCTTCGTAACATTCCCCACATTGGGTATTCTGAAAGCAGAGGCTTTCCGAACCAATGACGCAGGAAGAGATTCGGCTTGCAGAAAATACCCAGCGCAAGGTTTACTGGCAGCGCTGGGGCTCCTACCTGAGCGAGCGCGCCTGGGGTACAGTGCGTGAGGATTACAGCGCCGACGGCGAAGCTTGGACGTACTTTCCTCACGATCACGCCCGTTCCCGCGTCTATCGCTGGAATGAGGACGGGATTGCCGGAATCTGCGACCGCCACCAATACATCTGCTTCGCGCTGGCAATGTGGAACGAGCGCGATTCCATCCTTAAGGAGCGCCTGTTCGGCCTGGGCGGTCACGAGGGCAATCACGGAGAAGACGTCAAAGAGCAGTACTTTTATCTCGACAACACGCCAACGCACTCTTACATGAAGTATCTGTACAAATATCCGCAGACAGCTTTTCCTTACGAACAACTGCTGGAGGAAAATCGCAAGCGCGACAAGCTCCAGCCGGAATTCGAGCTGCTCGATACCGGCGTATTCAATGAGAACCGCTACTTCGATGTGCAGGTGGAATACGCCAAACTGGACTCGGAAGATATCTTTATTAAAATCACGGCTTCGAATCGCGGACCAGAAGCTGCGAGGCTCCATCTGCTGCCCACCATCTGGTTCCGCAACACCTGGTCATGGGGAGACAAAGAAACTCGCGCTGAACTCCGGCAGACGAGTCCGAAATCACCCATCGTTGAACTGAACTGTGCCGAATACACGCCGCGATATTTATTTCTCGAAAAGCCCGACGAGTTGCTCTTCACCGAAAACGAGACCAACTTCCAACGCCTTTTTGGAAGCCCGAACACGGCGCCTTACGTCAAAGACGCCTTTGATTCCTACCTGGTTCACGGCGTCAAAGACGCCGTAAATCCCGAACACATCGGGACCAAAGCCGCAGGACTTTACCGGCTGACGCTCGCCGCCGGCGAGAGCCGCGTGATCCGCCTCCGCTTCACCGACGATAGGGCTTTGACCAACTCCGCTTTCGACGCCTTTGATTCGACATTTGCGGTTCGACGCCAAGATGCCGACGAGTTTTACACTACCGTGATTCCGGACCACCTCACGCCCGACGGCAAGAACGTCATGCGCCAGGGATTCGCGGGGATGTTGTGGAACAAGCAGTTCTACCATTACGAAGTGAAGCGCTGGCTGGAGGGCGATCCCAACTATCCCCCCCCTCCGCCGGAGCGGCTTCACGGACGCAATCATGACTGGGGGCATTTGTTCAATTCCGATGTCATTTCCATGCCCGATAAATGGGAGTATCCCTGGTATGCGGTGTGGGATCTGGCGTTTCACACGGTAGCGCTGGCGTTGGTTGACGCGGAGTTCGCTAAAGAACAACTTATCCTGCTCCTGCGCGAGTGGTACATGCACCCCAGCGGGAAGCTACCCTCGTACGAGTGGCGCTTCGGCGACGTCAACCCTCCAGTTCACGCCTGGGCTGCGTTGCGAGTTTACAAAATCGAACGAAAACGAACGGGTAAGGGCGACCGCGATTTTCTGAAAAGGATATTTCACAAGCTGCTGCTGAACTTCACCTGGTGGGTCAATCGAAAAGACACGGAGGGGATGAATATTTTCCAGGGCGGTTTTCTCGGCCTCGATAACATCGGAGTGTTCGATCGTAGCGCGCCGCTGCCGACCGGCGGCTTCATCGAACAATCCGACGGGACCAGTTGGATGGCCATGTACACCCTCAACCTGCTGGCCATCGCGCTCGAATTAGCCAGGGAAGAACCGGTCTATGAAGACGTAGCCAGTAAATTCTGGGAGCACTTCATCTACATCGCCCACGCAATGCAACATCGCGGCGACGATCACATTGGCCTATGGGACGAGCAAGACGGCTTCTTCTATGACGTCCTGAAGCTGCCCAACGGGGCTCACTTCCCACTCAAGATTCGGTCCACGGTCGGACTGATTCCATTGTTCGCAGTGGAAACCCTGGAGCCGGAGTTGCTCAATCGCCTTCCCGGATTCAAGCGCCGCCTTAACTGGTTTCTGGAAAACCGCCCTGACCTCACTTCCAACGTCGCGTGCATGAGTACGCCGGGGCGCGGCGAACGCCGCCTGCTCTCCATCGCGGGAGAAAAAGAGTTGCGCAGCATTCTGAAGTACATGCTCGACGAACGCGAATTTCTTTCGCCTTATGGCATTCGCTCGCTCTCGCAATATCACCGGCGGCATCCTTACGAGCTTCCGCTGCCCGATGGCACTCGCACCGTGGCCTACGATCCGGCCGAATCAACCACGGGTATGTTCGGAGGCAATTCCAACTGGCGCGGACCGATTTGGTTTCCCATGAACATTTTGCTGATCGAGTCGCTGCAACGCTTCCATCATTATTTTGGCGATTCGTTTACCGTCGAATTCCCCACCGGATCGGGGCAGCAGATGAACTTGTCAGATGTCGCCAGCGAACTCTCCCGCCGGTTGACCCGCATCTTTCTGCAAGACTACAAAGGCGAGCGTCCGGCGCTAGCGGGACAAGAGCAGTTTCGCACCGATCCGCACTGGAAAGATCTCGTTCTATTTTATGAATACTTCCACGGCGACACGGGCTTGGGCCTCGGCGCAAGCCACCAGACAGGCTGGACCGGTCTGGTGACCAAGCTCCTGCAGCAGAGCGGGGTGAGCTAAGACCAAATTAGTCAGAGCAGCTCATGGACTCAGCTTGAAGCGACGAGGCTAATCGCGATTGCCGGATCGCAATTCAGATCTGGATCCTCTCTGAATCCTCGCCAAGCGCCAGAATGCCTCGGAACTTTTGGTTGAGCTGTGGAAGAGCGCCGTAGGATCGTGGAACGACGATTCGAGATGTCTCAGCTGAGTTGAGTGCTTGTCGTACTTCAACTTCCAATCGGAACAACAAACACGCTGTTCAGACCGCCGGTGCCGTCATTAGCCTTGCCGGGATTCCCCGGATCATCGAGCCACTGCTGGCCGTCGAGCAGAAACTTGTAGGCGTGTCGTCCGCCGGGCAAGCGTATAGGCAACGTTTTCCAGTAGCCGGGCTCGATGCAGGTAACTGTAATGCCGGGTGCGCGCCAATCATCCCAGCTTCCCAAGACTTGGACTTTCGACGCGTCATGGTCGTGTAGTGAAAAGATGACGCCTTCGGCAGACAATTCTGGTGAGCGATATGGCCGGGCGCCGCTATGCCCTTCTGCCAAGGCACGGGCGACAGCCGCACCCGGACTAACCGCGCCCGCCCCCTGCCGTTCTCGATCCACACCCGGCACAATATGGGCGGTCTGCTTCAAGACGTCGCGAACCAGCAATGGCGTGAGTGTGGGATTCGACTCCAGCAGACAGGCAACCGTACTGGCGACAAGGGGTGCGGCGAAGCTCGTTCCTTCCACATGTTGGTAGTGCGGGGTGATGAGTTTCAGTTCCGCGATGCGGCGTCGAGCGTCGGGATCGTTTTCGCGACGTCGAGCGAAAAGACTCTCCGCTTCTCTCGCGATCCCTGAGTTGGGGAGCACGGGCGCAACCACCCAAATGCTGGGGGCGACCAAGTCTGGCTTGGGCACTTCATTGCTTGCCAATCCATAGTTGCTGTGCCAGATCGATATCTCATCATGGCTGAAGATGTTTTTATCGTCCAGCCCGCCTACCGTTAAAGCGAAAGGCGCTGTGGCAGGCGGCAGAAGAAAACGTTGACCATCGTTGCCGGCGGCCGCGACCACGCTAATGCCCGCTTTCGCCAAAGCTGCAACCGCTTCATCTACGCCATTTCCTGCCAGCGGCGAAATTGGGTCTCCGCTGACCGACAAACTCACCACCCTGACTCCCATCTCGGGTCCATGCTCGGTCAGCCAGGCGAGAGCACGCTCGATGTTTGCGCTGGAGATATGTCCCGTTAGATCGCGCACCTGAAGGAGCACTAGTTCCGCCGAATGGGCCAGCCCGGAGTAAAGGCCATGGCTGAGAAATCCGTTGCCTGCTGCAACTGTGCTGGTCATCGTGCCATGCCACTGCCAATCGTGCTCGCCATCCCAGCCAGGCCATTGCGGCGTGTCCTCAGGCTCAAACCGGATCACGGATACAGGCTCATGGGTTGCGTCCGCCCAAACCCGGATGCGGTTTCGCGGCTTTATCAAGTCTGGATGGGGATAGAATCCCGAGTCCACTAGAGCAATCGTTACGCTCTTCCCCGAGAATCTCGGATCCGCGTGCAGGCGAAGACGCGTCGGCAGAACTCCAAAGGCGGCTTCTGCATCGAGCGGCCATACTGTCTGGATCGCTTCATGGAGAGCGGCGTCACCCTTCGCCAGCAGGGTTCGTAGTAGATTCTCTTGGACACAAGCTGGACAAGCACCCTCCTCGCACTCCCAGTAGGGGTACCATTGGGACTCGGCGAGAAGAGTTGTGTCGGCAGACCTCCCGCATCGGGAGCACTGTCCGAGTTCACTGGTAGTTGTCTGTTGCGCCGGCATCGTCCGGTGTGATGCGGGTCGATTCGGATAGTTACGTTCGCGATCATGCCCTGCGAAACTTGGTTCTCGCTGCCAAACGTTCTTTGCCGAGCAGGGGAAGCATGCTGCGGTACCGATTGCAGCGCATCGTAGTAACCTTTTGGGATTGTCGGAATCTGATGGCTAGGGAGATCGGAGCGCTCTATGAAGGGCAAGGTTGTACTAGTAACCGGCGCCAGCGGAGGCCTCGGGAAAGATGTCACCCAGGCGTTTCTGGACGTTGGCGCGACGGTGGTCGGTACGTCGCGGAAAATTCAGCAATCTGATTTCAGCAGCTTGAGTTTTACGGCGCTGCCAGCGGAAATTTCCAGCCGCGATGGCGCTCGAGGATTAGTCGATCAAGTGGTCGCGCGTTTCGGACGGCTCGATGTTCTGGCCCACACGGTCGGTGGGTTCGCCGGTGGCTCGCCGATCGCGGATGCCGACGACGACGCTTTTCAGCGAATGTTCGACCTGAATCTAAACTCTGTTTTTTACATTCTGCGGGCAACGATTCCAGCGCTGAGAAAGTCGGGCAGCGGCCGCATTATTGCGATCGGGAGTCGCGCCGCCCTGGAGCCTGGCGCGGGAGTCGGCGCCTACAGTGCTTCCAAAGCCGCGATGGTTTCTCTCATTCGAACTGTGGCGCTGGAAAACAAAGATGCGGGAGTGACGGCCAACGTGATCTTGCCTGGCACGATGGACACGCCGGCAAATCGCAAGTCCATGCCGAATGCAGATTTTTCAAAGTGGGTTCAGCCCGCATCCGTTGCCAGCCTGATGACTTGGCTGGCAGGCGATGCCGGCAAGGACGTCAATGGCGCGGTGATCCCGGTGTACGGCAGCGATGTCTGAAACTGTTGCAACCATATTCGTCTCCGCGCTGGAGATCTACGCGGCGGTTGGATTGATATTCGCCGCGGTGTTCGTGTCGGTTGGGGTTCAACGACTGGACTCCGAGGCGCAGGGCGCGGGCATCGGATTCCGCTTGCTCATACTGCCGGGAGTGGCCGCCTTCTGGCCGATGTGGCTGCGACGTTGGACACGAGGGACCGTCGCCCCCGTGGCAGAAAATACTCCACACCGGCGATCGGCTAACGAATGATTCAGCCGCTCAGAACCGTGCATCGCGGGGTGTTCGTCGCGCTCGCCTTGATTCTACCTGCGACTATCCTGGTCGGGCTGAGAGCGCGGCCGCCGCGCCAGCAGTCGACTGTGTCCCCTGCCCAGCTGCCGAATTCTGCACACTTGCTGAGAAAGGCCGACGCTTCGTGGCAGGGAAAAAAGATACGGTCAGACTTCTATGACGATTCCGGCCGCCCCGGCGAAATTTTTCTAGTCGTGGATCCCGAGAATCGGGTGGCCGAGCCGGACTTGCAGCTTTATTGGTCAGCGGACCCTCCGCAAGGAGATGCAGTGCCTGCGCACGCGCTACTGCTAGGCGCTTTCAGCCCAGGCAAGATTTTTACTCTGCCGATGAGCCCCAGGCGAACTGGTTATCTCATCCTGTTCAGCCTGCCGCACAATACTGTTTTCGATACTGCGAAAGTCGAGGCGCTGCCATGAGCGAGCAATACCGCGCCATCAGTTGGAACGCACAAAAGAGGTTTTACGATCTCGCTCTTGTTTCGTTGGTGGTCTTGTATCTCGGAACGTTTGTAGGCATTGGAGCTTTGCGCAACCCGAACGAAACGGCGGAGACACTTCTGATTCGGGGCCTGGGCACCGCGGCGTTTCTTCTGTTGAATGTTGTGCTATGCATCGGACCGCTGGCACGATTGGATAGCCGCTTCATTCCGCTGCTTTACAATCGGCGGCATCTGGGTGTAACCACATTTTTGCTCGGACTGGCGCACGGCGGTTTCGCGATTTTCCAGTTTCACGCACTGGGCAATTTGAATCCGCTGGTCAGCGTTTTCGTTAGCAATCCATGGTATGGCAGCGTTGCTCAATTTCCTTTTCAGTCGCTCGGATTCTTCGCGCTGATCATTCTGTTCCTTATGGCGGCCACCAGCCACGACTTCTGGCTGCGCAATCTTTCCGCGCCGGTATGGAAGCGCCTGCACATGCTCGTCTATGTGGCCTACATGTTGTTGGTCGCGCATATCACGTTGGGCGCGCTGCAGTCGGAAACGAGTCCGCTGCTAGCCGTGGCGCTGATTCTCGCCGTCGCTATAGTCATTTCGCTTCACCTCGCGGCAGCGTTCAAGGAGAGGCGGATCGACCAGGCGAAGCTCACCGTTTTGCAAGATGGTTTCGTCGAAGTCTGCAAAGTCGACCGGATTTCTGAAAAATGCGCCATGATAGTTTCTCTCTCCGGCGAGCGCGTGGCGGTGTTTCGTTACGATGGCAAGATTTCCGCAGTATCAAACGTTTGCCAGCATCAGAATGGGCCGCTGGGCGAGGGACGAATTATTGATGGCTGCGTGACGTGTCCGTGGCACGGCTATCAGTACAAACCTGAGTCAGGAGCAGCGCCGTCGCCGTTTAAGGAAAAGGTTCCAACCTTCAATACGAAGGTCGTCGGCGGATCTGTTTTCGTCTATCCCAAACCGAATGCGCCGGGGACCTACGTCGAGCCTACGCGAATTGCGCAGCGGGATCTGCATGCGCGATGAGTGATTTCTACGTGGGCTATCTGCCAAAGGCCGCGCCCAAGCTTGCCCGCTTCGTGCGAAGGATTGTTTTTGCTTTTGGGTTGCTGGCATTGGCCGTTGCCCTTGTGCTGATCATCGGGCAAACGCCCTTCGCGAATTCTGTATTCGAATTCGGCCAACTGCGAAATTTCGAAGGCACCATCGAGACCGAGCCTTATCCTTCTCTACTGGTGGCGCGCCCAGGAGAGACCGCACCAGGAGAGAAGTATTCGCAATATTTATTGGTTGCGCAGGGGAAGCACGGAGCGGACGATCTTGTCGCCGGGTTCGATGGCAAGCACGTTAGCTTGCAGGGCCAGTTGATCTATCGTGAAGGCGGGACGATGATCGAAATCGCGCCCGGTTCCATCAAACAGCTTGAGTCCGGTGCCGCAGATCCGGTGACCATGCGCGATTTGGGGGCGGTCACGATCACAGGCGAGATCGTTGACAGCAAATGCTTCATGGGCGTCATGAATCCGGGCCGGGGTAAAGTTCATAGAGACTGTGCGTCGCTATGTCTTCGCGGCGGGATTCCGCCGATTTTTGTTTCGAGCAACGGAGAGCGGTTTCTGCTGGTCGGTCCGGATGGCCAAAGTTTGAGGAGCGACGCCCTCCGTGCATTTGTCGCGGAAACCATAAAGGTAAAAGGAGAACTCCTGCAACGTGGCGACAGTCGCTTCCTAACTATCAACCCGCAAAACCTGACTCACAGGTGACCGGACCCAGTTAATCCTCATTGAACGTTCTCAGCGTGAAATGCATACAGTTTCTCCCTGAAAATAGGTATTTCGATGTTTTTCTTGTCACTTTAAATCCCGTACGGAGTCTCAAGCTTCATGCCAGATAATCGAGCCAGAAACCAACCGGTAAGCGTGAGAAAATTTCTTTTGGTGTTCGCAGCTTTGTCCGCGATTGCAACTGCCAAAGAACTTCTGAATGTGGACAGCCACGGGATTGCGATTCAAGGGTACGATCCGGTGGCGTTCTTCACCGATGGTCGCCCGGTTAAGGGAATCCCTCAATTTCAATCCGAATACAACGGAGCGAAGTACTACTTCGCATCCTCCGAACATAAAATCGCATTTGACAAGCAACCAGCCAGGTACGAGCCGCAGTTCGGAGGCTATTGCGCCTACGGCGCCAGTAAAGGAACCCGGGCACCGATCAAAATTGAGGCGTGGCAGATCGTGAACGGACGGTTGCTCATGCAATACGACCTCGATATAAAGGACAAGTTTAACCAGGATCAGGAAGGCTCGTTGAAGAAGGCCGACGAGAACTGGCCGGGGCTGGTCGAGAAATACGGGCGGTAGTGGGGCGCCATGAACTCAAAATCTCTAGCAACCACGGACCGGTCAATGACTACTCCCATCCTGATCTTGAGTTGGAGCTGCAGAATTGTCGCTGCTGTAATCCTGCTTCAAACTCTCTTCTTTAAGTTCACTGCCGCACCAGAATCGGTCTACATCTTCACGAAACTGGGCTTATTCGTTCATGGCTACATTCCATCCGCCTCCGTTGAGTCGATTCAGGTGATGGCGCGCCTTGGCTCCGGAGTCGCTGAACTCATCGCGGCTATCCTCCTTCTGACGCCGCGTTTTGTGTGGGCAGGGGCAATTCTGGCCATCGCAGCGACTGGCGGGGCTATCATGAGTCACCTGACGTTTCTCGGCATCGAGGTGCAAGGAGACAAAGGATTGCTATTTGCCCTAGCTGTGATTGTGGTCGTGACCAGCGCCATCGCTCTGTGCTTGCACCGTTTCCAGATTCCCTTGCTCGGGGCTCGATTCTAATATGACTCCGTCACTAACTGTTGCCGCTGAAGACGTTTTGCATCAAGGATGCGCGTTTCTTGATCGCATAAGCGACGAAATCTACGCGCGTCCGCTGGACGGCACGCTGTCATCCTCTCTAGGAGCCCACTTCCGGCATGTGCTGGACCATTTCTTTTGCCTGACCGAAGGCATTCGTACGGGGCGCGTCAACTATGATCGGCGTCGGCGCAATCCGCAATTGGAAGTGTCAGTCGCGCGAGCGCGTCTCGCCACCGAAGGATTGATCGAGGAATTTCGTGGTCTCACGGAGGAACTTCTACAGCGCGAGTGTTCAGTCGGTTATAGTGTGGCCTACGAAGGCGCGGAAGAACACGTCCGTTCCTATCTGGCGCGCGAAGTGGTGTTCTGCGTGGGACATGCCATTCATCATTACGCCATTATCAAGTTGCTCAGCGCTGGCGTGGGCGTGAAGCTGCCCTATGAATTTGGCGTCGCCCCTTCCACATTGAAACACCTCGAAACCCAAACAGCGAGTCGGTAGCACATGTGCACTCTAACCTTCATCGCCGGTGACGAAAGCCACCGAATTGCGATGAATCGCGACGAGAGAATCTCTCGTGGGGCTGGCGAGACTGCTGAGATCCATGAAGTCGGCGGTGCGAAAACAATTTATCCCAGCGACGGCGAGGGAGGTACTTGGATCGGTGTCAACCAATATGGGATCGCGCTCGCGCTACTTAATTGGAATGATGGTGCATCGATCGGCGAAAGTAATGGCGGAGCTCGGAGTCGCGGGCAAGTTATTCCAGCTCTGATCGGTTCGCGATCCTTGACTGAGTTGTGCTTGATGCTGCAAGTTTCAAAGCTGAAAGGAATGTTGCCGTTTCGTCTCGTAGCAATTTTCCCCGCCGAAAAACAGATCCGGGAGTGGCGATGGGATTCCGTCCAGCTCGAATCGCAGAGTCATTGCTGGGAATCGCGACACTGGTTTTCCTCGAGTATGTCAGACAAAAAGGCTCAGAGCCTCCGTGGAGCGGCGTGCCGCGATGCACACTCTGAAGTGGATGCAGGTTCTGTCCCCTGGTTGCGCAGATTACACGCTTCGCACGCAGGCGGTGCTGGACCATTCAGCTTGTGCGTCCATCGAGAAGATGTTCGGACGCTGAGCTATACGGAAGTTGTTCTCACGCCCGCGAGCATTGTCGTCCAACATTTTCTCGGAAGCCCTTGCAGCATGGGAGCAGATCGCTTAACAGAGATCCAGCTGGCAGCGGTCAGCCGATGAACGCGGGTTTGCTCATGTCGGCGGCGTTGCTGACGTCCCTAGCGAGCTCGACATTAGTTAGTGAGGACTTGGCCTGCATCAGCGCGGGCGTGCTGGTCGCGGATGGCCGCATGAGTTTCCTCTTCGCGACCTTGGCCTGTTTCACCGGCATTTTTCTTGGAGATATCCTGCTCTTCGCGATCGGGCGCTGGGTTGGCCGCCCCGCACTCAGCCGCGCACCGCTATGTTGGGTGATGCCGATGGGATCGCTGGACGCCGCTTCGAAGTGGTTGTCCAGTAACGGCTTCGTTGCCATCGCAGCCTCGCGATTTGTCCCCGGCACGCGACTTCCCACTTACGTTGCCGCCGGAGCACTGCATACTTCCGCTCGAAAGTTTCTAAGCTACTTTTTCATCGCCGCGGCCGTGTGGACACCGCTTCTTGTCGCCTTGTCCGTGGGTTTGGGCATGCCGCTGATGCACCTGGGATTTCTGTCTCATCGCAGGCTGTGGGTTCAACTCCTGCTGGCCGGGGCGGGAATTTTCCTCATCATCGGGCTGATCAGAAAGCTGGCCACCTACAGAGGACGCAGAGCCGTTGTCCGAAGTTGGAAGCGGCTGTACCGCTGGGAATTTTGGCCTCCGTACATTTTCTATCCTCCAGTGATTCTTTACATCGCCTATTTCGGAATCCGGTTCCGAAGCTTGACCTTGTTTACCGCCGCGAATCCAGCGATGGCGGCAGGCGGTTTTATAGGTGAGTCCAAGTACGAGATCCTCGAGCAGTTGAGGGGTGCACGTGAGTGGATGCCAGGCTGTACTCTCTTGGCTCCTGGCGAGATCGCGCAGCGCGTCGCGCGGACGGAAGAATTCATGCGCAAGAATGCCTTAACATTTCCCGTCGTTTTGAAGCCGGATGCGGGACAGCGCGGCTCGGGCGTGAACATCGTTCGTTCTTCTGCGCAGTTGGGAGAATATCTGAGCAACGCGTCTTACCCGGCGATCCTTCAGGAATACATTCCCGGCGAGGAGTTCGGAGTTTTCTATTATCGCTACCCAGGTGCTGAACATGGAAGGATTTTCTCAATCACCGAGAAGCGCATGCCGATTTTAGTTGGAGATGGCAAGCGCACTTTGGAAGAATTGATTCTGGCGGACGATCGAGCGGTCTGCATGGCAGACTTTTATTTGCGCAAGAATTCAGAGCGAACTCAGTGCGTGCCCGCGGTGGGTGAGAACGTGCAGTTAGTCGAAATCCGCACGCACTGCCGCGGCGCCATATTCCTCGATGGGAGCGATGCCATCACTCCCGCGCTTGAGGATACGATAGACCAAATCGCTCGCTGCTTCGACGGCTTTTTCTTCGGACGCTTTGACATTCGTGTCCCTTCGCGACAGGACTTAATGGCTGGCAGAGACTTGAAGGTCATCGAACTCAACGGCGTTACTTCCGAAGCCACGCACATTTACGATCCCAAACTCAGCCTCTTCGAGGCGTATACCGTATTGTTCCGGCAATGGCGAATCGCGTTTGAGATTGGGGATCTCAATCGAGCGCGAGGCATACGTCCGACGCCGATGCGCGAGCTTTTCCAGGCGATTCGCGCGTATCGGCGATTGGCGGAAGGATATCCGTCGTGAGTCGCGGCGGCGTTCGTTCGGGTCGGTTCAATTTCTTGCTGTCGACGCTTGCGGTCGTTTTGTTATGGCCTTGGTGCGCCCCCAGTCAGACAGTTCCCGCCGACTTCGCTCAACACTGTGCAACCAAGGATGTTGGTTCAGTACGTGCGAACGCCGGAACGGGCAAGATCGACAGCATGATTGCCAGCTTGCGCAGCGAGTCCTTTCCGGAACTGGCGCACGTTGACGTGGGCGTCCGCACTTTTCACAGTCAGTCTGATTATTTTCGTACGCGATTCAGTCTGTCTCGCTTCGCACTATTCATGCGAATGCACTATTACGTCGAGGTCAACCCGGCGCTGTTTCAGGGGAAACCGCCGTCTGAGAGCGTTTGCGCGATTCTGGCGCATGAATTGTCGCACGTGGTTTCTTTGAGTCACGGCAATCGTATTCGGCGATTTGGATTGGTTCGATTGCTGTCGAAGCGGTACACGGCCAAGTTCGAACGGAGGACTGATCTCGAAGCGATCCATCGCGGTTACGGCGATGGATTAAAGAGTTATCGAGTATGGGTTTACGCTCATGTTCCGCCTGACAAACTAGCGGCCAAGCTGCGCAACTATTTTTCTCCGAATGAGATCGCAGCCATTGAAACGAAACTACAAGAGCAGCCTTCCCTGTTTGCGTATTGGACGAAACATGTGCCTGAGAATTTGACGCAGATCGAGAACAGTCCCAGATGATCCAAAGGCGCAGCGCGAGCTAGGGGTTCGTGCCCGTGCGAGCTGGAGTTTCCCGCGGGTCTTTTTGTTTTGCTGTGCTCGCGACTTCCGGCACGGTCACCGCATGGATTTGTGCCGTGGGTCTTACTCCATGAACGTCTTCCACCAATGCACGCAGGACTTCGGCAACGCTCCAGGCCTGCGCGATGCATCCGCAGGGACGCTGCGGCGCGTCGCCATCGAAGATTTCCGCGATGTGGCCCAGCCCTCCATCGGCGAGGCGAGCCTTTAACGGCGCCAGCCATTCCGCCGACTGGCGGCGGGAGGCATCGCTGTCCCCGTTGACCCTTATATATGCCGTGATGAAGGGCCCCATCAGCCATGGCCAGACTGTGCCTTGGTGATACCCGCCGTCGCGCTCGGCAGGCCCGCCGGTGTAGCGTCCTCGATATTGCGGATCACTGGGCGCGAGGCTGCGGAGTCCGTATGGTGTCAACAAGTGTTCGCGGACTTTCTCAACGACGGCTTTCGCACGCTCCGCCGACAACATGCTGTGTTTCAAACTGACAGCAAAGATCTGGTTGGGGCGAATCGACCGATCCGACGGTGCACCATTCGTGACGTCGAACAAACAGCCAGCCTGCTCATTCCAAAACTGGCGATTGAAGCTCCAACTCGCTAATGTCGCCATGTTGTTATAGCGCTTCTGCCCAGCTTCGTCGCCGAATGTCCGGGCCAAATCTTCCATGATGTGGAGGGCGTTGTACCAGAGCGCCTGGATTTCGACGGGCTTTCCCCGGCGCGGGGTCACGACCCAGTCGCCGACTTTCGCATCCATCCACGTCAGTTGAACGCTTTGCTCACCCGAGGAAAGCAGGCCGCTGGCGTCCACTTTGATTCCATAACGTGTGCCGCGCACATGCCACTTAATGATGTCCGCAAAGACTGGATAAAGCTCATTGCGCACAAAGTCCAAATCGCCGGTGTAGGCAAGATAAGCCCGCGCTGCTTCCAAAAACCAAAGCGTCGCATCTACAGTGTTGTATTCCGGTTTTTCGCCGGCGTCTGGAAAGCGGTTGGGCAACATGCCTTGGTCTACATTTTGCGCAAAGGTTCGGAGAATGCTGCGCGCGATCGCATGCTTGCCCGTCGGCAAGGTGAGTCCGGGAAGCGCGATCATAGTGTCACGGCCCCAGTCGCTGAACCAGTGATAACCGGCGATGACGGTTTTCTGATCTCCGCGGGCGACAACATATTGGTCTGCCGCCGCAGCCAGGCTGTTCACGAAATCGTCTTCCAGCGGGGAGGATCGCACCAAGCTCCGTCGACGAGTGATTTCGGCGAGCCGATACTCCGCCGCTTGTGCGACGTCGCGGCGCTCGGTGGACGCAATGACCGCAACTTGGCGCCGGGCGCGCAGGTCGAATCGAAGCACGCAAGGATTGAACAGATCTTCAGCGAAATCCAGTCCGCGTTCACGCTCCGCGTCATACTCAAAGTTTCGGTACCAGTCGCCCGTCTTCCTCACTTGGGCAGCATTGTGAGCCAAATACAGCGTCGGCAAGCCATCATAGGGAGTGATGGCAGTCAACCCCGGCTCTTCTTGCAACGCAGGATTCAGCGCGCCGTTTTCGTGGGTCGTGCTGTGGTAGTCGCGGAAAGCGATCAGCGGCTTCAGTTCAAGCCAAATAGTCTTAGGCCGCTCCAGATGATTGTTCTTCTTCAGTTCATATTGCACCACTGTGCTGTTCTCACTATGAATCATGAAAACTGTTTTCTCAATTTCAATACCCTCAACGTCGTAAGTGAAAACTGGAAACGGATCGAGCCGGAACTCTTTGAGATAGCGGAACCCCTGCGGATGAACCGCCCCCGGATACCGATTGGCTGAGAGATCGACCGGATGTCCTTCGATGAACAACGTTTCTTCCAATTTGGACAGCAAGACAAGCCGTCCGACCGGTGGCCTGGTGGCGGCCACCAGCAAGCCGTGGTAGCGGCGCGTGTTCAGACCAATCATGGTCGACGAAGCAAAGCCGCCGAGTCCGTTGGTTTCGAGCCACTCCCGGCGCAGTGCGGCATCCAGATCACCGCAGGTTTCCTTACCGAAACGAATCGTCACTTGCCATCCCCCGGCATACGTTTTCCATCTTGTCTTGAGACTTGTCCAAGGCCGGAAAGTGACAAGCTTTATGTGGATACCGCTAACTTTCTATGCCACTTCGCAATACACTTTGATGGCGCCATTTGGTGCAGTCAATGTCTCGAAGAGCTCTTGATAGTTGTCCAGGCCCCTTACCGGATGGGTCAAAAGACTGCCGAGCCAGCCGGGATATTCCGCTTCCGCCTGTGCCATGTCGCCCACGCCCATTTCGAAGTATTCACGGTTGGCGTTCACAGTCCCGACCATGACCTTGTTCCCGAGAACGAATTCAAGATTGATCCGGTCCGCAGGAACAGAAATCATCTTGTCTCCGCCGGTGACGCTGGCGAGGACGAGCACCCCATTCTTTCCGAGAGCCTGCATGCTGTCGAATACGACCGACGAGTTACCGGTACCTTCGAAAATCAAATCGAACGGGCCGTATTGTTTCGCCGCATCTTCGACCGCAATATCTTTCGTCGAAAGGTATTGAGCCCCGAGCTCTTCAATCAGATCGGAGTTCAGGTAAGGCTTGGCGGTGCGGCCAAACGTAGTGACGTCCAAACCTTTTAAACGAAGAACCAAGGTGGCTAGCAGGCCGATGGTCCCGGCACCCATGACTGCCGCCTTGCGCGGCCGCCACACCTTCAAACGGCGCTGGATCTCATACGCCTGGTGGATGCCCTTCTCCACGACGGTAGTAGGCTCGAGTAGCACGCCGACATTTTTTAGACCCTTCGGAATTTTAACGATGAACTCCGCATCGTCGACGTAATGTTCCGTCAGGAAGCCGTGGCGCAGATTGATTCCGCGCTCCCGATAAATGTTGTCGGTAGTCATATCGTTGGTGCCGATCAAGTCATAGATGCTTGTGCCTGGCCGCCGCACGGTCGCCACGACGTAATCTCCGGGTTTCAGCTCGGTGACATTCGGGCCGACAGCTTCGACCTGACCGAAGCCTTCGTGGCCGATGACCAGGAAGTCATAGCCCGGGGGCGCCGCACCATACTCCGCGGCGTTGATCTCCTTGTCAGTTCCGTCGACGCCGACTCGCAGAACTTTGACCAAGACGCCGCGCCCGTTTGGAACTTCGTCGAGTGAGGGCTTGGGTAGCTCGGCAACGTGAACGCTGTTGGGCTTTCCTGGAAACACGCTAATCGCTTTCATTTCTATTGCTCCTTAATGAATTCAGTCTGCGGCTACCGTGGCAGAATCTTTCTGCTTGCGATTGTTAGCTTGGCCGCTCTGCTGCATTAGCTTCGTGACCACGCCGGTCCATCCGGTTTGGTGGCTGGCTCCAACTCCCGCGCCAGAATCGCCATGGAAGTATTCGTGAAACAGAACCAGATCGCGCCAATGCGGATCGGTCTGGAATTTTTCGAGATTGCCGAATACGGGGCGGCGGCCAGTTTCGTCGCGCAGAAAAATGTTGGTCATGCGTCGTGAGAGCTCTCCCGCGACTTCCCACAGCGTCATCGTCTTTCCCGATCCTGTAGGAAACTCAACCTTGAAATCGCCGCCGAGGTAGTGATGGAACTTCTGGAGCGACTCAACGAGCAAGTAGTTGGTCGGAAACCAGATGGGGCCGCGCCAGTTGGAATTTCCGCCGAACAGACCGGTCGACGACTCGCCAGGTTCATAATCGACGCGGTGCTCCATTCCCTCCACATTGAGGACATAGGGATTGCCGCGATGGAATTGCGACAGCGCACGGATGCCGTAGGGCGAAAGGAATTCGCGCTCGTCCAGCATGTAGTGCAAGATGCGACGAAGTTGTTCCTCGCCCGCGATGGAGAGCAACCTGCGCTCGCCAATCCCCTCGGCACCCATGCTCGCCAAGTTTCCCGTTAGGTCTGGACGGTTCTCGATGAACCATTCCAGACGCTTCTTGAAATCGGGCAGCTTGTCGAGCACTTCCGGCTCCAGAGTTTCCACCGCAAACAGCGGAATCAACCCCACCATGGATCGAATCTTCATGGGAAAATGCGTGCCATCGGGCAGTTTGAGCACGTCATAGAAGAACCCGTCTTCCTCGTTCCACAACCCCATGCCGTCGTGCCCGCGATGGCCCATGGCGTGAGCAATGTAAATGAAGTGCTCCCAAAACTTGCTGGCCACATCTTCATAGATGGGATCGTCTGCTGCCAGCTCCATGGCGATGGCCAACAGGTTCAGCGTGTACATGGCCATCCAACTAGTTCCGTCCGATTGTTCGATATAACCGCCGGTCGGCAGGGGCGCGCTGCGATCAAAGACGCCGATGTTGTCGAGACCGAGAAAGCCGCCCTGGAAAATGTTCATGCCCTCGGCATCTTTGCGGTTCACCCACCAGGTGAAATTCAGCATCAACTTGTGCAAGACACGCCGCAGGAACGCGCGATCACCTTTGCCCTTGAGCTTCTTGTCGATCTTGTAAACGCGCCAAGCCGCCCACGCGTGCACGGGAGGATTCACATCGCCGAACGCCCACTCATAGGCGGGAATCTGTCCGTTGGGGTGCATGTACCATTCGCGCAGCATTAGAGTGAGCTGTTCCTTGGCGAAGTCGGAATCGACCAGGGCGAGCGGGATGCAATGAAACGCTAAGTCCCACGCGGCGTACCACGGATACTCCCACTTGTCCGGCATGGAGATTACATCAGCGTTGAACAAGTGTGTCCACTCATGATTGCGGCCGTTCTTGCGATCCGCGGGCGGTTGAGGATTGCCGGGATCGCCTTCCAACCAGTCTTTTATTACATAGTGATAGAACTGCTTGGACCACAACATGCCAGCAAAACCTTGCCGCATGACGTTCTTCGCATCGTCAGAAAGATTTTGTGGGATCACCGTGGCATAGAACTCGTCGGCTTCGCGTTGGCGGAGAGCGAACGTCTTATCGAAGCTGGCGAAAGCGTTCTTATTCTTGAAGTCAGAATCCGTCAGGCGAAGTCGGACGACGGTACTTTCGCCTGCGCCAATCGTGAGCTTGTAGTGAGCTGCGGCTTTCGTGCCAGTGTGGGCGGGATTCACAGCTCCCGTCGCGCCGTGTACAACGTAATCGTTGATGCTGTCTTTGACGTAAGGGGTGCGGTTCTCGACGCCAAACAGCCGCTGGGCGTTCGTTTCATTCTCAGTAAAAAGCAACTCTGGCGAGCCTTCACAATACAGCCAGCGATTCCCAGGGCGGCCATGATTGAGTTCGATGACTGGATCCGGAGCCGGGCGCGTCTCGTGCAGTTCGGGCCGATGCTTTGAGTTTCCCCACGACCACGTGTTGCGGAACCACACCGTCGGCAGCAAGCGAAGATTAGCCGCCTCCGGACCACGATTCGCGACGGTGATCTTGATAAGTATGTCTTCGGTGTCGGCCTTGGCGTATTCCACAAAAACATCGAAGTAACGGTCGTCGTTGAATATTCCAGTGTCGAGCAATTCGAACTCGGGCTGGTTCTTGCCGCGCCGCCGGTTTTCTTCCACGAGCTGGCCGTACGGAAACTCCGCCTGAGGATATTTGTAGAGATACTTCATGTAGGAGTGCGTGGGCGTCGAGTCGAGGTAAAAGTAATACTCCTTTACGTCCTCGCCATGATTGCCCTCGTTGCCCGTCAAGCCAAATATCCGTTCTTTCAGGATGGGATCGCGCTCGT
This sequence comes from Terriglobia bacterium, assembly GCA_963799065.1. GTDB lineage: Bacteria > Acidobacteriota > Terriglobia > Terriglobales > Acidobacteriaceae > JAJPHW01. Next base: position 1,616,675 of record CAWCVJ010000001.1, read on the forward strand.
TCCACAGAGCCACGGCAAAACACATCGTCTGTTTACGGTCGCTGATTCCGGCTATTCCATCTTCATTCCAGCGATAGGCGCGGGAACGGGCGTGGTCGTGGGGTAAATAATCCCAGGCGGTGCCTCCAGGGCTATAATCCTCGCGCACCGTGCCCCAGGCACGTTCGCTGAGATAGGGGCCCCAGCGCTTCCAATGTTTCCGGCGCGCACCGGATTCGGAGAGTCTGACTTCTTCTTGCGTCATAGGAGAGTCCGCTTATTTTTGTTCAATTTCGACGGCATGGCCGTCGGGATCGCGCACTACAAACGCTTTGCTGAATCCCAACTGTGCGGTTCGATTCGCAACTACGCCAGAAGAAACAAAAGGCACGCTGCTGGTCTGCAATTGGCGAGCGTCGGCGTCGGCGTCGCGAGTTAACAAGATGGTTTGCCGGTGAACGACATCGTTGGCCTGCTCGTCCGTGGGGAAAGGCCGTCCATCGCGGGGAGTCATATATTCCAACAATTCAATTCCGGGCCCGGTTGCTCCGCGTAGCGCCGTGATGCGCAAATGGGCGCCGAAAACGTTGTTCAGATGCTCCTGCTCGGTCCCATAGTTCTCGCTCTCTCCAGCGACGCGCATTCCCAGCAGATCGCGATAGAACTTGACGCTCGCGTCTGTGTCCCACACCACGATTGCGGTATGGTCGATTCCGAGAAACAGTTTGTCCGTGGGGCGGCGCCATTTCTCCAGGCCCTTGTCCGCAGGAAAGTGCAATATCTCGATGGGATGCTCGTCGGGGTCTTTGAAGTAAAACGCTGAAATTCCCGCTGCCCTTTTGTTCCAGTCGGGGAGACGTTGCGGCCCTGATGAAGCATATTCCACCTTGTTTTGCCGCAACCAGGAGTACGCCTTGTCCATGTCGCTCACGATCACCGCGATGTGTTGAAACCAACGATCGTTGCTGCGCGAGTCGACCGGTATGGGGCGCCCTTTTGGCGCGAGATACTCCGTGAGTTCGATGAACTCGTCGCCCAGACGCATTCTTACGACGCGCATCCGCGATCCGAACACTCCTTCGAGATGCTCGTAATCATCGCCAGCGACTTCAGTGTCAGAAACTTTCGCGAAGGTGAGTACCGTCGAGTAAAAATCGACCGCGCGGTCCATGTCGGAGACTGTGATACCGATTGCTTCTACTCCGTCAACGAGCGGCGACTTCGCCTGACCCAAAGCTCGCTGAATGGGCAGCACCAACAGCAGTATTACGAAGGCGGCTGTTCGATTCCGGGTGCGACGTTTGCTTGCCAGATCCATAGAGGCTTCGACCTAAACTTGTGCCGGTGCCGCTTGCTGAGTGAGATCCGCCCGCGATACGCCCAGACGCTTCATCAGGTGATCGCCAACGCGAAGCGCATTGGCCATGATCGTGAGCGCAGGGTTGACAGCTGCGCTCGAGGGAAAGAAGCTTCCATCGACGACGTAGAGGTTGTCGACGTCGTGTGCCTTGCAGTTTGGATCGAGAACTGACGACTTTGAATCGTTTCCGAAGCGGATCGTGCCGTTCTGATGGGCCACGCCTGCGAGTGGAATTCGCTGCCCGACAAACATGCTACGCCCGAACAGTCCTTGATAACATTCGTGGCCATGCACAGCGCAGCTCGTCTGCTTCATGGCTTGCTTCAACTTGGCTTGCAGGCGCTCATGCGCCTCCAGGTTGTTTGGCTTGTAGGTGAGAACAAGCTTGCGGTCGCGGCCAATGGTGACGCGATTGTTGGCATCGGGCAGATCTTCCGACGTCAGCCAGAAATCCAGGGAATGCTTGGCCATGAGTTCCAAAGTAAAATTCGGAGCGATCGCCGGCGCACCCGCCTTCAACGTGATTGCGTCCAGCTTGCCGACGAACGAAATATGCCCCATCGGATACTCGAAGTCTCTCGAGCCGAAGTAATAGTCGTTGACGCCCAGGGTCTTCTGAAAAATCGTCGGATTGGGACACTTTGAAATCGCCATCATGACCGAGTTGGTGTGTCCCATGTAATGCCTGCCCACGATGTCCGAGCCGTTCGCCAGCCCATGTGGATGCTTGTCATTAGCGGAGCGCAGCAACAAGGCGGCCGAATTGATTGCGCCGCAGGAGACGACCACGACGTCGGCAGAAAACGTTTCCGTTCCGCCCTGCCGTTCGACGAGCACACCCTTTATTTCACGGCCCGAGGCATCGGTTTCCAGCCGCGTCACCAAGGAGTTCGTCAGGAGCGTGACATTGGGATGCTGGATCGCCTCGTCAATGCATACAACTTGCGCATCGGCCTTGGCGTTCACCAGACAGGCGAAGCCGTCACAGGTATTGCAGCGGACGCAGCGGCTCTTGCGCGGGTTCTTCTCGTCGAGCATCACTCCGACCGGCACGTGAAACGGCCGGAGACCGGCGCCCGCGAAATCGTCGGATAGCTGCTGCATGCGCGGCTCGTGGCTGACCGCCGGCCAAGGATAGGCAGAGTCCGATGGCGGTTCGGTTGGATCCTCGCCGCGGTTCCCATGTACCTGATAAAGATTTTCGGCCTGGGTGTAGTACGGCTCCAGGTCGCCATAGCTGATCGGCCAAGCAGGCGAGATGCCGCCGTGGTGGCGCAGTTCGCCGAAGTCCTGCTTGCGCAAACGAAATAGCGCGGCACCGTAAAACTTGGTGTTGCCGCCAACATAATAGTTGGTATGCGGATGCAGATCCTTGCCCTCTTGATCGAGCCAGGATTCTTTGGTGTTGTAGTGGCCGTCAACGTTGACCGCCTGAGGATCCCAGTTCGTCTTCTCGCGGGGAACATAGTCACCGCGTTCCAGAATCAATATCCGCTTGCCGGATGGCGCCAAATGGTAGGCAAGCGTTCCGCCGCCCGCGCCGGTCCCAATGATGATTACGTCGTAGCGATTGTCGGTCATGATGCGAATCCCCCATTGGCTCCGCAGAAAATACAGCGTTTGTCGTTGTTGTGGTGAAGCTTGCAGCACACTACCGCTTGTCGTCCTCTTCGCCACAGGTAGAGCTCTGCTGCGAATAGCATCCCCAGTGGAGGCGCGGTCAAATAGATCCAGAGCCCGCTCCAAATCATAGGAGGCAAAGCCGAACCGAAGGTGCGAGCGGGGTTCATGCTCATGCCCGAGAAGGGTGCTTCGATTGTTATGTAGGTCGCGACCAAAAGGCCCGCGAAAAGTCCAGTGTAGGGAGCGAGTTGATGATGATTGGAGAAATACAGAACGGTGGACATCATGCCTGCCGCGATTACGAATTCGGCAAGTAATGCGACCCATATCCCGTGCGGTCCAGGTGTAGTCACGACGTAGCGTACAGCCGGATCGGAAACGGCTTTGCCTAGCAGCAATCCGACGCAGAGCACGCCCACTACCGCGCCCGCGAATTGGGCTGCAATATAAAAAAGTGCGTCCCATGCTTTGATCTTGCCCAAGCGTAAAAAGGTGAGTGTCACCGAGGGGTTGATATGCGCTCCCGACTGCTTTCCCCACGGGGAATAAATGATGGCGACGGCGGTCAAGCCCATGGAAAGTCCCATCAGAAGCCGCCGCAAGAAGCCGGACATGATCGCTACATGCACGGGTGAGTGCGGGAATTCGTAGAGCGCTCCGAACACGCATGCCGAAGCCATAAAGGTCGCGAGCAGCCCTGCCTCCATGGCGTACTCCGGCCAGTGGGCGCCTAGGGCCGCCATCGCACCTAATCTCGGCGACTGCTGGCGGACAGCTGCCACTGGCTGCAACGTCATCCCCGGCAAATTCGCGGGCGTTTCTTGCTTGAGGCTACTCATATATTCGGACGATACGATTCAGTTCTCAGCGGGAAGTGACAACAATTGTCAGCGGTGAGCGCTAAACACGCGGTCATGCAGTCGTCGGCTAAAGCCCGGCGGCAGTTCGATTAGGCTTTCGTCGCCCAGCAAACACACAACATTCTGCGCTCCGTCGTACACAGCGGTGCAGTGTGCGCATTCCCGGAGATGCCGCTCGATTTGGTCTCGCATTTCGGGGGTAAGATCGTCCTCCATGTAATTGACCAATTCTTGCCACACTTCTCGGCAATCGATTTCTTGTCGCTGAGTTGTTGGTCGCACAAGCGGCTCCAAAGATCAGATGCGGCTTGCGCAACGAGGTGACAAATTGCATGAGCGCATCTCGAACTCAACTGCGCTTGTAACCTTCGGAGCGTTTCCGAATCCCACTGCCACGTGAGCAACTCGACTCGGCAAAACGCCTACCGATTGCGGGCGGCGAATCGTTAACGATTCATCGCTGAGTTAGAGAACAACGCTCGCGGAACCCCAATTTAAAAGGAATACACATGAATAAGAAAACTCAATTTTTAGTCCGCTCGGTGCTGATGATCACGACGCTGTTCGCGGTCTCGGCCTTCGCTCAGGATACGCATACTTCCGGCCAGTTCCAGGGTCCAAAAGCCAACAAGGGTCATGTCACCCATAGCACGCGCGATGGCAAAAGTGTACTCACACTCTCGGACGACTTCGTTGTTCCCGACACACCGGATCCGCACTGGCAAGTTGTGGACTCTGACGGCCAGGTCTATCTGCTCGACAAGCTGAAGACGAAGGCCTTCATCGGAGATAAGTACAAGAAAGAGATCATCGTTCCCAGCTACGTGAAGAATGTCTCCAAGGTCGTGATCTGGTGCGCGTATGCGGAAGTGAATTTGGGCGAAGCCAGCTTCAGCTCACCGGTGCGCTAACCTCGTTCATCCGACCATCAGCCCGAAGGGCGCGAGCGGGTACGGAACCCGGACTTCGCGCCCTTCGAAAGATGGGATCGGCTCCTCGCATTGCTTTAGCCGTTCAGGCCCATCGGCTGGATGTCATACTATCTCTCGGTACAGTTCGGGTATGACTATGGCAACAATGGGGTCTCGTCCACCGCTTCCGCTCCCCATTAAACGGTCGAACGCGAGCCTCGCAGGCACGTTGGGGTGTTGCCTCGTGTGCGTGTTGGCAATGGCCACCTCGCTTCACGCGCTCGATCCAAACAAACGAATCAGCCAATACATGCACACCTCCTGGCGCATGCAAGACGCCTCTGCTCCCGCCGGAATCTCGTCCATCACGCAAAGTTCGGATGGATTCGTGTGGCTGAGCTCCATCTCCGGCGATGCCTATCGATTCGACGGCGTCCAGTTCGTTCCCTGGCGTTTTTACAGCGACGACACCATTCGCACTTTCAGGATATTTGGTGACCACACTGGCGGATTGTGGGCACTCGGCTCGAATGGCGTCGTTTATCAGAAGCACGGCATGCCCAACTCCAGCTTCGAGGTGGAAGGCTTGCGACAGTTGCAAACAGTAAGCGAAGATGCTGACGGTTCAATCTGGATCGTGAGAAGCTCCGGCACCGTTCTGAATAAGCCGCTTTGCCATCTCACTCCGAGTGCGGTTCGGTGTTTCGGCAAGTCCGACGGCATCCCGATTTCTCCGCTGAATTCTTTGCTGGCTGACGGAAGCGGGGGCTTTTGGCTTGGAGGTCAGACAAGCCTCGTTCATTGGCATGACGGCAGCTCGCAGGTATACAGGATCGAAGGGCTGAAATCCAACGCCGGACAGTTGGGAATCGTAAGTCTGGCGCGCGATCCGGACGGATCTCTCTGGGTGGGAATCAAAGCCGAAGGACCCGGGTTGGGGCTCGGACGGTTCGCGGGTGGGAGCGTACGCTCATTTGTGACGCCCACATTTGACGGAAGTAAAATTGTCGTCACCTCGACGATTTTCGACCGTGACGGCAATCTCTGGGTCGCTACCAGCGGTGCTGGAATCTTTCGTATTCACGCTGGTCTGGTTGAGCATTACGGACACGCCGATGGTTTATCTGGCGATTCGGTCTTAGCCCTGTTTGAGGATCGTGAAGGCATAGTCTGGGCTGGCTCAACGAATGGAATCGACAACTTTCGCGATCCGCGTATCACCACATTTTCAGCCTTGCAGGGCCTGGGCAAAGATGCAGCGGCGGGCGTCCTCGCCAGCCGTGACGGCACGATCTGGGTGGCCAACGCCGAGTCGCTCGATCACATCGTCAACGGGGTTGTATCTTCGATTCGCACAGGGAGCGGCCTTCCGGGTCATCAAGTGACCTCCTTGCTTGAGGATCATGCGGGACACTTGTTGGTAGGTGTGGACAACGAACTGTACTCTTTTGTGGACGGGCGTTTTCGTCGCATCCCGGACATGCATCACCAGCCGCTAGGGATGGCTGTTTGGCTTACGGAGGATACGGAGGGCAATGTTTGGGGCGAATGCCGTGGCAGCGAGAAAAAGCTGGTCCGTATCCGGAACTTCGCGGTGGTTGAAGAGTTCTCCTCGCCGAAATTTCCGGCGGGCCGCGCCTTAGCCGCCGATCCCCACTCAGGAATTTGGATCGGTACTTCCAAAGGAAAAATCGCACAGTTCCGCCACGGAGTGTTGGACATAAAATTTGCCCTCAATGCGGAAGGCGATCCGGTGTCGAGCCAGTTCGAAGTTCAGCCGGACGGTTCCGTTGTTGCAACTTCTGAAAATGGGCTTGCCGTGTGGCGGCAAGGCAAGTTGCAGCGTTTGACCATGAAGAACGGTTTGCCCTGCAACTCCGTATTCTCCTTCATACAGGACAAAGAGAAGCTGTGGTGGCTGTTTACCGGTTGTGGTGTGGTCGAGGTGGCAGATTCAGAGATACAGCGCTGGTGGTCCGATCCGAACGCAGTCGTTCAAACCCGTGTCGACGACGTACTCGACGGAGCCGAACCCGGAGAAGCGTCGTTCAATTCCGCCGCGTATTCCACGGATGGACGTGTGTGGTTTGCCACGGGACACGTCGTCCAGATGATCGACCCCTCCAAGCTCTCGCAAAAAGCATTGCCGGCGGAAACACACATCGAGTCGCTTATCGTGGACCGAAAAGAACTTCTGGCAAGCCAGAATTTAAAGCTTTCTCCGCACCCGCGCGACCTCCAGATCGACTACACTTCGCCAACGTTTCTGATGCCTCAGAGGTTGCGATTTCGTTACCGCCTCGAAGGTTATGACCGGGAGTGGCACGACGCCGGAACGCGCCGTCAAGCGTTCTATACGGATTTGCCACCCGGGAAATTTTCTTTTCGCGTGATGGCACGCAACAGCGACGGAATTTGGAATAGCGCTGCCGCCCAGCTCAATTTTTCCATCGAGCCCGCATACCACCAAACCAACTGGTTCCGCGCACTCTGCGTTGCCGTATTTCTGGCGTCTCTGTGGGCCGCGTACCAGTTCCGCATGCGGCAATTGCATCAGCAATTCGCTCTGACTCTGGAGGCGCGAGTCGCGGAACGCACGCGGATAGCGCGCGAACTGCATGACACTCTGCTGCAAGGCGCCCACGGTTTGCTGTTACGCTTTGAGACCGTTTCACAGTTGTTGCCGGATCGCCCGCAGGAGGCTAAAGAAAAGTTGGACAGCGCCATCGTCCAGACCGCAGCCTTCGTCACCGAAGCTCGGGATGAGGTCCAGGGGTTGCGGGACTCTACACTACAAAATAATAATGATCTCGCGATGGCCATTAGCGTGGTGGGAGAAGAACTCGCGAGCAACGCGCCGAACCAGCCTCCCCCGATGCTGCGCGTAGCCGTGGAAGGCGAGGCGCGAAATTTGCATCCGATTCTGCGTGATGAAATCTTCAAGATTTCCGCGGAAGCTCTGCGCAATGCATTTCGCCATGCTCAGGCGCGACAGATCGAAGTCGAAATCCGATATGACAATGAGCAAGTCCGACTGCGGGTGCGGGACAACGGAAGGGGTATAGATCCGGTAATCGTCTCCGGCCAGGGCAGTGAGGGGCACTACGGATTGCCGGGTATGCGCGAGCGCGCCGCCCTTATCGGAGGTAAGCTCGATTTATGGAGCGAACTCGGTGCTGGCACTGAATTAGAACTGCGGGTTCCGGCCGCAGTCGCTTACGCGACGGCTCCGAGACGTTCGTGGTTGTCCATAAATGCGAAGACAGGACGATAGACCGCTCATGAGCGCCGGAGTTTCAAAAATTCGAGTTCTCGCGGTCGACGATCATCCCATTGTGCGCCAGGGAATCGCCGGTCTGGTCGGCATTCAGCCCGACATGGTTCTGGTTGGAGAAGCATCGAATGGACGCGAAGCGGTCCCGCTATTCCGTATGCACCATCCGGATGTCACGCTGATGGATTTGCAGATGCCGGAAATGAACGGACTGGACGCGCTCATTGCGATTCGCAATGAATTTCCTGACGCAAGAATTATTGTGCTCACCACCTACGTAGGGGATGCGCAAATTTTGCGTGCGCTCAAGGCCGGAGCGCACGCCTACCTGCTTAAGAACACACTCCACACAGACCTTATGCAGACAATCCGTGCCGTCCACGCCGGGAAAAAGACTCTGTCTCCTGAAGTCTCGTGTGAAATCGCCGAGCATGCGACTGATGACACACTGACGCCTGCGGAAATTCTTGTGTTGCGCCTGATCGCCGCCGGGAACGCGAACAAGCGAATCGCAGATCAGCTTTCCGTTACCGAGGAAACCGTTAAGAGTCGGGTCAAGAGCATTCTTTCGAAATTGGGCGCGAACGATCGAACCCACGCTGCCATGATCGGCTTGAAACGAGGAATCATCGAACTCTAGGTTCCGTTCTCACCCTCGCCGCAAACCCACCTGCAAGCTCTAAAGAGTGCCAATCCCGGCTCGTTTTGGGGTTTCCCTTCGCAAGCACTGGAACGCACTCTACTTATAGTTTGAAAGGCGCGTACTTGCGACGCTTATATTCCACCTTTGCCGGCGGCCGGCCGGGCGCCGCTCTACTTCTCATGCGCTTGGTTGTGGGCGCGGCGCTGTTTGCGCGTGCAAGTAGGATATTAGACGGCGGGACTCCAATAGGAACCACGCTGTTATTTGGATTATCCGCGGGATGCGGAATTCTCATTGTCCCCGGACTGTGGACGCCGCTCGTGGGAACATCCGTCGCCTTGATTGAGACCTGGCAGTTTCTGACCGTACCCGGGGACCGGTGGGTCGCCCTGCTGTTGGGAACCATTGCCAGTGCGCTCGCCATGTTAGGACCCGGTTTGTGGTCAGTCGATGCCCGGCTTTTTGGGTGGAGACGCATAGAAGCCTCTGCCCGCAAAAACACTTAAGTCTTCATAAGACGCCGGCAAACACCTTGTTCGCGCCTCAATCGGAGAAAAGTGTAAGCCCCGAAAGGGCTAAAACTCTACTCCTTCTGGGGCTGCGCACAAGCCAAAGCACAGTGGACCATAGTCCGTGCGCAAAGCAACCAGGATGGTAGGCGCGCGAGTGACCAGCGACTGGAGGAAGGTGCACAATGATGACCGCAAGGGCAACCAGTATCCTGCCGGGCGAAAACGATTACAGAACGTTGGGATTTCCCGCAATCTCGAACCCTGTCAATCCCGTCGAGATGGCTCTCATCCGTAAGGCTCTAAGCGGGGAGGCCGACGCTTTCTACGAACTCGTGCGTCCTTATGAACGGGCGGTATTCCTCGCGGCCCTGGCCTTGGTAAAAATTGACGCGGATGCAGAAGAAGTAGCCCAGGAAGCGGTCCTCAAGGCGTTCAAGAACCTCGCCCGATTCCGCCAGGAGGCTAAGTTCAGCACCTGGCTGATTCAGATCTGTATCAACGAGGCCAAGATGCGGCTGCGGAAGGACCGGCGCCACCTTTACGAGTCGATCAACCAGGGACATCGAAACGACGAAGGCGACTACATCCCGAAAGATTTCGCCGATTGGAGGGAGATTCCATCCGAGGCGTTGGAACAGCGCGAGCTGCGTGAGGCACTCACGCGGGCTCTAAAATCACTTCCCGAAAAATATCGCACCGTGATGATCTTGCGGGACGTCCAGCACCTCAGCATCAACGAAACTGCACAGGCCTTGGGCCTCTCAGAAGCAAATGTGAAAACCAGACTTTGCCGAGCCCGCCTCCAGATGCGAGATGCGTTGGCGCCTGGCTTCGACCCTAAGGGGTGGCCTCCCGGGTGGGCCTGGAACCGAAAATGCTCATGAACACCCACTGAAATTGGCTGCCCCCCAGGGATTCGAACCCCGATATGCTGAGTCAGAGTCAGCTGTCCTGCCGTTGAACGAGGGGGCAACGCCGCGCTTAGCGGCCCCAATGGCCGCAGAGGAAAGATCGCTTCTTGATTTTATGGGTGACCGCCCTTGCGGTCAAATTCCATGCGTACGCCAACATCCTCCTTGCCATTTATAATTCCTGTTCACTCACAGGAGACCATCATTGGGACTATCGGGTCATGTGGCATTGATCACCGGCGCATCGCAGGGCATTGGACATGCGTGCGCGTTAAAACTCGCGGACAAGGGAGCGGCCATCGCGGCTGTCGCTCGAAATCGCGAAAGACTGGACGAACTGGTGCAGGTGATCACCGCGAAGGGTGGAAGAGCTGCCGCCTACACCGCTGACGTCGCCAATGAAGAGCAGGTCAAGGCCGCCTGCAAGGCTGCGGTTGCCGAGTTTGGCAAGATCGACATTCTGGTCAACAACGCTGGCATTACACACGACCAGCTTGTGATGCGAATGAAGCGCGCCGACTGGGACGCAGTGCTTAACACGAACCTCACCTCCGCCTACCTCTTTACTCAACAGGCCATTAGCGGCATGTTGAAACAACGCTGGGGACGCATCATCAACATTACCTCCGTCTTCGGACAAACCGGCCAAGTGGGCCAGGCGAATTATTCGGCCTCGAAGGCGGGACTGATCGGACTCACCATGGCGATAGCGCGCGAGGTCGCGTCACGTAATATAACTTGTAACGCGATCGCGCCCGGCTTCATCGAAACCGCCATGACTTCTGGGTTGTCGGAAGATTTGAAGGCGGGAGCGTTGCGACACATTCCGCTGGGACGCGTCGGCACACCGGAAGAAGTCGCCGCTGGTGTTGCGTTTCTAGCGTCCGAGGAGTCTTCATACATCACTGGGCATGTGCTGAACGTCAACGGCGGCATGTTGATGGGTTAGGCGGCATTGAAACTCGAATACACAATTTTGCCAGGAGATTTCAGTTCAAATGAATAGAAAAGGTGTACTCACCCTCGCTTTCGCAGTTGCACTTTCCATCCCGGCTTTCACCGCTGACACCTTCAACATCGATCCCGTGCATAGTTCCGTGGGATTCTCCGTCACGCATATGGTCATCAGCCATGTCAATGGAAACTTCACCGATTTCAGCGGCGTCATCGTGTACGATCCCCAAGACGCATCCAAAGATTCCGTCGACGTGCATATCAAGGCTGGCAGTCTGAGCACGCGCAACGACAATCGCGACGCCGACGTGAAGAGCCCGAACTTCCTCGATGTTGCGAAATATCCTGAGATCGCGTTCAAAAGTTCGCGCGTGGAAAAGAGTGGCGACAATTACACCGCCTACGGCTCGCTCACGATTCACGGCGTTTCAAAGGATGTCGCGCTTCCCTTCACCGTGTCCGGCCCGGTCAAAGATCCGTGGGGCAACACTCGCATCGGCGCGCAAGCTGGGCTGACCATCAACCGGAAAGATTATGGCGTAACCTGGAACAAAACGCTGGACGGCGGCGGCGCAGTAGTCAGCGATGAAGTCAAGATCGATCTGGCAGTGGAAGCGGTCAAAGCGAAGTAGTTATCAGGAATTGTGGGGCGAGCACCGTCGCCCAGCGCCTTTCACTTACGATGTATCGGGGATCTAACCATGAAAAACTCTCTTGCCATTGCCCTAGCCATAACCTTGTCCACCGCAGCCCTCGCCGCCTCTCCCAAGGATGTCACCTATAAAAGCGGCGACGAAACCGTTAAGGGAATCCTCTACACGCCGCCGGGCAAGGGACCATTTCCCGCCATCATCGTCATCCACGAATGGTGGGGACTGAACGATTGGGTTAAGGGCGAAGCCTCGAAGCTCTCCGATCAGGGCTACGCCACGCTGGCGGTCGACCTTTATCGCGGCAAGGTCGCGACCACACCAGAGGTAGCGCACGAACTGATGCGCGGCGTCCCTGAGGATCGCGCCAAGCGCGATCTTCATGCTTCATTTGTCTTCCTGCAAGATCAGTCCAACGTAAAGAAAGATCGCATCGGCGCCATCGGATGGTGCATGGGCGGCGGCTACTCTATGGATGTCGCTTTACAAGAGCCGACCCTCGCGGCCGACGTGATCAACTACGGCTCACTAGCCACCGACCCCAATGAACTCAAGAAGATCAACTCGCCGATCCTCGGATCGTTCGGCGCGCTCGATCAGGGCATCACCCCCGACGACGTGAAGAAGTTCGAACAGCAGATGAAGCAGCTGGGCAAGCAGGTGGATGTGAAGATCTATGCCGACGCTGGGCACGGCTTCCAGAATCCCAACAACAAGGCTGGCTATCGGCCCGATGACGCGGCCGATGCCTGGAAGCGCACCACCGACTTCTTCGCCCAGACGCTGAAGAAGTGAGGCTACTTAGGGCTGGTGAAAAGCACTGCATCGCTCGTGGACGAGCCTCGGCTCATTGCAATCAGTTTGCCGTCGGCGGAGTACGCGCAGTTTCCGATTGCGCCCGAAGTGAAGTGGGTCAACTGCCTCTGTTCACCATTTCCTAGAACCGACCATGCCCAAAGGTTGGGCGTCCCTGTGCGAATGTCAACCAGGGCAAACGAGCGGTTGTCGGGCATCCAGCAGCCGGTGCGCACGTTGCGATCCATCGTCGTCGGAACGCCCAATTCGGCCTCGACTGCGCCGTTGTCGCCGGACACAACAGCTGACACTACGGTTCCGTCTCGGCGAGGACTCGCAAATGCAACATGCCTGGCATCTCGCGATAAGAAGGGCGGACTGAGCGTAAGCCGATCCGACAAACGAATCGGTGCGCCACCCGAAACAGGCGCCTTGGAAATGAAAGAGGCTCCGCCTTGTACCTGTCCCCAATAGAACACCCAATCCCCGCTTCCCGCACAGGACGGGCTCAACTCCCCGGTGCCGTCGGTAAGTCTCGTCGATGCTCCGGTCCCCAGGTCTAGTTTCCAGAGGTGATCGGTGCCGTCGAAATTGCTGCGATAGACGATACTCTTGCCGCCTTCGCAGACGGTGGGGGTTGCGTGATTGTGGCCTTCAAAAGTAAGCTGTCGGACATTTCCGCCGTCAGGATCGGCCATAAACAGGTCCCAGTTCTGGTTGTGGTTGGCGGCGTAGACCAAACGGTTGTCGGGAGTCCAAGCTATCCCCTCCATTCCATCCAGCCGTCCCGATGTAACCTGTCGTGCTTTGTCTGGATCATTGGCCGGACCCACCCAAAGATTGCTGACAACGGTGTTCTGCGCCGCCGCGAGGGCATGGCCATCGGCGGAAACCGAAACCGAAAGATAGTCGCTGAGATCGTTCGATACCTGGCGACTCGCTCCCGAAGGATATGAAACCGCCCATATCTGGGTCGGCGCCCCGCTCTTTGGTAGAGCGGCCAACAACACCCCGCTGCCGTCAGGCAACCAGGCGAAGTCGGCCACGTTGCGCCATCTTCTACCCGGAAGCGGCTTCTCTTCTCCAGAAACCGGGTCGATTTCAACGAGAGAAAAGGGCAGTCCGTTTGGATCGTTGCTATTCCTCTGCAAGAGCGCAATGCGGCGGCCGTCGGGGGACCACCGGAGGGTATTGTCGGAGTAGAACAAAGGAACCTTACGCCCGTTGATCTTTCGGACGCCGGTGCCATCGGCTTTCGCAATCATCAACCGGAGCTCGCCAGTGAGAACATCGAACAGTGCGTAGGTAATCTGACTCCCATCGGGCGAAAACGAAACATCGGTATCGGCCGCATCAATCAGCCGGCGGGGAGTTCCTCCGAGAACCGGGACTTGGTAGACCTTGCCATTCGTATCCCCAGGACCATTTGATGTGTAATCCAGAAAGTCTCCGTCAGGAGTAAACGCGGCGCCTTCAATCACGGCATTTCCAGGCGGAACAACTTGGACCGCGCTGGCGATGGCGAGCTGCCGAACCCAAAGACTGAACTGGCCGCGCTGATTAGAAATATAAGCAAGATAGCGGCCGTCGGGCGAAATGCGCGTCAATACGACATCGCCGCTGGACGTCAGACTGGAGATCGTCGGATTCTGAAACGCTGTCGCCGCCATTCCGGTTTTGAAGAATCCGCGCCGGTAAAGAAGGCCCGCAATCGTGACTGCGGCTAACAGAACCACTGCCGCGGGGATAGACCACTTACGCGAGTTTGAAGACTTCGCGGGCGCCGCTGCGACCGGCGCAGCGGAAGGTGCGGCCCTAATCGACGTATCGGAAGTCATCGCAGCGACGCGCCCGGAACTGGAATCGCGCTTCAAGCGTTCCAGGTCGGCGCGCATTTCGGCCGCGCTCTGGCAACGCAGCTTGGGATCTTTCTCGAGTGCTTTGTTGATCAAATCTTCCAGCCTCGGCGGCAGGTCGGGATTGAGCCTGACCGGGGACGCGGGCACCCGATTCAGAATGCCATCGAAGATGACCCCCGATGTGTCTCCGCGAAATGGCAGTGCCCCGGTCGCCATTTCATAGAGCACGACTCCAAAGGAAAATAAATCCGTACGCTGATCTAGCTCTTTTCCCCGTACCTGCTCTGGCGACATGTAGGCGACTGTACCCAGCGCCGCACCGGGGCTGGTAAGATTCTGCGCCTCCAGCGTCGCCGTGCGCTCCGCTCCTAACTGGATTGAAGAATCCGCGGGCGGGTTTATTTTTGCCAATCCGAAATCGAGAATCTTGGCGTGACCGCGCTTCGTAACAAAGATATTGGCGGGCTTGATGTCGCGATGCACGATGCCCTGGGCATGAGCTGCGTCCAGCGCATCGGCGATTTCGATGCCGAGCGAAAGCAGCGTCTCAAGGTCAACCGGCTTCCCTCCGATGCGGTGCTTGAGGGTCAAACCGTCGAGATATTCCATGGCGATAAAACTCTGGTCGCCATTTTTTCCGATTTCGTAAATGGTGCAAATGTTTGGATGATTTAGTGCCGAAGCCGCCCGCGCTTCGCGGCGAAAACGCTCTAGCGCCTGGGGATCGCTGGAAACGTCGTCCGGCAAGAACTTGAGGGCGACGAAGCGGCCAAGCTCAGTATCTTCGGCCTTATAAACCACTCCCATACCGCCGCCACCGAGTTTTTCGGTGATCCGATAGTGCGAAACAATCTGGCCGATCATGTTTGGTCCGGGCATTGGTTTTCGATGAATCGTGGCAGGAGGCTATGCTTAGTGATGTTAGGGTGCGAAACCGCGTTAGTCAACGAATCCTGGTCTGGCCCTTGTTCTTGACGCCCAATCCATCATAGAATCGCTGGTTCGCACAATCATTGGTTCCCTCTCGAGGACAATTGAAATGAAATCACTTTTTTCCGCGCTTACGTTGTGTCTGATCTTGGCCGTCGCCAGCTTTGCTCAAACCGACACTGGCTCCAAGCCGCTCAACGCCACGGTGGATAAGAGCGCCAACCCTTGTACCGACTTTTATCAATACGCTTGCGGGAACTGGCTGAAGACCACCGAGATCCCAAGCGATCAATCGCGTTGGGGATCTTTCAGCGAGCTGGCTGAGCGTAACCGCGTGATCCTGCACGACATTCTCGACAAAGCTGCGGTGGAGAATCCCAACCGCAATGCGATCGATCAGAAGATCGGCGATTTTTACTCGGCTTGTATGGACGAAAGCGCGGTCAATGCAAAAGGCATCTCGCCGCTTCGCCCTGAACTCGACCGCCTTGGCAATATCAAAGACAAAGCAGCATTGATGGAGGCCATCGCCAAGGAGCATCTTCGCGGCAGCAACGCGTTTTTTGACTTCGGCGCGGACGCCGACCTACACGACGCGAACATGGACATCGCCGAGCTCGACCAGGGTGGGTTAACCCTGCCGAACCGCGATTACTACATGAAAGATGATGCGCACATGGTTGAGCTTCGCAAGAAGCTGGTCGATTACGCGACCCAGGTGTTCGTTCTTTCGGGGCAGTCTCCTTCGCAAGCCGCTGAATCCGCCAAGATCGTGTTACGGATCGAGACTGAGTTGGCGAAGCCGTCCATGGATCCCACTTCGCGTCGCGATCCCAAGAGTCTCGATCATAAGATGACAACTGCGGCCACCGAAGCGATCGCGCCCAATTTCAATCTCGTTGCCTATTTCGCCGCCGCGGGTGCGCCCAGCTTCACTTCGCTGAACGTGGTGAATCCGGAATTTTTCAAGCAGGTCAATGACACGCTTGCAGCCGAGCCGCTCGATGCTTTGAAGACCTACGCGCAATGGCACGTCCTGAGCGCCGCCGCCCCATGGCTCTCGCAGCCCTTCGTGGACGCCAACTTTCAGTTTATTCAGGCGCTGAGCGGGCAGAAGGAAATTCAGCCGCGCTGGAAGCGTTGCGTTCGCGCCACTGACAATGCTCTCGGCGAGGCTCTCGGCCAGCGTTATGTCGAACTGACCTTCGGAGCCGACGGCAAGACACGCATGTTGAACATGGTCAATGCGCTGGAAAAGTCGCTCTCGGCCGATATTCAGAGCGTCGATTGGATGTCCGACACTACGAAGAAAGAGGCGCAGATTAAACTCGCAGCCATCACCAACAAAATCGGCTACCCCGATGTGTGGCGCGATTACAGCTCCGTGAGCATTGTGCGCGGCGATCTGCTGGGTAACCTGATGCGAGCTACTGAGTTCGAATCGCACCGGCAAATCGCCAAGATCGGCAATCCTGTCGATCGAAAAGAGTGGGGCATGACTCCGCCGACCGTAAACGCTTACTACAATCCGTCTTTGAACGAGATTGTCTTCCCTGCTGGAATCCTTCAGCCGCCATTCTTCGACAAGAATATGGACGACGCCGTGAACTTCGGCGGCATTGGATTAGTCATTGGCCACGAGTTGACGCACGGCTTCGACGATGAAGGACGCCAATTCGATCCGCAAGGAAACCTCCGCGATTGGTGGACCCCGGAAGACAGCAAGAAGTTCGATGAGCGCGCCAGTTGCATCGAGAAAGAATACGGCAACTTCGTGGCCATCGACGACCTCAAGCTCAACGGCAAGCTAACGCTCGGCGAAAACACTGCCGACAATGGCGGCGGACGCATCGCGCTCGCCGCACTCAAAACCGAGATTGCGGCGAACCCCAACGGCAAAGCCGCACAAACCCTCGATGGCTATAGTCCGGAGCAGCGCTACTTCCTGGGCTTCGGTCGTGTTTGGTGCGAGAAGCGTCGCCCCGAAGCTGCTCGCATGGCGGTGAGCGTCGATCCCCATTCGCCAGGAAAATACCGCGTAGATGGCGTGGTACAAAACCTGCCTGACTTCGAACAGGCCTGGGGATGCAAAGCTGGACAGCCCATGGTCAGCGAGAACGCCTGCCGCGTCTGGTAGATGGGAAACTGGCTGCCCACCCTTGGCTTTTGCAGGGTGGGCAGGGGAATTCTAGGCTCATCACTCCTCGAACTCCCCATTTCGGAACACTTTACCCACATTTATTTTGTGCGCTACCGCACAAAGCTCTCCAAAGGTGTATAACCAAGAAGCCCGTCATAAAGCTTGGATGAATCGGCCTACCGCGACTCATTCAGTCATCACCAGGCTTTGATTCCTAATTTGCCCGAGAAAAAATTAGGTGCTCGTGAGTTCGAGGACTGCGCTCGTCCGCGCAGACGGAGCCGCATGAAAATCCTACTGTACAACCCCGACAACGGCGTCACCCACAACTTCATGCCGCACCTATGGATGTTCTTACTTCAGTCGCTCACGCCGCCGGGCCACGAGGTCGTGCTCATCGACGGCAACGCACACCCCATGGACGAAGCTGGCATCGCGCGCTACGTACTGGAAAACAACATCAATCTGGTCGGCATCGGCGCCATGACCCGCATGATTGCGAAAGCCTATCGCATGGCGGATGCAGTGCGCGCAGTCGGGGTCCCGGTCGTTATGGGAGGCCCTCACGTCACCGAACTGGCCGACGAAGCTCTCGGACGCGATGGCGGTCCACGCCACGCTGATGCGGTCGCTCTCGGTGAAGCCGATGAAACCTGGCCGAAGATTGTAGAAGACGCCGCACTCGGCCAACTGAAAGACATCTACACGCCGGTCGATGACGCTGGAAAGGAACGCAAGCCCTCCCTCAAACCTTATCCAGCCATTCCGTGGGATTCGATCGACCTCGACCAATTCAATTTGGTGCCGCCGGTGTTCCGTTCCATGCTTGGAAAGATCGGCGAAGGCTGGGGGACGTTCCGCATCATTCCCGTAGAGTCGGGCCGTGGCTGCCCCTATGGCTGCGAGTTCTGCACCGTCACCGGATTCTTCGGCGACTCCATTCGCTTTCGTAGCAACGAAAGCGTCGTCAACGAACTTCTTTTACTCAAGGCGCGTGCCCGCACCGAGCGCGGCCAGATCGCGGTCTTCTTCATCGACGACAACTTCGCCATTAACATCAAACGCACTAAATCGCTGCTGCGCGATATCATCGCCGCCAACGCGCAGGTTCATTGGGTCGCCCAAATCAGCGCCAACCTTCTGCGCGACGAAGAACTAGTCGATCTCATCGCGGCCTCGGGCGGCAAGTGGGTTTTCATTGGCATGGAGTCGATCGATCCCGCCAATCTGGCCAGTGTGAATAAGGGCTTCAACAAGCCTGGCGAGTACGCCGCCGTGCTTGATCGCCTCGCTCAGCGCAATGTGTTCGCCATCACGTCCTTCATATTTGGCATGGACAACGACACCACCGGAGTCGCGGAACGCACCCTACAACAAGTCCGCACCTGGCCACCGGGTTTGCCGATCTTCGGATTACTCACTCCCCTGCCCGCGACGCCCCTCTATAAGCGGCTGGAGACAGCCGGGCGACTGACCCGACCCAAGCATTGGCAGGAATTCATCCCGTTCGAAATGGCGCACACGCCCCTAAAAATGACGATTGCCGAAGCCCATGACGAAGTCAAGAAAGGCTGGGAACTCTGTTACAGCGCGGAGGCCCTCTCAAAAGCGGTGGACGCACTCGACTACAAGCCCCTCGGCTATCGCGTCAACATCTTCATCGCGCGCCTTTGTTTCCGAGGAATTTACTTCCCCATGATGGGCCGCTTCGCTTGGCTTCGAGTGATCTCAGAAAATCGTCGCACGATTCTCAAGCTGGTAAAAGAAGGTTTTCAGAAATGGCGCGGCGCTCCGCCAAAAATTCCTGGAAGCGTAACGAAGGAAGTTTTGGCGACATCGGCCGATTGACGAGGGTCGAATTGGCTATCGCTTCAGCAGGTCTACCGGCGCCCGCACATCGGTGACACGAATGTAACTGGCCAGCGAGGGATAGCGCTGCACGACGGCCTCGTACATAGCCCAAGCGACCCGCCGGTAGGAGAAATGTCCAGCGGGGCCGCTCCTCAATTCTGAGATGTAGACTGCTTCGGCGAAGTCCATTTTGAAGAGCGTTCGCTTCCGAAAGCCGAGCGGGATTGCATACTGGGAGCTCTCCTCGGCCTCCTCACCGCCCGATTGGGCGATCTCTTTTATCGCGCGGGCAGTGCGCTGCATGACCTCTTCGTAGCCGGCGCGAGTTTCGGCCGCTTCGAGTTCTTCGGGGACATCGTACCCATGGCGCGTCGTGAAGGCTTGCTCGATCTGGATGCAACGGCGATGGCGATGCATGTCGCGAAAGCCCCCAATGTCCATGAGAATGTCGAAGCGAAATTGCTGGCCTGCGCAAAACGCTCGCGAAAGTTCGTCGTACTTGCCGCGATGCCGCAGGCCGAGATCGACGATTTCGTTGCGTCGCGACGCGCTAAGTGACTGCACCGCCTCACGCACTTGCCGGTAAGAGTGATGGCAGTGCGGATAGATTAATGTCGTCGCCAGTTCCACTTCCAGCGGATCGTCGTCCAGCAGATCGACGAGAGGCGCAGACGCAATCGCAACCCCTTTCATCAACTCATCGGCAGCCTGACGCAGTTCAGCACGACTTTGAATTTCATACCGATTAGGATCGGCATGTTTCACCAGCGTCGGAGCGACTCTTACCGGCCGGAGTAACTCTTGCGCCGCACGCTCGGCCAGAACCGGCGCGGCATTGCGGATTTCATCCACCAGTATTTGCATTCCCTCGCGGTGCACCTCGAACGCAGGATTCAATGCAGCTTGCTTGAGCAGCGATCCCAGATGCCGCACTTCCGCATGCGTGTGGGCAAGCAGGCGCGCCACCTGGTTCTCCAAGGTACGGGCGTTTACAATTTGCCCTAACGAAGTATTCGCCGACAAGGGCAACAGATAGCGTGCATAATCGAACGCGCGAGCCTTCAGTGTACGGTCGTAGGCCTCCTGCTTCATCTCCGAAGGCTTGGGCGTGATGCTCGCCAGATACACGAACATTTTCTGGGATAGCGTTTCATATTCCGCGAACAGTTCGTGAATCGTCTTGCGATAGAGTGCCGCCTGTGCCGTGCCATTGAGGCCGAAGTCGGGAACATAATAGCCGCTCTTCTTGAAATCCTGATAGCGCGTGGAGCGTTCCTGGCCGTCCCAGCGCTGCTCATCGGCGACGGCGATCGCCGCAAGAATGGATAGTTTTTCCACCGCCAGCGCGATATGCGCCAGGTCGGCGATGGAGCGGTGTCCATATTGAAAATAGAAAGTGTCGAGAAACTTCTCCGCCTTCTGCGCGCTAATTTCCTTCAACGATTCTTTCATCGACAACGCTGAGCGCGAATATTTGGCC
Source organism: Terriglobia bacterium (assembly GCA_963799065.1). GTDB lineage: Bacteria > Acidobacteriota > Terriglobia > Terriglobales > Acidobacteriaceae > JAJPHW01. The sequence continues at coordinate 1,637,407 of CAWCVJ010000001.1, forward strand.
ATGGCATAAGCCTGAACCTCAGGCTCCGCGCCATAAACGGCATACACTTCGACGGAAGGAATCGCCTTCCCCGCTCCGTTTTTCTCTACTGGATTTTCGGTCATAGGAATGTTCGGAACCTGAATCTTACTTGTGAAGGTACAAAAGGTGCAATGAGTCGGACCAATACACGAAAAACTCTCTTGTCCCGCCTCAAGAACGGCAGCATTCGGACGCCTCAGCCGCTAGCGCGAGTGAGCGGCGGAAGGACGCTCGCCTGCGAAGTCTTCGGTGACCCATACTTCGTTGCCGGAATGCATCACGCCAAACCCAACTCGACTGAATTCGCGATCCAGAATATTTTCGCGATGATGCGGAGAGTTCATCAGCCCGCGATGACATTCGGCCACGCTTGGCGCATAGCCGACATTCTCTCCCTCAGCGCTGGGGTGCAGCGTCGGCGAAGCCAGTCGCTCCGGCAAGGAAGGCTCTCCCGGAAGATCGTGCGAAAGCTGATTCTGCGTCACCATGAGGGCCGAATGCTTGCGTGCGGCGCGAGTCAGCGCGTCGTCCAGTTGTAGGGGAGCCATCCCCTCGGCAATGCGGGCTTGATTCGTGAGCGCGAAAAACTGCCGTTCCGCCGCCTCGTCGAAACCTGCGGTCGCCGAGTCAGGTGTTGGCTGCGCGACTGGGGGACGTGGGATTGTAGCCCACGGATTCGCCGTTTGCGCCAGGGCCGTTACCGCCGCGCACATCAAAACCAATACAGTTCCGCCGCGCATGATTTCGCTCCTTCTATTGCCGATTGTGGAAACCCAAAACTTGCTACTTTGTTTCCCCCGCAGGAGCTTCTAGAATTCCATCTACACATGACCATCGGCATAGTTACGTTCGCACTTCTTTTCGGACTCAACCTCGTTCTATTGGCATTTGTCATCCAGCTTTGGCGGGCGCGCGGTCTGGCCGCTCCACAATCCGAGGTTTTACAACGGCTTGCCACTCAGGGGGACGCCGCACAGCAGCGGCTGAGCCAGCAATTGGCGACGGCGACCACAGACATGGCCACGCGCCTCGAGCAAACCAAAGGGGACTTGCGGCAACAGATCTCCGACCGCCTAGGGGAGGGATTTTTAGGCATTCGTGGCGCCGTCGAAGAACAAATGCGCGCAGGCAGGGTCGAGCAATCGGATGGCTTGGCCCAGGCTCGCGGTGAACTTACGTCTTCGCTTGCTCTGACCACAGCACAACTGAAGAGCGAGTTGGAGAATTTGAATCGCAGCACCGCCGTCAGCCTGGAAACCATCCGCGAGCGCGTCGATCAACGGCTGATGGCCATCACCGATCAAGTGCAACAGAAGCTCGATCAGAACATTCGCGAAGGCTTCGCGCAATTCGAAAAAGTTCAGCAGCACTTGCAGGCGGCAGAGGAACAATTGCGCGAAGTGGGGGCTCTCGGACACTCCATCAATGACCTCAACAACCTGCTCAAACTCCCGCATCTGCGCGGCAAGTTCGGCGAAGCCAGTCTGGAGCGACTGCTGGCCGATTTCCTGCCGGTTCACATGTTCGAGATGCAGGCCCAACTCCCCGAAGGCGGAGGCCGAGCCGACGCCCTCATTCAGTTCCCCGAGCGCCGTCTGCCCATTGATGCGAAATTTCCTCGTGAACAGGTGCTCGCGCTCTTCGAGAGCAACGTGGAGAGCGAGATTGAAGCCGCGCGCAAAGACTTCGTGCGCGTCATGAAGGCCGAAGCCAAGCGCATTAAGGCCTATATCCAGCCCGAAAACGGTACCACCGAAATCGCCCTCATGTACCTGCCCAGCGAGACCTTATATATGGAAGCGGTCCGCAACCGCGATCTCGCCGACTGGCTCAACGAGCAGCACGTCTTCCCGGTCTCGCCCAATACGTTGCTAATGACGCTGCAAACGATTTCGCTGGTCCATAAGTGGTACGAGGTCGCCAGCCGATTCGAAAAAACCCGGCTGGAGCTGGGCAAGGCGCAGAAGTCCTTCGACTTCTTCCAGAATCAATTCGACAATTTGGGCAAGAGCCTCAACAAAGCGCAAGATGCCTTCGAAACTGCGCAAAGACATTTGAAAGCATATCGGGGAAAGGTCACTGCGCTAAGCGGGCAGGAACAACTTCCGCTGGATTCCGAAAGCAACCCGGAACAATCTTCGCTGACCGACAAAGCGAGCGCCTAGAGCCTTATGCCGGAAACGCTACTCGGAGATCGTGTGCTCTTCGCTGCTCTGCGCCCGAAGGATGCGATCCACGGAGTATGGCGCGCGATGCGTCGGCTCGTGATAATGCCGCACCTGCATCTCGCCCAGCAGCCCGAATGCAAGCATTTGCAATCCGCCTAGCAGGAAACCCAGGGCAACCATCATCAGCGGACCATGATTGGTCATGAGCGGAACGTTTCGCAGCAACTTTTCAACCAGCAACCAGAAAGTAATCCCCGTGCCCGACAGAATGCTCAACATTCCAATCGTGCCGAAGAAGTGCAACGGTCGCGATAAGTAACGCAGCAAAAACCGAATCGTAATCAGATCGAAGAACACACGGAACGTGCGCGTAATTCCGTAATGCGAAACCCCGCGCTCGCGATTCACATTGCGAATCGGCACTTCGCAAATCGACGCCCCATGCCACGAAGCCAGCGCTGGGATAAATCGGTGTAATTCCCCGTACAGTGGGACTTGCTCGAGAATGTCGCGGCGATAAGCCTTGAAGGTCGTACCGAAATCGTGGATGTCAACGCCGCTCAACTTGGCCATTAGCCAATTGGCGCAACGCGATGGAATTCGCCGGAGCCAGAAATTGTCAATGCGAGTCTTGCGCCAGCCACTGACGATGTCGTATCCCTCGGAAATCTTCTCCAGAAATATCGGAATGTCAGCGGGATCGTGTTGCAGGTCGCCGTCCATGGCGATGATGTATTCCCCGCGAGCGTGATCGAAGCCGGCTGCCAAAGCCGAAGTCTGGCCAAAGTTGCGGCGTAGACGGACTACTGTCACTCGGCTGTCAATGGCCGCGATCTCGCGCAGAAGGTTGAACGTGTGATCGCGCGAACCATCGTCGACCAGCACGATCTCGAAGCTTTCGCCGTTGCTCTCCATGACGGCCTTGAGGCGGTCATAAAGGTCGGGCACGTTTTCCTGCTCATTGTGCAATGGGACGACGATGGAATACTTCGGCATGGCGCTTTAATTATAACCGCTACTCCGAGATTTCGTGTATGTTACCGCCGGTCACTCTGCGTGGGCCGAGCGGCCAGTGATGTCTTTGCGGGAACTCCTGTGCATGCCGTCCTGTTTTTGCGCCAGCGTTCAAGGTAATATAAATTCGCACGGTCGAGCCGCGTCTTTCGCCTGGGCAAGAGCGGGAGGGGAGCCCGCAACCATGAACGGAATTCTTTTGATTATGTTTGGCAGTCTGATCTCGACCACCACTGCACTGACTTTTATGGAAGTGCGCCGCTTGCGCAAGAAAATGGAAGCCAAAAATCAATAAGAGCAAGAACACCGCATCTATGTTTACTCAATAAGGTACAAGTTTCCATCCGTACTGCCCAGATAAATCCCTTCTTCGGTCACGACCGGAGATGACATGATCGACCCGAGCGAGAGCATCTCGCTCACGCCGACCACGGCTTCGTCATAAAAGGCTCGTCCAAATAGCAGATCGTAGTTTGTACCGCCGTCAGGCTTCGAGTAGGCGGCAAGCTTCGCCCGTGAGGCATCGGTTTGGAACGCCCATGCGATTGTTTGCTTTTTGAGATCGATGACGAACAGCTTCCCTGCCATGGAGCCGATATAGACCATGTTTCCTGCGACGGTCGGTGAAGAGAAAAGCGGCCACCCCTTAAGATCCAGCGAAAAAATGGAAACGCCGGTCTTCGCATCCACGGCGTGAAACAACGCCGTATCCGAAGTCGCGAAGTAAACTTTTCCATCGTCAACGGCAGGCGATCCGATCACCCAGGAATACTTGGTGTTATAGACCCAGCGCTGCTTGCCGGTGCTGGCATCGAGCGCATACAAATTTGAATCCCGGCAGCCAAAATAAACCGTTCCGTCGGCCACCGCAGCCGAGGACTGAATTCCCACCTGATTGTGCGTGTCTTCATCCTCGCCCGTTTTGAATCGCCATTTCTCTTTGCCGGTCTCGGCGTCGATGGCATAGAAAAAACCGTCCCAGCTACCAATAAACACGACACCATCGGACAACGCGGGCGATGCATGCACGACATCGCCTGTTTTGAACTTCCAGCGCAATGCGCCCGATGAAGAGTCGAGGGCATAAACATTGCCGTCGCCGCTGCCGAAGTAAACCCTCCCCTTCCATACCCCAGGAGACGACAAATAGAAGTCCCACGGATCGGGCATGGTTTCCGCTGCGGGCAGCGAACCATGAAGATGTTTGCCGGCAAATCGTCGCTCGCCCCGAGTCTGAAACTTCCACCGCAGCTGCCCTGTTTTAGCGTCGACTGCATAAAAAAAGCCGTCGTAACTCGAGAAATAAACCCGCCCATCGGCGACCGCGGGAGACGCATTCACTCGCGACCCCGTGGCAAACTTCCATTTCTGCGTCCCCGCACCGCTTTCGACGGCGTAGAGATTTCCGTCCGAACTGCCGAAATAGGCCACGCCGTCGACCACCGCTGGCGTAGAGAAAACATAGCCGTCGGTGTGAAACTGCCACTTCTTTACCCCCTCGACCTGGGCGCCTGGAGACTGATACGCCCCTGCGTGGGTAAGAGTGCCTCGGAACATCGGTGACTGCGCAAAGGATGGAAGGCAAAGCAAAAGTAATGCGATGCGGAGCTTCATTTTGACGTAGACGCAGGGCGCAGTTTTTCGTTAGCTGGAATTTCGTGTACTCTCCGGCCACCGCAATCGCTACAGCCCGTCGGCTTCTTGCCGAAGGCGCAGCCAGGCGCGCTCCACGTGGCGCAACTCCGTGTGAGTTTGGCCGATGCACATACGCAGTGTGAATTTTCCATCCAACTTGGTATGGGTGAGATAGAGGTCGCCGCTGCGATTTAGGTTTTCCATGATGGTTTGATTTGCCGAGTCCCCTCCTTTGTGCCGGAAGCAGACTAAATTCAGCGGAACAGATGCGGCCAATTCAAAGCGATCGTCTTCTCGTATCCAACCAACTAGTTCTTGAGCCAAACTAACGTGTTTTCGCACATGAAACTGCAAGCCTTCAATTCCGTAGTGGCGAATGACAAACCACAGCTTGAGTGAACGAAAACGCCTTCCCAACGGAACTTGCCAGTCGCGATAATCAATCACCGCGCCAGATTCCGTCGCCTGATTTCGCAGATATTCTGGCAGGATGGTGAGCGTTTGAATCAGTGCGTTGCGATCCGCGACGTAGAAACAATTGCAATCGAAAGTAGTGAACATCCACTTATGCGGATTGAACGTGTAGCTGTCTGCCAAATCCAGACCGTGATGTATATGGCGAAACTCCGGGCACAACGCTGCTGTGCCAGACATTGCCGCATCGACATGCAACCATAACTTTTGTTCGCGACAGATGCGTCCGATCGCTGCCACCGGATCGATGGCATTCGACGAAGTCGTCCCCACGCTGGCGCAAATGAAGAACGGTGTCAGCCCGCTATGGCGATCCTTTTCTATCTGTGCCAACAAGGCCGCAGGCTTAATGGCGAAGTTTTCATCTACCTCTATGAGGCGCAAATTGTCGCGCCCAATGCCGGCGATCTGCGCGTCTTTTTGTAGCGACGAATGAGCCTGCGTCGAGGTATACGCGACCAGCTTACCATCGCATCCGCGCTGATTGCTGGCATAGTTCGTAGCCCGTTCCCGCGCAGCCAGCAGGGCACAAAGCGTCGCACTCGAAGCCGTATCCTGAATCACGCCGCCGCCCGTTCCCGTAGAAAGGAATTTCTCCGGTAGCGCCAGCATCCGAACCAGCCAGTCGAGCACCCGCGTCTCCAGTTCCGTACACGCGGGGCTGGTCGCCCAAAGCATGCCTTGCACGCCAAGTCCCGACGACAACAGATCGCCAAGAATCGCCGGCTCCGACGAATTTGAGGGGAAGTAGGCGAAGAAGTTTGGCGACTGCCAGTGCGTAATACCAGGAAGAATCAGGCTCTCAACATCGCGCAGAATCGTATCGAAAGATTCGCCATGGGCCGGTGCCTCAGTCGGAAGAGATTCCGGTAAATCTCCAGGCCGCGCTTGCGAGAGCACAGGAAACGATTCGACCCGCGCACGATAGTCCGCAATCCAGTCGATCATGGCATGACCGTTCTTACGAAACTCCTCCGCCGTCATGTGAAATGGATCGCGCTTCGTCATTGGCGTATTTCGCGTTTCTTAAAACTGCCCAACATGAACCAGCGTGTCGTAGTCGAAGGCCACGTGCCCCTGCTTCTGGTGAGAGTCAAAAATCCGCCGAAGCTCGCCTAGCATGGGCTCGAAACGAGGATCGCCTGGCTCGGGACTGTAAGAAGAAGATAGCAGCCGCCCCTGAAGCGCCTGATAATCGAACTCCTGCCTCCACGAGAACGAGCGCGTCTGAAACTCGCCAGCAAAGAACTCAGGGACCTCGCGAGCCTTTCCTTCGTGCCGGACAAACTCATAGTCGGTGCCATAATCGATCAAAAGCTGCTCGTAGTCGCGCGCGAAAGATGTGGCATCGAGGCTGCGCACATTCCACAGCAAAACCAGCCATCCGCCAGGACGAAGAATTCGCCCAAACTCTCGGCGCGCTTTCCCCGGATTGAACCAATGCGCCGCCTGCGCCGCCGTCACCATATCTACGCTACGTTCCGCAAGCGTCGTGGCCTCGGCAGTTCCTTCAATGCTGTTGAACTTTGCGTAACCAGCCAAGAAATCTTCTCCTGCACTTCGCATGGCGGCGTTGGGCTCGACGCCGATCACGCGGCCACCCGTCTCCAAGAGCAGGCGAGTGAAGATGCCCGTCCCGAAAGCAATATCGGCAACCACCGAATCCTCCGCCAACCCGCACTCGCGCTGCAACAACTCAATTACCGCCGCAGGATAACTTGGGCGATAACGCGCGTAATTTTCCACACGGGAAGAAAAACGCGCTGTGGGTTGGATCGTCATCTGTCATTCTGAGCGAAGCGAAGAATCCCTACTTCACGCGCGCCGCCGCCTTCGCCGTCAACTTCACTACCGTATTCAAATTCCGAAACGTAATCGGACTCCCAATCGCTTTTTCAATTTTCACATTGCTAACTTTTGACTCGCTAATCTTCGTCCTGATCAGCCAGTAAAGCTCGCGTCCATGCAGGTGAAACTCATCCGTTCCAATGTCAAGCTTCGTCAAGGCGGCTTCCGCTTCTTTCGTCAATGACTCTTTCAAGAATCCTGCTTGCAACCCCAACGCTTCCTGCAACACTTTTTGGGCGAATGCTCGATGCTGCTGGATCGCGACCATCTCATCATGCCTGCGCACAAACGTCGCGACTTCGTATCCCAGCTTCGTATACAGAAGCTTCTCAATCTCCTGCCTCGAGTTTCTGGTCGGATCTACTCTCCGCCTCAAACAAAAGATTGCCGCTCGCGATAAAACTCTCTACATTGGAAACCTTCAAAGTTGAAATCATAGCGCGCAACGCGTCCATCTTCACCACGCGTCCGCCGACGTTGACCGCGCGCAATAACGCGACGTAAGTAGTCACAAGTGATCCCCTCGACATTCTAAACGGATACAACGGTAGCGGTAGATAGTAGAATTGCGGATTCGTGGCCTGCAGGCTGCCGCGCAGGAGAACAATGAAGCTTTTCCAACTCTCGTTTGTCGTCGCTATGGTCGCGCTATCATCCGCCAACGGCAGTTCCCCGGCGACAAAGAACGCTCCTCCGACCGCCAGGATGTTCGGCTTTCGGGACTCCGCAACCGAATCGCAATGGGAACGAAATTTCCTCGCGGTGCCCGACCCCAAGCAAGCCGAAGAAGACCTTCGCATTCTCACCCAGTCCCCGCACATCGCAGCCACGCCCGAAGATAAAGCAACTGCAGAGTTCGTCGCCCAGAAATTCCGCGACGCCGGCCTGGATACGCAAATTCAGGAATATCGCGTCTGGATTAACTATCCCGTCGAAGTTAGCGTCGATGTCACGGCGCCTCCAAACGTCCACATGCACGGTCCGACCCGCGAACACGTCGATGGCGACACCCTAGCCGACGACCTTCGCGTCGTCATGCCATTCCACGGCATGTCGGCCTCAGGCGATGTCGAAGCCGATATCGTCTACGCCAACTACGGCACGCCCGACGACTTCGCGCGCCTCGACCAAATGCACATCGATCTCCAGGGCAAGATCATCATCATGCGTTACGGCATAAACTTTCGCGGCGTCAAAGTTTATCTCGCCCAGCAGCATGGCGCATCGGGCGTCATTATCTATTCCGATCCCGCCGACGACGGCTGGGCTCGCGGCGACAAGTATCCTAAAGGTCCGTGGCGTCCCGACACCGGCGTGCAGCGCGGTTCGGTCGGCACAATGATTCAATCCTTCGTGGGCGATCCCACCACGCCAGGAATCGCATCGCTACCGAATCTGCTCGACTCCAAACGCACGCAGCCCGCGGACTCCCCTGCACTTCCGAAGATTCCTTCCACGCCACTTTCCTATGCCGACGCGCAGCCGATTCTCGAACATCTCGGCGGACCTGAGACTCCGCGCGAATGGCAGGGCGCGCTTCCCTTCACTTATCACATCGGTCCCGGCCCGGTTCGCGTGAAACTTCACCTGAAACAAGACTACCAATACCGCACTATCTGGGATGTGATCGGTCGCATTGCCGGCAGCGAGTCGCCCAACGAATGGGTGGTCGCCGGCAATCATCGCGATGCGTGGGTCTACGGCGCTGTCGATCCCAGCAGCGGCACAGCAGCCATGCTCGAGGCGGTTCGCGGCCTCGGCGAATTACGCAAGTTCGGCTGGAAACCCAAACGTGCCCTCGTCTTCTGTAGCTGGGACGCGGAAGAATACGGCCTCATCGGTTCTACTGAATGGGGCGAGCAGCACGAAAAAGAGTTATCCAGCGCAGTCGCTTATTTGAATATGGACGTCGCCGTGTCCGGTCCAAATTTTGGAGCATCCTCAGTTCCAAGCCTCAAGTCTTTTCTTCGCGACATCGCCCGCTCCGTGCCCAGCCCGCAAGGCGGCACGGTTTACGAAGCATGGCAGAAATCGAGTCAGCAGGCTGCGAAAGCGAATCAGCGCGAAACCAGCACCAGCGTGTATCTCCCGCCGCAAGCGCAATCCAATTCTGACGCGCCCATCGGGGACTTGGGCAGCGGATCGGATTATGCGGTCTTCATTCAGCATCTTGGCGTGCCATCGTCTGATATCGGATCGACCGGCTCGTACGGCGTCTATCACTCCGCGTTCGACGACTTTCAGTGGTTCAAGAAATTCGCCGACCCCAATTTTTTGTACGAACAGCAGATGGCGCGCTTCTTCGGACTGGAAGCCCTTCGGGCGGCCGATGCCGATGTGCTGCCCTTCGATTACGAAGAGTATGGAAAAGAGGTCGCTGCATTTCTCGAAGCGGCAAGAAAGAAAGCGCAGACCGCTTTTGGAAACAGCACTCCGAACTTTGACGATGCCAGTCAGGCGGCTCGCAAGTTCGAGATTGCTGGGGCGAAAATCCTCGTGCGCCAGCAACATTTTGATAGGGCGACAAACGCGCAACTCTCCAGTGCCGAACGCGCATTCCTGATTCCCGAAGGACTGCCGCACCGTCCCTGGTATCGCCACGCGATTTTCGCTCCCGGCGAGTTCGCGGGATACGCTGCCGTCGTCATTCCTGGAGTCAACGAAGCCATCGAGCAGCACGATCTCGAACGAACGCGCCAGCAACTTGTCGCCTTGACCGCTGCCCTGAAGCGCGCCACCGAAGTGCTGAGCCACTGAGAATCCATGCGCAAAGCGATCAATCATCTCAAGCAAGCCGACCCGGTGCTGGCCGCGATCATCGAGCAAGTCGGCCCGTACCGCATGGTCTACGGCGAGCCTACGTTTGAAAGCATTGCCGAAACTATTCTCTATCAACAACTGAACGGCAGAGCCGCCGAGACAATCATGAATCGCTTCACCGCGCTCGCCGGCGACCCTCTGACTCCAAAAGGAATCATGGCCCTCACTGATACGCAAATGCGCGAAGTAGGATTATCCCGCCAGAAAACCGGCTATCTCCGCGACCTCTCCGAGAAAACAAACTCCGGCCTGCTCAATTTTTCGCAGCTGCACGACCAGCCCGACGAAGACGTCATCAAGCACCTAACCCAAGTCAAAGGCATCGGCGTCTGGACCGCCCACATGTTCCTCATGTTCAGCCTGCGCCGCCCAGACATCCTGCCCACCGGCGACTACGGCATCCAGATGGCGATGAAAAAGTTCTACCGCAAGCGCAAGCCACCCAAGCCCGCGGTCATGGAAAAGATCGCCCGTCCTTGGTCGCCATACCGCAGCATAGCCTGCTGGTACCTCTGGCGCGGATTAGATATAAAGACGCCCTAAGCACTCCTCAGTGGAACTCTGTGAAACCTCAGTGACCTCTGTGTTAAAGCTTTTCGCCGTTCCATGTGGTTAAATTAAAGAATAAAGATGTCAGCCGACCCCAAAATCCGCGTCCTGGTCGCCAAGCCTGGACTCGATGGCCACGACCGCGGCGCCAAGGTCATAGCTCGCGCCCTACGCGACGCCGGTATGGAAGTCATCTACACCGGACTCCGCCAGACCCCCGAGATGATCGTCAACGCGTCCTTGCAAGAAGACGTCCACGTCATCGGCCTCTCCATTCTTTCCGGCGCGCACAACGCCATCGTCCCCCGCGTCATGGCCCTCATCAAGCAAAATAAAATGGACGATGTCATCGTCGTCCTCGGCGGCATCATTCCCGATCAAGATATCGCCGCCCTTAAAGAGCAAGGCGTCGCCGCCATCTTCCAGCCTGGCACTGCCATGGACGACATCGTTCAGTTCATTCGCGCCAACGTCAAGCCCCGCGGCGTTCCGACGGTCGGCTAGATGGCCGACATCACTGCGCAGCACGCTCGCCAAATCCTTGCCAAAACCGTCGGCCCGACTCCGTGGTATGCAAATACGTTTCTGAGTGTCGTATCGAAATCCGGCAAACGCTTCACCTGGAACTACGAAGGTGCAGGCGGCCCCGTCGCGCACGTGGTTTCGCTCAGCGCTGAGGGCGACGCGGGCAAACCAATTCTCGGCCTCAACGCCTACTGCCGTCCCTTCGAAGCCGCTGAAGGACGCCTCGGCATCTGGTGCCCTGAAGGCCGCAGCCTGCGCCTGGCCTGCTTCGATCTCGATGAAATGTCGAGCTTCGACCTCAGCGAACTCGCCGGATGGTTCCCGCAATCGAGTGAGCGCATGTACGCCAAGACCGCGCCCGTCGCCGACATGGAGGTCAAGCTCGATCTCGCCGCCGGCACCCACAAAATCGAAGTGCCAGAGGCGTTGCAAGGCGTCGCCGAAATCATCGCGCCCACCAGCTACAAGGCGCTCGGCCCGGACGATCCCGCCTTCGCGCTCTTCGTTTTTTATTTAAGCGGAGGCCTCGTGCAAGTGCTGCCCCAGCGCTGGTTCACCGCCAGCCAATACCACGTCGGCTACAAATGGATCCCCCGCGCCGCCCGCGATCCAGACTCGCAGCGCATCATCGGAGAGTGCTATGGCGTAGGGACCTTTCTACTGGAAGAAGACGGCTGCCGCCTGGAACGCTGGATCGAAAAGACCTCACAATAAGTCCGTCTCCGAAATTCGCGTGGAAGCGTGGGCCTTCAGGCCCACGAATCGGCACGAAAAACGACTAGGGCTTTAGCCCCTGTGCAATTAAGAATGCCTACCACCTTCCAACTCGATCCGCATGATCGCGCCATCATCCTGCGTCTCCACTCCGACGACGGAACCAATCGCCTCACCCGCGCCTGCGTCCTGGCCCTAACGAAAGAAATCGCGCGCCTCGCCGCAACGCCGCGCCCACTCATCCTCACCGGAAACAAAAACTTTTTCTCCGCTGGGGCCGACCTGCGCGAAGTCGCCGCGCTCACCGCCCTCGAAGCCCTCGCCTTCGCCCGCATGGGACAGTCCCTCATGAACGCCATCGCCCACTTCCCTGCTCCCGTGTGCGCGGCCGTCGCCGGCTACTGCATGGGCGGAGGCATCGATCTCGCCCTCGCCGCCCACTCCCGCATCGCCGCCCCCAACGCCATCTTCGGCCATCGCGGCGCAGCCCTCGGCCTCATCACCGGATGGGGCGGAACCCAACGCCTTCCGCGCCTCATCGGTTGTGCAAATGCGATGCGGATGCTGGTCGGAGCAGAAACGAAAAACGCGACGCAAGCCGCAAGCATCGGGCTGGCGGATCGTCTCGCGGCTGATCCCGTTGCCGGAGCGCTGGAGCTATTCGGCTCAACGCAGCCAGCTGGCCCACCTTCACATTTTTTGTAAAGGTGGGGAGTGCGCGGCCATTCGTCACAGCTTTTGATCTGGCAGGAGGTTAGTGCGCGCAAGTGTCCAGAGACAAAGCGGTGGCGCTGGAGTAGCGATCGGAGTTATGCTTTCGGGGAAGAGGGCGCAGTGAAACTAAATCAGCAGCGCGAGATCAAGATAAAACTCTCGACCGAGGCAGCATGAATGCCCACCTTTACAAAGAACGTAAAAGTGGGCCACCCGCCAATCCGCAGACCTGGAACCGCTATGCCTACGTCACCAACAACCCGGTCAGCCATGTTGATCCGTTGGGACTCGACGTGGACGCTTGCGACCCCGCCGACGACAGCTGCGACAGTGGGGGCGGTGGTGGAGGCGGTGACGGTGGTGGCGGTGATGGAGGAAGCGGTGGCGGGGGGAACGGCGGAGGCGATCCATGTGGAGGTAGTGCCGCAACTCCCGATGCGATGGTGAGACGGTCAGCGTTTGGTATGCACCGTTTTGTTGGACGGCGGAGCGCCTTCGGTAGATATGGAATTATCTCTAGACGTTCAAGGTTTGGCCGCGCCCGACGTCATGCTTCCGGCCCTGGCCAAGCCAGCGCGGCTGCGTCGGGACCGGGGTCGGCTTGCAGTTGGGGTACTCAATGGCTCTGCAACATGGTTTACGGTCCCGTGGTGTACCAAGACAACTTCAACAACGACCAGCAAATGTTCAACATCACTTCATCTGGACTCGATCCGTTTGCTATTGCGGCCTCGGGGAACGCCGGATTCGCCGAAATCAACCAGCTAGAACAAGAAAACTTGATGATTGATGCTGTGGCCCTCGGCGACGCTCTACCCTCCACGTTGGACAACATCCCTGGACTGGATCTTGGCCCTCTCGGAATGCAAAATGCGGAGGGTGGAGGAATCGATTATCTGGAGACAATAAGAGACCAGAACAATCAGCAGATCGACCAAATACTGCAGGGGATGAGTCCACAAGCGCCGACAGGAGGAACATGCCAATGAAACGCGCACAGCTTTTGATGGAGTGCCGCAGCAGGAGATGCTCATGAATTCCAGTAATCCGGCCATGTATCGAAGGGAGCTCTTCCGCGTTCGCCCCATTTTCCTACTTGCCTGCGCTACCTTAGTGGCTGTCGTCGCCCTTCCTGACGTAGTGCATGGTAGTCATATCCTGAAAAGGGTGTTTCTGCTGCTGGCGGGTTTGGCGCTCGCATCGGGGTGGTTCTTCCTTCTGAGCGACCGCGAACCGAATAGCGCGTGGCGGGCCTGGATTGCGTTACTTACTTCAGTATATTTAACAGTGTCTCTTCCCGTTTTCCTGTTCGAGTTATCTCAAATCAAATGGCTCATGCACCATCCCCACCATTACATGTTTGAGATGTACGTGTGGCCCTGGGTTCGTTGGGGCGATCAGGGGTACCTTCCGGTGCTCTTGGGGGTTGCAGGCTCTTTCTTGGGGAGAGGGCGGGCGAGAATGGCATTCGTGGTAGGCAGTATCTTGCTGCTGATCCTCCGGGCGTCCATGGGCACATGGGTTCTCTAAATGGGTCAATTTTTCATCCAAACTTGAATCGCTAGTAGGAGAAGTGATCTGCGAGGCTTAGTCCCTCTCTTGGTTCTCGTTCTGCTCTTTGCGATCACATATTACCGTCTCCAAGGCCACGTTTTTGACTTGGCCCGAGCCAGTGACAATGGACGCAGCAACGTGTTTTGGATTGCCGTGGGACTCGTCGTTTCAGCCATTGTTGTATGGCTCTGCCTTACTGTTCGGGCATACTTTCTTTGGCATTCATACTGACCGTCGAGCGGAGTACCTGCCTTTTGCGTTCCAGGACGGTTTAGAGAGCGAGTCCGGGGCCGGGTGAGCTTGGGCGGGGTGGCGTACCTTTACGTTTTTTGTAAACGTGGGCAGTGCGCGGCCAGCGGTCACAGCTTTTGATCTGCCAGAGGAGTTAGCCTGCCTATGTGTTACTCGGCTACACCTATGACGCGCTGGGCAAGCGGGTCATGTCCGTTACCGGCGGCCACACTTACTATTTCGGCTACAATCAGGGTTCTACGGGGGCTTGGGAATTGCAGGATACGACTGGGCGGGTGGCTGTAGATGATCAAGACGTTGTACCGGTCTCGGAGCGGCTGATGGGCGGCTTGTAGTTGAGGCTACCGTGAGGGCGTTGGTGGTTGTAGTAGTCGGTCCAGGGGGCGAGGGCGAGGTTGCGCTGAACGGAATCGGGCCAGTGCGTGGAATAGGCCCATTCGCGCAGCGCGGTCTGGATGAAGAGAGAGATATGTCCCGATCACGAGGCGCGGTTGTTCTCTGCGTTCTGTAGAAAGGCATCAATGGCGGGTGGCCGACCTTTACGCTCTTTGTAAAGGTGGGCACTGCGAGGCCGTTCGTCACAGCTTTTGATTTGGGAACAGACTAAGCTCCGGAATGTGTCCGGCCATCCCAAGCGCTACTACGGCAACCACGATCTGCACTTCATCAATTGCAGTTGCTATCAGCGGCAAGCCTGGCTGGCGAGTCCCCAGCGGCGCGATTTATTCCTTACTGTGCTCGAAGGAGTCCGCCAGCGTTACGACTTTGTCGTCGTGGGATACGTTGTGATGCCCGACCACATTCATCTGCTGATGGGCGAACCGGAGAAGGGCGATGCGTCGAAAGTGATGCAGGCGGTGAAGCAGGGCTTCGCGCGGCGTGTGCTGAAGTCGTTGCGCACGCGGCGCGTGGCGGAGCAGCAGGAATTGTTCGCCGTGGGAGCGGAACATGTGTGGCAGAAACGCTTCTACGATTTCAACGTGTTCACGGCGCGGAAACGGATCGAGAAGCTGCGCTATATGCATGAGAATCCGGTGAAGCGTGGGCTGGTGCAGGAGCCGGAGCAGTGGCGATTGGAGCAGCTATCGGAGTTATGCTTGCGGGGAAGAGGGCGCGGTGAAACTGAATCAGCAGAGCGGGATCAAGATAAAACTATCAACGCATGCAGCATGAATGCCCACCTTTACAAAGAGCGTAAAAGTGGGCCAACCGCCCGCCTGGGGCACTGGCGCCGGTGCAGCCATCCTCGGCATCTCCACGCCCTTTACTGGGGGTGCCTCTGCGGTCCCCGCCGGCGTCCTTGGCCTAGCGGCTGTTGGTGGAGATGCCGCCAGCCATTACTTTAACTGGCACTAGGAGCGTGTCATGACTTGGAAACCCGAGACTGCTGGGCAAAGGAAGACGGCGTTTGGCGTCGCTACAGCTATTTTTGCGTTTACATGGGTGCTGTTGCTGATATGGGCGGTGCAGAACTTCCGCTTCCTGACTCGCGAGGGCAGCTTCTACCTCGTTCTACTCCTAGCGCTCTACCCCGTTCCTTGGCTCCAGACGGTCGTGGAACGGCCAAAATCGGCAGCGATGCTGACAGTCACATATCTGGCTTTGGCGTTTGCCGTGCTGGCCCTCCGCCACATGGTCATAGGCCGCTAGACGCATGGCGAAAATATTTTTGGCCCGACCCTCTAAATTCTGACTATTCGATTACGGCGGGTGGCCGACCTTTACGCTCTTTGTAAAGGTGGGCACTGCGAGGCCATTCGTCACAGCTTTGGATCTGGGAACAGACTAAGCTCCGGAATGTGTCGGGCCATCCCAAGCGCTACTACGGCAACCACGATCTGCATTTCATTAATTGCAGCTGCTATCGGCGGCAGCCCTGGCTGGCCAGTCCGCAGCGGCGCGATTTATTCCTCACTGTGCTCGAAACCGTCCGCCAGCGTTACGAATTTGTCGTCGTGGGATACGTTGTGATGCCCGACCACATTCATCTGCTGATCGGCGAGCCGGAGAAGGGCGATCCGTCGAAAGGGATGCAGGCCGTAAAGCAAGGCTTCGCGCGGCGTGTCTTGAAGTCGCTGCGCAAACGGCGAGTTGCGGAACAGCAAGGGTTCGCCGTGGGACCGGAACACGTGTGGCAGAAACGCTTCTACGATTTCAACGTGTACACGGCGCGGAAACGGATCGGGAAGCTGCGCTACATGCATGAGAATCCAGTGAAGCGCGGGCTGGTGCAGGAGCCCGAACAGTGGCGCTGGAGCAGCTATCGGAGTTATGCTTGCGGGGAAGAGGGCGCAGTGAAACTGAATCAGCAGAGCCGGATCAAGATAAAACTATCAACGCAGGCAGCATGAATGCCCACCTTTACAAAGAGCGTAAAAGTGGGCCACCCGCCGTGTGCGCGGCCGTCGCCGGCTACTGCATGGGCGGAGGCATCGATCTCGCCCTCGCCGCCCACTCCCGCATCGCCGCCCCCAACGCCATCTTCGGCCATCGCGGCGCAGCCCTCGGCCTCATCACCGGATGGGGCGGAACCCAACGCCTTCCGCGCCTCATCGGTTGTGCAAATGCGATGCGGATGCTGGTCGGAGCAGAAACGAAAAACGCGACGCAAGCCGCAAGCATCGGGCTGGCGGATCGTCTCGCGGATGATCCCGTTGCCGGAGCGCTGGAGCTATTCGGCTCAACGCAGCCAGCTGGCCCACCTTCACATTTTTTGTAAAGGTGGGGAGTGCGCGGCCATTCGTCACAGCTTTTGATCTGGCAGGAGGTTAGTGCGCGCAAGTGTCCAGAGACAAAGCGGTGGCGCTGGAGCAGCTGTCGGAGTTATGCTTTCGGGGAAGAGGGCGCAGTGAAACTAAATCAGCAGCGCGAGATCAAGATAAAACTCTCGACCGAGGCAGCATGAATGCCCACCTTTACAAAGAACGTAAAAGTGGGCCACCCGCCTCCGTGCGGCCCCTCACAGAGGGCTGGTTCCGCAACATGGCACATCATTCATGATCTGGATATGCTTGCGGTAAACGCTTCAATGTTCTTTGCCGCTGGTGGGCAAGTAGCTGGCGGCGGTCTGGCTGTTGTAGGCGGATGCTTCAATCCAACGCCATTCGAGCCGCTATCGTGTGCTGCTGGTGCCGCTGGCGCCGCGGTTCTGATTCCTGCGGGCGCAGCCACGGCGGCCTTCGGCGCTAATTTCTTCTACAACTACACGCTTCCGGCACTTACAAATTGGGGATGCAGTGATTAGGAAATCTGATCAACTTTGGCTGGGGGAGAAGATGGAAAGGCAGCATTCCGTGACGTTCGCAAGTTGGGCAACTGCAACCTTCGTCGGCCACACTGTAGGGATGGCCGTGTTCGTAGGACTCGCCGGGCTCGTCCTGAACATATCGGTTCGCAGGCTGTTGGTGCCGTATGCGACTCTCGCCTACTGTGGCCTAGTTTTTTCGCCATTGCTCTATTGGGCGTACCTCGTGCGTAACCGACCTAAGTCTTGTGCTATTCGATTGGGAGTGGCGGTGTTCCTGTACTTGCAGGTTTTTATGCTTGCGCTCGGATTCAGCACAATCGGGCTCGGCATAATGTCCGTAAGAGCAGCGCTCAATTATGCTCCATTCATGTTGCCTTTTTCCGCACTCGCTTCTGCGGCGTTGTACGTGGCCGCGCGGGAAGTGCTCGTAACAGCTAAGTCCGAGTGATTATTGCTGCCGCAAACCGCTCTGTTGGGGAAAGACCTGGAACCGTTATGCCTACGTCGCCAACAACCCGCTGAGTGCAATTGATCCGACGGGGCTGAACGAAGACTTCTGCGGCGCGGAGTACGACAACTGCGGCGGTGGGATCGGAGAGGTTGGCGGCGGCATTGGTGACGGGAGTGGAGGTGGCGGAGGGGGAGGGTTCGGCGGTGGAGGCGGTCCTGGTGTCGGCTTCGGAGGGTCGGGGACTCCTGGCTTGCAAAATGGTCTGAATCAATACTTGTCCTATATTCCGCCATTCGGCGACGGATGGGCTCCTTGCACCACGCCCGGCTCGGATTGCTGGTACAACACAACCACCGACGCGAATTGGTATCCCGGCGAGTACACAAGCAGCAGTGTGTTTAGCGACCCGACTATTTTGACCGGTACTGGCGGTGGAATCGGTGGCGCTGGCGGCGGAACCGGGGGGCACACTTGCCAAGCGCAGATTCTAAACGCAACCAACAACCGGTTTGGGACCAATTATACAAATGCCAATGTCAGCAGCACGTTCAATTACTCCACAGGAGCGCCTCCGGGGCAAGGCACGTTGAACTTGAACATTTTCGGCTCAACAGCGGGAGTAACTCCTGGCTACTATCCGGTCAGCTGGTGGACCTACGTAATCGGCTATGGGCCAACTCTCCATGCCGTAAGCGGTCCGGGAGGAAATGGTGGGCTAGATAGCCAACTGACCCTGCCGTTCGGGCCCAATCAAGCTACGTTCCACATCGATTCAGGCTTTCCATACAACCCGATGGGTGCCTTTTTTCATTGGTTGCTGAACATGACGAAGGCAGGAGGATATCCCCAATGCTAATCAGGCATCGTCAAGTATCCTTCTGCTTTGGCTTTCTCAACTTTCTGGTAACCGTTTTGCTGATCTTGCCTGCGATGTCACTTTCTGCCCAAACGATCGAAATCAAATTAGTGGACGGTAGAAATGGACACCCTATGGTTGGGGCTGCCAGCCAGAATATACGGGTGTGTTCGGGGGAAAGACTAACGGCACTGTCAAGAAGTTTTGAAAGCCGCCCCCACGGCTAGCCTAGCGCACGACTGAGCACTTTTAAGGGGCAAGGGCGAAGACTACTCCTTGGCCGAATTCCCCCCCCTTGATGGTCGTCCCGTAGAGGCTCGACCCATGTAGGGTGAGGTTTCCTGAGGGAGTCATGCCATCTGCGCAGTTTGCCTCGGAGCAGAAGTTATAAATCGCCGTCCCTTTAGGGCCCGCGATCTGGTAGACCGTTCCACCACCGTTATTTCCCCCATCCTCCGTTGTCCCGTATAGCGTCGTGCCCTTCGGATCGACGAACACGCCCGCAGCCGGATTGCAACCGATGCCTGAGCCTGAAAAGAGGTAAGACCTATGTTCACCGTTCGGGGCAAGTCCGAATACCGAACCACATACGCCCGGAGAACTCGCCACGCCGTTGTAGGTTGTTAGGTAAGCGTTTCCTTTTCTATCGAAGCTCACACCGGACATCGGATGCCCACCTTCACGAGGCGGAAACCGATAAAGCGTGCTTTCTGTCCAGGTACCATTATCTGAGGGTAGGAGCTCAAATAACACGCCCCATGTGGAAGCGCCGCTCTTGATCCCTCCGTACGATGTCGTCCCATAAATGTCCCCGGATGAGCCGAAAGACACGCTGGCTTCGGGCTGAAAGCCATCTACGCAAGGCTCTATCTGTCCGGGGCAGAACGTATAAAGAATCGTCTCATCCCAAAGACCGCTCGATTGGAGAGCTAATTTAAATACGGTCCCCAAGCCGGAGTCTGCGCCCCCCGACCCAGTGGTGCCGTACAAATTCCCCAGAGTGTCCCAGGTCAGGCCACCCAACGGGCCCCCGCCGTCATTCGCCACGCTTCCAAAACTCCAAAGCACCGTATAGATCCAACTGCCTCCTTGGGAAGATGGGGGGGAGAGCTCGAATACCGTCCCGCAGCCTCCGCCGTGACAGATTCCACCATAAATGCCGCCAGCCACAGCGGTGCCATACAGATTTCCGTCGCCATCGGCGACAAGTCCGCCGGTCGGATTTCCCCCATCGGTGCAGTTGGTCTGCGAGCAAAAAGTATAGAGCACGGTCTCGGTCCATCCGCCCTTTGAAGAAGGACTCAGCTCAAACACCGTACCGCACTGGGCGCTACACCCGGACCTTCCACCGAGCCGAGTAGTGCCATAGATGTTCCCGGCGCTGTCGAATACGAGGCCGCCGTTCGGCGCGCTCCCGTCGCCCGATCCATTTCCGAAGCTGTAAAGCACTTTTTCCTTCGCTTGTCCGAAAGCGAACACACAGCACAGTAAGGCGAACACACTGCGGACGAGTAGTTTCATCACATTGCCCTCCCTCGGCCAACCCAGTGCATCGTAAACCATCGCTCAAACCTCCGCAATGAGGCGAAAGACTCTAATACAGACTTCGATGAAAAAGCAACAAAGTGACCAAACCGACCTTTATGTCTTTCGGATGCAAGCAGATAACTTCCGCTTGCACCAAATTTGTCCCTCTGTAGCGCCTCCTGCAAAACTAGACACATGGGGCCGGGTTTAAAGTTAGGGTGAGGGCGAACCGGGCACGGGCTTCGTGCGGGGTTTGTCCGTGGAGTCCGCGATGCGGACGGCGGGTGGCTGTGATCTTTCAAGACATTGTCCATTCGATCGGAAGCGGAGAAGCTGATTGTGACGAGCAATTTAGCTCCCGAGGACCGACCGAATGGACATCCACAAGAATGCCCGACTTACGCTTCGCAGTCGAGAGGCGTTGGTTGAAACCGTCACTCGTGGCGTGGCTTTCAGCCATGCTGCAGCCAGCTTTCATGTCACCCCCAAAACCGCAGCCAAGTGGGTGCGTCGTTATCAGCGCGAAGGAGCGGACGGATTGCGCGACCGTTCCTCTCGTCCCCACCGCAGTCCCAGAGCCACTTCGTCTCCCCGGGTGGGGTGGGTGATTGAACTTCGTCGTCAGCATCGTCCCGCCTATCACATTGCGCAAAGCACCGGACTCAGTCCCGCCACCGTCAGCCGCATTCTGCGCCGCGCTCGTCTCAGTCGCTGGCGCGATCTGCATCCCTTGCCGCCGGTGGTGCGCTATGAACATCCCTTTCCCGGCGATCTTTTGCATCTCGACATCAAGGGCTTGACCCGCTTCCAGCAGGTCGTCTGGCGTGGGGATGGCCGTCGCCGTGGTCAACAAAAACATCCTGGGTGGGAGGCTCTGCACATCGCCATCGACGACCACTCGCGCCTGGCCTTCACCCGCATCCTTCCCGATCAGAAAACGGCCACCACCATCGCCTTTCTTAGGGACGCCGTTGACTTCTTCGCGCGCCACGGCATCGTCATTCGCGCGTTGCTCACCGATAATGGCAGCTGCTATCGCGCCTACCAGTTTCGCCAAGCGTGTCTCGCCATGGGACTCAAACACCGCCGTACGCGCCCCTACTCGCCGCAGACCAACGGCAAAGCCGAACGCTTCATCCAGACCGCGCTGCGCGAATGGGCCTACTCCACCCACTGGCCCGATTCCCACCAACGCAACCTCGCCCTCGCTCCCTGGACCGACTACTACAACCACCAACGCCCGCATGGTAGCCTCAACTACAAGCCGCCCATCAGCCGCTCCGAACCCGGTACAACGTCTTGACCACCTACAGCCACCCGCCTGGCCACTCGCACAACCGTGGAGCGCCCGGATTCAGCCAGGCGAATCGGGCACGGAGGAAACGGCGAGCGCGCCGGGAGTTTGACACGTAGCTCGTAGCGGTCGGAAAATACGAGGGCCTTTAGGTGCGGATTACCCAATGATAAATAGGACGAAAGGAACGCGTATGCCACAGCTAACATGTCCCTATTGCGGTGCCGTTCGCGACTCCGAACAAGGCAAGGGCTTAAAGAATATTAAGTGCGAATCCTGCCGCTACCTTTTCTCTGGGCAACCGGACCGAGAGGAACTCGAAAGATGGGTAGCCTGGTCGAGGTCGAACCTTCCCTTGGAATCATATCCGCCTATCTGTTCGGCAGGCTTTGAGTATCCATGGTACCGCGAGGATATAAGGGCCCCGGGGCAAGAGGAGCTGCGAGCGCTCCTCGAATCGGTGCTTGCACCCGACCCAGACGACGCCGCAATTCGATACACGATCCTTTCGTATCTCTTAAGGCTTACGACCGCGGATGAAGAATCCGCTATCGACGAATCCGTTGAAATGAGGGAGACGGCAGGCGCTCGCGACGTGGACCGTAATGTCGTAAAAAGGGAACTCGGGCCAAGTGAATATCGCCCCCTCTTGCGGAGCCTTCTACAGCTGCTTGTAATCGAAAATTGTAACGAGTGGGATCGACTTAGGTGGGAAATCGACAACTGCGTGCTGTGTGACACCATGGAATTTGCCTTGGACTTGCTGGCTCACGCTGAGACACTACGATCACATGACTGCGATGAACTGTTGCTTCTTAAAGCCCAGGTGAGAGTATTGAGCGTTTTCGGGGAGCAAATAGAGAAATCCGTGAAAGAGGCGGAAAGCTTCAGTTCAAGGTTCTTGCTTCGCCCCATTGAGGCTTTCACCGAGGGCAGCTTAGCCCACCTCGTGATTCCTCGGTGGAGCGTTGATCTCGAAAATGATCCGTTGGCAAACCTGGCTCATAAAACCGATCAGCTCGCTTCCGCAGTATTCGAAATTGAGACAGCATTGCGTCATAAGCCGGCGTTCGAGCCAGTTTACCGGCCTATGATGGCTCGTTGTCAGTTCGCGATTGGTAATTTTGTCGGAGCCGCAGAGTCCTACCGAATGCTTTTGAACCAAGAGGGAAATGGCATACTTCGGTCACTCAAGTTTCAGATCTATCTGGCCATCGCCAAGTGCTATGAGCTTTCTGGTAATAACCCAAGCGCGATCGCAATACTAGAACGATGCTCATCAGAATTTCCGCAACGAAAGGGCGTGTACTTGCGATTAGCATTTTTGCTGACGAAACAGGTGAACTATTCCGCCATCCCAGAGTTGTTGCGAAAGGAAATGTCTGTCGATCCAAGTATCGGCGAAGAATGGAGGGTCAGTACCATTCTGGCTCTATCGGAACAAGTACAGGCTCGACTGTCTCCAGAGGAAGTCGAGAACGCATTCTTCAAAGCAAACAGGAAAGAATTGGACGGACTAAGGTCAGTCATAATCGCATTTTGGCCCAACTTTGAACGTCTGGGCCAAGACTCGCAGCGGAAATGGATCTATGGGATTTATGGGGCGTATTTTTATAGCCCAGATTCTTCTTTCCACATCGAGAACCAGGACACCGCGGTCGCATCGTTCGGTAAGGCCGTCGAGATCGAATTGATGAACAGGATTTTTTCGCAATTTCGTCGACATCATCTCGAGACCGGCCGCTCCACAGGCCTCCGCGACAGCGAACCTGGAGATGACAAATATCTAGTCAAGTTTGTGAAAAACAACGCCAAAATCATGTTTGGAGAAATGTATCGCGTACTAGAGTCAGCGTCGAGAGACTCAGCCAAGGGCATCTGCCGTGATCTACGACGTTGGGTGCGGGACAAGGGGCTCAGTTTTTTTCTTTCCTCTAAGTTCCTTGACGACGTGCGTATCCTGACGGAGCTGGCGGGTCGTGCCAAGCATAAATCCGTATCCTACGAGGACCTTGGCAGGGCCCGCGAGCTCAGCCAGCGGATTCTAGAGGCGATCACAGGCTAAACAGACGAGGGCGGGCTGGAATCCGGCAGGCCCTCGTCAAGGCACCTCCTCGCAGCAGCCTCCCCGGATTAATCATCCCTCGCCTTGAAGACAGCTCGGCGGTGCAATCCCTCAATTCCAAATTGGCACAAACCCGCATTATTATTGGCGATTTCTCACTTTTCTCTTGACACTCCTGTCCAAACCTGCGAACACTGGATACGGCATTTCGTTACGAGAAAGCTTCGAGACCCAACGATTTTCCAAGTCGTTGAATCGAAAGATTTCTCACGAGAGCGTCGTTGCAAGTCACTGATTCAAAAGATTCGTAAATCCGAACCCCTCGTAAGTAGCTGATTCAAAAGATTCCTCAAAAAAGGCGATTTTTCGGAGCAGAAAATATTTCTCGGATGTAGGCGCGGGCGTCCCTTCGACTGCGCCCAGGACACAAGCTCCGGCTCGCTGGGGGGCATAAGAACTCCGCCATCACCCGAAGCGCCACGGCGGCTGAAGCCGGGTCCCTTTTTCGCTTTTATCGTGGGGCTGAAGCCCCACGCTTCCACGGTGCTGCGGACGCCGTGTTGATCAACACGGTCTCCTCGCGCGGCTCACGCTGTCCCTTTCCAATCGACGCTCTTTGGATGGTTTTCTTGACTTGGCCGATCGCTATGTCCTGGTCAAAACAGAGTGGCGCATTAAGTTTGACCGTCCCGGTGGGCGAGGGGAAGACTTTATTGTGCGATCAACATTCATCGTTCACAGAGTGGGTCAAGCGATGGAGATTGTGTTTTATCTGCCGCATCAGGACATCATGGCAGTTCTGCGGGAGCGCGGGATCTTGTGAGGCTGTTTGCGCCGGCGTTATCGTTTCTCCGATAACTTACAAAGGCGGACAGGGCGCCCGCCCCACACTTGCAGAGAAGCTTCACCTGGCTTTCGCTACCCGGCTGACTGCTTCTCTGGCTTCTTTGTCGGCGGTGCGGCGGCGTTCGGTTTCTCGTTTGTCCCAGAGTTGTTTGCCTTTGGCGAGGGCGATTTCGACTTTTACGCGGCCGTTCTTGAAATACATTCTGGTCGGGATCAGCGTCTGGCCCTTGATCTGTGTCTTGCCGACCAGCTTGCGCAGTTCTTCGGCATGCATCAGCAGCTTGCGGGTACGCACCGGAGCATGATTGTTGATGTTGCCATGCTCGTACGGCCCAATGTGGCAGTTAAGCAGCCAGAGTTCGCCATCCTTCATGAGGCCATAGGAATCCTTGAGGTTAGCCAGGCCGTAACGCACGGATTTGACCTCGGTACCGGTGAGCACCACCCCGGTCTCAAATTTTTCCAGCAAGAAGTAGTTATGTGAAGCATTCCTATTGACAGCGGCATCGCGCTGCCCGGACGCGGTGGGATCGCGCTTGGGATTTTTTTCCGGATTGGCTTTGGTCAGTTGCGGTCGTGCCATGCGAGGTTAGATTATCGCAGAAGCAACGCCGATTCCGGCGAGACCATCGGACGTGCGCGCGCAACCTGCATAACTGTAATTAACAGAGCGACTTCGGAGCGATGCTACAATAACGCAGTTTTGCTCTTTCAGGCCGGCGACAGATCGGGGTGCGGCCTACCCTCCCGAAAAGATTAGTTTTATGAGGAATTTTCGAATGATGCGTTATTTGCGTCCGGCAGCGGTTCTTGTGCTGGTGCTCGCGGTCATCCTGCCCGCTCTATCAGGGGACAAGGCTAAGTCGTTCTATCAAAAAGGCAAAGAAGCCGAGGCGCGGCAGAATTACGAACAGGCCTACGCGCTCTTCAAGAAGGCCTATGACCTCAAGCCGTCGGACGTTTCCTACCGCTCGGCCTTCTCCCGGCTTCGCTTTCTGGCTAGCGCCGAGGTCGTTCACCGGGGGCAGTTGTTGCGCGAGGCCGGCCAGCTGCCCGAAGCTTTGGCGGAGTTTCAAAAAGGCGCGGAGATCGATCCCTCAAGCTTTATCGCACAGCAGGAAATCAAGCGCACACAGCGCATGATCGATCAGGCGGCTTCGCCGGTTCCGAAATCGTCGCTGCCGATGAATGATCTGCAAAAGCGCGTGGCCGACGCAATGGGCCCGGTTGACCTTGCTCCTATCTCCAACGTTCCCATCACTCTGAAGCTCACCGAAGACACCAAAGTAATTTACGAAACAGTGGGCAAGCTGGCCGGGATCAATGTTCTGTTCGATCCCGACTATACCTCTCGACGAATCAAGGTCGAACTCAACGGAGTGAACCTGGAAGAAGCGCTGCAGATTGTGGCGCTGGAGTCGAAAACATTTTGGCGTCCGGTGACCCCAAACACGATTTTCATCGCCGCGGATAATCCGGCGAAGCGCAAGGATTTGGAACAAAGTGTGATTAAGACGTTCTATTTGGCGAATCTGTCGCAGCCCACGGAATTGCAGGATGTGGTGAATGCGATGCGCCAGATTCTGGAAATTTCGCGGATACAACCGCTGCCGACCCAGGGCGCGATCGTGGTGCGAGGAACTCCCGATCAGATTGCTCTGGCGCAGAAACTTGTCGGCGACCTGGATCAGGCCAAGCCCGAGGTCGTGGTTGATATTGCGATCATGCAGATCAATCGCGATAAGTCGAAGACTCTGGGAATCAGTCCGCCGACGAGCGCGACGGTGCAACTTCAGAACAATGCGACCACCTCTACGTCGGGGACTACCTCGACCACCACCTCAACCACGAGTTCGACCTCGGGAACGCCCAACTCGATCAACCTGAATGCTTTGGGAAACTTAAATGCGACGGACTTCACGGTAACGATTTCGCAGGCGACGGCGACCGCACTGTTCTCGGATAACACCACCAAGCTGATTCAAAATCCTCAGATCCGCGCGGTCGATGGACAGAAAGCAACTTTGAAGATTGGCGATCGGGTTCCGGTGGCGACGGGTTCGTTTGGATCGGGCATTGGAAACACCGGCGTCGGCGTGAGCCCATTAGTCAATACGCAGTTTCAGTACCTCGATGTAGGCGTGAATATCGACATAACGCCGCGCATTCATGCCAATGGCGATGTGACCCTCAAAATTGTCATGGACATTTCGTCGGTGACTTCGTACACCAATATTGGGGGGATTCAGCAACCCGTCATTGGGCAGCGCAAAGTCGAACATGAAGTACGCCTGAAAGAGGGTGAAGTCAACCTGCTGGGCGGTATGCTGGAAGATCAGAATACGAAGCAACTGAGCGGAATCCCAGGGCTGGCTCAGATTCCCATCATCAAGTATCTGTTCGGGCAGACAACCACGGATCACTCCCAAACGGAGACCGTGTTTTGCTTGATTCCACACATCGTGCGTTCGCGGGATCTTTCCGAGCTGAATAACAAAGCCTTGAGCGTGGGCACTGCGAGCGCCATTGAACTGCGGCGGTCCAGTCACGAGGTGCAGCCGCCCGTGCCGACGGCAGCGCCTGTGAGGCCAGCGGCGGTGCAGCCGGCCCCCGGTATGGCGATGCCTTCGGCCCAACCGTCCACCACGCCTGCGACGCAATCGGTGCCCTCAGGCCCGGCCAGCTTCCAGATCGATCCGTCAAGTCAGACGGTGCCTTCGGGGGCGACGTTTACGGTGAACATCCTGTTGAACAATATTCAGAACGCACATTCCGTGCCACTTCAAATCGGGTACGACAATGCTCGCCTGGATTTCCTGAACGCTTCCAACGGGGGTTTCCTGGCGCAGGATGGTCAAGCGGTGGCGCTCGTCCATCGGGATGATCCTACGACGGGGACCCTCCAGGTGACTGCGACCCGTCCGCCGGGGGCTAATGGAATTTCCGGTCAAGGTAATGTGGTCGCACTCACCTTTCGCGCGAAGGCGTCCGGAGATGCGCTTTTAACGATCTCCAAGGGCGGGGCGAGAGATCCTGGAATGCAGGCACTCCCCGTAGCCGGCGCTACCGGAAAGGTGACGATCCAGTGACTCGCCGGAATCGCCCATCCGGCAAGCGGCACACGCCGCAAGCTGTCGGCTTCACAGTCATAGAGTTAATTGTTGCGACGTTTCTACTGGCCGTGCTCACGACGCTTGCTCTGCCGCTGGCGCGTGTC
Organism: Terriglobia bacterium; assembly: GCA_963799065.1. Taxonomy (GTDB): domain Bacteria; phylum Acidobacteriota; class Terriglobia; order Terriglobales; family Acidobacteriaceae; genus JAJPHW01. Next base: position 1,665,198 of record CAWCVJ010000001.1, read on the forward strand.
ACCATCAAGCGGGCGAAAGAAAAAGAACTGCGTTATGACCTTTGGCAAATGCGCGATGCCATCGATCGTTACAAAGACGCGGCGGATCGGGGCGCGTTCCAGATTAAAGTTGACTCGCAGGGATATCCGCCCGATCTTGACACCTTAGTGAAGGGCGTGGATGTTGCCGGAAAAAAAATCCGTTTCCTGCGCAAGGTTCCCATCGATCCCATGACCGGCGACACCGATTGGGGATTGCGTTCCATGCAGGACGATCCCGACTCCGATTCCTGGGGCGGACAAAGTGTCTTTGACGTTTACACCAAGTCGGATGGCACCGGCCTCGACGGCACGAAATACAAGGACTGGTAGTGACGCGACCTCGTAAGCGCAAAACTCGCGGCTTTACCCTGATTGAGCTGATGATCGTCATCAGCATCATTCTCATTTTGCTTTCGATTTCGATTCCGGCTTACAACCAGTCGATCGTGCGGGCAAAGGAATCGGTGCTCAAGCAAAACCTGTTTACGATTCGCTCGGTACTTTCGCAATATACGCTGGACAAACAGAAGGCTCCGCAATCGCTGGACGATCTGGTGCAGGCGGGTTATTTGAAACAAATTCCGAAAGACCCTATGACGCAAAGCAACAGTACCTGGACCGCCGACCAGGAAGACTACACGCAATCCCTGGAACAAACCGAGGCTGGGGGCATCACAGACGTGCACAGCGGTTCCACTCAGGTGGGCAGCGACGGTACGGCGTATAACACCTGGTAGCGGCGCCTGTGCTTCGCACTCACTGTATACTCTGCTCGTGAAACGCTCCGAAATACTTCGTGACGATCTGTTTTCGGTAAAGCGGCGTAAGCCCATCCCACACGAATTCGTGCTCGATGAGATCGCGCCGCTCTCACCGACTACCCGGACAATGTTTGGGTGCCTCGCAATTTATGTGGGCGAGAAGATCGTGCTGATCCTGCGCGACAAACCGACAGCTGTGGAGGACAATGGCGTCTGGCTGGCAACCACACAAGAGCATCACGCGAGTTTGCGGCGAGAGTTTCCTAACATGCGATCCATCGGAGTGCTGGGGGCCAAGGTAACGGGATGGCAGATTCTTCCCTGCGATGCGCCGGATTTCGAGGAATCGGCGCTGCGCGCCTGCAAGTTCGTACTCTCTGGCGATGAGCGGATTGGGAAAGTGCCAGGTGCGCGGAAGGCGAAGCGTGGCACTTCAAAGAAAGCGGTGCGGAAACCATAATTCGAGGGCAATTTCCGCGCCTACCCCACTAACCCGATTGGACGAGTTAGAATTGTGGTTGGTGTTGGCAACTATGACGATCTCCTCATTCATTCATCGCTTCGGCAAGAGTCTTCCAGTGATCCCAGTGCTGGGATTCTGCTTCCTTTTCTTAGTCCCTGCGCAGGCGCAAAAACCCGCAACCGTCTGGACCAATCAGGAACAGCCCATCGTCGATCAGTTACGCGGATTGCGCCATTTGCCGGACGACGTCCGCGCCCAGACGACCAAACAGCTTGCATTGCAGATTCGGCAGTTGCCTTCGAACGTGCACAAAGTCAGGTTGGCCAATAATCTCGCCGATCTATCGACGGAAGGCGATTTCGGGCGCGACACTTTGCAGGAAGTCACGACCACTCTTGCCGACGCCGTGCGCGAGCAGCCTCAGCCGGACGAACATGGTGAACCGGCGGAGCCCTATTCGGAACTGGCTCAGTTGGCGCGATACGAGCAAATGCAGGTTTCGCTGGATGCTCCGGCGTACAAAGCCGCGATGGCTAAGCTCGTCGCAGATGACGAACGTCGTCAGCACGCAGATTTCACGCTAACGGATTTGCAGGGCAATAACTGGCAGCTCGGCAGTCTTCACGGCAAAGTCGTACTGGTAAACTTTTGGGCAACGTGGTGCCCGCCATGCCGGAAGGAGATGCCGGATTTGGACGCCTTGTATCAGCGCTTCGCCGATCAGGGATTCGTGATTCTGGCGATCTCCGATGAGGAACAGGCCAAGGTCGCTCCGTTCATCGCGGAGCATAAGATTACTTATCCCGTGCTGCTCGATCCCGGCAGGAAGGTAAACGATCTGTTTCAAGTGCAAGGTATTCCGAAGAGCTTCGTTTACGACCGACAAGGAAAACTCGTTACCCAGTCAATCGACATGCGAACGCGAGGACAGTTCCTGCAAATGCTGGCGCAGGCAGGATTGAAGTAATTACTTCTGGCAATGGGGGCAGTAGTGGCTACTGCGTCCAGCGATCACGATGCGTTTGATGGGAGTGTCGCAAACCAGGCAGGGCTCGCCTTCGCGTCCGTAGACGCGATGTTGCAGTTGAAAGAAACCCTCCTCGCCGTTTGAGTCAACGTAGTCTGAAACAGATGAGCCCCCTAGCGCGATCGCTTCGCGCAAGACTTCCTGAATCGCGGTGAACAGTCCTTGCAGCGCTTCGCGCGAGATTGCCGACGCGCGGCGACGCGGCCGGATTCCGGCGCGGAAGAGCGATTCGTCGGCGTAGATGTTCCCGACGCCTCGCAGAAGTTTCTGATTCAGCAGCGCGCTCTTGATGGGAGTTGTGCGTCCACGAAATAATTTCTTGAAAGTCTCGACATCGACTTCAAGAGGCTCGGAGCCGCCTGCCTCAAAGTCATGGGCGACGCTCAAGCGGCCAAACCTGCGGGGATCGACGAAACGCAATTCCCGGCCCGATTTCAGCCTGACGATGGCGTGCGTGTGCTTGGCGATTTCAGCGTCGGGCTGGGACACAATGAGGCGCCCGGTCATGCCCAGGTGGACGATCCACTGGGCGGGCTTATTTTTTTTGAGCAAATCGAAGACGATGTGCTTCCCTACCCTACGGACGCTCTCGATTCGTGAGGATTCGAGGGTCGCGGCGATCTCGGATGCTGGCGATTTCAGTGGCTCTGGCTTGGAGCCCAGCCAGATGGACTCGATGGCATCTCCGGTGACGCGCCGGGCGAGTCCGCGAGCGATGGTTTCTACTTCGGGGAGTTCGGGCATGGCGGTGAGTCACTAGTCTATCGCGAGTGCATTCTTGCCTTCAGATTGATTAGACTCTTAGTGAATTCTCGTTGCGAGTGATTTCGATGAGCACGTTGACCAGCAAGCAAGCGGTTAGCACGCGCCCGCAGCTTTCCGTCGAAACGCGTGGCGACGATTTCGCTTTCTGGATGCTCGTGGGAAGTTACGCGTTTTCGCGGGTGTTACAGGTTTATCCGGGACCGGTTCCCATGCTGGCTGTCGTGGCGCTGCATGTGATTCCGCCAGCAATTTTCGCGCTGATTCATGGTGCGAAATTCTATGGCTGGCGCGGCATCGGGGTCTTCGTGGCCATCGCGCTGGTGGTCGGCAATGCGTTCGAGAACATCGGCGTGCGCACCGGGTTTCCGTATGGCCGCTATTATTTCACCGACCTCATGGGGCCCAAGATTCTGGTTGTCCCAGTTCTGCTCGGACTCGCCTACGTCGGCATGGCCTATCTTTCGTGGACCGTGGCGCGGATTATCTTGGGATATCCGCCAGAGTCTTTGCGCGGCTGGCGCGTGGTGACCCTGCCACTAATCGCAGCCTTCGTAATGGTGTCCTGGGATTTTGCGCTGGATCCGGTTTGGGGAACGTTGCTCCGCGCTTGGATTTGGCGCGATGGTGGGCCCTACTTCGGAGTCCCGGTGAGCAACTTCCTGGGTTGGTTTCTACTGATTTACATCATCTATCAGTCATTTGCGATTTATTTAGGACGGAGCCCAATCGCTTCGAAGCGCCTCCCAATCCGCTATTGGCGTCAGGCTGTGATCTTCTATGCGGTTTCGGCGGCGGGAAATCTGCTTCTGGTTTTGCCGCAGAATCGTTTTTCCGTCGTCACCGATCCGACGGGAAGGCAATGGAGAGTCGCCGACATCACCGCGACCTGCGCGCTGATCACCGTGTTCACGATGGGCGTCTTTACACTCTTGGCTTCGAAACGGCTTGCAGACGAGACACGCGCTGAGCCTTAGTCCAAATTGGGGAAGCTGAGGCTCTGCCCGCAAAGAATTACTTTGTTGGCGTTGCGGGAGTCGCTGCCGTTGCGGGCGAAGCCTGGAACAATTTCATGGAGTTGAGAATCGTGTTGTAGACGCCCCATCCAAGCGGAATGCAGACCAGCAGCCAGGCGAATAGGATTGCAGCTGCCGATGATTTTTTCGCATTTTCAATCATTACCGGTCTCCTTCCCAACTTCCCCTATAACTGCTTCTCAGGCATCCAGTATTTCTGAGCCACCGGTCGAACCAGGAGATTGGCCACAAACCCGACGAGTAACAGCCCCGCCATGACATGCAGCACCGTTTGATAGGCGCTGGCTTTGTCCGCCCCGTGCGCGATTTGGTACTCGCGCATGTAATTGACCAGCATTGGCCCTAAGACACCGGCGACCGACCAGGCCGTCAACAAGCGGCCATGGATCGCGCTCACGTGATAAGTGCCGAAGAGATCGCGAAGATATGCGGGGATGGTAGCGAAGCCTCCGCCATACATACTCAGCAAAACGACTGCGATGTTGACGAATAACGCCACGCTATTCAAATGGTCGGCGCCCGTTCTTGGAAGAAAAAAATAGAGAACAGCACCGAGGGTAAAGAAAATGAAATAGGTCGGCTTCCTGCCGATGAAATCGGAGATGGAGGCCCAGAAAAACCGTCCGGCCATGTTGAAGAGGCTGAGAAGGCCGACAAATCCACTCGCAGCAACCGGACCGATGGATCCCTTGAAGAATTCCTGAATCATGGGCGACGCCTGCTCCAGAATGCCGATACCGGCGGTCACGTTGGTGCATAGGACGACCCACAAGAGCCAGAATTGCGGCGTCAGAAATGCGGTGTTGACGTCCACGCTGCGGGTAGTGATAAGCTTCTGTGGCTTGAGAGCAGCGCTCCAATTTTCGGGCTTCCATCCGTCGGGTGCAACTCGAATGGTGAAGACTCCGAACATCATGAGTAGGAAATATAAGGCGCCCATCACAAGAAAAGTGTTGCCCACGCCAACGTCAACTGAGGTGCGGAAATGAGCCATAAGCTTGATGGCCAAAGGGGAGCCGATCATAGCGCCGCCGCCGAATCCCATGATGGCCATACCGGTCGCCAGACCTGGACGATCCGGGAACCATCGAATCAGCGCGGAAACGGGTGAGATGTAACCAATGCCCAAGCCGATACCGCCGATGACGCCGTAGCCGAAGTAAATCAGCCAGAGTTGATGGGAAACAACGCCGAAGTAGGAGATAACAAATCCGCAGCTAAAGCATGTTGCGGAAGCGAACATGGCCTTTCGCGGCCCTGCAGTTTCCAGCCACTTGCCGAAGGCCGCCGCCGACAGGCCAAGCATGACAATGGCTAGCGAAAATATCCACGCCAGTTGCGGTTGGGTCCAATCTTCGGGAAGCGATTTTGTTTTTCCGAGCAGTTGCGTGAGGGGAATTTTGAACACGCTGAAGGCATAGACCTGTCCGATACAAAGGTGAATCGCGAGCGCCGCCGGCGGCACAAGCCAGCGGCTATATCCGGGCTTCGCGATGGAATGTTCGCGGTCGAGGAAAGATAAGAATGTCATTCGGAATCTCTTAGATTACCCTTCCCAGTCCGCGCAAACAACTCTCAATAATGGAGTTAAACTGCGTATCGATAGTACTCCGCGGGTGCAGCAGGACATGGCCTGTTGGGCCTGCTGCCAAAGCTCACGATGATAAACTTAAGGTGTGCCTACCTCTGTTCGCCTGCTAGCCATTGATATCGACGGAACCTTGCTGAATTCTCGATTTGAGGTGTCCCGCGCGGATTTGGAGGCTTTGGGACGGGCACGCGAGGCTGGGGTTGAGGTCGTTCTGGTGACTGGACGACGGCATCGATTTGCTCTCGAAGTGGCGGAGCGATTGGGCTTCGATCTTTGGATCATTTCGTCTAATGGCGCAGTGACGCGATCACTCGCGGGCGAGACGTTTCATCGCGACCTGCTGCCACTGGAGACCTGCGGCCAGCTTTGTGCGGCGATGCAAGAGTTCCGGGGCAATACCATTCTTACCTTTGACCGCGAAGGCAAGGGTTCGCTCGTGCTCGAAAGCATGGACGAGCTCAACATTTCGATTCGACGCTGGCTGGAAAAGAATGTAGAGTTCATCCAGTTTGTTTCTCCGATTCAAGACTCGCTGACGGTTGATCCTGTGCAGGCGATGTTCTGCGGGACCATCGGGCGCATGAAGTTGGTGCAGGACGAACTCTCACGCGGCGGCTGGGAGCAGCGGATCACGGTGCTGCGAACGGAATATCCTGAGCGCGATTTGGCGATGCTGGATGTGCTGAATCAGGCTTGTTCTAAGGGTCATGCCGTGGCTCGCTGGGCTGAGTTTCGTGGCATCCAGCGGGAGCAAGTCATGGCGATTGGCGATAACTATAACGACGTCGAAATGCTAGAGTACGCTGGAGTGCCCTTCGTGATGGGAAACGCTTGCGCTGAACTGCGCGGACGCGGTTGGCCGGTCACGCTTTCGAACGATGAGAATGGCGTGGCGGCGGCGGTTGAGCAGGCGCTTGGGGTGAGCGTATGAGAATCTGGGCGACAGCGCTGACTCTTGCGACGTGCTGCATCGGAGCAAGGGCGTCCGATACCGCAACTTTGCGTAACGGTTACTCCATCCAGCATGAGCGGCATGAAGTATTGGGCGCGGCGACGCGCCTTTATCTGAGCGGCGATGCCAGCAGCTATGTGGATGTCCCGACCGATCAGGTGGAGAGCATCGTGGCGGATGAGGTCCCGGTCGTTACTCCGAACGCTTCCCTGCCCGAAGCCGAGCCGATTGCATCGATTGTGAGCCGATATAGTGCGGCGCAGCATCTTGATCCCGATCTCGTCGCGAGCGTTATCCATGCGGAGAGCGACTTCAATGCGAAAGCCGTCTCGCGCAAAGGCGCGCAGGGCTTGATGCAGCTCATGCCGGAGACGGCTTCGCGACTAGGCGTCAGCGACAGTTTTAGCGCGAGCGCCAACGTCGAAGGTGGGACACGCTATTTGCGGACTTTACTGGAACGCTATCACTTCGACATGGTGAAGGCTCTGGCGGCTTATAACGCCGGGCCTGAGCGGGTGGAAAAGTATCACGGAGTTCCTCCGTATTATGAGACGCAGGCGTATGTGGCGCGTATCGTGACCGAGTTTAATCGCAAGAAGCTGGCGGAAAGAAAAGCGCTAGCGAACCAGCCTCGGCGTGGTGAAAGCGATTCCTCACTTCGCGAGGAATAGCAAAAAGCGACTGCGGCCGCACGAGTGGGGACGCTCGCTCTTACACTACGCGCCGTGGCACTTCTTGTATTTCTTACCGGAGCCGCAGGGGCAGGGGTCGTTGCGTCCTACTTTAGCTTCGGCGCGGACTACTCTTTGAACAATGGCAGCTTCGCCTGCTCCGGCCATGCGGGCCTGATCGAGTTCGCGTTTCTTGCGGCGCTGGAAGGCTTCTTCCATTTCGTCCATCGAGGTTGAGACGTTGCGCGGGGGCTTGCTGCCGTTGCCTGTACCATTGCCGCCGGCTCGCGGTGCGAGAAGGCCAGCATCCGGTCCGCCTTGACCTCCGGGGGGTACTCCAGCCGCGCCTCCGGCTCCGGGATCGTTGGGCCGCTCCAGAATCTGCATGAGGTAGAGGTAGCGGCAGGTTTCCTCCTGGAAACGCTGCATCATGGCCTCGAACATGTCGAAGGACTCGCGCTTGTATTCGACCAGAGGATCGTGCTGGCCATAGCCGCGCAGGCCGATGCCCTCTTTGAGGTGATCCATGTCGCGCAGGTGATCTTTCCACTGCGCGTCGAGCACGCTGAGCATGATCATGCGCTCGTGATAGCGCATGGCCTCGGGCCCGATGAGCGCTTCTTTAGCGTCGTAACGGGCTTTCAGTTTTTCGAATATTGCGTCGCCGAGCTCCTGACGATTGAGCGTATCTGGAGCCACGCCTTCCGCTAGAATGTCGACGCCGAAGCGGGTGAAGATTGCGTCCTTAAGGCCCTTGATGTCCCACTGATCGGGATGCGCCTTCGCTGGGCAATGCTCGTCGATCAGGCGGCTGAGGATGTCGGCGACATAATCCTCCAGCAGCAAATCTTTCTGATCGACGCCTTTGAGAAGCTGGTGGCGCAGGCCGTAGACGGCTTCGCGCTGCTTGTTCATTACGTCGTCGTATTCGAGCAGGTGCTTGCGGGCTTCAAAGTTTTGCGCTTCGACCACCTTCTGAGTGGCTTCGATGCGGCGGCTGATCATGCCGGATTCAATGGGAACGCCTTCTTCCATACCGAGGCGTTCGAGCAATTTCGAGATCCACTCTTTCGCGAAGACGCGCATGAGGTCGTCTTCCAGTGAGAGGTAAAAGCGCGAAGAACCCGGGTCACCTTGACGGCCGGCGCGTCCGCGAAGCTGGTTGTCGATGCGGCGGGCCTCATGGCGCTCGGTGCCCAGAATGTGCAATCCGCCGGCGGCGATCACTTCGTCGTGATCTTTGTCGGTCTGGACTTTGTGTCGCGCCAGGGCCTCGTTCCAAAGATTTGTCGGAACGGTAAATTCATTGCCTGCGTAGTACCAGACGGTGGTGTTCTCGTCGTCGACTTCGGCTTGAATTTTGCCCTGCGCGACGCGGCGGGGCTGCGCGATTCCCTTCTTCACGCACTCCTGCTTGGCCATGAATTCAGGATTGCCGCCAAGCAGAATGTCAGTACCGCGTCCCGCCATGTTAGTTGCGATGGTCACGTTGCCGCGGCGTCCGGCTTGCGCAACGATTTCGGCTTCGCGTTCGTGATACTTGGCGTTGAGCACGACGTGCCGCACGCCTTTTTTCTTCAACAACTCGGACAAGCGCTCGGATTTTTCGATTGAAGTTGTGCCCACTAGCACCGGCTGATCGGTCTCGTTCAACTTCTGGATGGCGTCGGCGACGGCAAAATATTTTTCCTTCTCGGTGCGATACACGACATCGGGATTCTCGATGCGCTTCATCTGCCGGTTGGTCGGAATGACCATGACTTCGAGCTTGTAGACGTTATCGAACTCCGAGGCTTCGGTTTCCGCCGTTCCCGTCATACCGGCGAGTTTCTTGTACATGCGGAAATAATTCTGGAACGTGATCGTGGCGAGCGTCTGATTCTCGCGCTCGATCTTGACGCCTTCTTTGGCTTCGACCGACTGGTGCAAGCCGTCGGACCAGCGGCGGCCGGGCATCAGGCGTCCCGTGAACTCGTCGACGATAATGACTTCGCCGTCTTTCACCACATACTCGACATCGCGCTGATAGAGCGCATGGGCCTTGATCGCGGTTTCAACATGATGCTTGAGGTCCCAGTTTTCAGGGTCGGCAATATTACTGACGCCCAGTAACTGCTCAACTTTTTCCCATCCCTCATCGCTGACGGTGATGTTGCGATGCTTTTCGTCGACAACATAATCGCCGGTATAGATTTTGGGCTCGCCCGGCGGAACATCGATCTCTTCGCCTTTTTCGAGCTTGGGAATGATGCGATTGACGCGCGCATATTTGTCGGTCGACTCTTCGCTGGCTCCAGAAATGATGAGTGGGGTGCGGGCTTCATCGATCAGGATGGAATCGACTTCATCGACGATGGCGTAGTTGTGCTTGCGCTGGACGCAATCGCGCAGGTCGAACTTCATGTTGTCGCGGAGATAGTCGAAACCGAATTCGTTGTTCGTGCCATACGTAACATCAGCGGCATAAGCCTCGCGGCGCTCGCGATCATCGAGATCGTGAACGATGACGCCGACGGACAAGCCGAGAAATTGATAGAGCTTGCCCATCCATTCGGAGTCGCGTTTGGCCAGGTAATCATTGACCGTAATGACGTGAACGCCGCGCCCGCTGAGGGCATTGAGATATACGGGAAGCGTCGCGACCAGGGTTTTGCCTTCGCCGGTCTTCATTTCGGCGATCTTGCCTTGGTGCAGCACCATGCCGCCAATAAGCTGAACGTCGAAGTGACGCATGTTGAGTACGCGCCAACTGGCCTCGCGGCAAATGGCGAAGGCTTCGACCAGAATTTCGTCGAGAATTTCTTTCACTGCCGCGGCTCGCTCGTCTTCAATCTGTTTCACGCGATCGGAGTCGGCTTCGGGCTCCTCCGGAATCTGGCTCAGGCGTTCGCGAATGCGGGACTGGAACTCGCTGGTTTTGGCGCGCAGTTGATCGTCGGAGAGCTTTTTGATCTCCGGTTCGAGCGCGTTGATGGCCTCCACTTGAGGCATCAGGCGCTTAATCTCGCGCTCGTTCTTGGTGCCGAAAACCTTGGCGATTACGGAGTGAATCAAGTCGAAAATCCTTGTCTTGGAAGCTAAAAGATTAGATTACGCTTCACTGTAAAGCGTAGCATACTGGACGCGCGGCCGGGGCTCTTCTGCCCTCGCCACCATGTACAATGGCACGGTTTGGACATGGGGCTATCGTCTGCGCGGCTCCGGCATCATAACGTGACACATGTCAACTTTTTACGATCAATTTCGCGATTGCGCCGAGCGCTGGCCCCAAAATCCTTGTCTGGAGATTCAGCGGCAGGACAAAGTCGAAAGCTACACTTACGCCGAAGTGCGGACCATGGCTGAATCGATCGGGCGGTGGTTGGTGGAGAGTGGCTTCCCACGTGGCTCGCGCGTCGCGATTTTGGCCGACAACCATCCCAAGTGGGTGGCAGTTTATCTCGGAATTATTGCGGGAGGTTGTGCAGCCGTCCCACTGGACACGGCGTTCCACAGTGACCAAGTGGCAAAGCTGCTTAAAGACAGCGAGGCCACGCTGATTTTTCACGATCAAAAGCGGGCGAAGACGGTGCAAGAGGCAACCGCTGGCTTGCCGGTTAAAACGGTTGTGATGGACGGCGAAACGTCGGGCGAGTCATCCTTGGGGAAACTGGAAGGCATTCTTAATGCTGGGCTGGGAAACTTTGTTGCGCTGGTTTCACCGACCGAGGAAGTGGCGGCGCTACTCTACACTTCCGGCACGACGGCCGATCCCAAGGGCGTGATGCTTACGCACGGCAACATTCTTGGGGAGGTCGCTGCCGTAGCGAGTGTAATCAAGCTGGGGCCTGACGATTCGATTCTCGGGTTGCTGCCGCTTTTCCATGTGCTTTCGCAGATGGCGAATCTTCTGCTGCCGCTGGTAAACGGGACGCGCGTCGTTTACATGGAAACGCTCAACACGACCGAGTTGCTGCGCGCACTGCAGGAACGCAACATCAGTGTGTTTTGCGTCGTTCCGCAGTTCTTTTATTTGATACATGAACGCATCTTCAAGGAAGTCGCCAAGCGGGGAGCCCTTGCGCAAAAGGCTCTGCGTGCAATGATGAATTTCAATCGCGCCCTGCGCCGTGTTGGTCTGAATGCCGGGCCGCTACTGTTCAAGAAAGTCCATCACGTTTTTGGCCCGAGGATGCGCGTTTTGGTTACTGGCGGATCGCGCTTCACTCCCGAAATTGCCAGCGATTTTCATGCCCTCGGCATCGACATTCTGCAAGCGTATGGTTTGACGGAAACCTCCGGCGGAGCGTTCTTGAATCCTCCGGGCCATGTTGTGATCGGATCCGTGGGCAAACCGTTTGCCACGGTTGAGGGCAAGATTCACGAACCCCAGCCGCAGGAAAGTGGCCCTCCAGTGGGTGAGATTGCGATCCGTGGGCCCATCGTTATGAAGGGGTACTGGAAGCGCGATGACGCCACGGCCACCGTGCTGAAAGATGGCTGGCTACACACAGGAGATTCTCGGGTATTTCGACGCCAGCGGCAATTTGTTCATCACGGGCCGACAAAAAGATGTGATCGTGTTGAGCAATGGAAAGAATGTTTATCCCGAAGAAATTGAAGCCCACTACTTGAAGTCGCCCTATATCAAGGAGATTGCGGTCATAGGGCTGGAGGGTACTCCGGGCAATCCGACCAAAGACACTTTGCACGCCGTCGTCGTGCCCAACTTCGATGTGCTGAAAGAACGCAAAGTTGTCAATGCGAAAGAAGTGATTCGCTTCGACATTGAGGGCTTGTCGGCGGAACTGGCGTCCACTAAGCGCATCGGAGGCTATGAGATCTGGCAGGAGGATCTACCGCGCACGACCACGCGTAAGATAAAGCGTTTCGAAGTCGAGAAGCGAGTGAGAGCGAATCAGGCTAAGGGAGTTGGCGACGGCGGCGAGATCGCTGCGCAAAAGCCGCTAACGGAAGAAGACTCGGCGTGGCTGGAACAGCCGGATGTGCAGCGTGCGATTAAAGTCATTCGCGAGGCGTCAAGCAGTCCACCTACCGAGATTGGGCCGTCGTCAAATCTCGAACTCGACCTCGGCTTCGATTCGATGAGCCGTGTTGAGCTGCTCGTCGGCTTAGAGCAGGAGTTGGGCGGCAAGATTGAAGAATCCAAGCTGGCGGACATTTACACGGTGAAGGACTTGGTGGAAGTCCTACTGGCCTCGCGTGGCGGCAATGCCGCGCCGCGCGCTCAGTTTGCAGGATGGAAAGAAGTTTCTGCGCGAAGATCCCACCGATCCCGAGGTGCTGGCCCTGTTGAATCCACAGCCCATCGCCGCGCCCATTATGTACGGGATAAGTCGAATCATCGGCCTCGTGGCGCGCACTGCTTTTCACCTGAAAGTCAGTGGAGTGGAAAAGCTTCCGCCGTCGGGACCCTTCATTCTTTCGTCGAATCATCAGAGCTACATCGATCCTGCCGTGCTGGCAAGTGTTTTATCGCACAAACTCTTCGACCAGGCGTTTGCCGTGGGTACGAGCGAAATTTTCGGTTCAGGAATCATGCGTAAGCTGGCGCACTGGCTCCGCGTGATCGTTCTAGATCCCGACGCAAATCTGGTTCCGGCCATGCGGGCTGGGGCTTTTGGATTGCGTCGAGGGCGGGTACTCGTGCTTTATCCCGAGGGTGAGCGCTCGATTGACGGGACGCCTAAGATATTCAAGAAAGGCGCGGCGATTTTGTCGATTCATACGCAAGTACCCATCGTGCCGGTTGCGATTGAGGGATTCCACGACGCCTGGCCGCGCAACCAGAGTTTTCAGAAGTTTGCCAAGCTGAAAATTTGCATTGGGGATTCGATCAATCCGCCGTCTGAAGCGGAAGCGTCCGACGAGGTCTATACCAAGATGACGGCGGAATTGAAACAGCGCATCGTCGAAATGTGGGAGTCGTTGCGCCCAGCCCCTGTTACTTTGCCCGTGGATGAGTCTGATCGTAGACCTGCATCACGTGCTTCATAGTGAGCTGCGTGTAGCGTTGTGTGGTCGCGAGGCGCTCATGGCCCAGCATCTCTTGGATGGCCCGTAGGTCTGCGCCTTCCTCGAGCAAATGGGTTCCGAAGGCATGGCGGAGAGTGTGGGGATGAACGTCGGGTGACAGGCCTTTCGAAACGGCGATGGCTTTGACGATGCGGCCCACACTGCGCGTGGTGAGGCGTCCGCCGCGGCGATTGAGTAGCAGAGCGCTCGATTTCTTCTTTACTGCGGACAAGAGCTTTTCCCGCTCCGGTAGGTAGATCGCTAGCGCGGACTTGACCGAATCTCCGAACGGCACGTAGCGTTCTTTCTTGCCCTTTCCGCGAATGAGGATCGCTTCGGCGCTGCGGCGAATATCTTCCATATTGATGCCAGTCAACTCGGAGTTGCGAATGCCGCAGCCGTAGAGCAGTTCGAGCATGAGCAGATCGCGCTCGGGAAAGGCGGCTGCCTCGGTCGTTTGGCCGTCCAGTACGGAATTCATTTCCTCGATGGTCGGAACCCGCGGCAATTTCCTGGGCAACTTTGGAGTTGCAACCAGAGCTGCCGGATTTTGCTCGACCACGCCTTCTTGTGCCAGCCAGCGGTAAAGCGATCGCAGCGCGGCCAAAGCCCTAGCGACAGAGGTCTTGGTCAAGCCTTTGTCGTAAAGATGCGATAGAAATCCGCGGATGGTGACGTGATCGATGGCGCTCCAGTCGCGACTTCCGGCGTATGCGGCGAAGACGTCGAGGTCGCCGGCATAGGCTCTGACCGTGTGCACTGAAGCATTGCGTTCACGCATGGTTCGCAGAAATCCAGCGACCGCCGCTTCCACGTCGGTTGATTGAGCTGAGGAATTCTTCACGCCTGACGAGCCTTCGCCCGCGGATGATGCTTTTGATAAACTGTTCTTATTCGATCCAGCGCGAGATGAGTGTAAACCTGCGTGGTGGAGATGTCGGCATGGCCGAGCATGGTTTGCACGGTTCGCAAGTCTGCTCCGCTTTCCACCATGTGCGTGGCACAACTGTGGCGCAGCATATGTGGACTGGCATGACGATCCATTCCGGCCGAGGACGCACGCACCATTTGCCACACGCGTTGACGGGTGAGTTTGCGACCGCCTCGGCCCAGGAAGAGAATTGGGGAATTTACCTGCGCTCCGAGCAGTTTGGAGCGGGCAGTTCTGATGTAATGATCGAGTGCTTCTTGGGCGGCCCTGCCGAGTGGGACGATTCGTTCTTTATCGCCTTTACCGCGCACCAGGATGCAACCGAGTTCCAGCTTAAGGTCTTCCAGCGTGACGCCGATAATTTCCGAGACGCGCAAAGCTCCCGCATAGAAAACTTCCAGCATGGCATGATCGCGCGCAGCCATCGCAACGCTTTCCGCGGAGGTTCCGGCGGAGTGGGGTTCGAGCATCGTATTCACTTCGTCCCGCGCCAGCGATTTGGGCAGGATTTTCCACTGTTTTGGAGAGTCGATGTTGAGTGTGGGATCGTGCGCTATGTGTCGATCCAGGAGCAAATATTTGTACAGATGGCGAAGCGCGGAGAGCTTGCGTCCGACCGAGCGGCCTTCAACGGCGTGACCGAAGAGTTCTTGCATGAAGTCGCCGATTTCACTCCGTTGTGCCTGCATGAGGGTGCGCTTTCGCCTGGCCAGGAATTCTGAAAACTGCCGGATGTCGGTTTCGTAGGCGGCGAGCGTGAGACGGGCTAGTCCTTTCTCAACTTTCAGATAGTCGAGGAAGGCTGCGGTCACTTCTTGGTCTGCGCGCTGCGCCATTTGAAGAGTATGCGCTGAATTCGTCTGCGAGAGGAGTGATAACCGGGATGCGGGTTGGAAGAAAAGGCAGCAAGACCTTGGGCGGGCGAACAGCAGATTCCTCGATACGCTCGGAATGACCGATCGAAAACAGCAGGGACTTCCTCCCGTGGCGCGCGAGCGAGGACGCTTGCGCCTACATATGCTGAGCGATTCCGCGCAGCAGGTCTTCCGCGTAGAGCGCGCCTTGAGGCGTTTCTTCATGCTTAAAGAAAGCAAAGACATCCCGGCCATGGGACACATGTTCTTGGAGTCGCTGGGACATTGCGCCGCGTTCCCCGGCTGAGTACTCCGGCTTGCGGTAACGGTAGTAGCAAAAGTCGGCAGTGACTTCGTCAGGCGTCGTGCGATCTTCGTTCTCCGCGACGCATAGCGCGCGATTATGCTTCTTGAGCAAGTCGAATATCTCATTCGAGAACCACGAGTCGTGGCGGAACTCGAAGGCTGCGCGCAGTCCGCGAGGAAGCAACTGTAGAAATCCGTCGAGAATATCAGGAGTCGCCTTCATATTCGGAGGCAACTGAAAAAGTACGACGCCCAGTTTCCCAGCATTCGCCAGAGGTTCGAGGGTCGCAAGGAAGCGAGGCAAGAACTCGTTCACGTTCTTGAGCCGCTTAAGATGCGTGATCATCTGGTGCGCCTTGATGCTCAAGCGAAACTCCGGGGGCGTTTCGTTCAGCCATTTCTGCGCTGTCGTATCCTTCAAGAGCTGGCGGAAAGTAAAATTGACTTCGACAGAATTGAGCCGAGTCGCATAGTGTCCAAGGAACTTGGCCTGCACCAGCTTCGCGGGATAGAAATCGGGCTTCCATGTGGGATAGGCCCAGCCTGAAGTACCGACATAAACTTTCGCCATGATGGCGGATTATACCTTTCTCTTTCCCGCAGTCTTGAGTGACATTTTCTTCTTTGGCTTCGCCGCTTTTGCTTTAAGGCTCATGGATCGCGCCGAACTGTTATTAACCGAAGCCTCCGGGAATTTCGGCAGCTCCTGTTGCAGAGACTCCAGCGGCGCGAACCAGTCTCCCATGCGCGCCACTCGATCCAGCGTCTGCGCCGCCTCAAACACCAGCATCGCAGCGTCTTTTTTCTTCCACGCTTTCTCCACTTCGTCCCATGTTATGGGAGTAGAAACGGTGGGGCGTTCGCGCGCCCGCAACGAATACACGCTAATGGTCGTCTTGTGTTCGTCGTTTTGACTCCAATCGACGAATACTTTGCCGACGCGAAGCTCCTTCTTTATATCGGAAACGACCATATCGCGGTGGTCGTTCTCCAGCAAGCGCGCCAGCGCATGAGCGAATGGCTTGGTTTGCTCGTAGCTGGTTTTGATATTCAACGGCACATAGATCTGCATTCCCTTCGAGCCGGAGGTCTTGGCGAAACTTTGCAACCCCAAATGTTCGAAAATCTCGCGCAGCCACAGCGCGACTTGGCAGCACTGCACGATATTGGCGGGTGGCCCCGGATCAAGATCAAACACGATCGACCGGGGACAAGTAATTTCCTTCGCCAGAGACAACGAAGGATGAAGCTCGATGGCGGCCAGGTTCGCCATCCAAATTACCGTTGGTAAATCATTCGCGAGGATATAGTGAATCTCCCGTTTATTGTTTTCGCTCCAGATCGGAACCGTTTTGACCCAATCCGGTCGGTGCTTGGTGGCATTCTTTTCAAAGAAAAATTCGGCGTCGACGCCGCCAGGATAGCGCTTGAGCGTCAGGGGATGCCCGGAGAGATGAGGAATCAGTACAGGCGCGATGCGAGCGTAATAGTCGATCACCTGCCCTTTGGTGAATCCCGTAGCAGGGTACAGAACTTTGTCGAGATTGGTGAGGGTCAGGTGCTTGCCCTCGACTTCAATGACTTGCGGTTTGCTCACTCGCCAACTCCAGATGAGTTTTCCCAGCGCAACCGAGCCGAGTTCCTACTATGATGACCATAATTTAAGCACAGGAGATCTGCCATCAGAACGGTTAACCTTAAAGCCGATATGCCTCCGGTTCAGGAGGCGCTACAGCGCTTGGGGCGCGAGCTGGCCTTGGCCCGGCAGCAGGGCGAAGCGCTGCTTAAAATCGTTCACGGCTACGGATCGACGGGGAGCGGAGGCGAGATTCGCATCGCCGTGCAAAAGAGGTTGGTACAAATGGAGCAAAATAAAGAGATTCGCGCCTGCATTTTCGGCGAACACTGGGCGAAGTCAGATGAACGTGCCTGGGCCTTGCTGAAAGCACGGCCGGATTTGAAACGGGACGGCCATTTGGGGCGGAAGAATCTGGGCATTACGATCGTTTTGCTGTGATGAGCCCTCCGTTAGCCTTGCGTCGAACTGCTTCCCGCCGTGATACTAGAAATATCCTTATGAAAATAACTTTCTCTAGCGTTAAGCCCTCAGAAGTTGAAACCGACTGCCTCGCCGTCGTCGTGCTCGACGGCGGATCGAAAGATAAACCTCTGATTACTGTGCAAACGGAAGATGCGGCCGTGCGAGCCGCTGCCGAGAGTGTGATCGCCGGCGGTGAAGTCACGGCGAAGGCTTACGAAGTGACATTTATTCATGCTCCCGCAAAAGTTAAGGCGAAGCGCCTCTTGCTGGTGGGAGGAGGCAAGGCCAAGAGTTTCTCTCATTTCGATCTGCGACGAGTGGTTGGCACCGCAGTCCGCGCGCTTAAGCCTCGTGGCATTCGCAATCTGGCTTTCGTCGCGCCCAATGGAGTTGCTTTGGAAGTTGCTGTCCAAGCGGCGGTCGAGGGCGCGTTCGTTGGCGACTTCGATGTGGATACGTATAAGACTGATCGCAAAGATCGTGCCGTTGAATCTTTCACGGTGGTGGCTGCTGGCGATGAAAAGCGCTTGCGGCAGGCGGTCGACGAAGGACGTATCATTGGCGAGTCGCAGAATTTCACCCGGGAACTGGTCAACGAACCGAGCAATCATATGACTCCGACGATCCTCGGCGAACGGGCGAAGAAGATGGCAAAGGAAGTCGGTCTGAAGTGTGAAGTGTATGGGGCGGACAAGATCAAAGAACTGAAGATGGGCGCATTCTGGGGCGTCGCGCAGGGTTCGGATGAACCACCGGCCCTGATCGTGTTGCGTTACGAACCCGCGGGAGCGCCGACGCAGCCCGTGCTCGGGCTGGTCGGCAAAGGCATCACGTTCGACACCGGCGGCATTTCGATCAAGCCCGCCGACGGCATGGAGAAAATGAAATATGACATGGCTGGCGGGGCGGCGATGCTTGGTGCCATCCGCGCTATCGCACAGCTTAAGCTCAGCCACAAAGTGATCGCCATCGTTCTGGCGACGGAAAATATGCCGTCCGGCAAGGCGCAGAAGCCGGGGGATATTCAGACCGCCATGTCCGGCAAGACCATCGAGATTATCAATACCGACGCCGAGGGCCGACTGGTGCTGGCCGACGGCCTATGCTACGCGCGCCAGCTGGGGTGCACACATCTCATAGATGCGGCGACCTTGACCGGGGCCGTTGTAGTGGCGCTCGGCTATGCTAATGCTGGAATCTTCGCCAGCGACGACGCCATGTACGGGCGCTTCGCTCAGGCGCTCGATAAGGCTGGAGAGAAGTTCTGGCGGCTGCCACTGGAGGACGAGTATACGGACATGATGCGATCCAGCATTGCCGACCTCATCAACTCAGGCGGACGCTGGGGCGGAGCGTGCACGGCGGCTGGATTTCTCAAGGAGTTTGCCGAGGATACACCGTGGATTCATCTCGACATCGCAGGTACGGCATGGATGGAAGAGCAAAAGCCGTGGATCGCTAAAGGTCCGACAGGCATTGCTGTGCGCGGACTCATTGAGTTTGCCCGGGAGTTCGGGAAATAATGCGTCGCTTCGTTAGCTCCCGATAGTACTCTTGCTTTGCCCCGCGCCCTCAACTAGTCTTGGCTCTAGGAAGGTCTTCCTGCATCCAACGGTTGAGCCGGCGGTTCCCATGGGCGTTCGCTTATCGATTTTCGCAGTGCTTTTCCTTCTTGGCCCCGGGCTGTTTTCTCAGGACACGGCTCCAACCACCAAGGTGAAGTCGTACCACGACGGCAGCATCAAAGACATCGACGCCATCGGTAACCGCGATATCGGCTGTCAGCGCAGCATCGGCAATTGGTTCAGCCTGGAAAAACAAATCGCCATGGGTCAGGATTACTCCCGCCAGGTCGAGTCTTCCTCGCGCATGATTCAAGATCCCGTCATTACCGAATACGTCAATCGGCTTGGCCAAAATCTCGTTCGTAACTCTGACGCCGAGGTTCCCTTCACCATCAAGATCATCGACTCCGACGATGTGAACGCCTTCGCCCTGCCCGGCGGATTTTTCTACGTCGATACCGGACTCATCCTGGCCGCCGACAACGAAGCCGAACTTGCCGGCGTGATGTCGCATGAAATCGCCCACGTGGCGGCCTGCCATGCCGCCCGCCAGAACACCCGAGCGCAGTTGATGAATCTGGCTTCCATCCCACTGATCTTCGTCGGCGGCGGTATCGGCTACGCCGCGCAGAGTCTGATGAGTGTGGCTCTACCCGTGGGCTTCATGAAATTCTCGCGCGGTTTCGAGTCCGACGCCGATTACCTCGGCGTCGAATACATGTACAAAGCGGGATACGATCCCCTGGCGTTCACTTCATTCTTCGAAAAAATTCAAAGCATGGAGAAGCGCAAGCCGGGAACGATCTCGAAGGCCTTTGACACCCATCCGCAAACGCCCGATCGCATCGCCAAAACGCAAGATGAAATCCGAACACTCTTGCCAGCGGAAAAAGAATACAAGCTCGACAGTTCAGAATTTCAGGACGTGAAACTCCGCCTCGCAGAGTTAGAGAATCGTCACAAACTCGATCTCGAACACGGAGGCAGCGGCCCTGTCCTACGCCGGCCGGCGCATTCCGGCGTGGACAGCACGGGATCCACCAGCGACGACGGCCCTCCCGTACTCCATCGCAAAGACCAATAGCCGAAGCTTACGGCGTCATCTTCCCCTGACCCAAATAATCCTGCGGAGGCACTCCGAACGCATCGGCCACACGATTGAAGAACGCAAACATCGCCGTGATGTAAACCGCCTCCGCGATCTGGTCCTCCTTCCACCGCAAATCGCGCAACTTCTGTACATCTTCCGAAGTCGATCGCGGCGCCGCTTCGGTGATGAGCTTGACGTATTCCATCAAGGCGCACTCAGCCTCGGTCAGGCCGGCATCATCGAGCTTGCCTTCCAGAACCGCATTCACGCATTGATCGGTAGCTCCCTGAACCCGCAGGAAGTAAGCGTGGCTGTCCAGTCAATAGGGACAGCGGTTCAAGAACGAGACGTAGCTCGCGATCATTTCCTTGTGCCGACGCGAGAGATGGCCCTCGGAGAAATGAATCGTATTCGAAAAATCGACAACCTGGCGTAAAAAATCTGGCCGCGCGCCAAAGCACTTTATAATTCCTGGAACCTTCGTCCGACCCGAGCCGGCGCGCCAGTAATCATAGGCAGCCGCGGTATCGCCGGTAGCCTGTGCATCCTCGGTAATCTTAATTTTCGTATCACTCATGATTAGTCAAGAGTTAGTGGTTGCCCCATCCTTGTCGCGTCTCCTGCGACAGGGATGGGAAACGGAAATGCAAGCTCAGTGAGTTCTTCGAACCAACGAATAAACCGGCAACCCGACCAGTACCACGGCCACGCCCAGCAAAGGTTCCCGCGCACCATGCATCAACAACAATCCCAACAGCGCAAAAACCAGCGCCAAAAACAAAACCGGCGTCACCGGATACCCCGGCGTCAACACTACATTTCCCGCCGGGAGCCGCCGCGCTCGAACGACAAACACTCCGGCGACAGTCAATCCTAGAAACACAACTGCACTGAAAATAAAATAAGACAGAATCTGCTGGAACGATCCCAGCAACACAAGTCCCGAGGCAATCGCAGCCTGGATCAAAATCGCGTTTATTGGAGTGCCAAACCTCGGATGCAACCGGGCGACCGCGGGCACAAACAATCCATCCTTAGCCATCGCGTAATAGACACGCGGCGCAGAAAACACGATTGCCGCCAGCCCTCCGACCACACACACAATCACCACTCCGGCGAAGGCAATCCCGCCAGCCTTGCCGAAAAATATCTCGCCCACCTGCGCCACAAAAGCCTCATTCGATGTGACACTCTGCAACGGGATCAGGTAGACAAATACGGCGCTCACCAACACATACACGGCAGTGACGACGATCACGCCCAACAACATCGCCTTCGGCAACGTCCGCACCGGGTCGCGCACTTCACCCGCGATCTTGCTGACGTCCCACCATCCGCCGAACGAAAAGAAGGCCGCCACCAGCGCTCCGCCCAACGCTGGCCCCAGCTGCAACGATCCTGCACGCTGCGTGATAAAAGGAGAAAAGTTCGACCACGATCCCAAGTGAAAAAGGACGGCCCAAAGCACCAACACAGCCAGTAGTCCTAATTTCATCCAGGTCGTCCAACGCAGGAATCCCGCACTAACCCGAACGCTGAAGATGTTCATCGCGCACAAGGATAGAATTACGACGACCGCGGCGACCTTGATGACTGCCGGCGTCCAATGAAATATGTAAGCCGCGTATGCCGCTGCGCCTGTTGCCAGTGCCGCGGTCAAACCCGGATCAAGCACCAGCAAACACATCCATCCGTAAAGAAACGCCACGCGGCGGCCGAAGGTCTCTTGCAGATAAACGTAGGTGCCGCCAGCCCGAGGAAAACGTCCCGCCAACTCTCCGTAGCAGAGAGCGCCGCATAAGGTAAGAACGGCGACTGCCAGCCAAACCACCAAGAGCCAGAAGGGAGAACCCAGCGATTTCGCCATACCCGCGGGAGTCAGAAAGATGCCAACGGCAATACACTCTCCCGCAACCGCCGCAGTGGCCGAGGCCAATCCCAATTGGCGACGTAATGCCGTTTCCTTGGCTGTGTTGTTGAGCGCAATCGTCGCCATGATTAAGCTGCCGACACGCCAATCCGCGCCTCGCGCAACCGCTGCGTGGCCGTCTCGGACGAGACGGGCGAGTAATACACTTCTTTGAAGGTGTACGACTTCGCCTTGGTCTGCAAAATCGGCATGATTTCGATGTGCCAGTGATAGTCTTCGTCGATCGTCTTCCAGTACCCGAGCGTGGGCGACCGGTGCAAAGTGTTCGGCGATGTATGGAGAACGAGATGGAAGTCTTCGGTGATCGAACGAATCCGCTGCAAGGTGTGCCGCAGCAAACCGGCTAAATCGCGTAAGGTGCCCGAACGATTCAAAGCGAAACGTTCAAAAGATGACTCATGGGTGCGCGGCATGATCCAGGTTTCATATGGTACCCGCGGCGCATAAGGACACATCGCCACAAAATCGCCCAGCACTTCGACGACGCGCTGATCCTGCTTCAATTCCTGATTGATGATGTCGCAAAATACGCAACGCTCTTTCTGCGCAAAATATTCGCGCGCGGCCCGTAGTTCATACAACACGCGCCTCGGCACAAATGTCGTCGCCGTCAACTCGGCGTGAGGATGCTGAAATTCCTGCCCCGCGCTCTTGCCAAAATTCTTGAAGATGCTGACATACTTCAGCCGCGTGTCGAGCTTTAAATCTTGTACGCGCTGTGCCGCCAGCAATAAGAACTGCTCGACCTCGGCATCGGACGAGTCCCAAAGCTGCCGGTCGTGCTTGGCGTTCTCCAGCAACAACTCGTGCGCCCCCACCGGACGCATGCGGTCATACAAACCCTCGCCCCGGCGCGTGGTCTCGCCTTCGACTTGATACAGCGCCGAAGGATGCACCACCGATCGCGCCGACCATGGCGACACGCCCGCCGATATGCTGGCCACCAATCGCGCCGGCTTCGTCGCCGTTGGACAAAATGCGCAAGCCTCGGCGCCGCTTTCGGCCACGTGTAACGCGGACGCAGAATCCGGTATATCCCCTGTGATCACCCACGAACGCGTAATTGGATCCTTACGTAATTCCATGCAAGGTAGAAGATCATCGTTACTCGCCCCGCGTCAATACTCATTTCAAGCTATGCGCCTGCGCGGCTTTGTTATAATCCGCCCACGAACCCCGCTGCGATGTCCGAACCCACAACCCCGTTGATGCGACAGTATGTCGCCATCAAAAAGCAACATCCCAAGGCGTTGCTTTTCTTTCGCCTGGGGGATTTCTACGAGCTTTTCTTCGAGGATGCCATTCTGGCCGCGCGCGAGTTGCAAATCACGCTGACCTCACGCAATAAAGAAAAAGGCATTGCGATTCCTATGTGCGGCGTGCCCTATCACGCAGCCGAAGGTTATATCTCGAAACTCATTCGCAGGGGATTCAAAGTCGCCATCTGCGAGCAGATGGAAGACCCGCGCCTGGCCAAGAAACTCGTGCGCCGCGAAGTGACTCGCGTCATCACGCCCGGGACCGCCGCCGACTCGACACTCGGCCCGGAGGAAAATAATTTTCTCGCCGCCCTTGCTCGAGCCGGAGACCGCGTAGGCTTCGCCGCGCTCGATCTCTCTACCGGAGAATTCCGCGCCACCGAATTCTCTGGCGAAGACGCATCACGCCGCATTCAGGAAGAACTCCAGCAAATTCGCCCGAAAGAATTGCTGTATGCCTCGACTGCGCCGCTGTTCGACGCGCAGACCGAAGCACCTGCCCGAGGAGCATGGTCGGAAACGCCGCTCGAAGACTGGATATTCTCCCCCGACCACGCTATCCCTCTACTGGAGAATCATTTCGGAGTTTTATCGCTCGAAGGTTTTGGACTCGCCAACAAAACCGCCGCCGCGGCCGCCGCGGGCGCTATTCTTTATTACGTCCGCACGACACAAAGCGCCGCTCCCGGCCACGTCGATCGCATTGGCTTCTACGAAAAGCAAGATTGTCTCGCCCTCGACGCCGTTACCGTCCGCAACCTCGAACTTATCGAACCGCTCTTCACCGGAACCGACGCCGGAGCCACCCTCTTCCGCACTCTCGATGCCACCATGACGCCCATGGGCAAGCGCTTACTGCGGTCGTGGCTGCTCCGCCCATCTATTGCTCGCGAAGAGATCAATGCGAGATTGGACGCCGTCGAAGCGCAGGTAAAAAACACCATCGCCCGCGAAGAATTGCGACGCGCCCTCGACGGCATCCTTGACCTGGAACGCCTGCTGAGTCGCGCCGCGATGGAGACCGCCAATCCTCGCGATGTTCTCGCCCTCGCCGCTTCGCTAGCGAAAATTCCCGCAGTCAAAAGCGCAGTCACACGCCTTACCGCTCAGCTCTCCAAAAAACTGAACGTCGCGGTCGATGACCTTGCCGACCTCTGCTCCCACCTGACCAACACCATCGTCGCCGAACCGCCAATCTCTTTGAACGACGGCGGCGTGATCCGCCAGGGAATTAATGCCGAACTGGACGAACTGCGCGACTTGAGCCGCAATAGCAAACAATTTCTCGCACAAATCGAACTCCGCGAGCGCCAGCGCACCGGCATCGGCTCGCTCAAAGTAAAGTTCAACTCCATCTTCGGCTACTACATCGAAATCTCGAAAGCGAATCAGCATCTCGCACCAGCGGACTATGATCGCAAACAAACGTTGGTAAACGCTGAGCGCTTCACCACTCCCGAGCTGAAAGAATATGAATCCAAGATTCTGGATGCCCAGGAGCGCATCGTGGAAATCGAGCGCCGTCTCTTCGCAGAACTTCGGGCCAGCATCTCTGCCGAGGCGCGACGCATTCGCCAAACCGCGCTTGCGTTGGCGGAAATCGACGTACTGGCAGGACTCGCGCATCTCGCCGCGCTCAATCAATATTGCCGGCCGCAGCTCGACGATTCGTCCGACCTCGAAATCGTCCAAGGCCGCCATCCGGTAATCGAACAACAAGACACGATGGGCAGCGGCCCGGGCAGCGATCGTTTCGTCCCCAACGATCTTTACTTGAACTCGACAACGCACACGGTGCTCATGCTTACCGGGCCGAATATGGGCGGCAAATCGACCTACCTGCGCCAATCCGCGCTGATCGTCATCATGGCGCAGATGGGATCGTTTGTTCCTGCACAATCGGCTCGTCTCGGGATCGTGGATCGCGTATTCACCCGCATCGGCGCAAGCGACAACCTTGCCCGCGGCCGCTCCACGTTCATGGTTGAGATGACGGAGACCGCCGCCATCCTAAACTCGGCCACGCCGCGCTCACTCATCCTGCTGGACGAAGTCGGGCGCGGCACTGCCACTTACGACGGCCTCGCCATCGCCTGGGCCGCCGTCGAGTACATTCACGCTCGCAATCGTTCCAAGACACTTTTCGCGACGCATTACTTTGAGCTGACCGAACTCTCCAACCTGCTCTCCGGCGTCAAGAACTTTCATGTTGCCGCTAAAGAAAGCAGTAACGGCATCGTCTTTCTGCGCCGCGTTGAACCCGGCGCCGCCGACCGCAGCTACGGAATCGAGGTCGGCAAACTAGCCGGATTGCCCGCTGAAGTAGTCACCCGCGCCCGCGAGGTCCTCGACGAACACGAAGGTGCGCAACGTCGCGCCAACGCTCATCTGGCCGCAGCCGAATCAGCTGCGCCGCCTCCGGCGCAACTCACGATCTTCACGCCGCTTTCGCAGCCCGTTCTCGAACGTTTGCGCGAGGTGAACCTAAACAAAATAACTCCACTGGAAGCATTGAATTTATTATCGGAATTGAAACAGCAAATAGACTGACTCGATCATTGCCGAAAACAAATTCCAACGCGCTCGGTCAACTGCTGATTGTCGGTTTCGATGGCACGGAAATGTCGCCACATCTGGCTTCCCTGCTCGACGACATCCAGCCCGGAGGCGTGATTCTCTTTGGACGGAACATCGTTTCCGCCGAGCAGACTCACGCTCTTCTAAAAGCCTGCCAGAAGCTCGTTGGAATTCCACTTTTCACCGCCGTCGACCTCGAAGGCGGTCGGGTGGATCGTTTCCGCGAAGTCTTCGGACGCGCTCCGTCCGCCGCAGATGTTTTCGCCACCGGCAACCGCGAGCTCTTCCATCACCACGGACGCCTGATCGGCCTCTGTTGTCGCGCCCTCGGCTTCAACACCGACTTCGCGCCCGTCGTCGATTTAGCGCTGCCAGCCTCCGGGAAAGTAATGAGCTCGCGTGCGGTCTCCGCCGATCCCAGGAAGGTCGTCGTCTACGCCCGCGAATTTTTGGCCGGTCTCGACCAGGCGGAAGTCATAGGATGCGCAAAGCATTTTCCTGGCCTAGGCGAAGCCGACCTCGACACGCATGCCGATCTTCCCAGTGTTCACAAGCCGTGGAAGAATATTTGGGCGGATGACATTTATCCCTACCGCGCTCTTCGCCGCGCAACGCCGCTTGTACTCGTAGGACACGCCAACTATCCCGCTGTCACTAAAGACTCCTTACCCGCGTCGCTATCTCATCACTGGATCACGAAAGTCTTGCGCAAGAAGATCGGTTATCGTGGGTTGATCGTCTCCGACGACCTCGAAATGGGCGGCGTTGTCAAAGCCGCGCCTCCCGGCGAAGCTGCCGTCGAATTTATACGTGCCGGAGGCGACCTCGCCCTTGTCTGTCATCTCGAAGAGAATGTCCGCTCCGCGTTTGAGGGACTCATGCGTGAGTGCGAGAAAGATCGGCGATTCGCCCGACGCGCCTCCGACTCGTTAATTCGCATCGCAGCGTTCAAGAAGAAGTCCGCCGACTTAAAACGAAAATCGCCCACGCCCAAACCGGAAAAAGTCAGCCAACTCTCCCGGAAGCTCTGGGAATTTAGCGAACAGGTTCGCCTCTCAGACCAGAGGCGCACCCCTTTGGGGGTGAAGAAATAATGATCGTCGCCGGAATCATGAGCGGCACCTCAGCCGACGGCATCGACGTCGCACTGGCAGACATTCGCGG
This sequence comes from Terriglobia bacterium, assembly GCA_963799065.1. Taxonomy (GTDB): domain Bacteria; phylum Acidobacteriota; class Terriglobia; order Terriglobales; family Acidobacteriaceae; genus JAJPHW01. The sequence goes on from CAWCVJ010000001.1 coordinate 1,692,215, forward strand.
TCGAGGCGCCAGTCTAAGACTAAAATTTCTGGCCCATGAGGCATTCCGCTATTCCAAACGAGTGCGCGAAACCGTTCTCAATGCGATGAACGCCCAATCTGCCAGCGTCGCCGATTTATCCCGGCTGCACGTTCTTCTCGCTGAACTCTATGCAGACGCCGTCATCGAAACGCTGGAGCGCCATAGCACCAAAGCCGCGCTAATCGGCTGCCACGGACAAACCATCTACCACCAGGGCGATCCCGCTTCGTTCCTCGGAAAGAAGATCGCCGTGACCACGCAACTCGGCGAGGGTGCCACGATCGCCGCACGAACTGGCTTGCCCGTGGTCTACGATTTCCGCCCCGCCGACATCGCGGCTGGAGGCAAAGGCGCGCCCCTCGTGCCGTTTCTTGATTATCTAGTCTATCGTCATCCCCGTTTCGGGCGAGTCGCACTTAACCTCGGCGGCATTGCGAATCTCACCGCCATCCCCGCCGCCGCCACGCCGTCGCAGGTCACCGCCTTCGATATCGGCCCCGGGAACATGCTGATCGATGCGCTCACAGATCGCCTTTTCCGAAAAGCGTTCGATCGCAACGGACGGTTCGCTTCGTCAGGCAAGGTGCTCGATCCCGTGGTGAAAGCCGTTTTGCAGGATGAGTTCTTTCGCAAACAGCCCCCGAAGAGCGCAGGCCGCGAACAATTCGGCACCGAGTTTGCCGACCGATTTCTTCACCTATGCGGTAAAGCAGAGGGGGAGGACGTGATTGCGACCGCAACCGCACTCACAGCCGTTGCGGTTGTCCTTGCTGTGAAGCGCTTCGTACTGAAAAAAGATGAAACCTACAAGGAACTGATTGCCTCGGGAGGAGGTACTCGCAATCGCACCTTAATGAACATGCTCCAGGCCGGGCTGACCGAATTCGATATTAAGCTCCGCCCCTCCGACGACTTCGGCCTACCCTCGCAAGCCAAAGAGGCTGCGGCTTTCGCTTTGCTTGCCTACGAAACCTGGCACCGTCGCCCGTCCAATATTCCTTCAGCCACCGGCGCAAAACGCCCCGCAATTCTGGGAAAGATCTCTTATGTTTAGCCGAAGCGCGCGATTTGCATTTCCCCTCACCGCACTGCTCGTCCTCGTCTCCTGTTCGCGTCCACCCGACCCGAACACGCTGGTCATGATGATCGAGAGCAGCCCCGCGAATCTCGACCCCCGCGTTGGGCTTGATGCTCAATCCGAGCGCATCGACGAACTCATTTTCGACGCCTTACTCAAGCGCGACGAGCACCTCAAAGTCGCGCCCGGCCTCGCCGATAGCTGGCAAACGCCCGATCCGCTCACTTACATCTTCCATATTCACCCGGGCGTCAGGTTTCACGACGGTCGCGCACTGACTTCCCGCGATGTGAAGTGGACTTTCGATTCTCTTCTGCAAGGCAAGATTCGGAGCACCAAAGGCGCGTCCTATCGCTTCGTCGATCACATCGACGCGCCCGACGCCAACACCGTGGTCTTTCATTTGAAGGAGCCCGATGCCAGCCTGCTGTGGAATGTTTCGGAAGGCGCGATTGGCATTGTCCCCGATGGCAGCGGACCCGAAATCACCCGTCAGCCCATCGGCTGCGGCCCATTTCGTTTCGTTAGCGCCGAACAAGATAAAGAAGTGATCCTCGCGCGCAATGACAATTATTGGGGAACGAAAACACAACTACCCACCGTGCGTTTTCTCGTCGTTCCGGACGCGACTACGCGCGCGCTTGAACTCCGCAAGGGCAGCGCCGATGTCGCCATCAACGCTCTTAACGCGGACATGGCTCTCAAGCTCGAACAGGACCCCCATCTCCAAACTCTCCGAGCGCCCGGAACCACGCTCGCCTATCTGGCCTTCAATACCAAGGATCCAATCCTGCGCAATCCCAAAGTACGACAGGCCATTGCTTATTCGCTCGATCGGCAATCGATGATTCACTACCTCTTGCGCGACTCTGCGCAACCCGCGGCCAGTCTGCTTCCAAAACAGAGTTGGGCATACGACGGCAACGTTCCCAAATACGATTACAATCCTGAGCGCGCCCGCGAACTGCTCGACAGCGCCGGATTTCCGGCCGCGAATGGCGTCCGCTTCCACCTCATCATGAAGACGTCGACGGAAGAAGCGACGCGGCTGCTCGCCGCAGTCTTACAGCAGCAATTTCGCAACGTCGGGATCGCGCTCGACCTGCGTAGCTTCGAGTTTGCGACCTTTTTTTCGGACGTCAGCCGCGGCGCATTCCAGATGTACTCCCTGCGCTGGATCGGCGGGAACGAGGATCCCGACATCTTCGAATACGTCTTCCACTCCTCGCGATTCCCGCCGCATGGCGCCAATCGCGGCTACTACGCCAACCCGCGCGTCGATCTCCTCATCGATCAAGCCCGCCAAAGCTCCGACGAATCGGCGCGCGCACAATCGTATGACGAATTGCAAACTGTCCTCGCGGATGAATTGCCCTACGTCACTCTCTGGTACTTCGACAACATTCTCATCGCCAATCGCCGTGTCGAAAACCTGACTCTGAATTCATCTGGCAACTACGATTTCCTAAAGACGGCGTCCCTCGCCGTTCAGAAATAGCCTTCCGATGGGCGGTCGCACCGTAAATTGCAGTCGGAGACGCGTGAACGGTACACTCAAGATGGTGTTTCTACAGTTCGCGACCTTCGCTCCAACAAGGAAAACACATGCTGGTAGTCATGCAGGCGCACGCCACAGAAGAGCAGGTGCGCTCGGTTTGCAAGAAGATTGAGGCGCTGGGATACCGTCCGCACGCCATACCGGGCGCGGGCCGCACCGCCATTGGCGTCACCGGCAATCAGGGCGAGGCCGAGACGGGCACGCTCGAAGAACTGCCCGGAGTGCAGGAAGTCATTCGCGTCACCAAGCCCTACAAGCTGGTCAGCCGGGACGTGAAGCCGGAGAACACGGTCATCACGTTTCCCGGTTCGGACGCGACCATTGGCGGCAAGACTCTCGCCATTGTTGCCGGACCGTGCGCCATTGAGAATCGCGATCAGGCCTTCAAAGTTGCGGAGCGAGTGAGCCGCGCAGGAGCCCAGTTTTTCCGCGGCGGTGCGTACAAGCCTCGTACGTCACCTTATTCATTCCAAGGGCTTGGCGAGGAAGGCTTGCAGATCATGGCCGAGATTCGCGAGCAATTTGGATTGCGCATCATCACGGAGGCCATCGACAACGAGTCGCTCGATCTGGTCGATGAGTATGCCGACGTGATCCAAATCGGCGCAAGAAACATGCAGAACTTTTCTTTATTGCGCAAGGCCGGACGCTGCCGCAAGCCGGTGCTCTTGAAGCGTGGCATGTCGGCGACGCTGGAAGAATTTTTAATGGCTGCCGAATACGTGATGAGCGAGGGAAACTACAACGTCGTGCTGTGCGAGCGCGGTGTGCGCACGTTCGCCGATCACACTCGCAATACGCTCGATCTCAGCATCGTGCCCGCTGTCCAGCGGCTAAGCCATTTGCCGATCATGGTCGATCCCAGCCACGGTACGGGTAAGCGCAATAAAGTGACGCCGATGTCCAGAGCGGCGGTGGCGGTTGGAGCGGACGGCCTGCTGGTGGAAGTCCACCACGAGCCGGACAAGGCGTTGTCGGATGGCATGCAGTCGCTGTATCCCGACCAGTTCGATGAGTTGATGGCGCAGGTGCGGCAGATCGCGCCGGTAGTGGGGAGAACGGTGGCGGAGGCTGTGAGCGCACCGCCGGCGACGGTGAGTCGATAGTCACATCGCGCTCTTTCGAAAGAAACGAAATGAGGGCCGCATTCCAGCGCTATGTCGGAATCGACTACTCGGGCGCGGAGACTCCAGACAGCAGCCTGTCTGGCCTTCGCGTGTACGAGGCGCGACGAGGCATTCCAGCGACGGAAGTCGGGCCTCCGCCCAGCCCGCGGAGGTACTTCACGCGCCGCGAAATTGCGGAGTGGCTGGTCAAGGCTCTTTCAACCGGAACTCCCACCATGGTCGGCATCGACCACGGATTTTCGTTTCCGCTGCAATACTTTCAGAAATACGATTTGCCGCTCGACTGGCCGTTATTTCTTGACGATTTTCGTTTGCACTGGCCGACTGACGAAGCAATTTATGTCGACTTCGTGCGTGACGGTTCAAATGGAAATGGCGCGGCCCGCTCGGGAAGCACCCGCTGGCGTCGTTTTGCAGAAGTTCGGGCAAAGGCCAAGTCGGTGTTCCACTTCGACGTGCCCGGATCAGTCGCCAAGTCCACTCATGCCGGGCTTCCGTGGCTGCGATACATTCGACAGAAACTTGGGCACAAGGTTCACTTTTGGCCCTTCGACGGTTGGATTCCACCGTCGAACGTGTCGGTCATTGCGGAGGTTTACCCATCGCTGCGCAGCCGAGAGTTTGCGAGCGCCGGGCGCACCCGCGACCAGCACGACGCATTTTCCGTCTGCGAATGGATGCAACAGGAGGATGCGCGAGGAACGCTCACGCAATTGTTCGCGCCCGGCTTGTCGAAGCAAGAGCGAGAAACGGCAAGCATTGAGGGATGGATACTCGGCGTGATGTGATCTGTCCTCAGACGAGCGACATTCTGTTAGCCTTTTACTTCCACGGACACCATACTCACTTTGAAAAAGCTGCTCTTTATCGCTGTGCTACTGCCTCTTCTGGCCGCTCTGGCCTGGTGGCATTTTCGTGAGCAGGCGATTAGCGATTATTCTCCGGCGTATCGCGAGTATGCGTATGTCTCGAATGGCAAGAGCAATACCGTGAGCGTGATCGATCTGCGGACGTTCGAGCCGGTGAAGACGATCAAAGTGGGCGCGGAGCCGACCGGCATCGCGGCTAATAGCCAGAAGAACGAGATTTACGTCGTCAACGTGGGATCGAGCAACGTCAGCGTGATCGACGCCCAACGCAATGCTCTCGTGGCCACGATTGGAGTTCACGGCAAGCCATATTTCATTAGCGTTTCGTCCGATGGCAAGCGCGGATATGTGGCCAACTCGGGTTCGGCGAATATTTCCGTAATCGATCTGGATGCGCGCGCTGTGATCGCGACCATTCGCGTGGGCGCATCGCCCGGAATGGCGGCGGTTTCGCCGGATGGAAAGATCGTCGTGGTGAGTAATCGCGGTGACGGAACAGTTTCGTTGGTCGATGCCGAGAAGCTGATTGTGATGAGCACGATCCCGATTTGCAAAGATCCCGAAGACATTGCGATTTTGCCGGATAGCGGTAAGGCCTTTGTCGCTTGCAGCGGATCGAGCCAGGTGGCGGCGATCGATTTGAAATCCGCGAAACTGCTGGCTCTGTTGGATGTGGGCAAGACTCCCGTACATTTGGCGCTGAAGCCAGACGGCGGCGAGTTGATCGTCAGCGACTTCGATTCGGACAGTATCTCGATCATCGAAACCGGGACGAACGAAGTTAGCGGCAGCTATCTGATCGGGAATCATCCCGCGCGAGGGTTGGTGACGAGCGATAATGCGCGCGTATTCGTCAGCAATTTCGGGGCGAATACGGTTGGCGTTTATGACATCGATTTGGGCAAGATGATTGCGGTGCTCCCGGTGGGAAGCGGTCCCGATGGGTTGGCGTTGTCGCAGAGTCAGACATATCTGCTGGTGCTGGATTCGGCCTCCGGCGATGTCACGGTTATCCAAAAACGGGTGCCGCGCAAGAAGTTCGAGCCGGGGGAGTATTCCCTGCTCACCATGATTCCGGTCGGGGTTCAGCCGAATGGGATTGTGGTGAAGTCGTTTGTGAATAAGGCGGCCACAAAGTAAGCGGTCTTCGTTTCTCTGTGCAACCTCTGTGTGCCCCCTGTGTTCTCTGTGTTAGAGACCTTAAAACCTTCAACACGGAGAACACTGAGATTTCACAGAGGAAAGAGGCACAGAGGCGCCTACTTAAAATTTCCCATCGCTGGGTATTTGCGCGACAATTAGCTGATGAGATCGCGTTTTCGACTCTCGGTGCTTGCCGCATTGTTGATCTCCTTCTGCGCCTCTTCCGGCGCGCAAGTCCTGAAGATCGTGGTCAACGATACCATTCAGCCGATTACCGCCGAATACATTGGCCGCGCAATCGATGAGGCTGCGCGCAAGCATGACCCGGCCGTCCTGATCGAGTTGAATACTCCGGGCGGACTGCTCGATTCCACACGCGACATCATCGAGAAAATTCTGGCGTCGCCCGTGCCGGTGATCGTATACGTGGCGCCCGGCGGACGACGCGCCGCTTCCGCCGGATTCTTCATCCTCGAGAGCGCCGATGTGGCTGCGATGGCTCCGGGAACCAATACCGGCGCGGCGCATCCCGTGAATCCCGGCGGCGAGAAGATGGACGATGTGATGAAGGAGAAGATCGAGAACGATTCGGCGGCCTTGATGCGATCCGTCGTGTCGAAGCGCGGGCGCAATATCGATCTGGCCGAGATCGCGGTGCGGCAGTCGAAGTCGTTCACCGAACAGGAAGCGCTCACCGGAAAACTGATCGATTACGTTGCGACCAGCGAGGATGACCTCTTTAAGCAGATGGATGGCAAAAATGTCACGCGCTTCAACGGACAAAAGGTGACGCTGCACTTATCCGCTCAGGCCGAACAGACCTATGGCATGACTCTGAAGGAAAAGATTTTGGCGTATATGATGGATCCCAATATCGCATTCATCCTTCTGGCCATTGGGGCGTTGTCGCTGTATGCGGAGTTCAATCATCCCGGAGCGGTGTTGCCGGGGACAGTCGGCGTTGTGTTCATCCTGCTGGCGGCCTTCGCTTTGAACTTGCTGCCGACACGATTTGCCGCAGTCGTCCTGATACTCGCGTCGTTCGCACTCTTTGCCTTGGAGGCAAAGTTTGCCGCACACGGAGTTTTAGGATTAGGTGGAATCGTCACACTTACTCTGGGCGGCCTGTTATTGGTGGACTCGCCGGTCCCCGAAATGAGGGTCCACCTCGGGACAGCATTGGCTGTAAGCCTTCCTCTGGGACTGATCACGATTTTTCTGATGAAGATCGCGCTCAAGGCTCGGGCAAACAAAGTTGTTACGGGAGCGCAGGGGTTGATCGGCGAAACTGGCATTGCGCGGACCGATCTTTCTCCGCAGGGAAAAGTCACACTTCATGGGGAGACTTGGGACGCCGTGGCAACCGCGAGCGTAGGCGTCGGTCAAGGGGTGCGCGTCCGAAGGATTGAAGGACTCACGTTGACGGTCGAACCAACCGCCGTCGGAGAGAAACATTCCAGCTGACTTCCGCCTTGAGATTGGCGATGCGCACCTGCTTAGGCAATGAGAGTACGCTAGCTGAAGCGGCGCTTTGGGTTACAATCCGCGAAAGGTTCGTAAGATTATGGAGATGGACATGAGTTTCGGCCTTTTGGTTGTCATAGTTATCGTTGCTCTTTATCTATTCAGTTCGATCAAGATTTTGGCGGAGTACGAGCGCGGCGTCATATTTCGCCTCGGTCGTTTGTTGCCGCAGGCTAAGGGCCCCGGCGTCGCCTTAGTGTTTGCGCCGCTGGATCGTTTGGTGAGAGTTTCGTTGCGCCAGGAAGCCTTTGAAGTGCCTCCGCAAGACATCATTACCCGCGACAACGTCACGCTGAAAGTAAACGCCGTCATTTTTCTACGCGTGATCGAACCTCGGAAAGCTGTTGTTGAAGTTTCTAACTACACCTATCAGACTTCGCAGTTTGCCCAGACAACTTTGCGTTCAGTACTCGGAGAGCAAGAACTGGACGAGCTGCTCGCGCATCGCGAAAAGATTAACTTGCGCCTGCAAAGCATTTTGGACATGCACACCGCGCCCTGGGGAGTTAAGGTCACCAACGTCGAGGTCAAGCAGGTGGATATGCCGGAGTCCATGTTGCGGGCGATGGCAAAACAGGCCGAGGCGGAGCGCGAGAAGCGATCGAAGATAATTCATGCCGAAGGCGAATTTTCGGCGGCGCAAAGACTGGTCGATGCCGCCCATCTCCTGGCGACTGAACCGGTCAGTGTGCAACTGCGCTACCTGCAGACCCTCACTGAAATTGGCGTGGAGAAAAATACCACGGTCATCTTTCCGGTTCCGGTGGACTTCTTCTCCGGCTTGCAAAAACTTCTGGGCAAGGGCGAGCCTCCGGCAGCGGAGGCGCCAGCCGCATAAGGTAGGCGAATCGCATGGCATCGAAGTCGCAACTTGACGAGCCGGAAGATACAGAAATAACGCTCACCACCGGGCGGATGTTGGCCCTTTTCCTGGCGCTGGTGGTGATCTGCGCGGTGTTTTTCAGCTTCGGCTTTTCACTGGGCAAGAGTTCGGCGAAGCCCTCCGCCGACGTGCCGCAAACGGCCTCGGCGCCCATTATCAAACCGTTGCCCAAGCCTGCGATCGCAGAAGCGGCTGAACCGAAGACTCCCGAACCCAAGCAGAACGTTACTGACAACGATCCGAACACAGGTTCGGAGACGACCGATGCTTCTTCGGCGATCCATCTGGAAGCGGCCGACCCTACAGCACCGCCGATTTCCAATGGCTACTATGTGCAGGTAGCAGCCGTGACGAAGCAGGAAGACGCCGACGCCCTGATCGAAGCCTTGAAGAAGAAGAGCTATCCAGCGTTTTCGGCGCCTGCGACTGCCGACAAACTCTTCCACGTGCAGGTCGGACCCTTCGCGGACATAAAGGAGGCCGAGGTCGTCCGGGCAAAGCTGGTCGGCGACGGGTATAACCCTATCCTGAAGAAGTAACTCTCGCATCCAAGACAGCGTCTGTTCGTCGCTTGGACTACTCTCTTCCCTGTAAACTTTTGCATATCTTGGCTTTGCATGGATATTTTTGCATTTCTTTTACGTCCAAGAGAAAACGACCCGCGAGCCCTTGGGTTAGAGTCGGTACAGGGGTGACATCCCAAGCGGTGCCCCTACCTTCGATACTGTAGAGATAGTCGGAACGAATACAACGAATAAGGGATTAAGTCGCATCTGACTGGGTGCGGCCGGATCGATAATTTGGCGGACGCGAGAAAAACCAAAGTCGAGAGATTGTCGGAAGCGGAGGCGGTCGAGCGCGCCAAGACGGGCGATGCCGAGGCTTTCCAGACGCTCTACGATTTGCATAAGAGGCGCGTATATTCCCTATGCCTGCGCATGACGGCCAATGTGGCGCAAGCCGAAGATCTGACGCAAGAAGCGTTTCTTCAGTTATTCCGCAAAATCGGCACTTTTCGTGGCGAATCTGCGTTTTCGACCTGGTTGCATCGCATGGCTGTGAACGTCGTTCTGATGCATCTAAGACGGAAAGGCCTGCCAGTCGTACCGCTCGAAGACACGCTGGAGAGCGAGGAAGACACGACTCGCAAGGAGCCGGGCGCGCCGGATTTGAAACTGTCGGGCACTGTGGATCGGCTGCAATTGCAGCGGGCGGTGGACGATCTCCCCGTGGGCTATCGAACGATCTTTGTCTTGCATGATGTCGAGGGTTACGAGCACAATGAGATCGCCGGAATTGTGGGCTGTTCCGTAGGTAACAGTAAGTCGCAACTTCACAAAGCACGGCTGAAGCTGCGAGAGGCACTTAAGAAGCGCAAGATACGAACAAGCAAAGCACGAGCAGACTGAATCGACAGGGCGGAGTATTGGCGATGAATTGCGCAGAATTTAATGAAGAGCTGCCGGAGCTCTTGGAGTTGCAAGATAACGTCGCGGAAGCCAGCCGACATCCTCATCTTAGGCAGTGTGAGGAATGTGCTGAACTGCTCAGCGAAATGCACCGTATTTTGAGCGAAGCGCGAACCATGCAGGCTTCCGACGAACCTGACCCACAAGTATGGAACTTGATCGAGATTGCGCTTCGGCAAGAGGGGTTGATCAAGGACGCGCCGACTCGCCCTTTCCTGGTAGATCGTCCGCATCGCACCTGGCGACTGGCATGGCTGGCTCCGGTGGCGGTGGCTCTGCTAATCGGCTTAGGTGTGGTGCGATATGAGCATGGCGTGAACTCCGCGTCCAGTAACGCGGCCCATGCAAATGGGCAAGAGGTGGCGGACTTGGGCGATGATGACCGTCAGTTGCTGAACGAGGTGTCGCAGCGCAATCCAGCGCTGCGCGCGAACTACGAAACCGATCTCAGGAATGTGAACTCCTACATTCGGAACGCAAAAGCTTCCGCGCTCAGCGATCCTAATGATGCATTGGCACAACAGGCTTTGCTCGGGGCCTACGAGCAACGATCCATGGTTTACCAGATGGCGGCGGATCGTACACTGCCTTAACCGTCTGTCTGCCATAATGGACAGCGGAAGGGTTGTGGAATCACGAAAACAACGCGGGAGCAGTCAACGTCATGGATAGCAGTAAACAGGTAACGAAGCTCGCGGCGGTCACCATTCTGGTGAGCGTAGCGTTTGGTGCGGGCGAAATCCGCAAAGAATACCGTTACACCGTAGGCCCGCGCGCCAGCGTTTCCGTGACCAACGCTTACGGCCCTATCTCCGTGAAGTCCGCGCCGGGTAACGAAGTTGTAGTGACGGCCACCCGCCACTCCGACAAAGTCGAAGTTGACCAGACGCAGAGTGGCGACCGTGTCGATGTGCTTTCGCATCTGCTGGACGGAGCCGACAAAGATTCCGGCCGTATAGATTACGAGGTCTTGGTTCCGCCCACTGCCAGCGTGACGCTGCATTCCAGCAACGGCCCCTTGCGGGCTGAAAAATTGCGCGGCGACCTTACGGTCGAGGGCACCACAGCTCCAATCAATGTGAGCGACACCCAAGATGCGCACGTCCACATTAAGACCATGGACGGCCCGGTCAACCTAAGCAACGTAAACAACGGGCACGTTGAAATAACATCAGTGGCTGGCGACGTCACCATGACCGAGGTCAATGGACCGCTGGTTGAGGTCAACTCCAACGGCGGCAAAATCAGCTACACCGGCGGATTCGGCGATGGTGGCCAGTACCGTTTTATGACCAATACTGGCGACATTGAAGCCTTCGCGCCCACCTACGCCTCGATCGACGTTTCCGCGAGTTCTGTGTACGGCCAGGTCGACAACGACTTCTCTCTCATGCCCCGTCACAGCTCGATGGCGGCGCGCGCCGGGAGTTCGTTCTTTGGAACGATTGGAAAAGCTGCATCCTCAGTAAAGCTGCACTCCTTCAGTGGTAAGATTCACTTCAAGAAACGTATCGCCAACAATTAGCTTTCTTACCGCTTGACGCGATTCGTTCGCGGGGCGGGAGGGTCGTGCTTGCCAGACAACGTTAGCTGCTCAACTCCGACCAATCCAGTATTCCATCCCGAAATTCGCACCATTATTTTGACTGGATTTATGGGCGCTGGGAAATCCAGTGTCGGCGGGGCGATCGGCGAACGCCTTCATTGGACTTTTGAGGATTTGGATCGGCGGATCGAATTCCGACACGCGCGCAAGATCGCCGATATTTTTCGAGAAGCTGGAGAACAGGAATTTCGGGAAATTGAAGCGGGCGTCCTCAGCGATTTGCTTTCCGATTCATCCGCGCCGCGAGTGCTCGCCTTGGGCGGAGGCACATTCGTTTCCGAGCAAGCCTCGGCCATTCTGCGAAGCCGCCCACATCCGGTGATATTTCTCGATGCTTCTGCCGAGGAACTGTTCCAACGATGTCAGATCGAACACGGTACCCGCCCTTTACTAAATAGCTTCGATGACTTCCGTAATCTCTATGAGCAGCGACGGCCAGCCTATCTAACTGCTACGCTTACAGTTAATACCCAGGGCAAGACCATCGAAGCGATTGCGGAGGAAGTAATATGTTCGCTCGGATTCAAATGACACTATTTTTCGCGGCGGCAGCAGCGCTTGTATGGCTGGCAAGCGGGCAGGCGTGGGCGGCTAAGGCCTCCGGGCAAAAAGTCGACGCTGGAACTTTCTCCGTGATCATGAATGGCAAGCGGGTCGCGTCAGAAACTTTCTCTATCACCCAGGACGCGAATGGCAGCGTGGTAAATTCCGAGTTTCATGGTGAAGGAGATTCGGCAGCCCAAGCTTCGACACTCGAACTCACAGCGGCGGGCGAGCTAAAGAAATACGAGTGGAAGGAACTCAGCCCCGGCAAAGCGCAGGAGACCGTAACTCCCGATGACAAGTTCCTGATGGAAAGATTCAGTGCGAATCCAGGAGACAAACTGCAAGAGCAGCCCTTCATTCTTCCCAACTCGACCAGCGTACTGGACGATTATGTGTTCATTCATCGAGAAGTGCTGGCGTGGAAGTATCTGGCCACGGGTTGCCGTCAGACCAAGGGGATTCCTGAGTGCCCGCTGAATCAGCGATCACTGTTTGGAACACTGAATCCCCATCAGCGCGCCTCGATGCCAGTGAGCGTCGAATATGCCGGACGGGAAAAAGTTTCCGTTCATGGCGTCGATCAAGAATTAATCCGAATTAATCTGAAGAGTGACGCTGGAGATTGGGCACTCTGGCTTGACGACCAGTTTAAAGTCATGCGGATGTCGATTCCGACGGAGAATACTGAAGTTCTGAGGGACTGAATCCTGAGTCGATTCGCTGTCAAAACAAAACTAGATGCCGCTGATCGACCTACGTACGCTGCGCGTTCTGACGACGACTCTGCTGTTCGTGCTCGTGCTCAGCTTCTTGTATGTCGCACATCACTCCCTGATGGCATTCTTGTTTGCCGTGTTCTTCGCTTATCTGGTTGACCCCGCGGTGTCACGAATCGAAAAGTGGACGCATAGCCGAGGACTGGCGATCGCCGCAATCTATTTGTCACTAGTCATACTACTGGGGATTTTTGTCTTCGCCGTGGGGCCGCAGATTGGCCGGCAAACGCAGCGATTATCGGAGTCGCTCCCTGGTTTTCTGGAACACGGCGGATATGGAGCGCTCGCCTCTCAAGTGGCCCAGAAACACGGCTGGAATGGGGCTGTAGTCCAACAAGTCGAAGACATTTTATCCAAGCACGAAGACGAACTTTCTGGCGCAGCGCAACAAGCGGGCTTCCGCATCGCCGAAGTGGCGCAGCAATCATGGCTGCTAATCGTGGTGCCGATTCTGGCGATTTTTTTTCTGAAGGACGGGCGAGCTTTCAGTCAGGAAATTCTTGCCATGGTCAACTCGCGACCGCAGCGCGAGTTTTTGCAGGGAGTGGTCGACGATCTCAATCAAATGCTGGCGCAGTTTATTCGCGCCCAATTGATTCTCGCGGCGGTATCGTTTGTCGCTTACATCGTATTTCTGGGGCTGATGCGAGTTCCATACGCACTTGTGTTAGCGGCCGCCGGCGGTGCGATGGAGTTCGTTCCGCTGGTCGGACCGCTGCTTGCGGCGGCCTTGATGATTACAGTGGCTCTCGCGACAAGCTACGAGCATTGGGTAATCATCTTAATATTCTTGGCGGCTTGGCGGATCGTGCAAGACTATGTGCTGTCTCCGCGAATCATGGGCCGTAGCACGGAGTTGCATCCGCTGGCGGCTCTCTTCGGCGTACTGGCGGGAGCGGAAATCGCAGGAGTTCTGGGGATTTATCTTTCCATCCCCGTAATGGCAAGTCTAAGGATTGTCTGGCGACGCTGGCGCTTGTACGCGGAAAAGCGACGCTTCGGACCGTTAAATGAGTACTCGTTCGGCGATGTTGACCGCGGAAGTTCGCCGCTGTAATCCGGCTTCCGGCCGACAGTTGATTCGTCTTTGCTGTTGTAAAATCCAGAAACACGTCTATGCAAGCGAAGGTTCCCATTGGAGTTCTAGGTGCCACCGGTGTGGTCGGACAGCGTTTCATCCAAATGCTGGAGCACCATCCCTGGTTCGAGGTTGCGTGGCTAGCCGCCTCGGATCGCTCGGAGGGCAAGACCTACGCAGAGGCTGTGCGCTGGCGGTTGAAGACGGAGATTCCTGCGCGCGTCGCCGGGATGAAAGTTTCGCCGGCGATGCCACAGGGTGCTCCGAAAGTAATTTTCGCCGCGCTCGATGCCGGAATTGCCGCTGAACTTGAGCCACAATTCGCAGCGGCGGGCTGCGCCGTGATTTCCAACTCCAGCGCGCTGCGGATGAAGGCCGGCGTGCCGCTGGTGATCCCCGAGGTTAATGCTGACCATGTCGCGCTGATCAAGAGCCAGGGCTGGCGCAAGCCGGACGGCGGGTTCGTCGTAACAAATCCCAATTGCTCGGTGATCGGCCTCGTGATGGCGCTCGCACCTCTCAAGCACTTTGGCATCGAGACCGTGCTCGCGGTGACTATGCAAGCGGTCAGCGGAGCGGGATATCCCGGCGTGCCTTCACTGGACATCCTCGGCAATGTAATTCCTTACATTCCCAAAGAAGAAGAAAAGATGGAGGAAGAAGCGCGCAAACTGCTGGGCGAAGTTCAAGGTACTGACGTTCGGCCTGCGGGTTTTTCGATCAGTGCGCATTGCAACCGCGTCGCAGTCGAAGAAGGACACACCGAATCGGTCTCGCTGCAGCTCTCCGAGAAGCCAACGGCGGATCAGATCATTGCAGCATGGGACAACTTTAAAGCGATTCCGCAGGAACTTAAACTGCCAAGCGCTCCGCTACAGCCGGTTAGGTATGTGCGCGGCAACGACCGTCCTCAGCCTCGTCTGGACGTTGAATTTGGGAACGGCATGACGACCAGTGTGGGACGGCTGCGTCCGTGCGGCGTCCTAGACTGGAAATTTACTGTGTTGTCCCACAACACCATCCGAGGTGCGGCTGGCGCGGCCGTGCTAAACGCCGAGTTGCTCAAGGCTCAGGGATATCTGGACTAGCATGTCGCGACACATTTCACCGAAGTTTCCGAAGCGCATTAAGGGTTAGACGAAACATGATCGTAATGAAATTTGGCGGCACTTCGGTGGGCGATGCCGACGCCATCCATCGTGTGGGTGAGATCGTTAAGGCGCGGCTGGCCCAGCGACCCGTGGTCGTGGTCAGTGCCATGGCCAAGGTCACCGATCAGTTGCTCGGCATGGCGCGCGCGGCGGGCGCGGGAGACCGAGAAACCGCGCTCCGGCTTTCGCGCGAATTGAGAGAAAGGCACTTCAATACCGCGCGAGAACTGGTTGGAACGGCTCTGTTTCTGCAATTTGATCACGAGTTGGCAGTCGACTTCGATGCGCTGGACGAACTTTTACGCGGAATTACAGCCGTGGGAGAAATCACACCGCGCACTACCGACAACGTCGCCTCATTCGGAGAAAGGCTGTCGAGCAAAATTGTAACGACGGCAATGCGTGCCGAGGGCATCGATGCAGTTCTAGTCGATTCACGCGAGTGCATCGTGACGGACGGCAATCACATGCGCGCGGCTCCTCTATTCGAAGAGACTAATCAGCGGCTTAAGAGAGTGATTCAGCCTGTGCTTGATCGCGGGCAAGTTCCAGTCATGGGTGGTTTTATCGGAGCCACGAAGACCGGCGTCACAACGACCATTGGCCGCGGTGGCTCCGATTTTTCGGCTGCAATAGTCGGGGCTGGGCTTGATGCCGAACGCATCGATATTTGGACAGATGTCGATGGGATGTTGACCACCGATCCGAATATGTGTCCCGACGCGCATCGCATCAAAGTCATCAGCTTTGAAGAAGCGGCCGAGTTGGCCTACTTCGGGGCGAAAGTCCTTCATCCTGCGACCGTGCTTCCGGCAATTCAGAAGAATATTCCGGTGTACATTTTGAACTCGCGAAATCCTGCCTGCGAGGGCACCCGAATCGCAGCCCGGGCACCTCACTCCGGCAATTACTTCAAGGCGATCGCGGTCAAGAAACGTATTACGATCGTGGATGTGGCCGCTCCTCGTATGTTGCTGGCTCACGGATTTTTGCGCGCGATCTTTGAGGCATTCGATCGGCATCGCGTTCCGGTCGATGTGGTGTCCACATCCGAGGTCAGCGTTTCTTTGACTGTCGATTCCAATGAGGCGATTCCCGAGCTGGCCGCCGATTTGGCTAAACTGGCAGATGTTAAATACGAAGGACGCAAAGCGATCATTTGTCTTGTCGGCGAAAACTTGCGGGAAACCCCCGGCATCGCGGCGCGAGTATTCGGCGAGCTGGCGGATGTTAAGATTCGCATGATCTCGCAGGGCGCATCCGAAATCAATCTAACTTTTGTGGTCGAAGAAACAGTTGCGTCCGATGTTGTAAGGCGATTGCACAAGGCATTTTTCTCCGAGCTGGATCCAGCCGTATTCGACTAGCATCCAACCGCTCGAGGACTGAAGAGCTTTGAATTTACTGATTCTGGGCAAGGGTAAGACTGGATCGCTGGTGGCCGACGTGGCTCGCGAGCGACGCCACCATGTCACGGTCGCGGACAGCGCGGACAACCAATCCTGCGCGGCGCTTACTTCCGAGCGGCTCCAACACGTCGATGCGGTGATTGACTTCACCACTCCGCAGACCGCCGTACCGCATATCGAGGCCTGCGTTCACGCGGGCAAGTGTATCGTCGTGGGAACCACGGGTTGGTATCAGGATCTGCCGCGGGTTCAGGGGCTAGCGTCGAAGGCCCAATCGGGCGTACTCTATGGCGCGAATTTCTCAGTCGGAGTAAACCTCTTTTATGCTGCCGTAAAAACTGCCGCCGAGGCGTTGCGTTATGGCTATTCCGGTCAGATATTCGAACGCCACCACAAGCACAAGAAAGACGCGCCCTCGGGCACGGCTTCTCGGATGCAGCACATCGTGCGCCAAGCCTCTGGAGTAGAAATCGAAATCACTTCCTTCCGCGAAGGAGAAGTCGTGGGCATGCATGAGTTCATTTTGAATTCCGGAAGCGACCGAATATATCTCTGTCACGACGCCAGTTCTCGGCGCGGCTTTGCCGAGGGCGCGGTGCGTGGCGCCGAATGGCTGGCGGGCAAGCATGGCCTGTTCGACTTTCAAGATATCTGGCGCGAGCTGTAAGCTCTTGGAGTCAGGTTTTCAGCGCAGCCAAAGCGCGTTATCCTAACTCAATGCAACTTCGCGGATGCGGCACAGCTCTTATCACTCCGTTCAGATCTGACGGCTCCATTGACGAGCCTGCGCTACGAAGCCTGATTGACTGGCAGATTGAGTCGGGCGTTGATTTCATCGTCGCCTGTGGGACGACCGGCGAAACTCCAACATTGAGCCACGACGAGTGGCTCCAGGTCATCGACATTCACGTGGAAGTAGCCGCTGGCCGAGTTCCAATCATGGCGGGTGCGACTTCCAACTCCACGAGAGATGCGGTGGAAAAAGCGAAAGAGGCGGCGTCGCGGCCCGGAGTACACTCCATCCTCAGCGCTTCGCCGTACTACAACAAGCCAACGCAAGAAGGCCAGTATCGCCACTTCCGCGCCGTTGCGGAGGCGATCGACAAACCGATCGTCCTCTACAACGTGCCGGGACGCACCGGAGCAAACCTCGAGCCCGCGACGTTGGGCCGTTTGGCGGAATTGCCGAACATCGCGGGCGTGAAAGAAGCCAGCGGAAATATCACGCAGATTTCGGAGGTATTCAATGCTGTCCCAGAGCGTTTTCTTGTATTTTCTGGCGACGACGCGATCACTCTCCCCTTGATGGCACTTGGCGGTGTTGGCGTGATCTCGGTGGCATCGAACGAAATTCCGCATGAGATGGCAAACCTGACCCGCGCGGCGCTTCATGGCGATTGGCCGACCGCACGCTCCATCCATCGCAAGTACCTTCCATTGATGCAGGCCAATTTCATCGAGTCGAATCCGATGCCGGTCAAAGCGGTGCTCAGCATGATGGGAAGGATCGAAGAAAACTATCGGCTGCCCATGCTGCCGATGCGGCGCGACACACGGGCAAAACTGCAGAAGATCGCAACCGATGTCGGCCTGCTACCTAAAGCGGCGCCTGAGCCGACTGAATTTTTCGTCTACGAAACATGGGCGAACGGCCCGCACAAGGCGGTTCTGCACCGGTCGAACTGCGGCCAATGCAATCATGGCAAAGGACGCCCCGCGGGTCATGATGCCAATCACTCCCGCTGGCACGGTCCTTTCGCAGCGCTCACCGAAGGACGCGACGCCTCGCACGGGCTGACCGGCGTTCTGATTCGCAGCGAATGTAAGTGCGTCTGAGACTGAGCTCACGTAAATGACAAACCCAACATCAGCGGGAGTGACAGAGATTGCTTCGCTCAAAGCTTCCATTGAGCGCTTTGCATCCCTGGGAGAGGTCGAGAGCAAGCCGGAAGCCCGACGTGTCTTCTTAGAATTTCGCGAGCAACTCACGAGCGGTCGAGTTCGTGCCGCGGAGAAGATCGGCACAAACTGGGTCGTCAACGCATGGGTGAAGCAAGGCATCCTGCTGGGGTTTCGTCTGGGCGTACTAGCCGAGATGGGCGGAGAAGGCTTGTCTTTTGTCGATAAGGACACATTCCCTGCCCGCAAGTTTGCGATCGACGATCGCGTCCGAGTGGTGCCCGGCGGCTCTTCCGTCAGGGAGGGTGCTTATGTTGCGCCTTCCGTAATCTGCATGCCCCCCATGTTCATCAACGTCGGCGCTTATGTGGACGAGGGGACGATGATCGATTCGCATGCGCTGGTCGGCTCGTGCGCGCAAATTGGCAAGCGAGTGCATCTGAGCGCAGCTGCGCAAGTCGGCGGGGTGCTGGAACCGATCAATGCCTCGCCCGTGATCGTAGAGGACGACGTACTGATTGGCGGCAATTGCGGCATCTACGAAGGCACACTGGTTAGGACTCGCGCCGTATTGGGGGCAGGGACGATCCTGACTCGTTCGACTCCGCTCTACGATCTGGTGCGAGGCGAGATTTATCGGGCCAGCGACGAGAAGCCATTGGAGGTTCCCGAGGGCGCGGTGGTGGTTCCAGGCTCGCGCTCGGTCACGAAGGGCAAGGCTGCGGAATGGAATCTATCGCTCTATACGCCGGTCATCGTGAAATACCGCGATGAGAAAACAGATCACCGGATTGAGCTGGAAGATTGGCTGCGGTGACGCTAGAGCTTGCTTTACTTCGTGCTCCAATGTAAAGCTATGACCGAAGCTACTCTTTCGTCGAAAAATCAGATTGTCATTCCTCGCGAGGCGCGCGAGGCACTCTCCCTCAAGCCGGGCGACAAGATTCTGATCTCGGTTCGCGGCGGCAAGGTCCTTATTCTGCAGAAACCAAATTCCTATCCTGAGGTAATTCGAGGTCTTGCTCGGGGTGCATTTCCCAAGAATCACTTCCGCAAGGAACGCAAGAGTTGGGAGTAGAACGCCTTCGCGCGTTTTTGCGAAATCACCGCATGATCGCCCTCGATACAAGTGTTTTCATCTACCAACTGGAGTCTAACCCTCGCTATCTTCAACTAACCCACAAAGTCTTTCAGTGGATAAATCGACCGGCGTCACGAGCGGTAACGTCCACGATAACCATGACGGAATTGCTGGTCCATCCATATCGCGACAGCCATGAACAACCGGCAGGTGAGTTCTACGGACTGCTTTCGACCTATCCCCATCTGGAGTGGATCGCCCCCACTCTGGAAATCGCCGACGGAGCAGCACGGCTTCGGGCCGTTCATCGTCTGCGAACGCCCAACGCTCTGCAAGCAGCCACCGCCTTACACGCACAGGCCACGAGGACGATCACGAATGACGACGCTTTTGTCCGCGTGGAGGGTTTAGAAACGCTGGTTCTGGAAGAACTTGTAATAGCCGGTCTTCGAGGAAAATCAACCTAGACGACAATCGTAATCCCCGCATTGTCGAACGAGAATTTCACCTTAAGAAAATTCTTGATCGCGGCGTCGGCGGCGATGAGGTCAGAGGCGGGATAGGTACTCGACAAAGCAATGACTTTCATTCCGGCGGCGTGAGCGGACGTAATTCCCGCCGGCGCATCCTCGAACACGATGCAGTCCTGCGGATTAAATCCAAGCAACTGCGCGCCTTTTAAATAGGGGGCCGGATCAGGCTTCCCACGCTGAACGTCCTCAGCGGTCACGAGGACTTCAGGCACCTGAATGCCGCCAAGATGCAAACGGCCTGTGGCTAGATGACGGCGACCAGAGGTCACTACTCCCCAGCGCCCGATCGGTAACGATCGTGTCAACTCCGGCGCGCCCGGAATCGCGGCCACTCCGGCATGATCTTCAACCTCGCGTTTTTCAATTTTCAGCGTTTCCTCTTCAGGATTCAGATGAGGCGCAACTCTCTGAATCACTTCTACGGTGCGAACCCCGTGAGCATTTCGCAGCACGAATTCTGGATCCAGTCCGTTTTCCAGGCTCCACGCCCGATATTGCCGCGCCACTGAAGCAGTGGAATCGATAAGAACTCCATCGAGGTCAAAGAGAATGGCTGAACAGTGAAACTCAAGCATGATTTTTAGGCTACACGAATCGGCTGAATGCTGAGTTGACCGGCTGGATGCTTCGCTAACGGTTGAACGAATTTAGAGCGGCAATAGGTCGTTGCGGTAATTGCATTCGATTGCGTATTTCAAGATGCTTCTCGCGGAAATGAGCCTGGGCGCGGCGTCCCCAGGCGCGAACGAAGTAGTAGTTCAGTCCCCCGCCGATGAAAGAACTGACGATGGGAATCAATCGCCCCGACCATTTTTCTACAACCTCGGCGCTGGCTTGCGCGGCGATTCGCTGAATCACGCGCGGCACGAAGCGACTGACCACTTCCTTTTCCAACAATTCCCTGCTGATGTCTACACCGGCGGCGCTGGCGGCGGCGATCCATAGCTCTGACATCTCTTCGTCGGTGTTGTACTCGAAGCCGTAGACGAGGCTCAATTTCTGTATCGTCCGCAGGGTGATTCCAGCGAGAATGCTTAGGTCCGGGACGATGGTGACCATGCCTCCGATGCCCAAGCCAGCGCCTTCGAGAGCCGCAACGCGAGTGCCACCGCGAATGATTCTGGCAGAGAGATCGTCCAGAGTTTCGACGTCAAGCGAATACACTCCCTGAAAATTGGCGACGGGCAGGCCATACCCGGCGCGCAGTTGCATAAGAAAACGGTCGGGGTCCACCTTCACGGTCTGATAGGCGCGCTGAAATCCGCCGCGCAGGGCGAGTTCGACGCCTCGCAGCAATCGCGACTTTTGAGGATTCGGGGCCATCGGTTTCCTATTGGATGCTAATCCTTACCCGTCGAGCAACCGGCGCTAAACCAAAATAAGTGTAGCCTACTCGACCTGCCTCGACCGAAGATTTCGACTCTCTCCCCTGTGCTACGATCAAACTTCAACGATGCCAACTGGAAAACTGCAGATAGTCCCGCTGGGCGGGCTGGGCGAGTTCGGAATGAACTGCATGGCCATCCGCTGGGGTGACGACATTATCGTCATCGACGCGGGCCTGATGTTCCCCGAATCTGAACTTCTGGGCGTTGATATTGTCGTCCCAGATATTTCCTACCTCATCGAGAACCGCCAGCGGGTGAAGGGCATCATTCTGACCCACGGCCACGAAGACCATATTGGCGGACTGCCCTGGGTGCTTTCCGAACTGAACATTCCAGTCTGGGGCACAGAATTTACCCTGGCCTTGCTCGAAGACAAATTAGACGAGCACGGCTTGCTCGACGCCGCCGACCTCCGCGAGATGCATGCCGACGAGCGCTTTAAGGTCGGGCCATTTACCATTCACCCGATCCAAGTCACGCATAGCCTGGTCGATTGCGTGGCGCTTGCGATTCACACTCCGCTCGGGGTCTTGATCCATACCGGCGACTTCAAAGTGGATCCAACGCCGACCGATAACAAGCTGTTCGATCTGCATGCCTTTGCCGAATACGGCAAGCAAGGCGTGCTTGCGCTGTTTCAGGATTCGACCAACGTCGAGCGCAAGGGGTATACCCCGAGCGAGCGCGCCGTTCGCCGCAAGTTTGACGAAGTGTTCGCGCACACGAAGCGACGCCTCTTCATCTCCTGTTTTTCGTCTTCTATCCATCGCATCAAGTTAGCCGTCGAGATGGCATGGGAGCACGGACGCAAGATCGCTTTCGTCGGACGCTCCATGAACAATGCCTCAGAGATTGCCGAGGACCTGGGATATATCGAGATTCCCGATGGCGTGCTGATTCATCCCGGAGAGATCAAGAACTTCCCCGCCGAAAAAGTTTGCGTGATGATCAGCGGCACGCAAGGCGAACCAATGTCGGCATTGTCGCGCGCAGCCGTCGACACTCACAAGCATGCCAAGATCGAAAAAGGCGACACGGTGATGCTGTCGTCGCGCATCATTCCCGGTAACGAGAAGGCGATTTATCGTGTGGTCGATCACCTGTTCCGCCGCGAAGCGCATGTGATTTACGACGACGGCTCTTCTCCGCCTGTGCACGTCAGCGGACACGCCAGTCAGGAAGAGTTGCGGCTGATCATCAATCTGGTCAAGCCGAAATTCTTTATCCCGATTCATGGCGAATATCGCCAGCTAAAGCTGCACGCGGAGTTGGCAGGTGCGATGCATGGGTCGGTCGGAAAAGTAATGCTGATCGAGAGTGGCGATGTTCTGGAGTTCGACGAAAAAGGCGCCCGCAAGGCTGGCCG
This sequence comes from Terriglobia bacterium, assembly GCA_963799065.1. Taxonomy (GTDB): domain Bacteria; phylum Acidobacteriota; class Terriglobia; order Terriglobales; family Acidobacteriaceae; genus JAJPHW01. Next base: position 1,714,720 of record CAWCVJ010000001.1, read on the forward strand.
CGTGAATGTTGGCCGTGTCTGCATCGACTCTGGTTCGCGCACCGATGTGGTCGAAGATCTGGTCATCAAAGATCGGCGGCACTTGAGCGAAGACGGCATCGTTCTGCCAATCATTGCTATTAACAAGCTCACTGGACGAGTCGAGTCCACTCCAGAAATCGTGACCCGCGGCTTTTCCGGCGGAGAAGACGGCTTTATGAGCGGGGCACGCCAGATCGTTATGGAGACGCTGGAACTCTCCAGCAACGAAGAGAAGACGGACTACGGGGTCATCAAAGAGAAAATCCGCACCGACTTGAAACGCTACATTTCGAAGGAAACCCAGAAACGTCCGTTGATCATGCCGGTGATTTTGGAAATCTGATTCCCTTGAAGTCGCCCCTCACCTTAGCCGCTCTCATCTTTAGTATCCTGCCGTTCGAGTCGTTTGCGCACCTAGTTGACTTTCTCCGAAGTTGGTAGCATCAGAGTGCTGGCGAACACAAAGTGTCCTTGAAACCTGCCAATCACGAAATCGCATGGTTCTCTGCGGATGTGGTATTGCTGACCTCGCGATTGTACGAGCGCTCGGGAGCAAGGACGCTGGGATTGGGGCCCGAAGAGTTCTCCGGCATACTGCGCAAGCTGGCTGAGAAGCAACTCGAAACGGGCGGCAGTGCGATCGCTATTTGCGAACTGCTGAGCAACCTGCGGATCGAAGACCTCACCCTTGCCCGTGCCTGCGCCGCAGGCAAAGAACGCGCTTGGGAAGTTTTTCTGACGCGCTTCCGAGAGAAGCTTTACGACATCGCCGCCGGGATCACGAAAGAAAGCTCCTCGGCACGCGAGTTGGCAGACTCGCTCTATGGCGAGCTTTATGGGGTCACGACGCGCGACGGTGAGCGAGTCTCAAAACTTTCGTTCTACACCGGACGCGGATCCCTCGAAGGCTGGCTGCGCACCGTCCTTGCCCAGGAGCACGTCAACCGCTACCGAAAGCAAAAGAGGCTGGTCAGTCTGGATGAAAAAAGCGAAGAGGGTGTGCAGTTTGCGGCCGATCCGATCATCTCCGACGGTGTTACTTCGGTCGATCCAAAAATTGAGTCGGCAGTCGACGAAGTGCTCGGCGAGCTTCCGGAGGAAGACCGTTTTGTGTTGGCAGCGTACTATCTGGACGAGCGCACCCTGGCTGAGATCGCGCAGATGCTGCGGGTGCATGAATCGACGATCAGCCGAAAGTTGACCAAGCTAGCCAAGTCATTGAGAAAGCAGATTTTGGCTCAATTGGGCAAACGGGGGCTGAGCCGGAGACAGGCCCAGGAAGCGCTCGAGGTTGATGTGCGCGATCTTCGGATAAATCTTCGCCAGCGATTGCTGCAAGAAACGCCCGGCGGGTCGTTCTCTGGCAGTACGGTAAAAGGGGGGAAGGAGCGGTAAGTCTCGACCCATGAAGGAAATGCCACAAATCGTTACCCGGAGGTTGCTGGCTGGGCAGGGCCGCGTTCTCTCGCAAAGTCATCCTGATGCCAATCTTCTCGGTGCATTTGGGGAGGGGTTGCTGGACTCAGGCGAACGCCTGCAAATCATGGAGCACTTGGCGGCGTGTTTGGACTGCCGCGAAGTCGCCATGTTGTCCGTGCCGTCTGAGTCCGCTGCGATGAGCACCGTGCGCTCGTCACCCAGTACGACTTGGCAATGGCCAGTGCTGCGATGGGGCGCCGCGATGGCGTGCATCGCGATCATCGGCACAGCAATTACTTTTAGCTTCAAAGAGCATCGCAGCGCACAGATGGAAATCGCCGCGAACTCAGCACCCTCGACGAAGGTTGTTCCGCCTGAGGCGGCGAACACGGAACCTAGTCCGGCCGCGAGTTCACAAACTGCCGAACCTTCGACGAATCCGCTTCCGAAGAGCAATCTAAAAGCGGACGGATCAAGTCACCCGAGGGCGAAAAAGTCGGGAGCGCTGGACTCTTCAGCCAACTCGCTATTGGCCGACTCAGACGTTGCTCCGCAGAGCAGTTCGCCCGCGAACGGCCCCAATATGCGGCAGTCCTTTGCGCCGCCTGCGAACGCGATTTCTCCCGCGCTGGCCGCTCGCATCGTCATACCGACTGCGCCCTTGTGGACGCTGACCGCCGATGGGCGCTTACAGCGGTCGCTCGACGGCGGCAAAGAGTGGACGAATGTTACGGTTTCCCCGAACGTTCACTTTCTCGCCGTATCTGCATCGCAGCGGGAAGTCTGGGTCGTGGGAATGGGTGGCGCAGTGTATCACTCCACCGATGGCGGTCAGAATTGGCGTCATGTGAAACCGGTTGCAGGCGAGGAACAGTTGTCCGCTGACGTGACGGGGGTTCAGTTTCTCGATGCGGCCCATGTGCAGATGACGACTGGGTCGGCGACTTGGCTGACTGACGATGGCGGAGAGACTTGGCGGAAAAAGTAGCTGCAAATCGGCATTGCAGGACGGGAAATTTCCCATTTTGTTTTCACACATTGCTTCTGGGAATGCTTGCCCCACCGTAAGAGCTCTTTAACCTTCCTCTAATCTGCTTCTAATCCTCGCGGCGTGAACTTGAAATATGTCAACCGCCGCCTATTCGGCCAGGCCTTGCGCAGGCATTCTTGTTGCCAGTCCCAACAGCGACTTCCGCAAAGAAGTTTTGTCGAGTTTTCCCGATCACGAGCCCTTCGTGCAACAGGTCAGCGGAGGAGCCGATGCGCTGGCACAACTGGAGAATGGTAGCTGGAAAACCCTTTACCTCGACCGCAGGCTGGCGGATCTCGACGCCGAGGAGCTGGTACTTATGATCGGACGGCGCTTTCCGACAACCCGCGTGGTAGTCGTCGATTCGAAACCCAACCTTGGGCGGGCAACGATTGAATCGACTCTCGCGGAGCCGACGAACCCTCATGCCAACAGGACGATTGAGTCATTACCCGGAATGGTCGGCCGGAGTGCGCTCATGCAGCGCCTGTATCGGCTGACCCGACTGATCGCGCCGCGAAGCACAACGGTGCTGATCATGGGCCCGACTGGGACGGGAAAAGAACTGGTCGCGAGGGCCATTCATCAACTCAGCCGCCGCGCCTCGCAGCCCCTGGTTACAGTGAACTGCGCCGCGATTCCGGAATCGCTGCTCGAGTCGGAGCTCTTCGGATATGCGCGCGGGGCGTTCTCCGGCGCAGTGCAGAGCTATACGGGACGCATTCTCGCGGCGCAGGGCGGCACCATCTTCTTGGATGAGATCGGTGAGATGCCCTTGGGCCTGCAAGCCAAACTGCTGCGTTTTCTGGATCAGAAGGAAGTGCAGAGGCTGGGGACGGCAGAAGTCGCGTATGCTGACGTCCGCGTCATCGCCGCGACCAATTGCGATCTAGCCCGACGCGCCGCCGACGGCTTGTTCCGCGAAGATCTCTATTATCGGCTGTCGGCTTTTCCGCTGGAGTTGCCATCGCTGCGGGAGCGGGTGGAGGACATCCTTCCATTGGCGGAATGTTTCCTTGCAGGGTTAGCGAAGGCTTCGCATTTGCCGTTGGCGAAATTAAGCACGAAGGCGGCGGCTCTGCTGCTGAACCATGCCTGGCGCGGCAATGTCCGCGAACTTCAACTGGTGATGGAACGCGCCCTCATCCTGGCAGGGGATGGCATCGATAACGAGGGCGCAAGCATCGAGCCCGAGCACTTATGGTTACGCTCCGTGGCTAAACCACCAGCCCGGGTCGATGGCTCATCTTATAGCGCGATACCGGCACGGTTGTATGAGAAGAATCTTAGTTTGTAGCCCCCGGCAACGGCACTCTTCCTGCAGGGTACGTTTTGCCCATGTCATTCCCTGCCGATGTCGCGTCACTTGAGATTATCCCGACCAGGCCGCCGATCGATGCCGATGTCCTGACGCGCGCTTTTGCTTCCTTTAAGAATGCCGCCTCGTCCCTGGAGCAGTCGTACTTCCGTCTCCACCGCGAAGTGGAAGGTTTGCGCCGCCAACTGGACGAGAAAAATCGCGACCTGGCCGTGCTGGCGCACGAGGTCCGCAACCCTTTGGGCAGCCTGGAACTGTTTGCCGGGTTGCTGGCGGGATCGAATCTCGTGCCCGAACAGCGGTCCTGGGTCGAACAAGTGCAGCGCGGCCTGCGCATGATGTCCGCGGCGGTGAATAATATTCTTGAGATCCACGGCGAGGGGGCTTTGCGTGTGGCGATTGAAGATCTGGGCGAGTTGGCCCAGGCGGCGCGAGTCTTTCTGTTGCCGCTGGCACGGCGAGCGGGAGTGGATTTGGAGGTCGTGTTGCCGCCGCTATTAATCTTGGTGAATGTCGATCGTCAGGCGCTGGCCCAGGTGGTGCTCAATCTCGCAATCAACGCGCTGGCGGCCATGCCGTCCGGCGGCTGGTTGCGGCTGCGGGCTGGAGCCGACACGGTTTGTGGATTTCTGGAGGTCAGCGACACCGGGCCGGGAATATCCCCCGAACACCTCCCGGAACTGTTCCGCTTGGGATTCACCACCCGTCCGGGTAGCGCCGGATTAGGGCTGGCGGTTTGTCAGAGGATTATGCGGCAGCATGGAGGAGCCATCACCGTAACGAGCTGCGATCAAGGCACGACCTTTCGTTTAACGTTTCCGCGACCCCGAGCGGTGCAATCATGAGTTCCTCAACCATCGGAATTGAACCCGAAATCTTTACTCCTGCGACGTTGACGTCTTCGTCGTTGAAGGCGTCTGGCGCGACGCTCTCCATTCTCGTGGTGGATGACGATCTGGCCATGCGCAGCGCGCTCGAAGCGCTGTATCGCCGTCAGGGCTGGCGGGTGCAAAGCGCCACCGGGATGACCGATGCGGTCGCCCGTTTTCGCGGCGGCGATCATCGCCTGGTTCTGACCGACATGCGCATGCCGGATGGGGATGGACTGGCGGTCATTCGCGAGTTGCGGCGACGGGATCCGGGAGTGGCGGTGCTGATGTTGACGGCCTATCCCAGCGTACCCGACGCGGTGCTCGCCATGCGCGGCGGGGCGCTTGAGTATCTGGCCAAGCCGGTCAGCTTTCCCCACCTTGAGCAAGTATCGCGACGGCTCATTCAAGAATCAAGCCCAAGACCATGCCACCTCGATTCGACCTCGGAAGCGAAGGGAGAAATCATCGGCCAGTCGGTGGCTCTGCGCCGGACGCTCGATCTGGCCCGACAGGTTGCGGGCAGTGCTGCAGACATTTTGATAGAAGCCGAGAGCGGCACCGGGAAGGAACTGCTGGCGCGGATGATCCACCGGCTCAGTCCACGCCGCGAAGGGCCCTTTGTGGCCGTCAACTGCGCGGCGTTCCCCGAAACGTTGCTTGAGAGCGAGCTGTTCGGACACGCGAAAGGCGCATTCACTGGCGCGGCGGCAGCGCACGAGGGCAAGTTCGAGCAAGCCAATGGCGGGGTTCTGCTGCTCGATGAAGTGGGAGAAATGCCGCTGAATCTGCAGCCCAAATTATTGCGAGTCTTACAGGAGCGGGAATTGGATCGGTTGGGCGGAACCCGCACCATTCGCCTCGATTTGCGCGTGATCGCGACCACCAACCGCAGCCTGCTGCAAATGGTGCGGGCGGGCCAATTTCGCGCCGACCTTTATTACCGGTTGAATGTTATTCCGCTTAGCTTGCCCCCACTGCGCGAGCGCCCTGAGGATATTGCCGAACTGGCGCAACACTTCATGCGACGCCATGCTGCTTCCAATTTCTCCACACAATTGACTCCGGACTTCCTGGCTGCCTTGCAGCGCTGCGCCTGGCCGGGGAATGTGCGCGAGTTGGCGAACATAATGCAGCGAGTCGCAGTGCTCGGAGTTGCGGCCGCAGGTCTTCCGCAGGCCCACCTTTCGCCTTCCGATGACGCAGTGGCGAACTCTCTGGCGACGAATTTGTTTCGGAGTCCGTCTCCGCTTTTCAATGAGAATGAAGGTGAGAACGAGCATGACGTCCCGCCCTCCGCATGGCTTAAACCCGGAGTCTCGATGGAATCTGCGGAGCGGCGACTGCTCGAAATGACGCTGGACGCCACCGGGGGCAATCGCTCCCGCGCCGCTCAACTCCTAGGAATAAGCCTGCGCACAGTGCGCAACCGCATCCGCGAGTACGGGCTTCCGCCGCGCAAAGACTATGGAATCGTGCCCCAGTCCATCGCTCCATGCGGCGGGAGCCTGACACCAGCGGGTTGATCGCACAAAATCGAATAGAGAAGAAAGGGAGAAAGGAAAATACCAGATGCCGTTACTAGAAGACTCTTCAATGCAGTTGCTGATTCGCTCGCTCGATGTGAACGCCTACCGCATCGGGCTGATCGCCTCTAACATGGCTAATATCGACACTCCCGGCTACCGCACGAAAGACATCAGCTTTTCGGCGGAGATGAACCGGGCCAGTTCGCTGTTCGAGCCGGCTTCGGACACCCCCGCGACCCACACCTTGAACGACCTGCCTCTCCGGCCCGATGGCAACAACGTCAGCCTGGATCGCGAGAGCCTGCTGATGGCGCAGACGCAACTGCGCTACAACACAGGCATCGCCCTGCTGCACAGCACATTCAAGAGCATACAGAGCGCCATCAGTGAAGGGAGCAGCGGATCATGAATCTCTTCGGCATGTTGGAATTGAGTGGTTCAGCGTTAACCGCAGAGCGACTGCGGGCGGAAGTCGTAACCAGCAATATGGCCAACGCGGAAACCACGCGCACCGCTGAGGGTGGTCCGTATCGCCGGCAACTGGTCATCTTCCGTTCCGAGCGGATGCGCCAGTTTCCGGGAATCTTAGCGGGCTTCTCGGCGGGAGCGGGGCGGGGAGTGCATGTGGCGCAGGTCATCGCCAGCGCCGCGCTTCCGTTGCGCCGCTATCAGCCGGGGCATCCCGATGCCGACAAGCAAGGCTATGTCTCTTATCCCGATGTGGACCCGGTGGAAGAAACTGCCGATCTGCTGGGCGCAGTGCGGGCCTACGAACTGAATGCTTCGGCGGTAGGAGCGGCGAAGGCGATGATTCAGACCTCCCTCGATTTGTTGCGTTGATTCCGATGTGCGAGTCGAGATAAACAGTAGTCCGAATTCTTGGCGGGAACACTATGGCAATCAATCCGGCATCGAGTTTAGTCAACAGCGTGGCATCGAGCGCCTCGTCCGGCGTGAACCCGCGGACATGGGGTTTCACCGAGACTCTACGGGGCGCGATGGAACAGAGCGAGCAGGCGCAGGGCACGGCCGACACCCAAGTCGGCGAGTTGATGCAAGGCGGCGGCATGGACGTGCATACGGCGATGATCGCGGTGGAGAAGGCCGACTTATCCTTCCAGCTCATGATGCAGGTGCGCAACAAAATCGTCGCCGCTTACAAGGAAATTTCGGGGATGCAGCTTTAGCGTGGAAAAGTTTCTAATCGGCATCGGCTCGGCTGATGCGCCGTGGCGGTTCGCACGCGGCAATCGGCGGCAGAGGAGACGAAGTGGAGGTGCCGAAAACATTCGACCAGGCCATGCAGGCCTGGCAGGCGCTTACCGTGGGCCAGAAGCTTTGGATCGCGGCGGGAGCCGCCATTCTCAGCCTAACCCTTTGGGGATTTGTAACGTTATTTCAGAAGCCCAGCTACGTCACCCTCTACACCGGACTCAAGCCGGCGGATGCGCAGGCGCTGGCCTCGCGACTGGCGGCGAAAAACATTCCGTATCAGCTTTCGCCGGATGGATCGAGCGTTCTGGTTCCCCCCGATCAGCTCGACGCCAGTCGGCTTGAAACCGCCAGCCAGGGATTGCCGCGCAGTGCCCGCCTGGGCTTTGAGCTCTTCGACACCCCCAACTGGGCGGGTTCGGATTTCAGCGAAAAGGTAAATTACCAGCGGGCCCTCGAGGGCGAACTCGAGCGCACGCTGCAAACCCTCAACGATGTCGAGGCGGTACGAGTGCATCTGGTGATGCCGCACGAGTCGCTGTTTACCGAACAAGAGCGCGAGGCGAAGGCCGCAGTAATCATCAAAATGCGTGGCGGCCGATTATCCGAACAGGAGCAGACTGCGATTCCGCAACTCGTGGCCAGCGCCGTCGATGGCTTGCGTCCGGAGAATGTTACCGTCATCGATGCCGACAGCAACACTCCGCTGCTGCATCGTCGGGGCGAGCCTTACGGATCGCTCGAACTGGACGAACAACTGGCCAAAACGCTTCTCCGCACCCTCGAGCCCGTGTTGGGCGCGGAACATGTGCGAGCCAGTGTACATGTCGAGTACGACATGAGCAGCAGCGAAAATACAGAGGAGACGTACGATCCCAAATCGTCGGTGATGTTGACCCAGCAAAAGTCTGAGGAAAATGCTGGCAGTGGCGGTCCTGCCGGAGTGCCGGGCACGGCGAGCAACGTGCCGGGCGGCACGGCTCCCGCGGCGGCGACTGCGGCGGCGGTGGTGAATACGGCAGAAACCCAGTCGTCACGATCGGAAAGCGAGACGTATGCCATCAGCAAGGTCGTCCGTCACACGACATCGCCCGCAGGGCGTATCCATCGCATCGCGGCCGCAGTACTGGTCGACGACGCCGAAGACGCGAGCGAGGCCGGCGGAAAGAAGACCACCGTCCGCCGCAAACGGACGCCGGAAGAGTTGAAGAACATCGAGCAACTATCCGCTGCGGCCTTGGGCATCGATGCCCAGCGGGGTGACGTCCTAGCGGTACAGAACCTGTCCTTTCAGGAAATTCCCGTGGAGAAGCCCGTGGCCCCGACCAAGGTGGAAGTCTCGCGACGCCTGTTTATGCAGTGGTCGGGGCTGTTGCGGTATGTAGGCATTCTCGCCCTCTTCCTGATCGTGTATCTGTTGATTCTGCGTCCGGTGAAGAAGCAAATCGTAACCTCGATTGCGCAGATTCCGGGCAAGATCGCGCACGGGGCAGCGGAGCTGTTGAAGCCTACACAGGGCGCGACCGCGATCGCAGCCCTGGATGCCGCAGATCCGTCGAAGCGCGCCGCGGCACTCAAGAAGCTGCTGACCGAGAAAGTCAAGAAGGAGCCAGCTGAAGCCTCGCGACTGGTACAGAACTGGATTCGCTCGGAAGATCGGACGGGATGATGCCAAGGATGATGGCGAGGCTGAAAATACTGAGAATGAAGATGCGCTCATGACCGCTCCCGCAATCGCTCCGATCGCCGGTCTGCAAAAGGCCGCCATTCTGCTCGTGCTCTTGGGCGAGGAATCGGCCAGCGAAATCTATCGTCACTTGCCGGAACCCGATTTGGAGCGACTTACCCAGGCGATTGCGGAATTGCCTCGGGTCGATCCGCAGGGGGCTCTTGATGTGATGGAGGAATACCAGCAGCTTCTCCTTACAGAGGCTTACTTAGCGCAGGGTGGGGTCGACTATGCCGAAAAGCTCTTGATCAAAGCCTTCGGCGAAAACGGGGCGCAGCAACTTCTGCGTCAGGTGTCGCAGGCGCGCGAAGCCAGCGCGGGTCAGCTCATTTCGCTGCAGAAGTCCGATCCTCAGCAACTCGCCAAATTTCTCGAAGGCGAGCATCCCCAAACCATTGCGCTGGTGTTGGCCCATCTTAACGCCAAACAGGCCTCAGTTTTGCTGATGAAGCTGCCGGAAAGCTTGCGCGCCGACTCCATTAAACGCCTCGCCCAGTTGCGACAGTTTTCCCCCGAGATCGCACAGAAAGTTTCCATGGCGCTGCACAAGCGGTTGCAGGCTTTGGGCGATCAGCACCGCCGCGCCTACGCCGGATTTCAGGGTGTCGCCGATCTGCTCAATCGTATGGATCCCAATCAAACCAAGATTATTTTGGAAGCGATTGAGAAGGATGATCCGAAGGTGGCGCTGGGCATCCGCAACCTGATGTTCACCTTTCAGGACCTTATGGGCGTACCCGAAGCCGGCATTCGCGAGTTGCTGGGCCAGTTGGACAAAAAAACCCTGGCGCTGGCCCTGCGTGGAGCGACTGAAGAGTTCAAGGCGTTCATCTTCAAGTCGATGTCCTCGCGTGCCGTCGAAATGCTTAAGGAAGATATGGAAGTCATGGGACAAGTCAAGGCCAAAGATGTAATGAAGGCGCAACAGGATGCGGTTGCCATCGTGCGCAAGTTGGAGGCCGAGGGCAAAATCAGCCTGGGCAATGAAGCCGAGGACGAATATGTCGTCTAAGGCGGTGATGGCTCGGGAGCCGGTGTCCGCGAACGAGGCTGCTGCGCCGGAACATGCTCAAGACGATGTTCAGCCCTTCGATTACGGCGAAGTCGCGGGTGGATCACTGCCTGACGCGCCGGGGACGATCAGTGACATCGCAAGCGATGCGATGGCGAAAGTATCAGCGGAAGAGACTTTGGCTCGGGAGCAGGCCGCCGAACGGCGTGGCGAGGAGCGTGGCGAAGCGGCGGCGCGAGGAAGGTTCGATACGGAAGTCTCCGCGATGCGCGACAGTCTGGGAAACGCCTTGCGAGAATTCATCCGGGAGCGCGGCGAGTACTACCAGCAAGTAGAGCGGGAGGTCGTGCAGTTGGCCTTGAGCATCGCGCGCCAGGTTATCCACCGCGAAGCGCAGGTCGATCCTTTGCTGCTCGCCGGGATTGTCCGGGTCGCTCTGGAAAAAATCGAGAGTCGCACCGGAGTCGTGGTAAAAGTTCATCCCAGCCACATCGCGGATTGGCGGTCCTACTTCGCCCATCATCTGCAACACGGTGAAATACCCGAACTGATCGAAGACACTTCTCTCGATCGCACCCAATGCGAAGTGCGAACGGCTTTGGGCACAGCCGATCTTGGGCTGGAAGTGCAGCTTAAGGAAATCGAGCACGGGCTGATGGACCTGCTGGCGCAGCGTCCACAGACTGGGGCGGCGAAAGGTGAGTCTTGAATCCAGACGGTGCGCTGGCTCCGTTTTTCAAACAGCTCGAGGTCTGCGCAGGAATACGCTGGAGAGGGCGGGTGATGCAAGCCTCGGGACAACTGGTCGAATCGCAGGGGCCATTCGCCTCGGTGGGCGAGCTGTGCGAGATAGTCAATGCCCAGGGCCGCGTTTATCCCGGCGAAATTGTCGGCTTTCGCGGAACCACCGTGCTCTCGATGCCGCTCGAACGCACAACGGGCATTCAATATGGCAATGCGGTAATCGCGTGGGGCGGGCGTCCGATGTTACGCGTCGGCCAAGCTCTATTGGGGCGCGTCATCGATGGCGTGGGGAATCCTCTCGATCTGTCAGACAAATGTTCGGCGACCTATTACGGGCGCGAGTTCCAGGAGATCGACGCGGCGCCGCCGCTTCCCTTGGAACGCGAACTGATCCATGAACCGTTAGGCTGTGGGGTGCGCGCCATCGACGGCTTTCTGACCTGCGGGCGCGGCCAGCGCGTCGGCATCTTCGGCGGCAGCGGCGTGGGCAAGAGTACGCTGATCGGCACCATGGCGCGCGATACCGAGGCAGATCTCACCGTACTCGCGCTGGTCGGCGAGCGCGGCCGCGAAGTGCGGCACTTTCTCGAGGAAGCATTGGGCGAGGAGGGACGGCGACGCTCTGTGGTGGTGGTCTCGACATCGGATCAGTCGCCACTGTTGCGCATTCGGGCTGCGCTCGCCGCAACTTCGGTTGCGGAATACTTCTGCGCGCGGGGGAAGAACGTTCTCCTAGTGGTCGACTCGCTGACCCGCCTCGCCATGGCACAGCGCGAAATTGGCCTGGCTGCGGGTGAACCGCCCACCTCCAAAGGCTACACTCCTTCTTGCTTCACATTAATGGCGCGGCTGATCGAACGCGCGGGAAAGTTTCGCCGCGGCAGCATTACTGCCTTTTATACCGTGTTGATGGAAGGCGACGATCAACAAGATCCCATCGTGGACGGCGCGCGCTCGCTGCTCGACGGCCACATCATGCTGGATCGCAAGCTGGCGGCTAAGAATCATTATCCATGCATCTCGATTCTCGACAGCGTGAGCCGCCTGATGCCGCAAATCTGTTCTCCCGCGCATCTGGCCAAAGCCAATGCCTTACGTCGACTGCTGGCTGCCTACACATCGTCCGAAGACTTGATCCGCCTGGGCGCCTACATAAAAGGAGGCGATCCCGTGCTCGATCAAGCCATTGCGGTTATGCCGGCGCTCAATCACTTCCTCGAACAGGGGGGCAATAAGTCTCTTAAACTCGCCGCCAATGTGGCCAGCCTCTTGCAACTTCCCGGCTAAGTTATGGCCTTCCATTTTTCTCTGGCGACGCTGCTCAAACTGCGGCAGGCAATCGAGAAACAAAGAGAAATGCAGCTGCTCGAAGCTCGCGGAAAAGTACTGCGCATCGAACAGGAAATTGAATCCGTGAAGCAGGAAAGTGCCGAAGTCGCGGCCCAAGCCCTAGCCGCAATGACTCAAGGCGTTCCCGCGGCGGAGTTGCAATTTGCCAGCATGAGGCGCGAACGTCTGGCCAATTTGCGCAAGAAATTCGACAACGAGCTTATCGCCGCCGAAGCCGTTTGCCGAGAACGAAGCACGGCGTTGCAAGCGGCGCAGCGTGAAAAGGAAATTCTGGCCTCGCTACGTGAGGCTCAGTTCGCGCAATATCAACTGGAACGCAAACGCCGCGATCAGCAAATGGCCGACGACTTATTTCTGGGGCGAAAGTTTTCTCGCGGTTCCCGATCGGAGTAGTTAGCAGCAATCGGCAAGCAGGCGGATTCTGCCGAGTGGGGGATCGGCATCCGCTGCCCATCAGGCGAAAGCGGCGGCACTCCGGCATGCTGCAAGGCCTCCTCAACGCTGATTCTGTTCACTATAATCTCGCTCCGATCTAACCTTTTAGGTTGGAGACAGACGTGCTTTGTCCTCCTCGTGTTACCGGTTGAACGAAGAAAATGCTACCGCCGACTTTACAGCTCGCATCCGCCACGCAGCAAACTGCTCCCACTCGTTCGGGCGAGAGTGCGGCCCTCGGAGCCTTCGCGAAGCTGTTGAGCGCAAGCTCGAAGAAATCCGCTGAGCCGGCGCCGGCAACTCCCGCGTTGGCCGGAAGCCATGAAAGGGCGACGCCCGACGCGATACGACCACACCCGTCGGGGCTGGACCTTCAACCCACGCCAGCGCCACTCCTTCACGCACCGCTCACTGCGGCGGCAGACGAGAATCTGCGGTCGGCAATCACCGCTTTCCAGACTTCACCTACCCTATCGGATGTTCCTCCGCAAGATTCGCCGGTCCTCTGCCTGAATAGTCTGGGAGATACTCCCGATTCGTCTCATCTCCAGGGAGATTCGACTTTACCTGCTCAGGGAACGGTCTTATTGGGCGATACGTCAAGTGCGGCGGCGGGTGCCCCCACTCCAAGCGCTGGCACGCCACTGTTGGAACAGTCAGTCCCGAGTTTCTTCAAAGCCGCGGCAGGTGAAGATAAACCGCGACTTGCCAATGCGAGCACTGGCGGGCAGCCGACCTCTGTTGGATCGTTAACGCCGACGGCGAACGAGAACCAAATCGCAAAAAGCTCAATCCTAGCGCCATCACGACTTCCAGCGAATAACATGAACGAACACCCCCCGGAATCCAACGCCACTGGCACTCAGTTCGTGTCCACCCCACCGGCTTTGATCGTGCCGAACGCGACTTCAAATCCTGTCAATTCGGTAGCGCCCGCCCCGCAGTCAAACGCAAAGGCACCAGCGACCCTGCCGATTCCGGCGAAGACAGACGGCGTCTCGATCACGGCGGAAAAAGCTCCCGTGATTGGCCAGGCTCCGGTCACACCGGAGAGAGGCTTACAGATCGCAAATCCACCGAAGGAAGCTAAGCCCATTACTGCGCAGAGCTCAGGGCGGGCCACTCCGTCGGGTCCGAACCGCCCGGGTTCTGGCTCGAACGGAAAGTCCGTCGGGCCCGCACCACGGAATTCCCTGCCAACGAATTCGCTGCGTTTGGCATCGAGTGCGGCACAGGCTTCCAGTGAACTGAACAGCCGAGAATCGGGGAACGCGGCATCCGGAGCCGACAATACGAACTCGACGAGACAGACTCCCGCGCCCGCGCTCGTTCCTGCGGCCGGACTGACGGGCGACGACTCCGTTACAACCAACGCTGTCGCGATTCCGGCCAATGACGGTGCATCCTCATCGCGACCTTTAACTGCGCGAGCATCGTTACCACCCGCAGATGCTGCGACCGCGCCGGAAGAAACGCCGACCGCCGCGTCATCGACTTCTGCGGGTGCCGAAGTGGTGCAAGCAGCCCGAATCATAAACCAGGCCGGACAGTCTCAATTGCATCTGGGTTTGCGCACCCAGGCCTTCGGCAGCGTACAACTGCATACCCAGATCCGGGATAGCGGAGTCGAGCTCCTGGTCGGCAGTCAAAAAGGCGAGCTGCATTCCTTTCTTACCCCGGAAACCCTCAAGTCGGAGCTGAGCGCCCGCGATGGCAGTTTGCGCTTGCATGATATGCGCTTTCTATCGCAGGAACAAAACAGCAATTCCGGAGGCGGCCGGAGCCAATCGGAACCGCGTGCGCCCGTTCACGAAAACAGAAACCGAGACTCGGATGGCAGCGCGGGCGATCGGCCAGAAACCGGGGAAGCGACGCTCGAAGCGTCATGGATCCGGGGACGAGTCAGCATTCGCGCTTGATCAGGACTTTGGAAAGTGATCGCGAAGACGGACAGTAACCCACTTAAGGAGTGAGTCATGAATATTCACGCAACCACCGCAACCAATCCGGCTACAGGCGCCGCGTCCAGCGGCAGTTCGAGCGGCAGCAGTAGTTTGTTGAATCAGACGCAGAACGAATTCATCCAGTTGCTGGCGGCACAATTGCAAAATCAAAGTCCGCTGGACCCCGTCGATCCCACCACTTTTACCTCGCAACTGGTGCAGTTCAACATGCTCGATGAGCTGACTCAAATCAATAACACGCTTAGCACCGCCTATCCCGCAGCTTCAGGGACCAGTGCGGGAACTACTACAGGCAACCCGACCGGAAGCGCTGTGCATTCCGCGACAGGAGCAAACTAATGCCCAATTTTTCCATTCCGTTATCCGGCCTGACCGCCGATTCCACCGCGCTCGCCACCGTCGCTAATAACCTGGCTAACCAGAACACCACAGGCTACAAAGACACCAGCGTGAACTTCACCGAGCTTTTCTATCAAAACCTGGGCACCACGGGCTCAGGCGACCCGATCCAGGTGGGCGCAGGGGTGCAGATCGGCTCGCTACCCAGCAACTTCAGTCAGGGGAGCGTAAGTTCAACTGGAGTCTCAACCGACGTCGCCATCCAAGGGGAGGGATTTTTCGTGGCGCAACAGAACGGGGCCCTCACTTATACTCGCGCCGGCGATTTCTTGGTGGACAAAAACAATTACCTGGTGACGCCGCAAGGCCAGCAGGTGCTGGGCTATCCGGCGGTGAATGGCGTGGTGAATTCCGGAACCGCCGTGGGCCCACTGCAATTGGGAGCGGGCAGCATCAGTCCACCGGTGCCGACGGCCAACGTACAGATTGTGAGCAACCTCAACTCGGGCGCGGCGGTCGGTTCCAGCTACTCTACGCCGGTGACCATTTACGACTCGCTGGGGACGAGCCATAACCTTACGCTCACCTTCACTAATACGGGCGTCAATGCCTGGAACTACTCACTCTCGCTGCCCACAGGCGACTACACTCCAGCGACGGGTTCCATGCTGCCGCCTGGGGTGGTGGCGCAGGGCACGATGACCTTCAACGGAAGCGGCACCCTGCTGACGCCGGCGGCAAACGTAACCGGAATTGTAGTTCCCAATCTGACCGACGGCGCCAACGACCTAACCTTCAACTGGAATCTGTTTAACGGAGCGACGCCCGTGATCACGCAAGTGGCTGCTCCGAACAGTACCTCCGCTACCACTCAGGACGGTAATGCCAGCGGCACCTTAACCGATTTCACCATCGCCTCCGATGGCACCATTACCGGTTCTTTCACCAATGGCGAGACTGCGGCCCTGGGAAGATTGGCTCTTGCCAACTT
Source organism: Terriglobia bacterium (assembly GCA_963799065.1). Taxonomy (GTDB): domain Bacteria; phylum Acidobacteriota; class Terriglobia; order Terriglobales; family Acidobacteriaceae; genus JAJPHW01. The sequence goes on from CAWCVJ010000001.1 coordinate 1,730,682, forward strand.
TGCCAGTTATCAGGGCTTGCAGAATCTGGGCAACACCGACTACGCCCAGACACTCGCTTCAGGACAGGCGGTTATCGGCGTTCCGGGCACTGGAGGTTTGGGATCGATTTCCGGCGGAGCGCTCGAACTCTCCAATGTGGACGTCGCCACCGAGTTTGCCAATCTCATCGTTGCGCAGCGCGCGTTTGAGGCTAACGCGAAATCGGTGACCACCTTCGACACCATCACGCAGGACACGATCAACATGGATCCCGCCACGTAAAGCGGGGGAATGGCCCTGAGACTCACCAAACCCGACCGGGGTTGATCGAATGCCCCCGGTCGGGTGTCTTGCGCTTCCGCCTTTCTGTTCCCGGTCTCGCGCTTCATTCTTTTCCCGTTCTAATGAGAGCAGTTTCATTTTGGACTCAGGAGTACACGTCGCATAGATTTTTGCTGCATCGGGAACTTGGCGATTTCAGGCGGAATCCCAGCAAAACCACGTTTTCCGAGATCGCTTCCATCTTGAGATTTCCGAAGAAGCCTCTGGCCCCCCACTTGCTTCTGCCTATTCGAATTATGGCGCATGCGGCAGTGGCAAGGACGGTCGAGACGAACGACAAGGAAAGCGAGGCTCAGGCAGCATGGGCGCAAGCGCTGCATTTTCACTGTCAGTTATCCGTGAGCCTCGCGGTGCCGGAGTTCACCATCAATCGACTTCTGCGCCTCAAACGAAAGTCGATCGTGGATACACGCTGGCGCCTTGAGTCCGATGTTCCGTTGAGGGTTAACGGTGAAGTCATTGCCTGGGCGGAGTTCGAAGTGGTTGGGAACCATCTCGCCGTGCGAATTACGGAGCTGGCATGAATCGAGCGGAGGTCGCGAGTTACGAGTCTGACATGGATACAAGCGCAAGAGCGCGGATTGCGCGCAATCGATCGAGATCGTGGTTGCCCGTGGGCGGACGGCTGCGCGATCTTTACCGCCGGTCTCGTAGCTTTTGGGCCAAAGGACTGAGTTCAACGTCCGCTCGAGCGCAAAAACAACTGAAATTATGCGAGAGCTTGAGCATAGGCGAGCGTCGACTTTTGCTTTTGGTGGAGTGCAGGTCGCAGAAATTTCTACTCGCCGCTGCGGGGAACTTGATATCGCTGGTAAGCGAACTGCGCTCTGAGGTCGATTCTTCCCGCGAAGAATTGCTGACTGCGAAGAGCGATGGGGGGCAGCCATGACGTCGCCCTTGCTGCCCGCCTTGTTCGCGTTGCTATCGCCCCCGGCGGGTGGCCTATCTTTGCCCGGCATCACCTCGGGGTCGGTGCCTTGGAACATCGTCGTATTGCTGACGGTGCTCACTCTCCTGCCCTCGCTATTCATCACCATGACGCCGTTTGCGCGGCTGCTCATCGTATTTCACTTTCTTCGCCAAGCGCTCGGTACGCAGACCGCGCCGACCAACCAGACGCTGATCGGATTAGCGCTGATCTTGACCCTGTTTCTCATGCAGCCGGTGGGAGCGCAGATTCATCAAGCGGCGCTCACTCCGTTTCTCGATGGCAAGTTGAGCGCGTGGCAGGCGGTCGAAGAGGGCGCGGGACCGATGCGTCACTTCATGCTCAAATTCGCGCGCGAAAAAGATCTGGCGCTGTTTCTCGAATTGGCTCGCCAGCCTCGCCCTGCAAGCCCCGAAGACTTAAGCATGCAGGTGGTGGTACCGGCGTACCTGGTCTCCGAATTGAAGGCGGGATTTCAGATTGGTGCTGTATTGTATTTGCCTTTCATCGTGGTCGACCTGGGCGTGGCCGCCGTGACCACCTCGGTGGGCATGATGCAACTGCCTCCAGTGGTGATCTCGACGCCGCTGAAAATTTTGCTGTTCGTCATGGTCGATGGCTGGAACCTGCTGGTGGGTTCGTTGCTCAAGAGTTTTTCGAATTGAGCCTGATCGAGCGGGAAGAGAAATGCCAATGGAAACGGGACTGACCATCGAACTGGCTCGCAGGACGCTCGAAGCAACTTTGTGGATGGCCGCGCCGTTGCTGATCGTCGCGACCATCGTCAGCCTGCTGATCAGCGTGGGGCAAGTGCTGACTTCACTACAGGACAACACCCTCTCGACGGTTCCCCGCTTGGCGGCAGTGGCTGGCGCAGCTCTGGTGCTGACCCCGTGGATGGTGCGCAAGCTGGGGATCTTTACGCTGTCGATGCTATCGGATTTCCGGCCGTACCTGCGCTGAATGCAGGCCAAGTTCGATCGAGTAAGAAATAGGAACGATATGGCAGGCTTCGATCTCGAATCCGCGATGGCGGCTGTGACGTTTGCAGGAGTGCGGGTGAGTGGCGTGATGTTATTTGCGCCATTGTTCAATCACACCGCCATGCCCCCCCGGGTCAAGGCCGGATTCGCCTTCGGTCTGACGGTCTTGCTCTACCCGGTTTATCGTGGGCAAACCGAACTCCTCACCGGCAGCCACTGGGTCGCATCGATCGCCGGCGAACTGGTGGTGGGCATCATGCTCGGCCTGACTCTGCAATTCTTCTTTGAAGCGGCTCAGCTGGCTGGCCATATCTGCGGCGTGCAGGCCGGGTTTGCCCTGGCCACGCTGTTCGATCCGCAGTCGCAGGCGGACAGTCCGGCGCTGGCCATTTTATTCCAGCTTGTCGCCCTGCTCTGTCTCTTGCAGCTCAACGTTCACCATTGGGTGTTGCGGGGTTTGGGGGCAAGCTTCCGGTATCTGCCCCCGGGCGGGTTGCAGTGGCATGAAGGCGCGCTCCATTCTCTGGTTCACGCCGCAGGCGCGATCTGGCTGGCGGGTGTGCAACTGGCCGCTCCGGTCATTGCAGCCACCCTGGCCCTCGACATCGGTTTAGGATTCCTGGCTCGAGCAGCACCGCAAATGCCGGTTTTGTACTTGGGTATTTCCCTCAAAGGCGTGTTGGGGCTTTCCGTTCTGGTGGGAGCACTGCGCTTCTGGCCAAGCATTTGGGAGAGCTACTTCGCGCGGGGAGTGGCGATGGGCGAGCGCCTGCTGCATCTGGCGGGGAACTGAATTTTAAAAGTGCAACTTGTAACCGACGAACGACGCGAGCGACTGTGCGAATCGAGTGACGAAGCGAGACGAGTGACGACCCGTGGCGGACGAACAAAAAACCGAAGAAGCGACACCGCGGCGCAAGCTCAAGGCGCGTGAGCAAGGGCAGGTCGCTCGCAGCCACGAACTGATGGCCAGCCTCGCCATTATGACCGCGATCATGATGCTGTCCTCGGAAGGAGCGCGTTTCCCCGGACAATGGCGGGCGTTGCTAAGCCGGTCGTTGGACCAGGCGGTCCGAAGCGATGTGGAATCGCAAAGCACCGTGATCGCGTGGACCGGAGTCACGCTCTGGGAAGCCGTCGGTCTGGTTATGTTGCTGAGTTGGACGGCGGCGCTGGCGGGCGCGATCATGCAGGGCGGCTTTGTGTTTGCGCCCGAGGCCCTCCAGCCCAAGTGGTCGCGCATGGATCCGGCAGAACGCGTGAAACAACTCTTCTCCGTGGTTGCGCTGAGCCGTTTGCTGAAGTCCCTTGTGCCTGGCGCAATCATCGTTTGGCTGATGATCTCTTCGTTGTCGAGCTTGTGGGGAAATGTATTGGGCGCAGCTCGGCTTAGTCTGGCAGGTCTGAGCGGCTTCGCCTTTGCGATGGCGTATGCCGTGGCGTGGAAATCCGCGCTCGCTCTGCTGGCCTGGTCGCTGGCGGATTACATGCTGGAGCGTTACCGCATGTCGCAGCAGTTGCGCATGAGCAAGCAGGAGTTGAAGGACGAGTACAAGCAAAGCGAAGGCAATCCCGCGATCAAGAACCGGGTGCGCCGCCTGCGCCGCCAAGTCCACCGCAAGCGCATGCTCGAAGCCGTGAAGCGGGCCGCGGTCGTGATCACCAATCCGGATGAGTTCGCCATCGCGCTCGAATATCGCATGGACATGGCCGCGCCGGTTGTCGTGGCCAAGGGCCGAAACATCTTTGCGCAACAAATCAAGCAGGTGGCACTTTGGAACGGCATTCCGATGATTGAAAATCGCCCGTTGGCTCACGCTTTGTACCGCGCCGTCGAAGTCGGACAATCGATTCCGTCCAAACTCTATGTCGTGATCGCGGCGATTTTAGCAGCCGTCTACCGTGCCCAGCAAACGGCGGCGGCCGCACAACCGCCGTCCAGTGCATGGCCTTCGGCAAGGCCGTCTACGGCGCGGCAACTGCCGGAATCTGTTCCGGTTGGCGCGGCGCAAGAGAGGGCATAGGACAATCTCATGGCCACGTTGACCGTAGCTCCTCCGCCGTTACTCGCTCGCCAATCCCTCTCAGAATGGATTTTGCCCATTGCCGCAGTGGGCCTGGTGTTCGTGATGCTGGTGCCACTGCCCTCATTCTTGCTGGACGTCTTACTGGCGGCCAGCATGATGGCGTCGGTGCTAGTGTTGCTCTCGGCCATTCACATCCTGCGGCCAGCGCAATTTTCGGTCTTCCCCAGTTTGCTCTTGTTGCTAACGCTGTTTCGTCTCTCGCTCAATCTGGCCTCCAGCCGCCGCATCCTTCTGCACGGCAACGAAGGACCGGCAGCGGCGGGCAGAGTGATCGAAGCCTTCGGGCAATTCGTGGTTGGCGGCAACTACGTGGTCGGCTTTGTACTTTTCATCGCATTGATTGCCATTCAGTTCATCGTCGTCAGCCACGGTTCGGTGCGCACCGCCGAAGTCACGGCGCGCTTCACCCTCGATGCTCTGCCGGGCAAGCAGATGGCGATCGACTCCGATCTTAATGCAGGCTTGATCGACGAACACCAGGCCCGTGCGCGGCGGGCTCAAATCGCGCACGAGGCTGAGTTCTATGGCGCAATGGACGGCGCCGCCCGCTTCAATCAACGCGACTCAATTGCCACCATTCTAATTACGGCCGTCAACATTGTCGCCGGTTTTCTAATCGGCGTCTTCCAACTGGATATTCCCTTCCGCGAAGCGCTCAAAACATACACCGTGTTGACCGTCGGCGACGGTCTGGTCACCATGATTCCGTCGCTGCTGGTATCGCTGGCGGGCGGCATGGTCGTAACCCGCGCCTCTTCGGGTGCGAGCTTGTCGAGCGATTTGGGCAAGCAGCTCTTCGCTGGCAGGCGTCCTTTGTTTATCGCTTCCGGCGTGATGCTGGCGCTGTCGGCGATGCCCGGTCTGCCGAAATTCTCTTTCCTGCTCATGGCGGGCACAGCAGCCTTCCTCGGATGGCGAGCGCCCAAGCCAGTGGCGGACAGCGCGGCCGCGGACGTGCCTTCTGCGAATGGGGGCGGGATGGCCAAATCTGCTCCCGAAAAAAAGACCGGCGGAGAAGCCCTCGAAGACCTCATCAAGCTTGACGACTTGAGCCTCGAGATAGGATACGCGCTGGTTCCTCTGGTTGACGCGAAAAACGGCGGCCAACTGCTGGCCCGGGTGAAGGCCTTGCGCAGCAGTCTGGCGCAGCAGTTGGGATTCATCGTGCCCTCGGTGCATATCACCGACAACGCCCGTTTCAAACCACGCGAGTATGTGATTTCACTGCGTGGAGTGGAGGTGGCGCGATGGGAAATGCACGAGGACCATTTGTTGGCCATTAGTTCCGACGTCGCTCCCTCGTCGCTTGCGGGAATCGCCACCCGCGAACCTGCCTTCGGGGTGGCGGCGCAGTGGATTATTCCGGCGCTTCAGGGACAGGCCCTGGCTGGAGGCTTCGCGGTGGTCGATCAGACTTCGGTGCTGGCGACACATTTAGCCGAGGTCGTCAAACAACATGCGGGCGAACTGTTGACCCGGCAAGAGGTCAAGCGCCTGCTGGACAAACTGGGCGAGGCGCAACCCAAGCTGGTCGAAGAGTTGAGCCCCAAGCTTCTGTCCTTGGGCGAGGTGCAAAAGGTGTTGCAGCAATTGCTGAGAGAGCAGGTTTCCATCCGCGATTTACCGACGATTCTCGAAGCCATGCTCGATACGGCGGCCATAAGCAAGCATCCCGTGCTGTTGGTGGAAGCGGCTCGGCAAGCTCTCGGCCGGGCGCTGGTGCGCCCGCTGCTCACGCCCGAAGGCGGCCTGCGCGTGGTGACGCTCGACCCTGGGCTGGAAGAAGAAATCACGCGTGCGCTCGATCCTCAGGGAAGCAGCACCTCGCGCACCGGGTTGCAGCCGTCATTTGTGCGCCGCGTGCTCGAAGGCTTGCGCCGCATCGCCGGCGAGCAGGTCGACGTGGCCAGCCCGGTGTTGATGTGTTCGACACCGGCGCGCTTTCACCTCAAGCGGCTGCTGGAGCCATTTCTACCAAAGTTGGTGGTGCTGTCACCGGGCGAGATTCCTCCCATTGTGGCGGTGCAGTCGCTGGGAACGGTGAAGTGAGCGCCAGGGATGACAGGAAGTGAGTCTTTGGGTATGGTGGTTCGCGAACCAGGACACCGAGGGAGTAGGGAAACGAAGTGGGGAAACAACGATGAGCGAAAGAGCCGCACACCACGCAACCGCAGCAGATTCGGTGAAGCAAACCAGCCTGCAAGCGTATACCGCATGGGATGAGAACGCCGACCGGGAGCGGTTGTTGAACGAACAGTTGCCGCAGGTACGCTATATCGCCCGCCGCATCCATGAGCGGCTGCCGCGCCATGTGCCGTTCGAAGACTTGGTCCATGCGGGAGTGCTTGGGTTGATGGATGCGTTGAACAAGTTCGATCGCGGCAAGCACGTGCAATTTGGTTCGTACGCCAAGTTTCGCATTCGCGGCGCGATTCTCGACAGCCTGCGCGAAATGGATTGGAGCCCGCGCGATTTGCGCCGCAAGAGCCGGCAGGTGGAGGAGGCGCACAACAAACTACGTTTGGAGTTGGGGCGCAATCCCAATGAGCCGGAACTGGCGGTGGAATTGGGCATGGAGCTGCGCACGCTGCAACTTCTACTGGGCGAAATTGACGGACTCGAGGTCGGCAGCCTGCGGATTCAGTCGTCGCGCGACGGCAGCGACGAAGATATGTGCGAGTACCTGCCGAACGATCCGGAGGAGACGCCGTTGGTGATTTGTTTGCGCTCGGAGATGAAAGAGCTATTAAGCAAAGCGATCTCCGACCTTCCGGAAAAAGAACGGCAGGTGATGGCACTCTACTACTTCGAGGAACTCACCATGAAAGAAGTGGGGGGGGTATTGGGCGTAGGCGAATCGCGGGTCTCGCAGATTCACTCGATGGCGGTGGTGCGCTTGCGGGCTCGCATGGCCGAACTTACCGCCATACCGTCGCTGGAACGCGCGCGGAAAGCGGCGGCCGGAGCCTAGGCGCGGGCGGACTGCGATTTCACCATAGGAATCTTAATGGAAAAGGTTTTAGACCAACAACAGATCGATGCCATGGTACGCGCCGCCCGCGGAGGCGCTGCGGGGGCTGGCGGAAAGGTGGGAACGACGGTCACGCCGTGGAATGTGCGCGAGTCCGGCAGAATCGGACGCGATCAGGTACAGGCGATTACGACCCTACACCAGGATTTTGCCCGCAACCTGACGAATTCCCTGGGCGCGTATTTGCGGGTGGAGTTTACCGCCGCACTGGTTTCCGCCGAACATATGGCCTACGGCGAATTTTTGGGGCGCATCGGAGAGGCGGCCTATCTCGCCTCGTGTGCGCTCTCGCCCTTCGGCGCGACGGCGCTCTTGCAGATCGACTTGTCCGTGGCGTTTCCCTTGGTCGATGTCATGCTCGGCGGCGAAGGCACGGCGGTGTCGGCTCCCGAGCGCGCCATCACCGGTATCGAGGAGGAAATCCTGGAAACTGTGATTCGCATCATATGCCGCGAATTCGAAAAAGCCTGGAAGGCTCTTTCCGTGGGCTTCGCCTTCGAGAAGCGGGTGTTGACGGAGCAGGTTGCTCGCTTATTGCCGCAGCAGGAAAAAACCCTGGCCCTCAGCTTTGAGATCGCGGTCGCCGACAGTCACGGGACATTGAATCTGGTCGTGCCCGCGGCCGTTTCGAATGCGCTGTTGCGCAAGATCGCCTCCAGCTACGAGCGCGAAGCGGTGCGCGCCACGCCGGAGGCCGCGGCACACTTGCGGCAGCTTTTGTTGCGGTGTCCTTTTGAGGTGGACATGGGAATCCAGTTAAAGGGTGTGCCGGTACGCGATCTTACCCAGATTTCTCCGGGTGGAGTTCTGATTACACGGGAAAAAGTCTCTCAACCCGCTGCGCTGCGGGTGAGCGGGATCGAACTGTTCAGCGCCCGAGTCACGCGCCGGGATAGCTGGCGGGCGGCGCAAGTTCTCGAGCGCATTCCCCCGCCGGAAACGCAGAAGATTTGAACGGGCACTACGAATTTTCGATCAGGAAAATCTTGGAGGCGAGTCATCAGTCATGAGCGATGAGTCTGAGCTAACTGGAGGCGCCGAAACGCAGGCCGATGCGCTTCATCCCGCCGCTGCCGACTACATAGAAGCGTGGGCGGAGAGTCTTGCTCAGGTGCTGGGTCAAATGGCAGGGCGGACGATGGGCTTCCAAATCGCGCCCCCAACAACTCCGCCCGAGCCGACCTCTGGCACTAAAGAAACGGGCGCATTTCCAGCGATGCACATCGTAGTTACCGCCGCGGGCGGACTGCGCGGCGAGATGAGCCTGAGGCTGTCCCCCGAGAGTATCGGCGGCTTAGCGGCCTTCTTTCTGGGCGAACCGGCTGCGGCAGAAGCGTCGGCCGCGGGCGAGGATGCCAGTGCGGAAGCAGAGCAGAAAGCGGCTGAGAAAAACGCCGCCGATGAAAAAGAAAGACAGGAAGCGGTTCTGGAGTTGGCCCGTCAAGTCGCAGGCTTGGTTGCGACTGCGCTGCACGCGCGCTGGGGCGAGGTGCAATTGCACGCCGAAGAGGCGAAGGCCGGACCTTCATGGGCGGCGGGGGCGAGCGGATCTCTTGTGCCCAGTGCCGGCGAAACCTCGTCTTTGGCGATCGAGTGGAGCCTGAGTGCTGCGTTGAACGCCGCTTTGCTGGCGCCCCCGTCTGCGGCGGTGTCATCGCAGACGAGCGCGGGACGAGACAGTTCTGCGCCATCGCTAGTAGAAACTCCAGAGGACAACGATCCCGGCGTTCTGCCCGGCGAAGGTAAGTTCGATCTCGTGCTCGATGTCGAGTTGAATGTTGCGCTGCGCTTTGGCCGGCGCAACATGCTGCTCCGGGAAATTCTCGAATTGCTCCCCGGCTCGGTAATCGAACTAGACCGCCAGATTCAAGAGCCCGCCGACTTGCTGTTGGATGGGAAGCTGGTGGCGCGAGGAGAAATTGTGGTCGTCGATGGCAACTACGGGTTGCGCGTACAACAAGTGGTGGCGGCACTGCCGCCGGTCTAACCTGCCGCGTTTTCGAGAGTTGACACCTTCAGGTCGTTTTACGGCAAGACTTCTCGAATCGAGGCGGGCGGGATGGTGCAACCGAATCGATTCAAGCGCGAATGAGTCCTTAATCATGAGTTCTAGCGATCCATCTCGAGCCATCCAGATCGCAACCACGTTGGACTCATTGGAACTGTCCTCCGTCACCACGACTGACCAGTTGCAGCCACCCGCGATGGGCCTAGGCTGGTCGCGCCGCTTCGCGGCGACTGCGATTGCAATCCTACGCCAATTGCGCGGGTGGTTAAACCGAGGCCGCGCCGATCTGGCATGCGCCAATACCCATTGCACGTTCTTGCGGCGGTGCTGGCGGAGGGTGTGCTGGCAGGGCGGAAGGATTGGGTTGCAGCAGGCTTATTATTGCTCTCCGCGATGTTTTGAAGCGGCTGCGGCGCAGTGTTTTCGCCAGTTGGGGCTGGACTTGAACCCCAAGGGGAATCCGCAACGGCGGCACCACCCGCAACACCGTATTCCGCTGGGCTTGCTATTGTTGTCGCGGGGGACACTGACCCATCAGCAACTTCGTTGTGGACTCGAAGCGCAGAAACTTCATGCGCAGCATCGCATTGGGCGCTGTCTTACCGAATTGGGGTTTGTCAGCGAACGACAGATTACAGCCGCTCTGGCGACGCAGTGGGGTTGTCCCGTGTTGCCCTCGCTGGCGCAAGTCGACCCCCAGTGCGAACGGGTCATTCCGTTGCGCCTGCTGCAGGCTTTTCGTTTGCTTCCGGTGCAGTGGGTGCGGGCCAGCGGCGTTTTTCATCTGGCGTTTTCTGGTGGCATCGACTACGGCGTTCTGCGCGCCGTCGAAGAGATGCTCGATTGTCGCACCGAGGCCTGCGTGATCGGCCAAAGTCTAATGGATTCGGGTTTGGAGTCTCTGGCGCACTCGCCTCATGTGGGCGATTTGTTGTTCGAGGGCTGGCGCAGCGAGGCCGAGATGGCGCGTTTGACCGTTTCTTATTTAGTTAAGCTGGGGGCTGAGTCGGTGCGTGTGGCCGCAATGGGTCCGTACCTTTGGGTGCGACTCAACTGTGGGCAGACCTCGGTGAATCTTCTTTTCGGGCGGGGGATCGAATCGGCAAGCACGGTAACACTGGCTGCGGGGTACTTAACTGCGAACGATGCCGTGAACAATATTGGAAACGATTCTGGGAAGCGATGGACGACCGAGGACATGTTGGCCGTCTAGTGAGCGCGCCTTTGCAAGCCTTCCGCAATTTCGGATCGTTTTCCAAGCATCTCTTAATCCCCCTCTGGCCCCCCACCTGCAACCAACCCGCCCGGAGACCTTACCATGGACAGCGGATATTACGCCGCCTGCAGCGGTTTGCGGGCGCAGACGGCGGCCCTCGAAACCATTGCGAACAATCTGGCCAATGTCGGCACTGGAGGCTATCGCCAGCAAGTAATGTCCTTTCACTCGCTGCTTGCGGCCACACCGGGGAACGCAAACGCCACGACCGTGAGCGAGGTGAATCGCGCGCTCAACGACTTTAACGTGGCCAACGGCGCCGGCTTGGACTTGAGTCCGGGCAGCCTGGAAAAGACCGGCGGCGCGCTCGACCTGGCCATCGAAGGCAAGGGATTCTTCGCCGCGAAGACATCGCGTGGAGTGCTGTATACGCGCAACGGCAGCTTCCAGATCTCCGCCGCGGGACAAGTGGTGACGGCGACCGGAGATCTTGTTCTGGGTCAGCTGGGGCCGATCGATTTGCCGGCGGGCCCGGTCACCATCAGTGCCGATGGAACCATCTCTTCTTTGGGCGCGGTCGTGGATCAAATGAGGATTGTCGAATTTCCCGATGGCGTCTCCCCCATCGCGGAGGGCGATTCGTACTACTCGGAGCCCAAGCAAGCGGTCGTCGATCCGGGCAAGCCTCCGGTGAGTATTATGTTGCCGGCGGCAGCCTCATCGGTGCGCCAGGGAATGATTGAGCACTCCAACGTGAATTCCGTGAAAACTGTGGCCGACTTGTTGATTGTCCAGCGCCACGCCGAGATGCTGGATCGGGCTCTATCGTCCTTCTATTCGGAATTCGATCGCATTGCGACCAGCGATTTGCCGAAAGTTTAGGCGTTCGTGTCTCGCAGGGTTTCGCACGGGCCAGATCCCTGAGTTAGAGGCTTATCGGGACTTGGAAAACTACTAAGGAGTTGTCATGTTACGAGCGCTCTACACGGCGGCCAGCGGCATGTCCGCCCAGGCGGTGAATCTGGATAATGTTGCCAACAACCTGGCCAACTCAAGCACCACGGGCTTCCGCAAACGCCGGGTGCAGTTCGAGGATTTGATGTATCAGAACGTACTGATGCCCGGCTCGGCGGCGACGCAGCAGACCACGGTGGCGGCGGGCCTTCAAATAGGCTTGGGAACTCGCTCGGCCACTTCGGAGATTGTGCAGAGCGAAGGCAGCTTCAGCGCCACCGGCAATCCCCTCGATTTGACCATCCAAGGCCAGGGATTTTTTCAAGTGACGTTGCCTTCGGGGGAGACCGCATACACCCGCAGCGGCGCTTTTCAAATGGACGCGAACGGCAATCTGGTGACCGCGGACGGGAATCCAGTCGAGCCGGGGATTACGTTCCCAGCCAACGCGACCACGATTACCATCGGCAGCGACGGCACCGTCAGCGTGACCCTGCCGGGGCAAGCGGCGGCGCAGCAGGTAGGAACGATGCAACTCGCCTTGTTTCCCAATCCCGCGGGCTTGAACAGCGTGGGCAATAACCTTTTTCTCGCAACCACCGGCTCGGGCGATCCCGTCGTCGGTTCTCCCGGCGGCAGCGAGGGTCTGGGCACGATTCAGCAAGGCTACCTCGAGCAATCGAACGTAGACGTGGTCGAAGAATTCGTGCAGATGATTGTGGCACAACGTTCTTATGAGGCCAATTCGCGGGTGGTGCAGGCCGCCGATGAAATGTTTCAAACGCTCAACCAGTTGGCTCGTTAAGGATCATTCGATGAAGCCTGAAAGAATCGATGACACCCACCTCGAAGTGCGGGGCCGAACCCGCAGTTCCTGCCGACCATCGACTGCATGGGGCACCACGTCTGCCATTCTGGTTCTATCGCTGGCTTCCGTAGCCTCGGCGCAGGTTCACCCCCGAGTATTGACCGAAGCGTTCGTGGAAGGGAAGAACATACGACTGTCCGATGTACTGAGCTCGGATTCTCCCAGCGATTCGCGCCGACTGGCCGAAGGCCTTGTCTTGGGAGACTCGCCACGGCTGGGAAGCGTACGAGAATTCTCGCGCGAACAAATCGAGCGCATTCTCGTGGGAGAACCGTTTCCACTCGCCAATGTTGAGGTTCCTCCGAGCATACGTGTCGAACGTAAAGCATGGCCGATTGCGCCGGACTTGTTGCAAGCCGCGTTGCAGCGATTCCTGCTTGCACCTGCTGCGGACCGTACGAGTGTCGCTGGCAAAGCCTTGAACTCCGCGGTGGCCAGAACGATCGCGGAAGATGGCGAATCACGAAGCATTCAGGTCGCAGCAGGCGCAAGCAAAGCCGCGTCTCCGCGGGCCTCGGTGGAAGCGTACAGCGCAAGATGCGAACTCGGGCAACGCCGCCTGCAGGTAAGGCTGCGCTGCCCTGATCGCGCTCTGTGCGCCGATTTCATGGTTGCCGTCACGGACGCCAAAGTCGTAGCTACCCGGTGCGCCCGCAGTGCGCTTTCGCGGAGCGAGCGAACCCTGCCTCTGATAGCTGCGGGAAGCAAAGCTACGCTCTATTGGCAGAGTGGCTCGCTGCGGTTGTCGCTCCCCGTGGTTTGTCTTGAACCCGGGTCGTTGGGGCAGATGGTGCGTGTGCTCGACGCCAACAGCCATCGTGTTCTGCGCGCGCAAGTGACTGGAGCTCGGGAGTTGAAGGCGGTCTCATAGGCAGATGATCGCATCATTTTCGCTGGTGACCTGCGGGAGAAGGCAAAATCATGAAATCCGTCTGCGAAGTAACAACTCGAACCTCGTGGGGCGCGAACCTGGGTTGCTGCCTTGAGATCGTCGTCTGGGCGGGATTGCTGTGCTCAGGGGCTTTCGGCAAGACCTCGAAGCCGGCTGCGGACACCATCCAAAGCGAAAGCCTGCAAGCTTATCTGGGGCGGATGCAACAGCAGCCGGCGGCTCCATTTCTTCATTCCCAGGGCAGCCTTTGGGCCGACGGCGGACGCTTTGCCAATCTCGCCGCAGATTACAAAGCTCGGCAGGTGGGCGATCTTATCGTCATCGTCATCACTCAGGGTACGACTGCGAACAACGTCAACAGTGTGGCCACCAACCGCACCTTCAATGCCAGTTCCAGCATCACGGCCTTGGCGGCCCACGCCAGCACCAGCGCTGTGAACAACATTTTCTCTCCCAACTCCGCAGCAGCGCTGAGCGGCAAAAGCCAGGCGGCGACGACTACGACCTTACAGGATAGCTTGACCGGGCGGGTGGTTGCGGTGTTACCCAGCGGCAACTTGGTCGTCGAAGCCGAACGCCATCTCACCATGAACAACGAGCGCCAGATTCTAGTACTGCGCGGCCTGGTTCGGATTGGCGATATTGCCGCAAACGGCACGGTTGCCAGCAACAATCTGGGCGATCTGGAGCTGGAGTTGAAAGGCAAGGGAGTGTTGAGCGACGGCGTCAGGCCGCCCAACATTATTGTCCGCAAACTGCTTTGGCTGCTGGGTTTTTGACGCGACAGTGAAAGTGATACTTCTATGTGCATGCGAGGTGCGGACTGGGTCGTCACGATCGGCTTCATAGTGATTGTTGGCCTTCTGTTTCAAGATCGAGCGCAAGCAGAAGATACGGTCCACAGAGTTCCTATCCGCGATCTCGCCGAGGTCGAAGGGGTACGCGACAATCCGCTGATGGGCTACGGAGTCGTAGTCGGACTGAAAGGGACGGGCGACAAGCAGCAGACGCTCTTCACCAATTCGAGTCTGGCCAATATTTTGCTGCGCATGGGAGTGCAGACGCCGGGCGCGACGATCATCGTGAAGAACGTGGCGGCGGTCTTCGTTACTGCAACCCTGCCGCCGTTTGCTCCCCCGGGCACCAAGCTCGATGTTACCGTTTCCTCAGCCGGAGACGCGCGCAGCCTGGAGGGCGGGTTGTTGTTATTAACCCCTCTTTATGCCGCCGACGGTATGGTCTACGCCGAGGCCCAAGGCCCGCTCGCGCTTGGAGGTTACAGCGAGGGCGGCAAGGCCAACGGCAAACAGGTGAACCATCCTACCGTCGGACGGATTCCGAGCGGAGGATTGGTCGAGCGCGACAGTTCGGTCGATCTGACCAAGGTCAGCAAGGTCTCGATTCTACTCCGCGAGGCGGATTTCGGCACAGCGATCGGCGTATCCGATGCCATCAACCAGGACTTAGGCGCTGGTTCGGCCGACGCGATCGATGCGCGAAGAATCGACATCGCGACTGGGGCCGGTCATGGCGTCACCGTGCCCGCCCTGCTGGCCCGGATCGAAAACATAGAAGTCGGCGTACACCGCCGGGCGCGAGTGGTGGTCAATGAGCGCACCGGAACCGTGGTCATGGGCCGGGACGTGCATCTTGGGGCAGTCTCGATTCTGCATGGAAATCTGTCGATCGAGGTGAGTACAAAAATCGAAGTTTCCCAGCCCAGTCCGTTATCCCGGGGTCAAACCACGGTGACCCCGGAGACCACGATCAAAACCGACGAACAGCCCACGCGGCGAATCGAATTGGGAGAAGGCGCGAGCGTTGAGGAACTCGTGAACGGCCTCCAGAAGATTGGGGCGACGGCGCGCGATGTGATTGCCATCCTGCAAGCGATCAAGGCGGCGGGCGCGCTGGAAGCCGATCTTGAAGTGATTTGAGAGTTTAGGCAAGCACTCTCGAAAGGGGTCCAATGAAAGTGAATTCTGGAACTTCCACGCTCCTGCCAAAGCCAGCGGGGACAAGCCGGGAGTTGCGTGCGGCGCGGCAGTTTGAGTCGGTGATGCTGGCCAGCGTGTTTGGGGCGCTGCAGAAAACCTTTACGGAAATTGGCGGCAAGCCCAGCGACCCGGCCGCGGAGAACTACTCCGCCATGGGAATGCAGGCTCTGGCCGATGGAGTGGCGGCCGTAGGAGGGGTTGGCTTGGCAAAAATGATTGCGGCGGATTTAGCCCGGCGTGACGGCGCGTTCCCGGAGCGCAGCCCTCTGGAAAAGGTTACCCAAAAGGCACTTACGCCCATAATCGGTACAACGACTAAAGTTTTTCCCGGGGGTGCCGAAGAATGAGATGAAGGCGGGGCAAAGGGCAGATAAGGCCATGGTTTTCCCATACGGCGGCCCCGCCAAAAAGGGAACGCGATGAGAATCGATCTGAATACGGCAACCGCAAATGGGCTTGATGGAGCGTCGACCAAATCGCTTCCCGGAGCGAGCTCCGCTCCTTCGATTGCGGCGGGGGGTGCCTTGACCGAAGCTACCCATGTGTCCCCCGATGTGGGCAAGATACAACTCCTGGTGCAGCGTGTGCTCAATCTGCCTGAAATCCGCCAGGAAAGAGTGGCGGCGTTGAGTCAGCAGATTGGCAATGGTTCGTATCCGTCGAGTCCGCAACAGACGGCTGAGTCATTGTTCGTCGCTCTGGGACCGAGGACGGCATAGGCGGGCGGGTCGGCGATGGTTTACGCGGCGAAGACATCCAATCCCGTCTCGTCAAGAACGATCGTGCGAATGAACAGCGAATCAATATGAGTCATGTCGAGAGTTTCACAGCCCAGAACGACGACTGGCAGAAGCCAGCCCAACTGATGGCCATCTTGCAGGTTGAAGCCGCAATCAACCGTCTGATTCTCGCGACGGTGGGAATTAAAGTGGCTGTCATGGGTGTCGAGATTGGTCGACTGCAGGGGCTAGCCGCGGAACTGCAAAATGAGTGCGCAGCCCTGACGTGCGCGAACGACCGCGATCCAAGAGCAGACGTGGCTCGTCCGGTCGCGCTTTCGAGTTCCGCGATGCACAACAGCGAAATCGGGCAGCATTGTCAGAATGTTCAGGTTCGCACACGTTTGCTCTCGGCCGTGCTGCGCCGCAGCCGCACTACGACGACCATTTTCTGCCGCGCCATCGCAGGCTCGGCGCTTACCTATTCAGCGTCGCAGATGTTGCCAGGAAATCCGGCAAAGCGGTAACGCTATGGGGAGCCTAAACGCCATTCTCGCCGTCGCCACCGGAGCCCTCGATGCCGACCAAGGCGCTCTCAACACAACCACCGACAACGTAGCGAACGCCAATACGCCGGGATATTCGCGGCAGGTGACAAACCTGGTCGAAAGCGTTCCTCTCGAAATTGGAAACCTGACTCTCGGTACCGGAGTCTCCATACAGGGTATCAGCGGAATTCGCGACGCCATTCTGCAAATTCGCATTCAGCAGGAAACGCAACAGCAGGGCGACCTAAATTCCTACGTTGCCGCGGTGCAGCAGGCGCAGGTGAATTTCACTTCCACGACCGCGGACATCGGCTCCGAGATTTCCAGCTTCTTCGCAAGCTTGGCGCAACTCTCAACTTCGCCCACGAGCATTCCGGCGCGGCAAGCTGTATTGTCGGCCGCCCAGAGCATTGCCACCACCTTCAATCAAGTCGCGGACAATCTGCAACAGCAGCGCGATAGCCTCGATCTGAACATCAGTCAGTCGGTCCAGCAAGTCAACACCCTCACCTCGCAGATCGCCAGCGTGAACACCCAAATCAGCACACTGCAAAATACGGGCCGAGACGCCAGCGCCTTCATCGATCAGCGCGATCAGTTGATCGGGCAACTCTCCGGACTGATCGGAGTGAATCAGATTCAGACGGAAAAAGGCGGCATCACGCTCACCACGGGCAACGGAACGCCCCTGGTCACCGGGGGACAGAGTTTTGCGCTCGCTACTCAAACCAATGTCTCCGGATTTCAAGACATTTATGCTGGCACCAACGACATCACATCGCAGGTCACCTCAGGATCACTCGGGGGAAGCATTACAGCTCGCGATCGGACCCTCCCCGAACTCCTCACCAACCTCGATACACTCGCGGCGGGCTTGGCCAATGAGTTAAACACAGCGAACGAAGCGGGCTTCGATCTTAACGGCACCGCAGGCGGCGCCATCTTCGTTCCGCCCGCGGCCTCGGGCGCGGGAGCGGCGGCAAATTTGACAGTGTCCATCACAGACCCATCCTTAATCGCCGCCAGCTCCGACGGCACCGCGGGCAGCAACGGCAATGTCGCCAATCTTGCCGCCGTGGCCACTAACACGACGATCAGCGGACAGACCCCTTCGGATTATTACGCCGGCATTGTGTTCAACATCGGTAACGATGTTTCGAACAGCACGGCCGAATTAAGCTCTTCGCAGCTCACGCTCAATCAATTGCAAGACCAGCGGGGAAGCATTTCCGGTGTCGATCTCAACGAAGAAGCCGCGAACATTGTTCAGTATCAGCAGGCTTACGACGCCGCAGCGCGCATCGTCACCACGATCAGCGATCTGATGCAGACCGTCATACAAATGGGGACATAGAAATTATGAGTTCAATTCGAGTCAATCCATATCCGCTGCCCGATCTTCTTACCGCGCTCGAACAAGTGCAGTTGGAACAGAACACGGCCACGCTTGAACTCTCGACCGGCAGTGCGATCAACAAACCCTCCGACGATCCAGCGGGCGCAGCGCAAGTTGTCGAAATCGCGGCTTCGACGGCGCAGGCGGCGTCCTTTCAGCGCAGCATCGGCAACATCACCGGGCAGCTCTCGACTGCCGACTCGACGCTGAATTCAGTGACCACGGCGCTACAACAGGCGTTGAGTCTAGGAATCGCAGGAGCCAACGGAACGGAGTCTCCCGCCGATCAGGCCGCTATCGTCGTCCAGTTGCAGGGCATTCAGAGTCAACTCATCAGTCTCGCCAACACTTCCTATCAGGGCCAGTTTCTTTTTTCCGGCACGTCGACCGTCCAGCCCTTCACCGCCGACAGCGCGTCCTCTTCTGGAGTTACTTACAACGGCAACACCGGCGTGAACCAGGTGACCATTGGCACCGGTTATCAAGTGCAAGTCAATGTGCCGGGTTCGCAGATCTTCACCGGCGCCGGCGGAAACATTTTTCAAAGCCTTCAAGATTTGATCACGGCACTCACCACCAACACCAATGTAGCCGCCGCCGTGACCGAGATCGGCACCGCGTCCAGTTACCTGAGCTCTCAGCGCACATTTTATGGTGAGAATTTAAGCCAGACGGAGAGCCAGCAAACTTATCTCAGTTCGGAAACCTTGAACCTCACGCAGCAGGAGAATGCAGTTGCCAGTGCCAACCCGGTCGTGGTGGCCAGCGAACTCGCGGCGACTGAGACCGATCAGAGTGCCGCAATCTCTGCGATCGCGCGCCTGCCGCAGCAGACGCTGTTTAGCTATTTGCCGATACGCTAATGGAAAACAATAACGCTCTCAGAAATTAGCCCTTTTCCCTGAGAAGCGCGGAAGTGCATGGCAATCTGTCAGGCCCTCATGGAGCCGGACGAGGCGAGCACCTACTTTACTCGTCGCTTGCGCCCCTGGGACTCTAGCTTGCCGGGCTTATGAGCCCGCAGTCTCTCTCCCAATTCGATGTTGTGAGCCTTCACGACGGCCGCTATCAATCCCGGAAAGCGTTTGTCGATTTCTGCGCACCGGGAAGTGATCCGCATCTCAACGCCCACACGCGCGCCTCGAATCAACCCCGCTTCGCGAAGCGTCTTGAAATGTTGCGATAGCGTCGACTTTGGAATCGCCCGTTCTCTGACCATTAGGAAGTTCGAGCAGTTCTGCGAGCACTTAGAGCCAACGATTTCCGCATAGATCCCGACACGCACCGGATCGGACAAGGCATGCAGGATGGCTTCCACGGTGACGTGTTCGATCGTGGGATGAAAGAGCGGCTTCATTGGTTTCATCATATCCGCATTCCTCGACTAGTTCTATAGTTCACGACACCGGAACTAATGAATCCGCGAGGCGCCTCGCCCCATCTCATTCGACAGCAACACCTTCACACATGATGCACTTGAAAGGGACTGAACATGAGCAAACTTAAAGGTAAGGTCGCAGTTGTCACAGGGGCATCCAAAGGCATCGGAGCCGCCATCGCCAAATCGCTCGCCGCGGAAGGCGCTTCGGTGGTCGTCAACTACGCTTCCAGCAAAGCAGGCGCGGACCAAGTCGTCGCCGCTATCACTGCGGCTGGCGGCAAAGCCGTTGCCGTCGCAGGCGACGTGTCAAAGGCAAAGGAAGCGCAAGGCATCATCGACGCCGCCATCAAGAGCTACGGCCGCCTCGACATCCTGGTCAACAATTCCGGAGTCTACGAGTTCGGGCCGATCGAGGCCGTCACCGAAGAATCCTTCCACAAGCAGTTCAATATCAACGTTCTCGGTCTTCTGTTGACTACGCAGGCCGCGGTCAAGCACCTCGGCGAAGGCGGCAGCATCATCAACATCGGCTCCGGCGTCAGTCGCATCACTCCGCCCAATAGCTCGGTCTATACCGGCACTAAGGGCGCGGTGGATGCGATCACTGGCGTGCTCGCACGGGAATTGGGGCCGAGGAAGATCCGCGTGAACACGATCAATCCTGGGATGGTGGAAACCGAAGGCACAGTCAGCGCCGGATTCATCGGCTCCGACTTCGAGAAAGCCTTGCTCGCGCAAGTTCCTTTAGGCCGCACCGGCAAAGTCGGTGACATCGCGCCCATCGCGGTTTTTTTGGCGTCGGATGAGTCGGCATGGTTGACCGGCGAACAATTGCTGGCAAGCGGCGGCCTGCGCTGATTCATAACCCAAAAGCACGAACCTCTCTAAACAAAAAGCCTGCGGCACGGTCCGCCGCAGGCTTTTTTTCGGTCGAATGGAGTGTTTCGGTTACGAGCCTTCGCTGGCGTGCATGACGCGGAACGTATTCCCGCCGTTGGACCAGACCAGAATGAGGGCGTCCTGGCCCTTTTGGATTGCACCCAGGGCTTTCTTTACGTCGTCCGCGGATTGCATGTCCTTGCGATTCACTTGTTCGATGACGTCGCCGCGCTGCAGGCCGGCGTTATCGGCAGGACTGCCGGGCAGCACTTTTTCAACCAGCGCCCCATGAACCTCCTCAGGAGCTTGCAATTCCTGCCGAACATCCGGAGTTACATCGGCCAGACCGATGCCCCAACGTGGCTTGTCCATGCCGGCATCGGAGCTTTCCGTCCCTTTGCCATCGCGTGCGCCCATCGCTTCGAGTGTGACTGGCACAGTGATGTTCTTGCCCTCGCGCTCCACTCCAAGAGAAATCTTCGTGCCCGGACTCTTCTGTCCGACTTGCACTTGCAAGTCGCCGGCGTCAGTTACGGTCTTGCCGTCGAGCTGCGTGACGACGTCGCCGATCTTCAGACCGGCCTTAGCGCCGGGTGAATCCGGTTCGACTTGCGTCACCAGTGCGCCCGTGTTCTCTTTGCGATCGAAGAACTTCGAGTTTTCCGGCGTGATATCAGTAATGCCGATACCCATGTAACCGTGCGTGATCTTGCCGTCACGAATCAGAGTTTCGACCGTTGGACGAACAATGTTGGTGGGAATGGCAAAGCCCATGCCAGAAAATGTTCCGGACGGCGACACCAGAAACGTATTGATGCCGATGACTTCGCCACGAGCGTCGACCAGCGGACCACCCGAGTTGCCGGGATTAATCGCCGCGTCGGTTTGAATAAATTCACCTGGTTTGCGCCGGTCGTCTCCAAACGGATTGGGCCGGTTCAGCGCGCTCACAATGCCGCGCGTCACGGTGAACCGAAAGCCGTAAGGATTGCCGAAGGCCAATACTGTTTCGCCAGGCCGAAGTTCTGCCGAGTCGCCCCATGGCACGCTGGGAAAATTCGATCCCTCGATCTTGATCACGGCGATGTCGGTCAGCGGATCCGCGCCGATCAGCTTGGCCTTTAGAATTCGGCGATCGGTCATGGTCACGCGAATGTCGGTCGCGCCGTCAATGACGTGATTGTTGGTGACGATATATCCGTCGGGGGAAATGATCGCGCCGCTGCCGATGCCGTGTTCAATCTGAGGTTGCTGCTGCGGCATCATGCGTTGTCCGAAGGGGCCAAAGAATTGTTGCAGGCCTTCAGGCAGATTGCCCTGCGGGCCTTCATTCTTGGCCTTCGATGTAACCGCGACATTGACGATGGCCGGGGTGACGCGCGCGGCCAGCGTTTCCATGGCGCGATCGAGAGCCAGCAGCGCGTCCACGCTGTGATCATCGAGCGGCGCGGCCGCCGGGGCAGGCGCGGCATGAGCGGTTTGCGGCTTGAGTAAGTGTGAGCTGGTGATTCCCACGATCACGGCAACGGCCAAAACCGAAGCGAGTAGAGGTCGTGAGAGAAATCCCAAGTGTTGTTTCCAGGTTTGCATGATTATGTTTTCTCCTTTTCCTTTTCGAATAACGAATTCAGTAACTAAGAAATTAGTTGTGTTGATCCAAAATCTGGCGCGCCGTGAAGCGCGCCGTTAACATACGTTTCGTTAGATCTTCTTCGCCGGCAACTGCGAAGGCTCTACCGCCGAGCCGCTGCTCAGGAAAGTCAATTGCATGACGTTTACGCGATAAACGATCTCGCCCGACGGCGTTATTTCCGGCGTGTCGTAGACCAGATAGACCGTTTGCACGAGCTGAGATCTCAACCCCGCCTCAATGACGGGCACAGGAGCTGTTGCGTCCAGAGTCGAAGGCGCGCTTGCCACCAAACCTCGCACCGCAACCGGACGCTTCTGCTTCCCGGTCACCGTTTTTCCGATTACGTGTTTTTGCGTTACGCTAACTTGCGTAATCGAAGCCAGCGTCGGAGTGACGGAAATTGGCGGTTTGGAATCCGCCACCGATGGCGCCGCCGTCCCGGCTCCCCGAAACGCAATTAACTCCGGCACAAACGAAGCGGCCACGATCACACCGGCCGTCGCCGCGGCAACCCCGGCCGCCAACCATGTTCGGGACGGTAGCGACCGCGCGCTGCGGATTTCCAGCACGCGCGAAACCCGGACCGAAATCTGCTTCACCTTACCCACGGCAGCCTGTGCCAAAGCGGTGCTGTGCCGCACGATGGAGTGCTCGGCCAAAGACACCAGGCAATTTGCGTAGCCGGAAGCGTTCTCAGTCTTCTCAATCACGAACGCGTCGCAGGCAATTTCCCGCTCCAACGCCAGCTTCGATTCAATCCACCACACGGCGGGATGAAAGAACAAGAGCGCTTTCACAATTTGCTGCGCCAGGTTCGTCCAATCGTCCCAGCGTCGCAGATGAGCCAATTCGTGCAGCAGGATCGCGTTCAGCTCGCCTGCCGAAAGATTACGCAAAGCCCAGGCCGGAAAAATTACGGTCGGAGCAAATATTCCCACCGCGGTCGGTACACGAACCTTATCCGATACAGAAACCGAAGCCCCGCGGCAGCCGAATTCTGCCAAGCTCGCGCGAACCGCGCCGGGCAGTTCAGTCACCGGTTGCGCGCTAACACTCAACTGGCGCAAGCGAAGCAGACTCCACGCCACACGAGTTAACCCAAGGCAGGCACCGAAGACCCAAACCAAGAGCAGCCACGACGCCCACTTCGCCGGTAAAAATAATTCTGCGGACGATCCTATATGAGCAGCGGATGCCTCGGGACGCGCTAGCAAAAGAGGACACAGTCCGACAATCAGCAATGCCAGAAACAAAATCGCAAAACGCGCACCCGCGTCGTAGCGCCTCAGCCGCGGCTGCGCAATCCACAACAGCAGCGCCACAGCGCTTCCGTACACAGCGCCATTAATCAGTTTCTCGGCGCCATTCTGGGCCAGCGGTGTAAGGTCGACCATCATCGTTGTTTCGCAACCTCGGGCTTCTGACCGACTGATGCCTTCTCATTTATGAGTTGCCGCAATTTGCCCAATTCTCCGGCGTCGAGGCTTTCGTCTTCCAACATGTTGAGCACCAAGAGTTCTCGCGAGTTGCCAAAGAAACGGCTCAGCAGATGAGTAATCTCCGATCGGCTTACTTCTTCCCGCTTTACCAGTGGACGATAAATGTGTGCTCGCCCATCCTTAACATGGCGCACATAGCCCTTGCGCTCCAGCACGCGAATCGTGGTTAGCACCGAGTTGTAGGCCAGCGGCTGGTCGTCCGGCAGCCAGCTTTGCACCTGCTGCACCGTCCCCGGCCCCTTGAGCCAGAGCAGGTCCATAAGCCGCAATTCGGCTTCGGTCAATGTCGGCGATTGCTTACGCGGCACGGCAGCTATTTCCTCTCTCAACTATTAGACGCAATTGGAATCGAAACGTCAACTAATTATTTAGTTGCGCAATGCTGTGCTTGTGCTTGCTCGAAAAGTGCTGAATTTCCCGGGAATCCCGACTCTCCTCTCAAGTGCGGTAGTCTATTTCAGCATGGAGATCACTGAAGAAGTTTTGGCTGCGGGCTTGCTCGATGCACAGGCCAAAGCTCGGACCCTCTTCTCGGAAGTCGAAGCGCGCGGCATTATTCGCGCGGAAACGAGAGAAGCTGAGATCAACGAAGCGATCTATGCCCTCGCCGACGAGATATACGGAATTTCGCGCTATTGGCATAAGCGCATCGTGCGCGCGGGACGCAACACGCTGGCTCCCTATGATGAAAATCCGCCGGACTTGACGGTTGGCGACGACGACATCGTCTTTCTTGATCTCGGTCCGGTGTTCGAGGAGTGGGAAGCGGATTTCGGACGCACTTATGTGCTCGGCGACGATCCGCTGAAACACAAACTTTGCCGCGACATCGAGGCGGCGTTCGCCGACGGCAAACGTTATTTTCATGAGCATCCGGAAATCACCGCCGCCGAGCTATTCGCCTACGCTCAACGATTGGCCGAGCAACGTGGCTGGGAGTTCGGCGGGCCCATCGCGGGCCATCTGATTGGTGTATTCCCTCACGAGAGAATCCCAGACGATAAAGTCACGCTCTACGTGCATCCCAAGAACCATAATCGAATGCGCACACGAAATGCTTCAGGCCAAGAGCGCCACTGGATACTGGAAATTCACTTCGTGGATCGCGTCCGACAGATTGGTGGATTCTACGAGGAACTGCTGACGATTGGCTGATTCGACGATGGAGCCTGCTCGACCCGAAGTCCGCGGCTTGAGTCTCGACGCGCAAACTCGCTGCAAACACTATCACGGTCCCACCGACATCATCGCGATCAAGATGAAGTGCTGCGGGCTGTATTATGCCTGCAAAGACTGCCACGATGCACTCGCTGACCATCCGATTAAAGTCTGGCCACAGAGTGAGTGGACGGAATCGGCAATCCTTTGCGGCGCCTGCGGCTCAGAGCTAACAGTGCTTCAATATATGCAGAGCAAATTCGCGTGTCCGATCTGTCAGGCGCAATTCAATCCCGGATGCAAGAACCACTACCACTGTTACTTCCAAGTGCAGGGTCCTTGACGCACTATACTCGCCACAGATCGGGACGCCAATCGCGAATCAGCTTCTTGATTTCCTTGCCGGACAACTTTTTCGCCAACGCTTGCTGAGCCAATTCCGGCAACTCGTCGTCCGAGGCGAATCGCAACGCGATCAGCTGCTCCTCCGTAAGACCACGAATCAGCTCGATCGAGGTAGGCGTGGTCGCTAGGCGCAGCCGCTCTTCGAGGCGAATGACGCGATCCTGCACGCGCACAGGATAGCTCCGCATCTTGAACACAAGGACCAACGCGGCCACCGCCACAACCACCAGCCAAAACTGGTGAAAGTGAGGATGATGGAAGGCATTGAGCAATGCCAGCACAATGCTCGCGCCAGCTACCGGTCCGAGAAAGAAGTGGTATGCCGGATCCCAGCGAGCGTGATTTGCGTGAGTCTGGTTCGGATTTTCAGCCATAAAGCAAATAATAGATGAGCCGAAGTTCGGGCGCACAACTTTGCTCATGGTTTTACTTTTGCCGACCGCCGAATAAGCGTTGTTCTTTCCCGCCCACTTTCTATACACTGTGAAACTCGACAGACAAGCTGAGGAAAAACACTCGTGATCGTTGGCGTTCCGAAAGAAATTCATCCCGGAGAGCGGCGCGTTGCTCTTGTGCCGGCTGTCGTACCCAATCTAGCCAAGGCTGGCATGGAAGTGATGATCGAGACCTCGGCTGGCGTAGAGGCAGGCTATCCCGACTCGGCATACGTCGAGAAAGGTGCGAAGATCGCGGCTTCGCGCGAGGCGGTGTTCTCCTCCGCCGACATCATCGTGCAGGTACTCTGCCACGGCGCCAATGACATCAACGGAAAAGACGACCTCCGCCTGCTGCGGCGCGGACAGTTGCTTTTCGGTTTCTTGCGTCCGTTAGGAACGAAAGAGGTCGTCGAGCAAGTCGCGGCCTCAGGCGTGACGTCGTTCGCCGTCGAACTCTTGCCTCGCACCACACGCGCACAAAGCATGGACGCGCTTTCGTCGATGGCGACGGTGAGCGGATATAAAGCGGTGCTGATGGCGGCTAATTCCCTGCCCCGGCTCTTGCCGATGATGACTACGGCGGCAGGCACCATTACACCGGCACGCGTCTTTATCATCGGCGTCGGCGTGGCTGGATTGCAGGCCATCGCCACCGCGCGACGCCTGGGCGCGGTGGCTTCCGCCTATGACATGCGTCCCGCGGCGAAAGAACAAGTATTAAGCCTCGGCGGACGTTTCGTGGAACTGCCTATCGAAGCGAAGAATGCACAAGACGCGCGCGGCTACGGCAGCGCGCAGGACGAAGCCTTCTACGCCAAGCAGCGCGAACTGCTCGCCCGCGTGGTGGCAGACAGCGATGTCGTGATTACAACAGCGGTGATTCCGGGCAAGAAGGCGCCAACTCTAGTCACGACGGACATGGTTAAGGCGATGGCTCCGGGATCCGTCGTGCTGGATCTCGCCGCGGAACGTGGCGGCAACTGCGAACTTACGCAGTCCGGCAAGACGATAGTCACCAACGGTGTGACCATCATCGGGGAAATCAACCTGGCACGTACGGTTCCTTATCATTCCAGTCAAATGTATGCCCGCAACGTCACATCTTTCTTGCTGAATCTCGTCAAAGACGGAAAAGTAAATCTCAATTTGCAGGATGAAATCATTCGCGACACGCTGCTCACACAGAATGGCGAAATCGTAAACGCTCGAGTAAGAGAGTTCCTGGCGCTGCCTGCGCAGCAAGGATAAATTGACATGAGCTTAACTCTGATCAACGGATTGTTCATCTTCATGCTGGCCGGCTTCATCGGCTTCGAAGTCATTAAGCGAGTCTCGCCGCTATTGCACACGCCACTCATGTCGCTGACCAACGCGCTGGACGCCATCGCCGTCGTCGGCGCGATCATTCTTGCGGGTGAGGAAAAGAGTCGCCTGTCGACGATTCTTGGGACGTTGGCCATCGTCGCCGCCACCAGCAATATCGTCGGCGGATTCATCATCACCGATCGCATGTTGCGCATGTTCAAGTCCAGCCGCCCCACAAAACCATGAACGTACTTTCCACCTCGCAAACCGCAATTGAGATCATCTATCTAGTCGCCAGCGCGCTCTTCATCCTCTCGCTGCGTTGGATGAGTTCTCCGGCCACAGCCCGGCGCGGTGTTTTGGCTGGCGAAATCGGCATGGTACTGGCCATCGCCGGAACGCTTCTGCATCATGGCATCGTCGATTACAAATGGATCGCCATTGCGCTCGTGCTCGGTAGCGGCATCGGCATCCCGCTCGGACTCGTGCAAATGACCGCAGTTCCGCAGCGAACCGCGTTGAGCCACGCCTTCGGCGCGTTTTGTGTCACGCTGGTCGGTACTGCGGAGTTTTATCTGCGCAGCCCGAACGTTCCACCCTTCATGATGGCGGTGCTTTCAATGGAAATCATTCTGGGAGGACTGACCTTCACTGGCAGCTTAATGGCTGCTGGAAAATTGCAAGAAGTGCTGCCGCAGAGACCCATCACTTATAAGGGACAGAACATCGTCAACCTGTCATTCCTCGCGATCGCCATTGGGCTGGCGGTTTATCTCGTCTTACATCCTGAAGCGAAAGCAGTGTTTCCGTTCATCATCGGCATCCCGATGATCTTTGGGATTTTAATGATCATTCCCATCGGCGGCGCCGATATGCCCACGGTGATCTCACTGCTGAATTCCTATGCGGGCCTTTCCGCCGCGGCGATGGGCTTTGTTGTTGACAGCAAACTGCTGATCATCGCGGGCGCGCTCGACGGTTCATCGGGATTCATCCTCTCCGTGATCATGTCAAAGGCGATGAACCGGTCATTCACGAACGTAATCTTTGGTGCCTTCGGTCAAGTGCAAGCCGCCGCAGCCGGAACCGCGGAAGAAAAGCCCGTCCGCAGCGCAACGCCCGAAGAAGCCGCTGGGATTCTGGCTGCCGCAAATAAAGTCGTGATAGTACCGGGATACGGCATGGCGGTTGCGCAGGCACAACACAAAGTCCGCGAGCTTTATGATCTGCTGACCAAGAAAGGCATCGACGTCCGCTTCGCCATTCATCCCGTCGCCGGACGCATGCCCGGCCACATGAATGTGCTGCTGGCCGAATCCGACGTACCTTACGACCGCTTAATCGAAATGGACGACATCAACGGAGACTTCCCGCAAACCGATGTCGCGCTCATCATCGGGGCGAACGACGTCACCAACCCCGCCGCTCGGACCGATCAATCCAGTCCAATTTTCGGTATGCCCATTCTCGACGTGGACAAGGCTCACACGGTGATGGTGATCAAACGCGGCATGAGTCCCGGATTCGCGGGTATCGACAATCCGCTCTATTACATGGACCGGACGCTCATGCTCTTCGGCGATGCCAAATCGTTCGTCAGCAATATCGTTCGCGAACTCAGCGGCGGCCACGGCTAAACGACGTTTGCCATCGCACTGACAAGCCAAATAGAATCATAGGGCTGTATCACGGCCTCGTGTCTGCCATCACTTTGCATGAAAAAAGTCATCGCGATCTATCCCGGCTCTTTCGACCCACCGACCAACGGACATCTCGACTTAGTCGAACGCGGCAGCAAAATATTTGATGAGCTGGTCGTCGCAATTCTTCGCAATCCGGACAAACAGCCGCTCTTCAGCCTTTCCGAGCGCCGCAATATGCTGGAAGAGTTAACTCAGGGTTTCTCCAACGTAAGCGTCGATACATTCGATGGGCTGACGGTCGAATATGCCCGGCGGGTGAACGCCAGCGCGGTGCTGCGTGGCATCCGGGCGCTCAGCGACTACGAATATGAACTTCAAATGGCGCTGATGAACCGCAAACTCGCACCCGCACTGGAAACAGTGTTCATGATGCCAGCCGAGCAGTATTCTTATCTCAGCTCCCGCTTGGTGCGCGAAGTCGCGCGGCTAGGCGGTTCCATCAAAGGGCTCGTCCCCGAAGTCGTGGAAAAGCGTTTGCAGGAAAAATGGGAGCCTGCCGTAAAATTAGAACGAGCAGGAAAATCTACCACAGGAAAACGCAAATGACGCCGGTCACCGAAGTAGCGCCCGCATTGAAGCTTACCGCACGCATCAACCGCATCGAACCATCGGCAACCATGGCCGTAGTGGCCGAGGCCGACAAACTGCGGCAGCAGGGCATCGATGTGGTCGATTTCGGAGCTGGTGAACCGCACTTCCCTACTCCGCAGCACATCAAAGACGCAGCCATCGCCGCCATCAACAGCAACTTCACGAAGTACACGGCGGTCGGCGGGACCACAGAGTTACGCGATGCCATTGTCGAACGCCATGCCGCTGATTTCAATTCCGCGTACAAGCGGGAGGAATCGATCGCCTCAGTCGGCGGAAAACACGCGCTTTTCAATGCCATCCAGGTGCTGGTCGATCACGGCGACGAAGTCATTCTGCCCGTACCGTACTGGGTTTCTTTTAAAGACATCATTCGCTACGCGGGTGGGACTTGCGTCCTGCTCGACTCCGACGAATCGCAGAACTTTCGCGTTACCGCGCCGATGATTGAGCGTTTGATCACGCCGCGCACCAAGGTCATCATTCTGAATTCTCCATCGAATCCTTCAGGCGCAGTGATGGCTCCCGAAGATCTCGAAGAAGTCCTGCGACTGGCGGCCGAACGAGGCATTTGGGTGCTCTCCGACGAATGCTACGTTTATTTGAACTACACGGGCAGACAATTCTCCGTCGGCTCGTTGCGGCAGTATCGCGACAACATGGTGATTCTCGGATCGCTCTCGAAAACCTACGCGATGACCGGATGGCGCCTCGGCTACGCGCTTGCGCCCGCGCCCATCGTGAGTGCGATGCAAAAGCTGCAAAGCCAATCGACGTCCAATCCCACGTCGATCGTGCAGAAGGCCGCCGTTGCGGCATTGCGCGGCCCGCAACAGTGCGTCGAAGACATGCGCCTCGAATACATTCAGCTGCGCGATCACGTGGTGAAAGGGCTGCGCGCCATCCCCGGGATCACTTGCACTCTTCCAGAGGGCGCGTTCTACGCCTATCCGAATATTTCGTCGTTCTTTGGTAAGAGCGGCATCAAGAACGCGTCCGATCTTGCTGGACGCCTCTTGCGCGAAGCCCACGTTGCCACCGTTCCCGGCGAAGGCTTCGGCACCGGCCAGCACATTCGCGTTTCCTACGCGACTTCGATCAAGGAACTGGATCGCGGCCTGGAGCGCATGCGCAAGTTCCTGAGCGCGCTGTAACGCGGCGCTTGCCACGTAATGAGCGGCCTCTATCCATTGCTGATGTCTCCAGCGTTCGATCCCCGGCCTTGGGGGACGACGAGTCTAGCGCCCATTTATCCCAACCATCGCTTCGAGGAAAAAATCGGAGAAGCATGGTTAACCGGCGACGATTGCCGCGTGGCCAACGGGGCGCTAAAAGGAAAGTCGCTCTCCGAACTCAGCCAGCAATTTGGGCGCGAACTGGTTGGCGAAGCCGCAGCCAACGAACATCGTTTTCCACTTCTGCTGAAATTTCTCTTCCCCGCAGAGAAGCTATCGGTGCAGGTTCATCCCGACGATAGAGCGGCTCAGCTTGTCGGCGAACCATGCGGAAAGACCGAATGCTGGTATGTCGCTCACGCCAAGCCCGGCGCGAAGATCGGCCTTGGATTGAAACCTGGCGTCACAGTCGCAGAATTTGCCCAATCGATTCACGACCAAAAAGCCGAAGACCTGTTGAACTGGGTCAACGTATTCCAGGGGGAGATGATTTATGTCGCGGCCGGAACCGTTCACACGTTGGGGCCGGGTTCCATCATTATGGAGACGCAGCAACAATCGGACACCACATATAGACTCTACGACTACGGGCGTCCACGCGAACTTCATCTGGAGCGCGGTCTGGCGGCCATCAAAGAAAACACTGCATCAGGAAAAGCCATCCGTCCGGCGCCAATCAGTTTGAATGGCAATGGCAGCCGCCGCTCTCCACTAATCGCCGCCAAGTATTTCGATGTCGAACTGCTGGAGTTGAAAGCTCCCTTTGCTTTTTCGACCGAGGATCATGGAAAACGTTCCACACAAATCCTCGTGGCACTGGAAGGTCTCGGCGTAGTCGAGGTTCCGGGCGTGGAATCCGTCACTCTAGCGAAAGGCGATGCTGTGGTCGTGCCCGCGTGCTTTGAGGCATTTTCCGTACGTCCGCAGTGGAGTCTCGAATTTCTGAAGGCATCCGTTCCCGGCGTCGAGCGCCCGGAACCCGCGACCCGGAAGTAAACACTCTAGAGTTTTTCCCTTACAATCGAGCCTGCGAAAGTCGTGGCCAAAACGAAATCCAATTTTTATCCCGTAATCCTCGCCGGAGGCCGCGGTACGCGCTTCTGGCCGCTCAGCCGACAAAAACGCGCCAAGCAATTACTCGCGCTGGACGGCAAGAAGACGATGCTGCAACAAACCGTCGCCCGCCTGCTGCCGCTCGCGCCACGCAGCCACATCTGGATTATCGGCAACCGTCATCTCCGGGCCGAAATACTGCGCCAGAGCCCGGGCCTGCCGCCCGCACAAGTCTTATCCGAACCGGTGGCGCGGAACACCGCGCCTGCGATTGGTCTGGCTGCCTTCATCCTTGAACGTAAGGATCCCAACGCAGTGATCGGACTGTTTCCGTCCGATCATGTCATCGGAAACGACGGCCACTTTCGCGCGGTGCTCCAGCAAGGCATCGACATCGCAAATTCGGGAGAAAATATCGTCGTCCTCGGCGTAACACCCAACCGGGCCGAAACCGGCTACGGATACATCGAATCCGACACACCCGACAAAAAAGGCATCCTACGCGTGAAGCGATTCACCGAAAAGCCAGACGAAAGTTACGCCGCCGCATTTGTTGCTTCCGGAAACTACTACTGGAACAGCGGAATGTTTCTCTGGAGCGCGCGCACTCTCGCGAACGCGCTCCGCGAGCACTTGCCCTCAACCGCCGCTGTGCTCGAACAACTCGCCTGTCACTACGGCACACCGAAATTCGCCGCCGCGTTTAAGAAACTATATCCTAAGGCCGAAAACATCAGCATCGACTACGCGGTACTGGAGCCCCGGTCGGCGAAGGGGCCATCTGCTTCGAACATTTTCTGCCTCGCTGCGGACTTCGGCTGGAACGATCTCGGCTCCTGGACCGCTCTCCACGAGCACCATTCCAACAAACAAGCTGCCCCGGAAGGCAACCTCATCTCGAGCGCGGGCGTCTTTACTCTGGACGCCACTGGCAACTACATTCATGCTCCCGGAAAATTCGTCGCAGCCGTCGGCGTCAGCGACTTGGTGATTGTCGAAACCAAAGACGCGCTGCTGATTACGACGCGCCAGCGTGCTCAGGATGTCGGCAAGATCGTGAAACATCTCGATGAGAAAGAGCTGCACAAACTGATTTGAGCGCCGCTCCGATAAAATTCGGCACCGATGGCTGGCGCGCTCTCATCGCCGATGACTTCACCTTTGCCAATGTCCGCCGAGTCGCGGGCGGAATCGCGACCTACGTGATTACACATGAAGATCCGAGACGCGGCGTCATCATCGGATACGATACTCGCTTCGCTTCTCTGTCCGCCGCTCGCGTGGCCGCCGAAGTTGTCGCCAACGCGGGCATCCCAGTCCAGATCGCGAATGACTACACGCCGACGCCTGCCATCTCCTTAGCGGTAAAGGCAACTGGCGCGGCGGGCGGAATCCCGATTACATCCAGTCACAATCCATGGAATTGGAACGGAGTGAAGTTCAAGGGCAGCTTCGGCGGATCGGCGACGCCAGCCATCATGAAGCACATCGAAACCGCAGTCGACTCTGGAGCCATGCCTACCGGAACACGCGCTTCGATCGAAGAAGTCGACTTGCTCACTCCTTATCGCAAAGCGATTTGCGATTTCGCCGACATGGACATGATTGCGAAATCTGGATTAAAGTTTGCCATTGACTCCATGCACGGGGCGGGTCGCGGCGTCCTGGCAAGAATCTTCTCCGAACGCGGCATCGAACACGTGGCCATCCGCCAGGATGTCAATCCATTATTTCCTGGCATCAACCCCGAGCCGATTGAACCTCACATTGCGCTGTTGCAAACGACGGTGGTGGAAAACGGCTGCCAGGCGGGCTTTGCCACCGATGGCGACGCGGATCGCATCGGCGCAGTCGCCGAAGACGGAAGCTTCGTAGACTCACACAAGATTTTCGCCGTCCTGCTGCGCTGGCTGCTGGAGCGCAAGAAGTGGCCCGGCGACGTCGTGCGCGCGTTCAATACGACGCGCATGTTGGACCGCATCTGTGCTCGCCATGACCGCAAACTCATCGAGTGCCCTATCGGATTCAAATACATCGTCGATCTCATGCTGGAGCGCGACGTCCTGATCGGCGGCGAGGAATCCGGCGGCATCGGCTATTCACGTTTCCTGCCCGAGCGCGACGGCTTGCTGAATTCCTTGCTGCTGGCTAATGTTATGGCCGAGGAGGGCAAGCCGCTGGGAGTGCTGGTCTCCGACTTGCAGCGCGATTACGGCGCGCACTTCTACGAACGCCGCGACCTTCACGTCAACGAAGAAAAGAAACAAGGTGCCGTTAGCCGCACCAGGGACGGCGACATGAAGCGCCTCGGAAGATTCAACATTCTTCGCAAGGAATATCTCGACGGAACCAAGCTCTTCCTCGACGCCCCGACGAATGGCAATGGCGCTGAAGCATGGATCCTCTTCCGCGCCTCGGGCACCGAACTTATGCTGCGCGTTTACTGCGAAGCGTCATCGCCTGACCTGGTCTCCGAAATCCTTGATAGCGCCGAAACATTCGTCGGCGTTTGACCAAAGGTCATCGCCGTTCGACCACTGTAGATTGTGTCGAAACTCGCGCCCAACTGCAACTTTCGGACGTTAAAAGGCGCACAATCGTAGCCGATATGCGTCATAATATAGGCAATGAACTGGACAGGCTCCCCCACGACCGTTCAGGCTGACACTCCGGCTGCCCGGCGCTATAATCGCATTCGCAGGTGGCTGGGCATCGCCGACTTCGTTCTAGGCTTGGCGCTGCTGGTCGTACTTCTCGCCACCGGTTGGACCAGTTCTCTGCGCGACCTCGCCTACCGTGCTGCCTTCCAGAACTATAATCTGGCGGTTTTCTATTACGTGGCAGCGCTACTGCTTATCGGAAAAATTCTTGGCTTC
This sequence comes from Terriglobia bacterium, assembly GCA_963799065.1. Taxonomy (GTDB): domain Bacteria; phylum Acidobacteriota; class Terriglobia; order Terriglobales; family Acidobacteriaceae; genus JAJPHW01. The sequence continues at coordinate 1,764,726 of CAWCVJ010000001.1, forward strand.
GGTCTCGATTATTACGGCTTCCGCGTTGAGCACGAATTCGAGCTGTCAAACCTGAAATTTCGCTCTTGGATATGGGATGAAGCGAAGGGCTTTGCTTTGGGAGTCGTTCTCGCCGGAATAGCCGCTGAGTTGCTCTATTTCATCATCCGCCAGTCGCCGCAGCTATGGTGGCTGGTCGCTTGGGCGTCATTTCTCGCTTTGTTTGTCTTGATGGCTCAGTTGGCGCCTGTCGTTCTGTTTCCCATCTTTTATAAGTTCGAGCCTTTACAAGATGAAGATCTGAAAGCGCGCCTGGTACGCCTGGGCGAGCGCTCGGGCACAAAGGTTCGAGGCGTCTACAAATGGAAGCTCTCCGAAAAGAGCAAGAAAGCAAATGCCGCGCTCACGGGACTAGGCGGCACACGGCGCATCATCCTCGCCGACACTTTACTGGACCAATATTCGCCCGAAGAAATCGAAGCCGTGCTGGCGCATGAACTCGGCCATCAGGTGCACAAACACATCCTGAAGAGCATCGTGGTTCAAGCCGTTCTGACTTTTGTAGTATTCTGGGCTGCGAACTGGACGCTTCACTTCGCCGCTGACCGTTTCCATCTCTTCGAAAGCCTGTCCGACTTCGCGAATTTGCCTCTGCTGGCACTCGTCTCGACAATATTCAGCTTCCTCGCGCTGCCCGCGTTAAACGCTTACTCGCGTTACAACGAACGTCAGGCGGACCGTTACGCCTTCTTATCCATCCCCAGCGTCGAGCCTTTCGTCTCGGCAATGAACAAGTTGTCTGAACAAAATCTGGCGGAACGTACCCCCTCGCGCATCATTGAGGCTCTCTTCCACTCACATCCCTCAACCGCACGCCGAATTGAGGAGGCATGGCAATGGACGAGATCCAACTCTCCTGTTCACACTGCGACCGCGGCGGTCTAGCGACACCTTGCCCATTGGCCCAGTGGCAGAACTCCGGCTAGATTGTTTGTTTTTTCCAGCGCCCTCGCTTGAATAAAATTGCGCTTGCCACGGCCATGGCACTTTCGGCGATAGCCACGGAAAAGAACACGCCGTTTGAACGCATACGCATGTCAATCGCCAGCCAATAAGCGAGTGGAATCTCAAACAGCCAGAAGCCGAAAAAGTTCACAATGGTGGGCGTGATGGTGTCCCCAGCTCCGTTGAAGGCCTGCATCATCACCATGAAATAGGCGTAACCCAGGTTGCCGTAACTGATGATGCGGAGGGCGGTCGATCCGAAGGCAACTACTTCCGGATCATGCGTGAAAAGCCGGACGATCGGGGTGGAAAAAAATATGAAGACGAGTCCGATGGAGGCCAGGAAAATTGCGTTGTAGAGGCCGGTTCTCCAGACCGCCTTCTCGGCGCGCTCGGGATGTCTTGCGCCGAGGTTCTGCCCGACTAATGTAGCGGCGGCGTTGCTCAGACCCCATGAAGGCAGGATGACGAAGATCACAATGCGGATGGCGATCGTATATCCGGCAAGGGCGGCCGCGCCGAAGATGCTTACGATGCGTACCAGGCCGATCCAACTGCTATGTGCGATGACAAATTGCAGGACGCCAGTGAGCGAAACTCTTAGCAGTTGAATCAGCACGGCTCCGTTAATACGAATCTGGCATGCGAGAATGCGAAGGCGCTCGCTTCCCCGCATCAGACGATAGAACTGATACCCCACCCCGATGCTGCGGCCGGTCAGGGTAGCCAAGGCGGCGCCGGTGACCCCGAGGCGCGGGAACGGCCCCCAGCCGAAGATCAGGCACGGGTCCAGGATTAGGTTGATGATGTTCGAGACCCACAGCAGGCGCATAGCGATGGCGGCATCGCCTGCGCCGCGGAAGATGGCGTTGTTCAGGAAGAGCAGCACGACCGCGTAGCATCCGCCCAGGCAAATCCTCGTGTAACTGCTCCCCGTGGCGACGATCTGGGGCGAAGCGCCCATCAGGCGAAGCAGGTTGGGCGCGTAAAAAAAGCACGGAATGCCGACTGCGAGGGAAACGAAAAGGCCGAGAGCGATCGCCTGGACTGCTGCAACGGCAGCGCCTTCAGGGTCTTTCTCTCCGATGCGGCGCGACACCATCGCGGTGGTGGATAAGCTCAACCCCATGGCGACGGAGAACACCAGGGTGAGCATAGACTCGGTCAGACCGACCGTGGCTGTGGCGTTGGCACCGAGGCGTCCGACCCAGAAGATGTCGACCACGGCGAAGAGCGATTCCAGAACCATCTCCAGCACCATGGGCACGGCCAGCAGCAGGATGGCACGGTTCAGGCTGCCGGTGGTGAAGTCCTGGTGCGAGCCGCGGACGGCCTCCACCAGTGACGCCCATAGTGTGTGCCGCTTCTCTGCGGTTGGAGTGATGGCGTCCATGAATGTCCTGCGCCACGTGCTCGGCGCTTCTTATGCTGAGAGCATACATGGGACAGGCAGCATCATTCCAACCCTTCCATGCGGCCCTTGGAGACAGATCTGTGAAGCCGCTGTGGATGCGGTGAACGATACGCCAAGTGCGGCGCGGTGGCAGCGGGTGTCTCGGGATAATCGCGAGCTGGAGGATGCGATTGCGAAGTTAGCGGAGTTGTTGGGTGAGGATGCAGAGAAGTAGATTGATTTCTTGCGTCCGAATCTATTAGAGATCCCAGGTCAGCGCCAACTTGCGGCGCAAACCTGGGGCACCTATGACTAAAATAAATAAGCTCAGGCAGCTTGGCTGGATTGGTTTGCGGACTGGCTGAAGAGTTCGATCATCGCTTGATTGAAAGCGGGAATATCGTCGGGCTTGCGGCTGGTGACTAAGTTGCCGTCGGTGACGGCTTGCTCGTCGATCCATTCGGCTCCGGCGTTTTTCAGGTCGGTTTTGAGCGATGGCCACGAGGCGATTTTTTTGCCCCTGGCATAGCCAGTTTCGATGATGGTCCAAGGGCCGTGGCAGATTGCGGCGACCGGCTTGTTGGCCTCAAAAAACGATTTAACGAATTCGACCGCTTTCGGATTCATGCGTAGTTTGTCTGGACTCATGACTCCGCCGGGCAATAGCAGGGCGTCGAAATCGTCGGCTTGCGCATCGTCCAACTCGAGCTCGACATCCAGCTGATCGCCCCATTCCGTAGACTTCCATCCTTTAACGCTGGCACTACTGGGCGACACGATTTTAGTTTTGGCTCCGGCTTCTTCTAAGGCCTTGCACGGCTTTTCGAGTTCGACTTGTTCGAAGCCGTCGGCGACTAGGATTGCGACTTTGAGTCCTGCAGGATTATTGGCTGGCATAGGTATACTCCTTTCCCCATTGGGAGCGTTTAAGATGCAGCGCGGGGAACAGGGGTGGGCTGTGCGCCCTATGCAACAACCAATACGATCTTGCCTGCAAGGCCGCCGCGTTCGGCGAGGCGATGGGCTTCCTGAATTTCGGAGAGCTTCATCACCCGCGCGATCGGGATCGAGAACTCGCCATGCGCGATGTCGTCGGCCAACTGCTGCATCCTGGGTGCGTCGGGCTGCGCTGACATGGCTTGGACGCGGATGTCGAATTTGTTTGCGCCTTCTGGCGGCCCCAGCACCGACCCGAGCACGCCGCCTTTGCGGATAGCTTTGAACAGCGCCTGGATGGTTTTTCCGCCGACGGCGTCGGCGATGGCGTCGAGATCGCGAAGCTGATCGATCTCCGTCACATTGTCGATGGCCACGACTTGGTCCGCACCGAGTTTTTGGGCTTCGGCTTTTTCCTTTTCGCGCACCCCGGCGAGAACGCGGGCGCCATGTTTGTGAGCGACGTGGACGGCGGTGCGTCCGACGCCGCCGAGGGCTCCGGTGACCAGAATGGACTGGCCGGCTTGAATTTTTATGGCGCGCTCAATCAGCTGGGTTCCGGTGATAGTAACCAACGGAAGGGCCGCCGCTTGTTCGAATGTCAGAGAATCCGGGATCAGCGCGAGATCGGTGGCCTTAACGGCGGCGTATTCCGCGTAGGTGCGATTGGCCAGTGCCATGACGGGCGCGCCTTTGGCGAAATCTTTGACGTTGCGGCCGGTCTCGGCTACTTCTCCGGCAAGGTCGCGGCCGAGGATGGTGGGCAGCTCAAGCGGCATATAGGTGCGGAGCACGCCGCTGCGAAGTTTCCAGTCGATGGGATTGAGGCTGATGGCGCGCACTCTGACCAGGACTTCGTCGTCGTTGCACTTCGGAGTGTCAGTGTTCTCGTAGCGAAGCTGGCTGGCGTCGCCGTACTCGTAGAGCAAAACCGCTTTCATAAGGGGCCCCTCGGTGGCTGAGATGCGAAATGACGGCTGTACGATTCTTGGTCGGACGATTTTCGGTGAAGCGACTGAGGATGGTTAGGCGCGCTGGTTGCGGCCCTTCATGGCTTGCATGAGGACGGGCAGAACGAACATGTGGAAGTCGGCATAGTGGCGTTTTTTCCAGAAGAGGGTGGGATCCTGGGCGATGCGGTACCAGAATTCGAGGCCTTTGTGTTGCATCCATTTGGGGGCGCGTTTGCGCATGCCGATGTGATAGTCGAAGGCGCCGCCGACGGCTCCGGTGAAGTGGGCTTCGATGCGATGGCGGTTGGTCCAGACCCAGCGTTCTTGCAGGGGCGCGCCGAGGCCGACCCAGAAAATATCGGGCTGAGTGCGGGCGATCTCGCCTAATATGTAGTCGTTGTTCTTCCCTTCGATGGGGCCCCAGGGCGGCGTCCAGGCGCCGACGATTTTTATGTTGGGATGAATTTTCTGGAAGGCCTCGGCGGTGCGTTCGGCTTTGCGATCGCCGCCGCACATGATGTAAACGGTGTAACCTTTTTCGGCGGCGCGCTTGTTCATCTCGACGAGAAAATCGGGCCCGCAGGCGCGTCCAGGGACGGGCGTGCGGAGAACGCGGCTCGCCCAGACTAACGGGACGCCGTCGGCCATGGGAAAGTCGGCGTCGTTGAGCGTGCGCAGGTAGCTGGCGTCGCGGCGCGCCTCGATGACGTTGTAGACGTTGATGAAGACGCCGTAGCGGCGTTCGTTGTTGCGGATGGCGTCCTCGACGGCGGAAACGGTTTGGGCGATGGTGAGTGGGCGGACGCGGACGCCGAGGATGTCGACGCGGGCGGTGTCTTCGATGGTTTGGGTTTCTAGTTGCATTGGCGTTTCGCAGGGGCTGAAGCCCGTTCAAAATTCGTCCCTCTTCGTGGGCCTGAAGGCCCACGCTTCCACGGTCGTGCTTAACTTTTTCTTTGCCGACGCGATCATTTCCTCCGGCAGCTTCTCTTCACGCGACTTTTTAGGCGACTTCTTGCAGGGTGCGCAGGTCTTTACTTCTTGCGGCCAATTGCTTCAGGGTCTCAATATTGTAGTAGAGCGGGTTGTCCCAGTCCTTGAAGTTTTGCATGTTCTCTACGAGATTCTTCACGATACATTTTACGTTCTGGTTGGGGTGGAAGCTGAGAACGTTTTCCGCTTTCTCGATGCTGACTTTGTAATTACGAAAGTCTTTTTTGTGATGGATGGTCAGCTTGACGTTGATGCCGAGATGTTCTTCGATGGCCATTTTGACGAGGTCGCCGACTTCTCCGACGGTGTAGTTGCCGCCGGCGACATTGAAGATTCCGGAGAGCGTTTCGCTGGCCTCGATGGCTCGGATGTAGGCGTTAGTAGCGTCCTCGATGCTGATGATGGGCCGCCATATCGACGGGTTGTTGACTGTGATTTCGCGGTTGCGGACACCGTTCTTGAACATTGTATTGATGATGAGGTCGAGCCTCATGCGCGGGCTGTAGCCGGAGACAGTTCCCTTCCGCAGCGAAATGACGGAAAATTTGTCGTCCTGAAGGTTCATGACGGCTTGCTCGCCTTGCAGCTTCGAGATGCCGTAAGGATACGACGAAGCGACGGGCTGAGTTTCGTCGAAGAGAGCGTTGTCAGTGTAGCCGTAGACCGAGCAGGAACTGGCGTAGACGTAGCGCTTGACCTTGGCTTGCTTGGCGACGTAGGCAAGGTATGCGGGGGCGGCCGCGTTGAAGATGAAATTTTGGCTGGGCGAAAATTCGGCCATGGGATCATTGGAGAGTCCAGCGATGAAGACGACCTGTTGATAAGGCTCGAGGTCCTGAATAGTGAGGTCGAAGATGTCTTTGCGGATGGTTCCGGTTTGTTCGGGCAGGTGGTTGCCGAACCAGAAAAGATCGACGACGTCGACGTCGTAGCCGCGCTCGAGAAGTTTGGGAACGAGAACGCTGCCGATGTATCCTGCTCCGCCTGCGATGAGAATCTTCATGGTGTCCCCTCAGGGGCTAAAGCCCCTTTTATTTTTCGTTTATTCGTGGGCCTGAAGGCCCACGCTTCCACGGTCGTGCGATTTGTGCCTTGCGAAACTCTTCAGGGGCTGAAGCCCTGATGTTCTGCGATGTTTGAGACGCGGTTGAGGCCGCATCCTCTCAAAGCGAATCAATACTTGAAATTCTCCGAGTTGGGATGGGATAGCCAATCTTTTAGAGTTTGGGCTTTCTTGTCCTTGTCGGAGAGGATCACGTCTTTGATCGGCCATTCGATCCCGATTTCTGGATCGTCCCAGCGAATGCCGGACTCGGCTTTGCCGTTGTAGATGCCGGTGCATTTGTATTGAATTTCGGCATAGTCGGAGAGCACGCAGAAGCCGCGGGCGAAGCCGGCTGGAGCCCAAATTTGTTTGCGGCTCTCGGCGGAAATTTCTGCGCCGAACCATTTGCCCAGCGTGGGCGAGCCTTTTCGAATGTCGACGGCGACCAGGAATGCGGTGCCGCGAGTGACACGCATGAGCTTGCCCATGGGAGGTTCCCACTGGAAATGCAAGCCGCGAAGCACACCGCGCACGGAGCCGGAGTGATTATCCTGCACAAATTCTGTGGGCAGGCCGAGGTCTTTGAACAGGTCGGCGCGGAAGACTTCGGTGAAGAAGCCACGATCGTCCTGAAAAACCTGAGGAGCGATGACGCAAATGTCGTTTAATTGGCGGGATTCGATCTTTATTTCCATGTTCTCCTGGTGCGTTTATGAAATTGAATCACTCTTGATTTACGGCAATACTTCCGACCACGGGAAAAGTAATTTTGGACAGGTTGAATTTTTCTTTCGTAAGGATGAAACGTTCCATGATGAGAGCGTCGAGCCCGGAGCCGAAGTAGCTTCGCATGGCGTCGCGCGGGGTGACGACTAACGGCTCTCCGAATAAGTTGAACGATGTGTTGAGCAACATCGGCGCGGGCGAGTCTTCGCCGAAGCGCTTCAGCAGAAGCCAGAACACCGGATTGGCCTCGCGGGCAACGACGTGCAAGCGGACGCGGCGTCCAGGCAGAAGGAAGCTTTCCGGGAGACAGTCGATGTCCGGCTTGAGCGTGGCGAGTGAGTTCAAAACGTAGCATTGGCGCGAGGCATCGAAGTAGCGCGCGCAATCTTCTTCCGGAATCGAAATCGCGAAAGGACGGAACCATTCGCGGTGCTTGATGAAGTCGTTCAGATTTTCTTTGACGTAGGGCGCCCACGGCGAAGCCAGCACACTGCGATTGCCGAGCGCCCGCGGGCCGAATTCGGTTGCACCCTGAAACCAGCCCAGCGCCTTACCTGCCTGCAAGAGATGAACGGCGGCTTCGATGGTGCGTTCTTCGGTGTTAGGGAGTTGGTAGCGGCTCTTGGAATTATCCAGCGAATCTTTCACCACGGCGCGTGTGGCTCTGGGGCCGAGATAGACTTTGGCCTTAATCTTTGAGGAATTCGCTGAAACCTCTTTCCATGCGAGGCAGGCTGCGCCCATTGCGGTGCCAGCATTGCCCGGGGCAGGAGGAACAAAGACGGTTTCCGCGCCGAGCTTATTTTCCAAATCCGAAACCAACAGGACATTCTGGAGTAGTCCGCCGCCGAAGCATACGTTTTGAATATTTTCCCGGTTGCGGAGATGTTCGACTACACCGGCGATAATTTCGCAACATGCAGCCTGCATGCTTGCGGCAAGATCTTTGCGTTGTTCTTCGGTGAAGGCCGAGGCTTTGAGAGGCAGTCCGGTGGCCTTGTAAAACCTGCCGGAGAACGCCAGCTGGCGAGCCAGACCGTTATTGAAGAAGCTGTAATCCAATCGCGGCCAGGGACTGCGCTTGCCACGCATCATGCGAACAAGAACATCTTTATATCGCGGCTCGCCTTCCAGGCTGAGCCATTGCGTTTTGTGTTCGTCCTTATGCGGACGAAATCCTGCCAGGTCGGTGATTTGCGAATAGACCCAGGCGAGTGAGTGGGGAAAAGGAATCTCGCGGACGACGCGAATTTTTCCCGCTTCGCCGACAGCGACGAGTCCCGAGTTGCCGTCGCCATCTTCGTCCATGGTGACGATGATAGTGCGATCGAAAGGAGAAAGATAAAAGGCGGCAGCGGCGTGGCAAAGGTGATGATCGTAGGCCACAACGCGAGCTTTGCCGCGCTGGGCGTATCCTCGCAAAACACGGGAGTGATTCAAGTCGCGCGCCAGGTCACCGCTCTCATTGGCGGCATAGTACGCGCTGGATGCTGGGGCGCCTACCGCCAGTTTGGCGCGCAGATATGTTTTCCGGGCCCAGCGCAGGCCGGGGCGAGAGGCAATGGCGACGGTGTCGATACCCTCCCAGTTGGTGCTCGCCGTTTCGAAGCAGGAGAGGATGGCCTCATTCGGCAGACCGCGGGTGCGGCCGCGCGCGAGTTTGTCATTCTCGATGGCTGCGGTGAATACGCCATCTTCCATGAGACAGGCTGCAGTGTCGTGTTTGAGCGACGACAGTCCTAGAATGCGCATGATTTTCGACGGTGTCAGTTGCGCGAACGAAGTTCCCCGGGGCGGGACCGCAAGTGCGCCGAATCGCCGTATTTCGGCCTAAAACGGCGAATCTGGTAAAGATTACCGTGCACCAAGGCAGCTCACAAGTGGTCGAAAGCGATAGAGACGAAAGTCTCTATCGCTCCGCGAAATAAGTTTAGAACGAGGAGGTGCTGTAATAAAACGTTGGGAACGTGCCGGGCACGGTTGGCGGGAAAAACACTGGATTCGTCCGTCCCGCGGTGTTGATCGTTTTATTGGTTTCAGTGTAGTCGAACCCTGCCACCGGATTCTTATTCAGAAGAAAGTCGGTCGGCAGCCCGGCGTTTCTGAATCCTGGGTTCGTAGAGACGGTTCCTCCGGCGTCCTCTTGCACTTCTATATTTTGCCCATTCACGGGCTGCTTACTATTCTGCCACTCGGCAAAGCCAAAGAATGTCCAATCCTGTAGGGGGTGCTGCGGCGCTGCGCAACCGTTGGCCTGATTGGGCGGCGGCGGATTCGTGAGAACGTGAAAAGCTTGGGGGTCGGAAGCAAAACTACCATCGGTGCGCCAGTAGAGATTGCCTTCGAAGAATTGGAATTGTTTGAAGGCCATGCCGCATGAGTCCGCACATCCTTCCATGGGATAAAACCCAGCTTTGGGATTAAGGTCGAAATAGAACAGGTTGTGAGTGACGTTCGTTTTCAGAGTATTGCTACAGTTCGTCGGCCAAGGCGCACCTTCTTCGAAGGCCGCGCGGCGGGCGTACGCTACGATGTTGTTGGTGAAGGTGTTTGACGGTTGGCTGGAAATCGGGCCGGCCGACATGAACAGCCCTGCAACCGACACGTCGTAGACCACGTTGTTGGCGATGGCGACCCCGGCACTCTCGATATCCAGGTATATTCCGTGACCGCCGTATCCGCTTCCCATGACCCCTGTGTCGATGAGCGACGAATCGTTCACGTTATGCACCAGATTGTTGACAATCCGATTGCCGTTGCCATAGCCGTTGGGACCGCCGGTGTTGTAATAAAGGCCTCCGCCGTCGGAGGTGATGCCCTGCATCAGATTCCAGAGATGATTGAATTGGGTCGTGATGTTGATTCCGTTTGCCGCGTAATTGAATGAGTAACAACCGCTGCTGCAGACTGCGATCCCGGCGTGATAGCCATCGTTCACGTCGTTGTGCTCAATGTTGGCGTCATGGCCGTTGCCCATTGCGATCCCTTCGCCATCGGGAAAGACACGCGAGTAGCCTTGCACAATATTGTTCTGAACAAGGATGGAGGACGGGACGTATTGCGGCTGATCGCTCCCCATGGGGTGGTGGCCGATCCGAATTCCCGCCGCGCCGAGGTCGTAGAAAGAGGAATTTTCAATCACATTGTTTTGCGAAGTCGGTCCCTTGTTTCCGCTTAGCGAACCCAGCAAAATCGCCGAGCCGCTGGTGTGACGCACCACGACGCCGTTGAAGGTAACGTTGGAGCAGCTCTCGCAGTCAACGGCTTGCGGGACCGGAAGCGATTCCTCCGAACCATTGTTGAACCCCGTCGCCGACGGATAGTAGTTGTCCGCTTCGAATTTGATTCCGGAAAATGTCACATACGCTAAGTTCTGCGCGAACAAGAGGCTCGCACCGATGTAATCGGTCGCTGGCGCCCCCGGAATGGAGCCTCCCAGTTGAGCCAGAACCACCGAGTCCGCGTTGGGATTTTCCCCGGGATTGGCCAGATAATTCAAAACAAAATGGGTATGTGAACGATCGAGGAACCACAACCCCGTTTGCCCGGAACGAGCCGCGTTGGTGAAAGCATCTTTGGTGTTGTCGATCACATAGCGATGGCCCGCGAGGGGGCCAAAGAAGTTGAATTCGGAAGGGACGCCCTGGGTTCCTCCGGTCAGGTAGATCACTTTCCCGCTGGTGTCGATGCAGTTGATGCGCATGAGGTCGGCGGTCCAGGCATCGAACACGGTGAGTTCGACATCGCCGACGGGGTAAGCATTCGTACTGTTGGTGCAAGGCTTCGCCGGATTTCCGGTATAGGCTCCATTCAAGTTGATGAACTGAGTGACGGGATCGCTGGGATTGTAGGTGAAACGATCCAGGCACTTGGAAGACGATCCGTTACTCACACTCGGGCAATTCGAATTTGCGCCGGTGGGTGGGATGGTCGCCGCCACCCGCAAAAACGTGCCGAGGTTGCAGAATGAAGCCGCGACCGATAGCCCTGTCTGGGTTGCGATGCAAGATGGACCATTCATGTAATAGCCCACACCGCTTGCCGATTCCAATCGTGATCGCAGGCGGCGTTGGCCGTTATAGTACATCGATTCGAATGGTTGTACGCTGCCCGGCAATTGCACGGTCCATAAGTTGCCCGACGTATTGGTCCATGTAAGCCCCAGCGAAGAGACTGTGAGGCCACCGCTAAGGATGGGCGATTCGGATGGATAATTTTCCCATACGATTGGAGTCGAGACGGAGCCCGCATCAGCCGCCGTGAAGTTGAGTGTTCCAGGGTTGGTGGGACTCTGGACGAGGTAGTAGGTTCCAGATCGTATCTCTACCGTGATAGAACTTGGATGGTTCTGTAACGAGGTCCGAACCGCTTGCTGCGCGCGGGCCACGGAAGCGAAAGGACCATCGGTGTGATTGCCATTCGGCGCGGGAAGGGTGCCGCTCCATGAATCGGACCCATCGGTGGCGACAAAAAAGCTTGCTGGCGCACCGGGTTGGCCTTGGGCGTCGGCAGTGGCCCCCGTCGAAGCATGGAGGGGAACGGACGAAATCCACAAAACGCTTGACGTCAAAACAAGCGCGAACATCGCCGACGCCCACAGCCGAGCACGGGCCGATGGCAGGCTAGGTTTCTGGGGGAGCATGGAAACCTCTCGCAATAGGATTTAGGACGACTGATACCGTCTTCCCAGTCCGAACTTTACTTAGGCGAAGGCGTCCTCCATAGATGCCGGGAGTTCATTACGAAAGGCGGAAGTTCCTGAAACGATACTGTTCCGCAAACCACGCGCGATGCGCAAACGGTCTAAGGCTTTCGGGTCATCCTTCTCGAGATAACATGTCGTTTCCTTTCGTCTGATTCCCAAAGGGCGGCGCTGGACGCCAACTTCGGTAAAATGACGCAGCATGCAAAAGAAGCTGTTCTGGCTGGTCTGTCGAGCCGCGCTGTTTGTCTATGCGCGACTGCCTATTTTCGGAGCGCTGCGGGCTTCCATGGCGGTCATCAAACAGCATGGGAAATACCTGGTTATCGAGCGCAACGACGGCCGAGGCCTGAGTTTTCCGGGTGGGCTGGCGCTTTGGGGAGAGGATGCCGAGAAGGCGTTGCGCCGTGAAGTATCGGAGGAGACCGGGCTGACTGCGACCCGCCTCCGATTCACGATGAGATACGAATCACGCGACGACATTCCAGTCGTCGTCAGTGCGTTTGAAGTGGAGGCGGAAGGGGTTTTGCGAGGATCTTGGGAGGGATCGCCGTGCTGGAAGTCGGTCGAGGAGCTTCGAAAGCGAGTGATTTCCAGCCAGCAAAAGATCGTTCAGTTGCTGGACTAAGAGAGGCTACAAACAAAGTCTGGAGGGGTTCTGGGTCAGTCGGAGTCTCCCTCTTTGCAAAGCACATCATCTTCGCATCGGGCGTAGTCGCCTTCTTTGCAGTGGTACCAGACCAGCTTATCGTCGGCGTCGGAACAGGAGCATTCCGGGGGCCCTCCGCATTGACTGAATTCGCCCGACTGGCAATTGGTCCAGCGCTTGGCATCCGCTGGCACCGGGTAGGTCCGCGCACACGATTGTTTCCTTGACGCCGATACAGCACGAAGACGCCAACCGATTGCCGAGGGGTCGGACTGATCTAGATGAGCTGTCGAATCTTGTGGTGCAGCCACTTGCGCGGAAGCCCTGACCGCAATCAGTACTCCCACTGCGATAGCGAACTTGACTCTGCTGTGTTTCAAACCATCACCATCAGTGTGAAAGTTGCGCGACGGGCGTGGCGTCGATCCCAGTCCCGGTCAAAGTGAATTGCTGGGGGCTGGCAGTATCGTTGTCATTAAGATTCATGATTCCGTTGTCGGTTCCGGTGGTTTGGGGAGTGAACGTCACGCTGAGAACGCAGCTGGACCCGGGGGCAATGCTGCTGCCGCAGGTGTTGTTCGCGATGGCATAGTCTCCTACCGTGGTTACGCCACCCACCGCAATGGCCTCGTTCCAAGTATTCTTCACTGTCACTGACTGCGGGGAGCTGGTCGTCCCGACGGCCTGATTGCCAAAGTTGAGCACATTCGAAGAAGGTGAAATCGCGAGAGCCGTTCCGATTCCGGTTAGCCGCGTATCGTGGGGGCTGCCAAGGGCGCTGTCCTTGATGACGAAGTTCACGAATTCATAGCCATTGAACTCAAAGCTCTGGGGCGTGGGCGTGTAGGTAATATTCCATTGACAATTTCCGCCCGGCGGGATCGTACTGTTGCAGTTGCTGGTTTCGGAAAAATCCTGGGCCGCTAGACCCACAAAACCGACGCTGGAGACGGTAACAGGAGTGCTTGACACGTTGGTCATGACCACCGGGACGGTGCGTTTGCTCCCGAAAGTGACAGTGTTAAATTGGATCCCCGGGTAGACATGATTGAGATTCACTTGGCTACCGACTCCGCTTAATTCAATTACTTGCGGACTGCCCGCGAAGCTATCAGTAACGGTAACGGTTCCTGATCTCTTGCCCAAGGCGGTGGGTGTGAAGACTACGTTTACCGAGCAGTTGTAGCCGGGCCTCAGTGATTTCGGGCAATTATTGGTTTGAGAATAATCGCCGCTGGCCACAATGCTGGAGATGGCGATCGCAACCGTGCCTTGGTTGGCCAGAGGGATTTTCTGCACCGGACTTGACGTACCGACGCCTTGGCTTCCAAACTGGGCGAAGTTGGTGCTCGCAAACGGACAGCTTCGCTGCGTCAGGATCTGCGGCGGGATTGGGTTTTGATTAAAGTTGAACATGCCCCAGACGGTTTTAGCCGCGGTATCCCGTTGAGTAAGTGGGGAAAGGCCGAAACGGCTCTCGATCGTCTTCAAGATGGAAGAGAATTCGAATTGGGTGTGAATCACTTTCCCGGCCGCCGAATAAGGTGATATCACGATCATAGGCACGCGAGGTCCGAACCCGAAGCCATCCACTTGGGGCGGAGGATAGTGATCGTAAAAGCCGCCGAAGTCATCCCACACCAGGATAATTGCGGTCGAATCCCAGTCCGGTCCCTGCATGACGGAGTTAATCTGCTGGATCGACCAATTTTCCCCGACGCAAGTGCTGTTGGGAGGATGCTCGTCAGCCTTGCCGGTGACCACCCAGCTTACCGCGGGAAGATTCCCGGCCAACGCGTCTTCCGCAAACTGGGCGTCGGGAACAACATCCTCGGCCCAAAGATCGGAGTTGCGAATGTGATTGACGGCGTCGAGCACTGAGAAAACATAACCCGCCTCGCCCTTGCCAGGAGCGTAGTATTTCCAGCTAATGCCTGCGGATTGAAGTTCGTCGGCGAGGGTTTGAAAGTCGAAACAAGGAAATGCTGCATCCAGGTTTCCGTCCGCATCGAGGGTGCGTACGGTAGTACTGGGAGTGGCGTCGCATCCGCTCGAAGGTGCATTGTTCTCTGGCGCCAACAAATCGATGGGCAGATCCAGTACCCCATTGGAGGTGGCTCCGACGGTGTACAAATGATTGGGCAGACTAGGGCCGTGGTAGGAAGTGAACATTTGATCGGACAGAGTAAAGTGCTGAGCGTAGTACCAATAATTCGGGATGTCGGTACTGCTGAACTGACGATAGGAGAGCAGATCGCCATTCGTGTTGCCTTCATCGAGCAAGTCGAAGCCGTCCATCTTGCCGTTATCGATTCCCGTTAGTGTGTTCCTGGTGGTGTGGCCCAGACCGTGAGAACTCACGTCGGGCATGGGCTGCAAGGTGACCACAGTTCCGTCAGCCAGTTTGCCTTTCGTGGTTCCAAGGGCTCCGGGGAACTGGCCAAAATAATTGTCGAAGCTGTGATTCTCTTTAATGATGAATACGAAGTGTTGAATCGCAGCGGCGCCTGGAGGCGGGGCTTCCGAAGTGACGAACTTCGACTCATCCTGCGCCCGCCCCGAGGCGGCCGACAAAGACACAAACGCGACGACGAGGCACGGCAAAAGATAGCGAAGTGTGTTTTTGCGGTTCATGGAATCAAGCCCCTGGCGGGAAATTAGCTGCTACGAAATTCTTGGCGCGGCGGCAACCCATGGAAGTATTCCGGGATGTCGCATTCGTCTTAACGACATCCCGCAACACACCAAATGAGTTAGTCTCCCGTGCCTGACAACGGGAGGCGCTGCGGAAGGTTAGAGACCTTCAAGAACGCCGTTCGTTTGCCAGTTGCCTGCGGCGTGAAGACTACGCTGACGGTGCAGGACAAATCAGGAGCCAGCAAAGCCGTGCAGGTATTGGTCTTGATGGAGAAATCGGCAGAGTCGGGGCCGGTAGTGGAAAATGTCCCCAAAACTTGGTCGTCAGCGCCGATATTGGTAATAGTAACCGACATGGGAGCACTGCTCGTCCCTACCTTGGTTGCGGGGAAATTCAGTTCGGTGGTCGAGGCCGTTAAAGCGGGAACCATATTGGTTTGACGAATCCGATTGTTGCCGTTATCCGCGATCAGCATCTGTTTCGCGGCGTCCACGGAGAGACCGTCGTTGTTCAGCGTCGCCTTGGTGGCCGGCCCGCCATCGCCGGAGAAGCCGGAAGCGGTTGGCTTGGAAGGATTGCCTGCAACGGTATCGACAGTTAACGTGGCGGCGTCAATGCGCCGAATCACAGAATTGCCTCCGCCGCCTGAGTAAACATTGCCTGCTGCGTCGATCGCAACTTGCGAAGGCACGAGAGTTTGCGCCTTGAGCGCCGGACCACCATCGCCGGAGAAGCCAGGCTTACCACTGAAGGCAAACCCGGTAATGTCGCCTACAGCGAGCGACTGTCCGCCGCAACCCGGATCGACCGTGAACACGCAACGAACCTGATGATTGCCCGAGTCCGAGATGTAGATGTTGCCAGCGGCATCGTTGGCCACGCCGGACGGATGGTCCAGCTCGGCCTGCGTTCCAAGCCCACCGTTTCCAGTTCGGCCTCGGATGCCGTTCCCGGCAGACGTATTGATGATTCCGGTGGTCAGGTTGACTTGGCGAACCCGGCTGCCGTAGTAGTCGGCGATATAAAGGTTGCCCAGCGTATCCAAGGACAAAGCGGTGGGATAAGTTAACTGCGCCGAAGCAGCCAGTCCGCCATCGCCACAGGCACCGGTGGCGGGATCGCATTGACAACCGGGAGTTCCCGCGATCGTGGTGATCGTGCCGGTGGGACTGATCTGACGGACGCTGTAGTTCAGCGTATCCGCGACATAGATGTTGCCCGCTCCGTCCACGACTACGCCTTGCGGCCCTTGGAAGGCCGCGAGGGTCGCGGGGCCGCCGTCGCCACAAACATTCGGCAGGCCTGCGTTGCCGCAGGAACCGGTGGCCGGAGCGGCCACGCAGGCGCTTCCAACACCGGCCACGGTGCTGATTGTTCCTCCGCTCACTTTTCGGATTCGATTGTTGGCGGTATCTGCGATGAAGTAGTTTCCGCTATTGTCCCAGGTTACAGAGATTGGGTCGGCCAAAGTCGCCTGAGTTGCGGGGCCGTTGTCACCGCCGGAACCGCCGCCCGCAAACGTGCTGACATTGCCGGCGGCGATTTCGCGAACCCGCTGGTTGCCGGCGTCGGCGACCCAAAGGTTACCGTTGGGATCGATCAGAACAGCATAGGGCAATTCGAACTGAGCGTTGAGGGCGGCCGCTCCATCTCCGGAAAAACCGCAGACGCCTGTTCCTCCCACGGTTGTGATCGTCCACGTGCTGATCGTCACCTTGCGAACCAGGCAATCCAGTTGATCGGCGAAGTAGAAATTTCCGGCTGAATCCTGCGAGAGTCCTTCCGGATTCCACAAGCGAGCTTTGTTCGCCGGACCGCCATTGCCGCACTTGTATTTGCTCTGAGCGTAGGTGTCGCAAAATTGGCCGGTCCCGACGATCGTTTCGAGATCGCCAACCGGGTTGACGGCATTGTTACAGCCGCCCATGGTGCCGATCACACAGCGAATTCTCTGGTCGCGAGTATCGGTGAAAATAACGTCATTCAGGGAGTCCAGGATAATGCCCGTCGGGTAGTCCAGGAAAGCGGCGGTGGCGGGGCCGTGATCGCCGCACGTCTCCGTGGGACCATCGCAGAGTTTCCCCGTTCCCACAATCGTGCTGATGACACTGGTGCTCTTGGTGACGAGCCGGATCTTTGCGTCCTGCGTATCGGCGATGTAGACGTCACCCGCCGCATTAACCGCCAAGCCCTGCGGAGCGTCCAGCTGGGCCGACGTGGCCGGACCGCCGTCGCCACAAGCTGCCGTGCTGGGGGCGCAGACCGTGCCGTCGCCCGCTATCGTGGTAATAGTGCCGCTGTTCGAGACCTCGCGAATCCGATTGAGATCTGCGATGTATATGTTGCCGGCGGAGTCGATTGCCAGTCCGGAAGGAGACGAAAGAGTCGCCTTTGTCGCGGGTCCGCCATCTCCGCTGAAACCTTGAATTCCACTTCCCGCGAACACGCTGATGACTCCCGCCGGCGTTACTTTGAACACGTTGTAACTGGCCGGAGAAGCAATGTAGAGATTTTGACTGCTATCTTCCACAACCGCATTGGGGCCTGGAATGTCCCACGCATTGGCCGCGCCCGAGGCAACCGCGCCGCCTGCCACGGTTTGAATGGTGTTGTTCGCTTGGGCATGTGCGGCTGCCGCGTTGCCAACCGTCATCGACACCATTAAGACGAAGCAAAACAAAGCGGTCAATTGCTTTCCACTGGACAGATCTCGAGAGGTCTGCCGCCGGTTCGGTGTATCGAAATTGTGGATTGTCATAAAAGTCTCCAAACTTGTTCAACGATTTTCGTATTGCGCTAAGCTGCCGAATAGAGGAAGAACGTCTCTGGGGCGAAAGTTTTCCGTCCCCAAGCCTTCTTCATCGCCTTTTCAATCCTTAGCCGTCATCACATCCTTGCGATACGCGACGTTGCCGGTTTCTTCACTGCGGGTCAGGACGAACACCATCGTATTGCATTTCAGCCGCTTCGGAATGAGCCAGCCGAAATAACGAAGGAAGCCGACTCCCATGCGATAAGGCATGCAAGGGTTGTCCGGCGCATAGCTGCCGATGAGATCCCAATGCACGATCTTCAGGTCGGCGCGACGGGCCAACTCTTCGAATGTTCGCAAGCAAAACCAGTTGGCATGCTCGACGTTCCAGCAGGTTTTTGGATACTTAAGAAAGGCGTACACGAATGCGGGTAGGCAAAAAGGATAGGGCGTGGAGATGATCAGCTTTCCTCCCGGCTTCCCTTTCGCCAGATGCTGCCGCGCGCGGTCCAGGAACAGGCCCGGGTTGGAGAGGTGCTCAATCATATCTCCCGCGACAATCGTATCGAACTCCTGTCCCAGATCGAAGGTTTCGGCATTGGCGACATGGAGATTCTTGTATCCAAGCGAGCGAAGTTGTTCGATTAAGTCTTCCCGAAGGTCGACCCCGGCAGTTTCCGGAAAATATTTAACCAACTGACCATGCAGCCAGCTGGGATCGTTGGGATCGGGTTCGTGCGCCGCGCAACCTACATGGAGCACTCGCGGACCTTCTACCAAGGGAACGATTTGTCCTGCTCGCCGTTCAATCTTCAATGCGACTCTCCTATATTTTTATGATGGATCATATGTATCGCAGTTTGCCTATCTTAGTTTCCTGCACCAGCGACCGTTGTAGGCGCGGGCGTCGGATTGCAGACTGCGGCATAGGAGGAGAGATTACGCACCACCGGTTCGAGCTGCTGCGCGATTAAGGTGTGTCCGAGCACGGTCGGGTGCACATGATCTTCGAAAACGTCGTTCTGATTCTTATAGTTTTTGACCACGTCCATCATGTTGACGATGGGAATGTGATTCTGCTGGGCAAACTGCCACATTGCCTTCTGATAGGGATGGGTGGGCTGAAACTCGCCAATCGTGCCCATCAGCAGGAAGATGAGCTGCGAGTGGTGGGCGTCCGCGGCATCTTTGGCGGCTTGCAACTCTTTCAGATAATGATCCGCGGGTGCGTTCGGAATCGAGGCTGCGGTGTCCCAGGTGCCGAGCATGATGCGGCCGCGCAGCCGATAGTAGATGAAGCTGCGCATCAGGCCCTCGATGGTGAAGTTATATAGGGCGCTGCGGCGCACCCACGACTTGAGCTGAACCTTCTTGAGAAAGTCCTGACGAGCTTTTCCCTGAAGGTCGTCGAGTTGGTCGAATCCCGTGTTGAAGGAAAATGCGAGAACCATCGCGTCCGGCTTGTAGCCATCGTCCAGAACCCGCTTGAGCCGCTCGACTGTAAGGGACTGCGGGTAGGCATTGACGCCGGCCGAAATCACCTGGAATTTTTCGTTGGGGCAACCTTGGCCATTCAGCATTTTTTCGAGCTGCGCGCTGTAAATATTGTCATCCGCGACACCCCAGCCCATAGTCACGGAATCGCCAAAGGTAAAGATGCGATAGATGCCCGGATGGTCGAGGGCGAGAGTTTGCTTATAGCGAAATCCTTGCGAGCTGATCGTTTCCGGCTCGTGATTGACTTCAGTAACCTTATGGTCGCCGGGGATGGGAACCCAGAGCAACTGCCAGTCTGGGCGGTAGATAACGTAATGTCCATAGCCAAAAGGCCGCAGGGCGATTTCTAGAAATGCGCAGATAACGACGAACCATAGCACGCTCTTCAGAAACCAGTGCGAGCGTTTTGTTTTCTGCGGGCGGGCGATAGTGGAACTGGACACGGTGAGGTTCTCCTTAAAGTTTGAAAATCATTTATGAGCTACGCCGATCGTGCCATCCCGCCTTCTACGGAGGCCAATTCGGCCAGCCGCGGCTTCTTGAGCACCAAGACGAAATCGGTGATGTCGGGATCGATGCGCCCAAGGCTGGCGGCCTTCAGACACGGAACCACGGTTCGAAATGCCAGATCGATGGCAAAATGACGACGGCGCAGGCGCCGCTGGATGGGGGCTTCATAAATGTGGATGTGTTCGACCCGCAAGCCGCTTTTCTGGGCAAAGCCTCGTAGGTCCTCGGGCGCCATCGAGGATCGTAGAAACGTCCGAAACGGCCCACTCTCCCAATCCTCAGTTCGCTTTCCGCCGTGCACGAGATATTGAAATACAAACGAGTGAAACCACAGGGGAGTGAACTTGGTCACGAATCCCTTCAGCGAATGCACCACGGGAGAACCGATGATCAGAAGTCCGCCGGGACGAAGCGCGCGCGAGAAATTCTCCATTGCCGAAAGAGGACGCTGCACGTGCTCGAGGACATCCCAGCAAACGATGAGATCGAACGAATCCACGGCCAGAGGGTACGTCTGCACATCGCCCAGAATCGCCTCATCGAGATCGGGATGGCGGCTTAATTCCTTCGGTGAAATGTCTAAGCCGACAAGCTTCGCGGACGGGCTCAATCGAATGTGACTGCGCGAACCCGAACCAGCATCGAGTACCCGCGGCGACTTGCACTCGCCGCAAAGTTGATCTACATAGGCTTGCACTTCGCGGTTGATTCTTTGAAGAATGGACGTATCTACCGTGTCATGGGTCGCACGCGGCTCAACATAGGTTTGCATTAAAGTCTCGTGGCCTGCGCCAGAGCGACGGCGACCGCTTCAGTTTCGGCAGGCTTGGCTGCGACCCCTCGTCGAACGAGCAAGGAAGCGATGGACTCCATCGAGCGGAAATCCTCCAGCTCGAAGTCTTCCACGTTCATTTTGATCCCGAACTCCCTCTCGACCTGGAGGATGAGTTCGACCATGCGCTGCGAATCGAGGATTCCAGAATCGAACAGGTCCGTCTGGGGCGTCGGCACCTCCACATGCATGGCGGCGAACAGCCTCAATAGCAAAGGTATCGGAGATGTAGAAAGATCGCTCAAATGAGTAGTTATGCTCAAATCCCTGACCGAGCCGGTTGCAGCCGGTCCCCGGAGCGGAGAAACTCCGCAGCGGGCGAGACCCTGCCATTGTGAAGCACTTTCTCCGCCAAAATCCACTCGTCGGCGCAGCCTATATAAACGCCTGAATCGGTTCTATCCCCAACCAGTCCGGGCGGGGCGTCGGACCGTCGTCCGGACTTACGTGCTTCAATAAGTGCAAAAGTTTGCGCACCTACCTTCGCTTTTGGGTTACCCCACGGTGACTCGAAGGGACGATAATCGCAAGCGCGGATAAAATCAAGGACTCGCCTGCCTTGCCAGGTCCAATCGATCCATCCTTTATTGGGAGGGTTGCGCCCGTGCCAGGTTCGAAGCGAAAGGTCTTGCGCAAGTGCTGGAATCGTTCCAACCGCAGCATCTTCCAGTAATTGCGCCATCCGTACAACGCCTTGGCGGACACACCGCAAACTCAGGGAGAGAGCGCTTTCTTCTTCTTCGATGGGAAATGTGTCTTGGTATGCAATGGCGCCACAATCGATTTGCGGCTCCATGCGGTGAACCGTCACACCATGAGTCGCCTCCCCATTGCAAATGGCCCAGCTTACGGAACTTAACCCGGCATAACGTGGAAGTGGAGCGGGATGAAGATTGAACGCTCCCAAGCGGGCTGCGCGCAGGACTTCTTCGTGCATCACATGCAGCGAGTGAACATTCAACAAAAGGTCCACGTTCTCACGTTGCAGTCGCAGACCAAAGTCTGCTCCTTTCACGAGAGAGCCGGGCCAAACCGTCCGGCCTGCGTTTTTTGCGGTTTTCCAAACCGTGGCGCCGGTGGTTTCCGGTTTGGGTTCTGAGGCTAGTACCGCAATCAATTCATGGGCGCTGCCCAGCAGCATTCGCAACACTTGCAGCCCGGCAGACTCTTCCGCCGCGAGAACAATCCTCATGGGGCCAAGGCGGGGGAGGCCATAGGTTGGTCTTCTATTGCGGATTGCTCAGTCGCCGGCGCCTCGGCGGAAGACGGGGAGAAAAGTCGGCGTAACCGCGGCCGATCGATTTTTCCATTCGCGTTTTCCGGGAGCGCCGCTAACTTCAGCCACTGCGAAGGCAGCATGTAGACCGGCAAAACGGCATTGAGTGTGCGCCGAAGATCGGACGGACCTACCATGGCATTCTCTCTAGGCACGTAGGCACAGCAAATGAGATTCGCCTCAAAACCTTCCGTGGCTAAAGCGACGACCGCGGATTGTTTGAGCTCCGGAATCGCGGCGAGCGCGGCTTCGATTTCTCCCAATTCTATGCGATAACCCCGGCTCTTGATTTGAGTGTCGGCTCGTCCCACAAAGTACACGAGCCCATCGCAGTTGAGCCTCGCCAGATCGCCGGTGCGATAGATGCGAGATCCGTCCTGGCCGAGGAAGAATGCGGTATCGGTCGCGGTTGGGTTCCGCCAATAACCGGGGCTCAGTCCGGGTCCTGCAATAAACAAATCGCCGATTTCGCCCGGCGGAACGGGTCGGAGATTATCGTCCAAGATCAAGAGCGATTCGCCTTCGCAGGCGGTACCGATGGGGATCGACTGCGAAGAATCGTGGGGGCAGTTCGAGACGGTGTAGTAGCTGCTGGCGATCGTCGCTTCGGTAGGGCCGTAGAGATTGGTGAACTGAACGTGCGGCAGCCGTTCCATCCAATAACGCAGGGCAGGGACGGGAAACACTTCACCGCACCACAGTAAGCGCCTTAGTGACGGAAAGTCATTTTCCGCAACCACGTCGAACTTAGCCATGTAGTTCAATGCCGAAGGCACCGAAAACCACTGCGTCAATTCCAATTCGCGAATGAAGTCCGCCAGCTTGTTGGGCAGGAGACTCAACTTCGGCGGTACCGGGTAAAGCGCTGCACCGGCGGCAAAAGCTCCAAAGAGGTCGAACGTCGAAAGATCGAAGTGCAGCGGGGGATGGCCTGAAATGCGATCGGAGGCACTCATGCGAAAATAGCGGACGGCCCAGTCCACGAAATGCAAAACGTTGGCATGGGTGATGACAACACCCTTGGGTTCGCCTGTGGAACCGGAGGTGAAAAGGATGTGCGCGGGATCTGTTGACTGATTCGCATACGGCAGTCCCTCGGAGGAATATGCCGTCGCATCCGCGACAGAAAATACGGTATTGAATCCCGAATCCGGAGCGAACTCGTCCATCCAACCCAAGGCCATTTCGCTTGACAGCCCCTCCTTGCTAAAGAGCTCGTGAAGCAGGCCGGACACGCTGCCGCTGCCTAGCACGAACTTGGGATCGCCGGCGCGGAGGATTTTCGCCAACCGCGGCGCTGGGCTGGCGGTGTCGAGCGGAATGTGGACGCAATCCGCCTTCAGGATTGCGAGCATGGCGACGATGGCTGCCGGTGACTTGGGGATGGCGAACGCGACGCGATCCTGGCGTTGGCAACCATTGTCTCTGAGTAATCGAGCCAAACGATTGCTGGAAGCCTCCAAAGCGCCGTAGGTCATGCTCTTCCCTTCCATGACCACGGCGATAGACTCCGGCCGTGTTTGAGCTTGATTGCGCACGAAATCCTGGAGGAGCCTCATGCCTTCGCCACCGATTTCCGGGCTCGATCAAGAACTTCGCCAATATGCGCGAATTCATCTTCGGATGCGGGAATATCGAGGATGATCGTAGAGTATCCGCGATCCAGATACATCCGAACTTCTTCGGCAACCCGACCGTAGCTGCCCACCAGATAGGGGCAAAATGTCTGGTAATTCTGAAAGGGCCAAAGCCAATAGGGGGAGCGCGAGTCCGCAGACGCGTGATTCTTATCTGACAGCTGCCGATGCCAGTCCGAGTCGGAAGTTTTCATTGCCAACTGGTGGGTCAGTTGCCCTCGGCGGTCTTCCGGGAAGCGATCGGTGGCGACGCGCCACGCTGCTTCGTCCGTTTCGCGGGTCACAATGCCCAAGCGAATTCCAGAGTCGATATCGGACACAATAGAAGAAATTTCGCTCGCCGGTTGCGGGTACTGGATCGCGGTCGCACCCAGCACCCTCGCGGCAGTCATGCCAGCCTCGGATGAACCGGATACCAGGACGCCGGGAAACAATTCAGGCGCCAGCGGCGGCGTCATTGCCAGTTTTTCTACGGAGTAGAAATCGCCGTGATAGGTGAGCGGCGAAGCTGATCGCAGCAATTCTTGAATGATGGTCGTGTACTCAATCAGACGAGCATAACGGCGATCGTGGGGCGTGTTGTCATGCAGTGCAGCCAGATCGTTCTTGAAGCCGCCCGCCACCATGTTCAAATACACCCTGCGTCCATGGAGATAGCCGAAACTGCTCACCATCTTCGCGACCGAGTAGGGATGCATGTACGCCGGTTGTACCGCGACCAGCGGGCTCAACCGGGTTGTGCTTCGTAAGATCGTGTCGGCAACCAGCCATGGATCGATCAGCGAGTTGTCGGTGTATATCAGTATGCCCGCGCATCCCGCCCTCTCGCTCCACTGCGCGACTCGAATGAGATGCTGCGCGAAATCCGGCCCCGCACTGGCATTGGACGGGGGCGCTGTGGCGAACACCTTCACTGGATTATGATTTGACAAAAGAAAAGGCGATGGCTGTGCGGGGGGACTAAACGCCTTGCTCCACGCCGGCGCGTTTCAACAGTTCTTCCCTGCTGATCCCAAACGTGCGCAGCATCTCTTCGTTATCGATGGCCAGTTTTTCCAGCAATGCCTGACGTTCAGGACCGGCGTTTTCGAGCAATCGCCGGAGCCTCTTCGCTGCAATGTACTTACGGTACTTGCCCCAGAATTTCATTGGGACGAACGCGAAGATGACGGGAGCGAAGTGGTGCGTGAATTGAAGCAGGTTGTAGTTCAGACGATCCGACAGGCGCTCCCACGCCGATGGCAGCCCCGCGCTCTCCGCGATGTTCTTGGGATACTTCGGCCACGAATGGTTATAGCGTTTACGCCAAAGCCCGACATAACGCTCGATTTTACTCAGGAGTTCGGGCGGAATTCCTTCCGAGCCGTTGCGGGTTTGCACAATCTTCTCGCCTTTGACCAGCGTGTGGTGACGAAAATCGGAAATCGCCCCTCGATCCGCTCCATGAAGATTGCTCATGCGCTCGTCATAGGGAATGCCTAGAAACCTGCAGATGGCCTGCATATGGCCGGCAGGATCTTTGACCAGTTCTTCGTAATCCAACTGGTGAACGGGGACTCCCTGAGCCAGCAAGGCATCGTACTGTTCCTTCATTTCCAAGGTTCCGAGGATTGCACGCAGCGTCATGCCCCGGCGATTGAAGAATGGCGAGGTTTCAGCGGCTTGCAGAATGCTGCGGCAAACGTGGCGAATATCGCGCCAGATCACAATGAACTTCGCGTCGGGAAAGACTCGGTGCAGGCGCTGCACTTCATCGTGATAGGTGGGAGACTTGCATCCCCACACGGTCGCGGTTTTCTTCTTCTGCTGTGCGTACTGGGTGTAAACCGTGCGAATTGCGGTCCCGAGATCTTGAATGCCGTCTGGGACGGAACTGGCGTCAAACTTGTGACGAGCGAGAGCGCTGTTCCAAAAGTTCCAGCGGCGCAGCCAGCGCGTAGTATCGCGAGGCATCCAAAACAGTGCTTCCAGATGGGCCAGATCGCCTTCGTACATCAATGCGATTTGGGGATGCTGATTAAGCAGCGCGTAAAGCAGCGACGTTCCGGAACGGAACATGCCTACTACAAACAAAGGTTCGGGGCGAAGCTTCCCCATCGCGGAAACTTCCTGGTCCGCGCTGGTCGCTATCATGACTGCCTGGGCTGGATCTTGCATGGGATGCGGCTTGTTATACACGCTGGTCGATCATATCGGGGCCACGTGAACGTGACCTTAAGGTAAACTGAAGACGAGTGGCTAACGCAGAGTTCGCAAACATTGAGTCAGCCCTTACAGGCTTGAATCGCCATCGTAACAGGTGGGATTCCAGGCCTCTGGACTCGTTAGGGCAGCGGCAAGCATTCGGTTGTTGGCACGATAGAAATATCGCCAGGAACTGAGCCCACGACTGTGGCGTGATAGCCGGCTCAACTTTTCGCTCACCGCCGTGGAGAATCCCACGGCTTCTAACATATGTATTCCTTCGCGTTGGCATCGTACCAGCGCAGTCTCCACGATCCCTTTGATCGAGTGTTCGAATCCGGGAAGGAATTGCAAGTCGACCAAGCGGACTCGGTGAAGCCCAAAGTCTTCGTTGTCATCGCGCGACAGAACCGCGTAAGCGGTTAGGCCTGCGTCGTTTTCGGTGGTGACAACCCAGGTGTCTCCGCGTTGCAGCGAGGGTCCAAAATGCCACTGCAAGTGATCGACGGAACGAACCGCCTGGAGCTGTTGTCCCAGCGAACTCTTCCGGAGCGAATTCCAAAAAACCTCGAAACGGCTGTCGAACGCCCGGCAGAATTTTCCTGTGTCAGCCCCTCGCTTGGGTTGCAAATCTTTCCATTTATCCTGCAGAAACAGGGCTGCCCCAAGGAGAGGACTTCCGATCGCCTGACCACTTCCACGCCGAGCCAGTGCGCTGGCGGCAAAACCGCGATATCCGGTAATCCAGAAAATGGAGCGATCCCACCGACCGCTGGGGACCGCGAGTGCTCCGAATGCGGTCTGCAAACGTACCGCTTTTTCGTTAACAGAAGTGTTAAGGAACAGGTCGACACCGGACTGGCCGAAGAAGCTGCGCAGTAGAGAGACCGCGTATGGTCGGAAGCGAGCATCCACCACAAAAGAGCGGCTGGTGGCGGCGAGCAAAGGTTTTCCGTCGAATTCGTAGGCAAGAGGCACATTGCCGATATGGCCGACGACCCGTTCACTTTCGTCTTCGAGCACCCACCCGATGGGCCAGTCAGAAAGCGTTCGCCACAGCGGATTTCCGCGCCATAGATGTTCCCAATCCTCCCTGCTCTTGGAGCGCAAACCGTATTCGGATTCCAGCGCAGCAATGCCGCCGTAATCGTTAAACTCGGCCACGCGCTGACGCACCGGACGCAGTTTAGCTCGCTTCAAACTAAGATCGGACGAAGGGCTTGCGTTCTCCCCTGCGGCCTCCAAGTCGGGTTGCATTCCGGTTGCCTGAAGGTTCACGCAATGCTCCTCCGCAGAGCGGCACTCGGAAGTCTTTCCAGCTGCTGCTTTAGGCAACGGGCGAGAACGTCCACGTTCTCCTCAAAGAACATGGATTCGTGCCCGCCGCGAATCTTGACCACTTCCATACCGTCCCGAATAACGTTGTTCCAACTGGCGTAAAAATCCCAGTATGGCCCAGCAGGCCA
Organism: Terriglobia bacterium; assembly: GCA_963799065.1. Taxonomy (GTDB): domain Bacteria; phylum Acidobacteriota; class Terriglobia; order Terriglobales; family Acidobacteriaceae; genus JAJPHW01. Next base: position 1,791,899 of record CAWCVJ010000001.1, read on the forward strand.
ATCGGAGGATTGAAAAAAGACCGTCTGCCCGGCGTACGGTTTCGGCCTGTACGCGAAGGATGCAGGGTGCATGATGGTGTCGAGGTCGCGCAACTGACTTTCCCTGACGGGAAGGGCCAGCGAATTGTGTACCCGCCAGTAGCGAACGCTGAGGCGCCGACCCATGCCCACCGCCCGTTCGCCCAGGTATCCGTATAGTCCTTGGCGCCGCAGATCGGCCCAATGATATCGGGCTTTGCGGAAGAGCCACTGGGCGCGTCCTCCGCCTTGAGAAAAATCTTCGTAATAGGCGGGATTTTGGGCGTCGAACAGGGCGAGTAGCTCGACCTCATGGCCTTGTTCGACCAATTGGCGAGCCATCTCATAAGCCATCACGCCATTGACGCACAATCCCGCCAATGCGTAAGGCCCCTCTGGCTGGACTTCCTGGAGGCGTGCGATTAAAGCTTCCGCGATATCCTCAAACTTGTAGGGTACAGGAAGCTTCCTCGCGTCCGATGCCGGCAGATGCAGGCCAAGCACTGGTTGATCGGGCCCCAGGATACGGCTCATGGGCAGAAGAAACGAGCCTCCGCGAATCCAGAACAGCGACCGTTTTGCGCCGTGAGGCTGTACCGGAATGATCGCGGGATGATGCTCGGATCGCTGCTGCATGCTCATCGTCGCCGCCATCTGACGAACCGTGGGCGCCTGAAAAATATCGCTTAGGGAGAGGCGCTTTCCCAACTCCTGCTCAATGCGTACGAGTAGCTTGGCGGCGAGGAGAGAGTGCCCGCCCAGATCGAAAAAGTTTTCGGTCACGCCAATGTCGATTCGATCCAATACGCGTTCCCAGATCTGGCACAACTCGAGCTCGATGGCGGTACGAGGCTGAATCGCCTTTTTGGGGGCGGGAATCGAAGTGGCGGGAAGTGCCTGCCGATCTAATTTTCCATTGGGCGTTCGGGGCAACGCGTCGATTCGTATAAATGTCGAAGGCATCATGGCTCGGGGCAGGCGCAGGCTGACAAACCTGCGCAACTCTTCGAGATCACACTCCGAGGACTGCTCTCTCGTGGGCTCGACGAAAGCAATGAGTTCGGGCTCGCGCGCTGCCGATTGCCGAACAAGCACGGCCGCTTGCCGGACGCCTGGGAACCCGGCGATGACACTCTCAATCTCTTGCAGTTCAATGCGAACGCCGCGAATCTTAACTTGATGGTCCAAGCGTCCTAAGAGCTCCAAGTTGCCGTCCGGCAGATGGCGGGCTCGGTCTCCAGTTTTGTAAAGTCGTGCGCCCGCAGCGAGCGAGAAGGGGTCGGCGATAAATCTCTCGCTGGTTTCAGATTCCCGATTCAAGTATCCGTGGGCAATTCCGTTCCCGCCAATGTACAGTTCGCCCGGAACGCCGATGGGACTGGGTTGCCTTTCTGAGTCGAGAACGTAAGTGCGCACATTCGCAATTGGCTTCCCAATAGAAACGGACTGCGACACTATTCCGGGTTGACAGCGATGGACGGTACTCCAGACCGTTGCTTCCGTGGGTCCATACTCGTTGTACAGAGTACATTCGGGTAGCAGCCGGTAATGCCGCTCCACCAACTCGGGCGGGCAGAACTCGCCAGCCACAATCGCTTCCCGCAGCGTGGCGAGATCGCCGGACCGACTTTGATCGAGCAGCAAGCCATACACCGAGGGTACACACAACAAACGCGTGATACTCTGCGATTTCACGATGCCCGCGAGATGAGGAAGACTGTCTTGCACCGGGCCAGGCGTGAGCACAAGCGTGCCGCCCTGACAGAGAGCGCCGAAAAGTCCGGCCAGTGAACTGTCGAATGAAAATGACGAGAGCAAGAGAAAGCGTTGTGGAGTTCGTCCGTAATAAACCCCTCGCGCCTGTGTGGAGTGAGACAGATTCCCGTGGGTGATCTGGACGCCCTTGGGCTGCCCAGTCGAGCCCGAGGTGTAGATCAAATAGGCAATATCCTCGGGGTCGCGCTTTGGAAGCGTAACTGCAAAATCGGTAGCATCCCTAAAGAGCACATCCACGCACAACGTCTTAGCCGAGAAAGGCGGGAGCTTCGCCACCAACTGGGAGTTCGTGAGAATGACCGCTGGCACAGCGTCACGGAGAATAAAATTCAATCGCTCTGCGGGATAACTGGAATCAAGAGGCAGACAGACTCCGCCCACTCTGAGAACGGCCAAAATACCCGCCACCATTTCCGCGGAGGTTTCAAAATAAAGTCCGACGCGCTGTTGCGGTTTGACTCCGAGTTCCCGGAGTCTGGCGGCTATGCCGTCGCACTGGCGATCGAGTTCGGCATACGTCAGTGCGTGGGCCCCCGCGCCCCCGGCGGTCGCATCGGGTGCCACGGCGACCGCCGTAGCCCCCGGGCTTCGCCGGGCCGCCGTCGCGATCATTTCGTCAACCGTAAAGAAAGCTCCAATATCCGTATGGGTCTCATTCCATTCGACCAATACTTTGTGGCGTTCTGTTTCGTCCAGCAAAGGTAAGCGCGAAATTCTCTGGTCGGGATGGGCAAGCACGCCTTCCACGAGAGTGGAGAAATGTGCCGCCATACGCTGGATCGTCGACTCTTCGAAGAGGTCGGCATTGTACTTGATGCGCCCAACGATCCCTGTGCGCCGGTCGTCAAGCTCCATACAGAGATCGAACTTCGAGAACCCCGTGTCGGCTTCAGGCTGCGTGAGAGAAACGCTCCACTCCGAGTGCGACGTTGGCAGGGGTGGCTCGAGGGTCAGTAACACTTGAAAGATAGGGTGGAAACTCAGGCTTCGCGTGGGGTGAAGAGCGCTAACAACCTCCATGAAAGGGGCGTCGTCGTTACAGAGCGCGTCCAACACCGTGTTACGAACGCGATGGAGAAGTTCGCGGAAAGTTGGGTTACCGGAGAGATCGTTGCGCAGAGCGATGGGGTTCAGAAAATAGCCCAAAAGGCCTTCCAGTTCGGACCTTTTGCGACCCGAACTCACAGTTCCGACGACGACATCCTCGGACGCGCAGTACCGATGCAACAATACCGCGAACGCCGCCACCAGGCTCATGAACAAGGTTGCGCCTTCTCTCCGGCTTAGAATGCGCAAACCCTCGCTGGCCCGGTCGCTGAGCGCCAGTGGTATGATCCCGCCCCGGAAGGTCTGCACCGGAGGACGAGGGCGATCGGCAGGCAAAGACAGCAGAGGAATGCTTCCACTCAACTGTTTTCGCCAATAGCCCAGCTGCGATTGCAATCTTCCGCCCGCTTGCAACCATTTCTCTTCTTGACGGGCGTAATCCGCGTACTGGAATGCGACCGGCAAGAGCGGTGACGGTTCGCCTCCAGCGAATGCTTCGTACAGAGCGCTTAATTCCGGAAGCAGGATGCGATAGATAGAATATCCATCGAAGATAATGTGGTGGAGGGTAAGGAAGAACTTCTGCTCGCTGTCGCTGAGGTGCACCAGCAATGCGCGAAAAAGAGGACCGTGCGAAAGACTGAACGGTCGCATGGAGTCAAGCACTGCCAACTTGCCCGCTTCAAGGTTTTTTTCTGCCTCGGACAGTTGGCGCAGATCGGCGACTTCAATCCGAACGGGTCCCGGGGGCTGGACGACCTGGGCAGCTTCGCCATCGACCACTGGAAACGTGGTGCGCCAGGTTTGATGGCGGTTGACGATCTCGCTCAGCGCAGAACGAAGCGCCGCAAAGTCCAACGGTCCCCGATGGTGAAAGGTGACCGGCTCGTTGTAGAGTGGAATCTCAGGGACGAGCTGCGCGTGCAGCCAGATTTGCTGCTGCGCCTTCGACAGCGGCGCCGTGCTTCCAGGAGTCAGCAAGCGAAGATCGCGCTTGTTTTGAATCTCAGGACGAAGCTCCGCTGACGCACGGTTGTCGAATGCTTCGCTGGAGACGACGGCTTGGTTCATCGGAGCCATGGTTATTCGATTGGATGATTTTACGCGCCGGACGATATCGAAGCCGAGAACGTAACCGGAAGAACCGTCAATCCGCGCAGACCCAAATTCTCGCGCCATGCGATGGGTCCACCCTGCGACAGATCGTTCAGCCGCCGGAGCAGAGTTGCGAACGCGATTTGAGCTTCGATGCGGGCCAGCGGCGCTCCAAAACAGAAGTGCGCGCCCCAACCGAAAGCGACATGGCGATTATCCTTACGCCGAATGTTCAGCCGATCCGGGTCGGGAAAACGTAGGGGATCGCGATTGGCCGCCCCCATGACTGCGATCACAGCATCGCGGCGGCGAATGCTGCGTTCGCCCAGCATCGTATCCTCGGGCGCGATGCGCGCCGTATGCTGACTCGGACTCTCGAAGCGCAGTAGCTCCTCCACGGCGGACGGGATGAGCGAAAGATCGTCTCGAAGTTCTTGTAGCACCATCGGATTGCGAATCAGAGTTAAAACGCCGTTACCGATCAAGTTCGTCGTCGTCTCTTGGCCACCCACCATCGTAACGATCAAATTGGCGATGACTTCGTCCTGACTAAGATGGTCGCCGTTTACTTCGGCCGCAAGCAGATCTGCGACCAGCCCTTCGCGAGGTGCGCTGCGCTGTTGAGCGATCACGTCGCGGAAGTAGTCGGTCATCGCTTCGACACTTGCCAGGACACGTTGCGCCCGATTGGGATTGTGCTGAAAATTCCCCAGCATTTCCGCAAAGTCAGCTGACCAGGCCTTGAGTCGAGGATGATCCTCTGTGGGCACGCCCAACATTTCCGCGGTGACAATTGCGGGAAGGGGCGCCGCGAACTCAGCGACCAAATCGGCCGATCCGCGGGTCAAGAATTCGTCGATCAGGCGGTCCGCGATGTCCTGAATATGGGACTTCAACCGTTCCACCTTGGCGGGCGTAAAGGCCTGGGCGCAAAGTCCGCGCAGGCGTCCGTGAGCCGCGCCGCCCATAAAAAGCATCTGTTTCACCATCACGTCGGCGATCGGGCCCAGTTGTGGCAGTCCCATTTGTGTAAGTTGTTCCGACGTGGGCGTTCGCTCGGCGGAGAACTCGAACAGCACTCTCACGACATCTTCGTAACGCGTCACCACCCAAGCGTGCAAGAACGGATCCCAATGCACCGGATCTTCTTCTCGCAATCGGTGATAGAGGGGATAGGGATTGGCAAGGACTTCGGGATCCAGCAATTGGTACAGGCTAAGGACCGACTTGGCCGTGGGGGATGGCGGCGGAGCGGTGTAGGTCGGACTGAGAGGCAACCGCATGGCTTATTCGGCGTTGGTCGGTTCCGGGAGAGCAGATCCGCGCAACAGGCGCTCGATCTCCCCGGAGAGCTGTTCGGCCGTGGGTAAATCGAATACGCTGCGCAGCGGCAACTCCACGCCAAATGAGTCGCGAACGCGGGAGATCAATTGTGTTCCGAGCAATGAATGTCCGCCAAGAAAAAAGAAATTGTCCTGCACCCCTACCGTCGTTATGCCAAGCAACTCGGAGAGAATTTCCACCACACGAGCTTCGACGATGGTCTGGGGACGAACTCGGGTCTGATCGGCGACCATGTTTTCTGGCGAAGGCTCGGGGAGCGCCGACCGGTCAATTTTCCCCGTATCGGTAAGGGGCAGGCGGCCGACGCGCACAAAGACCGAGGGGATCATGTATTCCGGCAGCGTGCTTCGTAAATGGGCTTGCAGCTTCTGCTCGGTCAGGACGGCAGCGGGATGCGCCGCGACATAGGCTATTAATGACGAGTGGTCGCGCGCCAGGACGATACTCGACTCGATCTCAGGATGTTGGTTGAGGGTGGCGGCAATTTCGTCCGGTTCGATGCGAAATCCGCGAATCTTGATTTGATCGTCGACCCTTCCCGCGAAGCCGATTTCACCAGTCTCCAAATAACGCCCCAGATCGCCGGTGCGATACATAGGTCGGGCCGGAACCGCGTTGAACGGATCGGGAACGAATTTTTCCAAGTCGAGCGACGGCTGATTCAAATAACCGCGGGCGACTCCCGCGCCAGCGATATAAATCTCACCGACCTCGCCCTGTGGAACCGGACGACCATCCTCATCCAGGATGTAAATTGAAAAATTATCGATGGGACGACCAATAGACGGCAGGACGCTGGTGTCCGAATTCGGTAAGATCTCCCCCGAACTGGCGACCACGGTGCACTCCGTGGGGCCGTAGTTGTTCACCACCGCGAACGGTAAACCTGCAGGGGGATGCAGATGCAGCGTGTCGCCTCCGGTGAGCAATAGGCGCAACGATGTATTTCTGGGCCAATCCAAGCGTAAGAGCGCTTCCGCGAGAGGGGTGGGAGCGAACGCAGCGCTAATTTTCTCCGCGATCAGCCACTCTCTCAACGGCGCCGGCGAGACTCGCTGGGTCTCATCGGCGAAATGAATGCTCGCCCCAGCCGCGAGATTGGGCCAGATTTCCCAGACTGCCGCGTCAAAGCTAATACTGGCAATCTGGCTGGTGCGATCGGCCGGAGTTATCTTGAAATTTCGTTCGTGCCAGGAAATCAAATTAGAAAGACCCGAATGGGGGATCTGAACTCCCTTCGGCCGGCCGGTAGATCCTGAAGTGTAGACGATGTATGCGAGGTCTTTCTCGTCAAACGCGCGCGGTGCAGGAGGTTCGCCGATGGGAAGATCCGAAGCATCTTCGTCCAATATCAACATTTGCCAGGATTCGCCGCGGATGCGAGTCGCCATCTCATCGAAGGTCATGAGCACTTGAACCCCGGAATCGGCAAGCATGTAGCGCAGTCGGTCAAGCGGATAAGCAGGATCCACGGGAAGATAGGCTGCGCCCGCTTTCATGGCCGCCAGCGCGGCAATCACCATCTCCGGCCCACGCCCCAGACAAATGCCGACGATCGAACCCACGCCTGTGCCGAGCGATAGCAAGGTCTGGGCGAGTCCGTTGGCTTTACCTTCCAATTCGGCGAAGCTGTACCTTCGCCCCGCGGACTCCAGCGCCAACGACTCAGGGTCGGTCGCCGCTCGGGCTTCGATCCGTTGGGTTACAGAAGCCGCGAAGAGCTCATCTGCATTCACGGGTGTCGTACTCGGCGAAGATGCTTGAAGATGGGTGTGCACGGCGAGATGAGTAGCTGAAGATTGGGGAATGGAACTTTTCACCGCAGAATTGGAGCGGTCTTAAGAGACACGCAATTCGCTATTTGGTTTGACTCGCCGCCTCCGGCAGGGCGAGCGGTTGGACTCTGGAAGGACTCCAGAGCCGGAACAGATTCTCCGTTGGAAATGGGCGTCAGGCCGGTTTGAGAAATTTCTCGGAACACAGATTCCAGTTCCGTCCACTGGTTCTGCTCCTCAATTTCCCAGCTGTGCATATTGAGATGAGCCACGCCGCCGCGCTTGAGAACAATTTCAATGGAGCGTGAGAAATGACGCCTCCAATCGGTTTCCCCATGGAACTCGCGCACGAAACTCCGCAGGCCGGTAAAGTTCCTTTCCAGCAGCGCGTGGCGGACTTGAATGGCCCGACTGAGTCGAAAGGCCAAACTGCTGATTCCCCAAAGAAATGGATCGCGGGGAAAATCGGTAAGGCACAACATGCAAGTGCGAGCTCCTAGAAAGCCGGCGTCCCTGACCAGGGCGGGGGTGCGGGCGTTGAACTTCCCTCTCGGATAGCAGAAGGCGATCACGCTGCGACCCAAAACGTCTTCAAGCCACTCTTTTCCTTCGCGGATTTCGCGGGCCGCAGCTCGTTCCGAGAGAAAACGTAGCGGGCTGTGGTTTAGCGTATGACTTCCAACCTCGAAGTGGGCCGCAATCTGCCGTACTTGCGAAGCCGTCATCACGGCCCTTTCAGGATTGCGAGCGGGCACGTAAAACGTCGCCTGTAGGCCGTACTTTTGCAGCAGTTCCGCGGTGCGAAGATCGGGCGTCGAGCCATCGTCCACACTGATCGAGACGTAGCGTTCCGCCGACCGATTTCCCGTTTCCGACGAAGAGCGGGGCATTCTATTCTTTCCCTGCCATCTCAGTTTCGACGTGTGGATGGTGAGCCGCTTGCCTAAACGACGCGGCGGAAAAATTCTAACTTTTTACTTGTTAGCATTTAATCGCCACCGGGCATCCATGTCAACGCTTTCTTCCGCGCAGCTTCATTACCCGACAGGAATGGAATCACTGAATCGCGGCCACCGGTTCGATTTCTTCATTACCCTGAGCCTCTTGCCGCCGGTTGGCAATGGCTTGCGCATAAATGCGCTTTAGAGCGCGGTGGTTGGCTGCGGCGCTGTAGTGACGCTCAAACTCCTGTCTGGCCTGTTTACCAAGGACCTGAAGCTCGGCAACTCTCGGCCATGCCGAACTGACCACACGGGCTAGATCTTCCGCGTCGTTCGGCTCGAAGAACATTCCGGTTCGCCCTTCTTGAACCATTTCCTGCATGGCGCCCAGTCGCGAAGCAAGTACGGGCACGCCGCAGGCAAACGCTTCGAGGATTGTGAGGGGCATGTTCTCGTAGAGCTGGCTGGGGAAAATCACGAATCGAGCGGCCTTCATCGCAGCCATGATTCCCTCTCGCGATTGGCGCTCGATAAACTGGACGTTATGCAATCCCTTCAACATCGCTTCGTTTTTCAGAGCCTCAAGAGCTGGACCGTCTCCCACAATTCTTAAGGGAATTCTCTCGCTGAGCTTTTGCCAGGCGTGCAAAAGGGTCGGCGTACCCTTTTCTTCGGAAATCCGCCCCACGAATAGGGCATAGTCGCCCTCAGTTGCGGCCCGTTCTCCAGGATCGGGATCCACGCAGTTGGGCTTGACTACGATCTTCTCCGCAGGCAACCCACCCTGCACGAACTTGCGGCGGGCGAATTCCGTAAGCGCGATGTAGCGATCCACGGTGCGGGTCCAAGTCTGTTTCGCGCGATGCACCGAGAGCATCAGAGCGACTGCCGCAGTCTGCGGCGCCGAATCCCGGTAACATCCGTGGGGCACGGATTGCCACAAAGTGCCTCGGATACAATCCTCGCACGGCTTGCCGTTGCGAATGAAATTTGCCCCTGGGCAAAGCAGGCGGTAGTTGTGCAATGTATGAACCACCGGAACGTTCCGATCATGGCACGCCCAAAGAATCGACGGCGAGATTAAGGGGAAGGTATTGTGAACATGAACCACATCGGGCTGCTGCAAATCGAGAAGCTCGCCAAACTCGCGGTGAGCCTGATTCGACCAAACGGTGCGTCCGATCAGGGTCAGCTTCTGCGCGCTCGAGTATTGCCCCATCTCAGAATTGAACCGCTGATACTCAATCACTTCATCGCCTGCGGCCCGGAGCAGGCGACCCTCCTGCCAAAAGACGACGTCTTCCCCGCCCTGAATCAAGTACGTGTTGTGAACCAGGACAATTTTCATAAACGCCGCAATTCGTGAGTCTCTACTGGACGGGGGCGAGATCGAGGGCACGGAACGTAGGTTCGTGTCGCCAGCTGTCCCGATTGGCCAGGGCAGACTGTAGGAGGTTATTGTTGACCCTCCTCACCACGTCTGCCATGGCAAACTCCGCCAGGAACAAGGCGTAGGGACTCATGCAGCGGCCGCCAAAATCGGCGCCAAAAATTCCCTGAATAAAGGAGTGCACATAAAAACCCAGAATCCCCGCCGTATACAAATACGCGTGCCAGGCTTCTGAACTTCCTGGCCGAAGTTCTCGCAGCCGCCGCGATATTCCGAGTGACGAGAATAGATTTCGCAAAATCACAAAATGCAGCATGAGCAGTAAGAATTCGCCCACGAGGCCGTTGTTATAGGCGACTTCGATGAAGCCGTTATGCAAGTGAACGGTGCCAGCGTGCAGGCCGCTGGTGTTCTCCCAGGAATAGTAGGTGCCCAGATACCCGTATCCAAAGAGGGGTTTCGCCGAAATAGCATGAATCGCCTTGCTCCAAATCGCGGTGCGGCCAGTCAAACTCGATCCTCCGCGGTAACCTTCCAAATAACTTCCCAAGGGAGTGACTTCGATCAGCACAAGGCCCAACGCCGCTATGGCCAGCACTCGAGCCAGACTCTTGATAACGTTCTTTTCGAGCATGAGAAACAAACCCGTGCCCACAATTCCGCCGACAATACCCGCTTTACCGAATGACAGAAGCATGGTGAGCGCGCCTACAAACGATAGATAAGTCCAATAGCGCTTCTTGGTGACGGCTTGAAGTACGACACCCAGCATCATGAACGACGCTGCGGTCGGGGCGAGCAAGTCTGGATTGCCGCTCAAACGGTGTTCTTCAGGGTCGAACACGCCTAAGGGATCGAAGAAAGCTTGAATCAATGGCACAACCGTAAGAAAGAAAAATCCCGCCGCAGTCACCTTGAAGAACAAAGTGACATCCTCAACGCTGCGCATCAAACTGCTGCACAATTGCAAGACCAGAATGACAAGGACGAGCTTGATGCTCCAGGCCGAAGCGTAAGCTTTACCGGGGGCCCATCCGATGGACAGAATACAGAGACCGGCGAAAAGAGTCACCCATTTAGAAGAGCCTCTAACCAAATCCTTCAGATAATAAGGTTGTCGCAAACTGATGAATCCCAGCACCAACAGCGAGAGCACCCACATGCCGCCTTCGCCATAGGCGAGGATGGAAAACTGCCCGGAGCCAATGTTGTAGTTTGTGTTCAATCGGCTGAAGTACACCTGGCCAACCAGGATCACCCACCATAAGAAGAGTGCCAAACGATACACGATGACGCGGAATTCAACTTTTCGCACCGCGGCTGCTCCCAGGATGGAGCACAGAGCCAAGGCATACGCGCCCACGGCGAGCAAAACCTGCATCATTCCTTCATCGCCGTCGCCCGCTGGAATGAAAGGCATGGCCATCACGCCAAACAAGGTGACCGCGATCAGGCCCAGGATCGCGCTGGCATTGAAGCGGCTTCGCGGTTTGCTCGTTTTCGAGTTGTTTTCTACAATCGCTTTGGTAGACATCACGCCCCCCTGGCTGCCGTTTTCCCTTGGACTAGCGCCGGGCAACCGTCTGCAATTCCGCCTCTTCCGCCGCTTCCAGCTCCGCTCGCAGAGGGTAGCCAAGCCTCCTCATCGCATCGCCGGCATATTTCTCGACAAGATCCAATTGCGCCGGGTTCAGCTTCGACTGAAAACCGCGCACGGTCCCGGTTCTCACGAAGCGACTTTTGACCGATGCCCGTTGCGGTGCAATCTCCTCTTTCTCTTTCATCTTGTCCAGCGAGTTATGCGCGATGGCCTGGCGGATGGTCTCGGCATCGCAACTCAGGCCCAGGAAATTCGCGATTCGAGTGAATCCTTCTTCCGGTCGCTGCCTCAGATCTTCGTAGCGAACCAAAAGGAAATCGGGCGAGTTCGCGATCGGAGAATTTAGCCACGTCGAAACATGCTTCTGCCAGGGACCAAACGCATTGATCTTCTTGGTCAGGAAGATGTTCATAAACTTGTCCAGATCGCCGTTGAAATATTCGAGAGCGGTGGTGTAGGCGAACTCCGACAGCAAAACGTCGCGCACATCGCGCACCAGATAAATGGCTTTATGGTACTGCTTCCAATATTGCTCATGCGTGGCGATCAAGCGGCCGCCATTGGGCAGGATGCGGGCGCCTGTCCAGTGGGAGCCTACGCCGTGCAGGAAGCCGTTGACTTCGTTGAATCCGCCTTCTTGCCCTGTGAGCATCTCAAACATGACGAAGCGGGACCAAGTTGTGCCCGAGCGCGGATAGGAGCCGATAAATACATCTTCCGGCCGGAAGCTATGGTGCCGAAACCAAATCAGGGGAAAGCGGGCCGGGGTCACCGACAGTTTGCGCCGCAGTTTGCGATACGCGTTCGTGGGCTTGCTGCGTTTCTTCGAGTAAATTCCACCTTTTGGCAATCCTTCGCTATCCGGTCTGATTGGCATGTAAGACTCCCTTGAAATAAGCGACGCAATGGTTTATGTTCTGCGCCTAAAGTATTGACACTAGTCTGCTTCGACTTCTCCCGCACTCGCTATCGGCTTGCTCCACCATCGTAATCGATCAAGAAATCCGGTGTCGCCCGAAATGTTTTTCCGCAACATCCATACCATCAGGCCCCAAGAGAGCAAATCCGACGAGTTAATCCCCCAGACCGCCCCCGACACCCCGAACCTCCATGTTGCGGGTATGCCGATCACGACAGACAGAACTGCGGAGAGCCCGAATGCTGCAAATACCGCGGCGGGGGATTCCATCGCCCGCAAGGTGATCGCGGAACCGAAGGAGGCGCACCAGACGATGGACCCGAAAGCGACTGCCGGAACCAGCGTCGCGACCTCGGTGTAACGACCGGAGTAGAGCAGGTGAAACGCTTGAGATCGAAAGAGCAGCACGACCAGCCAATATCCAACGGCGACCGCCACGGCGACAAGCGTCATGCGTCGGCTTAATGAAGTGGCTCCACCTTTTCCGTCCCGCTCGATGGTCTTGGCGGCATAAGGAATCAGCAGTAAACCCAAAGCCATTTTGACCTGCTCAACCGGAAGGGTCAAATTCATAAGTGCTTTGAGTTGGCCGGAATGCGCTAAACCGCCAAAGGAGCTCAGCAGAGGGTAATAAATGTTAGCCGGAATCCAGCTTGCCACCGCTCCGGCGAGCGCCCAGCGCCCATAGCGCCAATGACGCCCCCAAACGGTCTTGGTACTGTGTTCGAACGCACCCCTGGCCAACTCCTTACGCAATAGAAAGAGCAGGTAGAGACTGGTGATGAGTGCAGCAAAACCAACCAGCACGAACGCACTGAACGACGACAGAACGCCCCAGTGATACAGCCCAAACATGCCAGTTAAGCTGAGCCCGAAGTAGACAAATGCTCCCAGCGCAGACTTAGCGGGCGATAATTCCAAGTAAAAACTGCGGCGCGCCAGCCAAAACAGTAAGACACAAGGTGAAGCTATGGTGACGCCAGCGAGCGCCCCGCCCAGGCCGCCCGCGGGAGACATCCTCCAGGCAACCAATGTGCTGGCGCCGAAAGCGCTCGCGATAGCGACGGAAAACGCAACGTGGATCCAGATTAAAGAACCGAGGTACCCGCGCAAGCTCCCGTGATAGGACGATCCCCCGAACACCGCCATCGGTTCCAGCACCAGGCAGTTGTACACAAGCGACAACAGCACAAAAAAACCGAAGGCAACGGCGTAGGCACCATATTGCTCGGGAGACAGCCAGCGAGCCAGCAAAATGCTAAGCAGGAAGTTCGAGCCCGAGATGAGCCCCTGATCGAGGATCGCGAACCCTCCCCTGCGCAACCATGGAACTAAATTGCGTTTGAATGTCCCGGCATCGATCCCCAACAGATTCTTCGCGACGACTGGGGTGGCACCTTGCATTTCGGCAACTTCGGAGTCCGCAGTGGGAGTCGGCAGCATACTCATCCCCGGACGTCAACCAAAGTTGGAATATCGCGATCCGCGGATGCCGGTGTTTTCGTCCGATCCATGCACTGTTTCAGATAGACGGCCAAATTATCCACTTCCGGTGCGATCAACATATCGAAATGATCGCTCGCCATATCCTGTACTTCGAGGCTCTTCACTAGACTTCGCCATATAACGGTTTGGTCGCCGCTCCCTGCCAACTTCTCCGTCGCTCGAACATAGGTCACCTTGCCGGGATAGGGTCGTAAGATGTAACGTTCCGCCGCGGCGCGATTTGTATTCCGAACCTGGCGAAGAATCTTTGGAGTTTGAACGCCCTTCACGGTGCGCCGGATTTTTTTGCCCATCGCTTTAGGCAGATCGCGGGTCCAACGCCGCCACGAAAGGTCAGTCAGTAAACTCACCAACGAAGTGCCTGCGTTCTTCGCCTGTCCCGCTTCCGTATCGAACAGGATGAGCAGCGCCACTACTTCGCCATCCGCCAGGAGTTGCTGTGCCATCTCATAGGCTACGAGTCCGCCGAACGAAAATCCCGCGAGGCGGTAGGGACCTTGTTTCACTACGCTGCGGATTTCGCGAATGTAATGGGTGGCCATTTCTTCGATGCTGTCGAGCGTCGCGCCCCTTCCATCCAAACCCTGAGCCTGCAAGCCGTAAAGGGGATAATCCGGAGCCATGCGCTTTCCCAGATCGCTGAACCCGAGAACGTTCCCCCCTACGCCGTGAACGCAAAACAACGGCGGCTTAGCTCCGAGCGGCTGAATCGGCACCAGCGATGACCAGTGTTCCGACCACGCCTGGGTGTTCAGAGCATTGGCAAGCTGTGCCACCGTCGGCGCTTCGAACAAAACTGCCAGCGGAACGGCTTGCCCCATAGACTGTCCGATGCGGTGCATGAGACGCGCAGCTAATAAAGAGTGCCCGCCCAGATCGAAGAAGCTGTCATGAATGCCGATCGGCTTTCGCCCGAGCACGTCCTGCCAAATTCCAACCAGCCTGCGCTCAAGCTCGTTTGAGGGTCCGATGATCCGGCTTCCGCTCGGGCCCGGCGTAAGATCCGGCAGACCCTTGCGATCGATCTTTCCGTTCGGGGTCAGGGGCAACGCGTCCAGGCTTACCCATGACGACGGCACCATGTGATCGGGGACGCGCTTCGATAAGAACTCTCGCAGCTCCGCGATGAGAGGAGCCCGTTTCGTGACGGGGACGAAATATGCAACCAGATGCTTGTTACCCGTCTGGTCGTCGCGCGCGACCACAACGCATTCTCGAATTGCGGAATGAGCGGCTAGAGCAATTTCGATCTCACCAAGCTCGATGCGGAAACCGCGAATCTTGACTTGGTGATCGCGTCGCCCCAAAAACTCAATGTCGCCGGACGGCAAATAACGGGCAAGATCGCCCGTCTTGTACATACGCCGGATCGAATCGTCCGAACCCTTAGGCGCGAAGGGATTCGGAATGAATTTCTCAGCTGTGATCTCGGGTCGATTCCAGTAGCCTTCTGCAACGCCCACACCCGCGACATGCAACTCGCCGGGTTCGCCCGATGCTACAGGGTTCAACTGTTCATCCAGCAAATAGACCTTCGTATTCGGCAGCTCCTTCCCGATCGGCATGTTGTCCGGGACAGGTTGGTCGGCGTCGGGCTCGAACGCGGTGGCGCAAATGCTGGTCTCCGTGGGCCCGTATGTGTTGACCCATCGAACCCTCTTGCCTACGGCTCTGGCCCATTTGGCATAGGCTTGCGAGGAGGGCTTTTCGCCGCCCACGATCACCAGCCGCAGGTCATCTGGAGCCGGAGTCATCAGCTGGCTCAATTCGTGGACCCACTCGTGCCAATAGGCGGTGGGAAGGTCGAGGACGGTAATTCGATTGCGCTCAATCCACTGCATGAACTCCGGAACCGCCAGCGACATTTCGTCGGAACGCAGCACTAAAGTTGCACCGCTGAACCAGGCGATGAACATTTCTTCGACCGCGATGTCGAAGCTCACGGAGCAGAATTGCAGAACCCGGTCCCGGCTGCTCATGCCATAAAAGCGAGCGGCATGAAAGTTGTAATTGACCAGTCCGGCGTGCCGAAGCAATACCCCACGCGGCTTCCCGGTAGATCCGGAAGTGTAAATTACGTACGCGATGTCGGCGGGCGAAACGTCCAGAGAGGGGTTCGTCTGCGGATGTTGTCCCAGCAAGGGGGCAATCTCACCGAAGTACAGGGTGTCTGGAGCGTCGGCCAATTTCCCCGAAAGCAGACCTCTTTCGGAGATTGTCAAGCTGGGTTGCACATCTTCCAGCATGTATGCAATACGCTCCGCCGGATAATTCGGATCCAGCGGAACGCACGCTGCTCCCGACTTTAGTACGGCTAGTACGCTGACGAAGAAATTCTGCGCCGGCCAGAGGCAGATTGCAACTCGCTGCCCGGCGCCAATGCCGCGTCCGCGCAGGTAATGGGCAAGCTGATTGGCCCGGCCATTGAACTCGCGATACGTGAGCGCAAAATCGCCATCCTGGATCGCGACGCAATCCGGTGTGGCGATTGCCTGGTCTTCAATTAAAGTGTGCAGAGTTTGCTGCGAAAGGACTCTCGCGGAGGATTGCAAACGACTCTGCGATTCACCGTGCAAAAGGGGGAAATCCGCACACGCCGCGCCCTTCACATCCGAACTGCCAACCCAATTTGTGCTGGAGGACGTCAAGTGGACTTCAGGAGAACTTCACAGATGACAAAACCATGGCTGAGCCGGGAGAAGCCCAGGGGCAAACGCTAAACTACGGGGTCTAGGCGGCGCCCGCGCCGCGCAATACCGCCGGGATCGTCTTGGCCAGTATCTCAAGATCCAGCCACAGAGACCAGTGGGTCACATATTCCAGATCAAGTTCCATCCACCGGTGGAACGGCAGCGAACTGCGTCCATTGACCTGCCACAGGCAAGTGATGCCGGGACGTACGCTAAAGCGCCGACGCTGCCAGTCGTCGCCTTCGCCGGCGTCGGTGAACAGTTCGTAATCGCGCAATTGCAGTGGACGAGGGCCGACCAGACTCATGTCGCCGCGAAACACATTGAACAGTTGTGGCAACTCATCGATGCTCGTCTTGCGCAAAAACTTCCCGATCGGGGTAATGCGGGGATCGTTCTTAATCTTGAAAACGGGCCCGGTGACCTCGTTCAGATGCTCGATCTGAGCCAGTTTCTGTTCGGCATCGACCACCATGGTGCGAAACTTGTAGATGTTGAAAATTCGTTTGTTCAGACCGATTCGCTTTTGACGGAAGAATACCGGTCCCGGAGACGTAAGCTTGATCGCGATGGCGGTCGCGACCAGCGCCGGAGCGAGAGCAATGAGCAGGAGTAGCGAAAGAACGAAATCGAGGGTGCGCTTGATGATCAGCGGCCACCCGTCCATTAACGCACCCGAGTGCGCCACCAGCGTGGCCCGGTCGATTTCTTCGACGGACGGGACATTCTGTTTCAAGTTGAACAGGTCGGAAAGGACACGCAAAATAATGCCCTGCTGTTCACACATGGCCGCCACCGAGGACGCGAGGTCGTGAAACGAACGCAGTGGAATGGTGAGCACCACTTCATCCACCACGCTGCGGCGCAGAAAGTCGCGGAGTTCATCGAGGCTGCAAACCAGCTTCCAGCCGTGATTCTGCATCTCGCTGAGGCCCGCCCACTCCTCATCGGCGAACCCGATGATGCGATAGCCCAGTTCCGGTCGGGACTGAATATTTTTTGCAAACTCGATGGCCCGCTGATTCGATCCCACGATCAGCATGTTTCGCGAATCGCGACCTTGTGTGCGCGCCGAGCGTTGCCAGGTGCGCACGGACATGCGTAGCGCTACGATCAGCACCGTGCTGCAAGCCCAAAAAGTCAGCACGAAGCTGGATCGCACCCATTGAAAATCCAGCAGCACCGACGCCATCTCCAGAATCAAAGCGCAAAGAGTGATCGCCTTGACCACATCGAATGCTTCGCTTCTGCGACTCGCCAGGCGCTTGGACCCATACAAGCTCATTGCCGAAAAACATAAATTCCACACACCCAGCAGAGTGGCAAAAATAACCAGATCCACGAGGCGTACTTTCATCTGCAAAAACTGCGAAAACGAACCTGGGCCTTCGGAGTGGAGATGCGGAATGGTGGCCAAGGCAAATGACACGGTCAGCAGCAGCAAATCGAAAATCTTTGCAGCGCTGTTGATGGCTTGGCGTTTCATAATCCCCATGGGGTGAACCTCTCAGAATTTCGCTTGATCGACACGGAAGCGCTTTCAGGGGAGGTTGTGAGTTCACAGTTATAGCCGCTGATATATATTCTCGGGAATCGGAAAAACGCGCTGATTCAGTACGGCGCCGAGCACTCGTACACCCGATGCTTGCAGTCCTTGAATCGCATCCCTGGTGGAATCTCTACGCGATGAGTTCGCCTTCAACACCAGCACCACTCCGTCCACCGCGCTGCCCAGAACCGTGGCATGGTTCGAACCATTGAGGGGTGCCACGTCGAGCAGCAGATAGTCGAATTCGTTGCTCAATTCCGCGATTCTCATGCGCATGCGATCGGAAGTGAGCAACGTCTGCCCGACCTCGTCGGAAGAGCCGCAACTTACCATCCACAGATTTCGCCGCGAAAGCGGTCGCGCGTATTGCCGAATTGGGGCGCTGCCCACCAGGGCGTCCGTAAGGCCGAAGTGGTTGGGCACTCCGAACTGCTCATGCAAAGACGGAGCCTTCAGATTGCAATCGACCAGGCAAACGGTGCGTTCGGTCTGAGCTGCCAAAATCTCTGCCGCATGCGCGCAAATCCAGCTCGCCCCCGTACCGGACTCCGGTCCTGTGACCACTACGCGGCGAGGCCCTTCAGCGCCGGATGCCAGGAACAGACGATGCACCAGCTTGGTGAGTTCTTCGCGGGCGAGACCGTCGATCTCCAGGGTTGGGGTCGGGGAGAAGCTGGGATCGGCCATCGCTGAATCCACTGCTGGTCTAAGCGGCACCGGTTCGACCTCGGGCTGGGTCATGACTTCGGCTTTACCCATTTGGTTTAGCAGCTCAAAATTTCGGCTCATTCTAATGACTCCCTTGAAAACTTGGTTGGCGTTCTAAATCGCGGCGATGCGCTGATTGTGAAACCTAATTGCGGGGCATTGCAGACTCTTCGCCCGGATGAGCGTCGATCGTTCGCCCATGACGACCGTTGCCGTTGCCGTTACCATTCCCGTGCAGCACCACCCCGGTAAAGCGCTGGGGTACGGCCGCCAACAACGGCACATTGAGCTCAGCCATCACTTCACTCGGAGTACGGAAGGACGGATCGAGATACTCCTGCGCGAAAACCGCCCCCATGCTGGCGGTTGCGGCGATCATGACCCCAATGATCAGAAACATCGCGGGGGAATTATAAGGAGCGGTGGGTACAACCGGCTGCTCCGCCACCGAAACGTTCGTAATATTGTTGGCATCGAGTGCCGCTGTCATGCGCGCCTGCTCCATCTTATTCATGTAGAGAAGGTAGTTGTCTTCGCTGGTCTTCATGTTGCGGTACAGATCCTGTTCCACTAAACCCTTTTGCTGTTGATCCGCAGCCATGGCCTGATACTGGAGTATGCTTGCCTGGGTTGACGCCAGCTTTGCCTGCAATCCGCTGCGTTCCGTCTTGGCTTTGGCCAACTCTTCGTTGATCCAGGCATAGGTGGGATTGCGATCCGTCGTCTTCTGCGTGATCGGCTTGGTGGACTCTTCATCGATGGAAGCCTGGGTCTGCGCGATCTCTTTGTCCACTTCCTGCACCAAGGGATAATCCGGTTGATACTTGGTGAGGTATTCCGTGCGCTTGAGCTGTAAGCCATTCATGGTCGCTTTTAGGCTTTGCAGCACCTGGTAGCTGTCTTCTTTCCACTCCGCCGTGGTCATACGTTCAGGCGTAGTCGTAGCCTGACGGTTCAAGGACTCGATGCGCTGATCCAAGGTCGCGATATCGGCTTGGGTAAGCTGGGCGCTCGACTGGAAGTCACTCAGCTTCTGCAAGGTGAGGTCACGCGAGGCTCTGGGGGAGATGCCTCCCTTTTCTTTCGAAAAATTGTTGATTTGCGCTTCGGCGTCGGCAAGCTGCTTCTTGTATTGCTCGGTTTGCTGTTGGAAAAACTCAACCTGGCCGGACGGCGTATGAACCGTTTTGTGCAGCTGCATATAGGCGGCACCCAACGCTCGCAAAACCTGCGCCGCCTGCTTGGGATCGGACGAGGTATAGGTCGCGGTAATAACGTTGCTCTTATTGACTGGATCGACCTTCAATGAACCCTGTAGGTGAGCCACCGCTTTTTCCATCTTTTTGGCCGGATCGGAGGGCCCAAAAATGTACTCACTCAGCGATTTCCGGTTTGCCAATCCACACGCCATGACGACCTGACGGGCAACGTCGCCGCTCTTAATCAATTCGATCTCCGAATTGATTTGCTCCTCCGTGATTTCGGTGGATCCTGTGGGCTCGACATTCTGGCCGGGCGTAACCAGGGGATCGAGGCGGGCGCGATCCACCAGAAACTTCGTAGTCGCCTTATAGGGATTGAAGAAAATGATCGCTAGTACCGCGCCCATCATAAGGCCGGTAAAGGTGATCGCGGCAATGCGCTTCCGCCGGAAAATAATAGACAGCAGATCGCGCGCCGTGAACGACGAATTCGGCCCCGCGCCGGCCAGAACGATTTCTTGATTGCTCATGATATGGAAGCCTCGCTACCCTTAATAGGTTTTCTGATATGCAGACACGCCCGCGTTGGTCGTGGGCAGGAACGTCTTGTACTTGGAAAATGCGTTTTTCGGAACAAAAAGCATGTCGCCCGGCTGAAGCAGGGGATCCTCGTGCAGATCGTGTGCCAGCTCCATCTTTTTCACATTGATGAGTTGGCCCTTCATCCATTGGTCGTTAATGCGGCGGTACAAAATGACCCTGGAGTGTTTGGACGCCTCGGTGAAGCCGCCCGCCATGGCAATCGCTTCGGTGAGGGTGACGTCACCGCGCAGCTCGTATCGGCCGGGATGACCCAGTTGTCCATCGGCGATAAAGAAAGGCTTCTGGAAGTCGCGCAGGGTGATCGAGAGCAGCGGATGATTCAGGATCTTTCCGTACGCCTGGGCAATCGTAAGTGTCGCCTGTGGCACGGTCTCACCCGCAACTTTCACTTCGCCGATTCCCCGCAGTGTAACAAACCCATCGGGCTGCACTGACACCAGCGCCTGGTTGTACTCCGGCGTCATCTCGAAGTTCAAGTCGAAGCTGTCGCTGCTGCGAAGAGTGTAACGCGCATCGCGCTTCTGAAAATCGGGAGCGGTAGCAGGCTGCGCGTCCGGTTGTGCCTGCGTTTGCGCCAGGCAGTTTGCAACTGCGACGACCAACGCGAAAGCGACGACGATTGTACGGTGTTTCAAGTTCATGATTTCCCCTCCGACGTTACGGCGATGATTCCCTTGTTCAATACGTGGCCTACGAGCTTTACAAGCCAGCCTATCTGTAGCTCCGCCCTCTCAGTCACACAGGCGACTGCCGGTTACCAAAGTGCGAAACGTCTGCTTACCAGCCGCTCGCCCTTGCACGGGGAGGAGCAACTCCTTCACCAAAAGAAAACCGACGAACATAACCAAGTAGACACTAGGGATGTCCGTGAAAACAATACTTCTTGATAGTATCCAGCGTGCATTTCTGAGTGTTCGTCAAATCGGGGGAAGATGGACTATGCAAAACTTTTCACTTTGGTCCCGTTAACCCATTTTCCTTCAGTTCCCGCTGAGGGCAAGGCTTTTGGCTGCAATCCAAGTCAACACAACCCACGTGGGCGAAACTATAGCACGCCCCACCAAGGCACGCCTAGAGGGTCTAGGCTCTAGGGGAAGAAAGTCTCTAACGGGCTCTTGGAGCTACGTGGCTCAGCCTTTGGATCTTTCCGTCTCCCAGCTTCACTTCGTCGCCGTGAAGAAATGCCATTGTTCTCCGGTCAGCGGAACCACGCTCAATCTTCCCTGCCGAACCAAAGCGGAATCGGCAAACAACCGGTTCCCTTTAATCTCGGGTAAACCAATGGCGCGGGCCAGAGCCTTGCCAGCTCTAATACGTACTTGCGGAGCTTTCAGGTCGTGGGCGTCCACCGAAACCACAACCGCAGTGCCCACCACCTGTTTCTGTTCGCCGGTGTGGTAAATTGCCAACTGATCGCCTGGACTCATTTCCCGCAAGTGTTTAACCGCTGTAGGATTGGTCACGCCATCCCAGACCGTCTCTTTATCCCTTTCCAGGTCGTTGAAAGAGTAGACCGACGGTTCCGTCTTGAGCAGGTAAATCATGGCAAGTACCAATAATCAGTGCTTCTAGTATAGGGGATAGCTCAAGGATGCGCACATCTGGAACTTCAGTAGCTAGTGCTACATTCGTGACATTGACTTCGCTTGACGGCTATGTGAGAATCCCCGCAATGTGGCGCTGCGAAGCTACCGGAGGTCTCTGATGCACACGGGCAGTCGGCCTTTCTTTAGCGGAGTTGAGGTGGGTCGCGTCGCCCAATGTTAGCCGCGGCTCCGTGGAGTGTGACGATTGCCTTGGCGCTAACCGCGGGGATCACGGACGTGTATTCCCGGCGAATCCCCAATTGGCTGACGGTGCCTGGGCTTCTGTTGGGTATCGCCGCGAATGCACTGGGTGGTGGATGGCCGCTGGCCAAGGCAGCGCTACTGGGTGGGCTGGCCGCGTTAGTCCTGTTCTTGCCCTTCGTCCTGCTCCGGAGCCTGGGGGCGGGCGACTGGAAACTGATGGGGGCTGTTGGGGGTTGCGTCGGAGTGCACCATTTGATTCCGGTATTAATCGCAACCTTGTTGGCAAATGGCATACTGGCCGTCGCCATGATTATTCAGCGGAGACGCACGGCACTCGCGGCGCATAACATGTGGACTATGCTGAAGGCGGTCGTAACCCTGCAGCTTCCGCCGAGGGAATTGACTTTGGACAATCCCGACGCGGTGAAAGTTCCGTTCGGTGTCGCTGCCTCGTTTGCGATTGTCGCTTACAGCGCGCATCAGATTTGGATTTTAAGATAAAACTTAAAGATGTCTTTCTCGACTCAACTCGCGCCGAAAAAAGGGCTGCTGACCGGCTCCGCAGGCCAGGAAATCGCCGAGGCTGCGCTGGTGTTGCCCCTCCTATTCACCATCATGCTGGGCATCTTTTGGCTGGGGCGAGCCTACAACGTCTACTCGACCATCAATCAGGCTGCGAGGGCGGGGGCGTTGGCGGCAGCTACGGCAAGCTGCGGCAGCTGCGGAAACGTTGCGCTCACTCCCGACTTGGTAGCGCTCAATTTTGTGAAGCCGGTTCTGGATGCAAACAGTCTCGACTCAACGCTGGTGCCGAGCCCTACTCCGGCCAATCTTTGCCCTTGCGGTACCGCGACATGTGGTACTCCGGTAGCCTGCGCCGCCTTTCACGGCGCCGTTAAACCCTCCGTTTGCATACAGCAAAATGTGGATATGGGCAGCCCGACTTACAACCCGCCGGTCTGTGGAACTGCGGTGAGTTTCTCTTACCCCTTCAATTTACCGCTGCCCTTTGCTCCCTCCAGTTTGCAGATGTTCATGATTCGGGCGGAAGTGAAAGCGCGAGTTGAACAGTGATGATGGAACCATGAAGCCGCCACGTCAACTCGTCCGGGTAAAGAATGCGGGTCTAATCCGTTGGTCGGACACAACGGGCGCGCAACTGGCTGAGTTCGCCGTCGCGCTGCCCCTGTTGGCGGTCTTGATGATGGGCATTTACGATTTCAGTAACGCGCTAAGCGTAAAGCAAAAGCTTGTAAACGCCGCGCGTGAAGGCGCGCGCTTCATTTCCAATACGCCGATGACGGATTACTATCCCACTCCGCTGGTGCCGCCGCAAGAGGCGGCGCAGGTTGTGGGTAGCGTCTTACTCTCCTCGAATCTGAACGATTGCGGTCTCTCAACCGCGCCCCCTGCGTCCGGAGGGAGTCTGATTTGGACCTACACAGCGACCTGCCCCACCGGCACAGTCACACTCACGGTGAACCGCGGCGCTACCTATTCCGCTCCCTATGGAACTGCCTCCTCCCTGCTTACCGTGGAAGCCACACAAGTCACGATCAGTTATCCCTACCAATGGCAATTCGGCAACGTCATCACCGTGCTTATCCCGGGAGCGAATTACAACTTGCCAACACAAATCCTGGCATCTTCGACCATGCAGAACTTGAATTGAGGAATTTGGTCCCACCCATGAAAATGGCGACTCGACATAGAACCCGTGAGAGTGGCCAGACCATCATTTTGATTGCGGTCAGTCTGGCAGCCTTCTTAGCAATGGCGATGCTCGCGATCGATGTCGTCACGCTCTACAACGCGCGATCGGAGGCGCAGCGCGTCGCCGACGCCGCCGCCCTGGCGGGAGCAAAGGCCTTTGTGACCACAGGATTCACCTCCAGCCAACTGGGCGATCCCACCAGCAACGAAGGCGCGGTGTGCAGTCCAGTTGGCGGAACGGGATTCGCCACCCAAGCCGCGGTCGCGACCGCATCGCAGAATCCAATCGCCGGAGCGGCGGCGACTCTAACGTCCGTCACCTGCAACCCAGGGCCGGGTGCTAACTGGGAAAATCCTCAAATCACCGTGACCGCGCAGAGTTCTTCGTTGCCGATCTTATTCTCGCGAATCTTTAGCCACAACGCGATCACCGCGTCGGCGACGGCCACTGCGGAAGCATTCAATCCGTCCGGAACGACCACGCCCGTATCCGTGACGAATGTGAAACCGTGGGCCATTCCGAATTGCGCGCCGGGCACAGCCATACCGCTGCCACCCTGCCCGAATAACCCTTATTTTGTGGATACAGCCGCATACTCTTTACTCAACCCCACAAACTACATTGGCAGGAGCTTCCCCTTTTACCTCAACGACGGAAACGCGGTAAGTGCCCCGCCTCCAATACAGTATTGGGAACTCGTCCCTCCGCTCCCGACAATGTGTCCTGCGGACAGCCAAGTCGGGTGCAACGGAGTTAGCGGCGGTGACAATTACATGCAGAATATTGCCTGTACAAACGTGAGCACACCCGTCACTTGCGGAGAAATGATTGGATTTGGGCAAACGATCACTGCCTTGGGAACGCCGGATGATTCATCTTTAAAGATCGGAGGACAGTGTCTTATTCATGCCAGCGCGCTCGGCGCCGGAATGGGTCAGGACGTCGTGTCGCCGGCAGTCTCAGGTACACCAATTAACATCTCTGGAGGTACCAACAATCCTGACATTAATCTTCAGGGCAAGGCTAGCATTAATCGCAGCGACTCAGTTGTCAGCGTCCCGATTTACGACGGTAGTATTGCCCTGTGTAGCAAATCTGGATTCAACATTGTGTGCTTGCAGTCCGCAGCCGTAATTGGTTTTCTGCAACTGGCCGTTCAGGATATTCAAACGGACGGAAACGGACACGCCTATTTCGACGCGGTCATTATGAACGCGGTCGGCTGCAATCCGACGCCCACCAATCCCGTCGTCACCGGCGGAACGGTCTCCCCCATCCCCGTTCGGCTAATCGGTCAGTAGCCACTTCACAGTTCACCGCGACGCTGCATCTGTTTGTAGATCGTCAGCGAATAAAACACTGGCATCAAGGCGCCGCCGGCAATCGCGACGAGGACCGGCCAAAACGCATATCCCAGCAGAGTGAACGTCAATCCCAAGACGCCGGCTACAACGAAGGTCTTGGCCGCGAGCCGATGGGTCGCATTCCATACGCGCTCGTTGGCCAGCGCCCAGGGTGTGCGCACCCCAATGTAGAAGTTCCGGCGGACTTTGCCGAGCACGTTGCCCAGGAGCGCGAAGAGCAGGCAGACCCCGCCATTGACGGCGCGGCCAACGTTGATGGTGTGGCCGAGGGCACTCCAGAGGACGATGCCGTAGAGGTAGGCGAGCGTACTCACGATCAGCACCATGATGTAAAGATAGGTCGGACGAAAACTCTCCACCTCAAAGTGCTGCGGCGATAGCCAAGGCATGGCGAATACGATGAGGGTCACGAACGCCATCATGCCCGGGCCGATGAGAAATAGCGCCCACTTGACGCTATAGCCGTTGACCTGACCATCGATGCCCCAGTGCGTCGGAACCTCAGCGGGGAGATGGGAATAGGCCGCCGATGTGGCGATGGCTGCGGCCGCGATCAATGCGAGTGCGATTCCAAAATACAGAGTTTTCATCACTTCCTCCTTCCATTTTGTTTGCTGGGGCGTACCAGATCCATCCCCCAGGCGAGTAAATCTTCGACCACTGTGGTATTCAGCGCGTACCAAATCTGCTGACCCTCGCGGCGCTGCGTAATCAAGTCCGCACCCTTGAGCACCGCGAAGTGGTGTGACATCGAGGGTTTCGTCATATCAAACTTCTGGGCGAGTGCACCGGCCGTGAGTTCTCCGGAGCGAAGCAGAGCGAGGATATCCCTTCGCGTTGGGTCCGCAAGCGCTCTGAAGGCCTCGTTGGTCATGGAGCTAATTAGTCTTCCACCTAATTAGATATTTACCTAATTACACTGTCAAGTCGGATTGTCGTTGTACACGCCGGATCCCCGCCCGGCTGAAGAACGCCCTGTCTCCGGGATGACTGAATTCTTTCTCGGGCTTGAACGGGGCAGCTTAGAGATGCCAGAGGTGGTCTGCGGCTACAAAAAAGAAGAACACTATCGCGATGACGCCGTTCATAGTGAAGAAGGCAGCATTGAGGCGGCTTAGGTCTTCAGCGAAAACCAGGGAGTGTTCATACGCCAGCAGCAGCGCGACCACGATCACACCCATGACTGCGAGTTTGCCCAACCCGAAAGCTACGATCAGAGCGGAGAGGAATACGAGCATCATGATGTGGAACGCGCGCGCAATCCACAAGGCCCGGGCGATGCCGAAGAAGCGCGGGATCGAATGCAACCCGGTGCGCCGATCAAACTCGTAATCCTGACATGCATAAAGGACGTCGAACCCCGCGCCCCAAAACATCACCGCAAGAGTCAACCAGAGAATGCGCGGGTCGAGCGAACCGCGAATCGCGATCCACGCAGCCGAAGGAGCGATGCCCATGGCGAGTCCCAGCACCAGATGCGACCATCGGGTGAATCGCTTGGTGTAGGAGTACAGCATGACGATGGCGAGAGCGATGGGCGAGAGCCATAGCGTCGCGCGATTTAATTGCGATGCGGCCAGAATGAAGATGGCGCAGGAAATGAGAATGAACAGTGCTACGAAGTTGGGTGATAGCAAACCTGCGGGAAGCGCGCGAGTTCGAGTGCGCGGATTCTCTGCGTCGATGGTCGCGTCAGCGATCCGATTGAAAGCCATGGCCGCCGACCGCGCCGAAACCATGGCGACCACGATCCAGAGCAACGCGTGACCGCTGGGCATTCCCTGCGCCGCCAGAACCGTGCCACAGAGCGCGAACGGCAGCACGAAAATGGAGTGCTCCCACTTGATCATCTCGAGGGTGACGCGCAAATTGTGAAGTGCTTGCACTCCTAAATTGTACCAATCGCGCCGCCTTATTTTTTCTGGCGGCGCACTTTCGCGACAAAGCTCACCACTCCGTTTTGATCCCGAATGGCCACGATGGAGATATTGCGCGTAACGTTGTACTCCACCTGAATGAGCTGCTGCGAGGTCTGCGAAATTTCCGTGCTATAGGTAACGGTGAGATTGTCTTTGACCTGCTGTTCAATCGTAATCGCCGGACCGGTGTTCGCCAGGGATGTTTCCGTCTCCAATCCTTGCGGATCGATCTTGATGCGGCTGACTCCAAACAGCCGTTGGGCGCGACTTCCCAACGTCGCGTTAAGAGCTTCGCTCAACAGTGCGCCGGAGGCTCCATTGCCGAGCACCGAGTTGTTGCTTTGCTGCAATTGCGCCGACTCTTCCGTAGTCTGACCGAAGGCAAGCAGTCCGATAATGTCGGCTGTGGGCAGCGGAGGTTCGGCGCGATAGGTGATGTTGAGTTTATCCGCTTCTCCGTTGAGATTTAGCGTGATGTCATAGTCGCGAACCCGCGTGGAAGCCTGCAGATCTAGCACCGGAGTCGTCGTGACCGGGCTGGTAAATGTGATATCGCCCCGTTCCAATATATATTTAGTGCCGTTGATGTAGGCCTGACCTTCGATAATGTCGACACGCCCCAATAAAACGGGCTTGCCAGCGTCGCCTCGAAGGCTGAGATCGGCATCGCCCGAAAGCCGGATGGCGGCGGTTTGCATTTGCAGATCGGGTGTAGTCGTGACGTGAACATCGAGCTTGATGCTGTTCAGCACCGGATCGGTTTGCGGCAGGCCCGCGGATTGCACGGTGCGCGCCAGGGATGCTCCGAAATCGAAGCCCGGCGTGATTCCGATACGCGTGACCGTAACGTCGCCAGTGAGACGCGACGAACTGGAACTCCCGGCGAGGCGCAAATCCAGGTCGGCGGTGGAACTCACGCCCGGGGGATAGCGTAGGCGCACTTCTCTGCCCTGCACTCCAAGGTCGAAGTTGAACTGGCTGTTGTAGGATGTCGCAAAGCCCCGGAAGGTAAGCAGTCCGCCGCCCGTGCGGGCTGTGAGATTTTCAATCTCAGCTCGATTGCGCGTAAAAGTGATTGACCCATTGATGTCGCTCAATGCACTTGGAAGATCGATGTAGGCTATCGATCCACCCGCGACATTGAGTCGGCCTTGTACGCTGGGCTCCATGATCGGCCCGGAGACGGCCAGATCGACGCTCAGCGAACCAGAGGAGGTGAAGCTCGGGTCAAGGGTCGCGATGAGCTGAAGGTTGAGTCTGCCCTGAGCCTCCAGATTGGATGTGTGCTCGCCGAGTAGCTCGAGAGAACCTTTGACTGAGATGTCTGTGCCATCGCCAATAAGCCGAAACTCTTCGACGTGTAAAACCTCGCGCTCGATCGAAAACCGTAACGGGCCATCGTTCTGCACTTTCACTTTATCCACGTTGGCGACGAAGGTGGGAACGTTTGCTTCTACATGCAATTCCGAGGGACGACGCAGCGGTCCGGTGAGATGAATATCGCCCGCCATCTCGGAGTTTCCCGAAACCTGTCCCCGACCGAACTTGGCGAGCAGCGGTTCAATATCGAATTCTTCGAAGTGTGCGTCGATCTTGGCCGGCCAGTCAGCTCGCAAATCGACAATTCCTCCAATCGAGAGAGTCGTCGTGTGGAACTGTGAATGACCGTCGAGATGAAGTTCTCCCCCGTCGGTTCTTGCGTTCAGCAGAAAGCCGCCCGCTGGAATGCCATCAATCGTTACAGTGTGCAGACTAATGTTTCCGTTAACGGATGGTTGCTCGCCACTGCCGGAAACCCGAACTTTGAAATCTGCTGCGCCCCCGATCGGAAAACGAGCGGATTGTATCTGTCGGATTGTCGAGAGCTCAAAATTCTGCCCCTCAATATTCGCCTGGACCTCATGACGGTCGAACGCGTAGGACGCATCTCCCGTGACCGTCGCGTCCTCGTGCTTGAGTAGGATCTCCGAGAGCGAAAGTGCATGACCTTGATATTGAAAGCGAGAGCGGAACACGTGCACCGACTCGCCGTAAACAAGCGCGTCGGCCACTTCGATGCGGCCCGATGCATGCGGTTCCCCTCGAGTCCCTGAGGCTTGGACCGTCAGGTTGGCTTTTCCCTGGGCTGGATAATCTCTTCCCGCTAATGCCAACACTTCGTGCACGTCAGCATTGGTCATTGCGATTCGTGCCGAGAAGAGGCTGGTTGGCAGAAATTCTCCCTGATGAAGTTGGGCACTCAGGTCGAAGTCCAAGGCGCTATCACCGTGCTCCAATTTCCCATGATGAGCGGAGAAGGAATGTTCCGAGAACTGAACATCGGCGACCAGAGAATCCCAGTGCAGCGTTTGTTCGGGATTACGGTCGGTTGCAGGAATGGTGTAGTCGAAGTCCTCGGCGCTCAGCGATCCCGATACCGCAGGGCTGGATAACCTGCCGCTGGCGGTTCCTGCGAACGCGGCGCGTCCGTCGAGATGAACGGGCATAGGTTGGTCGACGTGGAGCAATCTAAATAAAGACGTCCACTCACCCAGATCGGCGGTGCTCGCGGAGAATTTAACCAGGTTGCTCGATCCGATTTCGCCGCTGGCGTGGATCTGGCTGGCGGGGGTTGCGACCGACAGTTCACCGATCTGTAAGATTCCGTCTTTCGCGGAATACATACCCCGGGCCGTTGCGGTGAGCGGCAATTGGCCAGAAGCCAGTTTGCGCGGAGGCCGGACTGCAACGTCAACTTGAGTCTGTGCCCGACGCACGGAACCGGTCCAGCGGAGGTTGATCGAGCCCTCCCCTATCCCCTCTAGATTGATGTGCGCTCGATCGCGACTATCGGGCAGTACGGCTGCAAGAAGCTCTTTCGTCGAAATGTCTTTCAGTTGAAGGCGGACGAGACCCTCTTGTTCGAGCTTCGTGGTGGTCTTGCTGCGTGGGCTGGAGGAATTAAACAGCCAGTTGGAAACGTCTCCATCACCGGTGACACCACCTCCGAGCAAGCGAGCGTCTATCTTTGAAAGTGCGATGCGTCTGGGCGTGATCGTGAATGGCGAGACTAACGAGACCTTGGTCAATGTTAATGACGGGCTGCGCCAATCAAGATCGCGCAACGCGATCTTCCCGCCAGACGAAAAGTCTTTGGCCGACCATGACCCCGTGCCAGAAGCCATCAGCGTGCCTCCACGGGCTTCGGGGTGCCGCGTCACCGCGCCCGCTTCTGCGACGTTCAAGTCGACGTTATACTTCGCTTCCACTCTAGGGTCTGGAAAATTGTCAATCCGCCCACTGGCTTCAACCCGCGACCTGGCGGAGTGCGCGCTAAGGGAACGAATCGTAACGGCTTGGGGAGTGATCTGGAAGTGCGCTTCCATCATCCATGCAACCGGGCGGTAGTTTTGCACGGTCGTGACGATTTTGCCCAGCAACAAATTGCCTTCGTAGCGAAGATGAAAGATCGAGTAAGTGAGATCTGCGGAAACGTCGTTCACAGAGCAATCCAGCGGAATCTTTCGATCATTCAACCGCAGTTCACCTCGGCGGAGATCCAGTCGATTGATGTTGACGCTAAAGAGTTGATCTACATATTCCCTGGCTTCCGTTGCGCCCCCCGTCGTCGGCTGGTTGGTACTGCCGTCGGGGTAGACAATGATGTGGAACACGGGGTGTTCCAGCACCAGCGATCGGAATCCGTAATCGGACTCGAGAATGGAGATAATTTTGATCTCGGCCGAGAGACTGTCGATGCTGGCAAGCGGCGCTTCACCCGCTCCTTCCCTGCCATGAATGATCAGGTCGCGCACCTCGACCCGGAAGCGAAATGGTACGGCATGAATACTACCCACTTCGACTTTGCCCCCAGTGATGCGTTCGGCTTGCGCGATCAGGCGTCGCTTGACCATTGCCTGAAAGGCATCGGTGGTGGCATACCAGGAGAGTCCGCCTAGCAGCAGCACCACGAAGATTAGAAGAATCCCGCAGTATTTTGCGGCCTTACGCCACCCGGAATTCCATGACGCCGGGGTCATTGCGCTTGGCTTGCGCTCTCTGACGTGCGAATGTCGCTTCCCGCGCGCAGATTTTGCAGCCACGCAGTCAATAACTCGTTCATCTTCTGTTGCGTGAGAACTTCTTTAATCTTTGGAGTCAACTCCGCGAGCGGTTCTCCGGCTTCGGCCGATTGACGGATTTGGGGCAAAATCTCCTGGTTGTAATAGCTCTCGATGCTCTGGGAATCGACATTGACCGAGGGCCGCAGGCGGGCATCGACCAACAACAAAACATTCAGTTCATTCTCAACGCGATGCCTAAGTAGTTCTTCTGTCAAATTATATTGTCGCAGCAAGAGTTCCCAATCCGGCTGGCTTTTAGCCTCCGTGTACTGCTTCCGAATTTCTGCCAGACGAGCGGTCACGGCTTCCGGAGCGCAGTGTGGTGAATCGATGGTGCTCATCTGCTCGCGCAGCAACTCTTGATCGATCAACCGATCCAGCGCCGCCTTGCGATCAGCTGGCGTCAGATCGCTCACTGCGCGCTGTGAGCTAAACGCCTCGTAACTCACGGCATCCTGCCAGTCGCTCAGCAGAATGATTTGACCGTTGACGGTCGCGACGATGCGATCCAGGATTTCCCCAGAGTGCAGCGGTTGCGTCAAGAGAAATAGTAGCGCCACCCCGAGGGCACACTGAAAACCGACTCTTAGTGGATTCGAATATCGCATTTTAGAAAGTCTGCCCAATACTGAAAAATACGTTAAAGTGACTGGCACGTTGAGGCACGAAATACGGCGTGGCCGCATCGGATGAACAGTACGAACTGGGTCCGGGAAACGCCGAGATTGCGGTTGACTGGCAACTCGGGAAGGCCGGAGGATTTAGATTGTAGCCGAAATCGACGCTCACGGGGCCAAGCGGTGTTTTATAGCGAACCCCGATTCCAACCGCATGAGAAATGTAACTATAATCGCAATTGCTTGCCATGGCAGGGTCCTCGCATTGACTAACATTCTTTTGCTTCCACCGCAGTAAGTTGTTGAACATGGTGCGACCATCACTGAAAACATTGCCTGCATCCTCGAACAGCGCAAAACTTAGATTGTCTTGAACATAAGGTAACGTCGTGGGTGGAAAACGCAACTCTACGTTGTTAATGAACAACCCGCTCCCTCCCAGAGGATATCCAGTTTGCGGATCGCGAGGCCCCGCCTGATTCAACCCGAAACCGCGCAGAGAGTTGCCTCCACCCGCCAGGAATCTTTCGGCCAGCGGAATTAAGGTTAAGCCCGGGCATGAAGTTTGCGCCAGATCGGGACAGGTTTGATTGGGTTGGAGAATCGCCGTGCCGCCGAAAGAATTCTCTACCCCGACGCGAATCGATTGCGCTAAGATAAGCCTCTTGTTCAATGGGTTCTTATGCCCCAAGGCATGGTAGGTTGAGAACTGCGTCAGCACTCGGCTGAAGTCCGACTGCGAGGCGAACGCGCCGGCGGCCACGCTGCCGTCCAAGGTGAAGTAGCTTCCCTTCGTGCTTTCCAGATCGTTGTCGCGCGCATTGCGCAGATAGGCGAACCCCGGGCCGCCGACGCGGGTCGGCTGTGACAACAACGGAATCAATTCCTGGTTGATCTGAATGTCCGAAGCCTTGACCCGGCGGTAGGCGAAGCGGTACGTCATCGTGCTCGCCTTGCTGATCTTCTCCTGGGCTTGAATCAGCCCTTCCAGCCGCTGCGAGGTATATGTGGTCACGTCGACCGTGTTGTCGTAAAAAGCGGTCAGAGTAAGCCGCCACGCCGGCGTGTTGAACCACCGCGGTGCTTCATAGCTGACCAATCCTCTCTGCTGCAAGCGCCCCACGTTAGCCTTGAACGCGACCGTATGATCAAGGCCGCGAAAGTTGATTCGCGTGACCTCCAACGAAACCAGGGGACTGACGCCAGTCTGTCCCAGGGGTTGGTTGGCGCCGACGGTGGGTTGCCCGGTTTGAAATTCAAACCCGAGGCCGTAATTGAACGTATAACGCTTGGCCTCCTGAGCCGAAATCAGTACCTTCTTCGCCCGCTCGCTGCCCTCCGGATTTTGTACGGCGGTATCGACCTGACTGAAGATTCCGAGATCATAAAGCTTTTGTTGCGTCTTAAGTAAAGCGATCTGATTCATCGGATCGCCGGATCCGATTTGAAGCTCGCGATTCACGATGCGAGGCCGCGTATGAACCAGGCCGGAAACCACGACCTCGTCTACGAAGACCTGATCGCCTTCATGAATGAGGTACACGATTTTCACGCGGTTGGGTTCGCTGGTGGGCTGCGAAGTAGCCTGGAATGTGGCATCCGGAAAGCCCCGGCTGAAGTAATAGTTCAATAGGATTTCGCGGTCCCCGGAAATGTTGATCTCCGAGTAGGGCTGTCCGGCGGTCGCGTTCAACGGCGGGAAATCGGACTCCTTTAATTTGTCATTGCCCTTGATCTCGAAATCGGACACCAGCGTCTGCGCTCCCTCATCGACGTTGATGGTGATGCTCAGCTGGTTTTCGCCTTGGTAGTCGTCCTCCACGATGCTGGAGACCTTGATATGCTCGAAGCCGCTGGCGCGATACAAGTCCTGTAGACGACTGACGTCTCCGCTCAGCAATGACTGACTGAATCGTCCATGAGGGTAAACTAGCCGATCTGCCGGCTGGATCTGCATGAGCGCCCGCAGTTGGGCGTCGGAAAAGTATTTGTTGCCTTTGAGCTCCACCTTGACGAGCTTGTGGCGCGCCCCCGCGTCAATGGTATAGATCACATTCAGTTCGTTACCGGCGGCGTTGTTTTCTTTCTTTAACGTAACTTGCGCTTCGTAATAGCCAAGGCTCTGCATATGGTTCAGCAGATTGCGCCGGCCTTCGTTCAATAGGTCATCGTCCGCCGCGCTCTCTTCGAAAACCGGGACATTTTTCTTGATCGTAGCTTTGCTGATTTTGACGCCCTCAACCGATACGGTAACCTTGGGCCCGCGTGTAATAACGAAGGTGTAGTCAACCGTATCCGTCGCCGGCTGGTAAAGCTTTTGCGAAACGGAAACCTGCGCCAGCCAGCGGCTCTGTTTCTGATATCGCTTACGCAAACGATCGAGCGCATTGCTGAGGCGTTGCACGGTAACGGGATTGCCGGGGTGGAGCTTGGCCCAATTCTCAATCTCCTCGGTCGTGTGCGTGACATCCCCATTGACCTGAATCCTTCCTACGCGAGCTTGTGGGCCGGGCGTCACCCGCAGCAGAATCTCAGTCTGCTGCACCTCCGGCCTGCGCGTCTCCTGGACGTCTGTGGTCGAGCGGTAGTAGCCGTTTTCGCTCATCAGTTGCCCAATATTCTTGAGCGCCCGATCTAGTTTGTCCCGTGTAAAAACCGTTCCCAGTTGGAGCTTGGACGCGTTTGTAATTTGGTTGGCGCTGGGCCGCGTGGGATTGCCTTCGGCGGTAACGCGGCCGATAAAGTAATTCGGAACGGTCACGAACGTGAGCGTGATGCCGTGATCGGCAGCGGCGTCAATCTCAGCACGAATGTCAACAAAACGGCCCGTGGCGTAAAGCTTCTTGATGCTCTGGCGAACTCGATCGCGATCCAGAGGCTGGCCAACTTTTTGCTCAATCAAGTCGCTAAAGGCTTTTTGATCTTTATCCGCGATGACCGCGGGGAATCTGATAGCCTCTACGACTCCTTGCATTTCTGGAGTGCCGGACTGCGCGGAAGCTTCGCCTCCTGCGATCGCGGCGCAGAAGGAGAATACGATCAGCAACTGGAATGCGGCCGGCAATACTGAGACAATCGTCCTCCTTAGACGCAAACCTGCTCCTCAACCTGTAGGGATTTCCCTGTCGACTTCGATGAATGAAGATTGATCAAATGTTGTATTGCGCACGCTTCCACACGGTCTGCCCCAATGCTCTCCTATAATAAGGGTTTGCGATATCTGTGAGCGGATAACTAGTTACCTGTGCGGCCCGACGAAAACGATAAGAAATGACCAAGCCAACCATCGCGAAAAACGGACAAGACGGGCGCTATTCGCGACAAATATTATTCGCGGGCATTGGGGCTGACGGCCAGAGAAGAGTCTCGTCAGCTCGAGTTGCGATCGTCGGATGCGGCGCTACAGGATCGGCGATTGCGGCGCTTTTGGCACGCTCTGGGGTCGGATTCTTACGAATTATCGATCGCGATTATGTGGAAGAAAGTAACCTGCAACGCCAGACACTGTTCGATGAGGCCGACGCCGCGCAGTCGATGCCAAAGGCGATTGCCGCGGCGCGACAGATTTCGTCGTTCAATTCCGCCATTTTGGTTGAGCCAAACGTCACCGATTTGACGCCTTCTACTGTTGAGGAATCGCTTTCCGGCATCGAACTGGTGATGGATGGCACGGATAATTTTGAAACTCGATACCTACTTAACGACTACTGCGTGAAAGATTCCCTGCCCTGGATTTATGTCGCCGCGGTGGGCAGCTACGGAATTACAGCTAACATTCTGCCGGGCCAAACAGCTTGCTTGACTTGTCTCTTCCCCGATCCGCCCACGGGAATGATTGAGACTTGCGAGACTGCGGGAGTGCTGAATTCGGCAGTGAACCTGGCGGCGTCGATCGCGGCGGCGGAAGCGGTCAAGCTTCTGGTTGCGGCTCACGACAAGATTCGGCGGAGCCTCTTGTCATTCGACGTCTGGAACAACGAGCGCAGCGAGATTTCGACGGCGACTCCGCGAACTGACTGTCGAACCTGCGGTCTGAGGGAATTTGTTCACTTGGCTGCTGAAGCACGCCCGCAGATCACGCTGTGCGGACGAAACTCGGTGCAAATTCACGAACGGCACCGACCGCTCGATCTGGCGGCGTTGCGGGTTCGGCTGGAACCACTCGGGAGCGTTCGCCAAAACGAATTTGTGCTCAAGTTCTGGCATGATCCGCACGAGCTGACCGTTTTCCCGGACGGACGCGCCATCATCAAGGGAACGACTGACGCGGCTATCGCGCGCAGTCTGTATGCCCGCTTCGTCGGAAACTAATTCTTCGACCCGAATAAAAGCCGCGCCCAGAGCCGGGTTCGGGTGTATATTCATTTCGTCTGGCTGATTGATCGCGCCCTCTCGGGATGTGCAAAGGTTTGCATATTCTCTTCGGACGCGACCGCGAGCCGAATGACTCTCGATTCCCTTTTCTGTGGAGGATGTATGCGTATTTTGAAACTCATGATTGCAGTTTGTTTCGTTTCCAGCCTGTCGCTGGCGCAGGTAAACATCGCTGGAGGCACGGCGGGTAATTGGGGGCCGTCTTACGGCATAGTTGTTGTTCCCTACGTGCCGCTGATCACGACGCCGTCAGTCTCACTCTCGACTTTTGCTCCCTCGCCTGGGGGTGCGAGCAGCACCGCATTTGGAACCGTCGCTGGCGCTACGAATTCCACGCTCTCGATTCCAGTCACTTCATCATCCGGAACTTACTCAACCCCCGAGTGGTATGGCGCAAGCACTTCTCCGGAGGTTGGCGAAGCGCCTCGCGAACATCATGCGGAGCGCGGCAGAAAAGAGCTTGCTTATGAACTCGGCTTGTCGGAATGGGAAGGCAACAGGGGTGCGGCCAGTCTGGTAGCCTCGGCCGGACAATCGCGGAAAGCGTCGCGGACCTATGTCAACCAGGATGTCGAACGGATGAACGACTCCAATGGCACGGTGAAGGTGCGCGGCGAGAAGCGTCACATTTAGCGCGGCCCGTTCAGCGTTGCAGCAGTGTTTCCAGAGTCTCGAAAAATGCGGGATAGGAGACGCTGGCTGCATCGGCGTGATTAATCTGTGTATCGCCGTCGGCGCGGAGGGCGGCGACCGCGAAGGCCATGGCGATGCGGTGATCGCCGAATGAGTCGAGTTCTGCGCCATGCAATCGCTGGCGGCCGGGTATACTCAGTCCGTCTTCGCGCTCTTCGACCTCGGCGCCCATCTTGCGCAGGTTGGTCGCGATCGCGGCGATCCGATCCGACTCTTTCACCCGCAGTTCCTTCGCGTCGCGAATGTCAATGCCATTTTCGGTGAAGGGCGCGATGGCTGCGAGCACGGGAATCTCGTCGATCAGGGCCGCGCTGTCGGCTCCAGCTATGGTTGCGCCACGCAGCGTACCTGCTTTCGCTTGAATCGTGCCGACGGGTTCGCCGTGCGCTTCTTCCAGTTCCAGAACCGATATCTGAAGCCCGAGCATGACGAGAATGTCGAGCAGGCGGGCTCGCGTGGGATTCATCAAGACGCGATCGAAGACCAGCTGCGAGCCGGGCAGCAAAGCTGTGGCACACAGGAAAAATGCGGCGCTGGACAAGTCGCCGGGGATTTGCGCTTCGATTCCGTGCAATTTTTGTCCGCCGCGAATGGTGACCTGATTGCCACGATCTGTTTTCTCCTGTGAGACTTCAGCGCCGAAACTGCGCAGCGCGACTTCGCCGTGGTCGCGCGTACGTATCGCCTCCGTGACGCGGGTTTCGCCGTCGGCAAATAGTCCGGCGAATAGAAGCGAGGTCTTCACCTGGGCGCTGGGGACGGGCGGTTGATATTCAATGGACCTCAGGCGCCCCCCTTTGATTTCAAGTGGAGGGCGGCCGTCGTTTGAATTAATCGTCGCACCCATCTTTTCTAAGGGCTGGATGACGCGGGCCATGGGACGACCTGTGAGCGACTCGTCTCCAATTAACTCGGATGTGAAGTTTTGCCCGGCGAGGATGCCACTCAACATGCGGATCGTGGAGCCCGAGTTCCCGCAGTCGAGCGGTTCGCAGGGGACGCGTAGGGCTGAGCCTTTCCCTTCGACGACGACATCCTTCGCTTCTTTCTTCGCCTCTACCCCTAGCGCCCTAACGCAGCCTAGTGTGCTGGCGCAGTCCGCCCCGGTAGAAAAGTTTTCGAGGCGCGACTGGCCCTCGGCGATGGCAGCCAGCATGGCATAACGGTGGGAGATGGATTTGTCTCCGGGGAGGCGAATGCTTCCGCTTACCGCGCGAGCCGGACGAATGATCATGGTAGAGTTTGCGGACACTCTACAACTATAAATGGAGCCATCGGTTACGGACTGCACGCCGCATCTCTCGCTCCGCCTGACGGACGGCTACGGCCGAGATCACTTGAGGTCTTGAGTCCGCTGTGGAACTTTTTCGTCGTGCCGGCGTATCTTAAATAGGTTGGAGGGTGAACTATGTACTGCAACTATTGTGGCAAAGTGATTCAGGATGACGCCAATGTCTGTGCCTATTGCGGGACGCGTGTGGGCGGAGTGATTGCGCGCAAGCGCCTGGTGCGCCCAAGAACGGGGCGGAAGATCGCCGGGGTCTGCATGGGCATCGCTGAGTATTTCGATCTCGACATTACCTTGGTCCGCTTGGTCTGGCTGATTGCCTCGTTTATGACGGGCATTGGTCTGCTGGCTTATCCGATTGCGTGGATTGTTATTCCGGAAGAGCCCTTGATGCTGACTGCGAGCGTCCCGTCGGGGCAGCAGGTCCCAACCTCTTAGTCCGCAGCGAACTATTCGCCGTGATAAGGCGTTTTGAGGTAGTCGGTGGCGGAAGCGGCATATTTACTACTGTGGTCGACGGCGATGACCGCCTGATACTTCTTGGTCGCCAAATCGCGCTTCTGGAGCAAGTCATACATCTGCCCTGCCGCCAGGTTAGCTCGCTGGGATAACTCCGGTTCAGGCTTAGTTCCATCGGTCACCTGGTTGTAGGCGGCGACCGCCCCGGAATAATCTTTTAAAAGCCTCAGCAAGTCTCCCTCGCTCATCGCGGCGATCTCATAGTGCAAACCGCTATAGCGGCCATGCTGTCCATCCGCGAAAACCCGGCGGTATACGGCGATGGCCTCACTGTTGTTACCCTGATCGCGCAAGAGATTGCCCTCTTCGAGGGCCATCAGCAGGCTGTGCGGGTAGGCCGCGATAAGCGGGCGGGCGATTGCCAGCGCTTCATCCAGTCTATGTTCGCGACGAAAGAAAAGCACGAGCAGGATTTTTGCATCGACCGCGGTCTCGCCGCCACCTTCGGCGCTTTCCTTAATCATGCTCAGGCCTTTTTCCTTGTTACCGCTAAGACCGAACACGCTGCCCGCAGTCCGCAGGCTCCAGGGCAGGCTGCCAACGATGTAGAGGTGCGTGCCGACGATCAATTTGGCCTCAAGCGTCGATGGGGCGAGTTCGAGGACGCGCTCATTGTCGCGCCGCGCCGCGAGGGCATTGTGCAGCGCGCTGAACCACGCCCGTTGCGCCAGACCGTCGAAGATGGCCAGATTCGCGCGCGTCGCTCCTTGCGCGTAAATCGCGGCGACATCGTCTTTGTTGGCCTTGAGTTCGGCGTCTTCGAGGTTGAGCGCGCGCTGCACCAAATCCTGGATCTCCTGCTGAAACTTGGGATCCATGGCGCGATGCTGGGCCTTTACAAAGCCGTCTCCCGCATATTCGCCGGTGTTGAGGATGCCTAGCCGATAAAGCTCTCCGAACAACCTCGCGGTCAAGTAGTGGTTTACGGCAAAGGGGTCGTCGGGATGGCGTTGCAGAACTTCGCCAAACTGGTGCGTGGCCTGGTCATACTCCATGTTGAAAAGGGAGTAAAACGCGGGTTTGTTCAACGGGTCAGGGGGACGGTAAGAGAGTGAGTCGGTGCCGGGAGCGGAGATGGTGGACTGAGCCGCGATGGTGCCGGGCGCCAAAAGGCAGCACACAGCCAGTAAGCAGAAACCTAGAACGAACGATCTCAAGCCCTAAGAGTATCAAAGCCGGGCCCAATTGGAATTAGGGCGAAGCCTGTAGGCGAAATTACAGGGAGAGAGTATTTCTTGCACCGGGGCGGCGAGAGCAGAAACGAAGGAGCAACAAAAACAAGCAATTTTCGGTTTTTCTTTTTGGTCGCATAGTTGCGATATCGGATATCGACGAAGCCCTCCCCTATGGCAGTTGTGGCCTCCAATTCCGAATCTGGATTCTGGAAAGCATCGCCCAGCGCCGAAGTCGCTCCCGTGACCGTTATGCCCACCGCCGCGAAACCTGCAATCGCATGTTCAGGCTGCGCCACCGAATTTATTCCTGGGGCAGGTTTCTGCCATGCCTGCGGCCAGTCGCGAAGCAAACGCCGGGGAGTGGGTCTGGGAAGTCCCGGTGATGCATGGGTTGCCATGCAAGCCGTGACTGGACTGCGCTCCCTGCCGTTGGGAGCGTTTATGGTGGGTTGCACCTGCCTGTTCGTTGCGGTTCTAGTTGGTCGCGAGGGATGTGCCGATTGGCTGATTGGGGCCATTGCCGCCTTTCAGGCGGGCATACTGCTGAAGTCTCCGGGCTGAGTTCTCTTTAGCAAAGAAAAAGCCCGCGACCGTAGTCGCGGGCTTCGAATTATCTGTTTAGGGAATTAACCTCGTCCGCCGCCACCGCCGCCGGGACGTCCGCCACGCCCGCCGCCCGGGCCGCCGCGTCCACGGCCACGACCTCGTCCGCCTCCTCCGCCACCGCCCGGACGTCCACCTCGGCCGCGATCACCGCCGCGATCTGGTCCACGATCTGACCCTCGATCTGAGCGGGGAGCGCTGTCGCCGCCGACGCCTGCGCCGACTGGAGCGTCGCGGTTGAAGTTGGGCTCGTCATCGTCAAAGTCCGCTCCACCTTCGATGGTCAGGGCAGGCTCGCCGGAAGCTATGCCATGGCCTTCCTGTCCCCCGTCTTCGGAGAAATCACCTTCAGGTGCGCCTTCGCCGCCACCCATCTTTGCGCGCTGTTCTTTCAAAATTGCCTTGCGCGACAGACGGATGCGATTGCCTTCGACTGCGAGAACTTTGACGAGAACTTGATCGCCTTCTTTCAACTCGTCGCGAACATCCTTGATGCGATGCTCAGCCACTTCGCTGATGTGCAACAGGCCATCGGTTCCAGGGATGATCTCGACAAACGCTCCGAAATCAGCCAGCCGGGTTACGGTTCCGAGATAGGTCTTGCCAATCTCGGCGGACGCCGTCAGATCGCGGATGATTTGCAGCGCCTTATTCGCCGACGCTTCATCGTTAGACGCAACGTTCACCTTGCCGGAATCCTCCACGTCGATTTTCACGCCGGTCTGTTCGATGATCGAACGAATCATTTTGCCGCCGGGCCCGATGACGTCTCGAATCTTGTCTACCGGAATCTGAAGGGTATAGATTCTCGGCGCGAAAGCCGAAACCTTCTCGCGATGGCCGGAGATTGCGTCCTTCATTTTGTCGAGAATGAAGAGCCGTCCGCGACGCGCTTGTTCGAGCGCTTCACGCATGATCTGCGCGGTGATGCCGCCCACCTTGATGTCCATTTGCAGAGCGGTGATTCCGTCAACAGTGCCGGCGACTTTGAAGTCCATGTCGCCGTAGTGATCTTCCGCGCCCGCGATGTCGGTCAGGACGGCATATTCCTCGCCCTCTTTGACCAATCCCATGGCAACGCCCGCCACTGGAGCCTTAAGCGGAACGCCTGCATCCATGAGCGAGAGCGATGCGCCGCAGATGCTGGCCATGGAGGACGAGCCGTTGGATTCGAGAATGTCCGAGACGACGCGCATGGTGTAAGGCCATGCGTCTTCCGCCGGAAGCATGGGAAAAATCGAGCGTTCGGCGAGAGCGCCGTGGCCGATTTCGCGGCGACCCGCGCCACGCAGGAAGCTGACTTCACCCACCGAGAACGGCGGGAAGTTATAGTGCAGCAGAAAGCGCTTCTTGGCTTCGCCTTCGAAGGCCTCGATGCGTTGCTGGTCATCGCTTGTACCGAGCGTGGTCGTAACCAGCGCCTGTGTCTCGCCGCGGGTGAAGATGGCCGAACCGTGAGTGCGCGGCAGGACGCCCACTTCAATCCAAATTTCGCGAATCTGATCGAAGGCTCGTCCGTCGGGACGCCGCTTGCGGTTGATGACTTCTTCGCGGAAAATGCGCTCGCGCAAAATCTCGTAGTAATGCTTCAACTTCGAGTGCGCGGCTTTATCATCCTCGGGAATCTCAGCCTGCAACTGCTTCTTGAGATCCTTAATCAGCGTGTAGCTCTCGGCTTTCGGATGCTTCTCGGTGTCGCAGCGGTCGGTCAAGTCCGCGCCGACTTTCGCTTTCAGAGCGTCGTAATAAGCCTGATCAAACTCCGGCGGCGTGACCGCGCGCTTAGGCTTCCCTGCCTTCGCGCGAAGCTGCTCGATGGCCGCGCAAATCTTCTTGATCTCGGTGTGTCCGAACTCGATGGCATCGACGACGGTCGCTTCCGGCACTTCTTTCGCGCCGGACTCGATCATCACAATGCCTTCGGCGGTGCCGACGACCATGATGTTGACCAGGCTCTCGCGCATCTCGTCGTAAGTCGGATTGACGATGAACTTGCCATCCACTTGACCAACGCGCACCGCGCCGATAGGGCCGTTAAACGGAATGTCCGAGATCGCCAGCGCTGCCGAAGCGCCATTGATGCCGCAAACGTCAGGATCGTTCTGCGTGTCCGCAGAAAGCACGAACGCGATCACCTGCGTCTCGCACTTAAATCCTTCGGGGAACAGCGGACGAATCGGGCGATCAATCTGCCGGCTCGTCAGAATTTCGCGCTCACTGGGACGGCCCTCGCGCTTGATGAAGCCGCCGGGAATGCGTCCGCCGGCGTAGGTGTATTCGCGATAATCGACGGTCAGCGGGAAAAAGTCGATGCCTTCGCGCGGATCGGCGTTGGAGGTTGCGGTCGCTAAAACAACGTTGTCGGCGAAACGCACGACGCACGATCCGTGGGCCTGCTTGGCCAGCTTTCCGGTTTCGAACGACAGCTTCTTGCCTCCGGTGAGGTCAACGGATACTTCAATAGGTTCTGGTTTCATGATTTTTCCTTATGAGAGACGGGAACGGCTACGACAGGTAAGAACTGCGGGCGCGAGACTCCCCCGACCAACCTTAATTGCGGCAAGGATGGCGTTTGTGGGATCGCGGATAGGCGGAACACTTCCACCATGGTTTCAGATTTCCTCATGAGCACGCTGCCAAATTGGGGGAAATGGCGGCAGGATTCCGTAGGCTTCGTGGCTAAGAAAAGCGGGCCGCGCAACTACTTGCGGAGGCCCAGTTTGCTGACAACAGTCTTATAGCGGCCGGAATCGTAGGTCTTGAGGTAATCCAGCAGGCGACGCCGCTTGCTGACCAAAATAAGCAGACCGCGGCGCGAGCCGTGATCTTTCTTGTGGGACTTAAAGTGCTCCGTCAAATGGCCAATGCGCTCGCTCAACAAAGCGATCTGCACTTCAGGGCTTCCGGTATCGGTGGAATTCCTGGCGTACTGGTCAATGAGAGATTTCTTTTGCTCTGGGGCTAACACTTACCTGGATAACTCCTGTCTCTTGTTTTCGATTGTCTTTATTTGACTGTTAAAGGTTAACATGGGCGTCGAAGGGGTGTAAAGCAGAGTGGCCATCTTGATCAACTCGGGTGTGGGGCGGACACTCCTGTCCGCCGCCGTTGACGTTGCTTCTTCTCGCACGCTGTCCGAGAACTGCTCGACCCAATTCAATAGACAGCCGGACCGGACCACACACCTCGCCCGCCCTACCGTGGAAGCGTGGCGCTTCAGCGCCACGATACAGCCGCCCAACCCCCCGGCTTCAGCCGCTGTGGAAAGCCAACCCCGAATAAGACTTCGGGTGGCGCGGGGCCTCAGCTCTGCGATAAATCCATTTCTGTCCTTGACGCGCTTTGGTGCCCGAGGTCGGGGTCGGAAGCATACGCATGTCCCGCATAGCCGATCTCGAAGCCGTATTTCCGGCGGAATCCATTTATCACGATAGACGAAAACAATGATGAGATTAAGACATGGATGAAAGTAAATAGAACGGCGAGGGACGAGTTGAGGAA
Source organism: Terriglobia bacterium (assembly GCA_963799065.1). Classification (GTDB taxonomy): domain Bacteria; phylum Acidobacteriota; class Terriglobia; order Terriglobales; family Acidobacteriaceae; genus JAJPHW01. The sequence goes on from CAWCVJ010000001.1 coordinate 1,835,722, forward strand.
GAGGCACCAACCTCGGTTGGCCGAACATCCACGCAGAAACGACCTTCCCAAACCCACAGACCCTTGAATATCTGACTCCTTACTTCGGCACCCCGTGCCCAGGATCCGGCACATCACAAGTTGGCGGCTGCGCTATGCCCTGTTGCATCATTTCAATCAATTTTCGGATTTTGACTGCCGGTTCTATGAACCCGAGAGCCCCGATTCCAGTCACTGGTGTGTGGGTCTCTACTTGGCCGAGGCGAGAGTTCGGGACCACAGTCTTAATGTCCTCGACCGGTACCTGAGAGACGATTCCTAAAAGCTGGGTTTTGCCGCCAGCGAGATAATCGATGGAGCCGTCTTTTCTTATCCCCGTTGGAAACTTTATAACGGGACCGCCGCTGTTACCAGGGTAGAGGTTCGCGTCGACGAGGAATACCCTGTCGTCCGGTCGACTAGGATCAGTCCAAGCCACTATGCCTTGCCTGAGAATCGGCTTTACAAGCTTCTCCTTCCCGACAATTCCTGGATATCCGTAAACGAAAACCGACTCACCTTCATAGACGTCACTGCTGACATCCCCTACCGGAACCGAGTCGTATGATTTCAAGCGGTCGTCGACGGGAAGGTCACTGCCAATCGGCGGCATTTGTATCGCAGCAATATCGCCGTCCTCTGAGGCCCGCCAAAGATTCGCTCCCGTGTTATTTCGGAGGGTGAAGGGCAGACCGAGATAGCTATAAATCGACTTATGGCCCTGCCAGGCGAAACGGACCTGCAGCACCGTCGGGTGGAAAAGCTTGTCGGGGTCGCAAAACATGTGGCGGGCTGTAACGAGATAGGCATTGTGGAGATCGACGCTAACAATAACGCCCGTGCCGATGGCCTGAAAATAATCCTGGCTCAGCGTTTGATCAGGCGCAATCACTCCGAAAGCAACGGTCGCGTTACGCCAGACCTCTTTCCAGTCTCGCGTAGCTCGGGGCTGCTCCTGCGTCTTCTTCGCTGCATCCTGCTGACTATAGGCGACTGAAGCGAGCAAAATGATGAACAACGTTCTGAGCGCTCGAAAGAAGTAGTCCATGAACCTTACCTTTCTTTGTCTAAATGCGAGAGGCGAATATAAGACGAATATACCACGAGCAAGGACGCGGCAGATAAGCTTGAGGCGGGCCGGACGCAAGATCTTGACAGTAAATCCAAAGATTAGCTAGATGAATGCGGGGACAGACGGGAGTGACCCTGCTGTAGTACCCCCCTACGTAGGGATTCTCCCCGGGCCCGCGGTCGAGTAAGCCTTCCGTTTCGAAACGCCACCAACGGCCTGACGATTTCTATCAATCCTGACGCGGACAGTGTTGCGTTTAGAAGAGCCAGCCGCGATGACGGTGAGCAATGTGCGCGCCAGCGCTTCTGGGATCCTACGGCGGCGTCCTTCAACGTGATCTAAGATAGAGGCGCATTGCCTACGAAGATCACATACCTAGCGTATAAAACCCTAGCTGAATTGTACGGGGTCTACGTTCGCGAATACGTTGAAAAGAGCCCGATTGTGGCGCACTGCGGATGCAAGATTCATTGTTACGAACATCATTTTGTCCACATGGTGAAGTTGAATGATGCAGAGAACGTCAAGCTGTATTTTCCGACGGAACGATCCGCGATCCTGTCGTGCACCGCGGATTTTGGGAGATATACACACGAGGCTCGGCGGGCGGTTCGCTTGCTCGCCAGTCTGGAATGTCTCCGCTCGCCGGACATGGTGACTCGTCCGCCCTCGCCGGACACCGCGGACAGAGCCTTCATCAAGGAGTTCGACAGCGTTGAGTACCCCTTCAACGTCGTATTGGTTCGCAAGGAACAGTCCGGGATTCTCACTCTGTGTACGAGTCAGCCGGTTCGAAAGGGCCAGATAAAGAAGTGGAAAGAGGGAGAAATCTTGTTCCCGAAAAACACCTCAGCCACCGGTTAAGGTGGCTGTGTGATTACGAGCGGGCGCTACCCGCGATTTCTAAAGGCTGACTTGTTGCTACATTCTGCCCCATCTCTAAGTCAATGAAGGAAATGCAGGGACAGATGGGAATGACCCCAACCTCGTGGTCTCGGCGAATTGGACCTGGCCAGTTCCAAAACGGGACAAACCCGCGTTTTTATTGGCCTTTCTGCACTTTTCCCTTGACTATTTCCCCTTAACCTGCGAACACTGAATATATCCTTTCGCTGCGGAAATCGGCGCGCGACTGGATGATTCCTCGTCGTTCCCCTAAGTTGTTGATTCTGGCTATTTTATATTTAACTCATCTGCAATCAATAGTTTGCGAACCAGACATCGCGTAACATGTTGATTCCAGAGGATCGAGGGGGGTAGGGGGGTGGGCGAACAGATTGTAAAGCCCACAGGCCGCCCGTCTCAAGACTCGCTCAATCCTGGCATTGTATTCTCTCATGCCTCCGGTTGGACTTTGCCCGCCTGCCTGAGTCACAATACTTGTTTCCACCCTCACTACCAGGAGCACTTATATTGAGTCAGCTTGTGCGCGCAAAGATCAGCGCCCTCGGTACCTATGTTCCGCCCCGCCTTTTAACCAACTCCGATCTTGAGAAGATGGTGGCCACCTCCGATGTTTGGATACAGGAGCGCACGGGCATTCGCGAGCGCCACATTGTCGACAAGGGCGTGGCCACCAGCGACCTCGCGGTCGAGGCGGCGAAGATTGCCCTGGCGAAGCGCGGCATCGTGGCCAAAGATGTCGAAGCGATTATTGTCGCCACAGTAACCCCCGACATGATGTTCCCGTCCACCGCCTGCCTGGTGCAGGACAAGCTCGGCGCGGCCGGCGCGTGGGGATTCGATCTGTCGGCAGCCTGCTCGGCATTTCTTTATGCGATTCAGACTGGCGCGCAGTTCGTTTCGACCGGCGTGCACAAGAGAGTTCTGGTGATTGGCGCGGACGTGATGTCCTCGATCATCGATTACACGGATCGCGCCACCTGCGTGATCTTCGGCGACGGCGCGGGCGCGGTGCTCATCGAACCGTCCGATGACGACACGGGCTTCATCGATTTTCTTCACGAAGTAGACGGCTCGGGCGGCAAGTCGCTGTATATGCCGGGCGGCGGAAGCCTGCATCCGTCGAGCCATGAAACGGTGGATCAGAAGATGCACTTCGTCCATCAGGATGGCCAGGCGGTCTTCAAGTTTGCCGTGCGCAAGCTGGCCGACATCTGCGAGCGCCTGCTGACGCGCCACGGACTAACCGGCAAAGACATCGACGTGTTCATTCCGCATCAAGCCAATCTCCGCATCATCAACGCAACCGGCGAGCGGTTGGGTTTGCGCCCGGAGAGCGTGATCATCAATATTGACCGCTTCGGCAACACGACGGCCGCGACCGTACCTCTAGCCATGCAAACGGCAATTTCGGAGGGACGAATGAAGAAGGGTGATCTGGTGCTGCTGGCGTCAGTGGGGGCGGGATTTACTGTGGCGGCAACACTGTTGCGGTGGGCTTATTAGGATCGAGTTTTGCACGGTTGCTAACCGGTGGCTGGGCTGGCTAAATTAAGGGAACTCGAGACATTTATTAAGAATTGGAGCTCAACAATGTTTTCGTCGAAAACGCTTCTAGCCGTTCTGCTCAGCAGTTGTTTGCTGTGTGCGGTGCCTTCTTCAGCCTTCGACGATGACATGCACGATCATCATCACGAAGCTACCGAACAGCTCGGTAAAGTTTCGTTTCCTATCTCTTGCGAGCCCGGTTCGCAAAAGCCTTTCGAGCGCGGTGTCGCTCTGCTGCATTCGTTTGGATACGAAGAGGCGGAACAGCAGTTTGTCGAAGTAAGCCAGAAGGATCCCGCGTGCGCCATGGCTCACTGGGGTATTGGGCTGAGTTTGTTCCACCAGATTTGGGAGCGGCCCGACGAGTCGACGCGAACCCGGGGCCACGATGAACTTGAGAAGGCGCAGAAGATTGGGGCGAAGACCGAGCGCGAACGTGCATATATTTCAGCGCTGGCAGTCTTCTACGCCGATCCTGGGGACAAAGACTACATGAAACGGGCGACCGCTTACTCGGACGGCATGGCGAAGCTCTACCAACAGTACCCCGCGGATTTAGAGGCCGGGGCATTCTATGCGTTGTCTTTGTTGGCTTCCGCGCCTCCGAACGACCCGACGCTCGCCTCGCGAAAAAAGGCCATGGCCGTGCTTACGCCGCTCTTCCAGCAGCAGCCCGACCATCCGGGGCTGGCGCATTACATCATTCATGCTTGCGATTCGCCGGAACTGGCTCCTTTAGGCTTGGATGCCGCGCGGCGCTATGCCGAAATCGCTCAGTCTTCGGCGCACGCGGTGCACATGCCGTCACACATCTTTGCGCGTCTCGGGTTGTGGCAGGAGGATATTCAGGCGAACCTGAAGTCGGTGGCCCTGGCACATCCCTCGGGCGCCACCTATATGCATGGACACGAATTGCATGCGATGCACTTTCTTCTCTATGCTTACTTGCAGACGGGCCAGGACGACGCGGCCAAGCAAGTCGTAGATCAATCAAAGCAAATTGTGGCGACCGCGCCAGCGGGCGACAGCGATTCCGGCATGTTGCAGTATTACGGCTTCGCGGCGGCTCATTTCCCCGCGCTGTATGACCTGGAGATGCGGCATTGGGCGGACGCCGCAGCCCTACGACCTGCGGCTAAAGCGTCTTCCGATCAGCAGATGATCACCGATTGGGCGCGCACGATTGCCTCCGCGCATCTGGGCGATGTGGATGGAACCCGCAGCAACGCCAGGAAATTCGACGATGCGGAGGAGGCGACTCGCAAATCGAAAGATGCCTACCTTTTGGACGGACCGAGATCATCTGAGGGCGAAGTTCACGCCTGGCTGGCATTCGCCGAGAAAAAGAATGATGAAGCCGTGCGGCAGATGCGCCTGGTCGCGGACACGCAAGACAAGCTGGGAAAAGCGGAAGTCGACATTCCAGCGCGGGAGATGTTGGCCGATATGCTGCTGGAACTCAACCATCCCGAACAGGCGTTAGCCGAGTACGAGCAGTCGATGAAGATCGATCCCAACCGCTTTAACAGTCTGGCCGGGGCAGCACGCGCCGCGGAGTTGGCGCATCAAACCGTGAAGGCGAATTCTTACTACGCGCAACTGTTGAAGAATTGCCGGGATGGCAGTCACTCGGACCGTCCGGAGTTGGGTCGCGCCAAGTTAGTGCTCGCGAAGCTTGGCCAGTAATTACTCTAATCGACTAGGCGAAGGTTTCCGCGAACCCCAACGTGAAACCTTGCGCATCTTTCGGTGAAATCATCGGTTCACCGGCAAATTCCCACGAGATTTTAAGTTGCGGATCGTTCCAGAGCAGCGTGCGTTCCGAGGCGGGATGGTAGAAGTCTGTGGCTTTGTAGAGGACGTGGGCGGCATCCGAGCGAACGTGAAAGCCATGTGCAAAGCCTGGCGGAATCCATAAGATGTGTTTGTTTTCGCCGGAGAGTGGCGCTCCATACCACTGGCCGAAGGTTTCCGAACTACGGCGCAAGTCTACGGCTACGTCGAAGATTTCCCCGATCGCGCAGCGGATTAGTTTTCCTTGAGTCTGTTGGAGCTGATAGTGCAATCCGCGAATGACGTTGCGAGTTGAGTAGGAGTGGTTGTCCTGCACGAAGGAGTGCGTGATGCCTAATTCCTGGGTTGTTCTCTGGTTGTAGCTTTCCAGAAAGAATCCGCGGTCGTCGCCGAAGACGCGGGGTTCGAGCAGGAGTACGCCGTTGAGGGCTGATGCGATGATTTTCATATAAGGGTAAGGTGATTCCAAGCCAGCGGCTAAAGCCGAATTTTTCCCGGTCTTTTTCGTGGACCTGAAGGCCCACGCTTCCACGGTTGAACCGGCTTTTTATTTGACTCTCAAATACAGCCTCGATGCAGTCTCGCTGCGCATCGCCACAAAGGAGTGGCCGATCCGATTTACGCCACTAAAGAACCAGTTAGAAAACTTTTTCGCTTAGCATTTGCAATAAGTAACTGCCGTAGCGGTTGTTCTTCATCGGCGCAGCAATTTTTTCTACTTGATCAGCGGAGATCCAACGGTAGCGGAAAGCAATTTCTTCGGGACAGGCTATCATCAATCCCTGGCGCGTTTCGATGGTCTGGATGAAAAGCGACGCTTCCAGCATGGCCTCGTGAGTGCCGGTGTCGAGCCACGCCATGCCGCGTCCCATCACGACGACGTCGAGTTGACCGCGCTTCATATACGCTCTGTTGACGTCGGTGATTTCGAGCTCGCCACGGGCGGACGGCTTGAGCCCCTCAGAAATCTCAACCACTTGATTGTCGAAGAAGTAGAGACCAGTAACTGCATATCTTGACTTCGGCGCTTTCGGTTTCTCTTCAATGCTGAGTGCCTTGCCGGCAGCGTCGAATTCGACAACGCCATAGCGCTCTGGATCGTGGACGCGATAGGCAAAGATTTGGGCACCACTCTTGTGTCCGCAGGCCGCGGCTAGACTCTTAGCGAAGTCATGCCCGTAAAAAATGTTATCGCCAAGCACTAAAGCGCAACAGGAATCGCCGATAAACTCTTTTCCCACCAGAAATGCCTGCGCGATTCCCTCCGGACGCGGCTGCACGATGTAGCTGAGATTCACGCCGTAGCGCGAGCCGTCGCCGAGCAATTGTTCGAAGCGCGGCAAGTCGGTGGGCGTCGAAATGACGGCGATATCGCGTATTCCCGCAAGCATGAGCGTGGACAGCGGATAATAAATCATCGGCTTGTCGTAAATGGGTAGGAGGCTTTTGCAGACGGCGTGGGTCACGGGATACAGACGTGTGCCCGATCCGCCAGCCAGGATAATTCCCTTGTACGGGTGGGGTGAGAGCATGATTATACGTGTGAGAGCAGTGCGGCTCCCTGAGTTTTGTACCAGTCGATGGTGCGCTGCAGGCCCTCTTCAAAAGCGACGCTCGGCTTGTAGCCGAGATATTTTTCGCTGCGCGACAAATCGGCCAGGGAATGCTTCACGTCGCCGGCACGCTCGGGACCATAGTTGATTTCGCCTTTGAATCCAGTAAGTTTCTTCAGAATTTCGGCCGTCTCATTCAAGTCGATTCGACGCCCTGTGGCCACGTTGAAAACCTTCCCCGCGGCTTCATCCACGGGAGCTTTGCATGCCAGCAGATTCGCGTTCACCGCATTTTCAATAAATGTGAAGTCGCGGCTCTGTTTGCCGTCACCAAGAATCGTGGGACTTTCACCTCGAAGCATTTGTGTAGTGAACTTCGCCAAGACTCCGGAATAAGGCGAAGTTGGATCCTGCCGCGGCCCGAAGATATTGAAATAGCGCAGCGATACTGTCTCCAACCCATAGCATCGATAAAAACTTGTCATGTAATATTCGCTGGCAAGTTTGGCCACGGCATAGGGCGAGATCGGATTGGGTACCATATCTTCCCGCTTGGGTAGAGTCGGCGTGTCGCCGTAGGCCGATGATGAAGCCGCATATACGACGCGCTTCACCTTGGCGTCGCGGGCGGCGACGAGGACGTTTACCGTACCATCGACGTTGGCCTGATTGCTTCCCAGCGGATCGATCACCGATTTCGGAACGGACGGTATGGCAGCCTGATGCAAAACGAAATCCACCCCGGCGCAGGCGTTCTGCACCGCGGGTAAATCCAAAATGTCAGTCTCACGAAAATCGATTCGCGAACCAATCTCCTCCAGATTTTCGCGTTTCCCGGTCGCGAAATTGTCGATTCCGCGCACTTCATCTCCCTGTGCCAGCACAGCGCGCGCCAGCGAAGAACCGATGAAACCCGCGATTCCCGTGATTAAATATTTCGCCATAAGTTTTTGAATCGCATGAATCGCCTACTGCGAATACTGGGTCGCCATCCATTGACGATAGTTTCCGCTGGTGACTTCGCGAGTCCATTCATCATGCGCCAGATACCATTCGACGGTTTTCCGAATTCCGGACTCAAAAGTCTCCCGCGGCTTCCAACCCAGTTCGCGCTCGATCTTGCGGGCGTCGATGGCGTAGCGGCGGTCATGCCCGGGTCGATCCGTCACAAAAGAGATGAGTTTGTTGTGCGGAACCACGGGATCATTGGGTTGCAGTTCGTCCAGAATGGAGCAGATGGTATGTACAATCTCCAAGTTCTGCTTCTCATTCTTGCCGCCGATGTTATAGGTCTCGCCTAATCTACCCTGTGCCAGGACAGTTTCAATCGCGTCACAATGATCTTCGACATACAGCCAATCGCGAACGTTTTTTCCGTCGCCATAAACAGGAATCGGCTTGCCCGTTCGAGCGTTGAGAATCACCAGCGGGATGAGCTTCTCTGGGAACTGATACGGCCCATAGTTGTTAGAGCAATTGGTCGTCAGGACAGGCAGACCGTAGGTATGGAAGTACGCACGAACCAGGTGATCCGAGGCCGCCTTCGACGCCGAGTATGGACTGTTCGGAGCGTACGCCGTAGTTTCGCAGAAAGCGGGGTCGGTTGCACCCAGCGACCCATAGACCTCGTCCGTGGAAACGTGAAGAAACCGAAACACCGCTTTTTCGTCGGGCGGTATCTCCGCGAAATACGACCGGCTTTCTTCCAACAGGCTGAAGGTTCCGTTCACGTTCGTCTTCACAAAATCGTCGGGGCCGTGAATGGAACGATCCACATGGCTTTCCGCGGCAAAGTGAACAACGCACCGGGGCCGATGCTCCTTTAGAACGCTGGCGATCAGTTTGCGGTCTCCGATGTCGCCATGCACAAACTTGTGCTCGCGGTTGGAGAGGACGCCAGCCAAGTTGCCCAGATTCCCCGCATAGGTCAACTTGTCGAGATTGATCACGGGCGATTTGCCACGCCTCAGCCATTGCAGGACGAAGTTCGAACCAATGAAGCCAGCTCCGCCGGTTACGAGAATGAATTTTTCGGGCAATGTGATGTCCTGCACTTCGCAGTATAACCGTTGCGAGGTGCCGTCACTTTACAGCAGCGTTAACTTCCAACCCTATCGGGCCCGGATCGGCGACATTGTCTTTTCCAGGCGGTGAGAGCCGACCCTCCGTCCAGCGAAGCAACTGCAACACCAACATCAACCCGCCCAGAGCAAGCGCAAAGAACACAATCCCACCTTCGTGATGCAATCTTCCTTCTAGGAAACCCTGGTCGACATACATGCCAAGCGTGGATAATGTGAAAATGCGGATGGCGTTTTTCGCAATGGCAAAAGGGACGACCAAGACTGCAAAGGCGAACTGGCCCCAGAAAGTGCGCAGGAACAGATGCCCAAGAATTAAGGCCGTCACTAGAAGCATGATGCTCGAACGTATCCCGCTACATTGCTTCGCGACCTCAAGTTGCAACCCAGGTAAGGTCAGTACGAAACCATTCTTGATCACGGGAATCCCAGAGACGCGAAATAGCGCGAATGTTAAATCGGTGGATGCGCTCTGCAAGAACACGATGGCGCGATCCAGCCATGCCACGGGTGCGGGCGCAAGCAAGAGCAGTAGCAATAGGGGAAACAATAGCGAAGCGAAACGGGCGCTCCCGTAGACCAGCAACACCAGGGCGAAACCGAGGAGCACAAAACTCAAGACGGTGAAAAACAATCCCACACCGCCGGATGGAGCCTTCCAGGCGACCACCAGAGCAATAATTGCGAGCGGAATCCCGAAGGCGAGATTGCCTTGATCGGGGACCGATTTGCCTCGCGCTTCCAGATAAATCAGCCCGAGGCTTACGGGCAGCACCAGGAGAATGTGAGTGTATTCGTCCGTGCTCCAGGAAAGAGCAAAGAGAGTCGCAAGCGATCTACGGAAGAGCAGCCATCCGCCGCCCATTGCAAGCCAGAAAAACAACCTGCGCGATCTCGCACTCGCAAGGCTCGCCATCCTCAAGCCACTCCACTTCGCAGCGTGACCAACGTGACTTCTGGAGGACAGTTCCACCGCACCGGAGGGCCGATGGTGCCCAGACCGACGTTCGTGTAAAGCGTCAGGTTCTGAATTTTCCGCAGCCCGCGCGGATACCAGATCCCACGGTCGGGCAGATAAACGGGACCGATGATCGGCAGTCTGACTTGGCCGCCATGTGAGTGTCCAGAAAGCTGGAGATCGATGGGATGATGAACCGCATACTCGGCGCAATCGGGCTCATGGATCAACGCAATCTTCGCATCCTCCGCTGGCAACCCCCATAACATCGTCTGGAGGTCGATTTCATGCGGATTGTCGCTGCTACCGCAGAGCCAAAAGCGCGACCCGCCCCGCTCGATGGCGACGGAACGATTGCGTAGTACCGGTATGCCGTGGGATTCCAAACACTCCGTCACAAACGTAGGATCGGTGTTGGCATCGTGATTCCCAAGAATCGCAAAAACGCCTTGACGGGCACGAACTTGCGTCAACAATTCTGCACACGGTTCGGCCGCGCGAGCTCCTTGCCTCGAGTTGCGCAAATAATGATGCAAGACGGGTTGGGTGACGAAATCGCCCGTGAGCACAACCAGATCCGGTTCCAGAGAGTTACTGATTTCAATTCCACGCCGGATCGGTATGTGGGAAAAGTGTTGGTCATAGTGGAAGTCGCTGAGTTGAGCGATCGTAAATCCATCGAACGCCGGCGGCAGCCGACGCAAGCGGATCTCGACACGATTCAGAATCGGCCAGTTGGGCTGTTGGATCAAGGCATCGGCCGTTACACCCAAAGCACCGACGAACACTGCCGCTGCCGATCCTTTCAGAAACCGTCGCCGACTAAGAAGGACTTCAGGGGAGACGGCCATGCAGATATTCTAGTCGGCGCCCGAGAACGTTAGAAGCCGCGCTTGATGGCTAGATAGGGTACCATCAGCAACTCGACAACCCCCGGCCAAGGGTCGCTAGGGCTGAACACCGCTTCTACGCTGCAGTGTCTCACGGTGCGCAAATACTCGCGAAGCGTCAGCCCTCCCATCAGCATTTCTAAACACGCCGCCGGCAGGTCGGTAGCCGTTCTCATCCAGGTGATTCCAGCCTTGGCGCGAACCGGCGTGATCGGCCAGCCCATCTGGTCGGCGTAGAGAAGGTAGCTGAAATCCACTCCCGCTCTGGGACCGATGCTGTGATAACCCCAGGTACGAGCATTGACGTCGAGCAACTTGTACAACCCGTCGCGCGGATCCAGCTTATACTCGACTTCGACCAGGCCATAGTAGTTCATGGCCTTGAGGAAGCGTTCGGAATAGTCTTCCAACAGAGTGTTCTCGACAGTCTCGACATAAGTGCTAGCCCGGCCAAACAAGAGAGGGTGCTGCCGGCGCCTTTGCGCCACCATGCTACCCAGTGCTTGGCCGTCGCGAAACAGGGCGCAGTAGGAAAACTGTTGGCTTCCACCGCCGGGTATGACTTCCTGCACGATGATCTCGCCAGGATCCATCAGGTCGGAAGCCTTGCGGAACATTTCCTTCAACTCCGCGTGGCTGTTGGCCAGCCAGGCTTTCGCTTTGGTGGCATAGAGAAAGTGTTCCTTGATGGCTGGCTTTAACGCGAACGGCGGCGAAAGATGTTCGATCTGAGATAAGCCCTGAAGAGTCTGCGGAATACACCTCGCCGGCGTTGGGATGGCTAACTCCTGGGCCAGTCGATAGGTGTTTCGTTTGTCCCATGCCCATTGCACACTTTGAAAATTCGGGGTCGGCACCCGAAAGATCCGCGACAGAGGTTCGCGGAAGCGGGAACACGCCGCCACCATCTCGTCTCTGGTGGGATAGAGCACCCAACCTTGGAGGCCGAATCGATCACCCGCCCGGAGTAAATTCTCGACAATCTTATTTTCGTCGCGGAGGTTATCGACTTTGACGTGCCTTCCGGCATAGCGAGAAAATTTTCCGATCGAGGGTTCATCGTCCACGATGCAGATAGGAATGCCGCGCCGACCGAGACTGCGGACAATACCGAGGCCCTGATAATCCCCTCCCAGCACAACCGCACCGGGACGACCAGCCGGGGGTGCAAATGCGTCCAAGTGCGCGTTTGCGCCGTCGCCTGCCAAGGGGCCGAGTTCCTGCGGTATGGCGGAATTCATAATGGAGATGGCCTTCAGTGGGCCCGACCAACGGCGCGAATCAATTCCTTTGCGGCAAATTCCGCCCCTGAAATAAATCCTAACAGCGGTCCGAAACTATAGGCGGCGGGCTTGCCGAGAAAGTGCAATCCTTCGACGGACGATTCCATGCCACGGCCTAGAACCGGATATCCTCGCGCGGTCTGCAACTCTTCTCGCAACCCCGCATCCAGGAAGCTGTAGCGCAATATATCGACTCGATAGCCCGTGCCCAGCAACACGTGATCCGCCAGACGACGACTCCCATCGTCGAGGCTCACCTGAACGCGTCCGCCCTCTTCAGCGGCAGCCGCCACTCTGCGTCCTAAAGTGACCCGTATCGTCTCGAATTTTGGCTTCATCCAACCGGAACCTGCCGGGCGCGTGGCGCGCCGACTGAGGCGGTCTTGCCAGGATCGCGGTAGCCGGCGAAATACATTCGGCATATCCACCAGCCGACTTATGCCTGCCGGGCCTACATCGCGTTTCGAGTAAAGGCACCACGAGAGAAAACCCAAATGGTGCAACCACGAGTGCAACCCCACCCAGCGCAGTGTCTGCTCCTTGGCAATGACCTCGACGTCCGCATCCGCCTCATGCAGAAGGCGGGCTGCATCCAGTGCGCTCTGCCCTCCACCAATAACCACGACTCTCCTGCCACGAAACGAGCTCAAATCAGTATGCTCCGACGAGTGCGATGCGAGTTGGGAGGATAACCCTTCGAACTCTTTTGGCCGGGAAGCGAACAAGCCAATTCCCGTCGCCAGCACCACCCGTTTAGCGCACAGCTTCTGTCCATCTTCGAGCATTATTGTGAAGCCTCGCCCATTGCGAGCCAGAGAGGCTACATTCTGGCGATTTAGATCGGGCACCGCATTCGTTTGGTACCAAAGTCCGTAGTCCACGAAATGTTGCAAGGGCAGAGGCTTCGACACCGGGAAATTGACCTCACTGCGGTAGGCATCCAAGGTCCATCGTCGATCCGGATCGGCAATATGCGATGCGTCCCAAAGCGAACGAAGGAACATTCCTTTGGGCATTTGGTTCTGCCAAAATTCCATGGGCCGCCCAAAGACGGCGACACGTCGTCCTGCGGCCTTGAGATAGGTCGTCGCTGACATGCCATAAGGGCCAGCGCCTACTACGGCTACCTCAACGTCGTGAGTCGTATCGGCCATGTGTCTTCGGGTGGAATTGTTACGTTCGAGAATGTGCCGCGCTGAGAGTCGTTCAGACTAGCCGATCGTTGCTCCGCCCATGAGGCTCGGGGAGGTATACTTCACGGTCTCTCCATCGAGTTCGGCGAAAGCCACGCAGGCCTGATCGCCTCCTTGTCCAACGATTCGCCACTGGCCGCCGCCGTCCTGCTTCAATTCCATATTGCTCCGCTGACGCCACCAGCGATTCACGTCGCCCGGCTTGGCCACCCAAACGTCTCGTTCGGACCGCAATTCATTGATGTGGCCGAGCAATGCCTTGTAGGCTTCCTGCGCTCTCTCCTTGAGGAGATAATCGGGATGAACGATAAAATTGATGAGACCGTTTTGTTGCAGAACGATTTCCGCCTGCTGCTTCCACAAGGTTAGCGAGTAATCGTTCAAGACGTGAAACAAAGAATGGTCCTGGGTCATGGTCACCGGTAACTCAAGAATCTTGCCGATGAAGTACGGCATGACCGTACAGCAGCCGCCACGCTGAGGATCAAGGTGCGCTACGTTGGGCACGGAAGTGTCGTATTCGAAATCGAATTTGTCGAACCACTCCTGATTACGGTACAAGATTGCCGCGCGGAAACCAATCGCTCCGAACTTCCGGGCATAATCGTTGATCTTGGACGCGCGTTCTTCAAACTGCCTGCGGCTTTCGAACAAGCGTCCGTCGTGATTAAGATCCTGCACGTTGACTTCAAAGCCTCGTTCGGTGATGCTGCGCAGGAACGCTTCGTCTGCCTCGTAGCGCTTCTCCGGCACAATTTGAAAGGACGCTGGGATGGAAAACGACTCGTCGATGTCCATTAAAGTCTTGCAGAAGCGTTTGCCGGCCTCGGCCTCGACGTCGTGCGTCATGACGGCCGCGGCCGAAGCTCCTTTGGGCCAAAACCAAATAAAAGGAACCCTGGACTCCCCGCGCATCGTCAAGCTGAGCGCCAACAAGCGCCGGCAAAATACATCCGCAGTAACATCGACCGGCCAATGAGGAAAAGGGATCTCATTCCAGCCTCGGAGGTGAATGCGGTGGAGATGTTTGCGTAATGGCAGGGGCAGCAAGGGGCGTGCCATGTAATAAAGATCCCGCATCCACCCACTCCGATGCGCTCCCCGTGTCCAGTCTGCATGCGCCAGGTAGCGTTCGTTGCGTAAATTGCTTAACACTTCCTCGGCATCGAAAGGCAGACAGGATTCGCCATCTTCGCTTTGCCGTAAGTGGCGGAGCAGGTTCTCCAATACCTCTCCGGGATGGGTGTGCACCGTGCTCGAAAGCGAACGACCGTAGCCCACGACATCGGGGCCAAAACGAAAATACGACGCAGTCGCGGACAATTGCCCAGTTTGCGGCAACTGAGCCAACTCGCCGGGGCAACGAAAGTAATCCGTTAGCGTAGGCGAGGCGCACGTCAAGGACGGTTTGCGTAAGACTTCAGATGCCGGCATTTGTCAGCTTAACCGTTTGATTCGTCAAGTTGAAAGTGGTGTCCTATAACAGAGCTAACGCCTACTCATCGAGAAGCCGTGCCGAATATGGCGAGAGCGACAGAATAGCCGCACTACCCCGTGTTTGCTATAGCACGGTTGTGCCACTTCGGCGAATTCCCCTTCAGCCGATGTGGGGATATAACAGGCGCCCCGCTGCGGGCAATGCGGAAGCCGGCGCCAGCGAAAAGAACCGTTTCGCCGCCCTCAGCTCCCAGCGCGAGGAGGTGGCAACGGCGGGCCCCGGATAGCGCCAATAATGAAGCGACCGCGACTGTGCTCCCCAATGTTCTTTGAAAGCGATGAGCCCAGGGTTGGCGTCATCCGAACGACCCAAATCGAATTGAGTCATACCTGCCACTTTGGACTCCTCGATGGTCTTCCAGAATAGGAAGTGCATCCCCCCAAGATTATGAGCGCGCTCATCGGAGGCCCCGTATTTGTAAACCATCGTCTTTTTGTAAGCCAGCGTGAGTATCGCTGCAACGGCTCGCCCATCCTTCGACGCCACCCGAATTTTCATTATAGGTCCGGCACTCTGGGCCATATTCAAGAACCATTGCAGCGGCTGTGGCGGAAGGCTGTGGCGGCGTTGGGTCAGGGTTTGCAGCCGATGGAATTCCCGGATCAATCGCTCCGAGCGCCCCTCGCTATAGTCCAACTTCTCCCTGAATGCGCGCCGGATCTTGCGCTGTACGCAACTCTTATGAAAGGAAGAAAAAAGCTCTGGCAGTTCCGGTGTCAACGACACCGTGTGCCAATGATAAGTGTCGCTCTTCTTGTAAGTCGAACTTACGGGAAACTCCGCGGTTGGCCGGAACTCGATATAGCGAAATCCCCCGTCATCCACTTTTTCCTGCAAGCGCGAGAGCAACTCGCTCTGTTGCGCGGATCCTTCGATCAACATCGCCACGTGATCGGAAAACGGTAGAGAAACAATGCGGCGCCCTGTGAGCCAGCTCTTAATGCGGCAGAACACCTGACCATTGCGTAATTCTCGCCCTGGCGGGGTCGTCGTATACACAAAGGGCTCGTAGCCGTAAGAACGCCGGAGCGTCTCCAGCCATGCCGGAGTGTGAAACACCGACGCATCGGGATGCCGGTCGAGAAACCTTGTCCATCGCGTGTCTTCACAGGGATCTAATGCGTAGAGGCTCATTTGGTTGCCGGATGAAGAACGGGGTTGCCTCGGGAAACAGTAGCATCCCTGGCGCCGCCGCCCTGCTGACGGATTCGATACTCGTCAGACATACGGTTCTTCAACTCTGCGGGCGCCCCTCAAAAGGCCTTGCATCCGTGGCGTTCAATGGCCCTTGACTGAAGACTTCCAACCCGCCAAAGACGGTTCGAGTTGAGTACGTGCTGGAATATCGCATCTCCTTGTTGGCCTCGTTCTGGCAGTCTGGGCAAATGACGATACAGGGTGTGCGTAAATCTTCGGCCGCGACATACTTCTTTGACAGGTTCTCGACGTCCACATAGCGGAAGCGAGGTCCGCCCGGCGATTCGTCCGCCAATGCGAACAATGGATATTCGTGAGCATAAGGCTTGATGCTCGTGTCCATGCCGATATCTCCGCATGATTGATGCGCCAATGCCGCTGCAGCCGGGATGTAAGTGGCGGCGAGATCACGCTGCTCCGTGAAATACAGATCGGCCCGGCTGCGCAGAAAAATGCTACGGCCTTCGGGCGTGGGATGGCGAAAGTTTCCCGAGAATAATAGTGGCCGTAAGTCATTGCACAACAGGGGCGGGAGCGCGCACACGAACAAAATTACGCACATTGTGCCGAGCCCCTTTGCACTCTTGCGCTCCAGCCATACGGCCATTACGCCACATGCCACGACGAACAGTGGCAAGTGCAGTCGAGGACACATCTGCTCCCAACGAAACAATGCACAATAGAGCACGAAGCTTGCCGCTATCCCGAGCGCCAGCCACAGAGCGCGCCTGTCGCCCTGCCGATAGCCCCAAAGCAATGCTGCCAAGACTGCCCCGAACAATAGGAGGTGCAGCGGATTGCCGCACAAATACTCCTCGCGACTGTAATGCGGAATCGTCAGTGCCATGTAGTTCGTCGCGCCAGGATCGTCCGGGTCGACGCCGATCCGGGTGATAGCTGCGCGCAGCAAATGCGTCTCGCGCTGATTTACGGCTGTACTGGGTGTGCCAAAGTGCATGGCCAATTCACGCATTACATTGGCGGCGGTTCCGCGGACACTAATATGATCCATCGTGTACTTATCGTGTCCTGCCACATCGGGCGTGGCCAAGCCGAGTGGCGAACCTGCCAAGCCGTAGTTCCGCACCCACTGCGGGCCGTTGAGCAGAAGGACCACACAGAAAGCGATCGCGCAGGGTCTCAGCGCGGCTCTCCAATTAAGCCACAAGAGAGGAACGGCCCCAGCCAGATATATAAATGGTATGAACGAGTAGGCCGTACCCTTGCTTAGAATCGCAGCCCCCACGGCAATCCCTAAGTTGGCGGCGTTCAACCAACTGCGATCCGCTCGCAGGCGCAGCAAGAACCAGACCATCGCGGTCAGCCAGAACGCCAGCACCCAATCGTTCTTAGGGCCGGAGGCGGCCAAAATTCCCTGCGGCAATGTGACACATAGGAACGCGGCCAGCAATTGGCCCCGACGCGACGCCCCGAGCTCCCCCGCGATCAGGCTAACGGCGATCGCGCATCCTACGAAAGCAGCCCACGTACCCCCGTTCACGAAACGATCGCCGCCCGACAAAATGTAGCCGTGCAACATGCTCCACTCAGCCAGCGGCGGGGCGAATAGTTGCACATAGTAGTGCGTGGGAAAGAATGCCACGGAAGCGCGCTCGGCCCACATCACCACCCGCGGCAGATGGTACTGGAGTGCATCCGATCCGTTGGGCGCGCTGACCAGCGCGGTGACGCCAACGCAGAAGCAAGTCGCGCCGGTCGCCGCCGCCAGAAAACGATCCAGCAAAGTCCACCCGTGTGCGTCGTTCTCTTTGAAATGTCTTTTCGGTCCCAGAGTAAAGGCGAGGCGCCGGAACGACAAGGCGAATACCATGAGTGCGATGCCCAGCCATCCGACGGCCAATCCCGAACGATTCAGCCAGTGCATGGCCGACAACGATTCGGTCAAAGCCACTAGCGAAACCGTCCACCAGGAGGTTGTCACCAAGAATCGATTCCGCCATTCTGGAAACCGATTACGCCACAACCGGGCCCAAGCCGCGAAGCAAATGAGCGGTATGCAGGCGAGAAAGAAACCCAGGGGGGTGAGCATAGTGGTCTATTTCCGCTCTGGAATATCCGCTTTCGGGGAAGAAGCGGCCCGCAGTGTCTGCGACGAAATCATCGCAACTTCTGGATACGGAGGGCAGGAGGCCGTCAAAATGTTGGCGCCCTCATGGTGCAGATAATGATCGAAGAATGCGAGGGTGTAAGCGTCGACAATTAGCATGGCGCGAGCGGGCGCTATGGATCCCGCGCCAGTATAGCTTCGCAGTCTGCTATACAACGGCTGATCGCTGAAGTTGGGATGCATAGCTCCCTTCAGAATAACCAGATAGCCGTCCCCCGACCGCATGGAAGCTTCCATGCGCTCCAGATCCAGCATGTCCAATCCCCATCCCACTCTCAGTTTGGGGTCGCGGGCCGCGGCATCCTGCGTACTGGGGATGTTCCCTGTCATGGTCAGAAACGGCTGGGTGATCGGGGTACCATCGGCAACCGTGAAGGAGTAGCCGTCGAGGTTCACGCCCACCTTGAATCGCGAATCCGAGCGCAAGACTTGCGCCACGGCGGTACCGCCCTGCGAGTAGCCGAGTAAACCCGCACGCTCCCAGTCGACGCGATGGTAAAACATGTTCGTTGGATCCTTACTGGTTATTTGCAGAAGCACGTCGAACACGAAACGCAAATCGCTTACCCGCATCCTCAAGTCGCGCTGCACTCCGGGCATCGACCGTTGCAGAGCCTCGGTCGATGACAAATCCAGCCAGTGTTGACCTGGATGGCGTGAGACAGTGCCATCGGAAAACACTACTTCCGGAGTATCGAGAACATCGTCAACGCAGGCGACGATGTATCCGTGGCTGGCCAAATGTTCGATCAAAAATGTATCTTCCGTACGAATTCCGTTCCACGAATGAGAGAAGAGGATCGGCGGAAACGCTTCAACGGAGGGGGCCACCGGCGCTTTGAAATAGGAATGCGTATGCACCATGGCCAGTTCTGGTTTGAATCGTGACACAGCCGCCTTGGAGGCATAGGGCACAGGACGTGAGTCGGCTGCTGGCGAAGCCGGATAATACAGCTGTACCACCACTTTACGCTCCGCTCCATTTGCGTCCTTTGCAGAGAAGTCATAGGTCACAGTTCCAACGCGGTAAGGTCCGGTCGGCGAGGGCAGCGTGAAAACTGGAAACAGGCTGGCGGCTACAGCCGTGCCGGCTAAGCCGGCCGTTGCCACTGCTTTCGTGCTCCATCTCTGCCACTTCTTATTCGCCAGGCTCGCCATAAAAAGGAGGATGATCGCGGCATAACAGCCCAGCATATGCCAACGATACCCCTCGCACACGACTTGCAAAGCGGCGAAACTCGCAAGACAAAGTGTGAACTGCCTCAACAGATTTACGCGATTGGGATCCCCCGGAATCCAGAACGATCCGATGGACACCACAAATCCTGCGACAACCAGAGAAAGTTCGAGAGGCTGCACGAAGTGCCTATGCCTGCGGATGGGCGGGCTCTACTTGTATTTCGCTTGTGAGTTGCTCCAGTTCAACGGAGCCGAAGATAAAGTCCGGAATGATGGGGGAAGGAGTGCTCCGGGTGGAAAGGGATGTGCCCGGAGTGTGTTTCGACATTCCAATTGTCTTTCAACGTATATCCTAGTCCGTCCAACTCAGCAAGAAAGGATGGACGGTTGAAAACACGCATTGGCGTAAATGCGGGCCCACCGTTCTGCAAGGTGGCAAACGGCGGGCCATCGTACAGTGGAACTTTGTTGATCAGAAGATCTCTGGGCCGTTGCTTCAACTGGCCCAACATCGTCAGAAATCCTGGATCGTCGATGTACTGAATCGAGCCTGCCGCCAGCATAATGTCGGCGCCTTCTGCGTCGGCGAAGTCGTTGGTGAAAGCAAGTCCGGAGCAACCGGATTGCAGAAACAATAGCTCGCCCGCCTTGGTGATTTCCGGCAAATCGCACACCGTCCACTGCAGGCCGCCCGGATAAGAAAGGTATTTCGCGTAGGCGTAAAACTGGGTGCCGACATGCCCGCCGAAGTCAAACAGCTTGCACTTCTCAAAAAGCAGCGACTTCAACCAAAAGAGCACAGGATAATCGAAGGAAAAAACTCTATCGCGGCGCTCCTGAAACTGCTGGCTTACTTCCTTATGATTGAATCCGACCGGGTGGGTTGAGGGAGCGGAACGTCCCGCCTCTTCCAGCGTGGCATATACGCCCCGAAAACATCCAAAGCACTCGCCTGCGAATCGCTTTTCGTAGCGCCGTTCGCGCCAGGTTCGCACCAAGGGCATGGATCCGAGTCGGCGCGTGATTGACGTATGGGATTGCGGCAAGGCTCTCCGGGTTCCTTTACGAATTGGCCAGACTCTTGAGTATGCCAACGCCGCTCAAGTAGCCTGCGATGGGGCCCGCCATGACGCGAGTCGAAAAACGGTGCGAACGCCCCAGTTCGTATCTCACATCTTGGACCACGCGATTCCAATTGGAGCGATTGGCATGATTCATCGAGACGGTAATGCATGCCGTAAGCATGGTAGTCGTGTGCCACCAACCCGCGGGCAGGAACGCCGATTCGCCGGGCTCCAGAATGAAACGCGTCGGAACCGCCTTGGCAAACAATGGGTACTTTTCCAGATCGGCTTTGTTCGGATCGCGCACTCGAGATTGATTTTTGTAGACCGGATCGGGATACAAATATTCGCTCTGCTCCGGCGGATAAATGATGAACTCTTTTCGCCCATAGATCTGATTGAGATAGGCATGGGTGAAGTAGAGGTCGTAATGCAAGAAAGGAAACCCTCCGCCCGCGCCGCCAATATAGATCTCCGGAATCGTGCATTTGTAGAGCAACTCGCGCAGCCTTCCAGGGTACGACTTATCCGCCAGCCAGTTGTGCGTCATGCTCTCCGGACACGGCTCGACGTCGCCGATCACTTCCGGAAAGACGTCGGGCAAATACTCGTTGCGCAAATACGGCGCGGGGTTGGCGGCACTGGAATTCTCGACTAGCTCGATGAAGTCCGACACTTTGTACTGGTTGCCGTTGGCCTTGATTTCTCGAGTGGCAAATTTCTGCCGGAAGAAGTCCGGCGTCCAGGTGTGCAGCGCTTTCCACTTTTTCGTAGCGTCCGTGAGGATGACCGGCCGCAGTGGCATGAGATATTCGCGTTCAAACTCCTCATAGGTGAGTCCGCTGCGACGTTCAATCTTGCCGTCCCATTTTCCATGACCATTTCCATTTGTGCTCATAAGTTTTTCGTTTCTCCCGTTAGGCGTTTCGGTATTCGTTTTGGATTCAGTGCATATCCGAAGTCTGCGGCTTGCCGTGCTTCTTTCGTTTCATCCAATCGACCGCTTGCAGAAAGCCTGCACTGACCAGCGCCGTTTTCGCAGCATCGCGGAATCTCGATCTTCCCGGGGGATTCGGCTTCAAACCGATCTTTCGCAAGTAATGGTTGGTGCGATATATATTTGCGGCTGTATCATCCGTCCACTCGAAATTGATGCTGAGGGACATTGAGATGTTCTGATCGTTCTGAAGCCAATGCGGAGCATTCACTGGAATGTGCACGGCGTTGCCGGGCTTGAGCCGAAAAGCTCGGGCACGCTCCTGACAGCGCGCCTTGTATTCTCCAGCATTCCAATCGCCCACCCAAAAGCGTTCCAGCTCGGTCTCGGTCAGGATTTCGCGGTCGGTCTGATCGAACACGTAAATGTCTTTCTCTCCTCGAATTTGGAGCAGCACATTGCACTCGTTGTCCAAGTGATAGGGAGTGATGCGCCCCGGGGAGGTTAGCATGATTTGGGCTTCGAGAAGCCGCGTGCAATCTTTCAGATCGCGCCCCGTCATGCGCTCAATATCCGCCATGATGAGATTCATTAAGGCGTTATATTCGGGATCGAGATTGGTGTGCTTAAGGATCACCCAGGCTCCGGCGCAATCCAACCGTTCGATGGATTCTTCCAGGGTGAAAGAGTTCGCCGGACGCTGATTCCAGCGCTGATCGACCTTGATGTCGCCGGCATCGTAACAATAGTTGAACGGATCGTGTTTTAGGGACTGGGCCAGCTTCACCAGTCGCGGGATCTCAAATAATGGATGATTCGCCAGCGAGTGGTAGAGATAAAACGGCGATCGATTGAAGTGAGCCTTGAATGCTTGTGGCTCAGCCCACATCGAATGACCGCTCTGCACGGATGGAGTGTCGGCTATGGCCATGATGGTTGACCTCTTCTCTCTTCGTCAGCGCGACGAAGAAGGATTCTGCTGCTGCAACGGAACTCGATCTCGAATCATCGACACGGGGCGAGTCGCTACACTCGTCGTCGTGCCCCCGGGCCTGGTGGCGCCGAGAAAACGTCGTTTGAATGCGATGACTGCGGGCAGCCAGCGATAAGCGCCCGACAGCTTGAGCTGAAATTCGAGCGGCCAGTCGCTGGGATCGACACGAACCCGTCCCACCGCAAACTCTTCCGCATTGCGAAACGCGAGCGCAGGAGAGGTGGTGAACACTCTCTCATATCCCGCTTCACGGGCCAGTTGTACGACGTGGTCATCGAAATCCCCGAAGGGGAAGCTGAACAGCGAGATGGTGCGATCTAACGACTGCTCCAGCATACGCTTGGACTCAACGATTTCATGTTGAGCTGCGATTCGATCGACACGCGTGAGCATAGGGTGTGTCATCGTGTGCGAACCCAGCGTCACCAGATTTTGCGGCAGGCTCATCAGTTCATCCCGGGACATCATCGGCTCCGGTTTGCCTGCCGCACCGAAGTCTCGGCCGAATCCCTCGGCGATAACAAACATAGTCGAAGGAATCCCACGGCGTTGCAACTCCGGCAAAGCTTCGGTAAGGAAGTTGCGAAAGCCGTCGTCGAACGTGATCGCCGTGTTGAGCCCTGGGGCGGCTTGCACCGGCTCCCCGAGTGAAAAACACTTAGACCGTCGTTGCAACACGTCGAGTTGGCGGGCAAACAAGCCGCGCTCTTCTGAGGAAACGGCGTGGTAGTAAAGCACGACACAACGACCCCGTGGCTTCTCTCCGAAGACCGAGTGAAAAGCGGAGAACACCCCATCGCAGCCATAAACCAATAGACTTATGCCACACTTCATAGCTCGCTTCCACGGTGCCTGATTCGCGCTTTCCATGTCGTTTTAGGCGGGTCGGGCTTGTAAGTAGGTCAGGATCGACTGGAAAGATACCAGGTCAACCATGTCCTGCATGTCGATCTCAAAGCCAAACTCTTCTTCGATGGTGGCCACCAACGTCACAGCCGCAACTGAGTCCCAGTCGGGAACCGTGGACGGACTCGCCGTTTCGATCTGGGCTATCGACAATCCTGGGAACACAGCGGCGAAGCACTGTTCGAGGCGCGTCCGGACTTCGGAATTCGTCTTCATCTCAACCACGAACACTTTCAATAGTCGGCTGGGATTCAGTCGCGTTCGCTGAAAATTGTTCTCGCAAGATTAACGCGCCAGCGGCCGGCGCCGTACCCGTAACTTCCATGAGAAAAGCGCGCAATGGTCCGTTTTTCTCCGTCGCAGCAAAATCGAACGCGATTGCATCGGCGGAAAACGTTTCGAACAAGTACGCCAGCGTACGATGCTCAATGCGGCGGCTAAATGCCCGACAGCTCATCACCCAGACGTCCATCCGCAACAGCCTGCCTTCTTGCTTACCGGCAGCCACGGCGATCTTTCCCAGCGGACCGAATTTGTCACGGTAAGAGACCATCAGCAGAAAAGCTTCTGGCTGAGTCAAATAACTTCTCCACTCTGCCTCGGTGTAGCGTCGCCCGTTCAGGTTAAATTGATTCGTTTTGTTGACCAGTTCCAGAGCGCGGGATCTGGCGGGTTCTTGGTCGACAAGAAGGTAATCTCAGGCTCTGCGTCTTCCAGAAACGACTCCGGCGCATGCGATTGTTGGTGACCACCCTCGTCGCGATGTCGATGGCTTCGACGAATGCTATCCCGGCGCAGCAGGTCTTCCTCGGAAATCGTATTCTTGCCGAACAGATCACGCAGGCGAAACATCAGCGCGACCAGCGCTTGCGGATCGTCTTTGGGAAACAAAATGCATTCGATCTCCGGATGCGCGGCCTTCACTTCCGCCAACTCCATAGGACTGTCATCAATGAATACGCTGTCGGCCGCGCCAAAATTCCAGGTCTGTAAAATTCGGCGAACCGACTCGGACTTAGGCCCCCAGTGCGCTTCCACGGGATAGAGACTTTCACGTGCAACCAGAAGATCGGATCGTTGGAGGGCAGTCGCTATAACCTGGGGATCGTTCTTGCTGGCGACTCCGAGCAAAACCCCTGCTTCACCCAAAGCTTGAAGGAATCTTTGATACAGGGCATGGCCGTGACTGTGTTGTTGCAGATCCCAGGAGATATTCTCCGCCCCCACTTCGCCGACGATTCCAGACCACATTGTGTCGTCCAGATCGGTAATCAGACCTTTCTTCGGGCTCGGCGGCTGCATCAGGTGCACCATCGAATTCGCCAGCGCGGAGGCGTGCTGCAGTTGATAGGGAAATCCAGAAACCAATTCCGCCTTGGCGTCCAGCCGCTGCGCCGGGTTCGAGACTTGGTCAAGCGCCTGCGAGCTGACCACTCTCACGCTTGGAACTCGGGACGCACTGAGTGCCATAGAGCCGATGATACCGCGCAGTTCCAACTCGAACTCGTTGGCCTGCGAGTTCTTCTGGAAGGAGACCGGCAAGAGCGGGAGGGTGGGAAAAGAAATTACCAGCGGCATCATCGTTGCAGCGGCCGCGAGGGCTTGTCCAATGGAGTGCGCGTTTCGCTTCGCCTGACTCAATATATCGGGCAACCTGTGCGGCGCCCAGCTGCCCAGCCCGCGCAGTCCGAGACGTGCGTCGAGGTCACTCCATTCCACGACGACCGCGGCAGCCTCCGCGCCTGAGTCCGGAAGTTTTTGGAGATTACCTAAAAAGTCGCCATATAGCCCAGACTGGATGTGCGCCCGAACCGAGAGTTGCACTCGCAGCTCCGCAGCCAGAAAGGTCTGCAAGTGTAAGGGGGTGAACCCGCACACCAACCCCAGCCGCAGTGGATGCTCGTTGGCATTCGGTTCTTCGCGAAGAATGTTGAGCGCTTCAATCAGCTTCATGACGTCGGTAAACTACGGCCACAGCGTTGCATCGCCATCGTACGGACACGCATACCACGCATTGGCGTGATTGAGCTCTTCGTGCAACGCGCGATCTCGAGCTTTGAACAAAAACGGATTCGCCGGATATTGTCTGGAATAGGGGCTGAACGTTTGCGCCACCTGCCGAATTTCCGATGGAAAGCCCATTAACTCCAGAACGTTTGTGCCAGCGTTTTTTGCGCTGGTTAATGCCGCTGCCAATAACGCCTGGACAGTACTTGGATTGTTGCCCTCCACCAACATATCTGCGATGACGGAACGAGCCAGGGTTCCGGACGGAGTCGGCGCGTCATGACGAACGATACAGTACCCCAACAGTCTGTCGTCCCGATAACAACTCAACCGCGACGCTTTCCGTCCGCTCAACGGCGAAACAAAATGCCAGCGCATGGTCTCATCGTCGCGATATCCGAATACGCGGCCTGATTTTTCAGTCTGCTCGTGGCAGAATGCATCGAATTCAGGGTCGGCCTGCTCGATGGGGGATTCGAAGACGCGGAAGGCTGAGGCGTCACTCGTCGGTTTGCGGCCCCGAATCCAGCTCTCAGCGGCGACGGCCATCGCGCCGCAACCGCTTAGCCAGCGACTCAAGCCCGCGTCCAAGCCCAATTTTTCAAGTACGGCGGAGGCAAATCCTCGCGCGTCCACCACCCAGAAAAGCACGGTTCCATAGTCAGGCTGGGGCAGCGTCGTCATCTTGAGCGCTTGCATGATTTTGGCGGCCGTCGGTGTCGCCGTAGTATCCAGAAACAGGTCAACATCTTTCTGCCTGAGAAACGCGGTCACCAGCAAATGGCTGAAACCGCGATACTCCGACGCCACTGCAAAACGGCACGTAGCCGCGGCTATGATGCCTCTTCCAGCATAACGATACCGCATGGGAATTGAACCCAGGAAACCTACGATTCGTCCCTCCGCTTGAAGCAGCCAGCCGATGCGACTCGGCGCCCCCGCGTGAATTACAGCCGGATTTTCCGACCATAGTCGCACCCAGTTCGCTGCGGAGTCGCTTCCCTGCCCCAGGCCGCGATTCAATTCATAGACGCAATCGAAGTCAGAGAGCTGAGCTTCACGAATCGTGACTTTTTTCGACGGTTCGATGAGACCATTGCTTAAAGTTGCCAGCGGCTTTTCCCGGCGCGATCGTATCTGCGCCAGCACGGCATCCGTTAATTTGTTTTCCAGAAGCGGCATGAGTTACGCGTGAACCGGTTCCGGACGATGGCTTAGAGCATTGCCGTAGCAGTCTTTGAGCCTGCGTCCAGCTGCGGTCCAGGTCATCTCGGGCGCCGATGCGATGCATCCTGCGCGCAACCGTGCCAGCAACGCGCGATCATCGTGCAGCATCGTGATCTGCTCGGTGAGAGTAGCGACGTCCCCGATCCGATGGATCAGCGCGTTTTCCATGTGGCGGCACATGTCGGTGCAGGCTGCGGAGACCAGCGGTACCGATCCACTGCCGATCGCCTCGACGCATACCAGTCCAAAACCCTCTTCAATACTGGGCAGGACAAATAAATCGCTTTGCCGCATAAGTTCCGGAACATCATTGCGATAGCCCAGCACTTGCACACTGGGATGGCGCAGCATCGCTTCCAGTTTTTCGGCGTAAGCGGGCAGAATGCCACCGGCGATTCGGAACGTTCCCTGCTCGTGCGCCGACGATCGCAGCCACGCTTCAAGCGCAAAATGAAGTCCTTTTCGAACCGCGGCGTCACCGGCGAACAGCATCGTTAAGCCGCGCTTTGAATCCGCGACACGCGCCGGATCGGGATAACAAGCCTTTTCGTCAAATCCGTATTGATGTTTGAGCAGTTTCTCACGGGAAAAACCTTGATCGAGAAAGGTTTGAATCGTAAACTCCGACGGGCACAAGAGGAAATCTGTGAGCCGATACTCTTCCTCTTCCTTCTTGAGTACATCCGCCTTGAATGCGTACTCATTACCCGGCGGCAGCGCGATTCCCATCCGCTCCGATTCTCGTTGCACCGACTCATAGGCGTAACGAGTGTGCGCGTTTGGGCGCTCCAACACGGTGGGGATCCCCAGCTTATGAGCGGCTTTCAGCGTCTCCAGCGCAGCATCGGGCCACGCGTGAATCACATCAATCTTGCCCACCAAATTCGGCAGTCTTCGCGCCACGATGTGATCGTGCAAGGCCAGAGCCCGCATGGCGCCAATTGCCCGATAAGGAATTCTAAGGCCGCCCCGCGACAGTGTGGGTTGTACCGTGACACTGCGCGGCACCGGACGATGCAACACTCCCGGCATCGCCAGCACTTCGACTCCCGCTGCGGCCAACCCGTTCACTTGCTGCCAGGCGGTATAGCAGATGCGATCCGCGCCCAGCTTATGGGGAAAGCTGTAGAGCACGCGTACCGGCCTACCCGATTTGGACGGAGCTGTCATGACGAACGATTACGAAACGGTAAGCGCCGGAGCCGGCGATTCGGGCGCCGCAGTCGGACTCTGCCGGGCAAACGCCTGATGCCAGAGTTCGAGAGCCACGAGAGAGAGCACTTCTTTGGGATAGCTGTGAAACTTCTGGTCGTCCGCCACAATCTTTTCAATGCAAGACCGCTGAAAATATCCGCGTGACATCGCTTCGCTTCCGAATAAGACATCGCGAACCCAATCTTTCAATTCGTTGCGCATCCAAGATTCGTAGGGGACCGGGAAACCAACCTTCTTCCGCTCCAAAATTTCTTTGGGCACGCGATGGCGCAGCGCTCGCTTGGCCAGGTATTTCGTGGTGAAACGGTGCACCTTGAAATTCTCTGGCATGGACGCGGCGAACTCCAGAAACTTGTGGTCGAGCATCGGAACTCGCAGTTCCACCGAATTCGCCATGGTCATCTTGTCGGCTTTGAGCAGAAGGTCGTCGGGCAACGAACTCTTGGTGTCCGCATAGAGCATTTGATTCACGCGGCCGCAGTTCGAACAACTTTGCAGGTAGTCTTGTAGCACCTTCGTCGAAAACCTAGGGTTCACCGACGCCGCGAATCCGTCCGCGTACAACTCACGCTTGTGCTCATTGAAGAACCTTCCCGGATTCGAGGTGCGGCTGAAGTAGTAGGCTTCCAGCGGAACATTCATAAGTGGCCCGTACTTCGCCAGCTTGTGCGAATGCAAATTGCGATTGAGTGCCGCCGCACCCGATGCCAGCATGCCATTGATAGGCTTTAGCGCCGACTTGATTCGTTCCAGCCACAGCAAATTTCTGTAGATGGGATAGCCCGCGAAAGCTTCGTCCCCGCCCTCGCCTGAAATCAACACCTTCACATAGTCCTTCGCCAGACGCGTGACATAGTAAAGCGCGATGGCCTGCGGTTCGCACACCGGCTCCTCCATGTGCCAGGCAAATTGCGGAGCGAAGTCGGCAAACTGTTGGGCGCTAATGGTCATTTCGTGATGTTCGGAGCCATAGCGCTTGGCCGCAAGGCGCGCATAGGGCCGCTCGTCGGCAAGTCCGGGCGCGGAAAATCCCAAGGTGTAACTACTCAGCGGACGGTCGGTTTTACCAACTGCCATACCAAGCATCGCGGTCGAATCGACGCCCCCGCTCAGCAAGAATCCCACAGGCACATCGCTGATCATGTGCAGGCGCACCGATTCTTCCAGGATCGCCAACAGCTCTTCTTCCGCCTGCGTCACGGTCGTGCGTTGTTCCGAGAATTCCAGGTCCCAATACTGGCGGATTTCAACTTGCCCATTCTTCACCGTCATACTGTGCCCCGGCGCCAGTTTGAGGACATTGCGCAGCAGAGTTTCTTCGCCGGGTACAAAATAAAAAGTGAGGAAGCGGTCGATCATTTCGGGCACGACTTCGGTTTTGACCGCGGGATCGGCAAGAATCGCTTTGATCTCCGATCCGAAGATCAGCGTACGGTCGTCCCGATAGTAGTAAATGGGTTTGATGCCGACGCGGTCCCGCGCGAGAAAAAGAGTTTCTGACCGCTTGTCCCAGATGGCAAAGCCGAACATGCCGCGCAGTTGATCAACGCAGGCGGTACCGTACTCCTCGTACAGGTGAACGATGGTTTCGGTATCGCTCTCTGTCTTGAAAATGTGTCCGCGAGCCAACAAGTCGCGACGCAGTTCCTGATAATTGTAAATTTCGCCGTTAAACACAATCCACACCGAGCCGTCTTCATTCGATAGTGGTTGGTGACCATTGGCCAGATCGATGATGGAAAGCCGCCGGAAACCAAGCCCCACGTGACCGTCTACGAAGTAGCCTTCGTCATCGGGTCCGCGATGTTGGATGGCGTCCGCCATTGCCTTCAACAGGGTCGGCGACACTTTCTTATCGCGATCGAAATTCAGTTTGCCGACAATTCCGCACACAGTATGATTTCTCTCTTCCTAGCGGCTCGCGCCGACATGTTCAAGACCCACAGACCACTTCAACACCGTACTCCACTTCGAGGAAGCTGAGCGCACAATCTCGCGGTCGCTAAAAGGGAAGGCCAGAGCCAGCAAGACCAGCCGCAGTGCGGCGGATGCGCCCATGGCCGCCTGATAGAGTGCACTGTAAAGCCAGCCGTGACTCATGCGGTAGAACCGCACCATGGCGCGGTATTTCATGATCGTGGACCACTGGCTCACTTTCTGCCGAGAGCTGCTGCGGCCACCGTGATGTACGATCTCCGCCGCACCCACGTAGTAGCTTGCAAGTCCCCCCCGATTGACCTTGTAGTTCAAGTCGATGTCTTCGCCGTACATAAAATAGTCTTCCGTCAGCATTCCCGCGCGCTCGAAGACCTGGCGACGCAACATCATGCAGGCGCCCGGAATGACGTCCACCCGAATGGGTTCGCTCTGATCCGAGTACAGCGGGCTGATGTCCCACAGAAAGCATCCCGGCCAACGCACTCGTAGGGCTTCAATATTCGCCAACTGATTCAGAATCGTGGGGAACTTTTGCACTGCCGCAGTCTGCACCGAGAGATCGGCATTGAGTAGTTTGCCGCCAACGATGCCGGCGTCCGGCAAACTGCGCGCCGCTTCCAAGAGAAGGTTGATCGCGGGATTATGCAATCGTGTATCCGGATTGAGCAACAAGACATATTCTCCGGAGGATGCTTTAAATCCCAAATTGTTGGCGCCGGCGAAACCTAAATTGCGATCGCTCTTGATAATTCGCACTTCAGGAAACTGCTGGTTGAGAGTCTCCACGCCGCCTTCCGGCGATGCATTATCCACGACGATCACTTCGAACTGAATTCCGTGCGTAAATTGGTAAATGCTGGCAATGCACTCGCGGAGGTAGTCCAGCGAATTCCAGTTCACGCAGATAATCGATACATCCATAAAGTCAGGAACCGGCTTTACTTCCAGATGGTTTCGCCGCCGAAGAGTTTGGCCATTTGCTGCTGCCTGAGATAACGAATCAACTGAGGGTCGTTCACCTGCGGAATGCGTTCCAGATACGCGGAAATGTAACCGTATACCAAGGCGAACGATCCTAGGAAATAAGGCTTTCGAGCCAGCCGCACCAGCGATTTAGCCGCCAGAAACAGAGGATGATACCCCGAAACATAGTCGATCTTTCCGTCTTTCACCAAGCCGCCCCACCGTCCCCAGGACGCGCCTGTGAAACGATGATGGGTCATATGAATGTCGAAAAAGCTCATGCTGGTCCAGCCCAGCATATTGGCTTTGACTTCGTCAACGGTGTCTGAACCAGGACCAACCCACAATCCCCCGATCGCATCCCAGCAACCGCGCCGATAGATCTTGGTTCCGCCCCGCACATGAAACTTGGGGTGGTTTTCGAGGACGCGCTGTCCGCCCTCCTCATGATATAAAACGCCGCCGCCGATACCGATCTTGGGATTCTCCTCAAACTTGCGAAAAGCGCGCTCGAAGTAATTCGGCTCAAAGGACAAATCTCCGTCCAGCTTGCTCATAAACTCCCAGTCTTCGGTTTCAAGCGCGTGGAAGCCGTCATAGAACGCTTCGATAATTCCTGCGCCCCATTTACGATAGCCGCGATCCTTGCGATGAATTGCCTTGATCCAGGAATACGTTCGCGCTGCATCGTTCGCGATTTCACCGGTCGCGTCGTTCGAGCCATCGTTCACGATCACCCACTCCGCGGGCTGAACGCTTTGCCGCACCATACTCTCAATGGTGAATGGCAAATAAGTCTGCTCGTCGCGAACCGGAGTGACGACCACGTAGCGAGAATTCATATGGTTAAAAGGACCGAATCTAATCGAACAGGTGACGGCTTACGGGCCCCATGCTAGGCTCAATTTCCTCGCGATGCCCGACCAAGACCGGCTGGTCCGAAAAAACTTCCACTTCGTTGACCGCTACCAGAGAAGCCGGCGCATTGACTCTGCCTAAGATCGGCGCGGAAAACGCCACCACCATCGCCAACAACGCGAACCACCCCATGCGAGACTGATCGAAATAGTTCACCCCAAAGAAGGCCACCACATTGGCAAACACGGCGGATCCCAGGAACCACATAAACCATTCTTCATCCCGGTTTAACACTAGCGTTCGCGCTTCTCCCAGACGACTATAGCTACGCGAAATTACGAGAATGTAATACGCCAGGGCAGCCAGCCCGCCAGCCTCGCCCACGGATACAAACATGTTCTGCGCGTCCCAC
Organism: Terriglobia bacterium; assembly: GCA_963799065.1. Taxonomy (GTDB): domain Bacteria; phylum Acidobacteriota; class Terriglobia; order Terriglobales; family Acidobacteriaceae; genus JAJPHW01. The sequence continues at coordinate 1,867,538 of CAWCVJ010000001.1, forward strand.
ATATCCCAGCCCCAGGTGGCCGCCTCGTTCGTCCCAATCAGCCACCAACTGCTGAAGTGATTCACAAACTGGTCGATCAACTCGGCTCGATGGTAGCTCGAGGAAGATCCAGTAAGATCGATGCGCGCAATCAGAAACCATACGGGCGCCTTCATTACCAAATGGAGGCCTACCAGGACGGTGACCATCGCCCATCGTACCTGCTTCATCTTTTTCCGGATCGGCCACAGCAAGACCGCGCCGACCCCTGCCATGTAAGTCAGCAGCGAGGTGCTCGTTTGCGTGGTCAACGTCATGATGGTGGCCGCGACGATACCGACCACGGAGATGACTCTGGCCTTCGCATTCCTCCACATCAGAAAGAACAACGGGATGGCCGTGGCCGCAAATGTTCCTGCTGTCAGGGAGTGCTGAAATACGCCTTGGGAGCGAATCTTGTCCTCGCGAACTTCGGGCACCAGGGCAACTCCGCCTAACTGGCCGAAGATGTTCATCATTTTCTTCTGCTCGATGATCATCCCCGCCGCCAGCACCACCATCACCAGCGCATAGCACTTAATCACGCGATAAATGTCCTCATCTGTGCGGATGAGGCTGCGGAGACCTAAATAACCGATAAGAAAATCCCAAAGAACTCCGACCTGATTCACCAGCGCCGACGAGTCATGGAATAACAGGAGCGTCGCCGTCGCCTGAATAACCACATAGCAAGTGAATGCGGTATCGATCTTTGTCCACCCTCCCGCATAGATCGACTTCTCACCCGGTGGCCGCGAGCTTACGGCGCGGATAAACGCAAATAAAATGATCAGCCGACAGACAAAGAGATGAACCCCGCCTGCATAAATCTGCTGTCCCAGCGGAATCAGGAATGTGCTTACCACCAACGGAACCACCACATACTTCCGTGGCAAAATAAAAAACAAAAGAATCGACAGCAGCATTGCCGCCAGCACGAGCGGATGCAGCACCGTTCCACTCACGCCACCGCCGAATTTTACGCTGTACGGTTCCATCAGGTCGAGAAGTGATCGGTGCGCTTCACGAAGATATCGCCGTAACCAACGGCGGGATCAAGCTTAGAAATCGCGGAAGCAAGCACCCCCGCGTCGCACCACTGGTCCAGCTCGAAGCGCTCCGGCTCTCCGATCACAAAGTTGAATCGCGAGTCGGAAGCAATTGCGCCGCTGCCCAGGCACCGCAACGCGGACTCTCGATAGTTGGTGTTGAACTCGAATGACAACAATGAAGGCTGGCACGACAAGCCGGCCATCACACTCTCTTCAAATCCTTCCACGTCTATCTTGATGAACTTGGGTATGCCGTATTTCGCAATGAGCACGTCGAGGGCGATGACCGGAACGGTAATCTGCCGCGACCACAGGGAGTCCTGGGCTTTTTGCGCCTTACGTATGGTCTGAATCCAGTCTTCCGACAACGAAGACATGTCGCTGCGCTCCGCCAACCTCAGCGTCGCCACTCCGCTCGAGGCGCCCACCGCCGTCGCAATCACCTCAATCGACGATGTCGGATAGGACCGCCGGATGTGACTCACGCAGTCGGGGTTTGGTTCCAGCGCCACCACTCGCGCGCCCAGGGATGCAAAGATACCCGCATAGTTTCCCAGATTCGCACCCACGTCGAAGACCAGATCCGCTGGACTCAATAATCGAGAGAAAAACTCCCGTGTGCGAAGGCGCTGGCGTTTTGCGTCCCTGCCCAGGGTCATCCCGTAAACTGAACGGATGGGATGGTACAGACCCAATCCCTCCAGCACATGTTCCGCTCTTAGCCTTCGACCGTCCATTTACTTTTCTCCAGACCTTCCACCCCAATCTAGGCGCAGGCTACCCTTTTTTCTTCAGTACCGCATGGATGCTCTCGCCATCTCCGGCCAGACCGATCAACCCGGTCAACACCGGTTGCAGCGAATAACGATAGAGCCTGCGGACGACTTTCTTGGGGAAGCTCGCAGGCGGACTTTTGGCCAATGAAACTCGCTTTATGCCCAAGGGCTTCAGCAGATCGTCGATGATATAACGCATGCTGTATTCAATGAACACTTCCCTCCCTGTGGTCAGCGATAATTCTTCCAATCCTACGGAGTTGGCTAGCCTGCCCAGCGCTTTCGGCGACCAGTGATACAAGTGGCGCGGTAATTCGAGCGCGTACCAATACGTTCCGAACACCCTCTCCGCTGCGGAGTCGATGTTGGGCATGAGAGCGTAGAACACTCCACCCGGTTTCAACCATATCGAAACCTTTTCAAGCACTTCGCGGGGATGATAGAGATGCTCGAAGACATGGAAACAAGTAATGGCGTCAAAACTTCCCGGAGCATAGGGAGCGTCGAGAATGTCCCCGACGAACACCTTGGCTCCGCATCGCGCCAGGGCCCGGTTCGCCGACTCGGTGGACATCTCCACGCCATAAAGATCCCACTCGCCGCCTTCCAGTGTCGAAAGAAACGATCCGGAGCTGCATCCCAGATCGAGAATCGCTCCCCCTTGCTTGTATTGGGTCAGGGTTTCCGTGCGGTCTCGCCAGCGATCAGGCGAACTCTCTCCCGCGGCCGCGATTTTGCGATCGTAGTCCGGCCCGTAATGCCGTCCTAACTCCTCGGGCGCCGGTGGATTCTCCAGCCATACCACGGCGCAGTTGGCGCACCGCACCAGACGGTAAATTTCCATTCCCTGATGAAAGCGATCCGGCGCTTCCAGCACAGGTTCAATTCGATCGTGCCCACAAATCGGGCAGTCCAAGGGCGCCGCGCTCGTACTCGCGACCCTCGCTTTGTTCTCTTCCAATGTGACTGGCATTTTATGTCCTTATCGGCCGCTTGCCGCCGCCGTCTCGTTTATCCGCACCCACTGGCCCATGCTGGAATCGTACGTCTTGACCAGCCTCGCCGGGCTACCCACAAGTACACTAAAATCCGGAAAGCTTCGCGTAACCACCGAGTTCGCCCCTACGACGCAGTTCCTTCCCAACGTCAAATCCCCTTGCGAACAAAAAATTACGCTGTTATAACCCAACCAGCTATTGCGTCCAATCTTGATCCGCCCTCCCTGATTGATCCCTTGAGCATGAATCGGCAACTCCGGGTCGGAGTATTCATGGTTGTGATCCATGATCAAGACCTGAGGGGCCAGCAAGACGTCCGCCTCCAGCTCGATACAGTTCTTGACGCTCAGAGTGCAGCGCCGCCCGATCTTGGTGCCTGAACCGATGATTAAACGGGGAGGACTCTCACCCGGCTCGGCCATGATGTTCAACCAAACGTTCGAGCCCAGGATGACGTCGTCTCCCAATGACGTATAGAGCGCACCCACACGAGACACATCACAAGACGGTGCGATCGACAACCTTTCCCCCAGATGCGCGAACGGATAAGTCGCCCGCAACCACTCCGTATTGAGCTTGCGCAAGACGCGCGAAGGAAAACGAAGCGGATCGCTTCCCGGAGTTTGCCTTTCCTGATGGCGATTCATTGCAGACTGGACGATTAACCGGCGATGCGTCGACTCGGAGTAATGGAAGCGAACAGGGCGCGTTTTTCGTCTGCGGTCACCGCCCCGGTATGCATCAGTAGCGGCCAGGCCACGATCAAACAGGCTAGACCCGCTTCCGCCAATTTCAAACCGGCAAACAGCCGGGTCGCTTGATATCCGGGAATCGGGATGTAAGAAGCGGCGACTCCCGCCCCGAATATGATGACGGCAGCGATGCTGATACGCACAGTATCGGGCACCACCACCTTAGCCCGGAACACGTGGAACGTCTTGGCCAGGGCAAACATCATGAACGACATTCCGGCCAATTCGGAAAGCGCCAACCCCGCCAGCACTCCCTGGAAGCCCAGCTTGGGTGCGAGCGCGACGATCGCCACGATGAAGCCAATGCGCAGTACCTGGCGAACATTATCCAGAAGCGCTTTGCCGGAAACCCGATAGAGCACGAGCGAAAGCAGGGAAAACGCTCCGAAAAGGCCACGCGCGCAAACCGACCAGAACGCCATCCGGAACGCTGGATCACTCTGCCCCGTCCAGGCGAACGCCATGGTCGGCCCGAAGACCGCGATGAACCCCATGGGAAACAAACTCAATGCCAGCGTCACTTTGAACGCCTTGCCCAGCAATGACTGCATCCTCTCCGCCGAGCCAGAGGCGAAAACCATCGTGCCACCGGATAAAATGGCGGGCAGAAACGATTCCTGGATCACGACCGCGGAAGCCACGACCCGGGTGACGACCGCATAAACGCCCGCGGAATTCGCCCCGAAGCTGCGCAGTATCGCCACTGGAATCAGCGAGCTGTAGACCACTTCCAGCAGATTGACAAGTTGATAGCTTCCGGCAAAACGCACCAACTCATAGATGACGCTCTTGCTGATGTGTTGTACGCCCAGACGAATTTGCGGCACGACCTTATGCGACGCGAAGTAGCAGCAGGTCAAATATAGCAACTCCGATGTCCCCATCACCGCCGCCATCGCCGCCAGCCCGTAGCCGAAATGAAGCGCCGCCACAATGGCGATGGCTTCGAGCACGGAGAAGCCCGTGTTGAATTTCCGCACCAGGTCGATGCGGTGTCCGCCCATCACAATGGCCTCAAATGCCGCCCCAACATTCGCCATCAACATAATCACTGCGAGGAGGGAGATCGCGCCGGCCGCCGAATGGATAAATTCTGGAGGCACTCCGCCAGCCCTGGCAATCTTTTCCGACAAGAAAGCCACGGGAATGAGTCCGGCGATGGATAGTCCCAGCAGGATGGCGCATCCTGTACTCAAAAGCTTGTTCGCGCGGTCGTAATCGCCGTCGCCCGTCGCCTCCGCTACATACTTCTGGAAAGCGGTCTTGATGCCCACACTGCCGAATCGCATGTACGTCGCCGTCATCATGATGACGTTCCAGATGCCGTAGCCACCCAGCCCGAGGTGGTGGATCACGATGGGCACGGTCACCAGGCGCGTAGCGACCTGCACCACATTGGCGACCATGCCAAACACGGTGTTTTTTCCGATCGTCCCAGCAAGGCTTTGGGATGACGGCTGATCTTTAGCTGTTTGGGTCAAGGATTAACCGCGAGACTTTCGGTCTTAGACGGAATCGCCGTTCGTTCCATCGTTGGGCAATCACTACTGTCGTTGGGCAATCACTACTGTACGACGGCGGTCAACCCAGTCGGCGGCTGGACCGCGTTAACGGCGAACGAATATCCTCCCACGTCGGGGGGATTGTTCCAGGTCGTAGTCGCTTGGCCGGGCCAGTTTACCGTGTGGTTTCCGGAGTTATACACAACCGCGTAGGTCGTGTCGCTGGTACACGCGCTCACCCCCGCGTTGCTGCATAATGTCGCAGCGGAGGAGCCTTGTCCCGGCGTAGCGTCTTGCGGATACGGCAAGGTCGGCGAGAAGGCGTAACTCTGACTTGACGTATACCCTTGTCCGTTCGCGACCGACTTGGTCTGCAAAATATTGTTGGTTAGGGTCGGAGTTACACCGTTCGTGTTCCAATAACTTCCTGCGTTAGAAATGAAGTGATTGTTTTGCAGCGTGACCGCTGCGACCGCCGAATTGATATTGCCCACGCAGATCGCATCGGGATTGCTGTCCGGCCCGCACTCCACCGTATTGTTAAACACAATCTCCGTCCCGCCGTGGAGACAATAGGTGTTGCCTTGCTGGCAGCCATTGTTAGCCACCGGGGCCGCCAAATCGATGACATTGCCCACATCGGTGTCATACACCACATTGTTGAAAATGTAAGACGTGTAACCCTGATCGGGAGCGCTCCAGATGGTCAGTGCGCCCGACCCCATGTGCCGAAATACGTTGTTATAGATAAGAATATTTTGGCTGGCATTGTTTTCCAGCCCGTTCAAATGCGCCGAGGGATCGAAGGAAGGCACTACATTCTGGCAAATGTTGTCATGAACCGCGCTGGCCCCGTTGATGATCATGCACGACGTCACATACTCCATGACGTTGTTGGAGATAAAGGGAGGCGCGCCGAACACTGCCGTGCAACTATCGCGCGCCGTGTCCGCACCGCTGATTACGCTGTCATGGAACCAGGTATTGGCATCGTTGTTTGGAATGCCCGTATCACCGAGCAAACCGCAGGTGTGCTCCGAAGTACCGCTGGCGAAAGTGTTATGCGACCAACCATGGATATACAGATGCGCAAGCTCTACATTGACCCCATGCCCGGGCGATCCCGCCGCGAGCACAAGATTGGCGCCATCTCCATAATTGGGATTCCCCGTCCAATACAGTCCGGTCCACTCGATATTGTCTATCTGGACATAATTGCAGTAACACCGGAAAATGACGTTCGAGCCGGCATTCGTAGGATGTACTGCGATTCCTCCGGCATTCAGCACCGGTCGCGTCCAAGCCGAACCGCTGTACCAGCTCTGATCCACTCCAATGTAAATGCATCCGGTGCCGGCGCATCCGATCGTTGATGTGCTGCTCGATCCGCTCCAGGTAAAATCCCATCCCAACGCGGCATTCGGCCAAGTCACTCCGCCCTTCAGAATGACGCTATCCCCCGGTTTGGGACTGGCCGAAGCACACCCCCCCGCGCATCCCGTCATCCCCGGCGCGTGCTGCCACGGACTCGTCTTGGACGTCCCATTGTTGGAATCGTTTCCACTGTTGTAGTCAATGTAATAGGTCGTCGAGAATGCGCTCGTTGCAGCGAAGCCGCAGCACAACAGCGCAACAATTCGGGCTAGCCTGGACATGACTCGGTCTCCATCGATTACGGGATCAGTCTTTGCAGGCTAACCCGCATCTCCCGCCGCTTCCAGTCACAGGAGTTCATTGGACGAAAGCCTCGACACCATCGGCCAATGGCCCCATACTTTCGTTCTTTCCCAAAACGGAAAATCCGGAGGGCGCTGTCCTTCCGAACCATCGGCCCCTTCGTCCCTTCCTCACCGAGCGAATCCAGCGAAGGCAAACAACAGCCACCCCAGCTCATACGGACGGCATTCATACTTGATCTGAAAATCTTTGTGCCTTCCGCTGAGCCCCGCCACACCCAGCAGTTCGTTGGTATAGCCGCGAAGCTTGCTTTCAAAAAAGCTGCGCCAGACGATGTTATGGGCGCGATCGCGCATATCGAAATTCAGTTCGTTGCGGCCGCCGATCCACTCCAGACCGCGAAGAATGGGTTGGCGATAGTCTCTGCCCGTGGCCTCGCCGAGCGCGAACAACGCCATCGGCCCCATCGCATGTTGATGAACCGAATACACCGGATACTTCCCCACGGCACGTCCGCTCATCGAATCGTAATGCCACCACCATTGTCCGAGCGGCCCCTGCAGATCGCAGATGGCTTGGCCTGTCCGCAACGCCATGGGTCGTGCCTGCGCGCCGGCTTGCGCCAGGGAGCCTCGCAACCGGCCATCGTCCGAAGCCTGCGTCAGCTTCGATAACGCAATAATCGGATACACTTGGTCGGCAAAACTTCCCAACCTTCCGCGCAAACGCCCCTTCAGGGCGCGATTGCGCGCCAAATGACCGAACAATCCGCGCGTGCCGCAATTGGCCTTCAGCAGATCGAAAGCGACTGCGCCCTCGGCCTCCATCTCTGTGGACAATCTGCCCCCCAGCGCGCATTGTGCGATGCCAGTCAGCAGCCACGCCATCTCCATGGTCGACCCCGCCCGCCCATCGGGATAGCGCTCCGTCAATCCGCGCAGCGAAATCTTTCGGCACAGTTCGTCAATTCGTTCCGGCGCCATTACTGCGCACATCCACAGCAGCAACCCGAAATCACCCGCCGTCTCAACCCATCCCAGATCCCGCAACAAAGCGTCCACCGTTTCCGGAATTCCGATTGGCGATGCCTTCCCCGCCAATTCCAAGCCGTGCAATCCCAGCAGGGTCATGATCGAATAGCGGTGAGAAACGCCTTCCCGACGCATGCCTTCCGGCGTCTGGGTGAAGCTGTAGCAAAAGATATGGGTCGCGGGATCGATCATCTGCACCAGGCCGCGCGCCGCCGAATCTACGAGTTCCGGTATCGCGACGGCACCGACCTGGTGGCCTTCGCGCACCAGCGTAGCCGATTGAGTGTCTGCCATCACGCTTCCAGGACCCCCACAATGTTTTCGACAACGCGCTGCAGCGCAGGCCGCTGACTTTGCCCTTCGGTCGAACGAGTTCGCCGCACCAGCTTGAGTTGGCGGAGCACGTCGTCCACGCTTTGCAGCAACACCAAACGCCCTGTGTCCGAAAGATATTTATCCACCGAACCCAGCTTGCCGCGGAAAATACTATAGACCGGAACTCCTAAAGCAGCGGCCTCGCGATTCATAGTGCCTCCGCCGCTGATGACTAGATCGGAATACCAGATCAGATCCAGTCCATCGACCACTTGCGCGGGCACAATGAATTTTCCGCTGGCGAACATAGCGGGAAAAGCGCGGCGGATCTCCTGATCCTGCCTGCCGGTACGCGGAACTAAAACCACCTTCGCGTCGGGATGCTCGGCCAGCCTCGTCAGGACGGCGTCGAGCAACTTCTCGCTCTCCGGATTGTGATAGTGCGCCTCGGTCGCGGGAGGTCGGATGGTCACCACCAGATGATGGTCTTGCAGTCCCAGTTCCTGGAGAATCGCCGGATTGGGGCGGAACTGCGGGGTGTACACATCCTCCTTAATTCCGGGATACCGAAGGATGTGTTCTTTGTCGATGCCCGTCGAAGTGAACGCCTGTTCCGGAATCACTTCCGGTGCCATCACCCAGGAGATGCGCGGCAGACGCACCCACTTGGCGTGTTCGTAGTCGACGATGGTGATATTGGGAATGCCCAACAGATTCGCCAGCACGAACGACGACCGCGACCCGTGCGAAACCGCAAGATCGGGTTTTTCCTTAAGGATGATCGGGGCCATTTGCAGCGTGCGAATACCCAGTCCCATAAACTTTGCGGCTTTGTTCTTCCCGTAATGACGCCCCACTTTCCTGTAGTCGAATTTTGCCATATCTGCCAGTTCGAATACCTGAAAGCAGTCCCGCGCCGTGATGGTCACGGCATAGCCGAGCTGCTCCAATTCGTGGATGATGGGCTTAAAGAACGGCACGTGCGGAGAATTTTCCAGATCGATCCAGATCTTCTTTTTTCTCCGCGTGGTCGCCGCCGCGCGTGTCAGCTCCGGTACTTGCATTGTCGATGCCATTGCTTTGACTTCTCTTCTGGGGCTCTCGTTGTAGTTGCGATCAAGGGGCGGGGGCTCGCCCCATTCAGTGACGATTCCGCAAGGCCTAGCGCGCGGTCGGAACAGGGGTGCGGCTCTGGACGAAACGTAAAACTTCTTCCGCCACGCGCGATTGCTCCTCGCCCGTGAGTTGCGGGAACATTGGCAAGGACACGATTTGTTCCGCGGCTTTCTCGCACACCGGGAAGTCGCCGGCGCGATGCTTCAAATGCGCGTATGCCTTCTGGAGGTGCAGCGGAATCGGATAATGTATTCCGCTACCGATGTTGGCGGCTTTCAAATGGGCCATCAATCCCTCGCGGTCGTCCGTACGCACCACGTAGAGATGATAAACGGCACGCGACCATGAGGGCTCAAAGGGTGTGGTGACGCCAAAGTCCTCGGCGCCCAGCAGTTCACGGTAACCTTTGGCCAACTCGCGGCGCTGCTCGTTCCATTCGGCCAGGTGATGTAACTTGACATGCAACATCCCTGCCTGCATGGCGTCCAGCCGCCCATTGTAGCCTTCGATGTCGTGGTAATACTTCCTGGCCTGGCCATGATCGCGCAACATCTTTACTTTGTCGGCGAGGGCTTTGTCGTGGGTGGTAACTGCACCGGCTTCGCCCAGCGCTCCCAGATTTTTTCCTGGATAGAAACTGAAGGCGGCGGCTTTGCCGATCGATCCAGCCTTCAGCCAGGCGTTTTTCTTGTGGGAAAAATACTCGGCTCCGTGAGCCTGGCAGGCGTCTTCGATCACAATCAGATGATGGCGTTCGGCCAATTCTAGGATCGCATCCATATCAGCCATCTGGCCATAGAGATGAACCGGAACGATCGCGGTCACCGGGCGCCCGCTGCGGCGGCTGGTGAGCCGCCCCGAAGCATCCGCTGAGCATTGGGTTTCGAAATACTCGCGCAGCCTATTTACGTCCATGTTGTAGGTGCGCGCATCGATGTCGACAAACTCCGGCAACGCTCCCGCTTGCGAGATTGCTTCCGTGGTCGCGATGAAGGTGTGCGGCACGGTCACGACCACGTCGCCGGCTTTGATGCCGACTGCCAGGAACGCCAGCAGCAGGGCGTCGGTTCCACTGGCGACGGCCACCGAGTACGGAGTATCGCAAAAAGCCGCAAAGGCTTGCTCGAAGTCTTCAACCATCGGCCCGCCGATGAATCCCGCGGTGTGGAGGGTTTTCTTGAAGACCTCCGTCAGTTCAGCTTCGAGCTCTTTGTGCGGCGTTACGAGATCGAGAAATGGAATGGGATGAGAAGAGTTCACTTGATAGTCTCCTTAATGATTATTGTCCAAAAAGTGTTTGACGATCATGGGCTGGTGAAATGGAATCTTCCAGGTAGCGCAATATTTTTGCCGGATTGCCCGCCACGATGGCGTTCGCGGGAACGTCTTTGGTTACCACACTTCCCGCACCTACGATGGCTCGCTCGCCAATCGTCACGTTGGCCAGAATCGTCGCTCCCGAACCGATGGAGGCCCCCGCCTTCACCACCGTGCGCTCGACTTTCCAATCCGCTTCCGTCTGCAAACCGCCGGATGCGGTCGTCGCTCGCGGATAGCTGTCGTTGATAAACGTGACGCTGTGCCCGATAAACACGTGGTCTTCGATACAGACTCCCTCGCAAATGAAGCTGTGACTGGAAATTTTGCAGCGCTTTCCGATTGAAGCATTCTTCTGCACCTCTACGAAGGAACCGATCTTGGTTTCGTCGCCAATTTCGCAACCGTAGAGATTGATGAAGCGGGAGAGCTTCACGTTGCGCCCGAGTTTCACGTCGGGCGCGATGCTGAGATATGAGTCCATAAGTTCCTTACAGTTTGGGTTTGATCGAATCGCCGGACCGCAGCGCCTACGCCGAAACCGCCTCGCGCACCGGAGCGGGGTAAAACGCATAAACCACGCTTGCGTCGTCGGAGGGGCCATGCAAGAGCTGGTGACGCCGGCCTCGCAGATATTCGTCGAAGAACGCAAGGAGATAGCGATTGAGCAAGCTGGAAGTGTCCTTCGCGCCGCGCGTGCCTGCTCCGGTTAAACGGCGAAGCGGCGAGTAAAATGGACGATCGGAAAAATCCTGATGCGACCACCCTTGGGCGGTAAAGTAATGACCGCCATGACGCGCCAACGACGACTGAATCCGCTGCGCATCCCGCTCTATGGCTTGCGCCCGCCTCCGTCTTTTCCGGTCAGGCGACTCTAGTTCTTCCGGGGAGGGCATTTGCGTGTCGTCGTTCATGAAGAAGAACGGCTGTTCGACGCCGGTCTCCGCGACCTCGCCGAACATCATTCCGTCCATGTTGATTCCGGCTTTGAGGCGCTCATCTACTCGGCAACTCTCGGCTGCGACAGCTCCCCCAAAAGAGTGACCCAACACGCCCGCTTTCGAGAAGTCGATGGATTCGGCAATCTCATGGTCGCGAAGCCGGTCGAGCGCGACGCCGATATCGTCGGCTCTACGCCGCACTTCGATTGAATACATCGCAACTTTGCCTTCGTCGGTGACGTCAAAGTCGAGGGGAATATCTTCCCTCCGCGGATGTTCAATCGCAGCCACCACAAAACCATAACTCGCGAGCATCTCAAACTGAATCGTATTCTGCGAGATCTGGGCGTTCCAAGCCGGGGAGAACAACACCACGGGAAACCTCCCGCGATCGTGTCGCACCGGCCCGTTCCACCAGGAATTCGTAGACACCAACTCTAGCGAGCGCGCTTTCCAAGAACCCGCACCCTTGCGGTATGGCGTTCTCGATCGGCTTTCTTCCCCGGGATACCAAAGTTGGACTGTGAGCGCCTCACGGTCGGCGTTCTGCCAATCGGCAGTCACCGTCGCAGTCTTGTAGGGCCCATCCGGCAGCGGCAGTGAAAACACAGGCAGAATCGTTCCGGCTACCATGCTACAGACAGTAAGCCCTACGAGAATCGCGATTTCCCACGTCTCCGCCGACCTCGTTCCAGCAAAAAATACAGTCACGGTGATGGCCAAGCCAACAAAATAGCTCGGGTACATCTGCCACCGCTGTCCCTCCCGGAGCAAATGGCTAAGGATTGTGATGGCAAGCAGTGAAACGCAAACCCAGGAGGCTGTCGAGCCGTTCCTCCCTGCGGCAAGCCTTGCAAGCCAGCCAAGGTTGAACATAGCCAGCAAGATTTCAAGTGGTCTCAAAAGATTATTTTCCTGCGGACTATACAACCCCCGCCAGCTGCCGGTTACCGACAGTACTGCGCTCGATCGATTGCGCGATCGCTTTGCCTACAGATGGCAGATGCGGCCCAACAAAGAAGTATGCGCTGTCGTGGCGGCCGGGGATTTCATGAACTTCGAGCTGCTTGAAATATTCATCCCAGCCCAGCCGTGGATCCCAATATTTCCAATTCTTATACTCGTCGAAACGGAAAAGTATGACATTGCCAGCGTAGCGCTGCGGCTTGTAAGCCCCGGTCGCGAGGAAGATGATTTCAGTCTCATTGTGGACTTTGTTGGAGACCGATAGTCCCAGTTCCGTCTTGGCGTGATATGCCGATTTCAGCATGGAAACTTTGACCCGTTCCCACACATTGCGCGCATGATAGACGGCATAGGGCAGCGCTTCGCGCATGGGTTTTCGCCGGAGGTTGTTGAGGTGAAATCGAATGCGTTCCAACCGCAGTTGTATTCGCGCTTGGCGGGCTTCGCTCTTCGAATATTTCTCGAGGTAAGTTGGACTCCAGGTATCAAATAGAGCGAGCAACCCCGTCTCCTCACCGGCCTCACACAGTTGCTGCGCCACTTCGTAGGCAATCAAACCGGCCCGGCACCAACCCCCGAGATAATAAGGGCCGTGGGGTCGAGCCTGGCGGATGATTTCCGTATAGCGCCGCGCGATTTCCTTTACGTCATAGGGCGGCTTCAGCATCCCTAGATCGGGCAGGTTGACCGAATACATGGGCTGGTCGGTGCCGATCTCAAGCGCGAGGTTGCGCACGCTGGGCCAGCCATTGATCCAGAAAAACGGCGGCTTCGAGCCTTCTGGCTGGAGCGGCGCCACTCCCGGAATGGAGGGTCCGAACCCATTTTCCCCCAGCAACATTCCGCTGAGATGATGAATCGTTGGAGACTGGAAAAAGGCCGCCAGAGTCACACGCTTGTCGCTCACTTTTTCCGCCCGCGCGAGCATTCGCGTAGCCAGAATGGAGTGTCCACCCAACTCGAAAAAGTCCGCGTCGGTCGCAATCGGGGAAACGTCCAGCAGTTCTTCCCAAATCTTCGTCAGCTTCGATTCCAAGACGACGCGCTTTAATCCCGGTTCGTCGCTCCCTGACGTTTGAACTTTCGCTGCAGCCGGCACCAGCCCATCGCGCGTCCCGGATACCGTGGGAAATTCGCGAATGCGACGGTCGGGGTTCTCCAGAACAGCTCCCAGCAACGCCTCAAAACCCGAAAGCATCTTCTTAACTGTCTCCGGCGCGTAGAGATCGGTGTTGTATTCGCAAGACCAGCGCCAGCCTTCGACCCGCTCCACCATGAAGAAGTTGAGATCATAGATCGCCCCGGGCGAGCGCGACGGAAGGTCGATCAACGAGATGCCCGCGAAGTCGCGATTCCTTATGAACGCTCGTTGATAGATGAAATTGATGCCAAACAGTGGGTTCCTCGATAAATCGCGCTTGGGACGTAGAATCTCGACCAAGCGCTCGAACGGCATCTCCTGGTGCGCAATGGCCTCGGTGACCGTGTCCTGCACCTGCCGCAGCAACTCATGGAAACTGAGGTCGCCGCTCACGTGTGAGCGCAGTAAGAGCGTGTTGATGAACACCCCGACAAGGTCTTCCAGTTCCACCTGATTGCGCCCCGCGACTTGCGTTCCCACCGCGATGTCGGAGAGTCCGCTCCACTGCCACATCAGCATCTTGAATGTGGCCAGCGCTGTGGTGTAAAGAGTAACGCCCTGGCGATTGCTGAAGTCCTTTAGACCATGGGTGAGCGGCCGCGGCAGTAAGCCCGACAAAATCGTTCCATTCGAAGTCTGCATCGCGGGCCGCGGAAAATCCGTCGGCAATTCGAATTGCTTGAGTCCGGACAGCTTCTGCTTCCAATAGGCCTCATACGGCTGGATCGCTCCACTCTGCAACCACTCCCGTTGCCAAACCGAAAAGTCGGCGTATTGAATCGGCAATTCGGGAAGCTCGGCTGCGGTTTTGTGGCGGAACGCTTGGTAGAACTCGCACAACTCGTTCGCCATAATCCCAATCGACCAGCCGTCGGCAACGATATGGTGAACGACCACCAAAACGATATGTTCTTCCTCATTGAAACGCAGCAGCGTGGCACGAATCAGCGGCGGTTGACGCAAGTCGAAGCGTTTCTTTGCGTCCTCTACCGTCACCCGCTCCGACTCCGGCTCGCGTTCGGCCTCGGGCAACAGCATGAGATCCACCAATGGAACTTTGATCTCGACTTCGGGCCAGACCACTTGCACCGGCTCGCCATCCTCGGACCGAAACGTGGTACGTAAAACGTCGTGCCGACGCAGCATCGCCTGAAACGCGCGTTCCACCAGCGTCGGGTCTACCCGCCCCTTTAAACGCCAGCGCACCGCAATGTTGAAGCTGGGTTCACCCGGATTCAACTGATCGAGCACCCAGAAGCGCTGCTGCGCCAACGAAGAGGGAAACTCAAACAGGCTCGTCGAAGTCTGCGAGGGGTTGACTCTATCGATGATATCGAGCTTCATAATGAAGGATGAATGCTAAAGCAGGCCAGGTATTCAAGGAATGGCCCTTTGGTGGGGAGCGCCTACCCTTTCACTTGGTAACGTTCGCGGTCAACCCGCTGGATTCGTCCGCCGTTCGTACCGTTGCTTCCATTCTTCGGGGGTAGAGTCGAGGCTGACAGTGGCACGCTCAGCGAAAGCGCCAGTTCGCGGATGGTGCGGGTCTGAAGCAACTGCTTTGCCGAAAGACTCAGCCCGACCTTATGTGCTCGCGCGGTGATCTGAAAGATGTGGATCGAGTCCGCGCCCAGCTCCAGGATGTTGTCGGTGATGCCGATTCGATCCATGTGCAGGACTTCGCTCCAAATCTGTGCTAACTGAGTCTCGACGGCGCTAGTCGGGGCGACAAACTCGCGCCCGTTGGCTGTTGAAAGATCGCCGGCCGCGGCAGTCGGCCGCGGCAGTAATTTACGGTCGATCTTACCGTTTGCGGTCAAAGGCAGCGACGGAAGAGTCACGAAGGCCGACGGAATCATGTACTCGGGGAGCGAGTCCCCAGCGAAGCGCCGCAACTCCGCAGGTATCGGTTGGGTGCCGTTTTTCGCCGTCACATAAGCCACCAGCCGCTGATCGCCCGGGACGTCTTCCCTCAGGGTGGCAACGGCCTGTCCGACGTCAGCATGACGGGCCAGCACCGATTCAATCTCACCCAATTCGATACGGAATCCACGCAGCTTAACCTGCTGATCGAAACGGCCCATAAATTCGATGCGTCCATCCGCCCGATAATGGGCGCGGTCGCCAGTGCGATACATTCGCTCGCCGGAGCGGAAGGGATTTTGCACGAAACGCTGCGCGGTTAGCTCCGGCCGCTTATAGTAGCCGCGAGCCACGCCCACACCCGCAATGCAAAGTTCGCCCGCGACGCCAATCGGCGCGGGCTGATTGAATGCATCCAAGATATAAAACTGAGTGTTGGCGATCGGGGGTCCAATTGCGACTCGTTTGCCCGCCTTCACTTCGCTGGTGGCCGACCAGATCGTAGTCTCGGTAGGCCCGTACATATTCCAGAGTGAAATCGGCATTTGGCAGAGCTTGTCGGCCAAATCTTGCGGCAGAGCTTCGCCGCCGCACAACACTTTCTGCAAGGGGCGTCCATCCCATCCCGACTCCAGCAACATGCGCCAGGTAATCGGCGTGGCCTGCATGATGGTCGCGTGCGATTCCCGCATGAGCGCCCGCAGTTGCAATGGATCCACCGCCTGTTCGCGGCTGGCCAATATCACCTGTCCTCCCACGATCAAGGGGAGGAATAACTCCAGCGCTGCGATATCGAATGACAAGGTGGTGACTGCCAGCATCTTGTCGTCCGCGCTCATCCCCGGAGTGCGCGCCATCGAGGTTAGCAGGTTCACCACCGCCCGATGCGGAATCTCAACCCCTTTCGGTTTGCCCGTGGAGCCCGAGGTATAGATCAAGTAGGCGAGGTCTTCGGGTGCAACTCGAACCGAAGGTTTGGCTGAGCTCTCGCCTGCGATCGGTTCCCAATCCGAATCCAGGCAAAGGATGCGCGCAGCAGCGTGCGAAAGCGTGACCGCAAGGTCGGATTGCGTCAGCAGAACAGGCAGTTTGGCTTCGTCGACAATGAAATCGATTCGCTCCCGGGGATACGCCGGATCGAGGGGAAGGTACGCCGCCCCGGCTTTCAGCGCTCCCAGAAGTGCGACCATCATTTCCGTGGACCGGTGCATGTATATGCCCACCAGCGATCCTCGACCCGCCCCAATTTTGATCAGGTGCTGAGCTAACTGATTCGCCTTCTGGTTGAGTTCTCCGTAAGTCAACCGACGATCGCCAAAGGCAACCGCTACTTCGGAGGGTTGACGCGCCGCCTGCTCTTCAAAGAGCTCATGCACCCCACGTTCGTGCGGATAGGCGGCATCCGTCGCATTCCATGCGACCAGCATTTGTTGAGTTTCAGTCTCACTCAACAATGGTAGAGTCTGCACTTGTTTCTCGGTGTCGGCGACAACCCCCATCAGCAGAGTTTCATAGTGCCCCAACCAGCGGAGGATGGTCGTTTCGTCATAAAGACCGCTGTTGTAGTCGCAATCGAGCATGAGCCCGTGATCCGATTCCACAATGTTCAGAAACAGATCGAAGTTCACGAACGCCTTCGGATTGGGATCGGCTTCCGCATTCAATCCGGCAAATTGCGCGGAAGACCCGAATCGCTCCAGATTGAATTGCACTTCCATCAGCGGCAGGCGGCTCAGATCCCGCTTTAGTCCCAGCTTCCGCACCAGCGTTCCATAAGTGAATTCCTGATGCTCGTACGCATCCAGCAACCCGGTTTTCTGCTGCTTCAGCAGTTCAGAAAACTTCATGCCTTCCGACAATCGTGAGCGCAGAGGAAGGAAGTTCACTCCATGGCCGACGAGGGTTTGCCCTTCGAGTAACGACTGCGCCGCCGCCGGGATTCCGACTACGATGTCATCTTGCCCGCTCAACCGCGACAGCAGTGCTTCGAACCCGGCGAGCAGCGTCACGAACAGCGTGCAACCCTGTTTCGCGCCCGCCCGCTTAATCGCTTTGTAATTTTCTACGCCGATTTTTCGTCGGACAGTAGCACCTTCGTAGGAGCGCGTCGCCTTGCGAGGGCGATCCAGCGGCAGTGCCAGCTCGTCCACCGGCTCGCCGAAGTTCTTGAGCCAATATTGCTCTGCCTCCTTCGATCCGCCACTTGGTTGTTTCCTCGCATACTCCCCAAAAGACAATGCCGGAGACAAATTGGCCGATTGTCCAGCAACCTCAGCCGAATACAATTTTGCCAGCTCTTCCAACAACACATTGGCCGACCAGCCATCGCACACAATATGGTGCGCGGTGAAGATCAACGCATACCGCTCCGGCTCAAGTTTCACCAGAGTGAAGCGCGCCACCGGCCCGTTCACCAGGTCGAAGGGGGTCGTTGCTTCGCGATGTTTCAGTTCGGCCAGCTTCGCGTCGCGGACGGCCGACTTTAACGGGGAGTAATCAAGCAACGGCAAATCCAGAGTTAAGGATTGGGCAAATCGTTGACGGTCGCCCGCGGGAGAGAATCTTGTCCTCAAAGCATCATGACGATTGATGACTGTCTGAACTGCATTACGAAGGGCGGGTTCATGTAATCGTCCATCGAGATGCAGGGTCAGCGACTCGTTGAACGCGCACGACGCCTCGTCGCCCATTTGAGCCGCCAGCCATATCTCCGTCTGTGCCTCGGTCAGCGGAGCATCCGCGACCTCGATATGCGATGTCGAACTTGAAGCCGTCGGAACCGAAGTATCGATCGCCTCCCCGATGCCTGGCAACAGGCCGTCGGCTTGCATCGCGGAAATGCTTTGCTCAAACGCGATGACGATCTTGTCAATGTCGGCGTCGCTGTGCGCCGTCGTCAGAAAGCATGGGAAACCTTCCTGCACATGCACACCACGCTCGCGCATGTGGTAATAAAACAACGTGCCAAAGCGCAAATCGGTGGGGAAGATGAAATAGAAAATGCTGGCGAAGTTTTCCACCCGAAGCGGCGCCTGACGGGCTTCCAGCATCGCGTTGATGCGAGCCACCATCTTCTCCGTTTTGGCGTTTAGATTTTCCTGAAGCTGCGGCCCCTGTTCCTTCAAATGCATCAGCACCGAGCGCGTTGCCGCCAGCGCCAGCGGATGACGTACAAACGTTCCGGCAAAAAACGTCACGCCTACTTCCGGGAACGAATCGTCGCCATACTGCCAGGCGCCGCCGTCGAGCGTGTCCATGAACTGAGACTTGCCCGTGAGAATGCCGATCGGCAGCCCGCCGCCGATAACTTTGCCGTAGGTTGCCATATCGGCGCGGATGCCGAAAATAGCCTGCGCGCCGCCAGGGTGAGTGCGGAATCCGGTGACCACTTCATCGAAGATGAATGCCGTGCCCGCCTCCGCTGTGATCTTGCGCAACTCCTGCAAGAACTCGCGCGGCTGCAGGTTGGGGTGCCGGCTCTGTACCGGTTCCACCATCACCGCGGCAAATTCGTGAGCGTGCGCGCGAATGTATTCGAGCGATTCGCTCGACCCATAGTCCAGTACGACGATGTTCTCCGCTGCCTGGGGGGGAATGCCCGGCGCAATCGGAGCGGACCGCGGCGCAGCGCCCGCGCGCTTGATGCCGCGAATCAACACTTCGTCGAACATACCGTGATAGTCGCCGGTGAACATCACAATCTTGTTGCGTCCCGTGGCAGTACGCGCCACCCGCATCGCGCACACCACCGCTTCCGAGCCGGTATTCGTAAACGCCACCCGCTCCATGCCTGTCAGTTCCGACACCAGCTCGGCAACTTCGCCCGCCAGGGGAGACATTGGACCGATCTCGAAGCCATGGTCGAGCTGTTCGCGCACCGCATCGGTGACGAACTTAGGCCGGTGCCCAAAAACGGTGGGGCCGTAGCCGTTCAAGATGTCGATGTATTCATTCCCGTCAATGTCATAGAGCTTCGAGCCTGCGGAGCGCTCGGTCACCAGCGGGTAGACGATCTCCTTCCACTGCGACCGGAAGCCCGCCACCACCCGCGGATCGGCCATCACTTTGCGATATCTTTGCGTGAGTGCTTTCGATTTAGGAGTCTTCCGGGTGTAGCGTTCGATGAGACTGGCAATATGGCGATCTTGGGCCGCAGTCAGCCCTCCGGACGGCCCTTTGCTCAAAGGCTTATATGGGCCAAACGCTTTCGGCTCTTCTTTCGAGGCTGTTTGTTTCGCAACTGCGGGAACGGCTGTTTCAACGGAAGCACCGAACGCCCGAAGCGCAGGACCCTCGACCGCCGTGGAAATAACTCTGGTGGGTGCGACGGTGTTGCCTCGCACAGCGTCCAACTGACGCGCCATTAATTCGGACATCGTGCGCAATTGCTCTTGCATCAAGGCGTGGACCGCGTCTTGGGATCCTGCAGCAAAAGAATCAGGGGCAACGGCCCCGACATGCGCGGCAGAACTGACGCGCTGCGGAGAAATCGAATCGGGAATTGCCGGAATCATCGTAGACGCGGTTTTCGCGGGCATCTTTTCATCGAGAAATGCCGCTAGCGCGAATACACTCGATTGCTGATCGAGCAATTGCCGGAAGGTGATCTTGACCCCAAATTTCTGCTGCAACTCCTGCGTGGCCTGGGTCAGGAACAAGGAGTCGAATCCCAGTTCGGTGAATGTGGCTGACGCATCGATCTGATCTGCATCCATGCCGGATAGTTCCTGAAAAAGGCTGCGCACTTCGCTTTGCAGCCGCTCCCGGCGCGAATTGCCGGATACTCTTGCAGTAAGAAGCTCGCTCATTGCCGTTGTTCCTTCCATGCTTGTCGTTGCCTGAGCAATTTCCATGATGGGGGGGAGGAAGTTTGAGTGGTCGAAATCTGTCACTGAAGAACTGGCGAAACCCTGTGACGCCACTTCCAGATGGACGTTCGGCTTAGGCTCCATCCAAAAGCGTTTGCGTTGAAACGGATAGGTCGGCAGCGAAACTCGGTGCAGTGTTTCTCCGCTATGGAACTTCTTCCAGTCTGGCTGCCGACCCGCAACCCACAGTCTGCCTAACGCGTTGAGCACCGCGTCCATGTCGCCCATGGTTCGCGAGGCATCGGGGAGCGACGAAATCGCGATTGCACCAGAACCCAGATTCTGAAGCGCAAGCGTCGTCAGAGTGTTGCCCGGCCCGACTTCCAGGAGAATCGCATGGTCGCCAAGGCTCTTGATGCCATCCGCAAAGCGTACCGGCTGTCGCAAATGCGTTGCCCAGTAGCTCGGCGACGTCGTTTGCTCGGCCTTGGCCCAGCTTCCACTTACGCACGATACATAAGGAATCGAATTCGCGCTCAGAACGACGCGCTCCACCGTGCGTGTGAACGGCGGAATCACGGGATCCATCATGGCGGAATGGAAGGCATGTGAAGTCTGCAAATGCCGCGCCATAATGCCGTCCCGCTTCAGCGCAGATTCCAGGGCTGAGACTTCAGCCTCTGAACCGGATACCACACACAATCCCGGACTATTCACCGCCGCGATGGAAAGCTGAGAGGTGAGCCGCGAGCGAAGTTCGTCCTCGGGCAAACGTACCGCCAGCATCGCCCCCGGCGGAAGACCCTGCATTAGCCGTCCCCGCTCGGCCACCAGCTTCAGAGCGTCCTCTAAGGAAAAGACGCCACTCAGGCAGGCGGCGACAAACTCGCCGACGCTATGACCGATCATGGTGTCAGGCTGCACTCCCCAGCTCATCCATAACTTTGCCAGCGCGTACTCAGTGGTGAAGATGGCGGGTTGGGCAAATACCGTGCTCTTCAATCGCTCCGCGGCGAGATCGCGATCCGGTCCGGGATTGTAAAGCACATCGCGCAGGTCGCGCGGCAAAATCGGCTTGAGGATGTCTGCGCACTCGTCAATCGCCCGGCAGAACTCCGGCTCGCTGGCATAGAGCTGCGCTCCCATCAGTGGATACTGCGCTCCCTGCCCCGGGAACATAAATACCAGAGAGGTTTTTTCGTTCGCCTCCGAACCGCTGCGCTTATCTTTCGTCGGAGGGACGTTCGTCCTCAGGGCTTGCGCCGCCTGCGCGGAGTCGGCTGCCAGAACATACCGCCGTTGCCCAAACACGCGCCGTCCAGTTTGGAGAGTGTAGGCCACGTCTGCGAGATTCGTCTCTGGATTCTGCCGTAGATGTTCCGCTAAATTCGAGCTGGCGGCGTCCAGCGCTTCCGACGTCTTTGCGGACACCAACAGCAAGTGAGAATTTCGATTCGTCTTCGTGACCGTGGCGTGCGGCGCTTCCTCTAGAACCACATGAGCATTGGTGCCACCTACGCCGAACGCGCTGACCCCCGCCCGTCGAGGCGAGTCGTCCGCTTTGCGCTTCCACTCTGTGAGCTTGGAGTTCACGAAAAAAGGCGAGTTCTCCAGGTTCAGTTTCGGACTTGGCTTCTCGAAATGCAGCGTCGCAGGCAACAATTCGTTGTGCAGCGACAGCGCGGTCTTGATTAATCCCGTAGCGCCGGCGGCCACGTCGAGGTGTCCTACATTAGGCTTCGCGCTGCCCAGAGCGCAGAATCCTCGGGCTTTCGTGCTGGCGCCAAAAGCCTTGGCGGCCGCGGCAATCTCGATGGGATCTCCCAGCGGCGTGGCCGTGCCATGGCATTCCAGATAGCCGATGGATTCCGCCTCGACTCCTGCGACGGCCTGCGCCGTTGCGATTACCTGTGCTTGCCCATCGACGCCGGGCGCGGCAAATCCGACCTTGGCGGAGCCGTCGTTATTGACGGCGAAGCCTTTGATCACCGCATAAATATGATCTCCGTCGGCAACGGCTTCTTCGAGACGCTTGAGCAAAACCACGGCGGCTCCGCTACCGAAAACTGTGCCTTGCGCATCGGCATCGAAGGTTCGGCAATGACCGTCGGGCGAAACCATTCCGTCAGGTTGATAAAGGTATCCGCGCTTTTGTGGGAAGCTGATCGAAACGCCGCCCGCCAGCGCCATGTCCGACTGATAATTCAGAATGCTTTGGCAGGCCTGTGCAACCGCCACCAGCGAAGTCGAACAACCGCAGTTCATGGTGAAGGCCGGTCCGCGCAAGTTCAGTTTGTAGGCCACCCGCGTGGCCAGAAAGTCGGCGTGATTGCCCACCAGCCAGCCATAGGACCCAACCTGATAACTGCCAGTGAAGTCTTCCACCAGTTGGCGGTCGCTGCTGATATTGCGCAGGAAATAAGTATTCATGCTGCAACCGGCGAACACTCCGATCGCACCGGCATACCCTTGCGGATCGTAGCCTGCGTCTTCGAGAGCCTGCCATGCGCACTCTAGAAAAACTCGCTGCTGAGGATCGGTCATCTCCGCTTCTTTGGGATACATGCCCCAAAACTCGGCGTCAAACATGTCAACGCCATCAAGCATGCCGCGCGCTTTCACGAAATTGGGCTGAGACCACAGGGTTGCGTCTCCGCTCTCAAGTTCATCTTCGCGAAGTTGCGAGATGGACTCAACGCCGTGGACGAGATTTCGCCAGAACGCCTCAGGCGAGTCCGCACCCGGCCAGCGTCCGGCTATGCCAATGATGGCCACTCCGCTCAAATTGTTTTCCACTTGACTCATGACTGACGAACGGACTGTATTTGCTTCTGCCGTGCCCACACCGCCTGTTGCTGCTGGGCCCGCTGTTGCGCCTTTCGCAGACCTTGGTCGTCCTGCGTCGCACTTCGTTTTTGCAGATGTTCAACCAGAGCTGCGACGCTGGCAAACTCGAACAAATCGGTGATAGGCAAATCCGATCCTAGTGCGCGCTGCAATTCGGCGTGAGCTTCCAGCAGTTGCAAGGAGTCGCCGCCGGCGTCGAAGAAGTTCTGCTGCGGACTGATTTGTTTCACGCCCAGCACCCGTTGCCAAATTTGGCTTACGGTCTGCTCGAGATCGACATTTTGACTCTTCCACGGCGCGGATTCGACTGCGACCGTCGCAGCCGACGCCGAACTGTCCGGCGCAGGCAGCGCATTGCGATCCACTTTCCCATTCGAGCTCAGAGGTAGACGGTCGAGCAGCATAATCGCGGAAGGCAGCATGAACCCGGGCAGCTTTTTCCTCAAAAGCTCTCGCACTTCGCCCACGGGACAACCCTGTCGCCCCGCGACGATATACGCAACCAGTTTCTTCTCGGATTTCTCCTTGCCCGCGTGCGCATCCTGACGCGCCACAACGACCGCTGAGTTCACACTGGGATGCTGCATCAACGCTGCTTCGATTTCGCCCAGCTCGATACGATGACCGTGAATTTTGACCTGCTGATCGCACCGGCCCAGAAATTCGATCGCCCCATCCGGGCGATAGCGCGCCATGTCGCCGCTGCGATACAACTTTTCACCCTGAGCTTCCCGGCGATCTTGCAAGTAAGGATTGGGCGGGAACTTCTCCGCGGTCAGCTCCGGCCGATTGAGGTAGCCTCGCGCCACCCCGTCGCCACCAATAAAAAGTTCGCCCTCTTCTCCGATGGGAACCGGCTGCATTTCCGAATTCAGAACGTACACTTGCGTATTTGAAATAGGCCGCCCCAGCGGAATCGAATTCCCGGCTGTATCGGCGAGGGTGATGGCGTGACAGCACGTAAACGTCGTGCCTTCGGTCGGACCGTACCCATTGATGATCCGGCAATCGGGCAGCGCCGCCAACGCTTTCCGCACATGCGACGGAGACAAGGCTTCACCGCCAATCAGCAATTGACGCAAGGGACGAAAACCATCCAGATTCTGCTCAACCATCAGATTGAACAATCCCGCGGTCAGCCACATCGAAGTCACTCCGCAGCGATAAATAGCTTCGGCGATGTCACTCAGAGATTGCGACTCCGGCGGCATAATCACGAGGCGGCCGCCATTCAGAAGCGGCGCCCAAATTTCCAGTGTGGAAGCGTCGAACGAGATCGGCGAAAACTGCAGGAAGGTTTCCTCTGCGTCAAACTTCGCATAGTTCGTTTTCTTAACCAGTCGAACCACTGAACGATGCTCGACCAAGACTGCCTTGGGTCGGCCGGTCGATCCAGAGGTGTACATGACGTAAGCGAGATTGCGGGCGTTCCCCGTAGAACCGAGATTTTCTCCGCTCTCACGAGTCAAGCCATCGCCCGCCTCGTCTAGAAGTACGATCTTCGCGTGGCCAATTGTTCCTCCCACCGACGCCAACAGCTCTTTCTGTGCCACCGCCACCGAAACCGCCGTATCTTCCGCCATGAACTTCAGCCGTTCCACGGGATACTTTGCATCCAGCGGCACATAGGCCCCGCCCGCCTTCAGCACGCCAAGAATGGCCACGATCATTTCGAGCGAACGCTCAAGCAATATCCCAACCATCGCTTCAGGGCCGACACCCATGCCGCGCAGAGCGTGCGCGAGCTGATTGGAGCGCCGGTTCAGTTCGCCGTAGGTCATAGGGCGATCCCGGAACTCTAGCGCAACCGCATCAGGGGTTCGTGCCGCGTGCTCCTCGAAGAGTTCGTGAATGCAAGCCTCGCGAGGATAATCGGTGCGAGTCGAGTTCCAGCTGCGCAGCTTGTCCAAATCAGCTGGGGTCACTCCGCGGTCAAATTGTGAACAGGTGGTCATTCGAACGAATCGCGTTAGTTGATTCAATTAGCCCAACAGAATTTCGCGTTCGCCGAACAGGCGCTCGGCAATCCTGCCCTCGTCGCGGCAGGCTTCAATCAACCGATTGGACTGGATGATCGGATTCGACTGCTCCGTATACTTCACACTCATGACGTAATTGAGCCAAGGCTCTTGTCCCATGGCGTATACATAAACTTCCTTGCAGTTGAATTGATCGACGATGCCTTTGGCACGCTCGAAGTTCGATCCCGCCAGGCGTCGCGATTGATCCATGCTGCGCTCGAGCTTTTCGGTGAACAACGGACCGTAGAGCCATGACATGGGCGCCCCATCGCATTCCATGCCGACAAACAGCACGTCGATATCGCCAACCTCGGCGTGAACATGGCGATACATCTCGGGGCTGATATTGGCCGAGTCGGCGGCGAATAGGATCGACTTGCCATTGATTCGAGCCAGATAGGCTAGCTTCGTGCGTACGTCCAGGTCGCCGTGCTCGCCCAGGAACGGCAGCGCTGTCAGTTCAAATTTTCCGAACTTCATGCTTTCCATCTCTTGCATTTCGACCACGTTCTTGAAGCCGCATTGCTGCAAAATCAACTTCATGGAAGGATCCTGCAAATCGCCACCGCCGCTGCGCGGCACCACGATGGTGCGGATTCGACTGCGCAGCTGTAAGAGCGTCTCAAACAGCAAATGATCCTGATGATTGTGCGTGATCATGACGCAATCGATTACGTCTGGAAGGTCCTCGTAGGTATATCGCGAAATGTTGTTTTCGTAGGTGTAGCTCAGCACGGGATCGGTCAGAAGGCTCACGCCATCCGCCTCCATGAGGATGCAGGCATGGCCGAAGTAACGCCAACGAGCCCCTTTACCCGCGTAGCGGTTAGCGCTGGCGGTGGGCTCCGCTCGGAAAAGCGATCGCAGCGCGTCAGAGTCTTTTTCGTTGACGCCCAGTATTTCTTGCACGGTCTCGAATTCTTCAGAACGCGTTTTCATTGCGAACAGCTTGTCGATATTCTCGCTGGCAAATGGCACCTGCCATTCCACACACCCCTCCTCCTGAAAACGCGGTGTGCTCAACACAAAGGGTCGATCGTCGCCCGTGATCAAGGAGAGCATCAAGCTCTGCAACTCCGGCTGATAAAAACGGCTCTTGTATACCAGCGCCTCCAGCAAGCGGAAATGGGGATGATTCTGGCGGTCGTACACCAGTTCGACGTACCCCCGCAGCGCTTGCGGCACTTGCGAATAGAGTGGCTCGACGGAAAAACCTTGGGCCTCGCTCTTCAGCATTGCTTCCAGTTGACAGATGGCAGAGGACAACTCGAATAGCGAATTCTCTCGAATTTCGTTTCCCAACTGCTTGACTTGATCCACTCTGCTTGCCGGAAGATCCATAAACGGCCCCCCCAGCATCTTTGGGTTTTGCACCGCCGCCGCGTGTGCCGCCGGCGATTGCACGAATGAATCGATGATGCGCAAATGGCGATCGGTGAAATTACGCGCCGCCGTAGCCGGCGCAATCAAATGCGACCAGGCATACCAATGGGCGACCAGAGGCTCGACCACCACGTTGGGACGTAAATAGACCTTCCCGGACATCTATCGCGCAGCCGCTTCCATTTCGTAGAGAGGCATCACTTCTCCTCGCTTGGCAACCGACCGGTTGGCCGCTTCCAACATGCGCACAATGCGCAGGCCGGCATGGCCGTCGTTCATCGGAGTCTTGTTCTTTTCGATGCACTCCAGGAAATAGGTCATCTCCAGCTTCAGCGCCTCGACTTGCTCGATCTGGGGCGACCACATATCGCCCGAACGATAATTCACCAGCAGGTTATAAAGTCCTTCCTGGCTGCTGATGTCCACGCCTTTGTCGTAGATCTTGATCTTTTCGTCGGCTTCAAGATCGTTCCAAACCAACATCTTCTTTTCGCCGCCGATGAGTGTGGTGCGCACCTTCACCGGCGACAGCCAATTCACGTTGATATGCGCGATGATCTTGTCCGGAAAGTAAATCGTGATGTACGCAACATCTTCATGTTGATTAAGGTGACTTTGTCCCGTGGCAGAGATTGCCTCCGGTGTTTCCTCAATCAAGTGATCGATGATCGACAGATCGTGCGGTGCCAGATCCCAAATCACGTTCACATCATGCTGGAAGAGCCCCAAGTTGACCCGCATCGAATCGTAGTAAAAAATCTTTCCCAGAGTGCCGTCGCTGACCAGTTTGTCGATCTTCCGAACCGCCCCTGTGAATAGGAAGGTATGGTCGACCATGATCTGCAGGTGTTTTCGGGCAGCCAGTTCAATGAGTTCTTCCGCCTGCTCGGTATTGCTGGTGAACGGCTTCTCCACGAAGACGTGTTTGCCGTGTTCGAGCGCAGCCTTGGTCAGTTCATAATGCGTCCAAACCGGCGTGACGATGGCGACCGCATCCACATCGTTGGAGGTCATGACCTCGGAGGCATTGGCCGTCACTCTTGTGTTGGGAAAAGCTTTCTGAATGCGTTTTTGTGAGGCCGGGCTCT
The DNA here is from genome assembly GCA_963799065.1 of Terriglobia bacterium. GTDB lineage: Bacteria > Acidobacteriota > Terriglobia > Terriglobales > Acidobacteriaceae > JAJPHW01. The sequence goes on from CAWCVJ010000001.1 coordinate 1,895,150, forward strand.
TATCGCAGACGACCACCACCTGGGAACCGTCCAATTGGGCCAAATTGCGGACCACGTTGGGCCCCCAATATCCATAACCGATCACACCAAATTTGATCATGCCTTTACCCGCCTTCCGCTTGATGGAGTTTTCTAAGGTAGTAGTGGAACCGCGCGGTTCCAGAGCAAAGCCGACACACGGCTACGGATGTGAACGACAACGAGACAAGAAAGATTGGCTCGACAACGGTAAGCCTATTAACAAGCGCCTTCGCCAAACATGGCCGCAGGCGTGCGCAGCAGAATCTTTACATCCATCCAGGGCGACCAGCTCCTGGCATAGCGCAGGTCCAGACGCACCATATCGTCGAATTGCACCCGGCTGCGTCCATCCACCTGCCAAAGCCCGGTGATTCCCGGCTTGGCCACCAGCACTCGGTTGCGGTGCCATGTTTCATAGGCCTCGACCTCATAGGCGATCGCCGGCCGCGGCCCCACCAGCGACATTTCCCCGCACAGCACGTTGAAGAATTGCGGCAACTCGTCCAGACTGGTGCGCCGCAGGAAAGCGCCGACTTTCGTGATGCGGGGATCGTTGGTCAACTTATACAGCCCTTGTGTCCCCTCGGCCGGCTTGCGATCCGCCTGACCGCCGATCAATTTCTTTACGTATTCTCGATGCGCGCTGGCGTCGTTGTTTACGTACATCGAACGGAATTTGAGGAACACGAACGACTTCCCGTATTGGCCCACTCGACGCTGCTTGAACAGAACCGGGCCCCTGGAGGTCAACTTAACCGCCAGCGCAATCGCAGCTAACGCTGGGGAAAACGCTATGATGGCCAGGATGCTGCCGACAATGTCCATCAAACGCTTCAAAGCAACCGGGACGCGCTTGGAGTTTTCACGTTCGGATAAATCCGGATACAGCAACGGGTTGCTGGGACGCTCCGGCAGATCGTGATCCCAATCCTCCGGAAACAGATGGAACGACATGCTGATTTGGTTGAACTGTTCCAGCGTCAGATTGCTGCGCAACGTCTCCCCAACGCGTGCCATCATCGTACTCAAGATCGATCCCCGATCGTCGATGCTGATCTCTGTGAACATCACCCCCACCACAGACTGATTCTGGTACCAACCCGTTACGTCGGTCTCGCGAGTCGACAGCGATAATGCGGAAAGGATTTTGTGCAGCACCTTTCCGTTTTTTTCCGAAGGCAAATATCGACCTACATCGAGCAGCATTAAAAGAAACGGCTTGCGCGACCGCTCGCTGCGCTTACGCTCCAGCGAAATCATGCGCTGAAACGAAGCTTGATCGAGCACTTCGCGATCCGTAACCGGGGAAACTCTTGCTTCCACCAGCCCTAACGCCGCACCACTGCTTGAGCGCCGTGCATTCATATTGTTTTCCTTCTCCTGCCCTCTTCATGGAGAGACACGGCAGGTTTCGACAAAACTCGCTGCTTGGATTTCCAAAGGTAACTGCGACTGCGGGGGAAGGAAGTTACGAGACTCAGTTACAGAGTAAAGCGTTTTTTCGTTATCGGCTATGGTTCTTTTGTGCCATAGGCCCGTAGCGCTGATAGTAGTTCTTGTGATCGGTGTTGGTCGAGCTATTCAGCACGACTCCTAAAAGCTTGTTCTTTTCCAGCGCTTGCAAGCCGCGCTCCAGTTGCCGCTTCTGGGTGATTCCTTCTCGAGTCACCAGAAGGATCCCATCCGCCAGCCGGGTCCAAACGCTGGTATCGGCCAAGGGCAACACCGGCGGAGAGTCGATCACAATCCAATCGAACCAACCCGCCAATTGCTCCATCAATTCCGACAAACGGCCCGATTGCATAAGCTCCAGCGGATTCTCCGGCGGATGGCCCGCCGGCAGGAACCAGAAGTTAGGCCCCTCCAGCTTGACAATATTCTGCATCGGGGTCGGGTCGTCGGTCAGCCACTCGCTTAATCCGGGCATTTTGCTGAGACCGAATTGCTGACTCAACGAGGGCCGCCTGAGATCGCCCTCAAGCAGCAAAACCTTCTGGGTCTGCTTGCGCGCCAACGTAGTCGCCAGATTCCCTGAGATCGTACTCTTGCCCTCTTCCGGAATCGTACTTGTCACCAAAACCTTCTTCAGCCCGCGAGTCTGCTGCAATTGCCTCAGTTTGACGCCAAGGAATCGGAATTTTTCCGCGCCCAGGCTTTCGGGTTCCGTGAGGCAGATCAGCCGGCTGTCTCGCGCAAGCGAGATTCCCACCGACGCAAATTCCCCCATCTCCGCCCGTACTAATTTTCCCGGTGAGTTGTTGGACTCCGACCCTCCGCGTTCGAATAGGTTCCGCTCGGCGGCGTTCAACAAATCTGTGGCCATTGCGACGGCCGACAGCTCCGACGCCCCCGTGCGCTCCGCCTCAGACCGTTGCAAAGCTTCAAAAATTCGACTCATAACTTGCCCACTCCGGGCGCCGCCACCGCAACCGACTCCACTTCCGGCCCGCGCTTGGCCTGGAGATAGTCCTGCAAATGAAGCAGCGTCTTCAAAGCTTCGAGAGCGCTCTCCTGACCGTCTCTTCCCCCGTTTCCCTGGGGGATGCTTGCCGGGTGCAACACGCTCAAGCGAAAATCCGCCGCCACTTCTTCAATAATGTCAGGCGTAATCGCCGGCATTTGCCGGGCGAACGCGTTCACCAAGGCGTTTTCACATATTGTATTGATCAGTCGCGGAATGCCTCGCGAGTGCCGGTAGGTCGCGGCCACCGCAGGCGGGGTAAAGATGCTTGCCGCCGCTTCCGGTGTCGCTCCTGCCAACTGCAACCGCCGATGGATATACCCCGTCGTCTCGTCCAGCGTCAAGGCTTCCAGTTGCGAGCGCAGCGCAATTCTTTGCTTCAACTGGCGGAGCTCGAACGAGTCCAGCTTCTCATCCAACTCGGGCTGTCCTACCAGCAGAATCTGCAACAACTTTTCCTGCGAGGTCTCCAGGTTGGTCAACAGCCTGACTTCTTCCAGAACCTCCGCTGAGACGTGGTGCGCTTCGTCCACCACCAGCACGGTCGTCAACTTTTTCTGATATCGCGAAATCAGAAAGTTGCTCAGCGCCAGCAGTAACTCGCTCTTGTTCTTTCCCGCAGTCGCCAGGCCGAAGTCTCCGGCGATATATTGCAAAAACTCAACCGGATTCAGCCGGCTGTTAAAAATGTAGGCGTATGCTACATTGCTGCGGTTGAGCAGCTGCAATAAACAGCGCACCAGCAATGTCTTGCCCGTGCCCACTTCGCCCGTCATCACCACAAAACCCTTGTGCCGGCGCACGCCATAGTAAAGGGCCGCCAAGGCCTCGTTATGCCGGCGCGTAGGAAACAGGAACGAGGGGTCGGGCGTGATCTCGAACGGGTTCCGTTTCAGATTGAAAAATGCTTTGTACATGAATCTTATCCGCGCAGATAACTGATCGCCGATCCCACAAGAATGGTCGCAAAGACGATTCCTGCGGCCATCCAAGCCATCCGATCGTTCCGCAGCCGCGACTGCTGCTCCGCCGGGCTCACCATGGGTGGGATTTCTGCTAGCACCGGCGTCGCCAGCATCGCCTTAATCGCTTTCTCGGTGTGCAACCTTCCATCCAAAAATTCCGTTCCGCCCGCCAGCGCCCCCCCCAGAACCAGCCCCACACCTAAACCGATCAGGCACAACTTTAGGCGATTGGGGAAATCGGGTTTGAGCGGAAGACTGGGCGGATCGATCATCTGAAAGTGTTCGCCCTGTTGCCGCAACTCCATGCTGGTCGCCATCTGCGATTCGTTCTTCTTGTTGAGCAAACTGTCGTAGTTGGTTTTCGATTGATCGTAGCCTCGAGTCAAATCGATATATTGTTGCTCGACGGCGGGTTCTTGGCTCAGATTCCCCTGGTATTGATTGATCTTCGCCTCCAGGCCGGCCACGGAACGCTCCCGGTTGGCAATCTCAGCCTGGTTGGCCTTGAGCTGTCCCTGTACCTGAATTATGGGACCGCTTTCTGTCGGATCGCTGTCCTGATTCTTGGCCTCGTTCCCTGCCGACGATTGCGCCCCCGCTTTCAGCTCCGCCGAAACCTGCGCCCTCATTTTTTCGGTCTGCGCGATCTGATCCTTCACTTTACGTACATCCGGATGCCGATCCGTATACCGCGAGAGCAAGTCCGCCAGCTGGGCCTTCTGCTTCTCCAGTTCCGCATCGATCTCGGCCAATCCCGTCGGCGTTCCATCCGCCCCCTTCGCGGTCCTCGGATACGACTTGTACTGCGCCATCATGGACTGCAAATACGCATTTTGCTGGCGCGCCGCGTTCAATTGGTCTTGCTCGCTTTGCAGTTGCGTCTGCAAGCCACTCAAAATCTGTAGATTGCTCTGCAATTGCGTGGGCAACTCACCGGGATGAGCCGTCTTGAACTCGCGAACTTTCTCTTCCTGCTCGGCAAGGTTTTTACGCGCCTCCTCCAACTGGCTTTCCAGGAATTTCGTCGTGTCCTCAGACTCCTGCTGCCGCACTTCCAGGTTCTGGCTGATAAATAAGTTGGTCAATTCGCTGGTGACTTGCTGGGCGACGCGCGGATCGCGCGCGGTGAACGTCACGCTGAAAGCTGTCACTTCGCGCTTGCTTTCGTCATGCACCAGGGTCACTTCAATGTCTTTGCGCATCCGCACCACGAGGTCGTCCGGCGACATTCGCTTGCGGTCCTGAGGATAGAGATTCAATTGATCGATAATGTGAAGCAGTCGCGTCCGGCTCAGAATCTGTTGCTGGATGCCCTGAATTCGCTCCTGCAAGTCGTCATTGACGTTCGGCATGACGTAGTCTTTCGGCATCGTGGGCTGTTCGACCAGAATCAACGTCCCGGACTTGTATTGTGGCGGAAGCACCCAGCTCGCCGCCCACACTAAAAGCCAACCCATGAAGAACGGTATGAGAAAGTGCCAGCGCCGTCGCCGGACGATCCCCAACACCTGTTCCAGACTCACCGCTTCGGCTTTTTCTTCAACTTCTGGCATAAGCTTATCGCCCCAGAGGACGGGCAAAAGAATAAGAAACCGAAACCCACTCGCGGTTGCGGTCTGGCGCGCTCGAAATAGCCGCGATATTGCTGTAGCTTTGATGCACCCGCGTATATCCCAATTGTAGGCTAAGGTGCTCGCCCATCTGCTGACGCAGGGAGGCCGTGCCCTGAACGGTGTGTCCGCCGGAACTATAACTTGCGAGCGGGCTGGTTGCGGAGTTCGTCGCGATGGGACTCAATAGCGAATTCTCCGAATAATTCCCCGAAACTCCGGTATCCATGCGCTTCGTAATTTGTTGCCGAATCGATATGTTCGCCGCGTTGGAGTGCGTCGCGCCCACCAGTCCGCCTCCATCGGTAATCGTTCTCGCATAGCTCCCGGCCACGCTGGTGTGCAGGCCCTGCCAGCCGAAGCTCGCGCCCGTCGATGGCGACCAACCCTTTACCGCGGGGACGCCCGCCTGTTCCGTATCCGCATACTCGGGGCCGCCGAACAATGAAACAGACAATCGTGCGCTGGCATAAAAGGTGTAGAAAAAAGAAACCGTATCGGTCTGCGTCTGGCTTTGAGAGCCGGTCGGATACGCCCGCAGGTCGTCATACTGATACGTCACCCCCACATAGTGCCTACGGGACAGCCGATGACTGTAGAACACCGATCCGCCCTTAGAACTGGAATCGTACAGCCCCGAAACTTCGCTCTGCTGTGGGTAATGCAAATTGGTGAAGCTGCCATTGGCTCCAATCATTTCGTTTAATCCCAGCTGATCCGAGATTCCCACCGAACCCACGTTCCGCAGCACTTCCGCAATCGGAGAAATCACCGGTTGACTTGCAGGTTGCGACGATCCTGAAATCACGGTGCTGGAATCCGTAGTCGGTTGATTCAGTAAATTCGAGGTCTGCGATAACGAATCCCGCAGGGTCATGGTTACATGGGGGCTCAGGCGGTATTCAAAATCAACGCCCACTCTCTCGTCTTGTTCGTTGTAAGAACTCGCTTGTATGCCACTGCCCTTGGCGCTTCCCGCCTGTTGATAGAAGGTGAAACCCGGAGTGTAAAGCAAATTCAACTTCGTGCGCGGTCGCCTCACATCCAAATCGATCGTCGGCCAGATCGAATAACTGATCGCGGCCACCGGTTGATTCGGCGGTACACTGCCGGGGTTGGTGAAAACGTCGTCATCGTACGCCGTCTGAAAGGTCAATCCCCCGCGCAAGTAATTCGACCGTCCCTCGGATTCGAAACCCAGAGAATAGCCCGCCCCTCCCGCCGGCGCCGGGGTGATCATCGCGCTACTCCCCGCTGGGCTCTGCGAAGCATCGTTCTGGGCCCACAAGGATGGGCTCATCGCAACGAGTATTACCCATTGAAGTTTGACTGGCATGGAGAGCAGCACGCTAAGGTACGACGATGGTATCGCGGGCCTGGAGCTTGACGTTTTCCTCGGTTTTTCGGCCCTTGATCACGTCTTTGTAATTGAACGGCATCCGCGTCTCGCCTCCAACACCGTCCTGGCGCAGAACGTAAATCGATTTTTCCTTGGCGAAGTCCCGAAAACCGCCCGCCAGCGCAATTGCATCCAACACCGTCATCGAGTTGGTCAGAGGATAGGACCCCGGTCGCGTAACCTGTCCTAGAATATTGAATTTCTGACTTCGAATCTCGGTAACGATGACCGTGACGTCCGGCTGGGAAATGAAGCTGGCCAGCTTGGCGGCAATCGCCGCTTCCAGTTGCCGCGGGGTCAGCCCCGCCGCTTGCACTTCTCCCGCCAGAGGAATCGAAATCTTGCCATCCGACCGGACCGGTAATGTTCGCGAAACATCGGGCTCTTTCCATACGCTGATCGAAAGAACGTCGTCGTCGCCAATTACAAAACTGTCGTCGTGCGGTTTGCCGGCTGGACCACCGCTGTCGGCGACTGCGGATGCCGGCCCGTTCCCCGGACTCGTTGCGGCTTGGCCAAATCCGTTACCAGGCAAAAAAATAAAAACCGTCACTGCCGCCAGTGCGAGCGCCTTCACATAATGCCCGATTTCTTTTTTCGTAAATCGCAAAGTTAAAGTCAAAGTCATGGAGGCTCCTGCTGCCGCGATTCTTTCGGCGGGAGCGACTGGTGTTCTCAATCCGTATCCGTGTGCCCGCCGGATTTTATTCCACTGCCCGGCATTATGACAGAAACATGACTCGCGGGCGGGTGTAACTGGTATTGCTGAATCTTATAGAGCAACGTCCGGTAGCTCACCTTCAGTGCCCTCGCGGCCGCCTTCCGATTCCAGTGCGTCATTTCAAGGGCGTTGACGATGGCGCCCCTTTCCGTTTCATCTTTCAGACTGCGCAGCAGATACTTGAGGCCGGAAGCGGCTTCCACCTCACCCTGACTCCCATCCCTGACCGCGACTCTTTCCGCGGCCGGATAGCCATGCCCAACGGCCGTTGGCTCCGCCACTTCATTCCTCCACAACTCTCGAATGGCGAGGTCTTCGTCGCCTACGACCAGATAACGCTTCGTAAAATCACGCAGCTCGTTCAGATTGCCCGGCCACGAATATCTCTGGCACATCGCCAACATCTTTGCCGAAAGCGGGCGTGACGCAAGGCCATAATGTCCGGCCAACTGCTTCATAAAATGCCCCAGCAGAAGAGGGATCTCTTCTCTACGTTGCCGGAGCGGAGGCACATACACGCTGAACGCGCTCAAACAGTAGTAAAGATCTTCGCGCAACTGTTTGCTGGCCAATGCTTGCTCTACGTGCGCCTCGGTCGCGGCCATAACGCGGGCTTGCACCCCCACCCGCTCTTCGCTTCCCGGGCGTTTGTAGCTTTTCTCCTGAATCACCTGGAGCAATTTCGCCTGCAAGGCCTGCGGCATCGCCTCAATCTCATCCAGGAAAAGTACGCCTTGTTCGCACAACTCAAACTTCCCCGGCTTGCTCCGGGCGCCGCCATAGCCCGCTCCATTCGATCCCTGCGTGGAGCTCCGGCCGTAACCAAAAAGTTCGCCCTCCAGCAGGTCGAGAGGGAAATCCGAGCAACGAACCTTGACGAAACGAAACCCCGAACGTACCGATAACTTATGAATTAAACGTGCCGTGATCTCTTTGCCACTGCCCCGCTCTCCTACGATCAGCAGGGGGGTGTGCACCTGCGCCAGCAGCTCGGCCTGCGCCCTCAGCTTATGCATCGCCGGCGTCGCCGAAACAAAGAAGAGATCATGGCTGACCCGCTCCACGTCGTCTGCCGCCAGTTCAAACTCCGAATCGACCTCGTCCGGGGCCAGTTGACGTTCCAACGCCATACGCAAATCGCGCTCATTCAGGGGATGGCAAAGATATTCCTGCGCTCCCAGACGCAATGCTTCCGCTCGTTCCCCGGGGTTGCGTGAGTGCGATAAAACGATCACGGCCAGCTCGGGGCGAACGCGTCGCAGCCAGCGCAAAGTGTACAGTCCGTCGTCGTCTCCCTCGGCCAAATCGAGCAACACCAAATCCAGTGCCGTGCCCGACTGCACCCGCTCCAGCGCCGCCCATCGGCTCTCCGCCGTTTCCAGTGGTAAACCCTCGGCTACCCGCCGAAAAGACGCCACCGACGACGGATCACAGCTCACCGCCAGAATATGCGCGCTGCCGCGCGATTGGATGGAATGTAAGGAACTCATGAATTATGAATCATTACCAACTGGCTGCCAAACTCGATGGGTACGGGGAATGGCAAACCGCGCTTACAGCGGCTCCACATCGTAGTTCTCAATCTTTACCGCCAGCGACCTTTGAATCGCATCCACGGAAACCACTAACGTCCGGTCGCCGTTTCGGGCCAACAAAATTCCTTCTACGCCGTTCAGCGCGCCGCTCCGAATCCTCACCCGTTGGCCGATTTTCAAGAAAGGATGTTCCACCCAGGGGAACTGTTGCTCGGTGAGGACACGAACTGCATCGATCTCCGCATCCGGAATTGAAATGCCCCCCTCCGGCCCGCTCAACACGTGGAAAACTCCGCTGACCGAACAAGCCCGGATTCGATCTTCGAGCGTCGGCCGCAGTCGTACAAATACGTAGCAGCTGAATAACGGCAGGGCCACCACTTTCTTCCGGTCGCTCCACCGCCTGATTTGACTCACCAAGGGAAGAAAAGAGGTCAACCCCTGCTCACGAAAGCGATCTGCGACCACCTTTTCATGTCTTGATTTCGTCTGCACCGCATACCAGCGAGTGGCAAAGGGAGCTTCCTGCGCTGTTACTTCACCCCAACCCGGATTTTCCCCCAAAGCTGTGCCGACGCTACTCATAGCTTCGCCCTCTGAGTCCCATTGATGGATAACCCTTTTTCCAACATAAGCTGAATTGAGAGCCACCACTTCAAAAGTGCGGCCTTGAATCAGGGGGAGGATTCTTGCAGTCGGGGTGAAATCTTCTTACCAAGGTGAATTTATATGCATGTGCAGACCGTTGCAAGAGGCACATCAGGTCAGTGCCACTTTTCTCCGTTTTGCGTGAGCCTATACACTCTATTCATAGAGAACATACCACTAGAGATTATGTTCTCCTTCAACGTTACCAAAGTTCATGCTCGCTAGCCTACGGCCGACCCATGATCCGATTAAACCACACATAACCAAAGGATCATGTAAACGACTGATGAACTTACCGTTAAACGTCGAATAATGAGAGTCCCTTGCGCTGCGAACTCGACCGTAGAAGTCTGAAATTTGGGAATAAATTACTTAGTCCATCCAACCGTGATGACGGAGGTTGCAAAGGATTGCAACATTCCCTTTGCGAATCTCTGCATATTCTTATAAGTTTGTTGTGGAAGCGCCGACATTTCTAGCTAGTTTGCGTAATGGACGCATTCAACCCTCTCTGCTAAGCGGTCGTCTACCGCGAACTCGAGACTGGAGTAGTTGTCCCCTCAAACTCTATGGACACAACACCAAACTTGGATCCGGTCGGTGGGCGCGATCTCATACGAGTGCTGGTGGCCGACAGCAGCAGGATTTATACCCAACTCCTGGCCGACGCCCTGCAACGCGACCCCCATCTCAACGTCGTTGCTTCACCCCAGCCGGAGGACACGGAAAGGTTCCTGCGGAAATCCAATATCCACGTCGCCGTCGTCAGCTCTCGTTTCGAAGGCGGTTCCCTGCGCGGACTCGATCTGCTTCGCCAATTCCGTCAGATATCGCCGCAATCGCGCCCAGTCGTGCTTCTAGATTCCCCCCATCGCGAAGCCACGGTCGGCGCTTTCAGGGCCGGAGCACGCGGCGTGTTCAGCCGCGACGAATCGCTCGATAGGCTCTGCGAGTGCGTTCGCCAGGTTCACTTGGGGAAGATCTGGGCCAGCGCCCAGCAAGTGTCCTACGCAATAGAAGCGTTGGCATCGGCACCGAACGTCCGCGCCGTGGACGCGAACGGCGTCGACCTGCTCTCCAAGCGCGAACTCGAGGTCGTTCGCAGCGTGTCGGAAGGTTTGACCAATAAAGAAATTGCCGAACGCCTCGAGTTAAGCCAGCACACCATCAAGAACTATCTCTTTCGCATCTTCGATAAACTCGGTGTTTCCAACCGAATGGAGCTTCTTTCATTTGCCGTCGCCAAGCCCGGCGAAGTCAACTACAAGAGCGAAAACAAAACCAAGCCCCTCGCAGCGGAGTTGCCTGGATACTCTTACGAATTACGCATGGCGGAAATCCACGCGGAGGGACGCGGCGTGACTCAGAATTTCTCCACCTCTTATATGTGGTATTTGCTGGCCGACCATTTCACCTCCATCCTCCGTGAACAAGTGGATGCTGGCAAAAGACGGCTGGCTGAATTCATGACTACGGAACAGATACTCGAAGCCCAACGCGCAGCCAAGGACAGGATCGTGGAGCAGGAGTCTAAAACGGGAAAGTCGAGGCTCGCTCATCCGATTCAACCAAATATCGAAGAACTACCGCTATCTCGCTGAGCATATTACGCTAATAGCCAATAAGACTAGGTTCGCCGCAAGGTAAAAAGAGTCACTTCTGGCGGACAATTTAAGCGCACCGGAACCCGGATGGTGCCGATCCCAAAATTTGTGTACAACACCAACCCTCCCACCTGATACAAGCCTCTCGGATATTTCCTCGCCCCACCGGGTAGCCACGGAGCGCCGATCCCCGGCAGCCACACTTGCCCGCCATGAGAGTGTCCCGACAATTGGGCATCGACAGGATGTCTCGCTGCAATATCGGCAAAATCGGGCTCATGTGCCAGCAAGATCACGGTCTCCGCGGAGGGCACATTGTTAAGACAGGCTGCAATGTCTGGCTTCCCCTCGATCATGTCATCCAGTCCCGCCAGCCAGATGCGCGCTCCATCCTTTTCGATTGGAACCGCCGTGTTCCGCAAAACCTTGATGTTCCGCCCCTCTAGCGCTGCGGTCACCGTGCGTGGATTCGTGGCGCCGTCGTGATTGCCCAACACCGCGTACAAACCAAGATGTGAGTGCATTTCCGCGAGGCGCGCGGCACAGGGCACCGCCGATTCCGCCTCCTCATACTGATCGTGTAAATAATCGGAAAAGGCAGAGTCGGTGACGAAGTCCCCGGTTAGCGCAATCAGGTCCGGCGAGTTCTCGTTCACCAGCTTGGTGGCTCGCGACATGGGTAGCGGCGACAACAGGTCGTTATAGTGAAAGTCGCTAAGCTGCGCGATTTTGAAACCGACAAAGGCTTCGGGCAATCGCGGGAGCTTTAAGTCGATTCGAACCAGGTGGGGATCATTCGGCTCAAAAACCGCTGACTGTCCGCCCACCATCAAGCTTCCAGCCGCGAGTGCCAGCCCGGAAGCTTTCAAAAACCTGCGCCGAGTTATCTGCGGCAAGGGCGCATCCAAAAAACGTTCGATTGGATCATAGCTCGATTGTACAAAAGATAATTGAGTCCCGAACCAGTCCTCTCACCGATGCAGGGCTGGCACTATGGCACACTAGCTGTAAGGGGCATCTGACCACCGTTGAACGTTCTTGAATTCACCGCACTCGTCTTCGTAGGCTCTCTGGCCGCCGGATTTCTTGGTTCTCTCACTGGCCTCGGGGGCGGCGTTGTACTCGTTCCTTTGCTGACGATCTTCTTTAAAGTCGACATCCGCTACGCCATCGGAGCTTCGCTGGTCAGTGTGATCGCGACTTCGTCGGGCGCGGCCGCGGCTTACGTCCGGGAAGGCTTTTCCAACATTCGTATCGGCATGTTTCTAGAGATTGCCACCACGGTCGGCGCTCTCACCGGAGCTTTTCTCGCCGCCATCATTCCTTTGAAAGCGATTACCGTCATCTTCGGCGTGGTATTGGTTTACTCTGCCTATCTCTCGCGCAGACCTCGCAGCAAAGAATCGCGCGAGATGCCCCCCGACGCGCTCGCCACCAAACTCAACCTGAATGGCAGTTTCCCTGACGCGGATGGCCCGCGCAGCTATAACGTGCAGAACGTACCGACCGGATTCAGCCTCATGTTCGGCGCGGGCGCGCTCTCCGGGCTACTCGGCATCGGATCTGGCGCGGTCAAAGTTCTGGCCATGGATCAAGCCATGAAGATTCCTTTTAAGGTTTCTACCACGACGAGCAACTTCATGATTGGCGTGACCGCGGCGGCCAGCGCCGGAGTCTATCTTAGTCGCGGCTACATCGATCCCGGACTGGCGATGCCGGTCATGCTCGGTGTCCTGCTGGGATCGATGCTGGGTGCAACCATTCTGGTCAAAACCGAAACGAAAGTCCTGCGCGTAGTCTTCAGTCTCGTAATTGTCGTCTTAGGCTTGCAGATGATCTACAAGGGAATCTTTGGACACTTTTAACACTGGTGCAGGTCCGAGCCTTCGATCGGAATAAAAAACTAACGGATGCCAATGACTACAAACACAACGCCGGAAAATCAAGCGGGCAAAGCCATGACCGATGAACACATGGAATCGATCATCGGGATGGTGTTGCGCGTCGGAGTTACGGCGTCTGCCCTTTTCGTTCTTTTCGGGGGGGGAGTTTACCTAATTCGACACGGGCTCGCACCCGCCGACTACCACACTTTTCATGGTGAGCCGGCCGACTACTCTAAGCCTTCCGGCATTTTGCACTCCGTGCTGACATTCCACGGTCGCGGCATTATTCAACTTGGACTCATCCTGCTCATCGCCACGCCAGTCGTGCGCGTGGCATTTTCCATCTGGGCGTTTCTGGCCGAGCGTGACCGCCTTTATGCCGCATTCACCCTGTTCGTGCTCGCCATCCTCGTATACAGTTTGTTTGGCAACCCCTTCTAGCAGCCAAACTCCGCTCATATAAAATCATCGAAGGAAAAAATCATGCCTACGCAAATCAAGTTTGGCACTTCGGGTTGGCGCGCAATCGTCGCCGAGGAATTCACGTTCGCCAATGTGCGCCGCGCTGCCTCGGGCATTGCACGCTATGTCGCGGCCCAGAATCCGTCGAACCCCCGCGTGATCGTGGGACGCGACTCGCGCTTTCTTGGCGAGACTTTCTGTGCAATCGCAGCCGACTCCCTGGCCGCACACGGCGTAACGCCATTACTTATCGCCGATCCCGCGCCGACTCCCGCGATTTCCTTTGCCATCACCCACGAAAAGGCCGACGGATCGATCAACATTACGGCGTCGCATAACCCGCCGGAGTACAACGGCATTAAATTCTCGACTCCCGACGGTGCGCCTGCCCTGCCCGAAGTTACTCATGCGGTCGAAACGGAGATCGCCGCTTTCGATGAAGCATCATCGCTGGGAAGTCAAAATGCAAATCAAAAAAAAGCCCCTTCGGTGCCGCTCGATCCCCGGGAAGTTTATCTCGCCCGCTTGCGCCAGACCATCGACTTCGCCTGCATAAAGAGAGCTGGACTGCGGGTTGCCTTCGATCCCTTTTGGGGCGCGGGGCGCGGCTACTCCGATTCCCTGCTCCGTGAGGCTGGCGTCGCCGTCGAGACGGTACATGACTATCGCGACGTCCTTTTCGGCGGCCACGCGCCTGAACCTGACGGTGAACTGCTGGACACGCTACGGGAAAAGATGCGCGCCACGAAAGCCCACATTGGCATTGCGACCGATGGCGACGCCGACCGTTTCGGCGTCGTCGACGACGATGGCACGTTCTTCCAGCCTAACTTCATCATCGCCCTGCTGTTCGATTACTTGGTGGAGAGCCGTGGCTGGAAGAATGGCGTCGCTAAGTCCGTAGCCACCACCAATTTGGTCAACGCGATTGCCAAGTTCTACAAAATCGAGTTGCATGAGACTCCCGTCGGGTTCAAGTATATTGGCGAGTTGATCAAAGAAGACAAGATCGTCATCGGCGGCGAAGAAAGTGCGGGATTGTCCATTCGCCATCACGTCGCCGAAAAAGACGGCATCCTCGCCGGACTGCTCTGCTGCGAGATGGTTGCTCGTCGCGGCAAGTCACTCGCCCGCCAACTTGAGGACTTATTTGCTAAAGTTGGTTCCCTTTACCCGCAACGAGACAACTTCCGCTTGACGCCGGAGGTCAAAGCCAAGTTGACTGAGAAGTTAGCCCCCACTAACGATCCCAGAGAATTCGCGGGATGGAAGGTCCGCGAGGTGGTAAGGAAAGACGGGCTCAAGTTGCTCTTCGACGACGGCTCGTGGGTTTGCTATCGCCTTTCGGGCACCGAGCCAGTGGTACGCGTCTACACTGAGGCTTGTTCGCAGGCGGGGTTGAAGAAGTTGCGTGAGGCCGCAAAACAGTGGATTTTCGATTGAACATAAGCAAGCCAACTAGTCCCGGACCGCAAGCCGTTCGCGATCCGCAGGAAGGTCTGCGCCGGCTCATCGATCGCGCCCCTGAAGCCGAACAATTCGCGGAACAAACGATCGACCGATTGCGTCCCGGCCTGAACTGGCTGCATCGCTTCCGTCGCCGCCTCGCCACTGGAGCGGTCGCCGCGATCAGCGCATGGCTCTTCGTTCACGTCATGTTTGGCGCCAATGGCATGGTGGTTTACCGCCAAAAGAAAGCCGAATATCTCGCGCTGCAAAAAGAAATTGGCGGACTGCAAAAAGAGAGCGACCATCGTGCCTCTGACATCGAAGCTTTGAAGTCGGATCCCAAGACGATCGTCAAGGAAGCGCGCGAGCACCTCGGCTACACCAAACCGGGAGAATACGTTTTCGTTCAGCCGCAAGCCCCGCCACCCCCGCCCCCAAAGAACATTTCCGTTCTGAAATAACCGCTTTCCTAAAACCTTTCAGACACAATTCCCGTTTTGGGAATCGGTCGCTCCTCCAAGAAAAATTAACAATCCCGCGCTGCTCTTTGGGTGTAGAATTCGCCGAAGTATTGCAGTAAGAATCTGACGCCAGGGGGTCTTAACCATGAACACTTCAAACAAAATGTAAAGGAGCGCAGTATGGCATTCGAGAGAATTTCTTCCGTTCGCATCACTCCAGACAATACCACCGTCCTGAAAAATCTGGGACTTCTTCAAGATCTCGCCGGAACTTGGCGGGGCAGCGGCTTCAACCTCATCGCTCGACCCGACTTCGAAGGCAAGGCCAATCTCTACCTTCAACTCAATCAAACCCACGAGTCGTTGCAGATCGAACCCATCGGATCCTCGATCCCCAATCGCGGTTTCGGACAGAACGATATCGAACTCTTCGGCTTGACTTATCTTCAAAAGATTAGCGACGCCAACCATGGCGGCGCTCTTCACATTGAGCCTGGCATTTGGATCACTCAACCCGCCACAACCTATCCCCCGGAGACTGTGCCCGCTCCGGCTCAACTGATCGCCCGCATGGGCACCATTCCACATGGCAACTCGCTCCTGGCGCAAGGTGTAGCCCAGCCGTTCACTGGCACTCCGGTGTTGTCATCGTCGGCGTCCCAATATGCGTTTTCGTTGTTCCCTTCCTTCAACAGCACGCCCTTCGCGACCTTGCCGACCGCGCCGCCGATCGTCAATGCTGCAGGCTCCTCGGAAAAACTGAGCGCCCCAGTGCCGCCTCCGTTCTCACAGTACGATCTCAGCATTCCGGAATCCGCCGCGAACCCAAGAACGCCCTTCGGTACCACGGAGCCGCCCCTGCCTGCGGCCATCCACGGCGTCCCCATGCAGGATGTGGTCAACGATCCCATCAAACTGCTGCAAGCCGTGATTGCGCAACAAGTCGATAAAGGCCACACCTTCGAAGGCGTGGTACTCAATATCGCAACCCAGGCGCAGATTACATTTTTTACACAACCCAACCAGAACAAGCCCGGATCACCGACCGTAGTCGTCAACCCGACCAACGGCGCGGGTGGCATCGAGAATATTCTGTTTCTCACCGGAGAACCGGTGGCACCCACCCCGCCTCAGGTGGGGCCGAATGCCGAGACTGCTCTGGTCTATGCAACTTTCTGGATTGAGAAGGTCAAACACAAAGACCATCCCACGTTCATGCAGTTGCAGTATGTCCAGATGGTGATCCTCGACTTCGAGATTTTCCTGGCGCTTCCCAAAGAAGTGAACCTGGGATGGCCTCATATCTCAGTCGCAACCTTGCGGAAGAGTTTCAACTAACCTCGAAATAGTTGCCATCACGGTAGTGTCCACAATCGGACACTACCTTTTTTAACCCCGCCGCTTCGAGCGCTTGAGGTTTGAGCTTTGAAAGGTCGTGGCTTCCGCCGGGCCGTAGTGCGTCTCTAAGGAATCGAGAGATTAGGCGCTGGCCATACGTTGGCGGACGTCCTAGGATTTTGGCTGCGAACATCGGCGATTCGGTGGTGTGCTATATTCCGCATATCGGCACAAAATAAAATCGCGGCTCCGGCCGCTGAAAATCAGGAGTTCCGCATATGAAGAAAATCATTGTCGCCACGTTCGCTCTGTTCTCGCTCGCTCTCATGATGACGATCACCGCCAGCGCCGCGTCCACTACGGTCAACGGCTGGGTCAGCGACAGCCAATGTGGCGTGAAAGGCGCTTCCGCCGAACACGCCGCCTGCACCAAGAAATGTTTAGGCAAGGGAGCGAAAGTCGTAGTCGTCACCGACGGCGATCAGAAAGTCCTCAACGTCGATAATCCGGACGCCCTTAAAGGTCACGAAGGCCATCACATCGCCGTAACCGGAACCGTCACCGGCGACACCATTCACGTCGACAGCGCCAAGATGCTGTAAGGTATTGTGATTAACAAATAAGAACGGGCGGCCCTATAAGGCCGCCCGTTTCAGTTTCACGACATACCTTTAGATTTTCCGCTGTGCGTTCTGTGTTTAAGTTCTTTGCGCGTTACCGCACCACGCCCTCCACCGGAGAACTCGCCGTCGCATAGAGCTTCTTCGGCATGCGGCCTGCAAGATAGGCCTGGCGTCCGGCGATGACGGCGTGTCGCATCGCTTCCGCCATTCGCACAGGCTCTTGCGCAGCGGAGATGGCGGTATTCATGAGGACAGCATCCGCGCCCAGCTCCATCGCAGTCGCCGCATCGGACGCCGTCCCCACCCCGGCATCGACGATCAGCGGAACACTGGTGATCATCTCGCGCAGAATTCGCAGGTTCGCGGCGTTCTGAATTCCCAACCCGCTGCCGATCGGAGCGCCCAGCGGCATAATCGCCGCCGCGCCCGCGTCCAGCAACCGCTTAGCGAAGACGATGTCGTCGGAGGTATAGGGCAGCACGGTGAACCCTTCTTTTACCAAGACTCGCGTCGCCTCGACGGTCGCCTGTACGTCGGGATAGAGCGTCGCTTGATCGCCAATGACCTCAATCTTGACCCAATCGGAGATGCCGACCTCGCGTCCCAGACGCGCCGCCCGGATGGCCTCGTCGGCGGTGTAGCATCCCGCAGTATTGGGCAGAAGAAAATACTTCTTGGGATCGATGTAATCGAGAAGCGACTCAGAGCTGCGGTCCAGATTCACGCGCCGAACAGCGACCGTCACCATCTCCGCTCCGCTGGCCTCGAGCGCACGCGCCGTTTCTTGAAACGACCGATACTTCCCGGTTCCGACAATCAGCCGCGACTTAAATTTACGGTCCGCAATTATTAACGCGTCATTCATGCATTGATTGTAATGAATTGGCACGGGGGGCGTTGCACAGCCTGAACGCCGCGTCCGTCGGCGAAAGGACTCACCTAAGTAACTGGCGCTTTCCGCCCGCCCTGCTATACTCAAATGGACGCTATTCCACGGTTTGCTCGTCACGCGGTGGTTCCCCGAAGAACCAGATACAACTCCGCTTTTCCTGCCCGCCGTATAGTTCAGCGCAAATTCAAAACGAACGTGAGCGGCATGGATGCTTCTGACAACTCAGTCAGAGTGTGACAACAAGCCTCTCCAGAAAGATATAAATCCATTGATTACATTTTCAGAACTGCCCTTATCTTCCCACTTACAACGGAAGCTGGCGGCGGCAAATTTCATTACTCCAACCCCGATTCAAGAAGGTGCAATTCCTCCCGCGCTCGAAGGCAAAGACGTTATCGGCACGGCGCAAACCGGAACCGGCAAGACGCTGGCATTTCTTATCCCAGCCCTCGAGTTGCTCGATCGTGAGCCGGCCAAGCAAGCCACCGTTTTGGTGCTGCTACCGACGCGCGAACTGGCGCAGCAGGTTCATGAGGAATACGAAAAGCTGCGCAGCAAGACTTCCGCGCGTGCGGCAATTCTCATTGGAGGCGTTTCCGAAAACGCGCAGATTCAGGCCGTTCGCAATGGCGCAGGATTGCTGATTGCAACCCCTGGCCGCCTGCAAGACTTTATTGGCCGGCGAGTGGTTGACCTCAAGCACATCAAGTTGTTGGTGCTGGACGAAGCCGATCGCATGTTGGATATGGGCTTTCTGCCCGCCATTCAACGCATTCTGGCCATTCTTCCCAAGAAGCGGCAAACCCTGTGCTTCTCGGCCACCATGGAGCAATCCGTCGCAGGACTCGTGCAAAACAATATGCGCGACCCGGTGCGCGTGGCGCTGGGTTCCGTACTCAAGCCAGCCGAGAGCGTGAAGCTCAGAGCCTACGAAGTGCGCCCCGGCGAAAAAATGGATCTTCTCCGCCAACTGCTTTATGCGGAAAAGGGTCAAACGCTAATCTTCGCGCGCACCAAACGCGGCGCGGAACGTCTCGCCAAGACTCTTGTCAGGGACGGCTTCACCGCCGCTCTCATTCACGGCGACCGTTCGCAATCGCAACGCAATAACGCGCTCAGCGGCTTCCAGGATGGACGGTCGCAGATCTTGGTTGCGACCGATATCGCCTCGCGCGGTCTGCATGTGGACGACGTCGCCCATGTCATAAACTACGACTTGCCCAAGATGGCGGAAGACTTCATTCACCGCGTCGGCCGCACCGGACGCGCTGGCTCCCAAGGTGTCGCTTCCTCGTTGGTCTGCGGTGCCGAAACCATCGAATTGCGCCACATCGAACGCGCCCTCAAACTGCGCATCGAACGGGTGCAAGCCGATCCCTCGGCTCCGCAGCATCCCAAACGCGCAATCCAAAACACTTTGGCCAGCCGGACCCTAAACGCCCTACCCGGCGAAGTGTTCGTGTAAGTCTGACCTAACTCAAATCCTCTGGGCGGACACTTTTGTCCGCCCTTTTCTTGTCCAGATCTCCTGCATTTTTCCTGTCCAGCGGGGAATATAAGTTGACCATGAGTCCAGAAGCCGAAGAACTCCTGAAGAAGGCACTCGCACTACCGGAAAAAGAGCGCGCCGAACTGGCCGGCGACCTTCTTAAAAGCCTCGACGGCGCCCCCTCTGAAGAAGGCGTAGAAGAAGCTTGGGATGCCGAGATCGGGAGTCGTGTCGATGACGTTCGTTCCGGCCGAGTCAAGACAATACCTGTAAAAGAAGTTATGCGAAGTCTCGCCGACCGGCGACGGCGTGCCGCGAAGTAAGTCGTACGAATTCCATCCGCGTGCATGGGAGGATTTTCTGGCTGCGGATGAGTGGTATCTGAAACGCTCCACTCATGCGAGCATCGGTTTTATCGATGAAGTCTCGGCCGCAATCGAGAGTATCCGGAAATCGCCCCTCCGCTGGCCCAAACATCTGCACGGAACTCGCCGCCTCGTTCTAAGTCGATTTCCGTTCTCTGTCGTTTATCTTGACGAACATAAGTCGCTGACCATCATCGCCTTGGCCCATAGCAAGCGCAAGCCGGGATAATGGAAAACGCGACTCTAGCCAAGGACTCTGCGCCCTCAGCGTGATTCACTCCATCTAATTCCCATGACCGATCTTTTCTCACCTCTTACGCTGCGCGGTGTCACACTCAAGAATCGCCTGGGGATTTCCCCCATGTGCCAGTACAGCTCGCAGGACGGATTCGCCTCGGACTGGCATCTGGTTCACCTCGGCAGTCGCGCTGTGGGCGGGGCATCACTGGTGATGACCGAAGCCAGCGCCGTCCTGCCTGAGGGACGCATTACTGCCGGCGATCTTGGCATTTACAAAGACGAGCACATCGAAATGCTGTCGCGCATCTTTCGCTTCATCGAGCAGCAAGGCGCGGTTCCGGGAATGCAGTTGGCTCATGCGGGACGCAAAGCCAGCACCGACTTGCCGTGGAAGGGAGGAAAGCCTGTCGATCCCGCATCCGGTGGTTGGACGCCGATTCTTGGCCCAAGCGCGATTCCCTTCGACATGGGATACCAGACCCCGAAAGAGATGACGAAAGCAGAAATCACCGCAGTTGTCGAGGCGTTCGCCACAGCCGCCCGGCGCGCCTTAACTGCCGGAGCGAAAGTCGTCGAGATTCACGCCGCTCACGGCTATCTGATCAATTCATTCCTGTCGCCGCTCAGCAATCAACGCACAGACGAATACGGCGACAGCTTCGCTAATCGGACTCGGATACTTCGAGAGATAACGGTCGCGATCCGCAGAGTTTGGCCCGACAACCTGCCGTTGTTCGTTCTATCTGCAACCGATTGGGTCGATGGTGGATGGACGGTCGAAAACAGCGTCGAACTCAGTTGTGTGCTGAAGCCCCTGGGAGCGGACTTGATCGACTGCTCCTCCGGCGGACTCGTGCCCTACGCCAAGATTCCCGTCGGTGCGGGATATCAAGTTCCGTTGGCATCGCAAGTTCGCCGTGATGCACAGATTCCAACGGCAGCCGTCGGCATGATTACAGAAGCGATGCAGGCCGATCAAATCATTCGCAACGGAGAAGCCGATTTGATCCTGATGGCTCGCGCTTCCCTGCGCGACCCATACCTACCGCTCCATGCCGCGTCCATGGTTCACAAAGACGCGAAATGGCCGGACCAGTACTTGCGGGCTAAGTCCTAGCGATCCAGCCCCTTCACGTTTGCGATAGGCAAAATTTCGTCGGGCTTTGACTCGTCCATTCCTATGCGGAACAGTGCTGCCTGCGCTTCGGCGAGCTCGCGCAACTCCTGCATCTCATCGACTTCGCTGCTAGCGCCGGCGGTTGGCTCCAGTTTGCGCTGGTCTCTACGCTCTAATTTGTCCCTCTGGCGCTGTTGGCGCGTTTGTTCCTTCTGACGCTTGGTAAATGTTGATCTGCCTCGTGGCATTCACAATTCCTCCGATTTCTATATATCAATGCAATCGTTCACAGGACTGGCTGACCCGACTGTCTGCTGGGAACTTAGTATTCTACCAGCGTGGCTCGCGCGGCTGCCGGGCATTCCCGCGATTATCGTCACGCCCCCCGCCGCTATCGCGACCCCGTCCTCCGCCCCCGCCAAAAGGACGTCCGCCGCTGCCGCTTGGACGCGGACGCTCCGTCTTTGGCTTAGCCTCATTAATAGTCAATGCTCGCCCACCCAAGTCAGCTCCGTTCAGCGCAGCAACCGCCTTGTCGGCTTCGCCCGCATTCGTCATCTCCACGAAAGCGAAACCACGTGCGCGTCCGGTCTCCCGGTCGGTGACGATGCTGACTTTTTCTACTTCTCCGTGCGCTTGAAATGCGGCGCGTAATTCCGGCTCAGTCGTGCTGTGCGACAAATTCCCTACGTAAAGATTCTTCATGGCATTTCCTCTCGAATTAACTCGTCCAAGGTTTTGGAAACGGTTCCCCGCTTCGCAACTCTTACTTCAGAATCTCGTGGCGGAACGGGCAGGTCCCGCAGTGCCCTGGTACGCGCATAGGATGCTGACCGCGCCGCGGAAATACGCCGTGACGCCTCCAAAAGTCCCCACTGTAACGGCGCCAATCCAGACCCATCTAACTCCTGGGCTTTGACTCGACCAATGGCGGCGGCGTTATCCGGTGCATCGGCGGTTCCATCCGCTCCCGGGGCATGCGCCAGATACTCCGGTTTGCCGACCAGGAACGCGAGTTGCTGTTCCGGCACGGCTCCGCGAATGTCGTTGCAAAAGCTATCGCGATGGCCCAGTTCGTTCTCGACATTCATGAGGACGAGATTGTAAAGGTCCGCCCGCCACCAGGAACGCGCTTCTTCAATGTCTGCGGCGCAGTCCACATTCACGCCCAGCTTCCTCATGCTCTCCGCGCGCAAGTCGCGTTTACTACGCGAAGCATCCACCAAGAGCACGCGCTTTTTCTTGAGCAAACTGGGAAGAACGTCTGCGGTCGGCGCAAAAATCGCCGGAGTCGTCATACGGCGACCGATTTCGGTTTCGCCTTAGCTGACGCGACTGCTTCCACCGCTTTGGGTAGCGCCACTACGCCCTGAAATAGCGCGCGGTTGCGCACCCGCTGCGCAATTTTCTGTTTCCGCTGGCGGTTGAATCTAGATTTGTCGCCGTTCACTCCGGACATGTTTAACTCCTCATAATTCGGTTTGGTTTGCAGGCAGATCGGCTTAGTCCCGCAAATGCAGGAAGAAGCGAATACTTTCATTGATACCGAGCCCCGATCTAGAGAAAAGACACCCGTCGATCTCTCAATCGCGAAGGCGCAAGGGCTCTGCTGTGGCTTCGAGGTTAAGTGTCTTAAGTATACGCTGTTTGACTGAGCCGCGCCGAAACGGCAACCCGTCGACAGCGCAGGCATGGAACTCGACACTCAGCTCCTCCTCGATTCAAACACTTTTTTGAATACCAGGGGCATATGCCAGCACCATTGGTCACGCGGAACCGTTCGCGCATGATCGGCTGGAAGACAACCTGACTCCCTTCGGCCGCGTCTTTTATAGCGCTTCGACCACGCCATGCACTCCAGCTTCGCTCTCTCGGGAAGTCGGTTGCGGCCCTGGGTGCGCAGGCCGGCGAGGCTCGATTTCAAAAATTCTGAAACAGGCGGGATGCAAAGGTGTCCGTCGCGCCGCCGAAACCTCCTTTGACATCGGGTTGGAGGCGCGACCACAAGCTTTGTTTGGGAGACTTTGGATTTCCCTGAAGTTACGCGCTTATAACAGCCGGTTGTGACACCGAGCCGCGTCCAGCCGCCATCTCTTCGGTGCTTTTGGGCTCTTTCCACGAAGGTAGGGTTCGATTCGCCAGCCTCTCCAATTCTTCCACTTCCCCTCGTACCAGCTCGTATAACGTGTCGAACGCAGTCGGCGACAACTCTGCAAACGCGGCACCGCCGCCCACAAAAAGTTTGAGCAGCGCAGAGTTCCTCACCGCGACCACGACTCGATCAAGGCGCCGTGCCTTAAACCACTCCGCGATGAGTGTCGCTGTCCGCGTGCGCGAGTAGTTACGCGGCTGCGTCATCGATTTGGCACTGCATATCTCTGTAATCTGCGCTGCGGGTAGCACGAATCGAGGGATCTCGATGAAATCCGCAAGCGAATTGACGTACCTCTGAGGTGCCGCCTGCAAATCATCGTAAAAGGTAATCAGCAGCTGTCCCGGCGAGAATAATTGCTGCCACGCTTTGAGGTGGGTGGCGTACTTGCTGGACTCCAGCAATTCAGGATCCCGCAGCAGCGCCTCTTCAAAACTCCACGGAATCATCCCGTAAGCGCGCTTCAAACGGTAGAGAGAAAGTACCCGCTCGAAGGGATTGCGGAAGATACAGACCACTTTGGCACGTGGCAAGGTCTTGGCGATTCGCTCCCGCGCTTCCGTCGAAGCGAAATACGTCGGCGCAATCTCTCCCACCGGACGATTATCGTGAAACGGAGGGAAGTGGGCGCGATACCACTCCAACCCCTGGGAAAAATGCCTGTCGAAAAAGCGCGTTTCTTTGTTGGGAGTGGGCAGCACGGCTCGGTGGCGCAAAATGTCGTGCAGCCACGTCGTCCCCGTCCGGGGTGGGCCGATGACGAAGAACGACGGCATCGCCCGATTGGGGCTGATTTCGGGTCGGCCGAGAACAGATCTCCGAACCCAAGCAGCAGCGCCGGCATTCATCATCATTGTCGGTGTAACCATCTTGCCGTACTTGATCGGGTTAGGGTACAGCACATAGGGCCTAATCGTACAAAGAGACGGGGTTTCAATGATGCCAAGTTGCGGAAGGTTGTCCCCACTGGTAACTGGAAAACTCTTTGCCCGCCTGATCCGTCTGCGACCGCCCTTATCCGTGTAGAATTTCGCTTAACTCACAGGAGACGCCGGGAGTGATTGGCCGAAGACTCTCGCATTACGATATCGTTGCTGACCTCGGGGCCGGCGGCATGGGCGTCGTGTATCGCGCTCGTGACACTCGTCTGCACCGCGACGTCGCCATTAAAGTGTTGCCTACAGATCGCTCCGTTAGCACCAATGCCCGACTGCGTTTCCAGCGTGAAGCCATGGCCGCGTCTGCGCTCAACCATCCCAATATCATCACCATCTATGAGGTCAACTCCGACAACGGAACCGACTTTATCGTCATGGAGTACGTGCGCGGCACTACTTTGCTCTCGCTGTTGCGCCGGCGCCGCGAGCTGCCCATCGACGAGGCTCTGCGCTACTGCCTGCAAATTGCCGACGCCGTGAACAAGGCTCACGCCGCCGGCATCATCCATCGCGATCTTAAGCCCGGCAACATTATGGTTACGCCCGACGGATTGGTCAAGGTGCTCGACTTCGGCCTCGCCAAAATCGATTACGAAACCAAAGGCGCCTCGCTCGAGGACGAAACTCAAGTCACGCTTACCCAGCCCGGAATGACCACCGGAACCGTCGCCTACATGTCTCCCGAACAAGCGCGCGGCGATCAGGTCGACACCAGGTCGGACATTTTTTCCTTCGGGATCGTGATGTTCGAAATCCTGAGCGGGCAGCTTCCCTTCACCGGTCAGAATTCCATGGCGCTACTGCACCATCTGCACTTCAGTCCGCCGCGCGATCTGGCGGCTCTTCGTCCCGATCTTCCGCCGCAACTAGTCGCCCTGATTTCCTGGATGCTGCAAAAAGATCCTGACCAACGCGTCCAGACCATGGCTGAGGTAGTCTCGGCCTTGCGAATGGGAATGGCGGGAGCCTCTGAAGGGCCCGTCACCTGGCGCTCCGGAGACGCCCGGTTAAGCGGTCTTCTCAATTCGAAGAAAACGGACGCTAAGAAGCGCACCCGTAATCCTTGGGCTCTTTGGAGCCTTACTTTGGCTCTGGTCCTGGCCGCGGCCGCAGCCTGGCACTTTCAAGGCAAATCGAAGTCAAAACATGCAGTCACCGGACGGGCCGCTCCTCTTAATGAAGACGCGTTCACGCTCTACAAGCAAGCTCGCCAATATCTCGAACTGAACGACCGTGGGGGAAATGTCGATAACGCAATTGACCTTTTGCAACGAGCCGTGCAACTCGACCCGCAATCGGCGGCCGCGTATGCGGCTCTGGCGGACGCTTATTGCTACAAGAACCGTGACAGTCCGGATTCGCAGTGGATCAAGCTGGCTTCGGACAGCGCGCAGAAGTCCGTCGAACTCGATTCCGACTTGGCGGAAGCGCATCTCTCGCTAGGGCGCGCCAATATTCAGGCCGGCGACTCCTCCGGGGCACAGCGGGAGTTTGATAGGGCTGTCGAACTCGACCCTAAGAATCCCGCCCCTCACCGTGAATTGGGACAGATGTACGCCAAAGCCGGGGATGCGACTCATGCAGAACAGGAATTAAATGTCGCTCTTAAATTGAACCCAGACGACTGGAAGAGTTATCTCGAACTCGGCGTGCTGGAGTACCAGGCTGGACATTACAAGGATGCTGAATCATCCTGGCAGCAGGTGCTAAAGATTCAGCCCGATGAGGTCCGCACCCTCATCAATCTCGGTGCGGTCTATCACGCGGAGAGTCGAGATGACGACGCAGCCGCCGCTCTGCAACGCGCTCTCGAAATCAAACCGGCAGCCGATACCTTCAACAACCTGGGCACAATTCGCTACTACCAGGGTCACTATGAGCAGGCCGCGGTCGCCTTCGAAAAAACGGTCGCGCTGAATGCAAACGACTACAACAACTGGGCAAGTCTGGGAGATGCCTATCGTCAGTTGCATGATACCGTCAAAGCAAAACAGGCCTATCAGCAGGCCATTCAGTTAGCCAAGGAACAAATCGTCAAACATCCCAACCAGGCGGACATGCGGGCTGACTTGGCCATGTATCTTGCTAAAACCGGCGACCGAAAAGCCGCCCTGGAAGCCATACAAGCGATTGATCGCGCGAACGTCAAAGATCCTACCGTGTTTTTCGAACTGGCCATCGCCTACGAACTCTGTGGGGAGCGAGAGCAAGCTCTGAATACCTTGACCGCATCCGTGAAGGCTGGGCAGAATCTGGACGACATCAAGAACGAACCGGAACTCATTTCCCTGCGCGCCGATCCCCGTTACCACCTGAACGTTTTGACCGCCGCGACACGAGAGCCCTAGCCGTGTACTTGACTTATTGAGTAACCCAGCGTAGTTTGCGCTGATCGAGTTCTTTCGCACCCTGAACGTGACTTCAAAGAAGGAGTACTAACATGGCGATCTATCTCTACAACCTTGGTTTCAGTGTGAGCAATTCTATGAACGGAAACTTTTCCAGCGGTGGGTCGGGCATCGGCGCTTC
This sequence comes from Terriglobia bacterium, assembly GCA_963799065.1. Lineage (GTDB taxonomy): Bacteria > Acidobacteriota > Terriglobia > Terriglobales > Acidobacteriaceae > JAJPHW01. The sequence goes on from CAWCVJ010000001.1 coordinate 1,922,055, forward strand.
CAATGCCTGGTTCCAATGGAATGGATCCGGCAACCCCAGCGGGCTGAGCCCCTACCCCGGTCCCTTGAGCACCCTCGGCCAACCCTCGAACTGGACTGCTTTGTCCGCGGCCCCGGCCAACTTCAACTCCAGCCAACTTTCGAATCCCGATTCGCTGTTTCTGAGACTCTTCAATGTCGATGGCACTCCGGGGAACTTCCTGGTCCGGACGACGGTGATTTTCGGCCAGGGGGACGCGGCAGTTCCAGCCATCACTTCGCCCTTACAGTCGCCTTTCGTCAGAAACAATAGCTACCAACCCCTGCCAGTCATCGACTGTGATACTGCGTCATTCTCCGTCAATCCGGTCCAGCCCACATGGCCTGGCCCGATCACGGATAACAATCCCGTCACGCCAGCCAGTTCATGGTCGTACTGCCTGGGCCAGGTCAACGGCCCCTCCAATTATTACGTGTTCAACGTTGGGGCTTCGGTCTATGAAGTTTCCGGCGCTAATCCAGGGACAAATTACGCCTTCGGCATCGACCCCAGAATGAAAGTACAAGGAGGGGTCGGAATCAAAAGGGCGGACGAGGAACACGCCGCGTAGACGGTGTGGTCCAAGATCAAAGGCCATCGGAGAACTTGTGTCGATGGCCTTTTCCTGCAACGCTTCTCCTACATCATCGACTTTCCCACCGAAGCGCAATTGAAAGCGGGAAGGTTGATTCGATCCTACCCCACTACGCAGGGTCATAAATTAAATTCTGCCCGAGCCACCGTTCGACCTCCGCGACGCTCATGCCTTTGCGTTGGCTGTAGTCGACGACCTGGTCGCGATCGATCTTCCCCAGGCTGAAGTATCGTGATTGCGGATGGGCGAAGTAGAGTCCACTTACGCTGGATCCCGGCCACATCGCGAATGACTCTGTGATCAACATTCCAGTGTTGACCTGCACATCGAGCAGCCGCCACAACGTGCCTTTCTCTGTATGATCCGGGCAGGCCGGGTAGCCTGCTGCGGGCCTGATCCCGCGATATTTTTCGGCGATAAGGTCGGCAGTGTCCAGGGCTTCGGCGCAACCGTATCCCCACTCATCGCGGACACGTTTGTGCAGACATTCGGCGAAGGCTTCCGCTAGGCGGTCGGCGATAGCCTCCGCCATGATTGCGTTGTAGTCGTCGTTCTTGGCGCGGAAACTGTCGCACAGTTCTTTCAAGCCGATTCCGCTGGTCACCGCAAACGCGCCGATGTGGTCGGGCAATCCCGTTTCCTTGGGTGCGACGAAATCAGACAGAGATCGGCACGGCTCGCTACCTTCTCGATTCAATTGCTGACGCAGAAAGTGAAATTGCGCCAGGACTTGATCGCGCGTGTCTTCTGTATACAACTCAACGTCATCGCCCACTGCGCTGGCAGGAAATAATCCGTACACGCCGCGCGCAGTGATCAGATTCTTCTCGATGATCATATCCAGTAAAGCATTGGCCTCGGTGAAGATCTGCCGCGCTTGGGAACCTTGTTCAGGATGTTCAAGAATGCGCGGATATATGCCCTTCATTCCCCACGTATGAAAGAACGGCGACCAGTCGATATACTCGCGCAGGGTGGACAAAGGAAAATTGTTGAGCACACGCACTCCGGTGAACGTCGGTACGGGAATGTCTTCAGCGCGCCACTCGATCGGCGTCCGCCTCGCGCGAGCTTCTTCGATGGGCAGAGCTTTTTGACGCGGCGCGGAGTGGGCTTTGCGGATGGACTCGTAATCCTCGCGATGCTGGGCTACAAACCCCGCTTTGCCATCGTCGCTCAACAAACTCGTAGTCACGTTCACGGCACGGCTGGCGTCTAGTACGTGAACCACGGGCTGGCTGTAATGAGGGGCGATCTTGACCGCAGTGTGGGCTCGGCTGGTAGTGGCTCCGCCAATCAGCAGTGGTAACTTGAAGCCCTGGCGCTCCATCTCGCGGGCCACATGTACCATCTCGTCTAGAGACGGCGTAATCAGACCGCTGAGTCCGATCATGTCGGCCTTTTCGGTCTTGGCTCGTTCGAGAATTTTTTCGCAGGGGACCATCACGCCCATGTCGATCACTTCGTAGTTATTGCAAGCCAAGACCACGCCGACGATGTTCTTGCCAATATCGTGAACGTCGCCCTTCACCGTGGCCAGCAAAATCTTCCCCTGCGCCTTGACCACCTGGCCGGAGGCGGCCATCGCAATTTTCTCGGCTTCCATGAACGGCGTCAGATGCGCGACAGCCTTCTTCATTACTCGCGCCGACTTGACCACCTGGGGCAAGAACATTTTGCCCGCTCCGAATAAGTCGCCGACCACGCTCATACCCGCCATCAACGGGCCTTCTATGACCAACAGGGGACGGCCAAGTTTGACGCGAGCTTCCTCGGCGTCAATCTCGATGAAAGTGTCGATTCCTTTCACCAGCGCGTGCGAAAGACGTTCTTCCACAGTGCCATTGCGCCATTCTTCGGCCTTCTTTTCACTGCCCGCTTTGCCCGCGCCCTTCAGCGTTTCGCCGTATTCGACGAGCCGCTCAGTCGCTTCGGGGCGGCGATTCAGCAAAACATCCTCAACGAGTTCCTTCAGCTCCGGATCGATCTCCTCATAGACTTCGAGCATGCCCGCGTTGACGATGCCCATGTCCATGCCCGCCGCGATGGCGTGATAGAGAAACGCGGAGTGCATGGCCTCGCGAACCTCATTATTGCCTCGGAAACTAAACGAAATGTTGGAGACGCCGCCGCTGACTTTGGCGTGCGGGAGATTGGCCTTAATCCAACGCGTGGCGTTGATGAAGTCGACCGCGTAGTTGTTGTGCTCCTCCATGCCAGTGGCAACGGTGAGGATGTTGGGGTCGAAAATGATGTCCTCGGGCGGAAACTGGACCTCGTCAACGAGAATCCGGTAAGCCCGTTCGCAGACGCGGATCTTATCTTCGTAGGTCGCGGCCTGGCCCTGTTCGTCGAAGGCCATGACGACGACCGCGGCACCATACTTGAGGACGGTGGCCGCATTTCTGCGAAACTTTTCTTCGCCTTCCTTCAGCGAGATCGAATTAACGATGCCCTTACCCTGTAGGCACTTCAGCCCCGCCTGGATGACCTCCCACTTCGAGGAGTCGATCATGAAGGGCACTTTCGCGACCTCAGGCTCGCTGCCCAGCAACTGAAGGAAACGCGTCATCGCCGTGACGCCGTCGATCATGCCTTCGTCCATGCAAATGTCGAGAACGTTGGCGCCGTTCTCGACTTGCTGGCGGGCAATGCTGACTGCGTCTTCGTACTTGCCTTCTTTGATCAGCTTGGCGAACTTTGGCGAACCGGCGACATTCGTTCGTTCGCCGATCATGATGTAAACACCGGGCTGCTGCGTGAACGGCTGCGACCCGGAAAGCCGCAGCGGCTTCGTCCCCACGGCTCCGAGCACCGTCGCGCTTTCGGACACGATCACGTTCCGCTCTCGCCTTGAAGGGCGTAGGATTCTTCCGCGGCTTGTGCCCCAAACTTCCGCGGAGGCTGTCCTTCGAGCGCTGTCGCAATAGCCGCGATGTGTTCCGGCGTGTTGCCGCAACAGCCACCGGCAATGTTGATCAACCCTGCGCGAGCGAAGTCGCCGAGATAGCGAGCCATATCTGGCGGGCCGAGATCGAACCCCGTTTCCGACAAAGGATTCGGCAACCCGGCATTGGGATAACACGAAACTGCGACATCAGCCTTCTGCGATAGCTCCTCCAGAAACGGATACATCAGGTCGGGACCGAGCGAGCAGTTCAACCCTATCGAAAGCGGCCTTATGTGCTGCACCGCATTCCAGAACGCCTCCGTCGTTTGCGCCGAGATCATGGTCTCGCCGCCACGTCCCACCGCCGCCGAGATCATCACCGGCAGGTTCTTCCCGTCCTCGTCAAATACCTCGCGGATGGCGACCAGTGCTGCCTTGGCATTCAACGAATCGAAAATCGTTTCGACGAGAAGCAGATCGACGCCTCCGGCGATCAGGGCGCGCACCTGCTGCGCGTAGGCAGTCTTCACCTGATCGAACGTGACCACGCGAAAGCCAGGGTCGTCGGCGTCGGGCGAATTAGAAAGAGACACGGTCAGCGGCCCGATCGCGCCCGCAACGAAGCGTTGACGCGACGTCGCCGTCCCTGCGCGGTCTGCCCATTCGCGACACTGCCGGGCCGATTGCTCATTAATGTCCCACGCGAGCGTGCCGAGGAACGGATCCTCGATGATCTTTTCGTAAAACGCCGGATCCTTCCGTCCCCCACGCTCTCGCGGGTCTTCCACAAAAAACTCACTCTGCGTGATGCTGGTCGCACCGAATGTGTTGGTCTCGATGATGTCCGCTCCAGCCTCGAGAAATCGGCGATGGATATCCCCAATCATCTGCGGCTGCGTCAAGCTAAAAAGGTCACCATTATTGAGCAAGCCCTTGGTCGAATTCTTGAAGCGCTCCCCGCGGATATCCGCTTCGGTCATGCCATACGTGCGGATCGTAGTACCCATCGCTCCATCGATGATCGCAATGCGGCTCTCGAGAATCTTCTCCAGCGGATGTTGCTGAACTTTATCCATATGCTCCTGAATCGCCCCCATTACAGCGAGTTGCGGGCGGAGAGCACAACTCGCGAAGTATATTCAGATTATATCGATTCCAAGGCCGGTTTCTCACGCCGTTCGGCCCGACGGCGTTTCCGCCAGTCTAGATTGGTTCTTTCGCCAGAGTGTCCTCCGCGAGCATCGTCGTTCTCGAAAGACGATGCTGGAGATCGGCGGCGCCGAGTTCCCCCTCCCACCGGCTCACGACAAGTGTCGCAACCCCATTCCCTACGACATTCGTAAGGGCGCGGCATTCGCTCATGAACTTGTCGATACCCAGCAATAAGGCCAGCGTCTGGATCGGAATCCCCGGCACAGCCGAGAGAGTGGCCGCCAAGGTGACAAATCCCGTACCGCTCACTCCCGAAGCGCCCTTGGAAGCCACCATCGCGAACACCAGAATCGCCATGATTTGACCAAAGCTCAAATGAATATTGCTGGCCTGGGCGAGAAATAAAACGCACAACGTCATGTAAATATTGGTTCCATCGGTATTGAAGCTGTAGCCCGTGGGAAAAACCAGCCCGACGACGGAGCGCGAGGCGCCGAGGTCTTCCAGCTTCCGCATCATGTCGGGAAGAACGGTCTCCGACGAACTCGTGCCCAGCACGATCAATAACTCTTCTTTGATATAGCCAACAAAGCGGAGGATTGAAAAGCCTGCAACCCGCGCGATGGTGCCGAGGACCACGATGACAAACAGCAGGCTGGTCAGGTAGAAAGTTCCAATCAATTTGGCCAGTCCCGCGAGCGACCCCAGATGGTATCGACCCACAGTAAATGCCATGGCCCCGAAAGCTCCGATGGGTGCTGCTTTCACCACGATGCGAATGATGCCGAAAAAAACTCTCCCCGCGGCGGCCACCGCGCTTGTGATCTTGATCCCAAGATCGCCCAGACGCGAGATGGCGAATCCCGTGAGGATGGCGATCAGCAGGACTTGCAGTACATCCCCTTGCGTGAACGCTTGCACATACGTTTCAGGAATGATGGCCTGAAGGCGCGCCACCAGGCCAATCTCTTTAACATGGCTCACGTAACCGCCAACCGCCTTGGCATCGAGGCTCGCAGGGTCGATGTTCATTCCCCTGCCAGGTTTGACCACGCCAGCGACGATCATGCCCACGACCAACGCCAGAGTGGACACCATTTCGAAGTAAAGCAACGCCTTGACGCCGATGCGGCCAATCTTCCGCATATCGCTCATGGAGGCAATCCCCTGAACCACGGTGCAGAAGACAACGGGAGCGATCATCATACGAATCAGCGCAATGAAACCATCGCCCAAAGGCTTGAGCGCAATTCCCGTCTGCGGAAAGAAATGCCCGACCATGATGCCGAGAGCCATGGCCACGATCACTTGCGCGTAGAGAACGCGGTACCAGGGTCGGCGCTTGGAGGCTACAGCCATTCAGTACGCTCGGTGCAAAGGGGGCTCGTTGCGAAGCAACACCCGTTCCAGATTGTTCCACGACTCGCGAAACAAAGTTGCCAGGGCTTGGCGAGTCACTCCCGCGATGTGCGGAGTCACTAATAACCGATGGCGCGCGCCTCCCGACAGGCCGAGCAAAGGGTTGTCCATGGCAGGCGGTTCCTGCACGTAAACGTCGACGGCAGCACCCCCGATACTGCCAACCTCCAAGCACTTCGCCAGCGCTGCTTCATCCACGACACCTCCTCGCGACGCCTGAACCAAAATCGCACCAGACTTCATTTTGGCCAACTCTGCTGCACCTATCAAACTCTGCGTCGCCGGAAGCAATGGAACATGCAGAGTGACCACGTCGGCAGCTTGTAGCAACTGGCTCAGGCTCATGGCTTGCGCTCCAAGGGCATGCACCGCTTCCAACTTCGCCGGCATGGGATCGTAGTATGCAATGCGGCAGCCCATCTTGTGGAACATTCCGGCGACCGCGATACCGATCACTCCGAAGCCAACGATGCCGACGAGCAGTCCATCCAAGCCTCCTACATTTTCGCTCAACATATGGGAACGACAAGCGGCGTAGTTTCCTGCATATATTTCATCGTCGGCCCAGGCGAGGCGGCGAAGCAGCAGGGCCGCCGACGTCACCGCATACTCCGCCACCGCTCCATTACTGCCTCCTGGAACGTTGGCCACAGCTATGCCCATTGACTCAAGCTTCGGACGATCCAAGCGGTCCAATCCAGCACCGGTGACCTGAATAAAACGTATGCTGGTATTGGCGAACAACGTGGCCGCGAGGTTGGGCCCTACCGCCGGAATCAGCAAGCCTCTCGCCTTCTTGAACAGATCGGGAACATCGCTGTCCGACAGATCGCGATAGGCTACACTCAGCGAATCGGGAGCCAGTTCTCCTGTGCGTTGAAAGTCAACCTCCGGTCGTAAGCAGAGAACCTCGCACGTCATGATTTGACGGCGTCACCTTCGGCCGGAACTTGCGGGGAAATACGAGGTTCGCTGGTTCCGCTGGCGACATCGCCGACGGGAAAGAAACAAAGTAGGCGCAATGGTGTGTCGCCGGTGTTGCGAGTGTAATGCCGTTCTCCGGCCGGAATCCACAGCGTGTCGCCCGCGTGTACGGGATAATCGCCGCTGTCAGCATGCGTGATTCCGGTCCCTGAGAGTACGAATATGCACTCCTCGAAATTGCCGTGAAAATGCGGAGAGCGGTCGGGAGCGCCTGAGAGAGCCACCGGAATTTCTACGAGTCGCAATGTAACCGATGGCGTTCCTTGCTCGGCCGATAGGATTTCCAGCGAACTCCTTCCCCAAAGACCTAACCGCTTTCCGTCGCTCTGTTGGAATACTTTAGCCATCAATAATGTCCCGCATCCAGACGTTTCATTTCGGCGACGCCCTTCGGCAGGCGGTCGAGTTGCTCGAAGATTTCGGAAGCGCGGGCCGAGATTGCATCCGCGATTCCCTTCACCATGCGCTGCCCTTTTGCACGATCTGCATGTTGCGGCGTTCCATACCAGCCCGTCGGCGCAATCGCGCGAACGTCCCCTAACACGGGCTGATAGCTTGGCGTGCGGCGCAGTCCGTCCATATGATTGCCGTGCTTTGCGTCGGATGAATCGGCGACCCGCTCCAGATGCACCAAATTTGGTTGCGAACTCAAGACCGCCAGCGCCTCGATCTCGCCGCCGTGAGTTAGTCCGCCGCAGGCCGCGCCAAACATCTCCGCTGCCACATAGCAAGCCTGAACAATCAGAACCGTCATGCCATGTTCGAGGTGGAGATTTTCTGCCGCAATCGCCAGCGCCGGAATGTTCCCCTCGTGCCAGTTAAGAATCAGCAGCCGCTTTGCTCCATGCTGCGCGCAGGATACGCACGTTTCTTTCACCACGCGCATATAAGTCTCATGGGAAAGCGTGATGGTCCCCTCGAAACCCATGTGGAGGGGCGTCACTCCAAGCGGCCCTCCGGGAAGAACCAGTCCATCCATCCGCTCCGCTACCGCTTCGGCGATGACGTTCGCGGCGAAAGTATCCGTACCGGTGGGAAGATGCGGTCCATGTTGCTCGACGCTACCCGCGGGGAAAATCACCAGTGGGCTCTTTTTGAGTTGCGCTGCAATCTCCGGCTGCGTGAGTTCGATGAAATGACGGCTAGGCAAATTGCTGGCTCCCGCTGGCGACTTTGGCGCGGGCTTCGTTCATCACATCTGCGATGCGAACGTATTGCCCGTTCTTCTCGATCGAACGCAGAGCCGCGTAGACAACCGCGACCGCGACATTCCCATTGTCCGCGTTAAGCTCACTAGACTTGCCGCTACGGCAAGATGCCGCGAACATCTCCAGTTCGGTGCGGAACATGTCGCTGGCGGGGACGTCGATCTCTTCACGATCCGCGTAGCCTTCTTTGCCACGCTGAATGTAGAGCGTGGAGCTTTCGTGTAGACGAGCAGGGGTGTCCCAGGTTCCGAAGTCGATTTCATAGTGCATCAGCCCCTTCGAGCCGAAAACGCGCACCGCAAAAATCCCCGGTGAAGTCCAGCAGGAACCCACATAGCCCACCTTGCCGTCCGAAAATTTCAGCAGCGTCATAGATTGATCGTCCACCTCCGCGCCGACCGGAGAAAGCTTCGAAGCCATCGATCCTGCTTCCAGAATCTCCCCGCCCAGATAATGCAGAACATCGAACTGGTGAATGGCTAGCTGCGACAGTGGACCACCGGGCGCTCGATGTTTGTACCAGCGCCAGGTTTGCGGCGTCAGCTCCAGGGCGCGCTCGTTGGAGAAATTCGCTTCCATAAAGGCCACGCGTCCCAAATCGCCCGCCTCGATGGCCTCGCGAATCTTTCGGATGCCAGCCATCAGCCGGGCACTGTGCCCCACCGTAACGGTAATGCCGTATCTCTCTTCCAGCCCTGCGATTTTCAATCCTTCTTCCAACGTACTGGCGATCGGCTTCTCGGTATAAACGTGCTTCCCCGCTTTCGCGACTTCGGCGGCTACCGCAAGGTGCTGCTCGTTAGGAACGGTAAGAACCACTCCCTGAATTTCAGGATTGGAAAGCATAATTTGCATCTCGGGGACCGACGGAATTCCGGTCTCATTCGCGAATGCCTGCCGCTTTTCTTCCGAACGGCTGTATCCGGCCACGATTTGAATCTCCCCGGAGTCCGCCACTGCGCGCGATAGAACCTTCGCCCAGCGGCCTAGTCCAACGATGCCGACTTTGATCATAGAAGTGCTCGCAAAATAGGAATCAGAGTGTGGCGATGAGCCCTTACGCCCGACGGAACATCGCTACGATTTGCCATCAAACCGAAACCATCGTACCATATTACGGTATGACGATACAGCAAAGTTCGTCGTCGGGAAGTGTTGCCCGAGGTTTACCCACCATCCGCAAGGAGGCTGCTCCGCTTCGCAATCAAGTCCTCGACGAATTGCGCCAATCGATCATTGCGGGTCGACTCGAACCGGGGTCGCGGCTCATTGAACGAGAGCTGATCGGGATGTTGGGGGTCTCTCGAACCGTGATTCGCGAGGCTCTGCGGCAGTTAGAGTCGGATGGACTGATCTCGATCATCCCCAACAAAGGGCCGATCGTCCGTGAATTGTCCGTAGCGGAGTCGAAGGACTTGTATTTGATTCGCGCGGTATTGGAGGGGCTCGCCGCTCGACTCTTTGTCCAGAATGCAGACGCTGCGCAGATTCGCAGCTTGGAAAACGCCCTCGACGCCACCGAAGACGCATACAAACAGAATGTCCCCGACCGGGTTCTAGAATGCAAGAACAAGTTCTACGAAGTACTGTTTCAAGGTGCACGCAGCGAAACGCTTTCCTCAATGTTGGGGACTCTTTACGGCCGTGTATCCCGCTGGCGCGCGCTTGGTCATCGTCATCCCGGCCGCTCGGCCAGCCGTTGGAAAGAAAGCATTCGAGGTTTGCGCGCCATGCTTGCCGCCATCAAGAAACACGATGCCGACTTGGCTGAGAAACTAATTCGAGAAGAAGTGACCAAGGCGGCTGCGGAAATCAATCGTCTGATCGAGTCGGACATCGCGCAGGCAGTCGGTCACCTGGCACATAAAAAGGCTCACAACTGACTTCTAGGAGGATGCAATGGCAATCGATTTTATTGTCCACGATAAAGCCGACAGCGTTGGAGTTGTGGTGGTGGAAGATGTCAAAGCCGGAAAGACTCTCAGCGGATGGGTTATGGAAACGGACGAGACCATCACGCTCCCCGCGCTGGACGCGGTCCCACTCGGCCATAAGATAGCTCTCGCCGATCTCAAAAATGATTCCACAATCCTGAAGTACGGTCATGACGTGGGCCGCACTATTGCCAACATTGGCATGGGACGCCACGTTCATATCCACAATTTGAAAACCAAGAGGTGGTGAGTGGAACGGTTTGATTTTTACGGATACCGTCGCGAAAACAAGCGGGTGGGCATCCGCAACCATGTGGTCATTTTGCCGCTTGACGATCTCTCCAACGCGGCAGCGGAAGCGGTTGCACACAACATTAAGGGATCGCTTGCCCTCCCCCACGCTTATGGGCGCCTCCAATTCGGCGAAGACTTGGAGTTGCATTTCCGGACTCTCATCGGAACCGGTTCCAATCCCAACGTGGCGGCCTGTGTCGTCATCGGTATCGAACCCAATTGGACCAAGCGCGTCACCGACGGCATTGCGGCCACGGGCAAACCGGTTGCCGGATTTTCTATTGAGGGCAACGGCGATATTTCGACCATCGCATCGGCGTCTCGCACCGCGCGTGAATACATGCAATGGGCATCGGAGAAGCGGCGCGAGCTGTGTTCAATCGAAGACCTTTTTGTTTCGACCAAGTGCGGCGAAAGCGATACGACCTCTGGACTCGCCTCCTGCCCCACGGTGGGCAATTTGATCGATAAGATCGACCCTCTGGGCGCAACCACTTGCTTCGGCGAAACCTCCGAGCTTACCGGCGCTGAGAGTGTGTGCGCCAGCCGCGCCTCCTCCCCAGAGGTCGCCGACAAGTTTTGGAAGACGTTCAACGACTATCAGGACATAATCAACCGGTACAAGACGAATGATCTTTCGGAGTCGCAGCCGACAGCGGGAAATATTGCCGGCGGACTCACTACCATTGAGGAAAAAGCTTTTGGCAATCTCCAGAAGATCGGGAAGAAAACAAAGTTCATTGATGTGCTGAAGCCTGCCGAAGCCCCGTCCAACGGCCCAGGGCTCTATTTCATGGACACGTCCTCAGCCGCGGCCGAATGCGTGACGCTGCAAGCCGCTGCGGGATTTGTCGTCCATCTTTTCCCCACCGGTCAGGGCAACATCATCGGTCATCCTATCGAGCCCGTTATAAAGCTGACGGCCAATCCGCGAACGGCACGCACCATGGCGGAGCACATCGATCTGGACGTCTCCGGCATTCTCAAACGCGAAATGACGATGGATCAGGCCGGCGAGAAGCTGATCGACATTATGATTCGCACTTGCAACGGCCGCCTGACCTGCGCCGAAGCCCTGGGACACCGCGAATTCGTCATGACCAAGCTTTACCAGAGCGCATAACAGCATGAGGATTTCATGAAATTTTGCCGTTTTATTCGGGAGGGGACGCCATTTTATGGACTCGTCGAGTCCCTGGCGGGCGAGGCCACAATCACGGGCGTGCTGGACTCGCCTCCGTGGGAGGCGGACAAACGCTCCCCGCAAGAAATATTCTTAATGAAGTTGTCTGAAGCGACGCTGCTCGCTCCGGTGGCCCCATCCAAAATCGTTTGCGTGGGCCGCAATTATCGTGCGCACGCGGCGGAAATGGGCAATGACGTCCCCCTCGAACCGCTCATATTCTTCAAGCCTCCATCGTCAATTATCAATCCCGGCGATGACATTCGGCGGCCTAAAGAGTCGCAACGCACCGACTACGAAGGAGAACTCGCTGTCGTCATACTGCGCCCGTGCTTCAAGCTGAAGCCGGAAGAGGATGTTCGCCCGTACATCCTCGGCTACACCGCAGTCAACGATTTCACCGCTCGCGACCTGCAAAAGAAAGACGGCCAATGGACGCGAGCGAAGGGCTTCGATACGTTCTTTCCGGTCGGCCCAATCGTTACCGATGAGATCGATCCTTGGGCTGGAGTAAAAGTACGCACCCGAGTCAATGGCGTTCTGAAGCAGGATGGCAGCACCACCGATCTTATCTTCCCCGTCGACGCCATCATCCGTTACATCTCGAACATCATGACCCTGTTCCCTGGGGACTTGATCGCCACCGGAACGCCAGAGGGAGTCTCTCCCGTCGTTTCGGGCGATGTGGTCGCGGTCGAAGTCGAAGGCGTGGGAGTATTGACTAATCCTATCGTCGATGACAATTACGAGGAGAACTAACTTCCAGCTCTTCGACCAACTTTGTTCTATAAGAAACTGGGTCGGAGTATGCCAAACAAACACGAATGGGGTCTGAGAGCCACAAAACGGCTAGAAGCTCAGAAGCAACTCAAGTCGGAACTGCTCAAGGCTAAACTTCGTGGCGAAATAAAACACGGAGACTACCAGCTTGCGAATGACGAGTACACAAACGAAATTTCCATGATTGAAGAGCAGTTAGAACTTCTGGGATCGGGCGAGGCGAAACTGGACTCTTTCGTGAGTTTCGCTGAACTGATGCTGGTGGATGCCTTCATGCATGGCAGAAGGCCAGCGCCGAACAGCCTATCCGTGTTCAAACTTTATTGTTCCAAGACGGTTTGCTCTATGACCAACATCTCGGTTTTTTGAACACCCCTAAGCCTTCCCTCTTCAGCGTGTTGGAAGAAATCAGTCCCGAAAATGGATTGTTGGCGTCCCCGACGGGATTCGAACCCGTGTTATCGCCGTGAAAGGGCGGTGTCCTAGGCCGGGCTAGACGACGGGGACGGCTCGACTGCGCAATAGAAGAAGAACCGCGTTGCGCTCCATTTCGATGCTATCAGCCGCTTTCTGCGCTGTCAAAATCGCATCGACAAAGATCACCTGTGGTCGACCACTCCCTCCGCTTCGGCGCGCTCATACATTTCGTCAATCAATCCGCGATGCCGTTCTTCCACAGCTCGGCGCCGCAGCTTCATGCTGGCGGTCAAGGTTCCATTCTCGGCCGAGAATTCGTCCGCCACCAACAAAACCTTTTTCAGCTTTTCAAATCGCGCTAGATTTTCATTCACCTGAGCCACAAGACCTTCATAAAAGTGTTGCACTTTCGGATTTCTCACCAGTTCTTCGCGCGACGCGAAAACCAGGTTTTGCTCGCGCGCCCAAGCCTCCAGTAAGCCGAAGTGTGGAGCGATTAAGACCGAGGGAAACTTGCGTTTCTCGCCCAACACCGCAGCCTCGGCGATCATGGAGTGATGCTTCAGGGCGCTCTCGATCGGTTGAGGCGCAATGAACTTTCCGCCGGACGTCTTAATCAAGTCTTTCTTGCGATCGGTAATGGAAAGAAATCCTTGTGCGTCAAGGTTCCCGATGTCGCCCGTCCTGAACCAGCCATCCTCAAAGGCGGCCGCCGTTTCCTCCGGCATCTTCCAATAACTCTTGAACACCGACGGTCCCCGTACCAAGACTTCTCCGTCCTCCGCGATGCGGACTTCAACGTTCTCCAGCGGTCGCCCCACCGTCCCCAACTTGTGCGCTCGGGGAGTGTTGACGGCAATCACCGGCGAAGTTTCGGTCAGCCCGTATCCCTCATGTATCCGAATGCCAATATCCGCATACCAGCATGCAAGATCCCGGCCCAGCGGCGCCCCACCCGAGATAAAGCAGTTGGCTCGCCCTCCCATCCCGGCCCGCACCTTCGAGAACAGAAGCCGGTCGGCAAAATTCCACGCCATCGAATTCGGTCTCTCTCCAGCGAGGGTCTCGGCGCGATGCCCTCGACCCACTGAAAGCGCCCACCGATAGATCAAGTTTGCGGGAAATGACTTAGCCTTCTGATCGATTTGCGCGTAAACCTTTTCATAGAGCCGGGGCACGCCCACGAAGATCGTGGGACGAACCTCTTGCAGCGCCCGCGGCAGAAGGTCAAGCGACGGGATGTAGGCCAGCGTGGCTCCGCGATAGAGCAGCGCGAAATCTACGTGTCTGGCCGTAACGTGGGAAAGCGGCAGAAAAGAGATCGCAACATCACCTTCCCCGACCGTGAACCAATGCAGCGAATAAGCGATGTTGGACGCCAAATTTTCGTGCGTGAGCATCACCCCTTTTGGAACCCCGGTGGTACCAGACGTATAGATGATCGTGGCAAGATCGGATGCCTGGACCTGCCCGGCCAGCTTTTCGAGTTCGGCGTCCCGTACCTCGGATGCATCCATGGGCAGGCTCGACATCAAGATCGCATCGGCACTCGGCACGTCATCCATAACCACCACGTGCGCCACGCTGCTCTGTCCCCGGATCGACCGCACTTTCTCCAACTGCGTCTGCGTTGACAGAAAAATGGCTCTCGATCCGGAGTCGACGAGTATGTGCGCCGTCTGTTCGGCAGTCAATGTCCCATAAATTGGAACGGTGGCCGCTCCCAGGATTTGGCAGGCAAAGTCCGCGATTGTCCATTCTGGACGATTCTCTGCCAGAATCGCCACCCGGTCACCGTGCCCCACTCCCCAACCCCGCAGAGCGCGGGCGCTGGCCATCACACGGGCGTAGAATTCATCGCTTGAAATCGAGCGCCAATGGGAAGGCTGCGGATCCATCATGAGAGCACGGTTCCGCCGCTCCACAATGGAAAAGAAAATGTCGTTGAGGGTACGCAGGTTCATGCCGTAATCTATCGGTTGCCCAAACTCTACCGCGTCCCCACGCCGGGTACAACTCTCGCGCCTCTGCCCAGTCAACATCCGCACGAAGTTTGACGCGCCCTCACCACGTTGTTAAACTCAAGATGCGGGGTGGAGCAGTCTGGTAGCTCGTTGGGCTCATAACCCAAAGGTCGGTGGTTCAAATCCACCCCCCGCAACCAAACAAGCCACGGTACATGTGCTCCGTACGTTTGCTGTGTGCTGCTCCTCACTCCCCTGCCAGTAGCTGAAGCGCCCGGTTTCGGATCGGAGATTTTCCTGTCGCCCGTCTGACGTCTTGGATTAACCTCACGCCATAGCTCACGGCAGCCCAGATGACAAGCACCGCCGACCAGCTCAGCGTGATCCATCGCTCATAGGCCGCGATATCGTTCGGAGTAAGACTTTCCCCGCTCACAATCACGAACGTTCCGCCCGTAAGCCAGATCGCCAGCAGGGGGCAGACCACGAGCAATCCCAGGGAATCGGCAATCGCGCGCATCGCCGCTCGAGGGCGCGTCCATAGGGGATGAAAGGCATTGAACCCGGCGATCGCGCTTTGGGCCGCCGCCAGAACCAGAACCGGCCAGAAGAAGACATGCTCGATTACGGGTGCAGGCTTCACATCCAGGCTTGGAATCACTGGGGCATGTAACAAATCAATCCACCAAAGGAGGAGGACAAAGTTCCACAAGAACTCTCCCATGGAAGTGCTGCGTGGCACACGATTGAGATCGCGCAACGGGCGGACTCTGGGCCGACGCGCGGAATTCACCAATCCCGAGCCCGCGTGGTAGTGTTCGAGCAAGGCGAAGATTCCGGTGACCACGGCGAAGTTGACCAGGAACGCGCGGAAGAAGGGATCCAACGCCGCTTCGATTGCAGGGTGTAGCTGGCCGCCGCCACCGAAGGAAGCGAAAATCTGGAGAGCAATCCCGATGATCAGCCAAGGAGCGAAGACATACGTCCACACCAGCTTGAGCACAAACCAATACATGGGAAACAACGCCGGGCCAATCAATGACCGCTGCGGCAAATAGCGCTGCGCGACCTGCATGGGAGGGCCAAACTTTTGCAGCAAATCAGCCATCTCAGCGTCGTTCAGCGGGCGCTGCAGCGAGGCCTCCTTCTCCTCGACTTGGGAGTGCAACTCCTCCGACAACTCGGCGAGAATATCGTCTCGCTGTGCCTTGGGCAGCCAAAATCTCACTTGTTTCAAGTAACGATGCAGTGCTTCCATGAATTGCTCCTTACGTAGAATTCGCCTTTAGTCTTCGTGAGCGAGAATGCGCTTCACCGACGCGTTCAGACTTTCCCACTCTCCCCGCAGCCGCTTGAGCATCTTCTTGCCGTCAGCGGACAGCCGATAAAAGCGCTTGTTACGCTTATCCTCTTCGCGCCACTGGCTGACTAAAAGCCCTTGGCTTTCCAGTCTTCGCAACAGCGGATAGAGCGTGCCTTCATCGATCTCCAATCCGTCGTCAGCCAGCGCCTTGCGCAGCGTGTAACCATAACGCTCCTCCCGCAGCTGCCCCAGGACAGCCACAATCAGGCTTCCGCGGCGAAGTTCCAGCCGAAGGTTCTCGTATAAGTCCACGTTATTCTCTTGGCTATTCGTCATACAGTATGTGATACACACTATACGTCACACAGTCTTCATCGTCAAGAACTTTCTTCGCGCGGGATTGACTCGTGGCAGAAGTGTTGTGCGGAGGCTTACTTCGTCAACGGTTTGAGGATTTCGCTCAATAAATCCGGACCATCCGCGCGTTCCAGGTGCGGCTGCCGGATACCGTCGTGATAAGGGATCGAGTAAGTCTTGAAGAATTGTGCATTCTCAATCAGCAGATCGACCGGTTGCTTATTCATCTTGGAATCGACGAGCGCTTCTTGTAGAAGATCGTTGGACCAAGCCCGCCCATCGATTGCGATCAACTTCATCCCCGGCCCAACCCCGGCAGCGTAAGCTGGGGATCCATGTATCACGTCGATGATGTCGCCGGTTTCTTTTCTGACCGCAAAGCCGAGAGAATAGTACACGTTGACTGTCTTGCTCACCTTCTCGCCTGTGTGAAGAATGACATTGGGCTGATCGTTATAGATCAACCGCCAGCCGCCTCGTTCGACGCCGCCCAGCGGCGCCCCAGTGGTGACCGCTCTGACACGTTCGTTCAAGAGCTTCGCCCAGTCATAGGGCGTGACCTGATTCAGTGTGTTGACCACGTCGTCGAAAGTGTATGGAACAACCTTCGGTGGCCCACTTTCACCGCCATGAAATAGGCGGCAGAAATCATTAAGCGATTTCTTCCCCTGCGTTTGCTGGCGAATGATCGTGTCGACTTCGAGCCAGATGAGTTCGCCTTCGGGATAATAATCGAGACTACGACGCCAACTCTGCCACTGCGGACCTTCCAGTCGCAAAATCTGCACCGATCGAGCCGTATCCTCGAGCGGACGCCACGTGCGTCCCGCACGATGGTCGAGCATGGCGGCGGTGGCCGCGAGACCCTCGCGATACTGCTCGGGCGTTAACAGGCCGGAACGCTCGGCCAGCAACATGCCCAAATAATCGGTCAGCCCCTCATAAACCCAGAGCAGATCGCCCACCATCGGCTCCTGATAATTCGGCGTCGCGAGTCCGGCAGGACGGCGATATTTTCCATTCCATGAGTGGGTGAATTCATGAGGAAGAAGATCGGTGTCCAGCAAGCGCAGATCAGGATCAAGCAGCGCTCGCTCACTCGTGCTGTTGTCGCTGGATTGATGATGCTCGAGACCGTGGTGTCCGGCTTCGTCGCTGAGTGTAAGCAGAAAATGATATTCGTTGTAATGGCGCGCGCCGAAGAGCGCGCCCGTCTCGGCTACCAGCTTGCGATAAGCCGCTTCATCGGCGGCGGACATGGCGAGATCGTCTTCGCTCTCCGCGACCATGTCGATGTAATGCGCGGGAGTCTCGCCCGGCTTGGTCAATTCGATCCGGCGATAATGATCGCCTGCGATAAGCGGTGAGTCGACAAGGGTAGTGAGTGAGACGGGATTGAAAGTTTGAGCGGCACCGTCACCCGATGCGGCGCTCCCCTTCTGCGTAAGCGCAGTCGCGAACTTCCATCCGGCTGGTAGCTCTACCGACGGACTCACTTGCACATCGTCCGAATTCGCACCCTGGGGATAAAGCAAAACCTGATTCCAGTTCAAATCAAGCACGTTCGTCGTCGCGGCAGGACCGCTAGCACCCGCACTTCCCTCGTTGCTGATCGCGTCGAGAGAAACACGGAGCTCGGTCGCACCCTGAGGTACGGTCACATGAAAGGCATACATATCGATGGGATCGCGCTCCCACGGCACGGTTTGGCCGTTAGCCTCCATCTTTATTCCGGTCAGGTTGGCGATCGGTCCTGAGGGACGATGATTGCCTGGAATCCACTTGGGGTAGACGAGTGTCATCAAGCCGGGCTTCGCTGGAATGACAAGCCGAGAGTGATAGAGGTTGCGCGGCGCGTCCGTCAGATCGACTGAAAGTTGGATGGTTTGGGCGCTGGCGCAGGTCGCGACAAGGCAGGTGAGCAAAAAGAAATAGCGCAATGTAGGCAGGCTCCCGCGGAAAAACTCCGCACGAGGACTTTAAAGTAGAAGGCTGCACGGGTGCAAACGGCTTGCGGGCGAGGGCGCCCGCGCCACACCGACTCAAAAAGAACACCCCACCCCACTCGCAAACTTCTCGAAAAGGGTGGGGCATCCCCCCTACTTACTTGTACGGACGCCAGCCTAAAACAGATTCCAGGTGAACTGGTTATAAACTTCGTGGTGGTATTGCACCTCGGGTGCCTTCACGAACGTACCCAGCGCGCGTGGACAGCGATCGGCCGCGGCCTGCTTCAAGTCCGCATAGCGGCCTTTCACGTCGTCGCCGAGAATCTTCGTCGTCCACTTGCCGGCGCGGAAGTTTTCCAGCGCGGTGTAAATGTTGTCGGGCAGGTAGCGCTGTGCCTGACGCAGGTTGGCGATCTTCGACGTATCGCCGTCGATTCCGCTGCTGAAGATGGAATAGAGCACCATATAAGGATTCGCGTCCGGCGCGACCGACCTAACTTCGACTCGCATGCTCTTGTCATTTCCGATCGGAATGCGCACCATCGACCCGCGGTCGGTGGCCGAAGCCTTTATCTGATTCGGCGCTTCAAAGTGCGGATCGAGCCGGCGATAGGAATTCACGCTGGCGTTGAGCAACAGGCAAATGTCGTTGGCATGGGTCAGAATGCGATCGACGAACGACCATCCTATCTTGCTGAGTTTTTCTTCTCCCTTGGGATCCCAGAAAAGGTTCTTGCCGCCTTTGCTGATCGAAACATTAGTGTGCATGCCATTGCCGTTCACGCCGACAACCGGCTTGGGCAGAAACGACGCCGTCATCCCCATCTTGGTCGCGACCTGACGACAGATAAGTTTGTAAAGCTGAATCTGGTCGGCGGCGGCGAGCACTTCGCCGTATCCGTAATTGATTTCGAATTGCGACGGCGCAACTTCCGGGTGATCTTTTTCATTCTGAAAACCCATCGCACGCTGCACTTCCGCAGTTGTATCAATAAACGCGCGCAACGGATCGCCGGGCAGCGAGTGATAGTATCCGCCGGTGTTGACGTAATCGAACTTCAGCGTTTGATGATAGCCCTGCTCGGCGTCGACGCCTTGAAAGAGGAAACCTTCAATTTCGTTGGCCGCGTTAAGGGTGTAGCCCTCTTTCTTGTACAAGTTGTCGGCAAAATTCTTGAGCACGCCGCGAATATCGGCGGAGTATGCGGTGCCGTTCTTGTCGATGACTTCGCCGAACACGAGCACTTTGCCCGATCCGAAGAAGTCCGCCGGCGCCCAGTAAAACGCGCTCCAGTCGATCCCCAAGCGCAAATCGCTTTCGCGCTGCGCGGTAAATCCTCGGATCGACGAGCCGTCGAACGTGAGATTGTCATAGCTCTTCACCAGAAATTTCTTGTCATAGTCGAGCATGTGCAGGCGGCCTTCGAGGTCGCTGAAGAGCACAGTCACGGCCTTGATGCGCTTTTCGTCGGTCAGATACTTCAGGCGTTCTTCCTGAATTTTATGAGCAGCGACGCGCTTCCTGCGCTGTTCCTTGGCGTGCAAGTTCAGTTCTTCAAGTTCGTCATACGAGAGCGCCAGAAAATTACGCAGTTCGTTAGCCATGAGTCTCCTTTGAAGTTGTCGATGAAATATGGGCGAAACAGGATTGTAACAATCGAAAAGGGTAGCGTCCAAGGGCGCGGGTAAGCCAATCAAAAAAGCTGATGGGGGCGATTGGAAGATTTTATGTGGCCCTAACGATACACATCCTTGCGATGGCCGGCCTCGAGCACTACGACGGTAATGCGCTCATCCCGAATGTCGCAGGTTAGCCGGTAATCGCCGACGCGATAGCGCCCAAGTCCGCCTTTGTCGCCGTGAAGAGTAGCCGACGGTGTTCCGCCGCAATCAACTTCTCGCGGAGAAGACCAAGGATAGAAGACTGCGCCTGACGATCGAGTTTGGTAATTTGCTTTTCCACCGTTCGCGAAATCTCAATTGTCCAGCGCCTACTTGCGGATGCCAAGTCGCTCCAACTCGTCGAGCGTGATCGTGGGTTCGCGGCGTTCCAGCGCCGCGATTCCCTTCACGTAGTTCTCGCGCGCGTAAAAGCTCTGACTGCGCCCGTTCTCTTTGGCGAGAGAATCGAGTTTCTGTTCGAGTTCAGCTTCGAGCCGTATGCCCAGCACGAGTGTTTAATGTTTAACATAACGGCAATCGTCCCTGAAAAACGAGAAGCAACTCGCGACGCAATACCGCTGCAACGGTGGACCCGTCACCGCCGCTCCGTCATCACCAACGGCACGGGTTGGTCGTACGGAGTAATTTTCACGATCATCGCCTTCCGTGAGTTAAACGCCGCCTCGGTAACCGGAAACAACACAATAATCGTTCCGCGTGCCGTCTGGCCCGGCGCGATTTTCTGTTCTGGCAACAACGGGGCCAGCGGCGCCCGCTTGAGCTGCGGAAAGGCCGTGTAGTATCTATCGAAGTCCACCGCCGACGCCGCTGTATCGGAGAATGATCCGCTTGCGGTTTCCAAGTTCGCACCGATCTCATGGATGTAATACGTCTTCTCGCCCGGATTGCTAATCGACACATTAATCGCGACCATAACCGCGCCTTGTCCGGCCACGTCTGCCGTCGTGATCATATCGATTGACCCTGTAGTCTGCGAGTGCGGACGCTGCACAAAACTGAACACCCCGGCAATCGCCAGAATAATCGTGACGCCGATGAGAACGATGCCCATCGGCGGAAGCTTCTTCGAAGGCGCACTCATCTCCTCCCCCATATGAAACGGAATCGGCGGAGGTGTCGAAGAAACCGGCGCCGATTCAACCGACGGGACATCTGCACCAGGAAGCGACGGAGTCGCGGGTTCAGGATTCTCAGCGCTCATAAAAAGCTCACGACGCAATGCTTAAGTTCTGCGGCCAATCGTGCTTCATTGCCTTGGCAAACCGTTTCACCGGCAAAGTATTCAGCACATCATCCGCTGTAAGCCACGCTCGCCGCGCCTGCAAAAGTCCGTAGCAAATCTTATCCATGTGTGAAGTATGATGCGAATCCGTGTTGATGACGATGCGAATTCCGTGCTGTTTCGCCAACCGTAGGTGCCGGTCGTTGAGATCAAGACGGTCGGGATAAGCATTCAGCTCCATTGCAACCTTATGTTGAGCGGCCGCTCGAAAGACCGCTTCGATGTCAAATGGATACGCATCGCGACGCAACAGCAAGCGTCCTGTAGGATGCCCAAGAATCGAAGTATTGGGATTTTCGATGGCACGAATCAAGCGTGCGGTCATCTCTTCCGGTGACTGCCCAAAGTGCGAATGTACGCTGGC
The DNA here is from genome assembly GCA_963799065.1 of Terriglobia bacterium. Taxonomy (GTDB): domain Bacteria; phylum Acidobacteriota; class Terriglobia; order Terriglobales; family Acidobacteriaceae; genus JAJPHW01. The sequence continues at coordinate 1,943,831 of CAWCVJ010000001.1, forward strand.
GATGACCAAATCCATCTGTTCCAGCACCGAGTCGGAAAGATCGAGCGACCCATCTCCCAGAATATCGACCTCGATGCCGGCGAAGACCTTAATCCCGCGATCCTCCGCGTCCACCGCGCGAATCCGTTGGATGTGCTGCACCGCACGTGGATCGTCCAGTCCATTGGCGAACGCCAGGTTTTTCGAGTGATCGGTGATCGCCACGTACTCGTAGCCGCGAGCGCGCGCGGCTTCGGCCATCTCTCCGATGGTGTTGCGTCCGTCAGTCTCGACGGTATGCATGTGCACGTCGCCACGAATGTCGCGAATCTCGACGAGTCTTGGCAATGTGTGATTCTCGGCGGCTTCGATTTCGCCCAGGTTTTCGCGTAACTCCGGCGGGATATAGTCCAACTTCAATGTCGCGTAAATTTCTTCCTCCGTTTTTCCCGCCGCCGCAACTCCGTCTTCCAGCCGGGCCAAACTGTATTCATTCAGCGTGTAACCCATCTTCAATGCGCGTTGGCGGAGTGCGACATTGTGCGCTTTCGATCCCGTGAAATACTGCACGGCCGCGCCAAACGATTCCGGCGGCAGCAGCCGCACATCGACCTGCATCCCACCCCGCAGCCGGAAGCTGACCTTATTCTCACCGCGCGCGATGACGTCCATGAGGCCCGGCAACCTGACAACGTGATCGATCAGAGGCTCACGCCGGGGTGCCTCGGCACACGCCGCCCCCGTAACCAGCACATCGAGATCGCCGACGGTCTCGCGGCCTCGTCGCAACGATCCAGCTGGTGTAACCTTTTCCACGCCGGGATAACCCCTCAAGTGTTCGATGATCTTGTCCGCCTGAAGCTGCGCCGCATCGATCAGGAAACGTCCCGCAATGCGGCGATAGTCCTCAATTGCCTTCAGCAATTTTTTTTCGTGCTTCTCGCCCATTCGCGGCAGCTCGCGAATCTTGCCTTCGCGGGCCAGCTTTTCCAGGCCTTGGAGATCGCACACCTGAAACGTGCTCCAAATCAGCGCAATCGTCTTGGGACCAAGGCCCTGAATCTTGAACAATTCCAGCATCGAAGGATGGTATTTCGACAACAGTTCGCCGTGCAACGCGAGTTTGCCGGACGCGAGGAGTTGTTGAAGGTTGGCTAACATGCCTTTTCCGATACCTTGGATGGCCAGCACTTGTTTCGGCTCGCCAATCAGATCGGAAATCTGCTGATGTTGCGCTTCAATCGCTTCGGCCGCGTTGCGATAAGAACGAATACGAAAAGAATCCTGCCCGTCGATTTCAAGCAGGTCGGCAGTCTCGTAAAGGATGCCGGCGATAGCCTTATTGTCCACGGAAATAAGAGTAAATGATTGCGCCAGGAACAGCATCTCGTTACCGGCAAGGGCATGTGTGGGAACGGCGCATTCTCCGACTCTTGCCTGCCCACCAAAATCTCTACTGCACCGGCGTCCCGTCGTTCACGCAACTGGCGGCGTCTGCCGAGGAGCGAATCGCGCCCGACTGATCGGCGCAGAAGGTGCGCCGTCCGAAGGCGTCGCCGCTCGGGGTTGCGATTAACTGGAAGCGAGAGGCGGGCGATCCTGCGCACTCGGACAACGCGAAGTTATAGCCGTGCTGCCTGCCGCCGGCTAATCCGCTGCCGATGAGCATGGCTTGATGTTCGTTGGGCTCGCCGCCGCCGAAGCCGTCGAGATCAGAGAGCGTGCAAGTGTAACCCACGGCAGGATAGGTTGCGGCGTAGGTGGTCTCGGCTGTGAGGATGGTCCGCACGGCCGCCAGAGTCATCGTTTCGTTCCCGAGGACATGCCTTCTCTCCATCGCTGGCTGCGGCTGCATCTGCATTTGTGGCTGATTCATGACTGTCATGGTGGGCGGCATGGCCGGGCCAATATGCGAGTTCATGCTATCGCTGACTTTCTTGAGCAGATCGGGATCGTCCAGAGGAAGGCGAAGGGTGATCTCGATTGCGCTGAGCCGCCAGATGCCAGACTCCATCTTCATTGAAAACGTCACGCGCGGCATAAACGACGCGGTGCGCTGTAGCTGGCCGTCTTTGTAGCTATGAAAAGAGAGATCGATGTCGTCGCGCTCACCCACGAGAGAATCCTTGTCGACGGCAACCTCGAGCTTTACGTTCGTTTTGGGGTCGTCCACAGATAAAAGAATTGGCCCGGTCTCGAAGGTTTGGAATCTGCCCTGATTTGGGATTTGGGTGACTGTTGAGTACTGCTTCAATTTGTCCAATGCGCCAGATTTTTCGAGGGCCGCGCGAGTGACCTCGGGCAGGTGCTTCTTGAAAGTTCCGGTTTCTTTGCTAAAAAACATTTCCATCAAGGCTTGGCGGGCGGTTTGCGGCGGCGCTTCCTGCGCGGTCGCGGCCAAGGAGCAGACGCCATATAAGAAGATAGCGGGCATAACCACGGCGACGATTTTTCGCATGGACGGTCTCCTGACAGGTGTACGGGAAGATGGTTTCATAATCCCGAAAAGGGCTCTAGTTACGGAGGTAAGGACGAAGACAACCTCGCGCAGTCGATCCGCATCCCATTTTCTTTACCGAATCCCTTACAATTTAGGCTGTCGGCAAAATAATCTCTTGGACATTCAATCAAGCTCGAACAAGAAGAGCGTAGCTTTCAAGCTGCTGCTTGGGCTTTGCGTTTTTCTGGTGGGATTGATTGGTGTGATCCAGGTCATCCATGTGCATACGGATGACGCGAAGATTCCGGCGCATGAGTGTTCGATTTGTTCGGTGGCTCACGCTGGAATTTTAGTTAATACGCTGCCTCAGCCGGTCCCAGTCTTTCGTTCAACCACTCTCGCGTCGTTGCCTGTCGTTAAAGGCGAACTGCGACGAACGGCGCTCTCGCTTTACATTCGTCCGCCTCCTTCGGTTTAAGTCTGCGATTTGTTCCTGCCGCTCAGCGTTCCCTGTCGAACGCGGTTCGGCAATTTTCCACGCAGCTTTTACCAACACTTCAGGAGAGACTCATGCATAGCTTTTTCAGCCGTTTCCGTATGCTTTTGGGCGCGTCTTTTGTATTGGTTTCCGCGTTATTTTTGAGCGCTCAATCCGGTGGCAATTCCAGTTCGATTAGCGGCATCGTCAAAGACCCTTCCGGGGCGGTTATCCCCGGCGCGACGGTCGAAATTCACAACCCGGTCAGCCATTTTGACCGGTCAACCATTACCGACGGCACGGGCAAGTTTGCTTTTACAAACATTCCGTTCAATCCGTACCATCTGAGCGTGACCGCCACGGGTTTTGCCGCCTATTCTCAAGATGTTGAAATTCAATCTGCGGTGCCCTTAGTTGCGATCGTGAGCCTGACGATAGGCTCGTCTGAAAGCGTAACTGTCGAGGCGGGCGGGGATCTCGTGGAGAACGATCCAACAGGACACACCGACGTAGATCGCGCGTTGTTCGACAAGGTGCCGCTCGAAAGCCAGTCCTCGTCGCTAAGTTCTCTGGTGACGCTGGCCTCGCCGGGAGTGTCGGCAGATTCAAATGGTCTCTTTCACGGACTTGGCGACCACGCATCGAACTCATTCTCGGTAGACGGCCAGCCCATTACCGACCAGCAGAGCAAGGTTTTTTCTAATCAGGTTCCTCTTGATTCCATCGAGTCGCTTGAAGTTATTCCGGGAGCTCCGCCCGCGGAGTATGGCGGCAAAACGAGCCTTGTGATCGTCGCGACTACTCGGTCTGGCCTGGGCTCGAAAACGCCCCATGGCAGCGTGAATGCCTCCTACGGGTCGTTTGGCTCGTCGAACATAGGCTTTGACCTTGCTTATGGCGGCGATAAGTGGGGAAATTTCATCTCGGCGAACGGGCTGAATACGGGGAGATTCCTAGATCCGTCGGAATTTATCGTGATGCACGACAAAGGCAACGAGGAAAACATTTTCGACCGGGTGGACTACCAACTTTCGTCAAACGACTCGATTCATCTGAATCTCGGCTTCAGCCGCTCCTGGTTTCAGACGCCCAATTCGTATGACTCGCAGAACGCGACTCCGTGGAACGGAGTCACTGTCAGTAATAATGGCCTTGATCCGAATGGCATCGCAGTCGGGCCTGCGGACCAGCGGTCGAAGATCGACACCTTCAATATCGCTCCCACCTGGACCCGCGTGATCAATCCGACCACGGTGCTGACCTTCGGCGGCTTTGTTCGAAGGGACGCCTATAACTACTACCCGAGTAGCAACCCATTTGCGGACCTCGGCCCACCGAATCTGCAGCAGCAAACTCTTTCGCAATACCGGACACTTACAAACACCGGCGCCCGGGCAGATGTCACTCACGTGCGAGGCATCAACAACATCAAGGCCGGGATTACTTATCAGCAGACATTCCTCAGGGAAAACGATACTCTCGGAATCGTCGATCCAAATTTCAACGCACCGTGCCTGGATGCCAATGGCGTTCCGGTTTTTGTTGCGAACCCGGGTTTGAATGACCCCAGTAATTGCCCCGGGGCGAGTTCTACGAATCCCCTTCTTTACCCGGGGCCATTCTTGGCAAATCCTGGCTTCAATTCATTGCTTGGGTGTTACGATTTAACGCGATCAACACCATCTCCGGCGGACGGCTGTTCCAACTCCACCAGCGGCTTGTATGCATTTCACGGGCATACAGATGTAAAAGAACTCGCACTCTATATTCAGGATTCGATCAGCATAAAGAACTGGTCCTTCAACCTGGGAATTCGCGGCGATCTTTACAATGGTCTGGTGGTGGCCAGGCAGGCCGAGCCGCGCCTCGGCGTTGCCTACAACATCAAACGGACGAATACAGTGCTCCGAGTTTCTTACGCGCGCACGCTGGAAAGTCCCTTCAATGAGAATCTGATACTTTCGAGCACGGGCTGCGCAGATCCCGTCTTGAATCCGCTTCTGGCCTGCTCTCAGCCCGCGTCTGCAGGAGCGACGCCATTTAATCCCGGTTATCGCAATGACTTCCATGCCGGACTACAGCAGGCGTTTGGCAAGTACGCGGTAATCAGTGGGGATTACATTTGGAAATACACCCACAATGCCTACGACTTCAGCGTGCTGGGCGCAACCCCTGTTACCTTCCCGATCGACTGGCACAATTCCAAAATCCCTGGTTATGCCGTCCGCGCCAGCGTACCGGATTTCCATGGCTTCTCGGCTTTAGTGGTTCTCTCGAGCGTGGCGGCGCGTTTCTTTACCCCGCAGATTGGCGGCGCGGGTGCGGTTCCGGCTGTGGCCTTTAGCGGTGGAAGTACGCCTTTTCGTATCGACCACGACGAAAGGTTCAACCAAACGACACACGTTCAATATCAGCCTTGGAAGCAGGGCCCATGGGTGGGCTTCAACTGGCGATACGACAGCGGACTCGTGGCCGGGCAAACGCCATGTTTCGGAGGCAATTGTGCCCAAGGGATAACGGTAGGGGGCACAAACTATATCCAACTGACGGATTCGTTCGGTACGCCTCTCACCGCGGATCAGGAGTTCCAGGCCGGCCTGTTCTGCGGTGCGCAACGCGCGACCCCAACCACGCTGATCGGGGTGAGTGTACCGGGCGCTTCCGCACTTGCTTGCCCAGTGTCTCAGTTTGGTTCCAGGCTACTTCAGGTACCGGCTCCGAACTCCGAGAATGACGACAAAAATCCCCCGCGCATTGCCTCGCGAAACCTGTTCGACGTTTCGCTAGGAGACGACAATCTGTTTAAAGCTGAGCGATATAAGTGGAGCTTGACCCTGACGGCGGTTAACATCACCAATAAATACGCTCTGTATAACTTTCTCTCCACCTTTAGCGGAACTCACTACGTCACTCCGCGGGCGTTAACCGCGCAGTTAGGCTTTCATTTCTAAAGACGCTGGTATCCAACGGGGTCAGGATGCGGACGAAAAACGGGCGCTTGAGAGGAGGTCCCGAGCGCCCAAGCCGCCTTTCGTTTAACACTCTTCCAACTCTGTCGTACCCTACGACGCCAATTCTTCCAGCGCTAAGCGATTTCGTATCACTAACGTAGCGCCATCCAACCGAATCAGGTCTCTTTTCTTCAGATCGCTGAGCAGACGGGTGACGGTTTCCCGCGAAGAGCCGATCATTTGCGCCATCTCTTCGTGGGTTGCATTGGAGCGGATCCGGACCTCCGCTGCTTCTGGCCGCTCCCGCCCCGGAGTCCACGAAAGCAATAGACGAGCCAGTTTGCCGGCGGAAGAGCGGGCGAGGACCAGTTCGTGAATGTCGCGATAGGCGGCCTGGAATTCGCGGCTGAGAGTTTGCGTCGCATGCAGGCCTGCTTCGCTGTTGCTTTCGAGCAGATGTAAAAGCACATCGCGCTCGACAAAATTGACCTGGCACGGCATCGAGGTTTCGGCGGTCAGTTCGTAGGCCTCGCCTGTAATGACGGCACTCAGCCCTAGAACGGTTCCGGCGTCCGCCATACGCAGGATGAGGACTTTGCCATTGCGCGACGTGGTGGAGAGCTTGACCTTGCCGGAGCACAAAATAAAGACCCCTCGTGGGGTTTGGCCTTCGACGAACAGCAAGGCTCCCCCAGGATAGGTCGCCAAATGACTCCCGTGACTTAACCCTTTGAGACCGGTCAGGGATAAAGCGCAGAACCAAGGACTCTTGCGCAACTTGCAACTCAAACAATTTTCACTCATAGGCAGGCCATAGGGAGAGTTCATGGTTTTCTCCTGATACGTAATTCTTGGATCGAGATCGCTTGCGGTCAATGGCTGGATCAGGTGCATACCTCGCACTTCGTTACGGCTGATGCGGACATCCCGTGTGGATGCCAGCAGTCCGGCGGCGATGAGGCGCGAGTCGCGTTCGGCGGACTGCAGCGCTCCCGCAAGTTCCCAGCCCGCGCTGGGATCTGCGTCCGCGCTCCAATGCACGGAACAGGCAAATAAAAACAGCGGATCGTACGCCCCGCGATAGGGCTGCCTTCCGCCTGTCGAGAGAGATGTGATCGGTGGTAGTAGAGCCGCGTTAGGCAGGCTGCATCCAGATTTCGCCGCATGTCCTTGCCCGTCCAAAAGGTGCATCGAGGGCTCGGTTCGCGCCGCCGATAGCACCGGCACACCCGCCAGCGGTGCCAGAACACGATATTTCGCAGTCTTTCCGCCGCCGTGAGCCCTGTACATACACCCTCACTGAAAAACTCAACATTGTCTCGGGGGAAGATGACTCATGCATAGGCATTTTCCGGGCCATTCTCACGGGCTGAACAATCTCTTCAAATAAGGGACTTAGTCGCGCCAGCCGAAGTTTCCCGATCTCGCAATGGCGGGTCAACGGCAGAGGTGCCGAGCGAACGGCAACATAGCAGTGTACGCTGGCGTACACTTTACGAATACGAATTGTTGCTATATTTTGTTGCGCGCGAAGACTGACGGCAGGAAATCACTCCGTGCAAAACAGATTCTGGCTGTCGGTTGTCCGACCTGCGGTGCCGCGCCCGGAAAGCGGTGCACACTGGTCTCAGGCGAGTTCCGCACCCGCCCGCTTCGCGACCGCCGCTTGATCCAGCCGATCGGCCTCCGCCTCATCCGCAGGTTACTAATCGGTAACCTATTGCCGGATCCCGATCTTCGTTCACAACCCGCGCCGCTTGGGGCTTGGTAATACCCCTCAGTTCATAAATAAACCGTGCAGTGTGCTCTACAGTACAGTCTTTCACTTCGAACGGGACTAAGCTCAAACAGTCTCATTAGCATACTGTTGCCGCGCCGACAAGGCGGCGGTCCCTTGCGAAATCAGGCGTTTCGCTCGTTGCAAGGAGCCGTCATGGCGATCGATACACGAACGTCTACAACGAACTTGTCCAAACTAACTCCCAGGGATGGGGATCACAACCCTATCTACAATCAAATTCTGCTCGCGCTCCCGGTCGAGGAACGCAGCCTCGTTTATCCCAAACTCGAGTTCATGCGCCTGCAAACCCACCATGTTCTACACGAGCCCGGCGACACCTTAAAGTCGGCCTACTTCTGCAACACCGGGCTGATTTCGATTCTCAGCGTTTTTCCCAACGGCAAAAGCGTAGAAGTCGGCCTTGTCGGTAAAGAGGGCTTCGTGGGCATACCCCTAGCCGCGAATTTTCGAACTGCCAATACTCGAGCCATCGTCCAAGCCGAAGCGACTGCCTTCCGGGTCGACGCCCGAATACTCACCGATTCGCTCAGCCGCTGTCCCGCATTGGGCAGCGAACTTCAACGGTTTGCTCAGATCTCAGCCATGGAGGTCACGCAAATCGCAGCCTGCAATCGGCTGCACGACGTCACCGAGCGCCTGGCGCGATGGCTATTGATGAGCGCCGATCGCATCGGATCGAATACTCTGCCGCTCACGCAGGAGCTTCTGGCGCAAATGCTCGGAACGCGCCGCTCCAGCGTGACGGTCTCTGCGGGCATCTTGCACAAGGCCGGGATCATCGAGAACACTCGCGGAAGCGTCAAAATTCTCGACCGGCAGAAACTAAAGCGAGCCGCCTGCCAATGCTATGGAATCATGGTGCGCCAGGTGGAACAGTGGCGTAAGGATGCAGAGTAATCCGTCTTTAGCCGATAAAAAACGGACTGGTTCACAGGAGTTTCCAAATGAGCGAACTTAGTTTGGGTCTGGATCGCCACCACTTTGAATGTCCGCACTGCAACCAGACAACCGAACACTTTTGGGCGGGCGCATTGATCCTTTACTCGAGCGCAACCTGCCAGCATTGCAGCGCCAAGTTTCTCATCGTCGAGAACAAACCACTGGCGGAGATACGCGCCCCCGCTTGATCGAAGCCCGATAACCGCGGGCATCCCGGCTTGCCGTCGGAGACGCTCGCTCCTCTAGTTCGTATATTCCTGGCGCGAGATCTTCATCTTCAACATGCGCGATTGCAGAGTCGTGCGCTTCAGGCCGAGGCGTAAGGCCGCCCCACTGGCGCCCGCGATCACTCCGCCACTGGCTCGTAACGCGCGCAGAATGTGATCCCGCTCTAGGCTTAAGAGCGTACCGTCGGAGACACTGGAGTCGAGCGGATTAAGCTCGTCAATCGGTGCATCGAGCGATGCTCCCTCGGTGAGAATGACGGAGCGCTCGATAAAATTTTCCAGTTCCCGAATATTGCCCGGCCACGGCCAGCGCAGCAAGGCTTCCATCGTGGCGGACGGGACGGTCTCGATTTGCTTGTTCATGCGCTTGGCAATCTTCTGTACAAAGAAACGGACCAGCAAGGGAATGTCGCCACTGCGGTCCCGTAACGCAGGCATGCGCAGCGGAAATACATTCAACCGGTAAAACAGGTCGCTCCTAAATTCGTGCAACTCCACGCTCTCGGCTAAATCCTTATTGGTGGCGGCGACCAACCGTATGTTCACCTTAATCGTTCGCGTTCCCCCCAGCCGCTCGAACTCCTGATCCTGGAGAACGCGAAGCAACTTAGGCTGAAGCTCGAGTTGAATATCCCCGACTTCATCGAGAAAGAGCGTACCTTGATCGGCCAATTCCAGACGTCCCACTTTTTGCGACACCGCTCCCGTGAATGCGCCTTTTTCGTGTCCGAAGAGTTCGCTCTCTAACAACCCGGTTGGAATCGCTGCACAATTGAGTTTGATAAAAGGGGCGTCTCGCCGGGGGCTTAGGCGATGAACCGCGCGCGCTACCAACTCTTTACCCGTCCCGGTTTCGCCCAGGATCAAGATCGTCGCATCACTGCTGGCGGCTGTCTTCACGTGACTTAAGACCCGCCGTAAGGGTAGGCTTTCGCCGACGATCTCATCAAAACTCGGATCCCCCGCCCAGTCGATGCTCTCCAAAGGAACATTTTCTTTCCTGAGGCGGGTGCTAAGCTCTACGACTTCGCGGTGCGCCAGATCCCGGTCCAGCGCGGTTGCTAGATGAGCGCCGATTTGTTGCAAGAATTCCGTATCGGCGGCGCTCAGTGCGTAGAGCTTCTTGTTGAAGAGGATGAGCACACCCACCGGTCGTCCCGAGCTGAATAGCGGAACCAAGCATCCCGACCGAAAACTCTGTTCTCCGGCTTGGTTCATCCGATCGGGGACTGGTGTCTCCTCCAAATCCACGAATTTCACTTCCCCCTCATCCAGCGCAGATCGAGACGGCGTCATCTCCCTCAGCGCAACTCTCAAATCTTCCGAGGACGCCGGGGTTTCCCCCTTGGTAGCGACCCACAAACGAAGACTTTGGTCGGACTCGTCGTAAATCTTCACCCCCGCCCAATCATGCGGAACCGCCTGATACATGATTTCGCTGAGCGACTGGAAAGCGCCCTTCATACTGCGGCTGTTGGTGAGAATCATTCCCAGATCATGCAGAATCTTCGTTCGGCGCTTCTCTCCTGCCAGAGCCTCACGAGTCAGAATGCTCTCGACGGCGACCGCGACCATTCCTCCCACGTGCTTGAGGAAATCGACTTCCTCTTCGGGAAACGCCCCGGCCTGAAAGCTTCCCACTTCCAGTGCACCCAGCTTGCGCTCCGCCGTGCTCAGCGGGACGGTGCAGTAAGATTGCAGCTTTGCTTCCGCGAGTTGGCGCAGGTTATACGCGTATCGTGTCTCATCGATTGCCTGTCCGGGAAAAACCAGAGGACGCTGGGTTTGCCAAACCCAGCCACTGAACGAGGAGTCGGTAGGCACCTCCAGGGGCTCCGCCCGGGGCTCGTCCGAGTACACGCGGTGAACCTGCATTACTTTCTTGAAGGGTTCGTATAGCGAAAGGTTGGCAAACTCGAAGGAACTCACCGAACTCATCTGCCGACGAAACTCGCTCAGTAATCCAAACAAGTCCTTTTGGCGGTTCAGCGAATCTGCGATCTCTAAAAGTGTGGCCTTGCGAAAAACGCTCTCGTTCGGTCCGAAGTTGGCGGTCTGCTTGAGCACGCGATCAACTCAATTCTCCCCCTCGCACTTTGCCTTAAAGTGAACGTTCAGGCATCGACTTCATTGTCGAGCAACTTATCACCGGCCCCGACTAAAGTCAATGCTCCCAAAGAGCTAGAAGCATCCGCCCCAGTAATTCCGTCCCGAAATGGGAATCCACCAATCGAGTCCGATGGCGCTAAAATAACATCATGGCCAGGGGATGGGAAAGCAAATCAGTCGAAGATCAACAATCGGAGGCGACCCAAATTGTGTCCTCAGACCGGCCCAAGTTGTCGCCACAGGAAAACATCGAGCGGCGGCGCCGGGACGGAATATTGCTCTCGCGCCGTCGAATTGCTCAACAGTTGTTAACTGTCAAACATCCCGAACATCGCGCCCTGTTGCAGCGAACCTTGGAAGATCTGGACCGTCAATTGCCGCCCTAAACTCGAGCAATCGAACCACACAAATCGCCCTCACGTATAATCTGGGAGAATGAAAGCATACGTCTACGTTTCCCCTAAAAAAACTGTGCTCGATCCCCAAGGCAAGACCATCCACGGAGCTCTGAGGAAAATGGGTTTCAAAGGCCTCGAGGAAGTACGCCAGGGCAAATTCTTCGAGCTGACCCTGGATGGCCTCAGCCACAATGAAGCGGAAGCTGAAGTCGGACGCATTGCGCGCGAAGTACTGACCAATCCCGTGATCGAAGACTTTCGTTTTTCGCTGGAGGATTGATTCCACGCAGTTCGCAATCGTCCACCAAGACAGCAGTTTCGTCCGAAGCGAGCTTCCCTAAGAGTCGCATCAAGCAACAGGAGCGTTCCGATGTGCGGAATCGTAGGTTATGTCGGCAAAAAACCGGTTGTGCCGGTCATCATCGAAGGTCTTCGTAGGCTCGAGTATCGTGGCTACGACTCGGCGGGTATTGCCGTTGGCGGCATCGGCGATGGCCTGCAACTCAGGCGCGCCGAGGGCAAACTGCGCAATTTGGAAGAAGTGCTGCGCCAACATCCCATCGAAGGCACTTTCGGCATCGGACACACTCGCTGGGCCACCCACGGCCGCCCCAGCGAAGAAAACGCTCACCCTCACCGCGACTGTAGTGGCCGCATTGTCGTCGTCCACAACGGAATCGTCGAAAATTACGTTCCCCTCAAGAAGCAACTGATCGCGGAGGGCCACAACTTCGTCACCGAGACCGACACGGAAGTCATCGCCCACTTAGTGGAGAAGTTCTACGCCAGGGATTCGGGCGGCAAGCGGCTGCCCCTGGAAGAAGCCGTCCGCAGTACCGTAAAAATGTTGACCGGCGTCTTCGCGCTGGGCGTCATTTCGGCGGACGATCCCAACAAAATCGTCGCCGCCCGCAATGGCCCTCCCGCAGTCGTAGGACTGGGCAACGACGAATATTTCGTGGCCTCCGATGTGCCCGCACTCCTGGAACATACCCGCGATCTTTTTTTCCTCGGGGACGGCGATCTCGCGGTCATCACCCGCGACGGCGTGCAGATGAGCGACTTCGATGGCAAACCTGTTCGACGCGAAGTGCAGCACGTCACGTGGGATCCGATCATGGCGGAAAAGGGCGGCTTCAAGCATTTCATGCTCAAAGAGATTTACGAACAGCCGCGAGCCGTTCGCGACACCACGCTGGGCCGCATTTCGCAGGATACCGGACAGGTCTTTCTGGGGGAAATGGGAATCACGCCTGCCGAGTTCAAAGCTGCGCGCAAGATAAACATCGAAGCCTGCGGCACCAGTTGGCACGCCGGACAGGCGGGCAAGTTCATGATCGAAAGCCTCGCCCGCATTCCGGTGGAGGTCGATTATGCCAGCGAGTGGCGCTATCGCGATCCAATCGTCGATCCCAACACGATTACGCTCGTCATCTCCCAGTCCGGAGAAACCGCCGACACCATTGCCGCGCAACGCGAAGCCAAAGCTCGTGGCTCGAAGACACTCGCCATCTGCAATGTCGTCGGATCGATGATTACCCGCGAAGCGGCAGGAACGGTCTACACCCACGCCGGCCCTGAAATCGGGGTGGCGTCCACCAAGGCGTTCACCGCCCAACTCACGGCGCTTTACATTCTCTCGTTACATTTAGCGCAGGCCCGGGGGATGATCACGCAGGCACAGTCCGAAAACGCCGTTCACGAATTGACTCGCATCCCCGGCAAAATCGAACAGCTTCTCACCCGCGATGAGCAATGCGACGAACTCGCCCGCCGCTACGTCAAAGCCACCGATTTTCTTTTTCTCGGGCGCGGCATCCACTACCCCATCGCCCTCGAGGGCGCTCTCAAGTTGAAGGAAATTTCCTACATCCATGCCGAAGGCTATCCCGCCGGCGAAATGAAGCACGGACCAAACGCGCTGATTGACGAGAACCTTCCGGTCGTCATCATTGCCACCCGCGACGGCGAAAATGACTTGTCGATGATCCGCTACGAGAAGACAATCTCGAATCTCAAAGAAGTGAAAGCTCGCTCAGGCAAAGTAATCGCGCTCGCCACCGAGGGCGACAAGGACATAGAAGATGCTGCCGACCATGTCATCTACATCCCTCCAGCCCCGGATAATCTCTCCCCGATCCTTGAGATCGTCCCGTTGCAGCTTCTGGCTTATCACATAGCTGTGCGCCGCGGCTGCGATGTAGATCAGCCCAGAAATTTAGCCAAGTCGGTCACCGTCGAGTAGAATCTCATTCGAGGTGATGCTTGAGCGGACCGCTGTTTGCAATCTTCGTGCTCGCTTCCTTTCTCGTCCCTGTGCCGGTCTTGTCATGGCTGGATAGGCCCAAGCCTTCCGACCGCAAGAAGGACTCCTAATGTACGCTGGACATTTTGCGTTTGGCTTGTCCATGAAAGCGAAAGAGCCGCGCGTCCCCACCTGGATTCTGCTGGTCGGCGTCGGATTTCTGGACGTCTGCTTCGGCATCTTTGTGCCCCTCGGTGTAGAACGCGTCACGCTTACGCCCCATGTATCGCCGGGATTTTCCCTTGATTATATCGACTGGTCCCATTCCCTCTTGATGTCGCTGGTGTGGGCCGTGTTGTTCGGACTATGTTTTTACGGCAGGGGCAAACTGGTCGCGATTTACGCCGGAATCGCAGTCTTCTCTCATTTCGTGCTCGATCTACTTATGCACCCCCACGACCTCGCTCTGTGGCCTGGATCTCATTCTCACGTCGGGCTGGGGTTATGGACCGTGATTCCTAAAGGGTGGTGGTGGTTCGAACTCGGATTCATCGCCTTCTGTTGCAGCTATTACCTCTGGAAGTCGCGATCGGACGATTCCTTCGGCCGCAATGCGCAATGGGCTTCCGTTCTGATCGTTTTGCTGCATGTTGCCAATGCGCCCTGGCTCAAGGGATGAGACAGCGTTCACGGCAAACTGACTGCCGCCCCCTCGGGCCATCTGCGCTCCCAGTGGCGACCATTCGCCAAATAATAAACCTTCAGGCTCTTAGTCAACCCCGGCGCAGGATCTCCCCCAAACGTCTGATTGCTCACCTGCAGTGTCAGTTTCCCGCCGGAAATCATGCCATTGAGCTGCCCGGTGACATCTTTAATCCGTCCCCGATGTCCGTAGAACGCATTCATGATACGGAGGTCGCGATAGCCGGCATTGGGATGGCTCCATCCCCCACCGGGATAGTAGTCGTTTGGCGCGACCGCTATATTAATGGTGTCGCCTTCGCGATAATGATGGGTGGAGTTGCGCCCGCGCCAGTCGCGACAGGTGATCTGGAAAACCTTCTTCCATCCCACTGCCGGGTCGACTCCCAGGTTCGTGTTGTTGACCTTGAACGATAACTGGCCATTCTGCACCATGGAGAGCACCCGGGGAGTCACGTCGTGCGCCCCCGCCCCGGATCCCCAAACCGCGCGCACGATGACGCATTGCGCCAAGCAATTCGCCGAGCACACGACAGCGCAAACCACAAGCGACACAACGCGAACTGTTCGCATGAGAACTCCTGAATCCAAACACAGGAGCATAGCATAAGAAGTCGAAGAAAAACGGTGAGCGCGCCCCGCCTTGCGAACGCGCCCCGTCCCGCTTTTTGCGCGATCCGTTAAGCGGCTTTGCTGAACGCGTCCGACCCGTGCTGCTTGACCATCTTGTTGTAGACCCCCATCAGCATGAAGGGCGCAGGCCATTGGCCCACAAACAGCGCCCAATTATCTTTGCGTGCGATCTTCAAGACCGCCGAGATGGCGATGGCTCCAAACGCAGCCGCTAGATACACCGAACTCGGCACCCTGGAAGTTTGTGACTCAATCACTCCCGTCAAATGGTCTTCTGCCACACCCCTAAGAACTTTATCCTGCATGTCTTTCACCTTTTCTACCAGGGCCATAGAAATTTCCCTGGCCTTTTTGGGATGCGAAAGCCATGCGGATAAGCGAATCGGCAGGACAAATTTTTGTCCGAGCGCCACCGGTTTCAAGTGTGAATCTGGGATTTTACCTTCGGTTTGCTTCACGCGAAAAGACGATCGTAGGATTCCCCTTGTAAGTTGTGCGCTCACTCTCCCGAAATCCGCACTTGTTCGCCACTCGAATGGACGCCACATTTTCCGGCGCGATAATACATGCAATTCGACAGGCACTCAGATGCTCATCACCCCATTCCAAGGCCGCCCGAACGGCTTCCGTCGCGTAGCCTTGGCCACGCGCCGCCGGGGTCAAAACCCACCCGATTTCAGGAGTCTCTTTGAGCGCCGCGATATCCCGCTTATAGTCGGAGAATCCCAGTTCTCCGACGAATCTTCCAGTCGATCGTTCCTCAACAGCCCAATAGCCGAAACCCAACATCGACCAATGCCCTGCATACCTCAAAAACCGCGTCCAACACTCCTCTTCGGTCAGCGGTTTGCCTCCGATAAAAACGGTCACGGCCGGATCCGACCACATCGCTGCGCACTCGGCAAAATCCTCCAAACAATGTCTACGAAGCAAAAGTCTTTCCGTTTCGAGGGTCGGAATTATTCTCTGAATTTCACGAGCCTCAGGCATAAGAAAGTTTAATCCCATAAGGCTTTCGCCTCGCGGTTCCGCCCCCTGCTCACCTCCCCGAAATCCATACTTTTCCCCTCGCCGCTAGAGTGATTCCCCTATTGGATTGCCCGATTTTACAGTGCACGCTCATACTACCGTCCGCAATCCAGGATTTAGTAATTAACATTGCAGCGGCCAGGAGACTCTTTATGTCCAGGTTTTTGCGTTTCACGAATTCAGTGGTCATCTTGACAGCGTCCGCCTTAGTCGTCCCGGCTGTATCGCAACAAAACCGCGTAACCGGTTCTCCGGAGACCGGGTATCGCATGAGGGTCGTATCCCGTAGCACTCAGTCCGTGGACTATCGCCACAAGGGATCGACGATGGTCGTCATTCAAGGCACCGACTTAGCGCCGCAGGTCCGCGGCCAGGCCAAGATTGCCGGCGAATCCGGCGGAGTCAAGATCGAGGTCTCGGTCGAACGGTTGCGCCCCGCCAATACCTTCGGACTTGCGTATCTTACCTACGTTCTCTGGGCCATCACCCCAGAAGGCCAACCGAAGAATCTCGGAGAGATGGTTGTCAAAGACGGCAAAAGCTCGGTGCACACTACCACCGACTTTCAGGCCTTCGCCTTGATCGTTACCGCTGAGCCCGACTTTGCCGTCGCTCAGCCAAGCGATCTCGTCGTCGCGCAAAACCTGATCCGGTCGGACACGAAAGGGGGCGTCGAACCTGTCGATGTGAAGTTCGAACTCATCTCCCGCGACGTGTATAACTCTCAGGTCACGCCCATCGAGCCCGGAGTCTACGATCCCAGCAAGAACACTCCTCTCGATCTGCTGGAAGCCCGGAATGCATTGCGCATTGCGAAGGAATCACAGGCCGGCCAATACGCAGCCGATGAACTCCAAAAAGCCCAGGATCTGTTGAACCAGGCGGAAGGCTACTACCACGGCAAGAAAGGCAGCGGACCGATTGGAACGGTAGCGCGCGAAGCCACGCAGACCGCGGAAGAAGCGCGCGTCATGTCCATCAAGGGTGCGCAGGACGCAGCTGCGGCAGCCCAACGCCAGGCGGATGCGGATCGCGCTGCGCAAGCTCAGGCGGATGCCCAGGCCCAGCAAGCTGCCGCGGCCCAAGCCCAGGCGCAAGCGCAACAGGCCCAGCAAGCGCAACAACAAGCCGATGCTGCCCGTCAGCAAGCGGAACAGGCGCGGCAACAAGCCGAAAATGAAAAGAGCCAGATGCGTGCCCGCTTACTGGGTCAGCTCAATCAGGTGCTCGCGACCAAGGACACGGCCAAGGGATTGATCGTTAACATGCCGGATGTCTTGTTCGACACCGGAAAGGCCGACTTGGTCGGTGCGACTCGCGAACAGCTCGCCAAGATCGCGGGAATCTTAATCGCTTACCCCGATATCAAAATCGCGATCAACGGTTACACCGACAGCACGGGCAGTCTCCAGTTCAACCAGCAATTGTCGCAGCAACGCGCCGACGCGGTTCGCAGCTATCTGTCCAGCCAGGGCGTGAATTCGGGATCGATTACGACCCAAGGTTTTGGTCCGAGCGATCCCATTGCCTCGAATGACACTGCTACTGGGCGTCAGCAAAATCGGCGCGTTGAGTTGGTAGTCAACGGCTCGTCCATCGATCAAACCGCCGACCAGAATGGCTCCAACACAAACTCCGCTCCCGGCAACTCAAACAGCGCGCAGTAAAGGCGTTTTGCAGTTCAAAAGAAATCCGGAGCGCCGAATGTTCGGCGCTCCCCTTTTTTTTGCAAAATACAACCGAAAAAAGTAACCCCCGGCAGGTTCGCCGGGGGTTATCGTCAGTGCAGGATACGCTTACGCCCGGCGCCGTTCAGGCTGCTCGTAGCCTTCGTTCTGCTTGCTTTGGTCCTGTTTGCCTTGATCGCCAACCTGCGACGGATTCTTCTTCGAAGGATCCTGCTGTTGCGGATTGTATTGACCACCCTGTCCGCTCTGCGAAGGATTCTTTTTGGAAGCATCGTTCTGGCTTTGTCCAAACTGATTGCTTCCCTGCTTCGATTGATCCTGCTGGTAGTTCTTTTCCGTATCGTTGCTCATGAGTCACTCCTCTTGTTGTCGTCCTTCAAGCGCATATTGCAGTGCAGATTTATGCGCCGTTCGTTCAGCTTTAGTTGCCGCCACTGCGGCACCGGTGGTCTGCGCGCGATGACGATTTTTCCTGTATGCCCTGCGTACGTAGACACACCATGGCCTGGCACTGCGAGGCGGGGGGCAGGAGCCGACTTCGATGTTTATCGAAGCCAACTCCTGCTCTGAAGGTGGGGATTGTCGAGAACTCAACCGTACCTCCATCCCACAGTCTGCAAAATCCACTCGACCCTGTAGATGCCTGAGGGATTCGCTGTAGCGTCCCCTGTATCTCCAATACAGGAAGTTCTCCCCATGCCTAAGGCACGAACTGGATAGTACGGATCGCTCGCAACTCCTACTCTCAACACTGTGATTGCGCCTCAGCATCTTCGGAAACACCGGCTCGGAGACGCGGTGCACTTCTTTTTTCAAAGGAACGCAACCTTATGATCGCCACTGAAAAGCTAGCTATGGACACTTCACCGAAAAAGAACGAAGCCAAGTCGGGCGTCGCCAGCCCGGCCGCTCTTAACCGCGACTCGGATCTCATCGCGCGCGCCCAGCAGGGCGACCCCGACGCGTTTGCGACTCTGTTCCACGCTCACAAAAACCGCATTTACTCTCTGTGCCTGCGGATGACCAACAACGCGTCCGAAGCGGAAGACTTAACTCAGGACGCATTCATGACCGTCTTCCGAAAGCTGCCCACTTTTCGCGGCGATTCGGCGCTCTCCACTTGGCTTTACCGCATCGCAGTGAACACCGTCCTCATGCATTTCCGCAAGAAAACCCCCAACCAGGTTTCCTTGGATGAGCCCTTCACCAACATGGAAGAAGCCAAACCCGTGCGTCGCGAGTTCGGAACTCGCGACGGCCGCCTTGAAACCTCGGTGACGCGCCTCGCCCTGACCCGCGCCATCAGCGAACTCCCCGCAGGTTATCGAACCATCTTCCTGCTTCATCAGGTGGAAGGCTACGAGCACCATGAAATCGCCGAATTCCTCGGGTGCTCCGTGGGCAATACGAAATCGCAACTGCATAAGGCGAAACTCAAAATTCGAGAATCCCTGAAATCGGAGCAGGCCGAGGGGGAAAGCAAAACCGCGCCCGCCGAGATAACCGCAGTGAAGAAAAGCGAAAAATCACTTCGCCCCCGGCGAGCGCTCGCGTTGACGCCACAATTCGCCGCATAAACGTCGAATACTTAACCGCGGCGATCTGTCTACAGGGTAATCCTGATGGAAAAGGCCGGCGGAGAGCTTAAAGTAGTCACTGAATCAAAATCAAATTCCCGGTGCTCAGGTTGGGCACAGAAGAAGAGGTAATTATGAAGCCAAAAAATGCAGCTGTGGCAACTCGATATTTCCTGGCGCTGGGCCTTGCAACCCTGTTGCTGTCCAGCTTCACAACGATCGCCCGCGCGGCGGATGACTCGGATAAAGATCAACCCTCGATCGACAAGCGGCTGGACGAATCCGCCAAAGTTCTCGATGAAATCATGGCGACGCCCGACAAATCGATCCCCGACAGCATTATGAACAATGCCAAGTGCGTCGCGGTCGTACCGTCCATGATCAAGTTTGCCATTGGTTTCGGTGGTAACCACGGCAAAGGCGTGGCGACCTGCCGCACCGGTCACGGTTGGAGCGCACCCGCGCCCATAACGATTTCCGGCGGAAGCTGGGGCTTGCAGCTCGGCGGTCAGGCAACCGATTTAGTCATGATTGTCACTAGCGACCAGGGCCTGCAGCACCTGCTTTCCAGCAAATTCAAGCTGGGCGCGGACGCCTCCGCCGCAGCCGGCCCGGTTGGACGCGACACCACAGCAGATACCGACATCAAGATGCGCGCTGAAGTTCTTACCTATTCCCGTTCGCGCGGGCTCTTCGCCGGAATCGATCTTTCCGGAGCGGCGATCGTGCAGGACAAAGACGATACTCGCATGCTCTACGGCAAAATGATTCCTTTCGCAACCATCCTCGCTGGCAAAGTTCCGCCCACCGGCAATAGCGGAACGTTCCTCGCCGCTGTGAAGAAATACTCCGGTCAGGCAAAGGATCAAGCCGCGAAAAACCAAGGCAACTAACGTAACTCTTTAATTTCCTTCACTGCCGTGCCGAGCCTGAAATGGGCTCGGCTTTTTTATGTCCGGAAGTCTCTGTCTGGCAGTAAGACAAATTGGCCGGCCAAATACAGCCACACCTGTCGCGCTCTACCGATTCCACAGGATTATCAACCGCTCCTCGACTCCGTAGTCTGGGGAAGGTTGATTGATAGCGCGTTACAGTGCCAATCCCGGGCGTTACGCATCGGGTTATAAATTTCTCAAATCGAAAGGAAACGAAATGTACACCATCCTGCTGATCGTACTGGTCTTGATGCTCATCGGCGCATTGCCCACATGGCCTTATAGCTCCAGCTGGGGATACTATCCCAGCGGTGGACTGGGTCTGGTTGTGGTCATCCTGCTGGTCTTAGTTTTGTTAGGGCGCGTCTAGGCGGCTGCGGGCCCCGCCGCCCGCGCTCTTCTCTGATCGCTCTCGTCAAAGAGTTCCAGAATCTGCTTGACGAGAGCGGCCAGCTTTTCCGGATCGGATTCCTCTACGGCTGCGGCACACAGCTCCCGCCAAGTATTGCGAATGGTTTCGGCCATCGGAAGCCTCCTGTATCGGAAAGAATCGCCTTGAAAGAAGCAAGCTCCGTGCCAAGCTCTAACTAATTGATTCCTCGAAACGCCCTCTCCATCCTCGTGTATTTTCGTTAGTACCTCAGGAATAAAAGTGCTAGGCGGCGCCCATCGGGATGAGCCTCTGCGTACTTCCGCAGTCTTCTCGATTCTTCTCGCGGTCGGTGAAAGCGCGGCCCGAACCATGCTTAAGCAAACCCAGGGAAAAGGGCCAGGCGAAGGGTCGCTAAGGTTGTACTGCCAGATCTGTGCTAAGTGACACGAGCGGACTGATCATCCAGGGGAAATTGGCTCTCTTCCGATTCCTCATAAAGCGGAATGCTCACCGAAATCAGCGTGCCGGGGGCGCAACCTTGTACCGTAAGTGTTCCCCCCAATTCGATCATGCGCTCTCGAATCCCGGCCAGCCCGACCCCCGAATTCTTCACTCCCACCGCGCCGTTCTTTCCCGATGGCGAGACTTCAGGCTTCATGCCTTTTCCGTAATCGCGAACTTTTAGAACCACATGATCGGCCGTGCGCTGCACCGCAACCTCCGCACGCGGGCTCTCGGAGTGGCGATGAATATTCGTGAGACATTCTTGCAGCACCCGGAAGAGCCCAAGCTCCACCGCCTTCGGCAATCGTCCCAAGTCGCCGGGCAGGTCCAATGTGACTGCAATTCCGCTGCGCTTGCCAAAACCTTCCACATACCACTTCGCAGCCGACGGCAATCCGGCCTCATCCAGGAGCGGCGGATGAAGTAAGTGCGAAATCGTGCGCGTCTCGGCGATCGATTGATCGAGCAGGTTCACCGCTTCATGCAGCAGATCGTCATTGCGTTGCGCGAGAAACATTTCCATATTCATTTTCACTCCGGTCAAGTACTGGCCGAGGCTGTCGTGCAATTCGCGTGAGAACCGTCTCCGCTCCGCATCCTGTAATTGCAACAGTCTTCCCGTAAGACGCCGCAGAGATTGTTCACTCTCACGAGCGATTCGCTCCGCCTGTTCCCGAGCCTTCAATTCCGTGGACAAAAACCTGTAGTGCAGGAAAAGCAGCCCCACGGCCAAAATCAGCGAGCAGGCCAGCATGGCGATGGTCAGTCGAAACAGCCGGTCTGCGGATCTCGTCCGCACTTCCAGAAGACTCTGCTCTTCATCGCGCATCTGCTGGGTGAGGAGGGTCATTTCCGTGGCCAATGACACTCCGCGGCGATCGATCTCAGCTTGCCCATGATCGTCTTCGGGCGATTTGTCCTTTAGTTGGATCGATTCGCGCAACAAAGCGACGCGCTCTGCCGTCACCGTTTCCAATCGCGCGCACCACCCTTGCTGTCGCGCGTTGTCCCGCGTCATCCGTCGTAACTTCTGCAAGCTGTTGGTCAATTGGGGAATGGCGGCGTCAAACTCCTCGCGGAATTCCAGCGTGCCGAACGCGCGATAGCCGCCGCGCGCTCGCCCCGCCCGCAACACCGCCGCTTCCACATCGCCCACCGCCGATTGGACTTCGTGAGAATGGATCACCCACTCCTGGCTCAACAAGAGGTGGGTAATCGCGAGATACATCGCGAAAGCGCTCAGCAGCAACAAGAACAAAGCGGACGCGAACGCGGTTTGAGCCTTAACGCTGGATGTCATGGTTTGCGGAGACGTCACTCCCTGAGCTTCTTTCAGAGTATCTGAGAGTCTAAGATTACCCGAGAATCACGATCAGAACGGATTTTTCCCTTCTCCAGACGCCACCGTTTTCCAAATCCTGATTGTGAACCAAAATTGCTGGATTTTCGCTACAGGATTTACTGTATTCGCTTCCGATCGGCTTCCTCGTTACAATGACTGGAAAGTGGACATTACCCTGACGGAATCTGCGTCCCCCGGCGCCCGCGACCAGAGCATGAGCATCCGAATTTTGCTGGTGGACGATCACCCAGTCGTAAGGAGAGGTCTCAAAGCTCTTCTCCGGGGACGCTTCGAGTGGGAAATCGTCGACGAGGCCGCCGATGGCGTGGAAGCCGTCGAGAAGGCCCAGGAACACAAACCGGATGTCGTGGTGCTCGACGTCAGCATGCCGCGCATGGACGGGTTGGAGGCCTGCCGCAGAATTCGCCAGAGCACTCCGGAAGCCGAAATTTTGATTGTCACCCAGAACGATTCTCCTCAGATGATGAAAGAAGCGTTAGGCGCGGGTGCCAGAGGTTACGTGGTAAAGTCCAACGTGGCCAGGGATCTTATCATCGCAGTCGAGGCGGTTAGTCAACACCGCCCTTTTACGGCGCGGGAATATAAATCGAAGGGAGACGGGCAATGAAGGTACGAATCTTGGTTGCGGACGATCACGAGGTAGTGCGTCGCGGTTTGGCCACGCTGTTGCAGTCCCGCGAAGGCTGGGAAATTTGCGGCGAAGCCAAAGACGGACGTGAAGCCGTCGAGATGGCCCGTCAACTTAAGCCGGATGTCGTCGTGCTCGATATCGGCATGCCCAATCTCAATGGGCTAGCGGCCACCCGCCAACTCACCCAGCAGAATCCGCAGCAGAAAGTCATCGTCCTCACCATCACCGATTCCGATCAAGTGATTCGCGAAGCCCTCGACGCGGGGGCTCGCGGATTCGTGCTGAAATCCGACGCCGCGCGCGACCTTGTCTCCGCGGTCGAAGCTTTGCAGCGCAACCGCATGTTCTTCACGCCCAAGGTGAACGACATGGTGCTGGCGGGATTCCTCGACAAAGGCCACAATGCTTCGCGCGGCGAAGCTCCCAAATTGCCGACATTGACTCCGCGCGAACTCGAAGTGGTTCAGCTTTTAGCCGAAGGTAAAAGCTCGAAGGAAGTGGCGACCGCTCTCGACATGAGCACGAAAACCGCCGAGACCCATCGCAGCAACATCATGCGCAAACTAGGATTCCATTCCATTCGCGACATCGTCGTCTACGCCATCAAGAACGAAATCATTCAGGTGCAAGTGCCGTCGCAAATGAGCGCTCCTCTGGGAGGCCCGCCAGCGTAGTCGACCGCCAGGCTGGCTCCGGCATCCGGCGATTCGGATCATAGCTCTCCGCTCTGGACACTAGTCAAAGCTCTACAACAAATTCCCCGTTTGTCTAGGGGTTCCGCTTTATTTCTCCATCCACTCCACATTGCTATAACAAATACGCTCTTACCCGAACTCGCAGTATCGGGAAACAGAACTTAAGAATCAGGTTCGTGTTTCTAATTTCAAGGAGGCAAGGATTGCCCCGGCCTTAGCGGTTGCGGAAAGATCGCCGAGACCACCTTGACAGTGCGCTTTGCGCTCTTGTAATACTGCGACTGTCCTGAACACAGAATATAAATCCCAAATCGCTTGGAGAAAGAACACATGCGCATCCCTCGTTCCATTCGCAATTCGCTTTTCGCGTCGGTCGTGCTTTTAATGTCCGCGGCCTCGTTTGCCCAGATCGGAATCGGCGTCTCGGTTCACTTCGGTCCGCCCCCCATTCCAGTTTATGAACAACCCCTCTGCCCCGGCGACGGCTACCTTTGGACGCCCGGATACTGGGCTTACGGCGACGATGGCTACTACTGGGTGCCAGGCACCTGGGTGCTCGCGCCCGAACCGGGTTTTCTATGGACGCCAGGATATTGGGGCTGGGGCGGCGCGGCTTTCGTCTTCCATGAAGGCTACTGGGGCCCGCACGTCGGCTTCTACGGAGGCATCAATTACGGCTTCGGCTTCTTCGGGGTCGGCTTTCAAGGCGGACGATGGGATGGCGGCCACTTCTTCTATAATCGCGCCGTTATGAACGTCAACGTCACCAACATTCACAACACTTACAACACCACAATTATCAACAACAACGTCAACAACCACGTCAGCTTTAACGGAGGCGAAGGCGGAGTCCAGGTCCATCCCAATTCCGAGGAAATGGCGGCCGAGCATGAACGTCATCTTCCCCCTACGTCTAACCAAGTGCAGCATGTGAACATGGCGCGTTCCAATCCGCAACTGCGTGCTTCGGTCAATCAAGGCAGACCTGCAATCGCAGCCACGGCGCGACCTGCCGAGTTTAGCGGACGAGGCGTCGTCCCGGCTAAAGCAGCTGGCGGAGAATATCACGCGCCAGTCCAGGCAGCTCGCCCGGGTGAGAATGGTACACGTCCTGAGGCGAACGGGGCTCGACCGGAAAACAACGTCCCACGTCCTCCCACTCACGCTAGCGAAGTGCAGCCACACAATGTCCCACAACCACCGAATTCCGGCAACGCGGCGCGTGATCAGAAGTATCAGCAACAACAACAAAAACTCGTCGACAAACAAAACCAGCAACACCATCAGTTGCAGCAGCGGCAGGAGCAGGAACATCAGAAGCTGCAACAACAGAACGCCAGCGAAGCTCGAAAGCAGCAAGTCGAGCAGAAGCACCAGCAGCAGACTCAACAGATGGAGCAGCGACACACGCAGCAGCAACAGCACTTGCAGCAGAGACAGGCGCCCCGCAGGTAAAGCCGCTTGGTTAGGCAACAAAAAGGGAGTCGCTAAAAGCGACTCCCTTGGTTTTTGGGTTGAAACTTACTAGCTGACCTTGCGTTCCTGGACGACTTCCACCCGATCCACCTGGGGATCACGCGGCAAGCTGGCATTCCACTCATCCACCTGTTTCTGCGCGGCCTCGCGAGCAATACCATACTTCTCCTGGATCTTGCCTACGAGTTGCTCGCTCTGTCCGTTGATCACGTTAATATCGTCATCGGTGAGCTTGCCCCACTTCTCCTTGACCGATCCCTTAACCTGCTTCCACTTGCCCTGCATTTGATCTGAGTTCATGTCTACTCTCCTTTGTGTTGTTATGTGCTGTTTGATTTCTCTTCCCTGCGGCGAAGTGCTCAGCCTCTTTGACTGTGAGCCAAATCAGTGCATCTTTCGGTACGAAATCAGATTACCGCGGCCCACACAGCGGCAACGATCGGGTGAACGCCTTACATTGAGATCGGAGACACTGCATATTGTTCGTTCGGTGAGTCGAAGTTCTGGGGCCGACGACTCTCGCCGCTGGCCCCCACCATCCTCCGAATTAGCTGGCGCGTCGCAAATCCCGCGAAGCGGCGGGCTCAGGCGAACTGCTCTCGGTCTCGGAAGAAATGTCCTCCGCCCCCGTTGCTTCGAGAATCTGCTTGGCTTGCTTAATTTCCTCGGAAGTGCCCGTGTGCACTGACAGCAAAATGCCTCCGTCTTTGACGCGGCCTTCGTATCGCTTAGCCTCGTATTCCGGAATGCCCATGCCGACCAAAGCTCCCGTAAGGCCTCCGACCGCGCCGCCGACCCCGACGCCCGCCAGCGCCGCCACGATCGGGCCCGCTGCGATCAGAGGACCCACCCCCGGAATCGCGAGCGAACCAATACCCACCAGCCACCCCAGCGTCCCGCCGAGCACGGCCCCGGTTCCTGCTCCGGTGGTCGCTCCTTCGGGGGCTTTGGTGCCCTTCTCATGGGCAAACTGTCGGGAGTTGGAGCCTTCGGGGAATAGCACAGAAATATCTGTATTGCTGAAGCCCGCATCCTTTAAACTGCTCACGCCGCTTTCAACGCTCGCTTCATTGGGATAAATGCCGAACACCGATTTATTTTTTTCCGACATAACAATTTCTCCTTATGTACAAAGTTGTGATGTAAAAGTTGTGGCAAGTGGAGGGTTATGGAATCCTCAGTTGCCCGAGTTGTTTGCTTTCACTTCAAGTTGGTCATTGACCCTGCCCGCTCCGGCAATTTCTGTTGCTTTGGCTTCCACTGCGCGTTTCTCGTCGTCGGAGCGGACTGGACCTCGCAATGTCACCTGACCGCCTTGGGTGATGATTTTGACGTTGTGGGCGTAGGTTGAGAGCGAACTGTCCTTCGTAATCGCACGACGAATTTGGCGAGTCGTCTCACGATCCGAAGCAGACCCTTTTTGCTGATCCGCGGTTGGTTGACTGCTGTCCCGATCCCGCTTATTCATTGCGGAGTTGTCCGCGGGCACCGACGACTCCTGTCCCGTTGCCGATTGAGCCAGAAGCGCACCACTGAGCAGGGAGCCCGCAAGTAGTAACGTTCCTAGTCCGGTTTTTATCTTCACTGAATACCTCCGTTTCGATCGAATTTGGAAAACCCTCAAGACTCTGAGAGCGTGAATGCGGACCCGTGTCCGCACCATGGTTGAGCGTAGCTTCGGAGCAGGCGCTCCGCCATCCAGCGCGAACTGTAATGGCCAAACGTAGTGAACCTAGACTGGCACCGATGCATCTAGCGAAGGCGTGCACGCCTTAAATCAAGCATCCACCCGCGCAAGAAATGCGATTCGCAACTACAGGGTTCGCCTGATAGCGGTGGTTCCTGGCAATCGCTAGTCTCTCCACTGACGCGTCAAGAGGGTCATGGCCTAGGGCCACGTCCTGAACGACCGATCTCACAAAAAGCTTTAATAAAGGAGTCGAGCCATGCTTTGGACCATCTTCGTGATCCTGCTGATTTTGTGGCTTTTGGGGCTGGTTAGCTCTTACACACTGGGCGGCTACATCCACATCCTGCTGGTCATCGCGCTTGTTGTGCTCGTGATCAATCTGATCAGCGGACGCCGAACCGCAATATGAGGTAACGGTCTTATGCGATGGAAGTCGGTGCGGGCGTGAACATCGGAGAGATCAGACTTACAATTGCATCGGCGATCTCGTCTGAAGAAACCCGGTTAGGCATTCGCACCCATTCTTTCGCCGCTCCGTAGATCGCCGAGCTCATGGCCGCCGCCGTGAGCTCTGGCGAAACTGTTCTGTCCGATGGTGTCATTTCGGAAGCATGACGCTGATAACCTTCCAGCATCATGCGGCGCACAACCGAGGTCATAGCGGCTTCGAGATACGGCTCCATCTGCCGCTGGCGCTCGCACTCCATGCGGGGCATTCCCGCCAGATAATCGCAAACCCCTAAAACCACGCCTTTCAGCGCCGACGGGCAGGAGCTAAACTCCACTCCTCGCGCGGCCAGCAACTCCATGAATCGGCCGCCGACCATGCACTCCAGCAGAGAGAACTTGTCTGAGTAATGATCGTAGAAAGTAGCCCGATTGAGTCTGGCCGCGTCCGTGATATCCTGCACCGAAATCTTCTCGAACTCTTGTATTTCCAACAGCTTGCCCAACGCATCTTGAAGCAGTTGACGAGTCCGCCGAATGCGCGGATCAAGCACTTCGCAGGGGCTTTCAGAAAGCTTCATGCCCATTAGACTACCAAGAAACCCACAAGGTGCAGCGCCATAAAACGACAGTCGTTGTTTTAGTGAATCGACAACTGTCGCTTAAACATCAATTGTCCCACAAGGAGAATCACCAAATGCCAACTCTATTGCACCTCGACTCTAGCCCTATGGGCGAAGCCTCCATCTCACGTCATCTGACTAAAGAATTCGTTCAACACTGGAAGAAAGCTCATGCCGCAGGGAAAGTCATCAACCGCGACGTCAACATTACGACTCCGCCATCCGTCACCGGGGAATGGGTCGGGGCCGTTCACACCCCAGAAAACGCCCGCACTGCACAACAGAAAGAATTGCTCACACTGTCGGATGCTCTGATCGCCGAACTTTTCCAGGCAGACGAATACGTGTTCGGCGTGCCTATGCACAATTTCTCCGTTCCCTCGACCTTCAAGCTCTGGCTCGATCAGATAGTCCGAGCCGGCAAGACTTTCAGCTATGTCGATGGCACTCCGGTCGGATTACTCAAGCACAAGAAAGCGACTTTCCTGATCGCCTCCGGCGGTGAGTACGGCGCGGCCACGGCCATGGCGTCCTTCAACTTCGTCGAACCGTATCTGCGTACCATCTTTGGATTCCTCGGCGTCACCGACACCAGCTTCGTCAACGCCGGCGGCGCGGCGGCCCTCAATTATGGCAAGATCGATCGCCAAACTTTCTTACAGCCGCATGTAGAATCGATTCGCACCAAATTTCAGACGGCATCATGACGCAACGCTGGTAACTTTTCTCTCAGGAGCCCCTTATGAAAATTGCTTCGCTGATTAGCCGCTACTTGTTGGGATTGATTTTCGTCGTGTTCGGTCTCAACGGATTTCTGCATTTCATTCCCATGGGACCGATTCCGAACCCCGTGGCTATGCGGTACTTTACCGTGATGGTCACCTCCCACTATATGGCCATCGTTTCCTCATTGCAGATTCTCACCGGATTGCTGCTGCTGATCAATCGCTACGTACCACTGGCGCTGACCGTGCTCGGTGCGATCATCGTGAATATCCTGATCTTTCATGTGCTGATGAATCCCGAAGGACTTCCGCTCGCCGTTGTGGTGACTATTCTCTGGTTCCTGGCAGTTCGCGATGTGTGGTCGGCGTTCGCTCCGCTGTTGCAGCAGAAGGTGGCGGCGTAGGCGCAACGCAATACAATCCCATGCAATTAGGAATTGACAGCTTCGCGGCACAACTGGCCGATCCGGCGTGGGGCGTCACTCTCACGCCGGTCGAGCGCATGGCGCATTTACTCGAACAAATGGAGCTGGCCGATCAGGTCGGCTTGGATGTATTTGGAATCGGCGAGCATCATCGCGCCGAGTTCCTCGATTCCGCGCCGCCCGTGATTCTCGCCGCAGCGGCAACTCGCACGAAGAAGATTCGCCTCACCAGCGCGGTCACAGTTCTCAGCGCTGCCGACCCTGTCCGCGTGTTTCAAGAATTTGCAACGCTCGATTTGATCTCACACGGCCGCGCCGAAATTGTCGCCGGACGCGGATCGTTTGTCGAGTCCTATCCCTTATTCGGACTCAAGCTCGACGACTACGATTCCTTGTTCACGGAGAAGCTCGACCTACTCCTCAAGATTCGCGAAAACACGCATGTTCACTGGTCAGGCAAACATCGCGCCGCGTTAACCGGACAGGGCGTCTATCCGCGTCCGTTGCAGAACCCGCTGCCCGTCTGGGTCGGCGTCGGCGGCACACCGGAATCTTTCGCGCGAGCGGGCGCTCTGGGATTGCCGTTGATGGTCGCTATCATTGGCGGCGAACCACGTCGTTTCCGCCGGCTAGTCGATCTTTATTACGAAGCCGGACGTCTCGCCGGACACGCTCGCGAAAAACTCAAAATGGGCTTGCACTGCCTCGGCTTCCTCGCCGACTCGACCGCGCAGGCTGCTGATGATTTTTATCCCGGCTACGCCTACACCTTCACCGAAGCCGGCAAAGAACGCGGCTGGCCTCCGGTGACCCGCGCCGCCTACGACGTCACCCGCGGCCCCAACGGCGCATTCCTAATCGGAGACGCGGAAACCGTCGCAGAAAAAATCATCCACATCAACGAAGCGCTCGGCGGCATATCGCGAATCACATTTCAAATGGGCGTCGCCGTAATGCCGCATAAAAAAATGATGCGCGCAGTAGAGCTCTTAGGAACAAGCCTCGCGCCCATCATCCGCAAAGAATTAGTGACCCTGTAGGCGTTAACCAGGAAACCACTCCGTAATCCAGAGCGAACCGTCCACGCAGTCGGAGGATCCCTATCGAAAAGGGACACCCGGCCGCATGAGCTTTCGCTCAAACTGCGAAAACTTTTTTCTTAGAGACCCCCTGGTGGATTTACAAATCTCGGGAATGAATCACTTGCGACGACGCTTTCGTGAGAAATCTTTCTTGCTCCCCTAACGAAATCGCAGCGCTTGACGATAGAAACCCTTGAAGGTATGGAATATCGCCGCCTTCCTCTTCACACCACCTAAAGATGAGCGCTGGTACCCAAATCGTTCCATCCCTCGCGGGCTCGACCAAGGTCATGGAGGCCGTCGATCCCACCTTCTGTAAAATACGCGACTTGATTTACAAAGTCTGCGGCATCTTTCAGTTGGACGACAAACTTTATTCTTTATCCGAAGCCTGCGGACGCCGCATGAAAATTCTCTCGGCCAGAAGTCCGCGCGACTATTGGGAATTTCTCACCACCCACCCTGGCGGTGAAGCCGAACTCCGCCATCTGCTCAACCAAATCACCATCGGAGAAACCTGCCTCTTCCGCAGCCCGCCTCAACTCGACGCATTACGAAAGGTCATCCTCCCCGAAATCGTCGCCGATAAATCCCGCCAGATTACCAAGCGCCTGCGCATCTGGAGCGCCGGTTGCTCCACCGGCGAAGAACCTTACACCCTGGCCATGAACCTGCTCGAAGAAAGCGAACAACTCTTGAAAGGCTGGACGATACAAATCATCGCCACCGATCTCAACGACCACTCCATCGACGCGGCTAAGGCGGGCGTCTACGGCGAATACGCTCTCCGCCACACTCCGGAATACTTTAAAACCAAGTACTTCGCAGCCGTCGACAAGAAGTGTCTTCAAGTGCTTCCGGAAGTGAAGAAACTCATCGCCTTCAGCCGTTTGAATCTTCAGGATGATGCCAAAATGCTTTTCCTGAAAGGCATGGACGCCATCTTCTGCTGCAACGTACTTATCTACTTCGACGGCCCCTCGAAATCCCGAGTCATTCAGCACTACTACAGCAACCTGAACCTCGGCGGCTACTTCTTTCTTGGAGCTTCGGAATCCCTGATGCGACTTAACGACAAATTTCACCTCGTGCATTTTCCCGGCACCATTAGCTATTGGAAACCGTCGGTGCTATCGCTCCCGCCAAACGGAAAACTATGACTCCACCCATTCCCTCCGAAGTTATCCGGCAGCGCGTACAAAGCATCGAGGCCATGCCCTCCATTCCGGTGATTTTTATGCCGCTGTTGGAGCAACTCAATGCTCCCCCAGAGCGCGCCAATATGGACGAAATCGTCCGCCTCATCTCGTACGACAACATCATTGCCGTGCAGTGCCTGCGCGTCGCCGCTTCCCCCCTCTTTGGCTTGGCCAAGCCACCCGAGTCGATTCGCGGCGCGGTGCTCAACCTGGGTCTGCGCCGCGTCCAGACGATTCTGCTCACCTGCTGTCTGGGACAGGCATTTCCCACGCGAAATTGGGTGCTCGATCCGACCGTGTTCTGGAAACACTCCCTCGGCTGCGCTCTGGTCTGCCGCAAGTTCAGCGAAAAGCTCGCTTCGGCCGACAAGGAAAAAGCCTATATGGCCGGTCTCTTGCACGACATCGGGTTCGTGGTCAACAGTCTGGCCTTCGCCACGGAGTTCAAGAAAGCCTTGGTATTGGCCTCTACGGACCAGATTCCGATCGAGGAGGCCGAACGCACCGTCATGGGATTTACACACTGCGAGAGCGGCAGCACCCTGGCCGAGAAATGGAACCTCGGCGAAGACATCGCGGAGGTGATCGCTTACCATCATGCCCCGGAAGAAAGCAAGAAAGCCCCAGCTTTGGTCGCCTTGGTCCACATCAGCGACCTACTTTGCCGCATGCGGGGCATGGGATACGGCTACTACGAACGTCTCAAGGTGGATTTAGCCGCAGATCCCGCGTGGCCTATCCTCATGGAGCAACATCAAGACCTGGCCACTGTCGATCTCTTTCGCCTGACCCTCGAACTGGACGAAGCGGTGGGCGAGGTCAGCGAATTGGTAGCCACCGTATTCGGAAAATCCAAAGCGGCGAACGCATAGGCGCCTAACCTTCGAGCCTTGACCAAGAACTAACCGTCAATCTGCAAAGCGATCAACATCGGCAGGCCCTCAAACAGCATGGCGAGTTGGAGCGTCCGCGAATTCGCTTTGGCATGCATTGCATAGTCGGTCCCCGTAATGACCGTCGGCGGCGACAACATACAGCCGTCACCCAGGCCGGCTATCTTATTTTTGAAGTTGCCCGCAACCATATTGCAGACTTCTCCGAGCGCATCCGCCATGTCGGAACCAACCTTATCTACCTCCACATCGAGCATCTTGGACGCCATCAGCGTCGCCGTTTGAGGATCGCACCGGACACTAAGCAGGCCGCACAGCTTTCCCGCCAGCCCGACCATGGCGGTGACACCGAATGCTCGCTCTTCGGCGGACTCTTGAACGACGAGATGACAGCCCAGCATTAGCTCGAACACTTCACGAGCTCCCAACTCCATCAAAGGAATCCACTCGTTAGGATGAGTCGGAGCGCTTTTTTGCACCGCAGCCGCCTGCGACGCGGTCATACTTTGGCCGCCAGGATGGGCATGATCTGCTCCCGTACCTGATCCGGGGTGAAAGGCTTTCGGATGTAGCCGCGCGCACCACGCGACAGCGCTTCGACCACATGCGACTCGCTGCCCTCGGTCGTAATCATCACCACCGGAACGCCTTTGCCGTTCGCAATGCTGGGCAGCTGCTTCACGAACTCCATGCCATCCATGACCGGCATGTTGATGTCGCACAGGATCAGGTCGACAGGGTTCTCTGCCAACGAACTCAGCGCTTCGGCACCATTGCCCGCCTCAAACACTTTGCTCAGTTCAATGCCCGCCTGACGCAACGAGCGCTCGACGATCTTGCGCATCACGGAAGAGTCGTCCACGATCAGGGCTCGGATGCTGGTCATATTAGAACACTCGTAACGGTGAAACTTGTAAGCATAAAGACATTTCCTCTCACCATGAGCAACCCATCGGCGACGAGGGTAAAGACTTTACAAACCCTCAGACTTCGCGGCCTCCCGCCCTTTTTGTTTGTTGGCGGTGCCTTTCGTAACACCCCTCTCGTTGCTACGGGTTGCGCTGCGAAGGCATACTTCAAGTGGTGACCTTTCTCAGCGAACAATCCGCAGCCAGGTTCGGAATGCTCTCCATATTGCTGTGCATCGGCGTGGGCTGCTCGCGCGATCCGAATGTGCGCAAACAGAAGTATTTTGAGAGCGGGCAGCGCTACTTCGCCAACGCACAGTATCGCGAAGCGATCATTCAGTTCAGCAACGCGGTGCAGATCGATCCGCGATTCGCCGATGCGCATTATCAGTTGGCGGAGTCCTATCTAAAAGAGCAAAATTGGCCGCCCGCGTATCAGGAACTGACGCGCACAATCGAGTTGCAGCCGACGAACTATGCGGCGCATTTGGAGTTGGCCAACCTGCTACTTGCGGGGCGGGACTTGAAGCAGGCGCAGGAACATACGGACTTATTGTTGCAGGCGCAGCCGCAGAATCCCAAGGTGCATCTGGCAGTAGCGAATCTGTTGGCCGCTCGGAATGATCTGCCAGGAGCAATGCAGGAGTCGCAGGAGGCGATCGCGCTGGCTCCGGCCGAGTCGGATGCGTATCTGAACCTGGCGCTGCTGCAAGTGCGAACCAATCAATCGGACGCAGCGGAAGCCAACTTCAAGAAGGCTGCGGAACTGGATCCCAAGTCGACCGAAACCCGGCTGGCGCTGGGAAACTATTACCAGTCGCGGAGCCGCTACACCGAAGCGGAACAAACGTTTCGGCAGGCGATGCAGGTCGATCCGACCAACCCCGATTCGCGCGGGGCGATCGCGCGCCTCTACATGTTGCAGGGCAAAAAGGAGGCCGCAGAAACTTTTCTGCGGCAGGTAAAAACCGAATTTCCCGACAACTCGGTCGGCTATCGCATGTTGGGCGATTTCTATTACGCCATAGGCGATCTCAAAAGCGCAGTTGCAGAGTACGCGTCACTGTATCGGGCTCACCCCAAAGACGCGCAGGTAGAAAAAAATTACGTGCAGTTGCTGATTCTGACCCAGGGCTTGGAGGAAGCGTCCAAGCTGAATGATGAGGTCTTGAGGGCGAGTCCGAATGATAGCGAGGCGCTGCTCTATCGCGGTCAGATTCAGATCAAAGAAGGCCAAGCCAGCCAGGCGTTGCAGACACTGCAACTCGTGATTAAGAACGATCCGAGCAACGGCTTGGCTCATTATCACCTCGGAGTTGCCCAAGCGGAACTGGGCAATGCCCAACAGGCGGAAGCCGAATGGCAGAACGCGGCCAAGCTTCGTCCGGATTTGATCGAGCCCTACCAGGCATTGGGTTCGGCAGCGCTGGCTCGAGGCGACATGACAGCGGCCGGGCAAGTGGCGACAGAGTGGATTGAGCTGCGTCCTACTTCACCGGATGGATATTTGTTGCGCGCGGTGTCACTCATCAATCGAAAGCAGTTCGGCGCCGCTGACGGCGATGTGCGAAAGGCGATCGACATCGCGCCGGGGTCCCCGGCTGGATACATCCAGCTGGGCAATCTGCACCTGGCGCAGCGGCAGTATCCCGATGCCGCGAAGGCGTTTCAGCAGGCGCTGGATCGCGACCCTCGTTCGCAAGATTCGCTGGGTGGGTTGATGAATTCCTACCTCGCGCAGAAGCACGTGGACAAAGCTATCGCCGCCGCGAAGGCACAAATTGAGAAAGTGCCGGACAGCAGCGCATTCTATGATTTGCTGGGCACAGCGCTTTTCGGCGGCAAGAAAGATCTGAACGCAGCGCAGGCCGCCTTCGCCAAGGCGGCAGAATTGGATAAGAACAATTCCGACGCGGTTCTCAAGCTAGGCCAGGTTCAGATCGCAAGCGGCGCAACCGACCAGGCGATCGCCACCTATCAAACTGCGCTCCGGCAAGATCCCAAACAGGTACGCTTTTATATCGTGCTGGGCGAAGTTTACGAATCGAAGCGCGACTGGGAACAGGCTAAGCAGATGTATCAAAAAGCGCTGGAACTCAAGCCAGACAATCCCCTGGCGTCCAACAACCTGGCCTATGTTCTGTTGCAAACCGGCGGGAGCCTCGACACCGCACTGACGCTGGCACAAACCGCTCGCCGGGGAATGCCGAATTCGCCCAATGCGGCCGACACTCTGGGCTGGGTTTATTACCAAAAGGGAGCTTACAAGTCGGCCATCGATTTGTTCCAGGAAGCGCTGCAGTTGAACCAGAGGTTGAAGGCTCCCGAAGACCCCGCCTTTCACTATCACTTGGGACTGGCTTACGCCAAGGCCGACCAGCGCGAGCTGGCAAAGCAGCAATTGCAGTTGGTCTTAAAGATTAACCCAAACTTTAGTGATGCCCAAGCCGTCAAAACGCAGCTGGCGTCATTGTGAACGCCGCGACTAACTCGCTTTGTAACAGCACTTTGGGTCAAACTCGACGTTATACTTTATCCCCCTCATCAGAGATTTTAATTTGTCTTTATGCGACCTACGGAATCTAATAGACCTATGAGCGACAAGCCTACCAAACGATTTTTGTTCGCCAGCGACTTTGACCAGACGCTGACGTTTAACGACACTGGCTACGTGCTCAGCGAACTGGTGGGCATTCCCACCGAAGAGTTCGAGCGCAAGGCCCGTGGCATGGCGAAATTGAACCTCGTCCAACAGGGCGCGGAGCTTTCCTACCTTCTCCTGCATGACCCGGAGTTCCAGTCGCGGGTCAAGCGGGAGCACCTCGACCAGGTCGGCAAGATTATCCGCCTCAAGGAGAATATCGGCCTGCTGAGTGAGATTCTTTCGCGCGGGATCGAGGGCTATCACTTCGATTTTTATGTGCTCTCGGCTGCGCCGGTGGAAGTCATTTACTCGGCGCTTGAAGGCATTCTGCCGCGCGATCACATCTTCGGCACGGAGTTCCGCTACCGTCCTTCGGGCCACATTGAGTCCATTGATCACACTACGGCGGGATACGGCAAGGTTGCCGCGCTCGATCATCTGCAGACCGAGCGTCAGGTCGGGCCGGATCACATTGTCTATTGTGGCGACGGCAGCTCTGACGTTCACGTCATGCTGCATGTTAACGTTCGCGACGGATTCACCATCGCCGTGTCTGAAGCTAAACATGTTTCGCAAGTGGCGAAGCGAACCGTGCTCAGCAGTAATGCTTTGGCAGTTCTCGCGCCGGTGCTTGAGGACATCGTGGGATGGGATCGTCTCCGCATCCGCGAGTTCTTCGAAAGCTATGGCATGTTGATTCAGGAATGGGATCGAGTTCGCACCGATTGGTTGACCCTGCGTCCCTCAGGAGCGCGGGCAGCCATCGCCGTCGGAGTCTAGTTGGATCTCCTAATTGTTGGAGCTGAATCCTTGGCATGAGCGGCCTCATCTACCGCTCATGCCGTTTTTTTCTGAGCTGTCTTTTTCGGAAACCGCTTCCGATTCCCGACCGCAAGACGCCGGTACAGGCGATCGCGACGGCGAGTTGCTCGACGCTTATTCTTCCGCGGTAGTACACTCGGCCGAGAAGATCAGTCCGTCCGTCGTTAAGATTGGCGTGAAGCAAGCCGCGAACCGCAACGATCGTCAGTCTGAACGCGAAGGCGGCGGTTCAGGATTCATCTTCGCCCCCGATGGACTGATTCTTACCAACAGCCATGTCGTGCACGACGCGACGAAAATCGAAGTCTCGCTGGCCGATGGACGACGCTTCCCTGCCGACGTTACCGGCGACGACCCCGCGACGGATTTAGCTGTGATTCACGTTCACGCCCCCTCTCTCGTCGCCGCCGGACTGGGCGACTCGCAAAAGCTGCGGGTCGGACAGCTGGCCATTGCGGTCGGCAACCCGTACGGATTTCAATATACGGTGACTGCGGGGGTGGTCAGCGCGTTGGGCCGGTCGTTGCGCTCGTACTCCGGACGCATGATCGACGACGTCATTCAAACCGACGCGTCGCTGAATCCAGGTAATTCCGGCGGGCCGCTGGTGAACTCCGAAGGCCAGGTCATTGGAGTGAACACGGCGACCATCATGGGTGCGCAAGGCTTGTGCTTCGCCATCGGAATTAATACCGCGAAGTTCGTAGTCAGCCGTCTGTTGCGCGATGGCAAGATTCGCCGCAGTTATATCGGAGTCGAAGCGCAGACCGTTCCGCTGCATCGCAAGCTGATTCGGTTTTACGATTTGCAGCAAGACACCGGAGTAGTCGTGATGTCGGTCACAGACGGCGGCCCGGCCAGGAACGCCGGCTTGCGAAATCTCGACGTGATCGTTGCGTTGGACGGCAAACCCGTCGCCGGCGTGGACGACTTGCACCGCCTGCTCACCGATGCCCGCGTCGGCGTCAGCAGTGCGCTAACGATCCTGCGCAATACCGACAAACTGGACGTGCAGATCGTCCCGCAGGAGTCCCGCGGAAACTAGAGCTTCATCGTCGCGACGGTTAACCGGCCTCACTTAACCACGACCGTCCCCGTCATCTTGGGATGAATCGAGCAGAAATAATTGTAGGGGCCCGCCTTGGTGAAGGTGTAGGAAAACTTCTCGTCGGTATCCCGCACTTTAGACTTGAACACATCCTCCGTACTCACCACCGTGTGCGGGATGTCATCGCGGTTGGTCCAAGTGACAGTCGTTCCGACAGACACAGCGATCGTCTGTGGCGTGAAACTGAAGTTATCGATCGTCACTTCGGCGACTGGGGCAGAGTCCGCGTTTGCGGCCTTGACTTCGTGCGACAGTGTCCACAGAGCCATAATCGCTACGAAACCTAATATTCTCCAGCGCGCACTACCGCTCTTCATTGTTCAGACCTCCTTGATGTTGTTGGGTTTTCTTAGGCCAGCGTCGAATCTACGATCGCCAACGAATGAGGATGGCGCACATAATTCACCTCGGTGATTCCAAGCACACTGCGCAACTGCTCCGCCGCAACTTTCATCGGCCCGGGAGAAGCCGCTTGACCCGGCATTGGCTGCGGAAACGCCGTGGACATCGCAGTGTGAAACGTCACATTCCCTTCGATCTTCTGCATGGTCTGATGAATGTGTCCATTCAGCACCGTTACGGAGCCGAACTTCCTCAGGTAGCCGAGCCCCTGGGCACTGTCGTCGGTGCCCCATCCCCACTCGGGATAGACCGACCAAAGCGGGATGTGCGCGAATACGACGATGGGTGTGCTGTGCTTGACGTGAGCGACGTCCTTTTCCATCCACTCGAGTTGCGCGCTGCCCAGCGAACCCAGTCCGCCTGACTTGAGATTCATCACGTTGACCAGCCCGATGAAATGAACGCCCTTGTGATCGAAGCTATACCAGCCCGCACCCTGCGTATTCTTGCCGTAACGGGCGAGATAGGACGCGCCGTTGTCGTCGAGTACATCATGTTCGCCGGGGACAAAGAAGACGTCTTTCGCGCGCGCTCTCTTCAAGATTTGATCGACGGTATCGAATTGCTCCGGCTTCGAAAGATGGCTGATGTCACCCGTGTGGAGCAGAAACTCCGGCGGTATTGCCAGGCCGTTGATCTTGTCCACCGCGGCCTGCAAAGTCGCGACGACGACAGGGTTGGCCGGCTTGTTGAATCCCATGTGGCTATCGCTGATCTGCACAAAGCTGAAGCCGCCAGGCTTGCCCCCGCCAGCGGTCAGGCTCTTGCCAAAAGCCTGTGAAACAGGGACGCCGCCGCTCATGGTCCAGACCAATCCCGTGCCCGCCCAGGCCATGCACTTGAGAAATCCGCGCCGGTTGACGCCGTCGTTGTTGAGATCTTGCATTTCCTGATCGATGAAGTTTTTGTTGTTCGCCATTTTCCTCCCCTTTACGCATTCATGTTCTGCGGTGATAACCGGGACCAGATCGTTTTATTCCACAAAAATTAATTCGGACCGTTCACGCCGCTGAGAAATCCGCCCAGGTGGCCCGTGAGGGCAACGACGATCACTCCCACAAGTTCCATAAGAAAGCGCCAACGCGGGGCAGTTGCTTGCGGTCGGCGAGTGCGTCGATAGACATACAGGCTGAGCCACACAAATACCGTGGATACGCAAGCCAAGATCAAGTGCATCAGCAGAATCCCCTTCACCTTCTGACCTTCCAGTTGGAACTGCCAGGCGAGAATGCCGGTGCCGAGGGCGGGAATCGTCGAGAGAGCTGCGGCGAGAAAGTTAAAGTAGGCTCCCTGGGCGACGTCGCGGGACTTCGTCCAGTGGGCGAAAAGGTCGAACGCCATTGCGGAAATGAACAGCGCAATAGGAAAATGGATGACCACGACATGCTGCGCGTTTCGTGCCAACAGCGCCGTCTTGAGATCGAAGGGAGTGTTCATGTCGAGTCCCGGCGTTCGAATACTCTAACGATCGAACGGTCGATTTATTCCCCCCAAACTTATTGTTGCTCCCCTGGAATAAAATCCCGTCTCACTGGTTTACTCTGGTGGGCGTGCCGAGAGTGGATCAATCCGGTTCGTTCGAAGAACTGGCGATGCCGCTCTTCGATCAGCTCTACAACTTTGCCCACTGGCTGACGCAGAATCGCGAGGAGGCGGAGGATCTAGTGCAGGAAACGTATGCCAAAGCGCTGCGGGGATTCTCATCGTTCCAGCCCGGCACGAACTTCCGCGCCTGGATGTACCGCATCTTGCGCAACACCTTCCTGACTTCGCGAACCGGACTAAAGGCCGCGACGACTATTCCTCTCACCGCCGAATCGGACGACGCATTGGAACTTGCTGTCGAAACAGATACGCCCGAAAGCGTTTTCATTGACCGTTCCAATCGAGCCATGCTCGAGGACGCGATGGAAGAATTGCCGCTTCACTCTCGCGAAATTCTGTTGCTCTGCGAAGTGGAAGAAATGTCTTACCAGGAGCTTGCGGAAGCGCTGTCCATTCCGATCGGCACAGTAATGTCGCGTTTGTCGCGGGCGCGCAGACACTTGCGAGATCTTTTGCGACAGAGGCTGCAAAAGGCATGACTATGGTGTGCAATTCATGGAAGGCGCAAATCGATCGGTACCTGGACGGCGAACTTCCGGCGGACAAAATGCGCGCCTTTGACGGGCACCTGCGCACTTGTCCCGCCTGCGCCGCGGACGCGCTGGCCCATGTCCAGTTGAAGCGCAGTGTTCAAGTGGCCGGCAGACGATTCGCCCCCAGCGCGGACCTCCGCAAGCGTATACAAAGGACCGTCAGTCCCAGGCCGCAACGAAATTTCAGCCTGGCGTGGGCATGCGCGATAGCGGTGGCGACTATTCTCATAGCCGGCACATTGGCCTTCACCTACGCAAACTCACATTCCAGCCGAGACCACGTCTACAGCGAGATTGCCGACCTCCACGTCGCCGCACTGGCCAGTTCGTCCCCCGTCGATGTCGTCTCCACCGACCGGCACACGGTGAAGCCCTGGTTTCAAGGAAGAATTCCTTTCTCCTTCAACCTGCCCGAGCTACAGAACAAGGAGTTCACGCTCATCGGAGGACGCATCTCCTATCTCGATCAGGTTCCCGGAGCGCAACTCATCTACGACGTGCGCAAGCATCATATTTCCGTTTTTATATTTCAGGAACGATTCCTCCCCAGAGACTTGAATGGAGGCTCCCTCGATCCCAAGAAACTTCCCTTCAATCTTGAAACCTTTAGCCAAGCCGGACTGCGCTATTTTGTCATCGGCGATACAAACCCGGCTGACCTGGACACGTTGGCAAAGCTCTTCCAGGGGCGCTAACCCGCCATCGGCGCTCACCGCCACCTTCGCTCCGGCAATAGAATCCGCTCCTGAGCGGGGAATACACTATGTAGGACTTGCCCAAGTCATACTTCATGCCCCGGCCCGCTCCAATTCCGCAGCCCATGCTTTCAGCGATCCGCGAGTTTCGTTTTCGATTTCACGGTGAGCCCACCGTTTTCCGCGCTCCGGGACGGGTCAATCTGATCGGAGAGCATACCGACTACAACGATGGGTTTGTCATGCCCGTGGCTCTGGAGTTAGCCACCTACGTCGCCGTGGGGCCGCGCGACGACACCGAACTGCGTGTTTTCTCCATCGATTTCGATGAGCAGCGGACTCAATCTCTCGATGCCGTCAAGCCAACGTCCCCCGGTCACTGGAGCGACTATGTTTACGGTGTTTGCGCGACACTCGCGGCGCGCGGAGTAGAACTCCGCGGCGCGAATCTGGTCATCTCCGGGGGCGTTCCCATGGGAGCCGGCCTGAGTTCCTCGGCGGCAATCGAGGTGGCCACGGCGTTCGCTCTGCTGCACAACTCGCACCGTGAACTCGATCGCAAGCAGATTGCTCTCGCCTGCCAGCAGGCCGAGCATGAGTACGCAGGCACGCGTTGCGGCATCATGGATCAGTTCATCTCCTGCCTCGGGCAAGCTGGAAACGCGCTGCTCATCGACTGCCGCTCGTTGGAACACCGCCTGTTACCGCTTCGCGAAGAGTACAAAATCGCCATTTGCGACACCGGTGCAAAACACGAACACGCCTCGGGAGAATACAACAGGCGCCGCTCGGAGTGTGAGGAGGCGGTCGCTTATCTTAAAGCCCAACTCCCGAAAATCGCATCTCTGCGCGACGTCTCTCTCCCACAACTGAATGAGTTCGGCCGCGGAATGTCCGAGGTTCTTTTACGGCGCGCCCGTCACGTTATTACGGAGAATGAGCGGGTGCTGCACGCAGCGGAAGCCTTGTCCAACGGTGACAATGATCGTTTCGGGGCGCTGATGTTCGCTTCCCACCGAAGCTTGCGAGATGATTATGAGGTGAGCTGCGAAGAACTGGATGTCATGGTGTCGCTTGCGCAAACAATCGAAGGCGTGGTGGGCGCACGCATGACTGGCGGGGGATTTGGAGGATGCACCGTCAATCTGCTTCGTCGCGATGCCGTTTCCCAGTTTCAGAGCGAGATCACTGTCCGGTACAAATCCGCGACTGGAATTTCTGCCAGGATATACATCGGCAACGCAGCCGACGGCGCCGGGCAGGTACTGGGGGAGCGGGGGACGTGACCACGAAGCCGCTGCTCGAACAACCGCATCGCCGCTGGAACCCCTTGCGCGAAGAGTGGGTGCTGGTCTCTCCGCAACGAGGCGAGCGTCCCTGGCACGGCCAAACCGAAGGCCCTGCGGCCCAAGCCGCGGAGTATGATCCCGAGTGCTATCTCTGTCCTGGGAACCGGCGCGCCAGCGGAGATGTGAATCCGCATTATCAAGACACTTTCGTCTTCGATAACGACTTCGCAGCCTTGGCCGCTGCTCGATCCCAGCCCTTCGGTGATGACTCCAATGGCCTGCTGCGAGCGCGCAGCGAATCTGGCATATGCCGCGTCGTTTGTTTCTCGCCACGCCATAACCTGACGTTGCCGCAAATGAGCCACCGGGAACTGCTTCGCGTCGTCGACGAGTGGAGCACACTCTATCAATCTCTGGGCTCGCAGGAAACAATCCAGTACGTTCAGATTTTTGAGAACAAAGGCGCCATGATGGGATGCAGCAACTCTCATCCCCATGGGCAAGTGTGGGCCAGCTTCAGCATCCCAAACGAAGCGAACCGGGAACAGCGAGCGCTACGTGAGTACGCTGCTCACCACGGCAAGTGCCTGCTCTGCGATTATCTGCAATTGGAACGCGATCGCGGCCAGCGCACGATCTGCGCCAATGATCGCTTCACAGTCGTAGTGCCCTTCTGGGCGGTCTGGCCTTTTGAAGCGCTGTTACTCAGCCATCGCCACGTCGGGAGTTTTGCGGAAATCAACGACGAAGAAAGAATCTCACTGGCCGACATCCTCAAACGCCTCACCACTCGCTACGACAATCTGTTCGAAGTGTCGTTCCCTTATTCCATGGGCTTCCATCAAACTCCCACGGATGGCGAAGTCCACTCAGAGCAGCACTTCCATGCGCACTTCTACCCACCTCTACTACGCTCGGCCACAATCCGGAAGTTCATGGTGGGATATGAGTTGCTTGCAATGCCGCAACGAGACCTCACTCCCGAGCGGGCGGCTGCGCGTTTGCGCGAAGTGAGTGAATTACACTTCACCCTGAAATAAACGTAATCGATGCTTCATCACTGAATTTGCGCGCTCTTTCTTGAAAGGCATGGATGTTCACTGAAAAGCGCTCGGCGAATTCTCCGATTGCGGCCTTTCTCATGAGGATCCCCGCCAAGACAACTGTTATTGAAATTCCAGCAGGACGATTTCTGGATTCGATCCCAGGCGCAGCGGCGGTCCCCAGGTTCCTGCGCCGCTTGAAGTGAAGACTTGCATCCGGCCGATCCGGCTTAACCCATAGACAAACTGCCGGTAGACTCTCCGCGCCATCCAGCTATAGGGCAGGAACTGCCCGAGATGGGTGTGTCCGGAAAGTTGCAGCGAGACGCCCGCCGCCTCCGCCACCTCAGGGTGGTCGGGCGCATGAACCAACAGAATACTAGCGCGGCGGGGATCGATGCCGACACTCTTTAGCGCCGAGGCCAGGTGGCCGCCCTGCGTGGCGTTGCGGTAAGGCACCCCGATAATCTGCAGGCCCTCCACGTCCACCTTCTCGCTATTGAGGACGCGCACTCCCGCCGAAGCGACCGCATTCAGGTATT
The DNA here is from genome assembly GCA_963799065.1 of Terriglobia bacterium. Lineage (GTDB taxonomy): Bacteria > Acidobacteriota > Terriglobia > Terriglobales > Acidobacteriaceae > JAJPHW01. Next base: position 1,987,679 of record CAWCVJ010000001.1, read on the forward strand.
TGCGATCATCGGCCATTTGCTCATGATTGCCCGCTACAAAGTACACTCCGTGGGGCGCGGCGAGCTTATTCAGGGGCTCTGCGGCGCTTCTGGCATCGATCGCGGTGCCGTCAAATAAATCGCCCGCGATAAAAATCAAGTCCGGCTCCTCCTGCAAAATCTTCGCCACCATGCGGCGGAGAAAATTTCCGTTGCGCACATGTCCCAGATGCAGGTCGCTGATCAATGCCGCTCTCCGTCCGCGCCACGCTTCCGGCAGGTTCGCCAGTCGCACGGTGGTTCGCGTGATTCGTGTCCAACTTGCGTTGAAGACTCCATAGAAGCCGGCGACGAATCCGGCAAGAAACAATACTTCCGTGGTGCGATGAAAGTTCAGTGCAAGCCCCGCCGCCCCCGAAAGGCCGAAAAGGATCCACGACAAAACCGCTGCCAGGAAGAGAAACGTAAGCAATCCTAGCCAGACCGCAGCACCCCGATAAAACATGCGCAAAGGCGCGTTCGTGTATCGAAACGCAAGCAGCGACGCTGCAACGAAGCTGACCGACAGCAAGCCCAGCGCCAACTCGATCCACCTCTGCGAGTCCGTAGCTGGGGAGGAGAATGTCCAGGTCTTATAAAGAAAGAAATGAGTCAAAAAAAGGACGGATTGAAGCACCACAATGAAGCCAACAAACCTGGTCGTCGAGCGCATGCGAATTAGATTCCCCAAACTCCGCTTTCGATTGTTGACCCCGGAAACTCCCTATACTTGCCGCAATTTTAAAGAAATACAAGGCTCACACCAACGATTACGCTCCCTCTACGACGGACCCACGATGTAAGTGACCGTGATTGCCGTGGTTGCGAGCACCATCTCTCCGCCCGAGTTCGAATACTGGACTAACTGAAAGGGGAAACTGCAGCCAAACTTCTGGCCTTTCTCCAAACCATATTCGCCGGCGCTGAACCCGGTGAACTCTTCCGCGTAATAGATGATGTTGCCACTCCCGCCGATTTGGACGCCGCCCTCAGTCCCATAGACCGGGTTGCCACCGTAATACACATTGCACTTGCCAAAGTTTGGACCAGGCTGCAGGCCTACCTGGTACGTCCCGTCATTGATATAGCTAGCCTTCAGGCTGACCGCGACGACATTCGCTCCTCCTCCGTCTGCAATTGTGGCCGCGGGGTAAGCCGTCAGCACGCAAATCTGATTGTTTGCGCAAGAGACGCGATCGTCACTGGAAGGCTGATCCCGCTCAATTTTCCGAGGCTGCACTCCTTCCGGGGCAGTCGGAGTAAAACTCGCCAGATAAGAACAGAAATTGGCGTTTCCACCGAAAAACTCGAGTGTACCTTTAGGTCCGGCAACAATTTGCGTGACTCCGCCAAGACTTGAACAGGCGCGGTAATCCCTCAACTGGTCGGGGACTGCGGTATAGGTCACGACTCCATCCGTAGTGATCCTCCCGATCTCCAGCAAGGAGTCAGTGAACCAGATCGCTCCATCGCTGCCCGCCACCAGCGACATCGGAGGCGATGTCGTAATTGGGTAAATCGTCGCCGCCCCCGCTGGCGTAATCTTGCCAATCCCCACACCGCACTCGGACACGAACCAGACGTTTCCGTCCGGGCCGGCGGCCACGGCGTGGGACGGAAGGCTGAGCGTGCCAACGCAGTTGCTTTCCGTCACATAAACGGTCGACTCTCCCGTCGGGGTTATCTTTGCCACCTGCTCATTGCCCTCGTTATCCACTCCGCTGACCCAAACATTTCCGTCCGCCCCGGTTGCGATCCCCATGTTGACTTGAAACATCTGCGGGATGGGATAGGTAGTGATTGTGCCATCGCTCGCAATCCGCCCCACTTCAGGAGCCACCGACGACGAAAATGCAGGAAACCACATCGCGCCGTCGGAGCCCAGAGCGATGCCACCCGCAACCGTTCCGCTGGGCAGGATGTACTCTTTCATTTTGCCCGTCGTGGTATTCAATATGCCAATCGCGTTATTCCTTGCATCGGCGTACCAGAAAGCACCCGAACGATCCACGGCGATGCCGAGCACCAGGGGGGGTACCAGAGGAGTCGCGACATTCGACGCCGACCCTTGCCCTAAGTTCACGGACAGCCCCAAACCTCCCTCCGCAAAGACTGTCTGACCTTTGGCGTTCGTGGCGGCGTCGTACGGGGAATAATCGTAGATGGTGGCTCCATCGAGCAAAAAGGTCTCGGCGATCTGAATGCCGCCCGAAGGAGCTATTGACTTGGCGTCACTCGACTGAGCACTGGCGGTTGAGAAAGTTACGGCAGTAAGCAATGCGACCAAACACACTTTCCACAGGGATAAACGTGAGGAACTCATAGAGAATGCCTTTCGGGTGGGGTCTTAACGCTTCCGTGGGGAGATACGAAAGCCACTCAAGTCTACCCGGAGCTTTCGGGTTGTCAAGAGCGGGAAATTAAAGTTTCGTGAATTTATCGACAACGGGCGGTGCCCTAGTGCTGGAGCGCGACCCTGAAAGTTACTTCGCATCCAATCTCGATTTCCCTGTGCAACGAATCACGCATCGTATGGCAATATGAAGACAGATCACACTGAGGTTCAAGTGAGCATACTCCGACTGACCTTCGCCGTCTGTTTTGCGCCCGTGATGATTTCGGCCGCGTCCGCCCAAACCTCCGGCTCGACTTTGACGGCCAACCCGGTTTACCAGAGTAATTGCGCCAAGTGCCACGCCAAAGCCGCCGACGGACACTTTTACGGCGGTCCCTCGCTCATCTCGGATAAAGCCACCGCGATGTCGTCCGACGACCTGCGCAACATCATTACTAACGGCAAGGGACGCATGCCCAAATACACGGGCAAGCTCGCTCCCGAAGAAATCGACGCGCTAGTCCAGCAAATCAAAAGCGGCAAACCCAAGCCGTAGCCGATCGCATAGGGTTCACGCACAGTTCGTGGCCTACGGAGGAGCCGTTGCACGCATTCGCCCTCCGATGGGAATATGCCCATGCCACCTTGGCATTCTCGTGGCGGCTTCAGATTCAGCCCCATCGGATCGAGGTGACAGAGCGGAGTGTTGGTGACCTGGGCATAGCGGTTCCAGGTCTGCGGAATGGTCACGTCCACCGCCGCCATCCCTGACGGATCGGGCATTGTCCAGCGGCCTTCGGTTGAATTGTACTGCCGGAAGTGGAATTGATCGAGATTGCTCTCGGTATCGCGATCCTGTCCCGATAAAGAAGGCTGGGCCGGGTTTAACCGGGGGCGTTGCCGAAGCAGCTTTGACCCTCGCCAAAGGGCAGACTGACCCAGGACTCAGACGTCCGTCGCTCACCCCCCGTTTGACGCTTTTCCCCACAACACGTTAGACTTGTAGAGGTTTGCCTGTAACAGCGGTTCCGTTCTGGGGCCGCCCGCTTTCGTTGCCGATAGCTCCGACGCGGATCGCAGCAAGCATACAATTCAAAGTTTCGCCGGAACGTGCTTGGGCGCGGCCGGATCGCTATTGGACGGAGGAAGCATGTACGCAGTCATTCGCGCGGGTGGAAAGCAGTACCGGGTCGCTCCCGGCGATGTGGTTCGGGTCGAGACTCAGCCGGAAACTGACGGCACGGTTCAGTTCAACGACGTACTCGCGGTGTCGAGCGGCGACGGACAGATCGGCCCCGGCGGCGAGGGCGCGCTGGTCACGGGACACGTGATGGAACATGGCCGCGCTAAGAAAATTCTCGTCTTCCACTACAAGCGCAAAAAGCAATACAAAAAGCTCCGCGGACATCGTCAGAATTTCAGCGCCGTCCGCATCACCGAAATCGCCTTTGGCGGACAGACGTTCACAGCCCCGGCGCTGCCTCCAGCCAAAGAAAAGAAAGCCGAGGCCGAGCCGAAAGCAAAGACCGGTCCACGCATGAAGGCTCCGGCAAAAACTGCGACGTCGAGGGCGCACGCAGCCATGGCTCCGGCAAAGAAGGCGGTCGCCAAGAAAGCGGCTCCAAAGAAGGCCGCGAAGAAGAAATAATTCCAAGCCCGCGGGGGCTAAAGCCCAAGTTTGATCGGGCTTGATCGGCGCGGCTGAAGCCGTGCCCTTGCACAAGACAACCAAGGAAAAGGAAAACGCCATGGCACATAAAAAAGGACAAGGAACATCACGCAACGGCCGCGACTCCAACGCGCAGCGCCTCGGCTTCAAGGCATTCGGCGGACAGCTCGTCCCCGGCGGCACCATCATCGTGCGCCAGCGCGGCACTAAAGTTAAGCCAGGCCTAAACGTGGGCCGCGGCAAAGACGACACCCTCTTCGCCAAAATCACGGGACGCATCCGCTTCAAAGATCGCGGCCAGATGGGCAAATACGTCATGGTCGAACCAGTTGAGCTAGCGCCCGTCGCCGTAAAGTAGTTCTGCATTCGCGATGCCTGGGCCACGCCCAGTGCATCCAACAGCCAGCGATTAAGCCTCGCCCCAGCGGCTGAGGCTTTTTTCTTGATCTGCGCGCGTCACTGTTCCCATGTTCATCGACGAAGCCAAAATTCGAGTCAAAGCCGGAGACGGCGGCAACGGCTGCGTCGCGTTCCGCCGGGAAAAGTTCGTCCCGCACGGCGGTCCGTCGGGCGGCGATGGCGGCAATGGCGGCGACGTGCTCATGGAGTCCAGCGAGCGCCACAACACGCTCGTGCACTTTCGCTTCAATCCGGAATACAAAGGCGATCGCGGACGCCACGGCGAAGGCTCCAACTGCACCGGCCGTGCCGGCGAAGACATCGTGCTCAAGGTTCCCGTCGGCACCATCGTTTACGATGCCGACACCAACGAAGTGGTCCATGACTTCGCGCGACCCGATGAGCGGATCATTATCGCCAAAGGTGGGCGCGGCGGACGCGGCAACGCTCAATTCGCCACCTCGACGCACCAAACTCCGCGCGAGCACGAAGACGGCCGCCCCGGCGAAGAACGCAACTTTCGCCTCGAACTCAAACTCCTAGCCGATGTAGCGCTCATCGGATACCCTAACGTCGGCAAGTCCACGCTGATCTCGCGACTTTCCGCTGCAAGACCAAAGATTGCGGACTATCCGTTCACCACGCTGCAACCGAATTTGGGAGTAGTTTCCGTCGGAGACCGTACCGATGACCGCAGCTTCGTCGTCGCAGACATTCCCGGCCTGATCGAAGGCGCCCACGAAGGCGCAGGTCTCGGCATCCAGTTCCTCCGCCACATCGAACGCACCCGTCTGCTTGCACATCTCGTAGACGTATCCGACAACGCCGATGGCAGACCGAATCCGGTGAAAGACTTCGAAGTCATCATGGGCGAGTTAACCAACTTCGGCGCAGGACTGGAAAATAAACCGATGATCCTCGTCGCGTCCAAGATCGATGTAACCGACAACGAAAAGCTGGCCAAGCTAAAGCGCTACGCGAAAAAACACAAGCTGGACTTCTATCCCATCTCAGCCGTAACCGGCGAAGGCGTCGAAGCCCTCAAATACGCTATAGCAGAAAAAGTAGAAGAAGCGCGGGTCGCCCAAGCCGCGAAAGAATCAGAACCGGCAATCTCCGACTAAGTGCAGCTCAAACCAAGCATTCCTCTGTCACCCTTTGTGAAACCCCTGTGACCTCTGTGTTAAAGATTTTGAACCTAAGCCTGAGGAAACGACCCGCCATGCTGAAACTGATACTGCAAAATCTTCGCCGCCAACGCAGGCCCCATGCCGGCTCGTTCCTGCTCGACCGTCCGTACGATCTCCCCGCGACACACCACTTCAGCCGGCGATAGTCCGGCAATCTCCGCCGGCAACACCAAGCTAATCTCGATCTGCACATTAACCGGCATCACTCCTTCCGCACGAAACAGCAAGCCGGATCGGCTAATATTTTCGGTCGTCCCAGCGCGCCACGCCTCATCCCCAACGCTGCGGTACTTCAGTGGCAAATGCAACTTAAACCGTTGCGAACGTGGTGTGGACGAAACCAGGTAAGGCTTCGCCGCTGCCTCCTTCGCCGCAGAAGGCAGCGCAGCATCCAGCACTTCACGCACCTTGGCCTTCAACGCCGAAAGTGTGAACGGCTTTTGCAGCAGCACGATCCCGGAATCCAGGGTTCCATTGGAACCCACTGCATTCTCGGTATAGCCCGACATATAAAGGATATGAATGTCAGGACGCATGAACTTCATATGCTGTGCCAACTCGCGCCCATTCATCCCCGGCATGATGACATCGGTCAGTAAGAGCTGAATCGGTCCAGGATAAGAATTCACGATCGCGAGGGCAGCGGCTCCATCCGGCGCCTCCAGAATCGTATAACCCTGCCGCTGCAAATATTGCCGGGCCAGGTAGCGCAAGTTGGTTTCGTCCTCAACCAGAAGAATGGTCTCGTTTCCCTGCTTCACAGCCACTGGCTGCTCGGCCGAAGCAACCGGCAGCGCGACCGTCTCACTCTCCGCGATCGCGCGAGGCAAATAAATCTTGATGGTCGTGCCCTTTTGCGGCTCGCTAAAAACCCAGACGTATCCGCCACTCTGCTTCACGATCCCATACACCGTGGAAAGCCCAAGCCCCGTGCCCTTCATGCCTTTAGTGGTGAAGAACGGTTCGAAGATATGCGTTTGCGTTTCCGCGTCCATCCCCATGCCGGTGTCGCTGAGCGCGATCATTACGTAATCGCCCGGCGCGGCGGGCGGGTGTAAGCGCGCATAGTTTTCATCGAGGGTCACATTGGAGGTCTCCACCGTGAGTCGCCCGCCACTGGGCATCGCGTCGCGCGCATTCACCGCCAGATTCACGATGACCTGCTCAATCTGACTCAGATCCGCCTTGACCGCCCATAGGTCAGACGCGGGAGCCATCGCCAGTTCGATATCCTCACCAATCAACCGAGTGAGCATCTTCACGTTCTCGCTCACTACTTCATTGAGATCCAGAATTTTCGGGGTTAACATTTGCTTGCGGCTAAAGGCCAATAGTTGCCGGGTCAGAGACGTCGCGCGCTGCGCCGCATTAGCAATCTCCTGGGCCGGGCCGCGCAACGACTGATCTTCGCCCAAACGTTCCAACAGAAACTCGGAGTAGCCCGAAATCACCATTAACAGATTATTGAAGTCGTGCGCGATTCCTCCCGCGAGCCGCCCGATCGCCTCCATCTTTTGCGACTGACGAAGTTGTTGCTCCAGGGCACGATGTTCAGTTACGTCTTCCGCAAATAATTCAAAAAACATGGGACTCCCATTGGCTTGAATCGTCCGTCCCGATAGGCGAACGGTCACCACAGCATTGTCTTTATCGTTGCGCTTCCAGTCGGCGATCACTTCGTTGAAGCGCTGCTTCAAGCGAAAAAAATCGGCGATGAAGAACCATTGCTTCGAATCCGCATAGAGATTTGCCAGATTTTGTCCGCGCAAATCGAAGCCCGACTTGTACCCCAACATCGCTACCATGGCGGGATTCACATCCAGTAGGATTCCGTCCGCGTCACACCGGCAAATGCCGTACGGTGCGTTCGTCACCAAAGATCGGAAGTTCGACTCGGAAAGCCGCAAGGCCTCCTGCGCCGAGCGCAAACCGGCGTTGAAGGAACAAATCATCAAGGCGACGAAGACGAACAGCCCCAGATGGATGATGCTCCTGTGCATTTCGGCAGATGATTGCGCTCCCGCCAAAATGAAATAAGTGCTCACCGTTAGCGCGAACGCCGTAGCCACCAGGCCCGGCTTCCAACCGCCGTACCACGCGCTTACCATGATTGCGACCGCGAACACGACGAGGCGGCTTTCCACCAGATCGGAGATCAGGAACGCTGGAATCAGAGCCAGGATGACGCTCAACACCGCAACGCCATAGCGTAGAATCGGAGCGCGCGCAGGCGCAACGAACCTTACGCGAAAAAGGGGGAGTTTCTTTCGCATAATAATCGAAGATCAGAGTAGTTCCTCTATAAGATGCGCGCGAGTTACAGTAGTGCATGGCGCGCAGGCGAGTTGGACCGCCCACAACTCGGCAAACGCGAGTCCGCTATGATGAACAGCGGCGCACACCGGCGGAGCCAGGAATCAAGTTAGATAAGGCAAGAAGGGTCGTTTCAACCACTACGCCTGACAAACGCCGGAGAAATCAGCATCAGGCAAGGAGCAACCCCCTAACGAACGCATGAACATCGGAATTCTCGGCGGAACCTTCGACCCCATCCATCGCGGACATCTGGCCCTCGCGCAAGCGGCTCACGCAGCCCTCGCGCTGAACCGAATTTACGTGATTCCGGCAAATGCGCCGCCGCACAAGCAAGAGCACGCCCTGGCCCCGTATTTGGATCGCTACGCCATGGTCGCGCTGGCCTGCGCGAACGAAAAAGCATTAATCGCTTCGGCCCTTGAGGCTCCGGAAGATTCAAGGAAGATCGAGTCCGCCAAGCACCGATCCCGCGTCGAAGCGAAACCGAATTACAGCATCGAAACCATTCGAGCGATGAAACGGCGGCTGAAGAAAAACGACCGCCTGTTTTTCATTCTCGGCATCGATGCTTTTCAAACGATCGCGACCTGGCATCAAGCGGAAGCGCTTTTTGCCGAGTGCGAATTCATTGTTGCCAGCCGTCCGGGCTATTCGCTGGCGGACGTTGCCAACGCTCTGCCCAAGGCGCTGCGACCGTCAATCGCGGTGACCAAGCCATTCGCTCGTCAAGTGGCGACCGGCCAGTTGATGCTGCCCGGCGTAAGAGTGTATTTTATCGACGATCTCAAGGTCGCGGTCTCCGCGACCGCCATCCGCGATGCGGTGAAAGGGAAGCGCCCACTCACCAAATGGCTCACGCCGGAGGTTGCAGACTATGTCAAGAAGATGGACCTGTACGCAAAGTGATTTAGAATCGTGAAGCGACCCGTTCGCCCCCTCATTCAATGAAGAAAAACGATCTTAAACAACAAGTTCTGGAAGCCATCTCCGCTTGTCAGGAAAAGAAAGCGGAAGAAATCACTCTCCTCGCGCTGGATCAAGCCAGTGGCGCCTTCACCGACTACTTCCTGGTTTGCAGCGGCAGCAATCCGCGGCAAATTCAGGCTATCTCGGATGAGGTGGAACTTCGCCTCAAACGTAATAACGGCCTCTACGCCAATCAGATCGAAGGCTACAAACAAGCCGAATGGGTATTGCTCGATTACGTCGACTTCGTAGTCCACATCTTCACCGAGAAATCGCGCAAGTTCTACGATCTGGAACGCTTGTGGAAGTCGGCCAAGAAAGTCGATCCAGCGGACCTCAAGCCGGCTCCGCGCGCAAAAGCCAAGGCCGCGACGGCTCAGTCAACTCTGGGCAAAGCCAAGAGTCCGGCAAAAGCGCCGGCCCATGCAAAGACCAAACGAGTCGCCGCGAAGAAGAAGCGGGCGTAATCCTGCGCCGGGTGCAAGCGTGAAGCTGAAAATCGTCTGGGTCGGCAAAACTAAAGACGCCGCAATACAAGCGCTCACCGACGAATACCTAAAGCGCATTGCACGTTACACCGAAGCGGATGGCGTTGCAGTAAGAGACGAGGCCGCCATCTTACACATGTGCGGCACGAATGCTCGCCCCACCAGGCACGCCCTCGTGATGCTCGACAGCCGCGGCAAACAGCTTTCCTCAGAGGAATTGGCCGACTTTCTCTCCGACTATCGGGATCGCAGCTCGCAGCCGCTGCTCTTCGCCCTCGGCCCAGCCAATGGTTTCAGCGATGAAGCTAGACAATCGGCCTCGCTCATTCTCTCTTTTGGAAAAATGACCCTCGCTCACGAACTCGCGCGCATCGTTCTCCTGGAGCAGATTTATCGCGCTTTCACCATCATGAAAGGACATCCCTATCATCTCGGCCACTGAGTCCTATCCCACCCCAAAGCTAGTACAATCGATTGTCCGCAGTTGTTTATGACTTATGAATGATGTCCGCCGCGGTCTGATCATCGTGAACACTGGGCCCGGCAAGGGTAAGACGACCGCTGCGATGGGAACTGCATTGCGAGCCGTCGGACAAGGCATGAAGGTACTCATGCTGCAATTCTTAAAAGGGTCGTGGCACTATGGTGAACTCGACGCCGTGCAAGTCTTCGGCGACAAGTTCATCATGAAGCAAATGGGACGCGGCTTCGTAAAAGTCGGCGCAGAAAAGCCTGACCCTGAAGACGTCAGAATGGTCGAAGAAGCCTGGGCGGAAGCCGACCGCGCCATTCACTCGGGCGAGTGGGACTTGGTCGTCCTCGACGAAATCAACTACGCTATCAGCTATGGCATGTTGGATCCAATCAAGGTCGCAGAAAGCCTGAAAAAACGGCCGGAGATGGTGCACGTTATCCTGACAGGCCGTAACGCCCACGCCGCCATTGTAGAGATCGCAGACACAGTTACAGAAATGCGGCAGGTTAAGCACGCCTACGAGAAGGGCGTAATGGCCCAACGAGGAATAGAATATTGACTTTGTAGTTTGAAAAGTTTGTAACCGGGCAATTTGCAGTCAAGTGCCTTTCATTTAACAAAATTACAAAATTGCAAAATTACCAAATGCATGTATGACTTGGTTTAAAAGGCAATCCGGAGAGCTCGACACCTCGGGCGAGAAGAAAGTTCGCACCGAAGGTTTGTGGGTGAAGTGTGAAGGCTGTCGCCAGGTCATCTGGAAAAAAGATCTGGACGAGAACATGCAGGTCTGCCCCAAGTGCGACCGGCACTTTCGCATCGACGCTCGCACCCGCCTCGCACAACTGCTTGACGATGGACAATACGAAACTTTCGGTGAGAATCTCACCTCCACCGATCCATTAAAGTTTGTCGATCTGAAGCCTTACTCTGGCCGCCTGAAACAAGCCCAAGCCGATACCGGACTGAGCGACGCTCTCATCAATGCCCGCGGCAAGCTCAATGGACGCCCCGTCATCGTCAGCGCCATGGAGTACGCCTTCATCGGCGGCAGCATGGGCGTGGTTGTAGGCGAGCAGATTACTCGTGCCATCGAAGAAGCCGCCAAGAGCAAAACTCCAATTATCATCGTCTCCGCGTCCGGCGGCGCCCGCATGATGGAAGGCATGATCAGCCTCATGCAGTTAGCCAAAGTATCCTCGGCCCTGGCCCGCTTGGATGACGCCCAGGTTCCTTACATTTCAATCCTGACAGATCCCACGACCGGCGGGGTCACCGCATCGTTCGCCATGTTGGGCGACCTCAACATCGCCGAACCAGGCGCCCTGATAGGCTTCGCTGGCCCGCGCGTGATCGAACAAACCATCCGCCAGAAACTTCCCGCCGGATTTCAGCGCAGCGAATTTCTGCTCGAACACGGCATGTTGGACGCCGTCGTCCATCGCAAGCAACTCAAGTCTTACGTGGCCCGCGCCTTCGATTTCATGTCACACAGCGAACCCGTGAAGCTCTTCCCTTAGCGCGCCGAATAAGCCCCAAAACGCTGCATTTCGCCCATCAAACCATGCAGTACGCTGTTGTTTGCTGCGAAAACCACCCGTACGCTGTTAATCTTTAAGAAGAACGTTTCATGTCCTTAGCTTACGAAACAGCGATCGATCGCATGTACGCGCTCGGCCACGAACTCTCCCAAACCCTGAGCCAGAAGTTCGATCTAGCCCACATACGCACGCTGCTCGGTGCTCTGGGAAGCCCCGAGAAGCGTTATCCCAGCGTTCTGATCGCTGGCACGAATGGCAAAGGTTCCACCGCGGCAACTCTGGCCTCGATTCTTCACGCCGCAGGCCTGAAAACCGCACTCTACACTTCGCCGCATCTGCTTCGCCTCAACGAACGCATCCGCATCAACGGCGAACAGATTGGCGACGACGACTTCGCTCGCCTTCACGCAAAAGTCGATGACACCGCCGAACGCCTCGTGAATGATGGCTCGCTGCCTTGGCATCCCAGCTTCTTCGAAATGCTGACCGCCATTGGCTTCCAATATTTTGCAGATCACAACATCGACATCGCCGTCCTCGAAGTCGGCATGGGCGGACGTCTCGACGCCACCAATGTCGTCGCCCCCCGCCTCGCCGTGATCACGGACATCTCACTTGATCACCAGAAATATCTCGGCGACACCGTCACCGAAATTGCTCGCGAGAAAGCTGGCATCATTCGCCGCCACGGAATCGTAATCACGCTCCCTCAGCAACCGGAAGCCAACGACGTGATCGGCAACGTCAGCATCGAGTTAAACGCCCGCGCCATCAGCGCCGTGCCATTCGTGCCGCCAGTTTCTCCGGCCAGCGAAAATGTCCTCGCGCGCAACGACAAAGGACATATAGTTTCCCGCTATCGCCTCCTTGTCTTAGGCGAAGAAATTCTCATCGAGACGCCGCTAATCGGACGCCATCAGCTGCGAAACGTCGCCCTCGCCATCGCGGCCGCGGAAGAGTTGCACCGCCAAGGATTCGCCATCACGCCCACAGCCGTCGCCGAAGGAGTCCGCAACACGCGGTGGCCTGGACGCCTCCAAGTCATCCCAGCAAAAGCCGACGCGCCCGAATATCTTCTCGACGTTGCCCACAATCCCGCAGGAGCGTGGGCCCTACGCTCGGCCCTGTCCGCGCTCTACGAAGATCGCAAAATCACTTTCGTCTTCGGAGCCATGCGCGACAAAGCCATCCGCGAGATCGCCGAGATTCTTTTCCCGCTGGCCGAGCGTGTCATCACCACGCCAATCAACAATCCGCGCTCCGCCACAGCCGAGGAAATCCGTGAAGCCGCGACGCGCATCTCAGTTGAGATCGAAGCCGCCGCTGACACGACCGCCGCACTTCAACGAGCCCAGGCCACGACTCCAAGAGACGGCATTATCGTCGTGACTGGTTCCGTCTACTTAGTCGGCGAAGCCATGCAAGCTCTCAGTCTCCGCATCGCCTAAAAAAATGCCCGTGACCCCATCCACCACCGAGTTGCGCACCCCAGCAATAGAAGAACGAAAGACCGTCCCAGCCCCGCAACTCCGCCATCCAGCCCCCCCCACCCACGGATGGCCAAGCCGTCTGCGCTCTTATTTAATCTTCGATCCGCTCATCTGGCTGTACACCATCGTCCTCGGCGCAATTTCGCTCCCCGCATCCCTTGTCGGCGACAAGCCAGTCATCCTGCATAACTTCGCCCGCTTCTGGTCGTGGCTCATCATGAAGACGATCCAGTCCCCGGTAGAAGTCGTCGGCCTCGATCGCATCGACACCACCCAGCCGCGCGTCTACGCCGTCAATCACGCCTCCGCGCTTGACATTCCGGTACTCTACGTTTATCTGCCCTTCCAGTTCCGCATCGCATTCAAGAAAGAATTGCTGTCATACCCGATCGTCGGCTGGCACCTCCGCCGCTCCGGACAAATCTGTGTCGATCAGCAAAACCCCGCCCGCTCCATCGGCAGCATCCGTACCGCCCTCAAAGGACTGCAAGCCGGCACCCCGCTCGTCATCTTCCCCGAAGGCGGCCGCACCCCCGACGGCCACATCAAACCCTTCCTGCAAGGCGCATTCTTCCTCGCCATCAAAGCCCATGTCGACATCGTCCCCGTAGCCCTCGTCGGCACCTACGAGCTGCTCCCCATGAACACCTACCACATCAAAAGCCAGCCCCTGAAAATGCTCGTCGGAGAGCCCATCTCCACCCGAGGCCTAACCCTACGCGACCTCCCCGCCATCACCGAAAAAGTGAAAGCCGCCATGGAAGCCCTCTACTACGGCAATTAAGCCCGACGCCATTTAAGCCGTGTCATGCTGAGCGAAGCGAAGGACCCACGCATTTTCTTCGCGCTTGCCATACTGCGCGCCGTCGAAGGATCTCTACTCAAAACAGAAAAGCCGGCACAAATAGAAGTTGCCGTGTAGGGCGGACACTCCTGTCCACCGCAGTTGACCTAACGCCAGCACAACAGAAATTCTCAGGGTGCCCATTTCTCGCGTCCTTTGCGAGAAGCGGGAAACGGAAATGCCGGGACAAAGAGAAGTAATTCTCCAGAAACCCGGCGCATCCCTTATTGAGAAAGCCTTGGAATGGGTAGGAGGTGGGTAAGGTTATAGTTAATACCCACTAGCGAAACAGCCGCATGAAGCCCGCTGCCGGCAAATCCGCCGACAAGAAGTCCGTCTTTGCCCCGCCAGCCGACGTCGCCAGCGCTTCCGCGGCCAGATTTCCACTGCGTACCGCGCCTTCCATGGTGGCCGGCCATCCGGTCGCGGTCCAGTCGCCGGCCAGAAAAATTCGCGGCCACGCCGTCCTCGCTCCGGGACGATATAAGTCCACACCCGGCCGCGGCGAATAGGTCGCGTGAATTTCTTTAATCACCGTCGACTTCACCAGCTTCGCCGCCCGCGCCTCAGGAAAAAATTCGCGCAACTCAGCCAGCGCCAATTCAATAATTTCCTGCTTCGATTTTCCCACCAACGAATTCGAAGCGCTCACCACAAGTTCGACATAACTTCCCTGACTCGGATCGCGATCCAGCAATTTCGACTTGTGAAACATCCACTGAATGGTTCGATCTAAAAGCACAGCATGTTCGAGGTCGGAGATCTGCCGGTCAAACCAAAGATGAATCCCAGTGATTGGCGAACCGGAGAAGTGCTGCAGACTCTGCCGCAACTGCTGCGTGTCGGGCTTGTCGGTCAGAATGCGTTCCAATCCATCGAACGGTAAAGCTAGCACCGCATCATCAAACTGCATCTGCCGCTTTTCTTTCCCGTTGGCAATCTGCAATGTAACGTTTTCGTCGTTCGTCTCGAATCCCTCAACTCCAGAGCGCAGGCAAACCGTTCCGCCGCGCTCGCGAATGTAATCCGCGGCCACGCTGTAAAGCTCGCTGAGCGGAACCATGGGAACACCCATCAATCCCGCAGCCGCAGACTTCATGAACGACTCGCGCACCACGTGCGCCGCGTAAGGAACCGACATCTTGTCGAGATCCTCATTAAGCGCACTGATGAGAATCGGCTTCCAGAAACGCTCGATCGCGCCGGGAGTTTGTCCATGGCGCTGCAACCAAGCCAGAAACGACTCGCCAGAGTCAGCGGGGATCGCCGGAATCAGTGCCGCAATCGCGCGCCCAATGCACAGCTTATCGCCCAAGCTCAAACACGGAGCCCGCAAGAACGACAAGCTATTGTGAAACGGAGCAGGCAATGCCGAAGGGCCGATGACCGAAGCGCGTCCACCCGGTTCGAGAAAGGTAAGCTCGGCAAACCAGCGAATCTTTTTCTCGACGCCGAGACGCCGATAGAAGTCGATGAGATTGGTGCAGCAGCCGAGCAGCACGTGCTGGCAGTTGTCGACGATCTCGCCGGTCCCAGGGTGCTCGTAGGAAGAAGCGCGTCCGCCAAGATAAGGACGCCGCTCGAACAGCGTGACATTAAAGCCGCTTTCGGCAAGAGCGCACCCAGCGGCCAGTCCAGCCAGTCCGCCGCCGGCAATCGCAACGCTGGGATGATGTGCGGACGCCCATGCCATCATGCGAGGCGCTTCAGTAGGCCCTTCCCCAGGATCGACAATTTCTTCGCCATGCTCAACCGTACTTTGCCATGAAAGACGTCGTATTTGCGGTCGGCGATTTTATCCAACAGCGCGTGATAAATGTTGACCAGCACCCAAAGCGCGGGCTGGCTGTCTTCGTCCACGAGCGGGATGAGTTCGTCTCCGGATTTGTAGAACTCGCGGGCGCGATCGGCTTCGAGGGCGAGTAGCGATGCATAGCGCGAAGCATCGGAAGCGATAGGCAACTCGGCGGCGGTGACTCCGAATTGGTCGAGGTCTTCCTGTGGAAGGTAGACGCGCCCCACTAACGCATCTTCTCTTACGTCGCGGACGATGTTGGTGAGCTGAAATGCCAAGCCACACTTTTCCGCCAGCGGCTCGGCGGCAGAATCGCGATACCCGAATATGCGAATGCAGACCAGGCCGACGACGGACGCGACCTTATGGCAGTAAAGCCGCAAGTCTTCCCAAGTCTGATAGCGGGCTACCAGTTCTTCCGTCGGCGGCTCGTCGAGATCCATGGCCGTGCCTTGCGCAAGTTCGTCCAGCAGCGCAGTCGGAATCTGAAAGCGGCGCTGGGCGTGGGTTAGCGCCAGCAGGACGGGATCGTCGGTCGGGTAATCGGCAGCGGCGCGATGGAAGCCATCCAACCACTCGGCGAGTTTCTGGCGGCGCTCGGCGACGGGCAAAGTTTCATCGTCGGCGATGTCGTCGCAGCGCCGCATGAAAGCGTAGACGGCACACAATGCGCGGCGCTTAGGACGAGGAAGAATGAGGAACGCGTAATAGAAGTTGCGCGCGGCAGCACGCGTGATTCCGCGACAGACGGCGTAGGCCATCGAAATCTGCGATTCAGTCGGCGCGAATGTTGCCGGGGCCGGTTGCACACCCGCACTCATCGCAGCTTCCCGAGCGCGGCCCTGCCCAGCAGGACGAGCTTGCGGAATTTCGAGATTTTAGGGCGATTGCCCAAGACGTTGTATCCCTGGGCTTCAATGGCGTTGAGGATTTCCTGGCCGCCGCGGCTGAAGAGTTCCAAGTCGATCGCGAGTTCGCGATCGACCTGGCTGATAAGCGGAAGACCCTGCTCGAACCAATCGCGGGCGCGTTCGACTTGAAACTCCATCATCTCGCAGAATGCGGCGGTGTTGCGTTGCTGAGCGATGTCGGCCTCAGAAACACCAAAGCGGCGCACATCTTCGAGGGGAAGGTAAATCCGGCTTTTTGCGTAATCAGTGGTGACGTCCTGCCAGAAATTCGCCAATTGAAGAGCGGTACAAGTGTAGTCGGAAAGCTCTTGCCTCTCAGCGTCACGATAGCCGCAGAGGTATAGGACTAAACGCCCGACGGGATTCGCGGAGTTCTCGCAATATGCTTTGAGCTCAGCGAAGGTTTCGTAACGCGAAACGGTTTGATCCTGGCGAAACGCGGTCAGCAAATTCGCAAAGGGCCGCTGCGGAATATCGAATTCACGGACTGTCTCGGCTAGCGCAACGAATACAGGATGCCGGGGATCGCCGACGTAACAAGCGTCAAGTTCACCCCGCCACTCGTCGAGAAGTCTCAGCGACGCCTGCGGATCCCCGACTTCGTCACCCAGATCGTCCGAGATGCGGCAATAGGAATAGACGTTATAGAAATGCTGTCGCAGGCGTTTTGGTAGAAACCAGGTCGCGACCGAAAAATTTTCGTAGTGACTGCGGGCGAGGCGTTCGCAGTAACGCTGGGCGACGGTTAATGAGGGAGCACGTTCCGGAATTGCGTATTCAGAAGGCAGACGGGACCAATCCGCAGAGGTTGCCGAAGAATACATAGGCCGGGACTGTTCGCTGAACGCAATTGGCATGGTCGGGACTTCCTACGAATCTTTGATGCGTCCGGGCTCAGTGGCCCGGAATGATCGCAGTCTTGATTTCGCCACCGCGATTCAACATGTGCCGCAGCACCTGCTGAAGGCGCGATAGCGGCGCTTCGCCGGTAATGTAATCGGTGGAGCGAATTTTCTTTTCCACCATTAAGCCGAAAGCCTTACGAACTGTGTCCGGCGTATGGTGGAAGGTGGCTTTCAAGGTTATTTCGGAATAGTGCAGGCGGTTCGTGTCCAACTGAACTTTGGTGCCGCTGGCGCATCCGCCAAAGAAGTTCACTGTGCCGCCCTTGCGCACCATTTCGACCGCCAACTCCCAAGCGTCGGGACGTCCAACGGCTTCAATCACAACGTCAGAGCCGCGCCTTTCGGCGGACAACGCGCGCACGGCGTCAATCGGGTCTTTCACCTTGGTGATCTGGATCACCTCATGCGCTCCCATGTGCTTGGCGGCTTCGACCTGACCATCACGCTTGACTACGGAAATCACTTTGCATCCCATGGCCTTGGCCACTTGGATGAACATCAATCCAATGGGACCACCGCCAATTACGGTGACGATGTCGCCCAGTTCGACGCTCGTTTCATGCAAACCGCGGAGAACGCAGGCCAGCGGCTCGACCATCGCCGCTTCTTCGTAGGTCACATTGGGCGGAACCGCGAGCATGTTCAATTCGACAATGCGGCGTGGAATGCGGATGTATTCGGCGTAGGCTCCGTTGTTGAAGAGCAAATCTTCACAGAGATTTTCCTGATGGCGGGAGCAGTAGAAGCACATCTGGCAGGGTGCGGAGTTGAGAGCGACGACTCTCATGCCGCGCTTGAAACCTCGCACTCCGGGGCCCACTTCTTCGATCACTCCAGCTAGTTCGTGTCCGAATAAAGCTGGCGGGACGATCATGCGCGCGTGATAGCCACGCTGATAAACCTTCAAGTCCGTGCCGCAAGTCAACGCGACCTGCACCTTCACCAAAACCTCGCCTTCGCCTACGCGGGGGATCGGAACTTGTTCAATCTTTACATCCTCTTTACCGTAGAGGACTGCGGCCGTCATTTTTCCGTTCAAATTTTCTCCCACTCGCCGCCCGGTTGAATCAAAATTTTCATCGAATCCGGTTGCGGGTGCGCCGCCAAATCCAGCGCTTCCAAACTCTTCGTCAGAGGAAAACGGTGACTGACGAGCCTTTCCAAATCCATCTCTTTGCCCATTACAGAGTCGACTGACGACTGCTGCAAATCGACCGACGCGCTGTAGGAACCGATCAGCGTTTTCTCGTCCACACAAACCGCGGCTGGATCGAAAGGCGCCTCCCCATGCACGGTCTGCGCAAACAGTAAGACTTTTCCGCCCGGACGAACCGCATCGATGGCCGTCTTGATCAACGCATTGCCACCTACTGCCAAAATCACGGCGTCGGCGCCCCGACCATCGGTTCGCTTTCTCACCTCGGCGACGGTGTCAGCGGTCGCCGCATTAATAGCATCTCTCAGATTGAAGTCTGCTGCTATTGTAAGCCTCTGGCCATGCAAATCGGAAGTAATCACCGAAGCGCCTGCCTTTAAGCTCAATGCACTCAATATGATGCCAATCGGCCCTTGGCCGATGACCAAAACCGTGTCGCCACGTTCAGGACCCAACCGCTCGATTCCCTTCAAGCAAGTATTGACTGGTTCCAAAAAACACGCCTGCTCGTAGGACACGCCGTCGGGAATCCGCACCGTGCCTTCGCGAACGATCCAATCCATCACGCGCACATACTCGGCGAAGCCTCCGCCGGAGGGCTCGAAACCTGCGGTGCAGCCCACCTTCTTATACGTGTCACACTGTGCGAAAGTTTTGTGCCGGCAGTAATAACAACTTCCGCACGGGATGTGATGAAAAATAACAACCCGGTCGCCGAGGCGAAAGTTGCGGACACCCTCGCCGACTCGGGCAACGATGCCGGCAGTCTCATGGCCGAAAATGCGCGGCGCGGAGTGCGATCCAGTCGCGATCTTCTTTAAGTCGGTGCCACAAATGCCGCAGGTATGAACTTTTACGAGCAACTCGCCTGCGCCGATTTCTGGAACTGGCACCGGTTCCAGGCGGACGTCGTTCACTCCACGATAGACCGCAGCGAGCATGGTCGCCGGAATTTTATCCAGTCTCGCGCTGCTCGTTATTTGTTCTGCCGTCGCCATTACCTGGTTGCCGTTTCTAAAGTACGTTCTATCGGAGTCGAGTCAATCGCAAATCCCTCACCCAGCAGTCTTTTCAGTTCCGCACATAATGCATTAGATGCGACATTGGAGTTCTTTGCCAACTGCAAGGCTCTTCCCCAAATCTGGGGGTGCGAAGCTAGGTGAAAAGCGAAGCGAGCCGATTGGAATTGTCCCTTCACAACGAACTGGTCCATTTCCGGCATATCGAAAGCAGCATCATCGGAAATGGCTTTTATCGCAATGAACGGTAAGCCGCGCGAAGTTGCGACCCGAGCCACAGCGGCGGCTTCCATATCGACGGCGTCAGCGGAATACGCCGCGCGGAGCTTTGCTTTCTGCACAGCGCCTGCAATCGATGGAGTACTCAATAAAATTCCGTGCTGCGCTTCAGCGGCCATCGTGTTAGTCGCGCTCCCATCCGACATGTCAATCACGCGGCGGGGAGAGATCACTTGCCCCACTTGTAGCTCCGGATTCAACGCGCCCGCAAATCCCACAGAGACCAAGGCTCTCGGCCTGCGCAATGCAACCAAGGCGTCGGTTGTGCGGCGTACCGATTCCGATCCTATCCCGCCACAGATTGCGACTGCTTGGCCGTGCTCGAACAACTTATACTCGCGCCCTTCATAAAGCTCATACTTCACCCGCCAGGAACGAACCAGCGGGCGAATCTCGCGCTCCATCGCCGCGATAATCCCGATTTTGCCAGATGAACTCATGCCGCCCACGCTTCCACATAACCATTATCGCGAAACCACTCCGCTGCGCGGCGCAATGCACCATCCACAGGGACGATCTTCCAGCCCAATTCCCTCTCCGCCTTTGCCGATGTCACGAACATTTTCTTCCGTCCCATGCGCACCGCGTCAATGGTTGCCCGCGGTTCTTTGCCCATAACTCGTCCTGTAACCAACTCATCCACCACTCCGGTCGCCAGTGCCACGAAGTACGGAACCCTTATCGTTGGCGATGGCAATCCGGTGATGGCTGCCAGCTTGTCGAGAATCTGTTTCAGCGTGAGGTTCTCCCCGCCGAGAATGTAGCGCTGGCCGCTACGTCCTTTTTCATAAGCCATGAGATGCCCGTGGGCGCATTCGGTCGCATCGACCAGGTTGAGTCCCGTATCGACATAGGCTGGAAATTTCTTCTTGAGAAAATCCAGGACGATTCTTCCCGTGGGAGTGGGCTTCACATCTCGCTCGCCTATTGGAGTCGTCGGATTCACCACGACTACTTCGACCCCTCTAGCATCCAACGCGACCTGCTCAGCCATAAACTTCGAGCGTTTGTAGTGGCCGATCATATCGGTCAATGCGACCGGAGAATCCTCGTCAGCCAGAGACCCGTCGCTCTTGAATCCCATCGTCGCCACGCTTGAGGTGTATACGACTCGTTTGATCTTGTGCTTGCGGGCCGCGTGCAGAATTGCCCGCGTACCTTCCACGTTAGCGCGATACATCGGCGCGGGATCGGGAATCCATAGGCGATAGTCGGCGGCGACATGGAAGACGGCGTCGCATCCGGCCATTGCAAGCTCGATCGAATTAGGATCGCTCAAATCGCCAACTACGCGATCCGCCCGCAATCCTTCGATGTTCTGAGTATCGCTGCTTGCTCGCACAAGTAAACGAATTTCACTCCCCGCAGCTTCTAACGCCCGCGTGACATGAGAGCCAAGAAATCCGGTCGCCCCGGTAACGAACGCTTTCATACTCGAACATCGAAGGCATGAACATCGGCGGCGCGGCCTGCGAACGCGCAGCTCAACCAATCACCCGTTGCACCGTAGCCATTTCGCCTTGCGGTTCGTGCGCGATCGCCTTTTGGTAGGCAGTGAGGGCGATCAGCGGGAAGTAGAGGCGGTACATGTAATACATGAGATAAAAGACGCGGGGAAATCCCGTGCCGGTGTAGAACGGCTCGTCCCAGTTACCGTCGGCTCGTTGAGTCCTTAGAAGATAAGCGATGCCGCGCGCGACGCTGTCGCTGCGGGTGTCGCTGGCCGCGAGCAATCCCATCACGGCCCAAGCAGTTTGTGAAGGCGTACTGTCGCCAACCCCGCGCAGCGTTGGATCGTCATAAGATCCCACCGTCTCGCCCCAGCCGCCGTCGGCATTCTGCACCATGCGCAGCCACTCGGCCGCCTGCTGTATGTAGGGTTCGTGATGGTCAACACCCATTGCTTCCAACCCGCGCAGCACCAGCATCGTTCCGTAAATGTAGTTGACACCCCAGCGGCCGAACCAGGAACCGTCCGGTTCTTGCTGTTCGCGAATAAACTTGATGGCCTTCTTCACTCGCGGGTCGCTTTGCGTATAACCGTAAGCCGCCAGCATTTCCAGAATGCGTCCCGTGATGTCAACCGTCGGCGGATCGAGCATGGCGTTGTGATCCGCAAAGGGAATGTTCTGAAAGACCATCTTGTCATTATTCTTGTCGAACGAGGCCCAGCCGCCATTGCGGCACTGCATGGAGAAAATCCAGTCGATGGCCCGCTGCACCGATTCCCTCTGATAGCGTCCGTTCGGATGCTGGACGCGATCAAGAGCCAGACACACCATCGCGCTATCATCCACGTCGGGATAAAATTCGTTGTTAAATTCAAACGCCCAACCACCGGGCTGGCCGTCGGGATTTTTCACTTTCCAATCACCGACGCCGCGAATCTGTTTTTGTAGAATCCAATCGGCGCACTTCACCATGCGGCTGTCGTCAGGGGCAACGCCCGCTTCGGACAGCGCGAAGAGTGCATACGCCGTATCCCACACTGGACTCTTGCAGGGCTGCATGCGGAATGTATCTTCCTCCTCGATGCCCAGCTTTTCGAACTCATCAAGCGCACGAATCACCTGCGGATCATCTGCCGAATATCCCAGGCAGCGCAGCGCGATGATCGCGTTCATCATCGAGGGATAAATCGCACCCAAGCCGTCGCTCATCTCAAAGCGTTCGAGCATCCACTTTTCCGCTTTCTTCAGCGCGATCGAGCGCAGCGGACGAATGTGTACCGCCTCAAACCAGTGCGTCAGACGATCAAGTCCGAGAAAGAAATTTCGCCAAGTGAACAGATTTTTGGTCCAGCGCAAGTACATCCGCGACTTATCGCGACCGCCGACAAATAGCTCTTCGACACCCATCTCGTCGGGAAGTTTCTTGAATGGTTTCTTGGCGTAGGCGATCGATAACGGAACCAGAATGGCGCGCGACCACGAAGAAATTTCGTAAATGTTGAACCAGAACCAGTTAGGAAAGAGAACAATCTCAGGCGGAATCGCAGGCACGGCCGAGTAGTCGTATTGGCCAAAAAAACAAAGATAGATTTTGGTGAAAGTGTTTACTTCGGTGACGCCGCCCATCGCTAAAATCTTCTCGCGAGCGCGCACCAGCGCAGGATGGTCGGCCTTGTATCCGGCCATCTTCAGGCCGAAGTATGCTTTGACCGATGCGCTTACATTGGATGGCCCCGCCGCATAAATCTGCCAACCCCCATCTTCATTCTGTCCGCGCAGGATTTGGTTGGCGCACTTCTGGAAGCGCTCTGGGTTGCCTGTCCCCAGCAGCATGTGCAGGAGGATGTAGTCAGACTCGAGGGTCGTGTCGGCACCGAGTTCGCCGCACCAGTAGCCTTCTTCGTGCTGTTGGGCGAAGAGGTTGGCGGCGGCGGCGCTGGCGGCGGCGCTCACCCGGTCATTCAGGTCTTCGATCTTTCCGAAACGTAACAGCGGCGCGTTGCCTAACGGCAACTCGGAGGAGGTATGTTCCATAAGCCTGCGCACTCCTAATTTGCGGATACGGGCGTCGGCGCACTGGCAATCGCCTCCACAATCTCCGGAGGCAGGCCAAAGCGCACATTCTCTGGCATCACTTCCACTTCCTGCACGTTGCCAAATCCCTTGCTATCCAGGAACTTCACGACTTCCTCGACCAGACATTCGGGCGCGGAAGCCCCGGCGGTCAGGGCGATCGTCTTGACTCCCTCCAACCACTCGGGCTTGATGTTTTGGAAGCTATCGATTAGATGCGAGCTGGTTCCCAAATTACGCGCAACTTCGACCAAACGATTGGAATTCGAGCTGTTGTCCGATCCGACCACCAAAAGCAAATCTGCATCGGATGCCACGTGTTTGACCGCGACCTGGCGATTCTCGGTCGCATAACAAATGTCTTGCGCATGCGGGCCGGTCATGTTCGGGAAGCGCTTGCGCAATGCCGCGATGATGTCTTTCGTTTCGTCCAAACTGAGCGTGGTCTGCGTTAGATAAGCGACGCGGTTGGGATCGGGGACTTGTAGCGTCGCCACTTCTTCCGGCGAACCGACGACTTGCGTCACAATCGGAGCTTCGCCCAGCGTTCCAATCACTTCATCATGATCGCGATGTCCGATCAGAATCAGCGAGTAGCCCTCCTTGGCGAACTTTACCGCCTCGACGTGCACCTTGGTCACGAGCGGACAGGTCGCATCGATCACCCGCAACCCGCGCTGCTTGCTGGCAGCGCGAACCTCCGGAGAAACTCCGTGAGCGCTGTAAATGACGCGCTCGCCATTCGGGACTTCTTCGACGCTGTCGACGAATATCGCGCCTTTACCCTGGAGCTCTTCCACGACAAAGCGGTTATGCACGATCTCTTTTCGCACATAAATGGGCGGGCCAAAAGCTTCCAACGCGATGCGCACGATGTCGATGGCGCGAACTACCCCCGCGCAAAAGCCGCGCGGCTTGAGCAGGAGCAAGGTCTTGGTTTCGGTTCCGGAACTTTCTGGCTCGGAAATGGCGGTTTGTGAATTGGGCAAAATAATGTCCTTCGCTCAAGCCTACACGTTCTGCCTGAAATTATGAACGTCCTATGAATTGTAAAGTATCGAAACGCACCCAATTGGTCAACGTAAGCCCAAGCAAAACATAGGATTAACAGCGATTGGCGATTTTTCGAGCCTGAATGGAGACGGCAAAAATGGCGCATTGAGCAGGCAGGCATACTTTGTGCTGCCGCACGGGCGGGGGCGCCCGCGCCTACATAAACAAGAACGCCCACCCCCTTGCGGGAGTGGGCCGTGCTTTGTGGACTTCTACTGACAGCTCTTGAACTTGAACGACTCCACGTGCGTCGCCCAGTTGGTCGAGCTGGTAGCGTTGTAGTACTCCTGGGTGTACCAGAAGGTGCAGTCGTCGGTAGGATCGATGCTCATGCTGCTGTAATCTCCCCAACGATTGCTGCCCGTTTGAACACCCTTGCCCTTGACGATCACGGCCGGGGCTTCCATGGTTCCCAATTTGTCGCCCGGAACCCGTCCGGTGTAGGCAATGCTGGGATCGAGGTTGGTGCCGTTATCGGCGCTGAAGCCGAGTGCGATGTCACCAGCCTTGTCCATGGCCATGCTGCCCATCCAGATGGTGTAGAGCGGACTTTGCAGAGTTCCCGATTGATACAACGAGAACGCTCCACCCACAGGAGTCGCTCGCAGTTCGTACCAACGCACATCGGCCACTGCATTGGTCTTGCCGGTGGGAGACACCGAGTGAGTGATGACCATGGCTTCATGATCGCCAAAGTTGCGGTACGCAAGGCGGAACATCAAACGATCGCCCAGCGCGTCGATCAGGGTCCCGGGAGAAGGCTGCGTGATGCAGGAACCATTGCCGCCTCCGCAAAGCAGCGTATAGACGGGGACGTTGATCGTGTGGGGGCCTGTAAACGTCGCATTTTTCGGATTGCTGAAGTCGACGTGGAAGTCGTATTCATTCAAGGAGCTGTTGTTGTTGCCTAGTTCAACGAAGTGGTTAGGCGCTCCCGAAGGCGGCGGTGTGGTACCGTCCAGGTCGGCAGGCATGAAGCTGAAGTTCGCCGAGTTGGGACTGAAGCACTCCATGGTAGCTTTGCTGCCGGCCAGCATTGCGGTGCGATCCAGAGCGCAAGGCTCGCCGTAGCCGAAGCCGAACGAGTTCACCGAGAGATAATACGCGTCCGGCCAAACCGAGAGTTTGGGATAATCCGGCAAGTTGCTGCCGAAGCTGAAGGAATAACGATTGTATGTCCCGGTGGCATCGGCGGTCGTCGAAACCGCCACGCAAACCAGGTCCTCACTGCCGAAATACTCCAGCTGCTCCACCAGCCAGCGCTGCGCCAGCTTATCCCACAGAACGATGGGATCGCCGCCGTTGTCCTGTTGACATTGGCCGCCAAAGCCCGTCCAGATAACGTTGATCCGGGTCGGCCCCAGAACCACGCTTCCGTTCGTCTTGTCGAAAACCTCATAATCGAAGTTCGTAATCTCAACGTATTGCGTGGCTCCCACCGAACCGTTGGTGTCAGGAGGAATCGCGCCGCCTTCCGCCCCCGTCACCCCGTCGAAACTGAGACCTTTCACGGTCGAGATTTGCTGGGAGAATGTGTCTTGCACGACGGGATCTTTGCCGGGTGTGATGGAAAAGAAGTGCTTCGGGGATTCGTGCTCCCGCATTTGAATGATGCCCGGCGCGGGTTTCGGCGCCACCCGGGCCATTTCAATCAGAGGCTGGGAGGTATCGTGTTTCACCTCGGAGGTTAACTTGGCTCCGCGCTGAACCTCGGCGGACGATGCGATGGCCAACGCAAACATGGCGACGGCGCAGGCGAACACAGTTCTGGGGCGAGTGGTTTTCATGCAGTCTCCTGGAATTTTTGAATGGCCGTGCTAGCGGAAAATTACGAGTTGCCGAACTGGGAGAAGCCGGGCCGCGCGGATTTCCGGGTATTGCCACTGACAACTACAGCTACTCGTAGTTATACCGGAAAGCCCTCCGGGCGCAATAGAGTCTTTCTCCTCTATCGACCAGTCTGGGGTCGATGATCAATATTAAATGGGTAAGGTTTTGAAACCTCCTATGAAACCCGCGTCGGTCTTCTTCGTATCTCTCGCCTTGACTGTCAGTTCGTTTGCCGCGCTCTCCCCTTATAACGACACCCTCATCCAATTCCAGGCAGTGCTGGGTTCGAGTGAACTGGAGCGTCAGATTCATGGCGAGGGCATTATCTCCGTGAAAAATCTCGGAGGGGGGAGCTTTGCAGTCAACACGAGATCGTGTCAGGCGGCCGTGATGCTGGAGGCTCACGGACAAAATCCTCCGACGATGCCGGGCGGCACTTCGTACACGGTCAAATCGGTGAATGCCAAATGCAATCAGAAGAGCAGGTGAAGCGGATGGCGAGTGGCGTCACTCCCGTGCGTTCGCGAGCGACTATCGCTGTCTCCGCGAGCCCCGGCCATACCGTCCGCAAGACCATCGACTGCCTCATCGCGACGTTCAGCCTGTCGGCGGGACACGAACTGCTGCATAGAGATCGCGACTATGATGTGTTCGAGCGTTTCCTGAAGCTATATGTCGTGCACCCCAATTGAGGCATCCCTCACTCCCACTCTATCGTCCCCGGCGGCTTCGACGTAATGTCATAGACCACGCGGTTCACGCCTTTGACTTCATTCACGATACGGCTGGACATCGTCTTCAGAACCTCATGTGGCAGCGGAACCCAATCCGCCGTCATGCCGTCTTCAGAGTGAACGGCGCGCACTGCGCAGGTGTAGGCGTAAGTGCGCTGGTCGCCCATCACGCCGACCGACATCACCGGTAGCAGGACAGCGAACGACTGCCAGATCTTCGTGTAGAGACCGGCTTTCTTGATCTCCTCGACGACGATTTCGTCGCAATCGCGCAAAATCTCGGCACGCTCGGGTGTCACTTCTCCGACGATGCGCACTGCCAATCCCGGCCCCGGAAAGGGCTGCCGTTGCAGGATTTCTTCGGGCATGCCGAGATCGCGACCAATCTTACGCACCTCGTCTTTAAACAACTCTTTCAGAGGCTCGATGAGTTTCAGCTTCATCTTCTCCGGCAACCCGCCGACATTGTGATGGGACTTAATAATCTGCGATGGCCCACGCACCGAACGCGACTCGATCACGTCGGGATAAAGCGTGCCCTGCACCAGCCAGTCCACGCTTCCCTCCTGCTGCGCGATCTTGTGCGCTTCTTCGTCGAACACTGCAATAAACTCGTTGCCGATGATCTTGCGCTTCTTCTCGGGATCGGTGACGCCAGCCAGCTTGCTCAGGAATCTTTCGGAGGCATCGACTGCGATCAGATGCAGTCCAAGCTTGTCGCGCAGGTTTTGCTGCACCTTTTCGAATTCATTTTTGCGCAGTACGCCGTTGTTTACAAAAACAGAGGTCAGACGCGACGTGCCATCGGAATCGCGCATGGCGCGATCGACCAGAACCGCTGCGACCGCCGAATCAACGCCGCCCGAAAGCGCACAGATAGCTCGCCCACTTTCAACCGTGTTGCGCACGCTGGCAACCGTTTCGTCGATAAAACGTTGCGGCGTCCAGTTCGGAATCGCGCCGCAGATATCCAGCGCAAAGTTGCGCAGAATTTCGGTGCCCAGCGGCGTGTGGTGTACTTCGGGATGAAACTGCACCGCCCACATCTTCCGCTCAGGGTTTTCAATTGCCGCCACCGCATTGGGCGATTTCGCAGTCAGATCGAATCCAGCAGGAAGCTCTTCAGCCTCGTCCCCATGTGACATCCAAACTGCCAAGACTTTCGGCAATCCCTTAAACAGCCGCGAGCCCTGATGAAGTTCGACCTTCGCGTGGCCGTATTCTCGCTTTGCCGCCGGACGCACCTTGCCGCCCAGCGCATGCACCATGAATTGCAAGCCGTAGCAGATGCCGAGAATGGGTAAGCCAAGAGCGAAAACCCTCTGGTCAGCGACAGGAGCGTCCGCATCATAAACGGACGAAGGGCCGCCCGAAAGAATGATGCCGACCGGCGAGTAGCTGCTAATTTCGTCCAGCGAGGCGTTGCAGGGCAGGACGACCGAAAATACGTTCAGTTCGCGGATACGGCGCGCGATCAACTGCGAATACTGCGCGCCAAAATCAAGGACAACGATCGATTGGGCTTCCACGGATAACTGTCTCAAATTGCAGGCTTGCTGTAAAGTCTGGCGGTCAGCCAGCGATCTTCGCGCAAACCCAATCCGCAGCTTCGCTGGTCGTCAAAGCCCCGCCAAGATCTTGCGTAGTTCGATTCTGTTGAACTGCTTCCAGCACGGCGGCTTCGATTTTCGCCGCGGGCTGATCCAGTCCGAGATGTTGCAGCATCATCGCGGCTGTAAGAATCGCCCCAAAAGGATTGGCGATATTTTTCCCGGCAATCGGCGGCGCGGAGCCATGCACCGGCTCAAACATCGAAGTCTTTCCGGGATGAATATTGCCGCTCGCCGCCATGCCCAGGCCGCCCTGCAGCGCCGCAGCGAGATCGGTAATGATGTCGCCAAACATATTATTGGTCACGATCACATCGAACTGCCGGGGATCGCGCACCATCTGCAAACACAGCGCGTCCACATACATATGCTCGGACTTAATCTGCGGATACTCCCGCCCAACCTCTTTGAACACGCGCTGCCACAGGCCGCCCGCGTGAGTCATTGCGTTGGACTTATCCGACATCAGCACTCGCCCACGCCGTGAACCATCGTGCTTTTTATTGCGCTCGCAGTAATCGAAGGCGAAACGAATAATGCGCTCCACACCTTTGCGCGTATTGATATCTTCCTGAACCGCAACTTCGTCGGCAGTTCCCTTCTTGAAGACTCCGCCCACGTCCCCGTAGACGCCTTCTGTGTTTTCGCGGATCACGACAAAATCGATATCCGCCGCCTTGATGTTCTTCAGGGGACACAACGACTCTGTCAAAAGCCGCACGGGGCGCACGTTGGCGTAGAGATCCATCTGGAATCTCATCCCCAGCAAAATCTCTTTGGCGTGAATGTTGGTGGTTACGCGCGGGTCGCCGAACGCCCCAAGCAAAATCGCGTCAAAGTCGCGATCCAGCAGTGCAAAGCCATCCGGAGGCACGGTCACTCCGTCGGCAAGATAGCGGTCGGCGCTCCAGTCGAAGTGGGAGATTTCCAGTTCCGCACCGGCGGCAGCCATGGCTCTGAGGGCATGAGGGATGACTTCTTTGCCGATGCCGTCTCCGGGAAGTACGGCGATGCGTTTTTTCTGGCTCACGGGGATAGAAGGTATCACAGATGCAGGTCATCCGGCACAGCGGAGCCGCGCATCCGCTTGTATAATTTAGACATCGAATGACTACCATGACCGTCCATCAAGACGCGGAGCCACGCACGCAAGCGGATTTGCGCGGGCAATTTCTTGCGCTAACTCAGGCCTGCGGATGGCGTCCTCTCGAACGACGGGCGAAGATTGCGCTCACCGGGAACGACCGGGTCCGTTGGTTAAATGGCATGGTGACTAACAACGTTCGAGATCTCGCGCCAGGCCGCGGAGTTTACGCTTTCGTGCTCAGTCCGCAAGGACGCATCCTCGGCGACCTCTACATTTTCAATGGCGGCGAGTCGCTTCTCATCGACACCGACCAATCGCAAGCGGCGACTCTGCTCGCGCTGTTTGATCGCTACATCATCATGGACGAAGTCGAAGTTGCCGACGTGAGCACGAGCTTCGTGACGGTCTCCCTGGCCGGACCGAAGGCTTCGGATACGTTGCGTGCCGCCGGCTTCGAGCTTCCCCCCGACGGAACTTTGCGATTTGTCGATTCGCAGTGGCGCGGCTTTTCGGTAACGGTGGCGCGCGGAGACAATCTCTTAGTTGAGAACTACGAAATCTCAGCCCCACCGACAGCCATGCAAGCAATCGAAACCGCGCTGCAAGAATCTGGCGGCGCGCGAGTCAGTGAAGCAGCAATGGAACATCTACGCATCGCCTCCGGACTTCCCCGCTACGGTCAGGACATTCGCGAGCGCGATCTCCCGCAGGAAACCGAACAAGCCCGGGCTCTGAATTTCAGCAAGGGCTGTTATGTGGGCCAGGAGATCGTCGAGCGCATTCGCTCGCAAGGCCGCGTACATCGCCGCTTCTCGGGATTCATTATCGACGGGCCGTCGCCAGAGCTAGGCGCGAAGCTTCAACGCGACGGAAAAGATGTAGGTGAAGTTACCAGCGCCACTGCCTTGCCCTTCGCAAACGGCGAGTTAAACGTCGCCTTAGGATACGTCCGCCGTGAAGCTGTAGCCAGCGATGTTCCGCTTGACCTGGGCAGCGCGAAGGCGACACCCGTACCCCTACCCTTCCGACAAATTCTTACGCAGTGAGGAAACCATGGCAGAAAAAAAACAGGAAAGTTTCACCGTAACCGACCGTAGATTGTTCACTAGCGACGGCGAAGTTCGTCGCGAAATCTCAGAAGAAGAAATCTCGTCCGCGCCCACCGCGACCGTTGTGGCGGAAACGCCGCCCGCACCGGTCGATTCCACGCCGGTGGATTCAAAGATCCCGCCTCCCCCCAGCGCCGACGAGCAAAAGAAGCAGGCCGACGCCTATCAGAAGTCTTCGCAAGACATGGATCGCCGGATCGAGCAGGGCGGCCATTCCGCCAAAGAGCTGACGATGACCTTCGAGCGCTTCCTTGCGTCGCTCTACATGACCGCAATGATGCAGCTCGGCATGATGCACGAAGAAGGCGGCCAACCCGGAGTTGACGTCATCGGAGCACGCCAGACCATCGACACCATGAGCCTGTTGGCGGAAAAAACCAAGGGCAATCTGACACCGCAAGAGCAGGGCTTCCTGCAAAACGGACTTTACGAGTTGCGCATGGCTTATGTGGAAGTGATCAACGCGCTGTCGCGTGCTCCCCAGTCCGCCAACGGTCCCACGCAACCGGCGCCAGGGATTGTGGGTTCTCAGAAACGATGAAGGCAACGCTGACCGTGTTGGGCAGCGGCACGTCGATGGGCGTTCCCACCATCGGCTGTAGCTGCGCGGTTTGCCGCTCGTCCGATGCGCGGGATCGCCGGTTGAGACCGTCTGTCCTGATTAACTATGACGACCACGGCGTGCTGATCGATAGCACGCCCGACTTCCGCACCCAGGCCTTGCGCGAAAACATTCGCGAGCTCGACGCCGTCTTTTACACGCACGCCCATGCCGACCATATTCTCGGCCTCGACGATCTTCGCCCCATCAGCTATCTGCACAAGCCTGGCAAGCTGCCGCTCTATGCCAAGCCGGAAGTCGTACATTTCTTGCGCAACATGTTCTCCTACATTTTCGATGGACGCTACAAATACGGTGGCCTGCCTCAGGTCGAACTGCGCGAGATGACCGGCCCGGTTGATGTCTTCGGGGCAATTTTTGAACCGATCCCGGTCATGCATGGCGAGGCTGAGATTCTCGGCTTCCGCTTCGGTTCGGCCGCGTACCTCACGGACCACAGCGAAGTGCCCGCGGCGTCCAAAGCCAAGCTGCAAGGCTTGGATGTTCTCTTTGTGGATGCCCTGCGCCACACACCGCATCCCACCCACTCAACGGTCGAGAAGTCGCTGCGCTTGGTTGAAGAGTTAAAACCGCAGCGTGCGTTCTTCACCCACATCTGCCACGATCTCCCTCACGTCCAAACCGAGGCGACGTTGCCTCGCAATGTCCGCCTTGCCTATGACGGCTTGAAACTGGAGTTCGAGATCTGAACCGGACGACGCCAAGGCGATGATCATCTTCCGCAATCTCGACGATGTACCCCAGGACTTCGGACCCACTCTGGTTAGCATCGGGAACTTCGACGGCGTCCACCGTGCTCATCGTCACGTCATCGATTGCATTGTGGCTCGAGCGCAAACCCAAAACATAAAAGCAGTCGCGGTGACGTTCGAGCCGCATCCGGTGCGCGTGTTGCGCCCCGACGCGGATCTGAAGCTTCTGACTCCCACCCCGGAAAAACTAAACCTACTGAAAGCCACTGGGCTCGACGCGGTGCTGCTGCTAGCGTTCACGCCCGAGCTCTCGCGTGTGTCGGCGCACGATTTTGCCGACTGCATTCTGCAACGAACGCTCAAGGCGCACGAAGTTCATGAAGGGTTCAACTTCCGTTTTGGACATCAAGCCGAAGGTAACATCGCGCTACTTACGGAGTTCGGCCGCGAAATGGGATTCTCGGTCGTCGAATATCCCGAGATGAAGCTGCGTGGCGAACTGGTGGCCAGCAGCCGCATCCGCGCACTGCTCCGCGCGGGAAGCGTCAATCGTTCCCGGCATCTGCTCGCTCGTCCGTTCAGCATTCTCTCCACCCCCGCCCCGGGCCGCGGCTACGGATCGACGCATACTGTTCCGACTATCAATCTCGCCGATTACAACGAACTCATCCCGCAGAACGGCGTTTACATCACACGTACCCGAGTCGCGGAAGAATGTTTCGATTCTGTCACCAACATCGGCAACCGCCCGACATTCGGCGCGGACTCCTTCGCCATCGAAACCCATTTGCTCGATTTTCATCAGCTACAAATCGATGAAGATACCGAAGTTGAAGTCTCTTTCCTCGACCGAATCCGCGATGAACACAAATTCCCTTCTGTCGAGGAGTTGCGCACTCAAATTGGCAAAGATATCGCCCACGCTCAGCGCTATCTC
The DNA here is from genome assembly GCA_963799065.1 of Terriglobia bacterium. Taxonomy (GTDB): domain Bacteria; phylum Acidobacteriota; class Terriglobia; order Terriglobales; family Acidobacteriaceae; genus JAJPHW01. Next base: position 2,020,673 of record CAWCVJ010000001.1, read on the forward strand.
CGCCTCCTGGGCGCCCCAGATTTTCCGGAAAGAGAACTTGCCAGGTAACCTTGAGGACACAGTACTCAAGTTATGTGCGCTATTACACAACTCTTACAATGCAAACCCTTTACCGCTGCTAACCTAAAGATTCGCACTCATACAATTACGAGGAATAGTCATGGAACTCGAAGCACTGAACCGCAAAGCCGCCGCCAACAACGAAATCAACTGGGTCACCGCCATCGCCATGGGCCTGTTCCATGTCGGTGCCATCATCGCCCTGTTTTTCTTCACTTGGAAAGCGCTTTTTGTAGCGATGTTTCTGTGGTGGGTATCGGGTAGCCTGGGCATCGGCATGGGTTACCACCGCTTGCTCACGCACCGCGGCTATAAGACTCCCAAGTGGGTCGAGTACTTCCTCACCGTCTGCGCTACGCTGGCCCTCGAAGGCGGACCGATTTTCTGGGTCGCGACCCATCGCATTCATCACAAATATTCCGACCACGACGGCGACCCGCACTCCCCCGTCGACGGAAAATGGTGGGCCCACATGGGCTGGATCCTCATGGGCCGCTCCATGCACCACGACACCACGACGCTAGCCAAATTCGTGCCCGATCTCGCCAAAGACAAGTTTCACGTCTGGATCACCAAATATCATTACGTCCCTATGATTGTGCTGGGCTTGATCCTCATCGCCATCGGCGGTCTCCCCTTCCTGATGTGGGGAATCTTCATGCGCACCGTCGTCGGACTCCATGCGACTTGGCTGGTTAATTCGGCCACTCATACCTGGGGATCGCGCCGTTTCGTCACTAAAGACCTTTCCACCAACAACTGGTGGGTGGCGATTCTGACCTTCGGCGAAGGCTGGCACAACAATCATCACGCGCATCCGGTGTCGGCACGCCACGGGCTGCGGTGGTACGAAGTGGACATGAACTGGTATGGCATCTGGGCCCTAAAAAAGCTTGGCTTGGCCAAGCAGGTCTATCGCGTAAAGCTCGACGAAATCGCGAAAAAAGAAGAAGAGTTACAAGCCAAGATAGAAGCGGCCACCCTGCCCGAGCCAGTAGCAGAAATGGCCTAAGAAGAATCCCACGGAGTATCGCAGTCCTCTGTGATACTCCGTGATACCTCAGTGCGCTCTGTATTAAAGATTTTCGCGAATAACTGCTAGAATCCCTCGGTGTCGAAAACGCGCGCGAAAAAAATAAAACTAATCCTGTTTGACGTCGATGGAACCTTAACCGACGGCAAGCTCTTCTTCATGCCCATACCCTCCACCGAAACCGCCATCGAGATCAAAGGCTTCCACGCCCACGACGGAGCTGGCATTTCCATAGCGCGACTGGCCGGCCTCAAGACCGGCATCATCACCAAGCGCACCTCGGAAACCGTTGCGATCCGTGCACGCGATCTGAAACTCGACTACATCCGTCAAGGTGCGCAAGACAAGCTCACTGTTCTCGAACAAATCCTGAAGCAAGCAAAGATCACAGCATCGGAAGCCGCCTTCGTGGGCGACGATGTTATCGACCTGCCAGCCATGCGTGCCTGCGGACTAGCCATCGCCGTAGCCAACGCCCGCGACGAGGTCAAAAATGAAGCCCACTACATCACGCCCAACACGGGCGGAAACGGCGCAGGACGCGACGCCATCGAGTACATCCTCAAAGCTCAGGGGAAATGGAAGAAAGCAGTAAGCGAATACGTGATGGAGCGCAGTCCGAAGGCAAAGAGGTGAGTTGGGTGCAGGCGAGTAGCGGATTCCTCGCTTCGCTCGGAATGAAAAACGGTTTTGCTGCGAATGAATAAAGCCGCTCCGGGCTGGATCGGGGCGTTGTCGACTCCGGCCCGGGCGGTTCGCCGTTCTCCCTACTCACCCTGTCGCTTTCGGGAGCGATTAATAGCTTGAACCCCGATCCGCGCCCCAGGTTTCGCGCCATCCGGTAAAGATTTGTAACTTGCAACCTGATTACTCCGGAATTGCTGGGGGACGAGCCGCCATCAATTGGCCAAATCTCGGATCCTTGCGCAATGCTTCGAAGTTCGAGTCTTTGTACACTACTTGAATACCGTTGTATCCCTCTTCCAGCGCCCGCGACAGATACATCAGCGAACGATCCAACGCGCCCATCTTGGCGTAGAGCCGAGCAATTTCAAAATCATAATGCGCGCGATCTTCGGGCGACGGCAATTGTGCAGAAACCCCCGTGTGCGATCCCCGCTGAAAAATATCCGGATCAAGTTCCATCGCATGCGCGTACGCCGCCATGGCTTTCTCGAATTTTTTCTGCGAAAAATAGGCCGCGCCCATATTGCTGTAGAACGATGCGTATCCCGGCAGAAGTTTCACCGCCTTCTGATACTCCGAAACCGCGTTGCTGAATTTCTTCTCTTCATATTTGATCACGCCGAGATTGTTGTAAGCTTCCGCATACGTTTTGTCGGCTTTAGTCGCACGCTCAAAGTCTTTGGCCGCATCGCGATAACGTTGTGTCTGCAATTCGCAGATTCCAGCTTTGTTGTAGAGCGAAGCGCTGTCTGCCTTCGCGGTCTTGGCGATGGCGGCGCGATAGTAGTCGAGCGCGTCGAGGTAGGCCTTCTTGGCGCGCAAGCCGTCCCCGCGGACCTCCAGATCGTCCGCACTGGCAGTAGCCTGCGGAGCCTCGCCGCGAGGCACGGGTGGAGCGATCGCTTGCACCAACTCAGAGCTTTGCGCTGATACGTCAGGGACGCAGAAAAGAAATGCAAATGGCAATGCTGCGAAACAGGGGTACAACCAACGACGAGACATAAGCAGCCTCCTGTGACATCAATTCAGCAGGCCTGCGTGCTTCGGGCTTGGCCCGCGGAATCTCGTCCGAGACTCAAGGCCGAAGCACCTTATTGCGGCGGGACTGTCCCGCTTCCATTAGACGGATTCGGCGGAGGGTTGGACGACTTGTCGTCTTTCTTCTCATCTTTAAAGATACCCGCAATTTTGCCAAAAATCCCCTTTTTCTTTTGCGCAGCCGGATTGTTGAGGTCCTGGGCCTGCCCTCCAGTCTGGCCGGCGGACTGCCCCGGAGCTCCGGCGATGGGATTGGCAGCGCTGCCAGGAGCCGGAGGCGGCAGCGCTTTGTCTCCTCCCAAGCCCAATATCTTTGAAAAAAAGCCCTTTACACCGCCGCTCGGTTGATCGCAAGTCTGATTGGGCTCCGTACCGGCAATGAAGGCCGCCGTATAAGTCTCCGGGCAAGATGGCGTCGCCAACAGGTTCGTTCCCTTGTCCAGTTGCACCGCCACGACGCCGGAGGGCTGCGCAAATGGCTTCACATCGGAGTACTCCGGCAATGCCACCGCCTTCTTCATAAACTCGGCCCAGATGGGCGCAGCGGTCTGCGCCCCGCTTAGACGAAGATCGCTGTAGTCGTCAAATCCCACCCACACAATGCACAGCAGATTCGAGGTATATCCTGCAAACCATCCGTCGTGGGAGCTTCCGGTTTTACCCGCAGCAGGCGCATTGAATCCCCGTGCCCGCACCGGAAACGCAGTTCCGAAATTGAGCACGCCCTCCATCATGTTCGTCATTACGGCCGCGACCCGTGGGTCCAGCACGTCTTTCGTCTCCGCCTTGTAATCGAGCACCTTCTCGCCCTTGGCGTTGCGCACAGAATTGATCAGCAGCGGCGAGATGCGCTCACCTCCATTAGCGAAGACGGTGTAAGCCGACGCCATATCGATCGGCGAAGCGTCGTAGGCCCCCAGCGCCATGGCCGGCGTTGGCTTCACCGAAAGAATTCCCGCCGACTTCGCCAACGCCGCAACTTTGTCGTAGCCGACCTGCTGCGCCAGCTGAACCGTGGCGTTATTGAGCGACAGCGCCAAAGCATAACGGGCCGTCACTTCACCGTGATACTCCTCTTTATAATTGCGCGGCTCGTAAATCTGATCGCCGTAGGCAAACGTCCCCGGCTGATCGAGCACCATCGACGCCGGCGTTAACACTGGCGTCGTACCGTCCAGCGCCGTGTTGATCGCTGCCGCATAAACAAACGGCTTGAAAATCGATCCCGTGGGACGCTTTGCCACCGCATGATTCAACTGACTAAAGCCGTAATTACGTCCACCGACCAGCGCCAGAATCTGCCCCGTGTGAGGATCCATCGCCACCAGCGCAACCTGCGCCTCCGGCCCCGGCTCAACCTTGTTTTCGTACTTCCCTTTAGAAATCAGAACCTTCCGGGTGCGCCGCTTTTGCACCTGCTCGTCCACTAGTCTGATTCCGACATCGACAGCCTGCGCCGCCGCGCTCTGCAACGCCGGATCGAGAGTGGTGTAGATGCGAAAGGACTGATCGTTCATCTGCCGCTCATCGAGTCGGCTGATCAGCGAGTCCCGCACTAAATCCACAAAATATGGAGCATCGCTGGCCTCCACATTCGGCGGAGCCAAATTCAGCGGCGCAGCCTTGGCCTTCTGGGCTTCCTCCGGCGTGATGGCACGAGTTTCGACCATGCTATCCAGCACGAGGTTGCGCCGCTCTAGCGCCCGCTCTGGATGTCGGTAGGGCGACAGGTAACTCGGCCGTTGAATGATGCCCGCCAACAGCGCCGCCTCCGGGAGGCTTATATCCTTCAAGTCCTTATTGAAATATGCCTTGGAAGCCTCTGCAAAACCGCTGATTGTAAACGAGCCACGCTGCCCAAGATCGACCCAGTTGGCATAGAACTCGAAGATTTGCTGCTTGCTGAACTTTTGCTCGAGTTCCATCGCGATGAGCATTTCGGTCAGCTTGCGCCGCATGGTCTTTTCCGGCGATAGGAAGAACCCCCGGGAAAGCTGCATCGTCAGAGTAGATCCGCCTTGCTGGTGGCGCTGACGAATGACGTCGATCCAGGCGGCCTCCGCCATGCGAACAAAATTCACTCCGCTGTGCTGAAAGAATCGCCGGTCTTCAATGGCCAGCACAGCGTTCACCATCACCTTGGGAATGTCGTTGTACTTGACCAACTGACGCTTGGAGCGTTGCTCGGCGTCAAACAAGGACGCCAACGGCTCGGGCTCGAGCTGGTAGGTCTCCAAGGGCCCGCTGCGGCTGGCGATGCTCGAAATCTTCCCACCCTCGAAACGAATCGTCGCTGAATCGGAATTGTGGTACGACGCCGGGCCCGGCTTGATCTCGATACCGTAATTGAGAAGCTGATAGGTACCCAGCGCGGTATCGTCGTCCCGGTCCGAATAGCCTGCGCGGTGCAGCTGTACTGCAATTTCGCGGGCCGTCATTTTCTCCCCCACACGGAGGGTCTGTGCATTGGAATAGAGCTGCGCCGAAGTGGTGAAGATTGGAGTCTTGAACCTAGCCTCGATGATGCGCTCGTACTTGACGTAGTAGTAGGAAAACCAGACCAGCCCGGAAACCATCAGAATCAGCGCCGCGACAGCGGCGATTCGGAGCAGGGGCTTGTCACCTAGAGGCAAACGCTTGCGCGGCCCTTGGCCTTTTGTTCTACGAGGGATTTTTACTTTAATGGCCAATTTTGGGGGACACGGATATGCCGCAACTCAATTCCATTGTCTTAGATGAGAAGCGGCGGCAATCCGTTAATCAGTTTACGCTGTCGGAGGGGCAAGGGCGAGTAACGAAACTGGAACCGGGTTGGCCGATTCCAGTCTGTTTCCATTGGCAGTTAGAAGGGACTCTTGTTGTCCGACGAAACATCGAAATGTAAATCCAGCGGGTAGCCCGGCAAGTCAACGTGCGCCACGTAGGGGGCTTGAATCAGGAGCGAACCTGTGCCCACCGTTCCCGAACGCTTCACGGTGATGCCGTCCTTGGTAATCGGAATGCTCATCTCCTGCGCTTTCTTGAAGATGGCCTCCTTAATATCAGCCTCAGGCTTGGTGGTATAGGTCTGCAAGGTGGCCTCTGTGCTTACGGCTTCCTTGAATTGGTAGTTGTTGTAGTAAATGGGGATCAACGTCGCGCCGAGATAAATCGACAACGCAATCACAAAAATCCCGAAAAATAGTTTCATAGCAAGCTCCCGCTCCAACCGCGCTCACTACTGCGCAGGCCGAAGAATCTGCTGGAAATATTCAGTTATAGCGGGAATACTAACATCCTGCATAGCTCGGGTCGAGCGCTGAATGATCTCGACGGTGCCTTCGGTAACCTTCTTGCCCACGTTGATACGAAAGGGGATACCCACGAGGTCGGCATCCTTGAATTTCACCCCCGGCCGCTCATTTCGGTCGTCCAATAGAACATCGAACCCCGCCGCCTCCAGCTTGGCCGTGATGTCTTCGGCGACGGCCAGCAGGCCCGCATCGGCCACATTGGTCGGAGTCACTACAATCTCGAACGGCGCGATGGCGGACGGCAGCCAGAATCCGTTCTCGTCATTACTCTGCTCGATCGCCGCCGTTAGGATGCGTTCCATCCCAATGCCGTAGCTGCCCATAATCGGCGTCACTTCTTTGCCGTTTTTGTCTAGAACGCGAGAGCCCATGGATTCCGAGTACTTGTAGCCCAGCTTGAAGATATGGCCGACCTCGACCGCAGTATCGATGCGCAACGCTGCCCCACAGTTTGGACAACCCTCGCCCGCGGTCACGGCACGCAAATCGACGTAAGCGGTCGGCTCAAAGGTCACCCCCGGAGTGATGTTCTTAACGTGGAAATCCTCTTTATTGGCACCGGAAACGAGGTTCTTCCTGCCCTGAAGCGCTTTGTCCACTAGCAAGATGGGCTTCGCGCCGTCACTGAGACTCTTCGCCCACTCCACTCCCAGCGGACCTAGGAAACCCGCTGGAGAGCGAAACAGGGTCGTGATCTCGGATTCCTCCATGGGACGCACGGTGCGCCCCGCGATCGCCCCGGCTAGCTTGGCCTCATTCATCTGGTGATCGCCGCGCATCAGCAACACAACCTCGCGCAGAGTTTTCTTGCCGGATTTAGGGTCGACTTCTTCGGCCATCAGGGCCAAAGTCTTGATTTTGTTCTTGGGCGATACGCCAAGAAAGTGCGCGACTTCTTCAATCGTCTTCTGTCCGGGCGTGTGAACTTCCATCGGCGACCCATCGCCCTCTGCTTGCAAATCCTCGACAGACGCAAGGTTCGAAGTTGCCTTTTCCATGTTCGCGGCGTAGTCGCACTGATCGCAGCTCACCACCTGATCTTCGCCCGCCGGCGTGCGCACCATGAACTCTTCAGACTTCGTTCCGCCCATCGCCCCCGAGTCGGCGTCGATGATCATGTACTTCAAACCGCAGCGATCGAAGATCCGCTGATAGGCCTTGCGATGCTTCACGTACGACTCATCGAGTCCGGCGGAGTCGATGTCGAACGAGTAAGAATCCTTCATGATGAATTGCCGCACCCGCAGCAGCCCAGACCTCGGACGCGGTTCGTCGCGGAACTTGGTCTGTATCTGATACCATATCTGTGGCAATTGCTTATAGCTTCGCAACTCCTTTCGCGCGATGTCCGTCATGACTTCCTCATGCGTCATGCCCAGGGCAAACTCCGCACCCTTGCGGTCTTTCAAGCGGAACATGTTGTCGCCCATGACCGACCAGCGCCCACTAGCCTCCCAAATCTCCCGCGGATTCAGTGCCGGCAAATAAAACTCCTGCCCAACGCGATCCATCTCCTCGCGCACGATGCCGATGATCTTGTTAAGCGAGCGCTGCCCCAGAAAAAGATATGAGTAAATTCCGGCCGCCAGTTGGCGAACATACCCTGCACGCACTAGAAATTTGTGGCTGGCAACCTCAGCGTCCGCCGGCGCCTCGCGCAAGGTGGGGATAAACAGCTGTGACCATCGATGCATAGTTGAATGTCCTGAGTAGTTGGGAATTGTTGATTGTAAATGATGGGGCGATGGAAGCTGACCAAATGATCTGAGGTTTGCTCTGTGAAACCTCAGTGGTCTCTGTGGTGAAGATTCTAAGACTTGCCCAGGAAAACGTAAGAAGCCTCGGGCTATACTACTTCGCCTTCGCCGGTGCCTCGCGCCGTGCCGCAACATTCCCTTCCATGCGCTTCAGGAAATCCTTGCTCTTCTTCGAGCTGTTGATCAGGGTTTCAACATTGCGAAAAAAAGTCGGGCTGGATTTCTGACGCAGCTCTTTCAAGAACGGCTTCACTTTGGCAAAAAGTAAAAACATTTCCGCCGAGAACGACGGTTCGAGGAATAAATCCGAGTTGACCGCACCGTGATTTGCCAGAGAACTCGCGATTTCCCAATAGCCAAACACTTGCCGGAGCCAGGCATTTTCCTGAGTTCCCATGGCACTGGAAACTTTGGCATAGTCGTCGTACGTGGTAGGCCAGAATTTCTGTACGGCCCAATCGCGCGCCTTCCGCAGTTCGGCTTCGCGGCGAAGGTCGTAAAGCTTTAGGATGACTTCAGCATCCGCAGGCGTAGGTTTTTTCGACATGGAAAACTCCTAAGTGAAATTTTGTAATTTTAGAAATTTGTAATTTGGTTGTTTGAAGGCCCTCAATTTCCAAAATTACCCGATTACCAAATCAGACAAGCGCAACTTCAACCGGTGCCGGCCGCTCATAATCGCACTCTTTATTTGGACACGCAATTACCGGCCCTGACTTCAAGTTTTTCTCCACCAGGAAATCTCCGCCGCAGGTCGGACACTTTTCCGGCAACGGCTTGCTCGCCGACGTGAATTTGCATTTTGGATAATTGCCGCACCCATAGAAAGTATTGCCCTTGCGCGCCTTCTTTTCGACGATCTCGCCGTCTTCGCACAACGGACACTTCACTCCAATAAAATTCTGCTTCACGTACTTGCACTCCGGATAGCCACTGCAAGCCGTGAACTCGCCAAAGCGTCCGTGGCGCAGCATCATATTGCGATTGCACTTGGGGCAAAGCTCGTCCAGGGGAATGTCTGGAACTTTCTTGCCCTGATCCAAGCGCCGGGTCGTCTTGCAATCGGGATACCCCGTGCATGCCATGAACTGCCCGAAGCGTCCGCGCTTGAGCACCATCACCCGCCCGCAATTTTCGCAGTATTCTTCTTGCGTCGTCTCCTGCACATCCGCCGTGTCCAAGTCCGGCAGATTGATGGGGTTCTCTTTGGTGAACGTGCAGCTATCCTTATTCTCTTTGTCGTACGAACTGCACGCATAGAACGACCCGTGCTTGCCCCACTTGATGACTAGCGGCGAGCCGCAACGCTCGCACTTTTCGTCCGTGGGCTTCTCCATGCGCTTGATGTTCTCCATATGCTTTTCGGCATATTTCAAATCCTTGGAGAACCGCTTGTAGAAATCCCCCAGCGCGTCCGTCCACTTCTCCTTGCCTTCTTCGACTTCGTCGAGCTGCTGCTCCAGCTTGGCCGTGTACTCGATGTCGAAGATGTCGCGGAAGTTTTCCACCAGCAGATCGGTTACAACTAATCCGATTTCCGTCGGCGAGAACTTGCCTCCTAACTTCTGCACGTACTGCCGCTCCTGAATCGTGCTCAGAATCGCAGAGTACGTCGAAGGACGCCCAATGCCGCGCTCTTCCAGTTCTTTCACCAGCGACGCTTCGTTGTAGCGCGGAGGCGGTTCGGTGAAATGCTGCTCGGGCTTCAGCGCTTTGAGGACAAGCTTTTGTCCCGCTTCCAGCGCCGGCAGCTTGTGTTTAAGCTCTTCGTCGTCTTCGTCCTTGCCTTCTTTGGACTCCTCGTAGACTTTCAAGAAGCCATCGAACTTCATCACCGATCCAGTCACGCGGAACCAGAAAGCCTCCAACCCGCTTTTCGCGTCGATGTCCACGGTCGTCTGATCGAAGACCGCCGGCATGATTTGCGAGGACACGAAGCGCTGCCAGATCAGCTTGTAAACCTTAAACTCATCTTCTTTTAAGTACTGCTTGATCTCGTCTGGAGCCCGCATCACCGACGTGGGACGAATCGCTTCATGCGCCGCCTGCGCTTCCTTCTTCTCTTTATATGTATTCGGAGAATCGGGCAAATACTGCGCTCCATACTGCCCCTTGATGTAATCGCGCACTTCAGTCAACGCGTCATTCGATACACGCGTGGAATCGGTACGCATGTAAGTAATGAGGCCGACGGAACCCTCCTCGCCCAGCTCGACGCCTTCATACAAGCGCTGCGCTATCATCATGGTGCGCTTCACGCTAAAGCGCAGTTTGCGCGAGGAATCCTGCTGCAACTTACTCGTCGTAAATGGTGGCGTCGCGTTCCGGCGACGTTCTTTTTTCTCAACGCTACGAACCAGCCAATCGGCGTTTTCGAGAGCGATGCGAATCTTCTCCGCATCTTCCCCATTAGTGACTTCAACCTTCTCTTCACCCTTGCCCAGAAAACGCGCGTCGAACGCTGGAGGCTTCGGCCCAGCGAGGTTCGCATCGATAGTCCAATATTCTTTCTTCTCGAACGCCTTAATCTCGCGCTCACGTTCCACAATCAAGCGGAGGGCAACCGTCTGAACGCGGCCAGCGGACAATCCCCGCCGAACCTTGTCCCACAACAAGGGAGAAACTTGATATCCAACCAGCCGATCCAGAACGCGACGGGCTTGTTGCGCGTCGACTAAATCTCGATCAATCGCCCGCGGGTGCTCAAATGCTTCCTGCACAGCGCGCTTGGTAATTTCGTTGAAGGTGACGCGGCTGATGCGCTCGCGTCCATTTTCATCGCCCTTTTTCTTTCTCTTCTTGCTGGCGCCGTCGCCCAATTCCTCCGCCAAATGCGCAGCAATCGCCTCACCCTCGCGATCGGGATCGGGCGCCAGATAGATGTTGTCCGCCAGCAGCGCCAGCTTTTTCAGCTTGGCGAGAACTTTTTCTTTGCCGGGAATGACGATGTACTCCGTATCGAAATCGTTCTCGATATCCACGCCGAGCGTGCTCTTGGGCAGATCTTTGACGTGGCCCAGCGAGGCCTCGACCGTGAAGTCCTTGCCGAGATACTTTTGAATCGTTTTCGCCTTGGCAGGCGATTCGACGATGACTAAACCTTTTGCCAATGTGTCCTACTTCCCCTTGTTTCTTTTTTCAGATGTTACGTTTCGTTTTGTCAGAAGCTAGCACGAACGGGACGCAATCAACAAGTAACCGCCAGCAGACAGACGCAAAGTTCGCCAAGAATTAACGCCTGCGTCAACGGACGAATCTAAAACGCTTTGACGAAATTTTTGCCCGGCAACTGCTTCACCTTGCCCGCCAGCTCCAACTCGAACAAAGCCACGAAAATGTCGGATGACGACAGCTCCGCCTCCAGCTTCTCGACTATCTCATCGATGTGCATGGACTCATCCGGCTTGAGCAGGGCAAACAGCCGTTTTTCGTGGGGCGGCAATTCCATTCCGCCAAATAGTGATGCCGATTCCTCTCCGGCGGATTCATCGCCCGCCTCAGGCTGCAGCGTAAGTCGTGTGGCAACCGGCAGTTCCTCCCAAATATCCTCCCATGTTGCAGTCAGCTTCGCGCCCTGTTTGATCAGGGTATTCGGCCCCCAAGAATTCTTGGTCGTGACGTTTCCCGGCACCGCAAACACTTCCCGGCTTTGCTCCAAAGCGCAGCGCGCCGTAATCCGGGTGCCGCTATACTCTGACGCCTCAACCACCAACACTCCAATCGAAAGTCCGCTGATAATTCGATTGCGAATGGGAAAATTCTGCGGCGCAGGAAAACTCGACATCGGAAACTCAGAAATCACCGCACCGCCCTGCTTCAATATCTGATCGACCAATCGCACATTTTCTTTTGGATAAATAATGTCGACGCCGGTCCCGAACACCGCGACGGTCGTTCCCTTACCCGCAAGCGCCGCCTTATGCGCAGCGGTGTCAACTCCGCGCGCCAACCCGCTGAATATAACTAAACCACGCGCCGCCAAATCGCAGGACAGCCGTTCCGCCATCCCCGCTCCATAAGGAGTCGGATGGCGTGTCCCCACTACCGCAATTCCAGGCCGCGATAACGTAGACTTATCTCCGCGAACATAAAGCACCAGCGGAGGATCGTAAATCTGCCGGAGCTGCGCCGGATACGCCGCACTGTCCAGACAAATTATTTCGACGGTCGCCACAGCCGCACGCGCCGACTCATCGTAAGCCTGCTCCATCGACCGCCCCGTGCCCAGCGCCTGTGCCGAAATCGAACGCAGCCCGGTAGCCTCAAGTTCGGTCAACGTCGCGCGGAACACAGCCTGCACTCCGCCCATGAACTCAACCAAGTGCCGCGCCCGTGTCGGACCCAGCCCCGGCGTCAGTGACAGCGCCAGCCACTGCAACGTCGGCAAATCGTCTTTCGGCGCAAGAACCGCAGCCGCTTCTGCCATCACTCACCTCGCAAATCGCATCTTCGCGGACTCTAGGCGCTGCTGAAAATCAAGTCAAGGTTGGATGACACAGCTTTGCTAAAATCGAATGTGATACTTCCCCGCCGCACTCCCTCGACATGAAGCGACTTCGGATTTCAGCCATCTCATACCTCAATACCGCTCCGCTGATGTGGGACTTTGCGAATACTTCTGTGGGTGACAAATTCGACATTTCCTACACGATCCCATCGAAGTGCGCCGCCGCCTTGCGCGATGGCTCCGCCGACATCGGCATCATTCCCGCAGCCGCATACACAAAAATTTCCGGTCTCGCGATCATTCCCGGCATCGCCATCGCCTCACTGGACGCCGTCCGCTCCATCCTTTTAGTTAGCAAACTCCCAATGGATCAGATCAAGTCCATAGCCGCCGATAACTCGTCGATGACTTCCGTGGCATTATTGCAGGTGCTATTAACCAGGTGGTTTACCCAGCCGGCAGCCCTGCACCCCGCCGATCCTGACCTCGCAGCCATGCTGCAAAAGCACGACGCAGCCCTGCTCATCGGCGACCCCGCTCTCGAGGTCGATCGCTCGCAATACCACACGTGGGACTTAGGCTCCGAATGGCGCCGCTTCACCGGACTACCCTTCGTCTTCGCCTTCTGGGCCGTGCGACGAGACGCGCTAGAGGATGACGAACAAGCGCGCGAGTTAGTCAGGATTTTTCAGGAATCACGCGATCACGGCTTGCAGAGACCAAATCTCGGCGCCATCGCAAAAGACTGGACCAACAAACTCCGATTAGACGAAGCGAGCGTCCTAAGCTACCTCACCACCAACATCCACTACGAACTCGACGCCGTCTGCATCGAGGGCCTGCGTCTCTATTATCGCTATGCTGAAGAAGTAGGGGCGTTGCCAAGAGCGCCAGATTTAAAGTTCTTGTAACCCGCGTCATCTTCGATAAGATGGCTGTCATAAAAAACTCAAGAGCGTAATCGAGGAGACCTCCATGTGCTTTTCTGCGGCAGCAAACTTCGTGGGCAGCGGCGCTCTCGGCGCCGTCGGAGTCATCACCCTAGCCAAAGTTCGCCATCGCCGCGAACTCCTTTTTGCGTCCTTGCCTGCGCTCTTCGCCATCCACCAGTTCATCGAAGGCTTTGTCTGGCTCGGCTTGGACGGCATGCTCTCGCCGAACGTCACCCACTACATGGGAGCGGCATTCATCTTATATGCGCAGGGGCTGTTGCCGTTTCTATTGCCGATGAGCGTATTGCTCTTCGAACCCGACGCCAAGAGCCGCAGACGCATGTTGCCCTTTCTTGTGATCGGAGAACTCACGACCCTCTATATTTTGTGGGCGTTGATCGCGTTCCCTCTCCAGGTCTACGTCAAGCAAAACAGCATCGTCTACATGAATGCAGGAACCAACAACGACGTGGTGGGAGTGCTCTACGTCGTCGCCACCTGCGGCTCGCTGTTCTTCTCGCATGTGAGAGCCATGGTGCTATTCGGGGCGGCAAACTTGGCCATTCTACTGACGGTCATGGCGGTCAAACGCTTCGCCTTTACGTCACTCTGGTGTGCCTATGCAGCCGTTGCCAGCATCATCATCCTCGCTTACTTTTGGAAGAGTGCGGGAATCAGGCCGTTTAAGTACGCCAAGGCAATTTAGGCGTGCAATAGTTCGCGGACGACCGCGAAAAAAGAAACAATCCTCGCCGGTTTCCCAGCGAGGATATGAGTGAGTCCTTCCCTATCCAGCCACTGCTGCATTCGCCCTGTAGTGGACCAGTTTCCGATGTGCAATGTCCACGGTAACAAAATCGTCCGGGGTCTTGGATTCCTGACCGTCCGACGCCGGATGATATTCAATGCGAATCTGTTGTTCATCAATGATGATCCGAAGATAGCCAAAGTCGCCGTCGTCGTAGTTTTCGAACACCACCCTTTCGTTGCCCTTGGCACTCTGCACTACGGGAGTTCGGAGCGTCGGATCGCCTTTCTTCGTGAGCCGCGAGTGGGCATGTCCGCCATTGCCGGCGATGATGTAAGGAGTCTCGCGATCCCCCACTTGCCGTGTGAAACGCTGATAATTATGCGCGTGGCCCGATAACACCACGTGCGGCCAAACTCCTGTGGCTTCACAGACTTTGTCGATCTCGGCCAACATCAAGGGACTGCCTCCGTGTTTGCCCGCGGCATCGGTGCCTGGATTTTGTCTGGCGGCCACGAAGGGAGGATGATGCACCGCGATCATAACCGCGCCTTTGAACTTATCTTTTTTCGTTCTCTGCAAAGCGGCTTGCAGGAATTCGAGCTGCGAGTCCCCCAGATAAGGAAAGGTTTGACCCAAGCCACTCTGCGACGAGATTATCCCGGGATCTTCAAGGCAGTTGCTGTACAGGCCCATGATTCGCACGAAGGGGTCGGCCTCGAGAGTGAAGTAAACACCCGGTTGCCGACCTGCGGTTCGAGACAATCCGCCGGATTCCGGCGTCCGATGGAAGTCCTGGCCATAAGCGCAGAAATTCTCCAGAAATGCTTGCAGCGAAGGGGTCTGCGATTCCGGGGCGACCATGCCATCATGATTTCCGGCGATGGCAAAAATCGGCGCCGGGTAATCGCGGTAGGGATCGTAGAACTGGTCGTAGTAGTATTTCGCTTCGCCAAAGCTGTAAACGACATCGCCTAAGTTGTAGCAAAACGAGGGCACGTTCTTAGGATCGACTTCACTGAAATCACTCACCAGTTTGTCGGTCACACTATTCTCCGCCGCGGCGTTGGTCGTGTTTCCGGTGTCGCCCAGGGCATGGAAAACGATTTGCCCGGCTTTCACGATATCGGCCATCACTTTTGCGCCCTGAGGCCCGATTGCGTCGGCCAGCGACAGGCGCGGCTCCATATCCTCCGCCATGGGAAATGGCCTGGGCTTTAAAGTCCGCTTCTCACTATCAAGTATCTTGTAGGCTTGTGCGTCCGAAGTGTGTTTCACCCGGTAACTGGTGGGGTCGGGCGTGGGCGCGGGCTCGCCAAATTGCGGTCCACCGGTTTCGATCGGCTCCATATTGTCCTCGGCAGGAGCTTCCTTGGGATTCTCCGCAACCCCTGGGGGAAGCGGCGCGGCTTTGTGGCCGCTATGTCTGGGATTGTTCCTTTGTCGTGTCATCCAAATTCGTCCTTTCTGGAGGCGGTTGGTGAGCGGTGGAGGCGTGATTCTTCACTGCGTCACGCCTAAGAGTCTTGCCTGTGGGTGGAATGATGCGCCAGCCGCTTCTTGCCGGCGAAGTTTACCAACTGCGTTCTAAAACGCTAGAGGTTTGCCCAGAATCTGTTTCAGGTAGTTTGTTCCGGCTTGGCAAGGGAACTCTCTGCCAAATTCGTTGCCTGCGGAAGCAGCGCAAAAAGCTGGGGACGTCGGAAAACAGTAGGTCGGAGTTCATCGTGCAAGCCCTCGATCAGGAATTTACGTCACGATGGAATTGCCAGGACGCATCGAGACTCCCAGGGTGTGGAACATTGACTCCAAGATGAGAACTTGGTTCCCCGCTTCGTTCCCGCTGAAATTCTCAGCCCGCAGTCAGGCACGTTGTTTTTACTACTGAGACTGTGCCGTGTCAAATCCGTCAGCGTGTAAAGAGGTGAGAGCTTCGCAGCGAGTCGTGTTCACACGGGCGATCATGCGTCCGAAGGGTCTCGCTTTGGGGAAAATATTTCTCGAAACGCTCAGGCCGCTCGGGTAAAAGAACGCTCCCCCGGTGCTTGTATTCCCAAGGTGGAAAAGCCTTGCGGAAGACTTGCCGCGCCGGCTCGACGGCATACCGCGCTGCAATACCGAATGGTGTGCCACGTGGACGCGCGCCACCGGCGCCAAGCGATCACTCCACCACAGTGTATACACACCTTCCGGTGTGGTTCTGGCTCCCGCATCGTTGACTTAACAACCATATCGATAATCTCCTCTTCCGACGCAATTGGCCCCGAAAACGCGTGTACAGCCGCTGTCGTTCAGCCTTTGTTCACCACTTCTGCACGCAGAAGCGAGTGCGCCTAATGGAGAAGATGAAAGGTGAGTCAGCCAAGATTCTCTAACCTCAAACTACTTTTCTTATTAGGACAATTCGACCAGAGGTTTTATACGCAGCCCTGATTCGATCACGGTCTACAAGTCCCCCGGTCCCATTGTCCAGGATTAACCAGTGCATGGCGCTCTAACTCGGGACCTAGGCCACAAAGCAAATAGAGGCCCTTTACGAACCGCACCTTTTGCGCTACCCTTATCCCGAATTTCAGGAGGCCTCCATGGCTGATACTTCTCCTGCTGTAACTTTGAAGCACGCCTCTACCTGGTCCATCGTCTGGGGCGTGTCGCTCATTATCCTGGGCATGTTTGCGATCGGTTCGCCTGCCCTCGCCGCCGTCGCGGTCAACATAGTGATTGGCTGGCTCATCATTTTTGCAGGCGTCATCCACGTGATCGTTGCCTTTCACTCGCATTCCGCCGGCAGCGTGATCTGGAAACTACTCGTAGGCGTCGCCTATCTGTGCTTCGGCGCATACCTGCTCATGCATCCCGTGCTGGGCGTCGCATCGCTCACGCTAGTGCTCGCGTCGCTCTTTCTGATCGAAGGCATTTTGGATATCGTTCTGTTCTTCAACATGCGTTCGGTTAAAGGCTCGATCTGGGTGCTGTTTGACGGCATTATCACGCTGCTGCTCGGTGTGATGATCTATGCGCAATGGCCGTGGAGTTCCCTGTGGGCGATCGGCACCCTGGTCGGCATCAGCATGATATTTAGCGGCGTAACGCGAGTGATGATCTCTCTGGCGGTGCGCAAGGCAGCCGTTGAAATATCGCCCAGATCATCGTCTTCGTCGCTCGCTGCGTGAGGAGCTGACGCGCCGTAGAGAACCTGTTCGACGAGATGCGCGATGGGTATGCGCCGAGGGAGAATTTTGCCTCGACTTCGTAAAGGAACGGACGAAAGGAACAACACGCAATGGGAGGATTGATCCCTTTAAGCGATGCCTCGCGCCGCCCCACGCGAATCCCTGTCGTCACGATTCTGATCATCCTCGCGAATGTACTCGTATTCGTCCGCGAGCTCATGAGCGGCGACGCCTTCGTGTTGCAGTGGTCGGTAATTCCCTCCGACATCGTTTCCGGCCATCACTGGATCACGATTCTAACCGCCATGTTCATGCACGCCAGCTGGTCGCACATCATCGGCAACATGATCTTCTTGTGGGCCTTTGCCCCTGAAATTGAAGACGCGATGGGCCCCGGCCGTTATCTCGCCTTCTACCTGATCGGCGGACTAGTGGCCGCCTTGGCCCAAATCGCCGCAAGCCCGCACTCCACGGTGCCCAACCTGGGCGCCAGCGGAGCGATTGCCGCAGTCATGGGCGCCTTTCTAGTGACTTATCCACGGGATCGCATTCGAACGGTTTTGTTCATCTTCATTTTCGTCCGCATCAAGTTCATCCCGGCAGCACTCCTCATCGGCTTCTGGATTGTCACTCAACTCTTCAACGCCGGCCAGGTTGCGCAAGCTCAAACCGGCGGAGTGGCCTACCTGGCCCACATCGGAGGCTTCATCTTCGGCGCCGCCACGGCCCGCTTGTTTGAACGCCGCCAAGTCCTCGATCTCCAAAACAGCACCGATTGAACCGAAATTATTTGTGCCGAATCTCCTCGGGCGCGCGAACCCGATCCAGGGGAAAAACCTGAATCTGCCACTTCACCGGCACCGACGTCGGCTGAAAGCACGTCGTCTTGTTGCAAGCCTGATAATCGAGCTTGCCAGAGATCGTGAACAGCTTGCCGTCTTTTCCCAACGATCCCCAGAACTCTGCGCCCGTGTTCACCTTCACGTCCTGGCTGATGCGGAATGTACCGTCGAAAACGGGCGCGCTTTCCTTTAGCTCAGGAAAATAGAGCAAGTTTGACTTTGGATAGACTGCCGGTTTCATCTCCATTTGTGGAATCGCATCCAGGTCGAGTTTGATCGGCTTGTAACCCACTGCTCCGGGAGCGTAGACATGCACGTCCGCGGGCAATGTCACTTCCGCAACCACCGTAAAGTGTGTGCCAGGTACTCCGACGAGATCGGATTGCTCCAGCGCCAGCTTTAGATTCGGAGCGTCGACAGTCTGCGTGACCTCCTGCCCTAACTCAGGAAATAGCTTCGCGATCAGGCTGCTGCCGCTAAGGCGTTCGCGGTATTTAGGATCGAAGAACTTCTCCCGGATGACGCCTTTGGTGTCGATAAAGAAATATCCGGGACGAGCAAAACCCTTCTGCATGCCCGTCGCTTCCGCGTTAACAACTCCGTAGGCCTTGATGACCTTGGAGTCCGGATCGCCAAGCAGCGGGTAGTCGATCTTGCGCCGATCCGCAAAAAACTTCAGAATCTCCGGCGAGTCATAACTGATCGCCGCAAGCGTAATGCCCTGCTTCTCAAACCTCGGGAAGGCGCTCTGCAGCTGAACCAGCTGCCCTTTGCAAAAGGGTCACCAATCCGCCGAACGAAAAAATAGGAGAACCGTGCCGTTCGACCCCTTCAGCGATTCGAGGGTTTGCACCTTTCCGGATTGATCGACCAAGGAGAAGGCGGGAGCCTTCTGGCCCACCGCAAGTCCGATGGACATGGGCTCCATCGAAGCGACTTGAATCGTATCGTCGTCCAGAGTGCCGTGAACGGTTACGCTGTCGCCTAAGTGAGCTGTGACCAGCTTCTGCGGCTCGAGGCTGTACATGACGCGGTTGGTATCGTCATACAACGCCAGCTTCGCCCCGGCCACATTCTTGAGGCATTCGGGCGATTCGTTAAAAGCTTCGTCGGCGTTGCAGGCACTGGTCACAATGGTTCCAGACCAAGCCTTCGATGAATCGCTCTGCGCCGCGACCGACGCGGCGATCAGAAGCCCTATAGGCAGGAAGAGAAGGGATCGTTTCACACTGCTAACTTTATCCTCGACCGAAGGGAGACGCAAGACAAGCGGCGAAATTACTTCAGCCCGACGAGTCCGTCGGTCTCGATTTTTTCAAACACAGTCTGCGCTCGCAGCAACGCCGTTTGCACGTTGTCGCAAATGTTCTCGCGGCCGACGACCTCGGCGAAATCGCCTTGCTGGATCAATTGTGCCGGCTGCTCCCGCGCTCCACATAAGATCAGTGTTCGTCCTGTGGCTTTCAATTGCCTTGCCACATCTTCCAGCGCAAAGATTCCCGTGGCATCGATGGCCGTCATATTGCGCAATCGGATAATCACAATCGGCGGCAGCTTCTTCATGTTCTCGGTCACCGTCGAAAGCTTGTCAGTCGCTCCAAACAGAAAAGGCCCGTGAATGCGGAATATAGTCGCATAGTAAGGAATATCTTTATCCTGCAAAATGTGGACGCGGCCATCCTCCACATAATCACCGGTAACCTGCGCCACGGTCGTCGTGTCTGAGACTCTCGCGATAAAGAGCAGCGCCGCCAGAATCATGCCAGCCTCAACGGCGACCGTCAGATCGGCGAAAACGGTAAGCGCAAACGTCACCAGCCACACGCTGATGTCAGTCTTGGTAAGTTTCAACAACTGCGGAATCTCGCGCCACTCGCCCATGTTGTAGGAGACGACCATGAGGATTCCGGCCAACGCCGCCATCGGAATGTAACTGGCAAGCGGCGCGGCAAACAGCAGAATGCACAGCAGCGTAAACGCGTGAATCATCCCCGCTACAGGCGATTGCGCGCCGCTGCGGATATTGGTCGCGGTACGGGCAATCGCGCCCGTCGCCGGCAATCCGCCAAAGATCGGCGAAATCATATTCGCCACGCCCTGGCCGATCAGCTCAAAGTTGGAGTTATGGCGGTCACCGCTCATACGATCAGACACCACGGCAGACATCAACGACTCGATCGCTCCCAACATCGCGACGGTAAACGCCGGGCCAAGCAAACCATGAATCAGGTTCGCATGGAATTTCGGAATCGCGATATGGGGCAAACCACTGGGAATGCCGCCCACGAAACGCGTCCCGATGGTGTCCACCGGCAGCTTGAACGCGACCACTGCAAGCGTCGCCGCCAGCATGGCAACAATCGGCCCCGGAACTCTTGGCGATAACGCGCGGCAACCCACGATGATCAACGCTGTCGCCGCAGCCAACGCCGTGTTTTGAACCGACCACGTAGGAAAGGCCGTGCCCAGCGCCTCCATGCGCAGCCAAAAGACTCCGGGAACTTTGTCGAGATGCAATCCGAAGAAGTCTTTGATCTGCGTACTGGCAATGAGCACCGCGATGCCATTGGTAAACCCCACCACTACGGGACGCGGAATAAATTTCACCGCCGATCCCATCCCCGTGATGCCAAGAATAATGAGCAGTGACCCGGCCATCATGGTGCAGAGATAAAGTCCATCGACGCCGTGCGCGGCCACGATCCCCGCTACCACCACGACAAAGGCGCCGGTCGGCCCACCAATTTGCGTCTTCGATCCGCCCAGAAGCGAAATCAGGAAGCCAGTGACGATGGCGCAGTAGATTCCCGCTTGGGGCGTCAGTCCAGACGCAATCGAAAACGCCATGGCCAGTGGCAACGCGACCAGTCCCACGGTGATGCCCGCTACTAGATCGAGCAGAAATTTATTGAACGTATAACCGCGCAGACAAATGACCGACTTCGGCAACCACTTGTCGTTGATCGCAAATGAAGCGCCGCTTGCCATGGCCCCAATCTTAGGACTTCCACGAGAAAAGAAAAAGGTTGGCTCTCTTACAATCGAGCGATTGCGACTATGACCCTAGAACGTATACGTAAGCTGCGGGGAAATAAAATTGACGCTTTTATTCGGCGGCGTCTGCTTTAAGAATTCTCCGGGAAAGAAATGCTCATAGACCAAAGCCGCGCTGAGATGGCGATTCGCCGTCCAGTCGATCTCCGCCTGGATTTGCCCGCCGACGTAACGGGCGCTACTCGCAGTTCCCGGATGGGTCGGAAATCCAGCAATATTGTAGATCCCATCGAAGGTGCTTTGACGCCACAAAAATTCCAGGTTCGGCTGAAACGAAACTGACTTCGTCAGATCGAGTTCGAGTTTCGGGCGCGCGATGATGACGTTGTAGGGGCCGATCAACAGGCTTTGGCTTAGGTAGGATCCGTTCGGAAACAAAGGATTGAAGGTCCCGAGCCGATTGTCATGCAAATTGTGGTCACCACTGGTCACTCCGGCATCGAGTTCGATGCGCGGCGTCCAGCGCACTTGCGGAAAGCGGTAGCCGCTGTTGGTTCCCAATCCCCAGGCGGAAATTGTTCCCGCACCAAACCAACCAAACTGCTGCGTGTATTCGTAGTCGTAATACCACGTCGGGGTGCGCGCATAAATGCGCGCGCCAATGCTCTCCCGCTGCTCCCGTCCCGTCCCTTGAAAAAATATGACCGATTTGTGATCGATGCCGAGGTAGTACACGTCGATGATGGCGTGTGGCAACCATGGAAACTTATGGGTCGCATAAATCCCCCAGAACTCCTCGGCCGGATTGGGCTCGTTATCGAATACGCCGGTCTTGATTAGCGTGGGACGCAGCGCCAAACCTTCCAGCGTCCAAGCTCTCGTCTTTAGGGTAAGACGAAATCCGTCGAACGGTTGTTGCACGTTCAGCCCAGCGCCAATCGCAACCAGCCTCGTCGACCCCAGCGCCACCAGTTGTCGCCCTACGCGGATGTTGAAGGAGGATTCTCCATCATGCCAAGGCTTTACGTCGATGAAGGTTTGATTGAAGTCAGCTTTGTCCTCATCGATGCCGGGCCGCGGACCACCGTCACGTCCATCTTCGATACCGCTGCTCAATTGCACGAACATGCGAAACAGATCGCCGACGTGGAGGTCGGCATTCAGGATGTAGCGCTGCTGCAAATATCCGTTGTCAGCCGGCTGCGCGCCCCACGCTGGATAGTCGGTATATTCGCCGCGCTCGCGAATCTGTCCGCCGAATGAAACATAATTCGCTGCGTTATCGCCGAGCTGAACATAGCGGATGTTGTCGCTCCAGTCCTGTCGCAGCGTGGGTTCGCTGAGGTAGCTCCAATCTTCGTCCCAGACAAACGGTGTGTAAGGCGGCGGTGCACCTGCCGCGCCTCGCTGAGCAACGGCGTGAACCGCGACGAAAATCACCGACACACAAATAAATGTCCATAGCAGCGAGCGATGTCCTCTTAGTCTGAGCATTGGAGTTAGAGAAGCGAGCGTGGAGACGACACGGGGCAGGCGTTTGAGCCCGCCCCGCACTACCATTCAGCGGATGCCGCCCTTTCCTAGCAACGGATACACGTTCTCTTTGTTGAACGCGTCAAAGAAAGCGCCGGAGGCTGGGTTCTTGTAATTCCCCAACAGGTGGGTGATGAGCGGAGTGGTTGTCCAAACTTCGATGCCCGCTTGATTGAGGCGATAGCGCGAGTTCTCAGCCGCCAGCTTGGTGCAAGCGCCGGACGAATCAAACAGGGCAATCACTTCGAATCCCTTCTGCTTCGCGCTCAGCGCGGGAGGGACCAGGCAAACGTCCGTCGTCAGTCCTGACATCACGAGATTTTTCTTCCCCGTGTTGCGGACCGCGGCGGCGAAATTGGGATCCTCCCAGGCGTTGATTACGCCCGTGCGCTTGATGCGCTTTTCGTATTCGTCGGGAATAATTTCCTTGAAGTCGGGCAACAAGGCCCCCTGCGCTTCGGTTTCGAGGCTGCTTGTGAGCACGATAGGCATCTTCGCGGCTTTCGCGAAACGAGCCATGACCCGCGCCCAGAGCTTCAATTGCTCGCGCTCTTCCGGCGTCAGTTCGCCCGCCCAGTTGATGGTGCCGACCTGATGATCGACTAGAACGACAGCCGTATTTTCTATGGTGAACTTTTCGACGTACGAAACAGACATTGATTTTTCCTTTTCCGGATATGGGGATTGCATCGACGACTTTTGCAACAGCTTTCGCTGAAGGTAAGAGAGCGAAGCCGCCGGTCGATACCGCAGCGGCGACCGCGCTTCAGGTCTTCACAAACTCACGGCGCGAGATTTTCTTCATAATTAAACATTTTTCCGTATGCTTTGCGGTCGAATTCCGTCGATGGCAAGTGCAGTAGACGACGCAGAGGCCAGCACTGTCGATTGCTTTGTTCGTAATACTGCTATACCCAACGCGTATAGGTGTGTGGCAGCTATGTGTGCCATGATCGGAAGCATGGAACTTCGCCACTTACGTTACTTCCTGGCGGTTGCTGAGGAACAGGGCTTCGCCCGTGCCGCACGTCGCCTCCATATATCTCAACCGCCGTTGAGCCGGCAGATTCGCGAACTGGAAGAAGAACTCGGAGTGCAACTGCTGATTCGCGACAACCGTAGCGTCGAACTCACCGATGCCGGGCGTGAAATGCTGGATCGTACACGCAGCCTGTTGTCGTCACTCGCCGATGCAATCAAAACGGTCCGTTCGGCAGGCAACGGCACCTCTGGCGGACTGACCGTCGAGGCGGCTCCATCTTTCTGTCAGCGACTCGCACCCTTGATGGAAGGCTATTCGCGCCAACATCCTTCCATGGCGCTTGAGTTATGTCACGATTTCAATTGTTCGGCGGTGCGCGATCTTCTCGACAAGAAAGCCGCTGCGATCTTCACTCGCGAAAGGGTTTCCGACGCTCGCCTCGAATCAAGACAACTCTTCGCTGAAAAACTGGTCGCTATTGTCCCGAAGGATCATCCTTTAAGCCGCAAGCGCAAGATCGCCATCGCGGACTTGGAATCCCAGCCTCTGAGGATTTTCGCTCGTCAGGCATCTCCCGCACTTTTTCACGCGACCCAGAATTTTCTCGCGACTACGGACTTGGAGCCCTCGATCGTAGGCGAGATTCAGGAGGATCAGTTGGACTCCTGTTTTGTCGCCGTGGCCACAGGACGCGGCATCGCAATCGGCACCGATTCGATGGAAATTCTTGGCGCGGGCCGCAAAAAGATTAAGTTCGTTCCCATCGCGTTCGATACACCTGACCTGCACATCTTCTTAGTGTGGCGCAAACGCGATAAATCTCCGCCCCTGCGCCTGCTGCTTTCTCTGACCGACTTTTTCGCCATTTCTGAGGGAATTCCGGCGGTGTAAATCTCGTCATTGACTCGTACCGACCTGCGGGATTACCCTTTACCCAATGGTCGTAGCTTGCACCGCGAAAGCGAGCGCCCGGATCGATCCCACCTTCGGAAGCCATAGCCTGTCGCGTCTAAAAGCAAGCGTTGCATTCAGTTCCAATCCCACTACCCTCCGTCATCATCCTGCACCCTCAGGACGCACCCGGCGCCCCAAGGAAAGCGCCTATCCAGCATGAAGAAGAGCATTGAACTCAGCCCTAATCTGGAAACTCTTTTCGGAACTCGCGACGAAAATTTGCGCGTGCTCGAAGACGGCCTTAACGTAAACATCGACTTGCGCTCCAGCAACATCGATCTGGAAGGCGCGCCTCGCGACGTAGAACGCGCGGAACAAGTCTTCTCGGACTACAACTACCTCCAGCGCTCCGGCCACGCGTTCCACAACGGTGACCTGAACAGCATGTTGCGCGTCCTGGTCGCCGACCCGAACGCCAGCCTGCGCTCGCTCGCCGATGCAGGCAAGGCGCGTTCGCTCGGTCGTCGCACGGTGCAGCCCAAGAGCGTGAATCAGCGCCGCTATCTGGATGCCATCGAGACCCACGACATGGTCTTTGGTATCGGCCCTGCTGGAACTGGCAAGACTTATCTCGCCGTCGCGATGGCAATTTCCGCGCTGCTGTCAAAGCGCGTCAGCCGCATTATTCTTGCCCGCCCAGCCGTCGAAGCCGGCGAGCGCCTGGGATTTCTTCCGGGAACATTACAGGAAAAGATCGACCCCTATCTCCGACCTCTTTATGACGCGCTCTACGACATGCTTGAGCCGGAAAAAGTCGATCGATACCTGGAAAAGAACATCATCGAGATCGCGCCCATCGCCTTCATGCGCGGACGCACCCTCAACGACTCTTTCGTAATCCTGGACGAAGCGCAAAATACCACGACCGAGCAAATGAAGATGTTCGTCACCCGCCTCGGCTTCAATTCCAAAGCGGTGATCACTGGAGACGTGACACAAATCGATCTGCCCAACGCCCGCCGCAGCGGACTGCTCGAGGCCGTCGAGATTCTGAAGAAAGTGGAAGGACTTTCTTTCTGTTATTTCGACGATGGAGATGTGGTGCGTCATCACCTGGTGCAGCGCATCATTCGTGCATACGACGAACACAAGTCGCATCCTACGCAGCGTCAGTTGCCTCTGTTGAGTGCCGAGCCGACTCACGCGGATGATAGTGTCGCTGGTACGGTCGCGCCCACGCCCTTGTCGGCGGCGGGATTGCAGCACCGCCAGTAATTAGTAACCTTGGTGATCGCTCCCAAATCCGGTGCGGGTTTGAACGTCGCGGCTTTAACGCGATTTGTGAGGCAGGCGGCCACCAAGGTTCGGCTGCGCGGCAACGTAAACGTGCTGGTCACTTGCAATCGCGAAATGCGATCCCTGAATCGTCGTTTTCGCGGCAAGGATAAGGCGACCGATGTGCTGTCGTTCCCTGCCCCAGAGGTTGGGATGAAAGAAGAGTCTGGTGACATTGCGGTCTCGCTGGAGATCGCTCGGCAGAATTCGCGCCTCCTCGGCCACAGCGCTCAAGACGAGCTGAAGATTCTCATCCTGCACGGATTGCTTCACCTCGCGGGATACGATCACGAGAACGACCACGGCGAGATGGCCCGAAAAGAACAGAGGTTGCGCAAGGCGCTCGATTTGCCAATTGCACTGATCGCCCGCGTCGAAGCTCCAGCCACAAGGAGCAATCCGAAGACTTCGCGCAAGAAATCCGTCGAACGATCTGGGAGCAACCGCGCATGATGATCGCCATCGCAATCATCGTTGCCTTACTTCTGTGGCTGCTCGCTCTGGTCTCTTATGTCGACCGAATCTACGCTGAGATCGGCAAGTTTCTATCACGCGAATTTCAGGACAACATCGACGTCTTTGAACACGACATCGAACCGCACTTGCATGTCAGCCGTAATCGCGCGGCACTCTCCATGGCGATGCTGGGCCAGCTCACCATGGCGGCCATCGCCATGATCGTCGGCTTCATCGTTTTTCGCGATCGCGCCTGGAGCACGGAAGAAATGCTGGAAGCCGTGCTCAGCCTGATTCTTGTGGTCATCGTATTCAATCGCTTCATCCCGTTCGTGTTCTTCTCGCGCACCAAAGGAGAATGGCTCAAGCCGTGGACACTCTTCCTCCGCATCTTGATTTATCTCGTCCTGCCCGCCACGCTCGTGCTCGGATTCCTACAATCCGTCGCAGCGTTGACGAAAGAGCACTCCGACGAGGAACCGGAAACGCAGTCGGAGGCGGTGGAAGCGCTCATCGAAGCTGGACAAGAAGAGGGCATCCTCGATAGTTCCAATCGTGACCTGATCCAGTCCGTCGTCGAGTTTGGCGAAAAAACCGTACGCGAGGCCATGAAGCCTCGCCCTGAGATCGTTGCGGTCGAGCAGAAAACCACGATCGAACAACTGATCGAACTACTGCGCGAGAAGCATTTCTCGCGTATTCCCGTCTATCGCGAAAGCATTCACCACATCGTCGGCATCGTTTATGCACAGGATGTGTTGCAAGTAACCGACACCGAAGCTCGCACCCGAACTGTCGAGAGCATCATGCGACGCGATGTCTATTTCGTCCCCGAGAGCAAGCTAGGGAGCGACCTTCTTCGCGAAATGCAAAAGAGCAACATCCGCATGGCCATCGTGATCGACGAATATGGCGGCGTGGCCGGTCTCGTCACCATCGAAGACTTAGTGGAAGAAATCGTGGGCGAAATTCGCGATGAGCACGAGAAAACAGAAGTCGTGCGCGAGAGCGATCATTCCTATACCGTCTCCGGCAGCATGGACATAGACCGTCTCAACGAACTCTTCGGCGTGCGCCTGGAAGAAAAGGAGTCGGCCACTGTTGCCGGATTGGTCAGCGAACTCGCCGGCCGCATCCCACTCCCCGGAGAAGTCGTGGAAGAAGACGGCCTGCGATTCGAAGTCCTGGAATCCACCGAACGCCGCGTGGAACGTGTCCGCATTTCCCTGCTCCAACCAAAATAGCGCACAATAGACAAATGGCCTTTCACTCTGGATTCGTCTGCATCATCGGACGCCCCAATGCAGGTAAATCCACGCTGCTGAACGCGCTGGTGGGCGAGAGGCTCGCTATCGTCAGCCCCAAACCGCAAACCACCCGCAATCGCATTCAGGGCGTCATCCACATCCCGAAGGCCAAGGGCAAGGCAGGCGGACAAATCATTCTGCTCGATACTCCCGGAATCCATCGTCCCGACACTTCGCTGGGGCGCAAGATGATGGCCGAGGTTCGCGCCGGACTCGACGGCTGCGATCTCATCCTGCTCATTGCCGATGCTAAGAAGCGAATCGCGGCGGAGGAGCAGTTAGTTCTCGATATGGTCAAGAAGGCCAAGCCTCCCGCGTATCTCCTGCTCAACAAGGTCGACCTCATTACCGGTGGAAAACAAAAGCTTTTGCCAATCATCGCGCAATGGTCTGCGCTGCACACTTTCAAGGAAATCATTCCGATATCCGCCCGCAAGCGCGAAGGACTCGACTTGCTTCTCGAAAAACTGCTCAAGGCAATGCCCGAGGGCCCGCGTTATTTCCCAGAAGATCAAGTTACCGACCAGCCTACCCGCTTTATGGTGGCGGAAATTATCCGCGAGCAATTGCTAACCGAGACGCAGGAAGAAGTCCCCTACGCCACTACAGTTGTGATTGAACGATACGAAGAAGGCGCGAAGCTCACGCGCATCGCCGCCGCCATCTTCTGCGAGCGCGAGGGCCAAAAGCGCATCGTCATCGGCAAAGGTGCATCGATGCTGAAGAAGATCGGTACAGCCGCCCGGCTGCAAATCGAAGAGATGGTTGGGACGAAAGTTTATCTCGAACTCTTCGTGAAGGTGAAAGCCGACTGGCGCGAGTCCCGTGACTTCGTCGAAGAACTCGATTGGCGTCGCGAACAACTCGTTGGCGCTGATCTCAAGCTGCCGGGCTAAGCGAACTGTCTACTCTTTGACGGTAATTCCCAACGCCTTCATCTTGCGATAAAGATGGCTACGCTCCAGCCCCAGCGTCTCTGCCGTCCGGCTGACGTTGCCGTGATTTTCATCCAGCTTCTTCAGGATGTAATCGCGCTCATACGCTGACCGAGCTTCGTGCAGCGTCGATGACTCGCCCCCACCCCGCCGGCTGCCATCGCGATAGATCAGCGGCGGCAGATGCTTGCGTTCGAAGCGCGTGGCCGTGGGATTCATGATCACGATGCGTTCGATCAAATTGCGAAGCTCACGAACATTTCCCGGCCACGAATAGCGAGTAAGCAGATCGATGGCTTCTTCCGTCATCTCTCGCGGACGCCGACCGTATGCCGCCGAAAACTCCTTGAGGAAATGCCGCGCGAGCAGCGCGATGTCTTCTCTTCTCTCGCGCAGCGGCGGCACAGAAAACGGAATCACGTTGAGCCGATAAAACAAATCCTCCCGAAAATTTCCGCGCGAGATTTCTTCTTCGAGGTCTTTATTAGTCGACGCAATCACCCGCACATCCACTGCGACCGGATCTTCGCTGCCCACCGGCGTCACTCTTTGTTCATCGAACGTCCGCAATACCTTCGACTGCGTTTTCAGGCTCATGTCGCCAATTTCGTCTAGAAATAAGGTGCCACCGTGAGCTCGCTGAAACGTCCCTTCCTTATCGGTGGTTGCCGTCGGAAACGCGCCTTTGAGATGACCGAAGAGTTCACTCTCGATCAAATCCTCAGGAATGGCAGCGCAATTCACCACCACAAAAATCTCGTCCTTGCGCAGGCTCTGCGCATGAATGGCTTGGGCGACCAACTCTTTGCCTGTGCCTGATTCGCCGAAAATCAATACTCGCCCGTTTGTTGGCGCCATCAGCTGAATCTGTTGTCGCAATGCTTTGGTCGGGACACTGTCCCCAATGATCGAATTGCGTGGAGCAAGCTGACGCTTCAGCTCGCGATTCTCCTGCGCCAGACGGCGCGCATCGATCGCGTGCTTAATCAAGATCAGAGTCTTATCGACCGAGAGCGGCTTCTCCAGAAAATCGAACGCGCCCAGCTTGGTCGCACGAACTGCGGTTTCAATCGTGCCATGCCCGGAAATCATAATGACTTCGGGAGCGCTCTCACCACCGCGAATCTTCTCGAGCGTGGCCAGGCCGTCCATATGGGGCAGCCAAATGTCCAACATCACGACGTCAAACGTGCGCTTGCGTAACATTTCAAGGCAGGCCTCGCCGCTGTCGACGGAGGTGACCGCATAGCCCTCATCTTCGAGCACCCCGCCCAGCGATTGGCGAATGCTGGGCTCGTCGTCTACGATGAGGATGTTATGCATGCTGTGCTGTAAGCGCGATCGCGGCCGCCTCGGCTGTGGCTGGCAACTCAATAATGAAGCGGCTCCCGGAGGGTTGATTCTCCTCCACTCGAATCGAGCCGCGATGTTCTTCCACGATGCGACTCACAATGGCCAGCCCCAGGCCGGTTCCACGCCCCTTGGTCGAAAAATAAGGCAGGAACAAACGCTCCTTTAACTCCGGCGTCACTCCGTGTCCGGTATCGCTGACGGTAATCTCGATCGTGTCGTGGTTGGCCAGAAAGCATGTGGTGATGCGAACCTCACGCACAGAGGACTGTTCCAAAGCCTCGGCTGCGTTGTCTACGAGATTCGCCAGCGCTCGCTTGATGCCTTCCGGATCCGCCATCACGTGCGGCAGAGTGGGATCGAGTTCAGTGGTCACGCGTACGTTATCGAGACGGCCATCGAACATGTCCAGCGTCTTGCGCACAAGTCCATTGATGTCCGCAGACTGCGGTCGCACGGTGGGAAAGCGCGCGAGCACCGAAAACTCATCGACCAGAGCCCGCACCGTATCCACCGATGACACAATCGTCTCCGCGCAACTCAACATGATCTGCGTCGACTTAGGATCTCCTGGCTGATCGCGCTGCAAGTGCTTGCGAATGCGGTCCGCGGAAAGAGCAATCGGGGTCAGAGGATTCTTGATTTCGTGCGCTACTCGTCGCGCCACTTCCCGCCATGCAACCTGCTTCTGCGCTCGCAGCAGATCTGACAGGTCTTCGAAAACCAGGACATACCCTAAACTCTGCCCGTCATGATTGAGCGTGGCCACGGTAACGGCCAGATTAAGCTTCTCGTGCGATGTCAACTCGATTTGAGTGGTAGTGGTCCCCATCCGATCGGCGCGTCGTAAGAGTGGGGTTAAATCTTCCACCAGTTCAGCCGGGAAAATGTCCACAAGTTGAGCGCCAATAAGAATATGCGGGGAACCCGCCCCTTGCAGCGAGCCAAACACTCGCAGCAACGCGTGGTTGGCATGGGTCACCGTTCGGCTGGCATTCAGCGACAGCACTCCCGTCGGAATGCTTTCAAGAATAGTTTCGATGTGCCTGCGCCGTTGCTCCAGTTCCAGGCTTGCGCCTTCGATCTGTGTGCGCCGGACGCCCAACTCTTCCGCCATCTGATTGAAAGAACGTACGAGGTCGCCAATCTCATCCGCCGCCGGCACCTCCACGCGATAGTCGAGACGCCCCCGCGACACTTC
Source organism: Terriglobia bacterium (assembly GCA_963799065.1). Classification (GTDB taxonomy): domain Bacteria; phylum Acidobacteriota; class Terriglobia; order Terriglobales; family Acidobacteriaceae; genus JAJPHW01. The sequence goes on from CAWCVJ010000001.1 coordinate 2,051,670, forward strand.
CTGCATGGCCTGCGCCAGAGCCGAAACCGGGCGCGTCACCAGCTTGGAAAGAAAAAGCGCCAGCCATGTGGTGGCGAAAAGAACTAGTACCGTCAGCAGCAGCAGGATGTCCATGTAGGTACGGCGCAGCAAACGGCTTTCGTGTTTCAGATCCGTGTAACGCCGCTGGCTGTCCTCAGCCCGCTTCAGCATGGCGGAAAAATCATCCGGCAAAGGAACGGCGACGACCACTTCTCCGCCGTCGATTCCAGGAATCGTCGAGGTTCCCAGAATGTATTCCGTCTTGCCCCAGCTAAAATGCGTCGGACCGTCCGCAGGGCCGTGCTTACCCGGAATCGAAGTTTTGAGAGCGTCCCAAGCCGCTGGCGCGTCAATGTCTCCTTCCGGATTTCCACCCAGCAATACGAATGCAAATCCGTCTTGCAAACTCCTTTCTTGGCGCTGTAGGGCCAAGTGAAGCTGGGTCGCGTCGTGATTTTGCAGGGACAGCGAAACTTCCGGCGAATTCGCGATCGACTGCGCCTCGACTCCCGCGTTCTGCGCAGCATAACGAGTCAGCAAATCCGCCATGGAAAGAGCGTCCTGCCGCAAGCTCTCCGTCGGATTCGAAAACCAGCGATCAATCGAACGGTTCATCAGGCCGTAAGCGAACCAGAACATCACGATGGTGGGTAAGAAAGAGAGCAACAAACTGGCGACCACAAGCCGGGTGCGGAACTTGGATCCGATTACGCCCGACCGCCGCTCGGCAAAAAGCTTCAACAAATTGCGCGCCAACACAAACGTCAGCGCGACGAACAACAAGAAGATCAATACCGAGAGCGCCGCAAAAAACAATAACTGCTGATTGCTGTCCGGCTTCAAAAATGGCAGGTCGAACGAGGTTTGGGGCAGAATCAAAGCGAACACCAGCGCCACGGCAATCGAAAGCAGGATGACCGCCTTCTTTCTCTTCGAAGCCTTCTCCGGCACTGTGGCAATCTCTGGCATTGACTTACTTTTCGACGCGAATGAAATCTCCCGTGCTGGCGTTCACATCCACCGCGAGCTTAGGCTCATCGCGATTCTCGCCATAGATGACATGCCAAATCAACTGCGCCGTATTGTGATTCCAATCCACCGTGAAATGTACCGGGACATCGGAGGACTTGGCCAGAAGTGCGTCGCCGCCATGTTTCTGAGCGGTGGCGATCGCCTGATCGGAATCGATTTTGAGGAAGGCGATGTCAAATGGCTGGGTGGAAGAATTCGTGGGACTGTAAGAGTCCTCGGGCCCGGGAGAGATGCCGCGAGCTGGCGCGTTCGGGTCGTCGGTACCCGACCAGGTGTAGGGCTTTACACTTTTTTGACGAGCCGAAGCGAACGACGCCCGCCAGATCGCCGACTTGCCATGATGCCCACCGGCGTCTTTGGTCGGCTGTGATTCCAGCCGAAAGGGTTGTGCGTCGGGCGCCCACCCGTGAGCCGCGACGTAGAGTTTCTGTAGGGCGGCGCGGCCGGTAACCAACTCGGATGGAGTTACCGCCGGCTGCTCAGCCGCTTTCTGCGGTTGACGGGTACACCCTGACAGCGCCAATATCAGCAACAGAAAAATCGCACTCGACTTCATAAACCCTCTTTCGCCGTAGAATAAGTGGGACACATGGCAACGCCCTTATTCTACAAGAGAGAAATCGGGGTTCATTGTGAAACCGAAGCCGCCGTCCGACCTTGATCGATTAAAAGAAGCCCTTCGGGCCGCCATCGCAGGCATGACGCCAGAGGAGGCTGCGCGAAAGCCTGGCTTCCATCCTCGAAGGCCTGGGAATGGAGGAAGCGGGCAAACACCCAGGGACAAGTGGAGCGCCGCGGAAATACTGGAGCACCTCGATCGCAGCTACACGGGAAGCGCCAAAGCCTTTGAACGCTGTCTCGATCAGAAGAAGCCTTCCAGTACCAAAGCAACGCTGAAGGACAGAATCGCAGCCCTGGCCGTGGTCCGCTTTGGCTATCTCCCGCAAGGCCGGCAAGCGCCAACGTACACACTTCCCAAAGGGGTGGCCGCGGCGGAGCTTCCCGGCTTGATCGAACGGCATCTGGCCGAGTTGGACGACCTCATTAGCCGTTGCGAACAACAGTTCGGAGAGAACGCGAAACTGTTGGATCACCCTTTCATCGGCCCGTTATCCGGCAGGCAATGGAGAAAGTTTCATCTCGTGCATGGGCGCCATCACATCAAGCAAATCAAAGCATTGCGCGCGCAGCCGCTTTAGCGCGCCGCCCCTCAACCGCAACTATTCCCTAGCCGACGAGGATGCGCCCGCCTTGCGAGCTTCTTCTTCCATGTCATCCAATTTTTGTTTCGCGGCTTCCAGCGCTTTCTGCTTCTGATCGATGTCACTCTTGTACTGAGTGTTTTCCTTGTCCCACTCGGCGGAGTTACGCAAGCGGTTGCCCACGTCGCCATACATCTCCGCAGCCTTAAGCTGATACTCCTTCTGGGCCACGTCCAGCTCCCGGGTCGCAAGATCAACTTGATTTTTCTGCTCCGCCATTTTGCTCTTCCATGTGTCGTCCAGCTTTTGCTGGTCGGCAGCCGTAACGGGAGGCTGGGTTTCTTTCGTGTCGGAAGTCTTGCGGGCTTCCGCATCGGGTTTCGCGACTTCTGGACCGCCTTCACCCGGTTGGGCCGCATCCGCGACTTTGTTGGCATCGTCCGCCGGCGGTTTACCCACGACGCTAAGTTTGTCATCCATGGGAAGGTTATCGTTGTCGAACTTTTTCGCCGAGGCGGGCGCGTCTTTCCCTTTTCGCACGGAACGAGCGTAGTCGCCTAGTGAATCGGTTGGCGTTTGGCTTTGGGCTGAGGCCGGGCAAACCAGCGCGCCGTTTAGAATCATCGCCACCAGCAGAACTTTTGCGTTGAGTGTCATTTTTTCTCCCGTATCAAGATATGTCGTGCTCGCCGCAGGTCGTCACGCGACGCCATTCCTAAACCTGTGCCGTATGTTTCGCCCCCGCGAGAAACCCCCCGATCGTATGATCGAGGTGCGAGGCTTCGGAGGCGATATCAGCCGCCAACTGCCGCGCGAGTTCGACGTCGCGACTGATCGCGAGTTGCCGCGCGTAGCCGGAAATCGTAGTTAACGAATTGCGCAATTCCAGCGCCATCTCAGCCGACATCTCTCCCCGCAAATCCTGTTCCCGCCGTATGCGCGAGACTTCCGTCTTGTCGGTAAGCAGGCAAGCCGCTCCCAGCACCTCGCCCGAAGTGGCAGCCACCGAGCTGATCGTGATCTCCAACACTCGGGTTTCACCCTGCGGGGTGGTGATTTCGGCCAAAAGCGTTAACGATGGGGAGTAGTTGCGCACACTGGCCCGAATCGCCTCCGGCAGCGAGATTTGCGTTGAAGCCCGCACTAATGATCCTCGAAACAACTCGTCCGCACTCAGACTGAGAGGCGAGGCAAATCCCAGAAGCTGCTTGGCTGCGCGGTTTGCCTGCCGCACCAATCCGTTGGTTCCGAAGAACATCACACCGCTCGACAGATGCGACAGAATCGCCAGACTGATGTTCTCGGAAGTCTTGGCGCGGCGGCGTTCCGCGTCCTGCGTGCTTTGCAGCTCGTGCTTTTGCTGCTTCAGTTCTTGAATGACCGCGTGATACGTATGCAACGGAAGGTTCGACTCCGAAGTTCCTCTGCCTTCGGGCAGAACATCATCCACGATGCTCTGCCGCATGTGCTTGATCATCATCCGACCCATCACGAAGGAGAAGACTCCTGCGAATAACACTAACGCCATGCGCCACACGATGGGATTGGCCAGCAGCTTCATAGCAGCCTCCAATACCAGCGCAGGAAAGCGTCGCCATAGAACTCTGCCAGCAAGGCCATCCCGCCGAGGAATACGCCGAACGGCATCGGATATCCCTGCAAGGCTACCCTTGCCGACTTCCATGCCCGTTTTCTAGCCTGCTGGGACGACTCGTGGTTCCGAACCATCCGACGACGCGTGCGCTTCATCCACACCATGAACATCGTCCCGAGGCCGAAGCCCGATCCGACAATCGAGGCCGTGAAGATCGTGAAAATGGTCAGCTTGATTCCAAGAAACGCCCCAATCATGGCCATGAGCTTGACGTCGCCAAAGCCCATGCCCTCGACTCCTCGCGCCCGGAAGTAAATCGCGCCCACGCCGTAGATGAACGACGCGCCTACTGTGGCACCCAAAAAAGAGTCGGCCAGAGAGATCAATCGCCACGACAAATCCGAAGAGACGGGCAGCGAGATCGCCCCTGAAAAGAATTGTGATGCCAGATCGTTGACTGGAACGAAGAAACTGAATGCAACGCCGAGAAAGAGTCCCGTCAGAGTAAGCTGGTCGGGCAAGAGTTGCGTTTCGGCGTCGGTGAAGATCAGACCCAGCAGAAGAAAACCAAACGCGCAGTATTTCAGCGTCGCCAACTCCAGACCGAAGTGCCAGTAGCAGGCTAAGAACAGCGCACCGGTCAGCAACTCCACGATCATGTAGCGCGGAGCAATGGGGGTCTGACAGTTACGGCAGCGTCCGCCCAGAAAAATCCAACTCAGCACCGGAATGTTGTCATAGGCGGCGATCCCCGCCTTGCAGTTGGGGCAAGCCGACCGTGGAAAGATCACTGACAAGCCCAGCGGCATGCGATAGACGCACACGTTCAAGAAGCTGCCGAATGCCAGCCCCGTGCCGAAAATCGCGAGTGCTATAAGCCAATCCAAGGGATTCCCTAAGTTCCTGCACCTTCCTAGATTCCCTTGATTATAGGGCGATTAGGTTGATAACCAGCGGGTACGAAAGTCACTGTACAAGAGGACAGTCACCTTACTGGGCTTGCTTCGCGTTCGTCGCACATGGCAGCAGATTTGACCAAATTGATTGAGGTCTGTCCTATCTTGAGGAATGATTGCGACGGATGTGATTCCCATTCATCGAACATCGGCAGTGAGACAAGCCTTGAAACCCTCGAATCAGCCCGTGGCGGTGTTCGGTGCTTACGGGCACACCGCACGCTTTGTAGTCGCAGAGCTATACCAGCGCGGATGGATGCCTATCCTCTGTGGACGCGACGCCCTAAAACTCACCGCATTCGCCAAGGAGCATCCAAAGTCTGACGCGCGCGTAGCGTCAGTGGACGATCCCGCATCGCTCGATCATGCACTTGCGAGCGCCAGTGCCGTCATGAACTGCGCCGGTCCGTTTGTAGATACTGCAGCCCCTATCATCGAAGCTGCCCTTCGCGCAGGCATTCATTATTTGGACATCACGGCGGAACAGCTGCCGGTTCTATCCGCCTTGGAACGCTTCTCGGATGCCGCACGCCCAGCGGGAGTCGTGATTGCCCCGGCGATGGCGTTCTTTGGAGGGTTAGGCGATCTCCTCGCCACTGCGGCTATGGGGGACTGGGTCACCGCGGATGAGATCCTCATCGCCACTGCGCTCGATAGCTGGAAGCCTACGCGAGGAACGAGATTGACCGGGCAGCGCGGCGGCCAGCACTTGACCTTCTCAGCCAACCGGCTGGAGTCATCCGCCCCCCGCCGCGCTCCTGAAATTTTCCTGCCCATTCGGGCAACAAGAGGTCGTCGGCCTTTCACTCGCCGAGACCATCACGATCTCACGGCATATCAGAGTGCCTGAGATTCACGCTTACATAAACCAGACGGCAATTACACACATCCGCGATCTCGATACTCCGGCGCCCACGGCATCCGACGAGAGCGGGCGTTCCTCCCAAGTCTTCGTTATGGAAGTGATCGCGCGAAAGGGAAATACGGAGCGCAAGGCCGTGGCGCGGGGTAGAGATATCTACGCCATCACCGCGCCAATTGTCGTGGAAGCGACAGAGAGAGCGATCCAAGGGTTCACGAGGACGAGTGGCGTCGTCGCGGCAGGAGAAGCTTTCGACGCCAACGACTTTCTAAACTCGCTGGCCCCCACGCACCTTTCGCTTGAAATAAGTTCAGCCTAGGACTGGCCTCAGAAAAACGAACGGGGCGATAGTCCTGTGACTCTCCGCGAGGGTAAATTAATAAGGGACGGCGAGTGGAGCGCCGTCCCCTGGTGACTCTGAATCGGTGCAAAGAATCCGCTTGCGGGGTGGCCTTACTGATTCAACTTTACTGATTCAACTTCGGTCGGCCAGCATTCGAGCCCTGTGAGTTTGCAATTACCGTCACCGGAGCTTGTAAGGTGAAGTTCAGCACGGTCTCGGAGGGCAGCTTGATCTGCTGGCCTTTGGTCGCGGCTTGCACCCCGCCGCCCAGGCCACCGCCTGCGGCTGCGCCGATCGCAGCGCCTTTGCCGCCGCCCGCCAATGCGCCAATGATGGCGCCTATGGCAGCACCGCCGCCAACCTTTTCCGCCGTGTTCTTGCCACGCGAGCTGCCAGTCTTAGTGTAGGCATTCGTGGAAATGTTATAAGTCTGCCCGCCGGAGTTTATGCTGTCCAGCTGAATCGACAGTGTCGATTGTCCGGCGAATTTGCCCGCGCTCTTCACATCGACAATGTGGCCCATAATTTCGCTGCCCGCTGGAACGACGACTCCTCCGTCGACGCTGAGCGGAGTGTTCAAGCTAGCGTGGAAAGTCTGTCCAACCTGGCTGGTTTCGCTGTCCAGGCTGTCTTCCAAGCTGATCGTGATGGTCGTGCCACTCTGGATCGTTACCTTTTGCGGTGGGGGCGGAGGTGGCGGCGGCACCGGAGTTTGCTGGACTGGAGGCGCAGTTGGGGCAGGCGTCGGCGCGGGAGCCGGATTCACGTTCTCAGCCATCACGGCACTATCGTCCTGTTTTGGCTTCGTGTCGCGGCGCTTTCTTGCCTCGCGCGGCTTTTCCGGAGTGGGCACAGGAACCTGCTGCTGAGCCGGAACCGGTTGCGGAGGCGCCACTTGCAGATTATTCACGACCAGCTTCACCCCCGGCTCTGACGAAGCATATTTCGCCGCGGCATCGCGCTGCGTATCGTTGTCGACTTCCCCGCCCAGCGTCACCGAGCCGTGGTCGGATTGAATCGTCAACTGCTTGCCGCTCAGACCTGAGTCGGAGTTAATTTTGTTCTGAATGTCGGTTGTAATCTTGTTGTCATCAGGCGCTTTGGAGCAGGCCACGCCCAGCGCCACCGACAAAAACAGCAAAAAGATCCGAGATCGAATCCTCGTCTGCATAGCTTCACCCCTTAAAGGAATTGTGTATTGAAAGTTTAGATGCCAGGAGCAAGCGATTTCTCCAGATATTTTGGCGCGGACGCACCTGTACCAGCGGCGTTACGATCTGGAATTAGAACGAACTCGGCGCTTAATTTTGCCGTAAGAATTTGTAATCGAGAATGGACGCAGCCAGTCCAATGCCGGCCTCGGTGTCCTGCGCTTCCTTGGTTCGCATCACTCGGCCCTGGCACAGCACGCTGCTGTTTCGTTGACCGGAGATTTCCTCGGGCATCTCGAACACCATCTCAACCAGCGTGTTATCCGGCAGACCCTCGGAACCGTGAAACAGCACGCCCGATTGGCTCAGATTGTCGATGACGCCTTCATACCATGTACCCAGATTTTTCACGCGGTAGCGCACCGGAGTGCCCAGCTTGAGCCGCCGCGCGCGCGGCGTCCATGTCGGCTTCTTGCTGTGGCTGCGCGAACGCCGAGCCACCGACGCAGAATCCTCCGGCACCGAGTCCACGCGCGAGGTGCGCCGCATGGTTTTCCAATCGTAGGCATACTGCGTCGCGCAAAGCAGGCAGACCTGGTAGTAATGTCCGTCGGCTGCTCGCCGCGGCCAGGAGAACTCGTGGGAACAACGGGCAAGCATCAGCACATCCATTAACTGCGGCATGGTTTTTGTTCCGGATACCTCACCGGAAACCCCATCATCATATGGACGGCGAAACTTTGGAAGGTTACTTTCGTGTAAGGGACGGGCGGGCCGGTTCATGCGACGAACGGCTCATGTCCAGATGGCAGATTTGCCGGGGACTTCCGTGTTCGGATTTCGTAACAAAAAAAGATTTTACGTTTTTCCACAGCCTTAGCATGGTAATACTGCGGCGTGGTCGGAATTCGACCTGGGCCTGATCGGCCGCCGCAAGCCTGTTTCATGGAGGGCTATCGCTGATGGAAACGCAGAAGTCATTCGTTCTGTTTATGCTGTTGCTCCTCGCCCTGCCAACCGCGTTTGCTAGGACCGATGCGAAACTGATCAGTCCGAACACCGGCTGGGCCGTCAAGGATAAGTCAATCTACTGGACTACAGACAACGGTGCTCGCTGGAAGGAAGTCGGACCAAACGTTGGACCTGAGGAAGTGCTCGAGGACGTGAACTTCATCGACTCTCAGAACGGATGGGCGCTAATCAGCTGGAACGGGCCGACAAGCCTAAGACAATTTAGAGTGGCGCACACCAATAGTGGCGGGACAACATGGCAGAGCGGAAACGCGAAGCCGTCCGCCAAGTTTGAGACGGATTATTCTGGCGGCTGGGTGCGGTTTTGCGACGCCCGTCGCGGATGGCTGCTGCTGGTTTTCTCAACCAGCCAGAATTTTGCTGCTGGCGTTCTTATGGCTACGACGGACGGTGGCGCCACTTGGTCGACAATTGCGCAGCCCCCCACGGTCGGAGACTTGGTTTTCGTCAACGAGGGAGACGGCTGGCTGGCCGGCGGTGTGGGCGGATCCGACCTTTACCAGACCCACGACGGCGGCAGGACCTGGCTGCGGAGGTACGTGAAGAGGCCAGCTGGAATAAAGGGCGCCTCAATGGACCTCTACGATATTCCCACGTTCGCTGACAGTAGCCATGGGGTGTTGCCAGTGACTTACGCCGACGATTACGGGGAACCTCTTTCGATAATCCCGTTCGTGACGTCCGACGGCGGGAAGACCTTCAACGCAAGGGGACAACTTGACGGGCTGAGCGGCTATGCGGATCGCCGCCCAGTCCCCTCGGGAGTGTTCAGCCTCTCTCTAGTCGCAGCGAGGTCGGCGGGTGCTGCTGGCAAATTGGATTTCATATCTGCGCAAGGCGTACACGAGTCTGGCGGACTGATCGGCAGGCCTCTGGAAAAAATCAGCTTCGCGAACCGACTGGAGGGTTGGGTGCAGACTGAGGGGGGCGTTCTTTACGCGACCACCGACGGGGGCGAAAAGTGGGCCGAAATAACTCCATCCGTCCAACCTAAAACCTCTGCGAGAGCAGGAGGGGCTACTGGAATGCACTTCGCATCTCCCATTATTTCCCCGGTCAGCCTGACCCAAGGATCTGGATGATAGAGTCCCGGCTGGATCCTCCAAGGACTTACACTTGGGCTTTGATATAGCATTCGTGCCTTCGCAGGCTAAGATGAACGCCTGGTGGAGCTCAAGCCCATATTTTGACACCAGCCTCTACTTACCGGGGGCTGCGAACAAGTCGCAGGACCCTAATTTGAATAGCGCGTGGGTTTCGGCCATCGAGGGGCAAGGCTGGGGGCTCGTGCCGATTTGGGTCGGGCCGCAGGCCCCTTGTGTCATTTCCAAGGTTCCGCTCGTCACAATCAGCACGGTCAATCCCGCGGCGCAGGGCGAGGCCGAAGCTGTCAAGGCGAATAAGGCTATCCAATCATTAGCGCCGGGTCTCGGTGGAACCGTCATTTACTACGACATGGAGTATTACACTCCCCACGCCGGTTCCAGCTGCGATAACACTGTTTTATCCTTCTTGGGAGGATGGGTCACCCAGATGCAGGCGCTAGGATACAAGGCCGGCGTCTACGGCAATGTGGCTACGGCGCAAGTCGATTTCTCCGAAGTATCGCCTTCGCCGGACGATGCATGGATCTCGCTGTCCCCGTCCGTCGGATCCCCGCCAAATGTGTCGATCTGGAATCTCATCCCGTCAAGCGGCACGGGTGGCCTTTGCGACAAGTATTCTTCGGGCTGCCCCGCCTTCTGGTCGAAAGATCAGAGAATGCATCAATACATCGTCGATACACCCTCGGCCAAGTATTTTCAAACTTGGGGTGGCGTCCAACTCGAGATCGACCCAGATATCGTTGATGCCGACGTCGCGAACTTGCCGAGCCCTTCCAAGGGGCCTCCGTTTCTCTATACCTTTACGTCCGTCAGCCCGAATGGGGCTACCACGAAATCTCTCAATGGGATTAACGAAATGGGCACGGTCGACACGCTTTACGGCGGCTACATAACCGGCAGCCGCGCCAGCCAAACCGGCCAGATAATCGACGAGTACTTCCCTTACTTCGACGGCGTCTTCGATGGCTTCGGAAACTTGATTTATAACCCTGATACGATGAGCTCCAAGCCGTTGCCGATGTACAACGGCCAGTGCGGCAACTCGACAACCTGCAATCTTGTAAATGGCATCAACGACGACGGCGTGACTGTGGGCGCCTGGAGCCCCGGACCCGGAGTCGTCCATGGCCTGATCGAAAATGGCAGCACTCTCACGTCGTTCGACTTCCCCGGCGCCATTACGACGTACGCGACAGGTATCGACGACGCTGGGCTGGTGTCCGGCTGGTACTACGACCAGTTGGGCGTTCACGGGTTTCTGCTCAACTCCGTTACGATGGTGTTTGCGGCGGGCCCCATTAACTTTCCGGGCAGTACGCTTACTTATCCCCTTGGGATTGATGGATACGGACGAATGGTGGGCTACTACTACGATGGGTTTAACTACCACGAGTTCCTGTACGACGAAAACGGGAACTTCTCGACGACTACGAGCGATTGCTCACAAGAGACCTTCGCAACAGGTATAAATAACAACGGTCAGGTCGTGGAATACGCCTATCCTTCCGCGTCCGGCTACTTATATTCTCAAGGCTACACTTCCTACCTCGAATCGCCCTGCGCTGCGCTCAATTACCCTAGCAGCACCAATACCCAGCTTTGCGGCATTAACGACGCCGGAGAAATCACAGGCACTTATAACATTACGGGCGGAGCTAACCAATCGACTCAGGGCTTCTACGCCGTTCCCAATAACTGATTCGCGCGGCCAACGCTATGATATTTGCATGGCTGCGGTCTCGGCGTTCATCCTCGCGGGCGGCAAGAGTTCGCGCATGGGCCGGGACAAAGCCTTCCTCGAAATTGATGGCTCAACGCTGCTCGCACGCGCTCTCAAGACTTGCAGGTCAGTAACGCCGAATCCATTCATCGTCGGCGACGCCGCGAAGTTCGCCGGTTTTGCTCCGGTTATCGAGGACGAATTCCATGACTGCGGTCCGCTCGCCGGAATTCACGCCGCTTTGCGTCACAGCGCAACCGAACTCAATTTCATGCTCGCGGTCGATCTCCCGTTCGTCACGCCGGACTTCTTGCGCTTTCTTATTGCGAAGGCTGAGTCGTCGGATATGCTAGTCACCGCCCCTGTGAGTGGCGGACGCAATCAGCCGCTGTGCGCGGTCTATCGCCGTGACTTCGCCGATCTCGCCGAGTCTGCGCTTTGCCAAGGCCACAACCGCATCGACCGACTCTTTACTCCTGACGTCGTTCAAACTATTCCGGAGGAAGCTTGGGTCAGCCTCGGCTTCCCCACAAATATGTTTCACAACCTCAACACGCCGGAAGACCTCGCAGCCATTAAACTTGTCCCATGAGCGCAGCGGACCCAGCGATCACGCCTTACATCGAGTTCAAGGACGTCTCCAAGGCGTTCGGCAGCAAACACGTTCTCGATGACGTCAGCTTCTTCGTCATGCCCGGCGAGACGGTTTGCATCCTGGGCCGCAGCGGCGTCGGCAAATCGGTTACCCTACAGCACATCATGGGCTTTCTCCAGCCGGACTCGGGTCGCGTCATCGTCGCCCACGAGGACATCACGGACTATGGCGAGGCCGACCTGCAACGTATTCGCAAGAAAGTTACGATGGTCTTTCAAAACGGAGCGCTCTTCGACTCCCTGAGCATCGGTGAAAACGTCGCCTTCCCTATCCGCGAACACAGCGGCCACACCGAAGAGCAAATTTTCCAGATCGTCGACGGATTGCTCGACATGGTCGGCGTCAGCCACATGCGCGACGCTCTGCCATCGGACCTCTCAACCGGAATGAAGCGCTCGGTCGCCATTGCGCGCGCCCTGGCCGCCGAGCCGGAATGCGTCCTCTACGACGAACCCACGACCATGGTCGATCCCCTGATGGCGCAACTGTTGGGCGATCTGATCAAACGCTTGAAGATTCAGCTGAAACTTACGAGCGTCGTCGTTACCCACGACATGCGTCTGGCGCAGAAGCTCGCGAACCGCATCGTATTTCTTCACGAAGCTAAAGTTTTATTTTTTGGGACTTACCTGGAAATGACCAAGTCGGACCATCCCATCATTCAAGAATTTCTCGAACTGGACAAACTCGAAGTCGATGTCTGCGGCACGGGTGCCTAAAAATAGCCAAAAATTAATCAACGCCTTCTCACGCAGGAGTAGCATCTTAGGTTAGGTACTCGATGCAAAATCCCCTGCCGGAGAGTGTCATGTCCGCGACCCTGCAAGCATCGCCCGTTACGTCCGAACCCGTCCATTCGCCGCTTTCCGATCAACAGTTGGAGAAAATCAATGCGTACTGGCGAGCCGCCAACTATCTTTCCGTTGGACAGATTTACCTTTATAAAAACCCTCTGCTGCGCGAACCTCTAAAGCCTGAGGACATTAAGCCCCGTCTACTTGGCCACTTCGGTACCACGCCGGGCTTGAACTTCATCTACGCGCACTTTAATCGCCTCATTAAGAAATACGATCTCAACGCGATTTACATCGCCGGCCCCGGGCACGGCGGGCCCGGCATGGTGGCCAACACCTACCTTGAGGGCACCTACAGCGAGCTTTATCCGAACATTCCGCAGAATGAAGAAGGGTTGCATCGCCTGTTCAAGCAGTTCTCCTTCCCCGGTGGAATTCCCAGTCACGCCGCGCCGGAGACTCCGGGGTCAATCCATGAAGGCGGCGAACTTGGCTATTCCATCGCGCATGCGTTTGGCGCAGCCTTCGACAATCCTGACCTTGTTGTCTGCTGCGTGGTCGGCGACGGCGAAGCCGAAACCGGGCCTCTGGCGACCAGTTGGCACTCCAACAAATTTCTCAATCCAGCGCGCGATGGCGCAGTGCTTCCCATCCTTCACTTGAACGGATATAAGATCGCCAACCCCACCATCATGGGCCGCATGACCGACGAGGCGCTCACGAAATTCTTTACCGCCTGCGGCTGGAAGCCTTACTTCGTCGAGGGTCACGATCCAATGCCTATGCATCAGTTGATGGCGGGAACGCTGGATCGCGTGATTGAAGAGATTCAGACCATTCAACGGGAGTGGCGCGACGGCAAAGGGTCAGTGGAACCGCTTTGGCCGATGATCGTGATGCGCAGCCCCAAAGGCTGGACATGTCCGAAAGAAGTCGATGGCAAGCAGATGGAGGGCACCTGGCGCGCGCATCAGGTTCCCATCGAAGATCCTCGAACGAATCCCGCACACCTCAAGATTCTCGATGAATGGATGCGCAGCTATCGCGCCGAAGAACTGTTCGACGAAAACGGAACGCTGATTCCTGAACTCGCCCAACTCGCACCCAAAGGAGATCGCCGCATGGGAGCCAATCCCCACGCTAATGGCGGCATCCTGCTGCGCGACTTGCGAATGCCCGATTTCCGCGATTACAAAGTTGAAGTCAAACAGCCGGGGAATCAGATCAGCGAAGCTACGCGCGTGCTGGGCGGCTTCCTGCGCGATGTGATGGCTCTGAACGCCCAGGCGCAAAACTTTCGCGTTTTCGGCCCCGATGAGACTGCCTCGAATCGCCTGGAGGCTTTATATAAGGCCACCACGAAAGAGTGGATGGAACCGATTCTCCCCGTCGACGAGAATTTATCGCAAAACGGGCGCGTGCTCGAAATCCTCAGCGAACACATGTGCGAAGGCTGGCTCGAAGGCTACCTGCTCACCGGTCGCCATGGCTTCTTCTCGTGCTATGAAGCCTTCATCCACATCATCGACTCGATGTTCAATCAGCACGCCAAGTGGCTGAAAGTCACGCGGGGCATCGAGTGGCGCCGACCCATTGCATCGCTTAATTATCTGCTCACGTCTCATGTGTGGCGGCAGGATCACAATGGGTTTACCCACCAGGATCCCGGCTTCATCGATCATGTCGTCAACAAGAAGGCTGACGTCGTTCGCGTTTATCTTCCGCCTGACACAAATTGCCTCCTCTCGGTCGCCGATCACTGCCTGCGCAGCCGTCACTATGTCAACGTCATCGTTGCGGGAAAGCAGCCTGCGCTGCAATGGCTGACCATGGAGCAAGCAGTCGAGCATTGCACTAATGGCCTTGGCATTTGGGAATGGGCCAGCAACGACGGACAGTCCGAGCCGGATGTCGTCATGGCTTGTGCCGGGGATATTCCAACGCTTGAAACACTAGCTGCCGTCGATCTATTGCGGCAAAACTTCCCCGAACTAAAGATCCGCGTTGTGAACGTTGTCGACTTGATGACGATTCAGCCTTCCAGCGAACATCCGCATGGCATATCCGACCTCGACTTCGATTCCCTTTTCACCGCGGACAAGCCGGTCATCTTCGCCTACCACGGCTACCCGTGGCTGATTCATCGCCTCACCTATCGCCGGCATAATCATGACAATATGCACGTACGTGGATACAAAGAAGAAGGTACGACGACCACTCCTTTCGACATGACAGTGTTGAACGACCTTGATCGCTTTCATCTCGCGGGAGATGTCGTGGATCGCGTTCCCAAGCTGCGCAACATCGGCGGGCATTTCAAGCAGATGTTGCGCAACAAACTGGTCGCGCACAAACTTTACATTCGAGAATTTGGCGAAGACATGCCCGAGATCAGGAACTGGCACTGGCCGTATCCGGCATGAACGTGTTGGTGTTAAATTCCGGATCGAGCAGCCAGAAGAGCGCTCTGTTCGCCATTAAGCCAAACACTTCGCCGGATACACCGGAGAGGCCGCTGTGGAGATCCGAGATCGAATGGGCGCCGGATGAGGAAAATCGCAAGTCGGCGATCCGTTCACTTCTGGGCACGATCTGGTCGGGCCCGAAGGCCGTCGTTTCAGGCCCCGATCAAATTCACGCCGTAGGACATCGCGTGGTTCACGGCGGGCCGCATCTCTTTGACCCGACGTTGCTGACTCCCGCGGTCGAAAGAAAAATTGCTGATGCGGCCAAGTTCGCTCCGTTGCATAATCGCTCGGAGTTGGAAGGCGTCGCGATCATCCGCGAACTGCTGGGAAATGTCCCTCAAGTCGCCGTCTTCGACACGGGATTTCATCGCACTCTGCCGCCCGCCGCCGCTACATATGCCGGGCCGTATGAATGGCTGCAACAGGGCATTCGCCGCTATGGTTTTCACGGCATCAATCATCAATACTGCGCCCAGCGAGCGCCCCAGATCCTCCGCGCTGATCCGACTCGCCTCAAACTCATTAGCTGCCATCTGGGCAACGGCTGTTCGCTCTCCGCCATCAACGGCGGCAAAAGCATCGACACCACCATGGGATTCACTCCGCTTGACGGCCTCATGATGGGTACGCGCTCCGGTTCGCTCGACCCCGGCATTCTCACATTTCTCATGCGCGAAAGCCCAGACTCAGCGAAGCGGCTCTCCAAAGAACTGGATGACACGCTGAATCATGAATCGGGATTAATGGGCATCTCCGGAATATCTGGAGACATGAGAGAGATCATCAAGGAATCGAAAGGGGGCGACGAACGCGCCCAACTCGCGTTCGACATGTTCGTGCATCATCTGCGATCGAGCATCGCCGCAATGGCCGCGTCGCTGGGCGGCATGGACGCGATCGTTTTCACGGCAGGAATCGGAGAACACTCATCCGAAATTCGCGCTGCAACCTGCGACAGTCTGGAGTTCTTGGGCGTGAAACTCGACGTTGGAAAGAATGCCGAGTCTCACGCGGACGCGATTATCTCCCGTGACGACTCGCGTGTGAAAGTTCTGGTGATCGCAGCCCAGGAAGACTGGGAAATTGCCCTCCAAACCATGCAGTCGGTGTAGGCGCGAGCGCCCCGCTCGAGCGTTAGTCAGAGCCCATCATCCTTGTTTAACGTTTGTCATTCCGAGCGAAGCGAGGAATCTGCTTTTTCGCCGCACGAGCGAGGCACTAAAATCCCTGGCTGACCAAGTACTCCACGCTCAGAGTGGACTCCGGCGATTCCTTGCGCATCATCTTCTCGACATATTTCGCCAGCGCATCGACCTCAAGATTCACCGGATCGCCCGCCTTCAATGATTTTAGGTTCGTATTCTCCGCCGTGTGCGGAATCACCGCAATCTCGACCTGCGTCCCTTCGATCTTTGCGACGGTCAGGCTGATGCCTTCGATCGAAAGCGAGCCCTTGGAAATAACGTAACGCTCAAGTTCGCTCGGAATGCGAATCGTAAGCCAGAAATTGTCGGCGCCAGGCAGTTGGTCGAAGCGGGTCACCGTGCCGGTTCCATCCACGTGCCCTTGCACAATATGCCCGCCAAAGCGGCCATCCGCGCGCATCGGCAACTCAAGATTTACCAGCGCGCCCTCATGAATGCGCGAGAGCGATGTGAGACGCCACGTCTCCTGCGCCAAGTCAGCCGAAAAAGTCTTCTCCGTGATCTCCACTGCGGTCAGACAAACCCCGCTCACGGCAACGCTGTCGCCTTTCTTCAACTCCTTCGCGACCGTCGGAGCAGAAACCGTGATTCGACGATTGCCGTCGCTCTCCCGAATGAGCTCAATCCGCCCGACTTCCTCAATGATTCCGGTAAACATAAATATTTCTCCACTTAACCTGAGTAGGGATCCTTGAGGTATCCTTCCACCGCAAAGTCTTCACCGAACCGGTGTAGCCGAATATCCCTCACATGAGCCGCGCTCGCGATGCTGCCGAATCCCAGACCATTGGCCAGCGGAACCGATTGCATCCCGCCCAAAATCTTCGGCGCGTAATACAGAAATACTTTATCGACATTTCCAGCAGCAAGCGCAGACCAATTCACGATCGCGCCGCCCTCGATCATCACACTACTGATCTGCTGCCGCCCCAGCCATTTCATCACGGCACTCCAATCAGGATGCCCATCGGCCGCGGACGACGCGATCTGCTCTATGCGAACGCCACGGTCCTTCAAGAGGTTCGTCCGTTGTTCCTCCGCTTCAGAGCAGAGCACAACCACATCTTTACTCGCTGATGCGACCACGCGTGAATCCAGCGGCATTCGCAAATGCGAATCTAGAACCACCCGCAACAAACTTCTTTTTCGAGGAAGTCCGCTGCGATCCGTTAATAACGGATCATCCGCGATCACCGTTCCCACGCCAACCAGGATCGCATCACTTTCGTGACGCATCTCGTGCACGTGCGCCCGCGCCGCCTCTCCAGTAATCCATTCTTGGCGGTGCTTCGCAGTCGATTCGAAACTTTCGGCGGCGATCTTACCGTCCAGCGTCATCGCACTCTTGAGCGTGACCAGCGGCGTGCCCGTGCGGATATACTTCGCAAAGCTCTCATTTAGACGCCGCGCTTCGGACTCGAGCACACCAACCTCAACAGCAATTCCAGCGGCCCGCAGGCGTGCGAAACCTTCGCCACTCACCGCCGGATTCGGATCCTGCATCGACGCTACGACGCGGCTCACGCCAGCGCGAATGAGTGCGTCCGCACAGGGGCCGGTTCTGCCCTGATGCGAGCAGGGCTCCAGATTGACGTAAACCGCAGCGCCGCGCGCCTTCTCGCCAGCCTGCTCAAGGGCAATGACCTCGGCGTGTTTTACGCCGTCGTAAGTATGAAATCCCTCGCCGATAACTTTGCCATCCGCATTAACCAGGACTGCGCCCACGCACGGATTCGGCGATGCCAGGCCGGTGCCTCTTCTGGCAAGTTCGAGCGCACGACACGAAAAGCGTTCGTCCGACGTCTGCGGGCCGGGTTGTGATGACTTGGACAATTCAGATTTGCGGACGAGTACTAATTAAACAACGATTCCACAAAATCGCGGGCATCGAAGCGCAGCAGGTCTCCAACTTTCTCACCCACCCCAACGTAGCGCACAGGCAATCCCATCTCGCGCGAGATCGCCACAACTACGCCACCTTTGGCCGTGCCGTCGAGCTTCGATAGGACGATGCCAGTGACACCGGCAGAGTCGGTAAACATCCGCGCCTGCTGCAATCCGTTCTGGCCGGTCGTCGCGTCGACCACGAGCAACGTCTCGTGGGGCGCTCCCGGGATAATCCGCTGCGCGGTACGGCGCATCTTCTCCAACTCCGCCATGAGTCCTGCCTTGTTGTGCAGTCGGCCCGCGGTGTCGACGATCACGTAGTCGCAATGCCGCGCCGTCCCAGCCTGCAAAGCATCATAGAGAACCGCTGCGGGATCGCCGCCAGGCTTGGTGCGGATCACTTCGACGCCGGTGCGCTGACCCCATATCTCCAACTGATCGATGGCGGCCGCGCGAAACGTGTCCGCCGCACACAGCAGCACACTCTTCCCTTCCGACTTCAGAAACTGCGCCAGCTTACCGATGCTGGTGGTTTTCCCTGTTCCGTTCACACCCACGACGAGAATGACTTCGGGCATGCCTTCCGTCGCAGGGACGGGAGGCACATTTGCTTTTTCCAGAATCGTCAACAATTCTTCCTTCAACAAACGCTTCAACTCGGAGGCGTCTCCAATCTGGTGCCGATCCGCCTTCTCGCGCAGCTTGGCCAAGACTTCTCGCGTAGTCGTCGAACCCAAATCGGCACCAAGCAGGATGCCCTCCAAGTCATCGAGCGTGGCGCGATCGATTTCCTTGTTACCAGAGACACCGACAGAGATCGCTTCTTCGATCCGGCCGCTAAGGTTCTCGCGCGTGCGGGTAACCGCCTCTTTCATCCGCTCGAAAAAGCCGCGTTTCTTTTCCGGCTCGGCCTTTTCGGCCGTTCCCTTGTCGCCGCCACCAAATAAATTTCGAATCATGAGTGAGATCGCCTAAAGCATTGATTATAGCGGCGTTTTAGGGTTTGGCATGAGTCACAAATCCGCCAGCACATGCCGCTCGGATCAAGACTGAGTGGGGACACGAGTTACCGTCTGAACCTTTACGTGCGGGCCAAGGGCGCCGCCACCGCTTGCGCAATCACCACTGCGGAAGCCATCACCGTAACCGGCTGCGCGGCAGCGGGTGTGAAGGGCTTCGGCACCCGGATTTCTCCGCGCTCATAGATCGCGTCGAGCGCCAGCACCGCGCTCGGATCGAGCCGCTTGCCCGACAGTGAATGAATGATCTTCAGCGCGTCCAGCGGCTCGCGCGCTTGCTGGTAAGGACGATTCGTAGTCAAGGCATCGAATGTATCTGCGACCGCAATGATGCGCGCGAGTAGAGGAATCTCGTCGCTCTTCAGTCCGTGCGGATAGCCGCGTCCGTCGAGCGATTCATGGTGCAACTCGATGCCCGGAATCATGGCCTGCAATTGCGCTACCGGACGCAAGATATTCGCGCCTCGCGTCGTGTGCGTCTTCATCACGTCGAACTCTTCCGGCGTAAGCGCTCCCGGCTTTTTCAAAATCCGGTCCTCGATGCCGATTTTTCCTACGTCGTGCAACTGCGCTGAAATTCGAACGATCTCGATGAACTCCTCTGGGCACTGCATTTCGTGCGCAATCATTAACGAATACTTCGTGACCCGGTCGGAGTGACCCTTGGTATATGGGTCCTTTTCGTCGACCGCGCCCGCTAGCATTTGGATCGATCCCATGAACAGCTCGCGATTCTCAGTCGCCGCCCGCTTGAGGTCGAGCACATAATGTTCAAGCTCCTCAGACATCGTGTTGAATGTATCGGCGAGCTCCCCAATCTCCGTTCGGCTCTTCAGTTTGACGCGCTGCGAAAAATCTCCGCGTGCGATCGCGCGGCTCGATTCGGTGAGAACTTCCAACGGATTCGTGATTCTTCGGGCCGCGAAAATACTCAGTGCAATGGAGAGGAATACAGACATGATGGCGAGCGTGCGCGCCGTGCGCTGCATCTCGAACACTCCGCGATAAGCCTCGCTACGCGGTTTCTGCACCACGACTGCCCAATCCAGATTGCTCACCGGACTATAGGTGCCCAACATTTTCACACCGCCCTTGCCGGCCAGCGAAAACTCATGCGTGGCCGCGACCATCTGCGCCTTGCTGCCCTGATCGACAAAATTTTTCACGATCTCAAGATTCTTCATGTCCTGGCCGGTGGCGTAATCGCTGGTGGCGCCCGCGACCAGACGGCCTTCGCTATCCACGACATAAGGCGTCAGTCCGCCGCGATCGACCTCCTGTAGACGGCGAATCAGGAACTGCAAATCGACGACCGATCCGATCATGCCGAGGAAGCGACCACCGTACATCACCGGAGTACTCACGAGCATGACCGTGCGGGAAGTTTTTCCGGAGCCGATCACCAAGGTCTGGCCATTGTAGACTCGACCGTCGCGTGCCGCCGCATAGCCGCGCTCCAACTCTCGCTGCAAGAATGCATCCGGAGCGATGCGCCCCGCCGACACACCTTTGGCTTCCGAGTTCAGCAAAGTCGCGTATGCCAAGTCATCCGAAGACGACACAAAGTTTTCCAACAACGCACGCAGCTCCGGCGCCTCAACGTGATTGCCCGTAATATCGCCACCGCTAGCGATTTGCACAGCAGACGAAAGGTTCGCCAGCATCATGCGCAGCGAATCCTGATGCTGAGAAATGTCGTCGGCCAAAGATCGTGTGACAGTATTCTGCAAAAGCCGTTCGTTGGTGATCAGCCGATCGCGATTGATCGATTCCACTTGCGTCGAATAGAAATACATCGGAACGACGCTGACCAGCGCCAGAACGCTGAGGATGACATACAGAATCGGAATTTTTGTCGGCCGTGGAAATCGAAGTGGCAAAAACGCCTCCGGGACGGTGAATCCAAAGTCGCCCCTATAGCCTCGATTCTACGGTTGGCAATCGGCCATCACTCCATTACCAAAGTTCGACGGCGAGAGTGTTTCATCGCAACGATATGAGTAACATTAGTTCGTAACTTTTTGCCGGAAACCCGCGGTCAGTGCGGTTCGGCCTCACCCCGGGCGCTACGGGCCATAAGACTTTGCATGGCGTCCGCTGGCGATTTTCCATCGTCAAGAATGGCAAAGACTTCTTGCGTGATCGGCATTTCCACGCCATGCTTGAGGGCCAATCCGACGGCTGCGTTGGTGGTGAACACCCCTTCCGCCACGGTGCCGCGCATTCCCGCGATGATGTCAGCCAGCTTGCTTCCGCGACCTAACGCCACGCCCACGCTGCGATTCCGGGAAAGCGTGCCAGTGCAAGTCAAAACGAGATCGCCCAACCCAGCTAAGCCTGACATCGTCTCCGCCCTTCCGCCGCAAGCTACGACCAGACGCGTCATTTCGGCGAGGCCGCGCGTGATCAGCGCCGCGACGGAGTTGTGGCCGAGCCCGAGGCCGTCGCAAATGCCGGCGGCGATCGCGATGACATTCTTCAGCGCGCCGCCCAGCTCCACTCCGATGACATCGGAGGAGGTATACACACGAAAGCGCACATCGCTGAAAGCGATTTGCACGGCCTCTGAAACCTGGGCATCGCTAGAAGCCACGGTCACCGCTGTGGGATCACCCCGCGCCACTTCCGACGCGAACGATGGTCCGCTGAGGGCTACGACCTGCGGACCGCGCGGGTGTTCTCCGACTGCTTCGCGAATCACTTCAGACATCCGGGCCAGGGATTGGCCTTCCAAACCTTTGGTCGCGCTGACTAAGATCGCTTCCGGACTGAGGTGGGGCGAGGCGGCAGAGAACACAGCGCGACAATGCTGCGAAGGAACCACGCCCACAACCATTTCCGCACCTTTCACGGCGTGCGCGAAATCGGTCGTGGGATGAATCCCTTCCGGCAAGGTCTCGCTGGGAAGAAACAAACGATTGACCCGGTCACGCAGAATCGAATCGACGACTTCCTGCTCTCGCGCCCAGAGTCGTACCTCGCCACGGTTCTTGCGCGCCAACACGATCGCCAAACTTGTTCCCCACGCGCCCGCGCCGATGACTGCCACTTTAGTCATCGAATGCTGCGCTCCTCTGCTCGCCGCAGGGCGAAGCGCGATTCCGTTCCGGCCAGCAACCGGCGAAAATTGGGCGCGTGCTTAGCCAGAATTAAAAGACTCGCCGTCGTCATCATCGCTAAGCCTTGCGGTTGACCTCGGTATCCGTCGAGCGCCCAAGCCAGCACCGGCAGCAGAGTGACGGCCAAAATCGAACCCAACGAGACGTATCGGGTAACGGCGACAACAAGTAAGAAAATCAAAACCATCAGCAGCATCGCCTTCGGTGTGAGCAATACGAACGATCCCAGCCCGGTGGCCACACCCTTCCCTCCACGAAATTTCAGCCAGACGGAAAAAATGTGCCCAGCCACCGCACACAAGGCGGCAAGCACTGACAAAAGCTTTTGATCTGGAAATAAGCGAGCGACGATCACGACAGCGGTCAAGCCTTTGAGCGCATCGAGCAACAGAGTGAGTACGCCCAACACCGGCGATGACCGCGCGACATTGGTCGCGCCAATGTTGCCGCTTCCTACTTGCCGAATGTCCCGCCGCAGAAACAAGCGCACGAGAATGTAGCCGAACGGGATGGCTCCCAATAGATAGCTGAGAACGACCGTAATGAGAATATCTTTCATGCCGTCCGTTCCGTGGCCGCATGTGGTGTAGAGAGTGCAAACCGCTCGAGCTTTTCGTAAGTCGAGCCCTGGTCCGACAAACGGCTTTGATACAAATAAAACTCCCGGGCGATCATCGCGCCAAAATCCAGCTGTCTCACGCTCGCGAGCTCAGATTGGAGTCTGGCGAACCGCTTCTTGAGTCGGTCTTGCGCCTGTCGAGTCGGGGCGCCGGAATCTCTGCTGCCGCCCGCCCGCGCTAGCGTGAGGTGAGGATGATACTCCGCGATTAATCGCCCGACTCCGGCAGCATCAGACACCTTATGCGCCAAGGTTTCGAGAAGTGATCCACCCTCGATTCCTGCCCAGAACACTCGCGCAGACTGAGGATTCGGAAAGAATCCATAATCGCGAAACATTATCGGGACTTCTGCGCATTGAATCTTCGCCAGAGCGAGCTTCAATCCCGGCAAGCCCGCCTCAGGTCTTTCGCCGAGGAACGCTAACGTGATGTGCCATGAGGCGGACGCCATCCAACGGGCATCGGGAGCGAAAGGTCTCATATCGGCGACGAACTGGATTATCCGTTCACGCACATCGTCCGGGAGATCGAGGGCCACAAACAGGCGCATTCCATCCTGCTCTTTACCTACTGCAATTTTCTTCGTACCATATCGAGCGCCTGCTGGCTGGCAAACCATCGTACCCGTTTGCGGTCGCCGGGGAATTTGCGCTCGACTATCTCAGTTCCCTGCTCGCTGGCGAGCGCGTGATAAACCAAGCCCACGGGCTTCTCAGTCGTTCCACCCGTCGGACCCGCCACGCCAGTGATCCCGAGGCCCAGCGTGGTCTCACAACGATAACGAATTCCTTCGGCCAATGCGGCTGCCACTTCTCGGCTCACCGCGCCGTGTTTTTCGATCATGTGCGCGGGCACATCCGCAAAAGAAGTTTTGAGCTCGTTGGAGTAAACGATTGCCCCGCCTAGAAAGTACCGCGAACTACCGCTGACCGACGTCAACCGTTCCGCAACTAGTCCGCCTGTACAAGACTCCGCCACCGACAACGTCGCGCCACGCATCTGGAGAAAATATCCGGCGATTTGTTCAAGCGAATCACCGTTATCGGAAAAAACGAGGTCGCCCAACTCTTCTTCCAGCAACTCGACAAGTTGATCCACCCGACTCTGCGCGACCTCAATTGTTGCTGCCTGCGTTTTCACATGCAGCTGGATTTCGCCGGCACCCGCGAGTATAGTCGTCTGCACGTCACTGAAGCGCTTGTAAATCGGAGCCACACGCGCATCGCAGTGCGACTCTCCGATTCCTGTGATCTTCAGAGTCCTGGTCGCGATCGACTGCTTTGGCAAGCGGGCCCGTAGTCGCGGCAAACACTGCTCCTCAAACAACGCGGTCAGTTCTCGCGGAGGCCCCGGCAAAAGAATGACCACGCGATCCCGACCGTCATACTTGCCGCCAATCCATTGTCCCGGAGCGGTTCCGTTCGCATTAGGCAAGGTCGTAGCGCCGCTGATTACATCAGCTTGCTTCAAATTGTTTTCCGACATCGTATAGCCGCGCTCGGCAAAACGCTGTTGCAAGTTGGTGATAAGTTTTTCGTCCCGTCGCAGTTGCAGGCCTAGAGCATCCGCCACACATTCACGCGTCAAATCATCTTCGGTAGGCCCCAATCCTCCCATGAAAATCACGACGTCGGCACGTGCCAATGCCAAACGCGCCACCGTCATCAGATGTGGGCGGTTGTCGCCGACGACGGTCTTGAAGATCACTTCAACGCCGAGTTCATTCAACTTCTCAGTCAAATAAAGCGAGTTCGTATCCTGGCGGAAAGGCGTCAGCAGCTCGGAGCCAATAGCGATGATCTCTGCGTTCACAGTTTCGAATCCACGACGGCTAGTGTAAATGAAATGAAGTTGTGCGAAGACTAATAGGCGGGAAGTTCGTTGAGCGCGGGCAGCCCCTGAACATCAAGCGGCAAGTGGTAGACCGCATGATTCGTTGCCAGAATTGCAGATCGCCCCGGCGCAAACGCAAGGCCGACTAATCCGGAACCGGACACGTGCAATGCGGCTTTTCCGTCGGGACTGATCTTCACAATACCGCGCTGCCCGGCCAGCGACGCAGCGACATACAAATTTCCGTCAACGTCCAAAGCCATGCCTTGCGGCCGTCCCAGACCGCGGAAATAGGTGGTCACGGTTCCGTGCGCGTCGATGCGGTAGACCGAATCCCAGCTCGAAGTGGTTGGCCCGCTCACGAACAAGTCGCCATTGAATCCCGTCGCTAAGTGATAGGCCGAGACGCTAGGCTCCAACGTCGCGAAAACGAAGATCTGCTTGTCAGGAGCGACTTTGAAAATCGTACCGCTGCGGTCGCCTACATAAAGATTCTGCGCCCGGTCGAACGCGATACCAGTGGCCACTCCCATGCTCTCGGCGTAAGTCGAGTAGGTTCCGTTCGAGGCCACCTTATAAACAGCGCCATCATACCGCGATGAAACATACATATCGCCGTTGCGATCAAAAGCGATTGCCGTCGCGTTCATCAATTCGGTTAGAAACGGAGTCACCACATAATTCGTGTCAATCTTAAATACCGACACCGGCACTTTCTGCCCGCGCGATCCCGAGAATGTAGCGTAGATACTTCCTTCCAGGTCAACCGCGGGATTCGCCACCGGGTGCAGATTGTCTGCGATCAGCGTCGCTACGCGAATCGCATGAGCGTTGCTGGGGTGTCCGTTCGTGGAAACCGTAATTTCGCCCGATGATGCCCCCGCAGGAACTCGTGCCACCACAAAATCATCTGAACCGACAACTAACGAGCCTTCCACGTCATTAAACTTGACGCTGGGACGTCGAAACTCCTTAGGACGCAGGCCGCTGCCAACAATTCGCACCTCGCCGCCGGGCATAGCCGCGTCAGGATAGACTCCCGAAATCTGCGGGTCGCCATTCACATTCTTCTTGCCCAGAAGCCGATCGGAAATTCCCATGACACTTCTTTCTTGCTCAAGTCTTGCTACTTTTGCCAATGAAATAGGATGCGCAATACAACCCATGCATACACGCCCGCTCCAAGATCATCTACGACCACACCTACGCCATCGGGCAATCGTTCCAGCGTGCGAATCGGCGGCGGTTTGAAAATGTCGAACGCTCTAAAAAGTATAAAGCCCGCGAGAAGACATTTCCATGTAATCGGAGCCGCGATCAGTGTGAGCCACTGCCCCGCGACTTCGTCGATCACAACGAACTGGGGGTCTTTGATGCCGGTTGCGCGGATGACTCGCGTCGCCGCCGGGATACCGATCGCAACCACGAAGACTGCCAACGCCGCCAGACTCGCGGCTTGATATGAAACGGGAATGAGGCGGGAAACCAGGCACCACAAGAGCACAGCGCCCGCGGAGCCCCACGTTCCAGGCCCTGGCTTGATCCGGCCAATGCCGCCGAAAGTAGCGATCAATGAAGCCCAGAGGGGAGCGACCGATGGTCGCGCAGCATCGTTCATAACAAGCCGCGCCCGCGCCTGTCATTCGTCATGATCGATATCTTTGAGAGGATCGGAAATCACGTAAGCTCCGCTGGCCCACTTCCCCAGATCGATCAGCCGGCAGCGCGGACTGCAAAACGGCATGTCGGGATTCTCCGCCGTCACCGGCGTCTTGCAGGTCGGACAACTCACTCGGATCACTCGTTTCTCGCCAGCCATCACCGAAAACAAATCCCCAACTTATTCGATAATCCTCGCCACTAAATCGTAATCGTGGCTCTCCGTAATTTCCGCCCGATAAAATTCGCCTGGCTGCGGCGTCATCTCTTCCGGGAAATCACTCACGAAGACTTTGCCGTCAATCTCCGGAGCATGCATGGCGGTGCGCGCCTCCAAAAGCAAATCGCTCTCCTCGGCCGACCCCAGCAACAGCAGCTCGAGTTCCTTGCCCACGAGCGTCTTCTTCGCCTTCTTGCTGATTTTTCTTTGTATTTCCATCAAGTGCTTCCGCCGATGCTCAATCACGCGCTCGGGTAGCTTCGCTTCTTGCGCATAAGCCGTCGCGCCCTCCTGATCGGAGTAGCCAAACGCTCCCATCCAATCGAACTTCGCCTCTTGCACAAATTGGCAAAGCTCCTCAAATTCTTTCTCCGTCTCGCCGGGAAAGCCAACAATAAACGAAGTTCGCAGAGTCACGCCGGGAATCGTCCGCCGCATTTTTTCAATTTGTCGGAGAAACAAGTCGGCGCCGCCGCCCCGCTTCATCCGCTTGAGCACACTGGCGGACGCATGTTGCAAGGGCACGTCCATGTAAGAGCAAATCTTTTCGTGAGCCGCAATGGTTTCCAATAGCTTTCCGGTGATCTTGTTGGGATACGCGTACAAGAATCTCACCCAGCGCAATCCATCAATGCCAGCAAGTTTCTCCAGGAGTGAAGCCAATCCGTCTTTCAGGCCGAAATCTTCGCCGTAACAGGTTGTATCCTGCCCAATCAGCGTGATCTCGCGTACCCCTGCATGTGCGAGTCGCTCCGCCTCGGCGATCACCGACTCAAAGCGCCGCGACCGAAACTGCCCGCGCAGTTGAGGGATGATGCAAAAACTACAAGGATGATCGCAGCCCTCGGCAATCTTGATATATGCCGTGTAACTCGCCGTCGCCAGCACCCGCGGCGTGTCTTCGTCGTACAAATAATTCGGCAAATCGGCGATTGCGCCATCCCACCTCTCGCGTGAAAATCTTCCCTGCGCCGCCCGCGCCGCGCCTTCAGGGCGTGGCTGAAAAATCGTGAACGGCGAATCCTTTACTGGGGGGGCGATTCCGGTCGCAGATAGAATTTTGCCCAACTCGCCGGTGCCGACGACGGCATCCACTTCCGGCATGTTCTTCTGAATCTCGTCGCGAAAGCGCTCGACCAGACATCCCGCCACAACAAGCTTCTGCGCTCGTCCCGACGCCTTATGCCCCGCCATTTCTAGAATCGTGTCTACCGATTCCTGTTGGGCAGTGGCGATGAACGAACACGTATTCACCACGATCACATCGGCGTCTTCGGCATTGGGGGTCAATTCCGCGCCGGCGCGCGCCAACATGCCCATCATGACCTCGCTGTCCACTAAATTCTTAGGGCAGCCCAGGCTGACGAAGCCAATTTTGGTCGGAGATTTTGGCTTGGTAGGTGGTTCCAACACCGCCGTACTGGCGCTATTTTCCTTCATGGGTAAGCTCTATCTTAGCATCCGTACGCGTTCCCAACCTCGCGCTATCACTGCGGTTCGCTTTGCACTTCGGGATTCGGAATGGGCGCGCTCTCCAACTCCTTTTCGCGCTTGCTACGCGCCGTATTGTCCATCTGCGCGACAGTCTGCATCTCGTGCTTCGCCTCGGCCGTCCGCCCCATCTTCTGGAGAATCTGCCCGCGGACGTAATGCACACTCGAATTATCGGGACTTAACGCTCCTGCCGCATCGATCTCGCTCAATGCCTTCGCATAGTGCCCCTCGCGCTGGTACACGCGCGCCAATTCGTAATGCGAACTCGTGAGCTTCGGATCAAGCTGCAACGCCTTCTTGAAACTCTTCTCCGCCTCCTGATCTTTCTGTTGGTCGTAATAAACGATGCCTAGCTGATCGTAGTCGTAAGCCACATCCGGCTCGAGACTGATGTCTTTCACAAATTCGGCTTGGGCGCGATCCAATTCCTGCTTCTTCAAATATGCAACGCCCAGATTGAAATGCAAAAACGGCAACTTTGAATCGGACGCTGCCGCCAGATCTAACTCCTTAATCGCATCGTCGTACTCTTCGCGATTCAAATGCGCCTTGCCCATCAGCAAGTGAAACTCAGCAGAGTTCTCTCCGCGCTCGACCATCCGTCCCAGCGCGCGCTGCTCCAGTTCAGGTTGTTTTGCCTTCCCTGCCGCGATTCCCAGAACATACAGATAATTCAGCTGATCGGATTCCTGAGGCCAAAGCGGCTCCAGCGTAGCCGATGCCTCCACGTAACGCTCGGTGAAGAAGTAGCAGAGGCCCAACAAATAACGCGCCTGAAGGGAATTCGGCACATCGCGCACCACCGATTCGAAGGGCCCTATGGCCGAGCGAAAGTCACTTTGCCGGTAATAGACCAACCCTTCGTTCAGCCGGATACCTGCAACCTCTGGCGCAAGATGCTCGGCCTTGCGCAACATGGACATCGCCTGCGTCCACTGCTTGCGCCGCATATAAATCACACCCAGATTCGCGTACGCTCCCGCGACACTAGGATCGACAGTCAACACCGCACGAAACGCCTGCTCTGCCGCCGTCAGCTTATTGGCCCGGAGTGCCTCCTCGCCCTGAGCGAAAAGCTGCGCCGGATCCGGCGCTGATTTCTGTGCAGCCGTCTGTCCTGCCGCGTTTCCAGGCTGTGCAAAGCCGAATAGCGACAGCAGTAACCAACCAATAACGATTCTTTGAGTCTTACTTGACATAGCTTCTAGTCTCTGCTGTAGTGTCCGCCAGCGGCTTTGCGAATTCAAGCGGCTGCGTTTTGTTCTCACAGCTCATGGCCAAAAACGATTTAACAGCCGACTCGTCGCCGCGCAGTTCCGTCGTGACCATTCGCGACGTCGCCAAAGAAAGCGGATTCTCGTCGACCACCGTCTCCATCGTTCTGAACAATGCGCCGCTATCACGCTACATTCCCGCAGTCACAAAGAAGCGTATCGAAAAAGCCGCGAAGAAGCTCGGATATCGCCCCAATCTTTTTGCTCGCTCCCTGCGCAGCCGCCGCAGTCACACTGTCGGCGTCATGGTCTTCGACATGACCGATCCCTTCTGCACGCCCATCCTGCGCGGCATCGAGACTTCGCTCTACCAGGCGTCCTACCTGCCCATTCTTACCGATGTGCACAACGAGCGAGCGCGCTTCGAACGCTATCTGGAAATGCTTCTCGACCGGCGCGTCGAGGCTCTTATCGTTCTTGCTAATTGGTTATTCGTTAACATCGACGTGCTTGGGGACCTGGAAAAGAGCAGCCTTCCCACCGTGATGATCGGCCAGGAACTGCAAAATGAATCGATCTCTTCTGTCATCGTCGACAACGAACTGGGCGGTCGTCTTGCCATCGAACATCTCTATTCGCTCGGTCATCGCAACATCGCCTTCATCCGCGGTCCAAAGACGCTCGGCGATACCGCCCCTCGCTGGAAGGGCGTCCGTTCGTTCGCCAAAGCACAACAGCTCGAAATCAATCCGAGCATGATTCTGGACCTGGCAGGATCGCGCGATCCCATGTCGAGCTTCGATGCCGGCTGCGCTCTCACCGAAGACCTCATCCGCAGTGGTATTCCCTTCACCGCGATAATGGCCTTCGATGACATGACTGCCTTCGGCGTCATCCGCGCCTTGACCAAAGCCGGCGTCCGCGTGCCTCACGACTGCTCCGTAATCGGCTTCGACGATATCGCCGCCTCGACGCTTTACACGCCTCAACTCACTACCATCCGTCAGCCCATGGAGGCCATGGGCGCCATGGCGGTCAAGATTGCGGCCGAGCGCATTCATTCCGAACTCGACAAGAAATCCGAGAATAAGAAAGCACTTCCCGCCGTGCACCAGCGCCTGGCTCCTGAGCTGGTAGTCCGGGAATCGACCCAACATGTGCGCTAAACGAGATCAAAACCGAACCGCACTCCGGCCTCAAAGAACGGCCCCTGGAATTTTTGTGTTGACAGTAAAACCGCAAATAACGCATTATTCATACGATTTAATAAACGTAAGCGCGTCCCACGTCTGGACGCCGAACGCTCCCCGGGATTTGAGCCAGCAAGACCGAAATCTGAAAGTGAAAGTCGGTTTCGAAACATGAAACTAAGCTCCGCCGAATTCACCAAGCGAGGACCACTCCCCATGAAGAACAGTCTTCTGCGCTTCTCTCTGATGCTCACATTCTGCCTGCTCGCAGCCGGCACCGCGGTGCGAGCCCAAGACACCGCGTCCATCACGGGCACGGTCACCGACCCCAGCGGCGCCGCGATCCCCGGGGCCGATGTAACAATCAGCAGTCCCGACCATGGCCTAACGCAGACCGGAAAGACCAACGGGAGCGGCACCTATTCCTTCTCGGCCCTCCCCATTGGAAAGTACAACCTTGAAATCTCCGCAACCGGTTTCGAGAAGTACTCCGCCAAGGGGATCATATTGGATATCGCTCAGAGTGCCCGCAACAACGTGACCCTGAAAGTTGGATCTTCCGCGACCGAAGTCACGGTGACCGGCGAGAGCGTAGCTCAAGTTGATACACAATCTGCGGTGCTAGGCGACACAATTACAGGCAAAGAAGTCAGCCAGCTCGAACTCAATGGGCGCGACTTCACGCAGCTGGTCGCTCTAAGTCCAGGCGTAAGCGACCAATCCGGCTCGGATGAGGGCGAACCCGGCGCTTCGACGGTAGCATTCAGTGTCAATGGCGGGCGCACGGAGTACAACAACTTCGAGATCGATGGTGGCGACGCGCTCGACAACGGCAGTAATCAAACTCTCAATGTTTACCCCAGCATCGACGCTATCGACGAAGTACAGGTTCTAACTTCGAACTACGGAGCGCAGTATGGCCGCAACGGCTCGGGCACGGTGGAAGTGGAAACTAAGTCCGGCACCAGTACTTTTCACGGCGACGCTTACGAATTCTTGCGCAACGATGCGTTTAACGCGACGCCCGAGTTCGAGACTTCGGTGCCCGCGTACAAAAAGCATGACTTCGGATACACCATCGGTGGCCCCGTCTACATTCCCGGAATTTACAACACGAATAAGCAGAAAACCTTTTTCTTCTGGTCCGAAGAGTGGCGCCGCGAACTGACTCCTGCTTCAGGTTTTTTCGGTTCGACACCCGTGCCTACTACGGCGGAGCGCGCGGGCGACTTCAGCGGCGATTGTCCCAATGCTAGCGGCAGTTTCTCCGACTGTCCCATAGTCCCCGGCTATACGAACGGGGCTGGCTACACGCCAAACCTCAACGTCGTACCCGCATTCTCCCAAAACGCGCCGATCACTCAGGCCTTGCTCCCTTTAATCCCCGAACCAAATATTTCGTCGCAAGGTAATGGGGTGCTCGATACTTGGTTCGCCACGCCAACCCTGCCATTACACTGGCGGCAAGAACTCTTCAAGATTGACCACAACGTGTCAGACAAGACTCGGGTCAGCTTCCGATACATTCATGACTCGTGGAACGAGCAATATCCGGTTCCGTTGTGGACCAGTGGAACAAGCTTCCCCACAATCCAGACCGCGTTCAAGAATCCCGGCGTCAGCATGGTGGCGAGAATCACGACAAACGTTTCGCCGACGCTGCTGAATGAGTTCGTCGCGAGCTACACGACAGATCATATTTCGACGCAGCTCACTGGACCGTGGCAGCGCGGCAGCGTGCCTTCGACGCTAGGTCTTTATGACAACGGATATGGCGGCAAAGTCCCTGGCATCAGTCTGAGTGGTGGTGAATTCCAAAGCGGATTCGCTGAAGATCCTGGTTACGTCCCCAACGGCCCCTTGAACTCTAACCCCACTTTCACTTATCGCGACAATGTGACCAAGATCGTAGGTCCTCACAATTTGCAGTTCGGCGTCTACTTCGTTGATGCCCATAAGAACGAAATTCCTCAGCCAGGCGTCGGGGTGAACGGCCTCCTTACCTTCAGCAGCTCCAGCCCAAATACCAGTGGAAACGCCTTCGCCGATTTGCTTCTCGGTAACATTGGAGGCTTCACTCAGGAAGCGGCCGCGCTGAAAATGCACGAGCAATATCACATTGCGGAAACGTACTTTCAGGATGACTGGCACGCCAACCGGCGGCTCACGTTGAATCTGGGAGTCCGTTTGAGCTTCTATGGGACCTACCGTGAGAAGAACAACCTTGCGTGGAACTTCGATCCATCTCGATATGTTCCGGGTGCCAGCAGCGTCGATCCTTCCAGCGGCTTGGTGATTGGCAACCCTTACAACGGTTGGGTGGATTGCGGCGTAACTCCGGGAGTGCCGAGCGGCTGCATGAAGAACCACTGGTGGAATCCAGCCCCTCGAATCGGTTTCGCGTATGACATTTTCGGCGACGGCAAGTGGGCGATTCGAGGTGGTTACGGCTTATTCTTCGAACACACGAACGGCAACGAAGCCAATACCGAATCCCTGGAGTACTACAGCAAGGCGACGCCTACGGCCAGCACTCCGACCTACGTAACCGGCTATCAAAACTTAAATCCCGGCTTGCTTGGCAATAGTACGACCCCTTTGCAATTCGTATCGATTCCGAACCAGGCGGTCTGGCCTTACATCCAGCAATGGCACCTGGACCTCCAACACGATGTGGGCAAGAGCACCGTCGCGACGTTGTCTTACGTGGGAAGCGCCGGTACGCACCTGACGCGCTCCTACGAACTGAATCAGCTTCAGCCCGTCTCTCCAGGGCAGAACCCCTACGCGCCGGGACAGGTGATCACGGCGACGGACTGTGCAAACATCACCAGTGGCAATACCGACGCCTACGGCATCTCCGAAAATGCGGTTACCTCGTACGGCACCCCAATCCCCTACCATGCGAACGCCGCTGGAGTGCCGTATGGCCCCGCCGTGAATCTTTACGTCGCCTGCGGCAACACCGCCGCCCCATTCCGTCCCTACGCAGGAATCGGTGGTATCGAACGCAAAGACGAGAGCGGTTCGTCCAACTACAATGCCCTGGAAGCTTCGGTTCGTCATAGCATCGGCGGTCTCGAAATCAACGCCGCCTACACGTTGAGTCACTCGATCGACGACTCCTCCGACTACAACGATCTTGGTTTTGTAAACGCGTATAACCTCAATGGCTATCGCGCCAGTTCCAACTTCGATCAACGCCACAACTTCACCTTCGCGTATGTGTACGACATTCCATTTCTGAAGGGACACACGCTTACGGACAAACTGTTGGGCGGTTGGCAGTGGTCCGGCATCACCCTCGTGCAGAGTGGATCTCCATTCAGCGTGTACAACGGAGGCGTTTCCAGCGGCGTAACCGGCGACAACGCTGGCGTCGCCAATAGTTTCGCCACTGCCGGTTCCTATCCTGATTTGGTCGGCGACCCGAGGAAAGGAGTTTCCAGCAGCGCTCTGTCGGCCTATTTGAGCGGATTCGGTCCGCTCATCTACAATCCCGATGTCTTCGTTCAGCCCACAGGTCTGACATTCGGTGACGCCGGTCGAAACATCCTTCGCAATCCGTGGCGCACCAACTTCGACATGGCGGCTATCAAACGCTTCGCGATCACCGAAACCAAGTATTTTGAGTTCCGCGCCGAAGCTTTCAACGTCTTCAATCACGTCGAATATACCTGGATTGGCGGCGATGCCGGATCGGCCGCGAACAACTCCGGCAAAGGCACAGGCAACGTGATCGGATGTTACGGCGGAGGCAACAACAATGCGGGCGACCCGACAGCGTGTGCGGGCCAATCGTATCTCCGATCTTCCAGCACCCACAACCCGCGCATCTTGCAGCTGGGCGCCAAGTTTATCTTTTAACCCCACGCACAACAACGAAGACGGCAAAAGGCCCGTTCAGAAGTTTGAACGGGCCTCTTTTTTGAAACGCGCAAACTTTAAGACGGGGATGGCTCGCGCTCTAAGCCTTCACCGTTTGCGGCACATGAGAGAGCCAGGCCTCGGAGCGCGCGTGTCGGCCTGTGACCAGCTTTCGATAGTCTTCCTGGATTCCAGTCGTAACCGGGCCCATCACGCCGATGCCGATCTTGCGGAAGTCGATCTCTCGCAGAGCGATGACTTCTGCCGCCGTCCCACACACAAACACTTCGTCGGCAATATAGAGTTGATCGCGCGAGATCTGCTCTTCGATGACGCGATATCCCATGTCCTCGGCGATCTTGATTAAGCTGTCGCGGGTGATACCTTCCAAGATCGAAGCGCGCGGCACTGTGTAAATGTCGCCATCGCGCACCACAAAGATATTTTCACCTGTACACTCGGCCACGTAGCCCTGCGGATCGAGCATGATCGCCTCATCGAATCCCGCACGCTGCGATTCAGTCTTGGCCAGAATCGATCCCACGTAATTTCCCGAAACCTTGGCCTTGGTCATGTTGATGTTGGGATGCAGTCGCGTAAACGACGAGATATTCGCCCGAATGCCACGCTCGGTGGCCTCTTTGCCCAAAAACGAATTCCACTCCCAGACCGCAATCATGAGCCGGGGAGTACCGCTGTCCAGCGTCATATGCATGGCGCCATCCAAATAAATCAGTGGGCGGATGTAGCAAGCTGAAAGCTTGTTCGCGGCAACGGTTTCGTGCGTGGCGTCCGCCAGGCTCTTCACCGTGTAGGGCAAATCGCGAAAGCCGATGATGTGTGCCGATGCGAGCAGTCGCTCCATATGCTCCTGTAAGCGAAACACGGACGGCCCCTTATCCGTCGCATAACATCGGATGCCTTCAAACACGCTGAATCCGTAATGCAGCCCTGCATTAATCGGAGACAGGTTCAGCTTCTCCATCTCCTGCAATCCGTCGTCAATCCAAATATATTTTGCGCCCGCCATATACTCCTCGTTATGAATAAGACCTCAGTTAGAGTAAATGCCGCAGCCTTGAACTCACAAGCCACTGTACTCGTCCAGGAGACGGGTGCCCCATCCTTGTCCCGCACGTTGCGACAGGGTGGGGGTTTTTTTAGGCCGTGAACAATCCACAGCCTCGCCTTGACCGCCATCGGAACCGTCGTTTCTAATCAAATCTCACTCGACCAAATTCATACATCACGGAGTCATTCGCAATGCGCATCGCATTCTTAGGTCTCGGCATCATGGGGCGGCCCATGGCCACCAATCTTGCCAAGGCAGGTCACGAAGTTACGGTATGGAATCGCACTTCGGCTGCGGAGATTGAAGGCGCCAAGACTGCGGCAACTCCCGCTGAAGCCGCTCAAGGCGCAGAGGTCGTCTGGATGTGCGTCAGCGACACGAACGCCGTGGAGAGCGTTCTCTTCGGCAAGGATGGCGTTGAATCGGCACTGCGTTCCGGAATGACGATCGTCGACTCCAGCACGATCGCACCTTCTGCGACGCGTTCGTTTGCGGAGCGCGTGTACGCCAATGGCGTTCGCTACGTGGACGCACCGATGACCGGCTCGAAGGTCGCTGCGGAAGGGGGCACGCTCATCTTCATGGTCGGTGGAGATGAACCCGTCGTCGAAGAACTCAAGCCGCTCTTCGCCGCCATGGGCAAGAAAGTCTTTCGCATGGGCGACACCGGAAAGGGTCACGCCACGAAGCTTGTGATGAACCTGCAGATCGCGGTGATCTACGAAGGCTTTGCCGAAGCTCTGACCTTGGCCGCAAAACTTGGAGTAGACGCCGACGCCCTGATGCCTCTGATCAATGCCTCGATGGTGCGGTCCGGCGTCGTGGAGTACAAGGCGCCGTTTGTCCTTCAGCATGATTTCACACCGAACTTCCCTTTGCGCCTAATGTACAAAGACATTCGCCTGGCGCTCGGTGCTGCGAAAGAAAATCGGGTCAAGCTACCTGCTCTCGCAACGATCGAAGAAATCTATGAGATTGCCAGCGAGGATGGCCACGGTGATCTCGACTACGCTGCCACAATCACGCTGCTGGAGAAATGGGCGGGAGTGGAAGTGAAGGGTGCCGAGTAACATTACCAAAGCGTCTTGCATAATGGAAAATTGCGGGCGACAAAGGAATTTTAGTCGTAAGGAGCGATCTTTCAATGGCCCTAGCCAAGCTAAAACATCAGACGGAAAACGGGTTGGAGGACTTAGCGGAGCGTATCGCTTCCGAGATCGGTCAACGTGCAGCCAAAATGACTCCCGAGAAACGGACCCAGGCCGATTCCGAGCCTAAGAAGATCGCTGATCGAGTGCCCCGTCGTACTCGCTGAGAACGCTTTCAATTTCCTCGTCTGAATACTCCCAAGTCTTGAACAGAGCGCGTAAACCTTGTCGGGTGCCTCGACGGAATATCCGCAGCACGGCATCTCGTCTTTCGGCCTTCTCGTTAATCGCTGCGTTATCAACGGGCCGCTTGGACCCCGACTGGTTTGTTCACGAATTACATCATTCAGATCGGCGCTTTTTCAAAAGCGAACCATCCTTCGGGTCAATCTTACCTAGAACGCATCAATCCCAGTCACCGCACTCCCGATAATCAGCGTGTGAATGTCCTGCGTGCCCTCATACGTCTTCACCGACTCCAGATTCATCAGGTGCCGCATGATGGGATAGTCGTCGGCCACGCCGTTCGCGCCCAGCACATCGCGGGAGAGCCTGGCACATTCGAGCGCCATCCAGACGTTGTTGCGCTTCGCCATTGAGATGTGGAAGTGCTGCACTTTATCTTGATCCTTGAGGCGTCCCACTTGCAGAACTAGCAACTGGGCTTTCGTGATCTCGGTAATCATCCAGGCCAGCTTTTCCTGTACTAACTGGTGGGAAGCAATGGGCTGATCGCGAA
The DNA here is from genome assembly GCA_963799065.1 of Terriglobia bacterium. Classification (GTDB taxonomy): domain Bacteria; phylum Acidobacteriota; class Terriglobia; order Terriglobales; family Acidobacteriaceae; genus JAJPHW01. Next base: position 2,088,892 of record CAWCVJ010000001.1, read on the forward strand.
ATTGCTTGCGCAGCAACGAATACTGCAAAGCGCAGTCGTAGCAGGCCATCGCCGCGCCGATCGCCCCCCAGGAAATTCCGTAGCGCGCTTGATTCAAGCACATCAGGGGAGACTTCAATCCCATCGTGCCCGGCAACAAATTCGATGCTGGGATATGCACATCCTGCAACGACAATCCTGACGTCACCGACGCGCGCAACGACCACTTGCCGTGAATGTCTTCGGCTTTGAATCCCGAACGATCGGTTTCGACCAGGAATCCGCGAACCTTATTTCCTTCGTCTTCGACCTTCGCCCAAATTACCGCGACATCGGCAATCGTCCCGGACGTGATCCACATCTTCTCGCCATTCAGCACGTACTCGTTGCCGACCTTGCGCGCCCGCGTCCTCATGCCGCCAGGATTCGATCCAAAGTCAGGCTCGGTCAATCCGAAGCAGCCGAGCTTATCGCCCTGTTGCAGAGCGGGCAGCCAGGTGTTCTTCTGCTCCTCGCTGCCAAACGCATAGATGGGATACATCACCAGCGCCGATTGCACGCTCACAAAACTGCGCACTCCGGAATCGCCCCGCTCCAGTTCCTGCGTAACCAAGCCATACTCCACGTTCGACATGCCTGCGCAGCCATAGCCCTTCAAGCTCGCGCCAAAGAATCCCATCTCGGCCATCGGCTTGATCAGTTCTTTGGGAAAGCGCCCGGCACGATTGCACTCTTCGATGATCGGAATTAGGTTGTCTTCGATGAACTTGCGCGCGCTGTCCCGCACCAGGCGCTCGTCGTCGCTCAACAGCGTGTCGAAGTCGATGAAGTCCACTCCGCGGAATTTAATGGCTGGCATGACGCTCCTTGGCTCCCCCGGGATAAGTTAGCGCAATAGATGGATTCCACGCGCGCAGGGGCAAACTCACTACCGTAGCAAAGCGGGGAGAGCGCGTCAAACGTCGGTCGAATGGCTCAAATACTGAATGACTTCTTAATTCGCACGAAATTCTCTTCGTTTCTGGCTTCCCTTCCCGCTCATGCCGTATTCTCAAAAGGCGATGCAACTTGCCCTCACCGATCTATTGGGCGCTCCGGTCTTCGATCCCGCCGGAGTTCATAGCGGGCGTGTGCGCGAAGTTGCACTTGTTCCTGCCGAAGACCCGGTGCGCGTCGGCGTACTGATTGTTCGTACTAAGAACGGCGACCGCATGTTGCCGCTCACCAGTGTTTCGTCGATCAACGGCGGTGTTCGCTCAACGGCCGCTGCGGAATCGTGGGCGATGTCGGAGGGTTCTGAAGGTCTTTTCCTGCTGGATCGCGATCTGCTCGATCAGCAAATTATCGACGTCCACGGACGCAAAGTAGTGCGAGTGAATGACGTTGATCTGTTCGAAGAAAAGCACACAACGCACACTTCTCTTAAGGTAGCGTCGGTCGATGTCGGGGTGCGCGGCGCGGTTCGCCGCCTGCTCAAGGGCGTGGTTCCCATGAACGCGCTGCGCAATCTGCTGCGCCAAATTCCCGAACGGCCAATTCCTTGGGAATTTGTGGATCTCATCGAGACCGATCCCGCGCGCCGCATCAAGCTAAAAATCTCGCACGAACGCCTGGCTCGGCTGCATCCCGCGGACATCGCCGACATTATCGAAGAACTCGCGCCAGACGAACGCGAGGCCGTTTTCGAAACGCTGTCCGAAGACGTCGCCGCCGAAGCGCTCGAAGAAGTCGATCCCAAAGTACAAAAATCGATTCTGGAATCACTGGACTCCGAGCGGGCCGCCGAGATTGTCGAGGAGATGAATCCCGACGCCGCCGCCGATCTTCTCGCCGATCTCTCGCGGGAACGCAGCACGGAAATCCTGGAGGAGATGGAGCCCTCCGATCGAAAAGAAATTTCCGATCTGTTGGAATTCGGCGAAACCACCGCCGCAGGACGGATGAACACCGAATATATAGGCCTCGGCGTGACTGCCAGTGCCCGCGATGCCGTGCAGGCCCTGCGCGCCTTCGAAGGCGGCGTAGAAAGCGTAAGCACGATCTATTTGATCGACTCGCGCGGTACCCTGGCCGGAGCCGTGCCGCTGGCCAAACTCGTCTTGGCCGAACCCGATACCCCGCTGCTGTCACTCACGCGCGAACCGCTGATCTCCGCTCACGAAGATACCGGGGACAAAGAAGTGGCCGAACTCTTCGATAAATATAATTTGCTGACTCTGCCTGTGGTCGACGAACACTTAAAACTCACCGGCGTTATCACTTCCGACGATGTGATCAGCCTGCTCAGAGCTCGATTGTAATATCACGACTTTGTCATCTTGAGCGAAGTGGACGCCCGCGACAGCGAGCGTCCACGCAGTCGAAAGATCCCTACCGCGCCTAGCGGCTCGTGTGACACTAGGGATCCTTCGACTTCAGCGCTGCTTCGCTTCGCTCTGCATCGCTTCCGCTCAGGATGAGAAAAAAATCCCGCCGCACCCTGTTCATCTCCAGCGACTCCGGTTATTCTGAACAATCGTTAACGCCTTGTATGCAATCCGATTGCGGCCATGAACTTCGCCAAGCGCTGGAAGACCCGGACCCTGCTGTTTCTCGCAGTCGCTGGCCCGGGCATTATTACCGCCAATGTAGACAATGATGCCAACGGCATCTACACCTACTCGGCCGCGGGGGCGCAATTCGGCCATCTTCTTCTCTGGACGCTCATTCCCATCACTATCGCCCTGATCATTGTTCAGGAAATTTCCGCGCGCCTCGGCGCTGTCACCGGCAAAGGCCTTAGCGATCTGATCCGCGAAGAGTACGGTTTCCGCATCACGTTCTTCATGATGATCGCGATTCTGCTGATCAACTTCGGCAATGTGGTCGGCGAATTCGCAGGGATCGCGGGCAGCCTAGAACTCTTCGGCCTCACGAAGTACATCACCGTGCCCGTCTGCGCGGTTTTTGTATGGCTGATCGTGGTGAAGGGCCAATATAAGAGCGTCGAAAAGGTCTTCCTCTTCGCATCCTTTTTCTATATCACCTACATCTTCGCGGGATTTTTTGCCAAGCCGGTTTGGATGGAGGCTCTCGTGGCGACGGTCAAGCCGCCGCCGAAAGCTACTTTTTTTCTGCCGGGATACCTCTACATGGCGATCGGCGTAGTCGGCACCACCATCGCGCCGTGGATGCAGTTCTATCTGCAATCTTCCGTTGTAGAAAAGGGCATCACCAAGCGCCAATACAAGGCTTCGCGCCTCGACGTCATCGTAGGATGCATCTTCACCGACGTAGTCGCCTGGTTCATCATCGTCGCCTGCGCCGCGACGCTATATGCCCACGGCTACTACAACATCGCCTCCGCGCAGGACGCCGCCCAGGCGCTGCGTCCCTTAGCCGGACAATACGCCTACATCCTGTTCGCCGTTGGCTTGTTCAACGCTTCCCTATTCGCCGCGTCTATCCTGCCGCTCTCTACCGCTTATACCGTCTGCGAGGGATTAGGTTTCGAGTCCGGCGTCAATAAGAAATTCAGCGAGGCCCCGGTCTTCTACTGGCTCTATACCATCCTGATCATCGCGGGCGCGGGCGTCATCCTCATTCCCGATCTCCCCCTCATCAAGATCTCGATCCTGTCCCAAGTCATCAACGGCGTCGCCGTCCCCGCCGTCTTAGTGTTCATGCTGTTGCTGGTGCAGAAGAAAGACCTCATGGGCGAATACGTCAACGGACGCGTCTACAACGGCCTCGCCTGGGCAACGACGATTATCATGGCCGCCCTGAGTCTGGCTTTGCTTTGGACTTTGCGACCCGGCGCGGGCTAATAAGCGCGCTTTACATCACCGCTGGGACTTGTATACCCATGATTTCTAGCACTCGCACGAGTTCGCGGTGGGCTACCGCTGCTGTGGCAAGAAGAAATTGTTTTCGTCTTTCATCGGCTTCTGCAAGGATCGGATGTTGGTGGTAGAAGCTGTTAAGAGCCTGCGCCAAGTGGAACGAGTGTTTGGCGAGATAAGCGGGCTCCGTGGTCGCGATGCATTGCTCGACCACGTAGGAGGTTTTTCCGGCTGCAAGCCAGAGGCTCCAAATTTCGTCGTCCCTTAAAAATTCGGAGGCCGACTTTGCGTCGAACTCTTGCAGTGCGGCTTCGGAGGTGAAATTTCCCTTGCGAAAAATGTTGGCGGCGCGTACTACGGCGTATTGCACATAGGGCCCGGTTTCGCCCTCAAAGCTCAAGGCCTCTTTGAAGTCGAACGCAATTACCGACGGCTTGGTGAACTTCAGCATGAAGTATCGCAGGGCGCCGACGGCAATTTGAGTCGCCGTCTTCAGCCGTTCATGCTCGTGCAACTCCGGCTGGCGGGAATCGACTTCTTTCTTTGCGGTCGAGATCAGGGTGTCCAGCAGGTCGTCAGCTTTGACGCCGAAACCCTTGCGCCCGGAAACTTCGATGTAGGCGCGGGCCTTGTCCTCGTCGGAAATCTGATAGCCGAGTTCAGCCGCGCAGCGTGGCGTTAACGCGACCATTTCGTAGGAGAAGTGGGTGTAGTGCGCCGCCTGGTCTTCGTATCCTAAAGCCTTCAGAGCCTCGACGACTGTGGTCTGCGCCTCCGCTTGCCGAGCATCGATCACGTTATAAATTTCGGAGACATTGCCGAAGTGTGGGTGACTTTCTTCGCCTTCCGTTGCCGAAATCCAGCACTCTCGGCCCTCTGGATAGCGATAAAAGGGCTTGTAGCCGAAGTCGCGCCCGAGCAGACCGAACTTCCACATGTGATACGCGATATCTTTGCCGACATAGCCAACAGTGCCGTTCGAGCGCACGATGACTTTTTGAGAATCCTCAGGCTTTTCTCGGTCACCTGCGTTGGTAGGTTTTGCAGTTCCTGGGCGCTGCATAACCCAGCAGCCCTTGTTCTTTCCTTCGCTCTCGTAATGCAGCACGCCCGCTGCTTTGAGCTTCTCGAACGCCGCATCCCAGAAGTGCAAATGCAAAATCTCGCTCTCGCGGGGTAGAAAGTCGTATTCGATATCCAGCCGCTCCATGGTTTCAAGATGGCGACGCAACACTGCAACGGAAATTAAATTCGCGACGGCTGAGGTTTCGCTGGCTGGATTCTCGATCTCATGCAATGTTTCCTGGCGCAGCTTGAGATTTTCTTTATCCAGGGTGTACCAGTGCGAAGCGCGGGCGTAGACGTCCCAGCAGTAGTAATCGAAGCGCGGCTGACGAGTCAGTTCTTCGATGGCATCGTAATCGAGCTTTTCCAGATGCAGAAACCCGACCACGACGTCGGCGACCTGCACGCCGGTGTTGTCGATGTAGTTCTGGATGTCCACTTCCCTGCCGGCAAACTTCAGCAAGCGGACAAAAGTGTCCCCGAGGATGGCGTTACGCAGATGTCCGATGTGGGCTGCTTTGTTCGGGTTGATGCTGGAGTGCTCGACCAGAATCTTTCCAGGCGCAGGAACGGGTGCAAGGAGTGCCCCCGCCGCGAGAGCTGCGAAGGCCTTACGATCAACGCGGACATTAATGTATCCCGCGCCTGCAACTTCGAGCTTCTCGATGCCCTCGATCGGGCCGATTCCGGCGATAATCTCTTCGGCGATTTTTCGCGGCGCCTTGCGCAGAGACTTCGCCAGCTCGAAAGCGAGGGGCAGCGCGTATTCGCCAAACTCGATGCGCGGTGGTTGCTCAACTACGACGCGCGCAGCTTCGACGCCATAGGTTTGACGCAGAAATTCCTGCATTCGTTGAGTCAGGCGTTCTGCGATTTTACGGTACACGTAATCCTCTGTATTGGGTCTAAAGAAGTGTGATTGTAGCAGGGCGAGGGCGGCGTTTGACGGGCCTTTACGCCTTCCCTATGATTGTTATTCCGAGCCAAGCGAGGGATCCCTCACGTCAGCCCGGTGACCCGCGGCGTTTCGATTGGCCTTCGCCGCCGCAGATGCCACTTTCATGAGCAAAACTTTTTACATTACGACGCCGATTTATTACGTCAATGCGCGCCCGCACATTGGGCACGCTTACACCACCATTGCTTGCGACGTGATTGCGCGGCGGCAGCGCATGTTGGGGGTTGACACCTACTTCCTGACCGGAACTGACGAGCATGGACAAAAGATCGAGCGGGCGGCGCAGGCGGCGGGCAAAACTCCGCAGCAGTTGACCAACGAAGTGTCGGCCGAGTTTCGTGCCCTCTGGGATCGCATGGGGATCACCTATGACGATTACATTCGCACCACTTCCGAGCGGCATAAACTCGGGGTACAAGGGCTGTTTCGCAAGCTGCGCGATTCCGGCTACATTTACAAAGGAACTTACACCGGGCAATATTGCGTCTTCGACGAGCTTTATGTGGACGTGGTCGGCGTAGGTGCACCTTGCCCGGAGTGCGGGCGCCCGACGGAAACGGTTCACGAAGAGAATTATTTTTTCAAGCTGTCGGAGTTTCAAGACAAGCTGATTCATTTGTACACGAGTCAGCCGGGGTTTATTCGCCCCGAGACGCGGCGCAACGAAGTGCTGTCATTTGTGAAGTCTGGATTGCGTGATCTTTCGATCAGCCGCAGCACTTTTTCCTGGGGAATCCCCGTGCCGGACGACCCCAAGCATGTCATCTACGTTTGGCTGGATGCGCTGGCGAATTACATTACCGCGCTGGGTTGGGGTTCGAACGATACGGCGCTTTACGACAAGTTCTGGCCCGCCGACGTTCAGATGATCGGCAAGGAGATTGTCCGTTTTCATTGCGTCTACTGGCCAGCGTTCCTGATGGCTGCCGGTTTACCGTTGCCCAAGAGCATCGTGGCGCACGGCTGGCTGCTGTTTGAAGAAAGCAAGATGTCGAAGTCGCGAGGCAACATCGTGCGCGCAGAGACGATCCTCGATGTGCTCGGCGCCGATGCTCTGCGATATTTTTTGCTGCGTGAAGTGGTCTTCGGGCAGGATGGATCGTTTTCGTTCGACGCGTTGGTCCAGCGTTACAACGCCGACTTGGCGAACGGTCTGGGCAATCTGGCGAGCCGTACGCTCACCATGATCACGCGTTACTTCAAGGCCGAAGTGCCGTATCCTTCGGGGTCGTCGTCGCTAACGGCGGGCGATCTTGCCGTGGCAGACGCCGCGCGCAAAGCGATCGCGGATTACGGCACATACTTCGATCAGTTTCAATTTTCTCGCGCGTTGGAAAGCGCATGGACATTGGTCGCGTCCGTCGACAAATATATTGTTGAGAATGAGCCCTGGACGCTGGGTGAGAAGCAAGACGAAGAGAGTCGTTCGCGGCTGGCAACGGTTTTGTACGCCAGCGCAGAGGCGTTGCGAATCGTCGTGGCGCTGGTTCATCCGGCGATTCCGGATTCTACGGCGAAGATTTGGGCGCAGATGGGGCTGGGCGATATCAAGAAGTTCCCTCTCGCGGAGTTGCAATGGGGCCAGCTTCAACTCGGAACGCGGTTGGGCAGTGTAGAAGCGGTCTTCCCGCGCGCCGACAAGAGTGCCATTGAAAGGATGCAGAAAATGGAAGAAGTGGATCGAGGAGCCGCAGCTGTTTCAGTGGCTACACCCGCAACCCCAGTCGCGGCTGACCCCGCGAAAACAGTCACCAGCGATGGCAAGATTACCATTGACGACTTCACCAAGGTGGAGTTGCGCGTCGGATTGGTGAAGGTGGCTGAGCGCGTTCCCAAAGCAGACAAACTTTTGCGTCTCGAGGTCGATCTGGGCACGGAAGTCCGGCAGATTCTTGCAGGCATTGCCGAGTCTTATGAGCCGGAAGCGCTGATCGGACGCAAGGTCGTAATCGTAGCCAATCTCGCGCCCCGCAAGCTCCGTGGACTGGAATCGAACGGCATGATTGTGGCGGCATCTCCTGAAGGCGGCAGGGCGATTCTTGCAGGATTTCTTGAAGATGTGCCGGTGGGAACCCGGCTAAAGTAATTCGCCCACAATGTTCATCGATTCGCACGCCCATCTTGAAGGCGAAAAATTTGACGGCGACCGCGAAGCCACGATCATCCGGGCTCGCGAAGCTGGAGTATCTGCGATTCTCGCCATCGGCAACGGAGAAACTCCGGAGGCTTTAGGCTGCGCCGCGAGGCTGGCCGACGAGTACGACTTCATTTACGCAACCACTGGCATACATCCGCATGAGGCGCAATTCGCTAGCGATGCAACGTATGAGGAGATGGCGGGATTGGCGGGGCGCGACAAGGTCATCGCCTGGGGTGAAATCGGGCTCGATTATTTCTACGAGCACTCGCCGAAGGACATCCAGAAGCAGGTTTTTGTCAAGCAAATGGAACTGGCCCGAGTGGCGAAGCTTCCCCTCGTGATTCACTGCCGGCCGTCGGAGTGCTCGGACGATGCGTGGATCGATTGCCTCGCTCTCCTGCGTGAACATTGGCTGTCATCGGGCTTGGCCGGAATTATGCACTGCTTCACCAGCACATGGGAGAACGCGAAGCGCTCGCTGGACATGGGTTTTCTGATCTCGTTTGCGGGCAATATCACTTTTCCGAAGGCTCAGCCCATTCGCGACGTGGCTGCGAAAATCCCGCTCACCAGCGTTTTGATTGAGACTGACTGTCCTTTTCTGGCGCCTGTTCCCTATCGTGGCAAACGGAATGAACCTGCTTTCGTGGCGGAAACAGCCCGTCAGTTGGGTGCTTTACACGGTATTTCTGGCGAAGAACTCGGCGCTGGAACCTCAGACAATTTTCGCCGCTTCTTTTCCCTTCACGAAAAGGCCGATTCCATTTAGGTTGGTTAATGCATCATTTTTCACAAAACCCCCATCTGGTAAGTAGCGGAAGGAGTTATGCCGGAAAACTCATTTGACGTGGTCAGTAAGCTCGACCTGCAGGAGGTTTCCAACGCCATCCAGCAGGCGTTGAAGGAAATTCACACTCGCTTCGACTTGAAAGACTCCAAATCGAATATCGAAATGGAAGGCAAGGACGCGATCATGCTGCACTCTCTCGACGAGTACAAGCTCAAGGCGGTCAACGAAATTCTGCAAGCGAAGTTGGTGAAGCGCGGCGTATCGCTGAAGGGTTTGACTTATGGCCCGATCGAGCCGGCGGCCAGCGCGACTTCACGCCAAAAGATAACTTTGCAACAAGGCATCCCGATCGAGAAGGCGAAAGAAATCGTCAAGCTGATTAAGGATTCAAAGAAGAAAGTAAGCGCGTCCATCCAAGGCGATCTGGTGCGGATTGGCGGCAAGGATCGCGATACCTTGCAAGACGTAATTGCTTTCTTGCGGCAGAAGGATTTGGGCATCGATTTGCAATTCATCAACTTCCGTAGTAACTGATGGATTTACCGCCGAGTACGCTAGAAGCGCCGAGAATAAATGGTTAGTGGTTTATGGCACGAAATAGCGCGGAACAGAAAACGCCATTGAGTACAGCGACATTTAATGCGAAGGATTTCTTCGAGATGCTGCGGGACGACCTCGGCGCCATCGAGCGCGAGTTCGGTCGCGACACTGTCTCGGGCGTTGAGGCGATTACTGAGATTGGCGAGTATCTCCGCAACGGCGGCGGGAAGCGCATTCGTCCAGCGTTGCTGCTGCTTTCTTCGAAGCTGTTTGACTACGAAGGGCGTGGTGCGATTCGGCTGGGCGCGGTGGTGGAAATCATCCACACTGCGACCTTGGTTCACGATGACATCATCGACGAGGCCGACATTCGTCGCGGACGTCCCGCCGCTAACACGCAGTGGGGAAATTCCAAGTGCGTGCTGGCTGGCGATTGGCTCTATATGCAGGCGTTTCGAGTGGCAATTCTGGAGCGCAATTTTCGCATTCTCGACACGCTCATCGAATTGACTCAGCAGATGGTCGAAGGCGAACTGCTTCAAACCGAAAAGCTGGGCAAGCTGATTTCGCTCGACGAGCACTTCGATCTTATCTTTCGCAAGACCGCCTGCCTCTTTTCCGTCTGCATGAGGATGGGAGCGATTCTTGGTGGCGCAACGCCGCAACAGGAAGAAAACCTCGCGCAGTATGGCCGCGATCTGGGCATGGCGTTCCAGATCGTCGATGATGTACTCGATTTGACCGCCTCGGAGGATATTCTGGGCAAGCCTGTGGCCAGCGATTTGCGCGAAGGGAAGGTAACGATGGCTGTGATTCACGCCCTGGATCGCTGCACCGGCGAAGAACGCGAACTCATCGCGACCGTGGTTCGGGATCGCGCGTTTACCCAGGTAGCCCACTCACAGATATTGGACATCCTTCACCGCTACGGCTCTCTGGCCGCGGCCTCGAATTGCGCCTCTAAGTACGCTACCATGGCGCGGAATGCGATTTGCAACTTCCCCGACAGCGAAATCAAGCGGGCCCTGCTCTGGGCGCCGGATTTCGTAGTCGCCCGTGAAAAGTAAACTCCGATCTGCGATTTACCTGCTCCTTATTCACCCGACATACAATCAATAACCTACAATTAGCCTTACCTCATGGATCCTATCTTTGCTCTAATTACGCGACACGGCTACATGGTCCTGGCTGCCCTCGTTTTCGCTGAAGCGATCGGTTTGCCTATGCCCGCCGCCATCGCGCTGGTGGCGGCAGGAGCGGCGGTTGCCGGAAAAATTCTCAATGGCCCCGCACTCTTTGTCGTCGCTCTGATTTCTATGTTGATCGGCGACACCCTCCTTTATACCCTCGGCCGATACATGGGTTGGACACTGCTGGGCATTCTGTGCCGCCTCTCCATCAATCCGGAATCGTGCATCCTCAGTTCCGCGGAATCGTTTTACAAACGCGGTAAGGCTACACTGCTGATCGCGAAATTTATCCCTGGAGTGAATACGATGGCTCCGCCGCTGGCTGGAAGCATGAAGATGCGGACCTTGCAATTCATCCGATTCGACGCGGCGGGCGGGACCCTTTATATCCTCGCCTACGGCACGCTAGGCTTCGTGTTTCGCGACTTCTTGAAGCTGATCAGCCACGGATTTCAGGCCGCCGGCCACTTTGTCTCTGAGGTTTTGGTGGTTGCGTTCTTCGCCTACATCATCTACCGGCTCTGGCTCTATAAGAAAAATCTTGTTTATAAAGTGGTGCCCCGGGTTCAAGTGGAGGAGATCGCCAACAAACTGGCATCGGACGAGCGTGCCAACGTGCTGATCGCGGACGTGCGCAGCCATGGCTATTATGATGCCAGCGCACAGCGCATCGGAGGTTCGGTGCGCATTGAACCCAACAATCTCGATGAAGAGCTAAAGAGCGTGCCCAAGGACAAAGAGATTTATCTCTATTGCACTTGAGCACGCGAAGCCACGAGCGCCCGTGTGGCGCTCATGCTGATCGAAAGAGGATTCCGTGCGTCCGCAATCGTGGGCGGTCTGACCGCTTGGAAGAAGGCTGGCCTGCCAGTGGAACCGGTTCCGAACAACGATCTCGTAAAGCTTCCAATGTTTTCCTGATGCCTGCGCGCGGAGCGCTTTAGTTGCCGTACTTGGCAATCAGGTATTTTCCGACTTCGCCATCCAGTTGTGCGTAGTCGCTGTGGATCGCCGTGCGCATCGCGGCTTCGCTGGAGCTACCCTGTCCGATTAGTGCGAGCAGTCTTTGCAGGTCGCTCATTCCGTATGTGTCATGGATATATTCAGCCGCGGCCAGGGATTCGTCATAAGCCAGCGCGGCTTCTTCGCCGCTAAAGCGCATGAATGAACCCTCGAGCTGGTTATACGGAATCTCATGCTGTGAGCGAAAGAGTTCGGCGAGACGATTGCCGCGCGGGGCGATCGTTTTCGGCTCCATCGCCTGAGCGACGCCTTCGTTTAGCCACTGCGGACAACGGCCACCGGAAAGCTGATTCACGAAGGAGTGCGTCAGTTCATGCTTCAACACACGCGCGAGTTCCGAGTCGACGTGCTCCACCCCCTGCACAGGTATGCGAAGCTTGCCATCATTGATCGCGCCGCTCCATCCCGGGGCCTGCGTCACATCAAAGAAGGCTTGACTGGTGTAGAGAATCACCGGAATGCTGCTGTGCGGAGCGACGCCAAGTTGGCGCACTAGGTCGTCATACTCCGCTTCGAGCACGGTGATAAGCTGGGAGCGTAGCGCTTCGGAGGTCTGCTTGCCTTCGTAGCGAAAAGTAAAGTGCGCGCTTTCGTTCTCGGAGAAATTCGCCTCGGCCGCCGATTCCCGTTGGGCCTTGGCCAGCATTTGCTGCACCATGGCGTCAGGCCGAAGCTGGAGCGAGTGTTTCCAACTGGCGATTGCGTCGGAGGTTCGGTCCGAGGCGAATTGCGCATAGCCCAAGACCGCCAGTGCATCGGGAGAGTTGGGCGCAAGTCGCACCGCGCGCTCGGCGAAGGGCAAGGCGTCGCCAGCATTGCCCGTCCGCACCAGGAGCGCCGCATAATAATTCAAGATCGTGGGATTTTCCGCATCGTCATGCAGAGCTTTTTCGAAGAGGGCGCGGGACTGCGGAAAATGTCCGCGATCGTATTCGAACTTCCCCGCCGTGTAGTAGCCGAGCGCGGCAACTTTAGAATTTCCCGCCTGATCCAGATCGGACAGCGCCTGCTGATTCACAGCGCCATTCTGAACGATGTTGTCGGGCAGACTCGCGAAGCTCTTGCTCTCGGACGGAGCGAAAGCCGGAAGGTCTTTGGCTGCCGCCCCGATGGCACTGCTTGCGTACGGCGGAGCAATTCCCCCCGTTTCAACTTTCTCGACGGCAGACGCTGGAACGGCGTAGGTATTATCGCCGATGTCGTACTCGACCTTGCCCTCGGATTGCCGCACCTGGTCAGCCCATATGATACGGCCATTCTTTAGGTGAATGACCTCCGCTGCAGCCGAGGTGGACAGGGCCGCCGCCGAAAGCAACGCGCGCAAAAAAAAACGAGTGACAAATGGGGACACTAGGCCCCATTCTAGAGAGCCGATGGTGGTCGGAGTAGGTGACAACGGTAACTTCTCACTTCCGCAGTAGCTTGGCCTGGCTGGGCTTGCTCGCCGTGGGCGGGTCACTCTCCGCACATCAAGTATCCGCGCCGCAAGTTTCGACTGGAGCTCCGCACGACGGCCCCGCCGTGAACTTGTACTTGCAGCTCAGTTCAGTCGGACTCGATCCGGCGCTGGTCTACCATGTTCATGACTACGCGTTGAGCCGGTCCTCGATCGATATCTCCCTGAACGACGGGGACATCGCATTCACCCACGACGTTGCCGGACGGATTACTGGAGCGATTTTTGAAGGCGATGGGGAAATCCTGTTGCCTCCTCCCGATCAAGTCGAACGAGCCTCGCTTGCACTGTTTACCGGCTCCGCGATTCTCGAAGAGGGGTTTTCGTCGGCCTATTTCCGTTTCAACGACGATAGCTTTTCCGATCTGCGCGCGTCCGCTCGATCGGTGGACGGCGGCCTTTTCGCTGAGCATTGGAACCCCTCCGCAAAATCCTTGGCGCAGATCGACGCATTGCGCATATTTCTCACCCTGGTTCAATCATCGGACGCGGTTGCTGCCAATACTTCGTCACGAAACGATCGTTACTTTCATGCGAGAATGCAAGGCCGGAAATTGAGTTCTTTCGACGTGTTTTACGACTCGCTGGCACCCGAGCAAATCACCGCTGGCCAAGTCAAAACATCCGCAGGCCAAAGTTTCTACGATACCTGGATGTCTTTCTCCGCAAAGAGAGCCGGGGATCGGGCCCACGACAATTTTCCGGGCGGCAACGCGGAGGAAGAAGCTTTGCATCCCCGCGTGCGGCGTTATCGGATCCAAGCCGAAGTACAGCCGCCCATGGGTCTAAGCGCCTCGGCTCTACTCTCGGTGGATGCCGGCATTGGCGGAACCCGGACGATTCTGTTCGAGTTGTCGCGTTCCCTCACCGTCGACCGCGTTGAGGCGGACGGCCAACCCATCGAGTTCATCCACAATCAGGCGATCGAAGGGAGCCAGCTTTCACGCCGCGGCAACGATCTCGTGGCGGTCGTCTTTCGCAAACCCCTGGTGCCCGGACAGAAACTCGATTTGCGCTTCCTCTATCATGGCGACGTCCTGGCCGATGCCGGAGGCGGGCTACTGGCAGTGGGATCGCGCGGCATCTGGTATCCCAATCTTGGGCTCGCCATGTCGGATTACGATCTGACTTTCACCTGTCCCAAAGGCTGGACACTGATTGCAACCGGGAAACGTACCGTCGATCCCACTCTCGGCGATGGAGTTACCTCTGCGACGCTGGTCAGCCATTGGGTGTCGGAACGTCCGATTCCGGTCGCAGGCTTCAACCTTGGCCGCTACAAAGAAGCCTCGGCGCAGGCGGGCGCAGTTCAGGTCTTCGCCTATGCAGCGCCCGGAGTTGAAAGGGAGTTTCCGGCGGCTCAGGACGAAATACTCTCCAACCTGCCACAGACGCCGAGACCCATTCTCGCGCCCATCAAGCCGCCTGTACCGGCGAACCACGTACAAGAAGTGGCCAATGAATCCGCTCAAGCCATCGAGTTTTTTACCAAGTGCTTCGGACCCTTTCCTTATTCCTCATTATCCCTGGCTCAGATGCCGGGATCGCTTAGCCAGGGCTGGCCCGGCATGGTCTACCTGTCCAGCTTTTCGTTCTTGAGTGACGAAGACCGCGCCCGGCTTCGCATGACCAAGCTCAGTCGTACTCTCAGCGACCTCATCCCAGCACACGAGATTGCTCACCAATGGTGGGGAGATCTGGTAGGTTGGAGCGATTATCGCGACCAGTGGCTGGTCGAGGCCCTGGCCAACTATAGCGCCCTGCTGCTGCTGGAATCGAAAGATCCCGCAGCTTTTCGCGATGTAATGGAGTCTTATCGCGAAGCGCTGATGGAGAAAAACGAGGCTGGACTGATTCCTGCTCAGGATGGCCCCGTGAGTCTCGGAACGCGACTTACGAATTCCCAATTTTCCGACGGATACGAGACCATTAGCTACGGACGGGGAACCTGGTTGCTGCACATGCTCCGCTGCATGATGCGGGACGCCGAGAAAAGAACAAACCCCGCCGAGCGTTCGGAGCCCGTATGGAACGAACCCTTCACGCGCGCCTTACTCGCCCTGCGAAACAAAAAAGCGGGCGCCCAAATTACGACCCACGATCTCATTGAGGCTCTCCGGGCCGAGCTTCCGCCCTCCTACCAATTTCAGGGGGGGAAACCGCTGGATTGGTTTGTGGAGAGTTGGATCGACGGTACCTCGATTCCCCATGTGGATGCGAAAGACGTAAAGATTGTGGACTCGGCAACGGGCACCGCAATCGCTTGCAAGATCGAACAGAAGGATGCGCCCGAAACGTTGCTCTCGTCGCTTCCGATTTACGGCATGGTCGGCCGCCGGCTTGTCTATCTGGGCCGAGTGTTTGCGGATGGACCCGAGACCGCCGTTCGTATCGCCGGCCCCCCCGGAGTCCGCAAAATCGTCCTCGATGCAAATCGAACTTGGCTGACCGCGAATCGCTAGTTTCCTTAATCCGCACCTCTCGCTCACGAGCCGGCCGCGGTCGCCCGTGCCACCTGAGTCGCCTGAAGAATTTGATTGGGCATATCCAACAGCGAAACCACCCGTTGCAAGACGCCAGCCTCCGCGCACGAGCGCGGCATGCCGTATACGCTGCAAGTCCGTTCGTCCTGGCCGACCGTTAGGCCGCCCGCCCTTTCGATGGCCGTCATGCCCTGCACGCCGTCCGCGCCCATCCCGGTCATGATGATTCCCATAGCAGCCTCATGAAAAACTTCCGCGACGCTGCACATCATGACATCGACCGACGGCATGTGGGGCAGACCTGAAGGATGAGTTGACAGCTGAATCAAGACTTGGCTTCGGCTTCGGCGGACGACCGTCATGTGCTGGCCTGCGGGCGCAATGTACACGGTACTCGCTTCGATCTTGCCGTCATGCGCCGCCTCCACGACATTCAGTTTGCAGATCCGATTGAGGCGGTCGGCGAACGGGCCTGTAAATCCCGCGGGCATGTGCTGTACCACGAGCACAGCAGTGGAGATATTGGCGGGCAATAACGGCAGCATTTGCTGTAGCGCCTTCGGGCCTCCGGTAGAAGCTCCAATCGCGACGATACCCGCTCGTGCACGATGGCCAGAGGGCGTCGCGATTTGCCTGGAGCCAGGGACTGTTCCGACACCCGTCGACCGCCCCGACATCCGCGCTATCGCGATTGCTTCGCGACGGCTCTGCGCCGCCGCCTTAATCTTGGTCACCAACTCCTCGCGCATGGTGTTTACATCGGGCGCCACTTCGCCTGCCATCTTGGCAATGCAATCAAAAGCGCCGATGTTGAGAGCCTCTAAACTGGCTTCCGCGCCCGAGTGCGTGAAGCGGCTTACCATCAGAACCGGGCGGGGATGGAGGTGCATGATACGTCGAAGCGTCTCGAGCCCGCTCAGCCCTGGCATCTCGACGTCCATCGTGACCACATCGGGATCTAGGGTCGCGATCTTACGTAAGGCCTCCGCACCATCGTGGGCGGTTCCCAAAACTCGCAGCCCGGTATCCGACTCGATCATCCGGCTTAATGCGGTCCGCATGAAAACGCTGTCATCGACGATCAGCACTCGAATCAGGGGTTCGGCTTGAGAGTCCGTCATTAGTTCCACCTCCTTCGCATGGCCGCCAGGAACACAGCCCGGGCCGTTTCGCGGTCGCAGACTGCTTTCGATGGCTATGCCGGCAAAGATTGCGACTCGGCGACCAAGCCGGCCGGGTCTAGAACCAGCCGGACTCTGCCGTCGCCGCTGATGGTCGCGCCCGCGAAGCTGGCCGTGTGCTTTAAGTAAGAGTGCAGCGGTTTGATCACCGTTGATTCCTGACCCAGCAGTCGATCCACTAACAACGCCACCCGGGCTTCGCCAATGGCGACGATCACGACTTTGTCTCCCGAAGAATGAGCCGAAGGATCGTGTCGCGCCAACACGCGTGCCATTCTAATCACCGGAACCGTCTTACCTCGCATGTGCAATACCTCGGCCCCTTCTACACTGTGAAAGTCCTCATTGCACACCTGTGCGGTTTCCACGACTGAGCGCAAGGGCAGAGCATAGACTTGATCGGCGACGCCCACCATGAGAACGGGCATAATCGCGAGCGTCAGCGGCAGGCGAAGCAGGATCGTCGTTCCCTTCCCCAATACGCTATCGAGTTCGATCGCGCCGTTGAGCTTTTTCAAGTTAGTCCGAACCACGTCCATGCCCACGCCGCGGCCGGAAAGATCGTTGACCACTTCCGCGGTACTAAATCCGGGAAGAAATACAAAATCGAGAATTTCTTTGGGTTTAAGAGTACGAACCCGTTCGGCGGTGACCAATCCTTTTTCGACCGCCTTGCGCGCGACGCGTGCGGGGTCGATGCCGGCACCGTCATCGATCACGCTCACTAGAATCTGGTCGCCTTGCTGGCGCGCTTCCAGCCAAATACTCCCTCTGGCAGGTTTGTTCGCACGAATTCGCACTTCCGGGCTTTCCAGGCCGTGATCGAGGGAATTCCGAACAAGATGAACCAAGGGGTCGCCGATCAGTTCGACGATGGTTTTATCGATCTCGGTATCCTGCCCGCTCACCACGAGTTCAATGTCTTTTTTCAGAGAGTGGGCAATATCGCGAACCAGCCGGGGAAACTTGCGGAACACAGTGTCGATCGTGACCATGCGGGTCTTCAGCCCCGCCGTTTGTAATTCTTCCGTGATGGAACTGAGACGCGCGGTAGAGTCTATGAAGGAAGACTTCAATTCGGCGATCGGGACCCGCCCCGCGCCCAGATCGCCAGCAAGTCGGACAAGGCGATTTCTCTCGAGCACTAACTCGCCCACAAGATTGATCAACTCGTCCAACTTGCGCACATCGACCCGCATCGTCTGATTATCGGTGGCGGTCGCAGGTTGCGTGCTTTGAGTTTGTTGACGGACGAGGGCGTCACCAACCTGCGCGGGCGTTGCGAGACCGGTTTCTACAAGCATTTCTCCGAGCTTCGGAGCGCTTGCGCTTTCCGCCTGCCGTTGCAGCATCGACTCGAGCGCCTCGGGCGCCAATACGCCGTCGGCGACAAGAATATCGCCGAGCCGGGCCGGCGTTGCACTCGGAAGGCGCACCGCTTCCAACTCCGCAATCAACTCGTCAATACTGTATTGCTTCAATCCCCCCTGGCGGATGTCCATCAACATCTGGCCCAGCTGATCGCGCGCCGCCAACAGCACGTCCATCATACGGCGATCGAGTCTTACCTTGCCGCCGCGCAGATCGTTCAGCACATCTTCCGCCCGGTGGCTCAGCCGCACCACGGGCTCCATGGCCAGAAATCCGGCCGTGCCCTTGATGGTGTGGACCGCCCGGAAGATACGGTTGATCAGTTCTTCATCGCCGGGCGAAGACTCGAGTGCCACCATATCCTGATCGACGCCCTGGAGCAGTTCCTCAGCCTCAGCCAGAAACTCTTCGATCATCGCAGGATCTTGCAGAAAATCGTTATCGCTGGTCACATTGCTATCCACGGCAGCCCGTTCCCCCCGGTATGAAGTCTCATAATTGCGAGGAACGCCTCATGCGTGGGCCGCCTGCGTCCTTTGCGGATGACTCTCGGCGTCAAACATCAAACGATCCGCATCCAAGAGAATTAGAAGGCCGGCGCTCAGTTTGGCGACGCCCACTACATACTCCCCATCGACTCTTCCCAGCCGCGGGGGAGCTTCCAGAGTATCGCTGGGAATACTCAGTACTTCCGAAACGGAATCGACCAACAATCCCAGGATGACCCCGCGCACCTCAATCACAACGATCCGGGTTTGCTTGGCATACGGGATATCTTCCATGCCAAACCGACGCCGCAGGGCGACCACGGGGATGACTTTTCCACGCAAATTGATAACGCCTTCGACGAACGCAGGGGAGTTCGGAATACGCGTGAGCTCCTGCACCCGGATGATTTCCTGAACCCGCAGAATGTCCAAACCATACTCCTCGGTGGCTACGCGAAAACTGACCAGTTGCATAAACGGAGCGGCCGCAGGTCCCTCCCCAGCTTGCGCGTCTGCGGATTTTTGGGCTTTCTGGACTGGAGAGGATTCCATAATGGCTTCCCAAGCGTACTTCATCGTTTACCGAGTGCCCGCCCCGTGCGCACGTGCCAGATTACGCTCCGCAACCGGAGTCGCCGGGATCGTGTACATCTCTACGCCCGCAGACTGGGCCTGATCGCTACCCAGCTTGAAGCCGCCCACCGTCTTCTGTAAATCCATCGCCAGGCTGGAGAGATCCTGACAGGATCGCGCCGATTGCTGCGCCCCATCGCAGGACTGCTTCACCAGTCCTGCGATCTGTACCATATTCCGGTTGATCTCAGCGCTGGCGCTGGCTTGCTCGGTGGCGGCGGTCGCGATGTGCATGATCATTTCACCAACCTCCTCCGACCTCTGGATGATCTTGTTCAACGCTTCGCCTGCCTCGGCGGTGGATTTCACGCCCTGTTGCACCTGCCCGGTACCCAACTCCATGGCGGTGACTGCATTCCTCGTCTCGCTTTGAATGGTTTGGATCATCGACGCGATTTCTTTGGTCGCCACCGTGGTTCGTTCCGCCAGCTTGCGCACTTCGTCGGCGACAACGGCGAAGCCTCTCCCCTGCTCCCCGGCGCGAGCCGCCTCGATAGCCGCGTTCAAGGCCAACAGGTTCGTCTGGTCTGCAATGTCATCGATGACACCCGCGATGCGACCGATCTGATCCGAACTGCGTCCTAGTTCCTCCATCTTTCGCGCCGTCGCACTGACCGACTCGGCAATCGATCGCATTTTCTCCAAGGTGTCCTGCACGATGGTCCCGCCCAAGCGAGCGGTTTCAGCGGCCTCGCTCGAGGCCTCCGCCGCTTTGTTCGAATTCTCCGATACTTGGGACACCGTGGCCGACATCTCCTGCATCGCGGTGGCGACTTGCGTAGTCTGGTCGCTTTGCGTCTCGGAGCTCTGCGATTGCGCCCGGGCCGATGCGGAAATCTCTTCGCTGGCAGTCGCTACGTGCTCCGCCGCGCCCGCAATCGATTCGATCAGATGGCGGAAGTTGTTCTTCATGCGGTTTAACGCCATCGCCACCCGCCCGATTTCGTCCTGCGAGCGCACCGGCATGTCCGTGATCCCGAGATTGTTGTCGGCGACCTCTTCGACCCAGCGCACCATGAGGGAGAGCGGAGACGCGATGGATCGTCCCACGAAAACCGCAATCGTCACGCCCAACAAAAAGCCCCCCAACGCAAGACCGAAGACGTTCGTTCGCATGCGGGAATGGAGGCTCGTCTGTTGCACCGCGGCTTCCCGCTGGATGGTGCTTTCAAAGAGCACCAGAGCCGCGACATGCTGTTGCAGCGATTTTCGCACGGCGGAGTCTTGCGCATGGAACCCTGTGGCCACTGCCTCTTTGGTTTTGCCGGCCTGCCGGAGTTGAATCTCTTTATTCAAGGTCGCCCGATAGGTCAGGTACTCCGCCGCTATTTCAGCCGACAAGCGCTTGCCCTCCTCCAAACGCAGCAGCGGCGTGAGTTCGGTTGCATCCCTCTGAAACGACAGCCGAGCCTCGCTGTCGCGTTGCAACATCGAATCCGCTCCCCCGAGCAGAAATCCTCGAACGGCGGCACTCTGCGCCTCCAGAGCGGCGTCGAGACGCTCGGCCAACACGAGCTTACGGGCTGATAGCTCGGATTGATCCAACGCCGCCGATTGCTGCACCATCGATGCGTACGCCACCCAGGCCATCCCCAGAATGATGCAAAGCAGGCTGCCAAACGCCAAAGCCAGCTTCCATTTGAGACCGATGTTTTTCATGGCAACTCCTATGCGCGGCGGGCGATCCACGACAGTGAAAGTAAAGTCGCCTTCCAAGAACTTATCGGCGCGCCGGTAATACAACTTGATTACCGGCTGTACGCGGCAACACTTTGTCCAGAGCTACGGCGCGGCGGGAGGCTTTTTCTCTTCTTGCAGCTCGATGAGGGTTTTCGTTATGGGGTCGGCCGTACCCACGTCTTTGTCATCTTTGCGCATAATGACCACATCGACGCGACGATTTTGTACGCGCCCGGCTTCAGTGTCATTGCTGGCAATGGGATGAAACTCGGCGTACCCGCCCGCGGAGAGGCCGATGGGATCGAAATTATATTTTTGAATCAGCAGGCGAATCATTTCGGTGGCGCGCGCCGTCGATAACTCCCAATTTGAGGGATACTGCGCGGTATGAATCGGAATGTTGTCGGTGTGGCCTTCGATACGGATCGCATACTGCCCCTCGCCCAATAATGTCGCCATGCGGTTAAGCGCGTTTTCCGATTCGGGCCTTAGGCCGGCGGAACCGCTGTCGAAGAATCCGGCCTCACGCAGGCTGATGATGAGGCCATCGGTGCCGGTGCGCAGCGAAACTTCACCTTGCGCAATCTCAGGCGCCAGTGCCCTCTGCATTTCTCCCTTTAGCTCAGAGAGTTGCTCGCTTCTGGCCATGGCCAGATCGGGCGTAGGCACGGCTACGGGCTGCAAAATCACTTCCCGGGATAAGAGTGAAATTGATTTGTCACTCTTAATGGGTAACGTTCCCATTTGCTCAAATGCAAGCTTAATGGCGGCGGCGAGCTGGGTGACTTTCTTCTTGTCGACTTGCGAAGTGGCGTACATAACCACGAAGAATGCGAATAGCAGAGTGATGAAGTCCGCGTAGGAGACCAGCCAGCGCTCGTGGCTACCGTGATGTTTTTTTCTTCGGCGTCTCATCGGGCATATTCCTTCTCGCGTTCCGCAGGCTGCTCTTTCTTGCGATCCACAAGAAAAGATGCGAGCCGGCTTTCTAACATCCGCGGATTGGTGCCCTCGAGAATGGCCACGATTCCCTCGAGAACCATCTCGCGAACGGTCTGGGCTTCTCGAATGCGAATGCGCAGCTTACCCGCAGAAGGCAGAAGGATCAGATTCGCCGCGCCTACGCCGTAAAGAGTCGCGACAAAGGCGACCGCGATCCCCCGTCCGACTTCATCGATCTTGTCCAAATGCTGCATGACTTGAATCAGACCCATGACCGCGCCAATGATGCCGATCGTGGGCGCGAATCCTCCTGCGGCTTCGAACACCTGTGGCACCTGTTCTTCGTCTTCGGCAAGGTTGTCGACCTCCATCTCCATGATTTTGCGCAGTTCTTGCGGCTCGGTTCCGTCGACCGCAAGCATGAGGGATTTCTTGAGGAAGGGATCGGCGATGGCGTTCAGATTGGAGTCGAGAGAGATAATGCCCTCGCGGCGCGCCTGATGAGCAAACCGCACCAGGGTTTGCAACATTCCTTTGGCATCTTGGCGGGGCTCGAATAAAACATGCACGGATCGCCGCAGCGCGGCAAAGATGATGCGCAAGGGAAACTGAACCATGACCGCGCCAGCGGTGCCTCCGAGTACGATCATGGCGGCGGTGGGTTGCATGATTTGCGATAACTTGCCGCCCTCGAGCAGCAAGCCACCGACAATTCCGCCCAGCGCCAGAAGAATCCCGATCCAGCTAGCCTTGTCCACGGCATCCTTCTTTATTTTTTTCGCGTAAGACCGCGGTCGCGCCGCGATAAGCGTCGGCGTCTTCGCTTTCGGTGTCGGGCGAAACGCCAATCGCGCCACCGCTCGGGAACCCACCCTGCAACAGTTCGCGGCGGAACGCGATGACCAGGCGCACGATCTGTTGCGCGCTCTCCCGCACCAGAAGTTTTTCTCCGTTGACCAGGGTCACGATGGTGTCGGGGGATTGCTCGACCAGGGCGATCAGGCTGGAGTTGACGATAAAGACGCTCTTATTCAAGCGGGTCAGTTGGATCATGTTGGGCGTAAATGCGAAACAGAGTATTTCTCCAGGGCGAAACCTGCCCTAAGGAGAACATCGTCCAAGCATTGGGAAAGGCGAGGCGCAGGGTTGGGGAAGCGGTTACGAAGGTGTGGGAATTTCACCTATTGGTCGCTCAAGTGCCAGTCCGGGTCGCCGATGTGACGTGTAGCAAGTAATTACGCACGGGAAAGGAACGGGCGCGTGCCTTCCGCGGTTCGCATCGCAGAGAAGAGTTCCCCGGGAAGAACTTAAAGCAACGCAGCAGTTGCATCGTTACTAACTCATTCAAGGAGTCACTACCATGGCACTTACAATTCTCAATAACATCGCGGCGATCGCTGCGGAAAATCAGCTGAACATCACCAGCAACAACCTGACCTCAACCCTGGAGCAGCTGTCTTCCGGTTCGCGCATCAATAGCGGCGCGGACGATCCCGCCGGTCTGGCCATCGCCAACGGTCTGGCCGCAAACATCGCCGCGCTTACGCAGTCCTCCAGCAACGCCACCGACGGCGTGGGGGAATTGCAAGTCGCCGATGGCGCTCTATCGCAAGTCACCACGCTCCTGAATCGGGCGGTTACGCTGGCTACGGAATCGGCCACCGGCACCGTATCGAATTCGCAGCGTACCGCGCTGGACTCCGAATATCAATCGATCAAGTCGGAAATCGACAGTATCGGTTCCAGCACCAACTTCAATGGCGGACAGGTATTCACCGCAAACACTCTGAATGTGTTCTTAAGCGATGGCAGCGCCACCGGCAGCAGCACGATTGGCGTGTCGACGGGTTTATTGTCTTCCAACAACCTGGATTTGGGAGGCGCAGTCGCTTCCACCGGCACCCTGGCTCAAGCCGCAGGTTCCGCTGCGGTTGCGGCCTCCGACCTGCTTACCGGTGCGAACCCGACGAACTCACTCGCTGGAACGGATACACTGACCGCCGCCGCAGGAACTCCGATTGTCACCGGCAACACAGCCACCGTCGGTGGAACGGTATATACCTTTGTGACCACCGCGGCAAACTTCACTGGAGCAGCCAATCAGGTTGCCATCGGGGGCAGTAACGGCCAGGCGCTTATCAACCTTGCCGGCGCCATCAATAACACCAGTGGTGGTGCGGGAGTTGAATTCTCGGGCGTCACCGCGGCCAATGCCAGCGCGACGGCAGCCGTCACAACCTCTGGCAACTCGGGAGTTATCACACTAACCTCGAATGTCAATGGAACGGCCGGAAACGCCACCACGGTAACGGCGAGTGTAGGATTGACGGCGGCAACCGCAACTCTTGCGGGGGGAACTGCCGGCAGCACGGTCGCGGTCGGCGGCAAGACCTACACCTTCGTAGCTGCCTTGAGCAGCCTTCCGACTGCGAATGAAGTACTTGGCGGAAGTACTACAGGCACGGGCGTCGAAGCGACGGCTCTGTCGAACCTGGTGCTTGCAGTCAACCAGGGCACTGGTTCCGGAACGAACTACGGCACAGGAACTACGCAAAACACGCTGGTTTCGGCGGGAGCGAGCTCCGGCACCACGGTCCTTTTCACAGCCGATGCCACTGGTACCACCGGAAACACGATTACCGCAACCTCCACCGGTGGCGGCACATTTGCCACGCCGGATCTCGCCGGCGGCCTCAATGCTGGAATCGCTCCGTCAGCCGCGGCAGGCGACAGTGTGACGGCTGGGACGCAGACCTACAACTTCGTGGCCGCGCTCACCAGCCCGACCGCGAATCAGGTTCAGGTCCTGGTAGGAGCCACGGAAGCGGCCAGTTTGCAGAACCTGGCAAATGCCGTCAACGGAGGCTCCGGCGCCGGCCAAAGCTACGCGTACGGAAGTAGCGCAGTCGCGAACACGTTAGTTACAGCTGCGGCAGGGACCAATGCAACCACCGGGTTAAATCAGGTGTTATTCACCGCGTTGGCCAAGGGCACAGTCGGCAACAACATCGCGTCTTCATCGGCCGGATCGGGAGCCAACAGTTTTTCGGGTTCGCTCCTGACTGGAGGGGCGGCGGGTTCGGTCAACGATTTGTTGACCCAAACCGATGCACAATCGGCGTTGTCGCTGATCGACGGCGCGGTTGCCGCCGTGGCTGCTTTACGTGGAACCATCGGCTCAACCGTCAACCGCTTGCAGAGCGCTTCCAATGTCATCAACAACCAGACCCAAAACTTGGCCGGTGCTGAAAACGACGTCACCGCTGCGGATATTCCGACGGCCGTTGCCCACTTGACCCAGTTTTCAATTCTGGAGCAGACCGGTATATCCGCGCTGTCCCAGGCAAACCAGCAACAACAACTGGTGCTGAAACTGTTGCAGTAGTCTAGAACACTTTCGCCGGGGAGGCGCTGAATCGCCTTCCCGGCGGAATTTCCAACTCGTGCATGGAGCATGCTATGAGCATTGCACCGGTACAAAGTTTGTCCTCGTCAGGCCGCGAACCATTCGACCGCCCAAGTGTGCCTTCAGGCAAGAAATCCAGTCGTGCGGCGTCGGATGCGCCGGCAAGCGCGGGGCAAGCCGCTTCGGACTCCAAGGCTGGGCTAAAGATCGTGGCCGCTACGTCGACCTACGAATTGCCTTCCGATGTGGTGGAGTTGCATGAGGATCCCGATTTGAAGGGCCAAGTCGTCATTCAATATCTGGATCAGTCTAAGAACGTGATCCTGCAAGTACCCAGCGCTCAGGAACTGGATTTCGAGCGCGGCATCGCCCAGGAATTTGACAAAGCGGCGAAAGTTCAGCAAAGCGAACGCGCGGCCGCAACCGCTGCCGCCCGCGAAGGAGATACAACTCATGGGGATTAGCTTCAATACCGCCACTCTTTTGAATGGCAATGGCATCAACATCAGCAGCGTCGTGAGCGAGATTCAGACTGAGCAGAGCGGACAACTGACCGCCTGGCAGTCGGACGTGACTTCCCTGCAAACCCAAGCCACGGCCTTGACCGGGATCAACACAGATTTATCCAATCTGGCCAGCGCCGTGAGCGGACTCTCCAGCCAGGCTTTGTCGGCAGTGGACGCCGCCTCGTCGGAATCTGCGATTGTAAGTGCCACCGCGCAGAGCGGCGCGGCGGTCGGGAACTACAGCGTGATCGTCAACACCCTGGCCACGACCGGCACTCTCTACACCGACTCCACCGCCAATGCGACGACGTCGATTCTGCCCGCCGGCCAGACCAGTGGCGACCTTCAGTTCCAGATCGGAGGCAGCGGGGGAACCACGGCAAACGTTGCCATCACCGCCGGCAGCAACGACACGCTCACCACGCTTGCGGCTTCCATCAATGCGCAAAGCGTCACGAACAAATGGGGAGTCACCGCCACGGTCGTCACCGACGCAACCGGCTCGCGTCTGGCAATCAATAGCCAGGCCACCGGAGCCTCGGGCGCACTCGCCATTACGAACAACAGCACCAGCCTTAGCTTTGAGCCGCCCGTGGGCGGAACCAATGCCGAGTTTTCGATCAACGGCATCCCCTACGCAAGCACCGACAACACGGTAACCACGGCGATTCCAGATGTGACGCTAAATCTCACCAGTGCGGATTCTGCAACTCCGGTCACCATCAGCGTCGCGCCCGACACCACTTCCGTCAGCAACTCCATCAACAATTTTGTGACGGAGTACAACACCGTCGTCGGGGACCTGAACGCCCAGTTCGCCGTCAATCCCACGACCAACTCGCAGGGGGTGGTAGGCTCCGATTCTGCCTTGCGCAGCCTACAATCCAGCCTCGGCACGGACGTTGCGTATGCCACCTCCGATTCGCTTTCCACCAGCAGTGGCATCAACAGCCTGGCCTCGCTGGGAATCACTCAGAACAATGACGGCACACTGAGCGTAAACACCTCGACCCTCAAAAGCGCGCTCAGCACGAACCCGGCCGCGGTGCAGAATTTCTTCACGAACTCGAATGTGGCTGGCTTCGCCGACAAATTCAATGCCGACCTCACCAATCTCACCGACCCCGCGAGAGGCATTCTCTACGAGGATCTGGCCACCAATCAGACCCAGCAAACCGGACTGAACAGCGAAATCTCCAATTTCCAGACCAATCTGGCTTCGCAAAAAACGCAATTGACCGCGCAATTCAGTCAGGTCAACGCAAGCCTGGAGGAATATCCCTTTCTACTGTCGGAAGTCACCCAGGAGCTGGCGTCGATCTCTTCCACTTCGACCACACCTGTCTCCACGGTGAACACAAACACGACGCCAGCGACCGGCCAGGCTACCAGCTAAATTGAAAGGCGCACGTTTATGAATGGTCAGCAATCGTACCGTGAAGCGGCAGTGAAGGTCGCAAGCCCAGTCGAACTTGTGGTAAGGCTTTACGAACAGATGGTCGAAGACCTCCGCCAGGTCGCCATCGCGATCGCACGGAAAGATATCGAACTGCGCAGCAATCGCATCAAACACGCGATCATCGTCGTCGGACATCTACAATCGTCTTTGAACTTCGATTTGGGGGGAGCGGTTGCGAAGGATCTCGACACCTTCTACAACACTCTGCGCGATAACCTGGTCGCGCTGCAATTTCAACCCTCCCACCGCGGAGTCGCTCAACTCATCACCGATGTGCTGGCCGTGCGCGCCGCCTGGGTCGAGGTGGAGCGCGCCGAGCGAAACGCCGCCGAGACGCCTGTGCGGAAAGTCGATTTTCGAAATCGACGCCGCCGCGGACGTTCTTGCGCCGCCGTCGCGCATGGACTGGAACGGATGATGAATATAAGGACCATCGATCATCGATGACGCCACAAGAAGCGCTTCCCGCCCTATGCCAGATCAACGAAATTCTGCGTTCGGAGTTGCTTCGGCTTCAGCCTGAGCGTTTACTGACCTCGGCCATTCACCCCGACGATTTCTCCAATCTGCGCCGCCAGGTTGCCGCTGCCGCCCGATGCCTGCAACTGCTGCCGTCGCTCACCGACGCAGTGGGCGAAGTCGAGAGCGAGATGCTCGAATATAAGCGCGTCCTGGAAGAGTTGTACCGATTTCTGCCCGACATCCACGCCCGCCTGCTCGCCGAACGAACCCGTCTGCAAATCGCTTTGAGCCACAAAACCGCCGCCGCCAAATGGGCGGCAGCCTCGGCCGGAAGCTCATAACGTGCATTTAGGTTGTGCGCCACGGTAGACTGTGGTATTGTTTCGCGTTTACCCGAAGTGGAGGGCTTGGTGAACCAGAACCTGGATAAATACACGGCGTCTGTGAAGCGCTTCAACGAAGCTGTGGCTGCGCTGGCGGCGCAACTCGAACAAATCAGCAACGCCCGCGATGAAGCTTTGAAGGCCAGCGCCGACTTACGACGCGAATTGGAAGCGACCGACCTCAAATTGCAGGACGTGGCTGCGGCGGTGCGACAGCAGATTACGATGGAGCTCACCGGCAAGCCCGTGTTGCATTCGCCCGACAGCGCTCCGCTGGCCGCCGTCCGTCGCGCCAGCTGAGCGACTCGAGCCTGACCAAGTAACCGCAGCGGCCTATCCCCCACAGCTCGGGTTTCGATAAGAATCGCTTTACTGGAGAACTCCTTGACCCTTTTCAGCAAAATTCGAATGGTTGTCCTCTCTGTTTTGACTCTCACCGCCTTCGCGTCGGCGCAATGGTCGTCCGATCCTATGCAGAACCTCGCGCTGGCCGACCAATCTAGCGCCGATCAGGTGCAGCCCAAGGTTAAGCCACTGCCTAACAACGGATGGTACGTGAGCTGGTTCGATGCGAACCCCAATTTACCGCCCCCCGTCGGTTATAACGTGCAGCTGCAACGGCTGAGCGCGGAGGGCGTGGAGCGGCTTCCGCATGACGGCATTCAAGTCGCGGACTTGAGCAACAGTTCGACCGAAGATTACGGTCTCGACTTCGACACCAAAGGCAATGCGCTGCTCGCCTTCCTCGACACGCGCGAAGGATCGAACCAGCAAGTAACGGCGGCGAGGATCAGTCCCAACGGCGCCGCGCTCTGGGGAAAGCTTGGAGTTCAGCTGACCAGCGGCTCCGACTCTTTCGCGTCCCCGAAAATCGCAGGCACTACCGATGGTGGCATCGTCGTTGCCTGGATCGACAACAGCAGCGTGGTACTCCAAAAACTCAGCCCCGCGGGGCATCCTCTCTGGGGCAAGGGCATTCATCTCACTCAATCGGGATATAACTTTTTTCTTGCCGACCTCCACGCGGCCGACAACGGCTCAGTGATCGTTTCGTGGGTGCGTGAGAAGGGATTCGGCAGCGACGCTTACCTGGAAGCCACCAAGATTTCGGCCAATGCCAAGCCTCTGTGGGGCACAACGCCGACCATAATATACAACGGCGGCTCGCTCCAGTTCGGGGAGTTTCCTTACTTTATTTCCGACGGTAGCGGCGGCGCTGTGTTTGCCTGGTACAGCAATTCGCCGTCATTGCAGTGTTTCGCGCAGCACATTCGGGCCGACGGCACGGCTGCATTTCCTGCGAACGGCGCGGTCGCCTCGACGAACACGTCGAACGTGCGAGTGTCGCCCTCGGTTTCCTACGACGCCGCCACCGATGAGACCTTTCTATTCTGGACCGAAGAAGACTCCCAGCAGGTTTACAACGGGGTCTACGCACAGAAGTTCGACAGCGCGGGAAACCTAAAGTGGGGACAAGATGGGCTAGTGGTTGTCCCGCTGGGTGACGATCAGCAGATATTCGTCCGCAGCGTGCAGATCGGCGGCGGCGCCTTAGCTTTCTGGGTCGATCAGCAGAGTTACACTTCGGCCACGATTCAGGCGACCCGCATTAACAACTCTGGCAGGGTTATTTGCCCACAGTTTGCGGTCTCGTCGTTCGCCGCAAGCAAGGCTGGATTGGCGGCGGACATCGCACCATCGGGCTTGGCGGCGGTCGCGTTCCAGGATTATCGGAACGGTAACTCTGACATCTATATTCAGAATGTAAACGACAATTGCACCCTTGGGCCGAAGGCGGAACTGAGGCGGTAACGGGGGTTCAGCCTCAGATTGCAGAGGCGAGGCTGCGAAGGTCCCGCCATTTTTTATGCTGGTTCTTTTCCCGGAATCCAGTAGATTTCTTCTTTTGTGTTTTCTTTGGAGAAGCCGACGCGGCGGAGAATGCCTTTGCCATTCTCGATCATGTCGGGATGGCCGCAGAGATAAGCGCAGCTGTCGGCGCTCTTGATGCCCCACATGTCGGCATACTTGCGGATGAGTTCATCGACGCGACCAATTTCCCCGGTCCATTTTTCGTCGTCCCACGGGCGGCTCACGGTCGCGACGTATTTGAACCAGGAAAACTCTTCGGCGAACTTCTTCAGTTCCTCATGGTAGCCAAACTCCCACGACCGGCTGGCGCCGTTTAATAAATAAAGTTTGTGTTCGCCGGAAAACGTCCCCGCTTTCACCTCGCGTGAAAGCGTGCGCAGGTAACTTACGTAAGGCGCGACACCGGTCACCGTCGAGACCAAAAGATGGTGGGTACGCGGCGACTTCCTATCGATGGTGAAGCGGCCCTTAGCCGACTTGCGCATCAAGCACGAATCGCCGGGCTGCAAGGCATAGAGCTTGGGGGTCAGTTCGCCTTGCGGAACCAGTTGGAAAAAAAACTCAATTTCTTTTTCGAGCGGAGAAGACACGATCGAATAAGGGCGCTCCGAGCGCTTCTCGGGTCCGTCGACGCCGAGCGTCGCATATTGGCCGGGAGCAAAAGTGAAATCGCCGTCCACCTTGACCCGAATCATCCAGAGGTCGGGTGCAAAGTCTCGTCGCGTGAGGATGGTGGCTTTGAAAAATTTATCGTCGCTAGTGCTCATAGGTGTTCGCTGAAGTTAGGTTTTAGAGTGCGCATCAGTGTATCGCAAACAACGATTCGGGTCAGTGCCGACGATCGCGCCCACTGCGCTATTGTCCCGCCACCAGGACTACGAACGTATCCGGCAGAATCACGTGCGGATGAGGATTCTGCGGCGTGGGCGCAGGAGCCTTCCCCATCTTCGCAGTCACGAGAAAAACCTTGTGGGACTGATCGTCCAACGCCAGTGTGCGCGCGCCCTTCTGCGTGGCTAGAGTCTGCACGACTGAGTAAGTGTCGGGCGAGTCTTCGTGGATGATCGATAGAACGCCGTCTTCGCCGCAAGAGGCAAACGCCAATCCACTGCCCGGATCGAAGGCGGTCGCATCCACGCCTTCACCGATGGCCGGCGTGGCGACGACCTTGCCAGTGTCCGCGTTGACGACGGCCATCATCTTATTGTCACAGCCAGCAAAAAGCCGCCGATGCTCGCGATCAATGGCGAGGCCGCTGGGTTCTTCGCATGGGGCAAGACTCCATGTCGCCTTGATCGACATTTTTACGGGATCGAGCGACACCAGTTCGCTCTTGTCTTCGATATTGACGAACAGGCCGCCCTTGCCATCGTCGGCGGCGAATTCCGGTTTGCCGTCCAGCTTGATCGTGCCTAAGACTTTATTCGTCGAGGCATCGATGACAGTTGCGTCTTGGCTCTTGCCGTTGAAAGTAAAAACGCGCTTCGAGGACGAATCGTACAGAATCGCATCCGGATTCTGTCCGACGTTGATCTTCGTAATGGGTTTCAGCGAAGTCAGTTCGAACACCGTGACTGTATTTTCGCGGCCATTGCTGATGAAACCGTGGCCGAGTTCCGGGGCGAGCGTAATGCCGTGAACGCCGGGAGTGTCAGGAATGTCGCCCGCAACATTGCCGGACTCGCTATCAAGCACGATCACATGCGTGGCCCGCGAAATATACACGCGATGCGTGGCACTGTCCGCCAGAAGATAGTCCCATCCGCCATCCCCGCCTACATGGTAAGTCTGAACAATTTTGTAGTTAGCGCCCGCAGCGGAGACTCGCACAGCGGAGCATAACGCGAAGATGGCAGAAAAAAGCGCACTCCACAAAACGACAGAATTATTCCTCACAGTTGATCTCCCGAGAGTTTGTCACCACAAGGTCCGTATAGACATCATTGGCAATTAAATCACAGAACGTGGCGGCCGCTCCATGTTCATGGCTGCGGTTCATCGCTGCGGAAGATGTAAATGGCGGCCTGATCTGCCCGGAGCTGAGGCTGATTGTCGGCCCCGATCGGTAGCTGCTTCACCAAGGTATATCCACTATGGCAGTAGTCCCACGCCTCCTCCAGGAAGTCCATGTTGGGCTTTAAGGCAGGCTGCCACAGCCAGGAATTTTCTACACCCACAAACACGACAAACCGAGGATGCGAACCCCTTAGCTGTCGCATAAAGTCGCTTTGCATTTTGCGGGCGAAGCTTTGTCTCTCCAGAAGAGGGTGGAAGTACAGGTATCCCGTCGCGCAACGCAATCCCGCATAAAAGCAAATCTCGGGTTCCGATCCGATAATGCCAATCGTATCCTGCGTCGAGGAATGAAGCTTGATGTATTCGCCGGCTTCGACCGCCTCGGCAAAAGGCGTGCCCCCAACTTTTTGGTTCAGTGCAAGCGGATCTAAGCGCAGGAGAGTCCGATATTCCGTTTGCACGCAAATCGCAAATACGATCGCGAAGCAGGCAACGGGGAACCAGGTCAAGAACGTGCCGAATCCTCGACTCGACATTTCCTGCCAAACCGCGCTCACCCCGAGTCCCGTCGATAGAGCGGCAGCAGGGAGAATCAAAATAAAGTAATGGGACCGAAAGTAAAAACCCGCGCAGACGGCCAGCGCCGATGATAAGAAAAAACCAGCCACGAAAGTTCGGTGGGTTCGCGCCCAGCGACTCCAGAGCGGCGCCGTCAGACCCAGGACTACGATCGCCCAAATTACGAACGGGCTCACGGCCGAAGGCAGCGTAAATCCCAAAAACTTCCACCCTTGCAAAAAAGAGATTTCGGAACCGTATTCCAGTGCGTAAGACCAAGTCCAAAACCAAAAGCTGGCAAATACTCCGGCGTGGAGAAGAATCAGACAGGTCAGACCGAAGGGCAATACAGCGCCCGCCAAAAATACTCCACCGCGAATCGCGAATCTTCGCTCCGTAACTGGCCGTTGGGATTCTCGCCAGACCCAGTAAGCTCCGGCGAAAACGCCAAACAGAATTCCCGGCTGCTTCATAAGAAACGCCAGTCCGAAGCAAACGCCACTGCCAAACATTGGGCCCACTCGACCCGTATCGATCGCCCACAGCAAGAACAAGATGCCCGCCAGCGCCCAAAACACGACAAAGTGAGTGGCGTGGCCATGCACACCAAGCACTTCTGCGCGACAGGAAAGAAAAGCATAAGTGCAACCGGCGACGGCTGCGGCCAAGGAACCGTACAAACGTTTCGCCAAAAAGAAAAGGAGGACGGAAGTAACTGCATTCGCCAGCAGAAGCCCGATCCGTATGCCCGAAGCCGTCTGACCAAAGACCGCCATCATGACCGCATAGGCCGCATGCGTTCCTGGCAGCTTCATGTTCCCCGCCAG
Organism: Terriglobia bacterium; assembly: GCA_963799065.1. GTDB lineage: Bacteria > Acidobacteriota > Terriglobia > Terriglobales > Acidobacteriaceae > JAJPHW01. The sequence goes on from CAWCVJ010000001.1 coordinate 2,122,121, forward strand.
CGAGTAGGGCGGAACGCCCTGGAGCATGAGTTGTCCAATGTACGCGTACTCTCCTTCGTCGCGCTCTAGAGGCATACTCCGTAGATGGAAGCGGATCGCTGCGAAGAAGCAGATCGTCAGCAGAAGTGCCGCGTAACAACCGTAGCGCAGCCCTCCGCTTTCCGGAGCTGAAATACCCCTCGAAGGATCGGAATGCGAAGTCGTCATTGCGGAATCGAAGCGTCCAAAAACAGCAGGCGATCCGAAGCGGTTCACAATCATTCTGAAGACATTCTTATGGAACCTTGGTGCCCATTACATCACACGTCGGTAACTTTCACGCGAGGCGTAGCCCTCCTACACTTTGAATGTGGCGGCTGATCCTCAAATCACGGAACAAGTCTTGATGCCGGCGGAGAATGACGGGGCTTCCGAACACCCGATTCCGCAATGGCAGTCGCTGGCGGCCAATGCCGCTGGTGCGATTTTGGGATGGCCGCACCTGGGTCCCGAGACGGCACACGCGGCACTATCCCACCTTGCACGAATTTGGTCGAAACCGGTGTCGCGTACCTCTCACTCCAAGCGGGCGCGGGAATAGCACTTCCTATCGCTTCCGGTTTGAATCTGGGTGCGCCTTTCAGTCACAACTTAACCGATGGGGTTTATCCAGCGCAGCCTCGGAAACCCTGCACAATCATGATCGGCGGTCGCGTCTTCCTCCAGATTCAGAGTGGTACGCACACTCTAATGCTTCTTATAAAAGCATCTTGATGTCAAGAATTGCCTCGCTTCGGCCTTGCAAAAAATACTCGAACACGGCAATCTCAAGGGAGTCAGTCATGGTCACTCTCGACGACATTCGGCAGGCGCATACGCGGCTTCGTGGCATCACCGTGCGAACAGAATTGATTCGTTCTCATATTCATGAAACTCAAGCGTTCGCGGGCCCGCGACAGCTCTTCCTGAAGCCGGAAAACCTTCAGCCCATCGGCGCGTTCAAGTTGCGCGGAGCCTACAATCACATCGCTTCTCTGACTCGAGACGAACGCAAGCGCGGCGTGATTACCTACTCCAGTGGTAATCATGCGCAGGGCGTCGCTTACGCAGCGCGTGCGCTGGGCGTGAAGGCCGTCATCGTTATGCCGAATAATGCTCCGGCGATCAAACGTGAGGCGACGGCCGCGCTGGGAGCTGAACTGGTGATCGTAGGCCCGGGCAGCCTGGAGCGCCAGCACAAGGCCGAACAGCTCGCAGCCGAGCATGGTTATAACATCGTTCCGCCCTATAACGATGAGCGCATCATCGCTGGCCAGGGCACCATGGGAGTAGAGATCGTCGAGGACCTCCCCGAGGTTGAGACGGTGCTCGCTCCGGTCGGCGGCGGAGGCATGTTAAGCGGAATCGCTGCTGCGATCAAGCTGAGCAAGCCCTCCGTGAAAGTGATTGGCGTCGAGCCTGCGATGGCGTGCGACGCGCAAGCCAGTTTTCGCGCTGGCAGCATCGTTCAGTTTGCTCCCGAACAGGTCTCTCAGACTTTCGCCGATGGCCTGCGCACGCAAAGTATCGGCGCCCTCAACTTCGCACACATCCAAAAGTACGTGGACGACATCGTGACGGTCAGTGAATCCGAAATTCGGGAGGCACTGAAACGCTTGGCGGCGAATCCTAGGACCTTAGCCGAACCGAGCGGAGCCGTCGCCGTGGCGGCGTTCTTGTTTCATCGCGACGAGTTGCCGAAAACGAAAGTGAATGTGGCCGTCATCAGCGGAGGAAATATCGACCCGGCATTGTTGGCGGAGATTACGGGGCAAGCCCAATCGCAAACAGAGTTACTCTCATGAAGTCGGCTGTATCACTATCACTGCTGGTGGCAGCACTTTCCCTTTCGGCCTCTGCCCAGGCAGTGCGCGGCGCGTCCATCCGCCCCGCGACGATCTATGTCTCGCCCGACATTTCGTCGGCCCGGCTGGGTGACCTCGATCGGGGACGAGAAATCGTTATTCTGGAAACCACTCCCCGCTGGGTTCACGTGGAGGCTAACCTCACTGAGGAACGAATCGTTACCGGATGGATTCCTGACCAGGGAGTCGTCCGCGCCTCGACGCCCGACGGGGACGAAGTGTTGTTCGGCGAGGCGGTGGACTCCGAAGACGAAGCCAGCCGCAGTCATGGGCGCCATGGCGCTGCGCAGGATGCTCTGCGACTGTACTACGACATTTCGCAGTACTTCCCTGCCTCGCCACGTGCGGCGGAAGGCATGTACCGCTCGGCAGACATTCGCTGGCAGATTGACAAGGCCGACGTGATGTCGAGACCCTCCGCCAAGGAGCAAGACCCCAATCTCCGCACTGGCATGGAAGAAAAATACATGAAGGAAGTAATCAAGAAATATCCGGCCACCAAGTGGGCAGACTTGGCTGCGTTTCACTTGATCGATAACAAGCTGTGCGGCGATTGGGAAGCCCAAGCCAAGTGTCCTGAGCGCGAGGCCGACATCTACGAAAAGTTTGCCGCCGATCGCGCGCCTTCGTCAGTCACAGCCGAGGCGCTTTATGATGCAGCCTACCGGCGGGCCGCTCTCGTTCATATTTACAAGAATAACGAGCAGACAAAAAAATCCGCCGAAGCTCGCGGAAAAGCCGTCGCACTGGCGCAAAAAGTTGTCGCGCAGTTTCCCCAAAGCGATTGGGCGGCGCGGGCGCAACGCCTGCTCTTTATGATGCAGCAGGACCTGCCAACCTTCGGCAACAACTAACTGCCGCGAACCATTGGGTCTCACTCTTCAGTTCTGATATTCTTTTGCCTCCTGACGGAGGAACCTTGAACGACTATCTTCTTTCCTTAATTCTTGGAATTGTTGAGGGCCTTACTGAATTTTTGCCAGTCAGTTCAACCGCCCATTTGCGCATCGCCGAGAGCCTGCTGCATCTGAATCTCGCAGACGGATATTGGAAGATGTATTCCATCGTCATCCAACTGGGCGCAATTCTTTGCCTGCCGATTTACTTTCGCCATCGCATCGCGAAATTCCTGTCGACATTCCCTCAAGGCGAACACGGTGACCGAACCGCGCTCACCCATCCCCTCGGGCTTACTTTGATTGCGTTCGTGGTCACCGCCATCCCCTCATTTCTGCTCACCAAGATCATCGGCAAGAATCTCGAGAGCCTATTCATCATCGGCGACGCGCTGCTCGCGGGCGGCCTCGTCATGTGGACCGTAGACGCCTCCAAATCGCGTTGGGAGAAGGCTGGCCCGGGCGCACCAGGCTCCCCCATTCACACCTGGCATATGGAAGATATGAGCCTCGGGCAAGCCGTCTGGATCGGACTCTGTCAGATCCTCTCAGCCGTGTTCCCCGGTACGTCGCGGTCCATGTCCACCATCGCTGGAGGGCAGTTGGCGGGCATGTCGCGGGCATCGGCGCTCGAATTCTCCTTCTTTCTATCGATTCCGACCATGGTCGTCGCGACCGGTTACACGCTTTTGAAATCGCTGAAGGGCAAAGACATGGAGAATCCCATCGGAGTCTCACAAATCACGCCGCATCAATGGGCTATCCTTGGCATAGGATTCGTCGTTTCTTTTATCGTTGCCTACGGTGCCGTCGCGTGGTTCATGGCGTGGGTGCGCAAACGCGGTTTCGCGCCCTTTGCCATCTACCGAATCGTCCTGGGTGTGCTCGTGCTGATTTTCGCCAACCACCTGGTTTCGCAGCCGCCTAGCGCAATACTCGCGCCAATTCACCAGACGCGATCAATTCGCTGAGGCGCTCGAAATCCCGGTACATCACGCGGTCCTGATCCATCGTGGCGCAGATTTTGCGGATGGCGGCATGGGCGGCTTGTCCTCGAGCACCGGTCTTTAGAGGAGCTCTGAAATCAAGCGCCTGCGCCGCTGCCATGGCCTCGATCGCCATGGCGTTGCGCGTATTATCCACGATGCGCTTCAATTTCATGGCGGCGGTCATCCCCATGGAAACGAAGTCTTCTTTGTTCCCCGAAGTGGTAATTGAATCGACCGAAGCGGGGTGGGAGAGAACTTTGTTTTCGCTGACCAGTGACGCGGCCGTCACCTGCGGCATCATGAAGCCCGAGTTCAACCCGGCGCCGGGCGCCAGGAACGGTGGCAAGTCTTCATTCAACGCAGGATTCACCAGGCGCTCCAGACGACGTTCGGAGATTCCTGCCAGCGCACTGAGGGCGATCGCCAGAAAATCGAGGGCGAAAGCGACGGGCTCGCCATGAAAGTTCCCGCCCGAAAGAATGTCGCCTTCTGCCGTGTCTCCGTCGGGGAAGACTAAGGGATTGTCCACCGCCGAGTTCACTTCCGTTTCCATAACCCTGCGGCAATGCGCCAGTGTGTCGCGCACCGCGCCGTGCACTTGGGGAATGCAGCGCATTGAGTATGCGTCCTGCACCCGACTGCAATCGCGGTGCGACTCGCGCAGTTGGCTGCCTTCGAGCATCCGGCATAAGTTCGCGGCGCTCTTGATCTGGCCCGCATGGGGCCGAACCCGGTGGATGCGAGGGTCGAAGGCAACGTCGGTGCCTTGCAGCGCGTCCAGTGACATGGCGCTGAGAACGTCGGCGGTATCGACGAGAATCTCGGCTGCAAGCAATTGCAGAATGCCGACGGAAAGCATTCCCTGGGTTCCATTGATGAGGGATACCGCCTCTTTTGCTTCGAGAACCAGCGGTCCGATTCCAGCCGAACTAAGTGCGTCGGCCGTTGGAATTCGCTTGCTCCGGTCGTCCAGACATTCGCCTTCACCGAGGATAGCCAATGCGAGATGAGCGAGGGGGGCGAGATCGCCGCTCGCCCCCACACTGCCCTGCGATGGCACAAACGGCGTCACGCCGCGGTTCAAGAGTTCGCAGATGCCATCGATAACCTCAACGCGAACGCCGGAATGACCCTTGGCCAGCGAGTTCGCGCGCAGCAACATCATGGCTCGCGCCTCGGAAATCGAAAGCGGCTCGCCAACGCCTACCGCGTGCGAGCGTACGAGATTCACCTGCATCTTGCGGATCTGTGGCCCGGCGATACGGACGTCGCTGAGCTTCCCGACACCGGTTGTGATCGCATAAGAGAGTTTGTTGCCCGCGACCAAGGCGTCGACGACGGCTCGTGCTCGATGAACTTCTTTGCGGGCGGCGGGCGAGAGCTCAACGTTGTATCCATCGCGTGCCAACGCAACTTCTTTGACAGCCTCGAGCGTCAGGCTGTTGCCGTCGATTTGAAGGGTTTTCAAGAATTGATCTCCGCCGAGAGTTTACTCTTTGCCGCTAGCCTTGCGGAACGCGGCGACGTACTTCTCTGGAATGGGCACAACTTGCATAAGACGATTGACGACCAAGTGGGTGGTACTTCCATCGGCGAGTAGAACACCATCGGATGCACGCAGCAGCTCGTAACCAAAGTGAATGAGCGACTCTCGCACGTTCCTCAGGTGGGTGCGCACAAGGATCTCATCGTCATAGCGCGCCGGAGCCTTGTACCGACAGTGTGCGTCGACCACTGCGATCACGCAGTCATCCTGAATCTCCATCTCGCGATACGAAAAGCCCAACTGCCGCAGAAACTCGACGCGCCCGACTTCGAACCAGACAAAGTAGTTGGCGTGATAGACCACGCTCATCTGATCCGTCTCGGCATAGCGAACGCGTACCCGCGCTTCAGAAATCGAAAGCTCGTTCAACGTCCGCTCCAAACCGGCTTGCGCTTCTCCAGGAACGACGACACACCTTCGCGGAAGTCAGCGGTTGTCCGCACGCGGGCATTACCTTCAATCGCTTCGGCAATCTGAGTTTCCAACTGCGAAGCTAGGAAGCCATTGATGAGGCGCTTGGTCTCGCGAACCGACGACGGACTGTTGGCGAGGAGCTCGGTGGCAAGCTCGTGTGCGCGAGCCATCAACTTGTCAGCCGAGACAACTTCGTTCACTAGTCCGAACCGATAGGCTTCATTGGCGTCGAATAAACGCCCGCTCAGCAAGAGATCGCGCGCGACCTTATGTCCCACTTGCCACACAAGGATCGAAGAAACGATTGCGGGGACGAATCCGATCCGGACCTCGGTATAGCCGAACTTGGCTTCTGGGAGCGCCAGCGTAAAGTCGCACATCGTCGCCAGCCCGGTTCCGCCGGCGATGGCAGCCCCGTTCACAGCGGCGACGGTGGGCAGAGGAAAATCATAGAGTCGACGGAACATCTCTGCCATCACAGTGGAGTCTTTGACGTTCTCTTCATGACTCTTGCCTAGAATTGAATTGAGCTCCTCGAGATCCATGCCAGCGCAAAATGCCTTGCCGGCGCCGGTGAGTATCAGAACGTTGGCGGCGCTCTTCTCAACTTCATCGAGAGCGGCCATCAGATCGGCGATCAGTCGGAAGCTCACCGCATTCCGCTTATCGGGGCGGTTCAGCGTGATGGTCGCAATTTGACCATCGAAATCGAGAAGTACGGTTTCTAACATGAGTCTTTCTAATTCGTGACCGGCGCCGCGGCGTATCGTGCACCGAGTTCCGCCGAAATTCGCAACAGCACATCAAGCGGTTTAAGCGCGGGTAAGATCGCGCCCTTGGACGCCAATGCCTCAAGCACTACCTCAGTGGCGATATTACCCACCAGTTGATCTTGCGCGAAAGGGCATCCGCCGAGTCCTCCTAACGCAGAATCGAAGCGTCGGCAGCCCGCCTCATACGCTGCGACTATCTTTTCTCTAGCCTGATCGGGGCGGCTGTGCAGATGCATTCCAATTTCGAGATAGCCGTACTTCGACATCACTGCCGCGGCCAGCTCTTCAATCTGGCGTGGACCGGCCACGCCGACCGTGTCCGCCAAAGAGATCATGCGAATTCCGGAAACTTCGAGCAGATCCACCGCGTCCACGACTTCCCCGATATTCCAAGCGTCGCCGTAAGGATTGCCGAACGCCATTGAAATGTAGACGACAACATCCAAGCCCGCTTCATCGGCTTTGGTCGAAATCTTCTCCAACGCGTCGAGGGATTCTTCCGGAGTCTGGCGTTGATTGTTGCGCAAGAACGTAGGCGAAACCGAGTACGGGAATCCCAGCGTCTTGATCTTGCCCGTATCGATCGCTCGCTGCGCCCCCTTTTCGTTGACCACGATACCGATCAGTTCGACCGCGTCCGGAATCTCAATTTCTTTGAGCACTTCTTCGGAGTCTGCCATCTGCGGAACAGCTTTGCCGGAAACGAACGAGGCCGCATCGATGTGCGTGAAGCCCGCGTTGATCAGCGCACTCAAATACTCCGCCTTCACATCGCTCGGAATATGTCCGGGCAACGCCTGCCAGGCGTCGCGCGGACACTCGACGAGTTTGATTTCCTGCGCCATGTTTGAGATTAAGTCTGCAAAACTCCGACTTTGAATTCTGGCACATTGGGATTCAGCGCCGCCGCTTCAAGCGATTGAATGATCGCGTCACGAGTTTCGAGCGGATCGACAATCTTATCAATCCACAGTCTCGCCGCGCCGTACCGAGGATCAGTCTGTTCGTCGTAAGTTTTCTTTGTCGAGTCAAAGAGTTCTTTCCGTTCGGCATCGCTCAGCTTTTTGCCGCCGCGCTCGAGTTGGCGAATCTTAATCTCGACGAGGGTCCCAGCTGCCGAGTCGCCGCTCATCACCGCATACTTCGCGGTCGGCCACGCGAATACAAAGCGCGGATCGTAGGCTTTGCCACACATGGCGTAGTGCCCCGCCCCGAACGATCCGCCAACAATCACGGTGATTTTCGGGACTACGGAATTAGCGACGGCGTTCACCATCTTCGCTCCCGCCTTGATGATGCCGCTCCACTCCGCATCACGACCCACCATAAATCCGTTGACGTCATGGAAGAAAATCAGCGGGATAAGATTCTGATTGCAGTCCATGATGAAGCGTGCAGCCTTCTCAGCCGACTCGGTGTAAATCACGCCGCCAAATTCGGTGCGCTTCTTCCCTTCGTGGTCGGTCGCCTGGGCGTGCAGCTTCTGATTGGCAACGATTCCCACGGCGAAGCCACCGATGCGCGCGTAACCGCAGACCAGAGTCTTTCCATACTCAGCCTTGTATTCCTCGAAGCAGCTGGCATCGATGATTCGCGCCAGAATTTCTTTCATGTCATAAGGCCGACCCGGCGAGGCATCATAGATTCCGTAAATCTCTTCCGCGGGAAATGCCGGGCTTTCCGGCTTGTGGCGGTCCCATGGCGACTGGCGGCGATATCCCCACTTCTCGACGAGGCTGCGAATGCGCTCGATGCAGGCTTCGTCGTTAGGCTCGCGAAAGTCCACCGTACCGCTGATGGCCGCATGCATGGCCGCGCCGCCCAACTCTTCGGCCGAAACCTTCTGGCCAATCGCGGCTTGTACCAACGCCGGTCCTGCGAGAAAGAGGCCGCTGCCATCGGTCATTAAAACGTGATCGCACATCACAGGTAGGTAGCCGCCTCCTGCCACGCACATGCCCATGATGGCGGCAATTTGCGGAATACCCATCGCGGACATCACGGCATTGTTGCGGAAGACGCGTCCGAAATCGTCCGTGTCGGGAAATACATCCTCCTGCAGGGGCAAAAACACGCCGGCCGAATCGACCAGATAGATCGTAGGAATATGATTCTCAATCGCGATATGCTGCGCTCGAATCACTTTCTTGGAAGTCATCGGGAAAAATGCCCCAGCCTTCACCGTGGCGTCATTGGCGATAATCATGACCATGCGCGTATGAATGCGCGCCAAGCCAGTGATCACGCCACCCGCTGGCGCTCCGCCCCACTCTTCGTACATGCCGTAGGCAACGTAGCTCCCCAGCTCGAAAAATGAATCAGCATCCGCGAGCTTCGCAATGCGTTCGCGAGCCGTCAGCCGCCCCTTGGAGTGCTGATTTTCGATTGCCTTCGCGCCGCCCCCTTCGCGAATCACGCCTTCTTCGTTACGCACTCGCGATACGAGATCCGCCAATTGGCGCATGTTCCCTTCGAAGCGAAGCGAAGTCGGGTCCACGCGAGATTCGATTACGCTGGAACTTGGCGCTGACGCAGGGATGGTACGGTTGGGCATATTGGGTCGGCTCGAAACTCTCTAACGTATAACAGCGAAGCACAAAGTCGCAAACTCATACGACGGATCGGTTTGACAACCGATGCAAAGGACACGTAATTTCAAACTTCTGCCCATTCTACCCGTCTATGGTTGTGGAGGTCTCATGAAATTCCGCCGCACTACAATATTTTGCCTGACGTTAATCCTGGTGGCAGCGCTTGGCGCGACCGCACAAGACCTGGCGTCGTTCGAAAAGCGCACCACCGTCAAGAAGCTTCCCAATGGTCTAACCATCGTGATTTGCGAGCGTCCCGAGGCGCCGGTATTTTCGTTCTACACCCATGTGGACGTGGGCTCGGTGCAAGACCCGCAAGGCGAGACTGGCCTCGCGCACATGTTCGAGCATATGGCCTTCAAGGGTACCGACAAGATCGGCACGAAAGACTACGCCGCGGAGAAAATCGCGCTCGCCAAGGTCGAAAAAGATTATGCCGCCTACATCTACGAGCGCGACAAGCCAGTTGGACGCGACGAGACCAAGGTGAAGCAGCTCGAAAAAGCATGGAACGACGACATCGCCGCCGCCCAAAAATTCGTTATCCCGAATCAATTTCCACAGATCATCGAAAATAACGGCGGCGAAGGGATGAACGCGAGCACCAGCGAAGATCAGACGGAGTATTTTTATTCCTTTCCGGAGAATCGCCTCGAACTCTGGGCATATCTTGAATCGGAACGCTTCCTACATCCGGTGATGCGCGAGTTCTACAAAGAGCGCAACGTGGTGATGGAGGAACGCCGCATGAGGGTGGACAGCAATCCCGTCGGGCAACTGGTCGAGCAGTTCACCACGGCGGCCTTCCAGGCCCACCCATACCATCGTCCGACCATCGGATGGCCGTCGGATTTGGTTACGTTCTCCGCCACCGATGCGAGCAATTTCTTTCACAAGTACTACATTCCGTCCAACATGGTCGTGACCGTCGTTGGAGATGTGAAGGCGTCGGAAGCCATGCCAGTCATCGAGAAGTATTTCTCGCGCATTCCCTCGCAAGCCGCGCCCGATGAACGCACGACGACCGAACCTCCACAGAAGGCCGAGCGGCGAATCGTGCTGCAACAGCAATCTCAACCGCTTTACCTCGAAGGCTACCATCGGCCCGATTACCGCGATCCGGATGATCAGGTTTTCGACGCCATCGCCGACCTCATGTCCAATGGACGCACGTCGCGCCTTTACCGAGCTCTGGTGCGAGATAAGAAAATTGCCGCGCAGTCGGCCGGCTTCAGCGGATTGCCCGGCAACAAGTACCCGCATCTGTTTGCGTTTTATGCATTCCCGCTCCCCGGGCACACTACGAAGGAAATGGCGGAAGCCATTCATTCCGAACTCGAACGCCTGAAGAACGAAGATGTCAGCGACGAGGAGCTAAAGATGGTGAAGACTCGCGCTAAGGCCGACCTGATTCGCGGTCTCGGAAACAATGAAGGCTTGGCCTCGGAGTTAGGCACTTTTCAAGCACGTTACGGAGACTGGCGCGAACTCTTTCGCAGCGTCGATCGCATCGACAAAGTGTCGAAGGAGGATATACGCCGCGTCGCGAACAAAACTTTCGTCGAATCCAATCGAACGGTCGGCATCATCGAAACGGCCGCGCCTAGCGGGTCCGCCGCGTCTCGAGGAGGTGCACAATGAAGCGCTTCACTTCGCTGCTGCTGTCGTTCATGGCTCTGGCACCTCTTCCGGCAGCACTCGCGCAGGCAACCGACTGGAACAAGATTCCTATCCCGCCACTGCGCGCGTTTCATCCCCAAGAACCCAAGCGCATCGAACTCCCGAATGGCATGGTCATTTTCTTGCAAGAAGATCACGAACTGCCGTTGATTGAAGGCACGGCGAGGATCCGAGGAGGCTCGCGTTCCGAGCCGTCTGCGAAAGTCGGTTTGGTTGATATGTACGGTGAAGTATGGCGAACCGGCGGCACTAAAACCCAAACCGGCGATGCCTTCGACGACTTTCTGGAAGCCCGTGCCGCGAAGGTCGAGACCAGCAACGCTCCCGACTCGACGTCGATTTCCTTGTCCTGCCTAAAAGACGATTTTGACGATGTCTTCAAGGTCTTTAACGACCTCCTGCGGCAGCCTGAATTTCGCTCCGAGAAATTGGATTTGGCAAAGAAAGAGTTCGAGGACGCGATTTCGCGGCGGAATGACGACGCCGCCGAGATTGCCGAGCGCGAATCAGCCAAGCTGGCGTATGGCAGAGACAATCCTTACACTCGCAACGCCGAGTATTCGACGGTCGACGCCGTGACGCGCGAAGATCTGATTGCATGGCACGACCAACACGTGTATCCCAACTACATCATTCTCGGGATCGTGGGCGATTTCGACGCGACCGCCATGGAAGCCCGTCTGCGCGCCGCTTTCGGCGATTGGGCGAAAGGCCCCGATTGGAAGCCCGAGCAAATCGAATTGAATCCAGCCCGACCGGGCTATTATCTGATTCCGAAAGACGATGTGAACCAGAGTTCCGTCCAGATGGTGGAATTGGGCATCCGACGTGATGATCCCGATTACTTCGCCGCGCAAATATTCAACGAAGCGTTTGGCGGAGGCTTTTCGTCGCGACTGTTCAAGAGCATCCGAACGGCGCAAGGCCTCGCATACCATGTTGGCGGAGGCATTGGCAGCTCCTTCGATCATCTGGGCGTGGTGCGGTTCACACTGGCGACCAAAAGCGCAAGCACCACTCAGGCGATTCAAGCGCTCTACAAAGAGATCGACGATCTCGACGCGCATCCCATCACGGCGGAAGAGATTAAACATGCTAAGGATTCGATTCTCAACTCCTTCGTGTTCCGCTTCGATTCGCCCGACAAAGTTTTGCAGGAACGCATGGCCTACGAGTTCTATGGCTATCCCGCTGATTTTCTGGAGCGTTTTCGCACGGCTATCGAGAAGACCACGCCCGAAGATGTGGCCCGTGTTGCGAAGAAGTATGTTCATCGCGATCAGCTCGCGGTATTGGTAGTCGGCAACACCGGCGAATTCGATAAGCCGCTCGCCTCCATGGGAGCGGTAACAAATGTCGACATCACGATTCCGCCTCCTCCGGGCTCGGCTACAGCGCTTGCCGCGCCAACTGCGTCCAATGCAGACGGCAAAGCCTTGGCGTTGAAAGTCGCCGAAAGCATGGGCGGCCTGGCGAAGTTGCAAGCTGTCCATTCCATGCAAGCCGCGTTTGCAAGCAGTGATCCCGATGGCGGACGGCAGACTCCGATCAACGCCATTCTCGTTTTCCCGGACAAGCTGCACGTGGACTTGGAAACGCCGAGCGGCAAAGTAACAATCGTGGTCACGCCGGATGCAGGGTTCATGTCGGATACGAACTCAGGCGTGCATGACCTGCCTGCCCCGAGCAAGCAGGAAATGGGAGAGCAAGTGCGCCGCGACTTGATCTTTCTGGCGCAGCACGCCGATGACTCCAGTTTTATTTTCGCCGCCGAAGGCCGTGAGAAAATTGGCGATCTGGACACCAAGATTGTCGACGTCAGCGGTGCAGGCGTGACGATGCGCTGGTATGTCGACCCAGCCTCGGGTCGAATTGTGCGCGAGGCCTACACCACACTGAGCCAGGCCGGACCGATGCCCTCGCAAACCGATCTTTCCGACTGGAAAACCACCGACGGCATCACTCTGCCCGCCGTGCACAAGAACTTTCAAGGCGGACAAGAAACAAGCGTGGTCACGTTCACGTCCTGGCAATTTAACCCCACCACAGACGCAGCCCTGTTTCAGAAACCATCCTCAACGACTCCTGCAAAGTGATGTTCATTCGTCACAGACACGAGAGTTCCCAAACGGTAGGCTGAGGCGCACGGTTTGCAGTGCCGGAGATCAACTCGGCAAGGCAACGTCTGTGCGTTATGGCCAACTTCGATTTATTCCTACCCCGGCTACTCAGTTTTGAGGGCGGTTACGTCGACGATCCCGATGACCCCGGAGGCGAGACCTGTAAGGGGATCACGATGACGACGTTCAAAGCTTGCTCGCGTGAACTTCTAGGCCTCGAACCCACCTCCGCGAGTCTGAGAACCTTAACCAACAAGCAAGCCGGCATCATCTATCGCAATCTCTATTGGAACAAAATCAGTGCCGACCAGTTTCCCTCGCAGGACTTGGCCGAAATGGTGTGCGATTTTTATATCAACGCTGGCACGAAAGCCACGCTCTTGTTGCAGCAGATCCTCAGTGCCATGGGCCAGCGCGTTGTCCAGGACGGAGTCTTCGGCCCCATCTGCCTTGAAGCCCTGGCAAAGCTGCCCGCGGAAGAGGTCTACCGCCGCTACAAACAGGGCCGCAAGGACTACTACCTGGGGCTTGCTCGTGAGTATCCGGAGTTTCTTGCGGGCTGGCTGAATCGAGTAAATGCCTTTCCCGACGTGTGATCCGGCCGTTCCATCGGGCCTCTTAAAACCCACATGCTATACTGTTCTGTTCGCGGGAGCATCCGCGAAGTTTTGAGGGCTTAAATCATGCTCTCCTCCAGGAATTCTGCAAGCGCAATATCGGCGCGGCTAAGTTAGAAAATTAAGTTTACAGGCGAGGTTATATCGATGTCCGGCCACTCAAAGTGGGCAACCATCAAGCACAAGAAAGGCGCACTGGACGCCAAGCGCGGCAAAATTTTCACGCGCCTGATTAAAGAAATCTCCATCGCTGCGAAGAACGGCGGCGGCGATGTCGATATGAATCCGCGTCTGCGCACTGCCGTTGCGGCCGCCAAAGCGGAGAACATGCCCGCCGACAATATCAAACGCGCCATTCAGCGCGGCACCGGTGAACTGCCCGGCGTCAGCTACGAAGAGTTCTCGCTGGAGGGCTACGGGCCCGGCGGCGCAGCAGTCATTGTCGAGATCAACACCGACAATCGCAACCGTTCGGTGAGCGAAATTCGTCATGCCTTTGGCAAGAACGGCGGCAACATGGCCGAAGCTGGCGCCGTCTCTTGGATGTTTCACAAGAAGGGCGACATCATCATCCCTAAGAGCGCGGCCAAGGAAGACGATCTGATGGCGATCGTGCTCGAAGCCGGCGGCGACGACCTGAACGACGATGGCGACAACTGGGAAATCCTGACCGAGCCAGCAGCGTACGAAGCTGTGTTGGAAGCTGTTAAGAAGGCAGGTATCGAACCCGCGTCGGCAAGCGTGGGATTAATTCCGCAGAACTTCGTCAAACTGGAAGGATCGCAAGCCAATACGATGATCCGCTTGATGGAAGCTCTCGAAGAGCACGATGACGTGCAGAACGTCCACTCTAACTTCGACATCGATCAGAAATTGCTGGAAGAAGTCGCAGGCTGACATCCCAAACATTTTGCACGCTGGCCGCCCGTCTCGGGCGGCTTTTATTTTTACGGCGCGCCGAATGTGCAGGGAGTTGAGTTTTCAACACTGTGGTGCAAATCACTGTGGAAAAACGGGGCAGTATCCTCGTAAGTAACTGCTGGGCGGCCCTTTCAGCAGGTTGCACTCCCTACAGTGCGCACTGTATTGCACCTACGACAGGCATGAAAATACGAATCGACAAACTTCTGGTAGATCGCGGTCTGGCCGCTTCGCGTGAGCGCTCGCAGGCGCTGATTCTCGCCGGAAAAGTTCTCGTCGACGGACAAAAAATAGAAAAAGCCGGCGCGACGGTCGCCGAAGAATCCGACATACGGTTGCTCGGCGAAGACTTGAAGTATGTCAGCCGCGGCGGCTTAAAGCTAGAGCGAGCGCTCGAACACTGGAACATCGACGTCACCGGAAAAATCTGTCTCGACATCGGCGCCTCCACGGGAGGATTCACCGATTGCCTCTTGCAACGCGGCGCTGCCCGCGTCATCGCGGTCGACACCGGCCACGGACAGATCGCATTCAAGCTGCGCCAAGATGCTCGCGTTCGCCTGCTGGAAAAGACTAACGCCCGCTATCTGACGCGCGAACAAGTAGGAGAGAAAATTGATTTCATCACCATGGACGTTTCTTTCATTTCGGCTACGCAAGTTCTTCCTGCCGTCATCGGCGCATCGCTCCCTGAAGAAAATAACTCCGCAGGTCTGCAAATCGTTGTTCTGGTCAAGCCGCAATTTGAAGTCGGCCGCGCACAAGTGGGCAAGGGCGGAATCGTGAGAGACGTTGAGGCGCAGATGGCCGCCGCCGAAAACGTGAAACATGCGCTCATCGAGCTCCGCTGCAAGAAGACCGCCCTCATCGACTCTCCGATCTTAGGGATGGAAGGCAATCGCGAGTTCCTGCTCTTGGGCGACTTCTAGGACATAACCATTCCTGATGTCCCCCATAAAATGTTTCAATTTCCGTAGCCCTGCACGACGGTCTACTGTGAACATGGCGTTAACGCAAGAGACTCACGACGCGACTTTGCCCGGCGAGGCTTTGGGGTAGAATGCTTCCACGGCAGACTATGCAATGACAAAAATAGAAGCGATCATCCAGAACTCAAAGCTGGAAGCGGTCAAAGACGCCCTCCACGAGATTGGGGTGGAGGGTATGACGGTCATCGAAGTGCGCGGCCACGGCCGGCAAAAGGGACACACGGAGGTCTATCGAGGCCGCGAATATACCGTCGACCTCATCCCCAAGACCAAGCTCGAAATCGTCCTTGCCGATTCTATGGTCGAGAAGGTCACACAAGCGATCATCAGCGTGGCACAGAGCGGGAAGATTGGCGATGGAAAAATTTTTTTATCCAGGATCGATGAGGTAATTCGGATTCGCAATGACGAGCGAGGCGAGATCGCGCTATAAATTCCGGCGAAGCTTGTGTAGCGGTTGAAGAGAACGGGCGCGGCTTCGGCTGCGCCACATTTATTTGCGGAGAAGTTCGGCGTTCGGGATCGCATAGGGGAAAACGACGCATCTCATGTCCAGTACACTCTCAACCTCGGTGGGACGCGACCTCCGTGATCTCTATCGAACCGGCTCCGATCAAGCACTCCTCCGATTCCACGAAAGTGGGGACGGTCGAGGCTTCTTGTCGGCTCGCACCGAACTGGTGCAAGGCATCATTCGCAGTCTCTGGCGGGAAATAGTTTCGCCGGAAGACGGTCCCACAGGGTTTTGTATCGCGGCTATTGGCGGCTTCGGGCGCAGTTGTCTCTTTCCGTATTCCGATGTGGACGTACTTTTCCTGGTCGGCGATCGCATACAAGAAGACGCGCTGCGTAATACTATCCGCTCCTTCTCGCAGGAATTATGGGACATGCGCATGAAGCTCAGCCCGGTCACGCGCATTTTGTCGGAATGCGAACGGATCGATCCCGATAACGTCGAGTTCACCGTCTCGCTGCTCGATAGCCGCTATCTCGCCGGCGATCGTGAATTGTTCAACCGTTTGCGGCAGCAAACACTCCCCAAACTGGTTCAGCGCGAGGCTAATTCTCTAATTCAACGGCTGGCTGAGCTTTCCCGCGTTCGTCACGCCAGGTACGGTAGCACAATGTTTCACCTTGAACCCAACGTCAAAGATGCCCCAGGAGGCATTCGCGACTACAACGTGGCCTGCTGGCTGGTTCTGATATCGGCGATGGACAAACTTCGCGAGTGGCCGGACGCCGAAAAGCTGCTGCCGGAAGGCGCGCAGAGACGGCTTGCGCCCGCAATTGAATTCCTGGCCGCCGTTCGTTGCTTTCTGCATCTGCGCTACGGGCGCGACGACAACATGCTGAGTTGGGAAGCGCAGGAAGAAGCTGCCAAACGAAAGATCGGCGTTTCCCGGGGCAGTTCACCCGATGAGGAGATCGGCGCCGCCGACTGGATGCGGATTTATTTTCGCCACGCGCGCGCGGTACAGCGCGTCTGCGACCAGTTGATGGAAGAAATTCCAGCCGCACGGTCGACCTTATATCGGCAATTTAAGAATTGGCGCTCGCGCATTTCGAATGCCGATTTCTCGGTGGTCGATGGATTGATCTTTCTCAAACAAGCGTCCAGCATGAGCGATCCTGAAGCCCTTCTGCGGCTGTTCGATTTCGTCGCGCATCACGGCTTCCAGCTCAGCGCGACAACGGAGTATCGCATCGAACAGGTGCTGCCGTCCCTCGCTGCCACCCCTCCCCAGGGAGCTGAGCTGTGGCGCTATCTGCAAGTTATTTTGCTCGAACCCTTCGCCGCCGACGCCCTGCGCGCCATGCACTCACTACGCTTGCTCACTCTCCTGATGCCGGAACTGAAGCCTATTGACGCACTGGTTGTGCGCGACTTTTATCATCGCTTCACCGTCGATGAGCATTCGTTTCTTGCCATCGAGCATCTGCATCGCGCCATCGATTCCCAGTCGGAATGGGATCGGCGTTATGGACAACTCCTGAACGAACTGGAGCAGCCCGACTTGCTTTATCTCGCACTGCTGCTGCACGACGTGGGCAAGGGCGTGCCTGGCGGCGATCACATTCCCGCGAGTCTCGAGTTGGCCGCCGAATGCCTCAACCGCCTTGATCTTGAACCACCCGATCGGGACGTTGTCCTCTTTTTGATCGGCGCTCACCTGGAAATGTCGGCAACGTTGCGGCGCGACATTTTCGATCCGGAAACCGTCCGTGGCTTCGCCGAGACGCTAGGTTCGCCAGAGCGCCTGAAGATGCTGTGCCTGATGACGTATGCCGACATCAAAGCCGTCAATCCGGAAGCACTGACTCCGTGGAAGGCGGAGAATTTGTGGCAGCTGTACATCGTGACCGCGAATTACCTAAACCGCAGCGCCGATCAACGCTTACACAGTACGGACGGCGACGGCTGGTCGCATATGCAGACGCTCGCTCCCGTGGCGGGCAAAACAATTCGCGGCTTTCTCGAGGGCATGCCCAAGCGCTACCTGCGAACATATACCGCCGAAGAAATGATGCTCCACCTGAAAATGTCGGAGCAACTAGGACGCGATCCGGTGCAGCTTGACCTGAAGCGCGGACGCCATTGGTTCGAACTGACGCTGGTTACAGCGGACCGACCTTCCTTGTTCGCCAAAATCGCCGGCGTGTTGGCCGCTTGGGGCATGAACATTGTGAAAGCGAATGCGTTTTCCAACGACGCAGCCATGGTTGTGGACAGTTTTTTCTTTACCGACCGCTTTCGTACTCTCGACCTCAATCTTCCCGAGTGGGAGCGTTTTCAGAAGAGCGTTAAAGATGTGCTCAGCGGCAAGGCTGACCTGGATCGCATGTTGCAAGATCGCATGAGGTCGGAAAAAACAACTCTGCCCAAAGTGAAAATCGAAACGCGCGTCGAACTGGATCAGAAGAGTTCCGCTACAACAACATTGCTCCAGATTATCGCGCAAGATCGTCTCGGACTGCTGCACCGCATTAGCTCGCGTCTGGCACAGCGGCAATGCAACATCGAAATCGCATTGATTGACACCGAAGGACAGATGGCAATCGACGTTTTCTATCTCACTTCCGGTGGAAAAAAACTGCCCCCGGACCGCCATATGGAGTTGACGAACGCTCTGCGCACCGCCCTGTCGGAAGCATAGTCATTCGGGTTGCGGGCGACCGTCGCGCACCTCTTGCGCGAAAAAAATTCATGCAAATTGTAATTCACAGCCGCCAATGCTAGCATCCTAGGTACATTAATTGAGAAGGAGGACGTCCATGTCCGACCGAGATTCGAGCAGCTTGTTGTGGTTTCTTGCAGGAATAGGAATCGGCGCCGCCGCGGCATTGTTATATGCGCCGCAGTCCGGAGACGAAACCCGTGAAGCCTTGCGCTCCCGAGCGGAAGAGGGTCGCGACTACGTCAAGGAAAGGGCGCGCCGCGCCAAGATGGAAGCCGATCAATGGGTCGAGCGCAGCAAAGACGCTGTCGCGCAGCAGAAAGAGCAGATCCGTTCGGCGTTCGAAGCGGGACGCCAGGCATATAAAGAGGCGACCTCCACCGAAGCTGGCTCGTAATTTTATGAACTATCTGCCAATCTTCGTTGCGATCACCTCGATTGCGGTGGTCATTCAGGCGGGCGTGATCGTCGGCATGTTCGTCACCATGCGCAAAACCTTGTCTCGTGTGGATATCCTCGCAACCCAGGTTGTGGGAAAGGTCTTGCCTGCGGCTGATGCTGCTCAGACGATGTTCATCGAGCTGCGCCCGCAAATCGACAGCTTGGTAAGTAACATCACCCAGAGCACCGCTTTGCTCCGCGCACAGGTGGAACGCTTCGATGCCACCGCAACCGACGTTCTCGAGCGCGCCAGAGAACAGGCGATCCGTGCAGACGAAATGGTGGGCAACGCCTTGGACAGCGTGGAAGAGGCCACGGCTTCAGTGCAACGCGCCGTATCCATTCCAGTGCGTCAGTTTTCTGGAATCGTACGCGGCGTGACCGCCGGCTTCGAATATCTCGCCACCAAGAAACGCCGCGAAGGCGCCCCCCAAGACGAAATGTTCATCTAGCTGGTGGGCGTATCGGTTAAGAAATCCATCCCCCACCAACCACCACATCCCCATCGTAGAAAACCGCAGCCTGACCCGGCGTAACCGCCCGCTGCGGCTCATCAAACGTCGCAATCAAATCCTCCCCGGAAGCCTCCAGCCAAGCCCCCGCGGCCGGATGCCGATGCCGAATCTTCACCGCAACGCGCATCGGCTCATCAATCTTTCCCTTAGAAATCAAATTCACCCGCCGCGCCGTCAGCGTCTTCGAATAGAGATCCTCCGACGCGCCGACGACCACCTGCCGCGCATCGCCCTTAATCTGGATCACGTAAAGCGGAGACCCCGTCGCGACGCCCAATCCCTTGCGCTGTCCCACAGTGAAGTTATGAATGCCCGTGTGCTCGCCCACAACGGTTCCGTCGGTCGTGACAAGTTCGCCAGAAGTATCTGGCAACGACTCACCCTGCTCTGCCAGATAAGCATCCAGAAACTTCTTGTAATCGCCGCCGGGAACGAAACAAATTTCCTGCGAGTCTGGCTTCTCAGCCAGAGCCAGCCCACGCTGCCGCGCCAGCTCGCGCACTTCCGGCTTCGTCAAATTGCCGAGGGGAAAAATCGTCCGGCTCAGCTGCTCCTGCGTCAGCCCAAATAAAAAGTAAGTCTGATCCTTCGACGCATCCGCCGGACGCTTCAACAACCACCGTCCCGACGCCTCATCAAAATCCACTCGTGCGTAATGCCCAGTCGCCAACAGATCCGCGCCAATCTGCCGCGCCACGGTAATCAACCGATCGAACTTCAAATGATTGTTGCAAAGGCTGCACGGAATCGGCGTCCGCCCCGATAAATACTCCTGCACAAACGGACGCACCACTTCCTCCTCAAACCGGTCTTCCTGATTCACCACGTAATAAGGAATCCCAATCGTCTCCGCCACACGCCGCGCGTCATACACATCGTCCAGCGAACAGCAGCGCCCGGTCACCGCCTCAGGCATGCCCTCATGTCCAGCCAACCGCCGCTGATTCCACAGCTGCATGGTTAGCCCAATGATGGACCGCCCCTCCGCCCGCAGCATGGCCGCCACAGCAGAAGAATCCACTCCGCCAGACATGGCCACAGCAATCGTCTTGTCAGTCAAATCCAGCACAAGTAAAAGTATAGGCGAATATAGTTCAGCATTTATTTCTGGATGAAGTTTGGGAAGATCCGGTGCCCCAGCTTCGCGTCCGCACTTTGGACGCTAACCTGGGCCTATCAATTCTGCGGTGTAGCAGGTGCAGGTGCCGCCGCAGCTGGAGCCGCCGCCTTCGCCTTCTGCTCCTCTTCCTTCTGGATCTGCTTCAGCTTCTGCATCATCGCATCCATCTGCTTCTGCATGCGCCCATAGGACGCCTGCATCGCCTCCGTCGTCAACTGTGGCATCTCGTGCAGCATCTTCTGCCCGGTCGGTGAGGAATAAAACGCGCTCATCGCCGCAATATCGCCCGCCGTAAAATGCTTCTGATAGATCGGCACCATGTCGTCCAGAATCCCGTCCAGCGGCATGTCCTTCACCATCTGCGCCATCATCGCGTCGTAATGCGCCTCATCCGCCGCAGTGATACTGGGATTGTTTGCCTTCAATGTCTGGTGCAGCATCGATTTCTGTTGCGCCATCACCGAGTCCATCACCTGCCGCATCTGCTGATGCACCTGCATCACTTCAAACAACTTCCGCACCTCTTCCTTGGACGCCGGCGCGTCAGCAGGAGCAGCAGTCTGTGCAATCAGCGGCGCTGCAAAAAGCAGTGCAAAAACAAGAAACTTGCATTTCATAAATTACCCTCGGGAATCCCTACCAGATTAACTCAACCGGATACTTCCCGAACTGCGGATCATTGGTCACAATCGGCAACGACTCCTCCAGACTCTGCGCCATCAAAATCCGATCAAGAGGATCGCGATGATGAAATTCAAGAAATTCCACCCGGAGAACATGATCTAACGATACCGGCAATACTTCGATCCGATTATGAGCCAGCTCTCGTACGGGGGTGACCCCATACTTCTCTATTTCTGGATTCTCTTCACACCTTCGGCGGAGTAAGCCTTCCGTTTTGTAAAGCTCCTGGTCGCCTGACGCTCTCTATCAACCCCGACGCGGACGGCGTTGCGTTTAAAAGAGCTAGCCACGGCGGCGAACGCCGCGGGATTCAGGGCGGTGAGCACGGCTGCGGGATTCCTGTCGATGACCGTTAGCAAAGTGCGCGCCAGCGCCTCTGGAATCCTGCGGCCGCCCTCCCAGTGCTTGATCGCGTCCAGGCTGAACCCGAACGTGCTCGAAAATCTGGCTTGCGTCATGCCCCGCCGATTTCGGATCGCTTTCACGTCAACCGCCTGGGGCACATGCGCCTTGAATCCTTCTTGCTCCCCGGAAAGGAAAGCCTCAACGTCGTTCAGCCCATCCATCATCTCCTCGAATTGCGTTTTCATGCTATCTCCCGTAAGCCTCGACGCCTGGACCACCGTCTACACATCTGTCTTGTACTCCACTGGACATCATAGGTCAAAGTGCTGGGCGCCTTGACAGGAAACCCTCATGTTAGCTATCATTTATTAGCTAACTTACAGTTGCCATGGAAACCATCACCATCCACAAAGCGAAGACGCAGCTCTCGCGGCTGATCGAGAAGGCTTGCCGGGGAGAGGACATCGTGATCGCTCGGGGATCGAAGCCAGTAGTGCGGTTGGTGGCGATCGAGGATGCGCGCGGCAACCGCAAGCCCGGGGCACTCAAGGGAAAGATTCATGTCGGCCCTGAGTTCTTCGAACCTTTGCCGCCGGACGAACTCGATCGCTGGGAGTAGCGAGTAGCGCATTATGCGTCTTCTGCTCGATACGCACACCCTGCTCTGGTGGCTGGCCGATAGCGCGTCCTTGCCGGCCTCAGCCCGCAAAGTGATCGCCAACAAAAACAGCGACGTCCTGGTCAGCGCCGCTTCTGCCTGGGAAATTGCCACCAAGGTGCGTCTGGGAAAGCTTCCGATTGCCGTGGACTTGGCTCACGATTTCACCGCATACCTCGCACGGGAGCGCTTCGAAACCCTGGCAGTGAGCGTCGAACATGGCATTCGAGCCGGCTTGCTGCCCGGACCGCATCGCGACCCGTTCGATCGGATGTTGATCGCTCAATCATTGGCGGAGAATCTGGCAATCGTCAGCAATGATGTTGTGTTCGACTCTTACGGGGTCAACAGGGTCTGGTGACCCCCATTTCCCAAAACGGGCCAAACCCGCATGTTTATTGGCCTTCTTCACTTTTTCCTTGACTCTTTCGCCTTCACCTGCGAACACTAGAAGTATCCTTTCGCTGCGGAAATTGGCGCGTGAGTGGATGATTCCCCGTCTTTCCTCTAAGTTATTGATTCTGGCTATTTTAAATTTAACTCTTCTGCAATCAAGATTTTACGAAGTAGACTTCGCGTAACACATTGATTCCAGAGGATCGAGGGGGGTAGGGGGTGGGGCGAACAGATTGTAAAGTCGCCCCCCGAGCAAGGGCGGCGGACATGAGTGTCCGCCCCCCACGACCTAACCGCGATAGTTGAGCGCCTTCAGCCCCAGGAAGCGGGCTGAGTCGGCTAGTTGCTCCTCGATGCGCAGCAGTTGATTGTATTTTGCGATTCGATCGGTGCGGCTGGCCGATCCGGTTTTAATCTGGCCGGCGCCCGTCGCCACCGCGAGGTCGGCGATGAATGTGTCTTCGCTTTCGCCGGAACGGTGCGAAATGATCGAGGTATATCCGTTGCGGCGCGCGAGATCGATGGCATCGAGGGTTTCGCTGACCGTGCCAATCTGGTTGACCTTGATCAGAATTGAATTGGCGATGCCCTTGTCGATTCCCTGTTGCAGGCGCTTGGTGTTGGTCACAAAAAGATCGTCGCCGACCAGCTGAATTTTCTTGCCGACCAGGTCGGTAAGAATTTTCCAGCCCTGCCAGTCGTCCTCGGCGAGGCCGTCTTCGAGCGACACGATGGGATACTTGTTCACCCAATCGGCCCAGTAGTGCGCCATCTGCTCGGGCGTCTTTTCCGACTTGTCGGACTTCTTGAAAATATATTTGCCGTCCTTGAAAAACTCGCTGGCCGCGGGATCGAGCGCAATGGCAATCTGCTCGCCCGGCTTGTATCCAGCCTGCTGAATGGCCTCAAGCACCACTTCAATGGCTTCGACGTTCGACTTGAGCGAAGGCGCGAATCCGCCCTCGTCGCCGACGGCAGTATTGTAGCCACGCTTCTTGAGCACGCCCTTCAGCGTGTGAAAGACTTCAACGCCCCAGCGCAGGGCTTCAGAAAACGAAGTCGCGCCGACGGGCATGACCATGAACTCCTGGAAGTCGACATTGTTGTCGGCATGAGCGCCGCCGTTGAGGATGTTCATCATCGGCGTCGGCAAAGTGTTGGCCGTAACGCCGCCGAGATAACGGTAAAGCGGCAGATCGAAGAAGTCAGCCGAAGCCCGCGCCGCCGCCATCGACACCGCAAGAATGGCATTCGCGCCCAGCCGGGATTTATTCTCGGTGCCGTCGAGTTCGATGAGCTGAGCATCGAGGTCGCGCTGCTCGGCAGCGTCCATGCCGATGAGAGCGTCGGCGATTTCGTCGTTCACATTTTCGACGGCCTTGCGCACGCCTTTGCCGAGGTAGCGCGATTTGTCGCCATCGCGCAACTCAACCGCCTCATGCTCGCCGGTGGACGCGCCGCTGGGCACAATCGCCCGCCCCGACGTGCCATCGCCCAAAACAATTTCCGCTTCCACAGTAGGATTGCCGCGCGAATCTAAAACTTCGCGCCCACGAACGTCAACGATCTCAGTCATTTTTCCCTCAGCAAAAAAGTTATGAAAAGAACAGGCTGAATTATAGCGAAGGTGCGCGCGATGTCGCAGACTCACGCGGCGATGAGTTGACGCAGCGTCTCGAAGTTCTTGCGATAATCGTCAGGCTCGTAAATAGGGTTCTCCGCGATAAACGCCGCGTGAGCGAGACGGCGATCGTTTAATAGCGCTCGAAACGGCTCGAGCCCGATGGTTCCCTTCCCGATCTGTTCGTGACGATCGAGTTTCGATCCGCGACCGGCTTTGGCGTCATTGCAGTGCCAAACATGGACGTTCTTCAGTCCAACAGTTTCGTCGAGCTGCTTGAGCGTCTTCTTTCTACCGGCTTCCGAAACAATGTCGTATCCCGCAACGTGTGTGTGGCAAGTATCGATGCACGCGCCGATCGGAAGAATGCCCTTCAGCCGATCGACGACTTCGGCGACCTGTTCAAAGCTGCTGCCGAGAGAGAACTCTGCTCCCGAAGTGTTCTCGATGAGCACGGTCAGGCCGCCTTCGGCGAGGTCGATCCCCGTTGTCGCGGCGGCGATGGCAGCAGCCGTTTGCAGCAAGCCTTTCTCGCGATCCGCACCGCGAAACGATCCGGGATGGAGCACCAGATATCCCGCGCCTAGAGCCAGTGCACGCTCGACCTCTCCGCGAAAGGCTTCGATGGACTTCTTGAGGAAGAGTTCATTCATGGACGCAAGGTTGACCAGGTAATTCGTGTGGATCACTAGAGGCTTCAAGTCATACTCAGCGCAGAGCCGCTTCATGTTGTCAGACTGCTCACGACTGATCTGCGATGCGGCCCACTGGCGCGGGCTGCTGGAGAATATCTGAAGGGTATTCGAGCCAATGGAATGCGCGCGTTCGGCCGCGCGGGACGGACCCCCTGCACTGGACGTATGCAGGCCAATGCGGCGCTGAACGCGCGAAACGTTTCGGGGCATTGCCAAAGGATATCAACAACACTGGCGAACTCTCGACACTCGCGCGCCCGCGAGTCCAAGAAAGTTTGCATGTTACCATCGAACTCGAATGCGTATTCTTTTCGTCGGAGACATTTTTGGCCGCCCCGGCCGCACTATCGTTAAAGAACGCCTGAAAGAACTGGCTGCAACCGAACGCGCCGACGTGATCATCGCCAACGGAGAGAACGCGGCCGCCGGCTTCGGCATCACTCCGCAGATCGTCGACGAACTCTTTGAACTCAACATTGACGTCATCACCACGGGCAACCACGTCTGGGACAAACGCGAACTCATCGACTACTTCCAAAGCGCCAACGGAGATCAGCATAGTCCCGCGCGACGCGTGCTGCGCCCTGCAAACTACGCGCCGAAACTTCCAGGCTGGGGAGTCTATGAAGGCCTTAAAAGCAATGTGCCGTATGCCGTCATCAATCTGCAAGGGCGGGTTTTCATGGCCTCGAACGACGATCCTTTTCGCATTGCCGATCAGCTTCTGGAAAAGATAAAAGCAAAAGTCATCTTCGTCGACATGCACGCCGAAGCCACGTCGGAAAAAATCGCGCTGGGATACTATCTCGACGGACGCGTGACCGCCGTTGTCGGCACCCATACTCATATTCCCACTGCCGACGAGCGTGTCCTCCCTGGTGGCACCGCTTACATCACTGACGTCGGCATGACCGGCCCGTACGACAGCGTGATTGGGGTCAGGAAGGAATTGGTGATCGAAAGATTTCTCACTAATATGCCGGCGCGTTTCGAACCCGCCACCGGCGATCCGCGCCTCTGTGCCGTGATGGTCGAATGTGACGCCGCCACTGGACGCGCCACTTCCATCCACCGCATCATGTTGCAATAACTTATGTCTTCCACGGACGTTCAACCCGCGCATCCCGCCCAGAACTTTCGCTGGCTCGATTTCGACGCCTATCTATTCGATATCGACGGCACGCTGCTCATAACGCGCGACGGCATTCACCGTGACGCTCTGCACACGGCCATGCGCGAGATTTATGGCGTGGACACCGACATCGAAGGCATCGCCTACCACGGCATGACCGACCTCGGCATCCTGCGCGAAGCCCTGGCGCGCATGGGAGTTCGGTCCGACATTTTTGAGGGCAAGCTGCCTGCGGCGCTCGACGTAATCTGCCGCGAAGTGGAAGACAACGCCGCGCGCATCGTTCCGGAAATATGCCCTGCGATCCCCGAAGTTCTTGCCAAGCTGCATGGCATGGGAAAGTTGTTGGGTGTCGCGTCAGGAAATCTCAAGTCGGTGGGATGGCACAAAATCACTGCGGCCAAGCTGAACCACTTCTTCACCTTTGGCAGCTTCAGCGACCGGTCAGAACAGCGCTCCGAAGTTTTTCGTAACGCCGTGGAAGAAGCCAGGCGCCGCCGCGGAGACGATGCGACCATCTGCTTTCTTGGCGACACGCCAAGCGATATCGCCGCAGCACGCTCGGCAAGCGCCCAAGTGATCGCAGTCAGCACGGGAATCTTCAGCTACGAAGAACTCGCGACGCACCAACCCGACGCCTGCATTCGAACTTGCGCCGAGCTTCTTTCGAAGAAGTGACCGTTAATTTTCTTGAAGGCCGCCGGGTGTGTTTCGTTTTGGAACGGAGCGGGTCAGCTTGGTGGGTCTACCCGCCCTCCCCCCTACTTTTATTGATAAATCTCTGGAATCAGTGGGTTAGGGATGGATCGGATTTAAAAATCGTTGGAATGAATCACTTGCGGAGGGGCTGGATTGATAAATCTTTGTTCGCAACGAGTTAGCGCGCGTGCTCTCGGTTAGCGGCTTTTCGTCGTTGTTTCGCGTCGAAAACATACTTGTGATGTTCGCAGATTAGCGGAAGCGTGTCCAGCGAAAAGTGAGAAAGGGCCAATAATAATGCGGGTTTGGCCCATTTTGGGAATTGACTCGTTAGCGAAGATCAAAAGCCCCACTGATCACAACGAAAACGCGAGTCGCACAAATACTCTACCCCTATGCCATGGGGTCTGAAGCGGTATCAAGAATCCCGACAGCTTCATTTCGTCACTTTCAGCTGTTATCATCGCGCCCCGCTCCTTGGCTCTGCGAATGCACGCAATGCATTCCTCACCGCGCTTGAACGAACACGAAGCTGGTACGACTTCTACATCGTCGGCTATGTCGTCATGCCGGAGCATGTCCACCTGCTGGTCAGCGAGCCCGAACGCGGCACGCTGTCTCTGTCCCTGCAAATGATGAAGCAGGTAGTTTCGCGAAAGCTACTCATCGGGCCGAGAAGAGAGCCATTCTGGCAACCACGCTATTACGATTTCAATGTATGGAGCGAGGCCAAGCGACTGGAAAAGCTGCGCTATATGCATCGCAATCCTGTGAAGCGAGGGCTGGCGGCATCACCCGAAGCCTGGGATTGGAGCAGCTTTCGTCACTACGTCACGGGAGAAGACGGCCCGGTCGAAATCGAATCGCAATGGACCGCGCGGAAACGAGAACTGATGGGAATTCACCCGACAGTTCCTATTCCGGTACAGACGGAAACCCAGCCTAAGATCGGGTGCCCCAGCCTTTCGCGTTCTCTGCGAAGGCGGGGGATTTTCAGCGGTGACAACGGGAATCCCATCACACACCACAGGGAAAAATAACGTCGTTGCGATCAAACCGCAATCGGGTTTTCCGGTGCGTAACGAAAAAGCCCCAGCCTTCGCAACGGACGCGAAAGGCTGGGGCACCCGGCGCGGCAGTTATCGCCTCATCCAACCACGTCGGCTTCGGTATGCAGTCAGCCAACGTTGGGGATCCACAGTCATATGCTGCTGGGATTTATCCAACCTCCCGCGAGAACTGGGCTCATAACTTCCAGACCTATCGAGCACCCGTTCACCACCTTCAGACGAACGATCCGGGATCAACTAATTTCTGGTCGGGTTATACGATAAGCGCGACGAACGGGATCACTGTGAGCACGAGTTCCCCCAAGTACTCGGCGACGGTGACATGTAATCAGGACTGTAGCTGGCTCGCCGGCCAAGAAATCTATATTTCCGGGAACAGCAATCCTGGGCTCAATGGGACGTGGCTCGTAAGTTGCTCTGGTGTACAAGGGGCCTGTCCAACGGACACACTCGTCTTCAATACATCCGACAGCGCGCTGTCTGGCGTTTCTGGAAATTCGGGAACTGTGTGGGCCCCCGATTACTGGCCCATAGTTTTACCTTTTGCGACCCTGGAAGGTGCGACGTCCATCGAAGTTTGGGAGTGCAGTCTCGATTACGCTTTTAACACTCAGACTACTACATGGGTTACGACAATCGGCAGTACAGGCTGCGCCGCGCCGCCCTGGGGAACGTCTCCTCCCGGCACGGGACTCACTGGAGGTGACCTCAGCTACCAGAATCCGTTGGCCGACTCTCAAAATGGACAGCCCTCCGCAACTCATACACTGACGGGAATGCAGTCGACCGGCATTGTGTCGTCACGCTGATGAGTTGGGGGACAAAGAGACAGAGACTTTAGGCTCCGTTGACGTGCTTGTTATCCCGCTGTAGTATGGGCATGCTTTTCGAGGAGGATTCCGCAATGAGACGAGTTATTCTGCTTAGTTTAGCATTCTTAATGCTGGCCTTTGACATTAGTTTGGGCCAGGTGGAAATACTCCATAGCTTTTCGGGCGGCGACGGCTTGATTCCCCTCGATAAGTTGCTTCTTGATGAAGCTGGTAACCTCTACGGGACCGCTTCGTATGGCGGCGAATACCAATACGGCACGATTTTTGAGCTTTCTCCGAATAATGATGGGACATGGTCGGAGGCGACGCTTTACAATTTCTGCACTGACGCCAACCAATACGGAGTCTGTCTCGACGGAGCCGCCCCGACAGCGGGCCTTGTCGCCGACAACGCGGGGAACCTCTACGGAGTAACGACTCAGGGTGGGGATACGTATTGTCCCAACACGACGCAGGGTTGCGGCGTCGCATTCGAGCTTTCCCCTCCCTCCCAAGCGGGGGGCGCGTGGAGCTATAAGGTTATCTATAACTTCTGCACCGATAATCCCAG
This sequence comes from Terriglobia bacterium, assembly GCA_963799065.1. Classification (GTDB taxonomy): domain Bacteria; phylum Acidobacteriota; class Terriglobia; order Terriglobales; family Acidobacteriaceae; genus JAJPHW01. Next base: position 2,151,475 of record CAWCVJ010000001.1, read on the forward strand.
CGGACATCAGTGCGCCGACGGCGTGGCTCCTCCGGCTCCTTTAGTATTCGACAAGGCCGGTAATCTCTACGGAGCGAGCCTGGGTAATACAGTGTTCGAGCTTTCACCCGGCGCGAATGGCTGGACGGAAGACACGCTCTACAATTTCTGCGCAACCGGATACCCCATTTGCCCGGACGGCGATTACCCCCACTCTGCCCTCACGTTCGACTCTGATGGGGATCTCTACGGCACGACTGAACGAGGCGGAAGCACGAAGTACCCGGGGGACGGTGTCATTTACAAGCTAACGCCGGGAGCAACAGGATGGTCGGAAACCGTCATTGCCAGCTTTCTGGGCGGGAAGCGAGGGGGCGGCCCAGAGGGGGCGGTCAACTTTGATGCCGAGGGAAATATATACTCCACGACGTTTGGCGGGGGAACGCAAGGGGTCGGTGGGGTATTCCGATTGTCCGCCGCCAATAGATCGGAAACCTTCGTGTCCTTTATTGAAGCCGAGGGCAACATAGGGCCCACCGCCGGAGTACTAATCGACCCGAAAACACGGAGTCTTTATGGCACAACGTCCGGTGATATCGACGAGGAGCCCGGCACTGTATATAGAGTTTCACGTAACGGCACAGTTACCGTTCTAGCCTCGGGCGGCAATCCCGAGGGAGCGTTAATCGCCGATAAGCACGGAAATCTATATGGCACGTACTCCACAGGCGGGCAATATGGCCTAGGTGCTGTTTTCGAGATTATTCCGTAGAGCAACTTGGCAAACTTACGCGATGGCTTCTGGCTTGTGGAAGTATCCTGCCAGGGCTTGGCCGGTGTAGGACTTATTTCTGGCGATCGCCTCAGGAGGGCCTTGGGCTACGAGGCGTCCGCCTTGCTCGCCGCCTTCGGGGCCGAGGTCGATGATCCAGTCGGCGTTGCGGATTACGTCGAGATTGTGCTCGATGATGATGATGGTGTTGCCCAGGTCGGTGAGGCGATGCAGCACTTCGAGCAGCTTGCGCACGTCGTCGAAGTGCAGTCCGGTGGTGGGCTCGTCGAGCAGATAAAGAGTTTTGCCGGTCTGGCGCTTGCTGAGCTCGCGGGCGAGTTTGATGCGTTGCGCCTCGCCGCCAGAGAGCGTCACAGCGGACTGGCCGAGATGCAGGTAGCCGAGGCCGACGTCGACCAGGGTTTGCAGCTTCACGCGCACCTGCGGAATGTTTTCGAGAATGGGTAGCGCGTCGGTGACGGGCATCTCCAGCAAGTCGGCGATGGACGCGCCCTGATAGCGCACGGCGAGGGTCTCGTGATTGTAGCGGCGTCCGTTGCAGACTTCGCATTGCACGTAGACGTCGGGCAGAAAATTCATTTCGATGCGGCGCTGACCCTCGCCCTGGCAGGCCTCGCAGCGGCCGCCGGGCACGTTGAAGCTGAAGCGTCCGGGCTTGTAGCCGCGCTCGCGAGACTCGGGCAGCATGGCATAGAAGTCGCGAATCTGCGCGAAGACTTGCGTGTAGGTTGCGGGATTCGAACGCGGGGTGCGGCCGATGGGCGCTTGATCGATGCGAATGACTTTGTCGATCTTCTCCGCGCCGGAGATTGACTTGTGCGCGCCCGCTTCTTCGCGCGAGCGATAAAGTTTTTTGGCCAGCGCGCGATAAAGAATGTCGTTGACCAGCGTTGATTTGCCGGAGCCGGAGACTCCGGTGACGACGGTCATCACGCCGAGCGGGAAGGTGACGTCGAGGTTCTTGAGATTGTTTTCGCGCGCGCCCAGAATCGCGATGCCATCGCCGACGGCTTGGCGACGGTCGGACAACATGCCGATTTGTTTGCGTCCTGAGATGTAGGCTCCGGTGAGCGATTCGGGGACGCGTTCGATTTCTTCCGGCGTGCCTTGCGCGACTAAGGCGCCGCCGTGGCGTCCCGCGCCGGGGCCGAGGTCGATGACGAAGTCGGCGCGGCGAATTGTCTCTTCATCGTGCTCGACCACGAGTACGGTATTGCCGAGGTCGCGCAGCTCTTCGAGCGCGTGAAGAAGACGTTCGTTGTCGCGCTGATGCAAGCCAATCGAAGGCTCGTCGAGAACATAGAGGACGCCGCGCAGCTTCGATCCGATCTGCGTAGCCAAGCGGATGCGCTGGCCTTCGCCGCCGGATAGAGTCGCGGCGGAGCGATCGAGGGAAAGATAGCCTAATCCGACGGCATCGAGGAATTGCAGGCGTTCGACGATTTCGTGCATGAGGCGTCCGGCGATGATGGCGTCGCGTCCCGTGAGATTAATCTTGCGGGCGGCTTCGAGTGAACGGGCGACCGGCAGTTCAGTGAACTCGGCGATGGACATGCCGTTCACTTTGACTGCGAGACTCTCGCGACGCAGCCGCTGGCCTTTGCACACGGGACAGACCGAGGCGGACATGTAGTCCATGAGGTGCTCGCGATAGGTGTCGGAGCTGGACTCTTGGATGCTCTGCTTGAGATAGCCGAGGATGCCGCGAAAGCCAGTCTTGCCGCGCCCGGGCTCGCCGGAAAGCAGAAGACTTTGGTCGGCTTCGGAAAACTTCTCGAAGGGCGTGCCGAGGTCGAGGCTGTGCGCTGCGGCAACGATCTTTAGTTGGTGAATTAGATTTTGTGAGGCCGAGCCGGGGCCGAGTCCGCCTTCGAGCAGCGGCTTTGACCAGTCCGTAATGACCTTTGCAGGATCGAAATCGTATTTGCTGCCCAGGCCATGACATTCGGGACACGCCCCGTACGCGCTGTTGAAGGAAAACGACCGTGGCTCGAGCTGTGGCACGTCGATACCGCAATCGGGGCAGGCCAGTTTCTCGGAATATAACTGCTCGTCGCCGCCGACGACTGCGACGAGGACTAATCCGCCGGCGAGCTTCATGGCGAGCGCGACTGATTGCTCAAGACGATGTGCGATGCCCGGCTTCACCAGTAGGCGGTCGATGACGACCTCGATGGTGTGATTCTTGCGCTTGTCGAGCAGACGATCTTCGTCGAGGCTGACCAGCTCTCCATCGATGCGGGCGCGGGAGAAGCCTTGTTCGACCAGCTTTTCCATTTCTTTTTTGAACTCGCCCTTTCGTCCGCGAACGATGGGCGCGAGAATCATCACCCTGTCTTCTGGAGTCAGGGCCATGACGCGATGCACGATCTGGTCGGCGGTCTGGCGACTGATGGAGCGGCCGCAGTTGGGGCAATGCGGCATGCCGATGGAAGCATAGAGCAGGCGCAGGTAGTCGTAGATTTCGGTGATCGTTCCGACGGTCGAGCGGGGGCTGCGCGTAGTTGTCTTCTGCTCAATCGAAATCGACGGGCTCAGGCCATCGATCGAGTCGACGTCGGGGCGCTCCATCTGATCGAGAAACTGGCGGGCGTAGGCGGAAAGCGTTTCGACATAGCGGCGCTGGCCCTCGGCATAGATGGTATCGAACGCGAGCGACGATTTTCCCGAACCGCTGAGGCCGGTGATGACGGTGAGCGTGTTGCGAGGAATTTCGACGTTAATGTTCTTGAGGTTGTGCTGGCGCGCTCCCCGGACTGAAATATTGCGAATTGCCATAATTGAACGACCCAGCCATTTACAGGGAAAACGCCGCGAAAACCGGTAATTGGTACTTCCGTAATTGGACGCGCCCACTGTTATGTCCCACAGTGGGAGAGGACAATTTCCCAACAGTATCTTAGTTGTTAATAGGGAAACGCGTCAAAGCCGGGTAGATTCAAAGTCACAGGATTGCATCTAAAAGCGGCGAACGAGTTAAACCATTTCTTGAGGGAAAGCGGGAACTGACGTGAGCGGTCTTATCGTAGCACTGGTTATCTCTTTTACGGCAGTTTCGGTTGTCGCTCTGGGCGTGGCGGCCGCTTACTTCCTGATCGCAGGCATCTTGCAAGGATTCTCTTACTTCTCGAAACCCCAGCCTAAGCATGGACTGAGAGTTGTCGCGGCGCGAGCGGCTCACGCGGGCGGAAACTAAGTCTTTACTGTTCGGGTTGCGGAGCCTGAACCGGCGTTCCTGGAAAGAATCCCTGATTCCCATTCTGCTGCTGCCGCTGCTGCAAATCCTGCAATAACTGCTGCGGCGACCTCACCCCCGGCGGCTGACCTGGCGTAAAGGGCGTCGCCTGATCGTTATTTTGATCCTGACTCTGAGCCTGCTCCGGTGACGGTTGCGCGTCTGGTCCGGGAATATCATCGGCGGGAGCTTCGGCTTCCTGCATATCCAGCCCTTGCGTTTCCTCGCCATTGCTGGCGGATTGCGGAGGCGGCGCTGCTGAACTGGGTTGCACCGATGCTACTTCCGAACCATTCCGAGTCATCAGGATCACATGATCGAGTTCATCGGGATTCGAAGCCGATCCCTCCAGCACGTAGTTGTAACGGGTTCCGTTAAGCAGGGATGCCAACACCTGCTGGGCGGGTCCGGGGCCGAGATTGGTCACGACTCGTTCCGTTGCGTTGCTGGGGATGTCAATGGTCGCGCCCGTCTGGGTTCGAACCGCCCGCAGGATTTCCGCTAACGTCGAATTCTGCGCCGCGATCGTCAGTTCCCCGTTGCGAAACGTAACTTGAGGCGGCGAGGTCGGCTGCTGTATGAGGGTTAAAGGAGTATCTGCAACACTCGGAGCGACCACCGGCACCGACGCTTGCGGCGCAGGAGCAGGCGGAGAGGAGCGGGAAAACTGGGGCAGCGGACGTGGCTGATAACCCGGTGGCAGAGGTTGTCGAGGATGCATCCCTGGACCCGCAACCTGCGCCCTGCCCGAGCTTGAGAGCAGGAGCACATAGAGAATCAACGCGAACCCGAAACCCGAATTGTAGGTTGGCCGCATTGATTGGGTACTCGCTAACTTAGAACGCGCGCGCGGAGACATCTTGCGCCGTCGCTTTTACTTAGCCAAATGGTAGCACTGAGGCGACCCTTGGGCCAGTCAGAGACCCACCCGCGCGGCGAAAATAAATCGTTAAACCGGCAGCGGTAACGAACCAGGGGTGCAGTTTCACTGCCGCGGCGCGAAGTATCCCCGACGTGATCGTATCTGGAGTGCCTTTTTCAACGCAGAGATTTCGATGGACCGATAGCGTCCATCAGCTTCGAAATCGGCTGGATGATAGGAAATGACGTATTGGCTGCGAAGTTCTTCCGCAATGGCGGCAAATGAGTTTTTGATGTCCTTCGATTTGTAAGGGAAGAAGGCACGGCCACCCGTGGAGTCGGCAATTTGCTGAAGAACTTTATCGCCCCGCAACACTAAGCCGCTGTCATCGGTTGAGATGGCATAGATAGTGACTTCGGCGCGTTGAGCCATTTCGATGGCCTGGCTGCGGGTGACCTGGCTTTGATTGTCTTCGCCGTCGCTCAGAATGACTAAGGCACGCCGGGCAGGGGTGGCATCCTCAGTGGCTGCAAGCTTATCCTTGCAAGAGGAATAAATCGCGTCATAAAGGGCGGTTCCGCCCCCCTCCCGCAAGCGCTGGACGCCCACTTCTAGAAGCTTCGCATCGCCGGTAAAGTCCTGCCCGAGTTGAGGGTGCGTGCTGAATCCCATGACGAAGGCTTCGTCATCTTTTGGCCGCAGCGTCTGTTGCAGGAAGTCAATTGCGGCTCGTTGCTCGAAATCGAAGCGTCCATGGACAGAGCCACTGGTGTCGATCAACAATCCCAGTCGCAGGGGTAAATTGGTCTCTCGTCGGAAATCGCTCACGGCTTGGGGCGGTTTATTGTCGTCCCGAATGACAAAATCATTTTCGTTCAGGTTGCGGACGAATTTGCCATGCCGGTCAGTCGCGGTAAACAATACGTGAACTTCGGAGACGCGCTTTTTGATGGTAAGGATCGAGTCGTTGCTGTTATCAGTCTCCGCGCTTCCTGTAGTTGTGACGGGTGGAGCGAATGCCTTGGCATAGGAAGGCATCCCCACGGCGAACTGCTGCGCAGCACACGCTTCCACCAGCAGCGAGGTACAAAATACCAGAATTATGTACTTAATCCTCATCGCACTCCAGTAAATCCGTCTAAGCGCATGTTCCCTACCGTTATCCTTGATAGTAAGGATGCACGTCGGCTGCCGAAATCGGCTTAGACTCCCGCCGAATAAAGATCAGGGCGATACTCTCTTGACTGTAGGCAAGCCTTGGACTCCTGCCAAGTTACAAAAGGTGCACCCGAATAGGCGTGGCTCGGGCGCTATGATGAAGGGGAGTGGATCAAAATGAAGTCCGACCTTCCCCGCTGCCCATGGCCGAGCAACGACCTCGCCGTCGCGTATCACGATGAAGAATGGGGTACTCCAATCCACGACGACCGTTTACTCTTTGAGTTCCTTATTCTCGAAGGGGCGCAGGCGGGATTGAGCTGGGACACGGTCCTGGCCAAGCGCGAACATTATCGCAAAGCCTTCGCCGGGTTCGACCCGGCACGGGTCGCGCGCTTCGACCAGCGCAAAATATCTTCCCTGCTGAGCAACAAAGGACTCATTCGCAATCGGCTGAAAATGCACTCAGCGGTACGAAACGCGCGTGCGTTTCTTGAGTTACAACGAGAGTTTGGATGCTTCGACACCTACATCTGGACTTTCGTCGACGGCAAACCTCTCATCCATCGCTGGGCCAAGCGCGGGCAGGTTCCCGCCCAGACTGCGATCTCCGACGCCATGAGCAAAGATCTCAAGAAACGCGGATTCAACTTCGTGGGATCGACGATTTGTTATGCCTTCATGCAGGCGACAGGAATGGTCAACGATCACCTCACGACCTGCTTTCGTCACCCCAATTACAGAGCGAAGCAGTAGCATTCGCCGTTTCGGAAACTTAACCGTCTGCCCGATGCCTCACTTCTGCGGCGTTAGCCTCCCCGTGACCTAAGTAACCACTCAGTACCTGATTTTTTTAGGATTTAACCAGCGCGAAACATGTCTGCACTACTATGAAGCAGGTTTCGGGGATTCGCCATCCAATGGGGGCTTCACGGTTTCTGCGATTTGCGCTGCCTATGCAAGTAGCTGCGGTGTGCTATCGCCGTCGCCGCCAGTCCATCGAATTCCTTCTGGTGCAGTCCAGTAACGGGGGCAAATGGACATTCCCCAAGGGCGCGCCGATGCGCTCCTTCTCGCACAGCCAATCGGCGCAGAAAGAGGCGTCGGAGGAAGCCGGTGTGCGTGGACGCATCGAGCCCCGGCACTTCCATCTTTATTTGCACTCGAAAGGCGTCTTCTGGAAGCCCCCCGGGGTTCGCGAATATGTGGTCAAGGCCTTCCTCATGGAAATCGAAGAAGAGGGACTGGCGCATGAAGCCGATCGCAATCCAACGTGGTTCCTCGCCGACAACGCCCGCCAGATTCTCGCCAAAGGCCGCGAGGTTAAGTACGCCGCGGAGATTCAATCGGTGATTGATCGCGCGATTGAGCAATTGGGCGTGGGACGCGCCGTGACGGCGCACTAATCAGCGCAAGCTGCGACGATCTGCTCCCCCTGCCGGTCCAACCAGAATCCTGATACCAAAAAAACCCTCTCCCACCGGGGGAGAGGGTCTGTGCAATGGAAGCGTGATTTAGTCGTCCAGGTCAGTTTTGGACGGTGCAGCGCGGTTGAAGTCGCTGGCGGGGCGAACCGTGTTCTCGCCAGGATAGGGGCGGGTAAACCCGGTTGCTTCGTACCAGTTGAAGTGGTTGACGGTGTCCGTGTCTTCGGAGTCTGGCTTTTGCTGTTTGCCGGCGAAGATCTCGGCCTTCTTTGCCATCCAACCAGCCCGCAGAGCCTGAAGGGCGGAGCTTTCCTTCGGGATCGGGATCGACTTCGCCTTAGATTGTCCCTTCGAGCGGCGCGCAGAACACGAGGGCGGAAGGGTCTGAGTCGGAGTCTGGGTAACGCCCGTGTTCAGCGCGATTGCGGTGGGCACGTGCGTCCAGGGCAGGAAGTTGTGTTCTGGAGGGCAATCGAGGAAGAGTGTGCCCATCGGCGAGGCCACGAGGTCGAACTGGTTCATGGGTTGAATGCCGAGGATTTGTTCGATCATGCGAGTCATGTTGACCTGGGTGTAGAAGGTACCGTCTTCGTACGGTCCATCGCCACTCGACTGGATGACGTAAGGGCTGATGACATAGCCAGGGCTGCGGTGCCCGTCGACGTGGTCGACGCCGTTTTGCGCGTCATCTCCTCTACGAAGATCGCTGAGGTGGACCAAATCGAGCTGTGGCTGATGGCGTCGACATAGCGGCCCAGGGCCAGGTCGTTATCCGCCTGCATGGCATGCCCGGCCGGCGGCGGTGTGGTCGGAACTGATCCACAAGAGCTCCAACTGGGGTACCTTGTTGCCGGCCAAGTCGTTGGCGAAGTCCTGTGACCAGATGTCGTAGCGGAACTGGTCAGGGATGCCTAAGTCGAATTGCGGGTAGGTCTGGATCGTGTTGCTCATGGTCATCGCTAACGGCTGACGCCATCATGACGGCGAGATTACATTTTTGCCATGTTGGGGAAGATGCGGTGAACGAGGCGCCGCATTTGACAAACTCAGTCTGGACAAGCGGGCCGGTGCATGGCTGCCAGTTGCAACTTCTTCTTGCGCACGGCACACTATTTTATGCGTGTCCTGTCGCGGTTTATGACGTCGGTGAGCGACCCTACTCGCTTCCCTGCTCCGACGCTGCCGGAGATTGCGTTTCTGGGCCGCTCCAATGTCGGCAAATCAAGCGTGATCAATTCCCTGCTGGGCATGAAGATCGCCAAGACCAGCAACACTCCGGGACGGACGCAGGCCATCAATTTTTTCGAGGTGCGGTGGGCGGGCAAGCCCGAGCCGGAAGTGATCTTCAGCGACCTGCCAGGTTACGGCTACGCTAAGATTTCGCGCGAGGTTTCGTCGAAGTGGCCGGAGTTCATCGAGCCTTACTTGCGGCAGCGTTCGACGCTCGCGCTCTGCCTGGCGCTGGTGGACATCAGCATTCCGACGCAGCAGAGCGATCGCGATCTGCTGGAGTTTCTGGCTGATGCGCAACGGCCGTTCTGCATCATCGCGACCAAGAGCGATCGTCTGTCCAACAATGAACTGCGCAACGCGTTGCTCAAACGAAGCCGTGAATTTTCCGATGCGAAGATTCTTCCCTACTCCGCCCGCACCGGCTCCGGCAAGGACGAACTCTGGGCCGAAATTCGCAACGTGTTAGCGCAATAATTCTCTAACGCCACCGCAGTTACTTCCGTGACTTGGGGAACGGTTACCCGCCAGCATAAAGTTTTCTCTATGAATCTTTCTTCTATGGTGGTCTCGCGCGATTGGCCGGAAGTCAGTGTGCTCGAATGCATTCTCGGCGGCATGCAAATCTCAGTGGATGTAGAACCGCGACCCGAGCGGGCTCGCGCCAAGCTGGCGAAGTCGAAAATCGACGCGCTGATTGTCGATTGCGATCTCGAAGGAGGAAGTTCGATGCTCGACAGCGCTTGCACGAGCAAGATTCCCCATTCGATCGCCGTGGCGATGTTGAGTGGTTCGTCGAAGTTTTATAATGCGGGCGCGAACGGGACGCTCACGTTGCAAAAGCCGATCTCGGTCGAACAGGCCGTCAGTACGCTGTCGGCAGCGCGCAATCAAATTCTTAATGGACGCCTGCGCTATCATCGCAGCGCACTGAATCTCCCCGCGTCACTGCTTGCCGACAACAAGCGCATCGATGCGAACTTGCTAAATTTAAGCCAGGGCGGCGCGGGTGTGAAACTGAAGCGTGCTTTGCCGGAGACTTCCGACCTGCGGCTGAACTTCGCGCTCCCGTCCACGAGGGGGCAAATTCCGGTGCAGGTGTGCGCGGAAGTCGCCTGGATGGATTCACGCGGCAACGCTGGGATTCGGTTTACCAGTATTCCCGCTCCGATGAAGAGAGACTTGCAGCTTTGGCTGGAACAGCAGTATTTCGCCGGATAGACAAGAGCAAAAGGCGGCGGGTGAGGGCGCCCGCCACAGGTTTAGGGCTCAGGACGCGGTGCGATGTTCTGGGCGATCTTCTTCGGGATCTTCGACGTTCTCCGTCGGGGTCTCCGTTGGCGGTTGTACGCGACTCTCGGCCCACTCTATCAAGCGGGTTAAATCGTAGCTGTACGGCCCGTAGGAGCGGAATGCTTTCTCGTCGAACAGGCGTTTGATGCCGCAGCCCAAACAAACTTGATACGAATGATCCTGCGCCCGCACTGGCCAGCTCATGCGGCGATGCCAGCAGCCGCGAAACAGAAATACAGACGCGCCAGCGACTCCTGCCGCCACGACTCCCAGCGGCCACAACCATCCCGTCTTTTTGGGTAATTTACTCATCTCAACTTTAAGCCTATGCTTCCCCAAGGCCGCTTGCAATGCTCCGAAGAAGGAGCGACTGTGACGGTTACGAACTGGTACATAGCGAACGGCACCTCGTGACCAAAGCTATATTGCGATGGGCAACAAACCCCTGTAACTTGTTGAGTAAGCGATTGAACTAGTGTATGAGCGCAAGCCCACAGGAAACGATCATCGGTTTGGCTGAGCCTTCCACGCCAGCGCTCGGAGTCCATGCGGGGGGACGCAAGTCCGATTCCGGACGGGATGCGCTGCAAGCCCTGCTGGAATTCTCTTCGCTGCACCAGCAGGTGCGCGAGCGCAAACTTCTCGACCAGAACGGGTTACGGCCCAGCACGCACGAGTTGACCAAGGCGGAGAGGTTTTTGCTCGATGATGTTCTGCACTCGGTGGCATGGCGCGCTCTCACGATAACAAAGGCCGACGGAATCGCGATCGCACTGGCGGAAGAGACTCGAGACGCAGCGAAGCAGGCGATCACCTGCCGCGCCGTGGCAGGCAGCGTGACCCCCGATCCTGGAGTGCGGTTGAATCCTAACTCTGGGTTTTCCGGAGAATGCCTGGCGAGCGGCAGCGTTGTGCGCTGCGACGACTCGGAGAGCGATCCGCGCGTCGACCCCGAAGCCACCCGCCGTTTAGGGGCGCGCTCCATGCTGGCTGTGCCGCTGTCTGCGAAAGGCACGGTCATTGGACTGATCGAAGCCTTCGGGTCGCGTCCGAATCAGTTCAAAGATCCGCATGTTCGCAGCTTGGAACTATTGGCCGAGCTGGTTCTCGCGGCCATTCGCCCCGAGGAAGAAGAGCGGTTTGCGGCCATCTCGCGGCGCGTGGTTAAGCCGGTCGAGGATTTGAGTGGAACGCAAGACTCGTGGGGTGCGGACACCCCTTTCCGCGAAGTGCCGGCGCAAGAAGTGAAACTCGTGCCAGCCGAGCCGAAAGCGCAAGTTGATTTGGCGGTGGCGGAAAGGGAAGAGCCGCTTCAGGAAGCAAATCGGGTCCGGATTGTCGAAGCTGCCGTCCGAAGGACTCCGGCCACGCCAGTCATCATCGAAGCTAACGATGATCTGCCGCGTCCTACGATTTGGCAGCCGATCATCGCGGTGCTGGCGTTGGCGGCGGTCGCCGGCGGAGTGATCTACTCACAAAAGAGACACAGCACGGCGCCCGTTGTCATCTCAGACATAACCCCAGCCGCGAAACCATCCGAAAGTACACAACCTGACACGGACACAGCGAGCAACCCGATCCTCATTCCAGAGAAAACTGCCGGAGCCTCGGTCGTTACCGGAATCCGACACTGGTCGTCCGCTGATTCCAGCACTGTCGCCATCGACTTGCAGGATCAAGTGCAGTACGAAGCACACCGCCTCAGCTCACCGGATCGCATTTACTTCGATCTGCACGAGACCAAGCTCGCCGCTGGCGTCGTTAAGAATATGGAAGTCGGCGACCCTCTGTTGGTTAGGGTCCGCGCCGCGCAGCCGGTTGAGGGAATTACCCGCGTCGTGCTCGAAACCAAAGGCGCGACCAACTTCTCGGTCAGCCTGGAGCAGAATCCGTATCGGCTCGTAGTCGAAGTCCGTAGCGCGAATGCCAAGCCGCAGCCCCATGCGCGAGTCGAGCTGTTTGCGCCACAAATTGAAGCAGAAACGACGACTCCGACGCAATCGCCAACCGTCGCCGCCATTGCGCCTACTCCGCCGCCACATCTCGCGCCCTTCGCACCCAAATTCCGCATTGCGCTTGACGCCGGCCACGGAGGCTGGGATCTTGGCACCGTCGGCAAACATGGCCTGCTGGAAAAAGATCTTGTGCTCGACGTCGTCCAGCGCCTCGGCAAACTCGTCGAATCGCGCCTCGGCGCGCAAGTCATCTATACCCGCGCCGACGACAGCTACGTTCCGCTCGAACGCCGCACCGAGATTGCCAACCTCGCGCACGCCGATCTTTTTCTGTCCATTCACGCCAACTACAGCGACTACCCTTCGGCGCGCGGGGTTGAGACTTACTACACGAACACTTACTCGTCGCTGAAGGCGCGCATGCCCGGCGACGGAGCGACCTCCGCCGATGTGCGAACCGTGCGCTGGACCGACGTCAACATTCTCGACAAAGTTCGCGAGTCGCGCCGCTTCGCCACCAAGATTCAGCAATCGCTCTATGGCGGGCTGACTAAGTCCACGCCCATCCCCAATCGCGGCGTCAAAGAGGCAGGATACGTCGTGCTCACCGGCGCCACTATGCCCGCCGTGCTCACCGAAGTCTCCTTCGTCAGCAGTCCCACCGACGAGGACAACCTGCAACGAGCCGCCTACCGCCAGCAAATCGCCGAAAGCCTGTACAAAGGGATAGCGCAGTACACCCAGGCGACGCATAAGATTACGGTCGCTAGCGCGGCGGCGCCGAAGGTGCGCTAAGATTGTTCAGCTGGTGAGGGCTGGACACCGCAGCTCATTTAGTCACAAGCGCTGCGGCTGCGGCCCCCGCTGCAACACATAAGTCTTTGAATACTCTGGCATTGAACGGATCCTTTGCCCCGGCGTTGCGCAGAATGTCATTAAACTCGGATCTGACTGCGCGGTAAATCTGATTCATCTGATACACCGTAGGCTGACGATTGGCTCTAACGAACACACTGCCAAGCTCACGAAACACACCCTTTATTGTTCCTCCGTGGACGTAAGCATCAATCCCGTCAAGATCGCTGAGTGACTTCTTGATGCGGTGCGGAACCGATTCACAAACTACCCAGGCATGATTCGGAAGCTCGGTTTTATGCAGCGCGACCGTTAAACCCAATTCAAATGGCATGTTGAAGCGGGGAGTCCGAGGATGATTCCGGTCCAATTGCACTCGCGACAAATCGTGGATCGAATATTGCGATTCGGCGATAAGGGAAAGAATTCGATCAAGCCTGGGGTTCACGGGAATTTCTAGAGTCGCTCTGGGACTAAATCCAAAGGCGCTGATCGCGGCGATGTAGGCTAGAAGAAGATTCTCGAAGTCCGCATCGTAAGGAATGTTAAGAAAAACCGATGCCGCTTTAGCCGCGGGCTTTGAAACTTTTCGCCTTCGTCTTGTGGGCTTTCGTGCCGGCACTGCTTCCGCCGTTCTTCTTGGATAAACTCGCGGTCGACTTTGCTTTGGCCTTGAACTTTATCGTGACCGAATCTTTGTGCAGCATGCGGTCTGTTATCTGCCGCACCCGCCGGATCAATTCCTCCGCACGCCTCTTCGGAACTCCCAAAACTCTCGCCGTGTCATAAGGCGTCGCAAACCGACTCGTTACTTTGATCGCTTGTGGCATAACAGCTAAATTATAGACCCTGCTTTTATGGACTTGGAGCTTTTCATATGAATACCGCCCAATCACTCGTCAAAATAGTCGGAGTCAACCTTGTTGGACTCGTACGCAGCGACAGGCGTAACTAGAACCGCTCTCTCTGCTGCCTGCGGCAGCTTGATCGGGACGAAATACTCTTCGGGATACAAATAGACTTCGCCCGACTCGTCTATAACTCGAACCTGACGGTGCTTCGCGCCCTGAGCATCCGCGAGAATTCGATAGACTTTTCGCAACTCAAGGGACGCAGCATAGTCTTTGTTCCGCACGCAGAGGACGAAGCGCGCTTCGCTTTTCTTTGCGTTACTCGATGATCCGCTTGATCTTGTAATCTTTCGCACCAATGCCATGAGCTTCGTACCAATGTATTTCTGCTTCGCAAATCGTGCCATCAGCGAATTGGACGCTCGCGAGGCCCTACAATTTTCGCCATCGACCCTTCCCGCAGATCTTTGCCGGTCGCTTCCGCTCACGGATCGCAGTGCCCGCGGCAATCGTCTCGACTTGCGCGATCAGACGGGTGATCTTGAAATCCATAACCTCCAGCGGCACGGCTGAAGCCGTGCCCTTCCACAAAACTGCTCAAGCAAAATCAAAAGCGCGGCGGACAGGAGTGTCCGCCCCACACGATCACTCTCCGGAGCTTCGCGCTTGTGGACAGCCGAGGGCGGCTGCCCTACGCGATCCCCTAGCTGCACCCGCTTGTGCTGCCGCAACTCATGCATCTGTAGCAACTGCCGTTGCGGGTCATGATGCTGCCGCAGAAGCTGCAGGATGGGGCGTCGCCCATGTCCACGATGTCGCGCAAGGCGTCGGCGGCGTGGGACGATCCCATGGCTGGGGGCCGTCCCGCGCTGACGTCGCCCATTTCCGCCGCGGGCAATTGATTGGGCACGCGCAGGCGGAAGTTTTCGAAGAGCGATTGCTGTTGTCCGCTGAGGAAGCGAATCTGCATCCAGCGGAAGATGTAATCCATGATCGACTTGGCGAAGCCGATTTCAGGATTGCTCGACCAGCCGCTGGGCTCGAAGCGCGTGTGCGCGAACTTATCACAGAACAGCTTCAGCGGAACGCCATGTTGTAGCGCGAGCGATACCGCCAGCGCGAAGCTGTCCATTAGGCCGCTGACCGTCGAACCTTCCTTCGCCATGGTGATAAACAACTCGCCCGGCTTGCCATCGCGATAGAGCCCCACGGTCAGGTAGCCTTCATGGCCGCCGATGTTGAACTTGTGCGTGATTGAGGCGCGCTCGTCCTGAAGCTTGTGACGACGCGCGTGGGGCGGGCCGTCCAGGCTGTCTTCTTCGACTGGCGCGACCGCTTTCGTACCCGGAGCCTCAGCCGTCTTCGTGCCCGCCGCGGACAACGGTTGCGACTGCTTGCAGCCATCGCGATACACCGCGACCGCTTTGATGCCCATCTTCCACGCCTGAAGATAGACCTCCATGATGTCTTCGACCGTGGCGTTGTTAGGCAGGTTCACCGTCTTCGAGATCGCGCCGGAAATAAACGGCTGCGCCGCCGCCATCATCTTGAGGTGCCCCATGTAGTGAATCGAGCGCGTACCCTTGGCCGGCTTGAACGAGCAATCGAACACGGCGAGGTCTTGATCCTCAATGTGCGGCGCACCTTCAATCGTGCCGGTCGCGTCGATGTAGCTGACGATAGCGTCGGTCTGCTCGTGCGTGTAGCCGAGTTTGAACAGCGCCGTGGGCACGGTCTGGTTGACGATTTTGATCATGCCGCCGCCGACCAGCTTCTTATATTTGACCAGCGCCAGATCAGGCTCGACGCCGGTGGTATCGCAATCCATCATGAAGCCGATCGTGCCTGTCGGAGCCAGCACCGTCATCTGCGCGTTGCGATAGCCGAACTTCTCGCCGTGGGCCAGCGCTTCGTCCCAGCACTGCTTCGAAGCTTCGAAAAGCGGCGATGGGACGTTCGTCTTATTAATGTTGTTCACCGACGCACGATGCATGCGGATGACATCGAGGAACGGCTCGCGATTGATGTACCAGCCGGGGCAAGCGCCGCCCGGCATCACGTTCGCGCCTAGGTTAGTTTCGCTGAGATTTTTCTGCGTTGGCTCCGTTACTGGAACCAGTGGCGGGCACAACTGCGCAATCTTCGACGATTGCAGATACGCTTCGCCGCACATGATCGCTGTTACGCAGGCCGCATAGTCACGTCCTCCATCGGAATCGTATGGCAAGCCCGCGGCCATCAACAGCGCTCCCAGGTTCGCGTAGCCCAGTCCCAGCGGACGATAATCATGCGAATTCTTTCCGATCAACTCCGTGGGATAGCCCGCGTTGTCGACCAGAATCTCCTGCGCCGTAATGAGAATGTCTACCGCGTGGCGATAGGCTTCCACGTCAAACGTGCCGTTGGGCGCGAACTTCAGCAGGTTCATGCTGGCCAAGTTGCAAGCTGAATCGTCCAGGAACATGTATTCGCTGCACGGATTCGACGCATTGATGCGCGCCGTGTTTTTCGACGTATGCCAGCGGTTTACCGTGGTGTCATATTGCATACCGGGATCGCCGCACTGCCAGGTGGCATCCGAAATCTTGCGCAGCAGTTCTTTCGCTTTGAAGGTGTGCATTGGACGCCCGTCGCGAATCGCGCGCGTGCTGAAGTCGGCATCTTTCATCACGGCGTACATGAAGTCGTCAGTCACGCGCACGGAGTTGTTCGCGTTCTGGAAGAAGATCGAGGAATAGGCCTCGGAATCGGGCGACGACCCGTCGTAGCCTTCGCGGACTAAAGCGTGAGCCTTTGCCTCTTCTTTGCTCTTGCAGTCGATGAAGTCGACGATGTCGGGATGATCCACATTCAGGATCACCATTTTGGCTGCACGCCGCGTCTTGCCGCCTGACTTGATCACGCCCGCAAAGGCATCGAAGCCGCGCATAAAGCTCAGCGGACCGCTCGCCGTTCCGCCGCCGCTCAACTGCTCTGTCGACGAACGCAGCGGCGACAAGTTTGTCCCTGTGCCCGATCCCCACTTGAACAACATGCCTTCCGTCTTGGCCAGCGTGAGGATCGAGTCGAGCGAGTCCTTCACTGAGTTGATGAAGCACGCCGAGCACTGTGGCTTGGTGTATCCGGTGACGCCAAATTCCACTTTGCCGCTCTCCGCATTCCAGTGCCAGTTCTGGGCATCCGACATCGGCTCGATGCGGTCGCAGCCTACGTTGAACCACACCGGAGAGTTGAACGCCGCATACTGCCGCACCAGAATGAAAGTTAGTTCATCGTGAAAAGTCGCCGCGTCTTCCGCGCTGCTGAAGTATCCCTGAGCCAAGCCCCACGCGCTGATCGTCTCCGCCACGCGCGTAATCAGCTGCCGCACCCCGGTCTCGCGCTCCGGCGTCCCGACCGTTCCGTGCAGATATTTGCTGGCCACAATGTTAGTCGCCGTCATCGACCAATCCTTGGGCGTCTCGACGTCTTTTTGTTCGAAGATCACGTTGCCTTTCGAATCCGTGATCTGCGCGAGGCGCATCTCCCACTCGATTTCGTCGTAGGGAGACACGCCGGGCTTGGTAAACAAGCGCCGGAAGGTCAATCCCGGAGTCTTCTTTATCGGTGCGGTTGCTGGGCTGGCGGGGGACGTGGAAACGCTGGCGGCTTCGGCTTTCGAGGGGGCTCCCTGGGTGGATACTTCCGGCATTGTCTTCTATCTCCTTACGGGCCTCGCTCCTTAAAGTCGGGCCCGCTGTCTCTACTACATTAGATGTTCGCCACGTCTTTTTTGGACGTAGCGGTGGCTTGTGCTTACTGCACCGGCGCTGCGCGGCGCCGGGCCCTGCTTTTGGTTTCTTTTGTAGAACTGGCGCCTAAGCGCCCGGGGGATAAACCGATGAAGCCATCCAATCCTGCAATGCTGCCATTACTTTGCGGCGCTGGTTCGCGTCGTCGATTCTGGTGTAGCGAATAAAGGCTCGCCCGCTCAAAAGCTGCTCCCGCTCCGGGCTTCCCGGTTGAAACATCCGCTCCATGGCGACGCTGAGATCGTCTGCATCCTTCAAAGTCAGCAACGCCAACATACGCTTGCCGTCGGCCGCGCCCGACTCGCCGGGAGCGATCACTTCTTCCCCAATCGCCAGGATTCCCGGTCGTGCTGGCAGTGATAGCGCGGTCAATCGGCCCTCGCAGCGCATCCAAACCGACCATGCCAAGCGGCGATGATCCAAAGTGGGCTCATAGCCATGCCGCGCCAACGACTCGTTCACGATATGCGTTAGAACTTCCACAGATTTCTCCTGTTTTGGAATCGTTTCGCGGCTGGCGATTTCTTCATGGGAGTTTCACATTACGCCTGCATGTTGGGTGTGTCAAGATGCCGCCCCTAGATATTGTATGCAAAGCAATTAACCAGCAAGATGCCGCCAGCCAAACCATGATTTCCACAGGGTTTGGAAGGCTTGTGTGAGGCGGACATACTAGTGCGCCGCCGTTACCCCTGTAGGCGCGGGCGTCCCCGCCCGTGCGCCCGAATCCGAAATGCATATTCAAGGGTGAGCCTGAAATCTACGCGCCAACTGGGGGACGGTCAATTCCCCAAGATGTGTGCAATGGAAGAAAAAGGTGGAAAGTCTTCCCACCTGAGGAAACCGTACTCGACTAAGCCTCGCTCTCGCCGAAAAGCCTCTAGCAGCGGGCGTTACAGCCCTCGCCGAAATGATGCTTCAGATGTCTGCCTGAGAAATCAATCCCACATTTCCACAGATGGCGCACAGGAAATGCAATTATTCGAGCACGCTGTCATCAAGTTTCTTGCGTCCCCAGTCGGCAGCCGCTTGCACAAATGCCAGCACCAGTGGATGCGGATTGTCCGCCGTGGACGATAACTGCGGCTGAAACAGCGTGGCAACAAAGAACCGATGCGTGGGCGACTCGATGGCTCGAATCTCTCCCCCCGGGCCACGCGCTACGACCGGGAAGCCAGCCTCCATCACGGCGTACTCGAAATCAGGATTGACCTCAAAGTTGCAGAAGAACTCCTCCGACACAGTGTCCTTGCCGTAAAACGACTGCAAATACGATCCCGGACGCAGCCTGATCTCCGGCACCATGCCATGCAGCTTCGGCTCGCCCGCCGCATCCGGCATGGCGCAGGCTACCGGATAAATCACGATATTCTTCGAGCCCGAATTATTCTCCGCCGAGTCTGCGTCGGCGATGCCCAAAACATTCCGCGCGCACTCGATCACCGTGTATTGAAATCCGCCGCACGTACCGAGAAACGGCCAGTCGTTTCGCCGTGCGAACTCGATCCCCTTCAGCATGCCTTCAAAACTCTTATAAGGACTCCCCGCCGAGGCCCACAATCCGTCAAACTTCTCCAGAATCTTCTTCGCGTCGCCAGCTACCAGTGACGGAGTCGGAATCCACGCCGACTCGACCGGCAGGCCAATCTTTGCCGCCGTGTGTTGCAGCGCATCATTGGTCGCGTGATGAGAACGGAACTCAGGATTGAAGTCCCCCAAAATTCCAATGCGGATTGAATCACTCACCGCGTTAGTTTAATTGAGATCAGCGGTCAGTTGGGTGGATAGAGGGTAAGCAATGAGGTGCCAACGATGTTGAGTTGATGCCGAACCCGAGAGCCCGGCAGTTGGCGTTCAAAGTAGACACCCCACCTTTTCGCGCAGTTTGCGACAGGGTGGGGTGTCTGCGCCGAACCGAATTATGGCTGCGGCGGCGGAGTTCCTTGGTCGCCGCCATCCGGCGCTCCTCCCCGATGTCCTTGCATCCACTGTTGCCGTTTCGCTTGCATTGCGTCCCATTTCTTTTGTTGTTCGGGATCGAGCGCCGCGCGGATCTGGGCGTCGGTATCCTGGCGCAACTGCATGGCCTTGCTGTGCCGGTCCTGCGGAGAAGTCGCGCTGTCCTGGTGCATGGCATCCATCTGCGACTTCTCATTCTGTAGGATGCTCATGAATTTGCTTTGCTGATCCGACGTAAGGTTGAGCTGCTTGGTCAAATGCTTCACGCGATCCGCCGGGTCAGGTGGACCATGATGATGGCCTCCATTCTGCATCGCGGGTGGGTCTCCACCGGGTTGACCCATCTGATCGGGGGGCGGAGGCGCATCCTGGGCCGTAACGAAGGGAGCGGCAGCCGATAAAACTCCCGCCGCAACCAGAACTAAAAGGCATTGTTTGAACATCATTTTCTCCTTGGAATGAGATCTACACAACCCTATGAATGAAAGCTGGCAGCTTAAGTTGCGCCCGAACACACGCTGAAGCGAAATCTCTACAAAACTTTACCGCGAGCAACAGGGATCGACTCGGCCGCCCCATGTCTGCCGCTATCCAATGTCGCCTTGCAAAATCCGTCGCTTGCCGATTACTCTGACTTGCCGGGGAAAACTTCCATGTCGAATGTTGCCAACAGCTCGCCCGATATCGATTCCACGCTACAAGAGCAGCGCCGCTTTGAGCCACCCGCCAAATTCAGCGAGCACGCTCACATCAAGGACTTCGCCGAGTACGAAGCCATTTATCGCGAGTCGGTCGAGCAGCCCGAGGAATTCTGGGGCAAGATCGCCAGCGAACTTCACTGGTTCAAGAAATGGGACAAGGTTCTCGACTGGCAAGCGCCGTGGGCCAAGTGGTTCGTTGGCGGAGAGATGAATCTGTCGTACAACTGCCTGGACCGTCACGTACAGAGTTGGCGCAAGAACAAAGCCGCGATCATCTGGGAGGGCGAACCCGGCGAGCTTCGCACATACACCTACCATCAACTCCATCGCGCGGTGCAGAAATTCGCCAACGTGCTCAAGTCGCTCGGCGTGAAGAAAGGCGACCGCATCGCCATCTACATGGGCATGACGCCCGAGTTGCCCATTGCTATGCTGGCCTGTGCCCGCATCGGCGCGCCACACACGGTAGTCTTTGGCGGATTCTCTTCTAACGCGCTGGTCGATCGCATTCACGACTCGCAGGCCGTCGCCGTCATCACGCAGGACGGCTCTTTTCGTCGTGGCGCTGAGGTCAAATTATTTCCCGCAGTCGAGGAAGCACTGAAGTCGTGTCCGTCAGTGAAGCATGTCGTCGTTTGCAAGCGCACGGGATCGCCGATAAATTTCCTCCCCGGACGCGACCACTGGTGGGACGAGATGATGCAATCCGTCTCCGACATTTGCCCCGCCGAGCCGCTCGACGCCGAACATCCGCTTTACATTCTTTATACTTCCGGCACAACCGGCAAGCCGAAGGGCGTGGTTCATACCACCGCTGGCTATTCGGTCGGCACCTACATTACGACGAAGTGGATTTTCGATTTGCGCGATGAAGATGTTTACTGGTGTACGGCCGACATCGGATGGGTCACCGGCCACAGCTACATCGTCTATGGCCCGCTGCAAAATGGCGCGACCACGCTGATGTATGAAGGCGCGCCCAATCATCCCGAGCCGGACCGCTTCTGGAACATGATCGATCGCCATCAGGTCAGCGTTTTCTACACCGCGCCCACGGCGATTCGCACGTTCTTGAAGTGGGGAGAGCAGTGGCCGCGTAAGCATCGCCTCGACAGCCTGCGCCTGCTGGGCACGGTCGGCGAGCCCATCAATCCCGAGGCATGGATGTGGTATCGCGACGTCATCGGCCGCAATCGTTGTCCTATTGTTGATACCTGGTGGCAGACCGAGACCGGACACATCATGATCGCGCCGATCCCGGGTGCAGTCGCCACGAAGCCAGGTTCCGCGACCCGACCGTTCCCCGGAATCGTTCCCGAGATCGTCAACATCGACGGCAATCCCGTACCCGACGGCTCCGGCGGATTTCTCATTATTCGCAAACCGTGGCCTGGAATGTTGCGCACGATTTATGGCGATCCCGATCGCTATGTGAAGCAGTATTGGTCGCAGATTCCCGGCGCATACTTCACCGGAGACGGCGCGCGCAAAGACAAAGACGGCTACTTCTGGATCATGGGCCGCGTCGACGACGTCATCAACGTCAGCGGACACCGCCTCAGCACGATGGAAGTTGAGTCCGCATTAGTCGCGCATCCCTCGGTCGCGGAAGCCGCAGTCGTCGGGCGTCCCGACGAAGTGAAGGGCCAGGCAATCTCAGCCTTCGTCACGCTAGAACAAGGCCGAACGCCATCGGATCAACTCAAAGAAGAGCTGCGCAAGTGGGTGACCAAAGAAATCGGCTCGCTCGCCCGCCCCGACGACATTCGCTTCACCGACTCGCTCCCCAAGACGCGCAGCGGAAAAATCATGCGCCGCCTGCTCCGCGAACTGGCCACCAGCGGCGAAGTAAAAGGAGACACCACGACGCTAGAAGACCTAAGCGTAATCGCCCGCCTAAAAGAGCAAGACGAAGTGTGACGACCTTCGTTACCCTGTCATCCTGAGCGAAAGCCAAGCCTCGCGAACGCGAGGCATGGCTGAAGTCGAAGGAACCCTAGCAGCGTCCGTTCACTATTCGGTGTCGGGGGAGGTTCTGGCGGTAAGCGCGCCTACATGCCCGACTCATCTGCCGAAGGACCATAAATCGCCGGCACCGGGACATCATTCAGCCGCAAATAAACTCCCAACTGCGCCCGATGATGCACCATATGACTCAGCACCCAGGTCCGCAGGCATGCCCCGCGCGGAATCGAAAATAAAGTATGGCCATTCGACTTGAGCGCCCACGGCTTGCCCATGTGCTCGTCCGTAGCCGAAGCCAGTGCAGCCCGAAACTCGCGAACGCCTTGGTCGAATCTCTCCAGTAACTCTTTGCGCGAAGTGGGCAAAGGCGGTTGCGCCATCGGCACGCCACCGGGCGCGATATCGAAGCTATCCATCTTGATGGTGTCGCGTCCCCACTCGGGCAGCGTTCCAAGGTGCCGGGCAAGCGCTCCCAGAGACGCAGATTTGTCATGCGGCTTCCAGGAAAACTTATCCTCCGGGACGCGTTCCAGCGTCTTGCGTGTGTTAGCCATCTCTTGATCGAACTCAGGCAGCAGTGCTTCGGCAATCGACATAGCTTCCTCTCAAATGTGAAATTGACAGCGAGAATACCGTAGGCGAATAAAAGGCGAATTGTCAAGAATCTCCAATCTCGTTGGCTCCCGCCCCTAAAGAGCACCCTACTTTTGTACTTGTGCAGCCTCACTTCAACAGGAATACAATTCGAGTCGCCGTAACTCAGGCCGATACTCAAATTGAGGCGGCGACGCGGTTTGCATCCTTTAATACAGTTGAGACATCAAAAGTTGAGCAAGATACACTCAAGGTGAAATTTATGGCTCAGGAAGTCAGACCAGAAAGTACTGAAAGTAAAGTAGATACATCATCTCCCACGATTGCTTCAAACGACCGCGCGCTGCCCATTTTGCCGGTTCGCGACACGGTTCTGTTTCCCCACGCGGTTTTGCCGCTGACCGTCGGTCGCGAAAGCTCGGTGCAGCTCATCAACTCGCTGGGCGAGGATAAAACCATCGTCGTCGT
The DNA here is from genome assembly GCA_963799065.1 of Terriglobia bacterium. Lineage (GTDB taxonomy): Bacteria > Acidobacteriota > Terriglobia > Terriglobales > Acidobacteriaceae > JAJPHW01. The sequence goes on from CAWCVJ010000001.1 coordinate 2,174,591, forward strand.
CGCCCAGCGTGAGGCGCGCGTGGATTCCCCGCAGCCCTCCGACCTTTATTCCGTCGGCAGCCTCGCGGTCGTCCACAAAGTTGTCAAGATGCCGAACCAAAGCCTCTTCGTGTTCGCCGAAGGCCTGGAGCGGGTTCGCCTCACCGAGTTCGTTCAGCTCGCGCCCTTCATGCGCGGCAAGTTCGAGTCGGTGCCGGAAACCATTCCGCCGAAGAGTTCCGAGATCGAAGCGCTGCAACGCAACGTGCTCACGCTATTCCAGCAAATCGTTGCCGGATCGCCGACGCTCTCCGATGAGCTCTCGACCGTCGCGCTGAACATCGACGAGCCCGGACGCCTGGTTGACTTCATCGCGTCGTCGCTGCCGTCGCTCTCGACCACCGACAAGCAGGACACGCTTGAAACCACCGACGTTCGTGTGCGCCTCGAAAAAATCAATCAGCATCTCGCCAAAGAACTTGAAGTGCAGCAACTGCGCAACAAGATTCAATCCGAGGTGCAGGATCGCGTGCAGCAAACGCAGCGCGAGTATTACCTTCGCGAGCAGATGAAGGCGATCCAGAAAGAACTCGGCGAGCAGGATGAAGGCGCTCGCGACACTGAAGACCTGAAGCAAAAAATCGATTCCGCCGGTATGCCCGACGACGTGAAGAAAGAAGCGCTCAAAGAATTGGGGCGCCTCTCACGCATGTCGCCTATGGCGGCAGACTACTCGCTCACCCGTAACTACGTCGAGTGGCTGGCGGTGTTGCCGTGGAACAAGGTTTCCGGCGGAGAAGTCGACATCATCAAGGCCAAGGAAATCCTGGACGAAGATCACTACGATCTGAAAAAAGTAAAAGACCGCATCCTGGATTATTTGTCTGTCCGTCGGCTTAAGCCCGGTATGAAAGGCCCAATCCTTTGCTTTGTCGGGCCTCCGGGCGTCGGCAAGACTTCGCTCGGCAAGTCGATCGCTCGCGCACTGGGACGCAAGTTTGTCCGCATCTCGCTGGGTGGCGTGCACGACGAGGCCGAAATCCGGGGTCATCGCCGCACTTACATCGGCGCTCTGCCCGGACAGATTATTCAAGGCATCCGCCGCGCTGACAGCAAAGACCCAGTCTTCATGCTCGACGAAATCGACAAGGTCGGACGCGACTTTCGCGGCGACCCTGGTTCCGCGTTGCTCGAAGCGCTCGATCCGGAGCAGAACTCGACCTTCCGCGACAACTATCTCGACGTGAGCTTCGACTTGTCGAAGGTGCTCTTCATCACCACCGCGAACATGCTCGACCCCATCGCCGAGCCGCTGCGCGATCGCATGGAGATCATCGAACTTCAGGGCTACACCGAAGAAGAGAAAGTTCACATCGCGTTTCAATATCTGGTTCCGCGACAGATCGAAGAGAACGGCATCACCGCCGAGCAAATCGAATTTCCGCCGAGCGCGATGAGTCACATCATCCGGCACTACACGCGCGAAGCGGGCGTTCGCAACCTCGAACGCACCATCGGAACCATCTGCCGCAAACAAGCGCGGCGCCTGGCCGAGGGTAAGAACGATAAACTCGTGGTCACCGAAGCGATCATTCAGGAATTTCTGGGTGGAATCAAAGTCCGCAGCGAAGGCGAAATCGCCGAGCGTACGCAACGCTCCGGCGTAGTCGTCGGCCTCGCTTGGACGCCCGCCGGTGGCGACGTCCTGTTCATTGAGGCCAATACCATGAAAGGCAAAGGCGGCTTCACCATGACCGGACAAATCGGTCAGGTCATGCAGGAATCCATGCAGGCTGCGCTGACGTGGGTGCGTTCCAACGCCTCCGAGCTCGGGATTCCGGAGACGTTCTTCGCCGAGCATGATATCCATATTCACGTTCCGGCGGGAGCCATTCCGAAAGATGGCCCGTCGGCGGGCGTAACCATGGCAACGGCGCTGGTCTCGCTGCTGACCAATCGCCCGGTTCGGCCGCTCACCGCTATGACTGGCGAAATTACGCTGAGCGGAAACGTCCTGCCTATCGGAGGCGTGAAAGAAAAAGTTCTCGCCGCCAAGCGCGCCGGAGTCCGCGACGTCATCCTTCCCGCCGAGAATAAAACCAATCTCGAGGAAGACTTGACGCCCGAGCAACTGGAAAACATTCGCGTCCACTACGTGAAATCGATTCCAGAAGTTCTGGCGCTGGCCTTGCCGTCGAATGAACGGGAAGAGATCGCGGACGAGAAAGAACGCGAGCGCGTGCTGACCGAACTACCGGTCGCGTAAGCCGTCATCCTGATCGAAAGTCATGCCTTGCGAGAGCGAGGCATGGCTGACGTCGAAGGATCCCGACCCGAAGCGTACGGCCCGTTGCAACCGATGAACTCCGTAGTGCATGATGTCTTGCATCGAGCGAGCGCTCTCGATGTTCCAAGAATGACAGATAATATTTAGATCAATGGCAACCAGCACCCAAAAAGACTATTACGCCACACTCGGCATAAAGAAGACGGCGTCAACGGAAGATATTCGCAAGGCGTTTCGCAAACTTGCGCGTAAATACCATCCCGACGTAAATCCCGGCGACAAGGCTGCCGAGGAAAAGTTCAAGACGCTTTCGGAAGCCAACGACGTCCTGAGCGATCCCAAGAAGCGCAAGATTTACGATCAGCTCGGCTTTTACTCTGACAACATCGATCCGGCTGCGGCGGAAGCTTACGCGGCGGGCGGCGGAAGCAGCTCTGGCGGATTTCCTCCTGGCGCGCAACCTCGTGGCGGCAACCCGCAGGGAGCGAATTTCGATTTCAACGGCTTCGATTTTTCCGATCTCTTCGAAGGCGCTCGGAGCAAGCGTCCGCCCAGCGGCGGTAGTGGCGGATTCAAAGACATCTTCTCCGGCATGTTTGGCGGATCTCGTGCTGCGGCATCTGAAGAACCCGAACCGGGCTCCGATCTGGAGTATCAAGTGAACGTGCCTTTTTGGACGGCGGTTCGCGGCGGCGTCATGAAGATCAACGTCAATCGCCGCGACGTTTGCGCGAACTGCCATGGCGCCGGCGACGTGACTGCTCCAGGACAATGTCCCGAATGCGGCGGCACTGGCCAGGTCACGCAAACCGGCGGACGCATGAAGTTCAACGTGACTTGCCCGCGCTGCCACGGCACGGGGAAAAATGTATCGCCCTGCCCCGTCTGTCACGGCGATGGCACCATCGAACGTAGCGATCCGCTAGAGATTCGCATCAAAGCCGGTACTCGCGACGGCCAACGCATTCGCCTTGCTGGACGCGGCAATGCCGGCTCGCACGGCGGAAGCGTCGGCGACCTTTATGTAATCATCCGCACCGGCGAGCATCCGGTATTTCGCCGCGAAGGGGACGACATTTACTTAACCGTTCCAGTTACAGCGACCGAAGCGGCGCTAGGAGCGAAAGTTGAAGTACCGACCATCGACGGCCGCGCTCAGTTAAAGATTCCGCCGGGTACCCAATCGGGACAGAAACTGCGTCTGCGCGAAAAAGGCGTGCCCTCAGCCACCAAAGATGACGCCCGTGGGGATGAAATCATAGAAGTAAAAATCACCGTCCCGATGCCGCGCGACGAAAAAACCAAAGAACTGCTGCGGGAATTGGCGAAGCTGAATCCGGAAGATCCAAGAGAAGAACTTTTCAAGAAGGTCTAGATTTTCTCCGTGAACCTCTGATACCTCTGTGGTGAAGGTTTTGCGAATTGGGACTAAGTCAAAATCTTTAACACAGAGAACACTGAGGGATCACAGAGGAAAACCGCCCGACGGTTTTTCTGTGAACCTCTGTGATACCTCAGCGGCCTCTGTGGTAAAGATTTTCCGAATTGGAACGAACCCACAATCTTTAACACAGAGAACACTGAGGGATCACAGAGGAAAACCAATCGACGGTTTTTCTGTGAACCTCTGTGATACCTCAGCGGCCTCTGTGGTAAAGATTTTCCGAATTGGAACGAACCCACAATCTTTAACACAGAGAACACTGAGGGATCACAGAGGAAAACCGCCCGATTGTGGTATGCATACCAAATGGCTGCCACTTCTCTTCAAACGCCTCGTGTTAACCAGCTTACCGGTGGGATTATTTCTGCGGCTATGCAGGTGCATACGACTCTCGGCCCCGGCTTGTTGGAGAGCGTGTATCAGATCTGTTTAGCTCATGAGCTGAAGAAGCGCGGAATACAAGTGGCAAGCCAAGTCGGTCTTCCGGTGGTCTACGACGGAGAAAAAATCGAACTTGGATATCGCATCGACTTACTGGTCGAGAACAAAGTAATCGTAGAGGTAAAGTCCTTGGAAAGCGTTCATCCAGTGCATCGGGCGCAGCTCTTGTCATATATGCGCTTAAGCGGGATGGGCGTTGGACTGCTGATCAATTTCTTCGTCCCGCACCTCCGCGACGGAATTATGCGAATGGTCGATGGTAAAGATTGGGAGAATTGATTTCCTCTGTGGCCGTGCTCCGTGTGCCTCGGTGATCTCTGTATTGAAGATGTTGCCATTACTTTCGTACCAGCTCACCACACAAACTTTTTCAAAATAATTCTTGCATCCGTGGAAATTTCTCGTAATCTCACTAATGCGAACTAACTTCGCCGCAATGCCCGGAAATCGCATTCAACCGGGAGCCTCGATACGAAAGATCGTGCGCCGAGGTGGTGAGAGTGAGTCGTTTGAGGAGGAAGCCATAGAAATTGTCAGCAGCTAGCGCGACCCGCCAACAGATTTTCCAACCCGCCCCGATTCCAATTCCCCAACGGAAAAAATCAACTCGCCTGACGCTCTGGCCTCTCGTGGCCGCGACGTTCTTCATGGTCTCCGGCGGCACGTACGGAACCGAGGACATCGTCCACGGCGCCGGCTACGGCCGCGCGATTCTCATTCTTTTGGTCACGCCGATTCTTTGGAGCCTGCCCACCGCGTTCATGATCGGCGAACTCTCCAGCGCGCTGCCCAAAGAGGGTGGATACTACGCCTGGGTGCGCCGCGCCATGGGCAATTTCTGGGGATTTCAGGAAGCCTGGCTGTCGCTGGTTGCTTCGATTTTCGATATGGCGATTTATCCCACGCTGTTTGTCGCGTACCTGACGCGGCTCTTCCCATGGTTCGCGGAGGGTCATCGCGGTGTCATAGTCGGATTGGTCGTGGTCGCAATCTGCGCTCTGCTCAACATCGCGGGCGTTAAAGTTGTTTCGACGACATCTCTCTGGCTGTTTTTCGCGCTGTCGTCGCCGTTCGCGCTGATGGTTTTGCTGGCACCGTTTAAGTATGGAGCGCTGTTGCATGCCGTGACTACGCCGACCACTTCAAAAGTGGACATGATTGGCGGCCTGCTGATTGCCATGTGGAATTACATGGGCTGGGACAACGCCTCGACGATCGCCACAGAAGTCGAACGTCCGCAACGAACCTATCCGCGAGCCATGCTGGTTGCGGTCGCGATTGTTGCGGTGAGCTACGTCCTTCCCGTGGCCGCGCTATGGATGACCGGCCTCGCTCCGTCCGCGTGGGAGACCGGTTCGTGGGCTGAAATCGCCGGACTCTTAGGCGGACCGTTCCTGCGTGTCGCCTTGGTGGCGGGCGGCATGATCAGTGCGTTCGGTATGTTCAACGCTCTCGTCATGAGCTATTCGCGCCTGCCGCTGGCCATGGCGCAGGACGGCATGTTACCCGCGGTGTTTGGCCGTCTGCATCCCCGAACCAAAGCGCCTTGGGTTGCGATCATCGTTCTCGCCGCGGGATGGGGTATGTGCCTTGGCCTAGGATTCGAGCGGCTCGTGACGATCGATATTCTTATTTATGGCTGTAGCCTGGGCCTGGAATTCCTGGCCCTGATCTGGCTGCGATTCCGCGAACCCGACCTTCCCCGTGCATTTCGCGTTCCAGGCGGCCGTTTCGGCGCCATCGCCATTGGCATCGCACCCATGCTTTTGCTCGGATTTTCTATCGTGCGCAGCGAGCACGAGCAGGTCGCGGGTATGAGTTCGTTTGCCTTCGGCACGATCCTCATCGGGGCGGGAGTCGTCGCCTACTTTGCCAACCACATCCTGAAACCGCGAGGATGGGAGGCACCTCCTGCTTCCCTTTCGCGACTTGCCGAGTCTAAGTCCTGACGACAACACGATAGACTAGAGAAGTGTCCTTAGCGATAAGTTCGCTTGTTTCCAAACGAATCCGGGAACAAATTCGATAACGGGATCGTATCGATCAAGGAGCGCTCAATTTCAGGAGGCGGCAGTGAACAGCAATATCAGCGCGAAGAAGAAGCGTAAACGGATTCTTATCATTGGCGGCGTCATTTTGGCCGTGCTCATTTGCGTGGGCGCGCTGTTCGCCTTCACTCGGGGCGGCACGAAAATCGACCCCACCAAGCTCGCCAAAGTGGAAAAGGGCGACCTCGCCAAGAGTGTGGTCGCGACCGGCAAAGTCGAGCCCATCACCAAGGTCGAAGTGAAGAGCAAAGCTTCTGGATTGGTGAAGAAACTCTACGTCGAATACGGCGACAAAGTCCATCAGGGACAGTTGTTGGCCCAGCTCGACAAGGCCGAGATTCAAGCCGGTGTGGACCAATCGCGCGCCTCGCTCGAAGCCGCCCAAGCCAATCTCGCCAGTGCCAAAGCCGATTATCAGCGCGCCAAAGTTGACGCTGAAGGTCCGGACGTTCCGCTTCTTAAGCGCGCCTATGATCGCGCCATCGGCATGTCGAAGGACGGAATCGTCTCGGCATCCACTCTCGAAGACGCCGAAAGGAACTACGAGCTCGCGCTCAATAAACAAAACGTCGCGAAGGCGCAAGTGACCGTACTGAACGCCAAGATCGCGCAGGCCCAGGCGACCGTTGCTCAGGATGAAGCTAATCTTAAGCAACTGAACGAGCAGCTCGGATACACCGATATCCAGTCCCCCATCGATGGCATTGTTCTCTCGCGCGACGTTGAAATCGGCGACGCGGTCAGTTCGATTCTCGTGCTGGGTTCGTCCGCGACCCTAGTCATGACACTCGGCGACACCAGTTCCGTCTACGTAAAAGGCAAAGTGGACGAGAGCGACATCGGCAAGGTGTATCTCGGCCAGCCCGCACGCATTAAAGTCGAATCGTTCAAAGACAAAACTTTCAATGGCGTAGTCACGAAGATTTCTCCCATGGGAGTTGAGAAAGACAACGTGACGACATTCGAAGTGCGCGTCTCCATCAACAATCCCGGGGGAGAGCTTAAGGCTGAGATGACGGCCAATGCTGAGATCATCCTCGAAGAACATAAGGCCGTCCTGCAAATTCCGGAAGGCGCGATTATCTACGACAAAGATAAGAAAGCCTCCGTAGAAATTCCCGATCCCAAGGAAAAAGAAGGCAAGCGAAAGATCGCCGTCAACATCGGCATCTCGAACGGGGCCAAGACCGAAGTCCTTAGCGGATTGAAAGAGGGCGACCAGGTGGTCTTGCAATAAAGAAGTCCTCTGTGGCTTTCCTCAGTGCGCCCCTGTGCTCTCTGTGGTGAAGGATTTGCCAGTCCCGGAAATCCTCGTTACGGAGAACAGGGAGCGTTCTTCAGGTTACCTTCGATTACTCCGGAAAAATCTCCGCCCTCGAACTCCCGGCTCTCCCGTGACACAATAGAGTGCTGAGAACTGTTGGGAGAGAGGCTATCTTTGGCGCACCAGCCGATTGTCACACTGACCACCGATTTTGGATGGAACGATCACTACGTTGGCACGGTCAAAGGAGTGATCTTGTCCATCACTCCCAACGCGGCCATCGTGGACATCAGCCATGCGGTGCAGTCGTTCGACATTCTTGACGGCGCATTGATGATCGCGCAAGCCTACTCCTACTTCCCTGCCGGAACCATTCACCTGGTCGTCGTTGATCCCGGCGTGGGCACCACGCGTCGTCCCATCATCGCCAGCACCGACCGCCATCATTTCGTTGCACCTGATAACGGCGTGCTCTCTCTCGTTTATAGCCGCGAGGAGCGCTTGCACGTGCGCCACGTCACCTCCGAGCATTATTCGCTTCAACCGATGAGCAGTACATTTCATGCTCGCGATTTGTTCGGGCCGATTGCCGCTTACCTCGCGAAAGGCGTGGACTCAGAAAAATTCGGCGAAGAGATAACCGACTTCACGCGCTTCAACGCACCGAAACCGAAGGCGGCCGAAGGGAAAATGAAAGGTGTAGTCTTAAAAGTTGACCGCTTCGGCAATGCGATCACCAACTTCCGTCCGCAGGACGTGCCAACGCTCTTCGGCGCGGATCCGGTTCCATTCAAGATCAATGCCGGCAAGCGCGAGATCACGAGCCTGCATTCGGTCTATGCTGAAGGCGCACCCGGCGAAGTGTTCGCTATCCTGGGCAGCATGGGATATCTGGAGTTGGCCGCCAATCGCGGTTCAGCGGCCCAACTATTAGGCATCGCCAAAGGCGGCGAAGTCACGTTGACGCTCGAACAAGGTAATGCTGCTACGAACGGACAATAGCTTACAAGATTTTTGTCTTGGGATGGACGTAGCGATCCATTTCGGCGGTCCATTTCAAAAAGCGCCACAGATGCACGCGCTCGCGCCATACAAACTCCCAGAACTCAAGAAACCCAATCTGCTGCGTTTTCAATCCGCAGTACGTCTCGACTCGCCATAGTAAGAAGGGACTGCGCCACGGCGTGAGGCGATGACCGCGCGTGGAGTTCCAGAGAAAGCGAATCATAAAGAACATACGCTTTTATTCGTACCGCAACGCCTCGATCGGATCCAGTCGCGACGCCTTAATCGCCGGAATCATTCCGCTCACCAACCCCACCAACGCTAGGATGATCGTCGCAATCACCACAATCGTGGGATCGATGATCAGACGGATGTCGGCCGCCTCGGCGTTCTTGGCCATCGCGCTGTAAAAAGTGATGCGCCCGACGCCGATGGAGACTGCATACGCCAGCAAGATGCCCAGAACCCCTCCGACAAAAGTAATGGTCATGGCCTCAGCCAGAAACTGCATGAGGATATCCCGCCGCCGTCCGCCCAGCGCCTTCTCTACGCCAATCTCTCGCGTACGCTGCGTCACCGAGACGAGCATGATGTTCATCAGGCCGACCCCGCCGATGCCCAGGGTCAGCGTACCGATAAAGCCCAGCAAAACTTTCAGAGCTGCGGTGACGATTTCCAACTGGCTCAACTGCTTCATCATGTTGAAGGAAAAAACCGCCCGCTTATCGTCTGGTTTGAAGTTATATTGTTGGGCCAGAACGGCTCGCACCTGCCGCTCCACTTGCTCGTACGCGTCCCCTTCATAGTCGAGCCAGATGCCGTCGAGATAGTGCGTATCCTTCAAATCGCCCATGGTCGAGAACGGAATATAGATCTGGCGATTGATGCTGTCGTCGCCCTCCTGCATGCGAGGCGCGATCACGCCAACGACTTGAAAACTCACGCCGTCGATGCGAACATACTGCCCCAGGGCATATTCGCCGGAAAACAGCTTTGTCTTGGCCTCCGCGCCGATTACGCACACCCGTGCGCGTGACAATTCGTCCTGCTCGTCGGTCAGGCGGCCTTCCGCAAGCTTCATCGCCATCATGGGAAAAAGATTAGGATAGCTGCCCTGGATGGGCAGCGTGTAAGTGCGCACATCCTGCTGCACCGCCGCCTGCTTCTCCGCAAAGGGAGTGATGCGCTTGACCAACGGCGCAGCGTTCACGATGCGGTCGATATCGTCCAGCGTGAACTTAATCTGTGTACCGGATTTTTGTCCGCCGGCCTGTTGCGAAGTACGTCCGGGAAAGAAGCCAATAATGTGCGTGCCCCAGTTGGCGAAGATCGCTTCAATGGCCCGGCCAAAGCCCGATCCATAGGCCAAAAGCAAGACGACGGTCGCGATTCCCCATGCCATGCCGAGCATAGTGAGCGCCGTGCGCCGACGGTTGTGCAGCATCGCGCCATACGCCTGAATCAAAATGTCACGAAACATAAAGTTTTACTCCTGCCGCATTGCTTCTACGGGTTGCAGCATAGCCGCCTGCCGCGCCGGATAAATCCCCGCCAAAATTCCCGCCAGCGCCAGTGAACCAATCGCCACCACAGCGGAAAGCATCGAAATCGTGGGCGGATCGAACCCCGGCGCTTGCGGGACTGCCTTGAGTATGGCCATGAGCAAGGCCGCGCCGCCCATGCCGATGCTGCCGCTCATCAGCGTTAGAAACGCGCCTTCCAGAAAGAATTGCAGCATGATGCTGCGGTTGGTCGCGCCCAGCGCTTTGCGCAGGCCGATTTCCCGCGTCCGCTCACTCACCGCAACCAGCATAATATTGACGATTCCAATCGCGCCCAGCGCCAGCGTTACGATCCCAACACCACCGAGGAACACATCCATCGCGTCGAAAATCTTCCCGACCGTCTCAGCATTCTTGATGGTATCCCAGTCCTCGAACGCGTCTTCGTTGTGCCAGTCGAATCCGTGATTATGCGCGATCGCCTGCCGAGCTTCCTGACGCGCTAATGTGTGCTCCTCCCGAACCCGCGGACGATAGTTAATGAACGAAACCGCGTCTTGCTCCTGCTCTCCCAGGATCGGAAAAAACTCGTGCATCACGGAGAACGGCAAAAACACGCGATTGTTGGTAGAGTTGTCGTCCCCGTGACCCACGCGTTGAACCACGCCGATCACCTCGAAGCTAAGACCGTTCAGCAGGATCGTACTGCCCAAAGCGGGACGTCCGGGGAACAGATTCTTGAGCATCTCATTGCCAATCACAGCGACGAAGCGCTTCTGCGCTTCATCCGCGTCATTGAGCCAGCGCCCGTCCGCCAGCGGGAGATAGCGAATCGTGCTGTAATGCGGCAAGACCCCACTCACCTCGCCGTTCGTGTTGCCGTAGTCGCTGACCTCGCGAATATCCAGGCGGGAAAGTACCGGCGCTGCCGCCTTTATATGCGGCTGGGCTGCGATGTCGAGATAGTCCTGATAGGTCAGATGATAAGCTCGGCCAGAGCTCATATTTCCCGCTACCGCAGGTGCGCGCCCCGGGAAGACGAACATAATGTCCTCGCCCAGCGAATTCAGCTCCCGCCGATTCCCAGAACGAAACCCCTCGCCTAATCCGACCAACAACAGAAGTGAGCCGACGCCCCAGGCAATTCCGAACATGGTAAGGAAGGAGCGCAGCTTATGCGCCCAAAGCGAGGAAACCATCTGCCGAAGGATTTCAAAAAAAAGCATAGTGAAGCCCACATGGAAGCGGCCCGTCGCTCATCAGAACGGTTCTGGAGGGAAAACGGAAGCCGCCCCCGTCAAAGGGTTCTGAGTTCAAAAATGAGACGCCGCGTCTCATTCCGATACGTATTCGTCTCACACTAGGTTTCACCTTACGCCACGCGAATCGTAATCCATTGATTCGATTGAGGTGATTCCTTGCGGCTGTTTGGCCGTAGCCTTGCAGTACAAAGTAACAAAGGCGGTCTGGGTAACTGAGCCTCGCTAACCGGCAGCTTCGAACCCCGACTGCGTTATTTGCATTTTAGCTGTTGCCTCTCCCGAAGCGAGAAAAAAATCGTGCCTCGAGAAGCGGTTGGAATGGCGCGCACCGCGCGCGAAAGTTCGACCTCCAAGCTGGCGAAGTTCTTCCCCGACGCTACGCCTATCCGGATCCCGGTTCAGCTCATTCTTACGAATAAGCCGGCGCCGCCGTATCCGGAGAATACGACAATAGAATTCGGCACCGCACACGAAGTTCTGTTTGCCGCGAATCTTGCGCTGGAGTTTGCCGACACGCTCCGGATACGGAACAATGACGGCAGTCTTGACGTGGAAGCCTGCGTAGTAGCCCTGCAACAAGGCGACGGCCGCACCGCGGTGGCCGCGCGTTTTACCCAAACCGTTCCAAACTGGATCATAAAATCATGACGCCGACACCGCAGAACAAATCTCTCGCCGGGGATTGGCAGAACGCCCGGCGACTCTATCCACTCTATGTCGCGCTGGCGCGGGAGTTCGTGATCGAGTTGCCCCCCTGTGACGACCTCGAAGTGGGCGCCGAGACCCCTCCTGTGGAGTCGATCGAACAGGCGCGACAGTGGTTCCTCGGCATCGACGAGCAGATCGGCGTGCATCAACTTCGACAATTCTTACAGACGACGACGCTGAGCAACGAAGAGGCGCTGCGCGTTTTGCTGCTGCACCATTTAAGAAAAATCAAACACAGCGACTCCGACCGGGACAAGATCGACTTCCTGTTGGTTCAGTTCTTCTCGCATCGCGCGCCCTCGCCGCTAGGCGATGACGCTGTCACTCCGCAGCTGGTTGCCGAGGCGCTCGAGCCAGTGCTGGGTAAACTGGAATTGAAAGAGCTGGCATGGACGAAGCCGCTCGACGAACTGATCGTGAGCGCGAACCGCTGTCCCAACCTAAATGCACTGTTCAGCAGCCGGATGCTGGAAAAGGGTCGCAAAATAAAAACCGCCGCCGGACACAACTACTTTCAGCCTTCGGCGATGGTCGCATTCACCCGTTTCAGCTTTCTCATGCGGCGAGTGTTCTTCCGGCTCATGCATCAGGATTTAAACGCCATCCTGGATGGCCTGCGCGAACTTGAACTCAAAGGCGTCACGACGATCGACTGCCGCAAGGCCCAATTCGCAGCCGACGAGCCGATTGATCGCTTGCGTATGATCTGCCAATCGTGGAAAGTGATGTTCCACGCCGAGTATTCATCCGGACAGCCTCTTGCTATGCTGGTGGATTTGCGAAGCGCAGTCGATGCTGCACTGGGCAAAGGAAAGCCATCGATTGCGAGTAAGAAGGGAGTCGGACAGCCAGCCGCGGCAACAACGACGGCTAAACCTGCTGTCAAACTGGCAGTGCCTGTGCGCGCGAGCGCCGCCGCGGCAAGTTCCACGGCAGGCCATAAGAAATAACAACAACCGGGAAGATCGCCCTTGCCTCAGGCTACCGTACTCATCGTGTCCGACGATCCAGACTTTGCCCGTGTGCTGACCCAGCGGTGGCAGCGGGAGCGCCAAGTTCCCTCGTTCGTTCTGATCGCGCGGAACGCTTCCCGCGCTTGTGAGCTGGGGCGATTTGAACTTGCGATCATCGATTCGACCTCCCCTTCGGACACTGCTTGGCGGGGCAGCCTTCTACAAATTTTCGATGCGGCGAAGAAACCCACATTGTCGGTCGAAGACCGGACACGGCCTAACCAGGCCGGAAGAGGTGGCTCCGACCGTCATTCAGCGGTGACTCGAAGCGAAGACTGGATCGAAAACACGATCCTGCTCGGCTCCGCAATGCTCGAACGCGGCGAACTCGAAGCGCGTCTGCGGCAGTTGGAAGAAGTGCATCAAACGGCGACGGCTCAAGCCACTCTTGGACGTTTCATCCTCGAGATGCGGCACACCATCGGCAACTCACTCACCTCGGTGCTGGGCAACGCCGAACTGCTGCTCGCTGAGCCCGCCATACTCTCCGCGTCCGCCCGCTTTAAGGTTGAAACCATTCGCTACATGGGTCTGCGCCTGAACGAGATAATGCAGCGATTCTCTTCCCTGCAAGCGGAGATGGCCATCGTCGAGCGGCACGACGAATCCTGCAAGGCGCAAGCCGCATCTCAGGGCGGATGAAACTCTCATGGCCGTGGCCCGATTCGCTGGACGCATTGCTGGCAGCTCCCGATCATCACACCTTGCTCTTGGAAAATGATCGGGTTCGCGTAGTACGCACCTTTATTCCACCCGGACAGACCGTTCCCATTCATTCTCATCGCTGGCCGGGAGTCGCATTCGTCATCAGTTGGAGCAACTTGGTCCGCCGCGATCCGGACGGAAATGTCACATTCGACAGCCGTCAACTTGACGAAGCGCCTGTTCTGAATGCTCCTCGCTGGCAGGAACCATTGCCGCCGCACTCGGTCCAGAATGTTGGCGAGGCTGACATCAACATCGTGCAGATAGAGATCAAGAGCGGCAATACACTGCCGTAACCATTCGTCGGGCTCCTGCTTTTGGCAGGTTATGATTGGCTGGTTGGCACTCACATAAACACCCAACTCGATCGAGGAGAACACCGTATGAAACGACTACTCATTGCGATGCTGTTCGCTTCGCTACTCCCAGTTGCGTTTGCAGATGTGGAACATGTCGAAGATCGGGTCAAAGAATCGGGACAGGTGCTCAAGGAAATCCTCAATGTCCCGGATGACATCCCGCAAGACTTACTGGATAAGGCCGAGTGCATCATCGTGCTTCCTTCGGTGAAAAAGCTCGCCATCGGAATTGGAGCAAGCTACGGCAAAGGCGCGATGGTCTGCCGCAAGGGCCAGCACTATACTGGACCTTGGGGCGCCCCTGCCATGTATGCGCTGGAAGGCGGAAACATCGGCTTTCAGCTCGGAGGTCAGGCCACGGACTTCGTTCTGCTCATCATGAACCAGCGAGGGGCGGAGTCGCTGATGGGCAGTAAAGTGAAGCTGGGCGCTGACGCTGCGGCTGCCGCCGGACCCAAAGGGCGAGACGCGACCGCCGCGACCGATGTCGTCATGCAAGCGGAAATCCTCTCCTACTCGCGCTCTCGCGGACTATTCGCCGGAATCTCACTGGAAGGTTCGACCCTGCGCCCCGACGGAAGCGCGAACGAAAAACTTTATGGGCGAAAGATCAGCGCCAGAGAAATAGTCCGCCAAGGCAAAGTAAAAGCGCCGCCCAGCTCGCGAGAATTAATCGCTCTGCTCAACAAGAAGTCCCCGAAGAATAAATCCGATCCCAAGTCGCTGGAGTAGATCTACCCATTCTTATTCTTGAGTTGCTGCTTCCAACCCAGTACGCGCGCCTTCGCACCCTCAGCCTCGGCTTCCGCAATCATCCCCTTGAGCTGATAAAGCACAGACAGACTGGTGTGCGCCAGAACATCATCAGGATCTAATTCAGTAATTCGACTTGCCACCGGAATGGCTTCATCGACACGACCCAAATCCTGGAGGGCTCGGGCCAGACCGTGCATAGCCTCGGTGAAGGTGGGATCGGCGGCAACCGACTTCTGGTACTCGTCCACGGCGCGCTCTGGTTCCCCTTCCGCCATGAAGTCGAGTGCGGCATAGTAATGGTCTTCAGAAACCTGGCGAGAGGAGCGATCGGTCATAAACAATTGTTGGAGCAGGGTTAAGTGCGACTATTGCCCGGTCGAAGCTCCGAAGGTTTCCGGTGGGTCGAAGAAGCATTGCTTCCAAAATGCGTCTTCGGTCAAGGCACCCGATTTCCATTTTTGCATCGAGTCCATGGTCGCAGCCACCATACCGCCATCCTCGGAATCGAACATGATCACCACTCCCTGTGGTGCAGCCGAAGTCGAAGCTAGTTTCGCATACTGCCGGTCCAGCAGAGTTTTCGCTGTGGCTCGCTTGGCTCGCCAGCCCAGGATTCCGCTATCGGCTGTGCCCTGCACGGTGAGAATCGCAACCGTCTTTCCACGGAGCGGTTCCCAATCTCCGGGAAAACTGGCGGTTTGCTCATTCGTGATGCGATACCCTGCGTCGGAGTTGAGTTGAGCGCCAGCCGTGGCGTCGGGCATTTCCAGATTGGAGCGGCGAATCCATCCTCGCGACAGCCCCGAGATGCGCACGTGCACCCAGCTGGCGTTCATATCGAGAACTTCAAATTCATCTTCCGCTTTTGCGGTAAAGAGGAGCTTTGCGCCTTCGACGGGGTTGGCGAGAATCGGCGCGCCGTTCTTCTTGACCGCGACAAGATTGGTGGGATGAGATTGATTGCGGAGAATCTCTTCCAGATTGTGGGCTTCGGTCGTCAACTCGGAAAGGTGGCGATCCGCAGCAGCCCTCTGGTCGCGCAGGCCGGAGTCTTGGTCTCCAGAATTAGACAAAGGGATTTCCCCACCGGTAATCGAATTTTTCAGCGAGGGCAGTTGCGGTACGGGAGCCGAAAGCGCAGACGCCTCGGGTGCGGAGCGTCGCGAGGGAACGGGATGGTCGGGCGAAGTCGCGGACGCCAGCATTCCAAGAGAATCCTGGAGCCGATCTAAGAGATCGGACTCCAACCTTCCATTCGAAGATAAGGCCTGGTAGCCGGAGTTCGCAGGGACGGGGTCGCTATACCAAGCGGTGATTTTCGCAGTCACTTTCACTCGCGAAGTCCCCGGCGTCAGCGGAATGACTTTGACCGTGCACTGGTAATAGGCTCGCTGGTAGCGATCCAAAGAGTGGGCGGCGAAATTCGCAAAACCGTCCAGGGTGGGCAACTTTCCCCCGGTGGGTTGCAGATTTTTTAAGGCTTGTTCGACTTTGGCGGCGGGCAAAGAAAAGGTTCGCTCCACGACGTTCCTGGCGGAGTCCGTTTGCGCAAAGCAAGCTGAGACGAAGGGCAGGACGCAGCCGATTGCAAAGTAAACCCGCGCGCTCATGGCAACGCTTCCAATTGCGCGCGGGCCACCCAGCCGTGCTGTCCGTCGTCGGTCTCAATACCGACCCAATAAGGAGTGTCGACCAGAATTACGACTTCAGACCCCGCTGGGACGGTTTTCAACACGGAGGCGGTGCTGAAAGGCGCGGAACGAATCGTGGCGCCCCCCGCTTTTGCCAAGCGCTCGACCTGGCGGCGCAATTGCTGCACATGCTGCTCAAGAGTCTGGGAGGACTGTTGCGATAAGGCGAGGCTCGAGGCTTCAACGTCACGGCTTTGTTCGAGCGCCTGCCGCGCAACTTCCCGCTGCCGGCTATCCAAGCTCTCAGCGGCCTGCGTTCGCTGTTGCTGGATGCTGGCAACATGATCCTGAACGTCCTTGAGCTCGGCGGTTTCGACCGATCCGTTGGAGGGGTGAACTGTCTTACGAAAGGACTCCACAAAAACCGCATCGATGCGAACGATGCAGTGCTTGTCGTCTTTGGGCTGAACCACGTAGCGCACCGCAACGGTGCCTACATCGTTCGCTTCTTTGAAGTTGCGAGGATCGACGACTTGTTCGCGGACTTTATAAAAGACCGAACCCGGATCGGTCCACTTGGGGAAAAGAGGAGTGGATTCGACAGCGTCCGCCTTGTTGATGAATTCGTCGTTGTTGTACTCTTTACTGCCTCGGATGATGGTGTCGGCGACAACTTCCTGCACCGCTTGGATCAGGTCGTCGGGTGAGGCCTCGACCTCCACCGCGACCCCCTCGCCGTAGTGTTCCGTAATTTTCTCGCGGGCGCTCAAAGGACAAGCGCCGACCAGGAGTAGCAAGAAACAACCTGCCGCTATGGGCGATCTCAGCGCCCAAAAACATCGCGCGGGGGCGACGAGGCTCGCCAAACGTCCTTTTCGTATCAAGGTCTCCATTAATTCCGCAGGATAATCTGCCGTCATTTTCTCACGAGAACGGCATCAAGGCGAATCAAGGGATCGAGTGCAAGAGTTTGCACAAGATGCCGCCGAGGAAGCGCCAGAAGTCTTATATCCGCAGGAAAAGTTTGCGAAAGCGCGTTTGATTTGAACGTTCTATCCTACTGATTTGAAACTGTAATCTAATGAACGAGAATTTGTGGGTCTTAATTGTGAAAGAAATTTTGCAAGATGAGCCTTGACAGTGTCTGGGTGGACGGGCGATACCGATGTGGAGCGGGCACGCACCTATGATGAAACTGAAGAGCACGGACGGCTCTGTGCCGCGACGTCGCAGCATCCCGCGGATGGGCCTCGCATCGGCCAGGATTCGCAACCGCACTGGGAAACAGGAAGCCCTGCTTCTGGCAGCCTCAAAGCTGTTCGCGCAACAGGGTTATGAGGGCACCACAACCCGTGACATTGCTTCGTTCGCCGGCTGTGCCGAGGGTCTGATTCATCGCTATTTTCGCGGCAAAGCGGGCTTGCTGCTAGCCATCATCGAGCAACGCGTATCCGACGAAGTGCAGGACTTGAGCGAACGCCTTCCGGTCGCGAGGAACCTGGAGGAAGAGGTGGTGCGCCTGATGGAATGGGAACTGGATTGCATATGGCAGGATCGCGATTTTTTCCGGGTTATCATTCCACGTGCCCTGCTCGATCCTGCCGTCGCCAAGGTGCTTGGACGGGTCGGTACTTCGCGCCACTGCGGCATAATTGTGAGGCGTCTGCGAAAGTTCAGCGAATGCCAGCGATTGTCCCCTGAGGAAGTCGAAGCCATCGCGCGGTTTATTGCGGTGGCAAGCTTCGGTTTCGCGTTTTGGCGGCCTGTGATCCTCGGTCAGAATCGCTTGCATGCCAGGAAAATGGCCTTGACGGTTGCAAGATTGCTAGCCCGCGGAGTATAAGTTGGCCTCGTGATTCGTCTTGGCGACCAAGTCAAAAGTAAATTTTTGTTTTTGCTTGACACTCGTCTTTTCACCGTGATAGTTAGTGCGTAAGCACGCACTTGCGAATTCTGTGATCGCGAGTCAAAGTCCGACCACCCAGTGAGTGGAGTCTGCGACTTCCAGGAGGAAGAGAATGGTTTCGTCCCGTAAAGCAGTTGCGGGTTTTCTGATGCTGGCTTGTTTGATGTTCGTGGGGGCCACCGAGGCGCATGCGCTCCCCGCGTTTGCGCGCAAATATGGCCTGCGCTGTTCGGCCTGCCATGAAGCGTGGCCTATGCTCAATCAGTTTGGGCAAAAGTTTAAGGACAACGGCTACCAGCTGATGAACGACCGGGATGCCCCGATCTGGCAGAATCCATCCTATTGGCCGGTGACGTTTCGCATGACGCCGCAGTGGCACCGCGAGAGTACGGACAAGGTCCAAGTTGACACCCAGGCGGGCCCAGCCGGACAGGTGCAGGTGACCTCGCATGGCTTCGATCTCAGCGGACTCGATTTCCATACCGCTGGTACCCTCGACAAAAACATATCCTTTTATCTCTTACCTTCCTCCGACCCAACTGGGGCTTTTCACTTCGAGCAAGTCTTTGCCCGACTGGACAACGTGTTCAACTCCCCCTGGCTGAACGTGAAATTGGGCAAGTTTGAACTGGACAACCTCCTCTCGGAGAAAAGGATTCTCACCCTGACCAGCATCTCGGGTGTCTACCAGCTCTACCACTTCACCCCGCTGGGAGACAGTAACTTTTACGGTCAGATCGGCGACAACCAGCTTGGCGTTGAATACCTGGGACATTCCTACAATGACCGCACGCGGGTTTCCGCGGCGCTGTTAAGTTCCAACGATGGAAACGTCAACCTTCCTGCCGGCAATTCCTACAGCGGATTTTTCGCCGCCAGTCAAGCCTTCGATACCGGCAGACTGGGGGTTCAAAGACTCGGCTTCTACGCGATGGTGGGAGAAGCTCCCACGCAATTCCTGACCCAAGGTGGAGCGCCTCTGGGCGGCACAGGATTCGGAAATAAGAGCTTCAATCGCTATGGATTTACCGGCCAGTTCTACCTGGGTAAGCTCGACTTCCAGGTGGTGACTCAACACGGCGAAGACGATAAGTACTTTGGCACCGCCACTTCGCCCTACCAACCGTATCCGGGCAACATTGCATCCGGTGCGTTGCCCACTGGTGCGCAGAACCCGACGTGGAACGGTGTGCTAGTAGAAACCCACTATGTGTATAGTCCCCAATTGATCTTCATCAATCGATACGAGGGGATTCGGATGTCACAACAGGCCTTGTCAAGCATGCCTTCGGGAGCGGGCAATATCGACATGGTCACGTTCGGCTATCGATACATGCCGATCATGACCAGTCGAGCGGGATTTGCCTGGCATAACGAATATTCATGGATCAGAACCTCAGACGCAGCCCCCGACCAGACCGATCTGACCAGCAGCAGCTTACTGCTGGGACTTGACTTTGCATTCTAGGAGAGGAAAACGATGGAAACGAAGATCATGAAAACATCATCGCTACTGCTGGGAGCGGCGTGTTTGCTTCTGATGTCGGCGGCCTCCTGGGGGCAAATGACCGCATACCAGGAAAGTCAGCGACTCAACATGGAAGCTCACGTGGGCAAGTACACAGGTCACGCCAAAGACGCCGAGGCTAATTATCGGCGTTACTGCGTCGGCTGCCACGGAGTGGAGGGCGACGGTCAAGGCGAAAACGCTCAATGGCTGGATCCCATGCCTCGTAACTTCACCCTCGGCCAATTCAAATGCCGATCCACGCCGAGTGGGACTTTGCCCTTGGATTCCGACCTGTACGACTCGATCGGTCGCGGCTTTGATCGCTCGGTCATGCCGATCTGGAATCAGTTGACCAATCAAGATAAGGTCGACCTCGTGGCCTACGTGAAGCATTTTTCGTCGAAGTGGGTCACAGAAAAGGCTGGCGAACCATTCCCCATTCCGCCGGAGCCTGAAGTCACCGCGGAAAAGATTCAGCAGGGTCAGGCTCTCTTCCAAAAGCTGGAATGCTGGAAGTGCCACGGAGTCGAAGGCCGCGCCAATGGGCCTTCGTCCGACACACTTACGGACGACCAGAATCGCCCCATCAAGCCGTACAATTTCGCTGAAGGCGCGCGCCAGAAGTGCGGCAGCACCGACCGCGACATTTACCGCATCTTCATGTCCGGTCTGGACGGCACGCCTATGCCTTCCTACATCGACAACGTGAAACCTGAGGAAGCCTGGGAACTCGTGTTCTACCTGCGCACTTTGCAGCAGAAGAATGCATACAACGCAAAAGAAAAGGCGATCGCGAAGCAACTCGGATTGAAGCCTATCGATCCTAACGCCCCGGCGCCGGCCGCACCTGCCGCCGCACCCGGAGGCCAACAGTAGTTGTACCCCGCAGTCGCTTGCAAGGAGAATTGAAACTTATGAAAAAACAATCGAAACAGAAGTTCGCAGCAGTACTACTGGCCCTAGTTATGGCTGGCGGAGCCGCGCTGACCTACTCACCTAAAGTCAGCGCCGCTGGCGTTAGCGTGACGGGCACAGTCAAACTGGACGGCACGGCCCCGCACCAAAAGGGCATCGACATGTCGAAGGAACCGAGCTGTGCTGCCATTCACAAAGACAAGCCAGTGACGATGGAGAACGTCGTCGCGGGCTCCAGCGGTGGACTGGCTAACGTAGTGGTTTACATCAGCCAAGGCCTGAGCGGAAACGAAGTATCGTCAGCCCCGGCGGAATTCACCCAAAAAGGCTGTCAATATATCCCTCACGTCCTGGCCCTAAATCCCGGCCAGCATATGAAGGTAATCAATGCCGACTCAACCTCGCACAACATCCATCCCCAACCGACCAAGAATAACGAGTGGAACAAGTCGCAGCCGCCTGGATCGCCGCCCTTTGACGTGACTTGGGCTAATGAAGAAATCGCCATCCCGGTAAAGTGCAATATTCACCCGTGGATGCACGGTTATTTTGCTGTGGTCAAAGGACCTTATGGAGTCAGCGACGACAGCGGCGCCTTTACTTTGGCGAACGTGCCTCCCGGCAGTTATACGCTGACCGCATGGCAGGAAACTTATGGGACGCAGACCCAGCAGGTTACGGTTGCCGCAGGCAAGCCTGCGACGGTGAGCTTTACGTTTAAGGCGAAATAGCAATTGAAAAAATCGGCCGCCGGATTCATCATTCGGCGGCCGGGTTTTCTCACTCTTTCCGCTCACTTTTAGGCGCTGAAGAGTAAGAAAACCGGCCGTAAGCGATCCATTGCATCGCAGCGAAACATCATTCGAGGAGTTTTTCATGGAAACTGCAATCGGAGTATTCGCGTCTCGAGATCACGCCGAGAAGGCGGTCAAAGAGTTGCAAGAACGGGGCGTGCCTGAAGAGTCGATGGTTTTCTTAACCCGATCCGAAACCGAGGCTAAGACAGTCGCGAAGGAAGTCGGATTCTATGTTGGCGGTTTCGCTGGGGGAGCAGCCGGATTGACCACTGGAGTCGCAGTTGCAACGCTGTTGCTTCCCGGGATCGGCACAGTGTTCGCACTTGGCTTTGGAGCTGCCGCATTATTAGGGCTGGCTGGTGCGGGCGCAGGCGCTGCGGCTGGCGCGGCAGCCACGCACGACCCCAATGCTCCAAAACCGACCGATCACGCCAAGTCTTCTGAAGATGTTACGTTCTTCCGCGAAGTACTAAAAGAAGGGCGCTCGCTGATCGTGGTCAGTACCGAGTCGCACGCGCTTGCCACGACGGCGTGTGAAGTGCTCGACCGGCTGGGCATGGGAATGCAGAACAAGACTCCCATGAAGATGGAAACGACCACCCGTCAGAGTGGTGACGTGGCGGTCCTCGACATCAGTGGACGAATCACATTGGGCGAGGGCAACGTCATGTTACGCGAGATCGTGCGCGAACTCGCCGAAAAAGGAAATAAGAAGATCATCCTCAACTTGAAAGAGGTTCAGTACATCGACAGCTCGGGCGTCGGGGAATTGGTCAAGACGCACACCACCATACGAAATCAGGGTGGACATCTCCGGCTGACCAACCTCAATAAGCGCGTCCACGACTTGCTGGAAATGACAAAATTGTCGGCGGTTTTTGACATTGAGAACGACGAGGCCAGCGCGATTAAATCGTTGACAGGGAGAGTCGCTTAGAAAGACTTAAGCTCAAGTGAGTGCTGCCGTAAGGCCCGCGTTTGAATTGACCTGCTAATGGATGACAAAGGATAGCTGACGAAATTGCAAAACCGCGCTATGCGGTTTAATTCACTCCCGCAAAGGGGCAAAACTCATGGGAAGACTGCTTGCAGTTACGATTGTGGTCGTCGCTCTGGCCTCGGCCTATCCGATCATCATGCACACATGGGTCGCGCCCCAAGATATATCCACGCACGGCTATCTCATCGACAACCAAATGGCCGACACATGGATTGAAGCGGGCGTCGCTTTCCTGTTGTCGCAGATCCTCCTCGGAATTTTCGTCTGGCAGGGATCCAATCGTCCCAAGGGCTTTAAGTACGGTACTTTCCCCGGTGGCGCTAAGGTTCTCGTGATCGCCGGCTTCCTTCTGGTCGGCACTGAAGTTTTAGCTCTCGGCGTGTTCGGAACCAAGGCCTGGGCCGAGGTCTACTTCAAAGCCCCCTCCGCCGACGCGATTCCGATTCAAGTTCAGGCTGGACAGTTCGCCTTCTACTTCCGTTATCCCGGTCCCGACGGAAAATTTGGCCCTCTGCATCCTGAGCTGATCAACGAAGGCCAACAGAATTATCTGGGACTCGATCAGACTAACGACGCCGACTCGAAAGATGACATCGTAGCTGCCGAAATGGCGATCCCAGTCAATCACGAAATTCACCTGCTGATGCACTCGAAAGACTTGGGACACTCGTTCTATGTTCCCGAACTGCGCGTGCAGCAGGACTTTGTCCCGGGCTTGGATCTGTCGCTGCACTTTACCGCGACGAAGATTGGCAAGTACGAAATTGTATGCACTCAGCTCTGCGGCCTCGGCCACTACAATATGAAGGCTTATCTGGAAGTGATGTCGCAGTCCGATTACGACGCCTGGCTGAAGCAACAAGCGGCATTGCAGTAACCGGCGCTCGGTAGGCGTGGCGCGGTAGGTCCTTGAAAAAGAAAAGACTCGTCCCCAGGAGAACGCTCTTATGCACGACGTACATGCACCGGCGGCACATCATGGTCCTCCGACCACGTTCATCAGCAAGCATGTATTTAGCCTCGACCACAAAGTAATCGGCAAGCAGTACTACGCCATGGCGCTGGTCGCGGCCTTCATCGGAATGTTCCTGTCCTGGGCGATGCGCATTCACCTGGCGTGGACGAACGCCGCCATTCCTGGCCTGCAGTTGCTCTCGCCCAACGGAGCTCCGGGCGGCGTGATGACGCCAGAATATTATCTGCAAATCCTCACTATGCACGGCACCATGATGGTGTTCTTCGTATTGACGACGGCGCCCTTCGCCGCTTTCGGCAACTACTTCCTGCCGATTCAAGTCGGCGCCGAGGACATGCCCTTCCCGCACTTCAACATGATGTCGTTTTGGGTAACGTTCGTCGCGTTCCTTACTCTGTGCGCCGCGTTCTTCGTTCCGCAAGGTCCGCCGCTTTCAGGCTGGACCGCCTACGCCCCACTCAGCGCCATCGGCCCCGTAGCGGGACCCGGCGAAGGCACAGGACAAATTCTCTGGGCAGTGTCGATCGGACTTTTCTGTATAGGCCAGCTGCTCGGATCGCTGAACTTCATCTCGACCACGCTTGACCTGCGCGCTAAAGGCATGTCGCTGATGCGCCTGCCTCTTTCGGCGTGGGCATGGTTCATTACCTCCTGCATCGGCCTTACCGCCTTCGCCGTTCTCCTTCCCGGTTGCATCCTGCTGATCCTCGATCACGTCGCCGGAACCAGTTTCTTCATCCCTGGCGGCCTTGTGCTGAACGATCAGTTGCAATCAGCTCACTCCGGCGGTTCGACGCTACTGTGGCAGCATCTGTTCTGGTTCTTCGGACACCCCGAGGTTTACATCGCCATCGTTCCTGCCATGGGCATCGTTTCGCACGTGCTCGTCACCAACATGCGACGCCCCATGCTCAGCCATCGCGCGCTGATCTACTCCATGCTGGCCATCGGATTCCTTAGCTACGTCGTGTATGGCCATCACATGTTCGTTAGCGGCATGAATCCATTCTCGGCGCTGGTGTTCTCGTTCCCGACGCTAGTCATCACCATCCCTGCGACAATCATCACGCTGATTTGGCTGGGCAGCCTGTATGGTTCGAATCTACGTATTAACTCCGCTTCTCTTTTCGCGCTCGGATTCATCTCGATGTTCATCAGCGGCGGCATCAGCGGATTCTTCCTCGCACAACCGTCCCTCGACATTCTTCTGCACGCGACCTACTTCGTGGTCGGTCACTTCCACTTAGTCATGGGCGTTGCGGCGATGTTCGGCATTTACGCCGGAACTTATTTCTGGTTCCCCAAGATGTTCGGTCGCATGATGAATGAGACTTGGGGTAAAGTTCACTTCTGGATGTCATTCGTCGGCGCCTACTGCATCTTCATGCCGTTCCATTACCTCGGCATCGCCGCTAATGTTCGTCGCTACTCGGCGTTCGTGGACGATTACCTTCAGCCGCTGATTCCGGTACATAAATTCATCACCATCGCAGCGCTGTTCACCGGCTTTGCTCAGATGATTTTCTTGTTCAACTTCCTCTATAGCTTGTTCGCCGGCGAGAAGGCCTCGGACAATCCGTGGGAGGGCACCTCTCTTGAGTGGAGCACCAAAACTCCTGTTCCTTGGAACAACTTCGACAAGATTCCTGTCGTCTACCACGATCCGTATCAATATGGCGTGGAAAGCTCGACTGGCGACTACGTGATGCAAACTTCGCCGGAGCAGGTGAAGACGCTGCACGACGAAGCGTAGAAATAGCAGTTAAAGGACCTAGAAATGGCAACAACGGTACATGAGCAACCCAAGCTGAAACCTTCCCGCGAGCCGGGAAAGTGGCAGCCCGACCTCGGCGGCGGCGGACGCATTCCCGTGCCCGCTGACGGACCGATGCGGTCGCTCAAAGATTTCTCCGAGCCGCCAGCCAGCACCGCGATGTGGGTGCTGATCGCAGCCATCGTCATGTCGTTCGCGGCATTCACCAGCGCGCTTGTAGTCCGCCAAGGTGGAGCGCCCGACTGGCGTCATCTCACGCTGCCGCCGATTCTTTTCCTGAATACCGTCGTCATTCTGCTGAGCAGCGTCAGCCTGGAAATCACGCGTCGTCAGATCGGCATCCGGATGAGCGCGCGCACCGGGCAAGCGGCAACTCCCGGGCTTTGGCTGGGCCTAACAGGTTTCTTGGGATTGCTGTTCGTCGGCGGCCAATACGCCGCGTGGCTGCAACTTCGGGCGCAGGGGCTCTACATGTCCACCAGCCCGAACAGTTCGTTCTTCTACCTGTTCACCGTGTTGCACGCCCTGCATGTTCTCGGTGGCATGATCGGACTGTTTTATGTTGGCGTTAAGCTCCAGCACATGACGCTACGCCGAAGCACGCTGACTGCGATGTGCCGCTACTGGCACTTCATCGGGATTTTGTGGCTGTACCTGCTCTACGTTTTGTGGGCAAGACTTTAAGCATCGCAGCAAATTGAAAATGCATACACCAAAGCGAAATTCGACACAGGAGGCACTGTGAGCCAAGCGACTCCCACGCTGGGCGGCCATTCCACAGCTTTAATGGAACCCTCCCCGTTTTCCATCCCGTCCAAGAAACTGGCCATGTGGCTGTTCATCATTTCGGACGCCATGACTTTTGCCGCCTGCCTGCTGGCCTACGGCTTCCTGCGCAACTCGACGCCCAACTGGCCGACGCCTTTCGAAGGCATCACCAAGGTGGCCATCATGACGTTTATCCTGGTGACGAGCAGTTTAACCATGCTATTCGGCATTCGCGCCTCAAGAGTGGGCGATACGGCAGGAACAGTGCGCTGGATGTTGATCACCGTTCTGCTCGGCGTCGCATTCGCGGCGCTTCACTTACGCGAATGGGCGGGATTGATTCATGAAGGGGTGACGCTGTTTAAGAATCCCTGGGGGACGGCGCTGTTCGGCGCATCTTTCTTCTGCATCACCGGATTGCACCTACTGCACGTCACGGGCGGCGTCATCGCTCTTACTGTAGTCGCCCTGCGCGTGAATGCGGGACGCTCCGGCGCCGTCGACGTCGAAGTCGTCGGCCTCTACTGGCACTTTGTCGATCTGGTGTGGATGTTCGTCGTTCCGCTGGTTTACTTGATGAATCTAGCTCACTAGGCTCAAGGAAAAATACATGGCTCAAACAAGCAACGTCAAAGATAGCGGGATCGGCAAATACTTAGTCACCTATGTGGTGATTCTTGCCATCGCCGCGCTCCAGTTCGTCCTCGCATACCAGCATATCGACGGTTCGCAGAAATTCTTCAGTATGTTGGCGCTAGCCTTTGTCGAGGCAGCCATCGGAGTGCTCTTCTTCATGCACCTCTCCGAAGAAAATCGCGCCATGAAAATTTTTGTCGGCATATTCATCTTGTTCGTGCTGGCTGCCATGCAATATAGCTGGCCCGATTCCTTCCGAATCATCCTCGGAGCGCCGTTTTCGAGTTATCATTGAAGGTTCTGAGAAATAAGATCCTGACGACGATGCTTGCGCGCTCACTCAAATTCGGGATGTTGGCCGCGGCGATTCTGTTTTTCCTCGGGATCACGCTTCCCGCCAACGCGCAAAGCTGTTCGCTGTGCTACACCCAGGCGGCAGCGTCGGGTCCGCGCATTATTCAAGCTCTGCGCAGTGGCATTCTGATTTTGGTGATTCCGCCGGCGTTCATGTCAGTTGGAATTACGATGCTGGCTTGGAAAAAACGGAAGCGTTTTGCAAATCCTGAAGGGCCTGAAGCATCGGAGCAGTCCTGGTAAGCGGATCATCATGGCAAGCATAAGCTCAGTCGCACCCTCAGATTCGGGGACCAAAGACCAATTTCTGGCCAAACTGCGTGACTACTACACGCTCACCAAGCCGGAAGTGAATCTGCTGATTCTGATGACCACCTCCGCCGGCTTCTACCTCGGCGGACGGAACGGCTTCCACTGGGCCGGTCTGATCAACACGCTGCTGGGCACGCTCTTGGTCGCCAGCGGCACCGCCACGCTGAATCAATGGATGGAATCCCAGTGGGACGCCAACATGAAGCGCACCGCCAAGCGCCCCATCCCCTCAGGACGCGTCTCGCCGAATGAAGCTTTAATCTTTGGACTAGCCCTTAGCGTCGTAGGCGGCGCTTATCTGCTGGTTACGGTGAACGCTTTGGCTGCGCTGCTGGCTATCTCTACGCTTCTTTCTTATCTTCTGATCTACACGCCACTGAAGCGCGTCACACCGCTCTGCACATTGCTGGGAGCCGTTCCCGGCGCCATGCCCACGCTCATCGGATGGGCCGGCTCGGCCAATTTGATCAATCGCCAGGCTCTGCTGCTCTTCGCCATCTTATTTTTATGGCAGTTCCCGCACTTTCTGGCCATAGCCATGATGTACCGCGAAGATTACGAACACGCCGGATACCGCATGTTGCCCGCATTCGATCGCGACAGCGTCTTCACCCGCGGCGAAATCGTGGCCTTCACCATTGCGCTAATCCTGACCACGCTGCTCCCCTTCATCGGACGCCACGCGCCTGTCCCCCTCACCACCATGCTCTTGGCCGGGGCCTTCATGATGTATCACTCGCTGCGCCTGGCCCAGTCCGCCTCCAGAGCCATGGCCAGCAAAGTCCTCCATGCCTCCGTGCTCTATCTGCCAGTGGTGTTGATCGTCCTCGTAATTCTGAAGAATTAGCGGGGTTGACTCAACTGAAGCTTGCGTTTGGCCCCGCCGGAGTATATAGTGTCGGTGATCGCGGAGGATGTTCATGCGACGCGCCCCAGCCCTCGTTGTTACCTCGTTGTTACCTCGCTGTTTCTGATTTCTTTGGCAGCGGTAGCACAAAACAGTTCGGTCGCCTATAACGAGATAGCAACCAACCAGCTCGTTGCGCCAGCTAGCGTAACGATGCCCGATGTCTGCGTTCTTTGGACTGAGCGAGACAATAGCACGTTTCTGTGCAAGTTCTGGGCTCAACCCACAACAGCGGGAACAGTCTGATCACTGTCAGCCAAGCGTCTTTCTTTATAGACGCAAAGCAGTCGACAAACATTCAAATTGCGACGGGCAGCAATTGCATAGGTGGAACCCCATATGCGAGTCTGCCCACGTTGTCGATGCAGTATAAGGTGCGGGCTAAGGTCGAAGGCATGTAGATATCGGAAAGCATAATTTATGTCTAGGAGTTTGCTGTCATGAAAAATTTTCATCTGTGTTTTTGCGTACTTGCTTTGTGCTGCGCTGGTGCTCTTGGCCAGTCCACTGAGTCTGTGCTGTACAGCTTCCAGGGTTCGCCCGACGGCGATTATCCATCTGGAGGGCTTCTTTTCGACGAGGCTGGGAACATTTATGGCACTACCGTTGGCGGGGGCGCCAACTGCGCGAAATACGGGGGATGCGGTATCGTCTATGAGCTAAGCCCGACGGTGAGCGGATACACGGAGACGGTTATTTATGATTTCTGCCCAACCATCGTGAATGGCAGGTGTCCCGACGGGGCGCAGCCGTATGGTGGCCTCATTGCTGACCAGCTCGGCAACCTTTACGGAACAACTTTTCTCGAAGGGTCGAAAAACTTTGGAGTTGTATTCGAGCTGAGTCCGCCCGAGGCGCCGGGAGGCAGCTGGACTCAGAAAACGCTCTGGTCGTTCGGTACGAGGAAAAACGACGGCCTTTATCCCCTTCAAGGAAAGCTCAATTGGGACAAAGCTGGGAATCTTTACGGTACGACAGCGAATGGAGGAAAGCACGGAGACGGCACAGTGTTCGAGCTGAGCCCTGACGGGAATGGGGGCTGGAGCGAAAAGGTGCTGCTGAGCTTCGACGGCACAGATGGAAAGGACCCGCAGTACGTCGTCGCCATTGATGCGGCCGGGAACCTTTACGGGACGGCATTCGCAGGAGGTACAGCGAACAGCGCCTGCTCCGCAGGCTGCGGCACCGTTTTTGAGATGTCCCCTTCCGGCCAAAGCTGGACCGGACACGTAATATATCGGCCAACGGGTTTGGATGGACGGGATCCCAACTCGAACATCGCAATCGATGCCGCAGGCAACCTGTACGGCACGCTTGAGTATGGCGGAGACAGCGGGTGCTACGCGCAATCCGGATGCGGAGGAGTCTTCAAGCTGACTCCCACGGGGCAGGGCGGATATATGCGGTCCTCTTTCCTGTTCGACGGGGAGGGCAAAGACGGCGGCAACCTTGGGCGGGAGTCTTGCCTGATGCCAGCCAGGATGCGGTATTTGGGACGACCTACTGGGGAAATAACGTTTTTGAGATCAAAGGGCACACCGAAACCGTACTTTACCAGTTTTGCTCGCAACCGAAATGCACCGACGGCAACCAGCCGCTCGCCGGGACTGTAGTCTCCCACGACGGGCTTCTCTACGGAGTGACGGGTTACGGCGGCGATTTCAACAGCGGCGTCGTCTATTCAGTCACGAAGTGAACGGGCCTGAGGGCCGGGGAACGGGTATGTCCTCCTTGTACGAAAATAATTTATGTCCAGTAGTTTGGAGTATGAAAAATTTATATCTATGGTTTTCTGTGGCGACTCTGTTCTGCCGTCGGCTACGAGTATGCACCACAACATGACGTCGACCGCGAACCAATACTAAAAAAGGAATCATCGCAGCACGACAGATTGCGTCCACCTTCCCGGCTGTGTTAATTTCAACGTGCAGAAGAGGTTAGCTTGCATCCGACAGTTCCTGCCGGGCTGGACCGTAAAGAGTTGGAGGCGTACTCGCGGCTCGATCCCCACCGGCTTCCGCAACATATCGCCATCATCATGGACGGCAATGGCCGCTGGGCCAAACGCCGCCATCTGCCGCGCGCGGCGGGGCATCGCGCTGGCGTGGACGCAGTGCGCCGCACGGTGAAGACGACGGGCAACATTGGCATCCCGGCGCTGACGCTGTATGCGTTCTCCGAAGAGAACTGGAAGAAGCGGCCTAAGACGGAAGTGGATTTTTTGATGAACCTGTTGAGCCGTTTCCTGAAGCTCGAAGTGCCGCAGTTGAACGAAGATAACGTGCGCATGGAATTCATTGGGCGACTGCATGATCTGCCGACTGGCGTACAGGAAAAGCTGGAATGGGCGCGGGAAGCCACCAGCCGCAATACGGGATTATTGCTGACTCTCGCGCTCAATTACAGCGCGCGCAGCGAGATTGTGGATGCGTTTCGCTCGATGCTGGAAGCGGCGCGCAGCAATGGCGGCGTGGAGCATTTGAAGATCAGCGAAGAGGAGGTGTGCCGCCATCTTTATACCAAGCATCTGCCCGATCCTGATCTGGTGATTCGAACTAGCGGCGAGATGCGGCTGAGTAATTTTTTGTTATGGCAACTGGCGTATGCGGAGATTTACGTGACGCCCACGCTGTGGCCGGAATTTGGCGGAGTGCATTTGCTCGAAGGCATTGCCGATTATCAGAAGCGTGACCGGCGCTATGGCGGCCTGAAGGAAGATGGACACACTGCGCATGGCCATTCGCACGTTGATAGCAAGGGCTCACGGAGCTAGCCAGCCTTTGCAACTTCTCAAGCGCGTTCTCACCGCGGTCGTCCTAATTCCAATTGTTCTGTTGTTGGTGCTGCGCGCCCCCACTCCGATTGTGGCCATGGTGGCCGCGCTGGTTGCGCTGCTCGCGGTGCAGGAATTCCTCAAGCTCTCGGAAGCGTATGGCATCAAGCCGATGCGCTGGCCGACGTTCTTGTTCGTCGGAGTGTTCTTTGTACTGATCGCGGTGAGCGCGGGGCAGGATACGCCGTTACTGTCTTCGGCGTCGTTTGCTTCTGCGGCGGTGTTTGCGGCGGCGATCGCCCCGTTTGTTTTTCTCACGATCGGGATGCGGCGCGCGAATTTGAGTTCAGCGTTTCCGGCGGCGCTGGTTTCGTCCGCTGCGTTTGCTTACATTGCGCTGCCGCTGGCTTTTCTGGTGCAGTTGCGCGAGCAGTGGTCGGGGGCGTTTCTGCTGCTCTACTTGCTGGTTTTGGTTTGGGCGGGCGACATCTTCGCTTATTTTGTAGGACGCGCTCTGGGCAGGCATCTGATGTCGCCACGGGTCAGCCCGAAGAAAACGTGGGAAGGCGCGGCGGCTTCGCTGGCGGCGAGCGTGATTTTAGGAGTGGTGCTTTATGATCACGCGACCGCAATCAGTTCCACGCTGTTGCGCTGGGGATTGATCGAGCGCCGCGGCGGCATGTTTGGATTGGACAAGCCGGAATTGTTACCTGTGCTGCTGCTCTCGGCTGGAATCAATATCGCCGCACAATGCGGAGATCTGGTCGAATCGTTGATCAAGCGAGGAGCGGACGTGAAAGACTCCGGCGCGCTTTTGCCCGGGCATGGTGGAATGCTGGACCGAATCGATGCATTGCTGTTTGCGGCTCCGTTGCTGTGGTACTACGCGGTCTGGCGGGTGATGCAGTAGGTGCGATTTCGCTAACGCTTGGCCCCGGTTCGAACTCGCCGATGCATTTACAATGACTAGAGTTCATGAAACGCATCGCCATCCTAGGCTCGACCGGATCTATCGGCCACAGCACGTTGAGTATTGTTGAGTCTTATCCCGAGCGCTTTCAGATTGTTTCCATGGCGGCGGGGCGGAATCTGGAGGCGGCGTTCGAGCAGGTGCAGCGCTGGCGTCCGAAGGTGATTTCGGTCGCGGACGAGGCTGGGGCCGTGTCTTTGCAAGCGCGGCTTAAATCTGCCGGCATCACGGACGTTGACGTTTGCTTTGGATCGACGGGGACGGTGCGGGTCGCGACCCTTCCCGACGCGGACTTCGTGGTGAGCGCGATTGTTGGCGTGGCAGGACTCGAAGCCACCTACGAAGCGGTCAAGGCTGGAAAGACCGTCGGCCTCGCCAACAAAGAATGTCTGGT
This sequence comes from Terriglobia bacterium, assembly GCA_963799065.1. Classification (GTDB taxonomy): domain Bacteria; phylum Acidobacteriota; class Terriglobia; order Terriglobales; family Acidobacteriaceae; genus JAJPHW01. The sequence continues at coordinate 2,206,987 of CAWCVJ010000001.1, forward strand.
GGCCGCGGGCGAATTGATTACCGCCGAGGCGCGACGCCAGGGCAAGCCGCTGCTGCCGATCGATAGCGAGCACAATGCGGTTCACCAATGCCTGCGCGGCGGACGTATGGCCGAGGTAGAACGCATTTGGCTTACGGCGTCCGGCGGGCCGTTTCTGAATACGCCGCAGTCGAAGTTCGCCTCGATCACGGTTGAGCAGGCGCTGAACCACCCGACTTGGAAGATGGGACAGCGCATCACCATCGACTCTGCGACCTTGATGAATAAGGGATTTGAAGTGATTGAGGCTTGCCGGTTGTTCAACCTGCCGCCGAGCCAGGTGAAAGTCATCGTGCATCCGCAGTCGACGATTCATTCCATGGTCGAGTTTGTGGACGGCAGCATTCTGGCTCAGATTTCGGTCACTGACATGCGCTTGCCGATCCTCTATGCCCTAACGTATCCGGACCGGATTGAGTCTGACTTGCGCTTCCCGGTCAGTGACTTACGGCATCTCGACTTCTGCCCCCCGGATATGGAAAAATTTCCTTGTCTCCGGTTAGCTTACGACGCGGCCGAGGCAGGAGGCGCGAGAACCGTGGCTTTGAATGCGGCGGACGAAATCGCGGTGGCGGCTTTCCTGGCGGGAAAAATCGGTTTTACGCAGATTCCCGTACTTATAGAAGAAGTGTTGCACCAAACTCCGGCGGCAACTTTGGCATCCATAGATGAGGTGCTGCAGGCGGACCAAACGGCTCGGCGGTTGGCGAGCGATTTGTGCGAGTCATTGGCACCAGTGCTCCCCCTACGTTCTTGAAGTAGCTTCATAAGGAATTTTTCATTTATGTCTTCGTTCTTAACCTCCGTAGTAGCTGTCGCGGCTGTCCTTGGATTCATGATTTTGATTCACGAGTTTGGCCACTACGCGGCTGCGAAGTGGCTGGGCGTCCGCGTGGAAGTGTTTTCTATCGGCTTCGGTAAGCGCCTGCTGGGCTTCACTCGCGGTGAGACCGACTATCGCATCAGCGCCATTCCGCTAGGAGGCTACGTCAAGATGACGGGCGAGAATCCCATGGACGAGCGCACCGGCGATCCCGCTGAATTTTTGTCGCATCCCCGCTGGCACCGTTTCATCATCGCCATCGCCGGGCCGCTGATGAACATTCTGCTCGCCATCGGCCTGCTGACCACGGTCTACATGGTGCACTACCAATATGCAGTGTATGAGGACCAGCCGGTGGTGCTGGGCTGGATCGATCAGGATGCACCGGCGGGAAAATTAGGGTTGCAAACCGGCGACCGGATCACGCGTATCGACGACATTGCGAATCCGACGTGGGAGCAGCTTGAGCCCAAAGTGATGTTGAGCCCGAATCAGCCGTTGACCATTACGGTGCAGCGTGGCGATACCACGTTCCAGAAGACGATCACTCCCGAGGCGCAGGGCACCAACCAGATGGGATACGCCGGATGGGTTCCGCAAGCGCCCAATACCGTTACCGAACTTGAGCCGGGGATGCCCGCTGAAGTGGCTGGCATCAAGGTCGATGACGAGATCACTGCTATGGACGGCCAACCCGTTCCCGCGATCGCGGCCATGGTCGAGCGCTTGAAGCAGACCAAGGACAAGCCGATCGATGTGACCGTATTGCGCAACGGCCAGCCGATTACTTTCCATCTTCAGCCGAAGCTCGCGGATGTGGAAGGAACCAGCGAAAAGCGTTATCGGATAGGCATTCAGAGCATTCCCACAAAAGTCGGCAATTTGGGGTTCACTGCGGCGTTGCAAAAATCGGTCGAGGAGAACAGAAAAACCTCTGGACTGATTCTTGAGCTGGTGCAAAAGTTAATACGCGGCAAAGTCTCGACCAAATCCATCGAAGGCCCCATCGGCATCGGACGCGCCGCGGGCGAGGCAGCCAGCGAAAAAGGCTGGATGCCCTTGCTGGCGCTGACTTCCGCCATCAGCCTGAACCTGGGCATTTTTAATCTCCTGCCGATTCCGATTCTCGACGGCGGAGTGATTCTGCTGCTGTTCGTCGAGGCCATCATGCGCCGCGACATCAACATCCGCATCAAAGAGCGGATTTACCAGGCGGCGTTTGTGTTCCTCGTGCTTTTCGCCGTGATGGTTATCTATAACGATCTGGCGAAGACGATTCCGGGGCTGGCGCAGAGACTGCCGTAGGAGTACGGTTTCTCGGGCTTCGAAACCTAACAACCCCTGTTAGGACGGCTTCGCGGCTCGAAGCGATCATCCCTTCCAACTTTATATAGTTGCCTTACATTTTGGATTTATAAGACAATAGTGATAAAGTTGAATTGACTTGATCGAGACACCCATGGCATCCAAAGCAGACTTCGCACAAACCGTGAGTAGTAAGGGACAAGTGGTTATCCCGGTCGATTTACGGAATGAACTCGGCATCGAGGCCGGAACGCAAGTTCGGTTTGAAAAGCACGAGGACGGATTGTTATTGCGACCGATCACAAAAGAATTTATACGCAGCCTGCGCGGTTATTTTGGCAAAGGACCGTCCGCGGGTGATATTCGCGAGCGAGAACATCGAAAGAAGGACTGGCGTTGAAGAAAGTCGTCCTCGACGCCAGCGCTCTTCTGCGGTTTGTGGACGATGAAGCTGGGGCGGATCGCGTCGAGACTCTGTTAGATCAGGCGCGGGCCGGGATCGCGGAGATATTAATATCCGCCGTTAACTGGGGCGAGGTTGTACATTCTCTGTTGCGGGCACGCGGCAGTGAACAAGTGAACGAGCTTCTGCCCAAGCTCAGGACCCTGCCGATGAAGATTTCCACCGTCACCGCCGAGTCAGCGGAACGTGCCGCTGAATTTAAGCAGACGCACAAACTCGCCTATGCTGACGCGTTCGCAGGTTCGCTCGCGCTCTCGCAGTCGGCCATGCTTGTCACATCCGATCAGGACTTTCGTTCCATCCCTGCATCCGTGATTAAGATTGATTTTCGGCCCAACAAGACCAAGTCGTAAGCTGCCCCGGCCCAAATTAAGCGACTATCGATCGCGGCCATTTCGGCGGCACGCCCAGATTCTTGGTTCCCCAGGCGCACATGGTTTCCATGACCGGAACCAGTTCCTCTCCCGCAGCGCTTAGACGGTAGTCAACTCGCGGCGGGACTGTCTCCGTCACCAAGCGCTCGATGACGCCGTCATGCTCCAACTGGCGCAGTTGTGCGGGAGCGCTTTCTCGGTCACTCGCGGAAGAATGTCTCTAATCTCGGCGAAACGTTTTGAACCGAAGGAAAGGTGCCACACGATTACGACCTTCCATTCTCCTGCCATGACATTGGAAGTGGCTTGTATGGGGCCTCCGAAGTGATCTTTCATAAATGGGGTGTTGTCCTTCCTGAGGGCTTACAAAATTGTGCGTACTTCAAAAACTAGCGATTGCGGGAAGAAAAGTCATTTATCACCGAACGCATTCGTAAACGCGTGGCTTTCATCGCTCCGATCCGCACCACGTCAGTTGCGACTGCTGCCGTACGTTTGGCATCACTGGTAAATGTTTGTGGTTACCTCTCGGAGTCGTCGAGCGGTGCCGAAAGCCATCCGCAAAATGCTAAAATAGAGGTTCCAATGGCTATCATCACACGCAGAAAAACCGTGACCTGCCTGATCGGCAAGGTGCGGGTCGGGTCGGATGCACCGATTGTAGTGCAGTCCATGACGAATACCGACACGGCAGACATCGCTGGAACGGTGAAACAGGTTGCCGCTCTCGCCCGCGCCGGTTCGGAACTGGTTCGCGTCACGGTAAATAATGAGGCTGCGGCCGCTGCCATCGCGCCCATTGTTGACGAGCTTGCCCAGCAGAATATTCACGTTCCGATCATCGGCGACTTCCACTATAACGGACACCTCCTGCTCAAGAAGTTTCCCGCCTGTGCGCGCGCGCTTGCGAAGTACCGCATCAATCCTGGAAATGTTAGTGTAGGCCGCAAGAATGACGACAACTTCCGCACCATGATCGAGGTCGCGGTCGAGAATCAGCGCCCGGTACGCATTGGCGTCAATTGGGGATCGCTTGATCAGGCGCTGCTGACGCGCATGATGGACGAGAACTCGAAGCTCGCCGAACCGAAAGACGCGCGCGACGTGATGATGGAAGCCATGGTGGTGAGCGCGCTGAACTCAGCCGAACTGGCCGAGAAATATGGCATGAGGCCGGATCAAATTATCCTGAGTGCGAAAGTCAGCGGGGTGCAGGATTTGGTCGATGTGTATAGCGAACTGGCCGCGCGCTGTTCGTATCCGCTGCATCTTGGCTTGACCGAGGCTGGCATGGGAGCGAAAGGCGTCGTGGCGTCCAGCGCGGCTTTGGGCGTGCTTTTGCAGCGCGGCATTGGCGATACGATTCGCGTCTCGCTTACGCCTGCTCCCGGCGGAGATCGCACCGAAGAGGTTCGCGTGGCCCAGCAAATTTTGCAATCCATGCAGATTCGCAGCTTCACTCCGCAAGTCACCGCCTGCCCCGGTTGCGGACGCACCACCAGCACCTTTTTCCAGGAAATGGCCGAGCAGATTCAGACTTATCTGCGCGAGCAGATGCCGATCTGGAAAGACCGCCACACCGGCGTCGAAGAGATGAAAGTCGCGGTCATGGGATGCGTGGTCAATGGCCCCGGCGAGTCCAAGCACGCGAATCTGGGCATCTCACTGCCGGGCACGTTCGAAGAGCCGAAGGCTCCTGTGTACGTCGACGGCCGCCTCTTCACCACGCTAAAAGGCGACCACATAGTCGCCGAGTTCCGCAAGATTCTCGACGACTACGTGGCTTCGCACTACGCGGTAAGAGAAGAAGTTTCGGTGTAGGCGCAAGCATCCCCGCTCGTGCTTTGCTGCCAGTGCTATTTCTCGTTCAGGGCAATCGAAGCTCTTGTGTTTTCCCATTCAGCGTTTAGGGTGCAACTCTTTCCCTTCGCGTCGTAAGAGATGGTAAAGTCTTCGACTGGCTTTGACGTATGCGAAACCGTCATGTCGGCTCGGGTTAGGTCCTCGCCATCGGGATATGGAATGCCCCATTCGCCGGTTTTCTTGCTGACGATCAGTGTCCACTTGTCGGCGGTGGGAAGTGCGAACAAGGTGTAGCGGCCCGCGGGGACATCTTTTCCGCCAACGGTAAGGTCGGCTGTGGTCACCAATGTGGTTGCGTCGTTCGCGCCAAGGCGCCAGACTTCGCCGTACGGAACCAATCCACCGAAAATCTTGCGGCCCTTGGCGCGGGGGCTGGAGTAATCCGTCTTGATGGTTTTACCGTCGGCAAAACTGCAGGAAGCCGTGGCGGGCGGACTGGGGCGCTTGCTAGGGTCTTTGGATTGCGCGCACGCCAGGGAAGCAGCCGCCAGCGTGGCCAAAGTCAGAACTAGAGAAACTTTCTTCATATTTCGCTCCTGATCGGAATTGTTGCTGCTTCATATTAGACGCAGCACTGCACGGTTTGCCAGCCGCCGGAATTCTACGCGATAGAATTGCAAGATGGCGGTCTTTCGCGAGAAGCAAGAAGAATTAGAGCACTACGAGACCATGATGGGCGTTCCCCGTGGACGCCTCGCGGTGACGCTCGACAGCATTACCGACGCTATGGCGCTGGTCGGACAGCACGGGGTCTATTGTCAAAGTCAGCGCTGGCCGGGCAAGCCAGTGATGGACATTCAACTCATCATGAAGCAACTCACCGACGCCAAAGAACTCATCCAGAGCGTGATGGAAGCGCTCAAGCAACCATAACTTCGTTTCATTCGACGTCGAAAGTGATCGCCCGAAAGCCCGTCGAATTGCCCGCCGAGTCCTGCACGCGCAGTTCAGCTCGGTACGATCCGGGCCCCAACTGTTGCACGGGAAGCATCAATCCCATGGGAACGACAGGACTGCCGCTTTGAACGAACTCCTGCGTCTTGTTGATGCCCGCGTCGACTTTAGCCTGGCCCGACTTAACGTCTGTGATCTTAAATTCCAAGCCGAATTTTGGCGGCTTATCCGTCGCCAGAAGAGGTTCGTAGACTTCAAGATAAAGGGCCGGCTTATCCGTCTTCTTGAAGCGATTGTCGGCGGAGGGCGTAAACTGCATCCCACGGGAAACCAGGGGAGTCTTGTCCTCAAGCAACTGAGCATCGAGACCGGTGGCCAAATCCGCAGCAGGCGTGATGTCGCGGCTGATGACCAAAGCACTCATGCTCAACTTTTTTCCGGTATAAGGGTCGACATTCAGCGGGCTCTCAATCTTGCCAAAACTCTCATTGCCGGAGCTGAAAACCACCCGCAAATTGTATTGTCCAGACGCAACCTCAAATTGATTCTGATAGTGGAAGGGCTGTTTTTGGAAATCTTCCACCTCCTTCTTGCCGTCAAAATCAAGACTGACGGTGTCGCTGAAGCGCGCGGCGATAGAATTGTCCGGCTTATAGGCGATGCCAAGAACATTGATGGAAGTATGCTGCTTGCCTTTGACCTTCTCGAACTTCAACGCGCTCGAGGGAATGTCGACGGCGAGATTGACGCGCGCAACATTAGGTGCCGTATAGAAGAAAGGCGCTTGCATGGCTGCGGTGACGTTGCCGGGCATTTCATGAGTGGCGCGAGTCTCAAGGTCGCGCTCGGTGGTCGTACCTGCCAGAATGTCGGCAGGACGCACATCGCAATATCCGCTACGCGAGCGCACCATGGTGCCTCCGCGATCCACTTTGACTCTTAGCGAATGGCAAGTTCCCTCTTTCACATCTGGAGGCTTGTATCCCAGCAAATAGTATTGCCCTTGTTCTTTGGCAATCTTCTGCAGGCCCCCAAGAAGGTCGTTGCTGTTCAGAATGACGAAGCCGCCCGTGCCCTCGGCTAAGGCATACATCAATTGCTGATTCGTGGACGCCGACTCAGGAAACTGAGGCACAATGAGTCGAGGATCGGTATAGGCCGGATTGTTATATCGGTTGCCGAAAGCGGGAGAGCCGGGATTGCCTGCCACGCCTCCCCCCGTGCCACCTCCCCTGCCTCCGGTACCACCTCCCCCTTTGCCTCCCGTGCCACCACCGGGCGCCCCGCCACCGCCGCGTCCGCCACCGCCGCCACCCCCGCGTCCGCCACCCCCCACGCCGCCGCTACCGCCGACTCCGCCTTCTGCGCGCAGAATCAAGGCGGCGAATACCAACTTCGGACGAGCATAGCCTCTGCCGAACGGAGCGTCCGTCTTCACCACCTGGGTGAATGTGCGATGCGTTTGCAGTTGGCTCATCGACGGGCCAGAAGTGCTCGCCGCGCCGCCAGGCGCAGTCAACCCGCGAACATCGATGGGATAGACCGCGACATTTGCTTTGTTGCAAGCGTCGATGACCGCAGTGAGTTCTGCCTGCCGTTCAGGAGTAAGGGGGAACCCAGCGGTCAGCATAACCACCGTTTTCCTGCCCGGCACCGCCGACAAGCCTTTGGCGAGGTTCCGCAGCGCGAGCATCATGCTGTTGGCGCCGAAGTCCGCTTCAGCATTGCCGAAGAAGGAGGGGAATCCCGAGGGTCCGGCGAGCGACGCCACTTCCGCCGGCGCATTCGGATTCACACTTGAACCCCTGACCCGGCTCGCCACCTGCTTCAATCGATCTGCATCGGAGGTGAAGTTCTGCGTGACGCGGAGAGTGCCGTCAAACTCGGCGATGGCGATGAGCCGGTTCGCCGCGGTATTTGCGTCCAGAAATTTCACCGCCGCATCACGGGCACGCAGCTGGTCGCCGTACTCCATGGTGGAGTTGTCGAAGAACAGCACCATGTAGTGAGTCTGCGTACGCGATGGTCCGCTGGAGTCGTCTTCGAGTGAAAAACTGGTGATGGGCTGTTCCTTTCCGTCTTCCCAGACTTTGAAATCTTTCTGCGCGAGGTCGCGGATGTAAGCGCCGTGCTTATCGGTCACAACGGTATCAACGAGAACGAGGTTGGTCTCGGCTTTAATGGTCGGCGAACTCGAATCGGTCTGCGCGTGGGCGAGAGTTACGATTTGAGGGGTAAGGAACAGGGACATCGCCGCGATTTTGCGGATGTTTCGATTACGCATCACTCACAACCTTTCGACGGACAGAATTGTCTAAGGAATTTCTACCGCCCCATTTTCCGCGGACATAAGTTGCCCCTCCGCGTCCCTAACAACCAAACGAACCAGATAGCTTCCCGGCTTGACGTCGAAGCTGGTCTTCAGCGTCAATCCCGAGTCCAATTTGTGTTCAAGCGTGTCGTCCTTTAAGCGCATGGTTACGGTTTTCTGGTTGGCTTGGAGAAAATTGCCATTGCGATTGAACACTGCCGAGACGACGGTGAGGTCGTTGCCATTGCGTCCATCGATCTTGCGAAAGCGCAGATGCTTGGCGTCGACGTGAGCAAGCACGGTCAACCGGGCGGAATCGTCGGTCGGCTTGAAAAACTGCGTGTGGAGATCCACCGGCAGATCGTGCATTTCTTCTTGTGAGAAGATGGCATCCTGTATTTCCTGCTTAGCGTCCTGCTCAGGGTCGGAAGCGTGCCTGGGAGCATAATATCCGCGGCGCGCCTGCAGCGAGATTTTTTGCTGGCCTTTGGACTGGTCCTTTAATGTCACTTTGAGTGCGTGATAGGCCCCGTCGGGCTTCAGATTCTGTGGCGCGAAGCCTAAGACATAGTAAAACTCGGGAGCGGCCGCGACGCGCCTGAATCCTTCTTCGAGATCGTTGTTATTGTGAACGTAGACGCCACCGGTTTCGTTGGCAAAGGAAGAAAGTATTTCGCCTTCATCCATGGCGCTCTGCGCCGCGTATATTGTCAGGTTGGCTGACCCATACGCGCTCGGACGACTGTCGCTACTTATATCTCCGCCGGGAACGATGGTGTAAACTCCTCGAGCATCGAGCGTGCCGATCACTACCTGCGTGCGCAACGCGTGGTCGACGATGTCGTTGTATTCGTATTCCAGCGTAGGAATGATGAAACCGGGTGAGACCAGAATCAGACTGCGTTGTCCCGGCATCTGTGCCATCCGTTTTACGGCGTCCGCAATAACGCTAAGGGAAACCCGGCTTTCTTGATCGCCTTCGCCCAGTACCGCTTGCGCCGTGGACTGCGCCATGATTGCCGCCTGACTCAAAAACTTTTGTTGATTTTGATAGGCGCAATTTAACGCGTCGTAGGTGGCCTCCTCGAGCACCAGGGCGTCTCGTTTGTTCACGATCTGGTCGGCCATGTAGTACGTGATATTCGGGCACGGTGTAATTCCGCCATCGTTGATGGGCCTGGGTTGGAGCTTGTCGGCGGTCTGTTTTAACTTTTCGCGGTCGTCGGTAAAATCGATCACGGTCTGGCCGGAAGTCGTAAAAATCGCGGCCCTATCGGTGGGGCGAAGGGACGCTAGGTAGTGATCAAAAGCATCGCGCGCGTGAACCAAATCCCCCCACTTTAAGTGAATATCGTCGAACAGGAATCCGACAAAGCGCTCGGGGACGTCGGGGGAGCCCGCGGTCTTGGTGGAAGCATTCACTTCTGTGGTTTGTTGTTCGTGGGCAAGCTGCGCTCCCGGCTGCTCCACCGAAAACTGCGAGATGGTCTGGAGCTTGCCTTTGTCGAAGAGCTGAAAGTCTTCTTTCTTGAGGCCGCCAATCGCGTTTCCCTTGACGTCCCGAGCCACGACCCTCACCAGGACCAGCTTAACGTTGACCTTGAATGTGGTGGCTTCGTCCTGCGAGGTCATTTCCGCCTGCTTGCTGGCGGCTGCGGGCTTAGAATCTGACGCCTCTGATGGAACCGGCGACGGGGTTTGCGCCAACAGAAGGCTGCAGGAGAGCAACGCGAGCACGAGATACGGTCTCATCAAAGCCGCCGGAAATAAAGCGCAGAGGTCTGCAACCCGATCACCGATCATAGTAGTCGCTTTAGCCTTAAACCGCCACCCAGACTTTCGGCCCTATGCCAAACCGAACCGCAGTTTCGCACAAATGGACAATGAACCTTCGTGGCCCTTTCCGCACCGACGTGCTATACCGCTCCCTGCGACCCCAATGGTAATGTTCTCAGTAACTATAAGTTCTGACCGTTTAGTTGATTTTAGACGCCTTCGTGACCATGGATCAAAAGTCTCCGTCAATTCAAATCGCGTGGAAAACGATCACCTACCGTAGCGTGATCATGGCGGTAGTGGCGGGCTTCGCAGCCATTCTGATCGCGATGCATTTCGCATTCCCGCAATTTACCGACGGTGGAATTAAGACCATCAGCTCCTTCAGCAGCGAGTTGCTGGAAAAGGTCGCGGGCGCCGCCGGGGTGCAACCGAAGCCCACGGCGATGAATTCGCAACAGGCGCATATCACGGCCTTGGACGGCACCGTTCGGGTGAAGAAATCCAACAGCAATAGTTGGGTGACGGCGGACTACAACGTCCCGCTGGAAAAGGGCGATGTGGTGCAAACGGGCTCGGAAGGAATGGCCAAGATCTCTTTCAACGACGGAACCAGTTATACCGTCAAACAAGACTCCCTAATCGTGATCGAAGAGAACTCGGCCAACGAGCAGCAGCAGACCAACGTCTCCGTCGCCGTCACCACCGGAACCGTCGATTTATCCACAGCGACATTCGCCGAAGGTTCGAAATCGCAAGTCATCGTCGGTGGCGCGACGGCTTCTCTGGCGCCAGAGAGCGCCGCTCGCGTCAGCAACGATCCAAAGACCGATCAATCTGAAATTCTGCTCAAAAAGGGTACCGGCGAAGTCACTCGTAATGGCGAAACCGTCAGCCTCGCCGATTGGGAGAAGGTCAACTTCAAGAGTACTTCGAAAAGTATGGACCGGCTGAAAGAAATCGGCCCACCCACCCCGATCTCTCCCGCCAACATGATGCCTATCTTCGTCACGCCCGAGTCGAAATCGATCGAATTCTCCTGGTCGCCGATGACGAACGCAGTCGGATATCACCTCCAAATCTCCCGCAACCCTTATTTTTCTTCGCTGATCGCGGATCGAAGAGTGACCACTCCGACCGTGGAAGTCTCGGGTCTGACCGAAGGCGCGTATTACTGGATGGTGCAATCCTTCGACGCGGTAGGAAAGGAATCGGTCGAGAGCGAAAAAAACCGCTTCACCATCATTCCTAAAATGAACGGCGACGCTTCCCTTCGCCTTGACCTCGACCCGTTCATCCAGCACGGCAAGGTTCTCGAACTGACGGGGAAGACCGAAATCGGTGCCCGCGTCATGGTCAATGGGCACGAAGTCGCGTTGGTCACTGGCGATGGCGGCTTCCACTATTTCACCCCGCCGCTTCCGCCCGGCGAGAACGTGATCACGGTCACGGCGCAAAATGCTACGGGCGGTGTCAACACGCTCCAGAAAAAAGTCGTTATTCAATAATTTTTCCTGGAACCGAGACAGCGAACGCCTCAAGGTAGTAACTTTGGTGTGTCCCAACCGCGAAAATATCTCATAATATGAAATACCAGCCGCGATAATCACATTGGTAACCAGGCACTGCCTATAAGGGTAATGTCAGGTGGTTGATTTCCCGAGGAATAGAAGAGAGAACAGCACCGTATGGCATCCAACGGCTTTCACGCCAACTCGTCCCGCATGACCAACCTGCGCTCGCTTTTCAGCATTTTTTCGAGCGACCTCGCCATCGATCTGGGCACCGCCAACACGCTTGTGTATGCCCGCGGCAAAGGCATCGTGGTCAACGAACCGTCGATCGTCGCCATCAACAAGAACACCGGCGAGGTCGAGGCCGTTGGCAAAGAGGCCAAAGAAATGCTGGGCCGCACGCCCGGCAACATTGTCGCCATCAAGCCCATGAAAGACGGCGTCATCGCGGATTTCAAAGTCACTGAAAAAATGTTGAACTACTTCATCCAGAAGGCGCACAACCGCAAGATGCTGGTGCACCCGCGTATCGTCATCGGCGTGCCATCGGAAATCACGCAAGTGGAAAAACGCGCGGTCATGGACTCCGCTTATCGCGCCAAGGCAAGCGAAGTCTACCTCGTCGAGCAGGCAATGGTTGCCGCCATCGGCGCGGGGCTTCCCATCACCGAGCCGAGCGGCAACATGGTCGTCGACATCGGCGGCGGAACGACTGACATCGCTGTCATTTCGCTGAGCGGAATAGTGTACTCGCGCTCCGTTCGTATGGCCGGCAATCAGATGGACGAGGCCATCATGAACTACCTCAAGCGCAAGTATAATTTGCTGATTGGCGAACGCACCGCAGAGCAAATCAAAATTGAGATCGGCAGCGCCTATCCACTGGACAAGCCGCTCACCATGGAAATCAAAGGCCGCAATCTGATTGAAGGTGTACCTAAGACGATCACCGTCGACGATAGCGAAGTGCGCGAGTCTTTAAGCGAATGTGTTTCGACCATCATGAATGCAGTACGGGTCGCGCTTGAGCGAACTCCGCCGGAACTCTCCGCCGACATCAGCGATCGCGGCATTGTACTGACCGGCGGCGGCGCCTTGCTCAAGAATCTCGATAAGCGTATTCGCGAAGAAACCGGTCTGCCGGTCTCGATTGCAGACGATCCGCTGTGCAGCGTGGTGCTCGGCACCGGCAAGATGCTCAGCGATTTCAAGCTGCTGCGAAAGATCTCGATCGAGTAGGCGGTTTCCGCCACCCAGACATCCGAAACTGATTTCATGGAATCTGTGCTCACCCGCTACCGCAACGTGACCATCCTGGTGGCAGTGCTGTTTGCGCAGATTCTAGGCTTGGCCATTCAGGTCAAGCGCACCGCCGACAACGAAAGCTCCAGCCTGATCCGCATTTGGGCGCTCGAGCTTATCACCCCGCTCGAACGAGGCATCGTCGACGCACAGATGGGAATCGCCGGCATTTGGCGAAATTATTTTTATCTGCGCGGGGTGCGCGCCGAGAATCGCCAGCTGAAGCAGCAAATCGAACGTCTCCAGATGGAGCAAGTCCGACTCAGTCAAGATGCCGAACAGGCGCGTCGCCTGCAAGTCCTGCTCGGGTTCAAAGAGCAATTCGTTTCGCAGACCATCGCCGCGCAAGTCATCGGATCGAGTGGCAGCGAGCAATCGCGATCCATCTTCATCGACAAAGGAACGCTCGATGGTTTGGCGCCCGACATGGCGGTCATCACCGCGGATGGCGTGGTCGGCAAGGTTCTCCACGCCTACAAATCCACTGCGGAAGTTCTGCTGATCAATGATCAGACCAGCGGTGTGGGATCGATTCTCGAGCAATCGCGCTTGCAAGGCGTGCTACGCGGCACGGTCGCCGGCGACCTATTGCTCGACAAAGTCATGAACGACGAGCAGGTCCAGCCTGGCGATCGCGTGCTCACGAGTGGTGGCGATCAGATTTTCCCCAAGGGACTTTTGATCGGCACAGTTCGAAAGTCCAGCCGCGGTTCCGATGCGTTTCTTGATTTACGGGTGAAGCCCGCAGCAGATTTAAGCCGACTCGAAGAGGTTCTGGTCATCACCCAAAAAGAGGATCGGGCACCCGAAACAGTCGAAGCCGGACCGATTCGTGCGGTAGATATTCTGGCTGACCGGCTTCCTTCCGTTCCGGTAAAGCCGCCCTCCGATAAGCCTGCTACAACAACTGGAAGTCCAACTCCGAATCCTGCTCCAGCAAAGAGCACGACCACCGCAGGCACGACGCCGACGACAGCAAAGCCAAGAAACAAACCTGCTGCGGCGCCGGCGGTTTCAGATGCGCCGCCGGACACTGCTGCTGGAGAACAAGCACCACCCCCAGAGACCGCTCCAACTCAAACCGCGCCAGACTCGGAGCCTACCAAACCGGAGACTCCTCCCCAATAGCGTGCCCATCACTTACACATCCAAGGAGCAGATCGAAGTCTACCGCTTTGGCCTGCCCGTCACCATCGCGGTGCCCCTGTTCGCAGTGGTCGCGCAGTCCTTCCTGCCCCACTGGATGCCGTTTTTCACCGTCTTCGACCTACCTTTATTAGTGGTGATTTTCTTCGCGGTGGCGCGCCGCAGCCCTGTAGCCGGGCTGTTTACCGGCGCGGCGGTTGGCCTCTTGCAAGACTCCCTCACTCACCAACCGATCGGCCTCTACGGAATCGCGATGACAATGGTGGGCTACGGAGCTTCTTCGTTAGGAGTAAAGCTCGACGTAGAAAACGCCGGATCGCGCTTCCTCGTCACTTTGTTCTTCTTCGCAATTCATGAAGTGATCTACTTCTCCGTGGCCCGAGGGATGATCCGGCTGGGCCTGCACTGGAGCTGGTCTCACGAACTAACCTCCGCCTTCGCCAACGCGGCACTGGCCGTCTTGTTGTTCCACCTACTAGATCGGCTGAAGCAGCGGACCTAATGCCTCGTGACTTCGGTCACTCCTCAGTCAATCCGCAGTCGCGGCACCGCGATACAATCAAGTCATCCTCCAACACAGTTTCAGGAATCGGTAACGAATGCTTGGCCGCGATGAAAAAGTCTCGCCCTTCCGCCTGACCGCGGTGCAATACATCATCCTTGGCATTTTTCTGATCCTGGCTTATGGACTGTGGCGGCTGCAAGTTGTGCAGAGTAATCTCTACTCCACGCTGGCGGAAAAAAATCGTGTGCGCAATGTTCCGATTCTTGCTCCGCGCGGAAAGATTCTTGACCGCGAGGGCCGCATCATTGTGGACAACTATCCGTCCTTTACCGCGCTCTTGTTGCGCGATTCTTCTCGCGATCTCACGCAAGACTCCGACTTAATCGCGCAAGGTCTCCACATGGATGCCGACGAAGTGCGCAGCCGCATCAAGCACTTCTCGTCCATGCCGCAGTATGAGCCGATCTACTTGAAAGACGACATCACGCCCGACGAGCTCGCCTTCATCGAAGCGCATCGCAACGAACTACCCGAACTAGACACGATCATGGCGCACCGCCGCCTTTATCCTAAGGGCGGATTCATGGCTCACCTCATCGGCTACGTCGGCGAGGTCAGTGAGGACATGCTGAACCAGCCGCAATGGGAGTTCTACAATCCCGGCGACGTAGTCGGAAAATCCGGCGTCGAACTGGAATACAACCAGATATTGATGGGCAAGAACGGATCGCGCCAGGAAGTAGTAAACAGCCACGGCAAGTCGGTAGGACAGCTGCAAGAAGTTCCAGCCGAGCCCGGCAAGCAGCTCAAGCTCACCGTCGATATCGATTTACAGATTGCCGCCGAGGAAGCGCTCGGCGATCGCAATGGCGCAGTAGTCGCGATGGATCCTCGCACCGGAGAAATTCTCGCCATGGCGAGCCGGCCGACATTCGATCCCAATGCGTTTGCAGTGCGGGTCTCGCGCGACGACTGGAACAAGCTTGTCAACGACCCCGATCATCCTTTGCTGAATAAGGCGATTCAAGCGCAACTCGCTCCCGGCTCGACATTCAAAATCATCATGGCAACGGCGGGACTTCAGGAAGGCATCGCGCAGGACATGAAAGTCAACTGCACCGGCGGCGCCACTTTCTATGGGCGCTACTTCAAGTGCTGGGTCGTTGCCGAGCATCGCGTACATGGCATCACGGATATCAGCAAAGCGATTTATCAATCGTGCGATGTATTCTTTTACACGCTGGCTGAAAAGTTGGGTATCGAGCGCATCGCTAAATACGCAACCATGTTCGGCCTGGGACAAAAGACCGGCGTCGACTTGCCGCAGGAAGTTTCAGGCATCATGCCGTCGGAAGAGTGGAAGCTCAAGAATTATCGCCAGAAATGGTATGCGGGCGAAACGATCTCGGTCGGCATCGGCCAGGGTGCTGTGTCGGCAACGCCAATTCAATTGATGCGCGCCATCGGAGCGATCGCCAGTGGCGGCGTCTTGCGGCGGCCGCATGTGACCAATCCCAGCGATTTACCCGCGGGAGTCCTGCCTGTGTCGAACGTGCAGGATGAAGTCAAGATTCCGCTCGATCCTAAAAACTGGGAGATTATCACCGACGCCATGGCGGGAGTGGTCAACGTCGGCGGCACCGCGCCCAGCGCACATTTACAAGGCATCGACTTCGCGGGAAAGACGGGCAGCGCGCAGACCATCAGCAACGCTCTGAAAGCAAAACTCGGTGCATACGGGAAGACCAAGTTCAAAGACAACGGCTGGTTCGTCGGAGTCACTCCTCGCCGCGATCCCGAGATCGTCGTCTGTACTCTGCTCGAAGAGGGCGAACATGGATACCTCGCGGCTCGCACCGCAGCCGCCGTTATCAAAGCTTATGTCGAGAAGCAGCGCCGTCAGCCGAGCAAGGTCGCACAGGCCTCCCAAAAAGTGGAGATCGGAGCGGTATGGAATGCCGACGATCCGGATGGCCATCCCGATGGACTTCAAGGCGGACGATTCACGCTAGACGTATCGAAATCTGACAAACCAAGAAATCACTTGCCGCTAGCAATCGCGGCCCCGGGAGTTGAACTAGCCGCGACCCACTAAATCGCTATGTCTCGTTACGTCTCATTTCGCGACTTTGACTGGCTGCTTCTCGGCTACGTTCTGGCGATCTGCGCCCTGGGAGTCTGGGAAATTCGCAGCGCCACCGAACACACCAAGTTTGCCGGATCGCACATCAAACAGCTTTACTGGATCGCAGGCGGCCTTGGCGGCATGTTCCTGCTCAGCCTGCTGAATTATCAGGTGCTACTCGACCGAGTGCATTGGATGTACTTCGCATCTATCGGTTCACTTTTAGCCGTGAGAGTATTCGGTCAGAAGTATTTAGGAGCAAGGCGCTGGGTTAAGATGCCGGGTGGTCAACACTTCCAACCGTCCGAATGGGTCAAGCTGATTTTAATCCTCGCCGTGGCTAAGTTTTTTGCGGAAATGCACGACCGTGAACTGAACTGGCCGGACTTCCTCAAGGCGGGCGCGATCGTGGGGGTCCCAATGCTGATGGTGTTGGCACAACCCGATCTCGGTACTGCCCTCACCTATATGCCCATCGCGATCATGGGCTTGTTCCTGGGCGGCCTCCGACTCCGTCAGGGGCTGACCGTAATGCTCTTGGGGGCCGCACTCTTACCCGTCGCGTTCCATGTTCTAAAGCCTTATCAGCGCGAACGGCTGACCAGCTTCATCTCCCCCCAAGCCGACAGTCAAGGCTCGGGGTATCAGGTCATTCAATCTCTCATTGCGGTAGGTTCAGGGGGCATTTGGGGCAGCAGCAACGGTTCCCAAACCCACCTCGCTTTTTTGCCCGTTCCCCAAACGGATTTCATTTTTGCGGCGTTCGCCGAGGAGCATGGTTTCATAGGCGCTCTAGGCCTTTTGCTGCTATACTTCATGGTGTTGATGCGTTTAACCCAGAACGCCCAGACAGCGCCCGACCGCGCTGGGACGTTCGTGGTTATGGGTGTGGTGGCTGTGCTTAGCTTCCATATCCTGGTCAACATCGGGATGGTGGTTGGCTTTATGCCCGTCACCGGAATACCTTTGCCTTTAATGAGTTATGGTGGTTCTTCTGTGCTCTTCATGTTTTTGGCGCTAGGAATGGTAATGAACGTTCGCATGCGCCGATTCGTAAACTAGAGAGGAAGACTCGAGGCAAGGCACGCACTACCCGCGCCCATCAGGCTAATAGCCAGGCGCTAAACAGATTAAGTAGTTGGTTGTTAGAGAAGTACACAAAGGACATAAAAATAACGGTAGCCTTCCCGTGAATGAAGGCACCACCGGCTGATACTCGCAGCGAGAGGCCGGGCAGGATTGGCAAAATGCGCTGTCGGGCGGGTAACGGCCCCCTCTGATCCAAGCGTTTCTGATCCAGATAGGTTCTGGACTCCGGAATCGAGAGAGAGTGGTCACAAACCCAGGCCAGCGCGGAATGCGATACGTGCAAAAGATATTCAAGCTTACGCGACAGGAGCAGCGGGCGAGAACCCGGAGCTTTCCTGCTTGTTCTCCAGTTTCGCGTTCGCCCATAGTGTCAGCGCTCGATCCTCCCTTGCTCTCAATGCCCAACTCCCGGTGAGTCTGCGCCCTCGGGGCCAGACCTGGAGTTAGCATGAACAAAGAACTGTTTGTAAGTTCCACCCCTCACGAAATCAAAGTTGGAATGGTGGAAGACGACCTCCTCGCGGAAATCTACCTCGAACGCGAAAACGAATACACCCTCGCGGGATCCATCTATAAAGGCCGTGTCACCCGCGTCCTTCCCGGCATGCAATCGGCGTTCGTTGACATCGGCTTGGAGCGCGATGCGTTCCTCTACGTTTCGGACTTCATGGAACTCGAAGAGGGCGATGAAGTAGACGATATTCCAACCACCGGGCCCCCGCCCGCGCGACAGCATTCGGCTCCGACGCAAGCCGAGCCTAGACAATTTGAGGCGAATGGTGCGGAAGCATCCGAAGAATACGCTGCCCCGGTTCAATTCGCAGTCGGAGCGTCAGACATCGAAGAATCCGCCGAGGGCGAGAGCAAAGGCGGAGGCTGGCGCGGACGCCGACGCCGACGTCCACGACGAGGCGAGTCACGGACGCAGGAGGCTCGAACTCAGGATGCTGCCTCAGTTGAAGCCGAAACTCAGGATTCGACGACGCAAGAACCGCGCAACCCCGATTCTCGCAATCAGGATTTTCGCAACCAAGGCTCGCGCGACAAGTCGCGCAATCAGGATTCACGCAGCCACGCCAGACCTTACGAGCCGGCCCGGGATGCGGCGCGCAGCCAACGCTCATCGGAATATGGTCCGCCTCCGGGATACACACCCATCGTTCTTCCCGGAGAATCCATTTCCAAGTATGCCCGTCGGGGACCCGTCGAAACTCCGAGAAACACACCGACGCAGACGCGCAGCGGAAACGACGTGGAAGATAAGCCGCTCTCGCAGACGTTTCCCGACGACGAGCCGATCTTCGCCGCCAGCCCGGCAACCGCGAAATCTGAAACTCCGACCGCGACGGCAGGCCAAAGTCCGGCCGCAGCAGAAGCGACGGTCGCCGAACCATCTGTCCACGAAATGCGCCACAGTATCGAGACTCCGACGGTCGAAGTCGGAACCGAGGAATGGGATCGCGAGCAGCGCCGTCAGCACGAGCGCAACGTTGCTGCAGTTTTCGGCGACACCGGGACGGAAACACATGCGCACGTCGCGGAAGCGCCGGTCGAAGTCGCGCCAGCCGCCCTCGAAACTCTCGAACAGGAAGAGATCGAGGAAGAAGAAGCTGACTTAGTCTCCTACGCGGAGGAATTGGAAGAGGAATTCGACGAACTGGAAGAAGAAATTCACGCCGCGGACGGTCATCGTGAAAAAGTTTCCGAACAGGATCACGGATCTCTTGAATCCATTTCTGCCTTCCATACCGAAGAGGTAGAAGAGCTCGCTGATGCTAACGGAGCGGCCGAACTCACTCAGGAAGCAACGCAACAAGCGGTCGAAGAAGAAGAGTTCGAGGAAGCGGAACTGGAAGAGGCACAAGCCGAAGCGGAAGCCTTGCTGGAAGCGGAAGCTCGGGGCAACGGCACGGTCGATGCTCAGGTTGAAGTCCGCGCCCCAGCCCAAACGGCCGGATACACGCAGCGAACCCAGCGCCAGGGCACTGATCCGCGACCACGACGCGATGGAGGCGATCAGCGCGGCCGCCGCGGAGGAGGTCGTCGCTTCCCGCGCCGCGAACCGCAGAACGTCCCGCTCATTTCCGATCTGCTCAAAGAAGGTCAGGAAATTCTGGTGCAGATCGCCAAAGAACCGATCGCCAAAAAAGGCGCTCGCATCACCAGCCACATCGCGCTGCCGGGACGCTTTCTGGTCTACATGCCCACGGTCAATCACACCGGTGTGTCGCGCAAGATTGCATCCGAAGAAGAGCGCCAGCAACTGAAGCGCATCATCAATAGCGAAAAGGAAAACGGTCACGGCGGGTTCATCGTACGCACCGCCGCGCAGGGAGCCGACGAAGAAGAACTCCGCGCCGACATTCGCTTTCTCAAAGGCCTATGGAACGAAATCAAAACCCGCTCCGAGACCGCTAAGCCGCCCGCGCTGATCTATCACGATCTCAACGTGGTCGAGCGCGTGTTACGCGATCAGGTCACCTCAGACTTCTCTACCATCTGGGTTGATACCGAACAGGAATATGAGCGTGTCCTGCGCTTTGCCAACCGCTTCCAGCCTGCGCTGGTGCGCAAAGTAAAGTTCTACAGCAAAGAGGTTCCGCTGTTCGAGCAGTTCGGACTCAGCGAGGAAATCAACAAGGCGCTCAAGTCGAAAGTCTGGCTCAAGAGCGGCGGCTATATCGTCATCAATCAAACTGAAGCGCTGGTCGCCATCGACGTGAACACCGGAAAATATGTCGGCAAAACTGCTCGACTCGAAGACACCATCGTCAAGACGAACGTCGACGCCATCAAAGAAATCGTTCGCCAAGTCCGGCTGCGCGATCTCGGCGGCATCATCATCATCGATTTCATCGACATGGACGAACGCCGCAACCGTCAAAAAGTCATGCAGGCTCTCGAAGAAGCGCTGCGCAATGATCGCGCTCCGTCGAAGGTTCTTCAGTTCAACGATTTCGGATTGGTCGCCATTACCCGTAAAAGGGTCAAGCAATCGCTGGAACGCACCATCGGATCACCGTGTCCTTATTGCGAATCCACGGGATACGTGAAGTCCGTACAAACCGTTTGCAACGACATTTACATCGAGATGCGCAAGATGGCCAAACACCTCGAACACACCGACGTGATCCTGCGCGTGAATCCAGAAGTCGCGAAAGCGCTGAAAGCCAACAACGCGAAAGTCTTGCTGGAAATCGAAGACCTCAGCAAACGGACGGTAATCGTGAAGAGCGATCCCGCACTACACCAGGAGCAATTCGACATCAACTAAGCAGGTCCGCCACCTGGCGAGGACAATTCTTGGTTCTGCGGACGCGGTGGCACGACGGGATCTTCGCGCCATCCAGGCTGTGGCTCGCAGCCTGAATTGAGCGGCAAATACTAGATGGTAGAAATCCATGAAGTATGACGCGTTAATCGTAGTTTCTTTCGGCGGGCCGGAGTCGCATGACGAGGTTCTTCCCTTCCTCGAAAATGTGTTGCGCGGAAAAAACGTTCCGCGGGAGCGCATGTTGGCCGTGGCCGAACACTACTATCATTTTGATGGGAAGAGTCCGATCAATGCGCAGAACCGCGCGCTGATTGTCGCCCTGCAGGCCGAGTTGGCGCTGCACGGCCCCAAGCTGCCCGTGTATTGGGGCAATCGCAATTGGGACCCCATGCTGGCCGACACTCTGCGTCAGATGAAAGCGGACGGCGTCCAGCGCGCGCTGGCATTCGTCACGTCGGCCTACAGTTCGTACTCCGGCTGCCGGCAGTATCGCGAGAACATCATAGCGGCGCAGGCGGAGGTCGGCCAGGGCGCGCCACAGATCGACAAGCTGCGCGTGTTCTACAACCATCCGTCATTTATCGAAGTGATGGCAGAGCGAGTGCACGAGGCATTCGCCCAATTACCGGAAGAAGTGCGCGCTCTCGCACAATTGATCTTCACCGCCCACAGCATTCCGCTGTCAATGGCCGACGGATGCGATTACGTGAAGCAACTACAGGAAGCTTGCAGGCTGACAGCCGAAAGGCTAACAAGCGAAGGAATCATTTCAGCAGAAGACCACAGGCTCGTCTATCAAAGCCGCAGCGGGCCGCCAACGCAAACTTGGCTCGAGCCAGACATCCTGGACTATCTGACAGAGTTGAAACAGGAAGGGAAAAAGTCCGCGGCAGTAATCGCCCCCATCGGATTCATCTCGGACCACATGGAAGTCCTCTACGACCTGGACACGGAAGCGAAAGCCTTGTGCAAAGAGTTAAACCTGCCAATGGCGCGTGCCGCAACGGCGGGGACACATCCCAAGTTCGTAAGCATGATCCGCGAGCTAATCGTAGAAAGAATGACGCCAGGCAGCGAGCGTCGCGCAATCGGAAAATTCTCCGCGAATCACGATGTATGCCCGGAGGGATGTTGCAAAACACCGCAGATCGGACGACCCTCGATGTCCACAAAATAAAGCATCTGTACCCTCCATTCAAAAGCACATTCCTACTGCACAACCAGCTTGACGCTCGTCGAATGTGTCAACTTAGCCGAGTCGCCAGTATAAGTTCCAGTCACCGCCACGGTGTAGGTGCCTGTCGGCGTGCCGCCACCTCCACCGCCACTCCCACTGCCGCTGTTGCCGCCGCAAGCCGGCATCGTCATCCCGATCAAAAGCAGGCCGAGGAATGCCAGCCCGTAGAACACTCGAAGATGCCTTCGCCCCCTGCGCCCCGCCACAACTACCAGACATGCCATCCCCAAGGCACCGCTGAGAGCCGCAAACAGCCCGCGGCCACGCCCCGAAGCCGGCTGCGCTAAACTCGACGACGCAGCCGTGGTCACCAGCGCGACGTTCACCATGGCAGAGTCTGTCCCGTCGAGTGTCACCGAACTCGGCGTGAACGTGCATGTCGACTGTGCGGGCGTTCCACTGCAACTGAACGTCACAGTCTGATTAAAGCCGAGGAGGGGAGAAACTGTTATGGAATAGTTGGCTGCTTGGCCAGGGGTCACCGTCTGCGACGTCGGCGCGTTGGCTGCGATCGTGAAGTCTTCGACCGTGCCGTTCAGCGCAATCATCTGAGGACTTCCGGGCGCGTTGTCAGTGAAGCTGACAGCAGCGCTTCGAGTTCCCGCCGCGGCGGGCGTATACGTCACGCTCACGGTGCAGCTGGCTCCGCCTGCCAGTGACGCGCCGCAGGTGTTGGTTTGGGCAAAATCACCGGCATCGGCTCCCGTGATTGAGATACCGGAAATGGTCAGGGGGAGCCCCCCGGAATTGGTCACGGTTGTGACCTCAGCCGAGCTCGTGCTTCCGACTGGCCGTGCCCCGAACGTCAGGCTGGAAGGCGCGGCGCCAAACGCGGGAAAACTCCCTTGCAGAAAGATCGCGACGGCGCCACCGCCCGGCCCGATTAGATCCATCTTGCCATCTCCATTAAGGTCGGCGAGCAAAAGGCTGTACGGTCCGACCGCAACAGGATACAACTGCGGAGCCTGGAACGTTCCGTCGCCATTACCCAGCAAGATCAGCAGATTGGGAGAAGTCCGAAGGTTGGTGACCACCGCGACATCGGGCTTGCCGTCTCCATTGATATCGCCGACTGCGAAAGCAAAGCTGCCCGCGGTGTTGCCGGTTGGCGTACTAATCGCGTTTTGAAATGTGCCGTCCCCGTTGCCGGGAAGCACGGCGATGCTGCCTTGCGCGTCAAGCACGTCGACGATCAAATCAAGCTTACCGTCACCGTTCATATCGGCCGCGGCTACAAACGACCCCGAAACACCCGAGTTCAAGGCTTGCGGCTGTTGAAATGTTCCATCGCCGTTACCCAGCGCGAGGAACTGCCCCGCGTCCGCGAAGTCAAGGTTGCCGTCTTGATTAAAGTCGGCTACAGCGTCCAATCCTACAGCGGTATTCGCGAAAAAAGTATCTCGAGGAGCTGCGAACGTCCCGTCGCCATTGCCCTGATAAAACAGGACATCAGCAGTAACGCCGTCAGCGGAAATTACGAACAAGAGGTCGGCCTTGCCATCTCGGTTGAAGTCCGCAGCCGCAAACCCCTCGTACAAGGAGTTACCGAAAGGTATTTGGAAAGGACTAAGGGGCAAGAAGCTACCATCGCCTTTTCCTAGAAGGACTTGAATACCGGTAAAAGGGTCAAACAGGGCCAAGTCCAGATTCCCGTCTCCATTAAAATCTGCGGATACCAGAAAAATAGGGGAAAGATCGTCAAAAGCTTTCGGAGCCTGGAAGCCGCCATCGCCTGTGCCCAGCAACAAGAACAGCCCAGTCGAATTCGAATTGTTGGCTGTCACCAGGTCCGGTTTTCCATCGCCGTTGAAGTCGCCGATGACGGCAGGACTAACGCTGCCGTTGACGTCAACATCTGACTCGGTCAGGACAACGGTGCTCTGCGCCGTCGTAATACTGAAGAACTGGACCCCGGATGTGCCCCCTCCCGGCGCGGGGTTGGTTACGGTAATCGACGCCGTGCCGGCAGTCGCGATGTCGGCTGCGGGAACTGTTGCGGTCAATTGGCGAGCGCTTACAAAACTGGTTGTTAACGGCTTGCCATTCCAATTAATGTTCGCTCCTGAGACGAAGTCGGTACCATTCACCCTCAGTGTAAAGCTGGAACCGCCCGGCACTGCGGTGCTGGGCTGGAGAGGCTGATTCAGGAAGGGAATCGGGTTTTGCGCGTGAACTTCAGCCGCGAAAAAGACGGAAAAGCCAATCAGAGCAAGAGCAATGTTTCGTATGCGAGGCATCACAATCCCCCCTGGATCGATTGCTCCGGAATTCTATCGACAACTCCCATCCAGCATAACCCTTAACATGATCTAAAGTTGTGCGCCGCGGACGTACGAGTGCGCGTTGTTCTTCCGGTATCATCTAGGGGGAGATTCGTGATTGTGAAGAGAAGATGCACAGGACAGTTGCCGCAAGTATCCTTCCTAATAGTGATTTTGCTTATCCTGGCGGGATGCAGCAGCACGATGCCAAGAAACATCGCCACCGATTGCGCTTCGCTCTCGACCACGAGTCTGGTCACATACGACAAGTATTCTTCAAGTTTTCTCGATGAAGCGACCAAACACCCTCCGGAGAATCTGGACGGCGCCATCGTGTGGGGCACACGGTACTACATGGAATCTCTTATCACAGCGTACGAGGCCACGCACAATACAAAATACTTGACGGCTTTCGAAGATACAGGAAGTTGGGTGATGGCTCACGCGCAAACCATGACCTTTGTGGACGTGCCCGATCCGAGCGCCCCCGGTAAAATGGTCGACAAACCCACCATCACCCTTACTGGGTGGCCGACGAATATGGGCGCGTTCGGCGTTCCAATTTCCGTTCCAAGTTCGAATGGCGCCATCGCACTGTATGCGCAGAGCCTGGTTCCCCTATCGTGGGGAGCGGACGCCCTAGACATTTCGCAGTCCAACGGCACACTGCAGTTCTCCTGGACGAAAGATGGCAACAGCCTGCAGAGCTACTCCCTGTCTTCAGTAAGTGATCTGTACACGATCGCGGCGCAGCCGCTGGTCTACAGACAATCCCCGGGTCGAATCGCACCAACCGGCGCCGGCTTGCCCGCCGTCGGCACCTATTCCTTGAACACCCCCCTGCCTACGATCTGGCACACGGAGCAGAGCGGCGGAATTCTCCTGCCATTCGCCCGTTTCCTGCTGATCGCAAAGAACCAGCCTGGCCTTGTGGACTCCGAGCTGACGGCATCGTGGCAGTCTATGGTGCTGCTCATCGCTTCTCAGGTAGCAAGCGAGTTTGTACCGGACGGGAGCGGCGGATACATGCTGCACAACCCTTCTTGGATGGCCAGCAGTGAGGCCGGTACGCCTGCCGAATCCGACTACGTTTGGGCAGAGATCAGCCTCCGTATTCTGCTCTACGAACTGACCGCGGATCCCAGCCAATTGGCATTTGCGCGAGGGCTCTTGCAACATCAACTTACGCAGAACATTCCGATCAGCTCCAGTGGATGGATCGTTTTGCGCGACTGGCCCGACCTCAAGCCTTGGACCAGCAAGGGCTCGGCGCCTTCGGGCAGTGCCTTCGATTCCCTCAGCTACGATGCTCAAACGCCCGAATCCAGCAGCGACGGCGGCTTTTTCGTAGAGATGCTGCATCTCGCAAATCCGTACGGGCTGACTTCGCAGCTGGGAATTCCGCCTTCGTTCTATGGCGAACAGTCGGCGACCTTCCAGCAATTTCTAAACATCCCGGATGCCATCGGCCTAGGCGTGCTGAGTTCCGCTCGCCTTGACTACCCCACGTTGGATTCCGCGCCGTCCGATCCCCTAGCTGTCAGCGACAATCCGCTCGCCGGCAGCCTCTACCTGGAACCCGAAACGTCTTCCCCGGAGGATTGGTATGCTAATTGGGAATGGATGACGGCGGAAGCGACAGCACCACCGGGTGGGGATGTTGGGTATTTTCTCCGCGCCTGGGCCCAATCGGAAGCGGCACTTGCCCAAGCCTGTGTCGAAGATCCTCCCGAATAGGGGAAGCACAATTATCGCGATTAATTTTTCGCGCTCGCTCCGAATCGATACACCAGTCCGACGGAGATGCGCAGATTGTTCTGGTTGATGGTGTAATGGGTCAGAAAATAATCGACCGACGGGCGTAGGGCGAAGTGCCGGGAGAATTTCCATTCCAATCCTCCTCCCAAGGCAGCCGCAATGGCCGTGTCCGAGACTGACGATCCGAAGTCGTTGCCGATTAAGTGTTGAAAGCCTAGCTGAAGATGAACAAATAGCGGATCAATCGCATGATGTCGGCGAGTGAAGTTAATACGCGGCCCCGCCATGTAGGAGAACGTGCCGGCGTTCCCGCCGCCGTCTCTGAGTTGCTGGAAGTAGGCGCTGAAATCCGTTTCCAACCCAAACCGCCGGTTGAAATTGCCCGATGCGCTCACATCGAAACCATTAGCGTTGGCGCGTGGGCCAACATTTTGATCGATGTTTAGGTAAGAGTAGCCGACAAATACTTCGGCTTTGGTAAAGTCTTGCGCGCTGCCCGCAACGCCCAGCACGAAGATCACAGCAAGCGCGCTGCAAAGGTGTGAGGCCCGGATGGGCAGATTTCGTTTTATGAAAACCACGACGGCTGCTGAATTATACGTGAATCGAAGTCGGGTCGCGGAATCAACTGCAGACCTACTACTGAACAATTAATTGCAGAACCCGGGACTGCGACGCTCCTCCCAGGGTTGCCGTCACGGTGAGTGAGTAAGTGACCGCTGCGGTCCCACCCGGCAGCCGCGCTCATGCGAGCAGTTACTTCACGGTCAGAGTCGTAATGACTTTGTGAGTCAGCGTTCCTGACGTTGCAGCGATCACAATTGTGTAGTTGCCTCGAAGAGTGCCCGCGCTTCCTCCACCCCCGGGCGAACTGCCCCCGCCTCCACAAGCCGACTGAAATCCCAGACCAAAGAAGGTTACTAACACCAGCATTAAACGCAACCTGCCTCCTCCTCGCGATCGGTTGGAACTTGCTCCTGCTCCGATCAGTGCCAGGGCAGGGATCGACAACCACAAGGCGTACAACGGGCGGGAATCATGCTGCCTTGTGTTCATTAGCTCCGAGGACGACGCCATCGTACTCATAGTTAGCGTGGAAGTCGCCGAGCCGTTTGCCAATGGTGTGACCGATGACGGACTAAGTGAGCATGTGGGCGCCGATGATGAAGCGGGCGCTACCGAGCAGGTCAAGGAAACGGAACTGTTAAACCCAGTCAGCGAACTTAAAGTTATTATCGAGGTCGCCGACTGGCCAGCACTAATCGAATCCGGTTTGGTAGCCGACGACGATAGCGTGAAATCCTGGAACGTTCCGGGCACAGCGTTCAGCACGATATTAACTCCATTGCCATAGGCATCGACAGTGCCAGAGGCATCGACCGCCAGATCGAGCCGGCCGTCCCCGTTATAATCAGCTACCGCGGCGAAGTGGGGAGACAGCCCAACCCCATAATCCTGATTGGATTGGAAGGTGCCGTCCCCGTTCCCCAGGAAGACGCTTACGACGGGGTCTGGATTACCTTGATTTTGTAATCCCGGGATTGTGGCGACGATGTCTAAAATGCCATCGCCATTAAAGTCGCCCAACGATACCGAGCCCGGCCCGAATTCGGTGACGAAGTGCATAGCGGTCTGGAATGTGCCATCTCCGTTGCCCAGCAATACGCTAATACCACAATTCGGCACTTCCGATCCCGTGCACGCGGCGTCGTCGGAATCACCCACTACCAAATCCGGTCTGCCATCGCCGTTTAGGTCTCCGATGGCGACCGAGGCGCCAATTGAACGAAGGCCCGCCGGATAGTCGACCTCCTTGTGAAAGGTGCCGTCACCATTACCTAATAGAATCCCGACCGCCCCGTTGTTGTTGGCATTGAGCACTACAAGGTCGAGTCTACCGTCGCCGTTTACGTCCCCTTGGGCAAGGATGGACAACTCGCTAGCCACTCCCATTGAGGTCTGAAACGTACCGTCGCCATTCCCGAGCCAAACGCTAAGCAGGCAACCGTTTTGGCACGTCGTCGTCGCGAGGTCCAGTTTGCCATCCCCATTAAAGTCCCCGTCAGCAACGGAGTAGATGGCTTGAGTCGAGTAGGCGACACCTTGGGTGAATGTGCCATCTCCATTGCCCAGCAGAACGCTGAGTTCTCCCACATTGCAGTTCTCGAAATTATCACAATAGCCAGCTACGGCAACGTCGAGCTTACCGTCTCCGTTAAAGTCTCCGATTGAGGCCGCGGAAGGATTAATGGTTCCTGCAATCGTATCGAGCGGAGATTGGAAGGTACCGTCTCCGTTGCCCAGCGAAAGGCTCACGGACGACTGGGTGCAATAGGCATTACCGTTATTATTGAGGTTTGAACATTTCACCAGGACCAAGTCCTGCTTGTGGTCTCCATTGAAGTCGGCAACCCCGACAAGTTGCGCAGGATAGAGCACTGCTTGGATGCTGTAGTTCATGTAGGTCAGGAACCCGCGCCCACCTTTGCTGAATGACAGGTTAATGGTGTCGTCATAAAAGTTCGTGGTTACCAGATCCGGCATGCCATCGCCGTTAAAATCAGCTAACAACAGTGACACCGGCGGATAAAACCCCCCAGAGATCGGAAGGCCTGTGTAGCCAATGCCGTAGTTTCCGCCCGATTGGAATGTGCCGTCGCCCTTGCCGAGATACAAACTGACTGTGCCGCTACTCTCGTTGGCCACGGCAAAATCAAGCTTGCCGTCTCCGTTGACGTCCGCCACCGCAATTGCAGCCGAATTGTCAGAGGCCGGATTTGGACCGTAAACGACTTCGGATTGAAAGGTGCCGTTTCCGTTGCCTAGAAGGATCCCCGCATTTCCGTTAAGACACTGAGGCGGCGCTCCGTTCGCAAAATATCCACACTGGGTTACAGCCACGTCCAGCACGCCGTCGCCGTTGAAGTCGCCGGTTCCGATCGAGTCAACAATGCTCAAGCCTGTTCCAGAGGCGATAGCCGCCTGGAAGGTTCCGTCGCCATTGCCCAACAGCACGCCCACAGATCCATCGACGCAGGTTGCATCCGTGCATTGGGAAACAATGACATCGGAGTTTCCGTCCCGCATTGAAATCACCAACGGCTACCGAACCGGGAGAGCTGGGGAAATCGATTGTGCCGTAAGTCACTTCGGGACTGAAAATGCCGTCGCCGTTGCCCAACAAAATGCCGACAGACCCGTTGGCACATGAGCCAATGTTCGCGCACTCGGCCACGGCGATATCGAGCCTGCCGTCGGCGTTGAAGTCTGCAATCGCGACTGGACCGGGGACATTGTTACCGGTGCTGGAGCCTAGGGCTGGCTGGAACGTCCCGTCGCCATTGCCTAACAAAACTTGAACCAGACCGTTATTTCCGTAGCCCCCGGTCACAACCAGATCGGGCTTGCCATCCCCATTGAAGTCGCCGACCGCGATCGAGGCGTAGGATTGCAAATACCCGACCACATAATCCACTGGCGTCTTAAATGTGCCGTCGCCGTTGCCAATGAAGATACTCACCGCGTTAGTCGAGCAAATAGGTGGGAACACGAGCTCGCACCCGCTCAGGACCGCCAGGTCCTCTATGCTATCCGAATTGAAGTCTGCTTTGGACACAACTGCAGGAGGGTTCCCGCTTCCAGTCGAAAACCGCGACCGATTGACGAACAGCTGTGTGCCGCCAGCGCCATCGGAAAAAACGCCGTGGCGTTCCGCTGGCATGCGTTTAGCCGGAGCGGACCCTGTGGCGTGCGCTCGAACGGCGTTGCGCTTGCTGCGTGCGGCTGCGCCTGGCGGTGCTGGCGACTGCCGCGCAGGGATAGAAATTTGTGCGGCAAAGCTAAGGGCCCCGTTGGCCAAAAGAAATAAAACTGCGACAACGCCCAAGATATCCCTGGGGAACTTAAGTTCTTCGATAAGCTTGCGGCAGGTTTGCATGGGGAGCCTTTCGTGAGTCACTCGTTTAACCCCTCAAACTGGGAAAAGTTGTGAAGATTCTTCTGACCCAGTGAACACGGCTACCGATCGAGCGCGCGTAAAATTGAACCATGGATTGTGTTCACGATGCCGATGAGGAGCATAGCTTGACGAGCGACGGGTTTGGCAGCGAGGCTCCGATAACGCAATCCACTGCGAATGAGGAAGCCGCGCGCATCAAGAAGGCTGCCGCGAAGCATGAACGGGAAACCAACGATGGCCGCTACAGCAATCTCAACCTGGCAAATCTGCTGGCTTTTCAGCAGCTGGAAAGAAGGGTCCTGTCGTACTTCACAAGGCGAGGCTGGACCAATGTTAGCCAGTTGAAGGTGCTGGAGATCGGGTGCGGGAGCGCCCGTTGGCTGCGGGAATTCATCAAGTGGGGAGCCAATCCGGGGAACTTACATGGTGTGGACTTAATTGAAGAGAGAATTCTATTTGGCCGGCAAATCTGTCCCGCTGCGGTTCAACTCAAGGTGGGCAACGCACAAAAGCTGGAGTTTGCAGCCGTAAGCTTTGACGTCGTGGTTCAGTCGACGGTGTTTACATCGATCCTGGACGCGAACATGAGAAGAGCAGTAGCCCAAGAGATGTTGCGAGTGCTGAAGCCCGGTGGCGTCATCGTATGGTACGACTTTGCCTGGAACAATCCGCGGAACCCAGACGTTCGCGGTATTGGCGAGAAGGAGATTCGAGAGCTCTTCCCGGGCGGCTCAGTCGAGTGCAAGCGGGTTACGCTGGCGCCCCCTATTGGAAGGGTACTGGCCCGGGCGTCGAGCTGGTTCTACCTCGCTGCGTCCAGCGTCACTTTCCTGCGCAGCCACTGCCTCGCGTTCGTGCCGAAGAAATGAAAATTCAGGTCGAATCATAACGAGTCCTTCGGGAGGGCATTAGATAACCGCCACTTGATTTTAAGTCGGTCCGAGGCATAGACTCCTTCGATGATTATCCCTCGGCCCGGCCGGACAAAGATTACATTTGCTTTCCTGCTTCCATTGTTTCTCTCTTTAGCGATTCTGCCCCCGAGGGTTGCATCCCAGACTTCGAGTAGCGCACCGCCGTCTCCAGATGCCACCCACCAACTCTGGGCCACCGTGGTGGACCCAGTGCTGCAAGGACCCCTACAGTCCTCGTCCCAGGCGTACTACGCCGGAGAACTGCTGATGGTTCCAATGCATGCGGCCTTTCATTTGAACGATGCAGTGTGGGAACAGAAATTCTCCGCGCATTTTGAGCGCGTCGTCAAGTCTCCGGAGTTGACAGACGTAACGCTCTCCCGTCTGCAATACTTGTATTTAGCCAGTCGATTTCTGGCCCTCGCCAGTTCCGTCAATCACCCGGAACTGATACCGGCTGGGCTGCCCGAGTTTGTGTACTCCGAAGTAAGGGCGGTGTGGGAACAACGCTCTGCGCCGCAGTATGCGCACACGCCTTTTACGGGAATGCGTGGCCGAGTCCTGTTCAAACTCAGCAGTCGCAATTTAGGGAAAAGTTATTACCGTGCGATCCTCGATGAGGAGCTATTCGAATTCGCGATTGCGGCGGACTTGAGGGCGTACGCCGCAACTTCGGATCAGCAAAGAGCCTGGAAGCCTACTTTAGACGACATCCTGACGGTCGCGTATTCGGTCTACACGCAGGAGATTG
Source organism: Terriglobia bacterium (assembly GCA_963799065.1). Taxonomy (GTDB): domain Bacteria; phylum Acidobacteriota; class Terriglobia; order Terriglobales; family Acidobacteriaceae; genus JAJPHW01. The sequence goes on from CAWCVJ010000001.1 coordinate 2,238,669, forward strand.
CTCGCACGCCTTCTGGAGGTTGGCTCCTGCAGCCGGGCGCCTGGGCGGACCATCCCGATTTTCAGTATGCCGGGAATGCTCGGGGCCAACATGGCCTCAGAGCGGCTCCGGTGTCAGACATCGCATGGGACTCGTCGCATTCGTTCCGGCTTCCGCTTTGGATAAACAGCATGATTGGCGGCTTTCCATCGCAGAGCAAACAACGCGATTATTTTACTGGCCTGCAATCTGGTCTTGCCACCCAGTTCTTTTCGAAGGTATTAGTGCCCCCCTCGGCCGATTTCCCTTGTTACCGGATGAATAACTACATGGATGGCAGAAACGGCGTCTACCGATGGGCGTATGGCAGCCTCGGTGCGGACAACGGCTACGGACCGTATCAAAGCTCTGGTTCCCTTTTATTTGGCTGGTGGGCTTTCTTGCGCACCGGTCAGAGCGCTGATATGTATCGGAGCATTGCGAGTCAGTTCCCGTGGCCCAAGCAGTGCATCGAGTTATATCTCGGTCCTAATACCGGCGGGCGGCCTTACTCAGACAAAGAGCTTGATCCGAACACGTCGGCGATGCGCGCAGATCACTTACTGGTGACGCTGGCCTCCCAATTGACTCAGTGAGAAATGGGCACCCCCGCACGAGTTGCAGTGATCTCCTCATTCATTGGGCGAACAGGTTGAATTCATGGCCGCCTCGGAACGGGCCCAAGCCAACAGAAAATAGCCGTTAGGGTCCCCTTGAGGGTCGCTGCCGTAAGTCAGCATTGAATTCCAGTTGTCCAAAACGAAGGATTTATCGACGCTGCCGGAATAGAGAAATCCGATGTTCGCGTAAAGATCTGGGTTTGGATCCGCGTCGTCGGAGGAGCTCGATTTCGCCGTCGGGTAGTTGTTCCTCAACAAAGCGCCGTTCTTCCTGGCCGATATGCGGATATAGCCGCTCAGAGTTTGCTCGTCTTCGTTATTCAAGCTCGATGTTAATCCCAGTTGTTCGGACAAACCGTAAGTGGCAGCAGTAGAAAGGAGATCGTTGAAGTAAATGCCGGCGCTCGTCAGCTCGGGTGACGTCGGATCGTAGCTCAACGAATCCCAAATAGCCCCCTCTGGGGCCCCGCTTCGCGAAGCCCACGGCACAATGTCTGGCCAATTCTTCAGCAAGAGCCACCCATCCTGGTTGGTTTGCCAGGTATGGTTCAAGTTGTGTTTCACGAGTCCTTCCGCTAACGAGAGCTGGTGCGAATCAGTGGTGAGCTCATAAAGCAGGATTCTGCATATCGCTTCAGCGTAGACATAATCCGATTCCGTAACCAAGCCCGCTTCTGTGCTAGGCATCCACTGTGCGTTCTTAATCATCAGACCGCCGTCACCATCACTGACGAACTGGTCCTCGTATTCTGACGCGATGGAAACGATCTTAGATTGCCAGGCACTCGCCGTGTCAGCACTGATCAGACCTGGGGTGTTCTTCGCGATCAACAGAAACTTGAGAAATGGAGTAAGTATGCCCCCCGTTTGTTCGCCGTGCCAAATCGTTGTAAGCGGCGTATCGATCTCCCACATGCCTTGAGCCGGCATTCCCAACCCAGTTGGACTAAGCCGTGCGGGGGTTTGTCCATACACGAGCGGTTGAGACGCAATCACATTTAAGTCCGCAATCGTATGCAAAGTGTATGTCTGAATAGCTGCGTTGCCCCGCCACCAGGAAAACTTAATACTTCCATCCGACTGCGGAAGAACGAGGGCAAAGCTCGGCCCCCGATCATCCCTGGGATAGAGGCTCTGAGCATAAAGTGAAATGCGGCCGTCATTTGTCGGAATCGCCAAGGGCTCCCCGAAAGTCGCCATGTAGGTCGCCCACCCCGTCTCCGTCAGCAGGGGTTCCGTGGCCGTCTGCCCCGGGGCGCTTGGATCCACGACGTTCAGAACCGTCATGGGCTGGGCCATGTTAAGAATCCAAGTTCCGGAGTCCACGAACGCGCTGGCATACTTGGCGTTACCGGTCGCCTGATATGCAGTGATGAGAGACTCGAGGTACCAGCGCGAATTCCAAACGACTTGCCCCCCCAAGTTGGTCGTCGGATGCCGAGTCGCGTCATCCAAAAATGCAGCTGTCATCTGATCGTAATGCGGGAGCGTTGACGGGGCGCTGCCGGACGAGGGCTGCGCCGCGGAGGGGCAGGAGAAAGTCTGCGAGGAATTGCCTCCACAGGCCACTTCCAAAAACGTTACACACCCGAACAAGAGGATTTGCAGAGATCTATTTACCGTCATGGGTGATAATTTCCGCCGGAAGCCCAAAAGCTTAAAAACCGTTGAGCAAGAAAGTTAACACTATGTTTGGCAAACTCAAGAATGCTAACACCTCCCAAGTTCAAATTAGAGGAAGTGCGCCGAGATGGGTGGGCAGCAGTGCGCTCCGAATCCACCTTTAAGCCGCGGATCGGGAAACGCGTTCCACCGAGAAAAAGTTCCAAAAGTACGCCAACCATGTCGATCCGAGTTTTGCAGACAGCCCGACGAAGATCGCCGCCATGGCAATTTCCATAAGAATGATGCCAATCAGCCCCATCGGCGGCCAAATGTAGTGATGGATGGCGAAGCTTACGCCTCCGAGCAAGAACGCGAGGACGAGAGGCAAAGCACAATGTCTCCAAGGAACCCCTAAATTGAATAGATTCTTGGCCACTCTGCTGGTCAGCCAAGCCAAGACCGCATTGGCAATCAGCAGGGCGATAGAGATCCCGTCGAGAAGGAACGACCGGGGAGCGAAGGCGACCGCGAGTCCGGTCAGCACAAGGAAAACGGCCAAAGCAGCATACCCATTGTGAGCGTTGTGAGCGACCACGGTTGCGGCATCGATCGCGCTGCGAATGGCTACGAAAAACAGCAAGAAGGGAATACTCAGAAGCGTGATATGAATAACATCCAAACCCGTCAAGTATTCTTGGCCGACCCACACACGAACCAGAACATCGGCAAAGATCACAACCTGGAGACAGCCGAAGACGGACAACTCGAGTACACCAGCGACAAATTGCTCGAGCCGGGCGCGCACTTGTTCCATTTGATTTCGAGCAATCATCATGCTGATTTTCGAAAGCAGGACAGTCCCACAAGGAGTGATGCTCAAGGAAATCGCCATAAGCAAACCGAGGCCGAGGAGCAGATGCGCGACCTCCGAAAGCGGGAGGTAATGCGACGCTATGACAGGTCCCAGGGCGAACAGGGCGTTCCCTGCAAATTCTCCTGGAACACGGGCGCAACCATACTTCAACAGCTCCCGGATTCTTGATCGCAGATGCCAACCTTCAGCATGCACGAGCCGACCGCGAAATGGCAGAAGGAACAGGGTCGAAACGCCCAGCATAGCCGCTCCATTGAAACCCACGATAAAGGCCACGGAATGAATGCGGTACCATAGCGCCACAGAGAATAAGGGAAGGACAACCGTATTCGCTATTTGAAGAGCATTGGCCCAGTTCATGGACAGTCGCCCGCGGTAAAATCCATAAAGGGCAGTATGGGTTGATTGGCCAATCAGCAGGAATGCCAGAGGAGTAATGAGCGGTCCAGCTTGAGCTTGGCCGAAGAGCCACTGCGCAAACATCGATCTCGCCGAGAGCAACACAAGGCCCAAAGCGGCGTTGACTCCTAATAAAGCCAGGAACGCGCCCACGAGGTACCCAAATTGGTCTGACTGAGGATGGTCGACCGATAGAGCGACATAGCGCGGCAGGGCAACCCCCAAGCCAAGTTGGGTTCCAGAACCAAGCCAAGTCGATACCCTCCGCAACAGCAGGTATTCTCCGACCGCTAGCGCCCCCATGCGTTTGCCCACCAGCGAGACTACGATGAGTCCGGACGCCAGTACCAACCCAGCGGTGAAGGTTGTAAGCCCGACATCCCACAGAAAAGGATGAACCTTCCGGGAAGGCGCCAAAGTTGGAATCGAAATCGAGTCCGCCTGGTGTGATCGGGTTGGACTTCCTGTCGCGGGGATCATCTAGGCGGAGACTTGTTTGCTATACATCTTCTGGTGAGGGAAAAGGACGGTTTTGGATTCGGAGCCCTTGCGGGCCGCAAACAGGAAAATAACGCGGGCTGCCAGCCCGAAATGATTCGCCAGCCGACGGACTATCCAATGTTCGTCATTAACTACAAATGAAAAAGGAGAAAGTTGCGACTTGTAGTAACGGGTCTCAAGTCCTAAACGTCCGAGAATGAATTGCAGGGGATACTCAAGCGGGGTAACAATCAATCCGTGCTCTAACTCGGTAAACCCATTGTGCTCGTAGAACTCACGAAAAAAAATAGGATTAAAGTTTACGAAACCGTGGTTGTACCAAGACAAAGGGGCTAGATGGAGCGCAATCCCTCCAGGCCTGAGGAGCCGGATCACATTTTCAAACACTTGGGGCAGGTTAAAGATATGCTCGCAGGTGCCGATATCGATCACCACGCCTGCTCGATTGTGCAAATGATCATCAAGCGGGCTAGAAAGGTCTGCGGTAATAGCGGCTTCGCCGTTCATATCGATATCATAGTAGCCTTCGAGCCCAAGCAGCGATAATACCGTCCGGAAAGAAACCATATCTGGGTCCTGATTGCAGGGAACGAAGGGGGCATTCGGATTACGGAGCAATCTGGCGGAGCTCAACTTGCGCTGCGCGTAAGAGTGGGTGAGATAGCTGACTTGGTCGCCCAAAGCATAGACGGGTCCGTGTGCATTATTCTTCGTCAAGGCACGGGATATTGGAATCAGCCATTCTTTAGTGAGGGACAAGCCAGCCTCCGGATCGCAAGAGTCGCCTTCTTTCGGCGAACTTCATTACGCGATAGCCATGTCGTTTTGCCAATCGAACTTCTCACAGTCCCCCAATCGGTCAAGAACGTCTCGGTATAGGTTACCGTAGGAAGGATCCATAAGCGTCGTGTTGTGCCAGAGCAGAGTGAAGACTCCGCCCACTGCGCGACACGCCTGGATACAGTCATCGATGGCGCACAGACTTTGGTCGGGTGTGAGGCCCATATACACAATGGGAGTGCAGTCCATCGCGATTAACGGAATCTCTATCAGGTGGGATTCGCGATCCTCCGAGAAAATCCAGGGCCGGTAAGGAATGCAGGTCCCCGCACGGAATCCTAGGCAATCGGCGAAACCTACCGTACTGTCGTAATGAAGTCCGCAAGCCTCCCAGTCAAGCCAGGTCGCAGGAGACCATCGCAGATAATGTTGACGCCCACCCATGGGCTGATCTCCGAGAATCTCACGTAACACCCGCACCTCGGACTGTAACTGGTCGCGCGATTGGTACGTGTTGTATCCCGGATGCACGCCATTTTCGATACCATGGTCTGAAAGCCAAGCGATCATGCGCCGCACTTTAGAGTGGCGCGGATCGTAACCGCTGTCAAAATCTCCCGGAGAGCTCGCCTTCCAATAAAATGCAGAGTCCAAGCCTCGACTGATGGACATTTCGGAAAGTTTTTGGACCTGCATGAGATAGGTTGGCGAGCCATCCCCCAAGCAGGCGAGCAAATCCCGGATCATGGCGGGTGGCTGATGACGGACAAAGGCGTGCCCGAGAGTCTCTCGCAGGGTAAAGGGAATTCCCACGAAATCCAAATCGTGGCTCAGCTTGACTCGGAGCTTTCTGGTTGCAGGCGTCCAAGCGCTTAACAAGAAGCGCAACGCCTGCTCCAAAGCTAAACCGTATTCATCTACGACTGGGCGCTTCAAGTAACCGTGGCGAAAAGCCAGGCTTGCGGAAGAAGGGAATCTACCGTGGGCGTCGCGCACGGTGCTTCGGCTCTCCTCGAATCTCGAAAGCGTGAGTAGCGCCGAGAGCGGCAGATCTAAGTCGCAGTCTACACAGTCGGCTTGGACGGGACGAAAAAGTTGCCGTTCGGCACGGGTAGCGCGGATTATGAAGGGAACGAAGAAGTTGGGAACCCGAGCGCGGACCAGAGCGGGAGGCGGAGCCATCCACTCGGCTTTGAATACTGAATTAAAGTCCAGACGTGTTTCGCCCAAGACTGCGGTGCTGTCGTTTCGAAAGCGTACGCGCTTTCGAGTACCAGGTTGAACATAGACGGACGTCCAGTCGTCTTCGATGACCACCGCCCAAGACTCGTACTGCTGTATCGACACACCGGCGCGACGGAACAACTCTCGAACGGCATACAAGCGAGCGCTGTTGGTGATTGGCTCTCCGAAAGGTGGGTTCACGACCATCGCATCATTCAAACCCTCTACCCCTCCCTAAATAAGCGAGGCACGGGCCGCAATAGAAATGAACTAGCCACCCGCCATCACCAGCATGGCCATTCGTTTCAACTGATGGACGAACAGCCGGAGATTCTTCGTTTTATACGCCTTAATCATCTGACTATAGGGCTGATAAAGCTGGGAAACTGGGCGCACTTCCAGCGAACGCGGAGAATGCATGAGGCAAATCCGCAACTGTGCTTCATCGCCGGGCGTATCAGCCTCAAAGTGATTGACCACTGAACGGACTTCCCCCGCACAGTGAGCATCGGCCCCCCCCAGAGTAGGCTTTCGCATCCGCAACGCCAAGACCGCAGATTGGCCGTTTTCAGCGCTCGAACAACGGCTATTGTGTATCTCAATCATGTCCACTTGCTCGAGAAGTGCGTCATCCAGGACATGCGCTTTATAGGGATGCGGCAGCAGCACAAGCCCACCTTGCCGCTTGATCTCGTCAATCACTTCCCGAGAGTTTCGAGATTGGATCTCTCGCGTGAGGAACAAGCCTATAACATCTCCTTTCTCCGTAGCGTATTCCCCGCCAATGACAACAAACTTCGGATTTCCCTGAGCTAGTTTCGCCACTTCGACGGACCCCCGAATGGTATTGTGATCGGTTACCATCAAGACCTCCGCCGCCTCCAGGCGAGCCCTCGTGAGAATTTCTCGAGGCGACAGCCATGAATCAAACGAGAACCGCGTGTGGACGTGGGCTAAACACCGCCAGGGCATTGATTTATCGTCCGGAAGCCTTTCGCCACAAACCGCTCCATGCAGCGGAGGCTTCTCTGACATTCGGTCCCAAGTCACTCCACCAAGGTTGGAGCGAACTCGAGGATCCAGACAGTCGCGCAGGACGGACCTCCATGAGCTTGGCCGCTGCCAGCAGTGCTGAAAATCCCCGGAGAGTGGCCAGTGAAAACGCAACCCGCGCTGGTATGTTTCTGAGTAACTCAGTTCCCTGCCATCTGCGATCTGACAGAGGAAGTAAGGAAAGTCGACCCCGGCGGCCAAAGCCAGATCAAGCGATCCCCAGAATTTAGGATTCACTTCCAGCAACTTATAGTCCTGATCACGCTCGTCGTACCGAAATTCGACCATCGCGACGCCGTGCCACTTCAAGTGATCAAGCAGGCGGATTCCGTATTGTTTTAACTTGAGATCATAGAAGCTCTCCGCGCAGCTGCTGGCGCCTCCGCCCGGTGGATTCTCCCGAATGCGCCGGTGCATGAAGATCCGTTTGCATACGCCGTCTTGGTAGATTGCGAAAAATCCGCAGCCATGCCCGGGGATGTACTCCTGCACCATTGGTAAACTGTCGTCGCTGTGACTCGCGGCGAACTGTTTGTAAGCGGTGGCAAACCGATCGCTTTCGGATACGAGTTGTATGGTGTGACCAGGCGATTCCTTTACCGCCTTGATGACGACGGGGAAATTGATAGGACGCTCGTCGAGCGCTTCTTGCAGGGATGCCGGATAGAGAGTCAGCGGGGTGGGGATTCCGACTTCGCGGGCCTTCGACGCCACGTGTTTTTTGTTTCCGGCTAATTCAATCTGATCGTAACTTGCCACCTCTAGGCTGCAAGAGGAAGCGAAGTCCGCCTTCTGCTTCGCTAGGGCGATCGTAGCGCCGTAACCCACGGGAATGACGACATCAATGTGCTCTTGCCGCACCAAGCTCAAAACCGCGTCGCCAAAACCAGGTTCGTTGGGATTCAGAGCGACTACAGAATTATGACAATACCGAGAGGCAAAAGCTAAGTCACGAGAGGTCCCGCCTAAGCTGGTAACGCGCATACCCTTGCGGCCCAGGCTGCGAACAATTCCGAGGGCATGTTTATAACTCGCATCCGTAACTAGAACGTTCAAACCATCCCGCCTAAGGAGGGACGAGGTGGGTGAGACTTATTTGCGGAGAGCACCGAAGCCTTCGGAATGAACGTAGGGTTTTCCCACTTCGCGGCAAAACAAATCAAACGCTGAATTGAAAAAAATGTCGTCACTCACTAACAGGCCGCCTTTTTTGATATGCGGCCAAGCCGTTCTATATTCAAAAAGTTGATGGCTGAGCGTATGTAAACTGTCATGAAAAAAGATGTCGATCGCCCGATACTCGTCCAACACTTGCGGCAGCCATTCTTTGCTGTCACCTTCGATGAGCCTAAATCGTCCGCGCAGATATTGAGGAATTGCCCAACCAGGAGCCATTCCGGGCGGCAACTCGCTATCGACCATGCGATCGGTAGAACCGTCTATCGCAGAATGGGCAGGAAGGTCAATCGAAACCAGTGAACCGCTGCCAGAGTCCTCGAGTGCCTGAAGAATGACTGCGCTGGAGACTCCATCGAAAACGCCAGTCTCCACGATCACGGACGGTTTTGCCAACCGAACCAACAGATATAACAACTCATTCCATCCGTCACAGTTGGTCCGGCGGCGCCTGTTCAAGACAAACCCTCGATTGAGTTCCTCGTAGAACCTGCCATTACTGAGGAGTTCCAAGCGATAGGCATCGATCTGATCAGTCGGGGGCTCCGGATATAACTCCTTCGCGGCTTCAACATTCCCAAGCGACGCCGGTGCCTTGAGGACGGCTGCAATTGCAGATGGGGAACGCCCCCAACGCCATAAACGCCCTAAGCGTGAACCGGCGGCCATCGTTCGTATTTCTTGAATATTAAGGGGCATTCAGAGATTCCGTCGTCTAGCGGTGGCTCATGTAATTCGCCATCGCCATGGGCTTCGCGGTATCCACGCTTACGCTGTCTGGAAACTGACATTCCGGAACGATCTTGAGCAAATTGCTCCGAATCGGGTCTGCGCCATCCACGTACAAAGAGGCTTTTAGGTCTTCCAGGTGGGCATAGAGTTGGGGCCATCTCATGGTGGAGGTCGTAACCCTCTTAATTTTTTCGCAACGCGTGCCTTGCACATCCTCATTGCTGTAAAACAATTCTTCGGAGAGCTTCTCCCCGTTCCTAAGCCCTGTGAAACGCAGCTCCACGTCGCTCAGAGATCGACCGGACAAACGGATCAACGTACGAGCCAGGTCCACAATCTTCATGGGCTCTCCCATGTCGAGCACCAGAATGTCTCCATGTTTCCCCAATACCGAAGCCTGAAGCACCAAGGCCACCGCTTCTGGAATTGTCATAAAAAAACGCTCAATGTCGGGATGAGTGATGGTTAAAGGCTCATTGCGAGCCAACTGTTCGCGGAAGACCGGGATAACGCTGCCACTCGAACCCAAGACGTTGCCGAAACGCACAGAAACGCAGCGCATACTCTTGCGAGGCCAAGCTGAAATAATGAGTTCCCCAACCCGTTTCGTACAACCCATAATACTGGTGGGATTTACAGCCTTGTCCGAAGATATCATCAGGAACATCTGACAGCCGGCTTCCTCGGCTACGTCTAGAAACCGAAGTAGCGAAAAGATGTTATTGCTGACGGCTTCCTGGATGTTGTTTTCCATGACCGGCACATGCTTGTAGGCGGCCGCATGAAAAACCAGATCGACGCCATACACGGTACACAGCTTTCTCATCCTATCGGCGTTGCCGATGTCCGCCACGACACAGACGAACTTATCTTTATTGATGCGCGATGACAATTCGCGATCCAGGTAAAACATTCCATTTTCGTTATGATCAACGCAAATCAGCGTGCCGGGCTCGTAATCCAGGATTTGCCGCGAGAGTTCGGAGCCAATCGATCCCGCCGCGCCCGTGACCATGACGACTCGGCCGCAGATATCCTTTCGCAGCGACTCGATGTCTAGATTTACCGGCTCGCGAGCGAGTAAATCTTCTACATTCACATCCCGCAGTTGGCTGATTTGAGCATTGCCGGCAATCAAATCGCGCAGAGTCGGGACGGTCTTAAACCGCAGCCCAGTTCCTTCGCAAAACCTCAAGAAACGATGCATTTGCGCCCCCGTGGCTGAGGGTATGGCGATTAGCACTTCATCGATTTCTAGGCGAATACACCATTCCGCTAATCCGTCGATAGCGCTCACCACCGGAACACCGTGAATTTTGATTCCCCGTTTTGAGCGATCATCATCGAAGCAAGCGACCGCAATATAGTCGCTGCCCGGCCGATTCAATTCGCGGATTACCATCTGGGCCGCGAAACCAGCGCCGATAATTGCAACTTTCTTACAGCCCGACCCGTCGACTCGAACCGCTTCTACAATCAACCTCGAGAATATTCTTACCGATGCCAAGAAAAAAGCTGTCAGAACAGCCTCCGTAAAATACACAGACAGCGGTACTGCACGAAGCCCGAGGGCGTAGCGAACAACAATCAAGAAAACAACCGAACCGGCTAAGACTGATTTCGCGATGTCCACTGCTTCATTTACACCCGCATAGTGCCACCAGCCGTGAAGCAGGTCGAATTTCGCCATCGAAACGATGCGAATCGAGATCAGAATCGGAACCGTGATGAGGAAGAGTGAGCGCTGCGGCAAATGGAATTCGAGGCGCAAGGTCCACGAACACAAAAACGAAACGCATACCAAAACACTGTTCAGCCCAATGATAAAGGGCAGCCGATTTTGCAGAAACGTCATACCGTTGCGGAACTGCGGTGTTTTTCTTTTTAGCATCTATTATGCTTTCTTTAGCACAGCACTATACTCATCACTCACGATTTCGAACTCACACAAAACACTTTTCTGAAAGGCGTACCATAACCGATACGCTACGAGACGCCGAGTGTACGATCCAATAGCAGTAACTCCGCCACTAATCGGCGCATCAACCCAGCGCTGGCCTCAGCTTGAGCATGGCCCCGATCGTCTTGCAGATAATAACAAGGTCATGCGAAAAACACATTCGAGATAGGTATTGTAAGTTGATATCGAGTTTCGCTTGCATCAAGACTCGCACGTAAAATTCTTCCGGGATCTGATTGTGTCCCCAGCAGTTCCTCCTCAAACCGGTATTCAATCGAAGCGGCATCGGTGATTCCTGGACGAACGCACAAAACATCTCGCTGCTTCAGCGTGTAGTACGTCACGTAACGAGGCACTTCGGGACGAGGCCCCACCAGGCTCATATCACCCCGGAACACATTCCAGAATTGGGGCAGCTCATCCAATTTGGTTAACCGCAGCACTGATCCAACCCGAGTTACGCGACGATCCCCAGCACTCGTGACCAAGGGCCCCCCAACACCCTGATCGGTTCTCATTGAACGGAATTTAAGGATTTCAAAAGTCTCCCCCGACCTCCCCACTCTCTGTTGCCGAAACAACACTGGCCCTGGGGACGTCAGCCAGACCAATACCGCGATCAGAACAAATAACGGAGCAAACAGCACCAATGCCATGAGCGAACCGATTACATCGAAAACACGTTTGCCGCCAGCGGAATACCACTTGACCGCAGGTCGCCCTCCCGTATCCTCATTCAACCGCCGTTCAGAAAGCCACGCGCGATCTCGATGCAAGGTTGACATGGTTTCGAACTGTATCGATTACGTACTCAATCTCCTCGCTACGCATAACGGGGAAAATTGGCAAGGAGAGACAACGCCCATACTCCGCCTCTGCGAAAGGGAAATCGCCCCGTCTGTACCCAAATCTCTCCTGATAATAAGGATGTAGATGTAAGGGAATAAAGTGAACGCTTGAACCGATGCCTTTTTCCTTCATCGCCCGAATGAGTTGATCGCGGTTCGTGCTCACACTTTCGGAGCGCAGCCGTAAAGGATACAAGTGCCAGGCCGACGAGCGATCCTTTTTTTCCACCGGAACGTCCAGTTGCTCGATGGCAGCGAACTCCTGATTGTAGCGCAGAGCAATCCGGCGGCGAGTTTCCGACATGCGCTCCAGTTTGTGAAGCTGCACCAATCCCATGGAAGACTGCACATCGGTCATGTTGTATTTGTAGCCTGCTTCGGTGACTTCGTAATACCATGAACCTTCTTTGGTATACCTTTTCCAGGCATCTCTCCCAATGCCATGCAGACGCATGAGCCGCACCCGCGCGGCATAAGCGTCGTCATCAGTTGTGATCATTCCCCCTTCGCCTGTCGTCAACGTCTTCGTAGCATAGAAGCTGAAGACCGTTAACGGACTGAATTTCCCGATGCGCACTCCACGATAGCTCGCCGGAAGGGCATGCGCTGCATCTTCGACCACGTGCAGGTCGTACCGTTTTGCCAGTTCGTGGATTTCATCCATGTCACAGGGCTGGCCTCCGTAGTGAACCGGAATAATAGCCCGGGTGCGGGGCGTTATCCGGCGCTCGATGTCGGCCGGATCGATATTCAGCGTAACTGGATCGATGTCTGCCAAAACGGGCACAGCTCCGAGATAGACGACGACTTCGGCCGTCGCGGTGAAAGTGGTTGTCGGTACGATAACTTCGTCGCCCTTCTTGATCCCGATCGCCTCCAGCGCAAGGTGCAGGCCAGCTGTACAAGACGAGATCGCTATTGCATGACGGGTACCGATATAGCCTGCAAACTCCTCCTCAAACTGGATGGTCTTTGGCCCCATGGTGAGCCAGCCCGAACGAACCACTGCGCTGACGGCTTCAACCTCGTCTTCCCCAACGTCCGCTTTGTGGAAAGGAATTATCAATGATGGCTCCATTCTCGCGTGCCGCGCCGAATGCACAACGCCCCTCTCAATTAGGGTTGTGTCGATCGCGGACGCCCAGCATTCCAAATGGCGAATTGCTGGGTTCGCGAAGCAATTGAATCAATGCTGTTTCCACTTGCAAGGCAATGGCTCTGCGATCGTAGTGCTGGGTCACGAACCGTCGGCCGTTATCGCCCATTTTGCGCCGAATCTCTGGATGCCGCTGCAGGTAAAGGACAGCCTCCGCCAAAGCGGCGGCATCTTCGGGAGGGATACAGAGACCTCCTTCTGCTCGTTCGACCAGGTTCTTGGCCTCGCCTTCGATCGAGACGATCACTGGCACTCCTCCTCCCATCGACTCAAAAAGTTTGTTGGGTAAAGCGCCTCGAAACAAATCCAAGCGACGAAGGGGAACGATCGCAGCATCCAGCGCTGAGAGTATTCTTGGCACCGAGGATCTCGGCTTGGGCGGGAAGAAAAAGACGTTGCTGAGACCCTGTTCTGAGGCCAGCGCCTGTAAACGATTCTTCTCCGGACCATCGCCAACGAAGACAAAACATATTTCCTTTCTGTCTAGCAGCTTCCCGGCCGCAAGCAGCAGAGTATCCAGGCCTTGAGCCAGACCGTGCAGCCCAACATATCCCACCAGAAAGTTGTCGTTAAGAAATCCCAACTCCGAGCGTGCTCCGTCCCGGTCCTGAGCAGGATGCAGAAGGGAGGGGTCGATACCGTTCGTATACAGCAAAACAGGCTTGGATGTTCTCTGCCGCACATCGGAGACAATCCCCTCAGTCTGGCCTGTGACGAGATCGGAACGACGGTAAATTTGCTCTTCCAACATCGTCGAAAAACGAATAAGAAAACGATTATTCAGAACGCCCAGATCAACCGCTGATTTAGGCCACAAATCGGAAACATTGAAGACGAGTTTGGCCCGCCACAGCCAACTGATCAATAAACCAGAAATCCCCAGAAATAACGGCGGCGACTCAACAACAATAATGTCTTGGGAGTCGACTTTGAGCAGAGCCCCAAGTAAAGAGGTCAGAACGAACGAAAAATAGTTAGCTAGCCTCGATATGAAACCCTTATTACGAGTTGCATAAATCCAAGTTCGCACCACTTTGATCGCGCCCATCTCTTCCGTTGCGATAAAAGTGCCCTTGAATTTTTCGAAGATCTTTCCTTGTGGATAGTTAGGTAGCGCTGTCAACACCGTCACGCCGTGTCCGGACATCGCCAATCGTTCGCATAGATCGTAGATCCGATTTTGAGCGGCTCCGGTTTCGGGAGGATAATACTGCGTTAGGAAGAGGATTCTCATTCTTAGACGGTTTCTCTCGGTTATACAGCCTCAGCGTCGATTCTAATTGGAGTGGACCAATCCCCATCCAGGACGCAATTCCCGATTCGGAACGACGAGAGGGGTGTTCTTTCCGCCAAACATGCTGCATGCCCACAATTCCGCGATCAGCGCTCGCGAGATGTCTCCAAAGTGGGCTGTCGTACCGGAGAGTACTTTTTCATGGTACGCGATAAATTTCCTGTCGTCCAAGATACCTAATTGAGCCAGTACGCTTTTCTGGAAGACGCTGCGCACTAATTCTCTCAGGTCGTTGCGAATCCATTTCTCTTCCGCAGTCACAAATCCCTTTTTGTCCTTGCGCCATCGCACCGCATGGGGCAGCTCATGAATGCTTTCCCGCAAGATATATTTCGTCCAGCCGTTTCTTATCTTGAACGCTTCCGGAAGGCTTATCACGAAATTGACAAGCCGATGATCGAGGAACGGATTTCGCACTTCGAGCGAGTGGGCCATGGAGTTCCTGTCCTCATAGTGAGTCAACGCGGGAACCGAATAGAAGTCGATGTCAGAAATCTGCCTCTGCCGAAGATCCCGCGTCTGCCAGATCGGAACTGGTAAATCGCCTGGACCTAGGTTCAAGGCTCCCCCATAAGGCGTAGCATTCAGCCAAGGAACATAGCGCCGCGCCTCAGATATGCGGAATTGGTGCAGAATCGTTCCCTGAACCAGGCTCGCTATCAATTCCTTGACCGCCCTCAGCACCCGACCTTGGCCGAGCAGGGCTTTCAGGTAGAAAAAAAAGAATTTTGAATAGCCCAGTAGTATCTCGTCCGCGCCCTGCCCGCTCAGCAGCACCGTAACATCGGTTTGTTGTTTGATAAGCCGGAATAAGTTGTATTGTGCAGCCACGCTAAAACTTACTACCGGTTCGTCGTTATGGGCTAACACCACGCTTAATGCGGCGAGCAAGTTTGGACAGCTAAAGGCGAGCTTATGGTTGGAGACGCCGGTATAAGCACTGACCTTGTCAATGAACTCTTCTTCGCTGAATCGCTTGTCGTCCGAGATAACGGAAAAGGTTTCAGTGTTCGAAGCGCCTAACTGTTGACACATGACGGCGATAGCCGAGGAATCGAGCCCGCCACTCAGAAGACACCCGGTCTTAACATCACTCCGGAGACGAATCCGGACGCTGTCTTCAAACAAAAAACGAAACCGTTCGGCGCAGTCCTCGTAGCTCCCGACAGTCTCCAACTCATAATTCCAGTAATGATGGGAGCGCATACTGCCGTCGTCCAAAGAAATAATCAGCGAACTCTTTGCAGCGACTCTCTGGACTCCTTCAAAGAAAGTTTGAGGCGTGTGGTCGAGGAGGTGTTGAGCCAAGAACGCCGTCATCGTTGGGCGACTGAGTCGGATCGACGGCAGGATCGGAAGCAGTTGCTTAATCTCGCTCGCGAAGTAGATACGTGAACC
The DNA here is from genome assembly GCA_963799065.1 of Terriglobia bacterium. Classification (GTDB taxonomy): domain Bacteria; phylum Acidobacteriota; class Terriglobia; order Terriglobales; family Acidobacteriaceae; genus JAJPHW01. The sequence continues at coordinate 2,254,307 of CAWCVJ010000001.1, forward strand.
CGATTGCGCATAGTACAGGGGTTTCATCGAGAATCGGTCGCGGCTCAAGATCAAACGGTGTGCGGGTACATCGACCAACGCAAACGCCCACATGCCATTGAGTCTGGAAAAGCCCTCGACACCATAACGGGCGTATATGTGAAGAATGACTTCGCTATCAGTGCTGCTGCGGAAGTGATGGCCCAGCCCCTCCAACTCTCGTCGCAGTTCGATGAAATTGAAGATTTCTCCGTTGAAAACGAGCCACCTCCCGATGCCGTCGGTCATGGGTTGCGCGCCTGTCTCGGACAAGTCAATGATCGACAATCGCCGATGCCCAAGAAATACATCCCACAGATTCGATCGGGAGCTCGTCGTGGGCTTTACCTGTAGGCGTTTGTACCCAGAGGAATCGGGACCCCGATAGGCAACTAGATCCGTCAATCCAATGAACTGATCAGCATCCGCCGGAGCGAAAAAGTTCTTGAGATCCACCGCTCCAAAAATTCCGCACATGGTTATGTGGACCTCGCGAGTGGGCTGACCATGAACATCTTTGACTCATCGATCGAGTCGGGACTAAGCAGTGATATCTCTGACTTCAGACTGTCACCCCAGCATGATCCGGCACGGCGCAACTCTCTCCGTCAAGGTTGTATCGGCGTTGACAAGACGTGCACACCTTCTCTCCGATTCCTTCCGTTAAGCGAGTGCCACAGGAACACATCCAACCGGCACGATAGGCGGGTACTCCCATCATCAGAGCAAACGCGGGCACATCTTTGGTGACAACCGCTCCAGCAGCGACAAAGGCGTATTCTCCAATCGTTGTGCCGCAAACGATGGTGCTGTTCGCCCCCAGCGTGGCGCCCCTTTTTACCAAGGTCTTCTTATATTCGTGCTTGCGGACAATATGGCTGCGAGGATTGATCACGTTCGTGAACACCATTGAGGGGCCGCAGAAAACGTCGTCTTCCAGAACCACTCCTGTATAGACAGACACGTTGTTCTGAATCTTCACATTGTTACCGATTTCCACCCCCGGGCTGATCACAACATTCTGGCCAAGGTTGCAGTTCTTTCCCAGTTTGCTCTTCGCCATGACATGCGAAAAATGCCAAATGTGAGTGCCCTCCCCGATCTCGCAGGGCTGATCGATGACCGAAGTCGGATGCGCCGAATACGTCGCCGCCGGTAGCGCTGAAACCTCCACCACTTGACCCCGACGGCGAAGGGAGCGTTCACAAGCCTCGAGTATCTCAAGAACCTGGACTCCATTATTCCCGTCCGTTCGCGGCGTCGATCGATCCCGCACACATTCGAGAAAATGTTGACATTCACTCTTCAAAGGCTCGGCGCGGTCCAATTGCAGTGCCTCTCCACTGTCTTTATGCGCGACCGGCACGCGATTAAACCAGTCGATGCGGTGCGAATATAAAATCAACTTCCGGGTGGTCTCGATATCATCGAAAACTGCCATCCGCTTGTCTCCAATAATGGCTAGCTTCTGTTCCTTGAAGGGATGGAGCCAGCTTACAAAGATGTGTGCTTGCACCCCACTGCGAAAGTGACAGGTCGTCATGGTCGTATCGAACACATCCGAAGTAAGATAACTGCCGCCGTGAGAGGCCACCCACTCGGGAGTTTCCCCTAGAAGTGAGCAGATAACAGAGATATCGTGCGGCGCAAAACTCCATAGGATATTCTCCTCGGTGCGGAGCTTTCCAAGGTTGAGCCGAGACGAGTATATGTACTGAATTCTGCCTAACTCGCCGCTCTTGATTAGGCGCTTGAGTTCCAGGATCGCCGGATGATATTCCAGAATGTGGCCCACCATGAGAACACGATGTCTGTCGGCGGCCAGCTTGCTCAATTCGTGCCCCTCGGAGCTGTGCAGCGCTAACGGCTTTTCCACGAAGACGTCTTTGCCGCCGAGGAGGGCCAGTTTAGCGAGTTGGTAATGCTGTACCGCGGGGGCTGCGATTACGACTGCAGTGATCGTCGGATCTTGCAGAACTGCTGAAAAATCTGACGTCGTTCGTACGCCATACTTGCTTTCCACCTCCCTGCGAGACTCTTCCTGCATTTCACAGACCGTTTCCAAACAATTGAGCTCATGAAACACTCGGACCAGATTCTTACCCCAATATCCGTGCCCGACGACGGCAACCCTCGGCAACTGCAATTCTTTTCCTGACATTCTTCTGTGCGGTATCCTTTCTCTGGTTAACTCTCCGAACTAATTCCTGTAGAACGACGCGATGCTGTCCACAACCAAGTCCTGCTGGGCAGTTGTAAGATCCGGAAAAATCGGGATGGCTAAAACGTCATGGCTTGCCGTTTCCGAAACTGGGAGATCCCCGCCTGGTATCCCAGATAGGCGAACGCGCGTTGCAAGTGTAACGGAGACGGATAATAAATCTCCGTGGGAACTCCCTGATCCCGGAGATGGGACTGCAACGCATCCCGCCTCGGAACCCGGATTACGTATTGATTGTAAACGTGGTTGCAGTTCTCTGCGACGCGAGGAAGAGAGATGACCTGGTCGAGACCGGATTGCTGGAATAGCTGCGAATACCGCGCAGCATTTCGGCGCCTTCCTTCGGCCCAAGCGTCCAAGTGTCGCAATTTCACTCGCAAGATTGCTGCCTGCAAGGAATCGAGGCGGCTATTCATGCCTAGTAAGTCATAAGTATACTTTTTACTGCTGCCGTGAGTTCGCAACACGCGCAGCTTTCCTGCCAAGGCACGATCGCTGGTCGTCACTAATCCGCCATCCCCGCAGCCACCCAGATTCTTGGAAGGGAAAAAGCTGAAGCATCCGAAATCTCCGATGCTTCCGACCGATCGGCCCCCATAGGTTGCACCGATAGCTTGGGCGGCATCTTCGATGACTGGGATGCCTTGCTGCTTGGCAACCTCCATGATTCTTCCAAGATCCGAGGACATTCCGAAAAGATGGACGGGCATAATGGCTTTTGTCTTAGGGGTGATTGCGGCGGCAAGCTTTTCAGGATCCATGTTGTACGTATCGCGATCGATATCGACAAAGATCGGACGGGCACCCAGTCGCGCGATAGACCCTGCGGTGGCTACGAACGTGAAGGCAGTCGTGATCACCTCATCGTCAGGGCCGGCATCGAGGCACATCAGCGAGAGAAGAAGAGCGTCGGAACCGGAGGCACAGCTGATTCCGAATTCGGCCCGAGTGTAGTTTGCGATCTCTTTTTCAAGACTCTCAACTTCCGGCCCCAAGATGAAGGTTTGAGATTCCATCACGCGCAGAATCGCGTCGTCGATTTCGGTCTTGATGGACCGGTACTGCGCTTTCAAATCAAGAAAGGGGAAGGGTTTAATTGCACGTTGATTGGGCGTTATTTCTGTGGTCTGCATGGTTCCTCGTTAATGATTAGTGATCGTGATTGTTATGCCTAGCGCGGTCATTCATTCATTTCATGTCGCACTTGAATTCGAAGTCTTGTCTTCACAACACGGGAAGCGGTTGCGGAAAGAATGGACGATGGTTTTAAGAAACCATCATTGCGGTCGGGCGTGCTGACTTGAGGGGACCTCGCTCGGCAATAACGCCCACTATCTTCGATGCCGCGTCCCCTCTGCCATAAGGTTCATGACCACGGACAGGCGAAGACTCCAAGGCCGATTCTATTTGTCGAAGCTGACTTTCTACCGAAGTGGGAGGGGCCAAACGGTTCCATCCTAATTCAACTAATTCGACCCATTCCGTTTCGTCTCGCGCGGTCACGCACGCAACCCCGTAGAAAAAGGACTCCTTCTGCACCCCTCCCGAGTCCGTTATGATGAGGCGCGCATTCTTTTCAAGCTTAATCATATCCAGGTAACCCACGGGATCGATGATCCGTAAATTCAAGACTTCGTGGTGCAACGGGGATTGATCAAGAATTCTTCGTGTCCGCGGATGGAGAGGGACGACCACAGGAAACAAGTGGCGGACACGCTGAAGCGTGCCAAGAATCACCGCCATGCGCTCAGGATCGTCTGTGTTTTCGGCTCGATGAATCGTGGCCAGCACATAGTTAGCTGGCTGCAAGTTCAGGGCTTCGAGAATTCTTGAACGCTCGTCCGCTTTTTCTCCATAGTACTTGGCCGCGTCATACATCACATCCCCCACATGGTGAACGGACGCACTGGAAAACCCTTCTCGCCGGAGGTTGTCGCTGGCCAGCGCCGTGGGAGCAAACAAAAGGTCGGAAGCATGATCGGTGAGCACACGATTGATTTCTTCTGGCATCTTGCGATTGAACGACCGGAGTCCCGCTTCGACGTGAAACACCGGGATATGGAGCTTGACCGCAGCCAAGGCGCCGGCTAGGGTGGAGTTGGTGTCTCCGTACACCAGCACACCGTCGGGAATCACTTCCGCCAAAACTCGCTCAATCGCCATCAACATGCGTCCGGTTTGCTCCCCATGCGTACCTGAACCTATCTCCAAGTTAAGGCTGGGAGCGGGAATATCAAGATCATCGAAAAACACTTGCGACATCTGGAAGTCATAGTGCTGACCAGTGTGAAGCAATAACTCCTCTATTCCTAGCGTTCCTCGAAGCGAACGCGACACCATGGCTGCTTTCACAAACTGCGGTCGAGCGCCCACGATGCTCACGATCTTCATTGGAACAAAGTCTCATATAACTCGAGCAGGCCATCCGCTTGAGTCTGCCAGTTATACGTGCTGTTCACCGCCAATTGTCCGCGCCTTCCCATGGCCTCCGCTTCCTTGGGGTGCTCCAGCATCCAGGTTATCGCCCCGGCAATTTCGTCCGAGTCCAATGGATTGACCACCAGCCCACATCCCTCTTTGTCAATCATACTTTTCCACGCGGGGAAGTTCGAGGCGATGACGGGCAGCCCCGCAGACATATACTCGTAGAGCTTATTCGGTTGCGAGTCTGAGTAGTTTGGTAAAGGGTGAAATAAAACCAGACCCACCCGCGAATCGCCTGCGAATCGAGCAACTGCGTTGCGCGGCTGAAACCCAAGCGCATCAATGTGCCACCATTCCGGCGACGTGGTCAGCTCGTGTTTCAGGCCCTCAGGCTCGATATCGCCTAACAATACAAGTCGGGACGTGAGACGCTTTGGCAATTTCCCCATGGCTGCCACCATTTCGCGCGCGCCCTTCATTTCCGTGATCGAGCCGACGTAGAGAACATTGGGTTTGCGCTGTCCGAAGGGGATTGCTCCTCCCGTCACTAATTCTCCAGTGAGCGGGAAATTCTGAACTAACACGCGATGTCGCGAAGGAAAGTGACTCGCGATCGCGGGGGTGGCCACGACCACGGCATCAAAGGTTCGTGCCGCCATCTGTTCCATCAAGCCGACCATAAAAGCAATAGGGCGGCGTAGCCGACGGTCAATCCAGTGTTTGGAGAGGATGTCGCTCGAAACATGTTCGTGAACGTCGTAGATCACACGTTTGCCAGCCATTTTCAAGAGAACCCCGAACGGCAAGAGTTCGGGATCATGAAAGTGGCAGACGGAGGTACGACTGGTCATAGCGGCTCTAAATACTTCCCAAGCCGTCTTGGTCATGCGCTCCCACCGGCTTGCGCTTTTCGACACTGGATGAATGCGAACGCCCTCAACCAGTTCCGCCCTTTCATGCGGTGCGATCAGGATCACGTCGTATCCCGCTTGCGCCAGAGTACGGCACTCCTTCTGAAAAATTCTCACATCAAAAGTGGAGTGAACCGAGGTTAGGTGGGCTATACACCGGGGCGCCGCTGAGAAATCCGTCAGGGCGGCCTCGGGCTCGAGTGCGATAGCGTTGTTTTGACTCATGCTTAAGAGAACTGGCGAAACAAAGGCCTTTCACTCCACCTAGCCTCTCGGCTCAAGCGGGTCTGACTTCGCGGGAGCGGCCGTCAGGCCTCTCCAGCAGCCAAACCGCCAGGAGCATGAATAGTACTCCGTCAGAGGCCAGGACAATGGGCAGCGATGTGGAATTGAGGAGCCAAAATGCAATAAGAAGGTATGAAAAAGCAGTCAAGGTGACAATTGTCTTGCCTCTCCGCAGCAAGAAAATTTGTACGCTCTGCATGATGATGCCAGTCACAACGCCGCCCAAAACCACTCCCCAGATACCGAAATCGGCATAGAGGTCGGCGATAAAAGCACCGTTTGCACTCACCGATTCCAGACCCTGGGGATAAGCGTAGACCCCCACTGCGTTCGCTGTGTCAAAAGGCTTAACCCCCATTAACCTTGCAAACTTATCGACAGACTTGCCATGCAGATAAGGAGTTTGTCCTGGAAATACTTCAAAGTAGTAATAAACCACTTCTGCTGGGAGATAAAACAAACGGTAACCGATCGCAGTTAACGCAATCCATGTATCCACGCTTTCATCCGCGTAGGCGTAGGTAAGGACGACGACAGGAAACAGCAGTATGAGTACTAAAACCAAAGCAAGCGCCTTGCGGCTGATGTTGCCGTTACGATAGAGGTAGTAGAAGACACCCATCAAGAGCGCAATTACCGCCACCGGCGATTTAGCGAGCGACAGAGAAGCGAAAAATAGACCGCTGACCCCAGAAATCCATAACGTAACCAACCACTGTCGTGTGCGGAGTTTCAAATAGGCACCGAAAGATAGCAAGATCACAACGGGATAGAAAAACCCTCGCGCCACGTAATAAAAGTACGAAAGCGGTGAATTAAGGAGCTTGAACGAGTCCTCCCGGAGCAGAGCCGCCTCCAAAAATTCGCCGGGATTTCTAATGAGATAAAAGATGGGAACGGTTCGGACCTCCAGCAGATAGGCCACAGTCAGCGCGAAGCAAAGGGAGAGCAGTACCCACGAGCGATACAAAAGAACGCGCTCGGGGACCGCTTCCATGATTTGGGCGGTAAAGTAATGGTCGATTTCCGATCGATGGAATCCCGATGCAAGACTCGCGATCCACCAACCCAGAGGTACAGTAATAAGCACGCTTTCGACCGCGAATAGATACTGCGCTCGACTTGCCCCTTCTTGATTAAAATAGACCACGAACGCTGGGAGAAATATCATCGCAAGGAAAGTCAAGTACCAGAAGGCTGTGATCGTTCCGCGATGAAAATTAAATAAATAGCTAGACTGTCGCACTATCAGCATCGACAGCAGGAATACTAAGCTTGATAGTGACGCGATACCTACTCCCGCCGTTTCGAGGGCCAGCCAAAAAATGCCAACTATGGTGACGGCAGCACCAATCCACGAGAATGAACGCGAGGCGGTCAATTGATCCTAACGACTCGGCCTAAAGATAGGCTGATCAAATTCACCGAGGGCGCACAGAAACTCTTCGGCGGAAAAAATGTGCGCATGTCTAGCCAACGACGCCACCCCCGCTTCCCTCGGAAGAACTTTGAGCGTTCCGCCGGAACGTTCTTGGAATCCAGCTCATCGCGAAAAGCATCGCCCGCCGCGAGACTCCACCCAACTCCAAGATTGCGGCTTTGCGCGGATCCGCGGCGTCAATCTTACGCCATGAGTCTCGAGCCGCAACCCATGCGCAGGACCCGACGAAAGCTAAAATCGTGACCAAGACAACGATGCGCATACGAGGTGGTCCCGATTTCAGCTCCGGGACTTCCGGTTTATCGAGCAACTTAATCGAAGGTAACTCCTTGGCTTCTTCAATCTTGGTCAATTCATACTGTTTGGTCAAAGTCTCAAAAACCATCTCCTGAATTTTAGTCCGCCGAAACAGATCGTAATAGTCAACTCCAAGCGATGGAAGCCGCGAGATCGACATTCCGAAATCATCGCTATCTCCGTTCGCGACCGGCTTTACCGGTCCATTCCCCCGCAACTCCGACAACTTGCGTTTTAATAAGTCGACACGCGCCTTCAAGGCGCGTGCCTTCACATTATTCGCCGAGTAAACTTGCTCGACTCCGCTCAGCTGGGATTCCACCGAAATCAATTCTTCTTCAAGGGTTGCCGCCCCTTCGACCATGGCTTTGCCTTGTTCTTTAACGTCGAGAGTCAGATTCTTGCTGGAGAACTCGCTTAGTTCTTTCTCTGCGGCATCGAGTTCCTGCTTCGCCGTGCTTAGACGGCCTTCGATGAAAAGTCTTTGCCGATGCGCCGCGGAAGTGTTGAGTTGCGAAGTAAGTTCGTTCAAATTCTCTGCGTAAGCGGCGGCGATCTCTGCCGCACGCTGAGGCGAATGGTCAGTGACAGTGATGCTGATGATGCCGCTCTTTCTGTCTTCCGCGACTTCAGTGTTGCGCATCAAACGTTCTCGCGCATTGATGGCATACCGCTCACGGTACACGTGGCGAAGATTGAATTCTTGGACTAACTGATTCAGTATGGTTTCGCTGCGAAGGATTCCCACATACAAGGCTCCCGAAGATTTTGCTCCGAGAGAATCGGCAAGCAAGCCGTTAACGGCGGAAGAGCCAGCCCCATCTCCTTCCGTAGCCACCGCAAGCATCGATGCCAAGCCACCCAGTTGCGGCTTGTCGGGGGGCATGAGTCGCGCCGTCGATTCGTAGTAACTGGGTATCAAGACTACGATAAACGTCGTCGTCAGGAAAACCACGAATGTGGCCCTGAAGATCAGCAATTGGGATTCCCCCAACCGCCTTATGAAAGCCACCCACGGATTTATCGAGCGTTCCGTAGCGGCAAAACTAAATTGGGGCTCTGCGATTGACATGGCTATGTTGAGAACCCGAGTTCATCGCCGATTCTGAGACCACATCCCTTCATGGGTTGCCCCCCCGTCCGGCTCGTCTTTCAAGATTCCAATTCGGACGAAAATTTAATCCTACTGAGGTCGTGACGTCAGACTGGCGGTTCGACGTCAAAACAGGAAATCTCCAGTTCTCGTATTGCACCGAGCCCGAGAACTCAAGGTCACGTCTTAGCGATAAGCTCGCACCAAGTTTGATTTCTTGTTGGTGTCCACCTTCAAGAAAGCCTTTGTCCACGTTCTGATTGCGATACTCCAATTGCACCGAACTGCGGGAAGCAAGAGAGTAAGTGATCCAAGCCTGTTCGCCCCGTCCCCTCCGTCCAATCCAACTGCCCAAGAGGTTCCCATTGTTGGTATAGCCGGAACGGTAGCGGCCGTCCCAATAGAAAGCTCCTGGGCCAAAATGCGCCGGATAGTTCAAGTCGGTGGTAGCCCCTTCCAATCGCACCTGCAACTTGGGCATTTTAGGCAATTGTGGTAGATAAATGCCCGGATTGAAGGCAGGACGATTAGAAAGCAGGGGCGAATATTCGTCAATTACCATTGAGTCCGCATAGACGGTCAACCAATTCCGGATTCCAGGGATGCGGTAGCTGAAATCGAACTCAGACAGTCTCTTCCCTGGGTTCTGGCTGATACTGGCCCGGTGCGCATAAAAAGTGCGGAAGAAGTTGCCGATCGTAAACGGATTCCCCGTACCGCCGAACTGAGCCGTGAGTCCGATCCCAATCTCCAAATCGGGGGTGGGCTTGAATGCGAACTTGCTGCCGTGAACCCAAGGCTGCGACGCGAGGCCGGGTCCGTATAGAGTGGTTGTACCGGACCAAATTTGCCCGGAAAGCTGACCGAGGAAAAACTCGCTGCGAATCGGGCCAAGTAAATCCGAAAGAAACGGTATTCGGAAAGGCGAATCCGAATCGATGCGGACCATCGGCAGAGGCTCGGCGTTGTCGCTAAACAGCAAAGCTCCGGATTCGCCCGGCCCGAGCCAAAGACTCTGTTGCCCGAAGGAGATTTGGGTATTACTGACTTTGAAGGACACGGCTGCATCTAGGAGACGAACTCGACCTATGCCCGGTATAGGATTCGGAAGTGCCGGGGTTTCATCCCCTGAAGCGATCGCTTGCAAGGCGGAAAACGGTTCGGAAGAAACGGCTGGCGCATATTGGTACTCTGTGCGCAATTCGATGGCTAAGGGTCCCGCCTCAGCCTGACCCGCGGCTCCAGCGATCATATTGAAGCCTTCCCCATAAGGTCGACCATAGTCATTGATGAGAGTTTGACCAAAGTGGTAGCCGTCGTGGAGCGGCGTACCCGAGATGCCAGTCAGTTGCGTGTATATCGAATCGACACTGACCCCCAAGTTGGCAGTTCCGTCCAATCGCGCAAGTTCCGGAGCAAATTCCTGTTTCAGGGTATCGTAAAGTTCTTCAGCTTCTTTTGATCTTCCAGCTTCCGCACCGGGCAAATCAGCATCGTCAATCAGATGGGCACACGCCAATCGCGTCCAAGGACGGATACCGATCATGTTCGACTGGACGTAACCAATGGCGATGAGGCGCTCGAAGGCCGGATAAATCCAGCTATCGACCGGCACATAGGGCGACGCCATGTGCGCAGAATTGCGGGTGCCTTCGAATCTTTCCTCGAAGATACTTCCCCACCCCGCTCCCCCTACTTCTGGATCATGATGACCACGATAGACTTGTCGGCCGAAGTACCAGCCAAGGGCGCTGCCTACAATTACGTCCGAGGGGAAATGCTGGCGAGCGGTAACTCTGGTCACAGAGACCGCCGTAGCCATTCCGTAAAGTGCGGTCTGGCTCAGCCAGCCAGGATATTCATGGGCCAAAACACTCGCGACGGACCAAGCCGCAGCCGCGTGTTCGGATGGGAACGAGCCGCCACTGGTGAAGAAATTGCCATTTCCGTTGCCATTGAGCGGGCGTTGACGCTGGGTGATCTCTCCGAAAAGATAAGCCAGTCCCACGCTATTGATGGCCGCTTCCCCACTCAAAAGACCCGCCTCTTTCTGGTGATCGTCGTTAGTCATTTGACCAAGGAGAAAAGCACCGCCGCTCAGTCCGAGGAGGGAATAGGTTGTGTAGTCCGAAATGTGTAGGCTGCGAGTCATTTGACTCGGCGAGTCCGGCACCTGCTTAGACCACCACTGATCGCTGGCGATGAAACCGGCAGTAACTCCGACGAAGGGAACTGACCACTGAAGGTCTGTGATTTTGAAATGAGTCGGCTCTGTCCAGAAACTTTTTTGGTCGTCGGCAATATGTTTTACGAAGGGAACCAGAAGGCGATTCTGGCGATCTTCCCCCGGTTCCGGCCCTGTATCCATTTGCCGATTCCGACGCTCGCCGTCCACCTCGATCGAGGCGGTACTCGCAGCCCGATCCTCGGAAGCCTGTGCCGTACCTGTCTCTACCCCCTGTCCCCACAAAACCGACGCCGCAAGCAGTACGAACGCGAAAGCTCGGCACGAGTGATCTGCAAAGAACCGGGCAACCGGTGCGGCCTTCATCCTCACAAGCCCTTTGCATAAAAGACCGCAATCGCAATAGCGGAAGCAATCTGTGCGGCTTGCACTGTATTCTGAAAAGCATGACTGACCGCATATACCTTCTGCGGCACAACCACCATGTCTCCCGGTTCCAGTGCCGCGCTGGTTACGCCGCCGCTGAACAACCCGCCCGAGCCGCCCACCACCGAACCATCCGCGCGGATGACAAAAATTCCCTTTTTCTCGGCAAGAGTGTTTGGACCGCCCGCCTGTTTCAGATACCACTCCGCGCTTTTGCCTGGTCTATACGCCACCCCGGTTGGGTGAAACACAGCGCCATCGACTAAGACCACGCTCGGTCTCTTCGGAATGTGGATGCTGTCCCCATCCCGAACCTGAATATCCGCCGACGTATTTGCCCAACGCTTCAAATTGGTTGAAATATGGAGCACCAAACGCCCTTGAGGGGGGGTGTTCTGCAGCGTTTCCAACGTTGCTTGATATTGCTCTACGACGGCTTGTTTTGCCAGCGGATCCGTACCGGCCTGATCCGGAACTAATTTTACCTGGGCCTCCTGACTCTGAACGCTTTGGATCAAAGCGGCCCGGTTGCGCGATTCTAACTCTTTAATTTGCTCACGCTCGAACACCGACCCGAAGGGGTAGGCCTCCTTGCGGAAGCCGCCAGCTCGCTGAATGATCGAACTTAAACGTTCGCCCTCCTGAATGCCATACGTGCCGGGATGCATGACTTCGCCGTCGACTTTGATCGTCGCACCTAGATCTTTCCATCCCGTAACCTGGCGGATAGTGAGCACATCTCCGTCGCGTAGGCGCACGTCGGAGTCGGGGTCGTCTTTGAGTGCCAAAGCGATGGGCACATTGACATGTTCGCTGGCGATTTTGCTGCCTTCCGCCAATTCGTAACGCGTCAAGTCGGCTTCTTGGGTATAGGCGCCGCGCTTTAATCCACCGGCCAAGCGAACCAAAGTGGCTGCCGTCATGTTCGCACCGAGTGCATATTTGCCGGGACGTTCGACTTCGCCTTCCACGGTGACGATAGGAGGATCGGTTCGGGCGAGATTCTTATGGATAAACACGCGGTCTTTCGGCCCGAGCTCAATGTTGTCCTTGGGATTGCCATTGAGAGCCATGGCGAGATTGACGCTGACGACTTCCATTTTACCGTCGCTGCTCTGATGGAAGACCTGGGCGTCATCGAGTTGGGCGTCGGGAGTTACGCCGCCCGCGAGATACACTGCGTCGCGCAATGAGGTTTTGCCGTTGGTCACATGATCGCCTGGGTCGCGAACCTCTCCGGTAACAGTCACTACCGGCACATCTTCAAAGTCGAAGCGTCCGAAGACGCGGACCGTATCGAAGGGTTTGAGCAATAAATTTTGGTCATTGCCCGCGAGCGCGTCTCCTAGATTAAAGGCCAGAATCTGCGGGGCATAATCCGGGGCCTGCAAGCGAATGATCTCGGCGTGATCCTTGTAAGGTTCGGGCAGCAGGTCGTTATAGGACTTGATGAGATCTGTGACCTTCATGCCTTCACGGTAGGCGAACTTTCCAGGACGGGAGACGTGGCCGTCGAGGTAGACCGTCTTATCGGGGAACGGAAGAATCGGCGATATCTTGATCTTGTCGCCGTCCTGCACTTTGAAACTGTCCAACTGGTCATTGACCGCGGCGACATTGTTGTTCTCTGGGATGTCAAGGCGAAGCATCGTGCGGCTCTCGTGCGACTCGATACGTTCGACATCGATATGGCGAAGGGTACCGGATGGCAGAACGCCGCCTGCAAGCTCGAGAACTTCAGCTAGGCTCGTCTCCTCATTCAGTTCGTAAACGGCAGGACGACGCACCATGCCTTCTACCGTGACTTGCTGGCTCAGGGGTGGAACTTTAATCACGTCTCCCGCTTCTAAATGCTCCACGCCGGCGTTGACGCCGTGCAGCAAAAGATCGTAAACATCAACCTTCTGGATCAGCTGTTTGCCTCGATAGTGATACAGAGTACGAAGCGAACCCTCCGATGTTGGGCCGCCTGCGATGTACAACGCATTGAGCGGAGTGGAAAGCGAACTCACGTCGTAGGCGCCTGGACGCTCGACGTCTCCAACGACATAGACGCGGACGGCGCGGATGCGACCCAGCGAGACGTCGGCATCAATGTCGTGAAACTGCCGGCGAAGCTCGGTTTGCACGAGGTGTTGGACATCGCCGAGACTGCGCCCCGCGACGGGAACCGCGCCGACTTCCGGAAGAGCAATGCGGCCTTCTCGATCAACCACAACCTGGATTCGTCGGGACACTGCGCCCGACAACTGCACACTCAACCCGTCACCGGGCCCGACCACGTACTCGGGGCCAGCCGGAAGGTCCATGGGTAGGTCGTCGAAATTCCCCGTGCCCTCCTGGAAGATATCTTCTCCAAAGCGCTCCAGCCTGGGGGAGCGCTTTTGATACTGCGCATAGAGATCATAGAGGGAGGGAACATCCGCGTAGGGGTTGGGGCGATGGCGTAACGCTGGCTGCTCGGGAAGCCGCGGAGTCGTGGGAAATCGTTGTCGAAAAGGGTTCGTCAAGGAGGCTTGTAGAGGAAATTGCGAGGAGTTGAAGCTCTGGCCCTGCTGAGACAACAACGATCCGAACGAGGAACCGGTCGAGGAACCCAATTGAGAGGCCAGCCCGGAGAGACCGGCCCCCGTGCTCGCTCCCGGTCCGTTTTTGCCAAAACCGGACACTTCACCCGAGCCACTTGTATTCAAGAGGCTCGTGATATTGTCCGCTGAAATGCCAGATATCCCTCCCGTATCTTGTGAAGGATCGATATCTTCCCCGGACCCGGTCATTTGCATCTGGGTCGATTGCAGTTGGCGACGGGGATCTGTGTACTGGGGATTCTGCGGCGATTGAGGATATTGGTTCTGTGGATATTGCGAACCAGGGTATTGAGAATCAGGGTATTTACCCGTCGGGTAGGGCGGAGCGGGATTCGCGCTCCCGCCGTTCACCGCATTGCCGAGGCCATTCTGTCCCTGAGTCGTGAGCTCCTGGTTTCCGTAAGGAGAGTAACGATAAAAATAGCAATCAAGATCACTTTGATGCTGTAGCCAGTAGGTCTCCTCTTGTGTTGGAGGAGATTGGGTTAGATCGCTGGGAGAAGCCGGTCTGGTTGCATCTTCCGATTTAAGGCTAGATGGGGGACAACGCGGAGTCTTCGCCAGCTCTTCCAACGTTGGCTTGGCGCGCACATAAAACCGATCCTGTATCTCACGGGTTGCGACAACACGAACGTTGTCATCGTCCCGGATGAGCGTAAACAACGCATCATCCGTTAACTCTTTTGGGTTAAGCAGTCTGCCCTGTGCAAAGGCATTCCGTACCAGCGCTTTCTTCACCTGCAGGAGGAGGCCCGGCTCACGACGTAGGATAACCAAGATTCGCTCTGGCGAGAGAGAGACCATCTCTTCCGCGGATTTCTCCGCGCGGGAGTCGGACTGGTCAACTGCGTTTTTGCGATCGTAGTAAGAAGACGGCTGTTGAGCCGTTCCGTAGGCGGCGATCAGAAACACCGTCGAAGTAGCAACAACAAGACGATACCAACGGGTTCTAACCGACGAAATACCTAGAGTCATGAAACCTCGACTTAATTAGGGATAGCAAATGGAGAAGCAAGGGACAAGTGAGTTTTACAACTTCGGGGGAAGGGGCTTAAGCGGCGGATGTGGCTCCGCCCTCTCGCTTTCGGTTCGACACGTCCGAAAGCGGCGCATTCTAAGAGTCTTAGCGGAGAAACAGTCGTTCACCGCCGCGCGCTCTCAAGAACCCTGGCGCACAAACAAAGTCGCGGAGAGTGATTAAAAATGCTCTCCGCGACTCTAGCTTCTAACCTAAGCAGACGACCTTCGACGCAGAGACCCAAAGCTATTTGCGTCTGCCGTTTGTGGATGAAACCCAATCATCAATCGGAACTTTGGGAAATGCTATGGTAGCAGCCTGGTTAGCAGAGGTAAAGCGGAGTTAACTCTGAGGGTATCTAAAGAATCCTCCTCAAGTCGTTCGTACCGCCTCCAGAATTTGGCAGCCCTCGTCAGCGGAACAGCGAAGAGCAACGGCGGATTCGTTACAATCGTGAAACCGAGAGAATAAATTCTAGAAGCCCGGGTGGCGAAACTGGCAGACGCACGGGACTTAAAATCCCGAGTCTCGAAAGAGACGTACCGGTTCGATTCCGGTCCCGGGCACCACCAACTCCATCTCTTCTGTGGAATACACAAGACTCGGATCTCGATCCGGGTGCTCGAGAGAAGGCGCCGAGAGCTTCGACCTCGATTCGATTTTGGCTTGCGCCCGGCGAGGGACGAGCCTTTTAAGCGGGCGCACTGACCGCGCTCTGCCCGGAATTAAAACTCGTCCCCCGTAAATTAACCGGTCCGCCTCGCTCAACCGCATTGTTTTCCAATTCGCGTCTAGGGCGCGCCCACTCGCGACGATGGCGATTGCTCGGAGGTTGCACTCTTAACTCCCGCAGCCGCTTTTATGATCAAATCCGCAACTTCTTTGGGGTGGGACAGCATCGACAAGTGGCTCGCCGGAAGAACGATCGTAGTCGCTTTCATCCGGGCCGCTTCAGCCTTCTCAAGATCGGGAGGAATGGCGCGGTCGTTGGCGGAAACCACGAACCACGAGGGCTTCGTCTTCCACGCGGCGGTGGTGATGGTGGCTCCGAGCACGGAGGCATTGGTTGCTCCTTGCGTGGCCGTGATGAGTTGCTTTTCTCGATCCGACAGATCTTGTGCGAAGTCTTCGGCGACCCCTTTCGGCGTAATCAATAGAAATCCTTGGGCGTCGGGCCGGAGCTCAGCACCGATCGGAGTCGGGGGATAGGGCTTGCTGATGGATCCCGCAGACTCGCCATCGCCGGGCGCAAAGGCCGACACGAAAACCAGGCCGGCGACTTTCGGATCGTTTCCCGCCTCGGAGATGATCACGCCGCCATAAGAATGCCCGACCAGAATCACGGGGCCGTCCTGCAACGCGATGGCGCGCTTGGCCGAGGCGACGTCGTCGGCCAGCGAGGTGAGAGGGTTCTGTACTGCGATCAAGTGCAATCCTTTCGCCTCAAGCAAAGGAATTACTTTGGACCAGCACGAGCCGTCGGCCCATGCGCCGTGGACGAGAACTATATTCTTGACGGCGCTGGTTTGAGCGGACGCGCCGAGGAACGACGTGATTGCCATGAATAGCGGCGTGAGGCAGGCGAGCCAATTAAATCGAATGGTTCTTGAGATCGTCATTATTTTGTTCTCCAGTGTTAGCGGTTGCTACAAGCTTGCGGTTAACGGCCGACCGCGCTTTCGAAGGCGGAATCGAGCCGCAAAAGATCGGGTGCTATCGGTTGATCGGAGCGGGGAACTGCGCGGACGCCGCCGTCCGCGGCGCGAGTTACCTGCATGAGCTTTGAACATTCGCCACAAAGCCAAAAATACTCGTGACGTTTTTCCCCTGTCGCCGCCATGACTTCGAAAACGAAGACTCTACCGTCGCGCAAGTACCGCAGTTCGCGCTCACAGTTCGGGTTGGCGCATTTACTTACCATGACAATCCTTCTTTGTTTGGAGGGTTTCACATGAGTCAGTGTGCCAATAAGTTCGCACCAGCGCATCACGGGATAGGGGCTTTTTGTCCTGCCTCTTTCGACCTAACGAGATGTAACTCGAATGAGGTACGAGTCTTCGATGAGCAAAGGAGACCATGTGGTTTCAGAAAACTTTCAGTGCTAAAATCGGATGCCATCGGGCGAGCAAGCGGGGGGATAACGACTGCTCCGATGTCCTAAATCAAAGACATAAAATCAGCCTGTTTAGAGTTCGGTTTGCACCTCGAGCTTGAGCTGCGAAAAACGATAGAACCCAAGCGGTGTCCTATGAGTTTGGCGAGAAGTAGGGGGATACGATTGGCTGTATTTGGATTCTCCCTTTTGCTTGTCGGTTGTCATTCGCAGCCCAGCGCAAATACAGCGCCGACGATCACGTTCACCAAGATTCCGCCCGCAGCGGAAGGTGGACGTGAAAAAACCGATACGATTTCCGGGCGAGTCGAAGGTGCGCATCCGGGGCAGCAGATTGTGGTGTACGCTCGCAGCGGTCCATGGTGGGTGCAGCCTTGGCCCGAACAGCCGCTCATTCCGATTCAATCGGATTCCACTTGGACAACCCCCACGCATCTGGGTTATGAATACGCCGCGCTGCTGGTTGATGCGGGATACAAGCCTCCGCCGACGATGGACATTGCGCCCAGCCCGGGCGGTTCGGTCATTAAGGTGGAAATCGTCAAAGGCACGGGCACTGTGCAGTACGCGCGAACCGTCCCGCTTAGTTTCAGCGGCTATGATTGGAAGGTTCGTACGATCTCGGCCGATCGCGGAGGGTTAAACAATCTGTACGATCCGGATAATGCTTGGATCGATGCCACAGGGGCGTTGCATCTTCGGATCAAGAAAAGGGGAGACCGGTGGACGTGCGCGCAAATCGAAATGCCGAGGCCTCTGGGATACGGAACGTATAGCTTTGTCGTCCGCGATGTTTCGCATCTGGAGCCGGCGGCGGTGCTGAGTGTGAATACGTTCGACAATTTTGGCGGCGACCAAAATTATCGCGAATTGGACGTCGAAGTAAGCCAGTGGGGAGATGCCGGCAACAAGAACAATGCGCAAGTCGGCATACAACCGTTTTATGTTCCCGGCAATCTGGAGCGTTTTGTCACACCCTCAGGCAAGGTGACCTATTCGTTCCATTGGCAGTCGGGCCGCGCCGACTTCAAAATCGTCCGGGGTGCTGGGATGCGAGAAGGCGGGCCAGTAGTTTTTCAGCATTCCTTCACTTCGGGCGTACCAACCCCTGGGGATGCCGTCTTGCAAATGGCGCATTATGTTGTCGCGAGCGATAAGACTCCGCTGCAAAAAGACAGCGAGATCGTGATCGAGAAATTTGAGTACCTTCCGTGAGGGATGCGGGGCTATGAGGCGACGGCGCTGGATCGCCGGGATGATCGTGGCGCTCGCGCTCGTTTTCGTTTGCGCAGCTTACGCCCTCGACCCGAATCGAATGATTCCGCAGTACGCGCGTGAGCATTGGGGCAGCGAGAACGGATTCGTCGGCGGCTCCATCAATGCGATGACGCAGACTGGGGATGGTTATCTGTGGATCGGCACGGATAAAGGGCTGGTTCGCTTCGATGGCTCCAGGTTTCAAACGTTTCCGCAAGCGGTGCCCAGTTCCCTTCCGATTGGCGCCGTTCGAGGGCTGGTCGCCGACGCGCAGGGCAATCTTTGGATCCTGCTGCGAAACACCAGAATATTGCGCTACCACGATGGAGTGTTCGAAATCGGCCGTGAAGAGGCAGAGGTCGGAATCACGGCGATCGGGAAACGAAGAGACGGCAGCGTAGTATTCTCGTCGATCACCGTCGGTACGCTGACTTACCGCGCGGGCAAATTTGAGAGTCTGGCTCCGCCGCAGACGGATTCGTCTGCGATCAATGCTGAAACCCCAGACGACCTTTCCACGCGTTTGAGTTGGGCAACGGGCGTTGCGATTCATCGTCTCGCAGAACCAAACTCTCCCGTGATTGCGATGGCGGAAACCGCGGACGGAAGGGTTTGGCTCGGAACTCAAGACCGGGGGCTGTTTTACTTCAAGGATGGCAAGGTTACCTCGGCTCCGCAGGGATTGCCCGACAAGAAGGTTAATTGCATTTTGAACGACGGAGACCAGAAACTATGGATCGGAACCGACAGGGGAATGGTGCGCTGGGACGGCAGAGCTCTTACCCAGTCCGCAGTGCCCGCCACTCTGCGGCGCGCGCAGATTCTTTCCGTCATCCGGGATCGCGACGCCAATCTTTGGGTCGGCACGCCTGACGGACTCTTGCGTTTTAATGCTGACGGTCTTTCGATCGATCAAAATTCGCAGTCATCCTATGCCGCAGTAACTTCACTGTTTGAGGACCGCGAGGGCAATGTTTGGTCCGGTGGAGCGTCGGGTTTAGATCGCTTGCGAGACAGTCCGTTTATTTCGTACGCGAAGGCCGATGGCCTGCCCTCCGAGGGCAACGGGCCGGTTTACGTCGATAACCGACAACGAACTTGGTTCGCTCCGCTGGAAGGTGGATTGTACTGGCTCCGTGGCCAGCGAGTGGAGAGAGTCACCAACGATGGGCTTGATACCGACGTCGTCTATTCGATCACCGGAAATAAGGATGAACTGTGGATTGGCAGGCAGCGAGGCGGACTGACTCAGCTTCGCTTTAACGGCGCATCGATCACCTCAAAGACTTACACGCAAGCTGACGGGTTGGCGCAGAACAGTGTTTATGCAGTCGCGCAGTCGCGAGATGGAACAGTCTGGGCTGGAACCCTGAGTGGAGGATTGGCCGCCTTCCACAACGGCCAGTTCAAGATCTACACAGCCGCTGTCGAGATGGCCGCCAATACCGTGAATGCGATCGCGGAAGCGGGTGACGGGACGGTTTGGTTCGCCACTCCGAACGGCTTGAACTCTTTTTCTAACGACAAGATGTCAACGCTCACCGATGGATTACCTTCACGAAGCGTGAATTGCCTGCTCTCGGATTCCGGGGGAGTTCTGTGGATCGGCACGGCCAAAGGCTTGGCGTTTCTCGACTCCGGAACAGTCCGAGCGCCCGAAGGTATTCCCGTATCTTTGCACCAGCAGATATTCGGAATGGCCGAGGATAAGAATGGATGGTTGTGGCTCTCCACCTCGAATCGCGTGTTACGGGTCGAGCGCGAGAAACTGCTGAGAGGCAATGTAAGCGATGACGACGTACGCGAATACGGTATATCCGACGGGATGCTGGGCGTCGAAGGCGTCAAACGGCAGCAATCGGTGGTCGCCGATCCGCTGGGACGCATTTGGTTCTCCATGAACCGCGGTTTATCGGTGGTTGACTCCAGCCGCGCGGTGGTGTCTCCCGCTCCAACCCTGGTTCAGATCGAAACCATTTCCGCTGACGGCAATGCCATCGATACCAAGGGCGATATCCGCGTACCCTCTGCGCGTAAGAGAATTAGCTTCAACTATGCGGGACTGAGCTTGTCGAATCCGGGGCGCGTGCGCTATCGCTATCGCCTGGACGGTTTCGATCACGGCTGGAGCGATCCCGTCACGACACGGGAAACCACTTACACTAATCTCAGCCCCGGCCAGTATCGCTTTCGGGTGATGGCTTCCAACAGCGACGGCTCGTGGAATGGGCCGGAGACTGTCTTTCCCTTTGAAGTCACGCCCATGTTCTGGCAGACTTGGTGGTTTCGCTTGTCGGCCTTGATGCTTTTCGCTGCCGTGGTTTCAACGGCCTATCGCTTCCGTCTTCACCAGACCGTGCGCGGGCTCAATGTGCGTTTCGAAGAACGATTGGCGGAACGCACCCGCATCGCGCAAGATTTGCACGATACGTTGCTGCAAGGAGTGTTGAGCGCGTTCATGCAGCTTCACGTCGCTGACAGTCAACTTCCCGAAGCGTCACCTGCGAAGCCTCTGATCGGGCGTGTGCTTCAGTTAATGACGCAGGTTGTGGACGATGGCCGGAACGCGGTGCGAGGCCTGCGATCTGGGAATAACGCTCCGCCCAGTTTCGAGCAGGCATTTTCCGGAGTTCAACAAGAACTCGCTTTCGGCGGCCACGTCGGCTTCCGCGTGATTGTCGAAGGAGAACCACGGCCAGTGCACCCGATGATTCGCGACGAGGTGTATTTCATTGGGCGCGAGGCGCTGGCCAACGCCTTCCGTCACGCGCAAGCCACTCACGTCGAAATCGAACTGGAATATACGGCCCATGATTTCCGCGTGCTGGTGCGTGACGATGGTTGCGGCATCGATCCGCACGTGTTACGTTCGGGACGCGAAGGGCACTGGGGATTGTCGGGCATGCATGAGCGCGCGGAACGAATTGGGGCCAAGCTGAAAGTCTGGAGCCGCAGTCCGGGCGGGACGGAAGTCGAATTATCGGTACCGAGTCACGTGGCGTTTCGATCGGCCGCGCTCACGCCTAGAATGCCTTGGTTAACCGGATTGCTGCAAAAGAAGTCTGAAAGCGAATTGACGCAGCAGGGCAAGGATCGCCAAACATGAGCGACGAGGTTCGGATAAAAGTTTTGAGCGTGGACGATCATCCCCTTCTGCGCGAGGGGATTGCGACCGTCATTAACAGTCAGCCGGATATGCAAATGATCGCGCAGGCCTCGCATGCTCAGGAAGCGATGACGCTATTTCGCAAACACAAACCCGATGTGACTTTGATGGATCTTCGCCTTCCTGGTATGAGCGGCATTGACGCCATGATCGCCCTGCGCAAAGAGTTTCCCGAGGCTCGCGTCATCATTCTCACAACCTTCGATGGGGACGCCGATATCCAGCGCGCGCTGGCAGCGGGAGCTCGTGGGTACATGCTGAAAAGCATGCCTCCGAAAGAAATGGTGGAGGCGATTCGCCAGGTTCATGCAGGAAAGAAGCGCATTCCTGCGGAGATTGCAGCTCACCTCGCCGAACACTACAGTGAAGACGCGCTCACCGTCCGCGAGATCGAAGTGCTGCGCCAGATCGCCGGCGGCAACCGAAACCGTGATATCGCCGAAAAGCTTTTTATCTCCGAAGAAACTGTAAAAGTGCATATCAAACACATCATGGAAAAGCTGAGCGCCTCCGACCGCACTGAGGCGGTCACCATCGGTGTGCGCCGGGGGATCATCGAACTCTGACAGCGCTCTACATTCTGCAATAACCCCATAGTGGTATATCGAAACTCCGAGGTATAGGGATTCGCTCCACCTCGCCCAGAGCTTAGCCTAAACGTGGCTGCGGGAAGTTCGGGCCAGTGTGCGAGGAGGCGGTTTTCTGCAACGAATATTTTCTACCTTCCCGGGAGCATGGCCGGGCCTTGGCCTTGTGATTTTGCGGTTTGCACTGGGAGTTACGATCGCTAGCGAAGGAGTCGCTTGCCTTTCAGCCGGCCACGAATTCAAAGCGTCATCGTGGGTCGTCTGCCTTGCTGCCTTGGCCAGCGCGGCCCTGCTGCTGATTGGCTACCTTACTCCATTGGCTGGTGCGGCTGGGGGATTGCTCGGTCTGGCGAGTTTGCTTCCGCTCTTTCCTGCTTCCGCGCCGACTCTGTTCGACAACAAACTCGCGGCGTGCCTGGCGTTCGCCGTCGGCGCCGCCATCACGTGTTTGGGTCCGGGGGCTTTTTCTCTCGACGCTCGGTTTTTCGGGCGGCGCGAAATCGTCATTCCCGACACACCGCGGCCTCCCGATGTTATTTGATTTTCGGATTAGTTCCGCAATTACCGGATCGAGGTATTCCAAAAACATTCCATTGCGTGATGCAGGTTTCTATCCGATCGGGCAAAGTAATCTGGCGAGATTGGAAATGATTCGTACCTGTATTTTTTTGAGTTTCCCAATGAGCGATATTAAGCGGCCAACAAGTTACATTAGCCCGAGTCTCAGGCCCTTCATCGAGATGCTGATGGGCGAACACTCGCTTGGCATGACGCTCATCGATGCTCAGACGAGAGCAGATGCGGAATCCGCGGAACTGATTAAGCCGTCCAAAGAGCCGGCGGACTTAGAACCGCCGGTATGGGATCAAGAACGATCCGCGTAAGGAGCGCGATGACAACCACGGCAATGGGAAACGGAATCGTCAACGTGTCGAGCAAGCACTCCGTTGAAGAAACGGTGGCGAAGCTCAAGGGAATTCTGCAGGCGAAAGGCATCACGCTCTTCACGCTTATCGATCACAGCGGCGAAGCTGCGAAAGTTGGGATGGAGATGCATCCGACCAAGCTGCTGATTTTCGGAAGCCCCAAGGGCGGAACACCCGTGATGCTGGCTGCGCCCAGCATTGCTCTCGATCTCCCCCTTAAGGCGCTCGTGTGGGAAGACGATCACGGGAAGGTTTGGATCTCTTACAACGCCCCGACATACTTGCAAAACCGTCACGGCGTACCCCAGGAGTTACTGCAAAACATTTCAGGCGTGGAAACGCTGGCCGCGAAGGCGGCGGAGTAAATTATGACAACACGACCCCCACTACCACCATTCACGCGGGAAACAGCGATCCAGAAAGTGCGTTTGGCCGAGGATAGCTGGAATTCGCGCGATCCGGAAAAAGTCTCTCTTGCCTACTCAGTAGATTCGCGCTGGAGGAACCGCGCAGAATTCGTGAACGGAAGAGCCGAGATCGTCGCCTTCCTCACTCGAAAATGGAGCAAGGAACTCGATTACCGGCTGATCAAAGAGCTTTGGGCATTCAGCGAAAATCGAATCGCGGTACGGTTCGCGTATGAATGTCGTGACGATTCGGGGAACTGGTTTCGCTCTTACGGTAACGAGAACTGGGAATTCAACGACGACGGCCTGATGCGCTTGCGATTGGCCTGCATCAACGATCTTCCGATCAAAGACGCAGATCGCAAATATCATTGGCCGCTAGGACGGCGTCCCGATGAGCATGCGGGACTGAGCGATTTGGGACTTTAACCGCGAAAGCGAATTAACTCATAAGGAGAGGGCAATGACCGTCAAAGCAGGTTTGCATATGTCACGTCGAGGTTTCATCGGATCCGCCAGCTTGGCGGCGGGGTTCGCTTCCCTCAGTTCCGTGCAGCTACTCGCAGGTCAGAACAGTGTCAAGCCTCGCGCACCGTTCACGAACAAAGACTTCGCGGTGCATTACGAGGTCGCGAAAATCGATGGACTAGACATCTTCTATCGTGAGGCCGGCGCAAAAGACGCGCCAGTCTTGCTGTTGCTCCACGGCTTTCCGACTTCTTCGAATATGTTCCGAAACCTGATGCCTCGCCTAGGCGGATCGTTTCGATTGATCGCTCCCGACTATCCCGGCTACGGCCTCAGCAGCATGCCGGACCGCACCAACTTTCACTACTCATTCGAGAATTACGCAAAGATCGTCGACACTCTCACCCAACAATTGGGTATTGGCAAGTACTCGCTCTACGTCATGGACTACGGCGCGCCAGTGGGTTACCGACTGGCGCTGAGGCACCCTGAACGGGTCCGAGCGCTTGTCGTGCAGAATGGCAACGCGTACGACGAGGGATTGTTGCAGTTCTGGGATCCAATCAAGAAATATTGGAGCGACCCTCGTCCCGAAAACGCGGTGGCGCTGGCGGACCTTACCTCGGCGAAGGCCACGCGCTGGCAATATCAGAATGGCGTAAACGATCTTACGTTGCTCGACCCAACCGCGTGGACTCTCGATCAAGTCGGGCTGGATCGCCCCGGCAACAAAGATATTCAAGTCGATATGCTCTACGATTACCGGACGAATGTCCCCTTATACCCTGAGTTTCAGGCATTCTTTCGCAAATATCAGCCGCCCACTCTGATTGTTTGGGGCAAGAACGATTTCATCTTTCCGCCGGAAGGCGCTGCGCCCTACAACCGCGACTTGAAAGACGTGGAAACCCATCTCTTGGACACCGGGCACTTCGCGCTGGAGACGCACTGCGAAGAAATCGCGAGTCGTATAGAAGCTTTTTTCTCGCAGCGCAAGATCTCGGCGTAGACGGCACTGGAGCATGAAGGGGTGGCCATGGAAAATGAAATTGTTCTGATCGTCACGTTTCGCGTAAATGCCGCATCGCGTAAGCTTCTCTCCGAGAAGTTGAAGGAATTGTTTGGCACCATACAACACGAAGATGCCTTCGTAAGCGCAACGCTGCACGAAGACATCGAGGATCCCGAACGCCTCGTCGTCTATGAAGTGTGGAGGGAGACCCGGGAGTCTTTCCTTGCGAACCATATTCCGAAGTCTTATCGCAGCAGCTTCGAGCAGATGGTTTTGGATCTGAAGGTTGAGAGAACGGCGCAGTGGCTGGCACCGATCGCCAAGTGGGACGGATTGCATTAGGGTGTCCAGGCCGAATGACGTGGCCGCGGTGATCGATGCGGCCGTGCATACGAGATCAGACAACTGGGCGGGGAGAGGCGGCACATGAGACTCAAGAAGAACAAACTGGCGGTGCTATCGATCGTGATCGCCTGTACGACCGCCGGCCGACCGCAGGATATTCGTTTGCCCGCCACGAAATCGGCGACTGAAGCGCAGTCGGAGCTGATGGGAAGCATGGATGACATGCGCGCGGCCATGGCTTCGGTGCGAACATCCGGCAGCCCCGATATTGATTTTGCGCGGCTGATGCTGATCCATCATCAAGCGGCCATCGACATGGCAAGAGTCGAACTTACCAACGGCGCTGATCCGCAACTGCGGCGTATGGCGCAAGAGATCGTCACCGATCAGCAATCGGAAATTGAGCTGATGCGTTTGTGGCTGAAGCAGCACGAGGCAGCATCTGGGAAATAGTATGGAATCGTGGCTTTCGAGAAGAGAACTTATGAGAGTCTTTCACGCCTTGCTTGTTATGTCGTTCTTGCCTTGCGCGCTTGCGCAACAGGCGCCTTGGGGGCGCCCGGACGTTGCCATCTCATCGCATGATCGCGTTTACGCGGCCGACCAGACGTCGAACACCGTGTCAGTCATCGATCCTTCCACCAATAAATTGCTGGGAGTGATTCGGCTGGGCGATCCTGTGCCCGGTGCGTTGAGTCCGCTATATCGAGGCGAATTGCTGGTGCACGGGCTCGGCTATTCGCCGGACTCGAGAACGCTTGCCGTAGTATCCGTGGCTTCGAATTCCGTGACGCTTATCGATACTGCGACCAACGCGATCAAAGGAAAGATTTACCTTGGCCGCTCACCGCACGAGGCATTCTTCACCCCTGATGGACGCGAATTGTGGGTCACGGTGCGCGGTGAGGATTACGTTTCCGTGATCGATCCGGTTGCCATGAAAGAAACGCGCCGCATCACGCTGGCCAACGGTCCCGGTATGACGATGTTCGGCCCGGACGGTCGCTATGCATTTGTCTGTTCAAGTTTCACTTCCGAACTAGCGGTGCTCGATGTTGCGTCGCACGAGATTATCAAACGGTTGCCGCAGGCCAGTCCTTTTTGTCCCAACATCGCCGTGAGTCCGGAAAACGATGAGGTTTGGATTACGCTGAAAGATGCGGGTAAGGTACAGATATTTGGCGCGCACCCTCCGTTCGAGCAGAAGGCTGTGCTCGAAACGGGACCCATCACGAACCATGTGAACTTCGTCAACAACCGCAACGGTAAGTTCGCCTACATCACGATCGGCGGCGCGAACGAGGTAAAAGTACTTCGAAGAGGGACAAGACCGGAACTGGTCGCAACCATTCCCGTCGGAAATCTCCCGCACGGAATTTGGCAGTCTGGCGACGGCTCAAGGATTTATGTCGCGCTGGAAAATGGCGAACATGCAGTCGCGATAGATACTCTAACCAACACCGTGGTCGCCAACATTCCGATAGGGCAAACGACGCAGGCATTGGTGTATGTGCCCAACGCAGTACCGAGCGGTGGCGGCACGGAGAACCTTACGCCTCTGGGCGTGGCCGGTGAAACGGCGCGCTTACACCTGGAGGCCGCGGGCTCGGTTCGGCCCGATGCTCAAGCGTCGATAGCCGTAAATTCGCTCGGGCTTTTGGATCTGGTGCAGATTGCGGCGGAAGGACTCACGCCCAAATCGCAGTATCAGGTTTATCTGACGGATTCCGTTCGACCGCCATTCGGAAAGCTGGAAGCGCTCGCCGTCTTGAAAACGAACCCCGATGGAGCAGGCATTGTGCAGGCAATCGGGCCGCTGAAGGCATTGGCGAATCCCTCGGCCTCGGCATCGCCTAGATTCCTCATTGTCACCGACGCGAAAGACTCCTCGCAGGTCGTTCTGCGGCAATCCATCGCTAAGTAGTCATGAAGCAAGCAGGCTTAGTAAGGCGAAGTCACGATGGCATCCTCGGGATACGCTGGCATGCCGAACTCAGGAACATCGAGGCCTCGCGCTTCATCCTCGGCAGTGACTCTCATGGTCTTTGCTTTATTGATGCACCAAAAGACCGCATAAGTCGCGCCGAACGCCCAGATGCAATATAGGGTAGCGCCTCCGATCTGACAAAAGAACTGACGCGTGTCGCCGTGCAGCAAGCCGGTCACACCCTGGCCAGCGTGGCCGAGATACGACGTAGCGCCGACGCCGTTCCATCCCGCACCGTAAGCGCCGTCGGCGAAGATGCCGACACTGACGCCCCCGAGCCATCCGCAATACCCGTGCACTGAGATCGCGCCACAGGGGTCGTCGATCTTGAGCACGCGTTCGTTGAAGAGAACTCCGCCGCAGACCAGCAGGCCAGCCAGCACTCCGATGATCACGGCTGCGGTTGGTCCGACGAAGGCGCAGGATGCGGTGATTGCAACTAATCCCGCTAACATTCCGTTGCACGCCATGGTGATGTCGGGCTTGCCGAAAACCCAATACCAGAGCAGCATCGCGGTCGCGGACCCAGCAACCGCGGCTAGATTGGTATTCACGGCAACCACCGCGATACGAAGATCGGTGGCGCCGAGCGTAGAGCCGGGATTGAATCCCATCCAACCAAAAAGAAGGATGAGTGTACCCGCGACTACGAAGACAATGTTGTGCGCAGGAAACACCCGAATCTTTCCGCCAGCTCCATACTTGCCGAGACGCGGACCGAGGATGATCGCGAGAGCCATGGCGCAGAAGCCACCGACGGCATGGACAACGGTCGATCCCGCGAAGTCGACGTAGCCGTGACCAAGATTCAATGTTGAACCGACTTGGGAAAGAAAGCCTCCACCCCAAGTCCAGCAACCGGAAATTGGATACAGGATCGATCCAATAAAAATTTCGCAAAGCAGGAACGACCAAAAAGTAATGCGTTCGCACACCGCACCGACGATGATGTAGCCTGCGGTTTCCATGAAAACGACTTCAAAGAGTGTGAGACAGTTGCTGGCGCTGTCGTAGGCGGGTCCACTAAGGAAAAAACCCTTGCCGCCGACAAATCCCCACTGCCCGTGACCGATCAGGAAATGATTCAGCACGGGGATGCCGCCTAGATTCGTGGGCGCGGCGTTGATCGCAACGGCGCCGAACTGGAAGGCGTATCCCACCGCATAGTAAGCGAGAAAGGCGAAGACATAGGCGGCGAAATTCAGCATCATCAGGTGCGCCGCATTTTTCTTTTGCACCAGCCCACAGGTAAGCAACGCAAAGCCGACCTGCATGAACAAGACAAGATAGCCGGTGTTCAGAGTCCAGGCAAAATTCGTGGCGACGCGGACATGACCGACGCTGTCAGCCAGCTTCAGAGCGAGAGGTTCTTTTGCCGCCTGAGCCTGATAGTCGTCAAACGCCTTCTTGTTTGCGGCGTAATCAGGAGCAGACTTGTCGGTCGGTTCCGCTACGACGAACGGGTTGCCTGCGGCGTCGACGGCGGTTGTCTTGTCGCCGGTCGCGATGCCGGAGGGATCAGGCTTGGCTTCATCGGCGAAGCAAGCTGTGGATGACACTGCGAACATTCCACCGATGAGAATGATGACCGCGGCTGCGGACAGTAACGATGCCAGACGCGGACAACGTCCGTGGGCTCGTTTCGTCATGTTGAGATGGCTCCTGTTCAAAGAGAGTGGCCGAGTATTACGGGATGTTACGCGTGAGCAAGCGGCGACGGCAAGGGGAAATGACATTGGATGCGGTCGCCGAATCGAACTGCCGCTTCCCAGCGCGAGGCCAGCGACATGCGAGCGCACACACTCATCCCTGCGCGTGAAACAACGTGTTGAAACGGCGAATTTAATCAATCCGCCGAAGTTAAAGGCAGGGCTCGGCGGAGTCCAATCGATATTTCTTATCGCACGTATCAACCGATCGGGGCTGAGCGTGTCGGCTAGTAGGTGAACGACTGGAGTTCCGTCAAAGCGGGCGTGACGATCACATATCCGGCGCGCTCGCTGGGATGCAGCGCCATATACGCCGGGCTGGCAGGGAGTTTGAGCCCGTTGATGGCTTCGATGAAGTTGCCTTGCTCATCGTAAACCTGAATGCTGCTGCCAGCGCCTACGCTGGAGAATTCCTGTCCGATGAGAAACAGCTTGTGAATCGGGTCCACTTCGACATCGCCGCCGCTGTTGATCTGACTGGTGGCTCCTTCAAGCGGAACAATGAATCCGCTTTGCGTGGCGAGGTTGTAGAACTCGATACTGAAGTCATCTTCGGAGGTTGTGACCGCGATCCCAGTATTTGAATCGACGGCGATTCCATTGATGAAGCCAAACCCCAGGCCTTCGAACTCGCTGAACTTGCCACTGCTGATATCCACGAGACCGATTTCTGTCGTGCAACCGAAGCAGCCCAGAGAACCACCCAGCACGGCCTGATTGGTTTGGCTGTCGTAAGCCATCACAGGAGAAACGTTCCACGAGAATTGAGGATCGGAGATGGTTATTGGCGTACCGAAAGTATTAGCAGCAACGTTCGTGTCGATTACATAGGTCTTGGAGTCGTTAATTACGTTGTCGAAATAAAGCACAGGCGCAGTCGGCGAACCCTGACTGGGCGGCATGCTGATGATGATGTCGTTCTTCGTGAACGGCGGCGTCCATTGACCGGTGACCTTGCTGCCGTCGAGAGGATTAAGAATTCCATACACTCGTTTGTCGACGAATATTCCTTTCGAAAGTTCCTCTTCCGCCAGCCCGACGCTGTTGCCAAATATGCCGATGGTTACGAAATCGTTGTCGGTATTGTTCTGCTGGGCAACTATCTTGAGAATCTTGCCGGACTTCTGATCGAACGTTTCAACTGCGACATCGAACTTGCCGCCGGCGACGTTCAGCGACTCGCTCAGAAGTCCTTCAGTACCGTTAGCGTCGATGTCATAACCAAGAATGAATCCCCCCAGAGCGGTGTGTACGACGGCTTTGCCCAAACCAGCGCCTGGGTTTTGCGCCTCCACGCGGGGTGAAGATATAAGGCTTAGACAAAAGAGCGCCGTGGCAGTCAACAACGTCGTAATGGTCGCATTTTCTTGGGTAGCAACCACTTCCGTTTTCTCGTACATCGACTTCTCCTCCGGGCGGAATTTGCGATTGAAAACTCACTCAATCACCTTCCGAAGGGTACTGTGGGGCGCGTTATGATTTGTCACGCCGGTGTCAACAATCGGTCAAATGATAAGACAAACTTCGCCCCGGATTACGTTACACGTTCGTGCGGATAGCGCGCGGCGGTGAGGGCGGCGAGCAATTCCGCGATGTGCTCAGCGCCGCGAGTTTCGATGGTAATGTCAATCGCCGTATCGCTCAAGTGAACCCCGTGATAGGCGCGGTCGTAGGAAGTTTCGACGATGTTGGCGCGATGCTCGGCCAGGATTCCGGTGAGGCTATGCAGGGCGCCAGGATAGTCGGGCAAGTGCACCCTGACACGAACCAGGCGACCGTCCTTGACCATGCCACGCTCGATAATGCGTGAGAGCAACGTGACATCGATGTTGCCGCCGCAGACGAGCACGGCGACTCTCTTTCCTTGCAGTGGCAGCTTGTGATTCAGCAGTGCTGCAAACGCGGCTGCGCCCGCACCTTCGGCCAGCATTTTTTCTCGCTCGAGAAGTAAAAGGATGGCATTGGCGATTTCTTCGTCGGTCACGGTGACGATATCGTCCACGTATTTCTGTACGAGTGGAAGCGTGCGATCACCCGCGCGGCGCACTGCAATGCCTTCCGCGATGGTTTTTGCGGCTGGCAGCGTCACCGGCTTGCCCTCGGCGACTGCAACTTTCATCGACGGGAGCGCCGACGGCTGCACTCCGAAAACCTGAATCTTGGGATTGCTTTCTTTTAGCGCGCAGGCAACACCGCCGATCAGCCCGCCTCCGCCGATGGGAGCGATCACACCTTCAATGTCCGGGTGTTGTTGCAGGATTTCGAGGCCAAGAGTTCCCTGCCCTGCGATGACGGCATCATCATCGAACGCGTGGATCAGCGTCAGATTTTCTTTTTTCCCGAGACGCACCGCTTCTTCGTACGCCTCGTCGTAATTGGTGCCGTAGAGGATTACATCCGTGCCATAACTCTTCGTGGATGAAACTTTGGTGAGGGGTGTGGTCAGCGGCATGATGATGTGGGCGCCGATTCCCAATCTTCCGGCGTGGTAGGCAACACCCTGCGCGTGATTTCCCGCCGACGCCGCGATCACGCCGCGCCCCTTCTGATCTTCAGTCAGCGTGAGCAATTTGTTGAGCGCCCCACGTTCTTTAAAGGATCCGGTTTTCTGCAAGTTGTCGAGTTTGAGAAAAACCGAATTGCCGGTGATGGCGGAAAAGTTTTCGGAACGCGCGCAGGGAGAGAGATAGACCGACTCGCGAATACGACTCAGGGCTGCCTGTACGTCAGAGAGAGCGATCATTGCTTGCGCACGGCAGGCCGCACCTTGCTTTCAGTTTGTCGCGCCAAGTACGTATTCACCGACGCGGCAGCTTTGCGACCTTCTGCGATAGCCCAGACTACCAGAGACTGTCCGCGGCGCATGTCGCCCGCGACGAAGATGCCGGGAATGGAAGACATGTAGTCGTTGCCGGTGGCGACGTTGCCGCGGGCATCGATGTTAACGCCCAACTGATCGAGCATGCCCCGGCGTATTGGACCGGAAAAACCCATAGCGAGCAGAACAAGATCAACGCCCATTGTGAATTCGCTTCCGGGGATCGTGGTCAAGTGCGGCGGTCCGGCGACGCGCACGGCGTGAAGGCGATTCACCTTGCCTTCGGAATCACCGGTAAATTTCGCCGTCGCGATACCCCAGTCGCGCAATCCGCCTTCTTGATGCGCCCCTTCCACACGCAATTGCATGGGCCAAAGCGGCCAAGGAGTTTCCGGGGAGCGCTCGGCCGGCGGCATCGGCATGATTTCGAATTGATGCACGGACGACGCCTTCTGCCGATGACACGTACCCAGGCAATCTGCGCCGGTGTCCCCGCCGCCGATGATGACGACTCGCTTGCCCGTCGTGATAATGTTCTCGTTGGAGTAGGGTGCATCGCCCACGCTACGGCGATTCTGTTGCGTCAGAAAGTCCATTGCGAAATGGATCCCTTTTAGTTCGCGACCAGGGACTTTCAAATCTCGTGGATGTTCTGCGCCTCCGGCTAGAACGATCGCATCGAAGTCTTCTCTCAAAGAATCGACAGAGAGATTTTCGCCCACGTGAGCGTCGGTGATGAACTGGACGCCTTCCGAGGACATTTGATCGAGGCGTCGATCAATGATGTGTTTCTCCAGCTTGAAGTGCGGGATTCCGTAGCGCAACAATCCGCCGATGCGATCGGCTTTCTCATAAACCACGACGGCGTGACCGGCGCGGCGGAGTTGTTGCGCCGCAGCCAGTCCGGCAGGGCCTGAGCCCACGATGGCAACCTTTTTCGTGGTCCGGAATTGCGGCCGCTCGGGTTGGATGAAGCCTTCCGCGAAACCGCGATCGACGATACTCTTTTCAATCTGCTTGATCGTGACCGCTGGCTGGTTGATGCCAAGCACGCAGGCCGCCTCGCAGGGAGCGGGGCAAATGCGTCCTGTGAACTCGGGGAAATTATTGGTGGCGTGAAGTTGCCGCAGCGCCTCTTTCCAGCGTCCGCGATAAATCAAGTCGTTCCAGTCGGGGATGAGATTGTTGACAGGACATCCTGACTGACAGAAGGGCACGCCGCAATCCATGCAACGAGAGCCCTGCCGGCGAAGCGCTGGCTCGGGGAATTCCTGGTAAATTTCGAACCAGTCGTTCACTCGCTCCAATACTGGACGTCGTGTCGGCAACTCACGCGGGTAATCCAGAAATCCAGTCGGCTTACCCATGCTGCGCCTGTTCCATCGATGCGAGCACTTGCGCGGCCTGCTCCGGAACGTAAGGCTGATCGTTTCGGTGCACGCCGGAGACGCGCTTAAATTCGTGCGGAAACACTTTTATGAAACGGGGCAGCAGTGCGTACCAATTGTCAAGAATCCACTGGGCGCGGCGGCTGTTGGTGAATTGCAAATGCCGTCCGATCAGATCCCAGAGAATTTGTAGATCGCGAGTTTCGAGGATGGGTTCGAGATCGACTGTTGCCAGATTGACCCGTTTTTCCGTGAAGTCGAAACGCTCATCAAACACGTAAGCAATGCCGCCGCTCATGCCCGCGGCAAAATTTCGGCCGCAACTTCCCAGCACAAGCACCACTCCATTGGTCATGTATTCGCAGCCGTGATCGCCGACGCCTTCGACGACAGCGGTCGCGCCGGAGTTTCTCACAGCGAAGCGCTCGCCCGCGATGCCGCTAAAAAAAACCTCGCCGCTGGTCGCACCGTAGAGCGCAACATTGCCGATCAGTACGCTTTGCTCAGCGGAAAAGCCAGAATTTCGGGGCGGATACACCACGATTCGTCCGCCTGACAGACCTTTGCCAACATAGTCGTTGGCGTCGCCTTCGAGCGTCAGCGTCACGCCCTTGCTGAGAAACGCACCGAAACTCTGGCCTGCGGAACCGTCCAACCGAACTTGGATCGTGTCGTCCGGCAATCCGCGCGATCCGTAGCGGCGCGCGACTTCTCCACTCAGCATGGCTCCTACGCTGCGATGGATATTGCGAATCGGAGTCGTGATCTCAACCGGAATGCGAGATTCGAGAGCCGGCTGTGCTTGTTTGATCAGGGCATGGTCCAGGGACGATTCCAAATCGTGATCCTGTGCCATCATACGGCGGCGCGCGATGCGCGAAGGAAGCGCTGGTTCGTACAAAATCGCCGAGAGGTCGATGCCACGAGCCTTCCAGTGATCCACATCGGGGCGTTGCACGATGCGGTCGACACGGCCAATCATTTCGTCCATGGTGCGGAAGCCCAAGTCAGCCATGTGCTGCCGCACTTGCTCGGCGAGGAAGAAAAAGAAATTAATGACGTGCTCGGGCTGTCCCTGGAATTGCTTACGGAGGGCGGGATCTTGAGTGGCGATGCCGACTGAGCAAGTATTCAAATGGCACTTGCGCAGCATAATGCAACCCATCGCAATAAGCGGCGTGGTGGCGAAACCGAATTCTTCCGCGCCGAGCAATGCCGCAATGACGACATCGCGTCCGGTTTGCAATTTGCCATCGACCTGCACACGAATGCGGCTGCGTAAATCGTTGAGCAGTAGCACTTGCTGCGCCTCGGACAGTCCCATCTCCCACGGAATGCCTGCATGTTTGATTGAGCTGAGTGGCGCTGCGCCGGTTCCGCCGCTGTCTCCGCTGATCAGAACTACGTCGGCATGCGCTTTAGCCACTCCGGCGGTGACCGTGCCAACACCTACTTCCGCGACGAGTTTAACGGCGATGCGCGCTTGCGGATTTACGCTTTTCAGGTCATGAATCAATTGCGCCAAATCTTCGATGGAGTAAATATCGTGATGTGGCGGCGGAGAGATTAAACCTACGCCCGCAATCGAATGACGTAGGCGAGCGATCACTTCATCGACCTTGTAGCCGGGCAATTGGCCACCCTCTCCGGGTTTCGCACCCTGCGCCATTTTTATCTGCAACTCGTCGGCATTGACCAGGTAATTCGTTGTGACGCCAAAGCGCGCGGACGCGATCTGCTTTACGGCGCTGCGTCGCGAATCGCCGTTGATATCCGGCTGGAAGCGCTCTTCATCCTCGCCACCCTCACCAGTATTGGACTTTCCGCCGATGCGGTTCATCGCGATCGCAAGCGTTTCGTGCGCTTCTTTGCTGATTGAGCCGAATGACATCGCGCCGGTCGTGAAGCGCTTCACTATTTCTTTGGCAGACTCCACTTGGTCGAGCGGCAAGGGCGTTGCCGACTTCTTCAGGTCCATCAGTCCCCGCAACGTACCGAAGTTGCGGTTCTGGTCGTCCACCAAGTCGGTGTATTCCTGGAACGTCTTAAAGCTGGACTGTCGGACTGCGTGCTGCAACTTGCTGATCGTCGCGGGGTTTAGTAGATGCGCTTCGCCATTGACTCGGAAATGGTAGTTACCCCCAACCGCAAGTTCGGTGTCGGAGTCATGAATCGGGCAAAACGCATACGCATGCTTCATTTGAGCCTCGCGGGCCAGCACATCGAGACCGATGCCTTCGAGCCGTGACGCCGTTCCGGCGAAGTATGCATCTATAAGCTCTCGATTAAGCCCGATGGCCTCGAAGACCTGCGCCGCCTGGTAACTCTGCAAGGTGGAAATGCCCATCTTGGAGAATGCCTTGAGCAATCCTTTATTGATGGCCTTGATGAAGTGTTGAACGGCTTCCTCAGACGTCATTTCACCGGGCAAGTAACCAAGCCAGGCCATGTCTTTTACGGTCTCGATGGCTAGGTAGGGATTGATAGCGCTCGCGCCGTATCCAAGCAAAAGCGCAAAGTGCATAACCTCGCGCGGCTCGCCGGATTCCACAACCAGAGCCGCTTGCGTGCGAGTCTCTTCCCGGACAAGCAAGTTGTGCACCGCCGCCAGAGCGAGCAAACACGGGATTGGAGCGTACTCTTTATCCACGCCGCGATCGGACAGGATCAACATCGTATAACCCGATTTCACTGCCAGCGACGCGCGTTGGCACAAGTCATCGAGGGCGCGCTTGAGTCCAGCTTCGCCGTCGGCCGCGCGGAACAACGTTGGCAAAGTGATCGCCAGCAAATCGCGAGTTGAAACGCGTCGAAGTTTTTCCAGTTCCCGATTTCTGAGGATCGGATGCGGCAACTTCATGATGTGGCAGCTCGCAGGAGTCTCCTCAAGAACGTTGCCCTCGCTTCCGATATAGCTGGTGAGCGACATCACCATCTCTTCACGGATGGGATCGATGGGCGGATTCGTGACCTGCGCGAAGAGCTGCTTGAAGTAATTAAACAGCGGCTGCGGACGATCCGACATGCAAGCCAGCGGAGTATCAGTGCCCATCGAGCCCACAGGTTCCTGTCCGTCGATCGCCATCGGTTCCAGAATCATTTTCAGATCTTCGTCGGTATAGCCGAATGCGCGTTGCCGGATCACGATGCCTTCGTGTTCGAAGCCGTGCACACGCGACGGCTCGGGTAATTGATCGAGCGTAATCAGATTTTCGCTAAGCCATTGCGCATACGGTTGCCGAGCCGCAAGATTACTCTTGATTTCTCTGTCCGACACGATGCGACCCGCAACCGTGTCCACCAGAAACATCTTTCCCGGTTGAATGCGGCCTTTCGCCTTGATGTTCTCGGGCGCGATGTCGAGTACGCCCGTCTCGGATGCCATGACGACAAGATTGTCATGCGTGACTAGATATCGTCCGGGCCGCAGACCGTTGCGATCAAGCGTGGCGCCGATCACGCGCCCGTCGGTGAACGCAATCGCAGCGGGACCATCCCAAGGTTCCATGAGCGTCGCGTGGTATTCGTAAAACGCGCGCTTCTCCTCATTCATGTGCGGATTGCCCGCCCACGCCTCTGGAATCAGCATGGCCATCACATGAGGCAAGGAGCGTCCGGCGTGAAAGAGCAGTTCGACTGCATTGTCGAAACATGCGGAGTCGCTGCCTTCGGGTGCGATGATCGGAAATATCTTCTTCAAATCGGCGCCGAAAGCGGCAGACTTGAGGACGGACTGGCGAGCAAGCATCCAGTTCACGTTGCCTTTGAGGGTATTAATCTCCCCGTTATGAGCGATAAATCGGTACGGATGCGCAAGCTGCCAACTCGGGAAGGTATTCGTCGAGAAGCGCTGGTGAACAAGGCATAAGGCGCTCACTACCTCGGGGTCGGCGAGTTCACGATAGAACTTGGCGATCTGAGGGGCGAGCAGCAATCCCTTGTAAACGATGGTTCGAGCCGACAACGAGGGGATGTAAAACACTTCCCGATCTTCAATGTCGGAGGCCGCGATTTCTGCCTCCGCGCGTTTGCGTACCACGTACAACTTGCGCTCGAAATCGTTCTCGTTCATGCTCGCCGCGCAGGCCACGAAAATCTGCTGAATATAAGGCTGAGAACCACGGGCGACCCGGCCGATTGCAGTTCCATCGACAGGCGTATCGCGCCAGCCCAGTACCGTCAACCCCTCCTCCCGAATGATGCGCTCGATGACGCCTTCGCATTGCAGACGTCGGTGCCGCTCGACCGGAAGAAATGTCATCCCCACCCCGTAGAGGCCAGGCGGCGGCAACTCAAAACCGAGCGTCTTGCACTCGCGCAGAAAAAACTGATGTGGAATTTGAATCAGAACGCCCGCACCATCGCCTGTGTCGGGATCGCAGCCGCTGGCGCCGCGATGGGTCAGGTTGATGAGGACTTCGATGCCTTTACGAATGATGTCGTGGCTTTTCTGTCCGCGAACGTGGGCTACAAATCCCATTCCGCAAGCATCGTGCTCGTGCGCAGGACTGTAGAGTCCCTGCGGACGGGGCAGGCCATTTCGCGAAATGGATTCCATGTGCTAAGCCTTCTTGCAGTCACGCTCCAAGACAGAAATTCGTTTTAGGGCCACGTCGTGAAGCCCCATATAGTAATGATAGGCGTGTGTTTGTGTGTAATACTTCGCGAAGAGTAAGTACAATCAAGAATTTGAATAATACCTATAGATTTTTCTTCTGCAAATCCGCACTGAAACCGATCAGGGGATTTGCTTCGTCCGGCTCCTTCGACACAAGCAGCTTCGCGAAAACTAATGACGCCGATAAACTATTTTGATTGGACTCACAATGCGTAGCCGCTTACTGTCCAATGGGTGCAGCACAGCCGCACTCGGAAGCGTAGTGTGTTAAGAACCATGCCGGCGTCGGAGTCTGCCCGCCCGCTCTTCCGCCCTCCTTTTCGCAACTATCACTTCGACGCCGCCTACGATGAAATGTTTGAAGCCCCCGGTGAGCCACGTCCTCATTACCGAGCGCTTTTTCAGACGCTCTTGGAGCTGCCGCCCGAGGAAATGCGCAAGAGTCAGCAGGCGGCGGATCTGTCCTTCCTGCATCAGGGAATTACGTTCACGGTATACGGCAACGATCAAGGCACCGAGCGCGTTTTTCCCAACGACCTCTTGCCGCGCATCATACCTAATGAAGAGTGGCGCAAGATTGAAAGTGGCCTGACGCAACGACTCGCCGCTCTCAACCTCTTTCTGGAAGACATTTACAACCGAGGCCGGATTCTGGCGGATGGCGTTGTCCCCCGCGAACTGGTTTATAGTTGCCGGCATTTTCGGCGAGAAATGCGCGGACTCGCGGTCCCCCGAGGAATCTACGTCAGCGTTTGCGGCACCGATCTAGTGCGGCTTCCCGATGGCAGTTTCGCCGTACTCGAAGACAATCTCCGCGTACCCAGTGGCGTTTCTTACATGCTGGCCAACCGCAAGGTACTCAAAAAAGTCTTTCCCACCATGTTTCGGGATTACGGCGTCAGCCCGATCGAACATTATCCGCAGGCTCTCCTGGCGACACTGCGGGCGCTGACTCCTCCGAACTCCACCACACGCCACGAACCGACGGTCGTGTTGCTCACGCCTGGAGTATTCAACTCTGCCTATTTCGAGCATACGTTTCTGGCGCAGCAGATGGGCGTGGAACTCGTCGAGGGCCGGGACCTTCTCGTTCACGACAACGTCGTCTACATGCGCACCACCGCCGGCCTTAGACGCGTCGACGTGATCTACCGCCGCGTCGATGACGACTTTCTCGATCCCCTGTGCTTCCGGCGCGATTCAAGTTTGGGCGTGCCTGGACTGTTCAACGCTTACCGCGCGGGCAATGTCATGCTGGCCAACGCCATCGGCACCGGTATTGCCGACGATAAAGCGATTTACGCTTATGTGCCCGCGATCATTCGTTACTACCTGGGCGAAGATCCAATTCTGGCCAACGTAGAGACTTTTCTTTTGACAGACCGTGTGCAGCGAAATCACGTTCTGGAACACTTGGACGAACTCGTCGTCAAGGCGGTTGGCGAGTCCGGAGGCTACGGCATGTTGATCGGACCGCACAGCAGCGCCGAACAACGCGAAGACTTCCGCCAACGCATTCAAGCCGAGCCAAGAAACTATATCGCACAACCGACGCTGCGGCTTTCCCGCGCGCCCTGCTTTCTTGAGGGAGAAGCGCAAGCCCGTCACGTCGATCTGCGCCCTTACATCTTATTCGGGGAGAACGTTACGCTGGTGCCTGGAGGATTGACTCGCGTTGCATTGCGTCGCGGATCGCTCGTGGTCAACTCCTCACAAGGCGGCGGCAGCAAGGATACCTGGGTTTTGCGTGCATAATGCAAGGCGGGGAAAACACTATGCTCTCCCGAGTCGCCGACAGTTTGTACTGGATGAGCCGATACCTGGAGCGTGCGGAGCATACTGCTCGTCTGATCGACGTCGACTTTCAGTTGCGTCTCGACCAGTCGCCCGAAGCCAGCGCGGGACGCTGGTTGCGGCTACTCGAAGCTTCGGAAGCTCCGCTTCCCGAGGACGGCAAGATCGACGCCACCACCCTCACCGAAACCTTAACGCTGGACAAAACCAATCCTTCGTCAATTATTTCTTGCGTCGCCGCGGCTCGTGAAAACCTTCGCCAGGTTCGGGAGCAGTGCAGTTCGGAGATGTGGGAGCAACTCAATCGGCTTTATTTGCAGGTGAACAGCACTGCTTCAGGCGAGGCCTGGCTGCTGCACTCCTACATTTTTTTTCGAGCGGTACAGGAAGGCTCACACTTATTTCAAGGCATCACCGATTCCACAATGGCACATGGCGAGGGATGGCATTACATCCAACTTGGACGGTACGTCGAACGCACCGACGCGCTGGCGCGGCTCATCGGTACACATTTCACGCAACTGCCGCATTCCCCCGATCAGTCCGTAGAGAGCGAAGAATATCTCGAATGGGTGGGGCTCCTGAAATCCTGCGCCGCGTTTGAAGCGTATTGCAAGACTTACACCGCGGAACTGCGACCGGTGCGCGTTGCCGAGTTTCTTATCCTGAACCCGAGCTTTCCGCATTCGGTGCGCTTCTCGGTAGATATGGTGCACGCCGCGCTGCGCGCGATCAGCGAGCTAACGGGACGTAAAGCCGAGCAGCCCGTTCGCTTAGCTGGTAGACTGCGCGCCACACTCAGCTTCAGTCAAATCGAAGAGATCATGGCGTCGGGCGCGAACGCCTACGTACAAAGTGTTCGTTGGCAATGCGCGCAAGCCCACTCGTCGATTCGCGATATCTATTTCGATTATCCGGTGGAGTCTGCGCTTGTTTCCTAACTGCGGAGGCCTTGTTTGATATATTCCGTCCGACACACGACCATCTTCGGTTATGCACCAGCGATTCGCGAGAGCGTAATGGAAGTGCGCATGCAACCGCGCAGCGAGGGTAACCAACGCTGCCTCAGCTTTCAGCTCGACGTCGATCCTCCGGCAAACATCATGCAGTACCGCGACTTTAGCGGAAACACAGTGCACCATTTTGACATCGCCGGTTCCCACGCCCAGGTGAAAGTCACGGCAAAATCGACGGTCGAAGTCCAGCCA
The DNA here is from genome assembly GCA_963799065.1 of Terriglobia bacterium. Taxonomy (GTDB): domain Bacteria; phylum Acidobacteriota; class Terriglobia; order Terriglobales; family Acidobacteriaceae; genus JAJPHW01. The sequence goes on from CAWCVJ010000001.1 coordinate 2,295,017, forward strand.
GTGACCCAACCGCTTACCTCCAACTCGGGCGATTGGAACGATCTCGACGCACTTGCGTCCGCAGAAGATTACTGGGAAATGCTGATGCCGAGTCAGTTCGGACATTCCAGCGGCCCTCTCGGGCAATTGGCCGGCGAACTGAATTGCAAGCGTCGGGAAACTCCGCTCGAGTTGATCATGGAGCTGAACGAGCGCATCTACGAACTCTTTGCTTACGTGCCTAACAGCACCAAGGTGGATTCGCCGATCGATGAGGCGCTGCGCGCGCGGCAGGGAGTTTGCCAGGATTTCGCTCACATTATGATTGCGCTCTTGCGCTCGTTGAGGATTCCCACCCGCTACGTGAGCGGATATCTGGCCCATCGCAATGCCGAAGCCGGAGAAGAAAAAAAAGACCGCTCACTGGAAGGGGCGTCCCATGCCTGGATTGAGGCGCTCGTTCCCCGACTGGGTTGGGTTGCGTTCGATCCTACGAATAACCTGATCGGGGCGGATCGCCATATCCGGGTCGCCGTGGGACGCGACTACGCCGACGTTCCACCCACTCGTGGCGTCTACAAAGGCGAAGCCCACAGCGAACTCAGCGTCGCAGTCACTGTAAGTCCTGCTGACGCGCCTCCGATGGAAGAGTCCGCACCCAGCGTGATTCAGTCTCGTCCGCCGATGATCCGGGTCAGTTCGCGCTTGGAGTACGAGCAACAACAACAGCAGTAGTCCACGCTCTCATCGCGATATACGCGCCGATCCGCCGCGCATCAGAGCCTCGACTTCGGAGAGCGTGGCCATGCTGGTATCCCCCGGCGTGGTCATCGCCAAAGCCCCATGCGCAACGCCGCACTGGACGGCCCATTCCGCATCCTTCCCTGCAAGTATGCCAAAAATGAGGCCTGAAGCGAACGAGTCGCCGCCTCCTACGCGATCGAAGATTTCCAACGGTCGTTGCGGAATATGGATAATCTTTCCCTCGTATAAAGCGATCGCACCCCAGTCGTTTTGAGTCGCGGTGAGGGCCGTTCTCAGAGTGCTGGCAACAAGTTTCAGATTCGGATAGAGCTGCGCAACCCTGCGCAACATCGATTCATAACTCGATACCGGTAAGTGGCTGAAATCGTCGCCCACACCCTCGATCTCGACGCCCAGAGTCGCCGAAAAATCCTCTTCATTGCCGAAAAGAACGTCGATCCGTGAGACTATTTCGCGATTGACTTCCTGAGCTTTCGCTTTTCCGCCGATTCCCTTCCATAGCGACTCGCGATAGTTCAGATCGTAGGACACGATTGTCTCAGCCGCCCGCGCCGACTGAATCGCCGCCTTGGCCACCGACGCCGACGACTCCGAGAGCGCGGCGAAGATACCGCCGGTGTGCATCCACCGAGAACCGCCGACGGCAAATATCTGCTGCCAATCGAAATCGCCAGGTTGGACGTGGGCGATCGCGGTGTTACCGCGATCCGAGCAACCGACGCCGGCCCTCACGCCAAAACCCCGTTCAGTGAAATTCAATCCATTGCGGGCAAGGCGACCGATGCCGTCGTAGGGAACCCATCGTACGAGCGACGTGTCGACGCCTCCTTGCAGCATCAGATCCTCGACTAGTTGTCCGATCGGATTTCTGGCAAGTGCGGTAACGATAGCGGTACGTAGGCCAAAGCAGCGCCTTAGGCCGCGGGCCACGTTGTACTCTCCGCCACCTTCCCATGCCCGAAAATATCTCGCAGTATGAATGCGCTCTTCGCCGGGATCAAGGCGCAGCATGACCTCCCCGAGGCTGAGGCAGTCCCAGCGACAAGAAGTAAAGGGCTTTAATTTTATGGTTTCCATTGGTTTCTTTGCACAATGCCTTGCTGTAGATGATTCATTATTTGCGCTCGCTGAAGGCCAGACTTGAAAATCGCTCCGGATTGACGAAGCGCCGGCTTAGATGCTCGATCATTGCTTCCTCCGCTGTGTGTTTCGATCTGCCTTGTAGTAACTTGAGAAGCGGACGATGATGATCGAGAGGCCAACTCTTAGACGAAGTCTTCATGTAATCCATAGCTTGGTGAGCAAACAGAATCGGCACCAGTGAATTGAGAACCTTCTCCAGATAACCGTTGCCACTGTAGGCCCAGATGGTGCGGTGGAACTCCAGATCCAAAGCAGCCGCCTCAATCTCCGAACCGGATTTCCATTGCTCCATCTTCTGCACCAGTCCGCTTAGGTGCTTATTGAATGGCGAAGAAAATCGCGCCTTGCACAACTTAAGCGCTTCGGCCTCCAGAATAATCCGGAGACTGTTGATCTTGGCACACTCTTCCTCCGTCAGCAGCGTCACGAACATGCCACGGCGCGGAGAATTCATCACCAGGCCTTGTTCCTGAAGTTGTAACAACGCTTCCCGCACCGGAATCCGACTGACCTTAAAATGGCGAGCCAGTTTACTTTCATTGAGCCGCTCTCCGGGCTTAAATTTGCCGGAGACGATTGCACGCTGAATGGCTTCAACGAGATGCGACTTCACCGTCCTTGACGGCAATTCTAACGACGGTATCTCGATGGCGAGAAGATCCATTCCCAAAATACGTATATTGTATGCCTCTTCAGTGTTGCGGCAAAAGGGAAATATGACATATACTACCCGTTCGGGATGCGAGTGCATTCTGTATGCACTCTGGGATCGAATGAAGATTACCCGCCTTAAAACCGCCGTTGTCGAAGCCAACTTTGACTGGACCTTCGTCCGCATCGAAACGGACGAAGGTATTCGCGGCCTAGGAGAGTGCTTCTTTGCCCCCGGACTGACCGCAATGCTGCGGTCGCTGGAACCACTTTTGTTAGGGGAAGACCCGCGCGACGTCCACCGTTTGTTCCGTAAATTACAGTTGGCGACCTCGGGAGCTGGGTCCGTCGCGGGCATCATTTATAACGCAATCAGTGGAATCGAAGCCGCTCTCTGGGACGTGACGGGGCAAGCCATCGGCGTTCCGATCTATCGCCTGCTCGGCGGAAAGTTTCGCGACAAAATTCGTATCTACGCCGATTGTCACGGTGGCGAAGCCCTCGTAAGCCTCGACCAGATTCTCCGCTCTCGTCCCCCGTCATGGGCAGCCGAAGATCCAGAACACAAAGCGAAAGACTACTACGGCGAGGTCGGCGACGAGCCTCCGGCAACGCCCGAAGGCTATCGTCAACAGGCGCTGGCGAAAAGAGCCGAAGGATTTACCGCTCTAAAATTTGACCTAGACGTCCCCGGCACCGAAGGCGTCGATCCCCACAATCGCGTGCTCACCAATCGTGGTATCGATCACATGGTGGCCTTGATTGGCGCGGTCCATGATGCAGTCGGCAAAGACACCGATATCGCGGTGGATTGCCATTGGCGTTACAACGCCAGCGACGTGATTCAAGTGGCGCGAGAATTAGAACCATTTCGCCTCCTCTGGCTGGAAGATCCGGTGCCGCCGAGCAATGTCTCCGCGCTCCAAGAAGTGAGTTCCAAAGTCCGCGTGCCCATCGCCACTGGCGAGAATCTTTTCCTCTTTGAAGGCTTCGAGGAAATCATTGCCCGACATGCCCTCAGCGTGGTCACGCCGGACCTGCAAAAAGTGGGGGGATTATCGGTGGCGCGAAGCATCGCTGAGTTCGCCAATGTTCACACCATGCCGATCGCGCCTCACAACATCAGCAGTCCGGTCGGTACACTTGCGTCGGCGCATTTTTGTGCGTCGATTCCGAATTTTCTGGTGCTGGAATATCACGCTTCCCAGGTACCGTTCTGGAATGACTTGATCGAAGGATTGCCAAAGCCGCTGATCCAGAACGGCCATATCAGCGTGCCGGAGAAACCGGGCCTGGGCGTGACGCTAAATGAAGAATTGGCCCGGCGCTATGCTCGCCGAGGCGAGCCATTCTTCGAATAGTACCTCTCTATGTCGGTCAGAAAGATTGAAGTGCTGGGCAAGATCGCCGATTCAGGGCTGGTGGCGGTGATTCGCGCCGAGAGCGGCGAACAAGCCGCGCGCATCGCCGAAGCCTGCGCCGCGGGCGGTGTCGCGGCCCTCGAAATCACCTACACCGTGCCAGGTGCGACGAGAGTGATCGAACATCTGGCAAAAGAATTCTCCGACAAGATTCTAGTGGGAGCGGGTACCGTGCTCGACCCCGAAACCGCGCGCACCGCGATTCTGGCGGGAGCTCATTTCGTCGTCAGCCCTTCTCTGAATTCAGAAACCGCGAGACTCTGCAATCGCTATCAAATTCCTTACATGCCGGGAGCGGGAACGATCGGCGAAGTGGTCGCTGCGATGGAAAGCGGTGCCGATATCGTGAAGGCCTTTCCAGGAGACATTCTCGGCCCCGCGTTCGTCAAAGCAGTGCAAGGGCCTCTGCCGCAGGCTTCGCTGATGCCGACAGGAGGCGTCACCCTGGAGAATGTTGGGGAGTGGATCAGAGCAGGGTCGGTCGCCGTCGGTGTGGGTGGCAATCTCACAGCAGGAGCCAAGAGCGGCGACTTCGCGTCGATCGCCAGAATGGCGCGACAGTTCGTGGAAAAGATCAAAGAGGCCCGCGGAAAATGACTCCATCGCCCGCTAAACTTTGGCAATCCGACGACGAACTCTTCGCCCTTATTCAGCGCGAACTTTTCACCTGTGTTGTCGGCGATGTGATGGACAAAATGAATCTACAGCGTCAGTTCCTCCCGCCGCAGATTCGACCGCTGCGCCAGGACATGGTGGTCATGGGTCGCGCCATGCCTGTCCTCGCGGTGGATGTATTCGTGGAACGAATCGAAGGCAGCGCCAATCCCCTGATGAATAAATCGTTTGGCCTGATGCTGGAAGCGCTGGACGATCTTCACACTAACGAAGTCTATGTGAACACCGGTTCGTCGCCGCGTAACGCGCTTTGGGGAGAGATGATGAGTACACGCGCGCGCAAACTCGGTAGCAGGGGCGCAGTACTCAATGGATACGTCAGAGACACGAAGGCAATCTTCAACATGAATTTTCCCACCTTCGGTTTCGGGTCCTACGGTCAGGACTCTGCACCACGATATAAAGTGGTCGACTTCCGGGTTCCAGTTGAGATCGGCGCCGTCAGGCTGCGTCCCGGAGACATTATCTTCGGCGACATTGACGGCGTGCTAGTCGTTCCCGCCGAAGCGGAGAACGAAGTTTTCACCCGCGCCGCGGAAAAAGCGCGGGGCGAAAAACTGGTCAAGCAAGCTATCGAAGAAGGCAGCACTTCCGTGGAAGCGTTTGCGAAGTTCGGAATCATGTAGGACGAAGAGACATTGATGGCGACTGCCAATCCGCTTTCGCGCGCCCAGCAAATCCGCAGCTTCCTCGAGCAAAACAATTTGCGCGCCTGGATTGCATGGCGCCCCGATGAGTTGCTGATGCTGTCGGGTTATCTGCCCGCCTGGGGGGTCTCGCTGCTGATTTATTTCGCAGAGGCCGAACCGCTGCTGTTTGTTCCGCTGCTTGAACCTAGAGATCACATCCCTTCGGGCATCCGCGTCCGCGAATATCCCTGGGGAGACAGCAAGTGCGCCGATCCTTATTCTGTTCTGGTGTCCGCGGTGAGCGACGCGTTAAAGCAGGCGGGGGCCAAGTCGGATCAGGTCGGAATGCTTTCGATATCCAGCAGGAATTCCCTGCCCATCAATTCCGCCGAACACCCTCCCCTTCCCGAAGACTTTGCATCGCATTTTTCGTCGCTAAGCACTGCGGCGAATGCGCAGACGCGTGCCGGTTTTGCCAATCTGTATTTGAGAAAGACGCCCGAGGAGCTGGCAGCGATCCGGCTGGCGAATCGAGTTGCGAATATCGGATTACGCGCATACCACGACAATTTGCAGCCCGGGATTTCAGAAGCTGAGATCGCTGCCGCCGTCGAGTCCGCGCTCCATTGTCAGATAGGCCACGATAGTGTGTTCTATTCGCGAGGTTGGGCAATGGTGCAATCCGGCCCCAACAATGCCGAAGGCGGACACTTCAATCGCTCGACGGGACGCCAACTGAAAGACGGCGATTTGGTTTTGATCGAGTTGGCAACCTGCGTCAACGGTTACTGGAGCGACCTCTCGCGCACCGAAGCGGTGGGCACGCCCTCCGCCGGGGTCGCGGAAATACTTGCTCTTGCCAAAGATGCGCAACAAGCAGCGGTCGATGGTGTAGCTCCCGGCGTTACCGCAGGATATGTCGATGCACTGGCGCGAGATAAGATCGCGGCGCGGGGATTCGGTTCGTTTTTCACCCACCACACCGGACATCACGTCGGCTTTCGCTATCACGATCCCGGGTTTCTGATATTCACTGACGAGCCCGCCATGCTCGAACCCGGTATGGTCATAACCATCGAGCCCGGAGTGTACGTGCCTGAACGCGGCTGCGGGGCGCGCGTGGAGGACGATGTTCTGGTAACAGAAATCGGCCACGAAGTGTTGTCCAGAATCAATGAGGGAGGGCAACTATGATTGAGATCGACCTTTCCGGCAAAGCGATTCTGGTTACGGGCGCTCTCGGCGCAATCGCTGAGCACATGGTCCGCAGGCTCACCGAGTCAGGCGCGACCCTGGTACTCACCGACATCAAGCCGGAAGCTGAAGCGACGCGGATGCTCGATAACTGGCAAATTCCGGCTTCCTCTTATATATATCGCGCAGCCGACATCACCGATTCGGTCCAGGTGAACAGCCTGGTGGCGGCGACTTTCGAGCAATTCCCGGCCATGGATACCGTCATCGGCCACGCGGGCGGTTGCGGATTGCATCCTTTCGCGACGACGTCGGAAATTTACTTCGAACGCATTTTCCGTTTCAACTTCTTCGCTCAGACTTATCTGGCGCGCGCAGTTCTGGCGCAATGGGTACAACGCAAAATTGCCGGGCATCTTATCTTTACGTCCTCTTATGTCGCGCGTATGCCGCACTCCCAGATTTCATCGTATGCCTCCGCCAAGGCGGCGCTTGAAAACTTCGCCCGCAGTCTGGCGCTGGAATATGCGCTCACTGGCATTCGCGTGAATGTCGTCTCGCCGGGTAACGTAGCGGCTGGCAGTTCGCTCAAGGTGTTTGACGAAGACGCCGCTTATCGTGAATTTGTGCTGAGAGTTTCGCTGGGCCGGAGAAACAGCCCGGAGTCGGTGGCCAACGCGTTTGTATTTCTGTGCTCGCCACTGGCTGGCGAAATCAACGGTCAAATCCTGAGTCCAGATTACGGCGGCGGCATCGGGAACCGGCTATGAAGATCGGCCTCGGCCTTTATCGCCACATGCTCACTCCCGACTACTACGACTTCGCCCGCCAGGCGGGCTGTACGCATGTGGTCGTCCATCTGGTCGACTACTTCAATCAGGGGGCGACCAATCCCCGCGACAATCAGCCCACAGGATCGAAATACGAAGCTTGGGGAGTCGCGGGCGATCCTGAGCGACTCTGGAGCGTTGAAGAACTCACCCAGCTGCGCAAAGAAATCGAAGACGCCGGGCTCGTTCTGGCTGCGATTGAGAATCTCGATCCCGCGCACTGGCATGACATTCTGTTGGACGGCCCCCAACGTTCACAGCAGGTCGAGAAAGTGAAAACTACGGTTCGCCGCATCGGCGAAGCTGGCATTCCGGTGCTCGGGTACAACTTCAGTTTGGCCGGTGTGTGCGGACGCGTAAGCGCTCCGCTCGGAAGAGGGCATGCGATCACGCTCGGCATGGACGGTCCCGCCGAAGACGTTCCCATTCCCAACGGAACGATATGGAACATGATCTATGACCGGTACGCGCCCCCAGGCACGTTGCCGACCATTTCGCACCAAGAACTATGGCGGCGTCTGCAACGGTTTCTGGAAGAGATTGTCCCCGTAGCCGAACAGTCGGGAGTCCGCCTGGCGGCCCATCCCGACGATCCTCCCATGCCGACGATGCGTCGACAACCTCGTCTGGTTTATCAGCCGCGGATGTATCAGCGGCTTATCGATCTCGCTGCCAGCCCTAGCAATGCATTGGAGCTCTGCGTGGGGACCCTGGCGGAGATGACCGAGGACAACATCTATGACGCGATCGATCAATACAGCAAGCAAGGCAGGATCGCCTACATTCATCTCCGCAACGTAGTCGGAAAAGTCCCTAACTATCGCGAGACTTTTATCGACGAAGGCGAGGTCGACATGCTGCGCATCCTTGCGATCCTGCATCGCAATCGTTTCGATGGCGTCATCATTCCCGACCACACTCCGCAGATGACCTGTTCCGCGCCCTGGCATGCAGGCATGGCACACACAATCGGATACATGCTCGCCGCGAAGGCAGCGCTCGATGCGCCACGTTTCGCCGAACTCGCCGCCGGAGGCAAATAGTCTGAACTCAGCCAGCCACTCGCGCGCGCCGCTGATCATTGCAGCCAGCGTTTCTACGCTTGGCGGTCTGCTCTTTGGCTACGACAATATCGTGATCAGTGGCGCCATCGGCTACCTCAGCCAGTTGTTTCACTTGGACGCCGCAGGCATCGGATGGGCGGCCGGCTGCGCGCTGGTCGGCTGCATCGTCGGCTGTGCCGCGGCTGGAACGGTGGCCGACTTTCTGGGAAAGAAAAAAGGCCTCGCACTGTGCGCGTTGTGCTTTGCTCTTTCGTCCGTCGGTATGCTCTTCGCCGAAAGCCTTCACCAATTCGTCCTCTGGCGATTGATTGGCGGACTCGGCATCGGAGCAGCCTCGGTCATCGCTCCGAATTACATCGCCGAGATTGCTCCGACGAAAGTTCGCGGTCGCTGCGTCACGCTCTATCAACTGGGCATTGTGGTCGGCATCCTCGCCGCCGTGTTTGTGAACATGCTGATCCAGCGCATGGGCGATGAGACTTGGAATGTTTCCATTGGCTGGCGCTGGATGTTTCTCGCAGGTGTCGTACCCGCGATTCTATTTGGAGCGATGATCGTCCCTGCCGTCGAGAGTCCGAGATGGCTGATGAAGATGGGTCGCCGTGAGCAAGCCGTGTCGGTGCTGGTTAAGATCAACGGCCCCGCCGCAGCAGCACGAGAAACCGCAGAGATCGAAAATTCTCTGGCGACCGAAGAAGGCCATATATCGGAACTCTTCACCACTTTCCGGCGACCGTTATTGTTGGGTGTCATGCTCGCGGGCTTACAACAGGTCAGCGGGATCACCCCCCTATTTTCCTTCCTCCCGCAGATCTTTCGCGCCGCCGGCACCGCGACCAGCGACGCATTTTTTCAATCGGTACTGGTAAGTCTGGTCAATCTTCTATTCACGCTCTTTGCGCTTTGGCTCGTCGACCGTGCCGGTCGCAAAACCCTGATCCTCGCAGGAACCAGCTTGCAGTTCCTATCTCTTGCTCTGGTCGGCTGGTTCTATCACGTTCACGGCAGCGGCCTGGCGATCTTGATATTCGTAATGAGCTTCGTTGCTGGACACGCCTTCGGCAACGGCGTCGCGTGCTGGGTCATCATCTCGGAAATTTATCCGACGAAAGTTCGCGGTCGCGGCATGTCCATCGCGACCACCGCTCTCTGGCTGGTCGGATATGCAGGCAATCAAATGTTTCCCCTGATGCAACAGCACTTGGGATCGGATGGAACGTTCTGGGTCTTCAGCGGCGGCGCGTTGTTGACCATCGTTCTAGTAGGCTGGCTGATCCCCGAAACCAAGGGTCGTTCGCTCGAAGAAATCACAAAATTCTGGACCGAAGAAAACGCGGCCGCAGTATGAGCGCCGCTAAACTAGGAGCTTGCTCGATGAAACTTGCACATTCCCTTCTGTTGACCATTTCAATTTGCGGTATCGCATTCGCCCAAGATAGTGCGCAGTCCGGATTTCGTACTTTGCATATCGACGCCAGTAAAGTCACTGGCACAATTCGATCGTTCCAGGGCTTGAATGGCACGCCCAGTCCGGTCATGGCCGGCCTTCCTAACCTGGTGAAGCAATATAAAGACCTGCGTATAAGCCAGGTTCGCACCCATGATGTTATGGGACCCACCGACATCGACGCGCATTTCGATCAAGCGAACGCACAATTAGCCTGGCTCATTCCGGACGATGCGCAACGCGCCGGAGTGGTGAAGGCGGGCAACGCCAGCGTGGTGTTTCCCGACTGGAGTGCCGATCCGGAAAAGCCCTCCAGCTACAACTTTGGCCCTACCGACATCGTCATTACCGCCATTCACGATACCGGCGCCGAAGTCTATTACCGCATCGGACGCAGTTGGGGTAGCACCAGCATTGACCCTCCCCCGGACTTCGACAAGTTTGCCAGCGTGGTCAAGCACGTCGCCATGCACTACAACCAAGGCTGGGCGAAAGGATTCCATTACAACATCCGCTATTGGGAGTTTTGGAACGAGCCCGAAGCGCTTTTCTGGGGTGGTTCACCAGAGCAGTTTTACTCACTCTACGAAAAGACGGCGCGAGCTCTGAAGTCCGTCGACCCGGCGCTGAAGGTTGGCGGCGACGCCCTTGCATTCACATTTAACGATGGACCCTATCGCGACGGCTTCATCGACTACTGCGCCTCCCACAAGGTCCCGCTGGATTTTTACTCGTGGCACACTTACGCCGATAATTCTTCTGACCCTTATGACGCGATGCGCCTCGCCGCCGTTATTCGTAAGCTTCTCGACACGCACGGCTTTCCCCAAGCCGAGAACATTCTCTCCGAATGGAATCTGACCCCAGACTTTACCGATGTCGAGAAAGAACGACTCAAAGGCGAAGAGAACGCCGCCTTCATTGGCGCCGTGCTTACCTACCTCCAGGACGCTCCCCTCGATCGCGCAGATTTCTATCGCGGCGATGCCGCATGGATGGGCCTGTTCGGTCTCGATGGAAGTTATTTCAAGACCGCGTACGCTTTCAAGGCCATGGGCCAAATGCAAGACACTCCGCAACGCCTTTCCGTCGACGGCACGGATACGTTTGGCTTCGCCACGCTCGCCGGACGCTCTGCGGACGGCAATACAATACAAATATTGATCAGCAATTACGCGGTTCCCGCAGGCTCTCAACCGCACGTGATGAACATTCCCCAAGACGTTTTGAAGACATTACCGCCCGGCTTTGACTTCACAAAAATCAAGTTTCTGCCGCGAAGAACCGACATCGTCTATCGCGACAATGCCGGCTACACTCTGACCATCGACAATCTGCCCTGGGGAAAAAAAGGATTTCGCGTCAGGCGCTACCGCATTAGTAAGACCCAGAATCTCGATCTGGTGGAAGAAACATCGAGTGAGGGCGGCCTGCTAAAACTTTCGCAAGCCCTCGCCCCGAATGCAGTCGAGTTGATCGTGCTTCACAAACGCTGAGGGCGTGAGGCGATATTACGCGCTCTCCCCCTTCTCCAACACTTTCATCTTGGAAAGGATTTGATAAACCGTCCCACGGCCAATGCCGAGGATTTCGGCAGCTTTGGCTTTGTTGCCACCGACGGCTTCCAGGACTCGCAGAACATGTCGCCTTTCCACTTCGTCGAGCGGAAGGAATATCCCATTTCCGGGGTCGTCTTCATTTTGGTCCGGCAGCCGGACATTCTCGTGAAGGTCGCTGATGTCGATCAGGTTTCCCTCGACCATCATGCAGGCATTGCCGAGCACGTTTTCCAGTTCCCGAATGTTGCCAGGCCAGGGGTAGACGGCCATGCGAGCCTGCGCTCGACGGGTAAGGCCGCTGATTGGCTTGTTGTATTCAAGCGAGAACTTCTTAATGAAATGTCGTTCCAGCAGAGGCAGATCCTCGCGACGTTCGGCCAAAGCCGGCAGCGAGATGTCCACCATGGCTAACCGATAATAGAGGTCCTCCCGAAACGATCCGTCTCGCACCATGGCCTTTAGGTCGCGATGAGTCGCGGCCACGACGCGCACGTCGATAGGACGGTTCGTCGATGAGCCCACCCTCTGGACCTGCCGATTCTGCAACACCCGCAGCAACTTGGCTTGGGCTGGCAGTGATAATTCCCCGATCTCATCCAGAAAGATGGTTCCTCCGTCGGCCTGCTCAAATAATCCGGCCCGGTCCTGATTGGCGCCGGTGAAGGCGCCCCGAACATATCCAAAGAGTTCGCTTTCCAGAAGAGTCTCGACCAGTGCAGAGCAGTTGCAAATCACAAATGGCCCCTGTTTCGCGGGGCTGAGGCGGTGCAGGGCTTGGGCCACGAGCTCTTTCCCCGTCCCGGTGGCCCCATTCACCAACACGGTTCGGTAGTGCGGAGCCACCCTTCGGATTCGGGCAAAAACGTCCAGCATTAACGGACTTCGAGCCACCATACCTTCAAACTGGTAAACCTCCACCATCTCCTGATCCAGCCGCAAGGTTTGCCTTCGCTTCTCGACCTCTGCAAGGATTCCCGCAATGCGCTCCCGTAGCTTTCCGATATGAAGTGGCTTGGCCAAATAATCGCAGGCCCCTTTCTGGATGGCCTCGACGGCGGATTCCGTCGTGTAGTAACCCGTCATCAGGATTACATCCGTACCGGGGTCGGTCGCGACGATTCTTTTCAGAATTTCCAATCCGTTGACTTTCGGCATCACCATGTCGACCAGCACGACCCGCGGCCGATGCTCAAGGAAAAGTTCGAATCCGACTTCGGGATCCTCGGAGGTTACGACCTGGACACCCTCTTGATCGAGAGCCTCCCGGATCAATTCGAGATTTTGCAGGCTATCGTCGATCACCAACACCTTAAGGACCGCAATACTTTTCATAAGTGTCAGACCTCAAACCGAGGGCAAGAGGATACGATGGTTCCTCCCGAACTTTGCAAGCGCAACAGACTGTATTTGTCCTTTACTATCGTGCCAACATCAATACCACAGTTTTCTTATTTGTCAACGTCGGACGTGCACTTTTTCGGTTTTCCGGAATTCGGGCCATGAACGTAGGCTGGTTGCGCCTAGACCCTCGCCTCCAATCACCTCTTCGACTGTTCGCTTTTCGAACACTTGTTCGGATTCAGCACTCCACGCCTCCAAGGCCACATGGATATAAACGTCTTATTTTCATGGCATTACAGCCATGTTCTCCTTTGGCAGGGGGCTTGCCTTTCCCTTAGCGGAACGGGCGCTCAGAAGAGCGCCACTTGGGCAAGTCCTCCCCCGACTTAGTCCTGTAGGAGGAGAATCCATGTTTACGAAGTCTCTGGTTCCGGCTCCAACGAAAAACACATTCGCCAGCTGGATGTTGGCGCTGTTGCTTTGGGTACTGCCTGTGATGGCGACCGCGTCATTCCTTACGACGTCGGCGCAAGCCATCAGTGACACCGCCACCAGTACGACTCTGACCATCACCCCTGGAAATACTGTCAATGCCGGGGTTGCGGTTACTCTCACCGCAGCCGTAACCCGAAGCGGGTCCCCCGTCACTCCCGGTTCAGTAAGCTTTTGCGATGCCACGATCGGATGCGTCGGCCGCGGAATCCTGGGCCAGGCGCAACTGACCGGCAACGGCAGAGCGACCTGGATGTTTACCCCGGGCGTGGGTACATTTCAAATTCAAGCATTGTTTCAGGGCACGGGTTCCAATCCGTCCAGCGTCTCGAGCCCGCAGACTCTGACCGTCACGGGCGTCTCAAGCTATGCCTCTTCAACCACGTTTGGGGCAAGCGGCAGCGCGGGTAACTATACATTGACCGCGACCGTCGCGGCGTTTGGCGGAGTCACACCGACGGGAAATGTTTCATTCCTCGACACCACGGGCGGGAATTTCACGGTAGCCTCTGCAAACCTCGATCCCTCGAGCCTTACATTTTCATTCATGCCAGGACCGGGATCGCCGGTGTCCGCTGGCAATGGTTCTTACTTTATCGCCGCGGGCGACTTCAATAACGACGGCATTCAAGACCTGGTGACTCCAGACAGCAACGATGCCACTCTCGCAGTATTGCTGGGCAAAGGCGACGGCACATTTCAAAATCCCAGCCTGTATGCCACGGGCAGTGTGCCCTTTTCGGTCAAAGTTGAAGACTTCAACGGCGACGGCTTTCTCGACCTTGCCGTTGCCAACTCCGGCAGCGCCACGGTGAGCGTCCTTCTCGGAAACGGCGATGGCACATTCCAAAACCAAGTTACCTACGCCGTCGGCAACGCACCGAGTGCAATCGCCATCACTGACCTCAATCGCGACGGCAATCTCGACCTAGTCGTAGTTAACAACGCCGACGCAACCGCCAGTATCCTCTTGGGCAATGGTGACGGAACCTTTCAAGCGCAATCTACGGTTGCGGTGGGTAATGGGCCAACCGACGTCCTTGCGGGTGACTTTAACGGCGACGGAATTCCCGACATCGCCACCGCCAACAGCAACGACAACACGACCGGCGTTTTGCTTGGCAACGGGGACGGCACTTTTGCCACCGTCGCCTCCTATGCCACGGGCTCCTTTCCCGACGCGGTCGCCACCGGAGATTTCAACGGCGATGGATTCGCCGATCTCGCGATCGGCAATTACGTCGGCGGCTCAGTAAGTATCCTGCTCGGCAACGGCAACGGCACATTCCAGAATCAATCCGTCTACAGCGCGGGCCCCGCGATCTCAAGAATTGCGGTGGGAGATTTCAATGGGGACCATGTCCTCGATGTCGCTGCACCCAACACCAACGCAGGAACCCTTACGCTGCTCGTCGGAAGTGGGGATGGCACATTCCAAACCCAACCGACCTATACCGTGGGCAACTCACCGCTGGCGGTCGCCGCCGTCGATCTTAACGGCGATGGACTTCCTGACTTGGCGGTCGTGAACTGCACCGACGGCGGCATCGGTACCATCAGCATCCTGCTAGGGGAACAGATTTTCACCGCGACTGCCACCGGCGTCGACGTGCCGGGCTCTGGAGCGCAAAATACTTTGGCGTCCTATTCGGGAGACAGCAGCCGAGCGGCGAGCCAATCGACCACGCTTCCGCTCAACGGCGGGCCATCGCTGACCACTGCGACAGCGCTTGCTTCGTCGGTAAACCCAGCTCAGCTGAACCAGTCTGTCACTTTCTCCGCTACGGTGACGTCGGGCTTCGGCTCACCAACGGGATCGGTCACTTTCATGAACGGAAGCAGCGTGCTTGGAGTGAGCGCCTTAAATGGCAGTTCGCAAGCAACTTACACCACGAACGCCCTTCCCGCAGGCGGAAGCCTAATCACCGCCTTGTATGGTGGCGACGCGCACTACTCGGCGTCCACTTCTTCGAGTCTTAACGAAGTTGTCAATCTGGCGGCTCCCGCGGCGACCACGACTACCTTAGCCGCTTCCTCCGGCCAGTCCATTTACGGAACCCCGGTGACTTTCACCGCCACGGTGACCAGTGGCTCCGGATCTCCCGCGGGAATGGTTACATTCTTCGTGGGATCGACGGCATTGGGAACCGGCACCCTAGACGGAGGATCCCAAGCCACCTACACCACCAGCCAGTTGCCCCTGGGTACGGACGTGATCACGGCGATGTACGCGGGAAACTCCAACTATGCGACCTCGACTTCTGCCGGCCTCGATGAACTGGTGAGCGATTCTGCTCCGGCAGCGACCACTACGGCGTTGCGTGCCTCCACTTCCGACCCGTACTTCGGCGACTCTGTAACTTTCACCGCGCAAGTCACCCCCGCACCCTCGGGTACGGCGGTCGGTACGGTTAATTTCTATAGCGGTACGAAGTTGATTGGAAGTGTCGCCCCTGTTGCGGGCAC
The DNA here is from genome assembly GCA_963799065.1 of Terriglobia bacterium. Lineage (GTDB taxonomy): Bacteria > Acidobacteriota > Terriglobia > Terriglobales > Acidobacteriaceae > JAJPHW01. Next base: position 2,310,673 of record CAWCVJ010000001.1, read on the forward strand.
GGCGATGTTGACCACGAGCGCACTCGCGGGAGGATCGGAAAGCATCACGGCCGTTTATTCGGGTGACGCTACATTGGCAGGCTCGACCTCTTCGGCGGTGGTAGAGACGATAAAGCCGGCGTTCTCCGTCACCGCGCCCTCTGGTACGCTCACTTTATCGAGCGCCGCAGTGACCGCAAACATCGCAGTCACGCCGGTAGGCGGCGCGTTTAACCAGGCCGTTACGCTGTCGGCGACCGGTCTGCCTGCAAACGTCGTTGCCAGCTTCGCCCCGGCAACCGTTACGCCAACTTCCACGGCCGTTCAGTCGGTCATGACGGTCACACTTCAATCTTCCCAACAGGCGTCCAACACGCCAGCCTCACGCGGTCAACGGAATCCTTGGCTTCCCTTGAGCGTGATGGCTGGGGCGTGCTTTCTGGCGAAAAAGCGCAAGAGTCTCCCCCGCTACATGTACACTCTTGCGCTCCTGATGATTCTCGGCGGATCGCTGGGACTGACGGGCTGCGCGGGCGGTACGGGAATTGGATCCGTACCGACCCCGCAGGGTCAGACTTACACCGTCACAATCACGGGAAATAGCGGCACCCTGCACCGCAGCACGACGATCTCGCTGACCGTGCAGTAACACTGAACCGAATCGACCACAAAGAACGATTGAATCGAGGAGAGTATGAGCGCTGAGAACGAGGTTCTTCTGGTGGAAGATTCGGCGGTGTACGAGACGATCATCACCGGTCACCTGCGAAACTGGGGCTTCCAGGTGACCGTAGCCAGAAACGGCGAGGAAGCCTGGACTCTGTTGCAAATGCCAAACAGTCCTCGCCTGGTGATTATGGATTGGGTGATGCCGAAAATGGATGGATTGGAGCTGTGCCAGAAAATTCGCAGCCTGCACACTTCAGTTCCTTACTCCTACATCCTGCTGATGACCGGGAAAGACAGTCGCAGCGATCTTTTGAAAGCTATGGAAGCCGGAGTCGATGATTACGTCGTCAAACCGTTTGACGAGCTCGAACTCAAGGCGCGCCTGTCTGCCGGCAAGCGCGTCCTCCGCCTGCAAAGCGAATTGATCGCGGCGCGCGAGAAGCTTCAGTTTGTAGCCTCCCACGATTCTTTGACCGGCATCATGAATCGCAAAGAAATCATCGACGCTGTGCGGCGTGAGATGGCCCGGTCGAAGCGCGAGCGTTCGCCGCTCGCCATCGCCATGGTCGATGTGGATCATTTCAAGGCCGTTAACGACGACCTCGGTCACCTCTTTGGAGACCATGCCCTGAGAGAGGTTGCACAGCGGCTCCATGCCAAGCTTCGCGTCTACGATTCCGTGGGCCGCTACGGCGGAGAAGAATTTCTGCTCGTATTTCCCGGCTGCGACTTGACCAACATGCTGGTTCGCATGGACGAAATTCGCTCTTTTGTCAGCCGCGGTGCCTTGAACGCAATGGGAAAACAACGGCTGGTTACGATCAGCGTTGGGGTCGCAGTCTTTGATGGCAATACCCCGATCGAAGTCGAGAGCTTGCTTCACCAGGCCGACATGAGCCTTTACGAAGCAAAACGCAAGGGACGCAATCGCGTCGAGCATCTGGAACCGGCGACGGTCTCCGCCATCTCCGCTACCGCATCTTCGTCCGCCGCCTTCGAAAGGACTATCCAGTGAAGACTCTACTTCTGATCGAAGACAGCAAGTTCCTGCGCATGGCCACCGAACGCCTGTTGAGCAAAGAAGGTTATGTCATCCTTTGTGCGGACGATGGCGAGGAGGCACTGACAATCGCACGAGCGCAGCGTCCTGACCTGGTGATTCTCGATATGCTCTTGCCGAAGATCAGCGGTATCGAAGTTCTGAACAAGTTAAAGAGCGGATCGCTGACCAGTGGAATTCCCGTCATCGTGCTCAGTGGCATGTCGCAAAGAAACGAGGAGAAACTTAAACGCGCCGGCGCCTCTGCGTTTCTGGAGAAGGGACCTTTGCTCGACCATCCGAAACCACTCCTGGACACGATTGAAAAGATCTTGGCCGAAACTCCGCCTTGGCTGCCCTCCCCCATCCCAAACACCCTCCCCCCGACAGGTTCTAAGGAAGCCATCCAATGAAGCAAATTCTCTACACGACCGGCGAAACCAGTACCCACTTCACGAAGGCGGAGCGTCGAGAGTGGTGGCTGTGGTCCACCGCTGTTCTGATCACGTTGATGTTGACCATGGGGCTGGTTTCCTTCTTGTTTCCCCATACCACTCCCGGCAGCCACGAATTCGATGGGATGGAAATCGTCACGATCGTCCGTGGATTGGTCGGTCTGATCCTCCTATTCGACGTATACGTCGTATTTCAGCAGCTGCAAATTCACCGCATCCGCCGGCGTTTGCTGGATCAGGAAGAGATGTTCCGGCTCATCACCGAAAACGCGGCCGACATGATCGCCGTTGTCAGCGCCGATGGCCGCCGCCTCTATAACAGCCCGGCATATTCCAAAGTCCTCGGTTACAGCGCGGAGGAATTGATTGCCTCGTCAGGATTCGAGCAAATTCATCCGGAAGATCAGGAACGCGTTCGCCAAGCGGCGGCCGAAACCCGCGCCCATGGCAACGGTCGCAGGATCGAGTACCGCATGCGCCATAAGGACGGTACCTGGCGAACTCTGGAATCGACCGCGAGCTCTATTCGCGACGCCAGCGGCAAAGTCGACAGACTGGTGATCGTCAATCGCGATATTACCGATCGTAAGCGCCTGGAAGAGCAATTCCGCCAGTCCCAAAAGATGGAGGCCGTGGGCCGGCTCTCCGGAGGCATCGCCCATGACTTCAACAATCTTCTGGGAGTGATGATCGGATTCTGCGAAATCCTCCAGGAACAAGTGGCGCAAGATCCGGTGCTCAGCGACAGCGTTTCCGAAATTCTGAAAGCTGGAAAGAAAGCGGCCGCTCTGACCCGTCAACTGTTGGCGTTCAGCCGGCAGCAAGTGCTTGAACCTACCGTACTCGAACTGAACCGCACCATTTCAGAAATCGAGAAAATGCTGAACCGCATCATCGGTGAGGACGTCGAACTTGCCACCTCGCTCGACTCCACTCTGGGACGCGTAAAAGCCGATGAAGGTCAAATCGAGCAGGTCATTCTGAATCTGGCGGTCAACGCCCGCGACGCAATGCCGGAAGGCGGCAAGCTGGTGATCGAGACCAAGAACGTCCAGATCGATGAAAGATTTGCTGCTGCCTTCCCTTATCCCGTAAAAGTTGGCAGTTATGTCCTACTCTCCGTCACGGACAGTGGCATGGGCATGGACAGCACCACTCAGGCTCACATGTTCGAGCCCTTCTTCACCACCAAGGAGAAAGGCAAGGGTACTGGTTTAGGGCTGGCGACGGTTTACGGAATCATCAAACAGAGTGGAGGTTACATCGACGTCGCCAGCGAAGTGGGCCGGGGCACATCGTTCCGGATCTACTTGCCGCTCGTCGACCAGGAAGTCACGCCGCAGGTACGCAAGACGCAAGGCGCGCAGCTCGCTGGAACCGGCAAGACTCTGTTGATCGTAGAAGACGAAGAATCTCTGTTGAAAGCAACCTGCCGTTTGCTGGAGCCCTTTGGGTACAAAGTGTTGCAAGCGACTTGTGGTCCGGATGCCCTGCGCATCAGCGAACAGCATCTGTATGAAATCGACCTGGTGCTGGCCGACGTCGTCATGCCTGGCATGAGCGGGCCGGAAATGATCGAACAACTCAAGCAGAAAAGACCGGACATTAAAGTGGTCTATATGTCGGGCTACACCGGACAATCGGTGGGTCGGTCCGAAGTTTTCTCCCCCAACGCACCATTTTTGTTGAAGCCCTTCAGCCGCGCCGATCTCGGCAAGAAACTTGGCGAAGCATTGGAAGGCGAGGGTGTCGAAAATTCAACCTTATTGAGAGCCTGAGAGAGGAGAACAACATGAAACGACTACTGATGATCGATGACGATGATGCAATTCGCAAATTGGTTCGGATGCGCCTTTCCGACACTTATGAGGTGATCGACACCGGCGACCCCGAGCAAGCCCTCGAACTGGCCCTGGCCAAAGAGCCCGACGCTATTTTGCTGGATGTAAAAATGCCGCGGCTTTCGGGCTTCGACCTATGCCACAGCCTGCGATCGCTGACCTACACTTCGATGATTCCAATTTTCGTGGTCAGCGGAGGCTTCGATACTCGGGAAAAGTACAAAGAACGTTGCGATTGGCTGGGGGCGAAGGGTTTCGTCGATAAGCCCATCGACTTCGTTCAGCTCAAGGCCAAGCTGGAAGAAGAATTCAGTCACGGCCAGATCGAGCGCAGAAGTGACGTCCGCCTTCAAATGAAAATCGCTCTAAAGCTTAAGGGAACGCAAGCCGACGGCCAACCCTACGAGGAGATGGTGAAAACCGAGGATGTGTCGACCTCGGGTTTTCTTTGCACCTGCGCCCGCCCACTGGTGAAGGGGATGGTGTTTGACGTGTACCTGCCGGGCGATACGGAAGTTCACGCTGGCCGCGCCCGAGTCGTGCGCCGTGAGGCCAGCGACGCTCCCTGGCAGAACTATGGTTTTGTATTCGAGGAGAAGACCGCGGCTTGGGTCATTCAGCAAAATCGCTGTTAATGGGGAACGAACTTATGAAAACTCAACTTCTTCTGGTCGACGATGAGCAGAACCTGCAAGCGGTCATGGCGGAGTTCTTTTCTTCCAACCGCTATGAAGTGCATTGCGCCAACGAGGCGGAAGAAGCCGTGGCGATGATCCGTCATCATCATTTCGATCTTGTGATCTCCGACCTCGAACTGAATTCGGTCGAAGGCTTGAACGGATTCAGTGTGCTCAAGGCCCTGCGACAGTTCGCCCCCAACACCAAAATCATCGTCTACTCCGGTCATACCGACCGGCAGGTGATGGAAGCGGCAATTCGTCATGGCGGAAATAAATTTTTAGCAAAACCCTTAACGCTCACCGAACTTTTGGCCAATGCGGAGGAACTATGTCCACCCTCTTAACCAAGATTTTGGCTCCGGGCTCTCTTTCCACCGTTTTTCAGCCCATCTACCGGCTTAATGAATCGCCGGCTTTGCCGGTAATCCTCGAGAGTCTGACGCGGGGGCCGGCAGCTACGAATGCCAGTCATGCTGGCGTGCTGTTCGAATATGCGCAGCTGAAAGCTGCAGAGTCGCAAGTGGACCGCGCTTGCATTGCCGCGGCACTCCAGGCCGTCGTCACGATCGATCACCCCATCACCATTTCTTTGAATGTATTCGCCGCCACTCTGGTGCGGGACGCGGATTTCCTGCCCTGGTTGAGCAAGTTAATGGATCAAGCACACCTCGATCCCGCTCATCTGGTGTTCGAAATCGTGGAACATGGCGAGGCTTGGAACGCAGAAGCGTTCGCCAGCGCTCTCCGTGACATTCGACGCCTGGGATGCGCCATCGCTTTGGACGATGTGGGTCTGGCTCATTCGAACTTTCAAAGAATTCTGCAATGCGATCCAGAGTTTCTGAAGCTCGATCGCTGCATCATCCGTGATTGCGATAAGGACACCCGCAGGCAGGCGCTGCTACGTTCCTTAGGCCTGCTGGCTCACGACCTGGGATCAAAATTGATCGCGGAAGGGGTTGAGACAGAAGCAGAACTGGCCACCGTGCGGGCCCACGACATCGATCTCGTGCAGGGCTTTCTCTTTTCTAAACCGGTACCCGCTGCGAAAGTCCGAGAGTTGCCGGGCATGGCTCAATCGCTGGCAGAACATCACCCCATAAAATTGGAAAAGACCGTTCCCGAGTCTGCGGAAACGAATTCGGCATGGAAGCGGCAGATGGCTTGCAATCCCACATGCACCAACGAGGCGACCAGGCCGGCAACGTTTGCCGCGGCGGCCGGGAACTCAAAGACTAGTCGCATCACTTCGTGAAAACCCCTTGGGTCACCGCGAAAAGCAACCTAATTGCGATCCAGCACGCTTCTCACTTTGGCCAGCAACGCTTCTTTGGTGAATGGCTTCTCCAGCAGCATCTCGTCGCCTGTGAGAACGCCATGCTGTGCCACCAAATCCCGCGTGTATCCCGACATAAAGAGCAACTTTAAGTTGGGAAAGACCGCCCTAAGTGCCAACGCCAATTCGCTCCCACTGAGCCCAGGCATAATGACGTCGGTAAGCAGCAAGTCGATATGGGCGGACGCACGAGCCATCTGGATCCCCTTCTTGGCATCGGACGCCTGCAGCACCGTGTAGCCGCTGTCCTCGAGGAATGCCACCACCAGTTCCCGAATCGCGTCTTCGTCTTCGACGATGAGAATCGTTTCCGTGCCGGCTTCCCGCCGGGGCTTCGGTTCGGTTGCAATGTCCAAAGTCGGAAGTTCGTCCACCCGGGGAAGGTAGATTTTGAAAGTAGTTCCGCTCATGGGAGCGCTGTGTACCCAGATTGATCCGCCGCTCTGATTAATCACTCCAAAGGCCATGGACAGTCCCAGTCCCGTGCCTTTGCCCGGGCCCTTGGTGGTAAAGAAAGGCTCGAAGATGTGATCCATCGTCGCTTGGTCCATGCCGGTTCCGGTGTCGCTTACTGACAACAAAACATAGGATCCGGGTCGAACCGAGGGATGGTTGCTGGTAAACGTTTCGTCCAACTCCGCATTAGCGGTCTCGATCAGCAACTTCCCGCCGTCGGGCATGGCGTCGCGGGCGTTCACCGCCAAATTCATCATGATCTGTTCCATCTGCACCGGATCGGCCTTGACGCTGCCCAAAGACTCCGCCGGACGGAAAATCAATTGGACGTCCTCTCCGATCATCCGTCGCAGCATCTCGGTAAGATTGCCGATGATCACATTCAGATCGACAACTCGCGGGGCCAATACTTGCTGCCGGCTGAAGGCCAGCAGCTGGCGCGTCAACGAGGCCGCGTGTTCGGCGGCCTTTCGTATCTCTGCCACATTTCTAATATCGCGACCTGAGGTGAGCCGTTCTTGAAGTAACTCGGTGTGTCCGACAATGACTCCGAGCATGTTATTAAAATCGTGCGCGATCCCTCCCGCCAGCCGCCCCACCGCCTCCATCTTTTGCGCCTGCAAGAACTGCTCCTCCAAACCCTTGGCTTCCGTAATGTCAAGCGTGTTGGCGAGCAGGCACCGCTTGCCGTCCCATTCGATCAATTCTCCGGACACTTCGGCGAGCTTGGCCCCACCTGTGCTGGTTCTGAATTTCGCTTGAAACGCTTTCAGCCTGCCCGATTCCTCCAACTGTCGGATCATTTCCAGGCGCTGCGCCGGATCGACCCAAACCTCCAGTTCAGTCGCCGTTTGCATGGCGACTTCTTCTCGCGGGTAGCCAAGCATTTGGACAAAAGCCTCATTGACGGTGAGATATCGGCCTTCGGGAAAGGTGGTGATGGAAAGCGCCAACGGGCTTGACCGGAATGCCTTCTCAAATCTGACCTCCGACTGGCGCCACTGCTCCCAACTCCTCCTCTCATTCGTCACGTCGTGAGCCAGAACAAGTTCTGCGCGCCTGCCTCCAAATTGGATCGAGTGGCGGGTAATTTCCACATCGATAATGGTGCCGTCCTTCTTACGGTGCTGCCAAACAACGGTTTCACTTAGGCCTTCCACGTCACGGGATGCGCCCTCGAGTAGTGCGGCAACGCCCTCGGGTGGCCCGATTTCTTTCAGGGTCATGGCTAAGAATTCTTGCCGCGTATAGCCATAGTGACGAACTGCCGCTTCATTCACTGCCAGGAAGGCCAGGGTTTCACAATCGAAAACCCACAGCGGCAAGGGATTGCTCTCGAACAACAGCCGATACTGCGACTCTGATTCTCGCAGCGCCTTTTCCGCCTCGCGACTTTCCACCCGTGCCCGTTCCTCGCTCAGCGCCCTGCGACAGGCTTCTGGAAGACGCTCGATTTTGTCTTTGAGTACATAATCCGTCGCGCCCATTTTGATGCATTCGACAGCAAAGTCGTCGCCCAGGCGTCCCGCGATCAAAATGAACGGCGTGGTCCATCCGGAATCGCGCAACCAGCGCAAGGCATCCAACCCGCTGTGCTCCGCCAGTTGGTAATCCGCAATAATCAGATCGTAGCGCTGCGTTCGTAGCTTCTCTTTGAATTCCGAGTCCGTTGAAGCCATCTCGCTCTTCACTTCAAAGCTTGCTCCGCGCAGCTCCCGCAGCCAGAGCTTCGCTTCCGAACCGTCATCTTCAAGGAGCAACACCTTGGGTTGCAGAGTTGCGGATTCTGCCATCATGCCCTTCCTACCTCACCTGCGGGTGACTCGACGAACATCCACCTGGCGGTGGTCGTCGTCGGAAGGGACTCGGGATGCTCAGCCAGTCTGTGCGCTTTCGACCGCATGTGTCCTCCTCCAATAGGGAACCGTTATTCAGCGGCGGCAAGTCGGGACGGAATTCAGGCGAATCCCATCCGGTCAGGCTGCCACTAGTTCCAAATCATGAGCGATAGCCACTATTTCTGTCACCCATATCATGGCATTTCGCGATCGCGCGCAGCCAGTTGTTGCGGAGGTCGCCCGTCGCCCTTCGTCGAAGGGCGACTCGCGCAACTTCCTCGTGACGCGCCGATAGCCATATCGCCTGCACTCCGCGGCTAAGTCTCTACTCAACCTCAGGCTAACTGCTCCCTACAACCGCGAAACCGACTGGGTGTTTGCCTCGCCGACGATGAAAGGCAAGCAACCGCTCTGGCCAGAAACCCTGGCGGCGATACGGGCGACCATGACGGTGGGAGGAAGTGAAGGTGGTACAGGAGCTCCTGCGTCATGCCAACAGTCGCATTACGCTGGATCTTTACGCTCAGGCGGGAATGCCGAACAAGCGGCTGGCACAAAGCAAACTGGTTCGGATGGTGCTCAACAAGGGAGAAGCAATGGCCCAGCCGGACCAAATTGGACCATGACGCAAATTGCCAATTCCTTGCAAGTGCTTGAAAGAATTGGCGGGGACGACGGGACTCGAACCCGCGGCCTCTGCCGTGACAGGGCAGCGTTCTAACCAACTGAACTACGTCCCCGGTTTTTACCGGATTACATCTGGTGGGCAGTGCAGGGCTCGAACCTGCGACCTCCTGCTTGTAAGGCAGGCGCTCTAACCAACTGAGCTAACCGCCCCGGGCGCAGGCTAAGCAATACAAGCGGCAACCTCGCCGAGCTGCACTCAAACGAGTATACGCGAGCCGTGAAAACCCGGTCAAACTTTCCACCCACGGGAACGCACTCGTCCTGCGGCTCTAACAGTTTGCTTTACACTGAGTAAGTGAAGATCGCGCTGGGTCAGATTAATCCTACAGTGGGGGATTTCCACGGAAATGCGGCGCGAATTATCGAGTTTGCCACTCGCGCCAAAACTGCGGGGGCGGGGCTGATCGCTTTTCCGGAACTCTCAGTCTGCGGGTATCCTCCGCGCGATTTAGTGGAACGCGCGTCTTTCGTCGCGCACAATTATGACGCTGCGCTTCACATCGCCCACCAGACCCAGGGAATCTCCGTCATCGTGGGGATGGTCACTCCAGCCCACGCCAAGAGCGGTAAATCCGTCATGAATTCGGCAGCACTCCTGCAGGACGGCAAGATCGCATTCGTGCAATCGAAGATGCTGCTGCCGACCTACGACGTATTCGATGAAGTGCGAAATTTCGCTCCGGCGGCCGCGCAATCGCTCTTTGATCACGCCGAGAGGCGGGTGGCATTGACCATCTGCGAGGACGCCTGGAACGACAAGAACTTTTGGAATCGCAGGCTCTACACTTTCGACCCGGTGGAGTCGCTGGTGAGAAATGGCGGCAACTTTGTCTTAAATATTTCGGCATCGCCTTTCTGGATCGGAAAACGCGAACTGCGCCGCGACATGCTGGCCTCGATCGCGCGAAACCATCACGTCCCCGTCGCCATGGTGAACCAGGTGGGGGGCAATGACAGTCTCGTGTTCGACGGATCGAGTCTGGCACTGGACTCTTCCGGCAGCGTCATCGCGCAGGGCAAGTCGTTCGAGGAAGACTTGATTTTCTTCGATCCTGCAAGCGGTGGCGAACTACATGAGCAGATTGCCGGGGAGGAAGCCAGCGTGTATCGCGCTCTGGTTGTGGGGACCCGCGACTACATTCACAAATGCGGTTTCCGTAAGGTCATCCTCGGATTAAGTGGAGGCATCGATTCCGCTCTGACAGCCGCCATTGCGGTGGATGCCGTCGGTGCCGAGAACGTGATGGGAATCGGTATGCCCGGTCCCTATTCTTCGGCGGGGTCGATCGACGATGCCCGATCTCTGGCGGAAAATCTAAATATCCGCTTCGAGCTTCTCCCGATTAATGCCATTGTCGAGAGTTATGGTAAGACCTTGCAGCCCGTGTTTGCCGGATATCCGGAAGACGTAACGGAGGAAAATATACAATCCCGCGCTCGCGGGGGGATTTTGATGGCGCTCTCCAACAAGTTCGGCGCAATCGTGCTGAGCACAGGAAATAAGAGCGAACTCGGTGTCGGCTACTGCACCCTGTATGGGGACATGGTCGGCGGCCTCGCCGTGATTTCCGATGTTCCTAAGACGCTTGTCTATCGCTTGAGCAATTACGTAAACTCATTGCGGGCGGTAATCCCCGCGACGACGATTGAGAAGCCGCCATCGGCAGAGTTGCGCCCCGATCAGAAAGATAGCGATTCACTGCCCCCCTATGATGTCCTGGATGCTATCCTTGAAGACTACGTCGAGGACGCGCATTCGGCGGAGAAGATCGCGAGCGATCACGGACTCGATCTGGCTCTGGTAAAGCGAGTGATTCGCATGGCCGAGCGGGCGGAATATAAGCGACAGCAAGCGGCGCCCGGATTGAAAATTTCCGCCAAAGCGTATGGCTACGGACGCCGGCTCCCCATCGCAGCGAAACCCGATGTCGAGTGAAATCCGCTGGTGTGTTCGAACCCATAATCTTAAGGAGCTATTTTGAGTACTCGCAAAAATTCGATGTGGAAGTTGGCGGTCGGATTTCTCGTCATGCTGCTTGCGAGCTCTGCCACCGCACAACAGAAGTCAGCCTTGAAAGCCAGCACAGCGGAGCCAGCGGAGAGCGGCTTGCCTTCCGAAGAAACCGTCAACGAGTTCCTGCACGACATGTTCGGCCACGACCCTTCGTTGACCTTTAGGGTTGCGGCCATCAAGCCTTCCGAAATCCCCGGCATGGCGGAAATCACCATCATACTCAGCAGCCCGCAGGGCCAGCAAAGCGACAGACTGTATGTCACTCCAGACGGCAAACACGCGTTTAGCGGAGAGCCCATCCCGTTCGGCGCTCATCCTTTTGCCGCGGATCGGAAGACGCTGGAGCAAGGCGTCAACGGGCCATCGCGAGGTCCTGCGAAAGCTCCGGTCACCATTGTAGAGTTTAGCGACCTGCAATGTCCGCACTGTAAAGAGGCCCAACCGAAAATCGAAACACTACTGACCAGTGAACCCAACGTCAGGTTGGTATTTCAAAATTTCCCGCTGCCTATGCACGATTGGGCCAACAAAGCCGCCGACTATGCCGACTGCGTCGGACGCAGCTCCAACGACGCATTCTGGAAGTTCATCCAGGGCGTATACGATGCTCAAGCCGACATCACCGAGGCCAATGCGGATGACAAGTTGAAGGCCATCGCAGATGCATCCGGCGCGAAGAGCGCGGAGATTGCGGTGTGCGCCGCCAAGCCGGAGACCCAGACCCGGGTCGAAAAATCCCTGGCCCTGGGCAAAGAGGTGGGGGTCAACTCAACGCCGACTATCTTCATCAATGGACGAAAAGTTGCGAGTTTGGGAACTCTTCCGGACGAAGTGTTCAAGAGCCTGGTTGATTTCGCCGCAAAGTGATGATGTAACCCGCAAGCTTTCCGCTGTGCGGGCGCATGGAGAATTCACTCTACTTGTCCAGCCAAATCTCCAGCCCAGCTTGGCGCCTGGGGTTGCTCACCACATGCGGGGTGATGATCACCATGAGCTCGTTGTCGGTGTCCTGCTTGTTGTTATCCACTAAACTCTTGTTGATGAGCGGCAGCGCCCCCAAGCCTGGAATTCCGCTCAAGCTAAGCTGCTCGGAGCGGTCCACTTCTCCGGTGACCAGTGCAGGCTCGCCATCCATAAGCGTGACGCTGCCTTTGAACTCACGGTTGGAAATGATCGGCTGATTGTTTACAGTTACCGCACCCAGCGAACGGAGTTGCATATCCAGCGTAAGGGCAACGCTGGAATCGGCGTAGACAACAGGTTTGGCCTTTAGGCTCAATCCCAAATCTTCATACGTAAATGACGGAGCCAGTCCGATGGAAGACAAGGCACTTGTAGCGCTGGCGGCGGCCGCGCCTAATCCCGGAATTCCACCGAGTCCCGAAATCCCCGAAGAAAAACTGGCGGTCAGGATGGGGTAACGTTCGCCAATTTTGAACGTGGCTTCGTTGTTCTGCGCGACGCGCAACGAGGCATGACGGAGATCGCGGGCCCAACTCTCATTCAGCGACAAGTTGGCGGTGACGTTGTCCAGGCTCAAGCCTTCAAAGGTTAGCCCTCCTCCGAACGTAGCCAGCGGCTGACTGAAGATTCCTTGTCCGCTCTGCAACTGGCTCAGTAGGGTGGAGAGCGATCCCAGATTGGCTGCGCTCAAGCCTCCGGACGCGATTTGGTTAATGATGCTTTGCAGGCTCTGCCCGCCCAGAGCCGCCAATGCCGCAGCTGGGATGTTGTACAGATTGAAATTGTTGGGCACATGCAGGCCGATATTGTGCGCCAGACTGGAACTGAGTTCATAGACCTGGATATCGAGAATGACCTGGGGACGCGAGTCGTCGAGCGACTCTAAAAATTGTGTCGCCGCTTCCAGAGTGCGCTGCGGCGCGCGGACTTCTATCGTTCCTGAGGACGGCGATTGCAGCACAAAGCGTATCTCAAAAATACTGCGTAACGCATTTACGATGTCGTTCAACTCGGTCGGATTGGTCACGGCGGGGAAGGAAAACCGCCGCAGGCCCATCCGATCGAACTGTCGGTGATTGTCTACGCTGTCGGCGGCGATCAATACCTGCTTCTCCGAGAGAGGCGTCCAAAATGTTTTCGTAACCGCGGAAGCCGCGCGCATAGCGTCGCTGAAGGACACTGCGTCGATATCGAACCAAACATGGCGAGAAGCGACGGAGTCATCGAACTGTACAGAAATTCCGTACGCCTTCGCCACTTGGCTCAACATCTCCTTGGTGTCGCCCCGGAAATGAAATTCATGAGGGGCAGCATCGGGAGCGAGAGTCAACATGCCAGAATCTTGAACGACGAGCGGCACGGCCGCTAGATCGGGGGTCCAGTTGCCGGCCGCATCTTGCAGCCGCTGTTGTGCAAACTCATTCGTCGGATCGAATTGCAGCACGGTGCGAAAATCGGCTAACGCCTTGATCCCTTGCTTCTCCATGAGCTCTCTGCTGCCACGCTGGAGATATTCGTAGACCAGATTCTGGCGGGCGTTAGCCAGAGTGATCGCATACTTGGTATTGCTGGGATCGAGCTGTGAAGCAGCCTGGAAGTCGTCGTACGCCTCTTCGGAATGGCGATCGTGTTCCAGCCGGAGACCCTTAGCATAGGTCACGGCTGCCTTCTTGCGATCACTTTTCAGCAGAGCGCAAGCCGCCCCGCCGGGACAGTTCGCGGGCGGACCATCCTCTGCCAACCCCAGGGCTGCGAGTAGCGCGGTCGCGAGAAGAAGTGTGCATAACCGCATGGTCTTGGTTGACCTCAAGAATAACAAGTGTGTCCCCCTCCCGCGCGCGCTTGCGAACGAGTTGCGGACATGACCGTACATCGGAGAACGGCCTCGGGCAGAGTTCTTGCGACCCAACTACAGAGGCAACCCTTCGCTAGCGGTTCGCCACCCGTTGCGGTCGGTGAAACAGTTCTACCGCGTTCGCGTCCTTATCCGCCCGCCTTTGCGACCCGCTGTCATAAGCCGCTCCCACAAAGGCTTTGAACAGCGGATGCGGCTCCAGTGGCTTCGACTTGAACTCCGGATGAAACTGGCATCCGATAAAGTGGGGATGATCCGGCAGTTCAATCATTTCGACATACGTCCCATCCGGAGTCGAACCGGAAATCTTAAGTCCCGACGCTGTCAAAGGGCCCTCATATTCGCGGTTAAATTCATAACGATGCCGATGCCGTTCGCTGATCTCGGAAACGCCATAAATCTCATGAGCCAGCGTGTTCGGCTCGATCTTGCAAGTCCATGCGCCCAGTCGCATCGTCCCGCCCAACTCTTCGACGCCGCGAAGTTCGCGCAACTTATAAATCACGCGATGCGGCGTCGAGGGATCGAACTCGCTTGAATTCGCACCCGTCAATCCGCAGACGTTGCGTGCATATTCAATGCAGGCCGTCTGCATGCCCAGGCAAATTCCAAAGTACGGAACTTTATTTTCCCGCGCATAACGAATTGCATTCAGCATGCCTTCGATGCCGCGCTTGCCAAATCCCCCGGGAACCAGCAAGCCATCGTAATCGCGAAGCTGCTCTTCGTAGGAAGCGTCGCCGGTTTCGAGGCCTTCCGCCTCGATCCAATTCACTTGCAGCTTGAGATTGTGCGCCAATGCGCCGTGCACCAGTGCTTCCTTCAGTGACTTGTAGGAGTCTTCATACTCCACATACTTTCCCACGATTCCTATCGTGACTTCGGCCTTGGGATTGTAAACACGATGAACCAACTCCTCCCATCGCTTCATGTTTCGCGCCGGGGCGTCGATGTGCAAATATTTCAGGGCCAGCGTGTCCACGCCTTCACTCGCAAAGTTCAGAGGCACTTCATAAATCGAGGCTACGTCTTTCGCCGTGATCACGGCCTCTTCACCTACATTGCAGAACAGCGCGATCTTCGACTTGATTTCTTTGGATAGAAAACGATCGGTGCGGCATAGAAGAATATCCGGCTGAATTCCGATGCTGAGCAACTCTTTCACCGAGTGCTGCGTAGGCTTAGTCTTCAGTTCCTGCGCCGCCGCGATGAACGGAACCAGCGTGACGTGCATGAACAGGGTATGTTCGCGCCCCAACTCTTGCCGCATCTGCCGAATCGCTTCCATAAATGGCAGCGACTCGATATCGCCAACCGTGCCGCCAATCTCGACGATAGCAACGTCCACGTCCTGTGCAACTTTCTTCATCGCGGATTTAATTTCATTGGTGACGTGCGGAATCACCTGCACCGTCTTGCCCAGATAATCGCCGCGCCGTTCTTTGGTGATGATCTGCTCGTAAATGCGGCCCGTGGTCCAGTTGTTGTCGCGCGAAAGTTTGGCGTGCGTGAAGCGCTCGTAGTGGCCAAGGTCGAGATCGGTTTCCGCGCCGTCGTCGGTGACAAAGACCTCGCCATGCTGGAACGGCGACATGGTGCCGGGATCGACGTTGAGGTAAGGATCGAACTTCATCAGGTTGACCTTGAGCCCGCGGCTCTCCAGCAGGCAGCCGATCGAAGCCGCCGCCAAACCCTTGCCCAATGAAGACACAACTCCACCCGTCACAAAGATGTACTTTGCCGACATCGCTTCCTCGCTTGAAATTGTCTGTGAGATTTGTGCAGGCTGGGATGCACGCTCAATTATGCCAGAAATGGGCAAGGAAGGAAACGGATTTTCGATTGTGGGTGAGAACGCACGCCCCAGGTTCGCGTCGCTTTTCGACGCCAACCTCGGCTAACATAAGCGAGAAAAGTGGCAATCATTTCGGGCCCGCACTCGAGAGCAAACGCCGCCCCCGCGCCCGCGCCACATTCACCAGCGAAGGATCACTCGCGATCTTCTCCAGAATAGGTCGAATCGCTGCAAGCTCAGCTAAGTCTCCTTCTTGCTGCAAGCTTTCCATCGACTTGAGTTCCGCGTCCAGAGCCAGCTTCTGATAGTGATAATCGAAATCCAGCCGACGTCCAAACTCGAGCGTTGCCGAAATGCCCGCGAACAAACGCACCAGATCTCGAACCGATTGCGAAGGAGAGTAATCGAAGTCTGCATGATTATTTTGAGTTCCGTCTTGGTACGTCAGAGACTTCCTGCCAGTGAACGCAATTCCCTTCTTGGTAGAATCCAGCGGCTTCGCAAAGTATCCCGCCTCTTTCGCCAGGTCCGAAATACGATTACGAGTCGCTTCTGACAAAACAAACTCATCATGATAAGGATCAGCAGGCGAATCCGGCGTCACCCTTCCGGTGGACTCGTACGACGCCTTGCCGTCGGATGAGACGTAGAAAAAATAGTGGTCAGGCTCGGAGCCAGGAAAATCCAGAGAATAAGTGATGACCGCAGGCTGAGGCTGCTGCGCAACAGCAAAACACGAGAACAGCAACGCCGAGATGGCTATGAGTAGTCTGCTAATCGGCACCCGCATAGCACACAGATGCCGGATCCGGAAAATCGTCGCAGGTGTCTCCACCGGATTAGTTCGCCACGGCTTGGCGCTGCAGCGTGGCGGATGTATGAAGATGGCAGATGGCGATCGCCAAAGCGTCCGCGGCATCGGGCGGTTCGGGAATCTGCTCCAGCCGCAGCAGCCGCGCGACCATGAGCTGGACTTGCGCCTTTTCAGCCCGACCATAGCCGACGACCGCAGATTTTATGGTTAGCGGAGCATACTCCGCCACCACCAACCCCGCGACTGATGCCGCCAGCATCGCCACGCCACGCACCTGACCCAACTTCAGCGCCGACTTCACATTGAGCGCGTAAAAGACATCCTCAATCGCGACGTTCTCGGGCTGATGCGCGGCAATAAGCGAGTTGAGACGATCGAAAATAATCGCGAGCCGTGTCGACATCGGAGTGCGCTTCGACAACTTGATGGCGCCGCAGTCCAGGCACAGCAAGCTGGTGTCGTCGCGCAACTCAACCACGCCGTACCCGGTATACTCCGTGCCGCAGTCGATCCCGAGAACGCGCATCCCCTAGAGTCTATCGCAAGAAAAGCATGGCGAAGCCGCCTGGAAGCAAGATGCGCAACCGTCGTAGTCGAGACTACTGCTGATCGAACAATTCCGATCGATCCACATTCTCACCCTTGAAGAACACCGCAGAAATACGCTCCAGCGCATTGATGTCCGTCAAAGGATTGCCGTCGACGATCAATAAATCCGCGTCGCGTCCCTTCTGAATAGAGCCAATGTGCTCATCGTCTCGAAGCTGTCGTGCTGCGTTGTAAGTCGCGGCCTGCAAGGCGTCGCCCGCAGGAATCCCAGCCGCGACCCACAATTCGAGCTCATGCTGCACCGTCGGCCCATGCACCACCAGAATATTTCCAGCATCGCTTCCGGTGACCAGCATCACGCCATGCTTATAAGCCGCCAGCAAATTCTGCGTGCCAATCTTCAGGTCGAAAGGAAAGCCACCCAACCGCTGCCGCATTTCCTGAGTATCTTTCGAGGTCAGTCCTTCTTCTGTAGCTTTGAGCAGCGCCGCCGGACCCACTTGTTGCACCAGCGAGCGCTTCAGCAAATCGTCTTTTCCCGCGGCAAAATCGCGGAACGCCTCGCCCACGCTCAAAGTCGGATCGTAGAAAACTTTCTGCTGCACCATTTGCTCGAACGAGGCGTCCGGAATCGCATCGCGGAAAGAGCCATGCTCAATGGAATCCACGCCCGCATGAAGCGCGTCGGATACATCCTGCGCATTCCCGGTATGCACCGAAAGCGGCAACGAATCCTGACGAGCCTCGCTGGCGATAGCATCGAGATAGGAAACATCAAGGCGGTTATACAACACCGAACCTCCGCCCGATTCCATGATCGCTTTGATACCATCCACGCCCGCGTGTTTGAGATCGTCCACTTGCCGCTTCGCCTGATCTGCCGAGTTTGGGATGCGAACGAATTGGGCCTCGAACTGCTGTCGCATCGATTCCGGCAGCGACTTAAAGTATTCGGTCCCATGCCCGCCCTTTGCCGTGAATAAAGGACCGCAGGTGAAGAGTTCCGCGCCCAATTTTTCGCCGCTGTTCACAATGCTGCGAACTTTGAGCACTGCGTCCAGCGGATCGCCCACGCTCTTCACCGTAGTCACGCCGCTGTACAGATAAGCAGCCAGATGGCGCTCCATTTCGGCATCCATGTCGTACTTCGACATGTCCTCATAGAAGCCACCCGGCGCCGCCAAATGCACATGCACATCAATCAGACCAGGCAGAATCGTCTTCCCTGCCGCCTCGATGGGTTCGGCATGAAGGGTTTTTGCGTCGGGCCACGTGCCGTCGTACACCTCTTCGATCTTGCCGAGACGAACCAAAACCGCGCCGCTTTCGATCACTTTTCCGTTGCCGACAATGATGCGGGCACCTCGAATCAAGTAAGTCTGCCGCCGCGCCAATTCGCGATTGAGAATCTTCGTCTTAACCACGTTCTGCTGGGTATGCGCCTGCCATCCGCCCAACACAAAGAACGGCAGGAGAACGGCCAGAATCCAGAGCTTGGATGCGGATCGAATCTTTTCCTCCTTTTCCCAGCGAAACAACTTCATGGAAATAAACGTGGCCACCAGGATCGTGATGGCCAGCGCCATAACCGCTAATGAATCCATCAATAAGTTTTCCTGCCGCAGCATCATGCCCTGCATTCCGGACACAAGATACGTCGCAGGCAAGAACTGTGTGATCGTCAACAACCATCCTGGAAACATGGAGGTCGGAAACGTCGCCCCGCTCAGCAGCAACATGGGCAAGTAAATCAACTGCACCAGAATCTGGCTTTCTTGCGACGTGTTCACTACTGAAGCCAGAATCATCCCAATGGAGCGGAAGGCCATAATTCCCAGTGAGATAAAAAAGAAAATCGAAACCATGCTCGACGGCCACGGCATGCCGTAGCCGAAGTGAGCCACACAGAACATGACAACCACGAACGGCATAAACAGAATCCAGCCCGTAATAATTGAAGCCACTAAAATCGGAGCGGGCGTAATCGGCGTGACTTTATACCGCCGCAGCACGTTGGCTTCCCGCTCCTGCACGGCGCGCATTCCGGCGCCAAATAATCCGTTGCCCAGAATGCCCAGAATCGTGACCATGGTCAGCACCTGGGTCATCGCGCCGCCGCGATCTCCATGCAGAATCTGCGCGAAACTAATCAGGAACACTAACGGGAAAAGATAGTTAAAGAAGATTACTGACTTCTGCCGCAGGGCCAGCCGGAGATCCATCTGAATGAAGGCTAGATAAGGTTTCATCGTTCTGGCTTCGTCGCTGAACTAATCTCGCAGGCGCTTTCCAGTCATCTCGATAAATACATCCTCGAGCGTCGGCTTCTTCAAATACACGTCGACCAATTCAATGCCGCTCTGATCAATCCACTTGATCAATTCCACCAGAGTGGTTGCGGGGCGGCGCGAAATTACGGTCAAGGTCCGTCCCGTATCGTCGACCCGGCTTTCAATTGCTGCCGCCCATACCGGACGCTGCGCGGGAATCTGCGCGCCACATGTCACCACAATATTCGACGCCGTTTTGCTCTGCTGCTGCAAGTTGCGCGGGGTGTCGATGGCGATGATTTTACCTTGATCGACAATCGCCACCCGGTCGCACAATCGCTCGGCTTCTTCGATGTAATGCGTGGTCAGAACAATCGTCTTCTTCTCCGAGCGCAATTGCTCCAGCAGCAGATGAATCTCAGCCCGCACTTGAGGATCGAGGCCAGTCGTGGGTTCGTCCAGAAAAAGTAAGGAGGGGTCGTTCACCATCGCAAGCGCCAGCGCCAAGCGTTGTTTCTGTCCGCCCGATAAAGTGCCGTAAAAAGCCTCGCGCTTTTCCGTCAACTGCAAGCGCTTGAGCAATAAATCCGACGAAACGGTTCGACTGTAAAGCGACCCAAACATGTGCAGCGCCTCAATCACGCGCATCTTCTCCGGCAGGTTTGTGGCTTGCAAACAAACTCCGATGCGGTCTTTCAGCTGCAAAGTCTGCTTGTCGGGATCGAAGCCCAGAACCTTGACATTTCCGGCAGTACGTACCCGCAGTCCCTCGAGAATCTCTACGGTGCTCGTCTTCCCTGCCCCATTGGGCCCGAGCAGACCAAAAACTTCCCCGGCCTGAATTTCAAAATCGATGCCGCGCACTGCTTCCACTTCGCCGTAAGACTTGCGCAGGTTTTGTACGGAGATGACAGGTTCACTCATGGGCAGAACTCTTAGCCTAACGGAGGGCATCGCGCACGTCAAAGCGCGCCAGCCGCTTCACGGAACCGGAGCGGGCCGATTCGTTCGTTAAGTTCGCTTCTCAAGAAATCCGCATGGGACAGGACTGAGGGCCCGCGCCCTCTGGACACTTTGGATTTACCCGCCGCGATGCTATATTACTATTGCATCCGGTGACGTGACGCCAGTCCCCGCCCTCACTCCTCAGTAGCTCAATGGCAGAGCATTCGGCTGTTAACCGAAGGGTTGTAGGTTCGAGTCCTACCTGAGGAGCCATTCTTTTGCCCGCATAAACACTCGCGATTTCCATTTTCAGTAACCCGATTGTCCTAGATTTGTACTAGGTCGGGCGACCGGAATCGGGAGATTTCTCCGTTTCGCAGTATTAGGCGTTGGAGCCTCAAAACGGAGAACCCAATGGAAATCACCACGTACCGCCGCCACTCGGCGAATTGCAAGCACAAGGACGACCGCTACCACCCCCGGTGCGGATGCTCACTCTGGTTTCAGTTCAACTGGTCGGGGCCGAACACGACGCTGGGCGGGAACAAGCTTCATCGTGGGCAGAACAAGTGGTCTGCCGAGACCCGCATCTGGTCGGAAGCGCAAACGAATAAGAGGCAACTCGACTCCGAGCTTACAGCCTTGCTGGAGGGCAAGCCCGTCCGCCAAAACGTTACCGTTCAGGCTGCCGTCGAGGAGTGGCTGAAATTCAAAGAGCAGAACAGAATCGGGATCAAGAAGGCAAAACTCATGAGCGACAAGCTCGTTGCATGGTGCAAGGAAAACGACGTGATCTTTTTGACTGCCCTCACCCCTGAACGGGCGATGAGGTTCCGCACCAGCCTGCCGTATCGCACGGGCGACAGCAGTAGCCTTTCGGTTCATTGGGCAGTCATCGCCGGATTCTTCAGTTGGGCGGTAGGTATGGGTTACATCGAAAAGAACCCGAATCCGGACACCCGCATCTTCCCGCAGTTCCGGATCAAATATGAACAGAGGGAAGTCGTTCCACCTACCAAGCAGGAAATGGAAAAGGTGCTTGCGACGGCGACCGGGCGGGTCGGTGTCCTCGTCCGCCTAATGCGTGAATCAGCAATGGCGATTGTGGATGCTCACAAATTCGGCATGTCGCTGAGTGATGGCAAGAAGTACGGCGTTTCGCAGCCGGAACGTCGCCCGGTCGTGCAAGACGGAACGTTGATTCGTGGCAATCGGACGAAGACAAATGAACGCTACCGAGTTCGCATCAGCCAATCTCTGGCTGAACAGCTTGAGGCTTTGGCTTCTCCGGCTTTCCCGGACACGTATGTGAAGTGGCGTGAGGACGTGAATAAGGTGATCCGTCGATCAGGAGTGAAAATGACGCCGCACGGATTCCGCCACTACCGAATTACTGAATTGCTGGCTGCGGGTGTCCGTGTCGAGGACGTGGCTGACATGGTGGGCACGTCTCCCAAGGAGATTCGCAAGACCTATCGCCATTGGATCAAAGAAGCGGAAGACAGGCTTGATGAAGTTCAACGTCAGGCGTGGCTTGCCCAAGGCTTGGACAAGAACGGGAATCCGAAAGCAGATCAGGTTCCGTCAGACGAGAATGGCGATCCCCAGCCGAATCGCCTTCAGTGATCTTCCTGCGGGCCGCAGCGGACATCGTCCTCTTCTTGGGCATGGTGACAACGTTCTGCTTCTGCCCGCCTGTCCCGCGTACCTTCGCCGATCTTGCTCTCTGGGCAGCCCCGATCCTCGCCCTTCCTGCTGCTGAAATCTTGCGCTTAGTTTCCTCTACCATGAGAGTCGCCACTGAGCGCGGCGAGAGCCGCGTCAAGTTGCTGGAGAGTTCGCGCCGCCTGATCCCGTTCTTTCCGCAACTGCTGGACAACACCAGCCAAGTTCATTGAATTCTCCTCGGCGAGGATTGTACCAATGGGGCGCTAGGAAGCCGATTCTGGGGCGATTTTGGCAGCCGGACGGGGTTCCGGTCGGTCGAGGCGTTTCTGAGGCGCGGCAGGGTTTTGTGACCACCTCCACCACCAACCCTTGAGCCGCTGTGACTCTTCTGGTCACCTTTCATATCCTCGCGTTTTGCCGGTCTATGTGACTGTCGATTGCTTAGCAGATTGGGGTTTGGCTACTTGTTCCCTCGCCCTCCTCGACTCGTCGTATTCGGCTTGCCACTTCCTGTATTTCTCCGCTTCAGCCAGTGCTGCCTTGCCTTCCGGGGTTTTTTCCCATGCGTCATCTGGCTCTTTACCGGGGTCAAGCCAGTACGGTCGCGTCTCGCCTTTCCACGAAACAAACTCTTCAGTGCAGTCGAGGCAACAGAGGCGGTTTGCATCATCGACCGTCGTTTGCTTCACGTCCACGTAGAGCGCATGCACACGATGCGAAATGAGCAGCAGGTGTTGCGGGGTCAAGGGCAGACTTATCTCGATTCTGGGCTGTGACAGGCTGGGATAACGCAGACCCGGTGGTAGCCTGTGCGCACCCGGAACGTTCCATACGCAGGGGTTGTCGGACGTGACGAAGCCGACTTCGTCGTCAGTGACCAAGATGCTCATCGGCATCTTGAAAAGCATGGGAGCCAGAACTTCGATTCCTGATTCGACCAGATAAGGGTGTGCGTGCTTCACCATGTCTGCGGTTTCGAGCGACTTCGCTGGTGGTGCGTTTCGCTCCTTCTCCAACGCGACTACTTGTTTGTGAACGCCCTCGTGGAATTCCTTCCAATGCTCTCCCATCGCAACCGAGCGGGTGTGCATCGCTGCCGTGAACAAACAAAGACGCGCCTTGTCGAGCGGTGTCAGCCGTTCGCGTCGCCGAATCCTGCCCACCACATTCACGAATAGGTTCTCGATTCCAGCAAGAGTGTCTTCGATGACCAGATTACGGTCGCCGTTTGGCATGGTGATCGTGTATCGGTTGTTTGCTGTGAACGATTTTTCGGGCGACTTATTTTTCTTCTTGCTGCCATCCCTGCTGATGCGCCAAATATACGGACTTTGCCCCGCTGGTGTGCGCGGGTCGCACCACGATTTCAGGTAGCAATTCGGAATGATGTGTTGCTTCTTGTGCTTCATAGTCAGGCGGACTCCGGCGTCGGTTCTGGAATCCGCTTCTGCGCCCAGCCCAGCCTGAGACCGCCAGATTTCTGAACATCCCGCTCGAAGGTGACGTCGGTTTGGAACCAGTTGTTGTTGGAATCCCTGTACGTAATGGGAACTGTGATGCTCGGTATGCCTCGCTCCCGCATGAAATCAAACAATGCGCTTCCAAACGTCCCGCCTAACCTCGCTTCCAAGAACGCGGGATAGAATGCCTCCCCATCGCGTTTGGTCAACCGTTCGGTCTGTCCTCCGTGGAACGCTAGTTTTGCGCCATCTTTAAGTGGAATGTTGTGAATCGTCATGTCGTAGGCGGGCTGCTCGCCATCATTGACGACGCCGAGTCCGGTGTACCCCATGTGATCCTTTAGAACGCCCTTCCCGTAGCGATTGGGAACTATGATGGGTCTAGCTGCTGGGAGTTCCGGTTCCTCGACTCGCCGAGCATCTCCCGCGTCACGGTTCAAATAAGCGTATGGCTTTGCTGCTTCGCGAACCCTATCGCAGCTATCTTGAACTTGCTCTGCCGCGATCTTCATGGTGTCTAAATCGTGCCCGGCTGTCAGCCTATCGAGGCTGATGTTTATATTCGCAAGTTCGTCCTTAGCCACGCTAGCGAGGTCGGAGGGTAGATCATAGTCGCGCTCGAAAATCTCCGATGCCATCCCGATCTTGTCAAAAATCTCTTTCTCTTCAGCAATGACGTCACGAACCGCCTGCGCGACTCCATACCGCGAATGCAGTTCGACGTATGCCCAACCTGCTTTTTCTATATCTCGCGACGCGTCAGATAACCGCCTCGCTGCTTCGGTCTCCGGCGAAATAGCAGCCAGACTGCGCTTGCTGCCTTGATTATCAGAAGCACTGGCTCGATGCTCCGTGGCTTCTTTCTCACGTATGAAATCGCGGTTTAGTTCCTCGATCTCTGTCATCAAGTCGTGATCGAACAGTTCCGTCGCTATGCCCGCCTTTCTCAAGGCTCTCTGCCCTCGACCGCTTATTCGGTCATCAGGATCAAGCATGCCGATCACGACGCGAGCAACTTTCCTCTCCGCTAGGCGAATTGCGCAAGGAACCTTGGGATGGTTCCTCGAAGTACATGGTTCCAGAGTGGTGTAGACAGTCGAACCAGCCAGCGAGACGTCGGCGAGCTTCTTTTCAAGCGCAATAAATTCACCGTGGCACTGGGGGAATTCGCCACGATGGGCGGTCGCGAGAACACGTCCATCTTTGACGACAACGACACCAACCCTTGGGTGAATGCGCTCGTCCTCCGGCACGCTCTTCCGCGCTTCCTCGATGGCGAGGCGAGCAAATCGCCTATCATCGCTCTCGGCGGACGTGGCTGATGCTGCTGTTTTGTCGTCAGTCATGCACGAGTCTCTTTCGCTGCGTACAATACTGCGCTTACTAAGTGTACTGCCCAGCCCCTTCCGCATCATGCCACGACGTTCGTACAACTTCTATAATCTTGTACGCAAATGACGCTTGACGAATTTCGCCAGTCCCTCACCGCAACCGAGCCGCCAGCCGGACTAACACACGCGCTCGTGGGATTGTGGTGGGATGCCAAGGGCGATTGGACGCGAGCGCACGAATCGGCGCAAGAGGACGAAGGCGCAGAGGGTGCGTGGGTGCATGCCTACTTGCATCGCAAGGAAGGCGACCAGAGCAATGCCGCTTACTGGTATAGCCGGACGGGCAAGCCCGTGTGCCGGGAGTCGCTCGATGCGGAGTGGGATAGCATCGTGACGCATCTGATAGGAACGATATAACCCCACGATGTGAAAACCACGCTTGGTGCCCGGTCACATCGCACCCACCCAGCCCCTGTGCGATAATTCGATTTCTTCCCCCAAGAACATTTGTTCGCGTGCTGGCAGCGCTAGAAGACGCACACATGGATCAGACCACACACAATAAAATCGTATCCTTCATTTGGGGCATCGCTGACGACGTTTTACGCGACCTGTTCAAACGGGGCAAGTATCCCGACGTGATTCTGCCAATGTGCGTTCTGCGTCGTTTGGATGCTGTGCTAGAGCCGACGAAGAAGGCTGTCCTCGAAACCAAGGATATGCTCGACAAAGCGGGTATCACTGAGCAGCACGTCGCGCTCTGCGATGCCTCCAAGCATCCTTTTTACAACACTTCCAAGTTCACGCTCCGTGATCTCAAGTCTCGTGCCAGTCAGCAGCAGTTGCTCGCGGATTTTGAAGATTACCTGAACGGGTTCTCAGAGAATGTCCGGGACATTCTCGACAATTTCAAATTTCACAACCAGCTTTCTACGCTTTCCAAGTCCGATTCTCTTGGCACGCTCATCGGCAAATTTCTCGACCCGGAAATTGATCTCAGTCCCGCAGGAATCGACAACCATTCCATGGGCACGGTCTTCGAGGAGCTTGTCCGCAAGTTCAACGAAGAAAATAATGAGGAAGCCGGGGAGCACTGGACTCCGAGGGATGCCGTTAAGCTCATGGCGAATCTGATCTTCCTGCCGATTGCCGACAAGATTCAATCAGGCTCGTATCTGCTCTACGATTGCGCTTGCGGCACCGGCGGCATGCTTACCGTCGCGGAAGAAACACTACGAGACTTGGGGAAGAAACAAAACCACCAAGTCGTCGCCCACCTCTACGGTCAGGAAATCAATCCTGAAACCTACGCGATCTGCAAGTCGGACATGCTCATTAAAGGCGAAGGCGAAAGTGCTGACCACATCGTCGGCGGCGCGGAATATTCTACGCTCTCGAATGACGCTTTCCGTGCGCAAGAATTCGACTTCCTGCTTGCCAATCCGCCTTACGGGAAGAGTTGGAAGAAAGATTTGGAGCACATGGGCGGCAAGGACGGAATGCGCGATCCCCGCTTTCGCGTCATGCACGACGGCGAGGAGCTATCCCTCGTTACCCGCTCCAGCGACGGTCAGTTGCTTTTCCTCGCGAACATGGCGTCCAAGATGAATCACAAGACGCCGCTGGGCAGCCGCGTTGCGGAGGTTCATAACGGCTCGTCTCTCTTCACCGGTGACGCCGGGCAAGGCGAAAGCAATATCCGGCGTTGGTTGATCGAGAACGACTGGCTGGAAGCCATCGTCGCCTTACCGCTGAACATGTTTTATAACACCGGCATTGCCACTTACGTCTGGGTGCTCAGCAATCGCAAGCCGGAGCACCGCAAAGGTAAGGTTCAGCTCATCGACGCCACGCAATGGTTCAAGCCCCTCCGCAAGAACCTCGGCAAGAAGAACTGCGAGCTTTCGCCGGAAGACATCCAGCGCATCTGCGATGCCCACCGCGCATTCAAAGAGACTGAACAGTCGAAGGTCTTTCCCAATGCCGCGTTCGGCTATTGGAAGGTGACCGTCGAACGTCCGCTTCGCCTGCACAGCCAGCTTTCGGTGAAATCTATCGAGTCTCTACGCTTCGCTTCCGGTGACGAAGAACTCCGCAGCGAATTCTATGAACAGCTCGGCGAGGCACTTTTCGAGGATTTTGCCAGCGTGCAGGCGAAGCTGGAGACAGTCGTCAACGAATGGGGCAATGGCGATGACGATGAGGAAGCCGAAGAAGGCGCAGCTAAGAAAGGCTTGTCCGATAAGAAAAAGAAGAAGCTCCTCGACGCGAGGACTTGGGAGCGCGACGGCAGACTCATGACCGCCGCCGACGCACTACGCCGTGAACTGGGTGACAGCCTATTTGAAGACCACAATGTCTTCCGCGACCGCGTGGCAGGTGCGCTCGACAAGCTAGAGGTCAGACTCAGTGCGTCCGACTTGAAGGTCATTTTGCGAGCCGTCAGTTGGCGTGTGGAAACGGCTCCCCCCGTCATCGCCAAGGTTCACAAGCCCAGCAAGACCAAGGCTGATCCGTTGCACGGATTTTACGAAACAACCGTGGACGGAAAGAAATTCGTAGTGGAATATGAGCCTGACTCAGACCTGCGCGACACTGAGCAGGTTCCGCTGCTGGAGGAAGGCGGCATCGAGGCATTCATTCGCCGTGAAGTGCTTCCCCATACGCCGGATGCGTGGATCGACGAATCCGCTACTAAGATCGGCTATGAGATTTCCTTCACCCGCCACTTCTACAAACCGCAGCCTCTCCGCTCACTCGACGAGATTAGAGCTGACATTGTGGCGTTGGAAAAGCAAACAGGAGGCTTGCTCGATGAGATTGTGAAGGGCGAAACGAAATGAGAGAGATTCTCGGCAAGGCGAAAACGGTTCGTGAACTGCTTAAGGGCGTTAAGTATTCCATTGACTACTACCAGCGCGAATACAAGTGGCAGGAAAAGCAAATCAACGAACTTGTGGACGATCTAAGCGGAAAGTTCCTAGAGGAGTATCGTCCCGAACACGCTCGCAACAAAGTCGCGGACTATCCGCACTACTTTCTCGGCTCGATCATCATCAGTAAGAAAGAAAGCGCCGGTTACATCGTAGACGGTCAGCAGCGCCTCACCAGCCTTACCCTGCTGCTTATTCTGCTCCGAAATCTTCAGAAAGACCGTGAGAGGCAGGTCAATGTGGACGAATTGATCTTTTCTGAGAAGTTCGGTCAGAAATCATTCAATCTCCACGTAGACGAGCGCACCCCCGCAATGGAAGCGCTTTACGAAGGTCACTCATTCGACCTGAACGGACGTCCCGAATCCGTTCAGAACCTTGTCCAGCGCTACCGCGACCTCGAATCCTATTTACCTGAAGAGCTACGCGATGCTGCCTTGCCCTACTTCATCGACTGGCTACTAGAGAACGTTCACCTTGTCGAAATCACTGCCTATTCCGACGATGACGCCTACACCATCTTTGAGACAATGAACGACCGTGGTCTCTCACTCAGCCCCACGGACATGCTCAAAGGCTATCTGCTCGCCAATATCGACGAGAATAAACGCATCCCTGCGAGCGCACGTTGGCGCGAACGCATTCGGGAACTCAACGACGCTGGCAAGGAAGTCGAGTCTGATTGCTTCAAGGCTTGGCTGCGCAGCCAATACTCCACCAAAATTCGCGAGCGCAAAAAGGGCGCAAAACCGGAGGACTTCGACCGAATCGGCACGGAGTTCCATCGCTGGTTGCGAGATGCCGCCGACACCATTGGTCTCCGGCAAAGCGACGATTTCTATCGCTTCATCGACCGCGATTTCACTTTCTACAGTCGTCAGTATCTCCGGCTCATTGAGGCTTCCCTGACACCTATACCCGGATTGGAGCATGTTCTCTATAACGCCCAACACGGATTCACCCTGCAATACCTTCTTCTGCTCGCCCCATTGCATCCGGACGACGGAGACGACGTAGTCAATCAGAAGTTGGGTTTAGTCGCTCGGTACATTGACATCTTGCTCACATGGCGGCTTTGGAATTTCCGCACCATCGCTTATTCCACCATGCAGTATTCGATGGCGCAGGTTGTCTTCGGCATTAGAGGGCTTTCGGTCGAAGCGCTGTCAAAGAAACTCCATGAAAGCCTCGTCAGCGAAGGCAAAGAGAAGGGGACATTCGCCAGCAACGACCGCCTGCGAATGCACCAGCAGAACCGCTACGCGCTCCATCGCATCCTAGCCCGCTTGACCGACTATGTAGAAACACAATCAGGTCTGCCGTCGCGGTATCTCGATTATGTCAGCGAGGGCAAAACCCGTTATGAGGTTGAACACATCTGGGCTGATCACGCTGAACGCCACACTGACGAATTCCCACACCCAGCCGACTTTGCCGAACATCGCAACCGGATCGGCGGCTTGCTCCTGCTGCCCAAGAGCTTTAACGCTAGTTACGGAGACCTGACCTACGAGGAGAAACTGCCGCACTATCTCGAACAGAATCTACTCGCTCGCTCGCTGCATCCACAGTGCTATGAGCACAACCCCGGATTCCTGCGCTTTAAGGAGCAGAGTGGCTTACCGTTTATCCCGCTGACACAGTTCAAAAAAGCTGACGTGGAGAGCCGCAGCCAGCTTTACACGAAGATCGCCGAGTGCATTTGGAATCCGGATGACCTGTTGCTTGGAGACCAACCATGATTGACGGTCTCAAGCCCTATCCAGAATACAAGGATTCGGGTTCTCGGTTCATCGGCGTGATTCCGAGGCATTGGGATCAACGCTGTCTTTGGACTGTGAGCAAGTTGCGAACAGATAGAAATCCCGGTGACCTTCCGTTGCTTTCAGTATTTCTTGACCGAGGGGTCATCCCGTACAGCGAGGGAAGCGGGCAAGTCCACGCGCCCAGCTTGGATTTGTCCAACTATCAGATTGTCTGTCCGGGCGACTTCGTCCTTAATAACCAGCAAGCGTGGCGCGGTTCGGTCGGCGTATCTCGTTACCACGGCATCATTAGTCCTGCCTACATCGTATTGGGTCTTTCGGAACGATTGGATTCGGCATTTGCGAACTACTTGATGCGGTGTCCACGAATGATTGATCAGTTCGTCGTCGCTTCGAAAGGCGTGGGGGACATCCAGCGTCAAATTTACTGGTCCTTCTTGCGGACCGTGCAAGTACCGATACCGAATAGCGATGATCAGATCGCCATTGTGCAATTCCTCGACCACGCGAACGTGCGAATTGATCGAATAATGCGAGCCAAGAAGAAGCTGATCGCGCTGCTGAACGAACAAAAGGACGCTATCATCCACCGCGCTGTTACACGCGGTCTCGATCCTACCGTTCCCCTCAAACCCTCTGGTATCCCTTGGCTCGGCGACATTCCTAAACACTGGCAAATCTTGAGGGCAAAATATCTGTTCCGGGAAGTCGATGAACGTTCAACGAACGGTAGCGAAGAACTGCTCTCGGTGTCGCACATAACCGGGGTGACGCCACGGAGCCAGAAGAACATCACGATGTTCAAGGCTCGGTCTTATATCGGTCACAAACTTTGCTGTCCGGGTGACCTCGTGGTTAATACGATGTGGGCGTGGATGGCAGCATTGGGTGTATCGGCTTACGCCGGAATCATTAGCCCTGCGTACGCCGTGTATCGACCACGGCACGCTGAACAGTTTGTAGGACACTACATTGATGTTCTTCTCCGCACGAAGCCATACGTTTCCAATATCATCTGCCACTCAACCGGCGTGCGAGCGTCGCGCTTGAGGCTCTATCCTGAAGAATTTTTCAGGCTTCCGATTATTCTGCCCCCGGTACGTGAACAATCACGCATCGTCGAAAATATCGCAGCGGAGACTGCACACTTAGAAGCCAGTACCATTCATGCTGAGCGCGAAATCGCGTTGCTGCGCGAATATCGTATCCGACTAAGTGCGGACGTGGTGACAGGTAAACTGGACGTGCGCGAAGCCGCTCGCGACTTGCCAGACACGGCTGAAGAAGCCGGAGCGAGGGAAGAGATCGAGGAACTGACCGACGTCGAACCTGAGGACGCTGAACCTGAGGACGTTGAAGCATGACCACTGACATTTCTGAAAAAGGTCTCGAATCGTTAATCATGCTCCACATGACTGGCACGCACGGTCTTGCGCCTGCTCCGGAGGATGCCCTATCAGAAATGCCACTCTCCACCGGCTACGGTTGGTTTGCGGGGAACCCGAAGGACTACGACCGCACCCAAGCACTCGACGTGCCGCAGTTGTTCCATTTCCTGCAAGTTACCCAGCCGGAGAAGTTCAAGAAACTCGGCATTGCCGATCCTAAGGATGTCAAAGACATCGCCCGTCTCAAGTTTCTGGCTAGGCTCTCCAATGAGATCGGCAAGCGCGGGTTGATTGACGTGCTGCGCAAGGGTGTGGACGACGGACCGCGCAATTTTGATTTGTTCTACGGCACACCTTCGCCCGGTAACACGAAGTCAGCGGCGCTGTTTGCCAAGAATCGCTTCATTGTCACTCGCCAGCTACGGTACAGCGCAGATGAAACACGTCGGGCGCTGGACTTGTGCCTCTTCATCAATGGCTTACCTGTTGCGACGTTTGAACTCAAGAACAGCCTAACCAAGCAGACGGTGGAAGATGCTGTGGAGCAGTATCGGCGTGACCGTGATCCGCGTGAAAAGCTCTTTCAGTTCGGACGCTGTGTAGTGCATTTCGCCGTCGATGACGCGGAAGTGGCAATGTGTACCGAATTGCGCGGAAAAGGCTCATGGTTTCTTCCCTTCAACAAAGGCTGGAATGATGGCGCGGGCAATCCTCCGAATTCCGCAGGGTTAAAGACGGACTATCTCTGGAAAGAGATTCTCACTCCGCAGGGTTTGACGAACATCCTCGAAAACTATGCGCAGATCGTTGAGTTCAAGAATGAAAGGACTGGCAGAAAGAAGCGCGTTCAGATTTTTCCGCGCTACCACCAGCTTGATGTGGTACGAAAGGTGCTCGCCATCGTTCCGAGGGACGGCGTCGGCGGGCGCTATCTCATTCAGCACTCCGCTGGCAGCGGCAAGTCCAATTCCATCGCGTGGTTGGCTCATCAACTCATCGGAGTAAAGACGCAAGACACGGAACTGTTTGATTCCGTGATTGTGGTAACCGACCGGCGCATCTTGGACGATCAAATTCAAAAGACCATTAAGCAATTCATGCAAGTTGGTGCGACGGTAGGACACGCCGAGCATTCCGGCGATTTGCGGAAGTTCATCGAAGAGGGAAAGAAAATCATCATCAGTACCGTCCAGAAGTTCCCGTTCATCCTCGATGAGATCGCCAAGGAGGAGAAAGCCAAGAGGTTTGCCATCATCATCGACGAGGCTCATAGCAGTCAGGGCGGGAAAACCTCCGCTGCGATGAGTGAGGCTCTCGCTGATCCGGAAGATACGATCAACGATGCGCTCGAAAGGCGCATGGCTGCGCGGAAGATGCTTTCAAACGCCAGCTATTTCGCTTTCACCGCTACGCCAAAGAGCAAGACGCTGGAGATGTTCGGGGAGCCGTTGCCCCCAGACGCCGAAGGGAAGGTGAAACATAAACCCTTCCACAGCTACACCATGAAGCAGGCAATCGACGAGCGCTTCATCCTCGATGTCCTCAAGAGCTATACGCCAGTGGACAGCTTCTACAAGCTCGTAAAGAAGATTGAAGGCGATCCGGAGTTTGACACCAAGAAGGCACAGAAGAAATTGCGGAAGTATGTCGAGAGCCATGACCACGCGATCCGACTTAAAGCCGAAATCATGGTGGATCACTTCCACGAACAGGTGATGGCTTTAAACAAGATTGGAGGCAAGGCACGCGCCATGGTGGTTTGTAACGGCATCGAGCGTGCCAATCAGTATTTCGCTGCGTTCAGGGAATATCTCGAAGAACGCAAGAGTCCGTATCGAGCGATTGTCGCCTTTTCCGGCGAGCACGAGTTTGGCGGCGCGAAGGTTACCGAATCTTCGTTGAATGGATTCCCAAGCGGCGGGATCGCAGAGAAAATCCAAGATGACCCGTATCGGTTCCTGATCTGCGCGGACAAGTTCCAAACCGGCTACGACGAACCGCTGCTTCACACGATGTACGTGGACAAGCCGCTCTCCGGGATCAAGGCTGTCCAGACTCTTTCGCGCCTGAACCGCGCCCACCCGGAGAAGCACGATGTCTTCGTCCTCGACTTTCAGAACAACACGCAGACGATCACCGAAGCCTTCGCCGATTACTACAGGACGACCGTTCTCAGTGAGGAAACTGACCCCAACAAGCTCAACGACCTCAAGGCTGCCCTCGACGACGCACAGGTATATTCGCCTGAACAGGTACAAGCGCTGGTGGACTTGTTCATTTCTGGCGCTGAGCGCGATAAGCTCGATCCGATCCTAGATACGTGTGTCGCTGTGTATAAGAAACGACTCGACGAAGATGGTCAGGTAAATTTCAAGGGCAAAGCCAAAGCCTTTGCGCGTACATACGATTTTCTAGCATCAGTGCTGCCGTACACCAACCGCGAGTGGGAAAAGCTATCCATCACCTTGAATCTCTTAATCCCTAAACTTCCCGCACCTGAAGAAGACGATCTATCGAAAGGGATTCTTGAGGCGATTGACATGGACAGCTATCGCGTAGAGAAAAGGGCGGCTATGAAGATCGCACTCGCTGATGAAAATGCTGAAATCGCCCCAGTACCAGTCGAAGGCGGCGGGCGAACATCAGGCCCGGAACTCGACCGCTTGAGCAATATCTTGAAGACGTTCAACGACCATTTCGGAACGTTGTTTACCGACGCAGACCGCGTGGCGCAGAGAATCAGGGATGACATAGCGCCAAAGGTTGCTGCTGATCCCGCCTATCAAAACGCAAAAAGAAACACGCCGAACGCAGCGCGAATCGAGCACGACAAGGCGCTGGCGAAGGTCATGCTCACCCTTCTGAAAGACGACACACAGGTTTACAAGCAATTCGTCGAAAATGAGTCCTTCCAGCGGTTCGTGACCGACATGGTGTTCACCCTCACGAGCGGCGACTCCCCTTAGGTTGTCTAAGTAGTGCGACGTTTCCACTACACAGGTTGGTTTCATACCAAAACTGACCGAAGCTTTTCCAGCAGCTTGACCATCGCAAACGTATCCTGCCCACAATAATCGAGCAGAGCCTTCCTAATCCTGCCGCGCTCGACTGTATCGACAGTGCCTCGTATAAGCTTTTTCCAAGCAAGTCCTGCGTCCTGCCCGTTCGCCACTGCCATGTCCTCATAGGTCATTTCTGGCACCAGCGCGGGCAAGACCGACTTGATGGAGTAGGAGCCTGCGAATGCCGCATGGTAAGCGTGTTCACGGACGACTGGCAGCAGATCGAATAGACGACCTTGGAGAGCGCTGATCCGATCCGCGAACTCAGGAAACCAACTGGCAAGTTCCGAAAGCCGCTGAGACTCGAAGGAGGAATATACGACGATGCTCCCCGTCTCGCTCAGTGTGGCAAGGAGTGACGAGATGAACTCGCGCCGTGGATCGTTCGCATCCTTGGCTAGGAATTCATAGTGCTCTGGCTCCGCTCCGGGCTGACGCAGCACATGCACACTCCACTGAAAGGGCAACTGATCGTAAGGTCGCATGCCGAGAAATCTTGGAACTGCCAGATTCACGCTTTCAAAATCTGCGAAGTACACCGGGTACGTCAACCCACCCAACACCTCGCCAAGTTCCGGGCTGAACCACGGCTCCCCCGTCTGCACGCACGTAGCTGCACGCCGCTGAATCTCGGTCAATTCGAAGTCATCGGGTACGTCGCGGATTGACTCGATGCCCATCTCCTCCAGTTCTCCCATCGCACTGGCGTGAATTCTCGGCAGGTAGCCAATGTGATCGTCTGGGCGCGACGGATTGCATCGGTCGAAGAACTCACACGTGACGGGAGAAGTGCAGTGTTTGCCCGGAGCGATGTCCGGTGCCTTCGGCATCGACAAAACTGTGCATGCCGCTCGAAGTTGGAAGGTCAGTTTCGGTTGCAATCGTTGCACTCGCCGCGTCAGGTTTCTGATCTTGAAAAGTCGTCGGACGTCGATAGAGCCGCCATCGAAAACGTAATTCCTGTTGATGTGCGCGAGACAGACCGACGCCAAATCCACCCCGCAACGAGAGACTACGCGGCTTTGGATGCCGACATCGTCTAGGTGTTCTTCTTTTACGGAAGCGCTGGACTTAACCTCAATCAGCCTCCAGCGCCCATCCCTGCGTCGGTGTAGCACATCGACGCGCACCAGCACGCCGTCGTGCTCAAAAGAAGCCTCAAAGAGCGCAGAAATTTCAGGGTTTGCGATTAACTCCCGCGTGGCGCGGATCGCCCGATCCAGCCCGCCATCGCTGCCAACCTCGACGCCGCCCGGAAAAAGCTGGCGGGCGAGCAGCCCCACCTCGCGACCTTGCTCCATGATCGCGTAGTCGGAGGCTTCAGCCTCGGCAGCGAGTTCCGGCGCGTGAACCTGCCAGTAGAGGCGCTTGAGGCACTGGCAGCCTGCCACGAAGCGGCTTTTGGACAATTTAATTTTGTTCACCGCAGCGCCTCCTCCTGCATCTCACGCACCATGCCCGTGAACTCGCGCATCGCGATCACAAGCGCCGTCGTGGCAGCATCCTCTTGCCAGTTCGCGTCGATCTGGAATGTCTCGTAGTCATTCTCGACTCCGTCGCCCTTGTGAAGCTCGGCTTCATGCAGGCTGAATGTTACGCCGACGTTCCGAGAGATCACGTCGCCCTTACTATTAACGCCAAGGCTCGTGAGCACGTAAGTGTCAAACATTTCCATGATTTCCTCCGTCAAAGTCCTCCCGTTCATCTCAGCGCGAACTCAGGACGCGGCGCTTCCAGCGTAGCGCCTCGCGCCGTCCCCTCCGAAGATCGGACGCCCACGCCTTGTCGTTCAACTCGTATCTCACTTTGCGTATCCACGCTTCCTGCTCCTCGTCGATTTCTTTTTCTGCCAGCGCGGCGTCATGGCAAGGCGAGCACAGCCCAACACTGTCGAGATTCGCCGCGCCCACCGATGCGCGGCACGCTCTGCATCTGTTGCGACCTGCGCACAACCATTTGATCAGCCGCCATCCGAGCAGCAGAATCACGGGCAGGAACGCCGCGATGCCCATACCCCCAAACCACGAGCGCCAATTCGAGGCATCGGTAACGGTATTCTCCGTGTAGCGCGGTATGGGAAAGAGATAGAACAAGAACAACACTTCCGCGCTCAGCGATCCGAAGAATCCGACGAACATCAGACCGAAACCCTTGAAGTGGTTGGCTTCGAAGATTCGACCTTCGTTGTGGGCGCGATAAACATCTGGGAGAACGCCGACCATCATCAACCAAAATGCCGATGCAAACGGCCCCAGAGCCGAGTAAGCCAGAGCGAAAATCGAGAAATCGCTGTTGGGATCAGCGGCGATGAGGGCAAACGGAACCGCCGCATAGAGCAAGGGAGCGAGGAGCAAGAACACGAGCGCCAGCACGCAGCGAAAAAGGAACCGTATCGGCGCTGTCAGCAGATGCACATCACCAGCAACTTGGTTGATGTTCGCTTCAGTACGACTGTTCAAGATTGCCTCCCCTCGTTTAGAAGAAACCTCTACGTATCTGGGGGAGGCACGTCGTTAGTGGACGCGAATGGCAGCGGATTTAGTGAACGGCACTCGCCTCGTCCAGCAAACTCGCCGACCTCGCCGCGAGTTTCATAGCTTTGCCGTTGGTGCCGCGTCCGACTATCGCCCTGATCTGCGCATCAATCTCGCGATGCCGATTCCCAAGTCGGTCGTGGATTTTCGCTTCAGCCAGCCAAGCGTTCTCGTGCCAAGTGCGTGCCTTCTGCTGCTGCTCACGCAGCGAAGCGACACTCTCGGCTATCTCTCGGAATCGGGTGCAGAATTTATCGCCGATGACGTACTCGAAAAGTTCTTGCGACTTCTCGTCATGGAACTTCCCGCTCAAGCGCAGCTTTGCAAGCTCGATGACGCCATCGCGGATCATCGTTGCAAGGGCTATCGCGACTCGCTTCTCGACCACCGGGATTTCTTTCACCACGCAGAACCCCTTGTGCTTCGATGGGAACACGCGGCTCACGATCATCACGTGCGGTGTCTCATACTGCGTCTGGTACTTCTTCGCCTGAGCAATGAACCCGTTCTGCCAACTCAAGGTGTTTTTGCTCTCGTAGACGATCCGACCCGCGATCTTCGTCCCGTCCATGACGTGATGGACTATGTCCGCACCCGTCACACCGCGCCCGATGCGCTCGATCTTGTCGTCTGGGAAGGCATGAAGAAGCTCGGTGAAAAGGTCTAGCTCTGCTTCCGCCCCAAGCTGCTCTCCGGTCTGCTTTTCCAGCTTGCGGGAGAGGTCGTCCAATTTTCCTTGAGTCTTTGCTAGTTCCCCCTCGTGGCGAATTTTGTCTCGTTCGCGCTCGGCTTGCAGTTTTCCCAGCTTGGCTTCGTTTTCGCGAGTGGCGAGACGGAGCGTTGCAGACATCTCTTTCCCCACCCGACTCTCGACCTCTTTACGAGCTTTGTCTATCTCTTTTTCCACCCGATCCTCAGCGTCTTTCGCCCGCTTTTCGGTATCCGCCAGTTGCTTCTTGACGCCTCGTTCTGCT
The DNA here is from genome assembly GCA_963799065.1 of Terriglobia bacterium. Lineage (GTDB taxonomy): Bacteria > Acidobacteriota > Terriglobia > Terriglobales > Acidobacteriaceae > JAJPHW01. The sequence continues at coordinate 2,347,974 of CAWCVJ010000001.1, forward strand.
TCCCGCTTCGCGGTTTCTGCTTCGGCAGCAATGCGATCCGTGAAGTCCTTTTGCATCCGCTTTACTTCTCGATCCTTGTCCTGTTCGGCGCGGTCGGCACGTTCTTTCGCTTCGCGAAGTTCTCGCTGGAACTGCCGTTCCGCCCTTTGTCTCGCGATCTCGCGCTCGGCGACCAACTGCGCCTCGAATTCTTCCTTCAGCTTCTTTTTCTCTTCGGCAAGCGCTGGGGACGTTAGCTTCTGAATTCGCGACTGGAGTTCCTCTTCATCAATCGCCTCCGGCAACGGCTGACGGCACAACGGGCATTCACCGGGCATGTTCAAGTCCTCCTGTTTCGTAGGTCGTGCATCGGGGGAAGAAATACGCTCTATGCTAGGACGCGGCTGAATTCTGGGTATGTGAGTAGCATCACGTTCCATTGGTATTTCCTCCACCTTCAAGACCTCGACGGCAATTCACCAGCGCGTGCTCGGAGGCAGCTTGCCTAGTAAATAGCTGCTCGCAAACAAGGCATTGGCGGACATCGCGACTAACTGCGCGGAAGACCTTGCCGATCTGGTCGGTGCTGCTGTGATTGTCGTTCGTCATCTTGCCCCTCTGAGGTCACAATTCCATACCCTTGTCACCAACGTGCCTCGGCTGAACTCGACTGCATAACGTGAACAGAATCAACGACGCAAGCTGGCGGCGGCACGGAGCCTTCGTGACCAGCACGTGCTCTCTTAACCAGTTTGCAAACAAAGCTGCGGGAAACCCCCCACTTCTTGGCAACAGCCGTGAGGCTCATCCCACCAATGCGGTCGCGGACGATGGCTGCCCTATCCACGTTCATTGGGGCACGTCCGATTCGGACGCCGTCGAGGGCTGCCCTTCGAAGTCCAGCCCTGACCCTGTCACGGATGAGGTCGGATTCAAGCTCGGCTATCGAGCCGATGAGCGTCACAAAGAGTCTGCCCATCGCGCCACTCGTATCGACGTTTTCCCTTCGGGATACAAAAACGATACCCAAGCTGTCGAACTCGTCTATGAGTTGGAGAAAGTGCTTGACGGACCGTGCGACTCGGTCGAACGCGGCGACGAGTATTGTGGAGAACTGTTTCCGCCGTGCGTCCGCGATGAGCGCGTCCAGACCGGGGCGTCTCGCTCTCTTCCCTGAGACCCCGCAGTCCTGATATTCCTGCACGACCTCATAGCCGCGCTTTGCAGCAAGCTCGCGGAGATCGTAAAGCTGGCTTTCGACATGCTGATCGGCGCTGCTCACGCGCACATAAATGGCTGCTCTCAAAGAGGGTCTCCTGATAGTTGAACTGGGCGATCTCTAGCCTTGTATATTCTGCCCTATGGACATAGTATCTGTCAATGGTAGTTTGTCCTTGGGGCAGAATACGATACAATGGATACATGGGCTGGAGGACAATGCGAGTTGCCGTATGCGACGTCTGCGGGCACAGGTGGATACCGGAGACCGAGAACCCGCCGAACTGCCCGTCGAAGAAGTGCCGCTCGACCTTGTGGGACAAAGGCGGGGTTGACGGCAGGACGCGGGAAGCGCGGATCAAGACTGGGCGCAGCAGGGCGAGGAAGAACCGATGACGCGACATCATTATTCGCTTCACAGAGATCGAACTCAACCGTGCCTCATCCAGCATGCAGCGAGAGTGTCGGGCGGAACTCCTTGAACGGACAGCAGCATTTAAGCGATGTAAAATGACATCGAGCCGCAACGGCAACTTCGAGAGTGCGCCAATGCCTAATCCTTTCAGTGTTCTCAGGAGTGCAATCCGAGCGGTACCTGCGGTTCGGTACGCCCTTGGAGTCGCCGGGATAGTCTCCGTAATCGCAATCGTGAAAGCATTTCATCTCGATCTAACCCTAGCTGCACTCGGCACCGTAGTCATGTTTGTCCTTATGACAACGCTGGTGATCTTTGCGCGGCTATCGAAATTTGGTAGCGTGGCATTGCAGCGGCCTGCTTTAGTGTTTACTTGGTTCTGCTTGTTGTTAACGATGGCTGCTGCCTTGCTTCTGTTCACCTCCGTCTTCTTTGGAAGCCCGCGCTTGAGCTTTCTGCAAGGGACAAGTCATCTCGAAGACGCGGATAAGACCAGCCCAAGTCCTCTAGAGGTGCATGCAAGCTCGCCAGATATGGAAGCCCCGCCGAGTGTAAGCCTCGGAATAATCTCCAAGAATATCCTCCCAAGTCCTCTTTCTCCTCGAATCTCGCCGCACCCGGAATCCTTGCGCAGTTCCCAGACTGCCGAAAAAAGCTCCTTCGCGGTGCCCCGAGTTGACGACGTTGAAGACAATCTGTTCTCCCACAACATTGAAGTCGCCGAGGTTTTAAGGAGTAGTCCGGCTGAACAAGCAGGGATACACCCTAACGACGTGATTCAGTCCATTGCTGAACGTCCAATTCAGAACAGTTCTGATCTGACCAAAGTTGAGAAGACTCACAAGCAGGGAGATAAGGTAGAAATCGTTGTACTGCGAGCCGATAAGGAAAAAACATTTGTTCTTGCTGCCGAGGACGCCGCGACCCTGTTCGAGCGCGTCTGTAAACGCGGAGATCAAGCAGGTTGCACAAACATGGGACTGCTCTTGTATAACGGTGAAGGGACAGCCAAAGAAGAGTTGCGTGCCGAGCGGATGTTTCAGATGGCGTGCGAGCGCAATTATCTACGTGGTTGTTCGAGTCTAGCTATGTTACTTGTTAAGGAACGCAGATATGGGAATGCACTTCCTATCGTGAAGGACGCTTGCTCTCGTGGCAGCATGAAAGCCTGTAGTCTGGAGGCTTTCATGCATGAAAATGCTCTCGGCGCAGAGAAGGACTCCATTCTTGCTGCGAAGCTGATGACTAAGGGTTGCACGGGGGGAGATTCTTGGGGATGTTTACAACTCGGCATGAAGGAGCGTCAGGACCCAGCAAACCAGACAATGGCTCGACTTCATCTCAAGCTCGCGTGCTCTTGGGGAGAGCCGAGCGGCTGCTTGTTTGGTTCGGTTGAAGATCAGATCAGGGAGCGGCGCGAACGAGAACAAGAAGAAATGCGAGAAGAGCGGTCACGAGAAGGTGAGCGAGGATCAGAAAAACCCGAGATTCCATGACATTCTCCCGTCGCAAGCAGTTTGATAGGCGTCGGCTGTGATCCTGACGGCACCCCACAAGCGCCGACCGCTTGTCCGGTTTTTGAAACTGAACAAAACATGCCATGACACTAAGCGCCTCCGGCGCTACAATTAGCACCGATATGTCGTGGGCGGACGCACTTTGGTTCTGTGTTCTCGTATGCGTCCTCCTTGCTCCCGTATTCCTTCTCAGATTGATCTTTCGGCGAGCACGCTGGCGATGGTTGTCCTCCCATCCCACGTTTTTCGCTGTTCCCGTTACAGTGGTCGGATGGACATTCGTGGGCGTGGTGTTGACGAGTTTTCTCCTCGAACATGCCAAGATGGGTCCACCGCAACCGGACAGTAGCATTGGTATTCCGAAATCAGATGGTTCGCAGCACGGAACAGAACCGCCTCGTCACATCGACAATGTAGCCGCAGCCTTGGACGAGGCGATACGCAACCTACAAAAAGGGAAGATCGCCTTCGATGTACCTCAGCAGATGAAGCAGGGGAAACAAGAGAGAGTGGAGGTACGGATAACCAGAAGCTTGAATAACGATATGTTAAACCTCTTGAAAGAGAACATGCGTAAGTCATCTCAAGTGGACGACATCCAAGTGGCACCGTTCATGATCGTGCAGCTTCGTGATCCTGAAGGGTCTGCTTTCCGAATAACGCCCCTGACGCTGGATTCGCAAGCCGTCGCGGGCGATGGATACACGCCTTGGGATTGGAGCGTGGTTCCGCTAGAATCGGGACACCACTCGCTGTACCTGAGCGTCGGCACTCGATTCAAACTTCCGAATGGCGAGGAGACCAAGTTCGAACCTGTCTATGAGAAGGACGTCGCCGTTAACGTTGATCGAGTATACGAGACCGAGCGGTTCGTTTCAGGCAACTGGCAATGGCTGACGGCAACGCTTTTGCTGCCGCTCATCGCGTTCCTATGGCATCACTGGAAACGCAAATCCAAACAGACAGTGCTGATCCCATAAAATCTACTGGATCATCTTGTTTTTCTCGCCGAGGCTACTTCGGTTCTTCCCAATCACACGCACTTCCTTGCCGCGCAGACCTGCGTACTTGATCGCCATGCCGAGCAGCATGTGCTCGTCCTCTTGGTAGTCGGCGGCAAAGGCAGCCTTGGTGAAGTATGACAGTCTCAACATCGGAGGCGCACATCCTTGCGAAGTCATGAAGTTGCTTCCTGATGGTTGCGATCAGGCTGGACTCCTGTTGCATGCGTTCGTCACTGTTCACTGTGCTACGAGAATAGACGATTCTGGGTGTGGGGAAATTCCACAGGTCGCGAGCAGTCCTCGTCGTCGTTCGCCACGTGATTGATTCGAGTGCTGACCGGATAGGATCGCATGAACTTGGAGTCATAGGGCTTCAACAGTTCGGAGACCGCCGCGACGTCCTGCATTCCGGGGTCAAGCCACACTTCATAATCGTCCTTGCAGAGAATCACAGGCATCCGGTCATGAACAGCCGAGGTCACTGCATTGGGCGTCGTGGTCAGAATCGAGCATGACTTTACCCACTGTCCGCTCGGATCACGCCAGCGCTCCCACAGTCCCGCAAAGGCGAACAACTGCCGCTCGTTTACCTCAAAGCAAAATGGCTGCTTGGTTTTGCCGTCTCGCTTCCACTCGTAAAATCCGTCCGCAGGGATCAGGCATCTCCGAGATTTCATCGCTTCACGGAATGCAGGCAAGGTGGGTGCTGTCTCCGATCTGGCGTTGATCATCCTCGCAGCGCCGGACGTGTCCTTCGCCCACGACGGAATCAAACCCCACCGCATCGTCGCGATTTGGCGAATTGGTTCCCTTGGATGCTGGCGGACAACTGGGATTTGTTGGGTCGGCGCGATGTTGTACCGAGGCGACCAATCGTCTTCCCAATCGGTAGTGTCGAAGTGCCCCGCGATGATCTGCTTCCGGCGCGACAATCGGTAGCGACCGCACATTCAGGAGATTATGACAGATTCATGTAGAAGGATCGGAGTTCCACTATTTCGGGCGCGGAGCAAACGCAGGATGAAGGTTGACGTGCAACTGCTCCAACATTTTCGGGAGTTCGGGAATCGCGGTCAGTTCATCTGCTCTCAATGTGTTCATCAAGTTCTGAAAATCGTGGATGGCAGAGACGAGGTCGAGATATGTGTCTTCGTCTTTGAGATTCATTCGTGCCGTGATCTGCGCAGCAACTTTTCCTCGCGCATGAAAGGCAACGTTGTTTCGGAACTGCTGAAGTTTGTCATGCACGGCTTCCAGCGACATCTGGGCTTTGATAATCTGTGCCTTGCGTTCCGGGAACAGCGCGAAAAGACAATCAAACGCATAGATCGCCCTTCCATCTCTGTCAGTCAATGTGGCAAACCAGCCCAAGAAGGATGTCCTCACGGTATCCTTCAAATCCTGCGCCGAAAATGGGGAGTCGGATGGGGGCGTGATGCGCTTGTGATAAAGAGCATTTAGCAGAAAATCGAGGCGGTTTATGTCTTCCGTGCGCAGCCGAAGAATGACGTATTGCTCAATCGCTTCAGCGCGGGAAAGCGACTTCCTTGCACCCATCCATAGAGCCTTCGGCTTCTGCAATGCGAGCCTCGCCTTGGAAAGAAGAGAGATGTGCAAAATCTCCTGAAACAACGCGGCACATCTAGTCTACCGTTGCGCGAAGGCGATAAGGGGGGAATCGTGCAATGCTCAGTGATTGGCGAATTTATAAACAAGACCGGGGATCGACCCGCCTGACCACTTAACTCTGCCCGCAACCCTCATGCCTTGGCGCTCGTAGAATCGGCACGCGACCGCATTCTGCTTCCGCACGCTGAGGTACAGGTCGCCGCCCGAAGGCTTCACGACCTCGTTGACGAACTGAAGGAAAACCCGGCGGGCCGTGCCGTTGAACTGCTCACTGTTGAGAATTTGATGAAGTATGATCGCGCCAGACGGAATCTGCACGTCGCCCACGCGGGTGCGTTTCCTGTATTGCTGGTAGGTGATGACAACGCCGTCCTGCCAGATCACTAGACCCTTCTCGATGGAGCGCTTGAGCTTGTCCTGCCGGACGTGCGGGAACACGTCCCTGTGTGAGTGGAAGTGCCTGTAGATCGCCTTGAGGTCGCGGAGACTCGCGTGTCGCATGGCTACTTTTTGCTGAAGACGAAGATCGGCTCGCTTTTGAAAGCACTCTTCCCAATGTGCTTTAGCCCAACCATTTTGCTGAGTTGAAGCTGCAACGTCTCGACCAGACGCCAGCCGTTGTCTTCCGCGTATCTGAGAAAGACCCTCGCTAGGTTGGGATACGCCGCTACGCTGGCAATGTTGATCGCGAGGATTCCGTTACGTTTGAGTCCGTGTGCGCAGTTGCGCAACGTCGCTCCGATGAAGCCGTGGAGCCACTCGTGTTGCGTCGGAAACTTCTTATAGCTCTGCGTCGGTTCATCGCTGTACATCTCGTGTCCCGGCCCGAAGGGAGGTGATGTAAACGCTAAATCGAGCGAACTGCGGTCTGGCACGAAGACCTCGCTTCCGGTTTTGTGAAGCTCGACCTCCAAGGTGCGACGCCCTAAGCTCTGAGCCATTGGGGCTAGTTCGTCAGCCATTTCTCGAAGACCGTCCATCGCGACGGTGCTGGGATCGGTGCCGATGTAACGGTCTACGCGGTCGCATGCGAGGGCACCGAGCAACCGACCACCGAAGCCTGCTGACATGTCCCAGACCACACCGCCTTCGTCTGGAAGGAGCCGATGATAGACACTGGCAGCGGCGGTCGGACGGAAATTCGAGACCGACTGTGTGCTAGAGAAGGTGCGGAGTATCTTTCGCAGTCCGCCATCGCTGAAAGCGTTACCGAGTTTTGTTCGCCGCTCAATTGCCTTGAGGAACGACTCGTCGTCGGTGAACACTTCAATCGGTGTCTTCCTGTTTCCGCACTTCACAGTCCATGCGAGGGGATGATAGTGCCAAGCCAATGCGAGACCGTGCATCGTTTGCTTGATCCGCCCTTGCTTGTCGATGATCCCTGCGTGGTCGGCGACTAGAAGCTCAAGAAGCTCTTGACGTCTCTGGTCGCGCTTCAAACTGTAAACGGGGAAACCTGTGCGACGATAGTGCTCGAAATCGGCACGGCATGATGCGATGTCGTCATGTCGAAGAAACGGTAACGGTACTGGTCGGCTAGTGCCCATGCCGACCGTTCCCCGGCGATCCTTCAAGCAGCATGTGGCGCACCCGCGCCTGCCGTACAACAGCCAAGCTGACGCCACAGGCTTTGGCTGTATCCTCGTCAGTGCCGCCGTTCTTGGCGATGAACTTGGCGATCCCCAAGTGCATGTCGGCGCAACCGCCACAGTCTTGCGGGAAGGGTTTCTGGGTTGAGAGGATCGGCAACAGCGTGGAGCCGCCGTTCGACGGGAGATTGCGGGATTTTCTTGCCAGAGAGGGGCGACAAGGGTTCGAGCGGTTGCTTCGCTTGCGACGATCCTCGACGGCGACCGACACTTCAACCCGACCATGCCGCTCGCCGAAGCGATCCGCAATGGCTTGGGCGAATTGCTGAATTGCATCGGCAAACGCATCCGAGCTTTCGAGTGGCCCGAACACCTTCGCCATCTGTCTCTCGGTCGCTTTGAAGAGCGCTCGCCAGTCGCCCTTCGACAACCTGCCCGGCGCTTTTTGACCTGAGGAAGAAATTTCCCCAGCTTGTTCGCTCAAGAGTTGGCGGACACGGCGGGGCGTGACATGCAGGTTTTGAGTGATCCATTCCGTCCAGCACGGTCGTCCGGGCACGGGAACCCGTCTCCCCGGCTGCGCCCAGCGCCTCCGCGCCTCGCGTAGGTAGGGGATAAGCTCCCGCAGTTTCTTGAAGCCTTGAACGCACCGATCCACCAACTCTGAGTCGGACAGCGTCCGCACGAGGTCGTCAGCAGGCTTGACTTGAAAGTCCGGCGTCCTTTTCTGGGGCAGCAAAACGGTGTTCTCCCGTTGCCAATGTAACGGTCGGCGGCCCGTGCAGGGAACAAAACTAAGGTCACTTTGGGTTACTGGCGGCGACGGCGTTGCTGGGATTCAGAGAGCGTCGGCATGGGACAAGTGGCGGCGGTAGCGGGCGGTCAGCTACAACCTCGGATCGACAGGCTCGCTTTCCAGCGCCAAGACTCCGAATACACACTCATGGACTCGACGTAGGGGTTCCCGTTCGACAAATCTGTGCAGTGCCTCGATTCCCAAGGCGAACTCCCGCAAAGCCAGCGACCGCTTCGTGCCGAGACCTCTGGATCGGAGGCGTTCGAGATGCTCCTGCGCGGTGTACTCAGGTCCGTAGATGATGCGAAGGTATTCTCTGCCCCTGCACTTCACCGCAGGTTGCACTAGTCCACGTCGAGTCTTCGTGACGAATTGGAAAGGCTTCACGACCATTCCCTCTCCCCCGGACGTGGTCAGTTCTTCCCACCAGTCAGTACCCTCTTTCTGACTAGCCTCGTCTCCCAAATCGACTACCTTGTACGGTGTCGCCAGCAGGAGCGCCTGATCGGAGGCGCAAAAGCGAGCCAGCGTGCTCATGTGCCAGACGTGGTCTTTATCCGAATGCACCACGCCCTCGCTTGCCAGCAGATGAAAGGGCGCGAGCTTGAGGTCTTCCAACGAGTGAACCGTCCAGCAATAGCGGCGGTAAGAGTCGATGTAGAGTTCAGCCATAGTCTGACGTTCGTCGAATCGTCCCACTAGTTCGGAGGCTTCTGGCACATGTCTGGCGGACGCCCGCAACGCAGCTATCGACGCTGCCAGACCAGCCCGCGCAGCCGCCCCAGTCGGAGCGTATTGCTGGCGCAGCAAATCTTGTGCCTTGGAAGACCACGGCATGAGTTCGCAATCGAGACATAGCCAATCGGTCTTAAGCTCCTCCCACAAACCTGACTCGGTTGCCGCTGTCTGGATACGACGGAGGAACTCCCTCTCCAAGGTGACGTCGTTGAAGAACCGCCTGCCCGTCCGCGTGTAGCAAACGCCGATTTCGTCCTGCGTTACCCCGAATCGACGCAATGCTGCGTCCCGGTCGCGGCAAACGATCACGACGGCACGCGACCCCATGTGTTTTTGCTCGCAGATCACTCTCTCAACATGCGCTTTGCGAAAATAGTCGAACGCCTCAGCCGGATGCTCTAGCAAGTCTTTCCTTTGGCTGGTCTCGCTAGGTGACATCGTCGGCGGGAGATAGATAAGCCATTTCGGATTGGATGCAAAACGGCTCATCACTTCGAGCGCAGCGATTGCATTTTCCTCGCGAACGGTGAGATTGCCATGAAGTCTTGTTTCAATGATGCGTTTGCCGATTACGTCGTCGATGTCGAGTACATCATCCTGCTCGTGCTGCTGCGAGAGGGAGGTCGCTGTCTGAGGGGACACCAACGGCTTCACAGGCTCGTAGTAAACACGATTGGCTGGGACGGATACGATCTCTTTTTCGGGATAGCGCAGCGCCGCCAGTTTGCCGCCGAATACACATCCTGTGTCGATGTTGATTGTGCGGTTCAACCACTGCGGCTCTGCGATTGGTGTATGCCCGTAAACCACGGAAGCCTTCCCGCGATAGTCCGCCGCCCAGTTGTAGCGGACTGGAAGCCCGAACTCGTCTGTCTCTCCCGTGGTCTCTCCAAATAAGGCAAACGAGCGGATCGCTCCCGATCCTCGCCCCTGCATCTCTTCTTTCATTCCGGCGTGAGCTACAACCAGCTTCCCGTCATCGAGAACGTAATGGCTGATAAGACTGTCGAGGAACGCCGCGACCTTGGTCTTAAATTCCGGCGACTCGGCTTCAAGCTGCGCCACTGAGTCGGCGAGTCCATGTGCCATCTTCACGTCCTTGCCCCGGAGCTTCTGAAGCAGCTTCATGTCGTGATTGCCCGGAACGCACAGCGCGGTACCCGCTTCCACCATGCCCATCACCAAGCGCAGCACTTCGGGAATCTTCGGACCTCGGTCTACGAGGTCACCAAGGAAGATCGCCTTGCGGCTCTCAGGCACGCCGACCGTATAACCGTCGCCGTTTCGTTCTAGGGAGTAGCCGAGCGTCGTCATCAATTCCTTCAACTCGTCGAAGCAGCCATGCACGTCCCCGATGATGTCGAACGGCCCGCGCTCGCTGCGGCGATTCGTCCACATCGGTTGGCGCTTGATCTCCAAACCCTCTAGTTCCTCTGGCGACTTGAAGACGTGGACGCCACGGAACCCTTCCCGTTCAAGCCCGCGAAGAGATCGACGCAACTGTTGCGCCTGATTGCGAACGACGTGCGCCCCGAAGTCTCGATTAGGTCGGTTTCGATTCCGCTCTTGGCAGATTTTTTCAGGGAAGTCCAAAACAATAGCAATGGGCAGCACGTGGAACTCGCGTGCCAAAGCCACGAGCGGCTTCCGCGAGTCTGGCTGGACGTTCGTCGCGTCGATGACCGTAAGCCGCCCGGCAGCGAGCCGCTTTCTGGCGACGAAGTGGAGTACTTCGAACGCTTCCTTCGTCGCGGTCTGGTCGTTTTCGTCATCCGATACCAATCCGCGACAGTAGTCAGATGACAGCACCTCGGTCGGCTTGAAGTGCTCACGGGCAAACGTAGATTTTCCGCAGCCCGACGGACCGACGAGCAGGATCAGCGAGAGTTCGGGCACCGTAATCTTCATTGCCGGAACACTCCCATCTGCGTAGGTGCGCCGACCGCCTGATCCTCTTCGCCCACGGGCTTGAATTCCACCGAATACCCGAAGCGCTCGCCGATTCCATTCGCCCATTTCTGGAACTGTTCGCGAGTCCACTCGAAACGGTGATCGCGATGGCGGAACTGTCCAGCCGGGAGCGTCTCGAACTTCACGTTGTATTCAGAATTCGGCGTGGTCAATACCACAGTCTGCGGTCGAGCAAACTCAAAGAGCACGCGCTCAAATGCCGCCAGCCGAGGCTCATCAAGATGCTCGATGACTTCGACCACGGCGGCAGCATCGAATCCCGACAGGCGCTTGTCCCGATACATCAGCGATCCTTGAATCAGTCTTATCCGCTCCTTCTGCTTCGGCGGCAGGGTATCTAGGTGAAGGCGCTCGGCGGCTAATTCAAGACTCCGGTACGAAACGTCCATCCCGACAATTTCTTCGAACTGTCGGTCGGTCAGGAGTTCGCGGATGAGCTTGCCCTCCCCGCAGCCAAGATCAACGACACGCTTGGCATCGTTCGCCTTGAGTTCGGATGCAACCTGCCGGAGGCGGGCATCGTGCAGACGGAGTGGAGCCTCAATGGCTTGTTCCTGTTCCTCCTTCGTCTCCTGCTCGGCGTCGGGATCAATGGACTCGTCCTCGGTGAGCCGTGCCAGAGCTTCCCGCGTCAGCATTCGGAATCCCCGCAGGTAGCGGTTTACGATGGCTTCGCGTTCAGGATGCGACTGGAGCCAGCCCTCGCCATGCCGCAGCAGCTTCTCGACTTCGTCTTGTCCCACCCAGTAGTGCTTGTCGGCGTCGAGCACCGGGATCAGGACGTAAAGGTGCGTGAGCAACTCTTGCAGGGTGACATCTTTGGCAAGCTCGACCGTATAGTAGGGACTCTCGCCCCATTCGGGGAATTTCTCATCGAGCGGATGGTGCTCAGCGCTCACCCGGTAGCCCAGCGGCTCAAACAGACGTCGCACGAACTCCTCGCCGCCACGGCAGGGCAGGGCGGCGACTTTCGCAATAAGAGGAAGTGGCACAGTCACAAGTTCTGGTCGATCTTTGCTGTTACCCGCCAGCGCAGAGTTGAAGACCCGTGCGATTGCCACACTCATGAACGAGGAAGCGACATAAGGACGGTCGTTGACATACTGTTCGAGCATCCCGCCCTCGCCGGGCGGCCCGCGCCTTGTTCTGACAAGCCCAACCGGGTCAACGTCGAGCAGCAGCGCAGCCGTGCAACGTTCGGGAGAAGCATCGGGATAAAAGACGTGCGCCTTTCCGAAGGACAGGTCGAAGGACTGCATCCGTCTTGGGTTCTTGTGCAGCAAGTACCCCAAATCAGTCGCCGGAGCTTTCGTGTTAGTGATTGTCAGGAGCATGGCTGAACAGCCATTATGCCTGAGTTGACATCCGTGAGACCCGCTCAGTTCCAGGCCCTCTCGCTGAATCGGTCAGACGTACTCGTCCATAAGCTCTGGGAACGCATGCCGAAGCTCCCGGCTCAAATCGCGGGCGGTCTCTAGCCCCAACGGATCGCCTGCGAGCACGATGTCAATCGCAACCAGCATCACTCGTGCCAGCATGACTTCTCTGCGTCTTTGTTCTTCGGGTGTCGGCAACGGCACGACCGCGAGCACTTCTGGATCATCCACTTCAATTCCCCCGACCGCATTTCCGGCATCGTCGTGCAAGTACACCTTGTCATCGCGCCACTCGAACTCCGAATCTGAGGCGATCTGCGAGCCGGGGAAACTCCACCAGCGTCCGCTAATGTTGATCATCCCGTCTGTGTCTTGCTGTGCCATACGCTTCTGGATTCTGAACTCTGCTAAATGCGAGGGTACGCAGAGGCGACGGACAAGTTCAAGCGACGGGCCGTGTCGGGGTAACGAGCCAGTAGCCGGAGAAAGTTGCGACGAGCCTGTGAAGGCGAACACGTCGGGTCTACAAACGGATGTTGGGCGATCATCGACCATCGCCGTAGCTTGTGGCTGATCAAAATGTCGCGAACCTCTGGTCTTGCTCGCATATCTCGAACTCCTCCTGCGGAGCCTTGCTCCAATTTCTCCAACGACTTTGGCAATTTTGCTGATCCCGCAAGTTGATGCAGTGTGCCGGAGCAGCGAAAATCACCTTCTGTCAATCGACTCGAAAGTTCCAGAATTGTGCTTGATTGGTGCGCGAAAATTCAGCTTGCCCTTTTCTGCGCCGAACAATGTTGGCCTATCGGTAGGCACCACAACACGCCCAGCCCGACCGGGCAGCGGTGATGGTGCGGACTTTGCTGGCAGATGCAGCACGTGACGTCCGCCGATGCGGAAGAGTTGGCGGGGGCTGGCTTTCCGGCAGTGGTCTTCTCTGGCTCGTCACCCAAAATCTCACAACTCTGCGCTCAGAGGTCTCTAATCGTCCAACGACAACTCGTCCGGATCGTCACGGAAGTTGAGGCAGGCTTCGCAATACTCCGGCTCATCCTCTGCTGTCCACGGCTTGCCCGCTTCTGCTGGGCGCGGGGGCTTGCAGAGGTTGATGCGGCACTCTTTGCACAGCCTGCCCTTCAATGCTTGGGGCGTCTCGCCCTCAGCAAGGTGCTGCCTTTCGTGCCACGAGCAGTAGCCTGACCGCGCCGGGGACTGGAAGGCTTGGCACCCGTCCATCTGGCAGCGGGGTCTGGCACCAGACGACTTGCGCCCGGTTCCGGTTTCGCCGTTGTCGCGCAGCCGAGTACGGGGTTTGCTGTTAGGATTCCATCCGCTGCCGCCATCGTGGGTTTTGCTTTTCGGTTTTGACTTGGTTCTGCTGACAAACCCACGCCTTACACTGTGTGGTTCATCACCATCATCCAGATACTTGCTCAAGTCTTCAGCCATAAAATCTCCTGCGGTGTTGTTGTTTGGTGTTGATGTTGTCTTTCCGTCTTGTTTACAAGACGAGAAGGTCTTTCAAATGCTCCAAGTCAAACCCTTTCCCTTTCTCAATGTCGGAACACCAACCCCAACACCAAACCCAACCCCTTCTCTATCTCAATCTCTATCTCTCCCGCCAAACGAAGGCAAACGCCCAGCAACCGTCTAGCAAAAGCGAGCAAAGTGAAAGTTAGTCTTGGCAAACCTGAGCAAACTCCTCTTTGATCTGGTCAAGCTCTTTTTCGTGGCGACGGGCTGCCCCGACTTTGCCAACCGCGCTACGCATGTGGCTAATCTCAGCGGCCCGCTCCTCTGGCGTCATGTTGCGCTTCTTGGCGTTGCGCAGAATGGTCGCGAGGTAGGCGATGGGATCGGCGATCTTGTCCTCTTTCGCTTTCAGCGTGCGGAATGCGGACTCAATCGAGTCCCTGCCGTAATCGAGTAGCCAAAGAGGAATCTGTTTGGATGGAAACTCGCCGGGTAGTTCGAGGAAGCTCCACGCTTCCTGAAGTTCGGCTTTGTGTGTGGCTAATTGCTTGTAATCAGTCTTACTCATAGGCGCACCGCCGCATGACCATTAGGCTTAGTGCGAGCGTATTCTTGGAAGCGCCGACGATGCGCGTGCTTGACGATCTTGGCGCTGATGCCCTTGCCCTTCTTGGGGCGCGGTGGTTTGGAGTTCTCTGGGTCTGCCATTGCTATTTCCTCTTTCGTTCCTATTGCGCTGTCGAAAGCGGTCGATGGGAAAGCTGTCCGGGGCTGGGAGGAACTAGCAAGAACCAGCCCCGCGCTCTTGATCCTGTTGCCAAGACCATCGACTGATATGTAAATACTCATCCGTGAGCCTTTCGGGGCTTTCTGCCGCGTGGGCGGCGGGGCAAGCCCAATTCCTCGCGCCACGCCACAATTGTTCGCTCGCTGATGTCGAGGGCCTCAGCCATCTGCCGGAATGTCCAGCCGAGGGCGTGCAGGCGTTTGAACTCCTCTTGCAGCCTCTCGTAGTAGCGCGGTGCGTTCATAACAAAGAAGCTGAAATTCCGTTTTCGCTTCCGAATTAGCGGACTTTGCAACCGTATTCAGAGGTGATACATGCCAGAAGTGGAACGACCGTTATGCGAGTACAACGGCATCGGCGGGTGCGCTCGCCCAGCGACCCACATCCTGTGCTGGTACAGGACGCGCCGCTGGCGGCTTTCGTGCGATAGCCATAAGGAGAAGTGGAAAGGCGCGTACTGGGTCAGCAGACTTCTGGGCTGGAACGAAGACCCCACCGCCGTTCAGGGAGACTGATCCTGCGCGGATGCCGCGTCGGGCGCTGGTTGTCGCGTGGTCAGCTTATTTGAGGTTTTTAACCCTCCGTAATCCGTCCGGCCCGCACGAGACTCGCGTCGGAATCGAACTCATCGCCAAAATTTGTCACGTCTGAACGATGGACGCTCTTATTTGAGGCGAGAAGACGTGCTGCACTCGCCGTAGCGCTCTTCTGTGGCTGGAGCCGCTCTATACCAGTTTGCCTTGAATGTAGTCGCGGAGATCATTTCCTTTGACTCTGAGGAGGCGCTTCTTCGCGTGGGGTTTTGCAAGGTTGGCTGTTCGCTTCATTCGGGACATGATTCGGATAGCTGTGTCGTAGGAAACACTGAGGACGGTAGCAACCTCCCTCGGCGAGTACAGATAGTCGGATTTGATCTCGACGCTACCGATACGTTGTTTCCACGGTTGCTTTCTTTCACGGGGCAGGCTCAGTTGATCGTAGATGTCATGCCCGACCTGCGCTAGATCAGGCTGACCCCACGCATGCATATTCACGATTGTGACGGAATGCGGTATAAATAGATCGTTCGGTAAGAGGCTCATTCTCTTCAATACTGAAACGAGCTTGGCTTGCTTCGAATTTTGTACTAGATTTTGTACTACGCTTTGCGAAACAGGCGAAATCTGCTGGATATGAGAAATCTCCCCAGCACGGGCTTTCAAGAACTTACGGCTCATCAGTTACTTGCAAAACGGTTGCTCTGTTCGAGTCCTACCTGAGGAGCCATTCTTTTCTTTGGGCTCATCCTTGTCGCGCAAATTGCGTTCCTCACCTCCCGCGACTTGATAGCTTGAGCTTCCCGCATGGTTTCGCGTCAGACTCCGCCCGCGCTTTTGGTATAGTTACGGTTTGTTTCGCATTTCCAGGCGCAATCCATGGCGTGGATCAAAAGGGTAGCGACGAGGGCAGCTTTGGCTGGCGGTTTAAGTGTTTGCTGCTGCTTTGCGCAATCCTCGCAACCCTCCGGCCCTTCCAGCGGTGCCCAGATCGGCTACCAACCGGCGCCCGACGGCAACCAAAAGAAAACCCTTCTCCTGCGAGATTTCAACCCCACTTCGACGCTGCATGCATCGGTCCATGAAATCGATCGAGCCAAATTTTATGTGATCGACGTACACAGCCACGTCAACGACGCCGCTGGCATCGACGAACACATGCCACCCGAACGTGTGGTTGAAATCATGAATCGCACGAACGTGAAGACCATCGTCATTTTGACCGGAATGTGGGGAGAAAAGCTGCAGCACGTGATCGATGAGATGGTGAAGCCCTATCCCGGACGCTTTATTGTGTTCTCTCAAATCGACTGGAGCAAGATCAACGATCCCAACTTCAGCCAGGAGATGGTTGGCCAGTTGGATGACGCGGTGGCCCGGGGAGCGCGCGGTTTGAAAGTTCTTAAAGACCTTGGGCTTGGCGTGCGCGACGCTTCGGGCAAACTCATCACCGTCGACGATCCGCGACTTGATCCGATCTGGGAGGAGTGTGGACGCCTGCACATTCCAGTGTCGATTCATGTCACCGACCCTGAAGCGTTTTTTCATCCAATCGACGCCACGAATGAGCGCTACGAAGAACTCACCGAGCATCCAGACTGGAGCTTTTACGGTCCCTTGTATCCGTCGAAGGAGTCCGTTCTGGCGGCGCGCGACAGGGTTTTTGCGCGCCATCCGCACACTACATTTGTCGCGCTCCACATGGCGAACTGGCCGGAAAATCTGGATTACGTTTCCAAGCTGCTCGATGAACATCCCAACGTGCAGGTGGAGTTCGGGGCCCGCGAGGCCGAACTTGGCCGTCAGCCGCGGCGCTCCCGGCAATTCTTTTTGAAATATCAGGACCGCATCATGTTCGGCACGGATAACGAAGTCACCGAAGAAATGTACCGCAACCACTTTCGCTGGCTGGAGACCGACGATGAGTACTTCGATTACTGGGGATATCCCGGTCAGGGACGGTGGAAGATTTACGGCATGGCATTGCCCGATCCGGTTCTGGAAAAGATCTATCACTTGAACGCAGAACGGTTGTTCGCAGCCTTCGACCCCGCCGCATTGAAGTCCGCCCGGACGCGCTGAAGGCGCACGGCTCGTAGCATTGTAGTGCCGACGACCCGAGGTCCGCCAAAACCTCTTACTCCCACCGCAGGCGGGATCTAATTCTGAGATGAGTTGGAGGTATTCTTGTTCGCCGACTGCGCGGAAGCGGAAGGGGGCAACGAACTCGCCTGCGGGGGAGCGGGCGCGACCATCGCAGTGGACGGATTTAACAAGGGGTGCTGATCTGGTCCCAGTCCAAGTTTAATCAGCGCGCGCGAGTCGGGGACGACTTTGCTCTGCCATCCTTGATCCGCCTGGAACGTTTCCATGGCTTTCTGCGAATCGGCGTCCCATTGACCCGTCGGCTTGCCGGAAAGATAATGCTCGCGAATCAGGGCCGTCTGGATATCCTGGGCACGCTGCGGATCGATCTTCTGTTGCCCCCGCGTCTTCCAACTGGCTTTCCGGGACTTGCGGCCTTTGGCGACGTGTTTACCCGAAGTTTTCCTGGCTTTGCCCTTCGCAGACACAGAGTGATGCGAGGTGCTTCCCTTCCCTTTGGAGGGTCGTTGGGTGGGGGTCTGAGCCGCGACCGGGCTAACCGCAAATGCTAGAGCTGCGGCGACCGCCAAAACGCGAGTTTTATTGCCCTGTCCCATTTCCTGAATTCGCTCTGAGCTAATCATCCTCGATTGACCGCCCAAATGCTAGTCCCCACGGTGCTCAATCCGCGATGACTTTGGTTAATTACCGCAGTCACCCACCCCTGTTTTATGGCAACGTTCCAGCCAGAAAGACGGTTCCATCCTGTCGTCCCGCGCCCCGCTGCCGCACCAGGAAGACGACGTCTTGGCCGCTTTTCAAAGCCGAGGTCACCCGGCTGAAGTCGTCCTCGGTGTTGACGGTTTGCTTGTTGATTTCCAGAATGACATCACCGCGACTTACCCCGATATCCTCGGCAAATGAGCCAGATTTCACATCCTGTACGATTACGCCTTTGCCCTCGGGGATGTCCAATTTGCTGGCCATATCGCTGGTAATCGCGCGCACGGTGAGGCCGAGCTTGCTTTCCTTCGGCCCTTCAGATCCGCTGTTTTCGTCATCGCCGCCGAGACGCGCCGCGAAGAGCTTTGCCCGATCGGCGACGGTTATGGTCGCGTCCTGCTTCTTGCCATTGCGGATGAAGCCGAGCACGACCTTGGAGCCCGGCTTGCGACTCGCGATATCGGCCACCAGTTCGTCTCCGGTCTTGACCGCTTTGCCGTCAACCGAAACAATCGTGTCGCCAACTTTCAGGCCGCCCTGCTCCGCCGGACTTCCCGCCACTACATCGGCGACGGTGATTCCCCCATTGCCGCTACCGTAGACGCGAGCGATGGCTGGGTTTTCTTCGGCCGCGAATTGAATGCCGATCGACCCACGAGCGACGCGGTGATCGGGCCCGATGAGCTGGTTGTACACTTGGGCAACAGTGTTTGAAGGCATCGCAAAACCTACGCCCGCGTAAGCATTGGTCTCAGTGAGAATTGCGGTATTGATGCCAATCACTTCGCCCGCGATGTTGACGAGCGGTCCGCCCGAGTTGCCTGGGTTGATGGCTGCATCCGTTTGGATAAAAGACTGGAACTGACGTCCGGGGACGATGTTGCGTCCCTTGGCGCTGACAATGCCTGCGGTCACGGTTTCCGAAAGCCCAAACGGACTACCCACCGCTAACACCCAGTCTCCCACCAGCATGCTGTCGGAGTTGCCTAGTTTGGCAGTCGGCAGGGCGTGATCGGATTCAATCTTGATCACTGCCAGATCGGTTTCCGAGTCCATGCCGACGAGCTTTGCGTCATGCTGAACCCCTGCTGGTTCGCCGTCAATCCGGACGCGAATGCGATCGGCCTTTTCGACCACATGGCGGTTAGTAACAATGTAGCCCTTCGCATCGACGATTACCCCCGAACCCAGAGAGCGCTCTTTCATCGGCGCACTGCCCGCCCCGCCTTGCCCGCCATTCTGTCCGCCGAAGAAGCGATCGAAGAAATCGTCGAAAGGATTCTGCCCCTCGTCGTCCTCCTGTCCGCCCCGCCGGCGATGGGGATTCTTAACCGTCGACTCGGTGTTGATGTTCACCACGCTGGGTTCAAGCTGCTTGGCGATCTGAGAAAACTGGCTGGAAAGCTGCTGTGGCGAAGGCACAGTGAGAGGAGTCGCGTCCTGGCTTAGGCCTTTTTTTTCCTGGCCGCGCACGCTCTTGGAAATGACGGTCCCGATGAGAATGCCGACCGTGAGAGTGGCCAGAATAGTAAGACTGTAAGCCAGTCGATGAGATTTCAGACGCACCCAAAAACCGCTCTCTTGCGCAGCCATAAGATCACTCTTCTCCGGATTTTGATGGGACTCGCTCATTATAACCGCACATTTGGGCCGTGTTCGGCGAACATACATAAGGCCAGCCTCGCCTGCGGAAGCTGGCCCCACCCTCTACTTAGATGCGGCTTACGCCAATTCGTATTTGCCGCGCTCCATCATTTTGGCCGCGATCTGTTCCCGCAAAGCAATCTCATTAAAGGGATCATGCTTGACCAGCCGTCGCAGAATCGCTAGTTGAGTCCGCAGCATGTCGCCTTCGGCCACGGCGGCGATCACTTTCTTAGCCGAGGCTTCGATCACCTCCATCGCTTTGGAGAGGTAAACCCGGGTCATGGCGACCGGTAACGAAGCAGCCGCCTCGCCTTTGGTCTCGGTGATTTTTTGAGCCCGCAATACCGCGGATTCCATGGCGTACACCTGAATCGTGATATCCGCGATGGCGCCCATGATCTCCTGCTGATCCTGAATCGCCTGCATGTATTTCTGCGTGGCCGCCCCAGCCACAAATAGCCCCAGCTTCTTCGCCTGTGCCACCAACTGGCGCTCTTCCACGAGCTCGCCGTCGAAGTCTTCGCTTGCACTTGGTCCCGCTAACACCTCGTCCATCAATTTCTTGATCGCGGGCATCAACGGCAGTTGGCCGGACATCGCCCGCTTCAACAGAAATCCCGTGATGATCAGCCGGTTGATTTCATTGGTGCCTTCGAAGATGCGGTTGATGCGGGCATCGCGATACGTGCGCTCTGCTGGATACTCTTCGACAAATCCGTAGCCTCCGTAAATTTGCACCATTTCATCGGCGACGTCGTCCACCATCTCGGAACCCCAGACTTTGATGATCGAGCACTCGACCGCATATTCCTCAATCGCCTTCAAAGTGTCTTTCGCGGCGTCGGGACTCAACTTGTCCACCTCGTTCAATGCCTGGTCCATCATGCCCACTGTGCGGTAAACCAGCGCCTCGCCGGTATAGATTCCGACCGCCATGTTGGCAATTTTTTCGCGCACCAAGCCGAAATCGGCAATGGTTTTCTGAAACGCCTTACGCTGCTTGGCATAAGCGATGGAGTGCTCCAACGCACCGCGTGCGCCGCCCACCGCCATCGCGCCCAACTTGAAGCGGCCAACGTTGAGAATGTTGAACGCGATCACGTGTCCCTTGCCGATTTGGCCCAGTAGATTTTCTACCGGAACCTGGCAGTCATTCAGAATGATGGGGCAAGTGGATGATCCGCGAATGCCCATCTTGTGTTCTTCCGAGCCAACGGAAAATCCCGAGAAGGTCCGTTCCACCAGAAACGCCGAAAATTTCTCGCCGTCGATTTTGGCGAATACGGTGAACAGATCGGCGAACCCTGCGTTGGTGATCCACATCTTCTCGCCATTCAGAACGTAATGTTTGCCATCCTGGGAGAGCACCGCGCGAGTGCGGCAGTTCATCGCATCGGATCCAGAAGAGGACTCCGACAGCGCGTAAGCTCCCACTATTTCTCCTGCCGCCAGGCGCGGCAAATATTTTTTCTTCTGTTCTTCGGTGCCAAAGTAAACGATGGGCAGCGTGCCAATGCCGCTGTGCCCGCCCCACGTAGTGGCGAAGCCCGCGTATTTTGCGATGTGATCGGCGATTACCGCGGCAGTGACTTTGTCCATTTCCAAGCCACCGTAGGCTTCCGGAATCTCCACACCGCTCAGCCCCAAGTCGCCAGCCTTCTTCAGCAGAGCCCGACTGATGGAAAAATCCTTGTGCTCCATCTTCTCGATCTGGGGAAGAATCTCGTTGACCGCAAACTCTTCCGTCGTCTGGCCGATGAGCTTGTGCTGTTCGTTGAAATCCTCCGGGGTGAAAACTTCATCGCAGGTTCGCGATTCGAGCAAAAAAGACCCGCCTGCGATTCTGGATTGAGTGGGCGCTGCCGTAGTCGTAGCCATGTTGTAAGCCTCTCCCAACGGGAAGATAGAACGCAACCATGCAGTCTATATCCGCTTAAGAGGATTTACCACTATCGCCAGGCCATAGGCCTTTTAGCGGGTGGCGAGGCCGGTGGTCGTCTCTTTCGGCACACGGCTCGCATCCAACGTGATCTCGCGCTCGATGACCATCTCAATACTGGTGCCCGCGTCCAGCCTCACATCGTTTCCCCGGGTTAAGAGGCCAATGGCCGTTCCCACAGCTCCCCCGACGCCTGCGCCGATAAGCGCGCCCTTGCCGCCATTGCTGAGGCCGCCCACCACAGCGCCGGTCCCTGCCGTCGAAGCCACCGTTCCCACTTTTTGTGCCGTCTGACTGTCGCCGCGGATCGTTCCTTCACCATCGTGCACGGACGTCTTGTCCACGCCGGCAGCATTGTCCACCGAGGCGGGAAGCAGCACCGTATAGCCGCTGGGATAAATCAGCGTCGTGAAATGCATTAACACTTCGGCGCGACCTTTAATCCTGCCCGCTCGCTTAATACTGCTAATGCGGCCCTGGACGTAAGTCCCAGCCGGAATCAGCACACGCCCCTCCGCTACAAACGGGAACGAAGTTTGCGCATACACGCCATCGCCCTCGCGGCTGCCCTTCGTCGAAATTGCATTCTTCAGCGTCAGAGGAACCTTCGTGCCGGAGGGAATGACCAGAGTGCTCTCGCTGGCAGCCATGACGGGCGCGGATTGCCCGAGCGAGCCCGTCGTCGCGGCCAACACAAACAGCGCCAAAACAGTTTTCATAGGGTGTCCCTGCTATTAGGCCATCGGATGCACTGCCGGGATGAAAACGCTGCCCATAAAATAGGCAGCCCTCAAGATGTCGTCCGGCGCTTGAGCTGATTCTCACGAACGTTGCCCATGAATTGCGATTGCAATTTCTGCGCACAACTCTCGCCGCAAGCGTATAAAGCGCCCTGCTCCAGGGCCAGCTCATCATCCCACGGTGCCAGAGAAAAAATCGGCTGGCGGCCATTGTCAAAGGACGTCCAAAGCAGCCACCAGTGGTCCCGCGGATTCTTCATCACTCCGCAGTTCGGCCCCGAGCAACGAAAGAAGCCATCAAGTCGTAGCCTCGGTCTGGGATTGGCGCTCATAAGGTCTATAGGCGACGAAAACCAGATCATCGCGCTTCGCACGCCATTGTATATGACACCAGACAAAGAAAACTGCAATAACTTCTTGCCTATCCGACACCGATCCAGAGGCTCTTGCAAACGAGTCGGTCGCAGCCCGGCTCAGAACCTGCACTTAAAATAAATTCACCGAAAACTTCCTGCGCGGCCGGGGAAGCGTGGGCCTTCAGACCCACGAAAAGCACCGAGATGGACGGGCTTTAGCCCCCATGGCAACTCACTTGTAAATCAAATACTTCTGCCGGAGAAGTTGGAAAGCATTAATCGCGTCTTGCCAATCCTGCCCTATGCGGCGCGGCTCTTCGCCTTGCACAAGCGCATCGTAGACAGGCTGATTCGCCAGCAAATCAAGCATTTTCTCCATCTGAAACTGTTGCGGATAGAGTTTCGTCAGAGCTGCCGCCAGTTCAAACCCGAGCTCCGGCGCGTCGAGCGAATTACGCGCGGTCAGCAAAATGCTGACGCCATAACACGCCTGATTTGCGTACATATTGGAATCGGGAGTAAAACCAACGGGTACAAAGCGCACGCCCGAAATCTCCCGCGCATTTAAATATTGGGCTAACTCAGAAGCCTTAATCCAGGGCGCGCCCACCAACTCGAACGGCGTTCCTGTCCCCCGCCCCACGGACACATTCGCGCCTTCAATCAACGCCACACCAGGGTACAGCGCTGCTTCGGTTACACTCCGCAAGTTCGGCGAAGGATTCACCCAGAGCAGCCCGGTCGAATCGTACCAATCGCCACGAAGCCAGCCTTCCATCGGAATCACGGTCAGCTTGGCGTTGATTTTTTTTTCGGTGTTGAACATCTTCGCCAACTCGCCCAGCGTCATACCGTGCCGCACCGGAACCGACCAGTAATTCGTAAAACTAGCGCGCAGGGCATCGGAAATCGGCCCCTGCACAAACGACCCAGTAATTGGATTGGGCCGGTCGAGCACGACCACTTCGATTCCCGTCTGCGTCGCCGCTTCCAGAAAATATCCCAGCGTGGTTTCGTAAGTGTAGAAACGCGTCCCTGCATCCTGAATATCGATCACAACCGCATCCAGCTTCTTCAGCACGTCAACCGACGGACGCCGCGCCGCATCGCTGCCGCCGTACACACTATAAACGGGAACCCCCGTCGCAGCATCTTTGGAATTGCCGATCGCAGTCGTATCCAGCGTCCCCGTCACTCCATGCTCGGGACTAAAAATTGCTTGCAAAGAAATTCCTGGCGCATGAGCCAGCACGTCAATCGTGCGTCTGCCCTGGCTATCGACTCCCGTCTGATTGGTCAGCAACCCGATTCTCTTCGCCGCGCCCTTGCCCCGGAGCCCCTCGAATTGACTCGCCTCAAGCACGTCAATTCCTGTGCGCACCACCCCATTTCTTGCGGCCACGCGACGCGCAGCAGTCTGCGTCTCGTTGTATCCCGTGATGCTCACCCACTTCATCTCCTCTTGTTCGCTGCCAGTCAGAGACAAAGCCACGGTAACAGCCGTGGCAAATTTCGCACGGAGGTCGATCACGTTCGCGCCACCACGAGGATGCACCGCGTTCGTCAGCAGAATGATAAAGGTCCGCGTCGTGGGGTCGATCCAAAGCGAAGTGCCGGTGAAACCGGTATGCCCATACGAACCAACCGGCAGCAGATCGCCGCGGTTGCTGGAAAATGCAGAATCAATATCCCAACCGAGACCGCGCAGTTCTTCCGCCGTGGGTGGTTGTTGCGGCGTAGTCATCTTCTCGATTGCAAGAGGAGAAAGGACACTGCTTCCCTCCAGAAGAGCGGACGCAAAACGCGCCAGATCGTCTGCGGTTCCGAACAGCCCGGCATGACCCGCTACGCCGCCCATGCGCCGCGCCGTAGGATCATGCACCACTCCGCGCAGCATCTTTCCATGTTCGTCGTATTCTGTGGGAGCAATATCGGAAACCCAATCCTGGGGCGGCAAGAAGCGCGTCCGCGACATGGCCAGCGGATCGAAAATATTCTTCCGACAGTAATCCTCAAGCGCCATGCCCGAAACCCGCTCGATCAACTCGCCGAGCACGATGAAGTTAATGTCGCTGTAAACAAAACGCGCGCCTGGCGGGTGATCCGGCGCAACCTCCATCGCCATGCGATACGCGGTCTCGCGCCCCTCCCAGGGATGCGTGCGGTCAAGATCGGGAGGTAGTCCGGAGAAGTGCGTCAGCAACATGCGCACGGTAATGTCCTGCTTGCCGTTCTGCGAAAATTCCGGCAAATACTTCGCCACTGGATCGTTAAGCCGAACTTGGCCATTCTGTTCCAATTGCATGATTGCCGTGCTGGTTGCAATCACTTTGGTCAGCGAAGCGAGATCGAAGACCGTATCCACAGTCATGGGCTCGCGCTTGGGTTCGATGGCCCGATCTCCGAAAGCCTTGCGATAAACGGCCTGTCCGTCATGCCAGACCAGCGCGACGGCGCCGGGGGTCTGTCCGTCGCGAATGGCCTTTTGCAGCAAAGCGTCCACGGAAGCGAAACGATCCGGAGGTGGCGCGTTTTGCGCATTCGCCGAAACCGCGAAAAATAGAAGAAATACGATTCGGTGAGTGAAACGGATGTGCGAGTTGGACTCTCTCAGCGGAATGATTCGACTCTACACAAATCGCAACGGTGTTCTCAACACACTTAGACATGGTGTACCGCATCAGGCAGCACACACTATGCGACCCTCAGTCCGAGCGGAGCCATCGTTCAGGCGTCGATGGCCATTGAGCGTACTCTGGATTCTCTGCAACGAGACGAACACTTCTGCTATAAAGCGAGCAGCGTGATTCCACAGCAAACCACGACGACATTCACCAAGGCTCTCCGCATTCTCGAAGAAGCGATTGCCGCAAAGGCCTTTCCTGGAGCTTCTTTTTGTGTGACGCACAGAGAAGCCGTCCACGTCGCGGCTCTGGGAAATTTCACCTATGATCCCGAATCCCTGCGAGTCGCCGAAGACACTATCTTTGACGTCGCATCCGTTACCAAAGTCGTCTCGACCACTGCGATGGCAATGATTCTCTACGAGCGCGGCACTTTGCATCTCGAGACCGCGCTTGCCGACATCGTGCCAGAATTCGTTCAAGCCGCTCCAAATGACGCTCGTCGCACCCGCGTTACCCTGCGCATGTTGCTCGCACACTCCTCCGGATTGCCGGCCTACGAAAGATTATTTCTCCGCCATAGGACCCGAGATGCCCTGCTGGACGCCGCCTTCGAGGTGCCACTCACTGCTGATCCCGGCACCCGCGCCGAATATAGCGATATAGGATTTATCCTTCTCGGAGTCGCGCTCGAACGCTTGGCTGCACAGCCGCTCGATGCTTTCTGTCATCGGGAAGTCTTCGCACCTCTCAGAATGACGCACACACTGTTTAACCCGCCGAAGAACTTGCACCACTCCATTCCGCCGACCGTGAGCGACGTTACCTTCCGCCATCGGATAATCCAGGGCGAAGTCAACGATGAGAATGCCAGCGTCCTCGGCGGAATAGCCGGACACGCCGGACTGTTTTCCAACGCGCACGACTTAGCGACCTTTGCGCGGACCATGCGGCGCGGCGGCTCACCCATTTGCCATCCTGAGACGGTCGCACTGTTCACTCGGAGCGAGTCTTCCCCGTCCGGCAATTCCCGCGCACTCGGGTGGGACACTCCTTCGCATCCTTCGCAATCGGGCAGGCTTCTCTCAGCGCGCGCCTTCGGACATCTGGGCTATACCGGAACCTCCCTCTGGATCGACCCGGAACGGCAGCTTGCGGTGGCATTGTTAACCAACCGGACTTGGCCCCACGCCGACAATCAATCGATTCGACAAGTGCGACCCAGCTTTCACGATGCCGTCGTTGAAGCGTTGGACGCGGAGGAAAAGTATTGAAACCGAATGCACTACGCGGATTGACCACCGAGCAAGCCAACCGCGCCTCGGCTGACCTTGACACGAAATCGTCGCTTGAGATCGCGCGCGTCTTCAATGCCGAGGATAAGAAAGTCGCGCGCGCCGTCGAACAGGCTCTCCCAGAAGTCGGGCAAGCCATAGAACTCATCGCGTCGTCGCTACGGTCCGGCGGCCGTCTCATCTATGTTGGCGCAGGAACCAGCGGTCGAATCGCTGCGCTGGACGCGGCGGAATGTCCACCTACATTCGGCACCGATCCTAAGATGGTTCAATTCGTAATCGCGGGCGGCGCCAAAGCGCTCGCTGCCGCCGTCGAGGCTAACGAAGACTCCGTTGCACTGGGAAAGCGCGAAATCGCCAGGAAAAAACCGGGAAAGAAAGACGTTGTGGTCGGCATCGCCGCCAGCGGGCGCACCCCATTCACCATCGCTGCGGTGAAATATGCCCGCCGCAAAGGATCGCAGACGATTGCCGTCACCTGCAATCGCAACTCGCCTCTCGCCTCAGCCGCACAACTCGCCATCGTCGTCGAAGTCGGCCCCGAGGCCATCGCCGGGTCGACACGGATGAAGGCAGGAACCGCACAGAAGATGATTCTCAACATGCTGTCGAGCGGGGCCATGGCTCGTCTCGGCTATGTTTACGGCAATTTAATGGTCAATGTTCACGTGAAGAATGAAAAGCTTCGCGAACGCGGTATAGCGATTCTTCAAAGCGCCGCCGAGGTTTCGCTGAATGCCGCGAAGGCCGCGCTCAAGGCGTCGGGAGATCATGTGCCCGTCGCTTTGGTCATGCTAAAAACCAAATCCAACCCCCGTCTCGCCCGACGCCGCTTGCAAGAACAATCCGGTAATGTCCGACAGGCCGTCGCGGCGGTTGCTTTTCCTAAAATGTCCCGCCACTAAAATCCTGCGCGACCCCACGAATTAGGCGGCGGTTGGAGCTATAATTGGGTCATGTCAAGAAAAGAGGATGATCAGCTCGGTCAAGACTCGGCCGGTCAATCCGGTGATTTACAACAGCTCTCCGATGACGCTGGCGCCGACTCTGAAAGCGTCGCGGAATTAGTCGAAGAGGGGAACTCCTTCGAGGCGGCCGTAATTCAAGGCGTCGAGAACGCTCCGGACGCTGATGTGGCGGAAGTCACGACGCATCAAGTTCGGGAGGATGACGTTCCAGAAGAGTATTTAACCGACGATAAGGACGTCGCCTAACCCAAGGCGAGTGACCATGCCTCAAAGCGTCCATAACCGTCTCGCCGAACTACACAACTTGGCCGCCCACGCTCATAGCGAGGCAGCCGCCGCGCTTGGCAAAGGGGACCATCTCAGCGCCAGCGAATTGAGCCACCAAGCTCACGAACATTCGCTCAACGCGCATCGACTCGCCGAAGAAATAGCCGCGAAGCCGACGTCGGGCAAGAGCTAAACGGTCGGCGGGCAAGACGCATCTTCGCACCGGCAAGCGACTTCCACTTCGCCAGACCCTGCATCTTTTCAAGCCTGTCCAAAGAACTTATCACCGTTTTGCACGGAACACCGGCAGGGCCGGTGAGCAAGCTATTTGAAATAATTAAGCGACGCTTCGGCCACTGACTAAGTTAATGACAAGCACCACCAGGGCAACAACAAGCAGTAAGTGGATCAAACCACCCGCTATATGCAAGCTAAAGCCCAGCAGCCACAGAACCACAAGAATTACGAAAATCGTCCAAAGCATCTTGTCCTCTCATTTCCAATTAAGTTAACTCGTTCAACCTTGTGGGCTTGAACGGTCTGCCGCATTCCTGGCACAATCGCATCGCCCGTGGTGTAATCAGCCCGCATGACGGACACATCCTCTGCGCTGCCGCACCCTCATTCCGAGGCCTCATTTCGCTAACGGCGAGCCTGAATTGCTCACCAACCGACTTGAGCCATCGCCGACTGCGATCGCGAAAGCGAGTAAACGACTGCATGAATTCACCCTGCGTAGCCAACCGACCACCAGTAAGACACAGTCATCATGGCAGGCTGCGCTGAAACAGTCTGAGCCGGATTGCTCAGATTTCAGGGGATTCGAATCCAGGGACGAATGCAATCGACTATGAGTTCAACCGCTCCAGGTGCCGGAAGCCGCCACTTCCAATAAAGAGCAGCACGGAAATCGTGCCGTTGTAGGCGATGTGAATCAGCACTCCGGACGCTACCGACTGGGTGATCGCTCGGCAGATCGTCAGTACCAATCCCACCAGAAACACAATCAGCACCGGACCCCACGCCCGCCCTAACTGTGGCGCATGAATCAATCCGAATGCCGCCGCGGTAAGGAAAACCGACAACACGACTCCTAAACGCCGCGCCAGCACGGGATAAAGAAATCCACGAAAGAACAGTTCTTCCAGCAGGGGCGCGAAGGTCATCCCGAAAATGGAGAGCAC
Source organism: Terriglobia bacterium (assembly GCA_963799065.1). Lineage (GTDB taxonomy): Bacteria > Acidobacteriota > Terriglobia > Terriglobales > Acidobacteriaceae > JAJPHW01. Next base: position 2,376,830 of record CAWCVJ010000001.1, read on the forward strand.
CCAAGCCTCGGCTGGCGTTTGGAAAAATTTGTCAATCGGGAGATTGTTTGGCATGGGCAACAAATGCGCCAAACCTTGCAATGCCAACGAGAGCAATACGCCTGCGCCGAGAAATTCCTTCCACCGCGTCGGAGGATTCCATTTCATCGCACTCCAAAAGCTTTGCCCCCCGTCGCCGTCGCGGCGAACCACGGCAACCATAAACGCGAAGACCAGCAAATACGCGATAAACTGTGCCGCCACCGTCACCAACGGCGTCTGGGCGACATCGCCAAACGTCATTCGGGGATAAATCACCCGCTTCGCGACATACGCCGTCGCCAGCAAAAATACGAACACCGCCACCAGGGAAAGCACTCCAATCTGCAAAACGTCCCAACCCGTCCAAGGGGGATTCTCGCCCGATCGATTCCCTGGGGGTAGCCGAGGAGCTTCCGTCGGAGCTAACTCGGCGACCGGAGCTTCGCGGAGGGGACTGAGGATGAACGGTGCTTCATAGGGAGGCCCGCTATTGGGCGGGTCTCCGACAGGCGGCTTTCGCTCAAACTCCGAATTATCTGACGACAAAGACAAGAAGACGTTCCGCTAGAATCCGCTCACAAGCCGCCGATCTCGATCGCGAAGGTAGCAGCGTCCTTGACAGTCTGAATGGATTCGACCTGGTAATTGAAAAGGCGGCCACTTTCGCGAGGCGCGAAGCGCCACATCAAGAATGACCGCCATGCAGCCGTTTGTCGCTACTTCACTTTGACGAAAATGATCACGAACGTGTACAGCGCCAGGGACTCGATCAGCGCCAAGCCCAGAATCAGCGCGAACTGAATGCCTGCGCGAGCGGCTGGATTGCGTGCCAACGCCTCAGCGGCGCCTGCGGTGGCCTTCCCTTGCGCCAGAGCGCACAAGCCGGACGCGATCGCCATGGAGAATCCTGCGGCAATGGCGACCCAGTTGGCGCCGGAAGCCGCGGCTTCACCCTGCGCGAATGCGGGTGCGGCGAACGACAGAAACGACATGGCCATGAAAAGCTGACTCAATCTACGCATTGTTTTTCCTCGTGTTATGAATTGCCGCCAGTGGGTGGTTGACGTTCACCGTGCTGACGCCCTCACGCTATGCGGCGGAGAAACCGTTTCGGGTTTCAAGTGTCGAGTTTGCGATTCGAAACTCGATACTTCAAGCTCGAATTTAGTGCTCTTCGGCGACTGCTCCCGCCAGATAAACCGTGGTCAAAAGAACAAAGATGTACGTCTGCAATACCGACACAAAGACGTGCAGTCCTAAAAATACGATGGGCAGGCCCAACGGAATCAATGAGAAGAAGCCGAGGGTCACCATGTCACCGGCAAACATGTTGGCGTAAAGACGAATCGTGAGTGACAGTACGCGTGCAAGGTGGCTGATGATTTCGATGGGAATCATCAGCGGAGCAAGCCACCACATGGGGCCCGCGAAATGCTTCAAATAGGCAATGCCAGCATGCCGAAAACCCTGGGCGTGATAGTAAAGAAAAGCCAGAATCGCACATCCTAGCGGCACCACCGGAGTAGCCGTCGGCGATGAAAATCCGGGAATAAGGCCGATCAAATTTCCAATCAGAATGAAAAAAAACAACGATAACAAGAAGGGCGTGTAGCCTTCGCTGTGATGCCCGATGATTTCGTTGCTCTGCCCCGCGATAAAGCCGTCGGCGCTTTCGAATACATGCTGTAATGCACCGGGATTGTCCACCGAAAGCTGCGTGCGCACCATGGCGAACAGCAGAATCAGGAAGCCAACCACCAGCAATTCCATGGCAAAGGCATCGGAAATCGGCGCTTGCAGGTTGGCGGGCGGCAGATGAATGGCTTGGAGCAGTCCGTCGACCGGAGCGGCGACTGCCTTATTCAGAATTGCGGTGAACCAGAGTTGTTCGGGCATAACGAATCCAAAATCCTAAGCCTGAGTTCTATTTCCGGGGTGCTAAGTTTCGGTTCGGGGCTTACCCGAAAAGTGGATTAGCGTTTCGTAACCCGCTTCGCACAAGATGCCCGCCACGGGCAAAAACAAGCCCGTCATGAGGCCGTAAGCGCTCCCGCGGGAAACAGCAAGAATAACATAGGCTCCCAGGGCCATCAAAGCGTAGCGCAGGACGAAGCGCACCACCACACCGGCGCCGGATTGGCGTTTCTGGGTTGCAGCAGCGCGCTCGCCCAGGGCGCTCACGACGCGCTCCAGCCAGATGAAATTGAGGTAGGCGATCAGGCTGCCGCAAGCTAAGCCGAGCGCAGCCTTCCAGCCCCAGCGGAGAGCTGTACCGAGCGTCGCCAACACCGCCACGGTAATCATGAAACGCGGTATGCGGGCTAGAGCGCCTGCGTAGAATCTGTCAAAACCCGGCGGCGGGTTTGGTTCGGCAACCGGGTCGGGGCTGTCGGAGGGAATCACTGGCCTTGGTCGGAACTGGACATCACAGTTCGGATGAGCTGGACGAATCCTGCGACGATGCCGAGGATCAGACCCACCAGATAGAACCACCGGGTGCCCAGCCAGCGATCCATTCCCGCTCCGAGCAGCCAGCCGATGACTGTGGCGGCGGGAAAAATGAAAGCTAGCTGGCTGTAGTTCGCCACCTGCACCCACACGCTTTTCTTGTCGGAAGAATCGTCGCCGTCCGCCAAATCCAGCCTCCGCTCTCAATTATGGACTGAAATCAGCCGACTTGCAGGGTCCAGTTGGCAATGCGCGTCATTAGGTGCGGGAAGATGGCCAGTAAAATCGACGACAACGCCGCCGCAATTAGCAGAGCACGAATAGCGGCGTGATGCGGCGGCCCGAGCGCCGCTTCGTCGCTTTGGGCCGAACTGCTCCGCTTGAACATAGGAATCGCCAGCCGCACATACACATACAGGCTGAGCAGGCTGGAAATGATTCCGGCGGTAGCCCAGCGTAAATGCAAGCTTTCGCGCAGGCTGACAAAAGCGGAGTACTTGCCGTAAAAGCCGGGCAGCGACGGAATTCCAGCCAGCAAGATGAAGAACAGCAGCAGCAGAACGGTTCCGGCGGGTTCGCGGCGGAAGAGGCCAGTCAGGTCGTCCTCATCTGACTCGTCGCACAAGGCCCGCAGCAATCCGAACATGCCCAAGTTCGCGATCAGATACACCGGCAGGTAGAGCAGAACGCCGCGCACACCATCGTAGATTGCCGGATTGGGCGCAGTCACAGCAGTCGCGGCGGCCACCCCCAACAGTAACGACGCGAGCTGAGCGAGGGAGCAATAGACCAGCCGAGACCGGACTTCAACCGTCAGCAACGCGATCCAATTGGCCAGGAACATGGAGATGGCGGCGATCCAAAATAACGATGGAAAGTAACTCATGTGAAGCGGATAGAGCCCCCAGAGAAGCAGTCGCAGAGCGCATGCCCACGCCGCCCCTTGAGCCGCGACTGCGGCAAAAGCGCTGGCGGGATTGTTTGCCTCCGACCGCCATCGCGAACGAACCACGGTGACGACATTGCCCAGCAGCCCTGCGGCGGTCAGAAACCATGCCCATTTTATTCCGCCATTCCAGCTTTGCTGTTTCGACGCATAAAGCGCCTGGGCAACACCTTGCGCCACGTCGTGCAGGTTGGCGCCGCCATAAATGCGATGCAGCCAGAACAAGCCAGCCCCGAGCAGGATCGAAAAAAATATGCTGATCGCGGGGAATAAGCCCTGACGCGCGCCATTTGGCGAGACGAACGCGGGCAACAACGCCAACTCGAATCCGATGAACTGGAGTTCCAGGGTAAAGCCGGACGCGGTCAACATCAGGCCGATTACCGCAATTAAAATGAGGGCGTACGACCACGCCGTTTGCCGCTGGAAGTCCAAGCCCCCGAGCGAAATCAGGGTGCTTAACGCGGCCACGCCAAGGAAGAGGCCATAAAAGTAAATGGAGAAATGATCGAGCACCATTCGGTGGTCAAAGGCGACTTGCAAGCGGCGTCCCAAGTGAGCGGCTGCATCTTGCGTGTACACGATCTTGACCAGGGCTGCGGCGGAGAATGACAAACCAACTAGGGCGGTGACGGCATGGGTCCAGTTCCATTCCGGCGGAGTCATGTTGTTGACGACGGCAAGACCCGCCGCGAACAGTGCCAACAGAATGATGGGAAGAGTCAGAATGTAGTCGGGCGAAGCGATGAAATGGCTTATGCTACCCACGGATCAAACGCTCCCGTTGCGATGTAGGCCTACGAAAGAACGCGAAGTCATTCACGAATCAGTAATACTACAGCCGAGTCGTTTTTCAGCCGGCTATCCTGCACGCGGGCAGTGACTTGGCAGATGCCTGCCCACCCTTCGCTATAATCGCTGAAACCTCTTGCACCCAAAGGATCTGATTGGCACTCGACGAAAAAATACATGACATGCGGCTGGAAAAGCTCAAGGCGATCGCAGCTTTGGGCCAGCCCGCGTATCCGACGCACTTCGACTTCACTCATACGATTCCGGCGATTCTGGCGGAGTATTCCGAAAAAACCGGCGAGCAACTAGAGGCCGAACGAGTCTCAGTACGCATTGCTGGACGCATCATGGCAATCCGCCTGATGGGCAAGGCCGGCTTCGCTCACTTACAGCAAGACGGCCAGCGGCTACAGATTTACGTGAAAAAAGATGCGGTTGGCGACCAGGGATTCGAGCTGTACAAACTGCTTGATCTGGGCGATCACATTGGCGTAAGCGGCTATTTGTTCCGCACCCGCACCGGAGAACTTTCGATTCATGTCGAGACGCTCACCTTTCTGGCGAAGGATCTGCTTCCCTTGCCCGAAAAGTTTCATGGACTCACTGATGTCGAGATTCGTTATCGCCAGCGTTACGTCGATTTGTTCATGAATCCAGAAGTGCGCGAGGTGTTCTTGAAGCGCAGCAAACTGGTGCAGTCGCTGCGCCGCTCTTTGGATGCGCGCGGCTTTCTCGAAGTGGAGACGCCGATGATGCAACCGATCGCGGGCGGCGCGGTGGCGCGACCATTTGTCACGCATCACAACACGCTCGACATGGATTTGTACCTGCGCATTGCTCCGGAGTTGTATCTCAAGCGACTGGTGGTCGGCGGATTCGATCGCGTGTATGAGATCAATCGAAATTTTCGTAATGAGGGTATCGGATGGCGCTGGAATCCGGAGTTCACCATGCTGGAGTTCTATCAGGCCTACACCGACTACCGCGGAGTGATGGAGCTCACTGAACAAATCATCCGGCAAGCGGCGTTCGATGTTACCGGGAGCACCAAAACGAAGTGGACGATCAAAGAAGGCGAGCAGGAAGTTGCACAGGAAATCGATTGGGCGAATTGGCATCGCATGACGATGCGCGAGGCGATTATTCATTATTGGCCGGAGGCGGCGGGGGCGAAGCCTGAAGAGACAGAATTCTCGACTGCTAAGGCATTCGCCCAAAGGCTTTCAGAAGGTGCGGACTTACTTTTGCTAGCTCACAATCAGTCCCCTCTATTCCCCAAAGAAGAAAGAGAGCGGCTAAGAATCCTTAACATGGCCCTACGCCTTGTACTACGCAAACTGGAGACAGATGAGAACGTTGGCAGTGCCATCGCAGCTATTTTCGAGGCGGTCGCCGAAGAGCACCTCATCCAGCCGACGATCATCTACGAGTTCCCTACTGCCGTCTCGCCGCTCTCCAAGCAAAAGCCCGACGAGCCCGATTGGACAGAACGCTGGGAAATTTATGTTGGCGGCATGGAAATCGCCAATGGCTTTAGCGAATTAAATGACCCCATCGATCAGCGGCGTCGCTTCGAGGGGCAGCTCAAAGAGCGCGAGCGCGGTGACGACGAGGCCCATCAAATGGATGAAGACTATATCCGTGCGTTGTCATACGGGATGCCGCCCGCCGGGGGCGTAGGCGTGGGCGTGGATCGCTTAGCCATGCTGCTGACCGATTCGCACACCATCCGGGATGTGATCTTGTTCCCGCTGCTGCGATCCTTGAAATCGAACGAACTGACCTCGAACGAACCAGGCGAAGAAGTGGCGGGCTAAACAAAGCAAAAAGCCGCGGATCGCTCCGCGGCTTTCTTGCCTTTAAATTCAGCTTAGTGCTTCTCTTTGTAAATCTTAGCGCTCTGCCGGTTCTGCATGCGATTCAGCTGGCGTTGGTCCGCTTTGGTCAGGTGGCCGTTATCCTGCCGCATGTCGCGCTTCTCGGTGTTGTCGATGCGCTGCTGACCGCGCTCCAGGTTGGCGGCTTGTCCGGGAGTGAGTTTGCCGTCTTCCACTCCATTGGCAATACGCTTCTGCTGATTCTCCTGCCGCCGATTCACTTCATTCACGCGAGGATGATTGGGGTCGTCGACTCCCGGCCCCGCACCCGATTGCGCCACGGCTGGGCCAGCATACATCAGCCCTCCGACCGCGAGAACTAACAACGACTTCGTAAATTGGTTCTTCATAACCAGTCCAACCTTTCCGATTGAATTTGACTTGCCCAGACTTAAACCCATTCTGTAAAGGTAAGTTGCGAGACCGATAAGTGCAATCCTAACATGCACATGCAGCAGCACGACAAGCCCTGTCCTTTGGGCGCACTGCAGCAAGCCGGCCCCAGCGGAGGCAAACGCCTTTGGTTACTGTTTCAGCGACCTCGAACTCAGTTATGCTAATACTAAGGGTTTGAGTTTGCTTGAAGGAAACGCCGTCTAAACAACAGCTGATGAGCACGGATAGCAATAAACTAGCAGCCGACGTAGTCGGGGGCGCTCTCATTCCGCCGCTAGACGCGCAATGGTATGCAATTCGCACCCGGTCCCGGCACGAAAAAATTACGTCTCAACAGCTGGGCATGTTGGGTATCGAGAATTTCCTTCCGCTTGTAACCCAAACGCACCGCTGGTCGACTGGACCCAAGATGGTGGAAGTTCCGCTGTTTTCCGGATACGCGTTTGTTCGCATCGCTTACACGCCGGAACACCGGCTACGCGTTCTGCGCACCCACGGAGTCGTGGATTTCGTCGGCGTTCAGGGTCGAGGCGTCCCCATTCCAGAAAAGCAGATCGAGGATATTAAGACACTGCTCGACCACAAGATTCCGTTCAAGAGTGTGTTGCGCCTCCATATTGGACAGCGTGTCCGTGTCAAAGGCGGATCCCTCGACGGCGTGGAAGGTACGCTCCTGAGCCATGGGCGCAATAAAGAGCTGATCATTATGATCGAACCCATTCAGCGCTCACTGTCGGTCGACCTCGAAGGCTACGACGTAGAACCCGCCTGATCCGTTAAGCTTTTTGCGGCTGGTTTTGCATCCACTTCCAGGCTGTCGCAACGCTGTCGTGCATGGATCGAGTCGGCTCCCAATTCAGCAATTTCTTGGCGCGCGCAGGGTCCGCGACCAAGGCGGGCGGGTCCCCTGCCCGTCGCGGTACGATGGTGTGCGGCACTTTCTTCGCGGTCACCGCTTCGACCGCGCGGATGACCTCTTTCACGGACGAACCTGTCCCTGTTCCCAAATTTACGGTGAACGAAGGATTCCCCGCTTGCAGATGTCGCAACGCTTTCACGTGCGCCTCAGCAAGATCGACCACGTTGGTGTAATCGCGGATAGGCGTACCGTCGGGCGTTGGATAATCCACTCCGAACACCTTGAGTTCAGGGCCAAATCCTCCGGCCGCTCGCAGGGCGAGCGGAATCAGATGCGGTTCCGGATCGTGGCACTCGCCGATCTCTCCGCTCTCGTCGGCGCCTGCGGCATTGAAATAGCGCAAGCTCGCGTATTTGATTCCATAGGCGGTGTCATAGGACTGTAGGGCCTGCTCAAAGAATAGTTTCGATACTCCGTAGGGATTAACCGGCAGCGCCGGAGTGTCTTCCGTGATGGGCATCTTTTCCGGTGCCCCGTAAATCGAGCAGGTGGAAGAGAAGATCACGTACTTGGTGCCGGCGTCCAGCACCGCGTTCAACAGCGAGAGTCCGCCCTCGACGTTATTGCGGTAGTATTTCCGCGGATTGATCACGGATTCCCCGACGTAATGGTTGGCGGCGAAGTGCATCACGGCATCGCAGCCTTTTAATGCCGTCACCAGCTTGGCGCTCTCGTGTACATCGGCCACAATCATCTCAAAGCCCTTGGCGAGATAATCGAAGCCAGTCGATAAATTGTCGTAGATCAGGACGTCAAGACCGGCCTTGCGCAACACCCGCGCGGTGTGACTTCCGATATAACCTGCGCCGCCGACCACAAGAATCTTCACGAAGCTTTCTCCAGGAAAATCAGGATGGGATCAAAATGAAAAATGCAGAAAAAGAGTACCACGAACGCCTTATCGGCGGTTGTGACGATGGCTTGCAACAGTCGCACGCCCGACTTCCAGATGACCGTCGCACGGTTGTGTAACTAGCAACCTGAGCCTTTTTTGCAAGTGTATATCCGGCTGGCCCAGGTGCAGCCTGAGCCGGTCTGCTGCGTGCAGTTGCCGATTTGATTGCCTTTCATATATTCGCTGGTCGACCAGAACGTTAGATCGTCGTTTGGATCGACAAGAACGCTCATGAATTCACCCCAGTACGCGTCCGTTTCATCCTGGCCACTGCTGCCGCTGTTCTTCAGCACAAGGAAAGGAGAGCCGATCACATCGTTCGGAGAGATGGTGACCAACAAGGGCGAAGGATCGTAATTCATGGCGCTGCCGCTGCTGGCGTCTCCGGTCGCGGTCATTTGAATCGCAACATCTCCGTTGCCATCCATGGCTACGCTCGGTACGCTGAGAAACAGGTGGTAGGTGTTGTCCTGAATCGTGGCCGATTCGGCAATCTTGGGATTCAGTCCCGCCGCGATTTTGTAGTACCGAACGCCGGTCTGAAGTGTGCTCGCATTCACCTGAATGGTATGCGCGGCGGCGAGATATTCCGTCCCGCTATTGCCGCTCTTCATGTACCGGTACGCCAGGCGATACATAAGACGATCCCCCACTCCATCGCTGTAACCCCCGTACGGTTGCGGAACGCAGACCGTGTTGAAAGGATGGTCTTCGTTGTAGCACGCCGGAGTGTAAGCGTTGGCGGTGATGAAAGTCGGCGCCGCGCCCGCGACAAACCCCGACCAGGTCCAGTATGCAAGTTGATTCGAAGTGCAAGCGCCGCTGTTGCATTGCTGATTCGTACCGGGGTTGCTGGGATTGACCTCAGCCAGAAAGTATTCGCCCGCAGTATTGCTCGGTATAGAATTAGTGCCCTCGAAATCAGCCGGAACCAGGGTGTGGATCAGGCTGGCATTGGTGCCGCCTGTGCCTCCAACGTAGCTCGGAATGTAGGTGTAGCATTGGGGAACATTCCCAGCCAGTCCTGCGATCATTTCGGCCTTGTCGAGTTTGCAGACCTCAAACCCCACGATGTTGATCTCACCGGTGGCCGGATCTTCCAGATCGAAGGCAACATACAGCCCGTCCGACCAGGTACCGTAGCGAATGTAGTCGGGATAGTAGGTCTGTCCCTTCGCATTCTTGGGAATTGCGGGATTGAGATTGTAGACATAGACATTCCAGTGACTCTGCCCGCCTGATCCTTCGAGATTATTGGCGGGGACTGTTCCGCTCGCCGCACTCACTCCTACGCATAAAAAATAAGTTCCGGCCGACTGGGGGTTGAAAATATCGCCCAGAACGAAGACGCCATCGATGCGATCATAGGCGGCAAATGCGTCCAGCGAACCATTGGCACAATAGGACTTGCCCCCGGGCTGGAACATCGAATTCAAAGGCTGCGGGGTCGATGCGACATTGGGCTTCCGGCTAAGAATGCCATTGCCCGTTGCCCGGTCGAAGGCCTGCACATAGCCGCCGGCGTACTCAAAATATTGGCCGATGCCACTGCCGTTAGTCGGGCCAACGGCCCCGTTGGCATCAGGCTGGGCCCGGGGAATGCTGCCGGAAGTGTTAATGCTGGCAGCATCCAGACCCTCGAATTGTCCGGACCAGGAGCCTGCGGCGGGGGTGGTGGTGCTGAATCCAACCCACGAGGTTCCGCCCGGACAACTGCTGCGAGTGCTATTGCCCGCACACCAAGTCTCCAGTGGCGAGGCTGGCGCGGGGCACGTGCCGGCCGGAGGCACAGCGGAACAATTATTTTGGGCTACCGCAAGTGCGCTGCCGAGGATCACCACCAGGGCGAGACATCGGGCTGCAAACCTTCTCCTCGAAGAATTTTCGACTGTCAATTTGGTTACCATAAGATTACCTTCGTCTCGCGTTGGATGAAATAACAGACGCACTTTACTTGCCGGAGCGGCACACGCGAACCTCAATGAAACCATTGATTCTTCAGAGACATGCCCAATCGAAAAAACAAACGTGTGCAAATCCTTGCACAATGCGGCGGCACCCTTAGCATCCCGACCCCTTCCGGCAGACGTAGACCCGACTCGCCCATGTGCATCCCGCCTGACTCTTGCTGCTGCATCCCCCAGACTGGGTTCCGTTCATGTATTCGTTCGTGGCCCAAAAGGTCAAATCATCGTTAGGATCGGAAGCAACGCTCACATACTCGCCCCAATAGCCATCGGTTTCGTCTTGTCCGCTGGCTCCGCTGTTGGTGAGCACCGCCACCGGCTGACTTACTTTTCCGCTGGCGGCTACCGTGATCATGTAAGGCGATGGATCGTACTCGGCCGCACTCCCGTGAGCGCGACTACCCGTGACCGTGAATTCGACTCCAAGATCTCCGTTCTTGTCCATGGCAACGCTCGGTACCGACACAAACATGTGATATGTCGAATCCTGAATATCGCCTTGCAATGCAAGGGTCGGGTTCACCGTGGCCGCAATCTTGTAATAGCGAACTCCGGTGCGTTGAGTGGTGCTGCTCTCTTGCACGGTCTGACCCACAGCCAGGTATTCGGTTCCATTTGACCCGTCGGTGATGTAGCGATAGGCGAGACGATATAAAAGACGGTCGCCAAGACTGTCGATCACCCCGCCCCACGGTTGTGGAACGCAAACGGTATTGTAGGGATGGTGAACATCGTAACAACCAGGCGTGTACGGCTGTTTGAGTGAGATCAACGTCGGTCCCGCGCCGCTGGTGAAACCTGTCCAAGTCCAAAACGCAAGCACATTGGAAGCGCACGGAGCCACGGTGCATTGCTCATTCGTGCCCGGATTGTTGGGGTTTACTTGCGCCAGAAAATACTCGCCCGCCGAGTTCGATGGTATCGCGTTTTCTCCTTCAAAATCAGCCGGCAACAGAGTATGAATCAAACTATTGTCGGTTCCACCCGCGCCCGCGACGTAAGAAGGAATGTAGGTATAGCATAACGGTGAGCCCGCCGCCAACCCAGCAATCATTCCGATTTTATCCAGTTTGCACACTTCGAACCCGACGATGTTGTACTTGTTCGGAATGTCCTCCAGATCCCAAGCGACGTAATAACCATCCGACCAATTGCCGAAGCGGAGATAGTCGGGGAAGTAGGTTCCGCCCGCCGGATTCCGGGGCAAAGCGGGCGTGATGTTGTAGGCATAGGCATTCCAGTGACTTTCGCCATTGCTGCCTTGGAGGTTATTGGCGGGCACCGAACCGCTGGCGGCGCTGACGCCCATACACAAGTAGTAGTACCCCTTGCTCCCCGGATTGAAAATGTTCGCGATGGTGAACACGCCGCCGATGCGGTCATAGTTCGCAATCCCATCCAGCGACGCGGAAGCGCAATAAGAAGACCCTCCGGGATAAAAAATATCGGTGATGGGCTGCGGCAGCGCTCCGCTATTGGGGTGCGAACTGAAAATCCCGTTCCCGGTTTTGCGATCGAACGCCTGAATATAGTCCCCGGCAAATTCGAGATATTGGCCTACTCCATTGCTGTCCGTCGGACCCACGGCGCCATTGGCGTCTGCTTGAGGTCTGAAAGTATTGGATTTTTCCCGAATGGTCGCCGCGTCCAAACCCTCGAACTGACTGCTCCATGAGCCTGGGGCCGGCGTGGAGGTGTTAAAACCGATCCAAGTGGTTCCGCCGGGGCAGGTGCTGGCGACGTTGTTGCCCGCGCACCACACAAGCGTCGGCGAGGAGGCGGCAGGACACGTGCCCGTTGGAGGATCCGAAACGCAGTTATTTTGCCCAAACGAGAACAAACTGCACGAAGAAGCGATCAACGATAGGACCGCAGCGCGGTAAAAATCAGGCATACGTATAGGCCCTCGGATTCGGGCTTCATCGCTATTAGTCTCCGCGTGTCTCAAATGATCACCAGAAATTAGGGGGAGCAGCCACGCGGGGAGAACGGGCCGAGCATTACCGCATAACGAAACATAAAGCGCACGAACGAGCGACGCTAGTGGGTGAAAGTATAGAGACGAACGTCTCTATCATACGGCTCTTACAGGCTTCCATCCCCGTCGTACTGTGACGGATCCCACACAGCCGGGTCCGAGAGAATCTCCTTCGTTTCCGGATTGCATGGGGCATAAAAGTACATCCAGGCTGGCAGTTTGCGGTAGCGAGGCTTGAGGCTGTCCAGAACCGCCTGCTTTTCCGGGCGGCAGGCGAAGGATTCCAGCGTATGCAATCCCTCTCGGCGGCAGCGTTGTAAAGCCCAAATCAATAACGGGGACAGCAACTCTGCGCCTTCCGTCAAACACTGGAAGTCGACCAGCCTTATCCTGCGTAATTTGATCGCGGGATTGTCCTGGCGAAGAAATATGGCATACGCCAAAATTCTCGCGCCCTCGCGGATCGCAGCAATCCAAAGCCTGCCGTGAGCGAGGGCAAATCTAAAGTGCCATTGCAGATGGCTCAGCGATCGATCTGCCAACATGCGATCAGGATGTGCAACCTGCAACTCCCGCCAAAACTCTTCAAAGGCTTCGTCGAAGCCGGCGCACTCGGACACATTGCCAGGTTCCCGCCGCCGCCAGTCATTTTTCCCGGTGAATCGATCCTGCACGGCCACCAATGCCGCAGTTGGACGTTGAGCCAGCCCAGAGATTTTTTTTCTCATGCAAGCGCTGGCGGCGAATCCCGCGTAGTCCGTGATCCAGTAGCTGGATCGCTCCCAGTTGCCGACAGGGGCCAGGAATCGCCGGAATGCCTGGTTGAGGTGAACCGAATTTTCATTGACGGTGGTGACGATCAAGAAATCCGAGGTGCGCTGAGCCAGCATGCGGCGCATGAGAAATCCGGCCGAGCCCCGGTACGGCGCATCCATGCTGAAATGCGCCGGGCAGGCACATCGTACAATTCGGCCTCGAAACTTATATTGCAGCGGGATATTGCCGATATACCCTACGATCTGCTCCTGGTCGGTTTCCGCGACCCATCCCATGGGAAAGTCCGGACGACTTTGAAAAACCGGGTTGCCGGACCACAAATGTTCCCACTCCTCCCGCGGCTTTGCCCTCAGACCATTACGCTCCAAGACCTGTGCGATCTGCGGGAAGTCTTCAAACTTGGCGAGGCGAACCTTGGTTCGCCGCTGGGCAGCTTGCATCGGCGTCTGCAACTCTGAGGTTTCCGAAGGCATATCGAAGCGCTAGGTAGAGGCTTTTCATCACCCCGGGATGGTTGGGGAGAAACTCCCCTGAGTTTACACGCCTGCCAGTCGGAGTCAACTGGGAACCGCTGCCCCGGCAACCGCCCCCGCGGAAAACGCTTTACCGAGCTGCCGCAGCTTTTTGCACCTACCCCAAAGTCCAAATGTGGCCAAACTCGCCGTAAATGATCGAGTCGCAGTCGATTCTCGAGGGCCGAACGTGGCCATCGAAATGCCTCATTTCAGCTGGACTCACATATGCAGCATGTCGACAAAAAGCCGTTCGCCACAGACGAAACCCCGTTTTCCAGCATCGAAGGCGGCCAGGAATACCTCGCCATGTTCTCCGCGGCGGTAGACGAGGCCAAACAGGAGGCGTTGGACATGGTCGCCGAGCAAAACGCCGACACTCCACGCTGGACCGAAGCCGTGCAACTAGTGAAATATAAGCTGGAGAAACTCGACCACCATATAAAGGTCAGCCGCCGTTTGCTGAACGACTTGCGCACCATGCGGCGTCTGCTGCTGCAAGAACGCTCTCGGTCACCCATCTCTCGCTGACCCTTCCCTCGGATCGGCTAGAATCCGGTGCATGGCTCCTCTCCGCTCACGGAAAATCCCGAAACTTCTCCCAGCAAACGGTGTTCTATTCAGAAAAATGAGTAAGCTATTTTCTTCCAAAGACTAAGGAGGTTTACATGATTCCCCGAACAAGTGTTGGATCTCGGCTCGCCATCGCGTTGTCCACCGCGTGTCTTTCTCTGTGCGGAGCGAACGCCCAGTCGGCGCAGTCTCAACCCGGACCGAACTATCAGGTGCAGGGAGTGGACGACTACCTCGCCAGCCATCCCGATGCGGCCCGCGATCTTCATAACGATCCATCCCTTATCGACAATCCGAATTGGCTCGCCGAACACCCACAAGTTCAGACCTACATGAGGGATCATCCAGGCGTTGCAGCGGAGGCCGCCAGAAATCCTGCGGCTGTGGTCAATCGCGCGGATTACTCCGCCTTAAAAATGGCTCACCGTGATCTTACGAAAACCGATTCATTCCTCAGCCACAATCCGAATCTGGCTCGACAGCTCGAGAACAACCCGAAATTGATCGACGACCCTCACTTTATGGCACAACATCCGGGGCTGAACAATTATCTTGCCGCCCACCCCGATATTCGAAGAGAGTGGACACATCATCCCGATGAGTTCGCCAAGGCGGCCGAAGCCAATCGCAACCACAACGTTCGTCAGCGAGAGCAGGGCGCAACGAGGAAGTGAGACAGCAAATCAAGTGATCGGCAATAAAAGCGGCAGCCCCTGGAAGCGCTGCCGCTTATCGTTTCCACGTTTCATTCTTACTTTACGGCCCGGTTACGCTGTAGCGCTCACCCTACCGGAACCGCCAACCGGCCGGCATTAACTTTCAGGTCAAAACTCTCTTTCGCCATCTTCGCGATCGCTTGTCCAATCGGTATCGAAGCTGTCGCCGCCGGTGAGGGTACATTGCAAACGTGCAACCCATTCTCTGAGCGTGCGAACTGAAAGTCGTCTACGAACGATCCATCGCGTTGTAGGGCCTGTGCACGAACGCCAGAACCTCCGTCGCTCAAGTCCCCCGCTTCGATTTCCGGCAACAATCGTTGCAGCGCCTTGACGAACGCTCTCTTGTTGAAAGAGCGATACATTTCGCCGAAGCCCATCTGCCAGTGCTTCGCCGCCATGCGCCAGAAACCGGAATACGAGGCTTCGGCCACGACATCTTGTAAATCGAAATCGCTGCGTTTGTAGCCTTCGCGCTTCAAGGCCAGAACGGCATTCGGTCCGGCATGAACTCCGCCGTGGATGCCGCGCGTGAAATGCACTCCCAGAAACGGGAATTGGGGATCGGGGACAGGATAGATCAGCGACTTGACCAGGTGCTGACGTTCGGGAACGATGTCGTAATACTCTCCGCGAAAGGGCACGATTTGAACGTCCGCCTCGCGTCCGGCCAACCGGCTGATACGGTCGCTGTGCAGGCCGGCGCAGTTCACCAGCCATCGAGTTTGAAATGCGCCCGCTGAGCTCTCAACAACAGTAGCTCCGCTTTCTCGGCGAATACCGAGCGCCCTGCAACTCGTACGAATAAGTCCCCCGCGCGACACAATGATTTCCGCGAACTTCCTGCTCACCGCCTTATAGTCCGTAATGCCGGTAGTCGGCACAAACAACCCTTTGAGTCCGGCGCAGTGCGGCTCGATCTCGCGCACTTCAGGGCTGGACAAAACTCGAATGCCAGGAATTCCGTTGGCCTCCCCACGTCGGTGCAGTTCCTCCAGCCGCGGAAACTCATCCGGATCGGTAGCGACGATGACTTTGCCGCAAATTTCGTGCGGAATCGCATGTTGAACGCAAAACTGCACCATTGCCTCTCGACCGGCGACGCAGGTTTGAGCCTTGATCGAACCTGGTTTGTAATAGATTCCCGAATGAATGACGCCGCTGTTGTGCCCCGTTTGATGCTGCGCCAGTTCGTTTTCCTTCTCCATGAGCAACAGCTTCATGTCGGGAAACCGATGTAGCAAAGCCATCGCGGAGGACAGACCGATAATTCCGCCGCCAATCACGATCATGTCTAAGCGCCCGTCAGTCATGGCTCTCGTCTCCGCAAAAAGCGCCAGCCTCGGCCCGCTTGAGGACACCTCGCCTTAGGTTTACACTGCATTCCCATCGCTCAAAAATAATGCACCAGCAGGACGGCGCAGTCTACAATAAAATTCGCCTCCAAGCAGAATCAAATTTCGCACGATGAAAAAATCCGTCCCCAAGAAACCCGCTGTGTCTGTCCCCCGCTCCAAGGCTCGCGCGGAACCCGCCAACTCGGGCAAGAGCCCGATGATTGGACAGGTCCCGGAAACCCCGATTGCGGTGCTGGTGGCAGACAGCTCTCGCATGGGAAGTCAGCTGCTGGCGGATGCGCTGAATGCCCGGGATGGAATCGAAGTCGTGGGAGTCTGCGCGTCGTCCCGGGACCTCGCCGAGATCGCGCCGGCGAGGGTTCCGGACGTCGCCTTAGTGAGCAGCAGCTTCGATCAGGAAGCGCTGAAAGGCCTGGCGATCTCCCGTCAGCTACGCTCAAGATTTCCAAACATCAAGGTCGTTATACTTTTGGATACCTCCACACCCGAACTGGTGATTCCAGCCTTCAAAGCGGGTGCCACCGGAATCTTCGGCCGAGCTCAGTCCGTGGAGGCCTTATGCAAGTGCATTGTCAGCGTCCATGCGGGACAAGTCTGGGCGGGGAGCGACGAATTACGCCTATTGCTCCAGTCTTTCGCTGAGCCCACTCCCATGAAGTTCACCGACGCGAAAGGCCGAGCTCTGCTCTCGAAACGCCAGCAAGACATCGTCCGCTGCGTCACCGAAGGTCTTAGCAATCGCGAAATCGCCCTGCGTCTCAAATTGAGCGAACACACTGTGAAAAACTACATTTTTCGCATTTTCGACAAGCTTGGCGTGTCGACCCGAGTCGAGATGGTCCTCTATGCCTTTAGCCAGCAGCGGCCGAATGGCAAGTGAGCACAATATCCCTTTTAAGCCCCGGGAGGCGCCATGTTTTCCAGGATGATCGGCGAAGCCCCAATCGTCGTCGGAGCCCCCGAATGGATCACCCCAGTCACGTCTCGCCACTGCTGAACCACAAATGACGGCCCCGTTCCAATAGAAGTCGATCCGCATTGAGAATTGAAACAATTCGCGACCGGAGTGCTATCCCACAGGATCGCCGCCTTGTAGCCGCCCGAGCCAGATAGGTTGACCGTGAAAACTCCGTGCGACGGACTAGTGCAGCTCGATGGACAGGTGAAACTCCCCAATTGAAATCCTGGAACCGACAGCCATCGCACGAATTGATCATAGGAAACTCCACCCGCACACAGATCGCCGCCATTATCTGGCGTCTGACACTGCAAATAGGCTGGAGGCGACGGATTCCCGGAGGACCACAAACTCCCCGTCCCCTCTGCCACCGCTTCATCCCAGGCGAACCAATACGCGCGCTTCACCTTGAGTATGGAAAGCATGAGATACCATCGCGGAACATAGGCAGCCTGAAGACTGGGATTGGGCAGCAAGTCGTTCTTCCCCCAGCTTCCCTCCCCGACGAAATATGCCAACGAAGAGGCAAGGGACTGCTCCTGCGCGACATATTGCATGAGATCTTCCGGCACCGAGCCGCTCTGATCGAAATAAGAATGTCCGCCGACAAAGTCAATCGCTGCGAGACCGGCGCCATTGCTGAAGTTAAGATAGCCGGCCATAACTTGATTGCCTGAGTCGAAAGAACTTCCGCCCGCGTTGCCCGACGAAATTTTGGCGGTCGGGTCCAAACCGGTCGAACGGAATCCATCGCTGCCGCAAGTGGTCCCCCGCGCCGTGATGGGATCGCTGGCGTTGCCTTCGACGACACACCGCAGGTCTTGCGTCATGCGGAGCATTTGCGCATAGGTGCCCCGGTAACTACAAGAAATCGCGCCCGGCGGAACCCCGCAAGTGACTGCGTTTGGGTTGAGCGTGTCGGAACGATGAAACTCGTTCCATATTTCGTAGAAGGCGATATGCGCATGAGAGGGTGTGTAGCCCGACGCAGTGACATGTTGCAAAAGTGCAGTCACGTAATTCCGCCACGCGGCGTCAGTACCATCGCCCAGCCCACTTCCGGATACGGCATCCACGTCCGAGGGAGGATCGCACTGTCCTGCGGTGCCCGTATTGGAGCCGTCACATCCCAAGTCGGCGGGCTTGGAAGAAATGTAGTTTGGAGTTCGCCCCAAAGTGATCAGGACTTCATTAATTCCTCGAGACTTGAGCGTTGAAAGCAACGTGTCCAGGCCAGAGAAATCATATTGCGTCGAGCCCAGAGGCCCCTTGTCCATAGCTGCCCAGACCGCTCCGCAAGATCCTCCGAAAGCGCGATAACTTCCCGCCGGACCGTCGAAGATAGGGTAGGATTGGGTGGGATCGCACCCCTCAATGTGAGATTGCTGCATCCCGAAGAAAGCGGCAGCGGAGGCCCCGCCACCTGTTCCTCCACCCTCACCGCCACCCGGAGCAGTCGCTGGCGATCCCCCGCCGCCGCAGGCCACGAGAATCACGACTGGAACCAATACCACAAGGCGAAGAGCAACGAATATCCAACGACTTAATTTCACAGAAATGGTTCCCGAGGGGGCGAGACTCGGCCCGCTGATGGCGTAAACCCCGAGGAGCGAACGAGGTTTCGTCGAAGCCCGCGGTATCGCTGGAAACTAGTACAGGTGGAAGCCGATTTCAACGCTGATCTGCACCGCGACCGGTTTGCCGTCCTTCATGGAGGGCTCAAAGCGCCAGTTCTTCACCGCTTCGATAGCCTTTTCATCCAAACCAAGACCCAATGTCCGCGAGACTTTTATATCCCGCGGCCGGCCATCAGGCCCCACGATCAGAGACAGGACGCAAGTGCCCTGATATTTTGCCTTGCGAGCTTCTTCCGAATAATCCGGATCTGGCGAGTAAATGGCTTTAGGCGCAGAAACGCCTCCACCCACCTTGAAAACACCGCCCCCTGTGCCTCCGCCGCTGCCCGCGCCTAAACCCGGCCCTGAGCCCACCCCAATGCCGCCACCAGAACCCGAACCGATTCCGCTACCAGAACCGATTCCGTTTGAGGGCGGGCCGGACGGCAAGTGCGATGTCGGGTCGCCGATGTTCGGAAGGTTGTTATTCGCCATCTGAATCTGCGGCGGAATGACCACGGTTTGCTCCACCGCCAACTTAGGGTGATCGTTGCGGATCACCATCGTCGGCGGCGTGATCTGTTCCATCGACAACTTTGGAAGCTTCCCTTTCGGAGCCTGCAACTTATCTCTATCTCCACCGCCTCCTCCACCACCGGAGCTGGTTTTCGACGGCTTTAGCGTGGGTATGTCGTCGGGCGCGATTAACGTGACAGTTTCGTTTGGCTTGACGATCGCTTTTACCGCACTGCGACCCAGAATGGTGAGGCCGATGATCAACGCCAGCAGAACGAGGTGAGCGGCGGTGGAACCTAGCGCTCCGCTCTTCTTATTATCGTAAAAGCCCCAGATGTCCTTGACCGGCTCAGGCTTGGAAGTAAGCACCAGCGGAGGCAGCTTCTTGGGAAAAAAGAATTCGTCCAGGTTGCGGAACAACGACTTCCACATGGGCTCTTCAAACGTAGAAGTAGGAAGCAGAAAATTCACATCAGGTTCTGCTTGGGGCTCGACCCGCGGATTCGTCTCGATAGTCGCTGCCATGATCCGGCTCTCAGAATCGATTTGATCTTCCAGCGCTTGTGGGCTCATCCCTAAGATGGATGTGCTTCCGGCAGGCCAAGTTGCTTGTTGACTCCCCAGAATGGAAAAATCTCATCGTTTGACCCATCCAACTACGCTACCCACTCTTAGATGCGACCGCTCAGCCCCAAGCCCGTGAGAAAATTGTACACGGCGAAGTGCTCCACCTGTTCCTGTTAAGTCACTCTAGGGTGTAGGCGCTGGTGCGGAATTATTGGAGGCTTTGGCCGAATGCGGTGTCAGTTTTCGAAGTAGAAACTCCTGCACGAGGTTGCCCGCAGCGCTGCCAGCAATGCCAATGCCAAAGTTCTCGAAGGTGAGCGCCGCTCCATTCCGATCCGCCTCCGGGTAATAAAGATTCGAAATGCCGCTTGCGGCGAGACCTCCAAGAAGATTCGAATAAGCCGGTTGCCAGCGACCGTTATCGCCTTTGGAAATAACCGAGTTTGCGATCGCGTACAGAATTCGCGATTTCTTGGTCCCTGTCCCCTTATAGAAGTATCTTGGATCCTGTTTCAGGATCGACGGCAGGATAGCTCCGCTAATCGCGGTTCCGATCACGAAGTCGCCATAAGCTGCCCCAAAACGCCTTCCGTACCCCGCCGCGCCCTGTCCATAACCTCCGAATTGGTCCGTTGCCTGCTGAACTCCGGCAATCGCTCCCGTAATCAGCAACGAAACCGGGTCAAGAATCGTTTTCGATGCCAGCTCGAATTTCTGCTTCGAGTCGAGCGCAACCGCGTTGGGATCGTAGCTGACATAGAAATTTGGAATCGCTCCAAAGATTCTCTGAGTCTCTTCCGCCTTAATCTGGTCTTCAGCGACCTCTTCCCGCGACTCCGTAACCTGCACATCGCTCGTGGCGGTGGCCACCGCCAAAATAATCTGTGGCAAGCTTTCGGACTCGCCAGAGTGCAGAGTCCCAGAAACAGTCTGCGGGGCGAAGCCAGGCGCGGTCACAGTGATGGAATAAGTTCCGGGCACGACGTTGCTGAAGGAGAATTGACCCCCATCATCGGATGTAGTCGCGCGCTGGGCCAGCCCATCTGACGCCATAAGACGCACGTTTGCTCCTGTAACGACAGCCCCAGTGCCGTCGACAATGGTGCCTCGAATGCTTCCGACCGATTGCGTCATGGTCCCCGGCGCGTCCGATGACATCCCCCCCGGGCCGCCGGAGCCCGATTTCGCATTCGACTGGGCTCGCATTGCTGTACCCAGGAGCAGCAAAGCGGCAACCATACAAACGCGCTTTCCCAGGTGGACTTGCGGTCGCAGCCAACTTTCGATTTTCACGATCTCTGTCAACGAACGCAATCCTCTCCTCCGACACAGCTCAGACCCTTGCGCTTAGATGTCCGCGCAGGCCAGTGAAGCCGTTCGTTTCGTCAAGGTTTGATCTGAGTATAAGTATATTTACCAGCGGAGCGTAAACACCGGTGGGACAGATGACTTTCGACTTCCGCCCAAGAGCTCGCGTAGACGTTAGCTGATACCGTCCATATAATGATCGAAACACCTATTTTTATCGAGCTTCTGGAGACCGCGCCTGGACCTGAAATCCACCATTAATCTGCCGCAAACCGACTTCCCCATGAAGGCGAATCTGCCTCAAAATGAGCCCAAGATACTGGCTCGATGGGAAGAGATGAAGATCTACGACCAGATTCGCGAGGCCCGGAAGGGCGCGCCGATCTACGTCCTGCACGATGGGCCACCTTACGCCAACGGCCCGCTTCATCTAGGTCATGCGCTGAATAAGAGCCTGAAAGACTTCATCGTAAAGTCGAAGACGATGGCCGGATTTGACGCGCCTTACGTTCCTGGATGGGACTGCCATGGCTTGCCGATCGAGATCAAAGTCGATCAGCAACTGGGCGGCAAGAAGTTGCAAATGAACCCGGCCGACGTCCGGTTGGAGTGCCGCAAGTACGCGCAGAAGTTTCTCGATCTTCAGCGCGAGCAATTCAAGCGCATCGGCGTGTTTGGGCAATGGGACAATCCTTATTCGACCATGACGCCGCAATACGAAGCCGCGGTCATCGATACTTTCTTCGCTTTCTTCGAAAAGAATTTCGTCTATAAAGGACTGCGCTCGGTTTACTGGTGTATTCATGATCGGACGGCGCTGGCGGAAGCCGAGGTCGAGTACGAAAGTCACACCAGTCCCACGGTTTGGGTGAAGTACGCGCTAAAGGATGACCCGGCAAAGTTGGACGCCGCATTAGCGGGAAAGAAAGTCTTCACCGTGATCTGGACCACGACTCCTTGGACTTTGCCGGCATCGCTGGCAGTGGCTTTTTCACCGGGCGCCGATTATGTTGCGCTGCAATCCGGAGAAGAGGTTTACATCGTCGCGACACAACTTGCGGCTGAGTTTGCCAACCGGACAGCTCTACAAAACCCGTCCGAGTTGGCACACTTTCCGGGCTCGCGAATGGAGTATGCGAATTTCGCACATCCCTTCCTGGATCGCAACATTCTGGGCGTGCTCGCCGATTACGTCACCATGGACCAAGGCACAGGCGTCGTTCACACCGCTCCGGCACACGGCGCCGACGACTTCAATACTGGCCAGAAATACAAACTCGACCCCACCTGCAATGTCGACGCAGGCGGGCGCTTGCGCAACGGATTGCCGGAATACGACGGTCTGCAAATCTTCAAAGCCAACGAACCAATCGTCGATCTCCTGCGCGCGCGCGGCGTGCTGCTGCACACTGAGAAATTACAACATTCTTATCCGCATTGTTGGCGCTGCCATCATCCCATTATTTTTCGTGCGACGGAGCAATGGTTCATCTCCATGGATGCGGCGATGCCGGACGCGTCTGGCGAGACCTTGCGGCAACGTGCTCTGGCGGAAGTCAAGAAAGTCAAGTGGGATCCGGCTTGGGGCGAGGAGCGAATCTCCAATATGATCGCCACCCGACCCGATTGGTGCATCTCCCGGCAGCGCATATGGGGCGTGCCCATCGCCGTATTTCTTTGCCAGGGGTGCGAAAAGCCGCTCAACGACGCCCATGTCAATCGAAAAGTGGTCGAACTTTTTGCCCATGCCGGGGCGGACGCATGGTACACCGACCAGACCACCTCGCTCATTCCGGCAGGCACAACCTGTTCGGGCTGCGGCGCCGGGGAGTTTAAAAAAGAAATGGATATCCTCGATGTCTGGTTCGAATCCGGATCGAGTCAGGCGGCGGTATTGGGTCATGACGGCTTGCCCTGGCCTGCCGATCTCTACCTCGAAGGCGGCGACCAATATCGTGGCTGGTTTCTCTCGTCATTGTTTTGTGCGTTGCCAGTGCGTGGCCACACCCCTTTCCGCATGACTGTCACCCCGGGTTGGACTCTGGACGAACAAGGCCATGCCATGTCCAAGTCCAAAGGCAACGACGTCGATCCCGTGGACATCGCCAACCGACTGGGCGGAGAGATTGTCCGCCTCTGGGTCGCTTCCGTCGATTTCCGCGACGACGTAGCCGGGTCGGAAAACTTGATGCAACGCGTCGCCGACAACTATCGCAAGATTCGCAATACCTTCCGTTACATCTTGGGAAATCTGAACCAATTTGATCCGGCGGTTCATGCTCTGCCGTTTGATCGACTGCAATCGCTGGATCAATATCTGTTGAGATTGACTGCCGAGATGGCTTCCGACGTGGTTCGGCACTACCAGGAGTTCGAATTCCACAAGGTCTATCAGCGTATCAATCACTTTTGCGTCGTGGAGCTAAGCGCTTTTTATTTCGACGTTCTCAAAGACAGACTGTATATCTCGGCTCCCAATGCGGAAGGTCGGCGTGCCGCGCAAACCTCCATCTGGCGCATTGGAGAGACGCTCACTCGATTACTGGCTCCGATCATGAGTTTCACTTGCGAAGAAATCTGGCCGTATCTGCCATTCCAAGACCGTCCGGCCAGCGTCGCTCTTAGCCTCTTTCCCTCCGCGATGGAGATCCTCGGCGGCGAAGTCGGCGCCGGCGATCCCAGAGAACGGGAAGACTGGAATACGCTGCGCCAAGTTCGCGAAGAAGTATTGAAGGCGCTCGAAGAGGCCCGAACCGGTAAGTTAATAGGCGGCGGACTGGAAGCGCAGGTCAATCTCTCCGCGCCGGACGATCTCTACGCCACGTTACACAAATTTGAAGGCCAACTGCGCTATCTCTTTATCGTGTCTCAGGTGAATTTGGAGCGCGCCGTATCGCAAAACGGCGCCATCGGACTCAAAGTGGCCGTCCGCAAGGCCGACGGGCAGAAGTGCGAACGCTGCTGGAATTACTCGACGCACGTCGGAGACGATGCAAGCTATCCCACAGTCTGCGAACGCTGCGCCCCCGTCCTCCATGAGCTCGAAGCCAAGGTTGCAGCGCAGTAATGGGCGAACGCCGATCGACGCGCCGATTCCACCTGTTCATTGCAGCTTTGGTGGTGATACTCGACCGAGCCGGCAAGCAGGTCATCTCCAGGACAATTCCCCTGCACCATAGCATTCAGGTGATTCCGCGTTTCTTCCGCTTAATCCATTTGGAGAATACCGGCGCGGCGTTCTCGTTGTTTGCCGATTCATCTTCTCCCTGGAAAATGACGTTCCTGGTGGCGTTCTCGGTTACTGCTCTGGTGATTGTCGGCGCCATGCTATGGCGCAGCAATCACGCCCTGGCCTCGACGGGAATCGGCCTGTCGCTCATCCTGGGCGGTGCCTTGGGAAACCTGTGGGACCGAGTTCTGCACGGGCGGGTGGTGGACTTTTTACTTTTTTACGTCGGCCAATATGAATGGCCAGCCTTCAACGTCGCCGATAGCGCGATCGTAGTCGGAGCTGGCCTTTTGTTTTTCGAGATCTTGACCGCTAAGTCCCCTAACCCTTAGCGGTCTTCCCGGACGAGCTTCCTACTTCGCGGCCGTCACCGCGACCGGCTTTTCTTTCTCCGAGAGTTGTTGTTCGATGATCTGATGCAGCGCCGCATAGTCCAATGCTCCGCTGTAAAAGTGTCCATTCACAAAGAAACTTGGCGTCCCGCTAAGGCCAAGCTTGTTGCCTTCCGCGCGATCGCGCTGAACAGCTGCCGCTTCCGCACCGGAGTCGATGCACTTTGAAAATTTTGCCACGTCGAGCTTCAAATCCGCGGCATGCGTGCTCAATTGCTCCAATGCGATTTCCTTGGTGCGAAACAATTCGTCGTGATATTGCCAGAACATGCCCTGCTCCCCGGCGCAACGCGCCGCTTCAGCCGCCTTTTGAGCATGAGCGTGCATGGGCAACGGAAAGTCCTTATAAGTAAAACTGACCTTCCCCGCAAACTCCTTTTGCAGCTTGACCAAATCCCCGGAAACCTTCTGGCAGTAGGGACACTCGTAGTCCGCGAACTCCACCAGAGTTACCGGGGCATCTTTCGAGCCCAGTGTATTTGCCGACTCCAGATTCACTTGCGCGCTTGGGGGCGCCAGTGAAATCGTGACGTTTTGGCTCTCTCGCAAAGCAGCCATAAAGGCGGCCTTGGCCTTATCCGTCCTAATCTGTCGAATCCGATCCAGAATCTTGGGGCGCATGGTTTCGTAGGACTGGTCCGACTCGAGACCCTCGTAAAACACTTTGATCTGTTCTTCCGACGGATCTTTTACTTTCGACTTGACCTCCCGGTCCAACAGTTGTTCCACGCTCAGCCCCGCTTTCTTCGCCGCCTGATCCAGCAGTGTCTTGTCGATCAGGTCGTTGAGCGCCTTGCTTTGGGCCTGATAATAGTCGTACCGAGCCTGCAATAATTTGCTCGACTCTTCCTTTTCCAGATCGGCG
Organism: Terriglobia bacterium; assembly: GCA_963799065.1. Taxonomy (GTDB): domain Bacteria; phylum Acidobacteriota; class Terriglobia; order Terriglobales; family Acidobacteriaceae; genus JAJPHW01. The sequence goes on from CAWCVJ010000001.1 coordinate 2,402,456, forward strand.
GCGGTCAGTTTGATGCCGCCCACTTCAGCCACCACCGGAGAAGCGTCGGTTTGGCCGGAAGAATAAGTCGTTAACCCTGACAAACACAGCAGCATCGCGGATAACCTGGCAATGGGTCTCATATGAAAATATTCCTCGTTAGCGATAAAGATTATGAAAATTCTCGCCAGGCAAGAGTTTGCCTGGCGAGAATCGAAGCATTCGTTAGTTGTTGCAAATTGCAGCCAAAGCGCCACTCTTCGCGCAAATCCCTTTTCCGCTTCCGACCTGCTTGATGTCCTTGCATTGCAGGTTGAGGGCGATCAATTCATTCGCGCTGAGCGTCGCATCGCCGGATTCCGTCTCCGTGATGGCGTTGCCAGCCTGCACATGCGTGGTCCAAACGCGCAGAGCTGGAACCGGGACCGCGGTCGCCGGAACCGGGCACAGGCCACCCGCGGGGGCGGCAGAGACAATCTTGATGACGCCTGTGTTGAGGGTTACGCCGGTCAGCGGGTTGCTGGTCAGGTCGTTGTTCACCGACAAAGTAAGAAGTCCGTCGGGAGTTACAAAGCAGCTACAGCACTCCGAGAGTTCCTCACTGGTGTCGAACACGTAAATGTTGGCGCACAAGTTGCCGTAGGTCGTACCCGGATTGATGACGCGCACGGTCGAGTCAGGCGAACTGGTGTTCGCGTTTGCAAAGTAATCGACCTTGAGCGTGTCGGCCGCCGGTGTCGCAGCCCAAGCGCTTCCGGACAGAAGAGCGAGCGCGGCGATTGCGACAGCGAATTGAAACACATTTTTCTTTGACATTGGATCCTCCTTAGAATTACGCCGCACTGCCGAACGGGGAGGGTGAAATCGGGCGAGGCGCAATTTGCACTCTAGACTCAGCCGTGCACTTTGCAAATTCCCCAATTGTTGTACTCCAAACTCCGTAAGGGATACGCCTAGTCTTTTCGGCTACGCCGATCCGCCCCAGCGACCCCACTAGGCTTCCCATCCAATGATCTTGCCCAGAATGCCCGAACGAGTAGAGACTCGCATTTTAACCATCACGAGACGAATAAACGCCTTCACGGTGTTCGGACTGATCCGCATGTGTTCTGCGATTTCTTTGCTGGTCAGTCCATCCAACAGATATTTGACCGTCTCCTGCTCCCGCTTGGTTAAGCCGAAGCGCTCGGAGATCTCACGCAACGACATCGCCGCTGCGGAATGACGTTCCAGCAAGAGTATCTGGGCTGGGTATCGATCAAGACTAGCCCTTCCATTCACATTCAGCGGAAAGGAACGACAAAGATAGGTTCTCTTCTGGGACTTGAAACGAGGCTTAAGGACAAGGTGCGAATTCAAACTCCGATCCACGAGCTCGCCTCGAATTCGCTCGGCCAACCAAGCGTCGATGTCGGGAATGGCGTCCGGTTGCACGGGAAAGGCTAATATTCTGAGCGCCTCAAGATTGGAGGCGACAACATTGAAAGAGGAGTCGGTGATTAAAAGACCGAGGGGTGACGCTTCGTTTTGCACCATCGTTACCTCTTTGGAGACGCACCGAGCGACTCAATAAAGTTGGCTGTGAGAAGTTACGTTGGTCCGAACTACTGCGATCAGACCATACACTCTTGCTCTCCTTCTTGAGGAGAGAGGGGGGAGTTGCTGAGGGAAGGCGACTTAAGAATGCTTCAAAACGGGAATTGCTGTCAAGGCGAACAGCGTAATTTTAATGACTACCCCTAAACATTTAACCCGTTTGGATTAGACTGCCGCGCCAACGAGCGAGGGGCGAGCCACGTCAGTTTCCCGCTGCCGCCAGCGACAGAATAGGAATTTGAATCGTTGCGAACGGTAGATCTATGGAAACCCGCGAGCCGATCGGATCCAGATTCTCCAGCCTGATCTCTCCGCGATGTTCTTTTACGATTCCATAGCAAATGCTCAGACCGAGGCCCGTACCTTTGCCAACCGGCTTCGTGGTGTAGAAGGGATCGAGAGCTCGATTGAGATCGGCGAAACCGTCGCCGGTATCTTCGACTTGGATCACGGCGTGTCCTTTTTCTTGGAAGGCACGGATACGAATCTGCTTGATCGCGCGCTTGCCATCGATGGCGTCGATGGAATTATTGAGCAGATTGAGCAGCACTTGTTTCAACTGCCCGTCGTCGATCATGAGCTTGGGCAGGTTCGGTTCAATCTCGACCTCAATGGAGAGGCTTCGGGTGTGCACGTAGTATTCGCGCAACGCGAGCACATCGGCGATAACTAGATTCAGATCGGCTGCGTTATTCTCCGGCGTACTCTGGCGGGCGAAGCGCAGAAGATTGTCCACGATGCGCTTCATGCGGCGGCCTTCGCCGACGAGTTTCGCCACGCGGTCCCGAGCTGCACTGTTCGCGGGAACATCATCTGAAAGCAGTTCGCCGTACCCCATAACGGCAGTGAGCGGATTGTTCAGTTCGTGAGCGACGCCCGCGACCAACTGCCCCAGAGCGGCCAGTTTTTCCGATCTCACCAATTGCTGCGTTAAAGAACGCAATTCCATGGCGACGGCGAGGTCGTTCGCCAGCAGCTCAATGCGAGACAACTCAAAGCGATCGATCGGGCCGCTTACAGGTTCGTTCAGAACCATGCAGCCTAGACATGCACCGCGAGCAGATCGCAGTGGGATGATCAATTGCTCGCCACCAACTCCGAGCAAGCGCATACTCGTCGGCTGAACGACGGGAACCGGCTCGGAAGCAGGGGTGCTCTGGTATGAGTTGTCGCCGATCTGGCGGGCCTCGCCGCAAAAGGCTTCGATGTCTTTGACGCTGTGATTTTGCGCCTCGGCTTCAAGTGCAATCCGGCGGGTCTCCGAGAGCCCGCTGACGCCGGCGATGCGCAGACCATAGAGGCCGTTATCCAACGCGATGGCAGCGACGCGATAGTTGCTTACTTCACTGATCGTGGATGCAATCTCTGCACATAACGAATCGACCGGGACACCTGACAAAAGTTGCGATGTGATGGCCGAGAATTTCTGCAACTGACGGTTCGCCGCCCGCTCTTTGCGCTGCATGGCTTCGATGGAGAGCGTTTTGTCTTCTACCACAATCAGGATCATTCCGAACGCGACAAACAACTTTGGAACATTCCAAAGCTCGGCGGGGATGTTTAGCGTCGGGGCAAAATGGTCGGTTAACATGCCTATGGGAAACACGGCACCCCAAAAGAAGAAGCCTCCAGCGGTCGCCACGATGCCGGGAGATTTTCGCCAGTAGTTCCAGCACAGGAACACGCCCGGTAACGCGAAAGCAAAACCTAGCAAGCCGGTCATGCCTTCATCGAAAGAGCGATGCCAGGCGGCGCGAATGCCCCAAAAAGCCAATCCCGCCGCAATTCCGGCTATGACACCGACATAGTTGGTCAGACTGCGCCGTACAAACAGTAGGAAACCGATCCCACCCCCGTACGTCGCGAGGAGACAAAAAATAAATGGCCAGCGTGCGTGGAAGTCGCAGGCAGCCAGAATGGCATACGCGACGGAAGGCAGGCCAGCCACAAGCACGAGAACGAGGCTCTTAGCCTTGTCCTCAGCAACTGCGGAGACGGACACACAGAAGGCTACTGCGGAAGCCTGCAAGCTGCCGAAATCCAACGCCAGCAATAATGAGCTGACGGCGCCGCTCTCGGGCTCAAGAAGCTGAACGGCAAAGTGGACGAAGATGAAGAACCAAGCAACCATCCACCATTGCACCCGGGCCGTTTTCTCGTGGCGTTTCAGACCGGCGAAAATCCCCACCAATACGGCAACCGTAAGAACAGTGGGGATTTTGGATAGGATACTCATTGATTGAACCGTCTCGCTCGTGTTGCCTCTGTCAACATATTTCGCCTGGTGAAAATTTCCAAGCCCATACTGGCTCACCGCGCGTAACCGTTGTGATGAGTCAGTGTGACTAGAGTAAGTTACATCGGAGACGTTACTCGTGGAATAGCCTGTAGGTGCAATTACATAGCACGGCCGTGCCAGCAAATGGTGCAGAGGTAAGTTGCACCTCGGAGCGTACCTACGGAGTGCCGTAGAGCTGCTTGTAGACGCTGGCGTTGCGCAGAATCGCTTCTACATACTCGCGGGTTTCTGTGAAGGGAATGTTCTCCACAAACTCTTGCGGATCGCGATAGGTACCGTCGCCCAACCAGGTTTGTACGCGGTCGCTGCCGGCATTGTAAGCCGCGAGAGCGTATTCGAAGGAACCGAACTTATCGACCATGCCGCGAAAATACCTTGTGCCCAGACGCAGGTTGACATCCGGTTGAAACAACTGTGACGTGGAAAATTTCTTGAGCTTCTCTTGCCGAGCCACGCCTTTGCCAACTTTCGGCAAGAGCTGCATCAACCCCACCGCGTTGGCGCGTGACACGGCGTTGGGATTGAACTCCGATTCCTGCCGGATCAACGAGGCCACGAGGAACGGGTCTAACGAATTATCGGCGGAGAATTTCTTCAGGTCGATCCAATAGGCGCGGGGGAATAAAGCCTCCCAATATTCCCGCGGCAATGTCGGGAGATCGACGGCGAAATAATTAGGTTCCGCCCGTTTCAGAGTCTCGATGGCGATATCGAAGCGGCCTGCGTCTTGATACATGCGCGCAATTTCAGGTGCGAGCCAGTTCCCCGGCTGATCCTGCGCCGCCGCGCGCAACTCACGAGCCGCGAAATCGAGAAGTCCGCCGTTTTCCAACAGATGGGCTTTTTGAACTCTCAGATTGTCTGCGGGCGGCGCTTCCGCGGCTTTAGGAACGGCGCCGATCGGAGGCAAGTGATCGAGCACTGCATAATTGTTTGCGCTTCCAGCAGTCGCCGCCTTGGCAGGAAGTTTCGCCAGCCGCTGGCGGGCCAATTCTCCGTAATAGAAATTCTTGAAACGCAGGGAGAGCTTCACATAGTAAGCGCGGGCCATCGCCGTATCCCCATCCTCTTCCGCCAACCGGCCGCGCCAGTAAACCGCCGCAGGCACTTCGCCAGAATTGGGATAGAGCGCAATCTGGTCTTCGAAGCCCTTCTTGGCTTCGGTATTTCTTCCCTGCCGCAAACTCAACCACGCCACTTTCCAATGCGCGTAAGAGGCCTTAGCGGCCTTAGGAAAGCGGCTTTGCAGCTCGCGATAGGAATCGATGGCGTGATCGTAGTCTTTGCGCAGGAGATAAATATTGCCAGCAGACAGTAAAGCCTGCTCCAGGTAAGGGCTCGTCGGCGCTTGCTGGCGCAGGTCGTCCACGTTCTTGAGAAACGCATCGTCGTCGTTCGAGCCGCGAGCCACTTCTCCAAGAAGAAAAATTCGCTCGGCGGAATTCTCCGGCGTCACGGGCTGAACAACATCCAATTCCTTCATGGCCTCGCGATTCTGCCCCGCTTTGTGGAATGCATCGGCCAGAGCCAGCTGCAGCCCCGGCTTGTCGCCGTCCGGCACTCGATCCAGCAAGTCCTCATAGGCGGTCGCGGCGTCGCTGTAACGTTTGCCCGTCATCAGCAGCGCAGCACGCGTCCGCAGATCGGCGACCGCAGGCGGCTGAACGTTTCCTAATTTCTTGAGTTCTATGTCTGCTGCAGAGGCGTCAGCCGAGAGCGGTGAGTGGAAGTAAATGTTTTGGAAAATTCCGGCGGCCTTCGCGGACTCACCGGAGGCAGCATAGGCGCGTCCGAGCAGCAGTTCCAGATCCGTACGCATCGGTTCGCGATTCTTTTCGCCGATGGCAATAGCCTGATCCGGCTGACCCTCGGCTAAGAGCGCTCGGACATACAACACTTGCGAGTCTCGAACCAGCAACGAATTGGGGAAATCGTGAGCGAAGGACTGGACGGCGGCTGTCGCCTCGGCCGTTCGTCCAGTTTCCAGGTAAGAGTCGGCCAGATAGTAAGCCACGTAGTCGCCCAAATCACCGGCGTGAAGTTTGGCGCGATTCAGCGGGTCAACAGCTTTGGCATAGTCGTGATCAAGCGTATGCGCATATCCGATAACCAGCCAGGCCAGCGCTCCCGCGTCTTCGGCGGCATGTTTACGGGCAAAATTCTCCACTCCCGAATATGCTGTCGGAGTGCGATCCGCAAGCAACTGCCGCGCCATGGGTTTGAGCGCCGTCGAGGCCACGAAGGCGTGCCTCATGCGAGTCAGCCGCGGCGAAGGCTTATGTGGGGCCGCTGCCTTGCGCTTTGCGGAATGCGAAGCGGTTTGCGAACGAGTCTTCGAAGAAGTCTGCGCAGAGGGAGTGCTTGAAGTTTGCGCGAAACTCCGTATCGGCTTTCCCAGGAAAACCGCAAGGATAATAGCTGCAATCGCGATCCATCTACGAAGTGGCACAGCGAAACTCAAAGTATGTACACAGGATAACTCAAGACTCGAACAGTAAGGTTAGCGATGGAAGTTCGGTCCCATAACGGATACATCGTCGTCCGCGAGACTGCGCAGCAGCTCGACGCTGAAATAATCCGCATCGGCTGCGACGGTACTGCCGTAGCGCTTCTTATACGTGTCGCGACTTTTTTCGATGTCGTCCTTCAGCCGATCATAGAGGTCGCGATTCTTTCTTCCCTCGGCCACCTTGGCCTGATTGTAGAGTTTGATCTCATCCATGAGGAGCCTGGCGAAGCGCTGCGCTTTGCGATGAACCTCAGCCTCTTCCGGGGACATCTGGGGCTTCGGCGCAGGCGCTTCCGCGGCATGAACTGTCTGTTCCATGACGCCTGCTCCCGCCGCGGCCGCCGCCACATGCTTCGGAGCATGAGAAGCGAACGGATCGGAAAAAGACGAGACCGTTTGCACGGGAGCAGGCGGAGCCTCGACCGAGTCCGCAGTCGGTTCCTTAGGATTCTGCTTGCGCGAAGAAACCACTTCGAGCCATCCGCTCGTCACCGTCACTAGCAATTCGAGCGCGGCAGCATCGATGCCACCAGTGCCGCCAGCGTCGGCATAAACCAACGCGGCCACCTTATCTTTGAGCATCAGCGGAAGCACGATCAGACGATCATCCTCAGGCAAGCCAAACTGCGCCGAGAATCTGGGATCTATTTCCTCACCGCGTCCCTTCGCGGCAGTACGCGAGTTGAGCGCCTCGTACGCCACGCCTCCGGCTACATCCAGGGAGAAATCTTTGATGTCGTCGCTGTTGGCGAATCCGCGTCCCTGCCAGCCCGTCGCCGCGCCCGACTTAACAACGAACAATGCGGCGCGACCGGCGAAACCAGCCGATGCTTCCAGCAGCGCCCGTAAAATTTCCTTCTGTGTGGTTCCGGCCTGCACACTGGCCACGCTGCGCAGCAGTTCTTCCGCCCCGACTCCAGAAGCAGCGCCGCTTCCTAGAGCCGGTCGGACGTCCTCTAACACGCGCTGCACCAACTCCTCTCGCATGCGCGGAAAGTGGCGCTCTAGAACCTGCGATACCGCACTCGCGACGATCTGCTCGATAGTGTCTGCCATATCCAGTTACAAGTGCCCCGTGATCCCATGCTCGAGCCCAAACTGCCCAGCCTAAACTCGGGCTGACCTTTTTGATATTATCGGAAGTCCGCTCCTTTGACCCCTGTTGTGAGGGCTCTCGGGGTTACTTTCGAGGCTATTCCTCACCCGAATGGGCGATACTCAGGAATCTAGCGCAGACACAGGGCTTACGCCGATAGCTAAAAGCCGCACGACCTTCGGTTACCAAGTAAAATAACCAAGGCAATTGTTCAATCAAGTCAAAATACTTGCATCGGATAAATGATGAGCACCATCGAAACAAATGTAAGCGAACCGGTTAGCGACGAGCTGGCGCTGGTTCAGAAGGCTAAGGGCGGCGACGTCAGTGCCTTTGAGGAATTGGTAAAGCGTTACGACCGTAACGTGTTCCGTATCGCGCAGCACATCACGCAAAACCGCGAAGACGCGGAGGATGTGGTGCAAGATGCCTTCCTCAAGGCGTACGGCAATTTAAATCAGTTTCAGGGGCAGTCGAAATTCTATACCTGGCTGGTTCGAATTGCAGTCAACGAGGCGCTGATGAAGTTACGGCGCCGCCGGCCCGAGCGGATGATCTCGCTGGATGAGGAGGTCAAGACCGAAGAAGATTCGGTGCCGCGCGAAGTGGCTGACTGGAGCCCGAATCCTGAGCAGCAGTATAGCCAGGCGGAGTTGCGGGAGATTCTGACGAAGACCATTCAAGGCCTTCCCCCAGGGTTTCGAACGGTTTTTGTGTTGCGCGACGTCGAAGGTCTTTCGACGGAAGAAACAGCGGATGCGCTCGAGTTGAGCGTGCCCGCAGTAAAGTCGCGGCTGCTGCGAGCGCGCTTGCAATTGCGTGAGCGGTTGAGCCGATACTTTCAGAAACGAGATGGCGGAAATGGGAAAGCGAAACCAACCCTTGGAGATGGCAACTCGTGAAATGCGCTGACTTTTTAGAAGAGCTCACCAACTATCTCGATGGCGTCATGGATGACCAGACGAAGACGGAGCTCGAAGGACATCTCTCGTGGTGCCATAACTGCTATGTAGTTTGCGACACGACAAAGAAGACCATCGAAATTTATCGCGACTCCCATCTTTATGAATTGCCCGACGATTTGCGCGGACGCCTCCGTTCCGCCATCGTCTCTAAATGCCACGGCCATAAAAAGATAGACCCCGCTTAAATTCCTCCTGTTCCCCTTTTGGCAAGTGCGGCTTAGAAACCTTTGCCGCCCTAGTTGAATCTAATAGATTGTTGCGCACGGGCTCGATAAGTTGAGAGTGCGACGCAATTTCACCCGAAACAGTTTTCTCTCTACAGGGTTTGATTTATCGGTAGGAATGCCGATTGTCGCTTATACAAGCGACAACGCTCCCACCGCTTCAGGTTTGTCGGAGGTGGCAAAATGATGGCAAAATTATTTGACACGTTGTTTGGCTGCTGGCACGCAAATTATAGTTTTCCGATGACCGCGCGCCGCGGCTCGAATCGCAACAACTTCTCTACCCCAATCCCGCGCAACGGCACCTACGTGGTCTGCCTCGATTGCGGCAAAGAATTCCCCTACGACTGGAAGACGATGAAGATCGTCTCTCCGTCAGAAGAGCGCGCCCGCCTGGGAGCGCTAGCCACAAAAGAAGCCGCATAGGGCGTATGGGCGCGAGCCTCGCCGCTCGTGCTTTTCGCGCAGGGCAGAGGGGCCCGCTGGCACATCAAAATTCTCAGTCATCCTGAAAGGCGGCGTTCTCTCAACCCGCCTGAGGGATCCCGCGTATACAACCGAAATCCCCGTGGCAGCGCCACGGCAAGCGAGATCACAACCAGGCGCCCAATAATCCGCCAGAAAAATACTAAGTCTCTGAGCATTCCTTGACAATAAAAGTTGTCAAGGGTAATATTTCTTCGTGCTCAACATTCAAGTCATCGACGATCCGGCAGCGGCCGCGGTGGCTTTGGAGCCCGTGCGAAGTCGGCTTCTCTCCGAGCTTGCCTCGCCAGCCTCGGCGGCGACGTTGGCCGTGCGGGTCGGACTGGCGCGGCAGAAAGTCAACTACCATCTGCACGCGCTGGAGGCGCACGGCCTCGTGCACTTAGCTGAGGAACGCAGGTGGGGCGGCCTGACGGAACGGCTGCTGGTGGCGACGGCCGCTTCCTACGTCGTTTCGCCGAGCGCCATGGGTCCGGTCGCTGCCGATCCCAATCGCGAAATCGATCGGCTGTCCGCGAGCTATCTCATCGCGCTGGGCGCACGTGTCGTCCGCGAAGTCGGCGATCTGGTTCGTCGCGCGAAAGAGGCGGGCAAGCGTCTCGCAACCTTGGCTGTCGATACCGAGATTCGCTTCCGCTCGGCGACTGACCGGGCGGCTTTCAGCAACGAACTCGCCGAGGCCATCACGAAACTGGTTTCGAAGTACCATGATCAATCTGCCCCCGGCGGCCGCGTGCATCGCCTGGTGGTGGTGGCGCACCCTCTGCCGCAAAAACCCAATCCCAAGGAGCCATTATGAGCGTGAAGAAAGAAGCCAACGGACGCCGTTCCGTTCAGGTCGAAGTCGAGGTCCCCGGCACGCCGGAGGAAGTCTGGCAGGCCATCGCCACCGGGCCGGGCATTTCGTCCTGGTTCGTGCCCGCTGAGTTCGAGCTGCGCGACGGGAAGCCGGTCGAGATTAAACTGAACTTCGGCCCGGGCATGGAATCCAGTTCGCCCGTGACCACATGGGATCCGCCGCGGAAGTTTATCTCCGAGGCTCCGGGCTGGCAGCCCGGCTCACCAGTCATCGCCGACGAGTGGAGCGTCGAAGCGCGCGCCGGAGGCATCTGCGTCGTTCGCGTGGTGCATAGCCTCTTCGCCAGCACCGACGACTGGGACAATCAGATCGAAGGCACCGAATCCGGATGGCCTGGCTTCTTCCGCATCCTGAAAATCTATCTCACGCACTTCCGCGGACAAAGCTCCGCCATGATGCAGTTTATGGCTCCCGCCGCCGGAACCGAAGCGGACGCATGGGAGACGCTGACGGCGGCATTGGGAATGAAAGGCGTGAGCGCCGGACAAAGTTGGACCGCCCCGGCGGGCATCCCGGCGCTTGGGGGCGTCGTCGAACACCTTACCCAGAGTCCGTTCAGCGCACTCGTCCGCCTCAATAAGCCAGCGCCCGGCACCGCCGCTCTGGGCACCGTCAACTTCGGCGGACAGAGCATGGTCACCCTGAACTTCTACCTCTACGGCGATCAGGCCGCCGCGACGGTCGCCCGCGAGACACCGCTCTGGCAAGCCTGGATTGAAGCGCACTTCCCCGCGCCGGCGGAGACGAGCAAAGGCGAATGAGATGACAGCGCATCCCGGCCCGCGCGCTATCCGTATGTGAGGTCGGTGCTCTGTCCGACTTCGATGATGTAGCCGTCAGGATCGCGAATGTAGCAGCGTATCTCGCCGTACTTGGGTATCGGCGGCGTGAGGAACTCGGCTCCTCGACTCTTCCATAGCTCATAGCACGCTTGAATGTCCGCCACGCGGAAATTCATAAAGCTGTTGATGTGGTTCGGGTCGGGAACGCTGAGCGTGACCGTCGGCTTATCCGGGGTCGGCCCGCCGCCAACGTTCAGAATCATCCAGATATTCGCCAGCTGAAGGTACGGAGGCGCGTTGCCGTCGCCCATGGTCAGAATGCGCGCGCCGAAAACCTTTTCGTAGTAGTGAGCCGACCGCTCGACGTCGGCCACGGTAAGAAAATGCGCAATGCTGATCCCCTCTTTCGGGGGCATCTCAAAACTTTTTTGTTCGACTTGTACGCTGCTCATGCACGGCTCCGATCTTTTGTGTTCGCACCCGACACTGATTAAGCCAGACGAGAAAAGGGAAAACAATTGGACCAAGGTATCGGAGAACGTCCCGTTTATCCCCGAATTCTCTCCCTTTCAAAAATCTTCCGCCATTCCGGCACGACCTTGGCCGTCGAAACCACGTTTAACGTATTCGCCGGGGTTCTCCCCGACAACTCGCTTAAACGCCTTACTGAACGCAGCGTCGGACTCATAACCGACCAATCTGGCAACTTCTAACTGCTTCCTGTCATGCTGTCGTAGTAACTGCATCGCCTTCTGCATCCGCCACTCGGTTACATATTCCAGTGGCGTTTGTCCGAGTAGCTCCTTAAAACGGGCTGCGAATGCGGAGCGAGACATGCCCGCTGCGCCGGCCAGGGATTCGACCGTCCAGGGTGTCTTCACACTGTCGTGAATGGCACTCAGGGCAGGACCCATTTGAGCATCGAAAATAGCACGAAGCCATCCTTTGTTGCGTTCAGGTCCCGACGCGATATGCGCCCTGAGTACTTGGATAAACAGAACCTCGGCTAGCCGATTCGCGACTACTTCAGATCCCGGCGCCTGCTCTGCCATCTCTGACGCAAGCGCCTGCACGGTGTTGTGAAGAGCAAGCGTGCGTGCCTGATCGGCCTTCATCAGAATGAAGTTCGGCAGTAGTTGAGTGATCGGCTTCAAACTGGCGCGATCAAAACTCAAGGACCCACACACGATGGTCGTCGGTGCGCCACCGCCGCCACAAAGAGCGACATTGCCGTTAGCCTTGGCCCCAATCTCGCGAAAGGTCCACTTCGGACGTGTCCGCGGACGGTCGCGCAGAACAATCGAAGTCCCCCGTGCCAGCAAAAAGCAATCGCCACCGGTGAGCGGAATCGGTTCCTCGATCCCTTCCACACTCAGCCAGCAGCTTCCGCGCGAAAGCATAGCGAAGTGCGCCAAATCTGCGGGCGGCATCTTTTTACTGGAAGGTTTTACTTTGGCCTCGTTCTCCTGTTTTACGCCCCAAGGGGCTGTCGCTTCCAGCCTGTGCAGGCCGAACGCGGCGACGTGCATGGTTTTGAAGATGTCTGTGATCGGGTCCAACTTAGCCTCCTATGTTTGGACGAATAGACAAAATATTGGGACTCCTGGGCAGTTCTAGTCCACTTTCAAAGACTCTAATCTACTGTACCGAGTGCTACACACTTCTGAAGGGAGTAATCATGGGAAAGCTTGAAGGTAAAGTCGCAGTCATCACGGGTGGATCGAGCGGCATGGCGCTGGCCAGCGCCAAGCTATTCGTTGAAGAAGGCGCCTACGTTTTCATCACCGGTAGAAAACAGGAGCAGCTCGATGAGGCCGTCAAGCTTATTGGCCGAAACGTAAACGGCGTGCGCGGGGACGCGGCCAATCTCGCCGACCTCGACCGTCTGTTCGAAACAGTCAAGCGAGAAAAGGGCAAGATCGACGTCCTGTTCGCGAGCGCTGGCAGGGGTGAGGCCTTACCACTGGGCGATATTACCGAGCAGCACTTTGATGCGACCTTCGGCCTGAATACGCGCGGAACGCTGTTTACGGTTCAGAAGGCGTTGCCGCTGTTCAACGATGGCGGATCGATCATCATGACCGGATCCGTTGCTTCGGTGAAGGGTTTCCCTGGTTTCGGCGTGTATTCGGCGAGTAAGGCGGCATTACGCTCCTTTGCACGCACGTGGCTCAATGAACTGAAGGGCAGGAATATCCGGGTGAACGTGCTGGGCCCGGGGCCGATCGCCACACCAATGCAAGAAGAAGTTCTCACCAAGGAGGCGAAGGAGATGTTCGAATCCCTGATCCCTCGGGGAAAGATGGGTCAACCTGGGGAAATCGCGACGGTTGCGCTGTTTCTTGCCTCCGACGATTCGAGCTTCGTGAACGGGGTGGAGTTGAACGTCGACGGCGGATTCTCGGCCATCTAAAGTCGGCGGTTGGGATCAATATGAACATGGATCGGAGCAGCACCATGAGCTATGCGATTGTAGGATTCGGAAGGATAGGTCAGGCCCTCGCAGTGGATTGGCCAAGGTTGGAGAAGGTGGAGACCACTCTTCTCACCGAATTGGCCAGGCTGGTTTCCTCCCGGGAGGGCTGTTTGCCCGCAGTGCAACCGGAAGGCAAAGCGCCCAAAATTGCGGTTAGCATGCCAATCACCTTGATCGCCGGCCCTCTTTTAGCCGAGACTCGCATGTTTCATCTCCTTTCGATGATTCCTTGATTTCGACGTGATCGGATCAAACCCAAGCGCTTCGCCAAAGGACTTCGGCCGCTCGCCCACCATAGCCTTTCCCGGAGCCGTAAAAACGTTCACACTGAGTGAGGATTGAACTCGCATGGCGCTATAAAAGCAGAAGGACGAGCTTTGAACAATTAGACGATGGTATCGGTTGTGGCTTTCGGGAAGAAGGCGCAGTGGGACTGAACCAGCAGCGCGACATCAAGATAGAACGCTCGACGCAGGTAGCTTGAATGCCCACCTTTACACCGGGCGTAAAGGTGCGCCACCCGCCGCCTTCAAGTCCGCGATTCCACCAGGGCGAACGCTTGCAAAAAACCAAATCTATTTCTTCGTCGCCGTGCCTTCCACTTCCGTCGTCCAGTTCGTCCCGTCCAGCGACCGTTCGTACTTCATTGTGTAAGATTTAGGCGACAGTACCTTCTCGGTGAACCGCGTCTTGACAGTTTTTCCGGCAAAAGGCTCTTCACTGGTCCATGTCCAGGTATCGCCATTCACCGTGCCGGTTGCTTTTTCGGCCTCGCCCCAACTGTCGAACGCGGAGTGGGTGTAAACCTTGTTGTCTAAGTCATACCCGATAATCACCATTTGTTTGCCCTTGCCCATCGGCCCCAGGTCCATGTCGCTGTGCTCGACGAGAAAGTATTTTCCGTCCATCCATTCGGCATCGGTGATCGAACTCCACTTGGTCGAAGGCGTTCCCGGAGGCCCGGCGGTATAGGTCCCCTCCGCCGTCCAATGTCCGGCCAGGAAGCCCAGCTGCTGCAATTCCGCCGCCGGTGGCGGAGGCGCCTGCCCCTGCATCGAAACTGCGGTTAAGAGTGCACAAACCACAACCCACGCTGCCAGCGATATATGTCTCATCTGAAATTCTCCCGTAAGTTGATCGGTCCCCGGTTCGCCGATGGTATGCCGGGATTGTCAGCTTCGTCAATCATCCCTGGATTCTCGTCGCCACTTCAGCCCGTGGAACCGACCCGTTAACCGTGCCTGCTCACGCGCAGTCCCGGAGACGCTCGACTCAACCCAAAGCGACAGCCGAATCGAGTCACCCGCAACGCCAGCGGCACCGTGGAAGCGTGGCGCTTCAGCGCCCCGACAAAACCCGCGAATATCCCGGCTTCAGCCGCTGTAGCGCGACATCCGGAGCCGGAGCAGTTGCCATGAAGCAGCTATCCGAACTTACCGTCGGCGAGAAATTCCCTTTGTCGAGGCCTCGGCTCCAGGCGGTTCGCGGAACGGTTCCACAGCAATGCGCTCGTAACGCACTTCCAGCACGGTCAAGTGTTCTGTCCCGCCCGGCAATTGCAGGACTACGCTGTCCCCCGCCGCCGATTTCATCAACGCGCGCCCCAGGGGCGACACCCAACTGATGTGGTTGCGATCGAGATCGATTTCGTCGGTGCCCACGATGCTGACCACTCGCTCGGCGCCCGCGGCATTGGCGTAGCGCACAGTCGCTCCAAAGAATGCCCTCGTCGCCGCCTGCCCCGCTCGCGGAGCTTCCGGGTCCACCACCTCAGCGGCTTCGATTCGCTTGGTGAGAAAGCGAATCCGCCCGTCGATCTGCCGCAGCCGCTGCTTGCCATATTTATAGTCGGCGTTTTCACTGCGATCGCCATTGCCGGCAGCCCAAGCCACCACCTCCGTCACGGCCGGGCGCTCCCGGGTGAGCAGAAACCGGTGCTCATCTTTAAGCCGCTCCAACCCGCTCCGCGTGATGTAGTTCTTGACCGGAGTCGTGGGCTCGTCCGGTTTCGGTTTTCTCGTAAACCCTTTTCGCATCTCGTAGTCTTTCCGGGGTGAATATCCGGCGGCCGACGGTCGCCTATTTCTTAATTAGAACCTCAGATCTGTGCGGAGCGTATAGATTTCTCCAGGTCTTTCATTAACAGCATTAGATGGAGGTCGTTCACCCGCGATGTTTCAAATCCAAACTTCTTATAGAAATTCTTGGCTTCTTCATCAATCGCATGAACGAGAATTACTCTGGCTCCGATTTCATTGGCAGCGTTCAGTGATCGCGCCAGCGCATCTTTGAGTAAGGCTTTTCCCAGCCCCTTGCCCTGTTCGCTTTCATCGATCGCTAGTCTTGCCAGCAAAATGGCTGGGATCGGGCGGGCGGGTTGACCTTTGGCAGCCCGTTCGCTCGCTTCATTGCGGTTAATGCTGGAGGCACAAAGAGAATAGTAGCCCACGACGGCATTCTCACGGTGAACGATGAAGGTTCGAGCCGATTTCGCTTTTTGGCATTCCAGGGCGTACCGTTTCAGCCAGTCGGTAAGAGACTTATGCTTTCCGCAGTCGAACGTGTCACAGGTGTGATGCTCTGCTAGCGGCTCCACTGCGGAAAACAAATTGTCTTTATCGTTCAAGGACGGACGGTTCAGACATCAATCGAGCCAAGTTCTTTTTGAAAGTCGCCGGCCTATCGAGCGCTGTCACAAAAGCGTCCCACTGCTTCGGGGAAATCACAAAACGGTTTTGGTCGGCCAAAACCATTTCGGCTTTCTCTTGCGCACTCGACAAGACAAACTCCGTAAGATTCTGCCCGGTTGCGCTTGCCCCTTTCTCCAAAAACGATTTCTGCTCTTTGCTCGTGCGCAGAGCTATACGATCAGTTCTTGCCGCCGCCATAGCCATAGTTTTGCCCCCTCAGCGTGCGCACAATGTGCACACGCAATACAGATACTGTACCTACAACGTACGCACATTGCAAGTGTTTTCTTAGGATAGCGAATGTGGGGACAGCCGAACCGAGCCGCCAGCAGCGCCAGCAGCATGGTGGAAGCGTGGCGCTTCAGCGCCACGATAAAGCCCGCAAAAAGCTCTGGCTTCAGCCGCCGTGGCGCGACACGCGGATCCGGAGCAGCGGCCATGCAGCAAATGTTTGAGTTATGCTTTCGGAGAAGAAGGTGCAGTGAGCCGGGCGAGATCAAGATAAGACTCTCGACCAAGGTTGCACGAATGCCCACCTTTACAAAGAGCGTGAATTTGGGCCACCCGCCAATGACCTAGTCTCCTTTCGTGGGTTAGCGTCAGATTTACACATTCTCTGGGTGTTTTACTGCATACTGTCGCGCATCGCGAATCGCTCTCCCGAAAACGACGAAGCTGACGGCACAGCCATAAGTGAGTACATGAGGAACGGCGGCAGAGTACATGTGGGAGCGGGCTGCAGGGAGCAGCAACCAGACCAACTCACAGACTAGTGTGTCGGCAACGTACCAAGCCATTGCAATTGTTAGAATCTGCGCGAAGCGGCGCGGCCCACACGGTGCGACCCTACAAAAGGAGATAACGTGAACCACCAGCCACGGTCCCAGTAACGGCATAAAAATGAGCCAGAAAGGAACCTTATGGATAGCGTTGCCGAGCATCAGAGATTGGCCCGCGGCTCCCAAGCAAAGCAGATAGCCAGCAACATTTATCCGACCCATTTTGCTCTTTTTACTGAAGTTCGGTTCGCGCTGCGTCTGTCTCTACGAGCTTACCTTATCCGACTCGACATTTGTTCCAGCCTGATACCAACGATCCGCGCCCAATCATATAACGTCCAAGGTTTTCACTTCCCTGGTTTTAGGGCGCTAGGCGAACGATTCCTCAACCACCCTAAAATTTCGAATTAACTCTTACAATCCAAGGTTAGCCCTTCGGCTGCGCGGAACCGGGCGCGCTGAGCCCTTTTCTATTTCGACTTCGACTTCATCATGGGACTTTGAACCAGAATGGTCTGGTATTCGGGGTTACCGCAGCAGGAACCGTCGTTGATGACAAACGCGAGTCCCTCGATACCCCACGAAATGAAAGTCGGCGTGATGGATCCGTTGAATTGTGACAAATTGATGATTGCCTTCGGCGTGAATTGCGACAGGTTATAGCTCGTGATTCCGAACGAACCAAAAAACGGAGTGATTCCAGCCACGAAGGTGGCATTGTTTGTAGATTCGGGCAGCAGATCGTTCGACGAACAACATCCCCCATTGACGTCGTAGCTGCCGACTAACTCCCCGGTCGCAGGATCGAACACCTGCCCAAGATTGTCGTAAATCAGGCCAGCGTCATAGACGATCCCTCCGTTGCTGGATAACACGTCGCTCCATTGTGTTGTCAAGGTTCCGCCACTGGAATTCACCGCAACCTGAATGAGTGTGTCATTCCCATAGCCGTAAAGCGTGCTGGCATTGGCAAACTGAATAGAAGCGACGGTTGGATAGGTAATCGCGTTAGGAAGCAGCGAGGTATCGGTGAAAAATTCCAACGTTCCGCCGAAGCCTTCCGAGCCGATAGCTACTGCGAAGGTATGCGCGTCCCCGGGCGAGACCTGGAGCCCACTCGCGGTATTCAACTGCCCGAATTCGTTAGTGCCCAGGCTGACATTAATGTCCAACGTAAAGCTGGGTAGGATCATCCGCTGCACCGAGCCGTTGCCGTTCAATCCCACGTAGAGATAACTGCTATCGGCCGAAAGCGCCAACTGGGTTGGCTCACTTCCGACGAAATGATACGCAGTAATTTTGCCCGTGAGCGGGTTAATGACCGCGATGCTGTTTCCGTTCGTTCCGTAGCTACTGGGCAACGATGCATAGATGAGCTGTGCCTTTGAATCCCAAACTAGATCATTGGCGGGGAGGTTCAAGGTCCTTACCTGCGCGGGATAAGACACATTGAAATTTAAAGTGGTCGATAATCCGCCGGGAGCCGGGTTCTGCACGGCAACCTGCGCAATCTTCGGTTTCGAAAGTCGAGACTTCGGAATTTGCACTTGCAGTTCGCCGGAATCGACGAATGTCGTCGGCGCCTTTTCGTTGTCAAAAAGGACTGATGCCCCTTGCATGAAGTTAGAGCCGTTGATTGTAAGCACGGTGGCCGCACTGCCAGCCACGACCGCCGTGGGAGAAAGTGAGGAAAGCGAGGGATCAAGGGCGATCACAGAGTATGGAACGCTTTGCGAGTTACCTCCGCCCGGCGGTGGGTTGTAGGCATAGATGTATGCCGTGGTCGGATATGTGATGTAATCCGCGGGGACGACGGCCGTGACCTCAGTCGCGCTTACGTATGTTGTGGTCAACGGCGTGTCGTATGGTTCCCAATAAATAGCCGTGGAAGAAATAAAGCCGGTGCCGTTAACGGTCAACTTAAACGTCGGGCCTCCGGCATAGACGGCGGCGGGAGAGAAAGAACTAATCGACGGTATTGGGTTTTGAGCTTGCGCAACTGCGCAGCAGAAAATCAGCGAAACGGCTATAGCCGCGAACTTCGGTCTGGTAATCATATCAAGACTCCGAATGTCGAGTTCTCTAACAACCTGCTATCACTCGCAAAACTCGATGAGTTTACACTAATTGTGTGAATTGCCTACTCTTTTGTGTATCGAGCCTTCGCATATGAAAACGTTGATGCCAAGGAGAAATGTTGTGTGCGCTTTTTACGCATTTGTTTGCATAATGGGTCGCCGACGCTTTACTTCTTGGGCCGCGACTCCGGCGGCACGAGCCCTGCCAGGCGGTAGTACACCACCAGCTGGCCGTAATGTTCACCGCTATGTTCGATGATGCCGTATGCGATGTCGAGAACGCGCGCTTTCTGATCACCGTATACTACAGTCTGCATCAGGCCTTTTTCGCCTTTCGACTGGATGGCGGCGGCGCCATCGGCGAATGATTTCTTGACGAACGCAACGACGTCGGCCTTGGACTTGTATTGCTCGCGCTTCGGATCTTCCGCGGGAGGCTTCTGCCCCGTCACAGGATTCGTGAAGTAGTAGCATGAACCCGCCGCATGCAGTAATTGCTCGGCGAAGCTCCGCTGCGCGGGCGTGGGCTTGAAATCATATTTGTCCTCGGGAAAATCTTCGGCCATCGCCGTCAGCTTGCGGCCAATCTCATTCCAGGAATCGAGCACAACTTTCAATTCCGGATCGGCAGGTTTGACGGCTGCATCTTTCTTCATCGCGTCATTCTTCATCGCATCCTGGGCATGCGCAGGAAATGCGAATGCCAGCAGGACGATAGCGAGAAACGGTATTCTTTTCATTTCTTTCTCCAAGATTGAATTTCGCGAATCAAGACTTCGCGTCTTATTTCGCCTGCGCCAACTCTGCAACAACGGCAGCAATTTTATCGAGTTTCGTTTCAGTTGAAACGCAGCAACCCCCGCCGGGACATGCCGTAGCTTACACTCAAACCACATGCTCAACCGGGGCTACGCCTATACCACGATCATCGGCAGCAAAGATCAAGGACGCACCCTGCTCTCCCACCTGGCAAGCCTTTACCCCCACTCAACCGCACAAGCCTGGCAACAAAATCTGACCAACGGAGAAGTCACCGTCAACGGCATCACCGCCGCTGGAAGCGAATCGCTCGCTTCAGGACAAACCCTGGTCTGGAACCGTCCACCCTGGATCGAACCAGACGCTCCTATGCACTTCGAAGTGCTGTTTGATGACCCGCACGTGTTGGCCGTCAACAAACCCAGCGGACTGCCCACCCTTCCCGGCGGCGGCTTCATGGACAACACCCTCCTGCGCTTGGTGCAAAAGCGAACCCCCCACGCAAACCCTGTCCACCGCTTGGGACGAGCCACATCCGGCATCGTCCTCTTCGCCAAAACACCGCAAGCGGCCGCTACACTATTCGCAAACTGGAACACGCCCAGAGTTCAAAAAATCTACCGGGCGCTGGCGCAAGGCATTGCACAGCAAGACGCCTACGAAATTCTCGCGCCCATCGGACTCGTGCCGCACCCGCGCATCGGCTCCGTGTGGGCCGCCAGCCCAAGTGGCAAACCGTCAAAGTCATTGGCGAAGGTGATCTCACGGGCGACCAGCGCCACAACCTTTGAGGTCAGCTTGAATTCCGGCCGCCCTCATCAAATCAGAATCCATCTGGCATCCATCGGCCATCCCCTGGTCGGCGATCCTCTGTACGGCGTCACCGGCCAGCCTCTCGAAAATCTCCCCGGCCTCCCCGGCGACGGAGGCTATTCCCTGCACGCCCAATTCCTAAATTTCCCCCACCCCATCACCGGACAACAAATCAATCTCAAGGCAGCGTTACCGTCCGGATGAATGTGTAACTGCAATGAAGAGGGGTTCTCCAAGTGAGCTGGCGGAGTCGGGGTTTCGTTCGCCGATCTCATCATCGTAGCCGCTTCGAGACCTCTTCGTTGCACTTATACATTCTTAAAAGCGGAAGTGGCCCCGATTCATATCAGCGCCGCGCCGATAGCGGTTTGATGTGCCCACGAATCCAATCCAGAATCTGGACGAAACGGAAGGCGTGTTTGGACATTGAGCCTTCGATGAAAGCGTAGCCATCCTGCTCGCCGACCTCGATGTAAAAGCCGTTGCGGCGCAAAAAGACGTCGGTCGCGGTGAAGGCGATGCGCTTGTTGCCGTCCAGAAAGCCGTGGTTGTTGCCCAGCGATTCCATGAGTGCGGCCGCCTCTTCTTCAAGGGAGTTGTAATAGCCGGTCTGCGGGCGAAACACGGCCGCCTCGATCGCTCCCTGGTCGCGTACGCCATGCATGCCTCCGAACATCTCGATCAGCTGGTGCTGCATGCCGTAAACCTCGGCGATCGTTAAGTAATCTGACTTGGGATAGCCGGGCTTGGGATCGTCCAACTCTGGGTCGTCCGGCATTTACTTGGCGAGACGTTCTAACAGACCGCGGTTGCGGGTCACCGACGCCTGAAAATCATCCATGACCGCGGAACGAACCAGGTGCTGCGAGGGCACTACATTGCGCAGGTAAAACTCCAGCGCCTGTTCGAGAACGTGACGCTTGGTCTGTCCATTTCTCTCAGCCACCGAGACGAATTCGTCATACAGTTTGGCATCGATTTCCGGAGTGAACTTGCGGGTCTTGGGTTTGGAGGCTGCCATGGTGGAAGAGATCCCCTAGCTTCAGTCTACCCCGATATCAATAATAATCAAGTATTATCTTGATTCGCCATGAACGATGAGTGCCCCAGAGCCTGCCCTGAGCGCAGTCGAAGGGCTCGCGTCCGCCCTTGGGACGCTAACCTGGGCCACATCCGCAACGAAAGAATTGCGCCAACGGAAAGCGGAACCACCCACACCGCCACCACCCCCGTGGAAGCGTGGCGCTTCAGCGCCACGATAAAGCCCGCAAAAAGTCCCGGCTTCAGCCGCCATGGCGCGATGTGCGTGAACCGGAGAAATGAGTTACGAGTGCAGCCCCAAGAGCGCCAAGTCATCCCGAAAGGCGGCGTTCTCTCCAACCGCCTGAGGGATCTCGCGTGCATCACCATCACAGCCGGGGTGCCCCATTTCTCGCGTCCTGTGCGAGAAGTGGGGCGTTTCGCCAGCACCCTACCTATTCTCAACAGGACGACTCATCCCGGCCCGAAATTGAAGTCAGTTTCGCAACACCAGCACCCCCGTGGAAGCGTGGCGCTTCAGCGCCACGATAAAACCCGCGAAAAGCCCCGGCTTCAGCCGCCGTGACTGCGGAGGGGGAAAAATGAGTTACGCGTGCAGCCCCAAGAACGCCAAGTCATCCCGAAAGGCGGCGTCCTCTCCAGCCGAGGATTGAGAGCCTGCCCTGAGAGAGCGCCAGCGACCGAACGGGGATCTCGCGTGCAGAACCATCACACCCCGGGTGCCCCGGGTTCGCGTCCGCCCTCGTTCCCGTATTTTAATATCCCCAAACTAAACTATGAGGATGAAGAGACCTTTCAAAAGCCTTATGGCCTTTCACACCGGCCTGATGGCTTATGATTACTGCCGATTTCCTGACCCTCCGTACGTCGGGAACAGGTGGCACTTGGATTTGGCTGAGTCTAGAGCTGGAGAGTACAACGTTGGATCTGTGCGGATAGGTGGGAAAGAATATCCAGCGAAGGAGGTACTGATTTTCGCGGGATCGGAGGTCGCTGCACAACGCTCCGCGAACCTTGTTCACGCTGCGCGGCTCTTGACCTCGGCCTCGAATGAACTCTCTCTGCTCGGCCAGGGAGAACACCCATCGATTCGCCGAGTTGACTCACGAGCCCCCAACCTCGCGACTGAAGAATGGGAGCACGCTGCTCCCAAATTCTTGATGGTTGCGAACATACCGCTCGCCTGTCAAATCGCAGCTCGCGCATCGTTCAGGCTGCAATATGTATACGCGCTAGCGAAGCTGCGCCTGAGTTTCGAGCTTTTCTCAGTCCACCTCGTTGAACTTGACCCGACCCACAGTGCGAACCTGCCCAAATCCCCATTCCCCGAAGACCATGTCCGCCTAGCTTTTGCCATAGTGACCGCTTGGTCGGGCATTGAGGAGCTAGGCTTCGAAATTAGGGCTAGCGAGAAAAAGCCGAGCAAATTGCCAGACGGGAACTGGAATCCGGTCGTGAAGGAAGAACTGGAAGCGCGGCTGCGAAAAGGAGGCATCAATTTGGACGAGCCGTTTCACTGGAATCTTCGGGGGGCGAAAACGAGAATTGAAAACAAGCGCGCGCCAAATATCGTTCAGAGAGCTCCGTGGGCTCGATACCACGTTCGCGACGGAAAGATGGAGGTTATAGACGCGATCTACTATGTAAGCTTCCTGAGAAGTTGGATTGCCGCGCACAAGGTCGATAAGCAGCTCCTACGAGTGCTTTCAGCGTATGAAGCTGCTAATGCACAATTTCTTGCCCGAAGGCTCTTACTGGAGAAGCTAGGCTTCTGGAGACAATGGGGCGAACACCCGGGAACCTAGAGGGCAAGGCCGTGGGACACTTCCAACAGCCTCATTTTGATCATGGCTTGAGTAATGGATTCGATTTCGTTAAGGTTAGTTCCGAAGCGCCTCAGAGCAGGCCAAGTCAGATTGGGGCAACAGAATATGAAAGACATCTTTGTCGGTTATTTCACACCCACGGACGAAGAGTTCGAAAAACTTTGGGACAACTGCCTCTTTGCTTTCGACACAAATGTTCTTTTAGGCCTCTATAGATCGACAGCAGAAACGCGACAGGTCTTCTTTACCGTCCTTGACGAAATTGCGGACAGAATATTCCTCCCTCATCAGTCCGCCATCGAATACCTAAGGAATCGAATAGGCGTAATTTCTACGCGCTCTGACCAGTATGGGAAGATCGGAGGCGAAGCCGAGAAACTCGTCGCGACAGTAAGAGGCATTGTTGCTGAGCACGCCATTCTTGATGGGGAAAACATTGCTAAGACGGCCGAGCAGCATGTAGAGGCCATCAAAGACCTCGTCAATGCTGCGGCCACCAAAGAGCCTGACCTTTTAAGGCAAGACAATGTATTAGCCAGGCTGGCTGAACTCTTCAAGTCTGCAGTCGGCTCGCCCTACCCCACCGCAAGGCTCAAAGAGATTTACGCGGACGGTGCTCAGCGGTACGCTCAAAAAATCCCTCCCGGATACAAGGATGACAAGAAGCCCGAGCCTGATAAGTTCGGAGATTTGCTGATCTGGTTCCAATTACTCGACAAAGCCAAGTCGAGCAATAAACCGATAATTTTTGTCACCGGCGATTCCAAAGAGGACTGGCTACTTCAGCATAGAGGCAATGCTCTTGGGCCGCGTCCTGAACTTCGCCAAGAAATGATGGACTTCGCTGGGTCTGAGTTTTACGTATATACGACGCCGAAGTTTCTAGAGTATGCGACCAGGTTCCTTGACCTCGAACTTGACACCAAGAAGGCAGAATCGGAATTTGAGAAGATTGAGAAACAAGACAAAGAAGCCACGGAGCGCAGCTTTCCGATTTCTTTCAACTATATTCCACACCAACCCCAAACGAATGACCTCTCTTGGCCATCTTGGTATCCGAGTTTTATGGGTGATTCTCAGCCGACAGGGTTCCAGTACAAATTCCCTGAATACCAGTCCACGATTTCGACTCTAGCTGAACCGACTACTTTGAGCGTTGGAGCAAGCAAAGATTATTACTCCCTCCTTCCAATAAACGGATATCTCTACAACTCGCCCACCGGCAAGTGGAATTGCGAAATCGTGGGTGTGCCAACAGGATTTGGCGAAGACCGAATCTGCTATGACCTTAAATTTGAGCCGCTGGATCGTACGAGGCAGTCGAGAACTCTGAAGCTCTGGGTCTCATCGTCCAAGTTGGAACATGACATTGATTGGGGGTATAAGGGAGCAATCTCCAAAATGATTTCGAGTTGGCTAGCTTCCAACGAGGACGCGGGGACAGCTGTCTTGCTTTGAAAGTGCGGGGACAGTGCGGGGACAAATGGAACTGACCCTAAATCGCCGCCCGATCTTCTAGGTGAGCACGGATGAGAGGTGAAGGGCGGTGATGCCGCCGCGTGGCCACGTTCCAGAATTCGGCGATGTTCTGGGAGCAGAAGAAAACTGCGTCCTTTTGCCGGATTAGCCTCGAAACTGCGTGCGTTGCTTGAGTACAAAGAGGGTGAGCGGGCTGAGCACGGCGAAGCAAGATATTCGTGTCAACGATGAGACGCATCAGTGGTCGCGGCCCTCATCCATAGCATAGCGGCTGACCCCGTAATCGGACAGAGGAGGGGTCGGGCGGTGTCCAGCCGACCACGCCTCAAATCCCTTCGCGCGTTCTTCGGCCGACAAAGTCTGCGGCGTGGCTGGCAGCACATCACTCTCGACCATGGAAAGCAAATATTCCTCCACGGTCACGCCAATGGCCTGCGCCTGGGCGAAGATTCCGGCTTGAATCTCTGGCTTGAGGTTCAGGGTTACCGTCATGACTCGATCTCTGCTTCACAGCGTACTTCAGCCCTTAGCCTGGCGCGAAGGGCCTCGATTGCTTGTCGAATTCACACAAATTCCCAAAATGGGCCAAACCCGCATTTTTATTGGCCTTTTCGCACTTTTCTCTGGACACAATCTCCTCTAACCTGCGAACATCATAAGTATGTTTTCGCTGCCCAAGAACCAAGTAAAGAGCGAGTAAGAAGGCGAGTTTAGAAGCCGAGTTCAGAAAAAAGCCCGGCGGCGAAACGGTTTTCTCTCTAAGTCCTTTGTTTGACGGATTTTGACTCTAACCACCCTGGGATCATCGAGTTACAAAATTTCCACAGCCTAAACCGATGATTCTAATAGATCAGGGGGGGTAGGGGGGCAAGATCCCGGTCACTACCCAGCAACCGACCGCCAGCCAGTAAGCGAGGGCAAGGCCCTTAGGGCTTTGCCTTCAACGGCTGCCAGAGTTCAATCTTATTGCCGTCCGGGTCGTAGATCCAGGCAAAGCGACCGTAGGATTCGTCCATTCGTTTGGGGTCGATCTTGACTCCTTCTTGTTTTAGGCGGTCGAGCAAAGCGTCCATGTCGTCGACGATGTAGTTGATCATGAACGGCGCGGGGCTGGGATCGAAGTACTTCGTGGTGGCAGGAAAAACCGTCCAAACGGTGACGTGTTCCTTTTGCGGGTCGTCGTGTTCGCGCCACGGAAGCATCGCGCCCTGGCCCTTGTCGGCGAGTCCAAGATGCTTCGAATACCATTCGAGCATCTGATCGCGGTCGGCGGATTTGAAGAAGACACCGCCAATTCCAATGATGCGTCCGCGCGGCTCAGTTGTGACGGACGCCTTCGCCTTTTGAGGCTGTGGAGATTTCACGTCCTGTGCGCTTGTTGAACCTGCCGTGATGAACAGCAGCGAACCGAACGTAATCGTGCTCCAAAGTATTCTTTGCATGGGCGGGATTATACAGGTTTCGATTCGGTGCCTCGCGCTACCGAGCTAATTCAGCAGCGACTCCCAGTTGGCTGGCACCCGTCCTGAGGGCCCAGGAACGGGCTGATTTTTGGGATGCGCGTGCGGCGGAAGCAACTCCCCGCCCCTGGTCATCGCCTCCTTCTCGTAATCGTAGAACCAATCCTCACCCGGCTCGAAGCTGGCAATGATCGGATGCCCCGTCGCCGCCGCATGTTTCGATGCATGCTGATTCGGAGAACTGTCGCAGCATCCGATGTGCCCACACTCCGCACACCGGCGCAGATGAAACCACCAACTTTTCGGCGACGCCAGACATTCCACACATCCGTCGCCGCTAGGCTTCGAAGCCGGATTGATTCCGCGTAGACTTTTTTTCATCTTCAATTCTCCTTTCGACGTCTTCGGTTCACAAAATAGCGTTCACAAAATAACTGAACTAAGCCATCGCTAACAAGCCCTTAGATGAGCCAAGCCAGAATTGGTCGCTCAGGCGATGGCATCCGGAATTTCGACAGGGGAATCCGCTCTCGCTCACTGAAGCAAATCGATGCCCGTTTATTGGACACTGACTAGTCAGAAACTGCTCCGATGCGGCAAAATAAAAGGATTCTAGGTGGACGCTGACTTCGACGAGGTAAGAATGCCCCGATTGCTCTCAGTAAATGTTGGTCTGCCGCGCGACGTAACGTGGAACGGCAAAACGGTCCGAACCGCAGTCTGGAAATCTGCGGTTACGGGCCGGCGAATGGTGCGCGCGCTCGATATCGACGGCGATGCGCAAGCCGATCTCGCCGGTCACGGCGGGGAGCAGCGCGCCGTTTTTGTTTATCAGATCGACTCCTATCGTTATTGGGAACGCTTTCTCGGGCGTAATGACTTCATCTACGGGCAGTTCGGAGAAAACTTCACCGTTGACGGACTTCTCGATAACGAGGTCTGCATCGGCGACCGATATCGCATCGGGGGTGCGATCTTTGAAGTATCGCAGCCCCGAGTGACCTGCTTCCGCGTCGGCATTCGCATGAATGAACCTCGGATGCCAGCCCTGCTCGTAAAACATCACCGACCAGGGTTCTACTTTCGCGTGTTGCAGGAAGGTGAGGTTGGGGCGGGCGATGACATCGAAAAAATTGCTGACCATCCAGAGCGAATGAGTGTCGCCGAGGTTGACGCCCTACTGTATTTGCCGGGACGATCCACCGAGCAACTGCAACGCGCGCTGCGGATTCCCGCACTGAGCAAAGGTTGGCAGGGTTCGTTCCAGGCAATGCTTCAACAAGACCTGAGCCCCAAAACTGCCGCAGGGAATCCGGGACTCGCCAATGAGGAACAAGCCCCTTCATGGCCCGGCTTTCGACAGATGCGAGTCGGACGAATTAATAAAGAGAGCGGCAGCGTAACTTCTTTCATTCTGGAGCCAATCGATGGGCAGCCGCTTCCTCTCTGCCAGGCCGGTCAATTTGTGGTTCTGCGGCTGGTGGTCGATCCGGGCAAGCCGCCGGTTCTTCGCAGCTATTCTCTGTCTGATGTGCCAGCTGCGGACCATCTCCGCATCAGTGTCAAGAACGAGTTGAATGGGATCGGAAGTTCATTTCTCTGCAGCCGTGCGCGAGAAGGCGATGTCCTCGATGTCAGTGCACCGCGAGGAAGCTTCACTCTGCGTCCCGGCCAGGGCCCTGTGGTTCTGCTGAGCGCCGGAGTCGGCGCAACGCCCGTGATGTCAATGCTTCACGCACTCGCCGCAGAGAAATCGCAACGAGAGATCTGGTGGATATATGGCGCGCGCAATAGTGTCGACCATCCCTTTGCAGAAGAATCGCGGTCGTTACTGAAACAGCTCACCCACGGACGAGGGTACATCGTGTACAGTAAGCCCGCTGCGACCGACCAAGTCGGAGCAGACTTCGATGCTCCCGGGCATATTGACACGGCTGTGCTGGAGAAACTCGGCGTGTCACAAAGTAGTGACTTCTATATGTGTGGCCCTACTTCATTCTTGCAGAATATGCGCGATGGGCTGCGAAAATGGGGCGTGCTGCCCGACAATGTACACTCAGAAATCTTTGGCGCGCTGGAGAGCATTACCCCTGGCATGACGGAGGTTGTTCACACCCCCCATCAACCAGAAGGGCCAAGCGGATCCGGCCCTTCAGTCTCATTCGCGCGCAGCGGGATCATCGTTGCCTGGGATCCAAAATTCTCAAGTCTGCTTGAACTGGCGGAAGCCTGCGATGTTCCGGTCAGATGGTCGTGCCGGATTGGAGTTTGTCATACCTGCATGACCGGCCTGGTTGATGGATCAATTACGTACAACCCGGAGCCGCTGGAGAGGCCCGCTTCCGGGAACGTGCTCATATGCTGTTCCCAGCCAAACGCAAGTGTCACTCTGGATATTTAAAGGGCGATCTTTGAGAAAACAGGAGAAATCCAAGTACGCGTTCTGATGTTAAACTCGAGGAACTTTCCCGACTACGAACTGCCTGATCACACGGGCACGCTGCGCAAGCTCAGCCGTCTGCAGGGCGACGATCGGTTGATCCTCAAGCTCGCGCGCGGACACTATTGCCCAAAGGAGCACCAGCAGCATTTGGAGCTAGTCGCGTTTTATCCCAAGATCACGGTGGCGTAAACTCAGATCGCTACCGCGATCCCCATACCGGAACAAGAACGCGTGGGACAAAATGAGGCGATGACGGTAAAAGGCAAGTGGTGGAGGCGGCGGGAGTCGAACCCGCGTCCGAAGGTGTTACTGGTCAAGAGACTACATGCTTATTCGCGTTCATGCTTCCGGCCTTCACCGGAAACGTTCGCGGCCCACGCTCAGAACGGACAAGAAACGCTAGCCGCTAGCCTGTGATCTTAGCCTCCCCACCCAGACGTAGCGGAGAAGAGCAGCCCCCAGTGTGACGTTCGCTCGCCGCCCGAGGGAGAAGCGGCGGAGAACGGCTGCCTAACTAATTAGGCTGCGTATGCCATTTGTTGATTGGCAATTATCATTGTGCACGCGATCACGGGTGTGTGCACCCCGGCATGCCTCTTGGCCGCAAGCATCTCCGTCGAAACCGTGACGCCCCCACTGGTGGGATTCGGCCTGCAAAGAACTACTTCCAGACTAGGATCGAATCCCAGGGAAGTCAATCGCTTAGATGATCTGGGGTCAGCAAGGGTGCAATTGCCGCGGGTGCTTCCACGGGTGCCCCGTCCTGTCGCGTTCTCTGCGACAGGGCGGGGACTTTGACCTGTCTGAGGGGCAAGTCGTAATTACCCCTTTGAGTACCACACATGTTGCCTTATAAGCATGATTATGCAAGAATAGCATGCATGAAAGACCATACCGCCTCAGCACCGAGCCGCGGCTCTGACCTGATTCGACGTCACGCTTACGAGAAATACGTTTCCGCCGCACGGCGCCGCAGAGATAGCGTCGTGTCCATCAACGCAGGGGAAGTGCATCGTGCCTTAGCGCTGAACAATCGGGTGCCACTGGTATGTGCGGCCCTTGGATCAAAGAAATTCTTGAACGAGCACGGACTGCGCCTCCTATCGAAGACGGGGCCTCCTTCGGGACAAAGCACCACGGTTACGTTCACATACGAGATTGTTAGCCCTCAGAGACCAGAACCGACCGCAGACCAGGCGTGGCAATCGCTTCGCGGCATAGGCAAAGACATTTACGCATCCTTCGGTGGCGGAGAGGCCTATCTCAAACAGCAGCGTTCCAATTTCTATGGCCCCGGCAAAGACCCTTTGAACCACGAATAATGAGCCGCATTTATTGGGACACGATGCTGTTCATTTACTGGCTGGAAGACCATCCCCGGTACGGCGAGCGCGTCCAGCAAATTTTCGAGCGCATGCGGGAGCGTCAAGATCAACTATGCACCGGCGCCTTTGCGGTGGGAGAGACGCTGGTCGGCTTCTACAAGCGAGGCTCCAAGGATAGAGTCGCCCGCGTCCAAGACTTTTTCCGGCAAGATTTTGTCGAGGTAATTCCTTACACGCTGGATGTCTCCAGTTCCTACGCAAACATCCGAGCCGCAAACGGAATCTCCTCTTCCGATGCGATCCATCTCGCTTGCGCAGCTACTGCCGGCGTCGATCTATTCCTGACCAATGACGAAGACCTCATAGGCCTCCTGATCCCAGGAATTCAATTCATAGCTGGCTTGGACTCAAACATTCTTTAGTTCGCCTCCCGTACCCTCGGCCCGAGTGGTCGCGCCGCAGTTTTGTACGAATCCGGGACAAGTGTTCGTTATTGGTACACGCCTAGGATTGCATCTCCCCGCAAACGTTGCGTCCATCCGAACTTCTTTTCCCCTGTCTGTCCCTAAGTAACGCGTGAAGGCAAGCGCTGCGAATCCTTGCTCAGCGCGGGTTTCCGTCGACAACGGCACGTGAAGCCTGAGCACAGCGCCCGGCGGTTAGACGCATAGCCGAGAAAGTCTCGCCAATGGCCAGTGGAGTGCTGTTTCCTGTGCGGCAGACAACACTTTTCGGCTACCGATCATTAGAGACTTCCAATGTTGTTTCTCGGTTCTTAAGCCCATCTGTTGCTGAAGCAAGTCGTTCTGCCCTTGCAAGCCACTTTTAGGAGGAATACCGCGTGCGTTCATTCGTCGTGTCGATCTGGTCTGGTGTGGTTCGCAATCGCGGGGTCAGATTGTTGCTGGCTCTCGGAGTTGTTTCATTGGGGTTGCTTCCAGGCGGGCTGTGGGGGCAGTCGATCAGCTATGCCGGTATGCAAAGTGTGCTGCCGGTGACGGGGCTGGCAGCGCCGCTAGGGGTTGCGGTCGATGGCGCGGGCAATCGCTACATCGCGAACAACGGTTCGACCGACATCACGGAGATCGCGGCGAACGGAACGCAGACCACGATTCCGTCGACGTTGCTCTATCCCGGTGAGATCGCCTCGGATGCAACCGGGAACCTCTATGTGGCGGATTCCGGCAATGCACGGGTGCTGAGGATTGCCGCGGGTGGAGGGGCGCAAACTACCGTGGGCACGGGATGGATGAGCCCAGCTGGCGTTGCGGTGGACAGCCTCGGAAATGTCTACGTTACAGACCCCGGGCAGTCAGGGTTCTTCGAGATTACAGCGGCGGGGGTGCAAACCCAAATTGGGCAAACTTACCTCAACGACCCGTTCGCACTTGCCGTGGACATCTACAACAACGTATACATCACTGATCTTGGGGACAATTCTTTAATTGAGATCACAGCGGCGGGAGTGCCTTCGTACAAACTTAACAACATCCTGAATTCGGAGCCCGATGGCGTCGCGGTGGATAAGTTTGGAAACATCTTTGTGTCCAGCGCGACCGATGGTCCGGGATATTTGGAACTCTACGGCGCCGATGGCAGTATCCGCCAATTGGGGAGTGTTGATGCGCCTTACGGTTTGGCGACCGACGCCGCGGGGAATGTCTATGTGGCCGACCCAGAGGCGAATGCGATTGATGTGATTGCGCCCGGGGCGTCGACCTGGGGCAGGCAAATCTTTGCCCTGCATCGAGCCCAGCGCCCTGCACCCAGAGCGCGACGCTGAACTTCAACGTGCAGGCGGCAAACGAAAATATCTCGGGCATAGTTGTGAAGGTGGCCACTCAGGGTGGAGAGAACCTCGATTTTACTAAGACTAGCGACACCTGCACCGGTTCGTTTACCACCGTCACCACATGTTCGATCGGAATCCAGTTCAAGCCGCTGGCGCCCGGAATTCGTTTGGGCGCCGTGGATGTGGTTGGGGTTGTCGCTGATTGCGGTTGCGACTCGATCAGACCGCACCACACCTCACCCGCGTTGAAGCCGCACTCCGGTTCAACGCATGGACACGATTTCAGCTTTCCGACCGGCGGAACGGAACTGGCGACCGTGTTTTTGAATGGGATCGGCAGCGGGCCTCTGGCGGGATTTGATGCTGGCGTCATTAACACCCTGCCCATTACTGGGCTGAGCTACGTCGATGGCGTAGCCACCGACTCCCAAGGTGATTTGTACCTCGTGGATTCCTCTCCAACCTGTGACGTCCTGGAATACGTGCCCGCGACCGGCGTGACCACTGTGGTGGCCGGGAACGGGACTTGCGGAACGACATCCGGCGACGGTGGACTGGCGACGGCGGCCACCCTCGGCGCGATTTGGCGAGTCGCGGTGGACGCTCGGGGAGACCTGTTCATTACCGACTTCCAGAACTATGTAATTCGCGAGGTCGATGGTCTCACTGGAATTATTAATACTATTGCGGGCACGACAGGATCCTACGGCTACAGTCCCGACGGCACGCTCGCGACGAGTGCGATGGTCAAGGATCCCAGCGGGATTGCCGTCGATGGCGCGGGTGATGTGTTCTTTACGGATGATGATGCGAATGTCGTCCGGCGCATTGATGTCAGCTCCGGCCTTCTAACCACGGCCGCGGGCAACTACGGCAGCGGGAGAGGGTATAGCGGAGATGGCGGTCCCGCCACCAGCGCCCAACTGGCTGCGCCAGTAGCGCTGGCCATCGACAGCGCCGGCAACCTCTACATTGCGGACGACGACAATAACGTCATCCGAAAAGTGACGGCCGCCACCGGCATCATCACCACGGTGGCGGGACAAGGGCCTCCGGCCTCTTACGGTTATGCGGGAGACGGCGGCCCTGCCACGAGCGCCTTATTGAGCGATCCAGAAGGCGTCGCGGTCGATGCCGCGGGCAACATTTACATCGCCGACTCGAGCAATTTGCTGATCCGCAAAGTCAATGCCAGCACAGGCATCATCACGACGGTCGCAGGAGTGTTCGATGGCGGCTGCTGCGGATCGACCGAGGTTTACACGGGAGACGGCGGAGCGGCCACACTCGCGGGCTTGAGCTATCTGGAAGACGTCGCCGTCGATGGCGGCGGCAACTTCTACATCGCCGATTCCGACAATCATTTGGTTCGCAAGGTTGCGATTGCCAGTGGCATCGCCACCTTCGGCAGTTTCGCCGAGGACAGTACTTCGCCGGCGATCAACGTGACGCTGGTCAATGATGGCAACGCTCCGCTCGACTTGAGCGACCTGGTGGCATCGTCCAGTTTCAATCTGGGGGGCTCAGACACCAGTTGCAGCGGAAGCACCGAGCTTAACTCGGGCGACAGTTGTGTGCTGGGCATCGAGTTCCATCCGCTGGCGGTGGGAACGATCCATGGCACAGTCACTCTCACCGACAACGTGGGCAACAATAATGCTTCGACGCAAACGGTGACCACTAAAGGCATCGGCTTGGCGTTGGTCGCCAGCAAGCTGGCGTTAGGAACGATTCCGACTACCGTTGCGCTGGGTGGCAACCTCGGCACCATCGAAGTCTCGGTGGAAACCAGCAACGGAACTGTGGTGACCAACTCGAGCGCCTCGATCACGGTGACCATCACCGGGCCGGGCGGTTACTCGCACACGGTCACAGGCTCTGCCGTGAACGGAGTGGCGACGTTCCACTTGAGTTCCGTGACTTTCTCCACCGCAGGGGCCTATACGATCACTGCCACCAGTGGTTCGTTAATGGCGGCGACGGCGCCGTTTACAGTAGGATCGGCAGCGGCCAAGCTGGCGCTGTCCGCGATGCCCTCCACGTTGGCTCCCGATGGAAATCTGGGGACCGTGGAGGTATCCGTCGAAACCAGTGCCGGGACGGTGGTCACCAGTTCGACGGCCTCGATCACTCTCACCATCACCGGGCCGGGCGGTTATTCGAAGACACTCACGGTGGCGGCGGTGAACGGCGTCGCCAGCTTCGATCTCACTGCCGACGGATTAAGCGCGGGTGGCGTCTATACCGTCACCGCCACCAGTTCCGGGCTGACCTCGGCCAGCCATACCGTCACGGTGACGCAAGACTTCACTCTGGGTCCCAAGGCAGCGGGCAGCGGCACGCCTACCCAAACGGTAACTCCGGGGGCTTCGGCCATCTACGATCTCAGCCTGGCTCCGGCGGGTTCCAGCTTCACGGCGCCGATTGCGTTGACCGCCACCGGAATGCCCGCGGGCGCAACCTATAGCTTCACTCCCGCCACGGTCACGCCGGGCGCGGCGGCGGCGACCACCGTTCTCACCATCCACACCGCGGCCAGCACCGCCGCCCTGCACCCCGGCGACGGTATGCCCTGGGGCTGGAGTGGAATCACGGTCGCGACTTTACTTCTGCCTTGGAGCCGTTCGCGTCGCCGGAAGATGCTGCGCGCTTCCGGAATACCCCTGCTGTTCGCGGGGCTGCTGTTGAGCCTCGCTGGATTGACCGGTTGCGCTTCCGGCGGGTTGCTGGGACAACTCGGGCAAACCCAGTACAAAATCACCGTGACCGGAACCAGCGGCTCACTCTCCCACTCCACGACCGTCCTGCTGATTGTGAAGTAAGGCGGACGACATCATGAACACACGAAGGGAAGCAAACATGAAAACCTGGAAGATGATTGCGGTACTCGCAGTGCTCAGTGGCACTATGGTGGAGTCGGGTTGGGCGCAGCGCGCTTCGACGGAACTGTGGCCGGACAAAACCCTGGCCGAAGTCTCGGTGACGTATTCGGCGCTGCGCACCAATGCTTCCGTGGGCGACTGCGGCTGCTTCTGGGCCAACGGAGGGACGGTGGAAGTCGCCGTCCCGGTGTGGCGCGACTTCTCGGCGGTGGGAGAGTTTTCGGGCGAGACCGCGAGTTCGATTCCGGGCAACACCGGCGCCGGTTTGAGCCTGATCTCCGGCATGGGCGGACTCAGAGTCAGCCGTCCGCTCTACGGCCGCTTCCGGCCCTTTGCGCAGGGACTCTTGGGAGAAGTGCATGCGTTCGACAGCTACTTCCCCACCTCCAGCGGATCCACCCCTTCGGCGAACTCCTTTGCGCTGGCCGTGGGCGGAGGCGTCGACCTTGCCATGACTCGGCGGTTTCTGCTGCGACCGATTCAACTCGACTACCAGTACATGCAGCTACCTAACGGCTCCAGCGACGAACAACATGACTTTCGCGTCTCCGCCGGCGTGGTGCTGCGTTTCGCTCGCTAACCGTCAACGTGCTCCTACCAATTGGCACGGGGCGACGGGCATCCGCTTCATTTTCTCGTTCAAGCTGAGCTCGCACTGAATTGGATTGAGCGCCAGACCTTGATCCGCCATCTTTCTTAATAGCCCTTAATTACCCCGTTCCAACCTGACGTGTGATCGGTGGTCGTCTATTACCCCGCTCGGACGCCGTACTGTCCCGTTTCAGGACAAGTGTTCGTTATTCGTACGACTCCGAGGATCGCACGACGCTGGCGAGGGCCTACACTTCCCTTCTTTTGGTTCGTCCTAGTAGCGACCGTCACCCGAAGTTATGGGGGCGGAAGCCTTACTGAGCAACCGATTTGGCGGATACGAAGGACTCATCCTCCCTAAAGTTACCCAAGTTTCGAGACTGCGCTCAAGAAAACACTCGCGTCGGCCAAGCGATTGCTTTCATTTAGAAGCAAAACCTACGCTGATCTCCGCTCCGAAGGAACTTGAGGGAAGACGGCATGGTTGGACTGCAAGTTTGAGGAGGGTTTCGCGTGCGTACACTTTTCGAGTCGAAGGGCTGGTGCGGTTTAGGGGGGAAGTTCGTCCCGCTGTTCGCTGCTTTCATCATGCTATTGCTGCCTTTCACGTCGGTCGGTCAAACCATCAGCTACGCGGGCATGCAGACCACGCTTCCGGTGACGGGCTTAGTCGAGCCCTTTGGCGCGGCGATAGACGGTGCGGGAAATATTTACATCATAGACGCGACTTCGTCGAACGTCACCGAAATTTCCGCGAATGGGACGCAGAGCACCATCAACTCTAGCTTATCCAATCCGGAAGCCATCGCCTCAGACAGCGCGGGGAACCTTTATATCGGGGACGTTGGCAATAACCGTGTGTTGAAGATTGCTGCGGGCGGTAGTCCGCAAACCGCTGTGGGATCGGGCTGGAACGCTCCGGTCGGCGTGGCCGTCGACAGCCTGGGCAATCTCTACGTTGCGGATATTGGACTCTACCAGGTCATTCAACTTACTCCGGGTGGAACTCAGACTCAAATTGCTGCGGCGCAAGTGTCAGTGCCCGCGGGCGTGGCGGTGGACTCCTACAACAATGTCTATATCACCGACCTCTCGGACAATTCCCTTATAGAGGTCACGGCGGCTGGGGTACCGTCCATCCTGTTCAACAACACTTTGAATCAGTTTCCTTTCGGTGTGGCCGTCGACCGGTTCGGCAACATATTTGTTTCAAGTCGCACGGAAGGTCCTGCATATCTGGAACTCTACGGAAGAGACGGAAGCATCAGGCAACTTGGTGGATCCTTCGAACAGCCGGAAGGTCTGGTGACGGATCCTCAAGGCAATGTATATCTGGCCGACATTGCCGCGGGTGTGGTGTTTAAGGTTGTGCCCGGTGCGGTCGATATGGGAATCGCGAATCTTTGCCCATCATCCAGCCCGGCACCCTGCACCCAGAGCGCGACGCTGAATTTCAACGTACGGGCGTCCCTGCAGAGCATTTCCGAAGTGGCGGTAAAAGTGGCAACGCAAGGCGGGGAGAATCTTGATTTCACCACAACCAGCAACACTTGCACGGGTACGTTTACGACCGACACCACATGCTCCATTGGAATTCAATTCAAGCCGCTGGCGCCAGGCATTCGTTTGGGCGCGGTGGATGTCGTCGGAGTTGTGTCTGACTGCGGTTGCGCTTCGATTAGACCGCACCACACCTCCCCCACGATCAAGGCGCACTCCGGTTCGGCGCACGGACACGATTTCAGTTTTCCCAGCGGTGCAACCGAGTTGGCGACAGTTTATCTGCACGGCATCGGCAGCGGGCCCTTTGCGGGATTTGACGCGGCCCTGATCAACACGTTGCCCACCACATTTCCGGCGTCAGACTTTATGACGGGGCTGACTTCGGATAGTTTAGGCGACCTCTTCATGGTCGACACCAATGCCTGCGAGGTTCTGGAATACGTGCCTGCCACGGGCATTACCAGCGTTGTCGCGGGTTCCGGAAGCTGCGGGTTTACGGCCGGGGATGGCGGATTGGCGACTGCTGCAACTTTCCACTCACTCTGGCGAGTCGCCATCGACGCCCGCGGAGATATTTACATCCCCGACACCGAAGACTCGGTCATCCGTGAGGTGGACGGACTTACCGGAGTCGTCAACACGATCGCGGGCACAGCAGGATCATTTGGCTATACGCCCGACGGAGCGCCCGCAATTAATGCTCTTCTCGACAGCCCCCTGACCGTTGCGGTCGACTACGCAGGCAATCTTTTCTTCGGCGATCAGGTCCAGTTCATTGTTCAGCGTATCGACGCGAGTTCCGGCATTCTGACCACGGTCGCAGGCACTCCCGCCAGCAGCGGTTATAGCGGCGACGGCGGCCTAGCCACCAGCGCTCAACTAAACTGCCCATGGGGTCTGGCCGTCGACGGCACGGCCAATCTTTACATTGAGGATAGCTGCAGCAACGTCATTAGAAAGGTAAATGCGAGCACAGGAATCATCAGCACGGTAGCGGGCCAGGGGCCTCCGGCGACTTACGGATATGCTGGCGATGGCGGCCCTGCTACCAGCGCCCTCCTGGATGATCCGGAGGGACTCGCGGTCGATGATGCGGGGAACATCTATATCGCGGACTCGAGCAATTTGCTGGTCCGCAAAGTTAATGCCCGCACCGGCATCATCACGACGGTCGCAGGAGTGTTCGATGGCGGCTGCTGCGGATCGACCGAGGTTTACACGGGAGACGGCGGAGCGGCCACACTCGCGGGCTTGAGCTATCTGGAAGACGTCGCCGTCGATGGCGGCGGCAACTTCTATATCGCCGATTCTGAGAACCACGTGGTGCGCAAAGTCACGATTGGCAGCGGCGTGGCCACCTTCGGCAGTTTCGCCGAGGACAGTACTTCGCCGGCGATCAACGTGACGCTGGTCAATGATGGCAACGCTCCGCTCGACTTGAGCGACCTGGTGGCATCGTCCAGTTTCAATCTGGGGGGCTCAGACACCAGTTGCAGCGGAAGCACCGAGCTTAACTCGGGCGACAGTTGTGTGCTGGGCATCGAGTTCCATCCGCTGGCGGTGGGAACGATCCATGGCACGATTACTCTGACCGACAATGTGGGCAACAACAACACCTCGACGCAAGCCGTGGCGGTGCAGGGAGTCGGACTGGCGCTGACCGCGAGTAAGTTGGCATTGAGCGCCATTCCTTCCACGGTTGCGCTGGGTGGCAACCTCGGCACCATCGAAGTCTCGGTGGAAACCAGCAACGGAACTGTGGTGACCAACTCGAGCGCCTCGATCACGGTGACCATCACCGGGCCGGGCGGTTACTCGCACACGGTCACAGGCTCTGCCGTGAACGGAGTGGCGACGTTCCACTTGAGTTCCGTGACTTTCTCCACCGCAGGGGCCTATACGATCACTGCCACCAGTGGTTCGTTAATGGCGGCGACGGCGCCGTTTACAGTAGGATCGGCAGCGGCCAAGCTGGCGCTGTCCACGATGCCCTCCACGTTGGCTCCAGATGGAAATCTGGGGACCGTGGAGGTATCCGTCGAAACCAGTGCCGGGACGGTGGTCACCAGTTCGACGGCCTCGATCACTCTCACCATCACCGGGCCGGGCGGTTATTCGA
Source organism: Terriglobia bacterium (assembly GCA_963799065.1). Lineage (GTDB taxonomy): Bacteria > Acidobacteriota > Terriglobia > Terriglobales > Acidobacteriaceae > JAJPHW01. Next base: position 2,441,307 of record CAWCVJ010000001.1, read on the forward strand.
AGACACTCACGGTGGCGGCGGTGAACGGCGTCGCCAGCTTCGATCTCACTGCCGACGGATTGAGCGCGGGTGGCGTCTATACCGTCACCGCCACCAGTTCCGGGCTGACCTCGGCCAGCCATACCGTCACGGTGACGCAAGACTTCACTCTGGGTCCCAAGGCAGAGGGCAGCGGCACGCCCACCCAAACGGTAACTCCGGGGGCTTCGGCCATCTACGATCTCAGCCTGGCTCCGGCGGGTTCCAGCTTCACGGCGCCGATTGCGTTGACCGCCACCGGAATGCCCGCGGGCGCAACCTATAGCTTCACTCCCGCCACGGTCACGCCGGGCGCGGCGGCGGCGACCACCGTTTTCACCATCCACACCGCGGCCAGCACCGCCGCCCTGCACCACGGCGACGGTATGCCCTGGGGCTGGAGTGGAATCACGGTCGCGACTTTACTTCTGCCTTGGAGCCGTTCGCGTCGCCGGAAGATGCTGCGCGCTTCCGGAATACCCCTGCTGTTCGCGGGGCTGCTGTTGAGCCTCGCCGGATTGACCGGTTGCGCTTCCGGCGGGTTGCTGGGACAACTCGGGCAAACCCAGTACAAAATCACCGTGACCGGAACCAGCGGCTCACTCTCCCACTCCACGACCGTCCTGCTGATTGTGAAGTAAGGCGGACGACATCATGAACACACGAAGGGAAGCAAACATGAAAACCTGGAAGATGATTGCGGTACTCGCAGTGCTCAGTGGCACTATGGTGGAGTCGGGTTGGGCGCAGCGCGCTTCGACGGAACTGTGGCCGGACAAAACCCTGGCCGAAGTCTCGGTGACGTATTCGGCGCTGCGCACCAATGCTTCCGTGGGCGACTGCGGCTGCTTCTGGGCCAACGGAGGGACGGTGGAAGTCGCCGTCCCGGTGTGGCGCGACTTCTCGGCGGTGGGAGAGTTTTCGGGCGAGACCGCGAGTTCGATTCCGGGCAACACCGGCGCCGGTTTGAGCCTGATCTCCGGCATGGGCGGACTCAGAGTCAGCCGTCCGCTCTACGGCCGCTTCCGGCCCTTTGCGCAGGGACTCTTGGGAGGAGTGCATGCGTTCGACAGCTACTTCCCCACCTCCAGCGGATCCACCCCTTCGGCGAACTCCTTTGCGCTGGCCGTGGGCGGAGGCGTCGACCTTGCCATGACTCGGCGGTTTCTGCTGCGACCGATTCAACTCGACTACCAGTACATGCAGCTACCTAACGGCTCCAGCGACCAACAGCACGACTTTCGCGTCTCCGCCGGCGTGGTGCTGCGTTTCGCTCGCTAACCGTCAACGTTTGCACTCATTCTTGTTACGCTCATCTGCCATAATCGGACTCAGCGCCGAATCGTGGAGAGTGCGTGAGCATACCCTGGGACAGCCGCTATCGACGTGCATTCGTACATTCAACGCGTACCGCTATTGCTGCGGTACTCTCACTGCTCGCGGCTCGCATCCTGCATATGCCCGAAGATTATTGGGCTGCGATTACCACGCTAATCGTGATGCAATCGCGCCTAGGCGCGGCCCTTAAGTATCTCCGAACAACGACTCGCCGGAACGGCACTGGGCGTTGTCACCGCAGCGTTGCTCACGACTTACGCGGGGTCAAACGCCTGGGCTTTCGGAGCGGGCGTGTTTATCCTCGGCATGGTCTGCGCCGGCTTGCACCTGGACGATGCGTATCGTTTCGCCGGAGTCGCTCTGGCTATTGTTATGCTTGTGGCTCGAGTACGGTCGCCTTGGATCATCGCGCTCCATCGTTTTGTAGAAGTGGCTGCCGGTATCGTTGTGGGGCTAACGATGACTGCATTATGGCCAGAAAAAGACTGGCCCGAGTAAAGCGGGGTGGGTGTCCGCGTTGGCGCGGGCCTGTTTGGCTGGTATGGGATGACAGCCATGTAAAAATTCTTTCAGCTTGCTTTTCTCATACGGAATTCGGATAGGCTTAGGTGCTGCTGGGGCACTGACTCATTTCCGTGCTAGCTTGCAAGAACTCTCCCATGAAGCTGCTGATCGTCGAAGACGAAATTCGCATGGTGAAGCTACTCCAGCGTGGATTGGCGGAGGAGGGACACGAAGTCACGTGCGCGGTGGACGGCTTCGAAGCATTGCGCGAAGCCAACTCAGCGCAATACGACGTTATTATCCTCGATATCATGATGCCCCGGTTGGACGGATACGAGGTGACGGAGAGCTTGCGGTTAAGCAAGAACATGACTCCAGTCTTGATGCTGACAGCGAAAGATTCCGTTCCCGACATCGTGCAGGGACTCGATTTGGGCGCGGACGATTACTTGACGAAGCCATTTTCCTTTCAGGAATTGTTGGCTCGCTTGCGCGCTGTGGAGCGTCGGGTCGCGGCAGCGGGCAGAAGAATTCTACGAGTCGCCGATTTGGCGCTTGACCTCGATCGGCGGGAGGTTTCTCGCGCTGAAGCCCGGGTTTGGCTGACACGACGCGAGTATGCGCTGCTGGAAGCCCTCATGCGCCATCGCGGCCAGGTGGTACCGCGGCAGACGTTGATCGAAGAGGTTTGGGGTTGCGAAATTGTGATTGAAGAGAATACTCTCGATGCTTTTATGCGCCTGTTGCGGCACAAGGTCGATCCGCCAGGAAGAACGAAATTAATTCACACCGTGCGCGGCACGGGCTATGTGCTGCAAGCTGAGACGACGGGATGAAAAGGCTCTCCATCGGACTTCGTTTGACGCTCTGGTACGTGCTTATTTTCGCCGTCGCGCAGGCAATGTTCGGAGTTGGGATGTGGCTCATCCTGCGGCAAAACCTATATCAGATTGTCAACGAATCGCTGGCCAATCAAATCGACGATTTGAACAATTTTCTGGAGGCGCAGAAACCGGATGCGAGTGTTGCCAAAATGCAGGAAGAGGTGTCCGAGGCCTATTTGCTCGAGCACTCTGGCGATTATTTGCAGATTCTCGATGCGAGCGGCGACTGGATTTTTCGAAGCGATTTTCTCCAGAAACATCGGCTCAGCTTTTCCCTCTCAGGGAACGGAGCAGGCCATTTCGACACGATCGTTGATGGGAAGCATTTCCGCTTCCACGCGCAAAGCGTGCGCTCACACGGGCGCACTTATGAGGTCGAGACGGGGGTGGTGACCGACGATGTTGTTCACACGCTGTCTCTGTTCCGTCGATTTCTACTGATGTTTGCCCCGGTCTTATTCCTCGCTGCGGCGGCTCTGGGCAATTGGTTGAGCCGCAGTGCCTTGTCGCCGGTGGACGCGCTCTCACAGGCGGCGGAAACCATCACGGCAGAGAATCTCAGTCGGAGGCTGGATCCCCTCGAGACGGGAGATGAACTGGCTCGTCTCACCGACACTTTAAACAGTATGTTGGCGCGGCTTCAAGGCGCGTTTCAGCGAGTGACACAATTCACTGCGGACGCGTCTCATGAGCTGCGCACACCGATCGCCCTGATCCGCACCGAATCGGAACTGACACTGCGTCGCCCCCGGAGTGAAACCGAGTATCGGGAGGCGCTGCGTCACATACTTCTGGAATCGGAGCGCACTACGTCTCTTCTCGAGCAGTTGCTGGCTCTCGCCCGCGCCGACTCAGGGCGCGAACTTTTGAGGATTCAGAGACTCGATTTTCGCCGCACCGTTGTCGAATCTCTCGAGGGGTGGCACCAGGTAGCGGCGCTTCGCGGTCTGCGCTTCACTGCCGAGATCGAGGAAAAAGACTTTGAATTATCTGGCGACGAATCCGCGCTCCGTAGGGTCGTCAACATCCTTTTGGACAACTCCTTCAAGTACACGCCGTCCGGTGGATTCGTGGGGTTAAGTTTGGAACAAAACCAAGGGCGTGCCGTTCTACGGGTGCGGGATAGCGGCATTGGCATACCCAAAGAAGAGCAAAACCGGATATTCGAACGCTTCTACCGCGTCGATAAGGCTCGCAGCCGCGAGTTAGGCGGTGCCGGCCTCGGTCTGTCGATCGCGCAATGGATTGTGCAACAGCATCGCGGAGCCATCACCCTGGAAAGCGAGGCAGACTTGGGTTGCGTATTCGCGATCGAATTACCGTTAACCGCCTCGACACCCTCGATGACCGTCACGGTATAAATCTGTTTTCTCGCCTTGCCAATCTTCACCGGGTGGCTTGACAAGGGAATCCTCGAAGTTCTAGAAAGTAGAAGTCTGACGTTTTCCACGCTCAAGGGAGCTCCCGATGCCGACGTCCCGCAGAGATTTTTTCAAGGTAAGCGTGGTCGGCGGCGTTGCCGCCACCGTTTTCGGATTCGACCTCAAGCCTGCCTATGCTCAGCTCAAAGAATTAAAGATCGCACGGGCTGCCGAAACGCGTTCAACCTGTCCTTATTGTGCCGTGGGCTGCGGCGTTCTTATTTACACAATTGGCGACCGAGCGAAGAATGTTACCCCACAGGTGGTTCACGTCGAAGGCGATCCCGATCATCCCACCAATCGCGGAACGTTGTGTCCCAAGGGCTCTTCGCTGGAGCAGGATATTCTCAACCCGCGTCGCATCACCAAGCCGCAGGTACGGCGCCCGGGCGCGACCGAGTGGCAGGATATTTCCTGGGACGATGCGCTCGGTGAAATTGCCGTCTGGATGAAGAAGACGCGCGACAATACCTTCGTCGAAAAAGACGAGAACGGTCGGACCGTGAACCGCTGCGAAGGAATTTCATTCATCGGCGGATGCACTGATACAAACGAATTTAATTATCTGGTCGTCAAGGCCATGAGAGGGCTGGGCTTGGTTTATTTAGAAAACCAAGCCCGTGTTTGACACGGGCCCACGGTCTCAAGTTTGGGACCAGCTCTTGGACGCGGGGCCATGACCAATGGCTGGATCGACATCAAGAACACCGACATGATGTTGATCATGGGCGGCAATCCGGCCGAGTGCCATCCCTGCGGATTCAAGTGGGCGATGGAGGCCAAGCGCAACCGTAACGCCAAGCTCATTTCTGTCGATCCGCGCTTCACTCGTACCTCTGCCACCGCTGACCTCTTCTGCCAGATTCGCGCCGGATCGGATATCGCGTTCCTTGGTGGACTCATCCGCTACGCCATCGAGAACAATCGCATTGCCCATGAATACCTCGTGAACTACACGAACGCGTCGTTCATCGTGAAAGACGGGTTCAAACTTCCTGAGGATGGTCTCTATTCGGGATTCAATGCCGCGACGAGTAAGTACGATCTATCCACATGGAATTACGAAGGAGCGGCGGGTTCGGGCAGCCAAGGGGGCGCAGCGGGGGCGACCGGTCACGCGCCGGAAGCTGTGCCGGGCGCGGTGGGAGGAGCGACACCGCCGCCCGCGTTGCCTCCGAATGTCGCGTACGATCTCACGCTTCAGCATCCGCGCTGCGTATTTCAATTGCTGAAGCAACAGTATTCGCGCTACACGCCGGAAATGGTCGAGCGAATCACCGGCATCCCGAAGGATCAATATCTGAAAGCCATCGACATGTTCACGTCCGTCCGCAAAGACGGTGACATGAAAAAAGTGGCCACGATCATCTACGCGGTGGGCTGGACGCAACATTCGTTCGGAACCCAAATTATCCGTACCGCAGCGATGATTCAACTGCTACTGGGTAACGTCGGACGAGCGGGCGGCGGCGTAAATGCGCTCCGCGGCCATTCCAATATCCAGGGCGCGACGGACATGGCTGGACTTTACGACTCCATGCCCGGATACTTAAAAGGCCCCGTGCCGGACGACGTTGATCTCCCCGCATATCTGAAGCGCACCACGCCCAAGGCCTCGAAGCCGGCCCCGTGGGATTCGATGAATTACTACGCCAACACACCAAAGTTTGCGGTGTCGTTGTTCAAGGCTTTGTATGGCGATGCTGCGACCAAAGAAAACGGATTTGGCTTCGACTACTTCCCGAAGCCGGGCAAAGACTGTTCCTGGACCCATATCTGGGACGACATGTACAACGGCAAGATCAAAGGCATGATGGCGTTCGGAATGAATGGCGTCATGATCGGGCCAGATACCAACAAGAACATCAATGCGTTAAAGAAAGCTGACTGGCTGGTCGTAGGAGAAATTTATCAGGACGAGACCAGTGAGTTCTGGCGAGCGCCCGGAATCTCGACGGACGAGCAGAAGACGATTAACACTACGGTCTATCGTTTACCCTGCGCCGGGTTTGCGGAAAAAGACGGGAGCATGACGAACTCCGCGCGCTGGGTGACATGGAAGTATGCCGCCGTTCCGCCTCCCGGTCAGGCGCGACTCGATCAGGACATCGTCGCCGAGATCTTCCTGCGTGTACGCGATCTCTACAAAAAAGAAGGCGGAAAATTCCCCGACCCGATTCTGAATTTAAGTTGGGCGTATGCCGATGCCGCTCATCCGCCGCTCAGTCAGGTCGCGATGGAACTGAACGGCAAGGCGCTCGCAGATTTGAAAGACGACGCGACCGGACAAGTCATCAAAGCTGGACAGCAGCTTCCCGGGTTTGCCTGGCTGAAGGACGACGGTACCACCATGTGTGGCAACTGGATTTACTCCGGCATGTGGACGGAAGCCGGCTCACAAATCCAGCGGCGCGGCACCGAAGATCCCTCCGGCATGGGGGTCTTTCCCAACTGGGCCTGGTCATGGCCCGCCAATCGCCGCGTTCTGTACAACCGCGCCTCCTGCGATACCACCGGCAAGCCCTGGGATTCGGAGCGCAAGCAAGTCTGGTGGAACGAAGCGGCGGGAAAGTGGGTGGGCAATGACGTCCCCGACTTCAAGCCCGACTCTCATCCCAAAGATCACATGGGGCCGTTCATCATGAATCCCGAGGGCATCGGGCGCCTCTTCGCGCCCATTGGGGTGATCGCCGACGGGCCGTTCCCAGAGCACTACGAGCCGATTGAGAGTCCGACCAAGAACTTGTTTCACCCCGACCAGTCGAACAATCCGCTGGTGAAAAAATTCAATACGCCATTCGACAAGTTCGGATCGCCGGAGGAATACAGCATCGTTTGCACGACGTATCGACTGACCGAGCAGTACCACTACTGGACGAAAAATAATCCCATGAACGTGCAGTTGATTCCAGAACCATTCGTGGAAATTCCGGTTGAGCTCGCCGACGAAAAAGGAATTCGCGGCACCGACAAGATCAAAGTCATCAGTGCGCGCGGAACTTACATTGCGAAAGCCTTCGTCACGCGGCGATTGAAACCGATGCTGATCGATGGCAAGAAGGTTTACCAGATAGGGTTGCCGATTCACCAGGGCTTCCGCGGCATCGACGAGGATGCGGAAAGAAACGCGCGAACGCCGGCGAATTTACTTACGCCTGCGGTCACCGATCCCAATGCGCACACCCCGGAGTCCAAGGGTTTCCTTGTGAAAGTGGAGAAAGCTTAAAGGTTAACCATGAGCCAGGCGTCGACAGAAATAATCCGGATTTCAGGCCATGCGGGCAGCGTTCCAGGCGCCGAGCTAAATCGCGAATATCAGGTTTGCAAGCTTGTCGACACAACAACATGTATTGGTTGCAAAGCTTGCGAAGTCGCCTGTCTGGAATGGAATGGTTACACTTTCACCGAAACCACTTTCGACAACACTTACCAGACCATGCCCGAGACGGCATGGAATTACTGGAACCTGATCAAGTTCAACGAGCACCAGCGCCCTGATGGCAGCGGCATGATGCTGCTGATGCGCAAAGACCAGTGCATGCACTGCGAGGATCCCGGCTGTCTGGCAGCATGTCCCGCGGATTCAGCCATCGTGCAATTTGCGAACGGGATCGTCGATTTTCAGGAAGAGCACTGCATCGGTTGCGGCTACTGCATCACCGGTTGTCCTTTCAATATTCCGAAATTCAGCCCAGCCTCCCACAAGGTTTTCAAGTGCACGTTGTGCAACGATCGCGTGTCGGTCGGTCTGGAACCGGCATGTATCAAAGCCTGTCCCACGGGTTGCCTGCACTTCGGTACGAAATCCGAAATGAAAGAGCTGGCGGAAACGCGCGCCAAGCAGCTTCGTGAGGTCTCGGGTTTCGCCGACGCCGGAGTGTACGATCCGCCCGGAGTCAGCGGCACTCACGTCATTTATGTTCTGCACGACGCGAAGAATCCCGAGTTGTATGGCGGCCTGCCCAAAGATCCGCACATTCCTTACTCTGTCCGTTTGTGGAAAGGGCCGCTGAAATGGCTGGGGAATTTAGCCATGGTCGGCGGCATCGTGGGGATGGCGCTGCATTACATGCGATTCGGACCCAAGAAAGAAGAGCCGATTCCGCCGGGTGACACTTCTCCGCCGGAGAATAATCACGAGAGGCGCGTATGACAACCCACGCCGTTCCGCACTCTTCGATCGAAGCTCAAAACGAAGGGCTGATCCTGCGCTACACCATGGTGGAGCGGGTGAATCATTGGATCGGCGCGCTCTCCTACATCTATCTCTTAATTACAGGGCTGGCGTTCTGGTCGCCGTATCTCTTCTGGCTGGCGGCTATTGTCGGCGGAGGCCCGATTGCGCGTGCCTGGCATCCGTGGTTTGGGCTGCTTTTCGCGACGTCGCTTTCTTTGACCTTCGCCCAGTGGCGTCGCGATATGCAAATCACCGAAGCGGATAAGGCGTGGGGAAGAGCGATTCCCGACTACATTCAGAACGAAGACGAAAAACTTCCTCCGGTGGGCCGCTTCAATTACGGGCAAAAGCTGTTCTTCTGGGGGATTTTCTACGGCGTCATTTTGCTGCTGCTAACCGGCGTCGTCCTGTGGTACACCGAAGCGCTTCCGTGGAGTTGGCGTTATCTGCGCTATGCCGCAGTGTTTCTGCACGCGAGCGTGGCACTCATCACTATCGGTCTATTTCTGATTCACGTGTACATGAGCGCGATCCTGGAAGAGGGCAGCTTCGGCTCCATGGTGACCGGCTACGTGACACGCGCCTGGGCATGGACATTTCATCGTACCTGGTATTACGAAATCATCGGCAGACTCCGACCCAGGCAATGATCCCTGCGCAGTGGGATCGCCGAATTCGGCGTGCGAACGAGTTAACTTCCACCTATCCCTTCGCCGAGGAAGGATTGCGCTTCTATGCGAGACTCGCAACTTTCCAAAAGAGCCTGTATGCAGAAATCGATAGGACGTTAATCGATTCGCCCAAAATCTCTTCGGCCCGCCCTCTACGCGATGAACTGGATTTCTTTCTTCTGCTGCCAAAGTTCCCCGGCTTCCTATCTCTGATTCAGCAGATTGCACCGGGGCCCCTCGCTCAATCCGCCGCCGAGTTCGCCAAGAAAGGCCCGGCGGGCTGGCAACATGCGATAGAGGATTTCTGGCACGGAGACCCGGAATGGATATCCGCACTGGCCGGTTCCGAAGAATCAAACTCCGTTGAGCGATCCATCGCCTGGATGTATCTTCAGCCCTATGCCGAATATCTAGCCCACCACCGCGAGCCAACCATGGTGGATGGAACTCCGTTGACGTGCCCTCTGTGCGGATGTCGTCCGATCACAGGCGTATTGCGCAGCGAAGGTGACGGCGCGAAGAAGTCATTGATTTGCATGCTGTGCGCGCACGAGTGGAATTTTCGAAGAATATATTGTCCGGCGTGCGGAGAAGAACGAGAGCCGCAGATGGCATTTTATTCAGCCCCCGAAATTAAACATGTACGAGTCGACGTCTGTGACACTTGCCACACCTACCTGAAAAGTGTTGATTTGACGAAGACCGGACTGGCCGTTCCGGTTGTGGACGAGTTGGCAACTCTCCCTCTGGATTTGTGGGCTCGGGAGCACGGGTACGGCAAGCTACAGATCAATCTGCTGGGTTCGTAAGCCTTAGTCCTTTATTTTTCCCCGTTGATGAGGATGTCGGTGGACTCGGTGTTGTCTGAAGTGCTGGATCCCCACATCGCAGAGCTTCCCCACATCGCGCTAAAGCCCTGTGTGGTGTTACTGCCCCACATGGCGCTAGAGCCCCACATCGCAGAACTTCCCCACGCCGCCGACCGGCTACCCACGAAGAGGTTGGCACCCCACACTGCGGCCGGATTCCACACACTCGAACTACTCCAGATCGCCGATGGATCGTTGACCAGGTAGACGCTGTTTGTGGTGGCATCGTACGCAGCGGTCGGGGACTTTGCCACGCCCGAACTCAGGTCGGTGCTCGTTAAGGCCGCCTCGATGTCAAGGTAGCCCGCACCGATGGTGAAAATGTCGTATTGGTCCGTGTACGTAATTCCTGTGGTGGCATCGGTGTAGCTGCTGGTCGCCGGGAACGTCTTCCATGCCGTCTTCATCAGGCGAGCTTTGACCTGATCTGGCGTGAACGTCGGTTGCGCCTGCAGCAGCAACGCCACTGCACCGCTGACCACAGGAGCGGCCATGCTCGTCCCGCTCATCATGTAATACCAAGGTGAGACGTTTGAATTACTGCCGTTGTGGTAGTAGCTTACCGGAATGACGTTGCCTGGAAATTGTCCCCCCAGAGTCGCTCCCCATCCATAAAGAGAAACCTGGCGATTGCCGGGCGCGACCAGGTCGGGCTTAACGATGTGGTCGATCGATGTGGGTCCCTTCGAACTGTAAGTGGCGATCAGGTCGTCGGCGCGGGTGGGCGTGTCCATGGATTTCATCGCGCCCACCGTGATCACGTAAGGATCATTGGCCGGGGCAGCGATGGTAGCGTATCCATTCGTGCCCATCGAATTATCGCGACCGTCGTTGCCTGCTGCGACGACAACTACAATTCCCGCTTTGTACGCCGCTTCCACCGCCTGGCAGAGCGGGTCAACTTTATAACTTTCGAATACCGGCCGTCCCACGGAAAGGTTAATCACACGAATATTGTAGGTTTTCTTGAGTTGGATCGCCGTTTGAATCGCGGCAATCACGTTGCTGTCGGTTCCTTCGCCATTCTTGTCGAGAACCCGCAAATTCACCAGGTTGACGTTAGGGGCGATGCCTTTGAATGTTTTTGTGTACTCGGGACCAGTCGAGTTGGCTCCGTTGCCTGCGATAATGCCAGCAACATTAGTGCCGTGTCCGTAAGCGTCGAGAGCGCCGAGTCCATCGTTGATCCAGCTTTGGCTGTAGACGACTCGCGAAGTGAGCGAGTTCCACTGATTCAGATCGGCGCCACCCAGTCCGTCGGCTAGGGCGGTGGTAAGCGCGTTGACCGTGGCGGTCATCTTGGTTGAAGTCTTTGCTGAGGACTTCGTCGCGCTCGGGCTGGCGACGGCGGGACTAGCCTGAATTCCGCTATCGATGATGGCGACAGCCATGTTGCTGCCGTCCAGACCTACAGACCAGGCATAGGGAGCGTTGACGGCAGGAGCCCCATTATTCATTTTTCCAAACAAGGCACGGTTGGGAGAGACATAGGAGACGTCTGCGTCCTTGGCGAGATCGGCGATTTGGGAAGGGGTCATGGACGCATGGAGTGCGTTCACAAGTGAGAGATCTGTCTTAACCGAGCCTCCGCGCTTCGTGATCTTGTCGTAGTGAGCCTGCGTCGGTGGAACCGCAAACTGCACGATCACTTCGACCGGGGTGCTGCCCTTCTTTGGCAGATCCATCGCAACTTTTTCCTGATGGGCGAACAGCGGCAGCGCTGGGGCCAGAAATAGCATAAAAAGCATGGCTTTTCTCATAATCGAAACCCTTCCAACTGTTAGAGTAGCTAGCCGACGACGCTTCCTTGGCGTGTTCATAGCAACTAGAGTAGAAGCACGATCCGTGCCGCTGGAGACATTTCGCAAGTAACTGATAACAGGGGATAGGGGAGAACTTGTACGCAAGGTGCGGGACAAAATGGCCCAATCTGGGGCGGTGAGTCAAGCGTTGTCCCCACCTTAGTAATCGTTGGATCGATTACTCGAGAAGCCGGGGCTCCGCTAGCTTTCATCCGTCTGGGCCGCAGTCTCGGACTGAATGGTCCAGCCTTCCTCGACCATTTTTGACTGAAGCCAGCGAGTGATTTCCCGTTCCGCAGCGGGCTTGAGGCCCGTGAAGTTTATGCCTGCTCTACCTCTCGTCCCAGCCCAAGCGAGCCTGGCGCTCGCTTCGACGGTAGTGTCCGAATCGGGAAAACGAAAGCGCATCATAAGCTCGGATTGCGCCTCCAGCGATTTCTCCAGATCCTCGATACCCATGCCACGCGCGCTGATGTTGGTGACGGTGCACTTCAATACTTCGCCATCGGCATTGGTGAGCGAGCCGGGGACGTTTATTTCGGCGCGATAGTCGAGCTGTTCTGTTCGACTCAACACTCCGAGAGAGGCGGGGGCCAAGCCGGCAGTGGACGAAGACCTATATTCCCGGAGTCTCCGGCTCAGTGTGCGGCGCGATATGCCGAGTTGGACTGCCGCTTTGCCGCGATGTCCCCCGGTATTTTCCAGAGCCTTCTCGATGGCTTGGGCTTCGAGACCGTCGAGTCGAATATCCGAGGGCAGGTTTGCGATGGTAGCGGGATTGTTTTCGGGCTTGGCGATCGTAAGTTCGCGGCGAATGTCCGCAGGGGTGATTTGCGGACCTGGGGCCAGCACCATGACTTTATTCACGATGTTCCGCAGTTCACGGACATTTCCCGGCCAGGAGTGCGTTTCCAGCAGACGCAGCGCATCCGGGGAAAATTTCATCCCCTCGCCGGCTTCGGAGAGAAAGTGCTCTGCGAGCGCGACCACGTCTTCCGGTCTTTCGCGCAAGGGCGGCACGAACAACTCGAATTGACTTAGGCGATGATAGAGGTCTTTGCGGAAACGGCCCGCGCTCACTTCATCCTTCAAATTGCGATTGGACGCGGCGACCACGCGAACGTCCGCCGTAATCTTGCGATTGCCACCGAGACGATAATAGGGAGCGCGATCTAGGACGCGGAGAAGTTTCACCTGTATTTTCAAGTCGAGCTCGCCAATTTCATCCAGGAAGATCGTTCCGGTGTGGGCTAACTCGAACAGTCCTGGCTTAGCGGTGTCGGCTCCGCTGAAAGCGCCTTTTTCGTAGCCAAACAGCTCACTCTCGACCAGGTTCTCGGGTAAGGCCGCGCAATTGATATCGACGAACGGCTTGCTACAGCGAAGCGAGTGTTCATGGATGGTGTGCGCGATCCGCTCTTTACCCGTGCCCGTTTCTCCAAATATCAAGACAGTTCCACTATGCTTCGCAACTCGTTCTACCATGCCCATAAACTTGCGCATCACTTCGCTGGTAACGATGAACGGGGGTTGGGGCGAAGCGGCGAGTATGGCTGAAGTCGTCATGGGCGATTCTTTTGAGGTGCGGTTCGATTTTCTCGGGGCGCGTTTCGGTTCCTCCGCATCCCAGACATCGTGCCAAGCATTGCACAGTCGCCCTCCGCGCACTAGTGTTCGTGCCCCCTCCGGGAGTCACTTTGGTAACTGAGCGACGCAGTTACCCAAACTTCAGGGTCCCGGCAACCAGGCGAATGCGTCGAGTTGCCGGCAACGGTGCGCTGGAGTACTGAGGCGAAGGCTTCGGTAACCTACTGGCACGAAGGTAATCCTCATGCCCCGATAAACACTGGGGAAGAAGGTGGATCGGGGGATAAGATGGCATCCATGCCGATGCGCGCTCGATTGTACATCGCCATCACGGCGGTCGCCGGAACTCTCGTGCTCGGCAACGCCTTGCTGCATTGGCAATCCCACGATCCCGTTCAATTTATTTGTTATCTGCTCATTGCGGCGATGGCCGGCACCATGAAAGTGCGGCTCCCTGGCATCGAAGGCACGATGTCAGTTCATTTTTTGATGGTGCTGCTCGGCATCCTCGAGTTGTCGCTGGCGGAGACACTGCTGATTGGGTGCATCGCAGCGCTGGTGCAGACGGTATGGGGACTGAAGCAGCCTCCCAAACTAGTGCGCGTCCTCTTCAACGTCTTGAGCATGACGGTAAACGCCGTTTGGGTTTCGTATTACGCCTATCACGCCTTGGCCGCGCCTCTTAAACACAGCACTCCGTTGTTATTGGTGGTCGCGGTTTGCGTGTACTTCCTGACCAATACAATGGCCGTCTCGATCGTGATCTCGCTCACTGAGCGACGGTCGTTGCGAAGAATTTGGACGGAGACTTACTTCTGGTCCTTTCCTTACTATCTGGCCGGAGCCGCGGTTGTCGCCATGGTGAGCTTCTCCAATCGCTACATCGGGTGGGAAAGTGCGCTTCTAATTCTCCCGGTCATGTATTGGATTTACCGCTCCTACCACCTCTATCTTGGCCGACTGGAGTTTGAGAAAGAACGGGTCGAGGCCGAAAAGCTGCAGGTAGAGGCGGAAAAACGCCATGTAGAACAGGTATCTGCGCTGCACATGCGGACCATCGAGGCGCTGGCCCTTGCGATTGACGCCAAGGATCATGCCACGCACGAACACCTGCATCGAGTGCGCACGTATGCGATCGAGATCGCGAAGGAACTGAAACTCGATCAATCCGAACTGGATGCACTTCGTGCTGCGGCCCTGTTGCACGATGTCGGTAAGCTCGCCGTTCCCGACCACATCATCAGCAAACCCGGACGCCTCACGCCGGAGGAATTCGAAAAGATGAAAATTCACCCCATCGTAGGCTCGGAGATTTTGGAGAAGGTGGCATTTCCTTATCCCGTAGCGCCAATCGTGAGATCCCATCACGAGAAGTGGGATGGCAGCGGCTATCCCGACGGACTAAAGGGCGAAGAAATTCCCATCGGGGCGCGCATTCTGGGGACGGTCGATTGCCTCGATGCGCTGGCCTCCGATCGCCAGTACCGCAAGGCTCTGCCCTTGGATCAAGCAATGAACGAAGTAGCCGCGCAGGCCGGAATTGCCTTCGACCCTCAGGTTGTAGAAATCCTCCAGCGACGATATGTCGAGCTTGAGAAGCTCGCGCTCGAGAGCCTGGGCGGGGAGGAAGCGAGGTCCGCGGTAAGTTACAAAGTGAACAGAGGGGAAAGGCCGGCCGCCGGCTTTGAGCATAGCGCCAACCGGCGACCCAGTGAAAGAGACTTTCTCTCGTCCATCGCCTCTGCCCGCCAGGAGGCACATACGCTGTTTGAATTGAGTCAGGATTTGGGTAATTCCCTCAGCCTCGATGAAACTCTGTCGGTTGTGTCCGCCAGACTCCGAAAGTTGATTCCGTACGATGCGATCGTAGTCTTTGTGCGGAAGGGGGATGTCTTGGAGGCCGAGTTCTCCAGTGGAGACAACTTCCGCCTCTTGTCCTCTCTGAAAATTCCACTGGGGCAAGGCTTGTGCGGCTGGGTGGCGGAAAATTCCAAACCGATCATCAATGGAAATCCGATGGTCGAACCGGGCTACGCCTCCGACCGCAGAAGGACGACAGAGCTCCGCTCTGCGCTTGCCGTTCCGTTAGTGGGGTTGACCGGCCCCGTAGGTGTGCTCGCTCTTTACCAATCCGAAGTGGACGCCTTCACGAACGATCATTTACGCATCTTGCAAGTCATCACTTCCAAAGTGGCGCTCTCGATTGAGAATGCAATCAAATTTCGCCTGGTGGAAAACTCCTCGACCAGCGACTTCCTTACTGAACTACCCAATGCCCGTGCCTTATTCATGCATTTGGATAAAGAAGTGGCACGCTGTCAGCGCGAAGATTCCACCCTTGTCGTGATGGTGTGCGACATGGATGGATTCAAGCAGATCAATGATCGTTTCGGACACATGGAGGGGGACAAAACGCTAAAGCTATTCGCCAACCTGATGCGCGAAACCTGCCGTGAGTATGACTATGTGGCGCGAATGGGAGGCGACGAGTTTGTCATTGTGGCCCCGGCGATACCCCCGGAAGCCGTCCGTGAAAAGGCCGAGATCCTAAGTAGCCTGGCGCAGCAGGCGGGCCGCGAGATCTGTGGCAGCGACCTGTTGTCGCTCAGTGTGGGCGCAGCCTTTTACCCTCGAGACGGAACCGATGTCGAGCAACTGCTGGCTGAAGCCGATCGCAGAATGTATGCGGTCAAGCAACTCCATCACGAAAACTCAGAACCAGGCTTGGCTGCTGAACCGCAGTGGGCACGGGCAGCCATTGGGAACTGAATTTGATTACCAAAGTTTGCCCGACACTCCCCTGAACCCTTGTGATTGTTGACTTTAATTGATATTCGTCGCAATGGGCCTATTAGCATTGGCCCGTCCTCTTATGCGCAGACTCTCGATGCACATTGCGAGAACCATCGCCATTCTGCTTTTGGGCGGGTTTCTTGGAGCTACGCTCGTGCGCTTAGCTCCCGGCTTTGGCATCGATGAGCAAGAACTAGATATCAGGCTCAACCACCAGAGTATCGAGGCTCTTCGGCAAGCTCGTGCCAGCGACAGTAATCTCTTTGCTTTTTACTTTCATTACGTGGACCGCTTGCTCCACGGCGATCTTGGAACCTCGCGCACCTTGCAGCAGCCAGTTCGACAGTTGTTGGCGGACCGCTTCCCTGAAACGCTGAAGTCCGTTGCCCTGGGGCTGGGTTTGGGTTGGACACTGGGGCTGACTTTAGCGATCGCCACGGTGATGTGGCGCAGTTGGTACATGGATGTCATGGGAAGCTTACTTGCGGGAGTTCTACTCTGTCTTCCCGCAGCTATGCTCGCGCTTCTCTTTGTCATTGCGCGTGCGCCGGGGCGGCTGGTACTGGGCCTGATCGTCTTCCCGAAGGTATTTGGCTATTCCCGGAACCTACTCCAGCGCAGCGCGGCGCTACCTCATGTGCTCACGGCTCGCGCTAAAGGTTTGGGAAGTGTTCGAGTTTTTCTCTGGCATATTCTGCCAGCCTCCGGAGCTCAGTTGCTGGCGGTCGCCGGAGTGACTGTGAGCATAGCGTTCGCCGCCGCGATTCCTGTGGAAGTTCTTTGCGATCTTCCCGGAATCGGACAGCTCGCATGGAAAGCCGCGTTGGGCCGCGATATGGAGCTGCTGGTCGACCTGACACTAATAATCACCGTGGTCACGCTGCTGGCGAATTCCGCCAGCGATCTGCTCAGGGATCCACTTCGCGTGGGTGCAGCATGAAGTGGGCTCGCATGGTCGCAATCGTTTTTCTGGTAACCGTTTCGACGGGTTGCCTGTTCGCCGACTTCGTCGCTCCCGCTCCGTATGAAAAGCAATTTCGCGAAGCGCCCGATGCAGCGCCTTCGCGCCAGCATCTGCTCGGCACCGACGATCTGGGACGCGACCGCTTTTCGCGTCTGCTTTACGGCACAAGAGTCTCTCTGCTTCTGGCTCCGGCCGCAGCGCTGTTGTCTAGTCTGCTGGCTGCATTGATTGGCGGAGCCGCTGGGTTCGCCGGAGGATGGGTCGAAGGTACGGTGATGGCAGCCACCGATCTGTTCCTCTCGCTGCCCTGGCTATTTCTTCTCATCACAGTGCGTGCGGCTATGCCGCTGAATGTTTCGCCGCTGACATCCGTAATCATCACGTTTGCTTTGCTGGGATCTTTGGGATGGGCGGCTGCGGCGCGCGTAATCTGCGCCGACGCTCGCACGCTCTGTCAGTCTGACATGATTTTGCTGGCGCGGGCGTCCGGCAACGGCGGCTTCCGTTTGCTCTGGCGACACATTCTCCCCAATCTCAAGCCAGTTCTCTACGCGCAGTTCTGGATTTCGGTGCCGGTTTTCATTTTGACCGAGGCTAATCTCGGTATGCTCGGATTGGGTGTTTCGGAACCGTTGCCTTCTTGGGGCAGTCTGCTTCGCGACCTCGAAAGTTTCTCTACGTTTTCTCCTCAGCCCTGGCGCTTCGTCCCACTCATTCTTTTGATCGTGATGCTGGGTTGTTTTCACCTTGCTGTTCAAAAACAGGAGTCTCCGCTATGAGCCATCGTTTTCGTTCGCTTCTTTCCCTTGTTATCGTTCTTACTGCTGCAATTGCCCACGCTCAATCCGGCGGGCAGTTGCGCTTCTGTTTAAAGTCTGAGCCTAAGACCATGAACCCTGTGTTGGTCGCCGACGACGCGTCGGAGACGGTTCGTTATCTCACCGGCGGCGTTTTACTGCGCTTGAATCGATCCACGCAACAGTTGGAACCTGAGCTCGCTTCCTCGTGGAAAGTCAGCGAAGGCGGTAGGACGATCAGCTTCAAACTGCGACAGGGACTACGCTTTTCCGATGGCACCCCGTTTTCGGCTCAAGACGTCGCTTACACCATCGATCAGCTGATGGATCCCGCGTTGCATTCTCCCACCGGAGATTCATTTCGCTCCGGCGAAGGCAAGGTTCGTTCAAACCTAGCGGGAAGCGATCAGATTAGCATTACCTTCCCAGCGCCGGTTGTGGGGTTGGATAAGCTGTTCGATCAAGTCGCCATCATGTCGGCCACGTCAGCGCGGAAAGAAATGGCTGTGCTTGGCCCCTACTATGTCGCTGAGAACAAGTCTGGCTCGTACCTGCTGCTGAAGCGAAATCCAAATTATTGGAAGCACGATGCTGACGGACGACAGCTTCCTTATATTGATTCGGTCCGTCTCGACATTCAGCAAAACAGCGACATGGAAATGCTGCGCCTGGTGCGCGGCGAGATTGGCTTCATCAACTCGCTCGATGCAGATAATTACGATAAGCTGGCGGCGCAAGCCCCCGGAATGGCGTTCGATGCGGGCGCTTCGCTCGACGCCGAACAGCTGTGGTTCAACCAGGTGCCGACGTCGCCGCTCCCGGGGTATAAGAAAGCCTGGTTCACATCGACAAATTTCCGCAATGCGATTTCCGATTCGATCAATCGGCAGGATTTGGCACGGGTGGTGTACCGCGGCCATGCGCAACCTGCGGTGAGCTGGGTTTCCCCGGCCAATAAATTCTGGTTCAATGCGAAGTTGACCGTGCGGCCGTTCGACCAGAAGGCCGCCTTGCAGGCATTGGCAAAGGATGGCTTCAAACTGCAGAACGGCGTCCTCCACGATCGTGACGGACATGCGGTCGAATTCTCGGTCATCACCAACGCCGGCAATAAGAATCGCGAACGGATGGCGACCATGATTCAGCAGGACCTTTCCGGCATCGGCATCAAGCTCAACGTGGTCACGCTGGACTTTCCTTCGCTCATCGAACGCATCACGCGCACCTTCGACTACGAAGCGTGCCTGTTGGGGTTGACCAACAACGACCTCGACCCCAACTCGCAGATGAATGTGTGGCTGAGTTCTTCCGACACGCACCAATGGAATCCCAGCGAGAAGACGCCGGCAACCGCCTGGGAAAAGGAAATCGATATGCTGATGCGCGAGCAAGCGTCCACGCTGGATGTCAAGAAGCGCAAACGCGACATCGACCGGGTGCAGGAAATTGTCTGGCAGCAGGACCCGTTCATTTACTTGGTGAATAAGGATGCAATGTCGGCAGTCTCGCCCACATTACACAATGTGCATCCCGTCGTGCTGCATCCGCAGGTGTATTGGAACATCGACCAGCTCACGCTGGGCACGGAAGTGGCTAGCAACCGGTGAACGATCGAGAGCCACTGCTGTCGCTGAGATTGTCCGTTGATTATCCCGGGAAGAAGGATGTTCTGCGAGATCTCACGCTCGACCTTCGCCGAGGAGAAGTCCTCGGCTTGGTCGGACAAAGCGGTTGCGGGAAGAGCACCCTGGCTCTAGCCATACTGAAGTTGCTTTATCTTAAGAAGGCGAAAGCTGCGGGATCGATCTTATTCGACGGCCGCGATCTCATGCAGCTGAAAGAGCGCGATATGCGGTCGCTGCGCGGCAAAGAGATTGCGCTCGTTTTGCAAAGCCCAATGTCGTCGCTCAACCCGGCGCTGCGCATCGGCACCCAGCTCGCGGAAGCCTGGAACATTCATCGGCGCTCGACCCGCGAGGACTGTAGGGACGCTTTGCTGCAGACTTTGGAAGAAGTCAGCCTTCCGGCGGACGAGAAGTTCTTGCGCCGCTATCCGGCACAACTGAGCGTCGGACAGGCTCAGAGAGTCTTAATTGCGATGGCGGTGCTGCATCGTCCAGCACTCTTGATCGCGGATGAGCCGACCAGCGCGCTCGACATCATCACGCAGTCGGAAATCTTGCAGCTTTTCGCAGGCCTCAGCCGTAAGCTGGGAACTGCCATCCTTTATATTTCTCACGATTTGCTGTCGGTCGCTACGATTAGCCAGCGAGTAGCCGTTATGGAAAGCGGCGCGATTGTCGAGTGCCGCCGGACATTGGATCTTTTCACCACTCCGGCTCACGGTTACACCCGGAAGCTGATTGCGGCGCTACCCGTAGCGCCGCAGTTTGCTGCCGCGGCCGCGGCGAACACCTCTTCTTAATCGCTTGACAAGCTCGTTTTCTCGCACCGCGATGGGGACATTTTGTCCTCTCATGTCTCAAATCAGCTTTGTCCAAGTATTTGCAATCACTTAGCGGATATTTAGAGGTCGCCTGTCCTGCAACTGCGCCAACGTGTCCTTTGACCGACTTTCGCCGCAACCTTCATGTCATTGAAAAAACAATACTTGAGCGCCCGTTAAGGAAACACATTTACGGCGTTCCGATTGCAAACCTAGAGCTGGAATGCAAAGACCCCGGCCGGAGGCTTGGGCAGACTTTCAAATTGGCGTAAGGCAAAAAACTATGAATGACCTAACCAAGGAAACCACTCAGCAGAGCAACAATCGCCACTCGGATTGGCCCTCGTGCGGTGCAGGCTGGGGACGCATCTTCACCGCGGTGCTCCTGGCCTGCTCCGTTCTTCCCTCGGCGGCTGGCTCTGAGATGGCCGCAGTCGGCACCAACGGACGGTCCGTTAGTAAGCTTTCGGCTGATCTGCGGCGCGTCCCCTCCAACCGCCGCATCGCGGTTATCGTGCAATTCAGGCAACGGCCCGAGGACAAAGATCTCGTGGGCATGAAGAGCCGGGGCGCCGAAATGCATACGAGAGTGCACTCCATTCCTGCCGTTGTCATGCATATTCCCGCGAGCATGCTGGCGGAGTTGGAAAAGAATCCCAGAGTCGCTTATGTCACTCCCGACCGCGCTGTGTCGATGACCTCGACGGCGAGCAGGAACGAGGAATTCGCGACCGCGGTTGAAGCGGATCTCGCCGCTGCGCAGTATGGGTTGGACGGAACGGGCGTCGGCGTCGCGGTTATCGATAGCGGCATTGCGGCCCATCCCGACCTGAACGACGCCAACGGAAATAGCCGCGTAGTGTACAGCCAGAGCTTTGTGGCTGGCGATTCGACGACCGGCGATAAGTACGGCCACGGAACCCACGTTTCCGGTCTGATTGGCGGCACGGGCGCGAGTTCGGGCGCTGGGAACGGCTATTCCGGCACCTATGCCGGAATGGCTCCGAACGTCAATCTGATCAACCTGCGCGTGTTAGATCAGAACGGTTCGGCCACGGATAGCGAAGTGATCGCCGCCATTGACCAGGCGATCACGTTGCAGAGCAAGTACAACATTCGAGTACTGAACCTTTCGCTGGGACGCCCGGTATTCGAAAGCTACACTCTCGACCCCGTTTGCCAGGCAGTAGAAGCGGCATGGAGAGCGGGCATTGTGGTCGTGGTCGCCGCAGGAAACGACGGCCGCGACAAGTCGCTTGGCACCAATGGATTTGCCACGATTGGAGCTCCAGCCAATGATCCTGCCGTGATTACTGTAGGGTCCATGCGCACGATGTTGACTTCCACACGCGTGGACGACGCCATCGCAAGTTACAGCTCGAAGGGGCCTACTTTACTCGATCACATTGTGAAGCCGGACCTGGTTGCGCCGGGAAATCGTCTGGTTTCTCTCCGCGCCTCGGGCAGCACACTCGACACCGAATATCCGCAATTCGAAGTGAATCCGACCTCGGGCCGCGGTTTGTACTACCAGATGAGCGGGACGAGCATGGCGACGCCCGTCGTCAGCGGCACGGTCGCATTGATGTTGCAACAAAATCCGACGTTGACTCCCGACCAGGTGAAAGCCCGCCTGATGAAGACCGCATGGAAGGGCGCTCCAACTTATACGACCGCGCTGGATAACTTTGGCAACTCTTACAACAATGAGTACGACATCTTCACGTACGGCGCGGGCTATCTTGATGTCGAGACTGCGCTCAGCAACACCGATGTCGCTACAGGGGTCGCGCTTTCTCCCACGGCCTCGATCAATGCCCTGACCGGTACCGTCACTATCGGAAACACTCCGCTGTCCGTTGTGTGGGGAGGTAAGAGCGTAGTTTGGGGAGCGAACTCTGTGCTCTGGGGCAACTCCGTGGTTTGGGGCGGCAACGCGTTGCAGGCTAATTCCGTGGTTTGGGGCGCCACCAGCGTGGTTTGGGGCGCCACCAATGTCAGCGCCACCAGCGTCGTTTGGGGCGGAGCGGCGGTCGGCCAGTCGCCAGTCGCAGCCTTCAGCGAGAGCGACGGCGGCGATCAATAAGGATACGGACCTAACCATACGGAGACTTCCATGACTCAATTACCTATGAAAGCCAAAGTCATGATCGGAATGGCGGCCGTCGCGAGTCTGTTCGCACTGTCCTACGGTGTGCAACAATGGCAAACGCAGGGCTGGCCACAAGTGGCGATGTTGGCGGTAGCGGGGGCGCTGAGTTCGCGGTTCAAGGTTAAAATCCCTGGGACCACGAGCTCCATGTCCTGCAATCTCCCGATCGTCCTATTGGCGATTACTCAAATGGGATTGCTCGGCAGCTTGCTGGTCGCGGTTGTAGCTGCGATCGCCCAGTCTTACACTTCCGGCAACCACAAAACCAAACCGATCCAATTCATTTTCAACTCATGTACCCTGCTCAATGCAACCGGGGTGGCGTACCTCGCTTACCATAGCCGTTGGTCAGCGACGCAGAACACAGTTCACGTGCTGTCCGTCGTAGTTGCTGCGGCAGCGTACTTCCTGGCGAATACCGCCCCTGTCGCCGGCATCATTGGATTGACAGAAGGTGCCAATCCTTTGGCGGTCTGGCATCAAGTGTTCTTATGGTCCTTCCCTAACTACGTTATTGGAGCTGGATTAGCCGCGATCGCGTCGGCCTTCGCGAACGTCACCGGCTTGCTCGCGTTGGCGGGGATCGTGTCGGTCCTGTACGGGGTCCACAGTTCCTATAAAGTCTACGTGCGGCGCGCAACCGAGACTGAGCCAAAACCAAAAGCGATGGCCGCCGCCAATGGGGCGTGATCGGAACCCGATTATAATCCGGTCATCCGTTGTATGTGTTCGGGATAGCGATCACCCTCCACGGTGATTTTTGCGGACTCGGTGTCGATTTCTTTTAGGTCGTCCGGCGAAAGTTCGACGGCGGCTGAGCCGATGTTCTCGTCAAGCCGAGAAAGCCTGGTAGTTCCTGGGATTGGCGCAATCCACGGCTTTTGCGCCAGCAGCCAGGCCAACGCGATCTGCGCGGGCGTCGCTTTTTTCTGCTTGGCAATCCTTTCCAGCAGATCAACGACTGCCTGATTCGCCTTCAAAGCTTCCGGCGTAAAGCGAGGGAGCTTGCTACGGAAATCATTGCCGCCGAACTTCGCACTCTCATCTATTTTTCCGGTGAGGAATCCTTTTCCCAGCGGGCTGTAGGGAACGAAACCGATTCCAAGTTCCTCGAGCATCGGTATCACTTCCGCTTCAGGCTTTCTCCACCACAGCGAATATTCACTTTGCAGCGCGGTCACTGGTTGGACGGCGTGGGCGCGCCGAATCGTTTTCACCCCAGCTTCGGACATTCCGAAGTGCTTCACCTTGCCTTGATGAATCAGATCCTTCACCGCGCCGGCCACGTCTTCGATGGGAACGTTCGGGTCAACCCGATGCTGGTAAAGCAGGTCGATGACATCAACTTTCAAGCGCTTGAGCGACCCTTCGACGGCCTGCTTGATGTGCACGGGTTGGCTGTTTACGGGCGCCGCTCCGGGTTTATTGTCGCCGCCACTGAAATCGAAGCCGAACTTGGTGGCAATCACGACTTTGTCGCGGATAGGAGCCAGCGCTTCGCCGACAAGTTCCTCGTTGGTGAACGGGCCATAAACCTCAGCCGTGTCGAAGAACGTGATGCCGCGATCGACGGCTGTGCGGATAAGAGAGATCATCTCCTGCTTATCTTTGGGCTCGCCATAAGAGAAGCTCATGCCCATACAGCCAAGGCCAAGAGCGGAGACTTCCAGATTGCTGTTTCCAAGTTTGCGTTTTTGCATTGTTTCTCCTGATTTTGATCAAATCGTCTGTACTGGGCCGCCATATTGTTCGTCGCTGACGTGTTCCATCCACTCGACGACCTTGCCGTCTTTTTTCTCCTGGATGGCGATGTGCGTCATCGCCGTAGTGGGAGCGGCGCCATGCCAATGTTTTTCCCCCGGCGCGAACCAAACCACGTCGCCGGGACGAATCTCCTCGATCGGCCCGCCCCACCGCTGCGCGCGGCCGCATCCAGCTGTGACCACAAGAGACTGTCCAAGGGGATGCGTATGCCAAGCCGTCCGCGCCCCCGGCTCGAACGTTACGCTCGCGCCTTGCACCAGGGCCGGATCGGGCGCTTGGAATAGTGGATCGATTCTCACCGTTCCGGTAAACCAATCCGCCGGGCCTTTACCCGAAGGCTGTGTGCCTGCTCGTTTGATGTCCATGTTTTCCTCAGTTACAAACCTAGGAACAGCAGCTTAAACCATCGCGGTCCGCATCTGGATCGTCTTCGCGATGGTGGCCAGCCGCTGGTACGACTCCAATCGGTCTGCATGTTCGAACGTATCGGTCACGACAATGACCTCGTCGGCCCCGGTTTTGTCGATTAACTGTTGGAGACCGGCCGCCACCGTTTTGTCCGACCCTACGATTGCCGCGCTTAGCTTGCTCTCGACTGCCGCTCTTTCATGCCCCTGCCAGAGCGGTTCCATGGAGTCGACTGGAGGCAACAACTCTACCGGCTGATTTCGGATCAGACGCAGAACGCGTTGCTGTGATGTGGTGAATAAACGGCGCGCTGCGGCGTCCGTCTCTGCACCGGGAAAGCGATGCGAAGACGCCGAACGCAATCTATTCGGCTCGCGGAAATCGGAGGCGCGCACATCGAAGGAATAGTGTTGGTTGTGCTCCACTAAGTTTGTAGCTGGAACCCCTCCGCAGTAATGATAATCTTCTTGCATCATGAGAGCCCTTACTCGCCGCCAATTTGGTCAGGCGTTTGCCGGCACTGCTGCTGCCGCGTTCGCCACTAGTTCCCTATCGTTTCCCCGGTTCGCTCTCGCCCAACTGGCGAAACCGAGCCTGCTGCAATTTCCTCCGGGGTTTATATGGGGATGCGCGACTGCGTCCTACCAGATTGAAGGGGCGGTTGCGGAAGACGGGCGCAAGCCGTCCATCTGGGACACGTTTTCGCACACGCCGGGCAAGACTTTTCAAGGCGACACCGGCGACGTAGCCGACGACTCCTATCATCGTTATAAAGAAGACGTCCAACTGCTCAGGAACCTGGGCGTAAAGGCTTACCGCTTCTCGATCGCATGGTCGCGTGTTTTTCCGGATGGGAGAGGCCAGCCCAATCCCAAGGGTCTCGACTACTACAACCGGGTGATCGACGAGTTGCTCAAGAGCGGCATTACTCCTTACGTCACCCTTTTTCACTGGGACTTGCCGCAAGCTCTGCCTGGTGGCTGGCAGAACCGCGACACGTCGAAGGCCTACGCTGATTATGCGGGATATGTTGCCAAACATCTTTCAGATCGCGTAAGCCATTTTTTCACGATTAACGAATTCGAGTGCTGGACCGATCTCGGCTACAAGACTGGACAGTTTGCCCCCGGTTTGAAATTGCCGGACGCGGAGGTGAATCAGATTCGACACAATGGTGTTCTCGCGCATGGGCTGGGAGTGCGAGCGATTCGCGCCAACGCCAAAGCGGGGACGTCGGTTGGTCTGGCGGAGGATTCTATAGTTTTTGTGCCGGTGATCGAGAACCGTGAACACATCCAGGCGGCGCAGACAGCGACGCGAGAGGAAAACGCCAAATTCCTTACCGCGGTGCTCGAGGGGAAATACACCGACAGCTATCTCGCACGTGAAGGCGCGAACGCCCCCAAGGTGCAGGCCGGGGATATGGAGATCATCGGCAGCCCGCTCGATTTTGTCGGCCTGAATGCCTATCGGCCGGTGTATGCGCGCGCCGATTCCTCCGCATCCGGTTACGCCATCGTCAAGAAACCGTCTTCTTTCCCGCACATGGCTTCCGACTGGCTATTTGTCGGTCCGGAAACGATGTACTGGGGAGTTCGCAACATTACCGAGATCTGGCATCCCAAGGCGCTTTACATCACAGAGAACGGCGCCTCATCCGACGACGTGATGACTTCGGACGGCCGCATCGAAGACGTCGATCGCGTGATGTATCTGCGCAATCACCTGACAAATCTTCATCGCGCAGCCTCGGAGGGTTATCCGATCAAGGGATATTTCCTATGGAGTCTGCTCGATAACTTCGAATGGGCCGACGGCTATAGCAAGCGCTTCGGACTGCACTACGTAGACTACAAAACCCAGGTTCGTACCCCCAAACTCAGTGCGGAATGGTACAAGAACGTAATCGCGAACAATGCCGTAGAGTGAAGCTAAAACCGTTGAACTCCTCCCGTGGAGATCGGCGTCACCGATAGGATTTGAGGTATAAAAAACCCTCTCCCCGGACTTCGGGGAGAGGGCCATTGCATCCTGAAACGTGTCTTAGTCGTCCAGGTCAGGCGTAGTGGGTGCAGGCTTGTTGAACTCGCTCGGAGGGCGAACTGTCTTCTCACCAGGATAGGGACGCGTGAAGCCAGTGGACATGTACCAGTTCAGATGGTTCACGGTGTCTGGGTCTTCGGCGTCGGGCTTGTTCAGTTTGCCGGCGAAGACTTGTGCCTTCTTACGGCTCCAGGCTGCGCGTAGCGCCTTGACCTTGGGGCTGTCGTTGGAGTGGTCGTCGTTCCCTCCAACACCCTGATTCAGAGGAATCTGGTTCGGCACGTGCGTCCAGGGGTCGAAATTCGCCTGCGGCGGGTTGTTGGTGAAGTCCGTCCTCATCGCCGACGCGACGAGGTCGAACTGATTCATGGGCGGCAGACCGAGGATTTGTTCGATCGTTCGCGTCATGTTGACTTGCGTGTAGTAAGTGTTGTCGGTGGGTCCGTACTGCACGGCGTACGGGCTGACGATGTAGCCGGGGCTGCGGTGACCATCGACGTGGTCGACGCCGTTCTGCGCGTCGTCTTCCTCGATGAAGATCGCCGACGTCGGCCATACGTTGCTGTGGCTGATGTAGTCGATAATGCGGCCAACGGCCAGATCGTTATCGGCTTCCTCGGCCTGAACGGTCGGTGGGCCACCGGTGTGGTCATCCATGACCCAGAGAATGCTCAACGCGGGCACCGTGCCAGCCTTGACGTCATTGTTGAAATCCTGCTGCCACAGGTCGACGCGGAATTGATCAGGAATTCCTAAATCGAACTGCGGGAAGTTCTTGATCAGGTGGTTATACACGGCCGGGATAGAAGCCTGGGCCTGTACTGTGTTTTGGAAGTAGAGCGTCGTCTCGCCCTGGGTTCCCGGCGGTCCGCAATTAGGTCCGCCCTCAAAGCATTGCGAGTCGGCGTAGAAGGCGCTCCAACTCGGCTCCTGAGCCGATCCGTTCGGCTGGAGGAAAGTATCATTCTCGACGTATTCGCCGTAGAGCTTAACCGGCAAGCCAGCGGCCGCCGCTTCGGAGAATACGAAGCCCTTGTTCTGATAAGCGAGTGCATCGCCGGCGTTCCCGCCGGGATAGCTGCGGACCCAGTCCGGCGACTGAATGTCGTCGGCGTAGGGCGCAAGGCCCTCGGTGATCCACTGGTGACCGTCCGCCGATTGGCGGCTGGGGTCATAGAAGTTGTCCAGTAGCGGGAAGCGCGTTACCAGGTTGTGTACGTTCGGCGTGACCGGCGTTCCGCCGGCTGCGGAGCCGTCGCCGAACACTGCCAACGAAGCGTCGCCATTACCGGCGGCCACGTCGCCCAGCACCTGATCATAGGTGCGATTTTCGCGGATGATCAGGAATACGTGCTTGATGACTGAAGGATCGCCGATCCTGGCCGGGATTGCGACCGGCTTGGTCTTCGGATTGCCACCGCTGGCGGACCTAATATTTTCAATCAGATCCCAGTGGTTGCCATCGTAAACTTCCTTCGTCATTGCCGCCAAGGTCTGGCTATTCGGCACAGGGACGATGCTGACCGTGCCATTGTCCTGGTGCGTGTTGTAATCGCAGACGTTGTAATCGCACTCGAACGAGTTACGCGTGCCAATGCCCTTGTCATTAGCGACGATGAGCGCGTTTTGAGCTGGATCGAGTACGACCGAACTCGGCGCATAGGCTACCGGGATCAATCCCAGAACGGGCTCGTTCGCGTAGCTTTTAAGGTTAACCACCGCAATCGAATTGGCATTGTAGAGTGCGACATAAGCAACGCCTGCCTTAGAATCGACGGCAATCGAGTCCGGTGCCGCGCCATAGGCCGGTTGACCAGTGCCGGGTACGCCGATGGGTAGCCCGAGGCTGATCGTCCGCACGACCACGTTAGTCGCCGTGTCGATCACCGAGACCGTATCGCTATAGGTATTGGCGACCAACAGGTATTTCCCGTAGAACGCCATTCCCGTCGGATGCAGACCGGTCGAAATGGTAGCGGTGACGGTCATGGAGGGCAGATCGACCACAGAAACAGTACCGGTGATGGCGGCGCCAACCACGGGGTCGGCGACGATTTCGGTGCCAGCGGACCATATCTGAAAGTCCGCCTCTGTTGCAGCTCGGCCACCCTCGTTGCTGATATAGGCGGTGTTGCCGCCATTGCCGATCACGATGCTGTGCGGTGCATTGCCCACGCGGATCTGCGCACCTTCCTGGTTCGTGTTCAGGTTGATCTGGGCGAGTGTGTCGTTCTGATTGAGCAGAGCGTAGGCGCTGCTACCATCCTGTGAGATCGCCACGCCGCCGGGATACGAAGTACTCGGGCTATAGAAAGTACCGCAGGGTACGCCATAAGATCCCGGAGGGCTGTTGGGAAAGCAAGTGATGAACGAATTGTTGGGCGGAACGCTGATCTGAGCGTCGTCTTCCAGCAAGCCCTGCGCGTTGACATTGGCGATGGTGACATTGCTGCTGTCCTGGCTGAAAACCAAGTGCTTGCCATCCGCCGAGTAGGCGATGCCGCTGTAGCTGCCACTCGAATCCAGTCCGAACGGGATGTAGTTTTCAAGGACGACGCCAGTCTTCGTATCGAATATTTCGACGGCTCCATTACCGTCGCTGGTTGACGTCCCCAAAGTGAGAACGGCGGCAGTGTGAGTGCTGAGATTCGGATTCAGTGCGATCGCCTTCGCGCGGACTCGAATGCCGAGGTTAACCTGAGTCCCAGCTGGGTTGATGATCTGGCCATTGCTGACGACCCAGGAGCCATTCGGCTGGGGGCCTGTGAAGTAAGTTGGGTAGTACTGATTGTCTTGGCCGGCGGCGATCCCGGGAATGCTCAGTCCCATCGCCAGCACGCCAGCGAGCGGACGCAGATTCTTCCGAGTCATCTTTCGCGATCGATTTCGAACTTTATTTCGAGACATAGACCTTTTTCTCCTTAGGATTTCTTTTCATCACCCAATGTTCGCAAAACTCGTAGCGGTGCTCATCCTCTTTCTCCGAAAAGCCTTGGCGTAAGCACTCCGTACCCCAAGGGCTATAGTCTAATTTTGAGAAAGAGACAGCAGAATGACGCCAAGATTACATTTTTGTCATCTTTCATCGCGCCGTGCCACGCGCCGCGCTCCTTGACCGTAAACAAGACCTGTGAGGGGTTATGACCGTAAGGTGAAATTCCCGCTACAGAAGCCGATCTTTTTCACGCCGTGTTACGGCTTTATGAATCTCTGGTGAAATTTTCTCCGGGCATCGCCCGATTGCGACAAATGAGCGTTGACTGGCAATTGAGTGGGACGGATAATGAGATGCCTTTTGGAGAAAGACTTATGCCCAGCACTCACCACTCCCGTAAGCCGTTCAACATTTCCGATTCCCTCAACCGGCAACTCAACACGTATGCGCAAGCCGCAAGCGTAGCCGGAGTGAGCGTATTGGCTCTGGCCGGGGCCTCCGAGGCGAAAGTTGTCTACACGGAAACCCACCAGGTGACGCAAACGGGCTTTCCGCTGTACATCGATTTGAACCACGACGGCGTCAAGGATTTTTTGGTGCGTACGGATTTTTATTCGGGAAGCTCGGGCTTGGAGGTCGGGCTCGACGCGGTCGCCAACGCTGGAAACGCGGTCGCCGGTAAACGTTTTAGTCTCAGCGGCTATTTTGTGTCCGCTGCCTATGCTTTGCCCGCGGGCGCCAGAATCGGACCAAATGTCGGATTCTCCGTTCGCTTTCCATTTATGGCAGAGGAGCTTTTCAAGAAGAATGTTGGAAGCCAGTATTCCGACTTAGGAGCGTGGGCCGGCAAAAGCGATAAAGGCGTGAGCAATCGATATCTGGGACTGAAGTTTGTCCTCGACGGCGAAGTTCACTACGGCTGGGCAAGATTCAGCGTCGCGCTTGGACACCGCCGGCAATTCGACGACGTCAGCGGAACTCTCACTGGATACGCCTACGAGACCGTCTCCAGCAAACCCATCGTCACAGGCCAGACCACGGGCCCGGATGTGATTACGGTGCGGCCTGACACGTTAGGCGGGTTGGCGTTGGGAAGGAGATAGAGCCTCATCGCAACTGCTCCTCTCCGGTTTCTCTGGCATTAAGCTTCCTTAGCGAGTTCCGTCCCTCCGAGGTCTCGGCCAAAATGTCTCACATCAGAGACAGGAGACATATTGGCCCAGCCAGAACTCCTGCCGACCCCCAGTAGGCTCAATCGAATCAATCACTTCGGAAAGCGGATGATCGGTAGCTCCCGTGCAGCATGCGACGTGGACGACTAGAGTGCCCCCGGCTCTTGCCGCCAAGATCGATTGTGGCGAGGAGACTGGGATGACGCAGTACAAGCACGGGAGTAAGAGTTTGGCGAAGCGGCGAGAACGTCACGGCACCACATGGGGTCGGTGTCTGGCAGTGTTAGCGATTATTTTCATCGCTAACGTGGCTTCTGCGGAGATGGCATCCCAAGGGGAGACTTCACGCACGCCTCTTTCACCGCGAATCGCGGCGGAACTTAACCGCGAGCTCGGGCAGGCCCGGCAAGGTCGAGGCGCCGACCGACACGTCAGAGTCATTGTTCAGTACAAGCAATCGCCCAAGCCAGAAATCCTTGGCCGCGTGCAAAACAAAGGTGGAAAACTCGCCAGCAGACTTGACCTGATCAAGGGCGCAGCCTTCACCATCCCCGTGAACGCTCTCGCGGATTTGGCGAAAGATCCCAATGTCGCTTACGTCAGCCTCGATCACCCGCTCCGGGCGATGGATGACTACACCAACGGCGCCATGAATGTTAGCGCCGCATGGAACGGAGGGTTCGACGGAACCGGTATCGGCGTGGCCGTAATCGACAGCGGCATCAATCCTAATCACACCGATTTTTGGAACGTAGGCGGCACGTTTGATCGCGTGGTTTACCAGCAGGACTTTACCGGGACAAGCGAAGTAAACTCCCAAGGCAAGCATATCTTCGACACCTACGGACACGGCACCCATGTTGCTGGAATTGTGGGTGGAAGTGGATACATGTCGGGCGGACGATTCGGCGGAGTTGCCACCAACGCAAACTTTGTCGATCTGCGGGTGCTCGACCGATACGGCAACGGCTACGACAGCAACGTGATCGCAGCTCTTCAGCAGGCGATTGCGCTGAAGAAAACATATAACATTCGAGTCATCAATTTATCACTGGGGCGTGGCGTCTTTGTCCCGTACGCGCAGGATCCTCTCTGTCAGGCGGCAGAATCGGCCTGGAAAGCGGGCATCGTTGTTGTGGTTGCCGCCGGCAACTATGGACGCGTCAGCCTGTTTGGCAGCGACGGCTATGGAACCATCGCCGCTCCCGGCAACGATCCTCTGGTGATTACGGTCGGAGCCATGAAGGCCGAAGACACCATGTCGCGTAGCGACGATCAGATTGCCAGCTACAGCTCAAAGGGGCCCACAACCTTCGACCATGTCGTGAAGCCGGATCTGGTTGCCCCCGGAAACGAAGTTGCTTCTCTCGCCGACCTTGGCAGTACGCTGGCCAACAACTACCCCGGCAATATGGTTTCTGGCTATTCGAACGACTACTTCGTCCTCAGCGGAACCAGCATGGCAACCCCCGCAGTGTCCGGCGCGGTCGCGCTCTTGCTGCAAGCTCATCCTTCACTCACTCCGGATCAGGTGAAAGCGCGGCTTATGAAAACCGCCTATAAGAACTTCCCCGCGCATAGTGTGGCGACCGACCCGATCACGGGTCAGACTTACACGTCCAACTACGATGTTTTCACAGTCGGTGCGGGATATCTCGACTTAGCGGCCGCGTTAGCCAACAATGACTCGATGCCCTCGAATGTCGGAGCTGCGCTGTCGCCCTCGGTCTCTTTCAACTACAGCAAGAGGACCGTGACTCTGGCTAACGGAAACTGGCAGATCCCCGGCAGTTCTGTGCTTTGGGGTACGTCGGTGCTTTGGGGCACCTCCGTAGTTTGGGGCGGAAACTTGGATGGAACGTCGGTTCTCTGGGGCACGTCGGTAGTCTGGGATAACAATTCCGACTCCGGCTTCAACGTAGTCTGGAGCACCCCCGGCTCGTTGGCCAGCAGCGTACTGTGGGGAACATCGGAAACCAGCCCAGACGCTGCTTTCGTGCAGATCGCTGGCGAAAAGTAAATCGCCACGGTTTGCGATTATTGGTCCGCTTCAGAGGCTAAGTCATCCGGATCCTTGTGGATGACTTAGCCGTTTCAGTTTAGGAGTTTCCTCGCATGAGGAAGTGATTGCTAGACAACGTTTACCCTTCGATAGTGGTACTCGGTAGTCTTAGAGCATCAGGGATGCTGACGAAATGCTAAGACGTACCTGTTGATAAATTATGGCTCACATCCTGTCAGAGTTCCGGCGTTTCGAATCCAGTGGAGCTCGCGGCTCTTCTTAGTTTGAGATCGGCGGTGAGGAAGATGCGTCCTTGCGGAGCGTCCTCGCACCATTGCAGAGCCGCGGCTAGCTGAAGCGCGTCGGCTGCGCTCAGGTCGTGCCTCCGCACGAGTTCGGTTGCCGTCGCACGCAAGGCGTCTGAGGGTTGAATCACAGACCAAGAATCGGAAATCCTTTGCGCGACCTGACGCGCTTTCGCCTCCTCGCTGGGATTGATTTGCTTCATACGAGCCAGCCGGGCGACAGCGCTGGCGATCTCCAACGGAGTGCCCCACCAGACAATCACTTGGTGGGCCTTGTAAAGCGACCGCACCCGAGTGGTTCTTTCCTCCTTGACGGTTAAAGGAACCAAAGCGCTTGAATCCCAAAAAGATGGAACCAGCATTAGCGGCCGTCGCGTTCCTCTCGCCATACACGCTGCATCGTCGCTCGGGAAACTTTGCCGAGCGGCTTAGGCCACGAGTCCGTGGAAGGCCGCGGCTTCAACGGCGGAGTCAGAATGCCGCGCATGATGAGCCGCCGCTCGTGTTCGGACTGGTTGGTGAGACGACACGGGATGATACGCGCGACGGGCCGATTGCGCTCGCAGACGAGCACTTCTTCGCCATCCTTTACTAACTGGATGTGAGCGCTTAACTGCGCCTTAAGATCGCCAATGTTTACCGTTTTCATAATCCCATCATAGCCGACATGACTATGTTAGTCATCTTCAATGTTGCGCTGTTGATATTTCAAGCATTTTCCGACTTGGCAAGGGCGCGCAGCGGCCCCAGCCACGGTTCGTAATATTTCCATCTCGCGACGGAGGTGCGATAGATTGGTTGCCGGGCCTGCCACTTGCTGGGCGTCTTCACCGCTCGTGGATTGGATTCGGGGCGCAGGCACGAGTCGTCCCATGCGAGGCCGCAGGCTGCGATGATTCGCCGGATGGCTGGTTCGGGGGCGCGAGTGAGGTCCTCGTAATCGACTTCGAGGAAGCGATCCGGCGGAAAAACGCTTCGCCAATGGTCAATGAGACGCTGGTAGCTGCGGAAATACGCGACCAGTTCCGCGCCTCCGGTGGGAAACGCCAGGATGGGATGGAAATGCGTTTGATGGATCGACAGCGCCGTGTCGATGGCTGCGCGCCGGCAATGGATGATGGTTGCGCGCGGGAATGCGATGTGAATCAGACCGGCCCAGAGAAAGTTGAACGGCATCTTGTCCGTCACTCGCGCCGCCTTCGGCGCGATCGCGCGCAATACGCCGAGATAATCTGACGCCGCCTTAGCTACGAACTGGCTCTCATGAACCGAAGCATCCGAGCGGTGCCACTCCGCCCCGCGCTGATTCCAGAAATTCAACTCGCCTCCGCCAGCAACCTCGGGGTGCATGGAAACAATTTGCTCAACCAACGTCGTGCCGGAGCGCGGCATGCCGATGATCAGCACCGGTGTGGCATCCGAACTACCGAGTTCGGATGCCCGCGCGATCCATTCCGTTGTGCAGCGGGCAATCAGGCGGTGGATCTCACGTTCGAAGCCGGCCGAGTCAAAAGATGAAGAGCCGCGGCGTACCACGTCGGCGGCGTCGAAATGCTGCATGGCCAAGCCATAGTCGCAGAGATCCTCCGCAGCTTTGCCGATTGCGAGGTGGAGCCGCTGGAGTTGTCCCGATTCCAGTCCGGGCGTGGCCAGCGCGGACTGCATCTCTTGGAGCAGACCTCTGTCGCGGCTCGTAACAGGACGGCACCTGACCAGTTCGTAGTAGCTCCCCGCCAGCATGGGCGCGATCGCGATTGTCCGTTGGAAGCAGGCGCGGGCCTCATCGAAGCGGCCGAACTCAGAGAGCAGATTGCCGAGCAGATCATACGCCATGGCGTTCCTGGGATCGGCCACTAGCGTCTCTCTCAATACCTTTTCGGCTTCCTGATTGCGATCCTCGATGACCAGCGCCCGAGCCTTACCTAGGCGGCCGAAACTAGACCTGCCTCCGGTTGCTGCCGCACGCTGGAAACAGCCTATTGCATTCTCCACATGGCCCAGGGTGTAGAGCAAAGCGCCCCCGCGGAACCAAGCCTCGGTTAACGAGGGGAGCAACTTTGTGGCGCGGTCATAAGCAGCGAGCGCTCCACCGATATTGCCCAGTTTCTCCAATGCGATGCCCAGGCGGAAGTGCGCGTCGGTGTAGCGCGGGTTGCTGACGACGGCCCGCTGCAATGCCGCGATCGCATCCGGCAGACGATCGACCTCTAGGCAGGCGAGGCCGAGATCATGTTGAATGACGGCATTAGACGGCTCCAGCAGCGCGGCTTCGCGCAACGGCGTGATCGCATCGGCAGGACGACCAGCCCTGAGGAAGTCAGTGGCCACTGCGAGCAGAGCCGCCACCTGCTGCGCCGCCACTAAGTTTGGAGACTGAGACATAGCATGAACCTAGGTTGGAACTTTCATCGTGGCGTTTGGAATATGCAGAACGCAAGTTATACATGGCAATGTTGCTGCTATCGCGGTTTCATCATAACTCGTCATTTTTCGTAAGTGGCTGGCATGTGCATCGTCACCCTGGTGCCTTGCCCCGGCTGGCTCGTGATCTCGACCTTGCCGCCATGCAGCAGGGCGATGCTTTGCACGATTGCCAAACCCAATCCAGTGCCACCCGATGCCTGAGAGCGCGAGCAATCAACGCGAAAGAAACGATCGAACACTCGGGGCAGGGCTTCCGCCGGAATGCCAATGCCCGTATCGGAGACCTCGATACGAATGGCGGAGACACCACCATTCCAATGATCCGGATTTGTGCCGAGCACCACCGCTCCGCCACGCGGCGTATGTGCCAGGGCATTTGAGACAAGGTTGCCCACCGCCCGCTGCAACAGCGTGCGATCCAATTCCGCGACCACCGGTTCGGCGGCGACCATGGTGGTAAGAGAAACCCCGCTATCTGCGGCGGACGCTTCGTAATACTCCCGCACTGCGCTCAACAACTCGCCCACGTCGACTCGTTCGCGGCGCAAATGGGTCAATGGGCTTTCCGCGCGAGCAAGAAAAAGAAGATCGCCGATAAGATCGGAAAGCCGCACCGCCTCTTCGAGACAGGATTCGATGACATCGCGATATTCGTCGGCAGTTCGCGCGCGGGCCAGCGCGACCTCCGCTTCCCCGCGAATATTGTTGACCGGCGTCCGCAGATCATGTGCGATGTCGGCCGAGAACCTCGAGATACGCTCGAAAGACTCCTCCAGACGGTCCAACATTTGATTGAATGTACCGGCCAATGACGCCAGCTCGAACGGATAACCTTCCGGGAGTATGCGTTCACGAAGGTTGGTGGAACTGATGCGACGGGCGGTGATCGCCATTTCCTCGACCGGACGAATTCCGTGTCGCGCGATTTGATAGCCGATTAAAGGAAAAATGACGAACGTCGCCGACAGAATAGTCCAGAACCAAAATCGGTAACGCGCCAGCAAATCTTCTTTCTGCGACACATCGATAGCTACCTGAATGGTGTCTATTTGATCGATGCCGGAACCGACCGCCGCCGACATGCTGGTCACGCGAAATTCCCGCCCTCCCGTGCCCTTCATCCGCAAGGTGCGGCCTGGGTGGGTATGAGTTTGGCTGGCTAACTGAGACAGGTCGAGTTGCTCGGCCATGCCGGGTGTAATCAAGAGCTGCGAGCCGCGTGCATCCAAGAGCCGGATATAAAACTGTTCGTAGCGGCGGGCGGCTGATTCCAGTTCAATCTCTTCTCGCAGTGCATCCCAATCGTCGGGCCTCTCGCGCAACATGACACGCAGGACGTGCACCTTATCGGCGAGAAACAAGTCCGTACTTTTTTCGAGTTCGCTGACCAGGAAGAAATAGAGCCCGACGGTGGCGACGAACACGAGAAACAGGCCGGCTAGCGCATAGCCGGCAGTAAGCCGAAAAGCCAGCGTTCGCCAGAAACGGGAAACCGGAGCGCGGCTAATGGGCGCATTCCAGGACATAGCCAGTGCCGCGCACGGTGTGGATCAATTTCAGCGGAAAGGGATCGTCCACTTTGCCGCGCAGCCGCCGCACATTTACGTCCACAACGTTGGTATCGCTGTCGAAGTTCATGTCCCACACCGCTTCTGCGATCGACGTTCGAGACAGCACCTCGCCGGCACGCCGGGCCAAGAGTGAAAGGAGAAGAAACTCTTTGGAGGTCAGCTCCAGGCGTTGACCGGCGCGGGTGGCGCGTTGGCGCAGCAAGTCAATCTCAAGGTCCGCCAAACGCAGGGTTTCGTCCGTGCGCTGAGGCCCGCGGCGCAAAAGCGATCTTACGCGAGCCAGCAATTCGGAAAAAGCGAATGGTTTCGCCAAATAGTCGTCGGCCCCGAGCTCGAATCCCCTTACCCGTTCGTGAACGGCGTCGCGAGCGGTCAGAAGTAGCACCAGCGAGCGCCGACCTTCATGGCGTAAACGACCGAGAACCTGCCAGCCATCCAGACCGGGAAGCATGACATCCAGAATGACGAGATCGAATTGCAGCTCTTGAGCCAGATGCAACCCGTCCAAACCATTCCGGGCCACATCGACCACAAAGCCCGCCTCGCCAAGTCCCTTCTTGAGAAACTTGGCTGTCTTAGCTTCGTCTTCGATGACTAGAATTTTCATGTCGCCCTCTAAAACGTGAGTCTAGCGGAGAATTGCAGAACTCGCGGCAGGCCGTTAGGGCTGATTTCCTGCAGCGTGCCGAAGTTTCCTGGGCCGGAGTTGGGCACCAAATAGCAGGTTTGTTTCAGGGTTGCGCCATCGCCGCAGTTGGTGCCGATTGGATTGTATTGCAGAGGATTGACGCCATTTCCGTTCTGCACGTAATAGTTGGCGTGGTTGAAGAGATTGAAGGCTTGCGCTTCGAGTTGCAGCGATCGGCTCTCGCCCAGCGGGAAACTTCGGGCCAGGCCTGCGTCGATGCGCTCCAGCCATGGGCCGTAGAAGGAATTCAGTCCCACACCCGGGGTCGGTCCTCCTCCATTGATGCCACCCGCGGTATTCGTGGTGTCCTGATTGAAGGCAGTGTCATTCAAGTTGCCATTGAGGCCGTCGCAATTGTTGAAAGAGAGCGTCGAGCTGGTACATGCTGGGCTCAACAGCGCTGCATACGGACGCCCCGAAGAAAACTCCATGACCGAGCTCAGTCGCCAACCCGACAAAATCGCGCGCCCAGTATCGGAACTGGCGTATTGCTGAAGCTCCGGCCGATAGACTCCGGCGATACTGATGCGATGACGTTGGTCGAGCAGCGAGGGGGCGTGAGTGTTGCTGAAATCGAATTGGTTGTTGAAGTCGAGGCCGTCGCGCTGCACACTCTTGGCGAACGTATACGCGAACTGCGCAGACAGCCCCTTGGTCATCCGTCGCTGCAACTGCACGAAAAATGAGTTGTAGTTGTTTTGTCCGGGGCTGACCAGTTCATTGATTTGGCCAAAGCTGGAAGTGATGCGGCCTTCGGTGAGCAGGTTGTTGTCCATGTTCGGCAAAGTAATCGACTGACCGTTGCAAGGCGCCGCAGTCGCACCCGGAGGGCACACGACATAAGTCGTGCTGCCTTGCAAAGGGTTCAGATTCAAGTCGTAAGCACTGCCGGCGAGCAAGTGCACGCCACGATTCCACATGGTGCCGATGCTGACAGTTGTGTTCTCAAGAATCTCGCGCTCGATCTGCAAACTCGCCTGCAATATGTAAGGAACTCGAAACTGAGGCGAGATCAGAGAGATGTCGGGCGAAGCCTGGAACAACGGAGAATTGCCTGCGATGATATTGGGGAACGTCGGCCCATACACGTTCCCTGTCGAATCCTGCGACGGCGCTTGCTGGTTCGGCGCCAGCGCGCTGTTATAGTTGCCGCTCACCGAGGATTGCTGTGAGGCGAGGCCGTTTGACGCCACCGCGTTGCGATAATTCAAGCCGTTCATGTTCTCGTAGAACTGACCGAATCCGCCGCGGACCACAGTCTTCGAGATGGGCTGCCAGGCGAATCCAACGCGCGGAGCCAGGCGCTGAAACTGATTGGGATATTGACCCGTCAAAGGGAACGCAGTATTTTCCAGGGGTTGCGGATAGACCTGGAAGTCCTCACGCAGCCCGAGTTCGAGAGTCAAATGCGGCAAGACCCGATAGGTATCCTGCACATAAAATCCGTAGTACGGCACGGAAAAGGCAAAGGTCGGATTGCCCGCCGACTGACTGTATATGTTGTACTGGCCGAGTGCGAAAGACTCCAGATTGGAGAACTCGTAACTGCCGAGGAACGATCCCAACTCCACGGCTTCGTTGGGATCCGCTCCGCCGTCATTGTTGTCTGAATCCCGGGCGTGGTTGAAATCGAAACCGATTTGTATCGTATGTTTTCCAAACACTTTATCCACCCGGTCGGAAACCGAGTATTGTCTTTCGAACACTCGTCCTATGGAGAACGGAGCGTTGCCCAGAACGAAAGGAGCGGGACTGTCTAGGATCAGAGTGGGGGTGTTTGGGGATAATCCGGTCGGGGTCGAGATTTCGTTGTCCTGCGAAGTGCCGGCGTGGAATTCGTTGAGCAGCGTCGGCGAGAACGTGTGCGTCCATCCTAGAGTGGCCTGAAAGGTGTGCACTTCGGCATTGGCCAAAGTTTGCGTTCCATAATTTCCTACCGTCGGGTCCGTGATCACGCCTCCGGGTGAACTGAACCGGTTCACGTTAAGGCTGAGAAAAAGGCCGTCGCGAGAACTTGCCTGATAATCCAGCCGAGGCGTTATCACCCAATCGTTGCGCTTTCTCGCCTTGGTGCCAAGGTTCGAATTGAGCGCATTAATCGTGTTGGATACTTGCTGAAGATAGACCGGATTGTTCGGATCAGGCGCGCTATCGTTTCCCGGCACGGGGAAGGCCGCATTAGGCGCGGGCAAAACGGTTCCGGCCGGAAGTCCAAAATTTGCGGCCAGAAAACTTCCCAGGTTCGCCGGCGTCGTTGCCAGCGCCGTATTGATCACCGAAATTGGATTGTTGCGCAACTGTTGCTCGTAATCGACGAAGAACCAAAGACGGTTTCTTACGATCGGACCACCTATGCCAGCTCCAAATTGCTGCAGCTTATCTTCCGGCTTAGCGAACCCACTGGCGTTGTCGAGAGCATCGTTGGCGCCGGTCGCGGAGTTTCGGTTGTAATAAAAGACGCTGCCGTGAAAGGCGTTGGTTCCCGACCGGGTCACAGCATTGACGAAACCCGCCCCGCCTCCGTACACCGCCGAATAGGGGCTGACCGAAACCTGGAATTCTTGGATCGCGTCTTCCCCGAACAGATACGGAATGCGGTAGCGGCCGATGATGTCGGCGAAGTAATTGCTCGTCGCGTTGCTTCCATCAACCGTGAACGAATTCGCGCCATTTCCATTGGCGTAGCCGGAATCTTCCCCGCCCTGTTGTCCCGCAAGGCTCACCAAGCCAGTGTCGCCATCGGGGCTGGTATTGGCGGTCAGCAGCGTGAAATCGGTGTAGCGGCGCCCGTTGAGAGGCAATTCCTCGATGAAGGAATTATCAATCACCGTGCTGGCGGAAGAATCCTCCGGTCGCAAGAGCGGTGTGGTCCCTGTAACCTTGACCGCATCCTGGCTGGCTCCCACCTGCAGCTTGATGTTTTGGGATGTCGTATTGCCCACCGCCACGCGAACTAAACCCACCTCAACATCGCGAAAGCCGGCGCGACTGACAACAACCGAATAAGGCCCAGGCACAAGCTCGGGAAAACTGTAGAGACCGGCACGGTTGGTTGCCGACGATTTCTCGACGCCCGTGTCGAGATTATGTAAAACGACCGTAGCCTCGCGCACTAGAGCCCCACTTTGATCGGTGACTCGTCCGTTCAGACCGCCGCTGAGAACCACGTTCTGAGCGGTTAACTGAAGCACACCCGCCAGACCGAAGAACGACAGGAGTAGCAGCCGCGTCGTGAATAAGTTTAATGCTGCCGTTGTTGGATGGAGTGTCTTCGTTTTGGAGTTCATCGATCCGACCTCTTGAGGTTATGCAGCCTGAACCTGGCAAAAACTTAATAAGGACTCAACTGGTGCAACCGACTTCGATTGCAGCGCGACCAGCCTTTGATGAAAACCCAGGCAGAGGAAACGCCGAATGGCAGTTGGACTCATGTTGCGGATCTCATAGTCAGTTTCATGTCGAGAAGATCGTTGGTGGTCGGCGGTTAAGCGCTAAGCGGCGCAGCCTCGCCAGCATAGGAGCACAGTAACAATCCAGCCGCATGGGGTTGAAAGACAAGACTCGCCTCAAGCGGATACATGACGACCGCCAAGACTAGCGTGCTTAGGTTACTGAAAGTTGAACCAAATATGAATTTAGGATGAAAAACTTTGCACTAAGTGCCGCTAAACGTCGGGATAAGAATGGAGAACCGAGCCTTTGAATTTAATCGCAGAGGCCGAACTTGTGGAAGCTCGGTACACGAAGATTCCTCTGGAGAGAATGATAGAAGGGCGTTTAGTTTGGGGTCGAGGCGATTTCGCCTTGATGGGAGTAGCCGTTGACCCCTCAGGTGTGTCGCATCTTAAAAGAGTATATTGAATCGGAGCAAGCATCGGAGAAGCGTAGCGTTTCAGCTCAATGATGCAGTCACCCGATCCCGCGCGTCCGCCGCCGTCTCTTCAGAGCAACGATTGAATCTTGTCGAACTGCTGGGCCCAGGCAATCTTCGACAGGGGGTAGATGATGACGGGAATGCCTACTTCTGTAACAGTGACTCTGGTTTTCCCCGCAGATTCGTTGAATTCAACGATGACTGTGATCTCATTAGACCAGTGCCCAGGAGCCGGTACTTGCGAACCGGGAATTGCTTTTCCGTTGTCGTCGGCGAAAGAAAGTGTTGAGACGATTTTCTGGTTTGCGACAACTTCTTTGTAGGTTCCGGTGTTCCAAGACGTCCTTCCTCGCTCCGATTTCATCGCCCAAAGATAGCTGCCACCCTCTCGGACGTCATTCCGGGCTACGAGCG
Source organism: Terriglobia bacterium (assembly GCA_963799065.1). Taxonomy (GTDB): domain Bacteria; phylum Acidobacteriota; class Terriglobia; order Terriglobales; family Acidobacteriaceae; genus JAJPHW01. The sequence goes on from CAWCVJ010000001.1 coordinate 2,483,330, forward strand.
CGGTGTAGCCTTTCGGCCCCCCCCACGTCTTGATGGAATCCGGATCGTTCCAAACCCTCCATACTTCCGCTACCGGGGCGTTCGCCATCCCCACTTCTCGCGGAGAAAGCGAGAAATAGGGCGCCCGGCTAGAGGCGCATCTCAGCCGCGACGTTGTCGCCGAACTTCTCTTGGATTTCTTTTTGGGTTTCGGGATCGAAGTCGGTTAGATCAAACAAGCGGCGAACTTCGACCATTTCGATATCCTTTCCGGGGATGCGGGAGGCCCATTCGAGCGCCTCTTCGCGCGACTTCACCTGGATGATCCAGAAGCCGCCGACCACCTCTTTCGCTTCGGCAAACGGACCGTCGGTCACTATCGACTTTCCGTTCTTGAAGGTAACGCGCGCGCACATCGTCGCGGGCGGCGTTAGACCGTCGAGCGCCAGCAGCACGCCGGCTTTGCCGAGCTCTTCGTTGTACTTACCCATTGCCTCCATGTCTTTGAAGTCGGGTACAGTGCCGGCTTTCGCGGTTGCGTAGTCTTTCGGATACATGATCATCATGAAGCGCATTGAGTTCTCCTTAGTTGTTTCGTGAGTTTCTTAGCGATCTTACATGCTCGGCGCTGGCGTTCCATCGGACCATTTGTCTGCTCCTATCAGGAAGACGGACAGGGGCGGGAAGGATTTGAGTTGTGGGTAGGCGTCCGTGGATAAGTACCAGTAGTTCACCCCCATGACCGGAGAGTTTGCCACGTCCACACTCGAGGCCGCTTCACCATTGACTGATTCGTAGAACATCACGTGCGGCATATTGTGGCCGCCGCTGTCGGTGAGGTAGGACGACTTCGACATCATGTAAGAGATCGTTCCCGGCTCGAGGGATGGCAATTCTCTTTTGTCAATCGCGGCTTTGAGTGCGGCGATGACTTCGGCTTTGGAATGGCCTGCCAGGATTAGTTCAGTGCGCTTGTATACATACGGCAGGACCGACCGGGCAGTGGGTGGATTGGAGCAATCCGCGGCACGAACTTTAGGATTCCAAAATTCGGGGTGGTCGAACATGGCCAGCCAACTGCGTCCGACCCAACAGACCCAGCCGTTCTTGCCTTCGACCGCAGTCTCGTAGCCGTGACGGGTCAGGACGACGACCGACGCGTCGCGGGAGATGGCTTCTGGAGCTGCGCTGCGGGCAAGAGCAATTTCAGCGTCGCGATCCATCAGATATTGTTCGATCGGGGCCATCGTCGAATAAGTTTGTTGGGTCTCCTGCGCGGCCGCAGACAAGCACGCCGCGGCGATCATCGCGGCAACGAGTGAGGATGCGATTAGGGAAATGCTGTGTACTCTTCGGGTCATTGTCTTCCTCTACTTTTCGTTTTGTAGTCTCCATCCGGCCGCGGGCAGACCTTTCTGTCACTGTTTCAAGTAACGAAGCGCAACACATCCTGATTTAAAAGTCTTTGACTCGACTAGTTTCAGTTGTAACTTTTTCGGGAGGCTGACGCCTTCAAACAAACGTCTCCCTTCGCCAGCGATGACTGGCGTAACGACGAAACGATATTCGTCAATCAGGCCAAGCTCCACCAGTTGTGAGGGAATATCTACGCCGCCGACTAAAATATTTTTGCCTGACTCTTGTTTCAATTTGAGTATTTGGTCGCGAAGGTCTGTGCGGACGATTCTCGTATTTCCGTTCTCAGAGCTGGCCAACGATCGTGAAAAAACAACTTTGTTAAGAGAATCAAAGGCAAGGGCAAATTCGTTCTCTGCTTTTGTCTCGGACTGGCTTTTTGCGATATCAGGCCAATAAGGAATCATCAATTGATAGGTTTTACGACCATATAGGAGCAGGCCAGCATCCTCTCGCAAGAGGCGGGTGTAGTATGCCATTAACTCTTCATCAGGCACGTTTTGTTTGGTGTGCTCGCAGCAGCCGTCGAGGGTAAGATTGATGGCGTAGATTAAGTTTCTCATTAGATTGTCCTGATCTTCATTTTTAGTCTTTGGGCGGCGGGCCGGTTGCCCTGCCTTCACGATATAGTCGAACAGCCGGATCGGAATTCGACAAATCGCAAAAGAAAAGTCTTACTTCTTGCCGCGCTTGAGAGCGCTAATGATGATGCTCGGCGGCGGAGGCTGCTTGAGCATCCGTTCCGTCTGCCCACTTTTGTACTGGAATGACGAACTGCGTCAGGTGCTCCGTGGGGTCGGCAATTGCGATGACGGGAGAACCCGGCTGATTCGCTCCCCAAATTGCGGGGTCGGCGTCCGAATAGAAGAACATGAGGTGGGACGGCCAGTGGGGTGCGCTGTCGCCGCCGTATCCTTGCTTGCCCATCATGTAGCACATTGCGCCGGGTTCCATCGGCGGCAATTCCTTCCTGGCGAGGGCGGCGGCGATGGCCTCGTTGATTTGAGCTTGCGTACGCCCGGCCAGTCCCCACTCGGTTTCTTTGGTCATGCGCAGAACGTAAGAACGCGCGGCTGCCGCGTTCGCGCACATCGGGACGCGCACCTTGGGATTCCAAAAGTCAGGGTCCGCTGCGGAAGTCCATCCGCGCCCCACGAGACACACGAAACCGTTCTTGCCTTTGACCGCGGTTTCGAAGCCATGACGCCCGAGAACCAGGACTTCGGCATCGCGTGAAATGGATTCCGGTGCCGCAGTGCGCGCCAGGGCGATTTCCGCATCCCGATCCGGCATGAGGTATTGGTCGATTGGGGCCAGCTTTGTGTACTTCGTCGCAGCATCTTGTGGACTCGCCTGCTGTGCCGCGGCGAGCACAACCAACAGTGCGAAGCTCTGAATTATGATTGCGATTGCGCGAAGCTTATTTTTCCGCATCGTTTTTCTCCTGAAAATAGACCGCGTCGGCCGATTGAATCGCTTCTTCTTTGCTCTCTTTAGTCGGGCCTGACCCGCAGGAACTCGCGCACCTCGACCGGCGTCCGGCAGGCGATAACAGCCTTGCGCGCCCACGCGAGCGCCACGTCCATGTCAACGGCTTCGAGTATCCAAAAGCCGCCAACATGTTCCTTGGTCTCAAGGTACGGGCCGTCGGTGATGACCACCTTGCCATCGGGCTGTTTTCGCAGCGACTTTGCCTTACTGGGCGCGGAGAGGCCGCCAGCGAAAACGCGGGCGCCGGCAGCATCCATCTCTTGGTTGAGCTGGTGAATATCCTGAATCATCGCCGCGCCCTCTGTGGACGGGTCGTAGTTGTCGGGGTGCTGAATTGCAACTAAAAACTGCGCCATGATTTCTCTTCCCTCCTGTGCCGATTTCTATTCTTGGTCTTTGGGCAGGCCGTTTGGCGTGCCTTCACGATATAGTCGAATGACTGTATAGGAATTCGACAAGTCGCCCAAGACAATTTGCTTCTTCTGGGACGCGGGAGTAGGGACAGTCGCCCCCTGTCACGGTTTTTCTCGACCGCTCATTCTACGAGAGTGATCGAAACAAACTCAGTACTTCTTCGCGAAGTAGTAATAATTTTCGCCTTCGTCCACCATATTTCCAACCAGACCGAGGCCACTCTCTCGGAGGTCCGTTTCGTAGGCCTCATGGCCCAGCGAAAGTGACCTGAGGCCGGTCATCGCGTCCGTCCAACTACAAGCCTCTTGGGGGGAAGTAAACAGGAAGTGCCCACGTGGATTCAGAACACGCGCCACTTCAGCTATCAGTTTCCGCTGGATCTCGGCTGGCAAGAGGAACATCAGCGCCCATGCGACCACGGCATCGAAGTTGCGGTGGAAGAAGTGGGAGTCCTCGACGGCGTTGCACTCCACGGTCGCCGCAGGAAATCGGTTGCGAAAATCCTGCACCAGCGATTCCGACGCGTCTACGCCGTAGACATTGAACCCCTCCTGAAGTCGGGTCTCGGAAATAGGCACACCGTTTCCGCACCCGATGTCGAGGATCACGGCTCCTGGTTCTAAAGCCAGAGCCCACTCACGAACGATCCTCGGGCCGATAGAAGGCGTGCGCGCCTGAGCAAAAGAGGCGGCGATCGCGTCGTAACCGCTCGTTTGTCGACTTTCATTTTTTTTAGCCTACACGCGGGGCGGCATCACGATGATAGAGGCGTTCGCGTTTGCGCCTGTGAGAACTCACGAATCGATGGCGTAGCCATCCGTGCAGTTAGTGCAACCATTCTATTGTCGTCAGGCACAGGAAAAACTAGACCGCCGAGGCCGACGATTTCTTACAGCGGTTTTACATTTTAATGACAACCCGTTGCGTCTTGTTCGATTATGTTTCATGGCGAGAGAGAAACTTACGACTCTCATCCGGAGGCAGCAAAATGACCAGACACATTGGATCGGTCGCAGTTTCCTTTGCGATTGCAGTTTTCACTTTCACCAGCGCAGCGATGGCGCAGAGCTACAGCGGCGATTGGCCGGCAACCGTAACCCACTCGCAGCGCTCGAACGGCAACTCCTGCATATCGCTGAAGGATGATGGCAGCGAGGGCGCGCCGCACAGCGGCGAGGCCATACTGCTCCCCAATACCGGCCAGTATCCCGGCTATTTCACAGTCGTGAATGGGCTTATCACAATTACTTTCACTTATCCGTCGGGTGAAGGCGACTGCTGCTCCTACCGGGTGTTCACCGCTCGGGCCAGTGACGGCGAGCTCGGAAGCGGCGTCTACAACTATTTCGGCATCACGGATATTGGTGTACTGAGGTTTGGGAAAAAGGGCGGCTGCAGCGAGCAGGGCTAGTTTACTCGCTAAGCCTGCCGTGTGCCCATCACTTATGCGTTCTGTGCGAGATTCGGGGGGACGTTCACCAATCCCCATTCCTCGAGATAGGGGGAGGATTCCGTCTCCCCAAGTTTTTCCTCCGAAGATTCAAAGGTGGTCGAACCCTCCTGAACTGCCCTCCTTCCCGCTCCCGGTGTGCAGTAACCGCTAGTCTATCCCGCCCATTGAGTCCTTTCTTGCGGAAGCCCCGTTTCCGAAAACTGCGCTTGCATTACATTACACCTTATGGTGTAATGTTGGCATGGATCAGCTGACCGACGTGTTAAGTGCGATTTCGCACCCGACCAGGCGGGCGATCATTGGGCAACTGGCAAATGGGCCGGCTCGTTTCCTGGACATCGCAAAGCCATTCGACACCGCTTTAAACGCGGTGACGAAACACCTCAAGCTGCTCGAACGAGCCGGGCTTATCGAGCGCAGGAAACAGGGCCGCGAAGTCTTCATCTCCTTTCGCGGGGAACCCCTTCGACAGGTGGCGGGATGGGTGCATGAGTACGAGCGGTTCTGGAACCAACGTCTCGATCAGTTTGAGAAACATTTCAAAGACAAAAAGAAGAAGGAGAAGAAATAATGTCGGACTCGAAGAAAACGCTTGCGTTTAAGTTTGAACGAACCATTCCCGCTCCTCCAGGTGAAGTGTTTGATGGGTGGCTGAATCCAAAGCTCCCCGGCAATCCGTGGAATATGGCTGAGAAGCTGCTCCTGAATCCACGGGTGGACGGATTCTTTTACTGGCTGCTGAAAGGGAATGCTCATTACGGGCGATTTACTGCGATGGAGCGGCCCAGCCGCATTGAGCATACCTGGATGTCACGGAGCACTCTAGGCGAAGAGTCGACGGTCACCGTAACCTTTCAGCAAAGGGGGGAGGACACCATAATGACTCTTGTCCATTCCGGCCTTCCCGATAGCGACGGTGGAAGAGGGCACGAAAAAGGCTGGAATTACTTCCTGGATATGTTTTCTGGAAGCTTGGGACGCTAACAAGGCGAGAAAAAGGTGGAGGAGAGCGATGAAGCAAATGACGACGATACTGTTTATTGCCGGAATAGCGCTGGCGTGCAACGTGGTGGGTCAAAATGGCGGCAGCGCCGCGGTGGTGCAGCGAGAGCGTGTCCGTGCAGTCCGGGTCGAGGCCACCGTGGATGCCCCTGTTTCCGAGGTATGGCGTCTGTGGACCACCTCGCAGGGCGCCGAGGAATTCTTTGCGCAGCAGGCGAATATCCGGCTTGCGATTGGCGGACCTTATGAGATCCAGTTCGACCCCAAAGATGAAACGTCAGGAACCAAGGGGTTGAAGATTCTAAGCTACGCGCCCGAGGAGATGATTTCATTCCAATGGAACGCTCCAACGGAGTATCCGGAAGTGCGGCATGGCGGCACATGGGTGGTCGTTGAATTCCATCCCGAGGGGGCAAACCGTACACACGTGACCATCACGCATCTGGGCTGGAAACAAGGAGCACAGTGGGACCAGGCCTATGATCACTTCGTACGGGGGTGGGGTGATCTGATGAAGCGGTTGGAACGGCGCTGCACCGAGGGGCCGATCGACTGGAACAAGGAACGCATGATGTATCAGGATGCGCACGAAAAGAAGCCATAACCGCAGCCCGCAATCGACTGCTCATCCGCACAAGGGATGTGTGATGAGGGAAATGCGGAACAGAGGGGTGGAATGCGCCCCAAATGGCTACTGTGTTTTCGACATGAATCCCTCCGGAGATATACGTGAACTTTAATCAGTAGGCCACCCCTGCTTGTCCACGCCTCGACGCTACCAGACATCATGAATCGGGTAATCCACGAGGGACGATGAAGGCAGGCTGGAACCATAAGCGGTCGGGAGCGCCTATTAGCTCATAAGGCCCGCATCCATCCGAGCCTACTGCCGAACCAGCCGATCCGCGTGCAGCTTTTGCAGCGCGAACACATTGACCACGCCACGTTGTAGCGCGGCAATCCCTTCAGCGGCGGCCCTCGCGGCAGATAGGGTTGTGATGGTCGTGATGCGCGCGTTCACTGCGGCGCGGCGAATGGCTTTTTCGTCGAACCACGGCTCTAGTCCGGTCGGGGTGTTGATGATGAGCTGGATTTTATTTTCTTTGATCAGATCGACCACGTTGGGACGGCCTTCTTTTACCTTGAACACGCGATCCACTTCCATGCCCGCGTTTTCAATAACGTCCGCCGTACCCGCGGTCGCGACCAGCTTGAATCCCATGTCGAAAAACTTTCGCGCCAGCGCCGCAATGTGCAGCTTGTCGTGATCGGTGACGCTGATGAAAACTGCGCCGCGCGTGGGCAGCTTCTGTCCCGCCGCGATCTGAGCCTTGGCGAAGGCCTCGCCGAAATTGTCGGCCACCCCCATCACTTCGCCGGTGGACTTCATCTCCGGACCAAGCACCGTGTCGACGCCAGGAAATTTGTTCCAGGGAAACACAGGTGACTTCACATAAAAGAAGCTGCCAGTGTCCAGATCGGCGCGACGGTCGATGTTGTCGGGCAGGAACTCGCGCAGCTTACGTCCCGTCATCAACCGCGCCGCAATCTTCGCCAGCGGCACGCCCGTCGCCTTGGAAACATAAGGCACGGTGCGTGACGCCCGCGGATTTACTTCCAGTACGTAAACCACTCCGTCCTTCTGTTTCAAAACTTCGCTGCGCGGGATCGCGAACTGAATGTTCATCAGTCCCACAACCTTCAACGCACGCGCGAGCTTAAAAGTGTAGTCGCGCATCTTCGCCAACAGCGGTTCGGGTATATCGACGGCCGGCAACACGCACGACGAGTCCCCCGAGTGAATGCCCGCTTCCTCGATGTGCTGCATGATGCCGCCGATAACGACATCTTCGCCGTCGGAGAGTGCGTCCACATCGACTTCGATCGCGTCTTCGAGGAAATGATCGATCAGCACGGGACGATCCTGCGAATACTCGACCGCTTCTTTCATGTAACGAACCACGGTTTCTTCGTCGTAAGCGATGACCATGGCGCGTCCGCCCAGCACATAAGAAGGCCGCACCAGCACGGGATAATGTACTTTGCGAGCCCCCGCAATCGCCTCTTCCACCGACGCAACCATCACGCCCGGAGCCTGCGGAATGTTCAGTTCCTCCAACAGCTTGTTGAAGCGCTTGCGATCTTCCGCAAGATCAATCGACTCCGGGGAGGTGCCGATGATGTTCACTCCCGCAGCTTTCAACGGCGCAGCCAGATTCAGCGGAGTCTGTCCGCCAAACTGCACAATCAATCCCACCGGCGCGCCGCCCGCAGTCTCGTGCTCCCATATCGAAAACACATCTTCATAGGTCAGCGGTTCGAAGTAGAGCCTATCGCTGGTGTCGTAGTCGGTCGAGACCGTCTCCGGATTGCAATTGACCATGATGGTCTCGTAGCCATCGTCACGTAGCGCAAACGCAGCGTGGCAGCAGCAGTAATCGAACTCAATCCCCTGACCGATGCGATTCGGCCCGCTGCCCAGAATGATGATCTTTTTCTTGTCGGTCGGAGTCGCCTCGTCCTCGTCTTCGTACGTTGAATAAAGATAAGGCGTGAAGCTTTCGAACTCGCCCGCGCATGTGTCGACGCGCTTGTAAACCGGAAGCACGCCGTGCTTTTTACGCAGGTGCCGAATCTTCTGCTGCGCCCCGTTGTAATCCAGCCGCCATACGCCCGCCAGACGGCCGTCGGAAATTCCCATGCGTTTCGCATCGCGCAATACGCTGGTCGGAATCGACTCCATGGGATGCTTTTCCAGCTCGAGCTGCATATCGTTAATCTCTTTGAGCTGGTACAAGAACCACGGATCCATCGAAGTCATCTTCGCGAGCTGCTTTACGGTGTGCCCCTGCCGCAGAGCATAGCGAATATATGAAAGCCGCTCAGGGTGCGGGGTGACAAGACGCTGGGTCAAAATCTTGGGCTCGATTTTTTCCGATCCAATTCTCTTGCCCGTATCCAGCGCGCGCACGCCCTTGAGCAGAGCTTCTTTGAACGTGCGTCCAATGGCCATAACCTCGCCGACTGACTTCATTTGCGGACCCAGATTTTCGTCGGCTCCGGGAAATTTCTCGAACTGCCACTTAGGAATCTTTACGACAACGTAGTCGAGCGACGGCTCAAAACACGCCGGAGTCTTGCGCGTAATGTCATTGGGAATTTCATCGAGCGTGTAACCAACCGCCAGCTTCGCGGCAATCTTCGCAATCGGGAACCCGGTTGCCTTCGAAGCCAGCGCCGATGATCGCGACACGCGCGGGTTCATCTCAATCACCACCATGCGTCCGGTCGCCGGTTCGATGCCGAATTGAATATTCGATCCGCCTGTCTCCACTCCAATTTCCCGAATAATCGCCAGCGACGCATCGCGCATCGCCTGGTACTCGCGATCCGTCAGAGTCTGCGCCGGAGCGACGGTGATGGAATCGCCGGTGTGTACGCCCATGGGATCGAAATTCTCAATCGAGCAGACGATGATGACGTTGTCTTTCGTGTCGCGCATCACCTCAAGCTCGTATTCCTTCCAGCCCAGCACCGACTCTTCGATCAGTGCTTCATGCACCGGAGAAAAATCCAGCCCACGGGTCAAAACCTCCGTCATCTCTTCGCGGTTGTAGGCGATGCCGCCGCCGCTGCCGCCGAGTGTGAACGACGGACGCACAATAACCGGGAAGCCGATCTTTCCCGCAAACTCGAGACCCTCCTTAACATTCTTGACCAGCGCCAACTTGGGCACATCCAGCCCGATCTTCTGCATGGCATCTTTGAAGAAGAGCCGGTCTTCGGCTTTCTTGATGGCGCTGATCTGCGCACCGATAAGCTGCACGTTATATTTTTCGAGAATGCCCGAGTCGGCTAAATCGATGGCGAGATTGAGCGCTGTTTGTCCACCAACCGTGGGCAGAATGGCGAAGCCCGCGTTCGGCGATAGCTGACGCTCGATGCGCAGAATTTCTTCGAGATAGTCGGGCGTCAGAGGCTCAATGTAAGTGCGATGAGCCAACTCGGGGTCGGTCATGATCGTGGCGGGATTCGAGTTCGCCAGAATAACCTCGTACCCCTCGGACATCAACGCTTTGCACGCCTGGGTCCCGGAGTAGTCAAACTCCGCCGACTGGCCGATCACAATCGGGCCAGAGCCAAGTATCAGGATTTTTTGTATGTCGGTTCGTTTAGGCATTTTATTGGGTCTTCTTGCAAGCAATCGTTTTGGCCAGCAGAGAGGAGATGAAATTTCTCGAACTTTAACTCCGGTACCGGCTCCCGGTAATTCCCTCTCGGCCCGTCGCTGCTATTCGACATCAAGAAGCAGGTTGCGTCGTACAGCCTTTCTCGCACCAGCTTTGTCAGCAGAATCTCGTACCGCCTAGCATACGACGCCAGGCGAAACTCCTCGAAAACCTTAAAGTGCGCTTCTTGGGACTGTACGGGTCTCGTCGAGCCCGGGGCATCCTCAAGAAGCATTAGATATCCAAGCCACGGCTTCGCCGAGGGGCTGAAGGCTCCTTCTCGATACGCCGCCCAAATGTCTGTCGCACTGCCGATGGCTTCTTCAGTACGGTTGTTGTAATTGTTGCCAAATGAACCGATTTGAGACTTAAACTCAATTGCTGCGATTAAGCATCCGTCGACCACGACCAATAGATCCCACTTCTTCTCTGGCCGAAACCATCCGGGAAGTTCGACCTGCCGCTCGCAATAGATAACCGGCCTATCAATGCCGGACTCCTCGAGTAAGTCGCGAACCAATTCAACAAAGCCGTCCATTTGGCTACCGCCGGTTACGGCTGCCCTGGCACCCGAATCACGAACGCCCGACTTAACACCTTGCTTTTGTGCCTGCGTCTCTCGGCTAGCCCAAAATCGAGCCACTGCCTCTCGCAGTTTCAGATCGATTTCGCCGTTCAAACGGTTGATTCCTGTTCCAGCACGATTACTGGTTTAGAAAATAAAGTAGAAAGTTCTTGATGCAATCGTTCTGCCGCGAAGTCTAGGTAACCGCCATTTATCTCGAAGTTCACACTGCTCCTTCCCCATCGCGCAGCGGCTAGCGCGGTCGTACCCGTTCCCATAAACGGATCAAGAACCGTATCTCCAACAAAGCTGAACATTCGGATCAGTCTCTCCGCCAACTCCGCTGGATAGGGCGCAGGATGATTCCTAGTTGAAGCACCAGTAAGCCCAGTCCAAATCTGTTGAAACCACTTACGCTGATCTTCGGCCGAGATAACGCTCAAAATTCGCTCCGGCTCGCTAGGAGTTCGATAGCCGCCAGGTTTTCGTTCCATCAGGATAAATTCAATGTCATTCTTGATAACGGCATTTGGCTCATACGGCTTTCCGAGGAAACCGCCGCCGCCATTTTCTACCTCATGGGCGGCGTTCGCAATCTTGTGCCAGATGATCGGTGCCAGATTGTCATATCCGATCGTCCGGCAATGTTCTTGAATGCTCGCGTGTAAAGGAACCACCGTGTGTCGTCCGTCGTTTTTCTTGCGCGATAGACAAACATCCCCCACTACGCAGACTAAGCGCCCCCCGGGCACGAGCAGGTCAAAACATCTTTGCCAAACCCGATCCAGTTCGGCCAGAAATTCGTCGTAGTCCGCGATATGACCTAATTGCCCCGGAGTATCGCCGTACTCCTTCAGTGTCCAATACGGAGGCGAAGTTAGGACTAGATGAACATGGGGCGCCACGCGCCCCGACATGAGTCGAGCATCTCCGTGGACTAACAAATGTTGCGTGGGAACGCGCTGTACCGACCTTGCAATCTCGCGGAGAACACTCTCATCTTTCGCGATTCTCGGAATCGCCGTCTGAATATCCTTGAGCGCGCGGAGTTCTTCAGGCAGAAATGCAAATAAATCGGGACCCGCTATCCTCTCCATAACGGTGTTCGCCTTCAGAACGGCTACTGCGCTCACCCTTTCCACTCCTCCATCATCTTCACGAAATCTTTGAACAGATAATGCGAATCATGCGGACCGGGCGCGGCTTCAGGATGGTACTGCACACTGAACAGCGGCAGATTGCGATGCCGCAATCCTTCCAGGGTGTCGTCATTCAAATCCATGTGCGTGAGTTCGACTTCGCTTTGCGCCAGCGAATCGGGGTCGACCGCGAAGTTATGGTTGTGGGCCGTGATCTCAATCTTCCCCGTGCTCAACTGCTTCACGGGATGATTCCCGCCATGGTGGCCGAATTTGAGCTTGAAAGTCTTACCACCCAGGGCCAGTCCCACAAGCTGGTGTCCCAGGCAAATTCCGAAGATTGGCTGCCGACCCATGAGCCGACGGATGTTTTCCACGGCATAAGTGCATGGTTCGGGATCGCCCGGGCCGTTCGACAAGAACACTCCATCGGGTTTAAGCGCAAGCACGTCTTCGGCTTTCGTTTCTGCCGGAACGACTGTGACTTTGCAACCCTCGCCGCGCAGCTTGCGCATGATGTTGTGCTTGATGCCAAAGTCATAGGCGACCACATGAAAACGCGGCGGCTCATCCTTCACTCCGACGATCTCATCGGGCAGATGCGAACGCTCACCAGTCTCCCACTGATAGGTGGTCTTGGTGCTCACGACCTTGGCCAGATCCACACCGTCCATGCGAGGAAACGACCGCGCTTTGACGATCAGTTTCTCCGCGTCGTCCTCAAGCGTCGAGATGACCCCACGCATCGCGCCGTTGTCACGAAGATGGCGCACCAGCGCGCGCGTGTCGATGTCGGCCAGCACGGGAATCTTGAATTGTTCGAGGAAGCCTTCTGCAAGCTGCTGCGATCGCCAGTTGGAACTGACTCTTGAGAACTCGCGAACAATCAGCCCTTCGATATAAGGCCGGTTGGCCTCGCTGTCGTCGGGATTCGTGCCGTAGTTGCCGATCTCCGGGTTGGTGAGGACAACAATCTGCCCGGTATAAGAAGGATCGGTGAAAATTTCCTGATAACCCGTGATGGAAGTATTAAAAACTACTTCCCCGCGACATTCGCCTTTCGCTCCGTAACCTTTGCCGCGGAAGACTCTGCCGTCCTCCAGCGCAAGGATAGCCTGCATGGTTTCTCCGGGGAGTGGATTTTGTAGATTTTAGCAGGGATGTCGAATTCGGCAAACAACTCTTTCCCGATTCGGGACCCAAATACTGCGCGACTATCACAGAAATTCTTGCGAAGCTTTGCGATTTTATTATCGCTATCCCCCGAAAAGCGCTATACTCAAGGCGTCAGCGGTGCCCGATGATGTTCCGCCGTGCCAGCTCGTTGACTGCTGCTACGCTCTCGCTGTTGTGTGTCGCCTGCGTTTCTGTCTCCCTCGCAGCCTCGGACATCCCCACCAAGCCTACGATTTCAACGCCTATTTCTTCCAAGACGCGCATGGAACTGGTGCGCGCTTTCAACTCCGAACTTGTCTATATTCGAACGCCATTTCCAATGGGCAAGACGGGACTCAAGCTAAAGAGCGGCACTCTCAGCCCCGCCGGAGTTGAACTGCAGCAGTTGATCGCGATGTGGGGGCCATCCGTCAAACCGGGCGACCAGGCCCGCATCAGCAATATCGTAATTAAAGAAAAACTGATCCACTTCGAAATCAACGGGGGCCCAGTCAGGAATTCCAAATGGTATGAGCGCATTTCGGTTTCCGGCATGGGAGGTGAAACTCCGATCACGCCGGACAACTCGAACGCCAACGCACGCGGCTCTTTCGTCGATCTCGCCTTCGACAAATACGTTCCAGAAATGGACCCTCGCCAACTCAAGGAGTACTTACGCCCCGTTTTCGATTTCGACGCTAAATCGCCGCTTGACGCCTATTTGGAGACAGTGCCACCCAAGGTGAAGACTGCCATCCAGGAGCATCGAGTTCTGGTCGGCATGAACCGCGAGATGGTGGTCTACGCGAAGGGACGTCCGCCCAGAAAGGTTCGCGAGAAAGAGGGCGAAGTCGAGCACGAAGATTGGATCTACGGCGAGCCGCCATCGGATGTTGACTTCGTGCGCATGATTGGCGATGAAGTGGTTCGCGTCGAAACCATGAAGGTCAACGGCGAGAAAGAAATCCGTACCGCGAAGGAGATCGATCTTCATCCCGACGCCACGGTCGCAGAGGCCGATCAGGCTCACGCCCGACCCGCCAATCCGCCTACGCTGAGAAGACCGGGAGAAGACTTGCCCGATGGAAAGCGGAGCACGAATGACACGATCGATCCAGCGCCGCTTCCGCCGGACAGGACGCCGCCCGACATCAGCGCTCCGAGCCCGGGTCACGGAGGCACTCTGCTGGCCGACGGCGCTCCGCCGACGCAGTAGACTATCTCGTCGCCAGGAATAACTGTTCGCGTCTTCGTTGCGCCGCTTGCGAAGCAAGGAGCATGAGGTCCGCGGCCACGCGATCGGTGGCATGACGTGCAACCGTACCCTGGCACAAATAATCGCCGACTCGTGGTTCGACTCCCAATTGGCGAATCGCGTCTTCATCCACCGCAACCGGAGCGCAGCCCTCAGCGGCATACTTCTCCAGCAGGTCCGCGGGCGCAGGCGAAGAATTCAAAAGTGCATAGTCGAAAATCTTAGCCTGCGCATGTTGATTGAGGGCCTGAATATGATCCGCTGCCGTGCGTCCGATGCTCTCGTTGGCCTGCGTCATAAGATTGCAAACGTAAACCTTCACGGCGGACGATCGCACGATCGCATCCGCAATCCCCTTGACGAGAAGATTTGGAATAAGGCTGGTGAAAAGCGATCCTGGGCCAATCGTGATCAAATCGGCTCGCGAAATCGCCTCTAAAGTCTCCGGCAACGGCTCGACATCGGCAGGAACCAGCGCCAGTTTTTCGATGCGATCTTTGCTGGCCGTGATGTTCGTCTCTCCCCTCACGGTGGTTCCATCTTGCATCACGGCTTCCAACTCAAGACTCGACGTTGTCGCCGGATAAATATGTCCGCGCGTCGCAAGAATTTCCGAGGACAAGCGAACCGCCTCACTGAAATCTCCGGTAATCGAGGTCAACGCAGCGAGAAACAAATTGCCGAAGCTGTGGCCTTCAAGGCTAGTGCCTTTCACAAAACGATGTTGGAATAACTTCGACAACAGAGCTTCATCTTCCGACAAGGCAACAATACAATTTCGGATATCGCCCGGCGGCAACATATTGAAATCCTTGCGCAGCCGCCCACTTGACCCTCCATCGTCACTGACAGTCACCACTGCGCTCAGATGAATAATGTGCCAGTCGTGAACGAAAGTTGGTGGCAGGGATTGGTTCGAGGTGGCGCTGAAGGTGGGTACGTATTGCTTCAACCCTTTGAGCAAGGTTGAAAGGCCTGTTCCTCCGCCAATGGCTACCACCCGAAGCCCGCGCGAAGCCGATACAGGTGGATTCGGAACTGCGCTGGCCGTCATAAAACTCTAGCGATCTTCTTCCAGTTCGCGATTGACCAGATCGAAGCCCGCCATTTCGTCGAGTCCTGGGTCGGGGTAAAGCAGTTCTGTAAACCGCGGATCCTCTGCCAAATTCTGGAAGTCGGAATCGTTCCGCGCCTGAAAACGCAACGCCGGATTCAGTCGAATGCACTCGGCCAGGTGGCGCAAGGACTCCTCGGATCGACCCGTAAGACAGTCCAGAGCAGCCAACCCATAGATCACGTAATCGGCATGCGGGGACTGCTGCCAAAGTTTATCCAAGTGCTCGCGCGCCGCGACATAGTCCCCCAGATTCAGCAAAGAAACTGCGTAATCGTAGTGCTCCTCAGAGCTGTTGAATTGCACCACAACCCGCTCTAACTGCTGACTGCAAGCCTGAATGTGAACGTTGGCCCGGTCGGCCAGCTCTTTGCTGGGACCCGTGAGAACTTTTTGCAGATGGGTGCGCGCTTTTTCAAACTTGCGTTCCTGCATCGCGCGCAAGCCTGACTCATAATTCTGAATTGCCTGCACATGCTTGGGATCTTCGTTCACGATTTTCTTCCCGCTGGTTTTCTGCGTCATCTTTAGAATTCTTCCTGAACTGTTCGTAGAATCTCCTTTTACTCAAGTGAGCTACGCTGAATCATCCGACCCCTACTGCATGGTGGCCGAAGCCTGCAAGTCGATCGTTTTCCACTCGCCTTTGATAATCCCCGCGCGAATTTGCGCAGCAGTCCTGCCCTTCTTATGTTCCGAGTAAGAATAATAGAGTTCTTTCAGGCAGGTCGAACAGCGCGCCCCATGCGTTCCCTCAAAGCAGCTATGGAGGCTGTTATGGCCCATGCGATCGCAATAGCAATAGCACGGCTGCTGGTGCAGCACCGCTGGAATTTTCCTGGCTAATTCGTAAGCGTGCGTCTGGTACGGATGCTGCGCATCATCCGCCCAAAGCTGATCTTTTTCGAGAATCGGAGGCAGCGTCGTTCCCTTGGGAGGCGCGGTTTTGTTATACGCTGGCACAGCATCGTCTTGCTGCGAACTCGCCCACGGCGTGGACAGTAGTAAAGTCACACCTACCAATGCCATCCCACTCAGCCAACGTTTCGCCATATACCGTCCCACCAACCCTCTCTCGATCAATCTCGTTAACTCTATTGTAAACGATTCTCTTGAACCTTCTAGGACGCCATCTGGTCGTTATGTTTGCCATCCTCCCCAACCGTTGTAGAATCGCCGCAGGATGTCCGAAGCCGATCCAACTCAGCCACCCATCGCAATCGCACCTCGCCCGAATCGCTGGGCCGTGCTTTCAGTTTGGCTTCGCGACCTTGTCATTTCCCTGGCCATCTCCTGCTTCATCATTGTGTTTCTCTACCAGCCGGTAAAGGTCGAA
This sequence comes from Terriglobia bacterium, assembly GCA_963799065.1. GTDB lineage: Bacteria > Acidobacteriota > Terriglobia > Terriglobales > Acidobacteriaceae > JAJPHW01. The sequence continues at coordinate 2,499,878 of CAWCVJ010000001.1, forward strand.
GGCACCAGCATGATGCCCTCGCTCGACGACCAGGAGCGTATCTTCGTGAACAAATTCGTCTACCGCTGGGAGCCCATTGAACGCGGAGACATCGTCGTTTTCCGCTATCCCCGCGATCCATCGAAAAGTTTTATCAAGCGTGTCGCCGCCGTAGGCGGTGACCACCTTCGCATCGTGGCCGGACAACTCTACGTTAACGGCAACCTGATCGACGAAACCTATGTCCCCCGCGAATACTCCGACATGCGCTCCTACCCCGAAATCACGGTTCCAAAAGATAGCTTCTTCATGCTCGGCGACCATCGCAGCCTCTCCAACGACAGTCGCGATTTCGGACCCGTCGCATCCATGTTCATCTACGGCAAAGCCGTCTTCGGCTACTGGCCCATGGATAAGCTAGGCCTGTTGCGCTAGATCCAGTGTGGGACGGGCGCCCTCGCCCGCCACTCAACCAAACCGCAAGCCATCCCGGGCAATCTGTAGCGGCAGCACATGGCCGCCCGCCTCACCGATTGCCGTGGCCACGCGGCTGGCCTCACCCTTCTCGACTAGAAAAATCACGCATCCGCCGCCGCCCGCCCCGCAAACTTTCGCGGCCAATCCTCCGTGCTTAAGGGACGTCGCAATCAACTTGTCAATTAGCGGCGTCGTAATCCCCGGCGCATTGGTCCGCCGCAGCTTCCACTCCGCGCGCAACAATCGTGCGACGTCGTTCCACTCCGCCTCCAGCAACGCCTGATGCATGGCCCGCGCAATCTCCGCAATTTGTTCGAAGTTGCGAAAGACGCGCTTGTCGCCGTTGATATGCGCCTGAAAGACCTCCCAATTGTTGATTCCCGACTGGCGCGGCGCACCGGTGTACGCCAGGACGAAGCGTGACTCCATCTCTTCGATCGGCACGGGCACAGCTTCGCGATGAATGCCATCGGCGTCCAAATGCAAGGCGCTCACGCCGCCATACAGCGCCGGATAATAATCCTGGCAACCGGTCGGCACTTTAATAATCTGCGCCTCGATGTTTTGCGCAGTCACTCGCATTTGCTCCAGCGTGAGGTGGCGATTTGTAAACCGCGCCAGCGCCGCCGTTGCCGCGATCATCAACGCCGATGACCCAGAAATCCCCGCCCCCGCAGGAGACTCCGAATCTGTTTCCATCAGCAAGCCCTCTTTCGGAGCAAAAAACTCGACCAGGTGAGCCGCCAGCGGCAGACGAAATTTCTTCGTCTTCTGCAACTCGGTCAAGCTGGAAAACGACTCATCGCGCTTCGTGTCCAGCGAGCGTAAATGAATTCGCTTTCCTTTAAGCGGAGTGATCCGGCAGCGGGTAAGAATATTCAGCGCGAAGTTTAAGGTCAGCGCGCCCGGATGAAATAAATAAAGCGGCCAGAGATCCATCGTCCCACCCGCTAAATCCGCGCGGCAGGGCGCCTGCGCCACAATGGTTGGCTGTGTAGAAGGGCTGCTTAGTTTTTGCATGAAGAATTCAGCGGCCAAGATTTGCGCACCGAATCACGAATTATATGTCAGAGACGAACGCAGTATGAGGGCGGATGCAGATTCTCACGGGGTTGTTCGTATCGGGGCGCGGCTCGCTCCGTCCGGCGGGGATGTGTGCTTTGGGCCCGCCAAATTACGTAGTTAAATTCAGCGCCTTGGTAATCGTACCGCGCTCCTTCTGAATCTTTTCCTGTAGCAGAGTGATGGCATAAATCAACTGCTCAGGGCGCGGCGGACATCCAGGCACATAAATATCCACCGGGATCACCTGATTCACGCTTTGAACCAGCGCATAATTCTGAAACACGCCACCAGACGTCGCGCATGCGCCCATGGAAATCACCCATTTAGGCTCGGGCATTTGCTCCCATAACTGTCGAATCACGGGCGCCATCTTATTGGAAACTCGCCCCGCGATGATCATCAGATCCGACTGCCGCGGCGAAGGACGAAATACTTCTGCTCCGAAACGGGCGATGTCGAAGCGCGACGCGCCCATCGACATCATCTCAATCGCGCAGCAGGCCAAGCCAAAGGTCATCGGCCAGATGGAACTCTTGCGCATCCAGTTGATCGCGCTGTCCAGCGTGGTCAGCACCAAACCCTCCGGCGTAGGATTGCCGAAGTCCAAATTGTTGACCACCCTCTTGCCGTTTTCTACGCCAATGTAAGGCCCGTAATTTTGGCTCATGATGGATCGATTTTACAGTGATCGCCCCTTCCTTGTCGCGTTCTTTGCGACTGGGCGGGCTTTTCGCACAACCAAGAATCCTCGCTACACTGATCTGTGACCTATCCCGACGAAGTGTGGATGGAAGAAGCCCTCCGCTGCGCCCAGCGCGCCCTCGATGCGGGCGAGGTGCCCGTCGGTGCCATCGTCGTGCTCGATGACCGCGTCATAGGACGCGGCTGGAACCGCAATCTGACCGACTCCGACCCCAGTGCCCACGCCGAGATTGTCGCTCTGCGCGAAGCTGGAGCTGCCTTGGGCAATCATCGCCTCGAAGGCTGCCAGCTCTTCGTCACCATGGAGCCGTGCGCCATGTGTGCCGGCGCGTTGACTCATGCCCGCATCCGGCGACTGATCTATGGTGCGGATGATCCTAAGGCCGGAGCGGTGCGTTCCGCGTTAACCGTACTCAACCATCCCCGACTGAATCACCGGATGGAAGTCGCTTCAGGAGTTCTCGCCGGACGCTGCGCTGAACTCGTCCAAACTTTCTTTCGGGCTAAACGCTAAGCGGAGCGCGGCTTTCGAGCCTTCCCTGTGTATAATGCAGAGGTCGTTGCGAAGCGATCTTGCAGATTCTGCAATCGTACAAATTCAAGTCTGAATCCCATCGCTCCGCCCTACCCAGGAGGCAATATATGAACTACTCAGTGAAGCTACAGTCTGGTTCCCCAATCTGCCAGACAGTTATCCGAAGCGCAGCTGCCTTGCTTGTGGCCATGACATTTGCATTTGCGACTCCAACAGCTTCCACGCAAACCGGATATACGGGAATCTTCGGCGGCGGCCCGTTCTACAAGAACGCTGCCAACAACATCACCGAGATTGAGAACTCCGGCTTCACGGAAGCCATCGTCTGGAGCGTTGAAGTCAATAGCGTTGGCGATTTGAATTTCAATGGCGAGTTTCCGCTGACCGCTAACGGAGTTTATGTCGGCAATCAAAGTTACCCCGATTTCCCAGCGCAAATGGCCCAACTGAAACAAGGGACGGTCAAGCGGGTTACGTTTAGCGTCGGCTCCTCGAACTATGGCGATTGGGAGAACATCACCGCCCTCGTTCAGTCGCAAGGCACGGGCCCGACGAGCATCCTTTATAAAGACTTTCAAGCCCTGAAAGCCGCCATCCCCGCTTTGGACGCGATCGACTTTGACGACGAGAACAGTTTCAACGCCCCGACTACGATTCAATTTGCCGTAATGCTCGGACAATTGGGTTATCACATTGAGCCGGATCCATATTTCGACAGCAGCTATTGGACGAGCGTAGTGTCCCAGATAAACACGCAACTTCCCGGCACAGTCGACGGCGTACATCTCCAGGCATACGCGGGTGGCGCGGGAAATAACCCTTGCGTGGGATGGAATTTTGGAGCGGTTCCCGTGTTCCCCGGCCTGTGGGATCTGAACTACACCCCGAGTCAGGTGCAGAGCATCATGACCGGCTGGCACAGCCAGTGCGGCATTATTGGCGGATTCATGTGGCTTTACGACGACTTCGTCGGAACCGGCCTGGCTGCCCAATATGCCGCCGCCATCAACAACGCAGTCAGCAGCAACGGATTCAGCCTCTCCGGACCGAGCAATGTGTATCTCAACCAGAACTCCGATGCCGACGCTGTAATCATAATTACTGACTTTGGGGGCTTCAATGGCAAGGTCACGCTGTCGCTCTCCACCCTGCCGAAAGGCGTTCAGGCAACGATTAAAGGAACCGGCAAGAAGCAGGAAATCGTTTTCAAAGCCACTCCCACAGCCTATGCGGGATTCACCACCGTAAACGTGACCGGAACGTCCGGTAGCATGAAACAGCAGATTGGAATCACGTTGGCGGTAAGCGCAGCCGTGGGCACGAAGGGGATCGGCACGCAGGTAGACCTCAGTTCAGCGTTCAATCTTTACGGGATTTACACCGATGGCTCGGTCTACACCAATGGGGGGCTCGATGGCGGCGGCTACTCATATTCGGCCAATCTGCTGACGCCCTCACGAGTTGGCGACCGCGTTCTCTTCAACTTTGGCCCAGCCAATGACCTCGACGCAGTCGGCTCCAGCGGCCAGTCGATTCCTTTGCCGACGGGCAAATTTGCCGACCTTGCACTCTTCGCAACCGGGATCGAGGGCAATCAATCTTCCCAGACCATAACCGTGAATTACACCGACGGAACCAGTTCGAAATTCGTGCAAAGCTTCAGCGACTGGTACACCCCAAGCAACTTCCCCAATGAGTTTGAGGCGGTGGCCATGGCGTATAGGAATTACCAGGACGGAACGAAAGACCAGCGGATATTCAATCTCTATGCCTACCGCTTCGTTCTGAATCCGGCGAAGACGGTGCAAAGCATCACGCTGCCGAATAATCCTGATGTGGTGGTCTTAGCGGCAACTCTGGTTCGATAAAGGTTAAAGGCCGGCCTCTCACAGCGCGAGAGGCCGGACTTTACATGTTTCTTACGCTGCTACTTGCTTGCTTTGCTGTAAAAACTCAAGCAAGTCGGAATTGATCCGGTCCGCGTTGGTGGTTGGCATTCCGTGCGGGAAACCTGGATACACAATCAACTTCGCACCCTTCACGATCTTCGCAGACGAGCGACCGCCAGCATCGATCGGCACGATCTGATCGTCTTCGCCGTGCATGATAAGCGTCGGCACGTCGAACTTCTTCAGGTCTTCCGTGAAATCCGTTTCCGAGAATGCTTTGATACAGTCGTAGCCGGCCTTCATCCCGCCCATCATTCCCTGGAGCCACCACTTCTCACGGATGCCTTCCGAAATCTTGGCGCCGGGACGGTTGTACCCGTAAAAAGGCAGCGTGATGTCCTTGTAGAACTGTGGCCGGTTGGCCAGGTAGGCGTCGCGCAGGCCGTCAAAAACTGAGATGGGTGCGCCCAGGGGATTTTTTTCGGTCTTCACCATGAGCGGTGGCACTGCGCTGATGAGCACCGCAGCGGCTACGCGTTTTGAACCATGCCGCCCGATGTAGCGGGCAACCTCTCCGCCACCCGTCGAGTGGCCTACGTGAATGGCGCTCTTCAGGTCGAGCTTCTCGGTGAGCGCCGCGAGATCGTCGGCGTAGGTATCCATATCATTGCCATCCCACGTCTGTGTGGAGCGGCCATGGCCCCGCCGGTCATGGGCGATCACGCGGTATCCGCGTTCGCCGAAGTACATCATCTGCCCATCCCAGTCGTCTGCGGTGAGGGGCCAACCATGGCTAAATACGATGGGCTGGCCTTTTCCCCAGTCCTTGTAGAAAATCTGTGTACCGTCTTTCGTGGTGATCGTTGGCATAAGCTGAAACTCCTTGTGATCGAACTTGGGATCATTCCCGACCTAACCAAACTAGTGTGTAGATAGGAAATCCGCATCACGCGATGCGGTGTTTTAGGAATACAACTTTCGGGTTAGGCGAGTGTCGGGCTCGACGATGAGCTTTTACTCCATTCATTGCCACTGCGTGGTATGCCGCTCCAGCCACCAACAAGCGGCGTTCCCCTGCTGCGGAAAGATGGACCGGCTGCACTTCTGTTGCACCGTCCCGATCAGGTCGTATTCTATTTTGCTGCCCTTCAGCGGCGTCGCCAGAAATTGATTGACCTCGACGGTGCCATAAGCCGTCCCATGTGTTAGGCGAACGCGCAGCGCCGCCCAGTCTCCGGCATAAAGCAATGCCAGCACGACGACAGCCCCGATCGCAACTCGAATCAATCGGTCACCCCACACGCCCATCACGAAGTTATCCTTTCACCAGCGTATATCGCGATAGAAAATGCAGTGGCTGTCCACGTACCAGGAAACGAGGAAGAGAGCGAGCATGATGCTTGCAGCCCAGTAGAACAGCTGAACCGGTAGCGTCGATCCTACTCGTAGCCTTCCAGCCGGACTGGTCGCCCCGTACAGAAAAATGAACCCGCTTACAACCGATAGCGCTCCCGCCAACGCTAAAAGGCAAAGGAAATCCAAAACTCTTTGCTCCAGGCTGACGGCTGGGGCTAAGAAAGCGCCTTTGAACACCGCATACAGAGAAATAATGTTAAGAATAAGGACGATCGGTCTGGCGACCTCCACCAACATGCGTCAAACTCCGCGGTTCCAACGCTTCGCGATATCGCCAAAAAACTGGCGGAGAGGGTGGGATTTGCAGCCCTGTTCTGATTGAAAACAAAGGAAGTTATTGAAAACACAACCCTCTCATTCCTTAACAATCGCAGCTTCCGCAGCCAGCTAACACACAGGTTAGCACGCCGTGAAGGGCGACCTGAGCGAGACTGGCCTACTCGCCATTCATACCTTTTTCGCCCATCACCAGTGCGATCAGCGATGCGACCGCTACAAATTCTAGATACCCAGCCACCCCCAATAACAGGTTGGGCCAGCGCCCGTGTGAGAAAAGAATTACAAACACGGCACAATGACCAAGGAACAGAATCGAGTAAAGCTCCCAGAACCTTGATCGTCTCCTGTAGTGCCAACCCCACTTCAATATGTATCCGAACAGAATAGCAGTGAGCATGACTAGCTGCGCCCATTTATCGTACTTGTGGTCATACTTGCCCGGAGAGGAGAGACCCCATAAAACGGCAAGGATCGAAAGACCCACCCCAATCAGGACATACCACAACCACCGTAGTGCATTATTGGCATTCGCCGTTGGCAAAGCTCTTCACCTCATTTTGTAGTGCCGTGAATTCGCTATAGATGGTTGGTACGAGCGCGGCGGTCTCTCCAACCACCTCTCCGCCCTCCAAAATGCCGCGCACGATACTCGACCTCATCGGAACCGTCAAGCCTTGGCTTGCCGCGTAAGCGGTTGCGGCAACGTAGGCTCCCGCTTGGGCCGTCGATTTGACAGCTTCGTCCTGCGGGGAAGTCTGTTCTGCGGGATCAAACGCTTCCTCAGCGAACTGGTGCTCGCAGCTACCTTCCTTGAAGGCGTTCAGAGGGTTGAGGGCAGTTTTGAAGAAAGAACCCCAAGCTCTGGCGTTCCAGCCGAAAAACGACATGTCGCCTCCCGGCAAAGTGAAGATGTTGCCGATCTGAACCGTTGTCGGCCCAAAAACCATCGTGGCAGTCACGGCGTATCCGTACTGGCTTTGCATCCCGTTCAGGGGCGTATAGATTGGCTTCGGCGGACTATAAAGCACCGTCGTCACAGGAATCGGATTCTCCAGCAGGTCAAACTCATCGCCAAACAGCGGGGGCCCGAAGAAATAAGCGTTAGAGAAATATCCACCTTGGCAGACGGGTAATCCCTGCACTGGACAGAGTCCCGGCGGAGCCAACCCCGTAGGATCGGTCACGCTCAACGGATTGTTGGTGACGTAGGCATAGCGGTTCCACGACTGCGGATTGGTCACGTCCACCGCCGCCATCCCCGCCGGGTCATGGTGCATCCAGTTGCCCTGCGTCGGCGAGTACATGCGGAATATGGCGGAGAGGGTGGGATTCTACTTCCGCCCAAATGTCAACTCACGCCTTTTCAGGCACATGAACGTAACTCTAGCAATTTAAGCAACTTATGATAATTGCAATTGATAGCCTCCGTTGCATACGTTGCGCCTGGAAACCTGTTTATCACTGTTTTCGGTATCACTGGTATCACTGCCGACCCCGCCACACTGAGGTGATTACAAGCCACAGATCGGTGTTTCGCATTACCTAATCTGCTCTTTTTGCCTTGCTTACGGTAGCGGTCAAACCGACCGGCGAGGACAGAACTCGTTCATATATTGAGTAAGTTCTCTCATCGAAACAGACAAAAGTAATTGTCTCCATGTTGCCGCCGAATTTTCTGACTTCAGCAACCGCGATTTCCGCCGCACGTTCCTTCGGGAAGCCGTAGATGCCTGTACTAATCGCTGGAAATGCGATCGTTCTTACCCCTAGCTGCTCAGCAATCGCCAAGGACTTCCGATAGCAAGACTTCAACAGCGCATCTTCGTTTCCGTTCAGATGGCGTGTTCGCCATACCGGGCCGACCGTATGAATCACGTATTTGGCATGCAAGCGATAACCTTTCGTCGCTTTTGCGTCACCCGTTTCGCACCCATTTAACGCTAGGCATTCCTCCTGCAGTTCTACGCCAGCTGCAGCGTGAATGGCACCGTCCACCCCCCCACCTCGAATTAAGGAATTCTGAGCAGCATTGACTATCGCATCGACCTCCATTTTCGTGATGTCACTGATAACGGCTCGGAGCGAGGTCATCGACCGTCCTTCAAAGGCTGTTGGTACCCAACATTACTTCGCAAATCTCCGTAATCACGCGACGCATGCTGCAACAAAGATACCAGAAGGGCCGCGTCCAACAACCGCATCGTACCGCCTCCTGCAAATCGCTACCCGGCCACTTACTTGAGGGGTGGTCTTACCATGAACTTGTTGAATACCTGAACGCCTTCTGAAGTCATCTTGATTTCAGTGGAAGCAAGCTTCCCTAGGCTGTACCAACCCCCGTAAGGGACTTCCTTCCCCAGATTGCCTACCAAAGAGGCGGGTGGCCCACCTTTACGCCCTCTGTAAAGGTGGGCATTCATGCTGCCTGCGTCGATAGTTTTATCACTTTCCGCTGATTCAGTTTCACCGCGCCCTCTTCCCCGCAAGCATAACTCTGATAGCTGCTCCATCGCCACTGCTCCGGCTCCTGCACGTGCCCGCGCTTCCCTGGATTCTCATGCCTGTAGCACAGCTTCTCCATGCGCTTGCGGGCCGTGTGCACATCGAATTCGAACGGAGGCATACGACGGAGTCAAAACAGAAGCCGCGACGATTGGCCGCGCACTCCCCACCTTTACCAAAAACGTAAAGGTGGGCCACCCGTCCGCCAGCACGATCACCCAGGATGCAGGCGAGCGTTTCGCAGGGCTCATTTGCGCACGAAAACCAGATAGAACACGCACAGGTACGCAAACAAACCCACTAACACCTGCAAGCCTCGCTTGCGTGTTGGCGTCCAAACCCAAACGAGAGCCATCGCGAGGAGCGCGTGTGGTACACCCACCAACACCTGCACCCACAGTGGCCAGTCTTCAAACTTCGTGATTAGGACGATCCCAAGTGCCATTTTTCGACAACGCTCCTTGCTACGGGTGAATGCTCGTTGCCGCGCCAGCAGCGCAGAGCAAGTATGCTCCGGCGTCAGCGCCCGTTCCCAGAACGACTAACGGGGTCGTCACATTCGACGTGAAACTTTCGAGCAGCGGCGCAAACACTCCTCCTGCGCTGTTGGACCCTAACACCACAGAAACCTTACCGACAACCTCAGCGCCGGTTGCTAGCTGGTTGCTTTGGTAGTTGCTCGCAACTGGGAATAGCGCTAGCGCACTGAACGCCTGTACAACTTTCCCGCCAGTGGTCTGATGAAAGCCGTTGTAGCAGTTTGATATTTGCGCTTTGACGTACTGCTTCATTGAGTTGAGGACGGCACCAGGGTCAGGCCCGTTGTTTGCGGCTCCACCGCCCCCGCCGCCACACGGATTGGCTACAAGAAAAGTGCAGGGACTGCTGCCACCAGCAACAGACACGTAGTAGGACGTTTGCTGCTCGGTGAGTGGTATTTTGCAATTATCGCAGTTTCCGGTGATCACCCATCCCTTGATGACATCAGTGGTGTACGACCAAATCGCAAGGCTGTCCCAATTGGCAGGGGAACCGTTGGCGAAAGACAGAAGCAGGCTCAGGCCGTTGAAGTATCCACCTTGGCAAACGGGAAGACCCTGCACTGGACAAAGTCCCGGCGGAGCCAACCCCGTGGGATCGGTCAGGCTCAGGGGATTGTTGGTGACGTAGGCATAGCGGTTCCAGGTCTGCGGATTGGTCACGTCCACCGCCGCCATCCCCGCCGGGTCGGGCGTGAGCCAGCGTCCTTGTGTGGTCGAGAGCAACCGATTCGCGGTGCGTGTCAGATTGCTCTCGCCCGCGTTGTCTTCTTCCCAATATTGTCCCGTGAAATGCAAATGCGAAACGTCCGAACCTGGACAGTTCAACCCGTCGCCGAACGCAAAGCTGGAGCATGGCTTGGTAATCACCAGCATTTAAGCGGGTAAAGAACTGGCGGAGAGGGTGGGATTTGAACCCACGATACCCGTTAAGGTATGTCCGCTTTCGAGGCGGATCGTTTCAACCACTCACGCACCTCTCCGTGCCGCGCAGACAATATTTGACGAAGCTTTCCGATTTTATCAGGGTCGGCGATCTCTGCGCTGGCGGCCGAGCGTTCTCGAACTACGACGCCTGGTGAGAGGTTACCCCCGTAATCTAACTTCCAGGGTTTGGCGTTGACCCACCGCCCCCCACTGCTTACATTCGCCGATAGGGGGACGTATGAAAGATATACATGAGGTGTTGCGCCAGAAGCAGGCCAGGTTCGCGCAACTGGGGAAACAGATTGAACTGTTACAGCAGGCTGCTGAAAAGCTGCGCGAAGTCGCCCCGTTGCTGGCCGAAATGGACGACGATGATGGCGCGATCCTGACCGATGCGGACGAACCCGCGACGATGTCGGCCAAGGCAGGAGCGACCGCTGCCCCCGCGCCCGCCAAGCCTGCCGTTCGCGCGGTGACTCCGCGCTGGCCGTAAAGCGCGGGTCCGTGTAATGAAAATCAAGCAATCCCAGGGTCCAACATGCCATTCCAGGCTCTCTTAGTTTCTACGGACGAAGACGCAGCAGCCATCCTAACGCCGATGCTCGGTCGTTTCGGCGTGGCCCTGAAGGATTGTGGCTATTCCGAAGCGGTTTGCCTGCTCGCGGAAGAAAGATATGACGCCGTCATCGTCGACTTCGACGACCCTCACAACGCCAGCATGGTGCTGCAAAACGCGGGCGAAGCTCCGGGTGGGCACAAAGTCGTCACCATCGCCATCCTCGGCGATAAGACGCGCGTACGCAGCGCCTTTGGCCAGGGTGCAAACTTTATTCTCTACAAACCTCTGTCCGTTGAGCAGGCAGAAGCCAGCTTGCGCGCAGCAACTGCGCTGATCAAGCGCGAACGCCGGGGGTCCTATCGAGTGCCGGTGCAAATTCCCGCGCATGTGCTGCCCTTCGGCGGCAGCGAGACCGAAGGGATCCTGCTTGATTTGAGCGAAGACGGTATGGACTTGCTCACGCCGCAGGCATTCGCGCGTCAGACCCCGCTTAGGGCGCGCTTTACCTTGCCGGGCAGGAGTAATGAAGCCGAATACACCGGCGAAGTGGCTTGGACCAATCCTAACGGCCAGTGCGGGGTGCGCTTCTTCGATCTCCCCGCTCAGATTAGCTCTGATCTTCGCCAATGGGTGCAAGCCCATGCGGCCGACCTTCCCCCCGAACCCGAAGCGGTCGCGGAAAGCAAATTAACCGACCTCAGTCTTGGCGGATGCTACGTCGAGACGGAATCGCCATTCCCTGAAGGCTCGGGAATCGTTCTCAGTCTGAATGCTGAAAAGATGGAAGTTCGCGCGGAAGGCATGGTACGCGTGATGCATCCCAACTTTGGCATGGGCATCGAGTTCGCTGCGCGCACCGAGGAACAGCGCGAGACCGTCGCGCGCTTCATCGAGTTCTTAACCAGTCGTCCGGGAACGCTGCCTCAACTGTCGATCACGCCATCCTCATTGATAGCGGCGGGGGCGTTCGACGTTCCCTCTCCTGGGAGTGAGGAAACAGAAGACTCCCTGCTCGAGCTCTTGCGGGATCACCAATCTCTGACGCAAGAAGAATTCTTACAAGAGCTACGCCGACAGCGCTCCTCGGAAGAAGTCGCCTCCAGCTAATAAATCGAAAGGGCTCAAGCGCCGTCTTACGCATGAGCCCTTTAGCCTGTTTCGGCTATTGTCCCACTTCGATGCTCAAACCTTAGGCAACGATTATTGCGGCAGGATTGCAATTCAATGAATTTTCTGTCGCATTTCTGTCGCCGTCATCGCGTCGCTGGTTTCCACTTGTTCAAGAACTGTAGCAAGTCTTCCGGCGCTAGTGAGCGTACGCTGGAGAATTCTCCCCTGGTTTGGCTGTACACGACCTTGGCCGAAGGATCCAAGACCGCCATCACCGGAACCTTGTTATGGGGAAGATCGTACTTTGACAGCAAGTCCAGATTCTTGTCTTCCTGCCCAATGTCAACGTGAACGACTTCGTAATTCTTAGCGACGACCGGTGCAAGATCGGGCCGTTGAAACGCACGATCGAGAACATGGCAGTCGAAGCACCAATTGGCCCCGAAAACTAAGAGTACACGCTTGTGGGACTTGCCCGCCCGCGCCAGTGCGTTTTCGATTTCCGCGTGTGCATCAACCGATGCGGGATAAAGATCCTTACTTGTGGATGCTGGCTGAAGCAGTTTCGAGACATTGGTCCTTTTTACAGCGACAATTTTCCATGCCGCGCCCTGCTGCTGCCAGATCTGAGCCTCCGTAACATAGGCAATGTGCCCCGCGGAATGGATCTCAGTTTCAATGACGATCTGATGCAGTCCGGGTTGAGGTTCATCGGAGTGAACAATATTCGCAACGATGCGCTTTGCCTTCATGTCCAACCAAAACATAACATCTTGATCGACTGTCAGGGATCCCGACGGTCCAGCGATCTGGGACGGTGGCGCGCTGCTATAAAGCGCTTTGAGCGCCACGCTGTTTCCGCTGGTAACCGCATCCGTCCACTGCGCAAGCGGGGCAAAAGTGGACGAGGCCGAGTCGTTAGACTGCCCGAGGGCCGAGACTAGCGCCACAAAGAAAAAAAACGTCATCCAAGAAGAACGGGATTTCATAAAAGAATCAGTCCAAAGCGTGTCTTCCGCCTACACGAATGCCAGGAGCGTGAGCATGGGAAACACTGCTTCCAACTTTGCTCCACAGCAAATCCAGATTACCCTAAAAAGGAAGAGCATAAGACCCTGTCACGCATACCGAACACCTCGCTAAGCTTTTCCCACGCGCCCTGTCCAGAAGCGAATCTCGCCTGGGCGCCCGTATTAACCATCATGGCGGCAGCGTTGATAGCTTTGGTCCCGACCTTCTTCCTGGGCAACGTCTCCGGCCACGACTTCGAGTTCCACCTCAATTCGTGGATGGAAGTGCAGCATCAATGGAGCCTCGGAATTTGGCATCCCCACTGGGCATCGCTGGCGCACTATGGATATGGTGAACCTCGTTTTATTTTCTATCCTCCGGCGTCATGGACGCTGGGTGCCGCCCTCGGTGAATTCCTCCCGTGGAAGGTTGTGCCTGACGCCTTCATTTGGATCGCTCTCACTCTCTCAGGCTGCTCCATGTTTCTGCTCGCCTGTCGCTTCCTGTCTCGCGCCGACGCCACGCTCGCGGCTGCGTTCTACGCGGTAAACCCTTATTATCTGGTCGTGATCTACTGGCGCAGCGCGTTGGCCGAACTACTGGCTGCGGCGTTGCTGCCCCTGCTCTTGCTCTGTGTACTCGACGCCGAGCGAAAAAGAGGACACATGATCGCGCCGCTTGGCCTTGTCCTAGCCTGGGCTTGGCTCACAAATGTCCCGGCAGCCGTCATGACGCATTACTCCCTCGCATTGCTCGTCGCAATCTTGGCATGGAAGAAACGATCGCCAAGACTGCTGCTCTACAGCACCGCTGCCGTAGTCCTCGGAATTATGTTGGCCGGCTTCTATCTTGGCCCTGCAATTTATCAGCAGCGCTGGATCGAAGTACGGCAACTCTTCGCGCCTGGAGTGCGGCCCGCAGACAATTTTCTCTTCACCAACATCGGTGACACCGATCACGATCATTTCAATCGTGTCATGTCGTGGCTGGGCGTGCTCGAACTAACCGCGGTCGCGGCGATTTTACTGCTGGCAATAAAGCGCACTAGGCCGGGTAAGACACTTGTGTGGTCGCTTCTATGCGGATGGAGTGCCCTCTGCTTCCTAAGCATGGTGCGAATCAGCGACGCCGCTTGGAATCACATGCCATTTTTTCAATATGCGCAGCTTCCCTGGCGCTGGCTATCGTGTCTAGGCGTAACACTCTGCCTACTACTGCCGTTAGCCTGGAAACGGTGGCCAACCCGTTTGGTCATGTGTGCTCTGATGATTGCCGTGCTCCCGCTGCTGAATCGCACCGTGCAAAACGTCTGGTGGGATACGGCTGCCGACATCAACGAAATACAAGACAATCAGCAAACCGGATACGGCTACGATGGCGTCGATGAATACGTTCCGCGAACTGCTGACGGAGCGGCAATCAAACCCGACGCGCCGCTCGTCACTCTGGTGGGCGACAGTCAAGGCCAAATCGCGCTGGGCAGTTGGCTCCCTGAATCGAGAAACTTCACGGTCGTGTCCGGCACTCCGGTTGCGGTCCAGGTTCGGCTGTTCCGCTATCGTGGATGGAACGTCGAGGTGAACGGCGAACCGGTCTCGCACTGGCTGGGGCCGGACAATGGCGAGATCATGATTCCGCTTCAGGCTGGCGTAAATCACGTTCATGTTTTCTTTTCGCCAACCTGGGACGTGAAAGCGGGTGCTCTCATATCATGCTGCGGCGTTCTGGTGTGGCTCGGGCTCATTTTGTGGAAATGGGGCTGGTACCAAGACACTGAAACATTCACCGTATGAATCGAATCTTCATTGCCACATCGAACGCGGGCAAGCTTCGCGATTTCGCGGGGGCGGCCGAGGCATTCGGTATAGCGATTAAAGCTCTGCCAGGATTCTCTACGATCACACCGGTCGTCGAAGACGGTGACACTTTCGAGGCCAATGCCCGCAAGAAAGCCGAAGAATACAGCCGATACGCCAACGGGGAACTCGTGCTCGCCGATGATTCTGGATTGGAAGTCGACGCGCTGGAAGGCAAGCCGGGCGTTCACTCCGCGCGGTACGCGGCTCCCCACCCGGAACTTGCGGACTCGAACACCGACGATGGCGCCAACAACGCGCGCGTGTTGCTGGAGTTGAGCGGCGTGCCACAAGAAGAGCGCACGGCGCGCTTCGTATGCGTGCTCGCTGCGGCCTGCGCCGGGACAACTCTCGCCTTATTCAGAGGAACCGCTGAAGGTTTGATTCTTGCATCGCCACGTGGCTCCGGCGGCTTCGGATACGATCCCCTGTTCTATTTTCCTTCAATCGCCAAAACCTTCGCCGAACTCTCCGCGGAGGACAAGGCGCAGTACAGTCACCGCGGGGACGCTTTCCGCCAGTTCTTGCACTGGCATGAAAAACAACGCCGTGCTTCAAAATAGACATAAACATGCTGCATTTACCGCCAGGGGCGCAGTAATATGGTTGAGTTGTGAGATCCTTTATGCAACAAAACAAATCTCTACCCATGCCGGTGCTGTCCGGCATCCTGACCCTTAGCGCAGCGGCGACCGCGTTTCTACTCTGGCTGGTGTATGTTCACCAGACGTCGGTTGCGTTCTCGCAGGAGTTCACCTTCCTGCCAATCCTGAACGCGATTTTCAATGGCCTCAGCGCGATCGCGCTTTGCTTCGGCTTCTCCTATATTAAGAAACGCAACATTATGGCCCACCGTCGCAGCATGTTGACGGCGCTCGCTTTCTCGACGCTGTTTCTGATCAGCTACATTGTCAATCACGCCCTGCACGGCGATCAGCGCTTCCCCGGCCATGGAATGGTCCGGTCGATCTACCTCAGTCTGCTGGCCAGCCATGTATTTCTTTCGATCGTAGTTTTGCCGATGATTCTGGTGACGGTGTTTCTTTCGCTTACCGGACGCTTCCAACTGCATAAGAAAATCGCCCGCTACACTTTTCCCATTTGGCTCTATGTCTCCGTAACCGGAGTGATCGTCGTAGTCTTCCTGAGACTCAGTTCGGTCAGCTAAGTTCGACCGAAACGATTTGCTTCGGCCGCCGTGCAATCATCGCCGCTTGTAGTGCAAGTTAAATTTTGTTTTGGCATTGCGCTCGCGCGCTTGACGAGACCTCTCGCGCGACAACATAATAAAAGGTTGACTTCGCACTCGCGGAGCAGCCTGAGGACACGCACTGTGGCGACGACAACTAGTCCGGCGAGTTCCGCACGCCACACCGTAGCTCCGCTCCGTGCCGGACAAGGTTCGTCTTTCTTCCTGCGGCGCCTGCATTCGCTGAGCGGCATCGTCCCCATCGGCGCATTTTTGCTGGAGCATTTCATCTCCAACGCCGAAGCCACACGCGGCGTC
The DNA here is from genome assembly GCA_963799065.1 of Terriglobia bacterium. Lineage (GTDB taxonomy): Bacteria > Acidobacteriota > Terriglobia > Terriglobales > Acidobacteriaceae > JAJPHW01. Next base: position 2,516,231 of record CAWCVJ010000001.1, read on the forward strand.
GCGGCCTATACCAAGCAAGTCGAATTTCTGACCGGACTGCCTTTCGTCGTCGGCCTCGAACTATTCGGCATCTGGCTGCCTATCCTTTATCACTCACTTTACGGCTTCTACATCTGGTATCGCGGGCAGTCGAACGTCGGCGAATATCCCTGGGCAGGTAACTGGCTGTATACCGCGCAGCGCTACACCGGAGCGATCGCTTTCTTCTACATCGCATGGCACACCTGGCATCTTCGTTTTTCGGGAGTGCACTTGCCTTCGCATCCAGAGCTTGCTTTCGCGAAAGTGCAGGCTGAATTTCAGAGCCCATGGGCGCTCGCGTTCTACGCTCTGGGGATTACCGCAGCATCATGGCACTTCGCTTATGGGCTCTGGCTATTCTGCGCCAAGTGGGGCATCACCACAGGCGCGCGCGCCCGGCAAAAACTCGGCTACATCTGTCTGGCACTCGGACTAGGGCTTGTCCTATTGGGTGGCGTGACCATGTATTCATTCGTCAACACGCCGCTGCAGCCGCTGAATGCAGGCGCCTCAAATATGGAGTCCTCCGCAGTTCGCTAGCGATCATCGACGAAAGAAACTCATGGCGACGAATCCTAAAATCATCGTGATCGGCGGCGGGCTGGCAGGACTCTCCGCGGTCATAAAAATCGCTGAGATGGGTGGACAGGTCGATCTCTTCTCCATCGTCCCCGTGAAACGCTCGCACTCAGTGTGTGCCCAGGGGGGAATCAACGCTGCCAAAAATCTCAAGGGCGAGGGCGATTCCACCTGGAAGCATTTTGACGACACGGTTTACGGTGGCGATTTCTTAGCCAATCAGACTCCGGTCAAAGCCATGTGCGAAGCTGCGCCTGGCGTCATCGACCTGCTGGATCGCATGGGCGTCCCGTTTAATCGCACACCGGAAGGATTGCTAGATTTTCGCCGCTTCGGCGGAACCCTCTATAACCGCACTGCTTTTGCGGGCGCGACCACCGGTCAGCAACTGCTCTACGCGCTCGACGAGCAAGTGCGCCGCTATGAATCGGAAGGCAAGGTCAAGAAGTACGAGCATTGGGAATTCTTGTCTCCCGTGCTCGATTCGGAACGAATTTGCCGCGGCATTTGTGCCATGGATTTGCGTTCCCTCGAAGTGCGTACCTTCCCTGCCGACGCAATCATCGTCGCCACCGGCGGCATCGGAGCTATTTTCGGCAAGTCCACTAACTCGGTCGTCTGTACCGGCTCGGCGCAATCGGCGCTCTATCAGAATGGCTGTTACTACGCCAACGGCGAGTTTATTCAGGTGCATCCGACATGCATCCCCGGTGAAGACAAATTGCGCTTGATGTCGGAGTCAGCTCGCGGCGAAGGCGGACGCGTCTGGGTTCCCAAGACCGCCGGCGACAAACGCGACCCGAAGAGCATTCCGGCCAGCGAGCGCTGGTACTTTCTTGAAGAGTGGTATCCCAAGTACGGCAATCTCGTTCCACGCGATGTGGCCACGCGTGCGATTTTCAAAGTCGTCTACGAGCACAACCTCGGCATCGACGGCAAGGCGATGGTCTATCTTGATCTGACCCATATCGACCGTAAGATTCTCGACCGCAAGCTCGAAGGTATTCTGGAGATCTACGAGAAGTTTGTCGGCGACGATCCCCGCGACACGCCGATGAAGATTTTTCCGGGAATGCACTACACCATGGGCGGTCTCTGGGTCGACTACAACCAGGCAACGAACGTCCCCGGAATCTATGCTGCTGGCGAGTGCGAATATCAGTACCACGGCGCGAATCGCTTGGGCGCGAATTCCTTGCTCTCCTGTATCTTCGGCGGATTCGTCGCTGGCCCCGCGGCCCTCGACTACGCGCGCAATCAGAAAGCCGCGCCGACCAACGGCTACTTCGACGCTGAACGGAAACGGCAAGAAGAAAACAACGCGATGTTGATGAAGTCCGAAGGAAACGAGAATCCCTTCAAGCTATGGCGCGAACTAGGCGAGCTGATGACCAAGCATTGCACCGTCATTCGCTACAACAAAGGATTGCAGGAAGCCGACGGCGAAATTTGCAAATTGCTGGAACGCTTTCAGCGCATCAATCTGAGCGACAAGACACAGTGGGCCAACACCAGCGTGATCTTTGCCCGCCAGCTCTACAATATGCTGCAAATTTCAAGGGTGGTCGCGCAAGGCGCAGCTTTGCGGGACGAGTCGCGCGGCGCACACTACAAGCCCGACTTCCCGGAACGCGACGACAAGAACTTCCTGAAGACAACAAAAGCATATTTCGCGCCCGACGCAGACGAACCGAAATTTGAATTCGAGCCGGTGGATGTCTCACTGATTCCGCCGAGGCCAAGGAAGTATGACGCGGCGAAATAATCATGGCTGACAAAACCGTCCTACTAAAGATCAAGCGCCAGGCCTCACCCTCCGCGGAATCGCGGTGGGAAGAGTTCGAACTGGCTTGGCATCCCGGCATGAACATCATCTCCTCGCTCATGGAGATCGCTCGCAATCCCGTGACTCGCGACGGCAAGCCGACTTCGCCCATCACCTACGACGCCAACTGTCTCGAAGAAATTTGTGGCTCCTGCGCCATGCTCATCAATGGACGCGCCCGCATGGCCTGTTCCGCGCTCATCGATAATCTCGAACAGCCAGTTCGGCTTGAGCCCATGTCGAAGTTTCCCGTTGTACGAGATTTGGCGGTCGATCGCAGCGTGTTGTTTGAAAATTTAAAGGCCGTCAAAGCATGGATTCCCATCGACGGCACGTATGATCTGGGCTCTGGCCCGCGCATCTCGCCCGCCGATCAGGAAGTGGCGTATCCGCTCTCGAATTGCATTTCTTGCTGCTGCTGCATGGAAGCATGCCCACAGTTTAATGATCACACCGGATTCGTCGGCGCAGCCGCAATTTCGCAAGTGCGCTTGTTCAACGCCCATCCTACGGGATCGGAACTGAAGCGCGAACGCCTAGCGGCCCTGATGGGCGACGGCGGCATTCAAGAGTGCGGTTACGCACAAAACTGTGTTGAGGTTTGCCCCAAAGAAATCCCCCTCACTCAGTCGATCTCCGATGTGAGCGGCCAAGTCATGAGCCAAGCCATCGGTGACCTTTTTAGGAAGTGATTTACCCTCCGTGGCGGTCGTTTTCCCCACGCAGCCCTGGCGAAGATTGCGACCTGTGCATTTTGTTAGGCTTACGCAAAGCAACAGGGTTCAAAATGGCGGCATCCCAAATGCAGCTAACACTTGCGTAACGGCCGATGGATTGGCCAGGTAACCAAAACTTCAGTAACTTTTTTCTGTTCACTGAAGTTTTTTTCGACGCTCGATGACTTACAATTAGCCACTTGTCAAACGCCCCGGCAATTTGGCTGGAGATCAAAACCACTTCGTGCATCGCAGACTTACAATTCGTGGCCTCGTTTTTTCGTTGCTGCTTTTAGCAGCATGCGGACAAGCGTTCGGCATGAGTAAAGCAAGGACCGCGCGTCATGGCCGAGGCCGAAGTCATGCTCGCTCCAGCCGTCGCAGCCGCATTAGCCGGATTTTGTGGAACCCGCTCTTCCGTCCTTCGCACGAATCCCTGCTTCGTCAGAATGAGGAAATCGACCGGCTTGAGCTGCCACGCATTCAAGATGATGACGAACTGGAGCGTTTGAAACTCAGCGGAGACTTAGTGCCTATCGAGGCGGGCCAAACTCTGCGCATCGATCCGCGTCTCGATCCCGATCGCCGCTTCTGCCGTCCGTGGACGCGCGATTTTGTCACTGACCTCAGCGCCGCTTACTACAAACAGTTTCACGATCAGATTCAGGTCAACTCCGCAGTGCGCACAGTGCAGGTGCAGAAAAAGCTGCGCCGCCACAACCGCAACGCGGCACCCGAGACTGGCGACACAGCGTCCTCGCATCTCGCGGGGATTACCGTCGATCTGCAGCGCCGCGGCATGACCAAGGCTGAGATCAAGTGGGTCGAACAGTACATCGTTCCTCTAAGAGACGCGGGCCTGGTCGAACCTGAGGAAGAGCGCCACCAGTGGGTGTTTCATATCGCGGTTTCTGGCCGCTATGCTGACTATCGTGAAGCGCAGCTCGGCGGCGAGCCGCCGCATTCCGAATCGATGGCCCAGAGCCCTGAACCGTTACGCGCCCAGGAAGACCCAATTCCGCCGTCTTATGACGAAGTTATGAAACCGCAAGGCTTCGCTCCCGCTTCACAGTCCTTTCTGCCAAACTGATCTCCCCGGTTACTCCCCTGTGAGGTTACCCCCTCGCACCGAAGGTGCAAATAGAGTGCGACGTTCGTGCAAAAGCAACCACCCAAAGCGCATCCTACCTGTAGTAGGATAGCTGCCATGCGAGAGACTACCACCCTTCGTCGAGCGCTTTTGAGCGCCTGTCTGGCTTGCGCCATGTCCTCGCAGTTGAGTTCGGCAACCATTCCGGAGGGCACCCCCTCGTCACTGGACGATGGCTTCCGCATGTTGTATGACCTCGACTTCGATCGCGCCCATCAAGTCTTTACCGCGTGGCAAACCTCGCACCCAGACGATCCCATGGGCCCGGTTTCAGACGCGGCCGGTGCGCTCTTCTCCGAATTTAATCGCCTAGGAGTTCTGGAAACTCAGTTCTACGAAAACGATGATATGTTCGCCTCCCGCAAGAAACTGTCTCCCGACCCATCCACTCGCCAGCGTTTCACCGCCGACCTGGATGAAGGAGAAAGACGGGCCCGCGCCAAACTAGCGCATGATCCGAAAGATCACGACGCCCTCTTCGCAATGACCATGTCTTCCGGCCTCAAAGCCGACTATTCGGCCATGATCGAGAAGAGCAACTTAGCTTCGTTACACTTCACCAAAGAAGCGGATGGATGGGCGGAAAAACTGCTCGCGGTCGATCCCAAGTGCTATGACGCTCACGTGGCGACTGGCTTTAGTAAATATATTATTGGCAGCATGGCCGCTCCTGTCCGTTGGTTGATTCGCCTGGGAGGGGTTTCAGGCGACAAGCAGGCCGGAATCACAGAGCTGCAACTCTCTGCCGCGCATGGCCGATTCCTGGCTCCTTTCGCCAGAATTCTCTTAGCGATCGCCTACGTGCGCGATAAGAACAAAAGTGAGGCTCGCCAGGTTCTCGCCGGCCTCCGCACCGAATTCCCCAACAATCCGCTCTTCGACCGCGAGATCAACCGCCTCGACCAGCAACGCTAGACTTTGGCTAATTCGATTCACGCGATATTTACCGCACTGTAATCCCGCATTAACAGTGGCAGCCAATGATTCTTATTGACAATCTTCACAATCATTGATGTAGTACTCAAAATCCAAGGAGGATTTCCCTCGTGATTCGTCGCATCGCGATGTTCTGCCTAGCTTTTGCGCTTTCGGCCCTGGCACTTCCCGCTCTCGCCCAAACCACGCTCAACGGCGCTGGTGCCACTTTCCCTTACCCCATGTATTCCAAGTGGTTTAGCGAATATCACAACGCGCACTCCGATGTGCAGGTCAACTACCAATCCATCGGCAGCGGCGGCGGCATCCGCCAGGTGATTGCTGGAACGGTCGATTTCGGAGCCAGTGACGGCCCCATGACGGATGAGCAACTGACTGAGGCAAAGACGAAGCTAAAGACGGACGTGCTGCACATTCCAACCGTGATGGGTGCTGTCGTTCCCGCCTACAACATTCCCGGAGTAACTGGCGAAATCAAGTTCACGCCGGATGCGTTGGCCGGAATCTTCCTGGGCAAGATCACCAGTTGGAACGACAAGGCGATTACCTCCGCCAATCCCGGAATCAATCTTCCGAACCAGCCAATCATCGTGGTGCACCGCTCCGATGGCAGCGGAACCACATTCATCTTTACCGACTATCTTTCCAAAGTGAGCCCCGACTGGCAGAACGGCCCTGGAAAAGGCACGTCGGTCAAATGGCCCGTCGGTCTCGGCGGTAAGGGCAACGAGGGCGTCGCCGGACAAGTTCGGCAGCTGCAAGGTTCCATCGGATATGTCGAGCTGATCTACGCCGTCCAGAACAAGATTCCCTACGGAGTCGTCCGCAACTCTTCGGGGGCTTATGTGAAAGCCAGCCTGGACAGCGTCACCGCAGCCGCGGCTTCGGCTCCCAAAATGCCTGCGGACTTCCGCGTATCGATCACCAACGCGCCTGGCAAAGACGCTTATCCGATATCGAGCTTCACCTGGCTGCTGATTCCAGTGCAATCGAAAGATCCTGCGAAAGGAAAGATCCTCAACGACCTGCTGAACTGGATTATGGATAACGGCCAGAAAATGGCGGCGGACCTCACCTACGCACCACTTCCGGACAGTGTCGTTACCAAGGTGAAAGCAGCGATCAAGCAAGTCCACTAAAACGCGTCGCGGAGCGAAGGGATCTCTGTGCATGCAAAAGAAACTATGACTGCGATCGGCAAGCCGGTGCCGGAGTTGCCGGTCGCCGATGTCGAACGGGCGCAACAGCATTACAGAGATGCGCTAGGCTTCGAGATCGGATGGCTTTACCCAGGCAAGGAGATTGGGGCCGTGTCACACGAAGATATGGGCCCAATATTCTTGCGGAAGCGGAATCCGCCGTTTGAACCCGCGGTGCACTGGGTGTTCGCTGAAGATATCGATAAGACGTATCAGTACTTTCAATCGTCCGGTGCGAACATCGTGGACCCGCTAGAAAAAAAGCCTTGGGGACTGCGGCAGTTCACCGTACAGGATCTAGACGGAAATCTCTTCTATTTTCATCACGACTAGACTAAACAACAGTCGCATTCAACCTAGGACACATTTACCGCGGTTGACAACCTCTCCAAAACACGAACGAGCGCCATCTCGCATGGGCACCCTCCGCAGCGTCAATTTTCATCCGCGCGAAATATTCTAGAAGCTCTTCGGCGTATACTTTCGCCCATGAGCCTGATTGAGGATTACGCACCCGGATCTTTCTGCTGGCTGGAACTTGCGACGTCCGACCAAGACGGGGCTAAGAAGTTTTACGGCTCGCTCTTTGGATGGGAAGCCGAAGACATCCCGATGGGGCCCGGCGCTTTTTACACCATGTTTAAGCTCGCGGGAGGCACCGCTGCGGCGGGATATACTTTGGCCGAACGTGAGCAAGGCGCGCCACCGCACTGGAACCTGTATATCTCGGTCGAGAATGCCGACGAGTCCGCCAAGGTTGCTGCCAAGGCGGGAGGCAAGGTCATGGCTGAACCGTTCGACGTTTACGAGAACGGCCGAATGGCTGTAATCCAGGATCCCACCGGAGCGATGTTCTGCCTCTGGCAGAAAAAGAGCAGCGATATTTTAGGCGTGAAAGAAGTCGACGGATCGTATTGCTGGGCCGATCTGAGCACACCCGACCCGGCGCGAGCCAGCAAGTTCTACGGCGAACTGTTTAGCTGGAAGATGAGTTTCGGCAAGGACGATAATCCGGCGACAGGATATATGCACATTCAGAACGGCGAAGAAATGATCGGCGGCATACCGCCCGCAGCACATCGCGATCCGCATAGCCCACCACATTGGCTGACCTACCTGCTGACCTCAAATTGCGACGCGACCGCCGCGAAAGCGAAAGAATTGGGTGGAAAAATATACTTTGGCCCGATGGCAATCGAAAATACCGGTCGCTATGCGGTAATCGCCGACCCGCAAGGCGCAACGTTCGCTGCCTTCGAGCCGATTAAGCGATAACTACTTCAGGAACGGATTATGGTCGCGCTCTTCGCCGATCGTAGTGAGCGGCCCGTGTCCAGGGATAACGACCGTTTCATCGGGCAGAGCCATCAGTTTGCCCTTCAGCGAATCCAGGATTTTTTCCATCGACCCGCCGGGAAAATCTGTGCGGCCGATGCTTCCGGCGAACAAAGTGTCTCCCGCGATGAGCTTGTTCTCCGTTGGAAAATAGAGACAAACGCTGCCTTCGGTGTGGCCGGGCGTATGCATTACCGTCGCGCCTGTAGAACCAACCTTAATCTCGTCCGATTGTTTGATCGTTTGATCAATTTCCACTTTGCCCGGAGGGGCAACGCCAATCCAGTTGGCCTGCACATCCAGAATGCCTAGTTGTTCGTAGTCGCCCTCATTCATCAGGATAGGCGCGCCGGTGACGGCTCGAAGCTGCATGGCTCCGCCGACATGATCGATGTGGCCGTGCGTGATCACAATCTTCCTGATAGCCAGCTTATGCTTCGCCGCTGCAGCGAGAATCTGCGGAATGTTGTCGCCAGGATCGACGACGATGCCCTCACCCGTCGCTTCATCGCCGATGATCGAGCAGTTGCATTGCAACGGTCCCACAGGAAAGATTTCATGAATCATAATTAGTCCTAAGTAGGGACGCGCAAAACCAGATACCCGCCAGCCAGTGCGAATAGCAAATCGGGCGACCATGCCGCGAGCAATGGCGGTAACAGACTGAACTCTCCCAGCTTCTCAAACAGGCTCGATGCACCCATATAAACCAATGCAATGACAACGGCCGTCGCCACCCCCGTGATCGCCCCACGCTTGCCTGCGGCCAGAGCAAAGGGCACGGCCAACACCGCCATCACCAGCGTGATCGCCGGATACGCCAGCTTTTTCTGCAACTGAACACGGAGCCGCACCACGTCGAACCCACTCTGCTCAAGATCGCCAATGTAACGGCGCAGCTCTTCATAGTTCATTTCCGACGACTGCTTCACCTCTTTCTTGAAATATGTCGGAGGCTCATTCAGTGCCGCGAAACTGGTCACATCGAAGGCGCGGTAATTTGCGATCGCCGGTCCTTCGAATGACCGCTCCCATCCCTGCGTGAAAATCCAATTCTGTAAGCCGTCGTCCCATTGGGCGCGATCCGCATAGATCCGCCGAGTCATGGAGAACGTCTTGGGGTTGAACTGAAACACTGACAGCTTTCCAAACTGATTGCGATCCGAATCGAACAATTGGTAGTAGTAGATAGTGGAATCGCTCCCGAAAATCCACTTGCGATCGGGACTGAGATAAGTCTGCGGCGGCTTGCCCTTAATCTCATTGCGCAGCGCGTCCTGCCTCTTGTTGGCATAAGGCAGGTAAAACTGATCGAAGAAGAAAAGACTCACCGCCACGACGGCACAGGCCGCAATGACGGGCAGAATGATGCGATAAATGCTGATGCCGGTAGCCTTGATTGCGGTCATCTCGTTCGAGCGTTGCATAACACCAAACGTAATCAGCACCGCCAGGAGCACGCTCAGCGGAGCGATGTTGTAAAGAAAATAGGGTGACACATTCAGCAGATAATCGCCCACCAACAGCGGTGAAACTTGGTTGCGAAGAATGTCACCCAGCAACTCAAACAGCGTGAACACGAGTAGCAAGACTAAAAACGACGACAGGATGAGAGCGAAGTAGAAAATAAAATCACGCAGAACATAGTCATCCAAAATCATGGGGAAGCTGGCGCGAAACACCCGACGACGAGACGAAGCCCGCTCAAACGCGTTCTCGCGACGACCGTTGGCCAGAGAACGGGGTTGTTTGCCGCTCCAGGGGATCAGGCTTCGCCAACGCAACGATCCAATTTCGAACGGACGGCGCTCGGCCAACCACAAAAGCACCGCGCCCCCCACGAGGAAAACAATATCGGCCAACCAGCCGCCTAACGCCGGCGAGATTTTTCCTTGCTTGGCAAATGAAACTCCGACCAGCGAAATCGCATAGTAAGTAAACACCAGCGCCACCGTCAGCACGAATCCGCTCGACTTGCCACCCTTCTTTGAAGAAAGCCCGAGTGGAATCCCCACCAGCGCCAGCACCAGACACGCGAACGGCAACGCCAGGCGGCGATGAAACTCGATCCAGTACCAGCGAGCTAGCGGATCCGGGCTGCTCCTCGCAAGCTCGCGCAGTTGCAGAGTCCCCATTTGCCCCAGTGGTTCAGGCTCCTGCTTGCTCGCCGCCGGAGGGACGTCTATGGGAACGTCATTTTCGAGAAATGTCGAAATCTGATACTGGCTGGCTGAGTCTGAGCTCGCCTCGTGGGTCGAGCCATCGACCAGATGAAGATGCAGAGTGCGTTCGCCCTCGCTAACTAGGACGCCTTCGCGCGCCAACGTGATGCGCGGGGCGGAGGGATTAGAAACGTCCGCAATGAACACGCCCTTCCAAATCGCGGCGCCCTGCGCGCCTTTCACGTCCTGCACATAAAGCACGAGTTTCGGAAATCCTTCATAAAAGACACGCGGCTGCACTTCGAACGACGCCTGCGCCGTCTTCAAGCGATCTTCCAAATGAGCCAGAGCCGCCTGCGCGCGCGGTGCCGCGTAAGCGCTGTTGAAGCAGGCCAGCAGCCAAGCCGACACCGCAAAAATGGCAATAATTTTTAGAAAATTCCACACGCCTACACCGCTGGCACGCATCGCCGTGATTTCGCTGTCCGCCGCCAAGCGGCTCAGGCCGATGAGGATGCCGACCAAAACTCCCATCGGAATCGTGTAAGTCAAAGCTAAGGGCAAAGTAAGCAGGAAAATTTCGATGGCACTGGGCAATGACGCACTGTTCCTCACCACCAATTCCAGCAGCGTGCCGAGATCGCGAGTGAACAGAATGAAGGTGAATACCGCAATCCCCAACAGGGCGTGCGAGGTCACTTCACGCAAAATATAGCGGGTAAGAATCCGCATGTGGGATTTAGAGCGAGTCTAGCATGCGCGGCATGCAAAACTGCGGCCGGTTAAGGCCGCAGCGTCTGAACCAGCAATTCAGTGTCATCGGAGATTACCGCGTCCACGTCCCACTCCGCAAAGCGCTGCATGTCGGCGGCGCGGTTGACCGTCCAAACGCCAAGTTTTCGGCCCTCTGCATGTACTGATGAAATCAGTTCGGAGGTGACGAGACCACGTTCGAGCATCAGCCACTCGCACTGGATCTCAGGATACTTCTTGAGTTCGCGCTGCTTCTCGCAAATTAGGCCACAAGCCAGCGCTGGCAGTGCCGCTTTCATTTTCTGAACTACGCGCGGCAAAAAAGAAGTCACCACAATTCCTAGAGAGTCTCCGCGCTTCGCTAAGAGATCCACTACCGAATTTTCGAGGCCATCGACTTTCAATTCAATATCGAGGAATACTGAGGCCGGATAGCGATCAAGAACGTCATCCAAAGTCGGCAACTCGGGGACGTCCGATCGTGAACACCTCGCGATATCTCGCCCCTGCCAAATCGAATCGTGGCAGACCACGGTAACCGCGTCCTTCGTGAGTCGAACATCGAACTCAAATCCGTCGCACCCGTGCTTCAAGGCCAGATCGAACGAAGCCAGCGTGTTTTCAGGGATACTCTTGGTCGCACGGGCTCCGCGATGTCCCAGGCGCAGGGGCATTACCGCCCGCGCTTCCCTGCCAGACGAGGCCAACGCGCAATCACAGTCGTAGAAATTCCGCCGCGGGGACGAAACTCTCCTTTAACCTCCGCCCACACCGGATGCGCCCACTGCACTACGTCTTCAAGAACCCGGTTGACGACGTTCTCCTGAAAAATACCGAGATTGCGATACGACTGTAAATATTCTTTCAGCGATTTCAGCTCCAGACAGTTTTTGTCGGGCATATAACGAATCGCGAGCACGCCAAAATCGGGCAGCCCGGTCTTCGGACAAACCGAGGTAAATTCGGGATCATCGACGATAATTTCATAGCCAGGAAACTGGTTAGGCCAAGCTTCAATCTCCGGAAAATCGAAGTCCAGTCCAGCCTCGGCGTGCTCATCGGTATAGCGTTTGGTTTTCATCGTTTGGGTACCCTCCATTGTACCGAGTTCCTTGCGTGTTAGGCAGGGCCGCTTTTTCTGCGCCCCAGCGCTGTTGGCCGCATCTAAGTGAGCACGTACGGGCGTTGTACCTTGCACTCTTTTAGGTGCTACAGTAGGGCGTCCCGCTCCAAATCATGGCGATTTCCAACAACAATGGACCAGCGACCCAAGGCAGGCGCTGGCCGCTGGTGCTCGGCATAATTGCCGCCCTAGTCGTTTTGCTAGCCTCGTTCATGCCGAAGGGGACACCGATCCCCGTGCGAGTGGCGCAGGCCCAACGCGAGACCATTCGCAGCGTTATTTCCACCAACGGGCGCATCGAACCAGCTCAGAATTTCGAAGCCCACGCCCCAGTGGGAACCACCGTCAAACGCCTGCTTGTAAAAGAAGGCGACCACGTGAAGAAAGGACAGATTCTGGTCGAACTCGACGACTCCGACGCCCGCAGCCATGCCGCGCAGGCTTTAGCGCAAGTCCGCGCCGCCCAGGCCGACCTCAGCGCAATCGAGAGCGGAGGCAATCAGGAAGAACTGCTCGACCTCGAATCGCAGTTGGTCAAAGCTAAGTCAGGCCGCGATCTGGCACAGCGCAATCTTGACGCACTGACCAAGCTACAAGCAACCGGAGCCGCATCTCCCGGTGAAGTCAGCAACGCTCAAAGTCAGCTCGCGAAGACGCAGCAGGATGTCGCGCTCCTGGAACAAAAGAAAAAGGGCCGCTACTCGAAGCCGGAGGTCGCTCGCGTGTATGCACGGAAGTCTGAGGCGCAGGCCGCTTACGACGCTGCGGAGAGTACCCTGGCTGAACTCAATGTCCGCGCTCCCTTCAGTGGCACGGTTTACGCACTGCCGCTTCATCTCGGCTCCTACGTGAACCCGGGCGACTTGGTGTTGCAGGAAGCCGATCTTTCGCAGGTTCTCGTCCGCGCCTTCGTCGATGAACCTGACGTGGGTCGCCTCGCCGCGGGTCAACCTATCGAAGTCACATGGGATGCCGTTCCCGATCGCATCTGGAATGGCACGGTCGCGGTCATCCCTTCGGAAGTGAAACTTCACGGCACACGAAACGTCGGTGAAACCACCTGTCTTGTCGACAATGGCGATCACAAGCTCTTGCCGAACGTGAATGTGGGTATCACCATCGTCACCAGCGAGCACAAAGACGCACTGACGATTCCCCGCGAAGCCCTGCGTCAGGATGAACACGGGAATTATGTGCTTCAGGTCGTCGATCAGGAATTGCGTCGGCGCGATGTGACCACGTCCATTTCCAATTTGACGAAGGTGGAAGTCACCGCCGGACTGTCTCCTAACGCCGACGTGGCCCTCACTTCCCTTAATTCGAAACCGTTGCTCAACGGCTCGAGAGTGAAGGTCGTTCCGTAAGGCATGGCAAGAATGCAAACAGTCATGGCCGCCGTGTGCTTGTTCAGCGTGTTCGCTGTCGGCAAGGACACTCCGGATGGCCTACTCACGCAAGGCCGCGCCGACGAAGCGATTGCATTGCTGAATCGTCAGGGCGAGCAGGGTCCCACGGGCGAAAAAGATTTCCTGCTTTGCCGCGCTCACTTCGATGTGCAGGACTGGAACAAGGCAGTCTCTTATTGCCAGAAGGCGGTCGCCGCCGACACCAACAATAGCCGCTATCACCTTTGGCTGGGACGAGCTTACGGCGAAAAGGCCGATAAATCGGAGTTTCTATCCGCCGCGAGCCTGGCCAAAAGGGTCCACGAGGAGTTTGAGACAGCCATCCAGCTCGATCCCAGCAACCTCGAGGCGCGCATGGATCTTGCCGAGTTCTATACCGAAGCTCCCGCCATTGTGGGCGGGGGAAAGTCGAAGGCGGAAGCTCAGGTGGGAGCGATTCGTGCCCTCGATCCAGCCAAAGCATTACAGGTCGAGGCAGCCATCGCGGAGAAAGAGAAAAACCTTGGGCGAGCCGAGCAACACTACAAAGCAGCCGTCGAAGCCAGTCACGGCAGCGGACTCGCCTGGCTCAATTTAGCCTTCTTCTATAAGCGTCTCAAGCAATGGGAAGCCATGGAAGCGGCTCTGCAAAAAGCGGTGGCGGCGCCACCAGATCATCCTGAAGTGAAGATGGAAGCAGCGGAGACTCTAGTCCGAGTGAGCCGCAACTTACCGACCGCAGAGAAATGGCTGGAAGAATATCTCTCCGGCAACATGGTCGAACTTGCCCCGTCGTTCAAAGCCTACTATTGGCTGGGTGAAGCCAAAGAGAAACAAGGCGACACCGCCGCCGCCGCGCGGAACTACCGCACAGCGTTGACCTTGGCCAGCAATTACCCTCCGGCGCGCGAGGCTCTGCATCGCATCGATCGTTGAAGTTTAGCCGACGATTCGTTAGAACTTAAGGAAAACTTCATGAGATTACTCCCTCACGGCGTATGGCGGATCGTTCAATGCGCCCTCGTTACCTTGCCCGCGTTCGCAGCCGATCCCCTCCCGCTCAAACAAGCCGTTCAGCTCGCCTTGCGCCACAGTTCCGTAATCTTATCCTCCGAAGCCGACGAACAACGCGCCTTCGCGGCCCTGCAAGAGAGTCGCGATCAATACATCCCCCAAGCAACCATCGGCTCCGGTTTGGGTAAGACCTACGGATATCCGTTGAGCCTGGAGGGATCTGCTCCTTCGATCGCAAATCTGACCGCGCAATCTGCGCTTCTCAACCCTGCCCTTCAGCAATACATTCACGCCGCCAAGAGTGAATATCAAACCTCGCAGCTACAAGCCAAAGACCAGCGCAACCAAGTTATTGAAGAAGTCGTATTGAGTTACATCGAATTGGCGCGCTGGCAGTCGTTGCTCGGCCACCTGGCACAAGAGACTGGAGACGCCGCCAAGAGCGAGCAAATTGAAATGGAACGGGTCAACGCCGGGGTGGATCAGTCACAACTCCAAACGCAAGCTCAACTCAACACCGCGCGCGTCGAGCTTCGCGTGGCACAGGCCCAGGGCGCGATCGACATCTTGCGCCAGCGGTTGTCCGATCTTACTGGAATTCCCGCTGCGGACATCAACGCGGACGCCGATTCGGTGCCAGCCTTACCGCAATCATCCAACGATTCCGTGACACGGGCGCTGCAATTCAATCCCTCGATCCAGGCTGCGGAGAGTCATTCCACAGCCGAGGTTTTCAAAGCCAAAGCCGAACATCGCGCCCTCTGGCCAACCATAGACTTCGCAGCCCAATACGCCCTGCTCGCCAGCTTCAACAATTACGAAAATTACTTTCGTGCCGGAAGTTTCCAACAGCACAATGCCACTATCGGAATCGCCATGAGATTCCCTTTCCTTAACTTCTCGCAAATGGCCAAAGCAAAAGAAGCCGACGCGGAAGCCGTTCGCGCCAAGTCGGAAGTCGCGACAAAGAAGTCGCAAATCTCTGAGGAGACCCTCCGCCTCCAGCACCTGGTCGAACAGGCAACCGCCGCCCAGCACATCGCCGACCTGGAATACAAGGTAGCCGATGCGAACCTCCAAGCCATGGCAATTCGCACGAACGACGGCTCGACAACCATCCACGATCTGGACGATGCTCGTGCTCAATTCAACGAACGCTTCTTCGCCCTTCAGGACGCCAACTTCCAGGTCCAAAAAGCGAAGGTCGAACTCATGCGCGCCACGGACGACCTAGCCGCCTGGGCGGGGGCCGGAAAGTAAGGTGCGGTGGCATCCATAACCGCCGCGCCATTCCCGCCATTCAGTGCATCAAAACCAGCATTGGATGGAGCAAAATAGCAAAACTCCAATCGTTCCACTAACTTGAAGACATACTGCAGGCGCCGATCACGAGAACCTATTTGTACATCCAACCGGGCAATCACTCCTGTTGGGATGATAAAATATAGCTATCCGAGAAACTATGCCATTAAAAACACTGTTCCTGAATCCCCCGTCCTTTGAAAATTTTGACGGTGGCGCTGCCTCCCGCTGGCCTGCCACCCGTGAAATCGAGTCCTATTGGTATCCTGTCTGGCTGGCTTATCCCGCTGGAATGCTGGAAGGCTCCCGCTTGTTGGACGCTCCCTCCCACCACGTTTCGGCAGATGAAACCATCAATATCGCTCGCGACTACGAGTTTCTCGTGCTCTTCACCAGCGCCCCCGGATTCCCCGGCGACGTTCGCCTCGCGGCCAAGATTAAGTCCGTCAATCCCGGGATAAAAATCGCTTTCGTCGGGCCTCACGTTACCACGTTGCCCGAGCGTTCTTTGAAAGACTGCCCGGCCATCGACTTCATCGTCCGCAAGGAATTCGATTACGCTGTCGTCGACTTCGCCAACGGTAAGCCGCTCAGCGAAATTCTCAGCGCCTCTTACATGAAGGATGGAGTCGTAGTGCACAATCCCGACGGCCCACAACTTCAGGATCTCGATTCTTTGCCCCATGTCACCGAGGTCTACAAGCGCGATCTCGATATCACTCGCTACAACGTACCGTTCCTACAATACCCTTACATCGCGCTATACAGCACGCGCGGCTGCCCGGCGCAATGCACCTTCTGCCTGTGGCCGCAAACTCTCAGCGGACACGCCTGGCGCAAGCGCTCCACCGACGACGTTGCTGCTGAAATGGCGAAAGCTAAGAAACTCTTCCCTGAGGTTCGGGAATTTTTCTTCGACGACGATACGTTCAATATTCAGAAAGCTCGCACCATCGAACTCTGCGCCAAACTGAAGCCCCTCGGACTCACCTGGTCCTGCACTTCGCGCGTCACCACCGACTTCGAAACGCTGAAAGGGATGAAGGATGCGGGCTGTCGCCTGTTGATCGTGGGCTACGAATCCGGCGATCCGCAGATTCTCAAGAACATAAAAAAAGGTGCCACCGTAGAACGCGCCCGCCAATTCACAAAAGACTGCCACAAGCTCGGCTTGGTCATTCACGGCGACTTCATTCTCGGCCTGCCCGGCGAGACGCGCGAGACCATCGCCAACACCATCGCCTTCGCCAAAGAGCTCGACGTTGAGACCATCCAGGTGTCCATGGCGCACGCCTACCCCGGAACCGAACTCTACGACTATGCCATGAAAAACGGATTCATCAACGCCGGCACCGAGATGGTCGACGATGGCGGACACCAGATGGTCCAGATTCAGTACCCCGGCTTACCCGCCGACGAAGTGATGGAAGCCGTGCATCGGTTCTACGATGAATACTACTTCCGGCCTAAGGCAATCTTCCGCATCTTGAGCAAGGCTGCTTTCAATAGCGTCGACCGCAAGCGTCTTTATAAGGAAGCCAAGAGCTTTCTCAAGCTGCGCGCCACGCGCAATAAGTGGGTAAAGGATCAACGCGCTGATGCCGCTACCAACGCAGAGGCTGAACCGGCGAAGGCCTGAGTCGCAGGCGTGACCCCGCGCAAGTATCTAGTGCTGGCCTGTGTAACGCTGTGTGCGTCGATTGGCGACTCGTTTCTCGCTAAGGGCATGCAGCAGGTTGGCAACATTTCCCTGAACAACCTGTCGAGCGTTTTTCTGGCGGTACGAAATCCCTACGTCGCGTTCGGCATCTTCTTGCTGATCGGCTTCTTCGCCTCGTATACAGCCGCGCTGTCCTGGGCCGATCTCACCTACGTTCTTCCCGCAACATCTCTTGGATACGTCCTGCTCACGCTGATCGCGAAGTTCTATCTGCACGAGCATGTCACCGCGACCCGTTGGGCCGGAGTGTTGCTGATCTCCGCTGGTGTAGGATTTGTTACCCAAGGCCCCGAACTGACTAAACACGAGCCACCGAAACACATTCCCGAGGCCGCAGCAGAGAAGGCTCTGCCATGAAACATAATTACGCCTGGGCTGCCATCGGATTGATCGTCATCACTTCAACCGTAGGCGACGTACTCATGTCGCGAGCCATGAAGCGCGTCGGCGACGTCGGAGAAATCTTCCACCACAAAGGATTCCTCGCCGTAATTACTCGCGTCCTCGGCACGCCATCATTCCTGATGGGTATCACCGCCATGGCCGCCGCGTTTTACAGCCTCCTCTTCGGACTCTCCTGGGGAGACGTCAGTCTAATCGCCCCAGCTAGCGCCTCGCTCACCTTCGTAGCTAATGCCATCGCCGCCAAATTCTTCCTCCACGAAAAAGTCGACCACCGACGTTGGCTGGCCGCCCTCTGCGTGGCCGCGGGCGTAGCCCTGCTAGCCGCATAAAATCAATCGTCTTGTCGAGGCTCTCTCACGGTTTGGTGACCTTCAAGACTCTCATTGTCATTTCGAGCGAAGCGAGGAATCCGTCTTTGTTAACCAAGTCGAAGCGCCTTGTTGCTGACAAACGCACTCCGCATCGGAGATAATTCCGAGCGGAGGCGAAACCTTTGAAATCGTTCTTTCGTTCGTCACACCTACCTGCAAAAACTCAGCGTGTGCCAACTCGGCCTGCAAGATTTTTCACGCCATCATTCCTAGCCGCGATCCTTCTTCTACCCATGATGCTGCAAGGCCAATCCGAGCCCACACTTGCGGACGCCGAAGCCTTCATCAAGAAGGCGGAAGCTCGCCTAAGCGAACTTTCCGTGAAGGCGAATCGCGCCAGTTGGGTGCAGGAAAATTTCATCACCGACGATACTGAAGCGATCTCCTCCGACGCGCAGGATGAAATCACCGCGGTGACCACGGAACTGGTCGAACAATCCAAGCGTTTCGACGGCGTGAAAATGCCCGCCGATTTGTCGCGCAAGTTCCTGCTACTGCGACTATCACTGACCGCGCCCGCGCCGAAAGATCCTGTGCTGCGCAAGGAGATGACGCAGATTGCGACCTCGCTCGACGCTGATTATGGCAAAGGCAAATATTGCCGCGCGACCGGCGAGTGTCTCGACATTACCTCCATCGAGAACATCATGGCCAACAGCCGCGATCCCAAAGAGCTGCTGGATGTGTGGCAAGGCTGGAACAAGATCGGTCCGCCGATGCGCGACCGTTACGCCCGCTTTGTCGAACTATCGAATCAGGGCGCCCGCGAGATGGGATTCAAAGACACCGGCGCGCTTTGGCGCTCGAACTACGACATGCCTCCCGACGCATTCAGCGCAGATCTCGAGCGCCTGTGGAATCAGGTTCGTCCCCTGTATATTTCGTTGCATACCTACGTTCGCGCCCGCCTCTCGCAGCATTACGGTCCCGAACTCGTTCCGCCCACCGGCCCGATTCCCGCCGATCTGCTGGGCAATCCATGGGCGCAGGAGTGGGGCAATATCTTCCCCCTGCTAGGACTGCCCGCCAACAGCCGCGGCTACGATCTCACGGAGCTGCTCAAGGCCAAGAATCTAGACGCCAAGGGCATGGTGAAATACGGCGAGGGGTTCTTCAAGTCGATGGGGTTCGCTCCTCTGCCGGATACTTTTTGGCAGCGGTCGTTATTCACTAAACCGCAAGACCGTGATGTGGTCTGCCACGCCAGCGCCTGGGATATCGACAATCAGGACGACCTGCGCGTAAAGATGTGCATTCAGATTCGCGGCGAGGACTTTGTCACCATTCACCATGAACTCGGCCACAACTTTTATCAGCGCGCTTACAAGAATCAGCCGTTTTTCTTTGAAGGCGGCGCCAACGACGGCTTTCATGAGGCCATTGGCGACTCCATCGCACTCGCCATTACGCCGGAATATTTGAAACAAGTGGGCTTGCTCGACAAGATTCCGCCGCCTGAGGCTGACATTCCTCTGCTGCTGCAACAGGCGCTCGATCGCGTCGCGTTTCTTCCTTTCGGATTGATGATCGATCAGTGGCGCTGGAAAGTTTTCTCCGGCGAGATCACGCCTGCCAATTACAACCAGGCCTGGTGGGATTTGCGTTTGAAGTATCAAGGCATCGCGCCGCCGGTCGCGCGCAGCGAAGCCGATTTCGATCCCGGAGCGAAGTACCACGTCGCCGCCAACGTGCCTTACACCAGATATTTCCTGGCGCACATTCTGGAGTTCCAGTTCTACCGCTCGCTATGCCGCGCCGCCGGATACAACGGCCCGCTCAACCGCTGCACCTTCTTCGGATCAAAAGAAGCCGGCGCAAAGTTCAACAAGATGCTGGAAATGGGCCAAAGCAAACCCTGGCCAGACGCCCTGGAAGCAGGCACAGGCGAACGCCAAATCGATGGCGGAGCAATCCTGGAATACTTCGCGCCGCTACAAAAATGGTTGGACGAACAGAATAAAGGGCAGAAGAGCGGCTGGTAACCTCTCGCAAAACTATTGGTTACGTAGGAGTGGACGCCCTCGTCCGCCCCTACGTACTTTCCTACCGCACCATCACGCTCGCCCAATCCTCAAACACCTCCGGCTTGCCGTTTTTGATCACCGTCGGATAGATGTGACTTAGGCCCTGGTGATGGTGAGCGCTAAACTGGAGGCGTGCCGAACCAAAGCCGATGTCGTAGTCGTGCATCGATTCGAGGGCTTGAACGAATTTTTCCCGCGTCGGCGTCGCGCCTGCTCTCCGAATCCCTTCGGCGATGACCATAGCGTCCACGAACGCCTCCAGGCTCACGAAGCTCGGCGATGCGGACGACATATATTTCGCCAAAGAATCCTGATATAGCCTGACAGTCGGAAGGTCAAGCCGGTCGTAAGGCGGCACGACCTGCGTGATGACCATACCATCGGAATCCCTTCCAGCAGCGTTGATGAGAGCCTCGGTGCCAACGAAGGAAACCGCGAGAAATAGAGGTCGCCATTGTTGCGCATGGGCGCGCTTCAGGATCTGAGCGGCAGGCGCATAAGGACTGGCGAGCACAACCGCCTCCGGTTTCGCCGCTTGCACTGCGGCGATGCCTTTGTCGACATCGAGCGTGTTACGTTCAAACGATCCCGTCGCAACGGGCTGACTGCCATGTTTCGCGAGAGCCAACTTCACGCCTTCGAGAATCGCTTTGCCGAAGCCGTCTTCCTGGTAGATGACGCCAATCTTGCGAACGCCGGCGGCCCAGAGGTTGTCCACTTGCTCTCGAGTTTCGTCGTTGTAAGAAGCTCGAACGTTGAACACCCCAGGCTTAACCGGCTCATAGATAAACTCGGCGCCGGTAAAGAGGCCGACGATGGGCATGTGGTTCGCTTCCGCCAGCGGCAGATATTTTGCCGCCGTCGGAGTTCCCACGAAAAATCCTCCCGCGAAGACTTGCGACTTCTTTAAGGACGCGAAGCAGTCAGCCGCTTTTTCAGGATCATATCCATCATCGAAGGAAGCCAGGGTCAGTTTCCGGCCATTTACCCCGCCACGGTCGTTGATGTATTTGAAATAAGCCGTCGCACCCAACACAGTCTGCAAGCCCAGCTGTCGCGCCGGACCATCGAGCGCCGAACAAGAGCCTATCTTGATCTCCTCGGCGGTAACCCCCGGGTCTTGGGCATGAAGGGTCGAAGTCAGGATAAGCGCGAAAAAAAGACCTATCACCAACCGCGAGCGTGGGATATCTACCTGCAATCTAACTGACGAGTCGCGTTCCATGAGTGCTACTCCGTGCTAGAAGATGTGTTGCTTAGCACATTACGCCTGAGGCAGGCCAAATTCCACAATTACGACTGGTTGGACGTGACCGTGGTTAGCCAATTGATAAACGGCCTTGTACCGAAGATTTCGATCTGATGACAATTTTTATTCCAGGTAGAAATTAATTCGTTTGGCCCAATGTCCTGCCTCTCGTCCGGCAGAAGCGTCTCACGCCATCGTCGGTGCGGCGTGTTTTATACTGATGTTCAACTCTTATGGCCGACAGCATTCATATCAAGCTCCCTGACGGAAGCACGAAAGAAGTCCCTAGCGGCACCACTGCGCTCGATATTGCAAAGTCCATCAGCCCCCGGCTTGCGGATGCTGCCCTTGCCGCCAAAACGAACGGCGATTTGATTGACCTCACTCGCCCTCTCGACAAAGATACTGACCTCAAGATTCTCACCGAAAAAGATCCTGAGTCGCTGGGAGTTTTTCGTCATTCCTCCGCGCACTTGTTGGCTGCGGCGGTGCTCGAGCTTTTTCCTGAAACGAAGCTAGGCCACGGCCCTGCCACTGAGACCGGATTCTTCTACGACTTTTATCGTCCAACTGCATTTACTCCAGACGATCTGGAGAAGATCGAGAAGAAGATGCAGGAGTTGGTGCAACAGAATCTACCCTATGCGCGCGAATTTCTGCCTCGCGACGAAGGACTCGAAGAGTTCAAACGTGACGGTGACTTCATGAAATGCCACTTCATCGAGCAATTCACCAAGCCGGATGAACTGATCTCGATCTATCGCACCGGAAAGTTCACCGACTTTTGTCGCGGCCCGCACATTCCATCGACCGGGAAAGTTAAGGCGTTCAAACTGTTCAACATCGCCGGGGCGTATTGGCTCGGCGATGAAAAGAAGCCGCAGTTGCAGCGCATCTACGGAACTTCTTTTTTTTCCAAGAAAGACTTGGACGACTTTCTCAATAAACAGGAAGAGGCCAAGAAGCGCGACCATCGCGTCCTAGGACAGCAACTGGATTTATTTTCGATTCAAGAGTTGGCTGGCCCGGGACTGATTTTCTGGCATCCCAAGGGCGGCATCATCCGCAAGGAAATGGAAGACTGGATGCGCTCCGAATACCTCAAGCGCGGCTACTCGCTGGTCTACACCCCGCATGTGGCGCGTCGGCAGTTGTGGCAGACTTCGGGCCATGAAGGCTATTACGCACAGAATATGTTCGACATCATGGAGCTGGACGACGCCGAGTATCGCATGAAGCCCATGAACTGTCCGTTTCATATCTTGATTTATAAAGACTCGCTGAAGTCGTATCGCGATTTGCCGGTGCGGCTGGGCGAACTAGGAACGGTGTATCGCTACGAGCGCTCAGGCGTGATGCACGGCCTGTTGCGCGTTCGAGGCTTCACGCAGGATGACGCCCACATATTCTGCACTCCCGATCAGATCGAAACCGAAATTATGAATTGCGTCGAGTTCGCCATCGATGTGCTGAAAGATTTTGGGTTTGATAAATACGAAGTCGAGCTATCGACCTGGGATCCCAATGATCGCAAGAGTTTCGTCGGCAGCGAAGAGCAGTGGACGATGGCAACCAGTTCGCTGGAAAAAGTCCTGAAAGAAAGAAACATTCCTTATAAGACGATTCCTGGAGAGGCGGCGTTTTATGGGCCAAAGATCGACATTAAGTTGGTCGACGCCATCGGACGCCTCTGGCAACTCTCCACGGTGCAATTCGACTTCAACCTCCCGCAGCGTTTCGCGCTCGAATACGTCGCCGAAGACGGATCGCGCAAGCAGCCGCTCATGGTCCATCGCGCGCTCTACGGATCGGTGGAACGCTTTTTCGGCGTGCTCATCGAGCACTACGCCGGCGCGTTTCCGGTCTGGCTATCGCCCGTGCAAGCGGTCATGATTCCAATCGCGGAGCGCCACGTTGACTATGCGAATCAAGTCGCCGCGAAACTGAAAGCTGCGGGCGTTAGAGTCGACGTAGACGGACGCAATGAAAAGATGAACGCTAAGATTCGCGAACATTCGCTGCAAAAAGTGCCGTTCTTAGTTGTTGTGGGTGACAAAGAGTCCGAAGCGGAAAGAGTAAACGTGCGAGTTCGCGGCAAAGAAAAAACCGAAGACATGGCTGTAGATGAGTTCGTAGGGCACGTTAAGACGCTCATCGCGGAGAGAAAAGCTACGCTGTAGAAAAACGCTGCAACGTCAGTTCTTCTTAATCAAACTCGAATGACTGGCGACGCAAAGCCACTTCCCGCCTTCGAATATCCAGGTGTCGGTGAAGCGGCCGGTGTGTTCGTAAGCTTGTGTGTTGTAGGTGCCTTTGGCGTGATAAATTCCGCTCACCACCGCAGTGTCGCGGTAGAGGTTGACCTTCACTTCCTGAATCGTCAATGCGCTGGGTTTAAACCTGGGGTCGCGGATGTCGGCTAGAAATTTCATCCGGTCGCTGACCTCGCCGTCGTATTCCGTATCGATGAAGGTATCCGCGATCAGGGCCTGCAGAGAGCCGGAATCGCGATTCACCTGCGCTTCATTCCAGAGATGCTCAAGCACCAGCAGTTTGCTGGATTGTTCCTCAGTGCCATCCGTCGAGGCGAACGCCGCCGCGAAAAGCGCTATCAACGCTACGCTGAGAGCAACACTCAACCTCATAGTGAAGTACTTAGGCATGGAATTGGTTCAGGATTTCAATTGAGAAAGTATCAGCCAATTCGTGGCAATCTCCAGACAATTGCCATTCAAGCCATTACGAGGGTCATCGCTCGTCAAGAAGTTCGCTGGCGGGACCCAAGTCGCTGAAACTAAAAGAGTATCCGGCAGTGAATGCTTCCGGTGCTAGGGCGCTTCGATCAGTTCCAGTTTCCCGTCCCGGGTGCGATGCAGAATCATCAGCTTGCCCTTGGGATCGCGAAATACAAAGACGTCCCGGTCACGAAAGTGGGCCTCTTTGATGGCCTCTTCGAGCGTCATGGGACGCATTGCCACCGATTCGTCGGAGCGCACCAGATGAACTTCTGTAGTCCGGGCAACAGCGGGAAACTTGTGGACCACGACATCGACGGCGGTCGATTCTGAAAGCCCCACGGCCGTCAGGAGAGCGTCCTGCCGGGCTTCGCCATCCCACTTTTCAGCCACTGCCGTCTTCAGGCTGGCCGTGGAGTGATTGTGGCGAGTCTTAGTTCGCCATTTGGTCTTGTACTTTACGGCTTGCTTTTCGAGATGGTCCAAGGCTTCGCCGATCGCGGCGGACATGTCTCCCGCAGACGCCAACGCGACCAGCGGACCATTCCGGGGAGTGATCGTGATCTCAGCTTTGTTGCGATGTTTTTCGGCGGTGAGAATGACTTTCGTATCGAACTTGTCGCGCAGAATCTTACGGATTTTCGCCAGTCCGGTCTCCACCTCTTTGCGTATGGCGGGAGTGATTTCAACTTTTCTGCCAGTGTATTCCACGTTCATGAATCCCCCTGGGTGAGCCTATTTCGTTATCCGATGCGGAAAGAACGTGCGTGACGGCGCACTTTGCTTATTTTTTTGTGCGGCGCTGGTGGGTGCTGGGGATTCTCATATCTTCCCGGTACTTCGCGACCGTGCGCCGCGTAACCTGAATTCCCTGCGACTGTAAAATTCTGGTGATCTGTTCATCGGTAAGCGGACGAGCCGGATCTTCGTCCTCAATCAACTTCTTAACCCGGCGCTTGAGGATCAGCAAAGAAGTCCCGCCACCCTCGGGCCCGTTCACGCTCTCGCTGAAGAAATAACGCAGTTCGAAGACGCCCTGCGGAGAATGCACATACTTGCTGGAAACAGCACGGCTCACGGTCGAAGGATGCACTCCGATTTCCTCGGCCACTTCCTTAATCATCATCGGCTTCAGATGATCGATGCCGTGCTCGAGGAAATCCTGCTGCCGCGCGACGATCGAGTAGCAAACTTTGACGATGGTTTGTTTCCGCTGCTCGATGTTCTTCATCAGCTGCATGGCGCTCTTATAGCGCTCTTTGACGTAATTGCGCGTGTCTTTGTCGTTGGTTTCGCGATTCAACAACCGCTTGTAGGCTGGATTGAGCCTCAGCTGTGGCACGTCCTCATCGTTCATGAGCACCAGCCAGTCCTCGCCATGTTTTACGAACGCAACATCCGGTTCGATGAGCCGAGGCTGAGTCTTGTTGTATTGTTGTCCGGGCCGAGGATCGAGCGTACGAATGTAGTCGAGGGCCGCTGGAATAGCCTCAATGGGGCGGCCTAGCGCGCGCGCAATTTCCTTATGCTGCTTGTTTTGTACCGCGCGCAGGTGCTGATCCGTGATCGCGATAGCGTCAGCTAGAACCTGGCTGAGCGCTTCCCCGTTGTCGCCCTTATGCAAATCGTGCTGGGCTTGATGATAGCGAAGCTGGGCCAGCAGACACTCCCGTAAATCGCGGCTGCCGACGCCGGGAGGATCGAGCTGCCGAACCACTTCAATCGCCTCTTGCAGATCGGCAAAAGAGTATGTCGGCTCGAACTGCGGCGTCGATCCCCTGGTTGGACCAGGCGCGACGGCTGGCATCGTAGGCTCGGCAGCCACGACCGCTGCGGCGGAGGGCACCTCTGATGGATCGTAAGCTCGCGCAGTTCCAGCCGCGAATGAGCCGTTTCGCGGGAGGTTGTGATTCATATCGGGCTTCGGCCAATCAACGCCCTGAATAGAAACAAGCCCGTTCGACGGCGGAGTGCCTATCTCTAAATCCTGCGAATCCGAGGACATCTCATCGGCGGCCAACTCGTCTTCAGCCACTTCAAGGGACGCGTCCAAGCCCAGCGCTGCGGCGTCCTTGGCCACGATTTGTTCAACGGTGGCATCGACCTCCGGAGCCGCCGGCGGCACCACGCCCATCATTTCGTCATCACTGGCAAGAAGGTATCCATCCTCGCTAAGGTTGCCAATGATCACCTCGGCGGCGCGCCGGACTTCCGGCCGCAGCGAAACCGAGCCCAGCTGCCAGAGCAGATGATCGACCAGATTGCCCGGCTTCGAGAGAAAATTCTCAAATGACGGCCGCTCGATGTTCTCCATCTCCGAGTGGCTACGGTAGCCGGGATCGAGGTAGTCCTGAAAGAATGACCCAAAATCGATTTCTTCGAAAGAGTCTTTTTCTTCTTTGCTTGCTGCGGGGCTCTCCTCAGCCGCCGTCGCGCGATCGCGTTCTTCCTCGCGCCGGTTGACGTCATCGATCAGGGGAACCGATTCTTCCAGCTCCTCCAGCACGGGATTCTCCACCATCTCGGCCGTGATCATGTCTCGCAGCTCCAGCTTGTTAAGCGCGAGCACGCTCACCATCTGAACCAGGCCAGGTGTGAGAATCTGCCGCTGCGAGACCTTCAAATGGAGCTTGGGTTGCAACAAAACCATGAGTTCCTAACTGTCCTTTGACTTCTGAATCGCGTCGAGAGTGGTCATCGATTTGCTCTCGGCTACGGTATTGTCCTACAACGGCACCAAAATGCGATGTGACGGAAGGACAAAACCTATCTGTGCAGCCAGTGCCTTCGCCCTCGGCAAACCTTAAACTAACGAAAAGCTCTCGCCCAGGTAGACTCGCCGGACTTCGGGGTCGTCCGCCAACTGACGGGGTAGGCCGGAGCGGAAGATCTTCCCTCCCTCTATGATATAAGCCCGGTCGGTAACTGCAAGCGTTTCCCGTACATTGTGGTCGGTGATGAGGACGCCGATGCCGCTACTACGCAGGTCGCTGATGATCCTTTGTAAGTCCAGCACGGCAATGGGGTCGATTCCAGAAAACGGCTCGTCGAGCAAAATAAAGGTGGGATTGATGGCCAGCGCGCGCGCAATCTCAACCCGGCGACGCTCTCCACCCGACAGAGCGTATCCACGGTTCATCCTGATATGCTCAAGGCCGAGTTGGTCGATCAGGCGCTCCATGGTCTCGCGACGTTCGTGCCACGAAACTGGCTGGCCCTCAAGCACTGCGAGGATGTTTTCCTCGACAGTCAGCTTGCGAAATACCGAAGCCTCTTGGGGAAGATAGCTGATGCCATACTGCCGAGCCCGCAGATACATTGGCACGTTTGTCAGATCCTCGTCATCCAGCATAATGCGGCCTGAATCGGGCGGAATCAGCCCAACGATCATATAGAACGTGGTGGTCTTTCCAGCGCCGTTTGGACCAAGTAGGCCCACGACTTCGCCCTGATTGACTCGAAGGCTTATGCCATTGACAACAGAGCGGTTACGGTAGGATTTACTGATTTCGTCGGTGGCTAAGGCGGGCATACGGCAATCATCGCGCCACGGTGGTCCGGGTAATCACTGGAGAAGTCTTCTCCCCCTCTACGATGACGGTAGCAGTCTGCCCATAGAAAGTCAAAGAATCGCCGGTGACGTTTCCGCGTTCGGCATCGAAAATGCTCGGCGGCCCTCCGAGCAGTACGAATTTGTTGTCAGCCGAAGTGTAGGTCAGCTGATCGCCGGTCCCTTTGCGTCCTGGTTGAACGATCACAACGTTGCCAGTGGCGATGATCTGATCGAGTTTTCCAGCTGTTCCGCTATCGCTCCCCTGCCCACTCGTGAAATGAACTTGCATCTGGTCGGCAGTGAGGTTGAGGCCGCTTCCATTCGCCGTCACATCACCCTGAAATACAGCCAACCGTTCACGATCGTTGTAGGTCAGCCGACGCGAAGCCATCAGCACCGGATTGGGGGCGTGCCCCGCCTGCTGATCGAAGAGCACGGTGGAAACCGGATGGACTTTGTCAGAGGCCGCCGTGACACTTCTTTTCCTGCGATCAAAAGTTAGGGTGGACGCTTGAATCAGGTTGGCGTCCTGCCAGATCCGGGCGTCGCCCGAGTAAGTCGCGAGCGACGAAGAGTTGGCGGCGACCATTTTCTGGGAAGTAACGTGAATCGGACTGGCCGAGGAAAAAAGCGCTCCATCGGCAGCAGGCCCAAGATTCTCGTATGAACTCTTCACATCCCCCTCTGCAGTCGCCGTCCCAGTCGCACGATCCATGACAATGCGCTCTGCGGTCGTGGTCATGGTCCCATCCGTCACTCGCGGCGAGTTGGTCATGACCAATAGCTGGGTTGACGGAACGTAGCTCGCGTTATCCGCGAAGGCCTGGTGTGAGCCGTCGTGGTAAACCACATGGCCATTCTGCAAAACCGAAGCGATGCCTGCGCCCGGAGTAAAGTTGACATCCAACGCATCGCTGGTGCTCACGCGGTTTGGCTGCCCGGGATTCTGAGTGACAATGCGTGCATGGGGAGCACCGTGAAGCGACCGCATCGCGCCCAGCGAGTCGAACATGGCGTCAAATTGATCGGCTGTGATGATAGTCTGCTGCTTCGTCCTGGCCGAACGAATCACGATTCGCGATCCCGGCGGAGCCGTCGCCGATGCCATTCGCTTTCCATCTGCGATGAGCGCGTCGAGCACGGGCGCGGATACTTCTAGATCTTGTCCCAGGGTTTGACCAGCCGAAGCCACGCCCTCACGAAAGAGTTGTACGTCACCTGCGGCATGAACTTTTTCTACCAAATTTCCCGAAGCAAATCTCATGAGCACACGATTCGCACTACCCGTGCCTTGCCCCGGGACTAGACTTTGAAAGTGAACATTTCCCGAAAATTCGGCTCTCTCGATCTCATCGCCCCCCTGCGACACAAAGGCTTCCATATTATCGGCACGGGCTGAGATTGGATTCGCCCCGGTGGACTCGGCTCGAACATTGCCACGAGCGGTGATTCGCTCGACCGTATCGTCAGCGCGCAGCGCAATCACGGCTTGATCCGCTCGAATGCGATCACTTTCGCTCTGGAGTGCGGCCCGGTCGAGGAAAATTGCGTGTGGCTCGCTCCGAATCAATCCGTGAGATGCAGTCAGGGTGCCCGACGCCTTCCCCGCGAGAGTGATCATGACCCTCGATTGCAGAGTCAATTCATTGCTCTTCGACAAATAACTCATGCCTAGAGCAGAGCCCTTTGCCTGAGGAGTTTCAAGAAAGACTTCTTGCGAAGTCTCGGCGTTGCCCGATTTCTGATTGAATACGACGCCGCTGGTATTCAAATGCAGAGTAGATCCGGGATGTAGAGGGGCACCTTGATCCTTCCCCTGTGTACCCGCGGGATTCGCCTGGAGATCGATCTCAACCTTCCCTTGCGCCGTGATATCTCCGGAGGACGGATCGTACTCGAACACTTCGCCGGTTATCCGGTCGAAGCGCGAGGAGTCGCGGCCATAAACCGTAATCTGTACATCGTGAAGCTCAGTTAATCCGCCTTTCTTGAAAGCCACGGCCTTACTCGCTTCCACTTTGAACAGGGTTCTACCCCGATCGGATTTTGAAAAGCTAAAACTTTGGGCGCTCTGCCGAATGGAGACACCGATTTTTTCGGGCAAACGACGAATCTCAGCCCGCAATTTATGCCTCGAATGGAAGTAGAATCCGGCAACCATGCAACATGCCGCGAGGGCGAAACCGACAAGCAAGCGGCGCAAATAAGATGTGAACGGCATTGCGTAGTCTCGCGGAGTCAGCCTCTGAAGTCAGTCATGCCATCCCACACTAGCTGCACCGCGATGGCTAGAATCAGAAACCCAAATATGCGGTTGATCGCCCCGATCGCGCCCGGTCCGAGCCGGCGAACCAACGGTGCGCCGAGAATGAGAAACAAGTAGCAGGAGAGCGCGACCGCAGCGATGCCGACGATCATCCCGATATATGCGACGGCCTGATCGGTATGCGCCGCCAGTCCCATGACGACGCCAATCGCTCCCGGGCCTGAAAGCAACGGCATAGCCAGCGGCGCAAACGAAATATCTTCCTTGGTGGTCGCCTCATGGCTCTCCGCCGGAGTCATCCGACTCGTCGATGTCACCATGCCCCACGCCGTATTAGCCACAATCAGGCCTCCCGCTATCTTGAGCACAGGTAAAGAGATGCCAAAAAAACTGAGGACAAAGCGACCAAAGAATAGGAAAACAACAAGAATGGCAAAAACGTATAACGAAGTTTTGATGGCCGTGCGGCGGCGATCTTTAGTCGGCCATTCCGAAGTAATCGAATAAAAGACGGGAATTCCCCCGAAAGGATCCACTATGGGAAACAGCGCAAGAAAAGTCGCAGCCGCAGCCGAAGGCACGGTTCGCAAAAACTGTCCTACCGCATTGCTGGAGGCGATCAAACTTCTACGGTACTACGAATTCCCAGGGAAGAGAAAAATTTGGAGGGAAGAGGCCCGCGATCAAAACCCTGAAACCGAGGAAGCATTCGGCGGCGCGCCCGACCCAGCTCTCGCGCCGCCGGAAATGCTATGGAAGCGAAGGACCCTAGTGCTTCATGTTGTCGTTGCTCATCGAGTCTTTCTTCATGCTGTCGTCGGTGGTCGCTGGCTTGGTCTTGGTTTTCTTCATTTTCTTGGACTTGGCGGTGCTGTCTTTGGACATCGAATCTTTCGACATGCTGTCCTTCGACATGGAGTCGTGGGACATGCTGCTGTCTTTGCTCATGGAATCCTGTTTGGGGGCGTCCTGGCTCATGGAACCGCCACTGGTCTGGGCGAAAGCCGCCATGGAAAGGCTCAAAAAACAAACTGCCGCGAAAGTGCTACAAAGTTTTTTCATAGAGTTATCCTCGATTGATTTGGCCGCATAGACTGCACGGCACCATTAGGATGCTTCACTTCGTGGGAAGTTACAACCCCTTACGGCCGAGTAAACTGCTTAGGTACGGATGTTTAGACCGAGAGACGGGCGCTTTGCGGGCGGGTTCTTGATCAGCATGAAAGTTGGTCGCGGCTTAGCTTCAGGCCATTGAGATTGCCCAGAACCGTTGCGGCTATCGATTCGGTGTTGAAGAACTCTTTGGCTAGAGTTTGCAGTTCGTCGCTGGTAACGCTTTCGATTTTCTCGATGAGCTCGTCCATGGTGAAGAAGCGGTCGAAGTACATTTCCTGACGGGCGAGGTTCGACATGCGCGCAGTGGATGACTCCAGGGAGAGCATCAAGCTGCCTTTGAGCTGATCTTTGGCGCGACGCAGTTCTTCTTCGGGGACTGGTTCGGATTTCAGTTTGCGAAATTCAGAGACGATCAGTTCCGCGACTTTTGCCGCAGAGGTGCGCGAGGTTCCGGCGTAGACGGAGAGACATCCGGTGTCGCGATAGGGATTGAGGTCGCTGTAAATCGCGTAAGCGAGGCCCTGGCGCTCGCGGATGTTCTGGAACAAACGCGAACTCATGCCACCGCCGAGCAGCGTACTCAACACATAGGAAGCGTGACGGCGCTCATGCGCGATGGGATGTGATGGCACTCCGAGGCAGATTTGCACCTGCTCCAGCGACTTCTTATTGCGCATGATGATGCGCGGCACGACTTTTGGTTTGGCGCTGTGGAAGCCGTTGCTGGCTGGGGCCAAATGCTGGAAATATTTCGCGACTAGCTCGGCGAAATTTTCGTGCTTGAGGTGTCCTGCGCCGCAGATGATGATGTTGCTGGGCGTGAAGCGCTTGGAGTAGAACTCCAGCACCGGCTCACGCTCGAACTTCTTCACGGTTTCTTTGGTACCGAGAATCGGCTTGCCCAGTGGATGATCTTTCCAGAAATTCTGGGTGAAGATTTCGTGGACGAGGTAATCGGGATTATCTTCGTCCATCTTTATTTCTTCGAGGATCACGCCGCGCTCGCGGGCGATATCCTCCATCTTGAATACGGGATTTAGCACGAGATCGCTCAGAACTTCGAGGGCGATGGGAATGTGTTCGTCCAGCACTTTAATGTTGAAGCAGATGCACTCTTTGGCGGTGAAGGCGTCCATGTTGCCGCCGATGGAATCGACCTGGCGGGCAATGTCTTCCGCGCTGCGAGTCTGCGTGCCCTTGAACACCATGTGCTCGACAAAGTGGGAAATGCCGTTGAAGTCGGTGTTCTCATCGCGCGAGCCGGCCTTGATCCAAATGCCGATCGACACCGAGCGAATGTGCTGCATCTCCTCGGTGATGATGGTCAGGCCGTTGGGCAGGACTTCACGATGAATGTTGCGGGGCTCGTCTACCATGATCTTTTTGATTCTCTTTTCCGGACAAAAAACTATCGCGACTGCGATGTCAAGCTAAGGGAAGAACGCCCGAAAATGGGGCACTCAATTATTGTTACACACCGACACTGCCCGCGCTACGCGGTCATAATGCCTTTTTTTACAATGATTTAAGGCGATCTAGCGGCAAACAGCCTTACTTGCCAGCGAATCCACTACAATTCATATAGATGCATGAGCGTTGCTAACGAACAAGTTCTTTTAGGCCTTAGTCTTCAACAGCTTACGGCTGTTGCGGAGGGTGCGGGACAACGTCCTTACCGGGCCAAGCAGATCTTCGAGGCGCTTTACCGGCAACGGGTGCAGTCGACCGATCAGATCTCGACTTTGCCGGAAGCCCTAAGGGCGACGTTACAGGAGTCCGGTTTTCAGGTCGGTTATCCCGCCATTGATCGGAAGTTTACTTCGCAGGATGGAACGGTCCGATATTTGATCAAGTTTGCCGACGGTCAGAGCGTTGAGACGGTTTGGATGCCGCAGGGCGACGGGGTTGATCCGTCCGAAGGTGGACGAAGAGATGTGAGAAATGCCTCGTCGATGCCGCAGACTTGGGATCGCGCGACAATTTGCGTGTCCAGCCAGGTGGGGTGTGCCGTGAATTGCCAGTTTTGCCTCACGGCGAAGCTTGGTGTCAAGCGAAACCTTACGGCGGGCGAAATCGTGGGCCAGGTGCTCGCCGTTTTGAATGACCAGAATGTGTCGCCTCCGCAACAGCGGGTGAATTTGGTTTTCATGGGGATGGGTGAGCCGTTTCTGAACTATGACAATTTCATTCAGGCGGTGCGACTGCTGGTCGAAGGAGTGCAGATTCCCGAGGCTCGCATGACGGTATCGACGGCGGGGATCGTTCCCCGCATTTACGATTTGGGTAAAGAGAGTGTGCGGCCGCGGTTGGCGATTTCTCTGAATGCGCCGAATGATGCGATTCGAGAGGAGATCATGCCGATTAATCGAAAGTGGAATCTGCAAGCTCTGATGACGGCCGCGCGGGAATATCCCCTGCGGGGACGGGAGTATATTACTTTCGAATATGTGGTGCTGGAAGGTGTGAACGATGCGGATGGACATGCGCGACAAGTGGTAGGACTGCTCAAGGATATTCGGGCGAAGGTGAACTTGATCGCGCTGAATCCGGGGCCGGGGATTGATTTCCGCACCCCCCAGGCGGAGCGTGTGGCAAGTTTTCAGCAGATTCTGATCGAGGCCGGTATTGCTACGTTCGTGCGGCGTCCGCGGGGACGCGACATTTTTGCTGCCTGCGGACAGCTAAAGCGAACTTTGGACACCGGGTCGTAAATGATTTACAGCGAGGAAGCCGCGCTGGATGCCAGGTCTCGCACCCGTTGATCCTGCATCTGGCTTTGCACCGCAGCGACGCTTAACAATTGCAATCGAAAGGCGTTGCCACGGGGTGAACCCATCAAACTTCCTCCGTGTTCGCGGACAATCGCGCAGCACGCTCCCATTCCGAGTCCGGCGCCAGGTCCTCCCGGGTCGTAAGCGCTAAGTTCGGCCATATTGTCCATATCCTGAACTTCTTCGAAAAGCTCCAATGTCACCCGATTTCCGCTTACATTGGACCTGATCGAAAGCTTCTGAGCATGACCTCGATCGAGAATTGCATTTGCCAGATACATGCAGACCTGCAATATCTGATTAGAATCTCCGACCACAGGAGGGATGCCCGCCGTCAAGGTGATGAGCACGTCGCGGTGTCCAGCGCGAATCTTCGGCTTACACAAATTGAGAACCGTCTGGGCAAGCGCATTGAGGTCGAACGGTGCTTTCTTGCCCGGAACCTGGCGGGCGAAACTCAGTAGACTAGAGACCATTTCACGCGCCCGCCGTACCTCGATTTCAAGTTTCTGGGCCAACTCGCGTGATCCGGGGTCGTGAATACCCTCTTGCAGAAGTTCGGAGTAACCCATCATTGCCATGATCGGGTTATTGAGTTCATGGGCAGCCCCCTGCACCAACTGTCCCAGGGAGGCCAGCTTTTCCGATTGCACCAGCCGTTCCTGCAAGCGCCGGAGGTCGTCGAAGGAACGCTGTGAACTATCGACGAGACGCACCAAGGTCCGATCGAGTAACTGCTGCTTGGCGAAGACCATCAATCCCATCACCAGGGCTCCCGCCAAGCTGACCATGAGGCGAAAGCGGCGGACTTCAAGGGGAACGTTG
Organism: Terriglobia bacterium; assembly: GCA_963799065.1. Classification (GTDB taxonomy): domain Bacteria; phylum Acidobacteriota; class Terriglobia; order Terriglobales; family Acidobacteriaceae; genus JAJPHW01. The sequence goes on from CAWCVJ010000001.1 coordinate 2,550,766, forward strand.
TGATCCGAAAACGCCCACCCTGCCATCAGTGGCAGAGAAAAAACTGCAAACATTCCCAAGCGCGCGATCCATACTCCTTGTTGATCGGACGGACGCGATTCCGGTGCGAGGGGCTCGGCGATGGCGCGTAGCCCAATATAAGTGATCCATGCCATCGAAGCGATCAACGGAATGTCATATAAGCTGCCCGAGTGATACAGGTTCAGTTCAATGGCCCAGTTGGCCACATAGGAGCTGAGGGCATAAGTGAGGCTTGCGCCAAACCACTGGGTGTACACCATTTTCCACGAGCCATCGCTGCGTGACCGCAACAAGAGCAAGCCCCCGAGGAAGGCCACCTTCTCTGTCATGTAAACGAAGTTGAGCGACGCTCCATAGGCGGGTTCATGAACGCTTACGTATTGCCACGGAATCACGGTAAACACGTAAAGGTAAATCCACCAGACCAGCAACAAACTGAAATCGAGCGAGCCCATGCGAGCCATGCGTTGGTCACGCGCGATATGCGGTTGCAGGGCGAGCGCCGCCATCATGGGAACGACATGGAGGAATAGAATCACGTCCGCCCAGAAGGGATTGGGAACCTCCTGCCGAAGAACCAACTCGACGTAAGTCCATACGATCTGATAACCCAGCCACAGGATGACGCCCAAGCTCATGAACGACCAAAAGAGGCGGGCACGCCCCCGAGTCTTGTGGATCACCCAGAGAAGAGAGGCGGTGCCCGAAGTGAGTAGAACGCATTGCGTTACATCGCTGAATGCGACCAGGGATCGGCCCTGGGGCAGAAGCAGAGAAATCGCACACTGGGTGAGCACAAGGCCGGCGACCAGAAAAACCCAGAGCCGGGATGCTTTGGCTAAAGGCATGCGTGCTCTGAGTGTAGCGATTTTCCGCACCGAAAGGGTGTTACTTGTGTAATACCCTCAGACGGCTAATGCGCTCGCTTCCGCTGCCGCAGCATAGCTTCATACAGGATCAGGCTGGCAGCAACGCCGGCATTGAGCGATTCGACTTGTCGCGAATGGGGTATCGAGATCGCTCCGTCCATTTGGGCGAGGATGTCGGGGTCTAAGCCCGCGCCTTCGTTGCCGATGAAGATCGCGACTGGAGGCTGCAATTCCGCTTGCCGCAACGGAACGCCTCGGTGCGACGAAGTCGCGAGGAGAGCAATCTTAAGGGCTCGCATCTGGTCGATGGCTTGCACCAAACTCGCGCGGGCGAAGGGCAGTCGAAACGCCGATCCGGCTGAGGCTCTGATGACTTTGGAATTGTAGGGGCTTACTGTTCCCTCGCCGAGAACAGCGCCTGCGGCTCCGAAGGCTTCGGCGGAGCGCAGGATCGTTCCCAGATTGCCGGGATCTTGGATGCCGCTGATCGCGAGGATAGGCCCGGCGTTAGCTTTGGCCAGAATGTCATCCAGCGAGTGTTGCGGAACTTTGACCAAGGCGGCCACGCCTTGCGGGTTTTCGCTGGGCACGGCGCTGGCGAAAAGCTTGTCAGTGAGCAGCAGGGCTTCGACATGCTGGGCCAGTTGCGGGATGAGGCGCTCGGCTTTGTTTTCAGAACTTTTACGGAAAAAGACGGCGCGGAATTTTAGTCCGCTGCGAATGGCTTCTTCGATAATACGCAGCCCTTCGATGGCGCAGAATCCGTCGGAGGTGAGGTCGGCACTGGCGAAGGCCAGACGCAGTTCTTTTACCAGCGCGTTGTGGTGCCCTTCGATAGGGCGAAGGCGTTGGGCGGCGGCAGTGGTTGGAGTTTTGTGGCTCAAGGATGCCTTCGCTTCGGGAATCAGTTCACCAGGAAAGGGGCTGCTATCGTGCCGAACTTGCCATTCAGATCGTCACGCACCAGCAGCTTGAGTTGATAACGACCTGGGGACAAATCGATATCTCCGCTATAACTGAAGCCATTCTTTTGCAAATCTGCAATCGCGTCAGGTTTGAGATGAGCCTTAAACATTTTGCTGAAGACAAGAGTCGATTTATTTTTTTCGTCGGTGGCTACGAAATGCACATTAAGGCGTATCCAATTGTCGATGGCCGTGAAGCCGTTAGCCTGTAGGAATACTGTGAAGCCAACTTTACGGTTGCCATGATCGTCCGCCTTAACATCCCCGAATTTCAGCCCTAACGGAACAGCGGTGTAGTCGAGGGGGGAAGAAAACGCGAGATCGAAGTCCTGTTCGACGGTGCGCGCGTCTTCCGTTTTCGCTTCTTCGACGTAAACCGCCTTGCGGGCGCGTATCTCGTGATGAGGCGCGGAGACTTGAACCTTGAGTTTTCTCCATCCGGGCTTGCGGTCATCCGGGGGCAAGTAATAGCTGAGCATGTAGTACTGCGAAGAGTCCTGGGTCGCTAACGCAACGCAGTTGCTAAGATCGTTCTGGTTGTAGCAAGGCTCACCCCCGGTAGCTTGCGCAAAGTTTCTGAGAGAATCCAGCAAATTCTGTCCCGCCGGAATCTGGAACGAAGCGCGCCGCCTGGATCCTCTGCTCGGAGTTGGAAAACCGCGATTAGCCGAAAAAGAAGAGGATGAAGTCGATGACTGCATGTTGACTCCCGGGGCGAATAGTCCGTGGGCATCGATCGGATAGACCGAAATATTGGAGTCATTGAGCGCCTGCCAGGTGCGCTGATAGTTGCTCATCAAGCTGCTGTCGATTCCGGTCAAGCCGTTGGGATCGTTGAGGAGAAATGGCAGGCCTCCAGTGACCCAGATCAGTGACTTACGGCCTGGAATCCCAGCGGATGACTGTGCCAGTTGTTCAAGTGCCGACAGAGTGATCAACGTGGCATCCCGCTGGCGGTAGTAAGCGTAGTCCGCGTCCGCTTTCTGCGATATGGCTCGCCGCAAGGCCGCGGCTTCGGCCTGGGCCAACTGGGCCGGCGTCGGATTCATTCCAAGCGACTGATCGAACGCGTTCGTCGAACGGAGGTCTCCTAGTTGGCCAGGCTCGGTTTGATCTTTCCATGCTATGCGCGACTCGAGTCGCTTGAGGGCGTCGACCAGGATGCTCGGTTCGGTGGTAAAACTATGCACGAGCCGCAGCCCGCTGCTGGTAATCAAGGTGAGCGAGGTGGGTCCGGATTCGTTGATGTGGGATTCGAGAAACTTGACCAATTGTTCGCGGGCGCTCTGCTGATACATGAACGGGGTATTCAACATATCAACAACCAGGATGGTCACTAACTGATGCTCCCGACTGCTGGAAGCAAAGTTAGACAATGGGAAGTCGGGTTTGGGGCCGGGTTGCGGCGCTGAAGTCGTCGCCGCGACTTCTTCAAATGCGGAGATCTGGCGTGGATGCCCGTCTTCCTCGATTGTAAAGTCCGTCTGCTTTAGGCCAGTGATGTGTTGGCCTTTCTTGCCTGTGACCACGACGGGAACCGTGACGAGTTCCGTTGTGGCAGAAAATGTGATACCAGAGCTGGAAGTACTGGCGATCGGAGGCGGAGCGGAGCCTTGTTGTCCAAGGCTGGCCAATGGGATTGAGAAAGCCACAATTCTTGTCCAGCGTCCTATGCGATGGATTTGTGTCATGGATCGAACCTCGCTTTCTCTACGAGGCAGTATATACGGTACAGTAATTCGCGATCCCCCAGTAAGAGCCGGGGCGTGGGCTGGGTCTGACCCGATGCGGCCCGGCTGGGCGGTTTCCTTCGGCTCAGAGTGTCCCAACATGGTATGTTAGTTTTCTTGGTAAAAAGCTTAGGTACACGAAAGGGAATCCCTTCATTGCGCGTTGAAATACTGAAAGTTAGCGCGGAGAATCCAGAGGCTTCGCTGATCCGCTATGCTGCCGATCAAATTCGTGCCGGAGAAGTGCTCGGCATGCCCACGGACACTTTTTACGGCCTGGCTGCCGATCCTTTCAACCTGCGCGCCGTCGATCGTGTGTATGAGATCAAGACGCGTTCGCGCCACAAGCCGCTCTCTTTACTTATAGAGAGCATCGATCAGGCGGAGGAGTTGGCGCGCCCTTTGCCCGATGAGTTTTATGTTTTGACGCGGAAGTATTGGCCGGGGCCGCTGACCGTCATCGTCAAGGCGGCGTCGCGGCTGCCGCTCAAAGTGACTGCGAACACGGGCAACGTGGCGCTGCGCATTCCGAGTTCTAAGATCGCGCTTTCCGTGGTGCAGGCGGCGAGCATTCCGATTACGGCGACGTCCGCGAACTTGAGCGGGGAAGTGGAGTGTACCAGCGCAGAAGCGGTGCGCGATCAATTGGGCGAGCGCATTTCGATCATCGTGGACGGCGGCACTTCGCCGCGCAACATCCCTTCGACCATCGTCGATCTGACGGACGAAGAGGCGCGCTGGAAGGTTATTCGGGAGGGCGCGATTCCTTCGCTGGAGATTTCAGAGTTCTTCGCCCAGGGCTAGGGATGACGGAGAGGGCCGCGTCGCTGACCTCCACAAATCGCATGCCGCGCTGGTTGTGGCTGACGTTTCTGCCGGAGTTGGCGCTTCTAATTTTTCTCGGCGTGACCAGCGAGAGAATTGTCGAGCAGTCGAAGTTGCAGGAACTCCATCCGGCAGATGCGATTGTGGTCTTTGGAGCGGCGGAATATTCTGGGCGACCGTCTCCTGTGCTTAAGGCTCGCCTCGATCATGCGTACGATTTATTCACGCAGGGACTGGCTCCAGTCGTTATTACCACTGGGGGCGCGGCAGCCGATCCTACGTTCAACGAAGGCGGCGTGGGCCATGACTATCTTTTGCATCGCGGCATTCCAGACGATCACCTCATCGCGGAAACTCAAGGCGCCGACACCGCGCAGTCGGCGCAGCGGGTTGCGGTGATCATGCGCGCCAATGGGATGCAGAGCTGCCTCGCGGTCAGCGACGCGTATCATGTATTCCGCATTCGCAAGTTGCTGGAGCATGAGGGAGTTCGCGTGTATGTTGCGCCGCGACCCGATTCCGTTCCGCACTCAGCATTCATGCGAGCCGAGTCGCTGCTGCGCGAGTCGCTGAGTTATCTATTATGGAAGGTCGGGATTCGGGTTTAGAACTCGCAGTCTAGACTCACCAGCCCATCTTGTTTCGCAACTCCGTTATGTGCGCGACGTGGTGCTTTCCGTGCCACGCATATAGTGCCAGGTTCTTTTCGAGCGGCACGACTCCCAGTTCCGGGTGACGGAAGGTTCTCTTCCATTGCTCAGGTTCGATGGCACGTAGCACGTCGACCAAACGGATATGCAAAGCGTCGAGCAATGCCAGTGAAACTTCAGGTGGGGTGGTTTGCACATCGGAAAGCTGCGCCCATCGATCTTCCATATAAGGTTTGATGGTCGGTTCGTCTTCCGTCAATGCCAGCTTGAAGCGGATGAATGCGTTCATGTGACTTTCTGGCACATGATGGACGACTTGGCGAACCGTCCATCCGCCTTCGCGGTAAGGGGTTTGCATTTGCTGCGGCGTTAGATCTCGAACGGCTTCGCGCAGGTTTTGTGGCGCGGCTGCGATTTCTGCGATGAGTTGCTCGCGCTGCTCGGGGGTGGGTGAGCCGGAGTAGGAAAATTTGCCGATGGGATAACGGGGATCGTTCACGGATTGCCTCCGCGATTATTACAGCATGAGTGGTTGTGGAAAGTTAGAGGTTATTTGACGAGCGTGAGCATACGGACTGAGGTAACGGATTCTCTGGCCAGCTTTGCGGGGGCGACGATGGCGACCGAGCCAGTCGCTGGAACGCGATCGAGGTTTGCGATGTTGCCGAGTAAGTAGGTGCTGTGAGTGAGGGCGTATTCGCAGGGATGGTTTGGCGATCCGCAGTTTATGTGTTTGGCGTTGCTGCCCAGGCCTACGATGCTGCGTCCTTCGACGAGGAATTGGGCGGCGTCGGGGTCGAGGGCTGCGATTTCTTTTCTGGTCAGGATGGCGACGACTGCGCCTTGGGGGATTTGTCCGTGGGCGTGTTCCCAGTCTGCGATGTCTTCGACGGAGAGCGGGTGCGTTGCGGTGCGCTCATCCAGGACTACGAGCGGTGCGATCAGCCTTTCTGCGGGAATCTGGCCTACGGTCCAAAGACTTGGCGAGATTGCGGCGGGAGCGATTATGAAGCTGCCGCGGGTGTCTGAAGAGTGGGCTTCGTGCGTCAGCGAAGCTGAGACTAGGACGGCGTGATGCGACGGGCTTGATGCTTCTGTCGTGAGATCGACCACAGTGCGGAATCCGGCGGCTTGTTGATTTGGACTGCGATGTTGGGCAAATAGAAATACGGCTAGGGCGAGAGCGTATCCGACGACGAGGGTGCGATATTTTCCTGGCATGGTGGCTTGGGCAAGTTTCTACTCCCACCGCAGGAATTCCTACCGGACGGGCTGATACGAAACAGAATCTTGCTGTCTCTAGTTTCCATGGACTCTTTATTTCCGGCAAGGAACCGGAGGGCATGTACTTCGAGGGGTGGTCCAAAGATTCCAGGGACCAGAGCTTTGAGGAACAACTGTTCTGCTGAGCGCTCTTTCGATTGACTTTCACTTTCTGTTCGACTTAATATTCCGACTCAAGTCTGAGCCGGATATTTTGCGCGCTTCTTTTAAGGAGACATGGTGAATCGAGAATCGGCGTTGAAGGTCTTGCTGGTGGTCGTCGGATTGATCTTTTTGCTGGGGGTTTATCCGCTGATGATGTTTCTGTGGCCCAGCGGATGGCGATGGACGCCTAATCAGCCGGAATACGAGCAGATGATTCTGGGCGTATATGCCACGCTCGGCATTTTTCTTCTTCTGGCAGCGCGCAATCCGTCGGCGAATCGCAGTTTGATCGCGTTCACGGCGTGGTCGAGCCTGGTTCATGCGGCCATTATGGCAGTGCAGGCATTTCAGATGGCGGGTGAACGCGGACATCTGCTGGGCGACGTTCCGGCGCTGGTTATTGTTGGCGTCGCGCTGCTCGCACTCGCGCCGGCGAAGCAATCGGCGTAGGTGTATTGCACGCTGCAATGCGGCGGTCAGGATTCTTAAACTGCGTAAACCCTGCGATGGGTCCGCAGGGTTTACTTCGCTCAGAATGACAGTTGGCGCAGTCTGCGACTGCGGCTACGGCGTGATTTTGAATATCGTGCCGTAGTTGTATACGGGACAGGAGCCGCCCATGCTGTGGCAGCCGGAGGTCGTGCCGTAGAAATTGCCCGCGCCGTCGGTGGTCAGCGCCGTTCTGGGATACGCTCCGTTTGCGTCGCCGTTAAAAGTGTAGAGAACCTTGAACGTCCAAGCGACGCCGCTCGTCGGAGGGCTCAATTCGAATACCGTGCCACAACCGTGTATGTTGCCGTCGTGGCAGGCGGTCAAGTTTCCGCCGATGACCGCCGTCCCGTAGAGATTGCCCACCTTATCCATGATCAGGCTCGCCACAGGACGCGCTCCGTCCGCGCCGCCGGTGAAGCTGTAGAGGATTTCCCGATCGCCCTTGCTGTTCATGGCGAAGATCGTTCCGTCGGAGTAAGCACCGCCAATTTCAGTGGTGCCGTAGAGGTTGCCGGAGGCGTCGCGAATCAGTCCTGCCATGGGCTGCTGCCCGTCTCCGGGCCTGCCCAGGAAACTGTGCAATACGGTTTCCGCGCCGCTGGAGGAGAGCTTGAACACGGTGCCGCAGTTCTTCGTTCCCCCGACATATGTTGTGCCATAGAGATTTCCCAATGCGTCCAGTACCAGGCCGCCGTAGGGGGCCCATCCGTCCGGGCCCGGACTGAAGCTATATAGAAGGGATTCGACGCCGGAAGCGTTCACTTCAAAAACCGTGCCATATTGGCTAGCGCCGCCGGCCTCGGTTGTCCCAAAGAGATTTCCGGAACCGTCAATGGCCAGAGGTGCCAACGGTGAGTTGCCGTCGGATGTGCCATAGGCGAAGCTGTGCAAGACGCTTTCGGTCCATCCGGCCTTCGAGCCGCCCTCGGGAGGGCTTAGCTTAAAGGCGGTACCGCAGCTACAAGGCTGGTCTCCGCCTTGGTTTGTGGTGCCATAGAAGTTACCCTCACCGTCCACTATTAAAGAAGAATACGGGTTGGCCCCGTCAGGGCTGTTCGCGAAACTGTAGACGATGTGCTTTCCGGATGAATTCAGGCTAAACACTGTACCTGCGTCTTGAGCGCCCCCGCGAGGCGTCGTGCCGAACAATCCGCCGTCGGCGATGACCAAGCCGGATGGATAGTATCCGTCAGCTCCGCCTTGGAAGGTGTAAAGGGTGGTAAAGGTCTGGGCCTGTGAAAACCCAACAAGCATAAAAAAGGCCAAACAGCCCGTCAGAGCCGTTACCGGTGGGCACTTCTCACGATTCGCCATAAAGATAGACTCCCATAACTTCCTTTCGCCATAAGGTTAACACTCGAAACGGGGAGTCGCAACAACAAAGAATCAAGGTTGCTATATGCGCGCTGCCAGCCGAGGTGCGAACGTTATCTCGAAAGTAAATCGTTAGTGCCCTTCGGAGGGTCAGCATGACTCGATGGCAATCGAAATCGAAAAATCCGAGCTTCGCCAGGTTCCTCCTCGCCCTCGCTCTTCTCGTGCTCGCCTCCGTCGCCCGCCCCTCTGCTCAGACGAATGTGGTAGTCAGCGGCGGCGTGCAGGGGCAGCCTGTGGTAGCCAACGCTGGCTCGAGCGCGTTCTCGAGTCCGGCTTGGATTGACGCGACCGCCTTCACGGGCTCGGACGGCTGCGCAGTCCTCAGCGCTGCCCTGACGGCGAGCACGAACGGCAACGCCGTGCACGGCGAGGGGCTAACTGGCGACCAAGGATGCGCGGCCAACCCGTTTCCCTCAACCTTTGCCGGAACACTGTTCTTGGGGGCGTCGATCTATCATCTTCAGAGCTCGTCGTCTAGCTGGGTCGTTCCCGCGAACGTTACTGTGACTGGTGCAGGCCGGTCCAAAGTGCCTGCTGTAGGCACGGTCGGGACGCGCTCGCGCCGGCGAAGCAATCGGCGTAGGTTCATGAGGCTTCGTTATTCCTGCACGGTATAAATCCAGATTTCAGCGCCGTGATCGGCTCGGGCGGGGATGGCGAGGTAGAGTCTGTCGAAGCCTTTGTGGCCGCGTCCGAAATAGCCTGCTGTGCGTGCGCCTATGGCGGTGGGGACTTTCGCAAGCAGCTTGTAGTGGTCGGCATCGACTTGCTGGTACACGGCGATGTAGCCTTCGCCGCCCGAGACGTATAGGCGCTTGCGCGCCGCGTCGTAATAAAGATCGTCAGAATCCTGCACCGTGGGCAGCGCCGCCACTAATCGGCCGGAGTTTGTGTCGTATACCGCTAGTCTCGCAGGTGCGCGCGTGGCCGTAAACAAGCGGTGGTCGGCCTCGTCCAACGCCATGGGGAAGTTTCCTTCGAAGGTTACCGGCCAACGCTTGATGGCTCGCGTGTTGCGATCGATTACTGCAATTTGTTTCGCGTCTGGGAGATTTACGAATATATCGGGTCCCGAGGCGGCCAACTGAAACGATTCCGGATGTGCCCCTAGCTTGAAGTCGTCATTGAGCCGTTGATTGGTCGCGGCATCGAGTATGCCGATGGCGCCGTCTTTGTCATCTCCGTACCCGACGTAGACTCGCTTCGTCGCTGCGTCGTAACGCAGATTGTCCACGTCGTCGCCAAAGTCGATGGACGTGATCAGAGCGAGGCTTGTTCCGTCATAGATGTAGAGCTTGCCTTCATCGCTTCCGACGAAAATTGTGTTGGTCTCCAGCGAATAGACCACGCCTTGCGGAGTTGGGATTCCGGGAATGCTATGAATCACGCGCTGCGGCCCGATGCCGACGACTTCTTCGCTATCGCTGCCGAGCGCGGACACGAAAAGCCGGTTGCCTTTGGCGTCGAATCCGAAATGGTCGATGCGTCCTTGGACGCCTGGTAAGGGGATGACGCCGGTCAAAACAAGCGGTGCGACTGACGGGGCTGGTGAGGTCTTTTGAGCCAACGCCGCAATCGCGAGGGCGATAGTTAGAAGAATAATTGCTGGGTACGTTCTCATCTTGGGAAATAGTATGGCAAGAGGAACCGCACATCAAAAATCAAGTTCCGAAGTAGTCGCACCCAGCTTGTTAACACCACGGCTTGCGTCCTGGCTGTGTTGACCCCCGCTTGTCGTGCTTGCAGTTTCGATAACCAATGTTATCTATACGCATCCAAGAGGTGCGGGTAGGGTAGACTTGGGGCATTTGGGCGGCTTTGTTTAGAGTGGCTCGTGCGCCCTACACTTTTGCAGGGGGAATTATGGCTACTTCGGTTTGGTCGGGATATCTCACCTTTGGGCTGATCTCCATGCCGGTGCGCTTGTTTTCCGGGGCGCGCAGCTCGGGCGTGTCATTTAACATGCTGCATCGCGAAGATATGTCCCGGCTGAAACAGCAGTACATTTGCCTGGCCGACGGCAAAGTGGTCGAGCGCAACGACACCGTCAAGGGCTTTGAGTTTCGCAAGGGCGAGTATGTCGTCATCGAGCCGGAGGAAATCAAGAAAATCGAACCCAAGACGGCGAAGACGATGGAGATTCTGGAATTCGTGAAAGCAGCGGACGTCGATCCGGTGTATTTCGAGTCTTCTTATTACATGATGCCGGAGGAGGCGGGGCGGCGTCCTTATGCGCTGCTGACCAAGGCGCTGGAGGAGAGCGATTACGTGGCCATCGCCAAGCTGACCATGCACAATCGCGAGTACACCGTATTTCTGCGGCCGCATGAGCATGGACTCATGCTGCATACGATGTATTACGAAGAAGAAGTAAAGAAAGTCGAGGGCTTCGGCGCGCCCGACGTCGAACTGAAAGCCGCCGAGGTGAAGATTGCGCACCAACTGATCGAAGCGCTGGCGGCGGAGTGGGAGCCAGAAAAATATCACGACGATTTCCAGGAAAATCTAAAGAAGCTCATAGAAGCCAAGATCGAGGGCGGAACGATCGCCGAGGTGGAGCAGCCGAAGAAACTGGCTCCCGTGATTGACTTGATGGCGGCGCTGAAGGCCAGCTTGACCGAGATGGAAGGAAGGAAGAAGCCTGCGGCCAGCGTGGCCACGGCGGCGCCTGCGGCGGCTAAGGGGAAGAAGAAGGGGGCACGGTAGCGCGGCCCAGCGGCTAAAGCTAGGGATTTTTTCGTGGCTTCTTGGCGGCGCTGAAGCGCCACGCTTCCACGGTTGTGCAGGTTCGCACCCTCCCGCAGAAGGCGCGGGAAGGATAGGGCACCCGCAGCTTTTGTTTGGCGCGCCGATCACAGGTCAATGGCGCGTCTTCGTTCTATACGCGAGATCCCCATTCGACTCGCTACGCTCGCTCTGGGCAGGCTCTCACTCCGCCTGAAGTGCGGCTGCGTTCGGGATGGAAGGGGAAAGGTGCGTACCGCGTTGTGTCTGGGCGGGAGACGCGGTATAGTATGCGCGAACCGGGAGGCTACTGCGAATCATGCTGAATGAAGCTACAATTGGCGCTTTCAAAGCCAGCTTGCACGGAAGGTTGATCGAGCCGGGCGATCCGACTTACGACGCGGCTCGGAAGGTTTACAACGGGGTGATTGACCGGCGTCCGCGGCTGATTGCGCGTTGTGCTGACGTGGCTGACGTCATGGCGGCGGTGAAGTTTGGCCGCGAGCAGAAGTTGCTGGTTGCGATTCGCGGCGGCGGGCATAATGCGGGCGGATTGGGAGTGTGCGATGACGGATTAGTGATCGATCTTTCCTCGATGAATTATGTTCGCGTCGACCCGAAGAAGAAGACTGTGCTAGTGGGCGGCGGCGCGCTTTGGCGTGATGTAGATCATGCGACTCATGCGTTTGGACTCGCGGTTCCTGCGGGCATTATCTCGACGACTGGCGTGGCGGGACTGACCCTGGGTGGCGGAATCGGTTATTTGTCGCGTCGGTACGGCCTGACGATCGACCACTTGCTGGCGGTCGAGATGATTTTGGCTGATGGGCGTTTCGTTACTGCGAGTGCGAAGGAAAATCCTGACCTGTTCTGGGCGGTGCGGGGTGGGGGCGGAAATTTCGGCGTCGTGACATCTTTTCTGTTTAAGGCGCAACCTGTGCATACGGTTTACGGTGGGCCGATGTTTTGGACGATGGAAGACGCGGCGGAGATCCTGCGCTGGTATCGCTCTTTCATCACGAAAGCGCCGGATGACGTTTACGGCTTCTTTGCTTTTCTCACCGTTCCGCCTGTGGCACCGTTTCCCGCAGCCCTGCATGGTAAGAAAATGTGCGGCATCGTGTGGTGTTATACCGGGCCGATCAAGAAGGCGGAGAAAGTGTTCAAGCCGATCCGGAAAATGAAGACTCCGGCGCTTGATATGGTCGGCCCAATTCCGTATCCTGCGCTTCAAAGTATGCACGATGGTCTCTATCCGCCGGGACTGCAATGGTACTGGAAGGCGGACTTCGTTCGCACGTTGCCAGACCAAGCCATCGCGCTTCACGTGAAACACGCGGCCAACTTGCCTTCCGGACATTCGACCATGCACCTGTATCCGGTCAATGGCGCCGCCGGACGCATCAAGAACAACGCAACGCCCTGGGGTTATCGCGACGCGACATGGAGTTCTGTGATGGTCGGGATCGACCCAGACCCCGCGAACAAAGAGAAGATATCCGCGTGGGCGAAGGAGTATTGGAGCGCGCTTCACCCTCATTCTGCCGGCGGCGCGTACGTCAATTTCATGATGGAAGAGGGCGAGGATCGCGTCCGGGCGACTTACGGAAAGAATTACGACCGTCTGGCTAAGATTAAGAAGCGTTACGATCCGGGAAACCTGTTCCGGGTGAATCAGAACATAAAGCCGAAATGAGAGCGACGCGCGGTCAGGCTGTAAAATGGCGCTGGCAGGGTTCATGACGCAAACTCCCACCTCAGGTTCGGTGCAGTCCAGCCTCGCGCCGGGTACGCGCTTTGGCAATTACGAAATTCTTCAGCGACTCGGCGCCGGTGGCATGGGCGAGGTTTACCGTGCCCGAGACACGCGTCTGGATCGGGAAGTTGCGCTCAAGACCATTTCGCGGAGCCAATCATCCCAGCCCGAAGCCTTATCACGCTTCGAACGTGAGGCGCGTTCCGCCAGCACGCTGAATCACCCGAACATCGTGACGATTTACGAGCTTGGGGAGGTGCACGGCACACGCTACATCGCGATGGAACTGGTCGATGGTAAAACCGTGCGTGCATTACTCGCATCAGGCCCTATGCCATTTCGGAAGTCTCTGGCAATCGCAGCGCAGATTGCCGACGGTCTCGCCAAAGCGCACGAGGTTGGCATCGTTCATCGCGACCTGAAGCCGGAGAACCTGATGCTTTCTAACGATGGAACGGCCAAGGTGCTGGATTTCGGGCTGGCGAAACTCGGCAGGGTCGATCCGGTCAGGAGTGCGAATGCGAGTACGAGCATCTCCGAATATGGCACGGTAATGGGAACAGTCGGCTACATGTCACCGGAGCAGGCCACGGGCGACGAGGTCGATTTCCGTTCTGATCAGTTCTCGCTCGGGACCGTGCTCTACGAGATGGTCGCGGGGGCGCCCGCATTTCAGAAAAGGACGCACGCGGAAACTTTGGCGGCGATCCTGCGCGATCAGCCCGAGGGCCTTAGTTCCCGGATGCTACAAGCGCCCGCTCCGTTCATTTGGATTGTGGAGCGATGTCTGGCCAAGGATCCTAAACAGCGTTACTCCTCGACTCGGGATTTGGCGCGCGATCTGGCCGCTGTGCGTGATCGCCTGGCGGACGATCCTGCACGTTATTCGGTGTCTCGCCCCAACAACCTTCCGTTGCAGCGCACGGGATTCGTCGGGCGGGAACAGGAAGCGATTGCGCTTCGGCAGCTCTTGGCTCGCGTCGATGTGAGGCTTGTGACCCTGACCGGCCCGGGCGGCATTGGGAAGACAAGACTGGCGCTGCAGGTCGCAGGTGAAATCGCCGCTCAGTTCCCGAGCGGCGTTTGCTTTGTCCCTTTGTCGGCGGTGGGGGAATATGGGTTGATTGCTTCCGCCATTGCGCAAGCGCTCGGAGTGCGCGAAACCCAGAACCAGTCGCCACAAGAGAGCGTGGAGGAGTATCTCAACGGGCTGCGCGAACCGATGCTTCTCTTGCTGGATAACTTTGAACACTTGGTTTCTGCCGCGCCGCTGGTTGCGCAGTTGCTCACTCTCGCGCCCAAATTAAAGGTTGTGGTGACCAGCCAGGCGCCACTTCACGTCTACGGCGAACACGAATTTCCCGTACCTCCGCTCGCGCTGCCCGATCCCAAGTCCGTCGCGGCTGTAGAAGTATTGTCCCGCTTTCCGGCAGTCGCGCTTTTCGTGTCACGCGCTCAAGCCGTGAAGCACGATTTCGCTCTCACCAAGGAGAATGCATCCGCGATAACCGCTATTTGTTCTCGCCTTGATGGCCTGCCTCTGGCCATTGAACTGGCCGCGGCACGTATCAAGCTGCTTTCCCCGTCGGCGATGCTGACTCGCTTAGAAAACCGCTTGAGTCTGTTGACTGGTGGCGCTAGGGATCTTCCAACCCGGCAACAGACTCTTCGCAATACCGTGGACTGGAGTCATGGACTACTGAACGACGCGGAGCAAAAGCTCTTTCGCAGGCTTTCAGTATTTGCGGGAGGCTGTACATTGGAGGGCGTGGAAGCGGTGTGCGATACGAAAGGCGATCTGGGCCTCGACGTGCTCGACGGCATGGCTTCCATGGTGGACAAGAGCCTGGTGCAGCAAGTCGATCAGGCCGACAAAGAAACCCGGTTTCTCATGCTCTCTACGATTCGCGAGTACGCTCTCGAACGCATGGCCGAGAGTAAAGATGAAGCTTCGACTCGGCGAGCTCATGCCGCCTATTATCTGGTGCTTGCCGAAGAAGGCGCGGAGGAGATTGCCGCCCAATCTGTATGGTTGGACCGTTTTGAGGTGGATCACGATAACTTCCGCCTGGCTCTGGATTATCTGATCAAAACCGGGGACGCCGAGTGGGCTCTCCGCATGGCTGCCGCATTATTTCGTTTCTGGGAAACCAGGGAACATTTTACAGAGAGTCGCGAGGCCATCGCGAAAGTCCTGGCGTTGCAGGGATCGTCGGCTCGTCCCAAGCTTCGGGCGCGCGTACTGTTCGCCGCCGGAGTTCTGGCGGGAGAACAGGGCGATTACGAATCTGGGCATCGGATGTTCAATGACAGCCTGGAAACGTGTCTCGAGCTAAACGATAAACGCGGGGTTGCCGTCGCCCTCAACGCGTTAGCCGTCAACAGTCGTGGGCGTGGCGACAGTGCCGCTGCATCCCTGCTCTTGGAACAGTCTGTCGCCATCTGGAGGGAAGTCGGCGATCCCGCCGACATCGCACGAGCGATCAGCAATCTCGCCAGCTTCACGAAGTTGCAGGGCGATTACGGTCGTGCGTCCTCGCTCTATAACGAGTGCCTGGCCGTGTTCCGTAACGTGGGAGATGGAGCCGGCGCTGCTTGGACGCTGAACTATCTGGGTGATGTCGCTCGGGAAAAAGGGGATTTCGCGACTGCGCGCTCGTTTTGCGAGCAGAGTCTGATGGAGTTCCGCCGACTGGAGGATGGGTGGGGGATCGCCAGTGTACTGTCCGACTTGGCCAGTCTATGTTCGGATCAGGGCGAAAATCGAGAGGCTTGTCGCCTGTATGGTGAAAGCATCGAGATGTTTCAGGATTTAGGTTATAAACGCGGTATCGCGAAAGCCCTTGAATGTCTTGCCACGAGCGCAGCGGCGCAATCGAACCCGGAGCGATCTTTGCGCTTGGCGGGGGCCGCCGCCGCCCTGCGCCAGCGATTGGGAGCGCCGCTTACTCCATCCGAGCAGGCAAGGCTCGAGAGGGCCTTGGAATTTGCCCGTCGCACCGTCGGCAGCGCTGCAAGTCTTGCGGCGTGGATGAAAGGCTGGGAAATGCCGATCGACCAAGCCACTCGGGAGGCGCTCGAGTGGGAGTGCGGAATCAAGGAAGAGTGAAGTTAATCCGCGCTGCTGGCATCGATCAGGCGTCTCACGGCGGAGATGCGATTCGCCGGGAAACCCCCGCGGCGGGCATGTTCGCGAACCGTTTCCTCGTCCGGAGCCAGATAAACGCAGTAAATTTTGTCGCCGGTTACGTAGCTGTGCAGCCACTTGATCGCGGGACCCATATCCTTCAGCACGCCGACCGACTTTCGGGCCACGGCTTGAATTTCCGCGTCCGACATCTGGCCGGCACCGGGAATTTCACGCTCAATCACGAACTGGGGCATAGATAGTTCACCAAACCGACATCGTAGCAGATGTCGCCAAAGCGAGAGAAACCCAAACGATATGATAAGCCACGTTTACCTGGAGCGCGGACGGCTTGACGCCGGTCTGATGCTTCAGGAGCGACATATGGCTTTGATGCTGCGGCCCAGGTTCGCGCCCAACCCGAGCCGCACAGAAAATTACATCCGAACTCTCACAACTAGTTTACAGTCAACGGGAAAGTTACGCTTTGTAATAGGTTATCCCATCCTGCGGAGAAAACCGTTACGGAGTGCCGTCCGGTGGCTACTTTGTATTGGGCGTCGAGGAAGGTGTAGTAGGACCACCCGCTTAACTGTTCGCCGACTTTTACGCCGTCGATCCAGACTTCGACTTTGCGTCCCGCAGTTTGATTAGCTGCGCCGATGCTGAACGTAACTGGCGAGTGCGCGGTGCCCCCGCTTGGGCTGCAAACGTTAATTCCAGTCGCCGCGCCGGGTGGCTGACACTTGGCGAACCTCCCAGAGAGAGGATTTTCGACGAACACTTCTGTGGTGTTTGAGCTCCCCGGCAGTTCTCCGTAGTAGTCGAAGTCGGGCTTGGTGTCCTGATTGACCCGAAGAACGGAGAGCGGTCCGTAGTCTTGGGTGGAATAGACACGCTGCTCGGGTTTGAAGTTCCCGTCACCTTCGCCGTACATGACATTCATAACGAAGGGAACAGTCCCCTCGCAACTTGCCGATTCGTTGACGATGATGTCTGGAATGCCGTCGCCATTCACGTCGGCTGAGGCTGGCGTCAGCGCCCCAGCATTGCAGGTCTGAAGCGGAATATCAGCTTGGGTGAAGGTTCGATTTGCATTGCCGTATTGCACTCGTACCTCTTTGTAATAGGTGCTGCCGTTGATGGAGAAATCGAAAGGCTCGCCTAACAGGTCCATAACGCCGTCGCCATTGACGTCGTAAGGTTGATAGACAGCATCGTCGCCGAAACTGTTAGCGGCTAAGAAATTACCCTTCCCGTCGCCGTAGGCGACTTGGATTGTGTTTCCATAAGCATTGAACTGACTGAGGATGTCAACGTTGCCGTCGCCGTCGAAGTCGCCGAGCCAGAGTTCGCCCTGAACTGGGAGGCTAGAAGTCGGGCCGGCGGCGAGAGTGCCCTCTCCGTTGCCGAAGTAAACATACAGATTGGATCCGCCGAAGCCATCGTCAAAGATCAAGTCGATCTTTCCGTCGTGATTGGCGTCGGCCGCGACCATCGAATAGACCTGCGAGGCCGGGGTTAGGATCGTCGCCTGGAGATGAAACGTGCCATCGCCGTTATTGAGATATTCGAGGAAGCTGTTGGAAGTGTTCGACACGATGAGGTCGAGGTAGCCATCGCTATTGAAATCTCCGACCACGGCCTGGAAAAAGTTTCCGCTGGGAAGCTGGTAACAAGTCTGCGCGCTATAGATTCCGTTTCCGGTGGAAAGGCTGACGCCGAAAGCGTTGCCGTTGCCAGTTGAACAATCCGCGACGATGTCCTCGCGACCGTCATTGTTGAGGTCGGCGTGCGCGACAGGATAAGGAGCGTTGGGATAAACGTGAATGTTAGAGGGTCTGTGTTGCGCTTGTGCGCAGAGGGTTAAGGCTAAGAATAGAGGTAAGACGAAGCTTGTGTACCGCTGGGACATTTTGACTAAACTCCAAAGAACGGGATGTCGCGAACTTGCTGCTCAGATGCGTTGCTTGGTGGGAGGGTTGGTGGGAGGGTTGGCGCGACGGGCTGGAGCATGGCTGTAAACCCGACCCTGCTGGCGTGGGATGAGCGGTCCGCGCGCCCTTGACTTTGATGGATTGCAAGCCTAAGCACTCTAGCGCGGATTCTCCGGAGCGCCTAGAATCAGGACTTAACCGACTTCCTCGATGAGTGCTCCACGTAACTCGCGCCGCGAATTTCCTAAGCCTATCCACGCTGGACTGACCGCGCCGCTTTGCTTGATCTGCCTAAGCTGTTGGCTGAATGATCGGCCCGTGGCGACGCCAGTGAATCCGATTCCTCCCAACTTCAACTTTTCGGATTTCACCCTGGTGATTAGCGGAAACGGCAGTGTCAGCGACGGTTCCACCTCGAGATTTGACGTTTCTGGGCGATATCGCGTCCAGACGAGTCACGGTCGGAATTCTCCCGACTTACGCAGGTTTTGAGACCTTGGCTACTCTTAACTCACAACTATTTGCGGTTCTGCTGGACTCTTGGGACCGGAACAACACGATCTTGACCAACCTGTTGGGAATCATCCCCGAGCGCGGATTGAGCGTCCGGGCGATGGAGGCTGGGCCGTCGGTCGCGGAATTGTTTATGCATATGCACTATGTAAGGCTGGTGTTCATGTCGGAAGATGCTCCTGAATTCGCTCGCGAGCTGCCTGAGAAAGAATGGATAAGCGAGCCTGATCGTGGCCGCATCGCGCAGATGCTGAACCAAAGCGCTGCGGCGGTGCGGGATGCGGTGAAGAGCCGGGTTGAGACGGACCAGGCGATGAACATTCACTACGATCACCCAGTTCTACTGTTACAGCATATGATCTGGCACGAGGGCTACCATTACGGGCAGATCAAGCTGGCCTTGAAGATGTCCGGCCATGCGATTAGCAACGAGGAAGCCGGACCGCTCAGTTGGCGGGTCTGGATGAACAAGAAGCCGAACGGTTCAGAGTAATAAAAAGCCGCGGCAATCACGCTAGGTGACACTTATCTCGGTGTACGTTCCATACACCTCGCGCAGAGCCTCGCAAATTTCGCCCACGGTGGCGTAGGCGCGAACGGCGTCAATGATGTAAGGCATGGTATTCGCAGGAGAAACTTTACCATTTGATTCTTTGGCCGGTTCTTGAGCGGCGGCTCTTTTCAGCGCTTGCAGCGTGCGCTGCACTTCGTCATCCGATCTCCGCTCCCGCAACGTCTTCAGCTTGGCGGACTGACTCAGCGCTACGCTGTCATCGATGTAAAGAATATGCGGCGACTCTTCTTCGATCGCGAAATCGTTCACGCCTACCGTGATTTTCTCTTTGGCCTCGGCGGCGCGCTGATACTGATACGACGCTTCGGCAATTTCTTTCTGCGGGAAGCCGCGTTCAATGGCCCTGACCATTCCCCCCATTCCGTCCAACTTGTCGAAATATGCGAACGCGCCTTGTTCCATCTGAAGGGTTAACGCTTCCAGAAAATAAGACCCGCCCAATGGATCGATCGTCTGCGTCACGCCCGACTCATACGCGATGATCTGCTGCGTGCGCAGCGCAATTCGCGCCGCCTCTTCTGTTGGCAAAGCTAAAGCCTCGTCGTAGGAATCAGTATGGAGCGATTGCGTTCCGCCCAACACAGCCGCCATCGCCTGCAGTGCCACGCGCGCAATATTGTTCATGGGCTGCTGCGCAGGTAGTGATACCCCAGCGGTCTGCGTGTGAAAACGCATCAGCCAGGTGCGCGCATTCTTCGCACCGAAGCGGTCTCTCATAACGCGATACCAGATCTTGCGGGCCGCGCGATACTTTGCAATCTCTTCGAAGAAATCGTTGTGAGCGTTGAAAAAGAAACTAAGCCGCGGACCGAATTCGTCCACGTCCAAGCCGCGCCGTAACGCCCACTCTACATACTCGACCCCGTCATACAAAGTGAACGCAAGCTCCTGAAGCGCGGTCGAACCCGCCTCGCGAATGTGATAACCACTGATCGACACGGTGTTGAACTTGGGTGTAAATCGCGTGCCAAACTCAAACGTATCGATGACCAACCGCATCGACGGCGCAGGCGGATAAATGTATTCCTTCTGCGCGATGTACTCCTTGAGAATGTCGTTCTGTAGTGTGCCGGAAACCTTCTTCCAATCCGCGCCCTGTTTTTCCGCCACCACCAGATACATCGCCCACAGCACTGACGCTGGAGAGTTGATGGTCATCGACACCGTCGTTTTTTCGAGATCGATGCCATCGAACAAAATTTCCATGTCTTCCAGCGAATCGATGGCGACACCACACTTGCCCACCTCGCCCTCGCTGGCAGCGTGATCGGAGTCATACCCCATCAGGGTTGGAAGATCGAAGGCCACGGATAGCCCGCTGCCGCCGCTTTGCAAAAGATATTTGTAGCGCTTGTTGGTTTCCTCGGGCGAAGCGAAGCCGGAAAACTGGCGCATCGTGAAAAGCTTGCCGCGATATCCGCTGGCGTGAATGCCACGCGTGTACGGCGCCTGCCCCGGGTAGCCAAGATATTTCTCTTCGCTCCAGTCTTCAGGCAGATCGGCCGGAGTATACAGACGACGGATCGGCACGCCAGAAATCGTAGTGAAGCGAGCGTGCCCGTGCTCGTCGAGGTTCACACCCGAGGCCGCGCCTATGGGTTTCTCCGGCGCTTTCTCCAGCGTGGGAGCGAGAGTCTTCTCCGCCCAATTCTTCTCTGCTTCGGACGGATGCCGTCCCTCAAAGACGTCGGCAATGGGGCTTTCGGCAAAGGTCGGTGCTTTCTTATCCGGCATAGGTCGCTCCGTGGACTGACTCTCTATGATAAGGCAAATGCACCGCGGGATCCTTGCTCTACCTCCGTGAGCTGCATTCCCAAAGATAGAGCAGGCTTATCGCTCTGGAGCCTCCCGCGTTAACTCCCACGCCTTCGAGTATTTCCAAGACACGTAACCCGCGTGGTAAAGATGCAGCAGCAAACCCTCGCGTCCATCTCGAAAGCCAAGACGGACAAAGTAACTGTAAATAAACGTCAGCGCCGGTCGAACGACGATATCGGCGAAGCTGAAGCCTCGATATCCCTTGTTCACCGCAAATGCCGCACCCTGCGAGGAGTAGCCGTTCATGTGATCGATATACCCGCGCAGCGTGGGGTAAGCGTTGTGAATCAGCGCATGTCTTAGTTGGTCCGTCTTTCCGCTCACCTTGATTGTCGGATGCGCGCCATGCTCCTCGAATTGTCCAGCCTTGCGTCGGATCAGCCGCAGCTTGGGATCGGGATAAAATCCGCCATGACGAATCCAGCGACCCATGAAAAAGTTCTTGCGCGGGATGAAGAAACCGACCGCATTGGAATTCGCCGCGAGCAGGCCCTCGATCTCCGCTGCCAGCAGCGTTTCCAGCGCCTCATCCGCGTCAAGTTGCAACACCCAATCGCCCGAAGCCTTTTCCAAAGCGGAATTCTTCTGCGCGGCGAAGCCCTTCCATGGCTCGGAGAAGATCTTTGCGCCGAATGACTCCGCGATTTCCAGCGTGCGATCCGTCGAACCTGAATCCACAACGATGATCTCGCCCTTGCCATCGCTCACCAATGCGACGACGCTCTCTAGTGTGCGATATAAGTTCTCTTCCTCGTTGAGCGTGATCAACACCACCGATAAAGAGAGGGTCACGGCAACAAGGATAAACCAGCTTCCGTTTCGATGCCCGCGAATGGGGCGCTCGCGAAATTCAGAACGGCTGAAGCGGGCCACGCTTGGGTATTCGAAAAACAAAAAACCCGCCCGGCCAGCAGGAGGGTTTTCGTTTCCAGCTTAAGTTTTTTTGCTATCCGCGAACGACGTTGCCCGCTTGCAATCCTTTCGGCCCTTTCACCAGGTCATACTCGACCGTTTCGCCCTCGTTGAGGCTGCGGTAGCCATTTTCCTGAATTGCGGAGAAATGCACGAAGACATCCTCGCCGGTGGACCGTTGGATAAACCCATATCCCTTGGCCCCGTTAAACCACTTGACTGTACCTTTTTCCCTCACAGACAACTCCTTTCGCCCCGTAATGAATTTCTCTTCCGCCGCCCCTTGTACTACCCCCTCGGGGATGCGGAAGAGTCCAACAAAATTTGTAAACACGACGTTTGTAAACACGACAAAAGCTCCCGACCTTCACGCGGCAGGAAAATGCGGCGCGAAGTTCAGGAGCCCGATAACCCGAATCGAATTCTGACTGCTACACACGAAAATACTGATCCCAATATCTTGAAAAAAAATAAAGCTTCGCCGGATTGCCGAATCCGGCGAAGCTGGAATGATATGCAGAACTATGGGCATCTGGCAAGCAAGAACTTGTCAAGAACTGTGTCCGTCGGTCATGTATTCAGCCACTTCTCTCACCTAGTCACCGGACACCGCCGCTTCGCGTTTGTTCGCGACCGCCTCCCGAACACCCTTGCCGTAGGCCGGATCGACCTTGTCGAATAGGACGCATTGGCGCTCCACGATGGAATCGGGGACACCCTGCATGGCGGCGGCGACGTTGGAAAACAAACGCTGGCGTTGGCCTGCGTCGAAGAGTCGGAACAACGCACGGGGCTGGACGAAATCGTCGTTCCCAACCCGATGATCGTAGCGTTCCGCATCGCCGGAAATGCGCAGCGGTGGTTCCTTCACCGAAGAATCCTGGGTCGGACCCCCAAAGCTGTTGGGCTCGTAGTAGGCGTCGGGATTGCCCGTGTCATTGCGGAAAAAGCGCATCGCGCCGTCTTTGTTATAGGTATGCACGGGACACTTGGGCGCGTTGACCGGCAGCGCCTCATAGTGCGTTCCGATTCGATGGCGATGGGCGTCGGCGTAGGCGAAGATGCGGGATTGCAGAACTTTGTCTGGGCTGAAGCTGATGCCCGGGACGATATTCGAGGGGCTGAACGCAGCCTGTTCGATCTCCGCGAAATAGTTGTCAGGGTTGCGATTCAGTTCCAACATCCCGACTTCGATCAGCGGATATTCGCCATGCGGCCATACTTTGGTCAGATCGAATGGATTGTAGGAGGTCTTTTCGGCATCCGCCTCTGGCATGATTTGCACCATCATCTTCCAGCGCGGGAACTCGCCGCGATCGATGGAGCCATATAGATCTTCCTGATAGCTCTCGCGAGTTTGCCCAACCACGCCAGCCGCCTGCTCGTTCGTAAGGAAGCGATGACCCTGCTGTGTCTTGAAATGAAACTTCACCCAGTAACGCTCGCCCTTGTCGTTCCAGAAGCTGTAGGTGTGGCTGCCATAACCGTTCATAAAACGCGGACTGGGGGGAAGTCCTCGGTCGGACATAAGAATCGTGACTTGATGCAAGCTCTCGGGGCTGAGCGACCAGAAATCCCACATGGCGGTCGTGCTTCGCATGTTGGTTTTCGGATGGCGCTTCTGAGTGCGAATGAAGTCGGGGAACTTGTAAGGATCTCGAATGAAGAAAACCGGCGTATTGTTGCCGACCAGATCCCAGTTACCTTCTTCGGTGTAATACTTCATGGCGAAGCCGCGAACGTCTCGCTCGGCGTCGGCCGCGCCTGACTCACCGGCCACCGTGGAGAAGCGCAGCAGCATGTCGGTCTTCTTGTCGACCTGGTTGAAAATCCTGGCCCGGGTGTATTTCGAAATGTCGTGGGTGATGGTCAGAGTTCCAAATGCGCCCCAGCCCTTGGCGTGGACGACGCGCTCCGGAATGCGTTCGCGATTCTGGTGCGCCAGTTTCTCGATGAGTTGATAATCCTGCAACAGCACGGGCCCGCGCGGGCCAGCGGTCAGTGAGTTCTGGTTGTCGGGTACAGGCGCACCTGCGCTTGTTGTCAGTCGGTCGGTCATGTCCAATCTCCTTAATTTGGTGCTGAGATGAGTTCAGCATAGTCCTATTCGGTACATCTGCAAAATTGATAGTATTGACTGTGATCATCGGCGACACCTATTCACGTTGGAGGGGCCATTTGAACCTGCAGGAACTGCGTTATTTCGTTGCGATTGCGGAACACAGACATTTCGGACGAGCTGCCGAGGCCTGCCACGTCAGTCAGCCTACGCTCAGCGGTCAACTGCGTAAGCTCGAAGAGCATCTGGGAGTGGTTCTATTCGAGCGCAACAACAAACGAGTTTCGCTCACGCCGGTGGGAGAAAAAACGCTGATTCACGCGCGCAAGGCTTTGGAGGAAGCGTCCTACATGGAAGCCATTGCCAAGTCATCCAGTGATCCCCTTTCCGGGCCGCTGAAGCTCGGTGTCATTCCCACGCTGGCTCCTTATCTTATGCCGCTGATCCTCGGGCCACTCCAGAAGGCGTATCCCCAGTTGACGATCGAACTTTGGGAAGATCTCACACTCTCCCTGGTCGATCTGCTCCGGACGCGGCAGCTCGATGCTGCATTGATTGCCACAGATGTGCCGGGCGGTGACTTAACTGCAATCAACTTGTTCATCGAGCCATTTTTCGCCACACTGCCTGCAAATCACTCTCTGGCGGGAGCAAAGATTATTCAGCAATCCGAACTGGCGAAGGATGTGCTCATTCTCGCGGACGGCCATTGTCTGGCCACGCAGACGCTCGCTGCGTGCGGACGGAAGAGTTTGGCGCGGGGTTCGTATCGGGCCGCGAGTCTGGATACGCTTGTCAATCTGGTTGCAGCGGGATATGGAACCACGCTGGTTCCCGGGCTCGCGGCTTCCACCATGCGCGACCATCGCGTGGTTTTCATTCCATTGCAAGGACGCGCGTCACGTACGATTCGGCTTGCTTGCAGAACGACATTTCCGCGTCCCCAAGCTATTAAGGCGGTCGAAACCGCCGTGCGCAAGGCGGTCGCGAGTTCTCCTTGGGAGCGTGTGGGTAACCGGAGGAGCGTCGCATGAGCGCCATTCCTCGCAGTCCATTTTCAGGGCTGGCCGCATCGACCGCTCGATATTTGCTGCACACCGAAGTGCACACGTTCGCGTTTTCGGTTGCGGCGAACGCGATTCTGTCGTTCTTTCCCTTCATGGTGCTGTTGCTAACCATCACCAAGAACGTCTTCCATTCCCCGGCGATGACGGACGCGGTTGTGGCGCTGATGCGCGATTCCCTGCCAGCCGGACAAGATTTCGTCATCCGTAATCTGCAAGTGATCGTGAGTGTTCGCCATCGGGCGCAGCTGTTCTCCTTATTAATTTTGCTGATCACATCGACTGGCATATTCATGCCGCTGGAAGTGGCGCTCAATCAAGTGTGGAACGTTAAGAGCAACCGCTCGTACCTGGGAAATCAGCTTATCGCACTCGGACTGGCGTTCGCCTGCGGAATTCTCGCGCTGCTTTCGATTGCTTTGACTGCGGGCAATGTTGTGTTGCTGCGCATGATCACATTCGGTCATGCGGCCGCTGCGGTCCGGATACTTGCGTTTGTCATCATGAAGCTGTTTGCCATCGCAGCGAGCATTGGCATCTTCTTCCTTATTTATTGGCTATTGCCGAATGGAAAGGTTCCGCCGAGAGCGGTCTTGCCCGCCGCCGTGTTCATGGGGCTTCTGCTTGAACTCGTGAAATACAGCTATATTCTGGCTCTGCCGCGGCTCAATTTTCAGGAAGTGTATGGGCCGTTTGCGCTCTCGGTGAGCTTGATGTTCTGGGCGTTCCTTTCTGGATTGTTGTTGCTGGCAGGGGCGCACCTGTCGGCTCAGCGTCATGGATTGCTGATGGCGGGAAGTAGCGCAAAGCTGCCAGAAGTTGTTCTCTAATCACATTCGGAATGTGACATCTGACCTAGCGCGCATCGTCGCTGGAGCCTAATCTGGAACTGTCCCTGTCAATGGGCTGGCCTGGAGAAGGCTTGCCATGCGTGTTCGCGTTCGCGCCGTCGTGGGCGGCTGCGTGTTGCTGTTTTGCTTCTTGCTTTCGGCAGGGGCCGAGCAGATGCGCGAACCGGCGCAACCTCCTCCTTCTTTTGCTCCGCTTCGTCCGCTGGTTCGCAAGTCCGGCTATATCTTTTCTGGCACCGTCACCGGGGTGAAGGCGTCACCTGCACGAAAGGCTGATGGAGTATCCACCGTCTATGTGACGTTTCGTGTAGATCACGGCATTCTGGGAGTGCGCACTGGCACAACACTCGTCATCCGCGAATGGGTTGGGGTTTGGCAGAGCGGGGAGAAGTATCGCGTCGGTGAACACGTGGTGCTGTTTCTTCATCCCTTCAGCAAACTAGGGCTGACTAGCATCGTCGGGGGACCTCAGGGACGGTTGCAGATCGGCAAAGGCGGCGGGGTTGTGATTCGTCCGCCGTTGTTGCCTGTCGATGTGCATGACCATGTTCAAAAGTCCGCTGCAAGTCCAGAAATAAGTTGGCAGGATTTCGGGCGATTTGTTCGCGGAGTTCGACGAGGTCGACGATGAGACGAGTCCTGCCCCTCTTGATTGTGATTCTGGCCCCGATGCAGATCGCCCAAGCAGGCGGGCCTTATTACATCGCCGGCCCCGGTTACTTCAATAACGGACTGGCTGGCACTCCACTTACGTGGGCAAACGGTGGCATCAATTACTACACTGATCAGGGCAATCTCAGTCCAATTTATCCTGGGCCGAGCGCCGACGTTCTCGTAGCTGACGCATTCAGCCAGTGGACTTCGATTCCGACAGCGGCAGTCGTAGCCAATCATGACGGCCAACTGGCCGAAGACGTCAACGGTTCCAATGTATACATCGATTCCGAGGGAATGATTGTCATGCCTGCGGACATCATGCCTAGCGCGGTGGGCACGCCGGTTGGAGTCGTTTATGACTATGACGGAACCGTTACGGACGCGCTCCTCGGCCAAGGCGCGGGGGATGCGTCGGAATGTTTTGGTAACGCCGTTTACGGCGGTTTGGACAATTTTGCCGCTAGCGCGAATTTCCTCCATGCGCTCGTCGTCATCAACGGCGTGTGTTTGGTCACGTCAACCCAGCAGCCGGATGTCGAGTATCGCCTCGTGCGTGTACTGGGTCGAGTGTTTGGATTGAATTGGTCGCAGGTGAATTTGAACGTCATAACCGGGAACCCGCCGCCGATGCTTGACGACTACACGGGCTTCACAATCATGCACGCTGTGGATCCGATAAGCTGCGTACCAATCTCGCTATGTTACTCGGACGGTGGTTTGGTCAATCCGTACTTGCCGAAAATGGATGATCAGGCGGCATTGTCATCGTTATATCCGGTCACGCCGACGAATCAAAGCGGTTTTTCGGGCAAGCAGCTCTTTGTCGCGAACACCGCAGCTATCCAAGGCAATGTCTATTTCACCGACTCGAACGGGGCAGCGGCGCAGCCGATGCAGGGGATTAATGTTGTAGCTCGGTGGATCGATCCCAACACGGGGGTGCCTTCGGATGCATATGAAGCCTCGTCCCTTTCGGGCTACGTATTTACTGGCAACGCTGGAAACATGCCAACCGGATACAACGATAGCTCTGGAAATCCCTTCGGCGAATTCGGCGACAACGACACTGCGGCGGAAGGATCATTCAGTTTGTCCGGACTGCAAATACCCGGCGGCGCGAGCACGGCACAATATCAGCTCAGCGTGGAAGCGATCGATCCCCTCTGGTCGGAATTAGTCGGGCCTTACGGCCCCTGGCAGGTTGCGCCGTCAGGTTCCTTGCAGCCTATCATCGTGAACGTCACGCTCGGTTCGACGACCCAGCAAAACATCCTTATGGCCGGAAGTGCAATACAGACCGCCAACCTATTCGGCGCGACGACCTATTCAACGCCTGCCCCCGTACCTGCAACCGGAGACTGGACGGCAAAGATTAGTGGCTACGGAGACACCGATTATCTGTGGTTTAATGCGCAGAACAATCGCACTCTTTCTGTGGAAGTCACGGCGCTCAATGAAGCCGGAGCCACTTCAGAGTCCAAAGCGCAACCCGTCGTCGGCTTGTGGGAGTTGTCCGATCCGGGAAGTTCCCCCGCCCCGGCCAACACCTCTTCGGCGTTCAACTCAACATTTTTTGGGCTGACTCGCTTGGATGCCACGCTTTCGGAGACCACAGCTTTCCGCCTCGGGATCGCAGACTATCGCGGCGACGGACGCCCTGACTATTCGTATCATGCGCGCATCTTTTATGGGGACACGGTATCGCCCGCGCGAGCCAGTGTGGGGGGCGGAACTCCTCTGCAGATTCTGGGGCTCGGTTTCCAGCCCAATACGACTCTCAGCATTGGCGCATCGAACGCGGCGCTGTTGTCGAAGTCGTCCAACCAATTGGCGATCGCAGCCCCAACGATGGCGGACGGACTGCAAACCCTTACTTTGAACGATCCGGATACGGGTGGCAGTTCGGCGATGATCGGCGCGCTGACTTATGGCGCCGGACCTACCGACATCATTCGTTCAACTTCGGCAGGCAATCCGGCCACACCTGTGGGTGGGCAAGCGCCCAATCCGGTCATCGTGAAAGTTTTTGCGACTGACGGAGTCACTCCAATTGCGGGTGCGAGCGTTTTCTTTACTTCCTCCCCGCCGCTTTCGTTCTCAGTTTGCGGTGGAGGCGCGAGTTGTACCGTGTTGAGCGACGAAACCGGTGAGGCGTCCAGTCTGATGACGGTACTCACTTCGGGTGTGATGACCATCTCCGCTGAGCTTGCTCCCGCTTCCTACCACTCTCCGCAGACGGTGCAAACGAGCCTTCTGGGAATCGAAAGCGCACTGAATCTATCGCTACAGTCGCCTTATGTTTCGATCGC
This sequence comes from Terriglobia bacterium, assembly GCA_963799065.1. Classification (GTDB taxonomy): domain Bacteria; phylum Acidobacteriota; class Terriglobia; order Terriglobales; family Acidobacteriaceae; genus JAJPHW01. The sequence continues at coordinate 2,579,424 of CAWCVJ010000001.1, forward strand.
CCAGGGCGCGACTGTCTCCGTTCCGCTTACTGCTCGTGTGCTATCGAATGGTATTCCCCAGGCTGGCAGCACCGTCGATTACATCATTGATCGCGGGAATGCAACCCTGAGCGCGACCACGCTCGTTACTGACTCGACCGGCTATGCAACTTCCCTGTTGCACATTCCGGACATGTCCGCGGATGTCCAGGTGAGCGTTTGCGTGGGACCCAGCAATAATCCCTGCCAGACGTTCTATGGGACTGCGGTGGCGGCATCCGCATGGCAATTGCAGCCGATTTCGGGGTCCATTCAACTGGTTCCGGTCGGGCAAGCCTTTCAGCCGGTCACGGTGCGGGTGGTCGATAACTCAATGCCGCCTAACCCTGTGCTGGGAGCCCCTATTGCCTTCCAGACGATCGTCGCATTGTCGAATAGCGGCACTCCGGTTATATGGATCGGAGAAGCGGCGATCACTCAGCAGCCCCTGCCCGTGATTCTTTCATCCTCGCAGCAAACACTCACAGCAGACGGAAATGGCCTGGCCACGATCCAGCCCAGCAGTAACGGGTACCAAGGGGCGGTGGTTATTTTTGGAACTGCCACCGCTGGCGCCATGAATGTCGAATACGAACTGCAATCGCTGTGGCCTCCGGGCGGAGGCTGAGACCCGGCCATACTTCGCGGCAGGGCAGCGGGGGCGGGGCGTTCCTTGGCCGATACCGCTCGGATCATGAATTCCGCCGAGCGCTCCCCGAAATAAAACGCAGGGCCGCTGTCCTCAGCGAAGCACAGCAGCGAAGCACAGCTTGCGCCCCGCCGCCCCCCTTGTAGTCTGAAGAACTCGTTTCTTGCGGGGTAAGAGCCCCTTACTGCTGAGGCGCGGTCGGCTGCTGCGTCGGCGTTGCCGTCGGCGGCTCTTTCCGTGGCGTTACATCCTGCACATGTACAGGACTGTTGACCTGACCGGTCTCCGCGTCCGCGATGTGAATGCCAGTGTTGTCGAGAAGAAGTCCGGTCGAGCGATCCAGTTCGATGCGCGATTTTTCGTAAGCCGCCATGGCCGAGACGAGCGTCGACTCGGACGTTGCCAGCGCCGATTCGTTCTGCAACACAAGTGTCGACGTCGACGCGCCTAGAGCGAGTTTTTTCTGTTCGGAGTCTAGCGATTGTCGGGCGTAAGCGACGGCTGCCTGCGCCGACTCAACGCTCGCCAAGTTCTGCTGCACCGCGAATTGCGCGTTGCGCACCTCAATGCGGATCTGATTCTCGATTTGCTGCAGTCGCATTTGTGCCTGACGGTATTCCAGTTCGGAACGGATTTGGGTCGCCTGCGCGAAGCGGTTACGCAAAGGAATGTTAAGCGTCACGCCCACGCCTTTATCGGGCGCTGTCGAATTCACCAATTGATTCAGCGTCGAACCATAACCGACGGGCGAGGCAGCCGGTATCTGATTAGCGCCAGTTCCGGCGCAACCAAAACTCTGTTGGACCGTGTTCTGATTCACGCAGAGATTAGTCGGGTTTTGAGACCCTCCCAACCCCGATCCGTTGTAGTAGGCGAACGCGTCGAGCGTGGGAAGTAACGAACTGCGAATTGCTTTATTACTAATCTCCTGATTCGTCAGATTAATGTGTGCCTGCGTCAACTCGGCGCGGTGCGCGAGCGCATCCTTGATCAAGTCTTCCGTAGGCACGGCTGCTTGTTCAGTAGATAGCAGCATTGTGGAAGTCGGAACGACCTCTGCGCCGGCAAGTCTCGGATCGACCAGCGTTCGGCTTAACGCATTCTTCATCAGCAACTGCTGAAGTTCGAGATTGGTCTTCGCGATCGTCAGCTGCTGTTGGTTGCTGGCGACCGTGGCTTGCGCCTGCACTACCTGAATCGGGGCCAGTGTCCCGATGTCGACTTGCTTCTTCGTATCGGAGAGCGTCCGGTCGGCGAAAGCTACCGACTCTTCAATCACCCGCACATTTTCATAGGCGTAGACCAAATCCCAATAGATGTTTTCGATCTGATCCACCGTGGTGATGATCTGTTGACGAAATGCTGCGTCCGAAATCGCGCGATCATTCTTGGCGATGCGGATGAATCGCGTATTAGGCGCGAACCCAAAACCCTGCAGCAGATGTTGCGTCAATTTGAATTGGAAGCCAGAATTAAGCTGCGGACTAAGGCTGGTAAATGAGTCGTTGGTCGTGGTACGGGTGTTGGTAAAACCCACCGACATATTCGTGCCCCACTGGAAGGCCTGATTGTAAGCAAAATTGTACGTATTGGTGTTCAGGCTTATTACATTCGAACCGGGAGGTGCTCCCGAGAAGGCATTCGTGGCAAGGGTTTCGAGGTGATCGGATTGCAACGTTCCTGTCACGACGGGGTCGTAGCTATTGATGGTCGGGCCATCGCCAAGCGTAGAGCCCACGATTCCACCCAATCCTGCGCCTGCTCCACCCGATCCGGCGCTGGTTCCACCTGTGCCCGACCCCACGAGCGTGCCCAAACCGCCAACGCCCCCGCCCGGAGTGTTTTGCACCACGCCGCTGTTAACACCCAGGATTGCCCCGCCCGCCTTGGCGCGCAAGATATCGGTGTCGGCGATGCTCAAGGTGTAGCGCGCGATGGCGATGTCCATGTTGTTTTCCAGGGCGAGTGTCACCGCGTCATCCATGGACAAATAGAGCTTGCCGTTTTGCAGTAGCTGATCGATGCGCGGCGTGTTCGAGAAAATCGCCGGTGCGATGTGCGTCGGAGTATAGGGCGCAATGATGTTCGGAAAATGCGATTTCGGCTTGGCATAATCGCGCAGGGGAGTTCGTTGCTGCGATGGCTGCGGTTGCGGCGCCTGGGGAGGGTTGACCTGTGGCGACGCGACCTGGGAAGACGTGGGCGCAGTCGGCGCGCTGGACGAATCCTGGCCCACCGCCACCGCTGTCATAGAACAAAACAACGCAGCCATACATGCCCGCCGCACAAAAGCTATTGACCAAGCTAAATGCATTTCTAATGTCTCCTGCTCAAACACCGTGATTTAAAGTTCCGGGCCAGTTGAAATTTAAGGGTTCTACTGCATGATCAACCGTAACTACGCAAAGTTCAGAGACTAAGTTTCAAGATTTGGCGCTGCCCGTCGCGTTTCGTCGTTCCGCAACCGTGGCCTCCGCAGCTAGTCGGATTCGATCCGCCAGCAAAGTTTCTCTGCTTTCAATAAGATGCCATAGTATATCCGAGGTAGCCCGCAACCCGGTTAACCGTAGAACCCGATTTGTGTAAAGTTCCTGCGCGCCGTAAGCAGTTTCGATGACCTGCGGAGCGCAGATGATTCCAAAACCTCGTGCCGCGAAACATTAAACTCGTGCTTTCGTATGACGGCGCCGATTTCGCTGGCTGGCAGGTGCAGCCGGCGGCCGCGACCATCCAGGGTGCGCTGGCTTCTGCTATTGGACGTGTGACTGGAGAAAACGTCTTGCCGCAAGGTTCGGGCAGAACCGATGCGGGCGTTCACGCGCACTATCAAGTCGCAAGCTTTTTCACTCAGTCTTCCATTCCAGCGGAGAACCTATCCAAAGCGCTTAATGACACCTTGCCACCTTCAGTTCGCGTCCTTTCCTCTGAAGAAGTGTCGTCCGACTTTCATGCCCGCAAGTCGGCTCGCGCCAAGACTTATGTTTACCGCGTTTATCGCGCAACGATTTGCCCGCCGTTTCTGGCACGCTACGTTTGGCATTATCCTTATCAGCTGGATTTGGATCCGATGCGTGAGGCGGCACTTGAGATCGTCGGAGAGCAAGATTTCACTTCTTTCGCGGCGGTCGATCCGGAGCGCGGCAGGGAGGAAGCTGCGTCCAATGTGCGATGCGTCTTTTCATCGGAGTGGCGGAGTGAAGGCGATGAGTGGATTTATGCCGTTCGTGGCAACGGATTTCTGCACCACATGGTGAGGAATTTGGTAGGCACATTTGTACTGGCCGGAAGGCGAACGATTCCTCCGCTGGCAATTCGTGAAATTCTACGTGAGCGCAAGCGTTCCGCGGCAGGTGCGACGGCTCCGGCTTCGGGGCTTTTCTTGGCCGATGTGGAATATTGATAGGTCGAATACTTCATGGCCGTTGAAATCGAATCCGGTATTCGCACGATTAGCTCGCTAAATCCCGCGACCGGGGAAGTGCTGGCGGATTTTCCCTCCGCCAGCGACCACGAAGTTCGTCATGCGGTTGAAATGGCGAAAGCCGCGCAGCCTGTCTGGAACGCGCTCGGCGTCCGGGCTCGGCTTGCAATCATCAGGCAATTCCAGAAGCTTCTGCTGGAAAGGAAATCTGCGGTAGCAGCCGCAATCAGTCGTGAAGCGGGTAAACCTTATGTCGAAGCATTGCTGACCGAGGCGCAGGTGGTTCTTGACTCAGCAAGGTTTTGTATCGCCAATGCCAGAGAATTTTTGAGCCCAAGGGGGTTGCCTCATGGCAATCTGGCCATGAAGACCAAGTCGGGTTCCATCTGGCGAGAACCGCACGGCGTCATCGGAATCATATCCCCCTGGAACTATCCGTTTTCGATTCCCGCGACAGAGAGCCTGGCCGCCCTCGCCACGGGAAATACCGTCGTACTCAAACCTTCTGAGGTTACACCGCTGGCTGCGCTGGAGCTGGCGAAACTGTTTCACCTTGCGGGAGTTCCGAATGACGTATTTCAAATCGTGATCGGTGACGGCATCACCGGCGCTGCCCTGGTCAACTCCAAGATCGATAAACTGGTCTTCACAGGCAGTGTTGCCACCGGGAAGAGAATCGCGCAACTGGCAGCTGAGAAGCTTTTGCCAGTGGTGCTGGAGCTGGGCGGCAAAGATCCCATGATTGTGCTTGAAGACGCCGATGTCGATGTCGCATCGAGCGCGGCGGTGTGGGGCGCGTTTGTTAACGCAGGACAGGCTTGCTTGTCGATCGAACGTTGCTATGTGCACCACAGCATTTACGAGGAATTCGTCGCCGCCTGCGCTAAGAAAATTGAACAGCTTCGCCTGGGGAATGGCGCCGGGACGGGTATCGACGTTGGGCCTTTGATCCATCAGCGCCAGATACGGATCGTTGAAGCGCACGTCGAGGATGCTGTCCGTCATGGCGCTCAAATCATGACGGGCGGCACGCGCAGGCCGGAGTTGGGACCGAATTTTTATGCGCCCACGCTACTCCGGGACGTCTCGCACGAGATGCTCGTTATGCGCGAAGAAACCTTTGGACCAGTATTACCGGTCATGAGTTTCGCTGACGACGCCGAGGCTGTTCGTTACGCCAATGATTCTTCCTACGGACTCGCAGCCAGCGTTTTTACACGAGACGCGGCTCGGGCGAGGCGAATTGCCACGCAGATTCAAGCGGGGACGGTTATGATTAACGACGCGGTTTCCTGCTTCGGCATCAGTGAAGCTCCGCACGGCGGCGTGAAGGCCAGTGGAATCGGTCGCACGCATGGGAGCTTCGGGTTGGAAGAGATGGTTCGCGTGAAGTATGTGGATGCCGAGAGGCTTCCAGGTCTGAAGAAGATTTGGTGGTACCAATATGGCAAGGCCCTCCCCGGGCAAATGGAGGGCTTTCTCGATATGCTATTTGCGGAGTCCGTAGTGGCAAGAGTTCGCGGCGCGTTTCGCGCGACCGGTAGCTTGCTCCGGAAAGACCGCATTTGAAGCAAAATCCAGAGGATTACAAATGACGAACGGCAATCACGACCGATCCCTGCTCCGCCACGCGTTAGCGACGCTGGCTTATCGCGGCGGCAAAGTGTTGCGCGATGTTTCGCTAGAAGTTGCTCAATTCCGCGCCGCTGAGGGCGTTCGCACTCCCGCTGAAATCCTGGCGCACATTTGCGATCTGCTCGACTGGGGACTCTCCATGTCGGACGGATCGCGTAAGTGGAACGACTCAAAACCGCAGGCCTGGAATGAGGACTACAAACGCTTCTTCGCCGCCCTGCAGGCATGGGAAGACTACATGGCGTCGCCAGCGGAACTGCACGCTTCGCTGGAGAAACTATTTCAGGGGCCTGTAGCGGACGCACTTGCTCACGTCGGCCAGATCGCGATTTTGCGCCGCATCGCGGGCGCGCCAATCCGCGCGGAGAACTATTTCGCTGCCGATGTTGTTGTGGGGCGTGTTGGGTCAGAACAAACGCCTCCGAAGCGCGAGTTCTGACCGCATGGCATCACTATTTTGCTTCGAGTAACATCAGGGAGTGGAATAGGAATTCATGAACGTGTCTGAACTCATCTACGACTGGAACCACGCGGAAGCGGCCCGCCTTCCATTCACGCATCCCGTTTTGTTGAATGACGAGACGTTGCGCGATGGTTTGCAATCGCCCTCGGTGCGCGATCCCTCCATCGAAGAGAAGCTCGAAATCCTTCACTTGATGGAGGGCCTGGGTATCACTTCAGCAAATCTCGGGCTGCCCGGTGCCGGACCGCGCGCAGTTGAAGCGGTCGAAGCGCTGGCTCGCGAAATTGTGAGCCAAAAGTTGAAGATCACCGCGAACTGCGCGGCGCGCACTCACGAAAACGATATTCGCCCCATCGCGGAAATCGTGCAGCGTACCGGCCTGGATATCGAGGCGGCGACGTTCATCGGATCGAGCCCGATTCGCCGTTACGCCGAGGGTTGGACGGAAGAGTTCTTATTCGAGACCACTGAGAAGGCCGTGCGCTATGCGGTTTCATTGGGTTTGCGCGTCATGTACGTCACCGAAGATACCACGCGCTGCGATCCGGCGACGGTGAAGCGGTTGTATAAGACTGCGATTGAGAACGGAGCACGTTCCGTTGTGATTTGCGATACTGTCGGCCACGCCACTCCCGACGGCGCATTTGCGTTGGTGAAGTTCGTGATCGAAGAAGTCGTGAAGCCATCGGGTGAAAACGTTCGGGTCGACTGGCACGGACACTGCGACCGCGGCTTCGCCACATCGAACGCGATGGCGGCGTTGTCGGCGGGAGCGGTTTGCGTTCACGGCACTGCGCTAGGAATCGGCGAGCGCGTGGGCAACACGCAGATTGATCAGATGCTAGTCAATCTCAAACTAATGGACACGGAGCCGTGGCGCACCCAAGACTTGACCACGCTGAAAGACTATTGCCAAGCGGTATCGCGAGCTACAGGTGTGCCGATTCCGCCGAATTATCCCGTGGTTGGCGAAGACGCTTTCCGCACTGCGACTGGAGTCCACGCTGCCGCGGTGATTAAAGCTTATCGCAAGAATGATCTGGAACTGGCTAATCACGTCTACTCAGGCGTGCCGTCGCATCTTTTCGGCCTGCAGCAGGTGATCGACATTGGCCCCATGAGCGGCAAGTCGAACGTCTTATTTTGGCTGGAGCGCAATGGCATTGCCGCGTCCGACGCAGTCGTCGATGCGATTTATCAGCGCGCGAAAACGTCCGACCACACCCTTAATGAAGCGGAAATTCGCCAGTGCGTTTCCACAATAACTGCATAACTCCGATGCGCGAGTCATCCCGAAGTCCCCGCGTTCTCCTCAGCGGGCCGAGGGATCCGGACTGTGCTAACCAGTCCTTTTCCCTCACCGCTGGCGAGCCGGCATCATCTGATAGCGTCAGTCCTGATCAATCCACGCACAACTCTGTGGACAAAAGACAAGCCGCTCCTCATTGCCGCCGAACCGCTGGGCATCAATGCCATCGTGAGTTGGAGATATCTTGTCAGATATCTGGGTGCAGAGGTTGACACTTTACTCCACGAACTGCACATCCGCGGGCACCGGGATGATGCCTGCTTTATATCCCATGTCGAGCAGGCGGCGGACGGCTTCGCGTCCATCGGCGCCGTAGTCGAGGGTGCGTTCGTTGACGTACATGCCGACAAATTTGTCCGCCATCTGGGGATCGAGGTCGCGCGCGAATTGCATTGCATAGGCCAGCGCTGGTTCGCGGTTATCCAACGCGTATCGAATACTTTCTTTCAGCGCGCCCGCCACGCTCGACATCAACTCCGGGCCGAGGCTGCGACGAATGGCGTTGCCGCCCAGCGGCAACGGCAGGCCGGTCACCGAGTGCCACCACTTTCCGAGATCGAGAATGCGGTGCAGTCCCGACTTCGAATAGGTCAGCTGGCCCTCGTGGATAATCAATCCCGCATCGAACTTGCCTTCGAGTACTTGCGGAATGATCTGATCGAACGGCACAACTTCCGTCTCAATTCCCGGCGCGAAAAGTTGCAGCGTGAGATACGCCGTGGTCAGCGTGCCCGGAATCGCAATGCGCTTGCTGCGAATGTCTTCGAGCGAGAACGCCCGCGTGGCGACGATCATCGGGCCGTATCCGTCGCCGACGCTTCCGCCGCTGGGCAGCAATGCATATTTCTTCTGAATATAAGGATAGGCGTGGAACGAAATCGCGGTCACGTCGTAAAGTCCCTCGCCGTCCATCGCCTTCTGGTTCAGGGTTTCGATGTCGCACAGCGTGTGGGTGAAGCGCAGGCCGGGCACACGCACTTTATTCGTGGCCAGGCCGTAGAACATGAAAGCATCGTCCGAGTCGGGACTATGAGCGATGGTGATTTCGCGAGTTTCAATGGCGGCACTGCTAGACATAAATTCCTTTGGAGTTCCGGATTGCGAATCGAGATTTTCGGTGAGGCTACTGGCGAATCTTCCGCCAGCCGGAAGCCGCGCCCGCCGCGAGCAAAACTTTTATCACTTCGGCGAATACGAACCAGTAAAGGCCGAAGCGGAGCGCTTGCGCGAACGAGTGGGTCAGCACGAATAGCCATGAGATTCCAGCCGCAAATAAGAGTATTTCGCCGATCAAGCTGGCAACTGCGAAGCGGGCGAAGCTGACTTTCGCCAGACCGGCGCGCCCGCGTTCGGCGATCCACCCGGCGAGGCCAGCCACGAAGGGATACGCCATTAGGAATCCGCCACTTGGGCCGAGCAACTGGGCGATGCCACCGGGGCCAGTCGGACTAAACACCGGTAGTCCCGACGCTCCTTCTGCGAGATAAAGCGCGAGAGCGGCGAAACCCCGCGTACGCCCCAAGCTCAATCCGACCAACAACACGGCAAAATTCGAAAGCGTCAGCGGCACTGGCGTAAACGGCAACGGCACGCTCACTCGCGCGCACAACGCCACCAAAAGGCTAGCGCCGACGACAATGATAACTTCGCGGGCCCAATCGAGGGCGCGATCGCTTCCGGTAAGCAGTTGAACCTGAGATTTTGCCATCAATCATTCTCCTGAATCTTTAGGGTCTACGCGCCGGGATTTTCCCGCGTCGGATTCTCAGCGTGGCCAACCGGCGGCTCCACGCGGTTGCGGTGCAAATGGCCCCGCACCCGCAGGTACGAAGCGATTCCGACCCACAACACCGCCCCCGCGCTTGCTGCCAGGATCAGAAACCACCAGATCATCCGCACGATGTCTCAGGATACCAAACCTGCGCACGAAGTTAGCCTGGCGGCCAGGACAAATTTCGTCCGCCCAAGAGGTGGACGTGCAGGTGAAAAACCGACTGGCCCGCGCCGGGGCCGACGTTGAGCACGGTGCGATATCCGTTTTCGATGCCGCGGGCGCGAGCAATCTCCGCCGCCGCCAGGTGACAGCGCCCGATCGCCTCGGCATCCTCGGTCGCGGCCTTGTCCAGACCGGCGAAATGCTTCTTCGGCACAATCAGCACATGCGTCGGCGCCTGCGGATGGATGTCCTCAAAGGCAAACGTATGCGCGTCCTCGTAAACCTTCTTAGCAGGAATTTCGCCGGCAATAATCCGGCAGAAAAGACAATCACTCATCAGAAAAGCCCTCGGATAGGACAATCATACCGGAAAGGATTGAGATCGATTGCGTGTCTGCGTTCAAAACAAGCGGCGCGCCTTGAGCAGTCGTTTTGCATCACGTTTGTGGTGCAGCACAGCAACAATTTCGACGTACTCTAATCGCCGATACACAATCAAATACTCATATACGTTAAAGAACAATACATTCGCGAGAGTGAGATCGGATCGCCGATGGCCTTTGCCGGGAAGTTCTGCCAAGCCCCAGAAAGCCGAGTACAACTTTGACTGTACTCGGTTAGCGACATCGAGTCCTGCTTGGCCAAGCAAATAACTCCAGATCTCGTGCAGCTCGTCGTCTACTTGGGGAACGACGCGTAGAGGCTTCACGTTCCCGAACGGTCATCGAGCCACTCAGCCTTGCGGGCCTCAAGGCGTTCGGTCAGTTCCTCCATTGTGATTCCCTCGCCGCGGTCAAGTTGCGCCAGGCGGCGCTTGATCATCGCGTCGATTTCTTCTTTGTTCCCTTGCAGCCAGATCTCGCGACCCCGCTGCACTTCCAGCGCATCGAGGATAACGTCCTCCGCACTCTCGAAAGCGCCACTGTCCAAGCGCTCCTGAATGAGAGCCTCAACCTCGGCACGTTTGATTTCGATGGTCATAGCGCTCGGAAACCTCTTTCCCAACCCTACCGCCAACCGGCAGGAGGGTCAACGGAAATGATTCTCGGAGCTAAGTTAGCCCGGATTACGCGAATCGGTTCCGCTCAGGACGATAGTCGAAATAAGATCGACTAATCCAGCCTGACCAGAAACACTGCGGCCTCTTTGGGGTCGGTATTTCTGGCAACTTCTTCGGCGCGTTTCTTTTCGTCGTCCTGTACGCGGACGCGCACCCACCAGTCGCCCATCGGTCCGCTGAAGCAGAGAACTTTGGCGGTCTGGTAACGATGCTGCAAGTGGTCGGCGAGCTTGTTGGCTGGCTTCTCTTTGTCGAATTTGCCGATCTGCACCGCCCACTTGCCGCCATGGTCAAGTGGAGCGGGCGTGTCCAGCACATCCAGCCGAACTTTGGCGACTCCAGCGCGCCATACGTCGGTCTTCTTCGCCGCCGCCAGCGACAGATCGAGCACGCGTCCCTCAATGAAGGGGCCGCGATCCGTGATGCGCACAATCGTCGAGTGCCCCGTCTGCTCATTGGTCACGCGCACGATGGAGCCCAGCGGCAGCGTGCGATGCGCCGCAGTCATGGCGTTCATGTCGTAAATCTCGCCATTCGATCCGCGGCGCTTGTTGTACGGAGGGCCATACCAACTGGCGAGTCCGGTCTCGGAGAAGATCGGCTTGGCGTTCTTGGGAAAGGACGGCTCAACATCACGAGGCGGCGGGACAGTCGCGACTTCTTCTTTACCTTGTTCCGGCGCAGGCGCGGGAGTCTCGGCAGCAGGCGCCTCGGGCTCAATCGCAGGCGCGGGAGGCACATCGACCTTAGTCTGGCGATGCGACGAGCATCCGCACCATGCCATCAGGCACAGAATGCTCAAGCCTCGCAGCTTGACGAGGCGCGGCACTACTTCTTTCCCTGTTCCATATACTTGGCCAGTTCGGCAAGCTTCTCGGCGGCCGCGCGCAGCGCCTTGCCCGACTGCTGGCGCACTTTGGGCACGATCTCATCGTTCATATGCGAGATCAATTCAGCCGTATCTTTCTCCAGCTTCTCAGCGGCCTCGCCAATCGTGCTACTGAAGCGTTTAGATGCCTCTTCGACTTTGCGATCAAAATCACTCATGACTCACCTCGCATATAAAACCGTAACTCTCTGGATTATTCCGTTTCGAGGATGGAACTGCAAGGCGCAAGCATCCCAAGAGGTACGGTCAGCATGGAACAATCTGTTGAGTCGCGCAGCGTTTCAACGCCGCATAGGAGGTTCGAAAGAACACCTCTTTTGCGGTTAAGATGATCATGATCGCGCGCGAACGGGGACGCTCGCGCCTACATCAGTACCAGCGCGTTGTGAAGTCAGTCTCGACGGCGGAATGCGCCCATTCCGCGGCCCAATCCACATTCCCATCGGAAACCGGCCCATCCAGCGGCTCGGCAATCACTTCGTAGGAATCCGACGGAATCCCGCTGATGGTATAGCTTCCGGTTGGATCGGTGAGCGTCCCAATCGGGGTCTTACGAATGGCTGGAAATCCGGAGAACGGTGTCGCCGCAGTTGAGGAGTTGGCAAAAACGTGCGCGCCGAAAACTGCCTCGCCATTTAAGGTCACGGTGCCTTGAATGGCTCCGGTCTGCACGTCCGCCGTTGATTTCGGATAGAGCAGCGCCATGCCCGCGACATCGTCGTAGCTCAGCGTGGTCAAAATCGGCGGGGCGTAGGGATACATAATCGCGCGAACGATGGCGGAATGATCCAATCCGAAAAAGTGGCCCACTTCATGGGTAGCAACAGTCTGCAGATCTTCGACTTCGCTACCCGATTGCGGACAACTGGCATTCGTATCCGACGTGGTAAAGCAAACTGGAGTGCCGTCCACGCTGGGAGCGGGATTGAAGTATATGCTCGCATTGGTGATCGCGCCCGAGGTGACGTTATAGCTGGTCACCGTCAGAGCCAGGGTGCCGTCGGAGCTAAAATCCACGCCGGAGCAAATGAAGCAAATCAGATTCACATTCGTTTGCGGCGTGGTTGCGTTCGAGAATCCGTTGGGGCTGGTGGACACGCCCAGGTTAATGTTCGGCGCTTTCACCCAACTGGAAAACGCGGCGCTAATCGTACTCGTCACGTCCGAGGGAGTGCCGGCGATGTTTGCAGTAACGCCGCCGCCGCTAACTGCGGGATTGATCACCCAGACCGGAGGCAAGGGCCATGCCGAAGGAACAAAAGCCGAACCGAGGGAACTCCCCTGCGGCAAGTAGGAAAATGCAGGTCGCGCCAGAATTAAAGCAGCGGCCGCCATCACCGGCAGAGTCAAAAGGGTGATCAGTCGGCGCCTCATTGCTTCGCCGCCTTCAACACACGTTCTTCGAGGTCGCGCAGCGAAAACGAAGAACCATGGAAGTCCGATAACGAGTTGGATTGGGTGTCGTAACGAGCCGCTTCAGGGGCGCCGTTGGAAGCCTTCAGCGAGCCATCTGTGGCTCGATGCACCAGAAAATTCCCTTGCATGAGTCCAGTGATCGCCAGCGTTCCATCCTGCGCTTCGCTGGGCCGGAGAAACAGCACGGCTTGCTCCCCCACCCGCCATTGCCGTACTCCAGAAACCTTTTGCCGCGTATTATCGAGAGTTCCGCCGAGTTGGCGCACCGTAACCGAATTTTCCGGCTGGCCCTTCAACGCACGCGAAACGGAAAATCTGGTGTACGTGAAGATCAGAGTGTGCGCTGCATTCCACTGCGACCAGGACTGCATCGCGTGCGCTTCAACCACCAGGCTGGACGAGTGCGTCAACTGCTCGATCGACTCCGGAATCACGCTGGTAGCCAATGCGGCGGTTGCCAGGAACATCGTCAGAGTTCGCAGCACATTTTTCATGGAGCCACCACTTCTACGCCGCCGGTAAACGTGGTGACGTCGTTATTCGAGTCTTGCAGTACCAGAGTTCTCGCGCCCAGCGCCGCGGTGCTGGCCACCGAGATGTTGAAGGTAAGTCCCGAGAGTCCTCCCGTAGACGTAACCGTCTCCAGGTTGGAGATAGTAATGTCATTCGGGCCGGTGAACCCAACTTGCATGCCTGTGTTCAATCCCTCTCCAAATAGCAGAACTGTACCGAAAGTTTCGCCTTGGCTGGCCACGCCGCCGGTGACAAACGCTTCCGCAGGACTGTGTGTATCGTCGACGCTTAGAAATTCGATATTAGGAGTCGGATTGGACGCGGGCGACGCCACCGTGATGTTGACGCCGGTGAGAGCTTGACCGCCCGATACCGTAACCAGAGTTGGGGAAGACAGCCCGCCCCCTCCACTGCCCGATCCGCCGCTACCGCCGCCACCACCGCTACCGCCGCCCCCACCACCGCCCGAACCACTGCCGCCGGATCCGGCAGGTTCACCGACGCCATCCGTCGTCCCGCTGCCGGTTCCGCCTGAGCAGCCCGAACCAATCATCAGACAGATCAGCAAAAGAAGGAAAAATGGGAAACCGAGCTTGACGGATTTCTGCATAGACCAATGCCTCGAAAAAACTCTGTGAGGCGTATGGGCAGTGTGAGTCCGTGGGGATTACTCGGCAAGTTACCTCAGGATTACTACTGGTGGGCCACTTCAACGTAAAGGCGGGTCGCGCCCAGTTGGACCCAACCCGGCGTTGTTACCATGAGAGTCGTGCTGACAACGGGACTATTCAACCCGCGATCCGGGAAACAATTCGCGCGTCAGTTGCTGAAGTGGTATGACACGGAAAAACGTAATCTTCCATGGCGCGGAGACCGCGATCCCTACCGGGTTTGGGTTTCGGAAATCATGTTGCAACAGACCAGAGTGGCTGCAGTACTCGATTACTACGCGCGCTTTCTAAAGCGATTCCCCAACGTGCAGATACTTGCGTCGGCACGAGAAACTTCCGTGCTGGCAGCTTGGAGTGGCATGGGATACTACCGTCGCGCCCGCATGTTGCACCAGGCCTCGAAAATCATCGCTCGCGAACTCAACGGCGTGTTTCCGTCAACCTCGATCGCCTTGCGCAACCTCCCAGGAATCGGTCGCTATACCGCCGCCGCGGTGGCCAGCATTTCCTTCGACGAACCTATTGCCGCGGTCGATGGTAATGTCGAGCGCGTATTATGCCGGCTGATTGGAGGAAAGTTATCCGGGGAACCACTTTGGCAGCAAGCGAATGGATTACTGGAGGCACGGCGCCCCGGCGATCACAATCAGGCCATGATGGAGTTGGGTGCCATGGTATGCCTGCCGCGCGAGCCGCGATGCGGGGCGTGCCCGGTATCGAGCTTTTGCCTAAGTCAGGGCAAAGAAATCACCGCAAGCTCGAGGCCTTCGCCTCGAAAAGTGGTCGCAAACTACGCCTTTTGTTTCGACGGCGAAGCGATCTTTCTCCGGCAGAGAACTAGAGAAACTCCTCTTATGCCAAACATGTGGGAACTGCCAGAAATGGTGCACGTGGGAACTGGCGAACCTCTTCTTCGCTTACGTCACTCCATCACGAATACGAACTATGAGGTCAAGGTATGGCTGGAAGCCACACCTCAGAAATCGGAAGTGGCGATTCCAAAGGCGCGCTTAACACACCTGCCGCTCACCGGGCTAACCAGAAAAATCCTGAGTAAAGCTGGCGTAATTTGATGCGGGCCCTCGTCTCGACGCCCCCGCATTTTCTTCCGCAGGCCGGGAATCGGTGTCGATCAGACTGCGACTCTTTACGCAACACGCTAAACTTACACTATTAGAACTACGCTTGGAGGAACTTCGATGTCCGCACTAACTGCTGGAAGCACCGCTCCCGAATTCAGCCTGCCGCGCATGGATGGCAAGCAATTCTCGTTGAAAGTTGCTCTTCTGAACGGCCCGGTTCTGCTGGCATTTTTCAAAGTCTCCTGCCCAACCTGCCAACTGGCCTTTCCCTTCCTGGAAAGAATTCACCGAAATTACGGAGCAAGTCACGTGACCATCGTGGGAGTTTCTCAAAACGACGCCAAAGACACCGCCGATTTCCTGAAGAAATATGCCATCACTTTTCCCGTGCTGCTGGACGAGCAAAAGAAGTTTCCCGTATCGAACGCTTACGGACTAACGAACGTCCCTACGCTTTTTTGGGTTACGCACAATTGCGTAATTGAGATGTCGAGTGTGGGCTGGGCGAGGAAGGACGTCGAAGAAATCAATCGCAAGGTCTCAGAAGAAACGAAATCGGCGTTTCAGCCCCTGCTCCATCCCAGGGAGCAGGTGGTCGAATTCCGCGCCGGTTGAGGTTCCCGCAACTAGCCCGCGGTCGCGGGCTACACCTCAGCGAAGCGCAATTGAAGGCCATTGGATTACGATTAAGTCATGGGCCTGTTTGAAGCGCTGCCCCGGAACGATCATGCCACCGATCGCACGCGTCCTCTGGCTGATCGCATGCGCCCGCGCACCCTCGATGAATACGCCGGCCAAGAACATCTCGTCGGCCCCGGCAAGCCGCTGAGAGTGCAAATCGAGCGCGACGACCTCGGCTCGCTGATTTTCTGGGGTCCTCCTGGAACGGGCAAGACAACTCTTGCTCAGATCATTGCTCGCCTGACCAAAGCCGAGTTCATCGAATTCTCCGCCGTTCTGGCCGGCATCAAGGAAATCAAGCAGGTGATGAGCGAGGCCGAACGCGCCCGCCAATATGGCACGCGTACGATTGTCTTCATCGACGAAATCCATCGCTTCAATAAGGCCCAGCAGGACGCTTTCCTGCCTCACGTAGAAAAAGGCAACATCCGGCTGATCGGCGCGACCACCGAAAATCCATCGTTCGAAATTATCTCAGCATTGCTTTCGCGCAGCCGCGTTTATGTTTTGCAGCCACTGACCGAAGCGCAAATCGTCACTCTACTCAAGCGGGCCCTCGCGGATAAGGAGCGCGGGTTGGGCGAGCTTAAGCTGTCGGCCTCAGACGAATCGCTAAGCCGCATCGCCATCTACGCCAGCGGAGACGCCCGCAGCGCCTACAACGTCCTCGAAGTCGCTGCCGGACTGGCGAGTCAGAAAGGCGGAGTCATCGGCGAAGATATCGTTCAGGAAGCGGTGCAGAAACGCATTCTGCTTTATGACAAATCCGGCGAAGAGCACTACAACATCATTTCCGCGCTGCATAAATCCGTCCGCAACAGCGATCCCGACGCCGCGCTCTACTGGCTGGGACGAATGCTGGAAGCGGGCGAAGACGCCATGTACATCGCGCGACGAGTCGTGCGCATGGCCGTCGAAGACATCGGGCTTGCTGAACCCAACGCGCTTGCCCTATGCATGGCCGCCCGCGATGCCGTGGACTTCCTGGGCATGCCGGAAGGAAATCTCGCGCTCGCGCAAGCTGTCGTCTATCTCGCTGTGGCGCCCAAGTCGAATGCGCTCTACACCGCCTACAGAGCCGTGCAACAAGACGTCGAGCAAACTGCCGCCGAAGGCGTCCCTTTGCACCTGCGAAATGCTCCCACCGGATTAATGAAAGGTCTGGGCTACGGCCGCAACTATCAGTACGCCCACGATCTAGAATCCAAAGTCGCCGACATGCAATGTCTGCCCGACAGCTTGCGCGACCGCGTCTATTACCAGCCGACGAACGAAGGAGTAGAGAAACGCATCCGCGAACGCTTGGAAGAGATCAAGCGCATTCGCGGAATTAAGCGGGAGTGATCGAAGCGACCGGCGAATCACGCCGTGGAATTTGCCGAAGGGTTAGGACGATAATCAGGGTCGCAACGGCGAGAATTGCGAGAACATAGACGCTGCCTTCGGGCCCAGTCGTCCCTCCACTCAACAATGGCTTGCCGAGTGGGTGCGTCGCGAAAAGATGATGTTGCACCATCAGCCCGCTGTCGGGCACACCGTAGAGAAAAGACTGCGCCCAATCCCACGCGGCGTGAAAACCAACCGCCCACCACAGTGACCCAGTCCGCCACAAACTCAAACAAAAGACCAATCCGACCAGACCGGCGGCCCACTCCCCAATCGGCGATTCTCCAGGGTTGCTGCTGTGTCCGAGTCCGAACAGGAATGAAAAGATCACAGCCGAAGTCCAGAAGCTCAGCGCCTCGGCGTTTCGCATTTTGAATAGCGACCGGTAAATTCCAGCCAGGCCCCGGGTAAGCGTGTACTGAACGTAGCCGCGGGTTACGTACTCCTCAAACAGTCCTACGAAAAGAAACCCGACAAACCAGAGGGCACCGTACCGTAGGACATCACCGCCGAACAGGAGGCGTTTATCGATGACCAACAATCCGGTCTTCCAGAGTGTCAGAACCAGCAACGAGAGGCAGGTAACGCCCCAGCCCAATCCAGCCAAAAAATGTGCGAACCTTCGGCCATCGCCAAAGCCGTACGCGCCCGCGGGACGACGCTCAATCTTCGACATGACCCAGGCGGCAAACAGTATGACGCAGAAATTGAGACCCTCCACGGTGATCCCTGACAGGGGTGAAATTTCCGTGCCCATGGCAAGTTTAGGTGCGTGAAATCTGCGCGCCAGAAAACTGATCGGAAAACTTATTGCGGCGCAAATCGCGAAAAAGATGAGCAGACTCCAGCCCGCGCGCAGCCCGTCTTGGCCAATGAAAATCGTACGCAGCAGCGGCGGCTTCGGACCAGGAATTGGTGCGGCGATCAGCGTTGCGTCAGAATTCATGAGCGTCCTCCAACGGTTAGGTTAGCCGCTTAGTCCTTTTCCTTCTCGGTCTTCTGCTTGAACTGCCGCATCGCAAGCTTCCGAATGGTCTCTGATACCTCTTTATTTCCCGCGATCGCCTTGAGGTCGTTGACCATGAGGTTCTTCATCAAGCCTAGTGCGACATCCAGTGGTACGCGAGGATTCGCCACCAGGTTCCGAGTAATGATGTAATTCTTGGCGAATTTGCGCTTCATCGGGATGGCGCGCAGCACGGCCTCCAACACATTCTTCTGGCTGGCGATCTTTTCCACCTCGCCGTCGCTAATTTTAGGAGAATCGAGGACTGCTAACGCCACGATTTTTGTGCCATCGCGTATCAGCATCGAGCGCTCTTCTTTTGTTCCCTTCATTGCCAGCTGGATGCGTCCCGTGATATTCAAGCGCGCGATTTTTTGCAGCGTGCTGCCCCCGCGTTCCGGCTCGGCGGCTTTCCTCGGAGCTGCCGCGGCCGGGACTGGCGCTTCCACAGCTGCATCAACTTCGGCGAGCACTTCATGAATCCCGCCGAGGGGCTGGAACGGCTTGTCACCTTCCGCCGCGATCTCCGCTTGATGCTCCGTCAAGAAAGCCGCGACTTCGGGATCGGCCGCAGGATCGTCCAGCGCCGGATCGCTTGGCTCAGGCGCAGTAACTGCCTCGGCCGGGACTTCTTCCTTGGCAAACAAAGCCGCCACCGGCCCATGCAAGTTCAGTTTCTGTGGAGATAACGCGATTAACTTCGGATTGCGCTTGGCTCCAGCCCGAATCTTCTCCGACTGCTGAGCGCGATTCGATTGCACGATCAGCGCCAAGGCCTCCGGTGACGCCTCCGACGCAAGCTGCGCCAGAACGACTTCGGAAACACTGTCGTTCTCCAACAGCGATAGCAATAGCGGCAACCGCAAATTCTTTACGTTGGCAAGATACTCCAGAACTTCACGCGGTGCGTTTCGATCCGCGGCGACGGCTCTTGCGGAAGTTTCGTCCCACCCCGCCAGCGTCATCGAAGCCTGCTCGGCGAACACCTTGTTGTGGAGCGCGAGATAAACCAGAATTTCGATCATCTCCGAAGCCGGCAGGGACAACGATCCCTTCGCCGCCGACCGCACCACGCTCGCGGGCGCCTCGGACGCTCGAATTAGTTCGATCATCTTCTTCATGAGCCGAAGCCTATTTGCGTTGCATAGCTTTGCGCCGCCGCTCACGAGGGCCAGCCAGCGCGCTCAATTCCCGCACTACTCGAATCAATTCATTCACAATTCGATTGGGACGCGTCCGCGCAAACTCCCGCGCCAGCGCCCGGTAGTACCAGAGCGTGCCCTCGCGCTTTCCCGCAAAACGATCCCAAACTTCCTCGCCGATCTGGCGGTAGTCGGTGAGAATCGAGCGCGCATTGTGCAATTTATCCGCAGCCGAAACCAACCTGACTTCGGCATTTGCGTGTCGCAGGTGTTTGATGTAGTCCTCCTTGCGCGCCCGCCAGGGCGGCTTCGGAGTCTGATCGGTGTCGGTGCAACCCTCCACGACATGAGCCACGCGCTTGCCGAATCGCCGCCTTACTTCCTTGAGCATGGGCGCACCCCCGCAATCCTCGACAACATCATGCAGCAGCGCTGCGATAGCCAAGTCTTCATCGCCCCCCGCTTCGAGCACGAGGCCGGCCACGATCAGCAAATGAGAAATATAGGGAGCTTGCGTTTTCTTGCGAGTCTGGCCGGCATGTTTCTGCGAAGCAAACGTCAGCGCCCGATCGAAGCGTGGACCGAGTTTCACCAGCGATTTCTTGGCCGTCATAGGCACAACACTATACAACGAAACTGGAAACTCTACGACTGCTTTTCTCCGCGCCGCATTCGCAAATACGCGTTGATGAAAGGCTTAAGATCGCCGTCCATCACCCGATCCACATCCCCCACTTCCGTTTTCGTGCGGTGATCTTTGATCATGCGGTAAGGCTGCATTACATACGACCGAATCTGCGATCCGAAATCGATGTCGAGTTTCGAGTCTTCGATCTTACGCGTGAGCTCGCGCTTCTTCTCCAACTCCATCTCGTAGATCTTCGACCGCAGCATGCTCATCGCCCGATCTTTATTCTTGTGCTGCGAGCGCTCATTCTGGCAAGCCGCGACTAGGCCGGTAGGAATGTGCGTGAGCCGCACCGCGGAATCCGTCGTATTCACGTGCTGTCCACCCTTGCCGCTGGAACGATACGTATCGACGCGCAAATCTTCCGGACGGATAATGACCTCAATGCTGTCGTCGATCTCCGGCGAGACGAACACGCTGGCAAATGAAGTATGCCGCCGCTTGGCCTGATCGAAGGGAGAGATCCGCACCAGCCGATGAACGCCTATCTCACTGGTCAAGAGGCCAAAGGCATATTCGCCGTTAACCGCAAACGTTGCCGACTTGATCCCCGCTTCTTCACCCGGCTGATAGTCGTATAGTACCGTCTCAAACTTCTGCTTCTCCGCCCATCGCATATACATGCGCATCAGCATCTCTGCCCAATCCTGCGACTCGGTGCCACCCGCCCCCGGATGAATCGTCATGATCGCGTTGCGCATGTCGTTGTCGCCGGAGAGCAGCGTCTCTGTTTCCAAACGATCAACCAACTCTCGCAGCGTGTCGATCTCGCGGCGCAGGTCCGCTTCGACGTTTTCGCCTTCGCGCGCCAGATCAAAGTAGGCGGAGATGTCCGCGCTGCGGCGTCTCAAGTCGGCCTCGGTGGTCAGCATATCTTCGAGGCGCTTCTTCTCGCGCATGACGGTCTGGGACTTTTGCGGATTCGACCAGAGATTGGAATCCGCCGCTTGCTTCTCGATGACGGCTAGCTGCGGGCGCAGTTTGTCGCCGTCAAAGATACTCCTGAAGTTCGCCGACTTTACCCTTCAACGGTGCGTATTCGTGTTCTAACTCTTCGATCATCAATAGTTTTTTCTTCCGTCCAAAAAGTGAAGCGCGCAATCAGCGCGACTAGCGTAATTATGGCACAGAGGTAGGCGAACCAGTCTCCGTAGCGCGTATAGAAAGTGGTGACGTCCGAGAGCGCATAGGGCGCGTCCAGCGATCCGCGAATCTTGCGCGGCATCGATCCTGCGATTCTTCCATAGGGATCGATCGACGCCGTCACTCCTGTGTTCGTGTCGCGCAGCAACCAGCGCGCGTTTTCGACCGCCCGCATGCGCGCCTGCCTCAGATGTTGCGCGAAAGCGCCGCTGTCTCCATACCATCCATCATTCGAAATGTTGACGAATACTTGAGCGCCCTGCTCCGCCTTTCGTCGAACTTCATCCGGAAAAATCGACTCATAGCAGATAAACACTCCCAGCTTCTTTCCGCCCGCGTCTAAAGGCGATGCGGACGTTCCGTGGGTGAAATCGCCTACTTCCTTCGTCAATCCGCCAGCGAAGCTGAAAATACTTTCGAAAGGAACATACTCGCCAAACGGAACCAGATGCATCTTGTCGTAACGCGCCGTGAACTCGCCAGTCGGACTAATCAGCTCCGCCGAGTTGTAGACCGTCTGGGTATGTTCCAGGCTCACTTTGGTGCTGTCGATGCCGATCATCCCGATCAGCAGCCAGGCATGAGACTTTTCAGCCACGTCCGCAAGACTCGAATGTAAAACAGGATCGCTGGTGAAAAACGGCGCCGGAGACTCCGGCCACACAATTAAATCCGGCTGACGCGGCTCGGTTCTGCCGACCGGCATCAAGCTGATGCCGTCAAATTCTTTCAGCGTACGGGTGAAATGTTCTTTCGTCCAGGTCACGTTGTCGCCGACCGGAAGATCCTGCTGCACCAGTCGCGCGGTGTGATCGGCCACCGAAGGCGGCGCCGGAATCCATCGTCCGCCCTGCAACACAACCGCTGCAGCAAACGCGGCAATCAGCAACTTCTTGCGGGCCTCGCGGCGCAACAAAAATGCGCTGGCAAAGGCCGCATTCACAACCATGATTTCGAACGAAATGCCGTACACTCCAGTCACCGTCGCAATCCGTGCCAACGGAATGTTGTCCACCTGACAGATGCCGAGCAAGTCCCAGGGAAACGCAGTGATGCGCGTGCGCGCCAATTCGACCCCAATCCACACCACGGGCGAAAGCAGCAGAGCCCGACTGCTGAACGCCTTCTTGCTGGCGAGCAGCCCGATCAGCAATCCAAACAATCCGTGATAGAGCGCGAGATATAAACAAAATAGAAACACTACCCCGGCGGCGGCAAGAGTCCCCATGCCGCCGTACTGCCGCATGGTGCTGAATATCCAGTAGCAAGTTCCCGCATACCAAAGAATTCCGCAAACATAAGCGAGCAGAAATGCCTGCCCCGGGGTCGCCGGCAAAAGATGAATCCCTTCGGTAAGTTGCAGCGTATTCGGCCTGCGCGCTCGCAGCAGCGCAACCAGAAGAGGAGCCGTCGCCACCCAACACAGCATGTACAGATTGGGCAGGGGAAAAATCAGCACTTGTAGCGCAGCCGAGACTACGACGAACAGCCAAGCGTCCTGATGAATGCGTCCCAAGAGTCAGGATAGCAAACGCGGCGAGCCCGCCACATGAAAGGCGCAGTCGTCCCGAAGGCCCCGCGCTCTCTCCAGCGGGACAAGGGATCTGGCGTGCGAGATCCGAGGCCTCTCACAATCCTTTTTGGACAACCCCAGCCCGCCTTCGTTATAATCTGAATTCTGCCGGTAAGCGGGAGTAGCTCAGTGGTAGAGCGCGACCTTGCCAAGGTCGATGTCGCGGGTTCGACCCCCGTCTCCCGCTCCAACAATCTTCCCTCAACAACGCGGTAGACTTTTTCCGCCGCGAAAGCTAACGTAGTGAACAGGGGCGCGGTACCCAAGTGGTAAGGGAGAGGTCTGCAAAACCTTTATGCGTCGGTTCGATCCCGACCCGCGCCTCCAATTTCTTCGTTAGCTACCTCGACCGTACGAAACTAAATCGCCGCCGTAGTGAACGCTTCCAGCAGCATCGAATTCGCCAAGCAAAGCATCATTGCACCGCACTCGCCCCATCGCCCTCGCGCATGCCGATCTTGTAGCGCTTCAGTTTGCGGTAGAGCGTGGCGCGGCTGATCCCCAGCATCTTTCCGGCTTGATTCTTGTCGCCGTGTACTTGATCGAACACACGCTGAATCATTACTCGCTCGACGTACTCCAAGTCGGTAGAGTTCAAGCCCGACGCATAATCCGTCGGCGAGGAGATCTCGCGGTTGGCCACTCCTGGGTCAGCGCGGGCGGCAAGTCGGCAAGATCGATGGTGCTGTGGTCGCCCAGAGCCACAGCACGCTCCACGCAGTTCTCCAGCTCGCGAACATTGCCCGGCCAATCGTAATCCATTAAACACTTCATGGCGCCATGGGTGACGTGCATCGACTCACCCGGTGCGTAGCGATTCAGAAACCAGTTCACCAGAATCGGGATGTCCGACCGGCGATCGCGCAACGCAGGTACGTGAACCGCGACCACGTTCAGGCGAAAGAATAAGTCTTTACGAAAACTGCCCTTACGGTACTCCGCTTCGAGATCGCGATTGGTGGCGGCGATCACGCGGACATCCACTCGCACCTCATTATTGCTTCCGACTGGGCGTACTTCTTTCTCCTGCAAAACCCGCAGCAGCTTGGCTTGCAGCTCCAGCGGCAACTCGCCAATTTCATCGAGGAAAATTGTGCCGCCATTGGCGGATTGAAATAATCCGTCTTTCGCCTTCAGCGCGCCTGTGAAGGCGCCTTTCTCATAACCAAAGAGTTCGCTCTCGATCAGGGTAGGCACCAGCGAGCCGCAATCCACGGCGACAAACGGTGAGGCTGCATAGGAGCCGCGAAAGTGAATTGCCCGCGCCACCAACTCTTTTCCGGTTCCGCTTTCGCCTGTGATCAACACCGGGGTGCGCGTGTCTTTCAATCGCGAGATCATGCGCAATACATCTTGCAACTTGCCCGAGACCCCGACAATCCCATGCAAATCGGTTTCGTTGGCTACGCGATCGCGCAAGAATTGATTTTCGTCCACCAGACGAATCTTGTCCGCCAGCCGTCGCAGAAACATGCGCAACTCTTCCAGAGGAGAGAACGGTTTGCTGATGTAATCGTATGCCCCCAGCTTCATGGCCTGGACAGCGGTCTCGACCGATCCATGCCCGGTCATCACCGCGACTTCGGTGCGCGGATATTGTTTTTTCACCTGCTCCAGAAATTCGAGGCCTGACATTTTCGGCATCACCATGTCAGTCAGGATGATATGCGCTGGCTCTTCTTCCATGAGGGCGAGCGCGGATTCGCCGCAATCGGCTTCCAGGCAGTGAAATCCCAGCGCCTCTCCCACGGTCCCACATAAGCGGCGAATGCTTTGTTCGTCGTCGACAATCAACAGCCGGATGCGGAGGTCTTCGCTCACGCCATCCGCCTCATGGTTTGTTCGATCACCAGGATGAACTGTTGCACTAAGAAGGGCTTCTCCACACAGGGCGCGCCAGTCTTTTCCAAAATCGCAACCGTTTCTTCATTCGCAATGTCCCCGGTGATAAACACGACCCGATCGGCAAGATCGGGACGATGCTTCGAAATCCAGGCATGAACATCGGCGCCGTCGACGCCGCCCGGCGTTCGCATGTCGGACACCACTCCCAGGAATTGCCCATCCACGAGCAATTGCAGACCCTCCACGCCGGAGGCCGCGGAAACGACGGCATACCCATTACGTTCCAGCGTGGCGCGGACATACGCCATGACGGCAGGCTCGTCTTCAATCAGCAGAATCGGGAGCGGTGTGGAAATAGATTGTGTCATAGAGTTGCGACTCCAGCGGCCGCGCCCACAGAAGATTCCATTGGCGTCGCAGCGGGCAGGCGCACGATAAAAGTCGCACCAATGCCGTCTTCGTTATTTCTGCACAAGATTTCCCCTCCATGCTCGCGCACAATACCGTAACAAATGCTGAGACCAAGCCCCGTACCCTCGCCAACTTCTTTGGTCGTGAAAAAGGGATCGAAGATGCGTTCCGCATTGGCAATGCCCCGACCGTTGTCGCGGAAAATAATATCGACATTGCGATCGGTCTGCTGAGAAATAATCTCGATCCGCGCCGGACGGCCCAAATCCCGCACGGCATCGTACGCATTGTTGATGATATTGAGAAAGACTTGCTGTAGCTGGTGCGAATCGCCGACCACCATGGGCAACCCGGCATCCAGGCGCTCATTGATCTCAACTCCCCGGCTGTGGAAATCGTAAGAGCGTAACTGCAACGTACGGCGCAATATCGGATTGACCTGTACCGGCTTGCGCTGCGGCGGCATCTGCCGCGCGAAGCTCAGAAGATTTTGTACGATCTGCTTGGTGCGTTGCGCTTCCTGGAGAATGATGCGCAGGTCTTTGCGACCGGATTCCGGTATCTCTGGATTCTCCATCAAAAGATCGGCGAATCCCAGAATTGCCGTCAGGGGATTGTTCACCTCGTGAGCCACCCCCGATACCAACTGACCCAGCGCCGCCATTTTTTCCGCGTGCATCAGCTTGGATTGCCAGACTGCGGCATCGGTGATGTCGCTCATCACGGCAACAATACTGGTGACTTTGCCCAGATCGTCGCGCATGGGACTGAGGTTGACGGAGAACTGACCCACGCGGCCATCGCCGCGGCGGATTTGCAGATCGGCGTTGTCCACATGCCGGCCACTCAGGGTCGCGTCGAACATTTCCTGAAACACTTCGCGCCTCGCTGGAGCCACCAGTTCCGCCATCGGATGACCCAGCACCTGAGTCTGTTCGTACCCCATGTCGCACCAGCGACGGTTGGCGTAGTTGACCGCCCCGCTGGAATCTGCGACCAGGATCAAGCTCTGCGTATTGTTCAAAATGTTGCCAGAAAAATCGCGCTCGCGCTGCAACTCCGATTGAAAATTCTTCAATCCGCTGATGTCGAGCATCAAGCCCCGATATTGGATGATCCGGCCATGAGCATCGCGAACCCCGAAGGCATTGATCAACACGTGTACGACCGAGCCGTCGCGGCGGTAAAGCGTCTGCTCGTGATTCCTCAAAGAGCCGCTGATTCTTAATTGCGCGATCAGTTCGCGGTGCGTCTCCGCCGAACCATAAACTTTACTCTGCTGGTCGGCCTGCAACAGTTCGTTGCGCGAAACATAGCCCAACATGCGGACCAAGGCATCGTTGACCTCCACGAAACGCCCGTCCGGAGTGGAAAAGAACAACCCTTCCTGAATATTGTCGAAGAGTTCGCCATAGCGGCGCTCGACCTCGCGGCGATCCGTGATGTCTTTGAGCACGTGAACCGTCTGGAGCCCTTCGTCGCTGGCGCCGTGGATTCGAGAGGTCGACACGAGATAAGTGCGCTCCAGTGCGGGATCTATATACTCGTCCATACCCCGCGCCGCGATCAGACAAAATGGACAGGAGTGCAACGCGGAACCTTCGCCGGTGGCAAGCAGTGCCCACATGCTGAGACCCACCAGGTCGGCCGGATTCAGGCCGATGGAATCCGCCAGGGACCGATTTACACGCAAAACATGATCCGACTCATCGTGAGCCACGATAAAATCGCTGATCGCGTCGAAAATTTCCGTCCAATGTCGATTGGACTGTTCCATGCGGGTGAAGAGCCGCGCGTTTTCGAGCGCCACCGATGCCTGGCCCGCAATGGCCTGAAGCAGTTGCCGATCCTCATGGTGCAGCGGGCGCCCGCACTGCGCCAGACAAAGCACCCCCGAAACCTCGCCCCCGGGAGGGAGCAAGCGCACCAAGGCGCAGCTCTCCCATTCCAATTCGCGAGCCAGGGACGACCCGAACAGCCCTTCCGCCGACGCCAGAGTAACCCCTTCATTGCGCTCGGAAAGAACCCGGGGCAATGCCTCTCCCAGACGCCGAAGAGCAGCGCTCGTTGGGCCTACAGGTTTACCTTCACAAAGAGCCGCCGCCATCTCCAAGTCGCCCGACGAGTTCCTTAAGGCCAGCACCGCCCACCCTGCCCCCAGCATTTCTGCCGCTCGCGAAGTGAACGCTGTGGCAAACTCCGGCAATCGCAGCATGGTCTTGAACTCAGAGGCCAGTCGTACCAGCGACTCTGTGCGGCGCCGATGCTGCTCCGACACATGCAGATTTCGCACTGACTCAAGGGCTGTTGCCACCTGTGCGGCCAGCGCCTGGGCGCGGCGCACGTCCTCCGGCGAAATGGGCGCTCCAGCCGCACGATCCAAAACTCCAAACATCCCCAACACTTCACCATCCGCCCCGCAGAGCGGCACAAGTATGATCTGTCGAACCCTGAATTCCTTCAGAAATTCAAGATCCATTCCCGGGACTTCCTCCGCCTGATCGCTCCAAAAAGCCTTGCCTTCGCGCAAGGCGCGGCTAGCCGTGCCCCCCGGTAAAACGACGTCCGCGACGGTGGTCTCTCCCTCGGTGTACGTCCAGCGGACACGGAACTTATCCTGCTCCAACAACGCCACGAAGGCACGGCCGAACCCGAGGAACTCCGACGCCCTTCGGACAAATTGGCTTAGAAACGAATCCAAGTTGGCGGCGGAACCCAATTCTCCCGAGATGGAGAGCAACTGCTGTAGTTCTTGCGCTTGGCCATCCACGTGGGCCCGCAAATCCGCATGATGGATTGCCAGGGCGAGCTGACCGGCGATCAAGGTTGCCTTTTCCATTCGGTCCTCACCAAAGAAATCCAACTGTCCGGCCTGAACGAAGACCAAAACGCTCTCCCGCTCGCCTCCTGTCAACAGGGGCAGAGCCAGCAGCGATGGATCGGAAAGCTCATCCAGCAACGGATAATGATTCAGTTTGATCGGATCGAAATGCGCGGCCGGACTCGGCCAGGGCTGTTCTGATGCTTTTAGCGTAAGCAAGAAAATACGGTCCGCCATCCAGCCCGAGGCATGAACCACCCTCCAATCTCCCGCCGCCGACAGCTCCCACAAATGGACTCCAGCAAGAGAAAAGCCCTTGCAGGCAAGCTCACAAAATGCTGCGATCACGGACCGCCGCGACAAAGCCTCCCGGGCGAGCGGAGCTAGGCGTAGGAGGAGTTGCTGGAATGATCGATCTGAAGGCAGACTTGTCTCCACAACCATGGTCACACTTCCTGCTCGACGTCAGTAAGTTTGAACGAGGCCCGCAGAGGCCAACTTAAGTGATTGACGATACAAGGAAAGTAGCTGGTTTTCTCATTTTGAGTCAAGGCAATAGCAAGGGTAGGTGTCGAGGTGGGAACCTCCCGAGAAATTACCCGTTTGAGAACGGTTCCGTTTTGAAATTAATTTGCGCTCATGGGAGACGGAGACTGTGGCCAAAGCCTCGAGTAATCCCCGGAAACACTTCGGTAACTCAAACCAACTGACTTTGCTTGAGTTAGTTGCGGTAATACAGCAATCTGGTGTCCAGATCGCGGTTTCTCCGCATTGTGAGGCGGAGGTCGCAGATTTCCACGAAGCCGTGAGGAGGAGTTGTGCCCTTTCGAAAACCGCAAAGCTTGCGTAGTGGAATTTTCTGGCTGTTGTGCCTGGGGCTGCTTTGGAGCGTTCAGAGTCCGCTGAGCTGGGCGCAGGCGGAACTCACGCGGAAGGTTAAGAGCAGAGTCGATCCGGTCTATCCGGAGTTGGCGCGCAAAATGAGCATTAGCGGGACCGTGCGCATGGAGGTCATCGTGACCCCTGCCGGTACGGTAAAAGAGACCAAGATTCTAGGCGGACATCCGGTCTTGGTGGGGGCCGCGACGGAAGCCGTGAGGAAGTGGAGGTTCGAACCGGGACCGGAAGAAAGCTCGGGAACCATCGAGTTCAAGTTTTCTCCACAAGATTGAAACAATCGCTAATCGCGACCGAATCGCAAGTATAAGCGGAGGATTGCAAGCATGACGATCAGCAAGAAGCTTTACACCAACTTTGGAGCCATCCTGGCGATGGTCGTCGTGCTGTTCCTCATCAACGTGACGGCCATGTACCGCGAGCGCGCCACCAAAGCGGCTGCGGCTCAAGCCCTACAGATGGCCGACAGCACCGACCAGATTCGATTCCAGATGATGCAGAATCGGCTTTACCTCAGCAATTATCTGCTCAGTGGAGACACTCGCGAAGTCGACCGCATGAATGAGGGTGTTCACATCCTGAGCGAAAAACTCAATGAAGGCATGAAGCTGACCAATTCCGCGGTCGAAAAGGACGCGCTGGAAAAGGTCCAAAAGACGGAGAGCGCTTGGGCCACCGAGTTTGCGGCTCCCCTGATGGAAAAACGCAAAGACGTGGATTCCGGAAACGCTACCGTTGCGGAATTGCAAATTTTCTATCTGCAAAAAGATGCTTCATCCTGGGTTAAGACCGCCACGGAGAGCCTTGCGATCGCGGACGAGGAAAACAACAGAGTTCTGGGGGATCGCCGCAAGAGTGACGAAACTGCGAGTAGTTGGACCATTCTCATCGCTTTGCTGAGCACCATCATCGCCGTGGGCTTGGGCGTATTCATCGCCTACCGCACCGCGCACAGCATCACCGAACCGCTGCGAGACCTGATGCAGGTAGCGGAACGAATCGGAAACGCCGGCGATCTGGATCACGAGATCAGCATTCACCGCACTGACGAAATCGGCCAATTGGCCCGAACTTTTACCGGAATGGTCGGGTACCTGCGCGAAATGGCTTCCGTCTCGGAAGCCATCGCTGGAGGGAACCTCGCGGTCGAAGTGCAGCCTCGCTCCCAGGACGATACTCTGGGCAACGCCTTCGCTCGCATGATCGGCGGTCTCCGCACCCTCGTCAGCAGCGTCCGCGATGCTTCTTCGCAGGTCGCCAGTGCCTCCGGCCAAGTCGCCGGTGCCTCCGATGAATCCGCAAAAATCAGCTTACAGACTTCTTCCGCCATCGATGAGGTCACCAGCACCATGCACGAGATGAGCGTAAACGTACAGAACATGGTCAAAAGCACGCAGGTGCAGGCATCCAGCGTGAGCGAGACTTCGGCCTCGATCGATCAGATGGTCGCTTCCATTCAACGGGTCGCAGACACCGCGAAAGTTCTGTTGGACATTTCCAACCGCTCGCGCGAGGAAGTCCACAGCGGCATCGTCACCATGGACAAAGCCACCGAAGGTTTAAACAAGATCAACGACACGATCCGCTCCTCCGCTGGCATTATCGACGTGCTCGGACAACGCGCCGACGACATTGGAAAGATTATCGAGGTGATCGACGACTTGGCCGAGCAGACCAACCTGCTGGCCTTGAACGCCGCCATCGAAGCTGCACGCGCGGGAGAGCACGGCCTGGGTTTCGCGGTGGTTGCCGATGAAGTGCGCAAGCTGGCGGAAAAGTCGGCGCAGTCCACAAAAGAAATCTCGGAACTGATTCAGAGTATTCAGAAGG
Organism: Terriglobia bacterium; assembly: GCA_963799065.1. Lineage (GTDB taxonomy): Bacteria > Acidobacteriota > Terriglobia > Terriglobales > Acidobacteriaceae > JAJPHW01. The sequence goes on from CAWCVJ010000001.1 coordinate 2,609,909, forward strand.
AAGCTCGCAAAGCCGTCGAAAATATGGACCGCAGCACAGGCATCGTGAACGAAGGCCTGGGCTTGGGTTCGGAACTCAACGGAGCGCTACGCAAGATTTCAAACGTCGTAACCGAGGTCTACAAATTCGCACAGGAGATCGGCGCCGCCACCAACGAGCAGTCTCACGGCTCCTCGCAAATTGCGCGAGCCACCACCCGGCTGAATGAAATTACCCACGAAATCAACTCCGCAGTCGAAGAGCAGGCCTCGGGCGCACAAGCCGTAGTCAAAGCGATGGAGCGCATGCGGGAACTGGTGCAGCAAACCACGTCCGGGTCCACGGAACTGGCGGCATCTTCCGAGCAGATGTCCAAAATGTCGCGCGACCTGCTCAACTCCATGGATCGCTTCGCTTTGGAGCAGTTGGATCGAGTCATCGCTCGCGGCGTGCAAGGCCAGCGTCAGGGGCAGTTCGACGACCCGCGCGCCTCCCGACGGCAGACGCATCACTCCGCCGCGGCGGGGCGAGGGTAACATCCATGAATCGTGAGTTGCACATGGTCGGTTTCCAGATCGGACGCGAGACATATGGCATCGCCATCACGTCCTTGCACGAGATTGTTCGTGTGCCCGAAATCACCGCTGTGCCCGACGCCCCCAACTACATGGAAGGCGTGATCAATCTCCGCGGCAAGATCGTTTCCGTTATCGATTTACGCAAGCGTTTGGGCGAGAAGCAGTCCGCAACCGGACGTGCCAATCGTATTTTGGTGGTGGAACATCGTGGCAAGTTGTGCGGACTGATCGTCGATTCGGCCTCGGAAGTGATTAAAATACCGGTCGAAGACGTGGATCCTGCCCCGGCCATCCTTCAGGAAGGCGGGACGAACTGCGTCACCGGGCTGGGGAAGTATAAAGGCCGATTGATCGTATTGCTCGACATCGAACGCTTGCTCGACCACAGCGGCACGAAAGACGCCGGCGCAAAAGAAAAGGACGGAAGCGAGACGGAAGCGCCGACGGCAAATCGCTTACCCGGGAGCGCAAGCGCGGCGGCGGGTCGGTGAATTCGCAGCCGCGCCGCACGCGAGAACGGATCGAAACCCAGTTATGAGTTCACCAGCTCTATCGGCGCAGTTGACGGAGGCGGAACTGAAGCTTTTGCAGGCGCTCGTCTATCACGAGTGCGGCATGCACTTCGACGCCCGTCGCACTCATTTTCTCGAGGACCGTTTGCAGCGCCGCCTTCGCGAGTGTCAGCTCGACTCTTTTTACAGTTATTACCGGCTCCTGATCAGCGACGGCGGAAAGCAGGAACTGGCGCAGTTGCTGGAAAATTTAACGGTCAATGAAACCAGCTTTTTTCGCAATAAAGCTCAACTCGACCTTTTCCAAAAACACGTTCTGAACGAGTTGCTCCGCGAAAAAGAGTCTCGACGAGACTTCAATATTCGCATTTGGAGCGCCGGATGCTCCACCGGGCAAGAACCCTACACCCTGGCCATGCTGATCGCGGACGCCCTGGCCTACTACCAACTGAAGATTCCCGGCGGGGTCGAGTTTTTTTCTCCGAAACCGCTTATACCTCATCCCTGGCGGGTGGAAATTCTAGCCAGCGACATCAGTTACACCGTCTTGCGTTATGCCCAGGAAGCCAACTACACGGAAAGTCAGATGGCATCGGTCGACTACAGCTATCGCCTGCGTTACTTCGACAAAGTGGGAGAGCGCTATGCGGTCAAGAAAGCGGTTAAGGAATTGGTGCATTTCGACTTTCATAATTTGAAAACCGAATACCTGCCGCAACGCAACGACATCATTTTTTGCCGCAACGTCATGATGTACTTCGATGAGGCTGAGCAAAAGCGTCTGGTCGCGAAGTTTCGCAAATGTCTCCAGCCGAACGGGTATTTGTTCGTCGGGCACGCGGAAAGCCTGCTCAATCTTACCGACAAGTTCACGATGGTCTATCGCGATAGTGGCACCGCCTACCGTCGGGTGGAGGTGCAGCCATGAGCCAATTTTCCGACGATCGCGGGGCCGAGTTGCGCGAGATCTTCTTCGAGAGCGCGCAGGAACTGTTGCAGTCACTCAATGGCGAGGCCCTCAAGCTGGAAAAAAATTCCGCAGACTCCGAGGCGGTGCGAACCATTCGCCGCGTCGTGCACACTCTTAAAGGCGATGCTGCGGCTTGTGGTTTTCGCGAGCTGAGCGAACTCTCACATCAGTTTGAAGATGTGTTGGCCGCAGAAGGCGCCGGTATGGCGGGTCTGGCAGAAGTGGCTTTCAGCGCAGCCGACACTTTCAACACCATGCTCGAGGCTTATCGCTCGGGGAAGCCAATACCCGCATCGTCTGCGCTGCAAGCCAGGATTCAGCAACTTTCCGGGCCATCGAAGAAGCGGGCATCCCGCAGGAAGTCGTCCGGTGTTGCCAAGTCATCTCCCTGGACGGAATACGAGATTCGCTCCATGCAGCAGGCGACGGAGCGCAAGCTGAATGCGTTTCAGGTCACGGCCTGCATCGATCCCATGTGCGCCATGCCCATCGCGGCGCGCCAACTATTGCTCTCGGCTCTGGCTGGCATCGCCGAGATCTTGGCCATGCGACCGGAAGCTGGATTCACCGGTGCGACCCAAAAAATGGACCTTCTGGTCGCCACCGACCGCAGCGCCGAGCAGATTGCCGGCAAGGCCAAGATTCCCACGGTTTTCTCTCAGGTCGACGTCATTCGTCTGGGCGCGGAAAAGAAACCCAAGAAATCTCGGGCGGCAGCGAGAAGCGCCCCGGCACTCTCCGGCGAGTCCATTCTCCTTTTGCCAGAACCATCCCTTCCCGTCGAGACCGCATCAGCGGGACCGGTTTCTCCTGAGGAACCGCCCGTCGAGCGAATTCGATCCGTTACCACGCTGGCGGAAAATATTCTACGCGTCGATGCCGAACGTATCGATAGCGTATTGAACCTGGTCGGCGAACTGATTATTGGAAAATCGATGTTGCAGCAAGTGCTCAACGAATTCGTCCGGCAGAATCCCAAGGACGCGCTGCGCGGGAAATTTGCCGATGCAATGTCATTCCAGGCCAGGGTGTTGAATGATTTGCAGCGCTCCGTGATGAAAGTTCGCATGGTTCCAGTGGAACAATTGTTTCGCCGTTTTCCGCGCATGGTGCGGGATGTCGGCAAGCAATGCGCCAAGGAAGTCGAATTGGTTATGACCGGGCAAGATACCGATCTGGATAAAGGATTGCTCGACGCCATTGCCGAACCCCTCACCCATTTGGTTCGAAACTCGATCAGCCACGGCATCGAGGGCACCGCCGAACGCGCCGCTTTGGGTAAACCGGAACACGGCACGATTCAACTGAGAGCTCATCATCAAGGCAACCAGGTAGTGGTCGAGGTGATCGACGACGGCAAGGGAATCGACGTTGAGTCGGTGCGCCAGCGGGCGTTGCAGCAGGGACTCATGAGCCGCGACGAAGCCGGACGAATGAGTGAATCGGAAATCATCGATTTGGTGTTCCGGCCCGGATTTAGCACCGCGAACGAGATTACAGAGATTTCCGGCCGCGGCGTGGGACTCGACGTAGTTCGCAGTGTGCTTCAGAAACTGAAAGGGACGGTGGAAATCGAAACCCGCCCCGGTTTGGGCACGACTTTCCGCATGAAGTTACCCCTCACACTTGCGATTATCAAAGCCCTGCTTTTCCGCGTGGAGAAGAGGCTTTATGCCATCCCCCTTAACGCGGTTGCCGAAATCTCACGCGCCCGCGAGGGCGATCTACACCTCGTGGATGGCTATGAAGTCTTGCAATTGCGCAATCAGGTGCTCCCTCTGGTTCGGCTGGGCAAGCGCATCTCCGAGTTCAATGCCGCCGACCCGCGCGAGCGGATATTCATTCTAGTGATCGCTTTCGGGGAACGAAAGGTTGGACTCATCGTGAACGAACTGGAAGGCGAAGAGGAACTGGTCATCAAGTCCCTCGATCATGAGACCGTGGCCACGGACCTCGTCAGCGGCGCGTCCATCCTGGGAGATGGACGCGTCGTATTGATTATGAACTTGGCGGCGATTATGGAGCGCTTCGGTAAATCGCGCAGCAACAAGAATGATGGCACCGGGTTTCTTCTTTCCGCGAGCGAGCGCACGGCCCAAGCGAGCTCGGCGGAGGTGCGGCCATGAACCCGAAGGTGCGCGTGCTGGTGGTGGATGATTCGGCGCTCATGCGGAAACTCATCCCGCAAATTCTTGCGACCGACGATTCCATCGAGGTCGTGGGCACGGCGATGGACGGCAATTTCGGGCTCAAGAAAATCGCAGAACTGAGGCCTCAGGTCATCACTCTGGATTTGGAAATGCCGGGCATGGGCGGCCTCGAAATGCTCAAGGCGATCATGCAACGCCACCGCTTGCCGGTGATTGTCGTCAGCTCGCACAGCAAGGAGGGCGCCTCGGTAACGCTCAAGGCTCTGGCCTACGGCGCGTTCGACTTCGTGACCAAGCCGAGCGACGTCTCCGGCCGCATGACCGAGGTCGGACATGAATTGATCGCCAAAATCAAAGCCGCCGCTCAAAGCCGGTCGCCGCAGGTTCATTCCATGCAGGATCCGGCTCGACGTAACGAAAAAATGACGGGCGATCCCCGCCGGGCGCCGAGCAGGATTGTGGCCATCGGCATTTCGACCGGCGGACCTCAGGCTTTGCAGTATATGCTGCCGCAGCTCCCCGCAGATTTTCCGGGGAGCATCGTTGTAGTCCAGCACATGCCGGAAAACTTTACGGAGATGTTCGCGCGGCGACTAGACGAAATCTGCTCCCTTCAAGTCAAAGAAGCGCAGTCCGGCGACCTTTTACGCCCCGGGAGAGTTCTTATTTGCCCCGGAAGCCGTCACCTGAAGGCCAAACGCCTTCCTCTGGGCGACGTTGCGATCTTAAGCGACGATCCGGCGGTAAACGGACATCGCCCTTCCGCCGATGTGTTATTTAGAAGTGTCGCTGAGGAATTCGGTCCCCGGAGTCTGGCTGTCCTGATGACCGGCATGGGTGAAGATGGGGCGGCTGGAATGGGAGCGGTGAAGGCAGCGGGCGGCATGACCATCGCGCAGAGCGAAGAATCCTGCGTGGTTTATGGAATGCCCAAGGCCGCCATTGATCGAGGTTATGCAACGCGCGTGGTCAGTCTGGAGGCGATGGCGAACACGTTGATCGCGCAGTGCGCCCCCCAGCATCGAGCACGCGCCACACAGGGATGAGGTTGCAACGCGGCAGAAAGGTGTTACCGGAATGGAGAAACAGATTTCAGGAGAAAAAGTCATGGAACAGTTCGCACCAGTAAAACGAAGTAAAGATGGCCAACCCGTTCGCTATTTGATCGTGGACGATTCCGTCTTCGCCCGTAAAAACCTGGGGAAAATGGTCGAGACATTCGGCGGCCAAGTTGCCGGGGAAGCTGGCGACGGCGTCTCCGCGATCGCCGAGTACGACCGCATTCAGCCCGACATCGTGCTCATGGACATCACCATGCCGCAGATGGAAGGCATCGAGGCGGCGGAACGCATCGTCCAGCAACACCCCGACGCCCGCGTCGTCATGGTGTCCTCCGTCGGTTATCAGGAGAATATCGTGGCCGCGTTACAGAAGGGTGCCCGTCACTTTGTGCAGAAACCGGTCAAGGCCGAAGTTCTCTATGAAGTGATCAAGTACGTGATGGGCGACGAAGGCTCAGTCGTGAACGTCGCCGGCGCAGGCGCATAAACCCGCCCGGTCGAGCAAGGAGTGCCCATAAATGAAGATGGATTTGATTCAACCGTTCATCAATGCCGCCGACGCCATTCTGGCTCCGGGATTGCAATGCCCCATGACCATTGGCAACCTCAGCATGGAGCGCGAGGGCTATTGTCGGCAAGGCATTGCCGCCTTGGTCACACTCAGTGGCGACATCGAAGGGCGAATTATTTTCGACCTCGACCCCAGGACCGCGGTCCGTCTGGCTAGCAAATTCGCTGGCATGGACGTTCCCGAATCCGACGATCTGGTCCGCGAAGCGGTCTGCGAACTGGCTAACCAGGTGATTGGAAACGCCGTGGCCGCGCTCAACGATCAGGGCTTTCATTTCCGCGTTCACCCGCCTCAGCTCCATTTGGCTGAGCAGGGTGCCCGCGTTACCGAAGATACCGATGCGGTCGTTCTGTGCTTTGAAACCGGAAGCGGAAATGTTGTTATTAACATTGCGTTGGATTACGGAGCCACTCGTCTGGCAACTGCGGCAAAATAGCCGTCAGTAAACGCGCCCAACCGGCTGATACGGGATGGAAAACCATGCAAAATGCAACGGCACCAAAGATGACGCAACACCTCATGCGAGTGGCGGCTTTCCTCATCGCCGTCTCCGCACTCGCCAGCGCGCAGGATCCAACCAAGGTCGAGCCCAAGCATTACCGCCTCGACTTCGAGAATGAGCACGTCCAAGTCATCGACGTCCATTACGGACCTCACGAAAAATCGACGCTGCACGATCATCCCGGCGGAGTCGTCGTCTGCATCAGCGGCGGTCATTTACGCTTTACCGACGAGAACGGCAAGAGCCACGAAGTCTTTTCGAAACCCGGCGAAGCGCGCTGGTTTCCCCCCTTCAAGCACCGCGTCGAGAACGTCGGAGAAACCACTTACAACGCCGTCTACATCGGCGTCAAAGGCATGGCCAACGCACACGCCTCAAACCTCAGCCCTGCCGAACAGCAACAGCAGATTGCCCAAGCGTTAACCTATCTCGCCTCGGAGCCCGGCGCGCTTCACTAAACCAGCTACCAGATTTTCGTTTATCTGTTACAGGATCTGGAGTACGATTGCGGTATTTCGGAGTTCAGCCATGAGGCACTCTGTGCGGAACTGCCTTTTTTCCGCCATCTTTCTCATTTCCTGCTGCGGACTAGCCCTCGCCCAAAGCTCAACTCATCCGCCTTCCGCGGCGCCGCCACTGTCTAATCCCAATAAGGTCGCGCTCTTGAAGTGCTACAAAACCAATGAAGCTGCCCCACTTCCCTGTCGGCAACCAGCCTTACCGCGTGTGCTTTGACGGAGCCAATATCTGCACCTCCAACTCGATTCCTACAGTCGCCAACGGGTACGTCTACCTTGGGACCGAGTCCGATAACGTCAACACAATCGGTCAGGGGACTTTCTATATCTTCGGGCCGAACAGGACGTGCAACTAACTTTTCGCGGTGGGCTGGCAGGACAGCGAGTTGACCGCTTACGGCCCGGCGATCACGAAAACTGGATTCTGCGGAACCGGCACCAGACCGATTCCCGCCTGCGACGTCGCCGTCACTCCCGCCGGATTCGCCACCGTAAACGTTCCGCCAGAGATCGCTGCGACCAGAAACGTTCCGTTGTTTCCCGGGTCCAGCATGCCGCTGATCGTAACCGTCATCCCCACCTTCAATACCGCGCCGTCGATGGGTGAGTATGTATACACCGTATTGCTCCCCTCCAACGTTGCGGCAGAAATGTTAAAGGTCAACGCGGGCTGCGTGCTCGCAGGCGACGGTATACTCGCCACTAAAGAATCTTCCGGATACGAATCTCCCTGATAGGTGTCGGGCACAGTCGCAATGATTGCGGTGTTTCCTGCGTCGCAATTGCCTACGTAAACTCGCGAACTGTCCGCTGAAGCCGCGATGGAAAGATCGAACGGCGAATTCATCGATGCGGTGCAGTTCTGCGGCACGCTGGCTAAGGCGATCGTTTTTTGCAGCGCATAACCGCTGGCGCTGAACACCGCGACCGAAGAACTAATTGTGCCAGCGCTTACCGCAGCGGCCGTCACGTAAAAGCGAGTCGTGTCCGGCAGTGCCGCCACCGAAAGCGCGCCGGGCACGGCGATCGATTGCAGGAGTGAAATCGTGCCGGTGATGTCGGATGCATCCAACACGGAAACCGTCCCCCCTACCGGATTCGTCACGTACAAGCGGCTGAGTCGTGAGTCAAACACCATGTAATCGGCTCCGGCCCCCACTGCAACATTGCCTTGAATAGTATCGACTGCGCCGGACGTATTGATCTCCACTACGCTCCCCGCACCCTTATCCAGCACGAAGACCCTCTGATTATCGGCGCGCGCGAGCACCCACACCGGATCGTTCCAATTGGCTCCAACAATCGGCAGATTGACGCTGTCGTCGATGGTATTGATGCTACTGACAGATCCCAGGCCGCCCCCAATGCCCCGGTTCGCCGAATAGACACGTGTGCCGTTGGGCAACTCGGCTAACGACACCGGCGCACCCGGTAGCGACACCGAATTCGTAACCGCGTTGGTAATGGTGCTGATCACATGCACCGAATCGAGACCGACATCGGCAACGTAGAGTCGCGAACTTTCAGTGCTGGCGAAAAATACGGGCACTGCGCCGGTTGGCAGCACGGTAGTGGTGAACGAACCGCCGTTGGTGGCCCCATAGGAGGTAACGGTTCCATCGCCACTGTTAGAGACGTACACTAGAGTCCCACTGTTCATCAACGTCGCGTACGTGGGGAGAATTCCCGTGTTGGTCTGGAGGGCGGCGGTATCGCCGGACACATCAAACGTAGTCGTCGAACCGGCGCTGGCACCGCCGTTGCCGTCCACGACCAGCATGAAGTGGTTGAAGTTTGAGTTCGGTGGAATCGGATTCACCGGCGTCGCCACGGGCCGATAATTTTGCCCGCAGCTCAGGCAAATCAGGCACAGCAGAGCCACAAACCCGGCATGGACAGGCCTGACAACTCCAGGCGGCAGATTGCATTGAACACTCATCGAGGAAGTCGGTTGACTCCTGATTCTACGTGCTCTCGCCAATCTGCGCCAGAGCGCCAGAGCTGTTCGACGAGTTCCATCGAATCGCGGCCTTCGTCAGCGTAGTGATCAACGCCTCTTCAGGGCTCAGCCGAATCTTCCGTCATCGCTCCGCTTGATCGCTTTCTTTTTTTGTCAAGGCTTTAGCCTTCGCCCAGACTCACACGAAAAAAAAAGGGCGGCCCTTTCCGGGCCGCCTGCGATCCCAAGCAATTCTCTGGCCGCGTTGGACGTCGTTTAGCGGCGTCCGCCGCCTCCGTGAAAGCCTCCACCTCCGTGAAAGCCCCCAGCACCATGAAACCCACCACCTCCACCGTGGAAGCCCCCCCCACCCCCGTGGAACCCGCCACCACCATGAAATCCGCCGCCATAGCCTCCACGATAGTATCCACCGCGACCGTAACCGTACCCGGTGCGACCATAATACCCGCCGCCATAGTATCCGCGACCGCCGTACCAACCCCGACCGCCATACCATCCGCGGCCATACCAGCCGCCGTAGCCACCGCGCCATCCGTACCAAGGCCCGACGCCTATGAAGACCCCACCGGAAAACCATCCCGGACCGTAATAGCCATAGGGCGCGCACGCATACGGAGGATACGCGTAATAACCGTAAGCACAGACCGGCGGCGCGCCCACATAGCCGGGCCCAACTGCCACGCCGACCGACACTTGCGCATGCGCCAAAGTCAACGGAAGAGCAAATACACAGAGTAGAAAAAGAACCCGCAGAAACCGCATTGTTAACCCCCTCACTTCCCTATGTATTTGAACCATAAAATGGAACAAAAGTTGCGGGGAAATTAAAAGAAGAAACCGGCCTCGAAGCCCGGTTCCCTTTCTCAGGACGGATTGCGGGCAAAACAAAACGTCCGATCCTCGTTAGAGTATCGGACGTCCGTCGAACAGCCCTCCCCCGAAGTCTGCTCACTTATGAAGTTACAGCAACCCACTGAATCCTAGAATGGCCCGAACGTGGCAACGCATGCCACGAAGGTGCCATGCCTTGAAAACCTTGCGGGTGGCGGCTTTCGGGGCTCCGCGCGAAGTTACTTTAAGCTTTCCAAATAGGCCGTTAGGGTTTGCAAATCGGCCGCCTGGAACTCGACGGTCGGCATGCCGCCGGCGGTCATTTTCGCGCTGGGATGGCTAACTATGTTTGCCAGCGCCTCTGGCGCATATTTGTTCCCTATTCCGATCAGCTTGGGTGCCGCCGCGGTTCCCACTCCTCCATCGCCGTGACAGGCGTTGCACGAGTTTGCCTCAAAGACGGATGCGCGTTCGATCGGACGCGTAGACAGCGCCGTGACAAGGGCAGGCGAATACTTTCTTTTCCGGCGACCACCGAACCTTACAACCCAGACGAGGACAAATGGACGACAAAACTTGTAGCTGACCGTTCTTGTCTTTCGTGATGTACAGCGCTTTCTCCGATGAAGCTTTACTCCAACCATCAACGTGTTTCGATCTGGATGGTGCAAGCCACTGGCTGAGTCAGTTGGCTGAAGTCGCTGACTGGGCCGACCGGCGACTTCTTCAACGGCGTGGTCTGACGGATAAGCGGAAAGAGCGCGAAGCGAAACAGCGGGACAGAGAGCAGTCCCCCAACCCGGACCGATCCCAGTCCCATCGGGGCGGCTAGAAAGGAGCAACGCTCGGGTACTTCCGGCTCTGCGATAGAAGTCATGGTCACGGCGATCTCCTCAAAACGCGGCCTAGGCTATTTTTTCAAAGTGCGAATATATGCCACCAGTGCATTGATCACTTCAGGAGATAGTTTGGCTCCGAAGGCTGGCATGTTCCCCTGCCCTTTGGTGATCGTCTGAACCAGTTCCGCGTCGGATCGAGTCTGCACCGCGGGAGAACGCAGATCCTTCGCCTTAAGAGCGCGACCCGAAGCCGTGCCCGCGCCATCGGTGCCGTGACACAGCTTGCAATTGTTCTGAAAAATTCCGGCGGCATCGGGCTCGGCGGCAACGGCGAATGGCGTAAGCGTTAGACCCGCGAACATCAGGGTCGCGACTATCCGCTGGCTGCGCCAAGAATGGGTGGGAATCATGCTTGTCTCCTCGCAGGTTTAAGTGTGCTTTTGGCTGTGCGCAAAGTATATGCCATCATCGCCCATCTCGAATAAAATTCTGCGGTCACGCGCAGTCTTGCCTCGAACACAAACCACGCCGAGAGGTACACCGTATTATTTGGCACTGGCCTCCCGACCTGACCCGTCATGGTTGTTTTGCGCGCCATTAAACCGAAGATATCCGGTGTGTTGAAACGCCAGATCGAATCTTTTCCGAAGTCGGTGTGGTGAAGTCCTCAAGTCTTCGCGGTTTGTTCCGATTGTCTTGGGCAAAGGTTCAAGTTCGGCGATAAATCCCAGCAACTACCCAGTGCAAAGGAGCGTGACACGACTCAGACGGCATTTCTGAGCCGTTTCGCTCACTATTGCCCTGATCCAAAACCTGTGCGACGGCCTAAAAGATGCAGTCGGTGTCGAAGGGAAAAAGTGAGACGAGGCGAGTGTTTCGCGCGGTCACCGGGGGTCACCGTCGTTTGTGTTCTTCGTCACACGGCGTGACGGACGGTAAAGAGTGCTAACTAGCGGCGATTTCTTGCAAGGCGAGACGATCTTTGATAATCAGCGTTGCCCCGTGAATCTCCAAAACCTTTTGTTGTTTCAAGCTGCTGAACGTCCGCGTCACGGTCTCGCGCGAGGCGCCAATTTTTTCGGCAATCTCTTCGTGCGTAAGCGTAAGCTGCGCCCGGGAGGGCGGACTCGTCGATCCGTTCGAGGACTCAAGCTCCAGAAGAAACTGCGCCAGTTTCCCCGCCACGGAGTACGAAAGGCCAACGTTGCGCACCGCCTGGTAGGTGGAGTGGCAGATTCCGCTCAGAACCTCGGCGACGCGAAAAGCCGCTTCCGCGTAAGTCTTCAGAAAACTCAGCAGGGGTTCTTTGCCGATGAAATTGGTCTGCGAAGGTTCAAGCACCTCGGCCGTGGCCTCATAGGGCTCTCCAGAAATAGTCCCGGGCAGGCCGATAACTTCCCCAGCTTCGCATATCCGCAGGATGAGCGATTTTCCATGAGCCGAGCTGGTCGTGAGTTTTACGCGTCCGGAGCAGATGACAAAAACGCCGCGCGCCGCCTGGCCTTCCACGAAAAGGATGGCTCCCTTGGGGTACGTCGCGGTAGAGGAAATCGAAGCCAAAGCGGCACGAGCGGATGGCGTCAGGTCGCAAAATAGCTTGTCATGGTGCAGGGGACAAGCCAGACAGTCTTCAATGATTCGCAATCCGTAAGGAGACTTCATCGCGCGTGGCCCTTGCTTCTGCACCGATTATACGACCCACCCCGTCATCGGATTCTAATCCGTCGGCTGTAATAATATGGATGAGCGATCGTCTCCTCCGCGCGGGCCTATAGCTCAATTGGTTAGAGCAGCAGACTCATAATCTGTTGGTTCCAGGTTCAAGTCCTGGTGGGCCCACCAAGCGTCGTCTCCTGGCCAGAACGTACGATCTCGTATGGGCGCATCATCTCGTTGTCGCCGTGTTCGAGAATGTGACAGTGCCAAACATAGCGTCCGGCGTATCCGTCGAAACGAACGATGATGCGCGTCACCATGCCAGCCTCGGCGCGGACGGTGTCTTTCCAGCCCATTTCGTTGGGATCGGGCGGTACGGGCGGGCCAGTATAGATCATCTCGCGTTTGCGCAGATAGTTCATGACGTAAAAATTTCGTCGGTCGAGAATCTGAAAGCGCACGAGGTGAAGATGTATAGGGTGGGAATCGTCGGTTCCGTTGATCAAGCTCCAAATTTCGGTGGAACCCAATGCCGGATTTTCCGACACCGGATCCATCCAGCGTTTCCGGTCGAGCAGCATGATCATCGGGTTGTCGGCACCGTCGTCGGTTTCTTCGAGAAGCAGGTCGCGGGTTCGGGAAGCATCGCTCTCCGGCGTCCTGGATACAGAGCGCAAAGTTGTGGGCACGCTCGCCACTGACAGCGAGCTTTTACCGGACACGCGGAATTGCATTACCGCCAAAGCGTCGCTGCGGAGCACAATCTGTTCGCCGCCATTCCTTGAAAAATCGATAATAAGGTCTGCCCGCTCTCCGGGCGCGATCGTCAGAAGTTTCATCGAGACTGGAGCGGGGAGCAGCCCCTGGTCCGAACCGATCTGCTGAAAATCCATGCCATTGGCGAAGGTAAGGTGGAAAAATCGCCCATTGGCGGCATTGACCAAGCGAAATCGGTACAGACGAGGCTCCGCTTCGAAGTAAGGAAAGGCTTTTCCGTTAACCAGCACGACATCTCCAAACACTTCAGGCACCCAGGGTGCCTTGGGATCGTGCGAGACGGGATAAAGCAGCTGTCCCTCTCGATCCAATTGGCGATCGCAAATGATCAGAGGGACTTCGTATTTACCGGAGGGCAGACCCAATCCCTCTTCAAACGCGTCGCGAATCAAAAATAGCCCGAACAAACCAGCATAGGAGTTCAGTCGATTAATCCCCATCGCGTGGTCGTGATACCAGAGCGTAGCCGCCTCTTGCTGATTGGGATAGAAACAAAGACTCGACTGCCCGGGAACAAACCACTTCTCCGGATACCCGTCGCTTTCTGGAGGCACTCGGCCGCCATGCAAATGCACAACTGTGCGGACCTCAGGCTTGTCGGCCTCGGCACCCTCCAAGTGGTGGTCGATAGGCAGGAAATGGCTCGCCGGAAGCTCGTTCACCCACTCCACCTGAAGCCCCTGCCCACTGCGGGATTCGATGGTTGGCCCCGGCAGCGTCGAATCAAATCCCCAGATGCGCGTGGGTTTCAGATCGCGATGAAGCTTGACTTCCGCTTGCCGCATGCGCAAGCGATAGTAAGAAATGCTGCCTTTGGGGTCCGCAGTGCTGGGACGCAATCCTTCAGGTTTTGCCTTCTTCGGGATCGGCAGCGCATCCACAAACTGCGTCAGAGCATCGCCCGGCAGAGGACGTGAAGCCGGAAGTTTCTGCGCAAAAATACTGCGACAACTTCCCAGAGCCATTGTGAAAGCGCCTGTGCGGTAAAGGAAATCACGTCGGCTAATTGGGAAATCACGGAGCTTTTTCATTTTGTAACGCGTTTCGCAAAGCTAAGGAGATGCAGGAATTGTGCCAGCCATTCCGGCTAAAGCAAACCGGGCACGAGAAAGGAATCATTCTCATGCCCGGCATAAGGTCGAACCGATTTAGAAGCTTGAAGTGCAAACCGAGACGCGTTCGCCCGTAGTGGGATCCAGGCATAAAACTGGATTGCCGGTTGTTTTGGTGAAGTCGAACATTTGCGTGATCGAGTTGGCAATGGTGTCGAAAGAACCGTTTCCGATTCGCGTTCCACCCAGCCAATTGTCTTCAATGAAGCGAATGATCGATGTTTGATCGGTCAGCGAGTGATCGACAAAGTTCACCTTGGCCCAAGGAGAGATAACGATCAGCGGCAGCCGCGGGCCGTAGCCGCATCGTCCCAAGGCGTGAGGATTGGCGACCGGATTGACACCAGGGAGCGAATTCATTGCGTTCCCGCAAGTCCCCGGCCCCGTGAGCACGTCCGCCGATCCGGTGGAGGTGTTGAGAATCGGTCCCATTTGATGATCGTACCAGCCATCGGAATCGTCGTAGGCGATCACGACTGCGGTGCTGCTCCAGTACGGAGTGCTTTCGAGGAAGTTGATCGTGTTGACGACAAAATTCTGTTCGTCCAGCGGATCCGAATAACCGGCGTGGGCGTCCTGATAAGCGGGCGCCTTCAGGAAGCTAACCGCGGGAAAATTACCCGCGGTAACAGCGGTGAAAAAGTCGTGAATGTCGTATTGGTGGTTTGCGGCTCCCGCATTGCCAATTTCCGAAGTGCCACTCGGACGGGTGTGCATCGGATTTGCGGTGGATGCGTAATACCCGAAGAGCGAATGATGGGGAATGTAGTCCGCGGTAGTTCCGGCGAGACCGGTGGAACTTCTGGAGCAACCCGTCGAATTGTTCGAGTTAACGTAAGTAAGATCGAAGCCGCCCATGAACCCGCCCCAAGTGACGTTAGCCGTATTAAGCAGGTCACCGATGTTCTTTCCGCTCATTTGCACCTGATTGCGGGTCGGGCTTGAGCAAGTGTCGCCGATCGGGTCAGCGTCGCCGATCACAGTCAGCGAACCATCCGCCCCGCCGTTCACCTCGTAGGTGGTTCCGTTCAAGGTCGCGGCCGTGCCGTTCGTTTGGCCGGAAACCAGATTGAGGAGGCCGGGAGTCGATGGTCCAAACGTGGTGCCGTAGGAGTTGTCGCTCATTGCAAAAAACTTGGCGTAGTGCCACAGGGCCGTAACCGTGTTTCCGTCGAAGTAACCCATGGTCTCCGACGCCCCATATCCAGCGTGCGTGGGAAACAGATCCATTAAGCCGGAGTCGAAGGCGGCTTGTTCGTCGGTGTAGGCATGATCCTGGTCGGAGGTTACCGCACCCGAAGGATCGATGCGGAAGGGATTCGAGGCGACAGCGCCGTTCGCGGGATTCAGATTGGGATTGAACGTCAGTAACGAACGGGTCAATCCGTTCACCGCGGCGGGAGTTACTCCGGGATTGTTGAATGCGGGTTCACCGGGCGGGTTGGTGGCCACTGGGTAGGTTCCGAAGTAGTGGTCGAACGAAATATTCTCGTTGAAGATTACAACCAAATGTTTGATGGGCGTGGCTGTAGCGAGTTCTCGGGTTTGAGTTCCGCCATTGGGTGCGGCGAATACGGGAGCACTTGATCCCAAGGTCATAACAGCCGCCGTAAACAAGGCCAACGCTTTTTTGGGGGCGAATGCGGATTGCAATTGCTGAATCATGTTTTTCTCCTCTGTCCTACTACCTTTTAGGTGGAAATCGTCCCTCTGGTGATTACGAAATTTACACAAGCAGAAAAATCAACCTGCGCAAATCTCTCGTGAGGAAATTCGACTTAGGTTAACCAGAAGGCGGGATTGAATTGTTGCGCCGCGATGAAAAACTTATTAAAAGAAGTTGACGACAGAGTTGCGTGCTGTGCAAAAGCAGATTCAATTCATCGGGCTCATGACCGCCCTATGTAAGAAACCCGCCGCGATCGCTCGCGGCGGGTGCGAAGATTGTCTTGATGAGCCCCTAGAAAGTGGCGTCGAAACCATCGAAGTCGGTTCCGTTGCTCTGCAGGAAGCGGCCCACCACAACACCGCCATCGTTGATGCCATCGGCGCGAGTCTGGGTTCCGGCGGGATCGTCGAAGAAATAGAAGGTTCCGGCTTTCAAAAGGCCACCGTGGGCATTGCCGTCAAGATCGATCACGGAGAAGGCGATATCGCCGTTCTTGTCGATCCCATGGGCGCCGGTCTCGATGAATCCCGGTACCGCAACCATGGTGTAGGTCGAGCCTTTATAGGTCGCAGACTCAAACTCGCCCACGCTGTCGACCCACTGCAAGGCTACCGTACCCGAATTGTTCACGCCCCAACCCAGGCTCTCCACCGCGCCCGGAACATCGAGCGGGGTGAACTTGGTTCCGTTGAGCAGGAAGCCGTGCTGGTTGCCGCTCGCGTCCACGAATAAGCCTGCGATCTCACCCGAATCGTTGATCCCGTAGGCCGCCGACTGCGTGGCGCCCGTGATATCGATGTCGGTATAGGTTCCGCTCTTGTACTCAAAGGCCTGTGGATTGCCGCCTGAGTTGGTGTAAAAGCCGACGACCACGCCGCTTGCATTGATGGCCTCAGGACTCGTCGTTCCGGCTTGCGCTTTCGGATCGTCGAGATTCTTTTCCGACTTGGTGGTCGCGTCAAGGCCATGCGATATCCCGGTCGAGGTGGTGTAAACACCGACCGCGGTTCCGGTATCGTTCACGTCGTAAATGCTGGTGCTCTGTGCCTTGGGGACTAGCAGCGTGCTGAACTTAAACGTCACCGGCGAAGCTTCATATCCGTAGACCTGAGCATACCCGTTCACAAAAGGAGCGGCATAGTAGAAGCCCAGATAAGTTCCGCTGTTGTTGATGCCCGAAATTGTCGGGAGATCGGAGGTCGCAAACTTGCCGCCGATGTCGGTAAACCCGTGGGGAGTGCCGGCGCTGTCGTTGTACCAGCCGGTGATTTCGCCGGAGTCGTTGATGCCGTCGCAAATCGTCAGCGTTGAATTGGGGTAATCGATCAGCGTGATCGTGCCGCTGGCGGCGCGATAAAATCCATGCTGGTTGCCGGAGGCGTCAATGTATTGGCCCACGGCATTGTTCGAATTATTCACGGCGTAGGTGAATGTCGCGTTTCCCTTCGCACCGGCGTAGAACAAGCTGACCGTTCCGTTGAGGTCGATGAATCCTTCACCGCCGGCGATGCCGACCAGCGTCCCTGCATTGTTGATGCCGAACACCGAAGTGGAGATGACACCTTTATTCACGTCGTATTGGGTGAAGACGCCGTTGGTTAGAGTGTATCCGTGAAAAAAATTGTCGGAGCCGATAAAGTCGCCAACGATCGTGCCGGAATCGTTGACGCCGTCGGCTCTGGTGAAATTTACGGAGCCCGGGAAAACAATCTTCGTATATTTGCCGCTGGCGAAGGAGAATCCGATTGTCGCCCCGGTGGAATCGTTGTAGAGCCCAACCACGGTACCTTTATTGTTGAGAGCCGCAGCTTGTGCGAAGGTCGCGCCTGGAGGGCTGATTTGCGCGATCTTGAAACCCTGAGCACGCGCTGACGGAATCACCGTGGCCGCGATGAATGCGAACCACAAAAAGGCGGCGCATCGGAGACTTGCCGGCCGTTGAACCATCGCTGCCACAGAAACTACTCCCATAAATCCTCCACAGTTTTCTTTTGATTTGGTAAAACTCGTCAGACACGCCTTTGCCGGGAAATGAAACAACCAGGAAGTCAGTGATTAACGCGGGGAAGGTCGAAAACAGTATATCCCAAGGCGGGACGTATCCATCACAGGAAATCGGCGACGCAGCGGGGAAAAAGCCCGTCCGGCAGGACTTTCAAGAGCGGGCGCGGCGGTTCATGAAGCAAATCCGTGGTGGGTTTTGTCACGCCGCTTAGCGATCGGCGTTCTCGTCCTCTTGCGCGGATGGCCGTTTCTGCGCGGCTTGTTGCGTTTGCAGGGTGGCTTGTTGTGCGGCCTGGCTGATCTGAACCGATGTTGCGGGCCGCGTTGCCGCCGTTTGCGTGACTGGAGTTTGGGTGGTCGCGGTCTTCGTTGCGCTTCGGGTTGCGGCGTCCTTTGTTACATTGGCCAATGCCGCCGCGTCTTTGGCCTGTGATTGCAACTCTTGTATCGCGGCTGCGGAACTGGCGCGCTCGACTTGCGCCTTGCTGATGCCGCTGACTGGGTTGGACATAAATTTAGTCCTCCTACACTCGGCTATCGGCGTGGCCCGCTGAAAACTTTAGCCTAACTCTGAAATCAAGGTAGTGGCGATGACACTGGAAACAATCGAGCTCATCCTAGCCGTTTGCCCGGTCTGCCGCTTCTCTGGCCAGCAGACGCTGCGCCTGACGATCGCCGCCCGCCGCTTCCTTTGATGTCTGCACCGATGTTTCCGTCAGCTCTGCCACCGCGGCTTGGGCCAATTGCGCCGCCGCGCTGATCTGTACCGTTGCGGCTGGGCTCGTTGCCGGACTGGCCGGTGCGGGCCCTCTGGTTGTAGCCGCCGGTTGCGCCTTAGCCGCTGGCGTTTTCGCTGCACTGGCCAGACTGGCCGCCTCGAGCTGTGCTCCTGCATTCACATTGCTCACTGCGTTGGACATTTTGAAGTCCTCCTTACCTTTAGCTATCGGCACGGCGACGGCGAACTATACTGGCAAAAAATTTACTTGCGCCGCTTTCTTAACTCTTTATAATTAACTCAGCCACGGCGGGGTTCGATGGCGGGAGCGCTCAGCTTACCGTAGACCCCGAACCCCGGGGCTCTTCCCAAGAGTAGCTCCGGCACTTCTCGTTTACGAGTTATACGTTTTCGAGTTCAAAACAAGGAGCATGGCATGAATACATCGCAACGCAACCTACTGCACACCACCGTCGAACACTACGACATTAAAGCCGTCAACGTTGTCCCCATGATTGAGATGATGGAAAAGACCGCTTTCCAGGCGCGCAACCTGGCTCGCGGGGCCAAAATTCTCGATGAAATGGTGGCCGACAAAGAGTGCGGCATCATCCTCACCCTGGCCGGCAGCCTGATTTCTGCCGGACAAAAAGGCATCATCCTCGACCTCATGCGTTCGAACATGATTGACGCGATTGTCTCCACGGGAGCCAACATCGTCGACCAGGATTTTTTCGAAGCGCTTGGCTTCCGCCACTATCAGGGCACGCCGTTCAGCTCCGACAACGATCTGCGCGAGGCCCACATCGACCGCATCTACGACACGTACATTAACGAGGACGAACTGCGCGTCTGCGATGAAACCATTCGCCAGATTGCCGAGGCGATCGAGCCTCGCGCCTACTCCAGCCGGGCTTTTATTCATGAAATGGGCAAGCATCTCGACCAGCACTTCCCCAAGGCCGACAGCATTGTGCTCGAAGCGTATCGTCGCGGCATTCCGATTTTTTGTCCGGCATTTTCCGACTGCTCGGCCGGCTTCGGACTCGTCTTCCACCAGGTCTCGCGGCAGCAGAGCGGCGCGCCTTATGTGGCGATCGATTCGGTCGCGGACTTCCGCGAACTGACGCAGATCAAAATTGAAGCGGGCGTCACCGGACTGTTGATGCTGGGCGGCGGCGTGCCGAAAAACTTTGTGCAGGATATCGTCGTCTCCGCCGAATTCCTGGGCTACGACGCCGAAATGCACCGCTACGCCGTGCAGCTCACGGTGGCCGACGAACGCGACGGAGCGCTCTCCGGGTCGACGCTGAAAGAGGCGAACTCGTGGGGCAAAGTCGATCTTGCCAAAGAACAAATGGTGTTCGGCGAAATCACGGTCACGCTGCCGCTGATCGCCGGATACGCCTACCACAAAGGCAGCTGGCGCAATCGCAAAGCCCGCCACTTCAGCGAGATATTCAGCAAGCCGTCCACGCTGAAGGCCGAAGGCTACGCCGAAGTGGTTTCATAGCCGGGTAAAAGAAAAAGTTCGGGTGCCCCATCCTTGTCACGTTTGTGTGAGGGTGGGGCTTTTGAGTTTGCGGAGGAAGGTTGTGTGGGGCGGACACTCTTGTCCGCCGCCTTTGACTTTGCTCTTCCTCAAACACAAAAGCAGAGTCAACGGCAGCGGACAGGAGTGTCCGCTCCACACGTGCTTTTCACTTGCTTGTCTCACGAATGCGACGGATTTTTCTGGGCGACTCCGTTTTTCGTAACAAAAATATGTCGGGTGAGTTTTCCACTGCTTTATTGGCTATTCTTTTGGGTTTGATTCTTCCAGCCGCAGCCACTCCTCCTAAAAATTGGATGCGCCATTTGACGCGCCTTTCGCCAGAAGCAAGAACGCAAATCCAAGAAACGAACTAACCCTCTGTTCGGATTTCGTAAATTTTCCCGCTGTGGAAATCTTTTTCGCCCCTTTTCGTGTATGGTTCGCGAGCGTCCTTGTCGGTGTCTATTTTAGGGACGGCTGTTCAAAATCCGTTTTGAGGTCGGTTCGATGCGCGTCGCTCGATTCTCGCTGTGTATGTCGGTTTTGCTCGTAGCTCTTCTCGCTCACGCCGCGCGGCCGACACCCAGGCCGCAGGAAGTCTTCGCGCCTTTCTGGACTTCTGAACCTGGCTGGACGACCGAACTCCAACTCAAGAACAATCTTGCGTCGGGATCGCTGACCGTCACACCCGTGCTGCGCCTGGCCTCTGGTAAAGAGATTCTGCTTGATCCGGTAACCATTGCGTCGAACGACTCGGCGTCGGTTTGGGTCAACGAGGGATTGCTCAAGCACGCGCCCGAGCTGCTCTATCTGCCGACTTCTTATGGGTCGGTAGTGTTCCGTTTCACCTCGCTCAACGCCAGAAATCTTTATGCGGAGTCGCTGCTGTCGCTGCGCTCTGGGCCGATTGAGTTTCATGTCAACGCGTATCCGCCAGCCGATTTCGCGGAGTGGCCGCGGGCGGCTGGCCCCGGCAGTCAGGAAGGCATTTGGTGGCTGCGGCATTCTGGCGACAGTGATGTCTTGGTTGTCAGCAATAGCTCCGACAAGATGCTTGCTGCGAAACTCTGGCTGTCGGATGCTTCGGGCAAGCGCTGGAGTCAGTCGCTCAGTCTCGCGCCGCGACAGACCCAGCGCCTCGATGTGCATGAACTTGTCGGCGCATCGGAATTGAGGGGAAATTATGGCGGGATTAAGATTGAAGTGCCGACTTATTCCGGGGCGCTGCACAGCGTTCATTTCACTTATAACGAGGCGGCAAAAACCTCGGCGTATTTGAAGATGTTCGAACGCGACCCTAATGCGACGCTGAAAGGGCGCATCGCGCCGGGCGAGAGCCGACCGTGGACGATGTGGGCGCCGATGCTGGCCTTGCAGAATCCCGACCCCGCGCTCGGTTTGCCCAAAGGCACGACATTACAGCCAACCATTTTTGTGCGCAATACGACGGCGAAGCCGCTGCCCGCCAGCATCACACTAAGCTGGCGCGGCGATTCCGGCAAAGGTAAAGTAAAGCTGGAAGACTTGCAGCTCGCTCCGTACGAGACGCGGCAGATTCAGGTTGCAGCAATGCAAAAGCAACTCAACATTCCAGACGACGCGCACTGGGCGCTGGTCATGCTGAGCAGCGCTTCGGCTATGCCGGACGATCTCATAGCAATCGCCACGAGTTACGATTCGACTGGGCGATATGGCACAGAATCGGCCTTCTCGGGTAGCTTGGGAGCACACTTCGAGTCGGGCGCATGGCAGGTCGACGCAAACCACAACCAAATCGTCGCGGTAACCAACGGCGGATCGAAGCCCGCGAACGCGCTGCTCACGCTGCATTATGATAACGGCGAGAAAAAGTACGAAATGCAGCAGACCATTCAACCCGGCGATCAGATGTGGGTGAACTTTGCCGATCTCATTCACAATCGCGTGCCGGATCGCAACGGTAATGTGCTGCCGCCCGACGCCTCTGCGGGAACTTACGATCTTCAGGACATCAGCGGCGGCTATGGCCTGCTGCAAGGCAGTCTCGCTCTCGACGGGGTCTGGGGCGGTCAGACGCAGCGGCCTCCCGACCCGGAATGCTGTGGGCAAAACGACACGGCCTTCGATCCCGGCCAGTTTGACTTTGGCGTTTTGGGTTGGGGCGATCCATTAATCATAGACGCGGAAAATTCGTGCACCGGCGGAGAGGAGAACATTTCGGGTCTGTTCACGGATTGGTGGAGCGGCAACACCGCCGTCGCCACAGTTACGAAAGAACTGGTGACGTCGGTTGCGCCCGGCTTCACTTACGCGAACGCTTGCGGAGAAGTGTATCAGTGCGTAGAAAACACCGGGACATGGGTGAAGGAGTGTCCCGTCGCCCCGGTCACGGTGATTTCTGATCAAATCACCGGTGCGAACATTGCGCAGGACAATATTTCCATCACACTCTCGGGGCCGTCCGGCACGTCGGGTTACTTGAGAGTCGAATTTACGGGCGCCAACGGCGGACAGCCGATACAGTCCATAAACACTGGACCGTCTCCCCTGGCCCCAGGCAATTACAACTTCTCCTTTGACCAGAGCACGCTCCCACTTGGCGAATACCAGACCATTACAGCGACTTGGACGGTCGACGGCACCCCTGCAACGGCCTCCTACGCCTACCACGTCAAAGTGTTAGGAGTCTACACGCAAACCCAGTACAACACCCCTGCTGAGAGTCAATGCACCGGCAGTCCCGAAGGCATAACAGTTTGGAACTCGCAGTGTCATGGAACAGACACCGATGTAGTTAGCGGGTTTGATTTTAGGGTGACGGACCCGAAAACCGGGACCGGGAGCGGACATTCGATAAGCTGGGGAGATGTATACCAGGAATTCACCTGCTCACAGAACAGCGGAGACCTCCGGGGCTTCGTGACCATCAAAGGTTCACTCGGCCCATTGAGCAACTCCACAGTCGCGGCCTGCAAGACGGACCCCGACCTCTACGTCTCCGGGGCCCAGGTTTACATTCAGGGCGAAGGAGTAAAAACAGTCACGGACGCGTGTGCCGCATGCTGCATTGATTACACACATCTAGACAATTACACGACGAACACTGCGTGTACCGGCATTCAGAGTCTGCCAAGCGCGCTGACGGTTCGCCTCTACTGAGGAGCACATATGAGCTTACGCATGGTAATGCTAATCGTGGCGCTGATGACGACAGCTCGCGGCGACTCTTCGAATCCGCCGGAGGGGAGTTGGAATATCCAGAAAGCAACGTTGTCTCGCCGGCCGGACAAGAATGGCCACTTTATCGCCACCGTCTCTAAGAAAGGAGAAGCGCGGAAAACCACAATAGAGGACGACGTTCCGATGGACGAGTTGGCGTCGAACTACATCGCATCGGACAAGCTGATTTTGTTCGGCCACGGTGGGAACGCGGACGTAGTCGTAATTTTTGACTTGCTGGGCGGGAAGAAGATCGACTGGTTCTATTGTTATCAACCCCAAAGAGTTTTCAACAACCTAATCGCTTACGTAGAGTGGTATCCAAACCATGGGCCGGACACCTACACAGACGTAGTAGCGGTGTATGACACAAGGAGGACGGCCGCCGAGAATCGGCAGGGAAGATTCGAGGGAACCCCTGTAGCTCCGACGAACCCTACAAGAGTCGGCTTTCCCGTCTACCCGGAGTTCAATGCAACTCACCATTCGTATTCGAACACGGTTGAGGCCCAAGCGGAGGTCCGACTCGTGCTGGGACACCCTAATTTCTTAGGGCTGGGAAATGACCGATTAATTATTGCAGTTGGAGAAGAGCCAGGGGGCGACGCCAGTACCCTGAGAAACCACTTAGAGTCAATAGACTTATCCGCCGGGATTTCTAGGCCTACAAACAAGAGTTTCCTAATCCCTACCGGCTCGCTGCTGACGAAATCTGCCCCTGCGTATATCGAGATAACCAGCATGGATGCCGCATCAGATAACACGGTTCGCTTGCATGTTCCAAAGACGGAGTATGGAGTCGATAGCATCTTGGTTGAGATCCCATAGCGAGTCGCGACGAGCTACGATTCGACCGGACGTTACGGCGCGGAATCGGCGCTCTCAGGCACCCTGGGAGCGCACTTAGAGTCGGGAGCATGGCAGGTGGACGCGAACCACAACCGGATTGTTACCGTAACCAATGGCGGATCGAAGCCAGCCAACGCGCTGCTCACGCTGCATTATGATAATGGAGCGAAGCAGTACGAGATGCAGCAGACGATCCAGCCCGGCGACCAGATGTGGGTGAGCTTTGCCGATCTCATTCACAATCGCGTGCCGGATCGCAACGGTAATGTGCTGCCGCCCGACGCCTCTGCGGGAACTTACGATCTTCAGGACATCAGCGGCGGCTATGGCCTGCTGCAAGGCAGTCTCGCTCTCGACGGGGTCTGGGGCGGTCAGACGCAGCGGCCTCCCGACCCGGAATGCTGTGGGCAAAACGACACGGCCTTCGATCCCGGCCAGTTTGACTTTGGCGTTTTGGGTTGGGGCGATCCATTAATCATAGACGCGGAAAATTCGTGCACCGGCGGAGAGGAGAACATTTCGGGTCTGTTCACGGATTGGTGGAGCGGCAACACCGCCGTCGCCACAGTTACGAAAGAACTGGTGACGTCGGTTGCGCCCGGCTTCACTTACGCGAACGCTTGCGGAGAAGTGTATCAGTGCGTAGAAAACACCGGGACATGGGTGAAGGAGTGTCCCGTCGCCCCGGTCACGGTGTTGTCGATCACCCAGACCCCCGAGACTCTCAACATGTCTTCAGGGGACACAAATCAGTCGATTAGTGTAACGATATCTGGCGGCACCGGGGACCTGGTCTTTTCTACCGGACTCACAAGCAACCCCAACAGCGGGAGTGTCGCTTCCGTAAGCGTCGCTGGCGAGAGCAATGCCACGGGCACTGCGCCTCATGCGATCACAGTTTCTGGAACCGGCTCCCCGTCGGGAATCTTTGGATCGACAGCCTGCGTTTCCGGCGTTTGCGCACAGCAAGGCACAACCATAATCATCCCCCCGCAAGTCCTGATACAAGTGCTCTATGGCGAGGCCCACGGCCAGGCAGTTAGTGGGGACAGCGTATCAGAACCTGCGATAGGTTCTTCGATGAAGAACAGGTTCGGGAACTCCCTGTTTCCGGGCGGATCGACGGCCACCTACCAAGCAGTGATCATTTCGTCGCAGTACGCCGGGATCAATACGAGCATCACAGCCGGGGTAAGTCCGGAGCTCGGGGTTGCGGTGAATCTTTTCGATGGAACCCAGACAGACACGGTGGCTGGCTCACCCTGCTTTTTCAGCCCTGACGCGGCCGGATGGACCGCTATTCAGGCCGCGTTGAAGAGCGGCACGACTACCGTGCCCAACGTCAATTCCGATCCGAAATGCTACGCGAACTCAAACCCCGGTCGGCAGCTGGTGTACAAGTCTTCGATCGGAGCCAACATAAATCTTCCAGGAGTTCCAGCATTTATCTTTGAGCGACAGAAATCGAATAACTCTAATCCAGCAGTAGTAGAGATCAATTGATGAATAAAGTAAAACGTTTCACCGCGAATACAGCGGTACTGGTGTTCATATTTTTCAAGGCCTTCGCCTACGGTGACGAGTGCCTGGATGAAAAGGCACAATTCGCGAAATTAAACCTTCCGCTAATCATCGAGGATGCAGCTGACGCACGCAGGCTTACCCCCGAGACGGAGGAGGCCGGGACTGAGCAGGTTCACGCGTATGTCGAAAAAGAAATCCTACGGCAACTAGCCGACGATAATCCCCACGGCTTCGAGGATGTGGTTGCAAAAATTCGTTGCATTCAGAGCGCAATTCCAGGCTACGGGAGGATGAGCGAGCTTACGACCGCGCCAGCTGCATTTTCAATTGGCTCGGGCAGACATGCCGTGGCGCTCAGCTACGAGATCGACCGAGGCGGAGATGCCGTGCCTGACCTGCGCCCCTACTTCGAGGTCTTTAAGCGGATCGGAGTTGGATGGGAGAAGGCAGGCGAGGAGGGCAGCGATTTCGTGGCATCCACGTTCTATGTTCAGCCGCTCGAGGCCCCCACGGAAGGGGAGCACTGGTTTCTTTTATACGGAAATCGAATCGGCGACACTGGCGTACGGCTGCGCCTCGAAGTGGTGAGTTACGACGGCAACAAACTCCGGTCCGTGTGGAAGCGCTTCGACATTCCATGGACTTATGTTGACGCGATTCAAGGCAGCCACATCGTGCTCAAAGGCCGCGAAAGGAACTGGCTTGAGTTCGCAGAGCGGTGGGACGTAGTTCCTGGTGGGTTAACGCTCAAGACTAGACGGACATGGCGTCCTAAACCTCCTCCCCGGCCGTAGCTATACAACCCGTTTCCCAGCGCATTAGATCAAATGCAGACGGGTGGCCCACCTTTACGTTCTTGGTAAAGGTGGGGACGGCGCGGCCAATCGTCACGGATGTTGTTTTGACTCTGTCTTATGCCTGCGTTCGATTTCGATGTGCACACGGCCCGCAAACGCATCGAGAAGCTGCGCTGCGTGCACGCCAATCCAGTCAAGCGCGGACTCGCACAGGATACTGACCAGTGGCGCTGGAGCAACTGCCGGAGGTATGCTTTCGCAGAAGAGCGCCATGAAACTGAATTAGCAGAGCGAGATCAAGATAAAACTTCCGGCGCAGTCAGCATGAATGCCCACCTTTACCAAGGACGTAAAGACGGGTGGCCCACCTTTACGCACTTTGTAAAGGTGGGCATCACTGCGGCGTCCTGCCGGAGTTCATTTTGACCCGCACTGTTTGCTGGTCAGCTCCCCGTATCCCCCGAAGCCAAGCGTTTTCACACCCAGCATGGGCGCGCCGCCAAGCTGGAGCGGTTACTACAATGCCGGAAACTTAAATTGCCCCTAGCCGATTTTAAGGAGATCTATGAAAAGCCAAATTATTTTGCGAGTTGCTTTGCTCTTTACGGCACTACCCTTTGCGTCTAAGGGCGCATCAGCAACCCAGCCCATTTCGATAAGGATTGTCGTGTAGCGCCTCCTGCAAAACTAGACACATGGGGCCGGGTTTAAAGTTAGGGTGAGGGCGAACCGGGCACGGGCTTCGTGCGGGGTTTGTCCGTGGAGTCCGCGATGCGGACGGTTGTGGTTGTACTCCTCGATCCAGCGGGCGATGCCGTGTCTGGCCTGATCGAGGTTCTGATATTCGTTGAGCCACACCTCCTCTTCTTTTAAGCTGCGATGAAAACGCTCGATGTAACTGTTGCCCTCGGGATGATTGTAGGCGGTGCGGCGATGCGTGATGCCCAGCCGATTCAGGGTTTCGACGTACCGCGCCGAAGTGAACTGAGTGCCGTTGTCCGTAGTTAAAGTCAAACCCGTTCCACGAGAGCCGAAAGGCAAACCCTGTAACACGGCGTGATCGAGCGCGGCCAGCGCTTCTTCGCTGCGACAGCGAACACTCAAGTCCCAGCCCAGGATTTCGCGAGTGCAGCAATCGATCACCGAGACCAGGTACGACCAGCCGACGCTGGGTCCGGCCCAGACCTTGGTCATGTCCGACTGCCACACGAGATTCGGATACAGCGCTTCCACCTTGCCCCAGTCCTTTCGGCGCGAGACTTGAAAACGGCGTTGCCGCACCAACAGGCCGCGCTCGCGCATGACGCGCAACGTCCGCTTACTATTGACCACCAATCCGTGATTCCGACCCAACCACCAGGCCACGCGCCGATAGCCGAAGGCCGGCTTCTCTCCGCAGGCCAGCACGATCTGCTCATCCTGCGAGCGGTCGGCGCGACTGGCACGGGGTTTCGCCCGATAGTAAAGACTCGACCGGCTAATCTCCAATGTTTCGGCGACCAGCTTGGCGGGTTTGCCTTGGGCCACAAACTCCCGAGCCGACGAATGAACTTGGCCGCAGCTCACTCGCCCAACACGTTTTTTAAGATCTCGATCTGCAAATGCGAACGGCCCAAAGCCCGCTCCAGTTGCTTGATGCGCTTTTCTTGCTCGGCGTCGGGCCGGGCGGCGGCGCTTCTGCCCCCAAGCGCCGCCAACGAGGCTTTCTCGGCCTCGTCCTTCCAGCGATAATACAACGTGGCTGCGATCTGATGAGTGCGACAGGTCTCGGCAATGTTGCCGCTCTTCAGACCCTCGATCACAATGGCAAACTTCTCTTCCGCACTTCTCTGCACTTGTGCTTTTCTTGGCATCTCGCCTCCTGGCGGAGGCCCCAAATCATACCGTATGATCGTGTCCAGTTCTAGAGGGGTGCACTACACATTGTCTCGCAGACGTGCGATCCGCGTCCGTGACCCTCGGCTGGCCGCCACTAGAAGTTGATTTCTTCGCTTGGAAGATGACTCCTTGAGTGATCGTCTAACACTTGGATAGTAGACAGATCAAACTCCTGCTACAATCAGCGCCATGCAGCGAGGGGGACTACGCATCAGCGTAGTGCTGCAAATCCAAAACTGAAAAGGTACAGCGATGAAGAAGTTTCTCGGTATTCTCGCCCTCGGCGCTTGCTGCTGTTTCCTGTTCTCTCACACAGCTTTTGCTCAAAGCGATGTTTGGACAGTCGGTCCGAACTGTGTAGGCTTCCAAAACACGGATCAACACAGGTGCGAGTTTATTCACACACAGCTATTCATTGGTCAAAGTCGAGACCGATTCGACCAATGGAACCTCATTACAGTGGAGCCCGGTCTGGTAACTGATGTGACATGCCAGACCGCAGGCACCAGCATATTCCAGTATTTGGGCGCTCTCGGCGACAAGAGCAACCCGTGGAAAGGTGCCCACTACAGCAACGTCGCCATTTGTAGAGGTTGGATCAACGGAGGCAACGGGCCCGTCACAATGACTGTCACTTACCAGAAGTGACCAACAGGCTTGAAGCGGCAAGATGCATGTGCGTGGTCTTGCCGCATCTGAGTCACTCACTGTTGCCACAAAGACGGACGGAATTGAGCGCTCAGTCGCGCCACTCCGTCGCAGCCCATTTAATTAGCCGCTTCTCTCGCTTCTCGACGGCATTCCGGTCCCACTTCTCTGCCTTGATCGACTTTCCGACTTCAATGGCACCCAAGAGACCGCAGGAATTGTACGTTGCAGCCTTATCCTTCGGTGAGTCGTCCTGAAGTTTCGAGTTAACGCCGGGAGGAAGCATCATTAGATTGCCGAGGCGATGCACAAATATCCCCTTCGTATTCGGGTCTTGCGAGCCCTTGCTCTGCGGGTATATGTGCTCCACCGATTTGGACGGTTCATCCGCCCAGATGCGATTCCATTGCGTGGCGTTTAGAACCTGCCCAGCCTCATCCGCTAGGTGTTCTTCATAGCGGAAGAAGAAGTACCGCAATTTCTCTGTCCATCCTTGGTAGCAATCAGCGTTCTTCAATCCTTCGAGAACGGTGTCAATCGGGAATTCTTGTCCAATCGCTGTCAACTCGCCGATGATCGCGTCACCCGATAGATTCTCGTTGCTAACTCGCCACGCCAATCGAACGTATTCACCTACTTTCGTGCGGGCGTCGCGCCCGCCCAGCCCGTAGATACGGAAAGTGACATTCTCCCAAACCTTGAGAATTCTCTTCTCCTCAGACTGGGGAAACTTACGAAGTATGATTGCTATGGCCGCAAGACGAGCCTGCACTATCTGTGTAGCGGCTCTGAGGCGGTGGTCTCCGAGAATTCGAGCCTCAGCCTGCGTAACCCTTAGTAGCCACTTGGTGCAATCAACTACTTTCTTAGGCTCGTTTCCGCACGAATCGCCAAGCACTTGCACGGCATCCTCTTCCCCCAGTGGCCGGTTAGGGGATTTCTCAACGCGGAGTGTACCAGCGAATCGCACCGTCTCCCGATTAAGGCTCTGCCATCGGAGTCCGATAGTCCTGTAGACTTCCGTCCAAAGGGTATGAAGCTCGGCGACGGTTTCCGCCCTAGAGCCCTTGTCTCCATACTCAAACACAATCGCCATGAGCAGGCTTTTCAGTTTGTCAAACCACGTGACATCAAGCCCACGACTATTCAAGACCTCGAAAACTGTATAGACAAGAGCCTCATCCTCAATCTCATGAAAAATGACTGACAACCGATTCTTTATTATTCCGAAAAGATCGAGGAGCTTTCGTTTGGGCTGAGCAATCCAGTTCTCGACAAACGCTTCGCACTCAGCGATAGCTTTGACGAGGTTGTGATCGGCAGAAGTTAGGAGCGGCTTGTTGCCCGGAAGGGTGCCGTCACGAAGGTAGTCGATAAAGATATGACTTGAGTCGTGATTTGTTTGCAAGAGAAGGAGGCTCAGGTCGTCTCCTTTCACAAGCAGCGAATCAATCTCCTCTGCCCGTTTTGGCTCGACTTCCGCAATTCTTTTGCTGATCGCTTTCAGCAGTATCGTCAGAGTCGTCAGCCGCTGCTGTCCATCCACAACTTCAATGTCTATGAATTCATCCGCAGCGATCCGCAGCTTCTTTCGCCGCAAGCCGACAATAGTTGCCATGAAATGCGAGTCGGCACCAGACACGTAGACCTTCTCGATATCTTGGAACAGGTCTTCCCGCTGCTTCGACTGCCAACTGTAAGCCCGCTGATATTCTGGAATCTTAAAAAGGCGACCAGCTATAAGGTTTCCGATGCTTTGAAACTGTGGTTGAATTTGCATGAAGAAGCTCTTCTTTCCGGGGAACCGCCATTCTAAAGGCAACGGCGTGGAAGGTCTAGTTAAGCTGGACAACGGCGCGCAATTGCTTCAGCAATAGGATCAACGCCAACGTGTCCTGCCCGCAGTAGTCCAGCAGAGCCTTCCTGATTCTGTCGCGCTCGCCCGGATTTACGCTCCCTCGTACCAGCGACTCCCATGCCAGCCCGGCATCCTGCCCGTTCGCAACCTCCATGCCCTCATAAGTCATTTCCGGCACAAGCGCGGGCAAGACTGATTTGATCGAGTAGGAGCCTGCGAATGCCGGATGGTAGACGTGTTCACGGACGACTGGCAGCAAGTCGAAGAGGCGAGCTTGGATCGCGTTGATCCCCTCTGCGTGTTCTGGCAGCCAGACTGCAAGGTCGGAGAGCCTCTGCGACTCGAACGAGGAGTACACGACGATGCTTCCGCTTTCTCCCAGCGCATGGCAAAGGGAGCTAATGAACTCGCGCCGGGGATCGTCGGGCGGGTGGCCGACCTTTACGTTCTGTGTAAAGGTGGGCACGGCGAGGCCGGATGTCACGGTGCTTGTTCTGGCAGAGAGTCTAAGCTCTCAAGTGTCCGTGGCCGTCACCAACGGCGGATGGAAGTCAACCAACGCGCTGCTCACGCTGCATGACGATAACGGCACGAAGAGTTACGAGATGCAGCAGACGATCCGCCTGTTCCGTGTCGCGACCCAGAACTGGACCCTTTCCGGCGTACCCTTGCCCCCATGTGGATAGTGTTGTCTACAAGTGCAACTCAATTTCCATCGACGGATACTGAATTCCATGACGAGACGCCTGTTGATTTTGATCCTGTTGGCGCACTTCTTAACGATCTGCTCGGCGCGGGCCTTTCAAGCCGCTGACCTGCACTCAATCGCTGGCACCGTGATTGAGGCGGACGGGTCGCCCTCCTCAACCGCTTCCGTGGCGGCAATCCTGGCTACCGGAGGAGGTGCCGTAGGCGGGGTGGGCTGGACGCGTACGGACAGCGAGGGCAGGTTCCATCTGCGTCTTCCCTCGGGCGATTACGTGATACGGGCCAAGGCTCCTGCGAGCGGATACCCGGATCCCGGTTTCTTGCTGTGCCATGACCCAACTGCCAGCTTCCCCGAAGTTTCGGTCGGACAGGCTGATGTCTCAGACGTTATCACTCTGGGAACCAAGGAGGTGTACTGCAAGGTGTCCTCCAAGATTCAGAGACGCATCAGGGCATAAACAGGGGAAAAATAACCGTTCGTGACGCTCACAATCCGAGCGTGTTTGTCGAGCTTTTTACCGATCAGACGGGGCGCTTCCAGTTCACTTTACCGAACAAAGCCGTCCAAATTTTGGCGGAAGCGCCTGGACACCTGACTGGATCATATGCAAATGGAGCGAAATTCTCCCTGTCGGGTGGAGAACGAAGAGCTTTAACCATCGAGCTTGTTCCGAAGTAGCGGGATCAAGGCCCGATAATCCTTCTTATGCCGCCACGCTAGCCCTTATCCAACTGTCTGATCAAGATTGAGGTTTTGTTTTGGGTGGGGTCGAAGGTTAGGGCTACCTGGACGAGGACTGTCCCGTGGGAGAATTTGAAGAGGTAGCTGAATTTTTCGCGGACGGGGATGGGGGAGTCGAGCATTTTGAGCCAGCGTCCTTCGAATTCTTTGACCCGGGTGCAGGGGGCGACGTCGCGGAAGAAGTGTTTGCCGGTGACTTCGGCGGCGATGAGGTGGGCGAGTTTGGCTTCGGCGGCGTTGTAGGAGAGGACGAGTCCGTCGCGGTCGAGTTGGATGAGGCCGAAGGGGAGCAGATCGAAGGCGTCCTGGGACATGGTCGAGAGGTTTTCGACGGGGTAGCCGAAGCTGGTTTGGAGGCAGGGCAGGCAGAGTCCGTGGGAGACGGGGAGGGTGGGGCTGCCGGGGCGGATGGTGGATTCGCACCAGGAGCAGATTACAGTGTGCGGAGTGGGTTGGGTGGACATTTCATCCTTCTCAGCGGCTTAAAGCCCTCACCATTGTAGCTCGGGTGGCAGGGCTGAAGCTGTGCGCTTCCACGGTAATGCCGGCCTTTCCGTTGTATTGTTGTGCTGGCTTCTCTGTTTCCTACCTTAACGC
This sequence comes from Terriglobia bacterium, assembly GCA_963799065.1. Taxonomy (GTDB): domain Bacteria; phylum Acidobacteriota; class Terriglobia; order Terriglobales; family Acidobacteriaceae; genus JAJPHW01. Next base: position 2,642,649 of record CAWCVJ010000001.1, read on the forward strand.
AAAGGACGCGTTAAGTTGGAGAAACCGTCAGATTTCCCTTGTGCCAGCGAAAGCAGATTCCTCGCTGCGCCCGGAATCCTAAAGAATCAAGTGCGGCGGACAGGGCCCTGAGCGAAGTCGAAGGGAATGTCCGCCCTATACTTTTTTTCGCCCGGCGGTGCTTTCAATCGGGACTGCGATTTGTTCTGTAATTTCTATGTTGAAGCCTTCCAGGGCGGCTACTTTGCGGGGATGGTTGGTTAGCAAGCGAATTCTGGTTAGCTGTAGGTCGGAGAGGATTTGGGCGCCGATGCCGACTTCGCGCTGGGTTCGGCGCTCGGTTTCGGGCTGCGATGGCTTGCTTTGCTCGTGATGGAAGGCGAGCACGTTGCGGTCTCCCACTTTGTCTACTGCGAATCCTTTGGCGGTTTGGTGGAGATAGATTAACGCGCCGCGGCCTTCGTGGGCGATGGCGGCGAGCGCGCCGTCCAGCGTGGAGCGGCAGGTGCAATTGGTCGAGCCGAAGAGGTCGCCGGCGGCGCAGTGCAGGTGCATGCGCACCAGCACGGGCGCGGCGTCGCTGCCCGAGAGGTCGCCCTTGACCAGCGCGAGGTGCGAGTCGCCGCCGTCCACTTCGCTCTCATAGGCGATCATGCGGAAGTCGCCGTGTGCGGTGGGAATCATAGCCTCGCCGACGCGATGCACGTAGCGCTCGGTCTGCATGCGGTAGCGGATGAGTTCGGCCACGGTGAGCATCTTCATTCTGTGGGTGTGGCAGAACTCGATCAGGTCGGGGACGCGCGCCATGCTGCCGTCGTCGCGCATGATTTCGCAGATGACGCCGGCGGGAATGAGTCCGGCGAGGCGGGCGAGATCGACGGAGGCTTCGGTTTGTCCGGCGCGGACGAGCACGCCGCCCTTGCGTGCGCGCAGCGGGAAGACGTGGCCGGGCCGAGCGAGATCGGCGGGCCGCGTGGCGGGATCGATGGCGACCTGAATGGTGCGGGCGCGGTCACTGGCGGAGATTCCGGTGGTGACGCCGTCGCGGGCGTCGATGGCTTCGCAGAAGGCGGTTCCGTAGTTGGACGTATTCTCGGCCGTCATGTTGCGGATGCGGAGATGGTCAAGGCGCTCCTCGGTCATGGAGAGGCAGATGAGGCCGCGTCCGAACTTCGCCATGAAGTTGATGGCGTCGGGGGTAACCTTTTCGGCGGCCATGGTGAGGTCGCCCTCGTTCTCGCGGTCTTCGTCGTCGATGACGACGATCATGCGTCCCGCGCGGATTTCGGCGATGGCGGTGGGGACGTCGGTAAAGGCGGAGTCGGGCATAGTTATTTTTCCACGTGTTGAAGTTCGGCGCTTGCGCCGCGGAATAAGGCTCGCAACGCTCGGATGACCCAGCGCGTAACCAGGATAATCCCGATGACTAATACTGCCACGATTGCGGCTGCGGTGTATGGATGCTGGGTGGCGAACCAGGTTAGGAAAATGGCGAGGGCGTCCTCGCCGAGGCTGAGGCTGATGTTGGAGAAGGGTTCGGGCGATGGAGTGACAGCGGCGCGGGCTGCGGTTTTGCCGCCGTGAGCGGCGAGGGCGATGAGGCCTCCGGCGAGGGTGGCGAGCAGTTGTTCGCCGGCGGGCAGGACGGCGGCGGCGCGGTAGGCGAGTAGGGCTGCGACGGGGACGCGGATGAAGGTGTGCAGGGCGTTCCAGAGTAAGTCGAAGGCGGGAATCTTGTCGCCGACGAATTCGATGGCGAAGAGGGCAGCGGCAGCGGCGATGACGTACCAACTGGCGAGCAGTTGCAGACCTTCAGGGAGCGCGACCCATCCGGTGTGTTGAAGCAGGCCGAGGGTGGCGACGGTGGCGTAGAGGTTGAGACCTGCGGCGAAGCTGGTCGCGACGAGTAGGGCGGCGAGTTCGTGGGGAGAGAATTTCATGGGTATCGGGAGATGAAAAAAGGCTGCCGCGCGGGGGCGGCAGCCTCTGTTCAGTCGATGCACGCTAGGTCAGCTTGGTGCAGACGCTCTTGGTGTGGGTGTAGAGGTTGAGGACGTCGTGGCCCATTTCGCGGCCCCATCCGGATTGCTTGTAGCCGCCGAAGGGCATAGCGGCGTCGAAGACGTTGTAGCAGTTGATCCAGACCGTTCCCGCGCGAAGCAGGGCGGCGGTGCGATGCGCTTTGCCGATGTCGCGAGTCCATACCGCGGCGGCGAGTCCGTATTCGCTGTCGTTGGCACGGCTGGCAATGTCCTCGGGAGTTTCGAACGGCATGGCGACGACCACGGGTCCGAAAATTTCTTCGCGCACAACTTTCATATCCTCGCGAGCGTTTACGAACAGAGTTGGTTCAACAAAGTATCCTTTATCGCCCTTCTTGTGACCCCCGGCGAGAGCGGTTGCGCCCTGGGCTAATCCCGATTCGAGGTAGCCGCAGACCCGGTTGAGTTGATCTTCCGAGACCAGCGGCCCCATTTGGGTTTTCGGTTCGAGGCCGGGGCCGACACGAATTTTCTTGGCCTGTTCGGCAACACCCTCCGCAACGCGATCAAAGATTGGCTTCTCGATATAGAGGCGCGATCCGGCGGTGCAGCATTGGCCGTGATTAAAGAAGATGGCGAAGGCCGCACCCGCGATGGCGGCGTCGACGTCAGCGTCTTTGTAAATGATGTTCGGCGACTTGCCGCCCAGTTCCAGCGACACTTTCTTCAAGTTTCCGGCGGCGGCGTGAACGATGATCTTGCCGACTTCGGTCGATCCGGTGAAGGCGATCTTGTCGACATCGGGATGTGCCGCCAACGCCGCGCCGGCAGTTTCGCCAAAGCCCGGAACGATGTTGACCACGCCCTCAGGGAACCCGGCTTCGGCGAAGAGTTCGCCGAGACGCAGCGCGGAGAGGGGTGTCTGCTCCGCTGGCTTCAACACGACGGTGCAACCGGTCGCCAACGCTGGGCCGAGTTTCCACGCGGCCATGAGCAGCGGGAAGTTCCAGGGAATGATTTGTCCGACGACGCCGACGGGTTCGCGCAGCGTGTAGGCGAGATACTCTCCGCCGGGCATGGAGATTGGAATCGTGTTGCCTTCAATCTTAGTGGCCCATCCCGCCATGTAGCGGAAGAGATCGACAGCCAACGGTACGTCGGCGACGCGGGCGACGCTGAGGGGCTTACCGTTATCGAGGCTTTCGAGGTAGGCAAATTCCTCGGTATGCGCTTCGAGCAGGTCGGCCAGTTTCCAGATGAGTCGACCGCGCTGCGAGGCCGTCATCTTGCGCCAGGCGCCTTGATCAAACGCCTTGCGAGCAGCTTTAACGGCGAGATCGATGTCTTCTCGATCGCCTTCCGCCACTTGGGCGAGGATCTCGCCGGTCGCGGGATTGTAAGTGGAAAATTTTTTGCCGGAAACGGAATCGACCCACTTTCCGTCGATCAACATTTTGATTGGCTTGTCGATAAAGCTGGCAACTTCGGGATGTATCTGCGGGGTGACTGCGATGCCCATACGGCCTCCTTAAGGAACTTCAAAAATCATGGAGATCACGCGCGAGTCGTAAAGCGGACGCGGCCTTGGCGCGTGGTCTCGAAACGCTTTGATTGTACACCCTCGTTTTACCCGCCAGTCATCCCGAAGTCCCGGCGTTCTCTCCGGGCGAGCGGGGATCTCGCGCAGCATGGGTGATGTCCACGCAATATCCTTCACCCCACCTAAAGTGCGGCTGCGTTCAGGATGAGTTAAAACTGCCGACTACATTTCGCGCGGGACAACGCGGTAGCGATTGAGCACGGCCTGGCTGGAGATTACCCCTTCCAGCGTGCGGAAATCGGCGCGGCTTACCACCGGGACGAGGGGCGTTTCGGAGACGTAGCGCAAAGCGCTGTCCAGCGGGAAGTCGGGGTGCATGTAGGGCAGGCGCGTTGACGGGAGCGCCGAGGCCAGAGTGAGATCGGATTTGCCTTCACTCACCAAACGGCGAAACAGATCGCGCGATGCGCTGGTCCATCCCGAAGGGCGCATCTGCACCAGGAAAGTATCGCCGGGCACCTCCGTGATGCGCTTATTGGCCTCCGCGATCGACATCTCCGAGTTCAGCACCGGGCCCGCGTAAGGTTCCATCGCATCTTCGACACGCAGAACATGTTCCTCGCGCTGTTCTTCCATCGAAGGGAGGTCGAGGCCGTCCTGCCGCGTGAGAATGTCGAAGATCGCTGTGGGCTGAAGAGTGCGCGAGAGCACGTAGGCAAGAGTGTTGGCGACGATGACGGGCAGGATAATCGAGTAACTGCCGCTGACTTCGAGCACCATGAAGACCGAGGTCATAGGCGCGCGCAGGAACGCGGCGAAAAGCACGCCCATGCCGACCAGGGCGTAGGTGCCAATGGTTCCCGTAAGGTGCGGATAAAGGATGTGTTCAAGGCCGCCGATGGAGCCGCCGAGCATCGCTCCGATAAAGAGCGTCGGCGCAAACATCCCACCCGGCGTGCCGCTCACAAAGGAGAGCACGGTCGCGACAATTTTCAGGAGTACCAGCAGCGCGAGAAACTGCCAGGTAAAGTGGCCGTGCATGGCTTCGTCCATGTATTGATAGCCGGCTCCCATGACCTGGGGTGCGCCGAGGTATCCGAAGAGACCTATGATGAGGCCGGCGCACGACGGCAGAAAATATTGCGCCGTGCGTGGCCACGCACGAACGCGAGGACGGAAGTACGCGACGGCGTGGGAGAACGCGACCGCGGCAAGAGCTCCGGCCAAACCGAGGACGGCATACGCCGCGAGTTCGATTGGGTGGACCAGATTCACGATGGGAATGCGGAAGAGAGCTTCCGACCCGAAGAACCAACGGACGATGACGACGCTGGAAATTGCGGAGAGCACGACGGAGCCGAGGATTCCGGCCGTCCACCGTCCAATCACTTCTTCGATGACGAAGAGCACGGCGGAGATCGGTGCGTTGAAGGCTGCAGCCAGTCCGGCGGCGGCGCCAATGGGCGCGAGCAGGCGCAATTTTTCGCGAGAAAAATTCATGCGACGGCCAAGAGCGGACGCGATGCTGGCGCCGATTTGCAGGGATGGATCCTCGGGCCCAAGGGAGTGTCCCGCGCCGATCGCCAGGGCGGCGGTGATAAATTTCCCGACCGCGGTGCGAAACGGAATGTATCCGTTAAAAATATAGAGCGCGGCCTTGGTTTGATTGACGCCGCTGCCGCGCACCAGGGGAAACACATGAATAACGAGTATCGCGATCAGCAAGCTTATAGCAGGCGGAACCACGAGCAGTCGCCAATCGTAGGCATGAGGCGCCGGCCCGAGTAAACCGATCCGAACCCAGTCGATGGCGAGGCGGAAGCAGACGACGGAAAGGCCTGAGAAAATCCCGATGAAGACCGAGATGATGAGGAAGAAGCGATCTTCGTTGAGCACCGAGCCAAGGTTGAGTACAGAGTCGATGAAGGACTTGCGTGGCGCTGCCGGGGCCTGCACTTCATCGGCGACCAGAGGAGCAAGGCTCATTGGTCGGCTCCAGAACGATTTTGACCGAGGCGATTCTGCGAAATCGTGAGAAGCGCCTGGTCAGCGTCGGACGCCGGCCCGCAGGCTTTCGCCGTTTGCCGCTCGATCATGGCGATCAAAGTCATAGCCTGATCCGAGACATCGTCATCGCTCATGGGAAGTAGATGATCGATTTGCGGCTTGAGTTCAAGCCAGCGCGCGTGGAGAGCTGCGAAATCGGCATTCGACTCGCTGGTAGGCGGCTGCGATCGGGCGCACGTTTGCAGGCGTTCGCCAGCGCGCGTCCACGCGGATTGCAGGCGGCTGCGGCGCTCGCCCTGACTTATGCCTTGCGCGTAGGGATCGGATTCGAGGATGAGGGTAGCGGTCTGTGAGAGTTGGGCGACGTGCGCATCGCCGGGATTTTTTCTGGCCGCACGTTCGAGATAAGTTTCCGCGGTGCGATAGCGGCCCAGCGCGAAGGCGGACTCCCCGGCTCCAGCCATGGCCGCGACGAGATTGGGGTCGTGGCGCAATGCCGCCTGGTACTCGGCGAGGGCGTGCGCAGGGTCGTGGGCGCGAATAAAAAGATCGGCGGTGCGCACGTGCGCAGCAGCGTCCGTCGTGAGCGAAGCAGCCAGCGTAATCAGCTCGGCTTGGGCTTGCGGCAGAGCCTTGTGGTCGAGCAGAAAGTTGATGAGTTCTAATTGCGCCTGAGAACGGTGCGTATCGGAGTCGCTGGGCCAGACGCCATAGATGGCGCTGTGGTAGTAGCGAAGGGCGTCCTGCACAGAATCTTTGCGAACCTCGAGACGGGCGAGTGCAAGGTTGACGAAGCCATCCTGCGGCTGTTGCTCCCAAAGAGTAATGAGGTACGCCTCAGCTTCGTCAGTGCGGCCGGAGTCACGCAAGGCGCGCGCCAGGCTTAGCTGGTAGTCGAAATTATTTCGATCGTACGAGAGCGCGGCGCGAAAGTCTTCGACAGCGCGATCAAGGCGGCCGGACTGCTGGTCGGCTAATCCTTGCGCGTACATGTGACGGGCCAGCGCTTTTTCCTGCTCATGGAAGCGGTTCATCAGGCGAGTGACGCCGGCGAAAAAAACAATTGCGAATAAGGTTAGAAACGCAATCGTCCCAGCGGGACTGCTGGCCAAACTTTTCCACGTCGATTTGGTTTGCGTTGCAGTCAAAGAGTTATCGTAAATGATTCGATGTCGATAACGCTTTAGGCGTTCCCGCGGTGCGGGCGACAATCAGATTCCCCGCTGGGCTCGGAATGACAAAGTTCCCTTCAACCCACTACCATCTATCCATGCCCGTAGAAACGGAAATCTCGCCCTCGACTTACACGCCGGTCCGAGCCCCACGCGGCAATCGGATCGTCTGCAAAGGCTGGCAGCAGGAAGCGGCCATGCGCATGTTGATGAATAATCTGGACGAAGAAGTCGCTGAGCGTCCCAGGGATTTGGTGGTTTATGGCGGAACCGGGCGTGCAGCTCGCAGTTGGGAGGCCTACCACGCCATCATCGCTTCGCTGAAGAGCCTCGACGACGATGAGACGCTGCTCGTACAGTCGGGTAAGCCTGTGGGGATTTTCAAAACGCACGAGTACGCTCCGCGCGTGCTGATTGCGAATTCGAATCTTGTCGGGCATTGGTCCAACTGGGAAAAGTTCAATGAACTAGAACGCGCCGGCTTAATGATGTATGGCCAGATGACGGCGGGTTCGTGGATTTACATCGGCTCGCAGGGGATCGTGCAAGGAACGTTTGAGACTTTCTCCGCGGCGGGCGAAAAACACTTTTGCGGCGACCTTGCGGGCAAGCTTATCGTAAGCGGCGGTATGGGCGGCATGGGCGGAGCACAGCCTCTGGCCGCGACGATGACAGGCGCGGCGTTCCTTGGAATCGACGTCGATCCCGAACGCATTAAAAAGCGCCTCAAGACGGGCTACTGCGACTTCATGGTTACGAATCTCGATGAGGCGCTGCGTATTTTGAAGAACGCGATTCGCAAGAAAGAAAATGTTTCCGTAGGATTGGTCGGCAATTGTGCGGATGTGATTCCTGAGTTGGCCGAGCGCGGCGTGGTGCCCGATATTTTGACCGATCAGACTTCGGCGCACGATCCGCTAAATGGATATGTTCCGAACGGAATGTCGCTAGCCGAGGCATTTGAGCTGCGGGCGCGCGATCCGCAGGCGTATCAGGAAAAGTCGCTCGACGCGATGGCAAAGCATGTTGAAGGCATGTTGCGGCTGCAAAAGATGGGATCGGTAACGTTCGATTACGGAAACAACATTCGTACCTTCGCGTTTCAGCGCGGAGTAAAGAAGGCCTACGATTTTCCGGGATTTGTTCCGGAGTACATTCGCCCTCTATTTTGCGAGGGACGCGGGCCGTTCCGCTGGCTGGCGCTGTCGGGCGAGCCGTCAGACATCCACGTCACCGACGAGTTAGTGCTCGAGATGTTTCCAAAGAATCGCATTCTTCGCCGCTGGATTGAACTAGCACGCAAGCGAATTAAATTTCAGGGATTACCCGCACGCATCTGCTGGCTCGGCTACGGCGAACGCGCCGAGTTTGGCCTGGCAATGAATGACCTTGTGAAAAAAGGCAAGCTAAAAGCGCCCATCGTAATCGGCCGGGATCATTTGGATTGCGGATCGGTGGCGTCGCCTTTTCGCGAAACCGAAAGTATGAAAGATGGCAGCGATGCGGTCGCCGATTGGCCGATTTTGAACGCTCTGGTCAATACGGCCGCAGGGGCCTCATGGGTCTCGGTGCATAACGGTGGCGGCGTAGGTATCGGCTACTCTTTGCACGCCGGGCAGGTCACGGTCGCCGACGGGTCAGAGATGATGGCGAAGCGCATTGAGCGTGTACTGACCACCGACCCCGGCATGGGCGTCATTCGTCACGTGGACGCGGGATACGATGAGGCGAAGGCGTTCGCGAAGTACCGCGGGGTCAAAGTACCAATGGGACGCTAGCCGCGGCTCTGCGAATTGCGTTTATCGCGACTGATAGACTACGCGTTGAGCCAAGTAATGCCAAAATCTTTCAGTTCCCTGCTGCTGACGAACATCGGACAGCTTCTCACACTGCGCTCACCTTCCGGCGCAACGGGCCCGCGGCGCGGTCCCGCGTTAAGCCAGTTAGGCGTTATCGAGGACGCGGCCGTCCTCTGCGTCGGCGGCAAGATCGTTTCGGTAGGGCGCACAAAAGATGCCCTGGGTGACGCCTGGCTGAAGAAGAATCGCAAGTACGTCATCGAAATCGATTGCAAAAATAAGGTTGTCCTGCCTGGATTTGTGGATTCGCATACTCACCCGGCGTTTATGCAGCCCCGGCTTGTGGATTTTGAGAAACGAATCACGGGCGCGACTTACGAAGAGATTGCGGAAGCGGGAGGCGGAATTCGCTCCAGCCTCACGGCGGTGAGGAAAGCCACGCGCGGCGATTTAGCGGCGCAGGTTCTGAAAGGCCTTCGTGAAATGTCGGCGCAAGGAACAACGACCGTCGAAGCGAAGTCGGGATACGGCCTTACCGTCAAGGACGAGATCAAATCGCTGGAAGCGATCGGCGACGCAGCGAATTCTTTCGCTGGAACGGTTGTGCCAACTTTTCTGGGCGCGCACGTCGTCCCCTCCGAATATAGGGATTGCTCACAGAAGTACGTCGAGATCGTCTGTAAAGAGCTGATCCCGGCAGTCGCACGGCGGAAGCTCGCCCGCTTCGTCGATGTATTCACCGAGCGCGGCGCATTTTCATTGGAGCAGACGGAAGAAATCTTCGCCGCGGCGCAGCAACACAAGTTGGGCGTGCGCGGACATGTGTGCCAGTTGGGTGCGACATCGCTGGCTGAGATATTGCGGTTTAATCCCGCATCGCTGGATCACCTGGACCATATAAGCAATCACGACATTGCGCTGCTGGCGAATGGCGACACGCTGGCGACATTCGTCCCCGGGGCAAATTATTTCCTCGGGCTGAAGGACTATCCGCCCGCCCGCAGGCTGATTGATGCAGGCGTTGCGGTTGCGCTGGCGACGGATTACAATCCGGGGTCGTCACCCACGCCAAGCATGACGTTCGTGCTGTCGTTGGCGTGCACTCACATGAAGATGTCCCCCGCCGAGGCGATCGCGGCGGGGACGATCAACGGTGCCTGGGCGTTGCGCTTACAAGATTGCAAAGGATCCATTGAGCCCGGCAAAGATGCGGACCTGGCGGTCTTCGACGTTAAAGATTACCGTGAAACTGCATATTGGTTCGCAGCCGATCACTGTGCGCTCACGGTAACGAACGGAATGCCAGGCAACACGAAACTTTAGTCCGCCGGTGCGCGTATCTGTGGGTGCAGGATTTCGTCGTTCAGGTCGCAAAGTCCGACCATCGAACAGGATATCTAAACAACATTTTTCTAAGGGGAATTATGAAAAGAACCTTGCGTTTCCGTACCGCGATCTTTTGTTTCATTCTGGCAATTTCACTGGGTGCCTCCGCGCAGCGTTTGCCCCCGATCGCGACCCCGGACAACTATCGCCTCACCTTCGCGCCCGACTTCACCACCGATAGGTTTGGCGGAACGGAAATGATTCAGATAAGAGTTCTCAAGCCGACTCAGCAAATCCTGTTGAACGCCCTCGAACTCGATTTCCACAAGGCAACGATCTCCAGCGGGGGCACCATACAGTCGGCGAGCGTGACGACCGACAAGGATAAGGAGATGGCGACGCTGAGCTTCGAGAAGACCATCGATCCAGGGCCTGCCACCATCAACATCAGTTACACCGGAATTCTCAACGACGAACTACGCGGATTTTATCTCGGGAAAGAGGAAAGCGGGAAGAAATATGCCGTCACTCAGTTTGAGTCCACCGACGCGCGTCGTGCCTTCCCGAGTTTCGATGAACCCGCCTATAAAGCCACATTCGATGTGACGGTAATCACCGATAAAGACTTGACCGTGCTCTCCAATAAAGAGGTTCTGACCGACAAACCCGGGCCCGACGCGGGCAAGCACACGGTAACCTTCGCCACCACGGAGAAGATGTCGTCCTACTTGCTGGCGATCGCGGTTGGCGATTTTGAATACATCGAAGGGTCGGCGGATGGCATTCCGATCCGCATCTACACTTTTCCGGGCAAGAAAGATCTGACCCACTTCGCGCTCGAAGCGGCTGAGCACTCCATCACGTACTACGACAAATATTTTGGCGTGAAATATCCTTTCGGCAAACTCGACATGGTCGGCCTGCCCGATTTCGCAGCTGGCGCCATGGAGAATGCCGGGCTCATCACCTACCGCGAAGTCGCGTTGCTGGCCGATCCCAAGACCGCTTCGATCGATCAATTGAAGACGGTGGGAGGCGATGTAGCCCACGAAATCGCGCACCAATGGTTCGGCGATCTGGTCACCATGCAGTGGTGGGATGACGTCTGGTTGAATGAAGGTTTCGCGACCTGGATGTCGAGCAAACCGCTGGCAGCGTGGAAGCCGGAGTGGCGCATGGATCTGGACGACGCCCGGGAGACGACACAAACCTTGAACACGGATTCCCTGTCCAGTACGCGCCCTATCCACCAGGCTGCGGAAACTTCCGCCCAGATTCAAGAACTGTTCGATGGCATCGCCTACGGCAAAGCTGCCTCGGTGCTTCGCATGTTGGAGGCCTACCTCGGCGCTGAAACCTTCCGCAAGGGTGTGGACGCTTACATCACGCAGCATGCTTACGGCAACGCTACCGCGGGAGATTTTTGGAGCGCGCTGGCGGTGGCTTCCGGCAAACCCGTAGATCGGATCATGCCCACGTTTGTGAATCAAGCGGGGCCGCCGCTGGTTTCCATGGAAACACAATGCAAGGCGGGCGCGACAACCGTAAACCTATCCCAGCAACGGTATTTCTACGATCGCGAGAAATTCAGGGCGGGCAATGACGAGTTGTGGCAGATTCCAGTTTGCATGAAACTGACGTCGGCAGAAGCCCTGACGAACGACACGTGCGAACTGTTGACCGCGAAGCAGACTGAGTTTAAGTTTCGAGGATGCGCTACCTGGGGACTCGCGAACGCGGGCGCCGCAGGCTACTACCGCGCCGGTTACTCATCGGCAAACGTGACTGCTCTTGCTCGCAGCATGCAGACCGAACTTACGCCGGCCGAGCGCATTCGATTGCTGAGCGATGAATGGGCGATGGTGCGCGTCGGGCGTCAGTCCGCGGGCGATTATCTCGCGCTGGCGGGAGGACTGCAATCCGAAACAAGTGGAGCCGTGATGGCCGAGGCCGCGGCGCAAATTCGCTATATTGGCGACTACCTGATCGGCGACAGCGATCGGCCCGCCTTCGAACATTGGGTGCGTACGACGTTCACTCCGCCAGCCCAACAGCTAGGCTGGCAGCCCGCGCCGGGCGAAAGCGAAGACCGGAAGGGATTACGCGATCAGGTTATGTTCCTGCTCGGTTACAGCGGTCATGATCCTCAAGTACTGTCCGAAGCGGCAAAGCTCACTACAGAAATGCTGGGCGGAAAAGAGCTCGATCCCAGTATCCGCGACACGGCATTCTTCCTGACGGTGAACGATGGAGGCGAAGCGCTGTACGCTCAAGTTCTCCATCACATCAGCGAAGCGAAGTCTCCCGAGGACTTTTACCGGTATGCGCAGGCACTTTCGCAATTCCGCGAGCCCAAGCTGCTGCAACAAACATTGCAAGCGACGCTGACCCCGCGGGTTCGGAGTCAGGACGCCCCCTTCGCCATCGCGGCCGTGATTCGCAACCCCGCAGGACGACAAATCGGCTGGGACTTCGTACAAGCCAACTGGGGCCAAATCGACAAGATGGCCAGCGGCTTTAGTGCCGGTGCGATTATCTCGGCGACCGGCAGTTTCTGCAATGCGACTATGAAAGATCAAGTAAAGAGCTTTTTCACCGAGCATCCGGTGCCAGCGGCTGCGCGGACCCTCAAGCAGGCATTAGAACGGATCGACGAATGCATCGACCTGCGATCACAGCAGGAGGCGCAGCTGGCATCGTGGCTGGGACAGCAGGAAGGGACAAGTCAAGGAACCCATTAGAATATCGAGCGATCCATCGAGATGGAAACGGACGTGTGAGCACCTTTGTTCGTGACGCATTGAGGCAAGCCAGCGCGTGTTGCTATAATCGAGAGCGTTGGTTCGTTCCAGTCCGATGGCCGCGCAAAACGCGGCGTTCAAGAATCGGCGATCCAGTCATAAGCCGGAATCTTCCACCCAAGGAAGCGTACTGCCGGTTGTGAGCGCTGCAAAAGTGGCCAGGTAGCTCAGGCGGTAGAGCGCAGCCCTGAAAAGGCTGGCGTCGGGGGTTCAACTCCCTCCCTGGCCACCACTTTCTTGCGGGCGCACGGCTACTTGCGGACAGGAAACTTGTACTCCGCCGGGATCACGCCGTTCGCGGCGAAAGTACTCATGGAAGGGTCCAATCCAGAAGCGCTACACTCAACCTTCAGGAACGAAACGGGAGGACAATCCTCATGGGCGAGAACATGAAAGGCAAAGTTGTCGTCATAACCGGCGCGACCTCCGGAATCGGACAGGTTGCGGCGGAGAGTTTGGCGGCAATGGGTGCGCGGATCGTCCAAATCGCGCGGGACCGCGGACGCGGCGCACAAGCCATGCAACGTCTGGCTTCGCTGGCTCCGGGAATCGCGCATACCATTCACTATGCCGACATGTCGCGGCTGCGCGAGATGAAAAGAGTCGCAGCCGAAATTGCGCAAGCCGAACCGCGCATCGACGTGCTCATCAATAACGCGGGCGCAATGTTCACCACTCGCCAGCTTACCGAAGATGGCTTGGAGATGACGTTCGCGCTCAACCACATGGCCTATTTTGTCCTGACGGACGCCCTGCGCGAGCGGCTGGTGGCCTCATCGCCCGCCCGAGTAGTGAACACATCCTCTGACGGTCACCGGATCGCCCCGCTCGACCTCCTTGATTTGCAATCGGAAAAAGCCTATCGGGAAAGTTTTATTGGCGGCCCAGGCTTTAAAGTCTACGGCCGCTCCAAACTATGCAACATTCTGTTCACTCGCGAGTTGGCGCGGCGTTTGGCTGGAACGGGGGTCACCGCGAACTGCCTGCATCCTGGATTCGTAGCCACACGCTTTGGCGATCAGAGTGGCGGATTGCTTTCGTCCCTGATCGGACTGGCGAAGAACTTCGCTATCAGCCCACAAAAAGGAGCGGAGACGATTATTTATCTGGCGTCGTCGCCCGAGGTCGAGAGTATGACTGGCGAGTACTTCTACAAATGCCGCGTCACGCAGCCGAACAATAACGCCCGAGACGACGAGGCTGCGCGTCGCCTGTGGGCGGAGACGGCGCGGCTGGCCGGGGTCGCGGAATGAGAGCTAGCGTACCGAGAATCTGTACTCCGTCGTCGAGCGGAATTCCTGCCCCGGCTTCAGTTCTGTACTCGGAAAATTCGGCTTATTCGGCGAGTCGGCGAAATGCTGAGTCTCGAGACATAAAGCGCTGCGGAAATTGTAAGGTTTGCCGCCTTTACCTTTTTCGCTGCCGTCGAGAAAATTCGAAGTATAAAGCTGAATACCCGGCTGAGTGGTCAACACATCAAGCACCCGTCCACTATGCGGATCGAAGACTTCCGCGGCCAAGCTTAAGTCCGGCTTGGTTCGATCGAGCACATAGCCGTGGTCGTAACCTTTGCCGAACTTGATTTCGGGATCATCGGCGTTAATGCGTTCGCCGATGGCCGTCGGCTGCGAGAAATCGAGCGGCGTTCCCTTGGTCGCGCGAATCTCTCCGGTCGGTATCAGAGTCTCGTCGATCGGCGTGAAATGCGAAGCATAGAGCTTAACTACATCCTGCAAAATGTCGCCTCTGCCTTCGCCGCTGAGGTTGAAGTACGAATGGTTGGTAAGATTCAGAACTGTGTCTTTGTCAGTGGTGGCATGATATTCGATCACGAGCGCGTTGCGGTCATGCGGCAGAGTGAATGTGACAGTAGCGTGCATCGTTCCAGGAAAGCCCTGATCGCCATCGGGACTGACCAGCGAAAACTCGATGGACTGGCCCTGCTTGGACGGGAGTTCGCGAGCTTGCCACAGCTTCATGCTGAAACCAACAGTCCCACCGTGCAGGGTATTTTCGCCATTATTTTTGGGCAAAGTATAGGTCTTGCCGTCGAGAACGAATTGTCCGTGACCGATGCGATTGGCATAACGCCCAACCGTCGCGCCGATATACGCTTTGCCCGAAACATAGCCGTCGACGCTGTCATAACCCAGGGCGACGTCGTCGATCTTGCCTTCGCGCCCGGGAACTTTGATAGCCACCACCGTCGCGCCGTAGTTCGTGATTTCCACCGTCATGCCATGAGAGTTGGTGAGGGTGTATAGATCGACGGGTTGACCATCCGCGAGCTTGCCGAAGGACGTTTTCTGTATCATCGTAGGTTCCACCTTGGATTTGGCTTGCGATTCGACAAGTACACCAGAAATGAACGCCAGCAAGAGCGCGAACCTCACTATGTTGGATTGAGATAATAATCGCAGGGTCATGAAATCTCCTCACTCGGGGACGCTGAAGAAGCATAACTGAAATCGCGACTGGCGGGTAGAGCAGAGCACATTCGACGTATGAAAATTGACAACGATAACAATGTAACAAAGGCGGCCCGCCTGCGTATCGCCGTCGATATGGACGAGGTCATCGCAGACGCCTTCGGCCGACATATCAGTCTATACAATCGGGCAACCGGCGAGAATATTTCGCTCGACGATATCCGCGAGAAAGGCCTGCGCGGGGCAATCCCGGCGGAGCGCAGAGCGATGTTTTCGCAAATCCCCCACCAAGACGGATTTTTCGCCGATCTCGATGTGATGGCGGATAGCCAGCGCGTATTGCGGCTGCTGTCGGAGGACTATGACCTATACATCACCAGCGCCGCGATGGAAGTGCCGTCTTCGTTCGACGCAAAATTTAAGTGGTTGCAGCAGCACTTCCCTTTCATTCCCACCAGCCGGATTGTCTTCTGCGGAGATAAGGGCATTATCAATGCGGACTTCCTCGTCGATGACCGGTCGCGTCACTTCGCCAGCTTTCGGGGGCAGGGCATCCTCTTTACGGCTCCGCATAATGTGCGCGAAGAGGTGCGCTTGCGCGCCAATAACTGGGAAGAAGTCATGGCGATTGTGCAGCGGGAATCGAAGGCTTTACCCTCCAGCGGCAAACCCTGATTCGATTGCCTCAACGGCCGCTGCTGGAAGAGTGAGCGCGAGACTTTCCAAATCCTGCTTCATGTGTTCAGAAGCAGACGTTCCAGTGAGAGGCAGTATCCCGACGGCGCGAGCGAAACTGAAGACGACCTGAGCCGGAGTCGCGTTCATCGACTCCGCGAGCTCGGCAATCGCGGGATGTTGCACTACATCAAGATTCGCCGTAAGCAAAGAAAATCCCTGATAAATAATGTTTCGCTGTTTGCAGTAATTGCGAACCTCGCGATCCCATGCCAACCGCGCGAAGCAACGATTCTGCACAAACGCCGGCATTTCGCTCCCCGCAGCGGACATTTGTTCAAGATTCTGCAAGGACACATTGCTGACGCCCAGCAGACGGGTGCGTCCGGCGTCGCGTTCGTTGATCATCGCGACCCACACTTCGGCGTCGGGATCGTTCCATCCGCTTCGAGACGACGGTCCGTGAAGCACATAACTATCGACGTAATCGGTGTCAAGATGTTCGAGCGAGCTCGCCATCGATTGCGCGACCTGCATCGATAAGGAAGCGGAGGGATCGTACGGCAGACGGTGATCCTGCCCCTGCCGATAGGTGAACTTGGTTTGGAGGAAGAGATCGGTGCGTGTGACAATTCCTTCGCGATACGCGGAGGCGAGGCCTTGACCGACTCCCGCTTCAAAGTAATGGCGGCGTTGGTTGGCGGTGTCGACGGCTCGAAATCCCGCGCGGAGGGCCAGTTGCACGAGGTTGGCGGTTCGCTCCTCTTTCCACGCCGTGCCATAGAGGAAGCTGGGTTGTGGCGGGATAGGCATGTTTTAATTCTCCCATGAGCAGGGCGAACACGCCCGACGGGGAAATGCCTGAGCAATCGGACGCAATGCTTTATCCTTATAAAGAGATGGCTCAGTTCAAGAGTTATGAGGCGCGGCTGCTGAGTTCGGTCGCGCTCTCCGATTTCACTAAGCATTTGGAGTTCGAGATCGGCGGCTTGCCACGGTTCGGATTCGTCGCGGGCCAATGGCTGTCCTTCAAGCACGTTCGTCCGGATGGAGAAGAGATCACGCGAGCATATTCGGTCGCGTCTGCGCCAGGCGATACGAATCGATTTTCACTCTGCCTGAATCGCGTCCAGGATGGCTTCATGTCGAATTACTTGTGCGACATGACCGAGGGTGACGCCATCACTTGCCAGGGGCCGTTCGGCGATTTCATCTTGCGGCCGCCGTTGCGGGATACGATTTTTATCGCAACTGGTACAGGCATCGCACCGTTTCGCTCGATGCTGCGCTGGCTGCTGGCGGATGAATCGCGCCATGAGGGAAAACAGCTTTCGCTAGTATTTGGAAGCCGCACCGAAGCGGATATTTATTTTCACGCCGAGTTCTTGCAGTTGGCGCAAGAGCACTCCAGCTTTCATTACCTGCCGACGCTGAGCCGTGGAGGCGCTGAGTGGCAAGGCCTGCGGGGATACGTCCAGGATCACGTCGCCCACATCGTACGCGACAGAAGCGATATGCACGCTTATATCTGTGGGCTGGACAGAATGGTGAAAGCGAATCGTGAATTGCTGAAGAGTCTGGGCTGGGATCGCAAGTCGATTGTCTATGAGAAGTACGATTAGCTGGGAGGTTTTATGATTGCGCGGCACTGGCGCGGTTGGACCTCCGTCCAAGACGCAACCGCTTACGAAAATCTTTTAAAACTTAAGGTACTTCCGGAGTTGAAAGAGATCGATGGGTACCGAGGCGGCTATGTACTTCGTATGGATGGGTCGGAGGAAGTCGAATTCGTGGTGGTCAATTTATTTGAGTCGTTGGAATCCGTAAAGCGATTCGCCGGACCGGATTACAAAACGCCGGTGTTCGAGCCCGAAGCGAAGAGGCTCTTATGCCGGATCGAGCCGGTGGCGAATCATTACGAAGTCCGTGCAGTGCAGTAGCTTCGCTGCGAAACCGAATCTCGCAGGAGCTATTTTGCCGGCTGAGTCATCCCCAACTCACGCATCACCATCTGCAGATCCTTCCACGCTTCCGCTTTCTGTCGGGGATCGCGCAACAGAAACGCGGGATGATACGTCACCGCAAGCTTGGTTCCGCGAAAGTCATACCAGCGACCGCGCAGTTCTGACATGGGAGCATTGATCGCCAGCAATGTTTTTGCCGCGACGGCGCCAAGAGCCACGATCGCCTTCGGCTTGATCACCGCAATCTGACGCATCAGAAATGGCGAGCAGGTTTCGCACTCATCGCGCTCCGGGGCCCGATTCGCTGGCGGACGGCACTTGATGATGTTCGCGATGTAGACTTGCTCGCGGCTTAGGCCCATCGCTTTGATCATGTTAGTTAACAGTTGGCCAGACCGTCCCACGAACGGCTCGCCTTGTTCATCTTCGTCCGCACCGGGCGCTTCGCCGACGAACAGGAGGTCGGCATCGGGATCGCCCACGCCGAAGACGATCTGCTTGCGTCCTAGCTTGGAAAGCTTGCATCGAGTGCAGTCGCCGATATCCTCGCGAATGGCGCGTAGGGCCTGTGCGGGGTCGGCGATGGCTTGTTCCGGCGCCGCCGCTGGCGAGTTTTCCAGAAGAATGGGAAGCGCGGGGGATTTTCTGGGAGTCATTTCTTCCTCTAGCTCTGGAGCGGTGATCGTAATGCCCGACGTATCGCGGCGATAGAAATCATAGATGCCGAGTTCGTGATAAAACTGGACGCGACCGCGCAATTCGTGCTTCGTTTCCGGGGAGAGATTTGTGGACATTTTGCGGTCGCTTGATTGTAAACGACGGACTGTTGGTCGAGGTGCTAAACCTTCAACACATAGAACACTGAGGTGGCACAGAGGTAAGTCTGAGGTCTATGTCGTTTTCACAACGGGCGTAGACTTACGAAGTCTGCTGACTTCGTCGAGAATGCGCTGGGCCACTTCCCATTTCGTCGTTTCGGGGACTTCGATGACTTCGTCGTGGGTGATGATGGTGACCGCATTGCGATCCGAATCGAAGCCGACGCCTTCTCGGGAGACGTCATTGACCACGATGGCGTCCAGCGACTTCGTGGCTAGCTTTTTGCGTGCGTTCTCGAGAACATTTTCAGTTTCGGCGGCGAATCCGATGACGAGTTGCGAAGTCTTCGCACGGGAAACTTCTGCCAGGATGTCCGAAGTAGTTTCAAGATCGAGCGATACTCCGCCTGAACGTTTTATCTTTTGTCCAGCAGCGGTACGAGGGCGATAGTCGGAGACGGCGGCGGTCTTAATGACGATGGTCGATTCCGGCAGCAGACGCAGAACGGCGGAACGCATCTCGTCCGCAGACTCGACGCGTGTCAGTTCGGCGGCTCCCGGCGGCGTGACGGCAGTCGGCCCACTGACCAAGATTACGCGAGCGCCTCGACGCAGCGCAGCTTCGGCAAGCGCGTAGCCCATTTTCCCGCTGGAGCGATTCGTGAGATAGCGCACGGGATCGATCTTCTCCCGGGTAGGCCCGGCCGTGATGAGAAAACTTTCTCCGGCTAAATCCTGGGACGCTCCAAGTGCTTTCATGGCGGCTGCGACGATGGTTTCATTTTCAGCGAGGCGTCCGGAGCCGGTCATGCCACAGGCGAGATATCCGCTGCCGGGCTCGACAATCTTAACGCCACGGCGGCGCAGAATTTCGATGTTCTCTTGGGTGGCCGGATGATTCCACATGTTGACGTTCATGGCGGGCGCGACCACTACGGGAGCGCTCGTCGCCAGATAGAGTGTGCTGAGAAAATCGGTGGCCGAACCGCGCGCAAAACTGGCAATCGTATTCGCAGTAGCCGGCACGACGAGCAGCGCGTCGATGGATTGCGCTACCGCGATGTGCTCGACTGCGGAATCTAGGTTCGGCGATTCATCTCCGGCGGAGAAAAGATCGGTGATGACTCTCTCTCCGGTAAGCGCAGCAAACGTGAGCGGGCGGATGAATTCCTGGGCGGCGCGAGTCATGATGACCTGCACACGTATGCCGCGATCCTGCAACAGGCGTACGATCTCCGCCGCTTTGTAAGCGGCGATACCGCCGCTAACCCCGAGGGCAACTTTCATGTGCGTGAAGTGATCAGTCCAAACTGATCGGCGATTCGAGCGTAGCCAAGTGCGCCGCCGCTTCCGCCTTCAGATCGGGAATCACCCACTTCACTTTCCCCGCATGAATTTCATCCTGCGCGATGCGGCAGGGTTTGCGGGAACCGGTGTCGATGGAAGGAGCCGCGCCGTTTTGTAACTGCCTTGCGCGCCGCGCCGCCACCAGAATGTAACGATAGTTGCTGTCGAAACCTTCTACCAACCTCATGAGGATCTCCCCTAAAACTAGCGTCCTCCGGAAGCCGCTGCGGGCGCGAACGAGGCCAGAATCGGTTGCAAGCGCTGCCGCACATTCTTTAAGCGGCAACCCTCGGCTCTGGCTTTCATTGCCTCCGCCTCAGCGGTCAGTTTCGTCCCCGTACGCTGCAGCCTTTCCGCGAGCAAGATTGACTCCAGCACAACAATGGACTCTTCCAGGCGGTCGTTGACTAAAATATAGTCGTAGTTTCCATAATTCTCAATCTCACGAGTGGCCGTGGCCAACCGTGTCTGAATCACTTCTTCCGTGTCGAGGCTTCTTGTGCGTAACCGCGACTCCAGCACCTCTCGATTCGGCGGCAGGATAAAGATGCTGACCGCCTGGGGAAGGTTGTGTTTGATCTGCTCCGCGCCTTGCACATCGATGTCGAGCAGAAGATCGTCCCCGCGTTCGTTCGCTTCGCGCAAGAAACGACGAGCCGTGCCGTAGTAATTGCCGAAGACTTCGGCGTGCTCGAGAAATTCATCGCGCAGCAACATTTCCTCAAACTCTTCGCGGGAAACGAAAAAGTATTCAATGCTATTGCGCTCGAGTCCGCGCGGCTTGCGCGTCGTGTAAGAGACGGAGAACTCCAGATTAGGGACGATCTGGCGGACACGGTTCACCAGCGTCGATTTGCCCGATCCTGATGGCGCTGAAATGATGAAGACGGTCGTCATTCGACGTTTTGCACCTGTTCCCGAGCTTTCTCGATAATGGCTTTCAGAGCAAGACCCTGCGTCGTAATTTGTAGCGCGTCGCCAGCGAGGCCGGAAGTTTTCGAAAGCAAGGTGTTGGCCTCACGTCCCATTTCTTGCAATAGGAAATCGAGCTTCTTCCCCGCCTCGCCGCTTTGATCGAGTAATCCGAGGAAGTGAGTCACGTGATTTTCGAGGCGGACAATCTCTTCCTGAATGTCGCTGCGATCGGCCAGCAGCGCGGCTTCCTGTAGGATGCGCTCCGGAGGAAGCGAGCCGCCCAAGAGTTCGTCCATGCGAGCCCGCAGCTTGTCTGCATAAATCCTCTGCACGCCGTTGCCGAGTTTGCGAACGCACGCGACCGCACTCTGAATTTCCGACATGAGCTGGCGCAGTTCGCGATCGATGCCCCGGCCCTCTTCTTCACGCATCTGATTCAATGCGGAAAGCGCAGCCTCGGCAGCCGCGAGCAGCGCAGCGTCAAAAGTTCCGTTGCCGCTCAAGGGTGCAGATTCGAGCGCTCCCGGCAAGCGCAGAATGACATTCAAGTCAGGTTCCGATAAGAGACTGAATTCGGCGGCGGCGGCGCGAAAAGCTTGAATGTAAGACGCGGCCAGGTCGCGGTTCCAGGACAATCCCGCCGCACCGGAACGTTCGACAGTTAGGGTTACATCGAGATGTCCGCGCACCATTTTTTCTTTGAAGAAGCGCCGCAATTTCATCTCGAGCGCATCGGTATCGTTGGGCAAGCGAAAATGAATGTCGAGGAAGCGATGATTGACCGACTTAAGTGAAAGCGTGAACTCGGTGGGAGGCTTCTCGGAAAGCGCGCCGGGATGGCCATCCGGAGCGGCAAGCTGCCCCTTCACCTGCGCGAATCCCGTCATGGATCTGATGGCCATTCGCTATTGTCTCATCGCTGCTACGCGGAGATTGGCCTCGTCAACTCCTGAAAACTGAAGCTCATAGAGGCGCTTGTAAGTGCCGAGCCGGTTCATCAAAGCTTCGTGGGTCCCGATGTCGGCGATGGTGCCGTTTTCCAGCACCACGATGCGATCAGCGCGGCGCACCGTCGATAGCCGATGTGCGATCACAACCACGGTGCGTCCGGACATAAGATTTTGCAGCGCCGATTGCACCAGCGATTCCGATTCGCTGTCTAGTGCAGAGGTCGCTTCGTCGAGAATAAGGATGGGCGCATTTTTCAGCAGGGCACGCGCAATCGCAAGCCGCTGACGCTCGCCGCCCGATAGTCGCACGCCACGTTCGCCGATCACGGTGTCATATCCCGCTGGCAACTCCATAATAAAGTCATGCGCCAATGCGGCGCGGGCCGCGGCTTCCACTTGTGACTGCGCGACTGCGGGTTGGCCGTAGGCGATGTTGTTGCGCAGAGTGTCGTTGAAGAGCACTGTCTCTTGCGTCACCACGCCAATCATTTTTCGTAACGATGAGAGACTAGCATCGCGAACATCCGTGCCGTCAATGAGCAAGTTGCCTGACGTTACGTCGAAAAACCTCGGAATCAGTGATACCAAAGTGCTCTTGCCCGCTCCACTCGATCCCACGACGGCGAGTACCTCGCCCGCAGCGACCTGGAGATTAATGTCGCGCAAAATCTCGCGAGGCGAGCTTTCATCGCCCGAATCCGTCGAGCGTCCATACGAGAAACTCACTCCATCAAACAGAATTTCGCGCGCGAACGGCGCGAGAACTTTCGCCCCGCGCTTCTCCGGGACTTCGTCGGCGCCATCCATGAATTTGAAAAGCTGGGACGACGCGCCTAAGGCTTCCTGAAAATTGTTATAAAAGAGGGCAAACTTTCGCACCGGATTATAGAGGCTAAATACCGATGCAATGAAGGCTCCGAAGACGCCCAGCGTCATGACGCCGTGTGCGACCTGATTGCGTCCCAGGAGAAGTAATAGCGCGACGCCGATGACACCGAAGATATCCATCAGCGGAGAGCTGATGGACGACGCTGCTACGGATCGCATGTTGGCGCGAAACAGTCGCCGGGCGGCCTGCCGGAAGCGGCTGATCTCCCAGGTTTCCATGCTAAACGCCTTCACGATGCGGTTCCCGGTGATCGTTTCCTGCAAGATGTTTTGGATGTCGGCGAGCTTGTCCTGCCCGGTGCGCGTAGTCAGCCTCACCCGCCTTCCGATTTTTCTTGCAGAAAAAACAATGAATGGGACGAACAGTAGCAGTACCCACGACAAATTGCGTCCGAGGAACACAACTGCGACGGCCGTAAATATGAAGGTAAACACTTGCTGTAGAAATTCCGCCAGCACCTTCGACATGGCATATTGAATACGTTCGACATCGTTAACAATGGTGGAAACCAGCGTTCCCGTCGTATTGTTCTGAAAGAACGCCGCGCTGCGCCGAAGTATCGATTCATAAAGCCGGTTGCGCAAGTCGGTAATCATGCCGTACCCAGCGAAGTTCACGAGGTAGGTTCCGGAATAATCGCAGATCCCTTTGACGATCGTCGATGCCACCAGCGCGAACGCAACGATAGACCAGGCGTTGCGGAGATGACCCGGCACGAAGTCCTGCAAATAAACGATGTGGCCGGAAATGGGAACGGTGAAGAGCTGAATATTTTCCGAGCCGGAAGACGGATTCAACACGCGATCAAGCACGGGCCGCAGCAAAATCCAGCGAAACGCCTCGAGGCACCCGACCCCAGCCATTAGAAGGATGGACGCAAGCAGCTGCCACCAATACGGGATCACATAGCGCAGGAGGCGAGTTAATTGACGCATGTCCAACCCAGGCGGCGCGGCGCGCGATTTGAAGTCGGCATCAGATGCAAATCCTAGTCTACTTCAGCGTCGGCGCTCGGCTAGCCGGGGCTGTCGCGATGCACAGTTTTGACGCGGTACCCTGCCTTCCGGAGCAACTTGCTGACATCCTCCACCATCATGACGGAGCGATGCTGGCCCCCGGTGCAGCCGAACGAAATCGTCAGGTAACTCTTCCCTTCCCTTATATAGTGCGGCAGTAAATAGATCAGCAGCTTGCTGATGCGATCGATAAACTCACGGGTTTGAGGAAATGAACGAATGTATTTAGCGACTTTCGGGTCGCGCCCGGTAAGCGGCCGGAATTCCGGAACGAAGTGCGGATTGGGCAGAAAACGCACGTCAAACATCAGGTCGGCGTCCTCAGGGACACCATGCTTGAAGCCGAAACTCACGCACGATACGAGGATGTTTTTTTCGGATTCCTGCTTCTGAAAGCGCTCGATAATGTGGGCGCGCAGCTCGTGAACGTTGAACTTGGAGGTATCGATGACGATGTCAGCGATGGCGCGAATCTTGCGCAGATGTTTGCGTTCGGCGGTAAGCGCGACTTTCACCGAGTTGTCGGCACCCAGCGGATGGGGCCGCCGAGTCTCGCTGTAACGGCGCAAGATCACAGCATCAGCGGCTTCGAGAAACACAACCTGCGTCGGGAGAATTTTTCGTACCGACTGGATGATGCGGGGAAGAGACTCAAGCTGGGAGCCTTCGCGAACGTCGACGACTAAGGCGGTGCGTTGGATTTCCGAGGACTGGCCAACCAGTTCGGCGAAGTGGGGAATCAAGCCCACGGGGAGATTATCCACGCAGTAGTAACCGAGATCCTCGAACGCTTTCAGTACAGAGGCTTTACCCGACCCGCTCATACCTGTGATGATCACTAGCTCACCGGGCGAATGAGATGGTTTCACGGGCTGGGCAGCCGAGAGTTTCGGATTTTTCCGGGTGGCTTTCGCTGTTTTTCGCGACGGCATCTTTAACGGATGGTAGCAGGGAAAAACTGGCTCCGGCTAGTCCATGCTAGAGTCGGCGATGGGTTACGTGGTCGCGAGCTCGGTTTCGACGGAATCGACGATTTGTGCCAGTTGCTGGCGCTGTTCGGCCGTTCGAAGCGCGAACTTGACGCCCATGCCGAGTCCGGGATGCGAGCTTTGAACCCGTGCGAGTAAGGTGAGCTTGACCGCATGGGTATGAAGGATCACGTCGAGAGTGGTTCCGACCGGGTAAGGCTGGAAGGTTTCGATGTACGCTCCTCCGTGTCCTATATCGCGCAGGGTGGAACGCAGAGGAATGTTTTGTCCGGCACGAAAGACCTGAACCCCCACGTTGCAAGATTTCCGCAGCGGGAAGCGACGATCCTCCAGGGACGAGGCCAGCAACGCCAAACCTGCGGCGACATTGGTCGAGGGCATCGTGGGGTGACCGGCTTCCTGCAGACGTTTGGCTTCGGACGCAATCCATTCGCGCAGGGCTTTCCTGGATGACTGGGGCAATTCTGCGAAACGGAGTCCGGTTCGACCGGACCCGTCCTGCCATGCCACATATCCGGCAATATGCACTGGCGACCGCTGGCCCGGTAAAGCAAACTGCAAGTAGACGCGCCCGGCGGACGGCAAAGGCCGCTGCGATTGCATGGCGATGCCTTCTTCGCTGATATCCAGCAGGGTGGCGGGAGCTTGTTCGAAGGCGGAGCAGGCGACGGAGGCGGAGCCGGATAGCGTGACTCGCTGACCGGAGCGGCGCTCCCGTTCGATCAGTTCCCGGGCCGCCGCCATGCAGGCATTGGCACGTTCGTCGGAGAGAGGTTTGTAAATCACAAAGTTCGCACCCGCGGCAAACATGTCGCGGTGACCGTCCTTGGCCGGAAGCAGGGCGAGAACGATGCAATTGGGCTGGATGGCATTCTGACGCGCCCATGCAATCAGCTCGGAGGCCGCTGCTTCATCAAGGCAATCCACGAGCAACGCGTCGAACCCGGTGGCGGTCAATAGGTCACGCGCCTCCTCCGTCCCATCGCAGCGGCTGACGTCAATGTCGAGATTGCGCAGCAGTCGGCTAAGTGTTTGCGCCGCCTTCTTGTCCGCGCACACCAGCAGTGAAGTTAGCGCCATAAGTAAAGGATCGTAGGAGAGATGTAAGTTACGTGCAAGTTACCACGGGTCTAGAACGCGGCGTGTGACCTAAGTCATCTACAGCAAGGCGGAATGACCGGATATGGTGAAACATCGAGACCGGGAACCACGTTCGCGGGTTGACCTGAACCCGCAGATACCGGGACATGAGATTGGGAATCTATGCTTTCAAAGGCAAGTAACTGGCTGATGCTCGCCGGAGTGGCGGTTCTCTCGGCGGGATTGCTGTGCGTCCCAGCCATGATCGAACGCCGGCACGAAGTCGATCTGGTGGCAATGGGTTCTTGCCTGTTCGGAGTGGGCGCCTTCGTGATCGCCTCCGGCCTCTATTTTAAGACACAACTCATGCGCTCTGAGATCGAGAAGGTGTCGGGACCAAGGCGAAGAATGACCGGGGGGTGCGAGCTGTGTGCGACCGAATCCCAGGTGGTGCACTGCAAAGTGCACCAGCTCGACCTCTGCGGGAATTGCCTCTCGCAGCACTATGACTTCCGGTCTTGCGCTTACGTTCCGGCCTTGCGTGGCGCTTCGACGAGCAGGCGGGCGGCCCGAGCGCACGGGGCTTAGGCAGAGGTTGTTCCACCTGACTTGGATGGCCAAAGTGACCGGAGTCACCGCCGTCGATTACGTTACAGAGGAACACTATCCGGACCGCACCTTTAGTACTTTGACGCTCCTAATCTCCGACCCTACGATAACTTCACTGCGAAAGACGCAGTAAGGCTTTGCAGCTCATCCTCCGGCGGCATGACGGTTACGCCAACATCGCAGTTGAAAAGGTTTATCGACATGGCTGGGTTCACCTCAAAAAAGACGCGCGGCTTCAGCTTGATTGAAATGATGATCGTGGTCTGCATCATGCTGGTCATGTGCAGCTTCGCGGTGGTCAGCTACTCGTCGCTGACCGCGAGCAACGCGATCAATTCGGGATATTCGATCACTTTCTCGGCGCTGCGGACGGCGCGGGAAAGAGCCATCGAAGAGCGCAAACAGTACATTGTTTGCTTTGGGGCTGCCGCCCCCGCGGGCGCGGCTACACCGCTGGGAGCGCCCACGGCACAGAGCGTCCAGTTGTTCCGTTGGGACGCGGGCACTGCGCTTTCGGCGGCGGTGCAGATTAATAACCTGACCTTGCCCAGCAGTGTTCAGTTCCAGACCGTCACGGGTATCCCCACCGGCGCACCGCCCGACGGATTCGGCGCAGGTTTGGTCGCCATCGATTTCGATCAGGGCATAACCGGCGGCAATAAACAGCAAGTCATGTTCGAGCCGGATGGTTCAGCGCACGATGTGAACGGAAATTCAAACAGCGGCGTGATTTATCTCGCGAAGAGTTCTCAGTTGTACAGCTCGCGCGCAGTCTCGCTGTTCGGATCGAGTGGACGAACGCGGGGATGGATTCTAGCCAACAAGTCGGGGGTAGCCACATGGGTCGAGCAATAAGAAACGTGGAAATACGCACGAAAAAGCGCCAGAAGGGCTTCACCATTATCGAGACGATGATTGCCATTGCGGTGATCACGATTGGAATGATCGGAGTACTGGGAGCTTTTGCCGCAGCCGTCGCCTCGACCTCGAACACGCAACTCGACGCCATCGCCCGCCAAAAAGCGACGGCGGCTCTCGAGAGCATTTACACCGCTCGCCAGACCGATCAGATCACTTTCCAGCAGATCGCCAACGTTTCGGCGACGCCTCCCGGTATTTTCCTGGATGGCATGCTTCCCCTGACCGATCCGGGACCGGATGGAATCGAGGACACCGCGGACGACGTTCCCGCCGCTTCGATTGAAGTGCCTGGCGCCAGCGGAATTCTTGCAGGTACATCGCCGCCGGACGTTATGGTGGGGCTCAGCAACTTCAAGCAACAGATTCTGATCACGCCGATACCGGGTTACACCACACTGGAACAGGTTCAGGTGACGGTGCAATACGCCACGGCGCAAGGCTGGAACCGTCAGTACACGGTTTACTCCCTCATCTCGTCCTATCGGTAAACGCTGAGAGGCAACCATGAAATTTATGAAATCGAACGCGCAACGCGGTTTTAGCTTGATGGAATTGCTGATCGGCATGGCGGTGGGACTCGTCGTCCTGGGCGCAGCCACGTCGCTCTTCAAGACGGGCATGGACGCGACCAACTTCGTGGAGCAGCGGGGAGACATGGAGGAAGACGCCCGCGCCGCGCTTAACCTGATCGCTAAAGACGCTTCGATGGCCGGCTCTGGCCTGCCTTCGGGAGGATTGACTTTGCCGTACGGCGGTGCCAGCACCGGCGTTTCGTTGTTCGCCGTAGACCAAAGCGGCAAAGCTTGGCTGAACAACAACCACTACGTCAACGGTCTGGTCAATGGAGTAAACGTCAACAACTACATGTATGGCATCATCCCGGGAGCGGGCAACGGCATGGAAAAGGGCGGTCCTGCGCTCATTCCAGCTACGAACACAGCCGCCGACGAAGCCACGTTTGTTTATGTGGATTATAGTTTTCCGCTGAATCAATACACCTTCACAGTCAACGCAAACGGAGTAGAGATTGACAACGTCGCCCCTCCGGTGGGAGCGCCGCCGGGATTTCCGGCGATTCAAAGTCCGACCGGGCTCGTGCTGGGAGATCTGTTGCTGATCTCGCAAAACCAGAGCTATGCCGTAGTCGAAATCACTGGAATCAATCCCGGAGGCACGACCATTACGTTTGCCGCGGGGGACGCGCTTAACATCAATCAACCGGGCGCGGCCAGCGGCAATCTCAAGTATCTCCAGCAGAACGGCGGAGGCAGCACCGCCGTCGCCTACCGCATTTATGCGGTTACGTATTTCGTCGAAGTTCCGGCGAACGGCCAGTTGCCGCGTCTCATGCGCCAGGTCAACGGCCAGACCCCGGTGCCGGTCGCGGATAACATCATCGCGCTGACCTTCAACTACGATCTCTGCACGGCAACCCCGGTGGCGGGATGCGCGGGCCAATCGAACCCGATCGCCGCGGGCTATTCGCCCAATCAGATCGAAAAAGTAAACATCACGGTCGAAGGCCAGAGTCCGACGTCTTACGGGAATAAATCGCGCAGCACGGCGCTGGCGACTTCGGTCAGCACGCGCAACTTGACCTTCAAGAATCGTTATTGACGAAATCGTTGCACAGAAACTTTTTTCCGTGGGGAGAGCTTGGCATGAAGAGAGTCGATATGAGCGAGACCATGAAAACCAAAAAGTCATTGCGTAATCAGCGGGGATTCACCCTTATCGCCAGTCTCTTGATGATGGTGCTGCTGTCGGGGCTGGCGGTCGGTCTGATGTATATGACTACGACCGCGAGCCACATCGGTGGCAACGACATGCAAGCCAACCTGGCTTTCTATGCGGCGGAATCGGGCATGGAAAAAATGACCGCCGATCTCGGCGCGCTTTACGCCACGACTCTTTCGCCCACGCCTGCGCAGTTGAGCGCGATCGCGACCCTTCCTCCAACGCCAGCGGAAGTCCCGAATGTCACCTATCAAGAGAGCATCACCTGGCCGGGCGCTCCCGGCAATCCGGTGACCACGACGGCGGTTATTAGCCAGGGTGCGAACCAGGGTCTGACGGCCGAAATCATTCCGCTGACTCTGAGCGCGACCGCAACGACCGTGGCGGGGGCCAATGCCAGCTTGAACCGCAACATCGAGGTCGCGCTGATCCCCGTGTTCCAGTTTGGCGTGTTCTCGGATAGCGATCTCAGTTACTTTGCCGGCCCCGTTTTCGACTTCCAGGGCCGTATTCACACGAACGGCAATTTGTATTTGGCGGCGAACTCCGGCCCGCTGATTGCCGACGGTAAAGTTACCGCCTTTGGTCAGGTGATACGCGATCGCCTGGCGAACAACTACAGCAGCGGCGGATCGTACCAAGGAAATGTATACGTTCCCAACGTCACGGGCGGGTGCGACACCTATAGCGGAAGCGGTGCGCCTCCTGCGTCCTGCGGCTTGCTTACCCTGACCGACGGCAGTTGGTCGGGGGGCATTCCGCCGCAAAGCGGTGCGGCCGTAAGTACATGGCTCAACACTTCTACCGTCACCTTCAATGGATTCATCGGAAACGCCGGCTCCACCGGCGTGCAACAGCTCAACCTGCCGTTTGCCGGTCCCGGGGTTTCTCAGGCGCAAGTGATTCGTAAGCCAGTGGCGGGGGAGGTCTCCACTTCCACCATCGGCACTTCCCGCGAATACAACAAAGCCAACATCCGCATTCTGTTCGCAAGCACACAGGCGGACTTGCATCCTGAACGCGGTCCCCTCGGCGACGGACAGGACGTCGATTTGACCAACGGGGGCGCGCTGGGATTGTCCTACAACATACCCGGGGTTGGGCAAACGTACATCGCCGAAGGAAGCACCACACAGGGCGATGGCGCGTGGGTCAAGCCGCTTGGTACGGCAGCGAGCCCCTGGCCTTTGGTAGACGGATGGCTGCGGGTGGAGTACCTCAACACGGCTGGAAACTGGGTTGGAATCACCACCGAATGGCTACAATTAGGATTCGCCCGCGGTATCACCATCCCCAGCACTCCTCTCAATGGCAACAACGTTCATCCCAATGCCATTTTGATCCTGCAGGAACAGGCCGACAGGAACGGGGACGGGCAAATTACGAATGGCGCATTGCCGGGCGGCGATAACCCTGTAGCAATCACAGGGGCAAATTCCAAGTATGGCTTTTATCCGATCAATTTTTATGACCCACGCGAGGGCTTCCCGCACGACGCCACCCCCACCGGGTTCACACAGACCCAGTGCTATACCAACGGCGTGATGGGCGCCGTAGAGCTAGACGTGGGCAATCTTAATCAGTGGCTTACCGGCGGAATCCCGGGCAGCGGTGCGCTGGTGAATTATGCCCCGCAAAACGGCTATCTGGTGTACTTTTCGGACCGTCGCGGCATGATTGCCGATCCCAACGTCACACCGGTCGCGACCAGCGGCGAGTCTGGGATTGAAGACGTCATCAATTCCAGCAGCGCGACGCAAATGCCGGACGGCGTTCTCGAACCGGTTAACCCAGGCTACAACAACAACGACCTGCTCTCTCCCGAAGACGTTGATGGAAACGGTCGGCTCGACAACTGGGGAGAAGCGAACGTCGGAAACGGTTTTGGGGTTAACACCAACACGGTTCCGCCCAATCCGTTTGTCGCCATCAGTTGCGCAGCAGTTAACGCGGTCAACGGTCGCGCCAATAAAGTCACGGGCGCGCGCCACGTGCTTCGCCTTATCGACGGGGGATTGGGAAATCTTCCTGTACGCCCGGACACAGGCGGTGGCGGCTTCACCGTCGCTTCGGAAAATCCGCTTTACATTCAGGGAAACTACAACTCCAACGCGGGCGATCCGTTCTGGTCCAATCCCCAGACGGCCACCGATATTCCGCACTCCAACGCTTCAATCATTGCGGACGCGGTATCGCTGCAATCGACGGCATGGTCGGACTTGACCTCGATGTTGAATCCGCATACCTTGAGCGCCAGAATACCGGTTTCGACCTACTACCGTACCGCGATTGCGGGTGGCAAGAACCGGAACTTCCCCGAACCCGCAGGCGCGACCGGAGCCGACGTGGGCACCGATGGCGGAGTCCATAATTTCCTTCGCTACATGGAAAACTGGGGCGGCATCAACCTCTATTACAGAGGTTCGCTGGTTAGCCTGTATTATGCCCAGTACAACACTGGGACTTACAAGTGCTGCACTCTGGTGTACGGGGCGCCCGGTCGTAAGTATTACTTCGATACGGAGTTCCTCAATCCCGCCAACTTGCCGCCTGGTACGCCAGAGTTGCAGGATATCGACAATCTGAGCTACTGGCAGAACCTGCAAGCCTACTAATTTGCCTGCAACCGGCCCCGATTCCGCTACGGCGGGGTCGGGGCTTTTTTTGTGGTTCCACTTCGTCATCCATTCGCCATTGGAAGGTTGTCGATTGTTATAGAATCGGGTATTCAGGGAACTCCTTATGAACACCGTCGCAACACCTAACACGGTCGGTAAGGCGAGGCTTGGTCCCGCGCTGGTGTTTACCATTCTGACCGGATTCACGCTTGCTCTGTTCCTCTTTCCCGCCCTCATAATTCAACCCTTCAAGTATCAATCTCCGCGTGGGATTGCGCTTGCCATGGCGGTGCGGCAGGTCGCGCCCCTTTGGTCGCTGGCCAGCCTCGCAGCGGCGATGTTATTTGCCGTCATCCTCTGGGAGCGCATTGGGCGATGGAAGCGTTCGTTGCTCGTGCTCGGACTATTGCTCGCAACCGCGGCCTCGGTGATGGCACGCATCGATTATTTTGAATGGATGTTCCATCCCGCCGGAACGCCGGGATTTCGCACTGCGGATCAGGCCCAACTTTCCCCCTCGGAAATGGTAATGGCGGTCGGCCTCAACGGCGACGGTCGGGCCTATCCTATTCTCCAAATGGCCTATCACCACATCGTGAACGACACGGTCGGCGAAGTGCCAATCGCGGTGACTTATTGAACGCTTTGTCACACCGGTCTGGTGTGGAAACGGACGGCAGCGGGGCGAGTGTTTCATTTCCATCTCGCAGGCATCAACAATCAGAACTTTCTGATGCGCGATGAAGAGACCGGAACATGGTGGCAGCAAATTACGGGGCGCGCGGTTTCCGGCCCGCTGCAAGGTGAGCAACTTGATCCCGTACTAAGCGACGAACTGATCTTCGCCACATGGAAACAAGAAAATCCTTCTGGAAAAGTACTGGCGCCGGTCGCGAAAGATTCGAAGGAGTACGAGAGCAACTGGGAGCCGGAAGTCGCAAAGTTGCCGGTTGTGATTTCATTCCCGGGAACGGCTCTTGGCTCACGCGACGTGGTGATCGGTATGGAGATCGGCGGAGCCAGCCGAGCGTACCCACTGACGGCGTTACAGGCGGAGAAGGTCATCGAAGATCATCTCGGCGGGATTCCAATCGTGCTAGTCATAGGTCCAGATGGTAAATCGATTCGAGCGTTTCTTGGCGCGGTGGACGGAACTTCGGTCGAACTCTTCCGCAACACGGACGCTACCGACTGGTCGCTGATGGATGCATCCGGCTCGACCTGGGACTTCAAGGGCTGCGCCGTGTCCGGGGTAATGCAGGGAAAGTGCCTGAAAGAAATCGTTGCGCTGAAAGATTATTGGTTCGACTGGCGGAATTATCATCCCGCGACCGAAGTTTATAAGAGATAGAGATCAAGGAAGCATTCGTGGCCAAACAGATCAATACCCTCTTCTGGGATGTCGGCGGGGTCCTGCTCAACAACGCATGGGATCACGATGAGCGTCGCGAAGCGATCACGCATTTCGGCGTCGACGAGGATGAGTTCGAGCAGCGCCACAAGCCGGTTGTCCCAGCGTTTGAGGAGGGCCGGCTGAGCCTCGATGATTATCTCGAGCAAACCATCTTTTACGCTCCGCGAAACTTCACAAAAGACGAGTTCAAGCAGCACATGTTTTCTTTGTCGCACGCCCTGCCGGAAAGCCTGCGTCTGGCGCGGAGCTTGACGGCTTCGGGAAAGTATCGGATGGCGACGCTGAACAATGAGTCGCGCGAGTTGAATGAGTATCGCATCGCAACGTTTGGCCTGCGTGAAATTTTCAGCCTCTTCCTAAGCTCTTGTTATGTCGGGTTGCGCAAGCCCGATGAAGCGATTTACCGGCTGGCGCTTAATGTCAACCAGAAGCAGGGCGAGGAGTGTTGCTTCATTGACGATCGCGCCGCCAATCTCGAGTCTCCGGCGCGACTGGGAATACATACCATCCAAATGCGCAACCCAGCACAGTTGAAAAACGACCTGGCCACGATCGGCGTCATCGCGTAGACGGGCGAGTTCGCCGCTTGCGCGGCACTTCACGATGGCTGAGATCGAAGGCAGTTCAGCCTTTGCGGGAAGGACGCAGGAGCGAGGCGGCGGCAGCCGGCGGCGCGGATGGCTCGTCGACCACTCCGATTGTCAGGTCGTTCGACCATGAGTCGGAGACTATTTTCCATTCCCCATTGATACGCGCGGCCAGGATGAGATACTTCCCACGCTCCTCGCGTCGTCTGCCGGTGGGGCTGGGCACGAGCATCTTGCACCGTCCCGCCTCATAGGCAACCTCGCCGAAGATCTCCGTGCGCACGGTGTCCATTTCAACGTCGCCTAAGCCGGCTTCGAGCCAAGAGAAAAAGAACTCGCGCACCGCGGCCATTCCACGCACCGGCGGGACGTTCGGGCGCATGACCAGAGCGTCGGCAGCGTAGAGTTCGACCAGATCGTCCAGGTGCTTGGTATTGCAAGCCTGCGCCCAATCCTGAGCCAGCTGACGTACCGCAGCTTCGGCTCGGCTGGGCGCGGCGCCCGCGAGCGGGGTGCGGGGGCGGGCCGGTTCGCGAGTGATGCCGACTGCTGCCGACTCCTGCGCGGGGGGCGCGTTGGGAACCGCGTCCCCGGCAAAATAGTGATGGTGATAATGATGGTGGTAGTGATGCTGGCCCGAAGCTTGCGCGGACGCAGGCTCCACAGCAGCCGACGGGGAAGCCGGAAGGGATCGCGCCCCCGCCGAGATCGGCGAACCGCACACCGAGCAGAATTTATTCAGCGCAGGATTCTTGCTGCCGCACGAAGCACAGAGCGCCGCGGGCGAGGAAGCTGCACTCGACACCACCGCCGCGTCTTCGCTGGAAATCTGTAAATCCAATTTTTGTATGGCGTGCAGCGCAGTTGCAATCGCATCGCTGGTAGGGGTCGAGTGCAAAACCTCGTAGTTCAGTCGGCGAACAAACTTCTCCTCCGGCTTTTCGGATGACTTCTCCGGGGCGGCTTTCGGATTGGGAGACTTTTCGCGATCCAAGGGGACGGCCCTGCTGGCATCATTCTAGCCGAAAGCGAGCTTTCAGCGACTCGCTCGTGCGGCGTAGCACTACCGGTGAGAAAACTCGACCCTGCCCTCGGACTCCATGGGCACACCGTTGCACAGGGCGGGACGATAGCGCCACAGGCGCACCGTGTTGAGCAAAGCCGCGTTCTGGGAATCGTCGGAGTTCTCCAAAATCAGTGGGCTGTGAACCCGGCCATCGGTTCCGATGATGAAACTGAGCGTTATGGAGTTGCCAGAGTCAGCGTCATCGATTAAGGGATTCGGAGTGGCAATGGCCTCGGGCTCAACGGTGCGCTCGCAGTCGCTGGCGACCGCGGCCTGCTTGAGCGCCTCAAACTTCGCCCGGTGGACGGCACTCGCCCAGATCTGCGATTCGCGCCCGGCGAGAGGTCTACGAGGGCTAGCGACAGAAAGCCGGGATGCCTGGGCGGAGAGGAGAGATAGAGACTCCAGGAAAAGAATTGCGAGCGGAACCCGCCAGCCCAGCGGAAGGAGCTTCGCAATGACGCTCCGAAATCTGCGACTGGAAGTGACCATTGCTGACTCGCGTCTTTCACTGAACGCATGTGAAGTGCCAAATCGGGCCGCCATAAACAACTAAGGACAATAGACTTACACGAAACCACGGCGAGGGGAATGCAAGGGTTTGCAGCTTCGTGAAGCCCGCTGGCGATCATCCCGGTGAGATCGGCGCCGAGGTGAGTCTACAGTTCGTATTTCTTCATGAGGTGGCGGAAGGATCGGTAGGAAATTTTGAGCAGGTCGGCGGCGCGGGTTTGCACGCCATTGGATTGCAAAAGCGCCGACTTCAAGAGCGAGACTTCAATGTCGGCGACATACTTCTCCATGTTCACGCCGTCGGGCAATACCGAACCGTTGGCTGTGACGGTCCCACCCAGGGCGCCAGCGGCTGCGGCGCGAGCTTTCGGTTTCTCGGACGGAAGCTCGACCTGTAATTCTTCTTTCGACTCCAGGGCAACGGCGCGTTCAATTGTGTTTTCGAGTTGCCGGACATTGCCCGGCCAGGAATAGTCGCACAGGCCGTTCATGGAAGCCTCACTGACCCGGACGATGCTCTTGCCCGCTCCCGGGCAATACTTCTTAAGGAAGTGATTGGCCAGAAGGGAAATGTCTTCACGGCGCTCCCGCAGCGGGGGGACTGCGACAGGAATGACGCTTAGCCTGTAGTAAAGATCTTCGCGGAAGGCGCCCTCGGCGACTTGCTGATCCAAGTCGCGGTTGGTGGCCGCAATCACGCGGACATCGATGGCGATTTCGTCGGTTCCTCCCACCGGGCGCACCGAGCGCTCCTGAAGAACGCGCAGAAGCTTGACCTGCATGGTGAGGGTCATTTCACTGATTTCGTCCAGAAAGATGGTGCCGAGATTCGCCACTTCAAAGAGTCCGCGCTTGTTTTGTGTGGCTCCGGTGAAGGCGCCCTTGACGTATCCGAAGAGTTCACTTTCGAGCAATGTTTCAGGAAACGCGCCACAGTTGATCGAGACGAAGGGCTCGGCGGCGCGAGGGGAGCAAACATGAACCGCGCGGGCGACCAACTCTTTGCCGGTTCCACTCTCTCCATAGATCAGTACGGTGCTTTGCGTGGAGGCCACAGTGCGAATCGTGTGTTTCAGCTTTTCCATCGCGGGACTGACACCGACAATGTTGTCAAGGGAGTTGCGGGAAGCGGCATCGCGTTTGAAGGCGAAGTTTTGCCGGCTCAGAGCAACCTTGTCCAGAGCGCGATTGACTGCCAGTTTGATTTCGTCCACCAGCGCGGGGGTCTTGCGGATGTAGTCGGTCGCACCGCCCGCTTTCACCGCCTGCACCGCGGCTTCATAGTCGTCGACTGCGGTGATGAGTATGACCGCGGTCTCGGGCGAAATCTCATGCGCATGGCGCAACACTTCGATGCCGGTGACTTTGGGCATTTTGATGTCGGTGATCACGACGTCATAGAGGGCTCCGTCCAGCTTGCGCCTGGCGACTTCACCGGAGTTGACGGTTTCCACTTTATGGCCGTCGCGGCGCAGGGCGATATCCAGCATTTCGCAGATGGAGCGCTCGTCGTCGCAAACCAGAATGTTACCCATGGGCCCCCTGTGCGGCGGCCAGGGCGCGTTGCGGTTCCGGTGTTTTCAGCCCCTTAGCTTTAGCCTTTTCATCGGCGGCGCGGCGCAAGCGCAACACAAACACGGTGCCCTTGCCGGGTTTGGAGCGAGCCCAGACTTTGCCTTCGTGCGCTTGCATGATCTGGTAGACGATGGCCAGGCCAAGTCCCGTGCCCCCCTCGAACTGCGACTGGAAGGGTTCGAACACTTTCTCGATCAGCTTCGGATCGATGCCAGGGCCGGTGTCGGCAAAGTTGATCTGCCACTCGTCCCCGTCCGCTTCCACAGAGACGCGCAACACCCCGCCCCGCGGCATCGCGCGAACCGCATTTTCGCATATATTCCAAAACACTTGCTTGAGCTTATCTCCGTCGATGACCGCGAAAGCCTCGGGAATGGAGTAATTGCGCTGCACCTCGATTCCAGATTTATCGGCGGTCAAGCGGTGTTCGAGCAGAGTAAGCGTGTCTTCCAGCAGAGTAAGCAGGTCGCTGGTGGCGAATGAGTAGTGCTTTTCGCGGGAGTAGGAAAGAAAGTCGGTAATGATGTCGTTCAAACGATCCGATTCACGGGTCACGATCTGAAGCAGTTGGCGATGTTCGGCGCTGAGATCGGGAACCTCGGAGAGCATACTGACAGAACCCGCGATCGAGGTCAGGGGATTTCTAATCTCGTGGGCGATGGCGGCGGCGAGGCGGCCCACGGCGGCCAAACGGTCTTGCAGTCGCACTTCGCGCTCAAGCCGGCGAATTTCGGTCAAGTCGTCGAGCGTGTATACGAAGCCGATGATGCCCTGTTCGACGGATAGGGCCGAGCCGGCGATGCGGAAGGTTTTACGGAACCCGTCCTTGGTGACAAACCGGACTTCAGAATGAGTGTTGCCGGGCTCGAGGCGTGGCATGACGTCCTGAAACAGCTCGCTGATGAGTTGGTTCTTCAGTTCAGCGTCGTTGCGGCCCAACTGTTTCTGCGCGGCGGGGTTGGCCAGAGTGATGCGGCCATCGAGACCGGTGGTAATAAGACCGCTGCTTACGGAATCGATGATGCTGAAATGCAGAGCCTGGAGGCTTTCCAGTGCGCCACTGGTATGTCTCAGCTTGACGCCGACCTGGCGCAATTTCGCGGCCAGAAGGCCGGCAAGGTAGGCCACCGCAAGATAAGCGCAGAGGTTGACGAATATGATCGCCTGCAAAGACGACAATTCGGGATGAGTCGTGGAGTAAGAGTGAATCGCTCCGAAGTACGTCAGTTCCACCACGCCGCCGAAGAGTATGAAAGCCAGTCCAGCGAGCGCATAGGTCCAGCGGCGAGGAAGGAGGATGCATCCGACAATGATCACCAGGGGATAGAGAAAATTGAAAGAGCTGTCTACGCCCCCGGTAGCGTAGACGATAAGAGTAACCATCCCCAAGTCGGTGGTGACCTGCACCAAAGACTGCACCCGATACTCGGTCCAAAGCGAAAGCAGCAACACGTAGAATGTCGCGAGGGCGAACCACAACAACATGCCGCCGATGAAAAGCCGCAAAGGCAGCGTGGTGGGCGTGAATCGCGAAATTGCGAGCTCAATACCCAGAAGGCAGGTCAGGATCAGAATGCGCACCTTGACCAGCCACACCAGCCATTGCCGCTCGTCGAACATCGATTGCATGAGGAAGTCTCTGCGGTCGGGCGGGCAACCTGCTTGCCCGCCCGCCGAATGTTTATGCTTCTCTTGCCAAAGCGCCTGTAATGAATCCGTTGATGGTTAACCCGCCAATTTTGCGATCATCGAGAACAGCGGCATATAGAGCGAAATTACGATGCCGCCGACACTAACGCCCAGCAGGCCGATGATCATAGGCTCCAACATGGCGAGCATGTCCTTGGTGGCGGCGTCGACTTCGTCCTCGTAAAAGTCGGCGATTTTCTGCAGCATGGAGTCCATCGCGCCGGTGGCTTCGCCGACGCCGATCATCTGCGAAACCATGTTGGGGAAGACGCCCGATTCGCGGAGCGGATCGACAATGGTGCGGCCTTCTTCGATGGCCTTTCTCACTTTCATCAACGCCTCTTCGAGCACAGCGTTGCCGGAAGTGCGGGCGGTGATACTGAGGCCTTCAAGAATCGGTACGCCGGAAGTGATCAGGGTTCCCAGGGTTCGAGTGAAACGAGCCACCGCAATCTTGCGCAGTAATTCGCCAAGGACCGGCAGCTTCAGCAGGGTGTAGTCGAAGTAGTAGCGGCCTTTGGGGTTCTGGCGGATTTGTTTCACCCCGAACACCAGGCCGACAATACCCAGGATTCCGAACCACCAGAACTGGCCGACAAACGCGCTCAAGCCTACGACGATTCGAGTCGGCAACGGCAGCGTGACGCCCAAGCCGGCAAACAAGTTGGCGAAAATCGGCACTACCCACTTGAGCAGTGCGCCTACGATCAGTCCGGCAAGGCTGATGACTGACACCGGATAAATCAAAGCCGACTTGACCGCGGACCGCAGCTTTACGGCTTTTTCCACGTAAATGGCCAGGCGTTGCAGAATGATGTCCAAAATACCGCCGGTTTCGCCGGCTTCCATCATGTTCGTAGTCAAATCGTCGAACACTTTGGGATATTGGCGCATAGCGTTGGCCAGCGTGGAACCGCCTTCGACGGTGGTTCGGACGCCGGTGAGCACCTTCTGGAAAGCCATGTTCTCCTGGTTGGCTGCGAGAATTTCGAGGCACTGCACCAGCGGCAAACCGGCATCGATCATGACGGAAAACTGCCGGAAAAAGATGGCAATTTCCTTGGTACCGACCTTGCCGGAGCCGAACGTGGGCATGGAGAATTCCTTGCCCTTTTCGCGCACTGGCCCGGGCGTGATCTGCTCGCGCCGAAGCTGGCTGATCACTGCCTGCTTGTTGGGCGCGTTGCGTTCTCCGCTGACTTTTTCTCCCGCCGCGGTCTTGCCGGAAAATGTAAATACTGGCATGTTAGGCTCTCCTCGATTTCTGCTTGGTTCGCATTTTGCGTTCCGCTCTCTTCATGTTTCGATCTAGTGCTTGGCCGGCGTCGCCGCCTTGGCCATCGGAGTCGACTGGTTTTTCGCCAGCAGACCCGTTCCGCGATTGATCATTTCCTGCAACTCATCGGCATTGCTGGATCGTGCCAACGCAACTTCCAGCGTGATCTGCTTCTGCAAGTAAAGTGTGGCCAGACCCTGATTGAAGGTCTGCATCCCATACTTCTCTTGACCCGATTGCATGGACGAATAAATCTGGTGAATCTTGTCCTCGCGAATCAGGTTGCGCACGGCAGCGTTGGGAACCAGAATCTCCATGCACATCGCGCGCCCCTTGCCATCCGCCTTCGGCAACAAGCTTTGGCACATGATGCCTTCCAGCACCAGCGACAACTGCGCCCGAATCTGCGCCTGTTGGTGGGATGGAAACACGTCGATCACACGGTTGATGGTCGATGACGCCGAATTGGTGTGCAAGGTGCCAAAGGTCAAGTGGCCGGTTTCCGCAATTCGCAGTGCCGATTCGATGGTTTCCAAATCGCGCATTTCGCCGATCAGCACCACGTCCGGGTCTTCGCGGAGTGCGGCGCGCAATGCGTCCGTAAAACTTTTAGTATCGGAGTGCAATTCGCGCTGGTTGACCACGCAATTCTTATTCATGTGCACGAATTCAATCGGATCCTCGATGGTCAGGATGTGATCGTGGCGCTCCGTATTGATCTTGTCGATCATCGCGGCCAACGTCGTGGACTTACCCGAGCCGGTCGGTCCGGTGACCAGCACGAGTCCGCGCGGCTTGTCGCACATCTTGGCCACCACGGTGGGCAATCCGAGCTGATTAAACGACTTGATCTCGAAAGGAATGACACGGAACACGGCCGAGGTCGCGCCGCGCTGATTGAAGACGTTGGCGCGGAAACGCGCCAGTCCTTTCAACCCGAAGGAGAAGTCCATCTCGAGGTTTTCTTCGAAGCGGTGCTTCTGCGAATCCGTCATCACGCTGTAGGCCAATTGCTTGGTCTCGGCCGGCGTCATCTGCGGCAGATCGAGCGGCACCAGATGGCCGTGCACGCGAATTTGCGGCGGCGAATTGGTGGTGAGATGAAGATCGCTTCCACTCATCTCCAACATCCGTTTCAACAAATCACTCAGTGATAATCCCATGGCTCCTCTTCCCTTCTTGATCTTCTAAAGTCTTAGTGAATCGTTTCACGTGCCACTTCTTCGAGCGTCGTCATTCCCGCGGCAACCTTAATTAGACCGCTCCGGCGAAGCGTAATCATGCCTCGCTCGATCGCTTTTTTCTTCAATTCCAAGGCCGATGCGCCGACCAGAACCAGTTCCTTGATTTCGTCGTCTACTTCCATCACTTCATAGAGACCGCAGCGGCCTTTGTAGCCACTGTTGTTGCAAACGCCGCACCCTTTGCCTTTTTGCACTTTGACGGTTTTGG
This sequence comes from Terriglobia bacterium, assembly GCA_963799065.1. Lineage (GTDB taxonomy): Bacteria > Acidobacteriota > Terriglobia > Terriglobales > Acidobacteriaceae > JAJPHW01. The sequence continues at coordinate 2,683,784 of CAWCVJ010000001.1, forward strand.
CTTCTTCGGGCGAGAATCCTTCGTCGATAAGGGCCTGAATCGGAACTTCGACCGGCTCACTACAGTCTTTGCAAATGCGACGAATGAGGCGCTGCGCCACGATTAAATGCACGGAAGTCGCAACCAGAAATGGCTCGATGCCCATGTTCATCAAGCGCGTAATGGTTTCCGGCGCGCCGTTGGTATGGAGCGTGGACAGCACCAAGTGACCAGTGAGCGCGGCCTTGATCGCAATTTCCGCAGTTTCAAAGTCGCGGATTTCGCCGACCAGAATGGTATTGGGATCCTGTCGCAAGAACGCGCGCAGCGCGGCGGCAAAGTTCAAGCCGATCTGCTCTTTCATCTGTACCTGGTTGACGCCAGCCAGCTGAAATTCGACCGGATCTTCTGCCGTCATAATGTTCGTATCCGGCTGATTCAGTCGCGAGATCGCGGAGTAGAGCGTATTCGTTTTGCCCGATCCGGTGGGCCCCGTGACCAGCACCATGCCGTAAGGCTTCAGAATCGCCTTCTCGAATTTCACCAGCGATTCCGGTTCGAATCCCAGCTTGGTCATATCCAGACGCAGGTTTTCCTTGTCCAGCAAACGCATGACGATCTTTTCGCCCCACAACGTGGGCAGCGTACTGACACGAAAGTCGAGCTGCTTCTTCTTGCCGTTCAGCGCCATCTTCAGCATGATGCGTCCGTCTTGCGGCAGCCGCTTTTCGCTGATGTCGAGCTTCGACATGATCTTCAGGCGCGACGTGATCGCGTCTTTCAACTTGAGCGGCGGCGACATGATGTTCTGCAATACACCGTCAATACGGAAGCGCACACGAAATTCTTTTTCGTAGGGCTCCATGTGAATATCGCTGGCTCCGCGCTTCACCGCATCGGTCAGCACCAGGTTGACGAGCTTGACGATGGGCGCATCTTCGGCGGCCCGTTCGAGATCCGCCTGCTCCATCTCGGCTTGCTCGGCCTGCAATTCGACGTCGGCCTCGTCCATGTCCGACATGGACTGCATGACCGTCTCGAGGTCTTCTTCCTTGGTCGATCCGTAGGCCTTCTCGATCCCTTCAAGAATCGAACTCTCGGAAGCGACCACCGGCTCGATGTTGAAGCCGGTCATGAACTTGATATCGTCCATGGCGAAGACGTTGGTCGGATCGACCATCGCAATCGTCAGCGACGCTCCAACGCGGCTCAGAGGAAGGATCTGGTAGCGTTTCGCGGTCTCGTACGGAATCAGCTTGACCACGCCGGGATCAATCTCGAAATAAGAAAGATTGATGGCAGGCACGCCATACTGCCGCGATAGAAAATTGGTTACATCCTCGTCCGTGAGAAAGCCCAGCTTGACGAGCGCAGCCCCAAGACGGCAGCTAGTTTCCTTCTGCACCTTGGTCGCCTGCTGTAACTGCTCTTGGGTGATGACCTTCTCTTTGACGAGAAGATCACCTAGCCGTTGAGACATCCGCGTGCTCTCCGATCGCTATGGCAGAGTTATGGCGCCGACAAATCGCCGCGTCCGCCGACTGCCGCATTTTGTCAGGGGAGATGCGGTGGTCGTGCGTTGACACAAATTGTCAGGGCAAACGCGTTACCGCACCAGTAACTTTGGTACTTGTACCGCTCGCTGGAACCCGCCGGAGGCGTTGCAGTCACGGGGATTACGCTTTATGCGCAGATTTAGCGCATCCGCTGGTCTATGGGACGTGTACTTCGGTGCGGATGGCATGCTTGGTAGGTGGAAGAAGAGCGCGAATCCCGCCCTTGCAAAAATTGCGATCGAAAGGCACTCTCGACTGAGACCCATGCCTGAATTGCCCGACATCGCCGCCTACATTAGCGCACTGGAGTCCCGCATCGTGGGGCAAACCCTACACCGCGCACGGCTGAATAGCGCATTTTTATTGCGCACAGCGGAACCGCCCCTCGAAAGCGCGGAGGGTCTGACAGTTCACAAACTCCGGCGAATCGGAAAGCGCATCGGGTTGGGACTGGAAGGCGATCTTTGGCTTGTCCTTCACTTGATGATTGCCGGACGGCTACACTGGCGACCACCGGACGCCAAGCTCTCAGGCCGTCAGAATCTGGCGGCGTTCGATTTCCCTAACGGTTCGCTTGTCCTCACCGAGGCTGGCACGAAACGTCGCGCATCCTTGCATGTACTGCGCGGCGAAGAGAACCTGCTCTCCCTCGACGCGGGAGGAATTGACGTCTTCGCGAGCGATCTCAATTCGTTTCGCACTGCGCTTACGGCTGAAAATCACACGCTCAAGCGCGCGCTCACCGATCCGCGTTTCATCAGCGGAATCGGCAACGCCTATTCGGACGAAATTCTTCATGCAGCGCAAATGTCTCCCATTTTGCTCACCCAGAAGCTCACGCCCCAGCAGTGGGAGCGCCTTTTCGCCGCGACAAAAGACACGCTGAAACTTTGGGTCAACCGGCTCAAGATCGAAGCAGGAAAAACCTTCCCTGAAAAAGTCACAGCCTTCCGAAAAGAAATGGCCGTCCACGGCCGCTATGGCCAGCCTTGCCCCAGGTGCGGCGACGTCGTTTTGCGCATCCGCTACGCCGACAAGGAAACCAACTACTGCGCCCGCTGCCAGACTGGAGGCAAGGTTCTCGCCGATCGCAGTCTATCCCGCCTGCTCGGATCAGACTGGCCGCGCACACTCGACGAGTTAGAGGCGCTCAAGCGTCGCTAGACTCCGCTCCGCGCTTCCGTTACAACTGATAAATCCCATCCATGCAGACCGATAACAATGGGCAAAAAGCGAATCATCGCCCGAACAAGCCTCTCTGGACGTCGCCGGCGTTCATCTCCTATATCGCCTTCGCAGTGCGCATCCTCTGGATTCTCATCGCTCACACCTACAAACTCAAAACCTCCGACGACAACTTCAGCTTCGGCTTCGAAATGGGACGCATCGGACGTTCACTCGCTCTCGGTCACGGCTTCGGCAGTCCATTCTCCGGCGAGACCGGCCCCACGGCGTGGGAGCCTCCGCTCTATCCTTACTTGATCGCAGCCGTTTTTCGAGTTCTCGGAATCTACAGCGCCGCCTCCGCATTCGCGCTGCTGACGATCAATAGCTTCTTCTCTGCGCTCACTTCCATCCCAATCTTTCGCATCGCAAGACTTTGCTTTAACCAGACCGTCGCGATCTGGAGCGCCTGGAGCTGGGCTCTCCTGCCTCCAATCATTTTCTGGTGTACCCGTTGGATTTGGGAAACCAGCCTCGCCGCTCTATTGCTCACCGTGATCTTCTGGCTCACGCTTCGATTCCAAGAAGACGGGTCCGCTTGGAAACCCTGGCTCCCGTTCGGCCTGCTCTGGGGAATCACCGCACTGACAAACCCCTCATTGCTTGTCTTCCTGCCAGCGTCAGGACTATGGGCATGGCGGAAGAGATTCCAGCGCAACCTGCCGTCGATCACAGGAATCGCAATCTCGGCAGTCGTATGTTTCGCCTGCTTCACCCCGTGGACAATCCGCAATCACGCCGTCTTCGGACGCTTCCTCTTCATCCGCTCCAATTTCGGCGCAGAACTCCGCCTCGGCAACGGCCCCGGCGCCACAGGATTATGGATGGATTACCTGCATCCCACCAAGAACCCGCAAGAGTTGCAGAAATATAAGTCGCAGGGAGAAATCGCCTACGTGGCGGAATGCAAACGCGAAGCAATCGACTTTATCAAAGAAGACTACGGGCGCTTCGCATGGCTAAGCGGGAAGCGTTTCGTTTATTACTGGGGAGGATTGCCCAAGCCGCAAAATAGCGTAGCGTCGAACCTCGCCAGAAACGCGTTGTACTCGGCCTCGTCGCTGCTCGCGTTCTGGGGATTGCTGCTGGCGCTGAAAAGAAAAGTGTTCGCCGCGGATCTTTTCTTCTGGTTAATTCTGCTGTGCCCGCTAATCTACTACTTCGTGTTCACTCATCCACGCTACCGCCATCCGATTGAGCCCGAGCTGCTCATTCTAATCGTGTACGCGATTTGTGAATTTCGACGTCCAACTCCAGTTTAGGCAGGCGTTATTCCGGCATCCCAACCACAACCGTTCTCCGCTTGGGCAAATCAGTCTCTTCCACTTCGCCCGTGGATTCCAGTGTGATGCCCATGAGTTCGCAGGTTTGCCAGGCGATGGGATTGAAGAAGTAAACCACGTCGCCGCCGAAACGATCTTTGATGCGGCGACGTTCCTCGAGATCAAACGGGCTGGCGGAGTAAACCTTAATCTCCCGCGATTCACGCAGCGCGGTTCCCAGCGCTCTTTGGAAATCGAGCCCACCCGCACGCACCTGCGCCATCGTCAGTGCCACAACGTGGTAACTCATGGGGCCTACTGCACCACGTACGTCACCGCCGTGGAGCGCGTGATGCTTCCTGTCGTCGCGTTAATCGTGATGATATAAGTACCCGCGGGAGTGCCTGTGGTGGTGGTAGTCGAACTGCTGGTGTGACAGCCTGCGATGACGCCCACCAGGGAAACACATATGACCAGCAGGACTCCGCTCAACAGCCGACGGCGGCTCCGCCTGCCCAGTCCTATGCCCAGAAACGCCATGCCGAACATAGGCAGGAGCGCAGCGTAAATGGATCGACCGCGCCACAGCTCAACCGTTGTCGTAACCCGCTGCGTACTATTGATGAGGAGTGTGACCTGCGCTGCCCCGAGGTTCAAGTTGGGGATGGGGTTGGCATTCTGGGGAAACGCGCAACTCGCCCCGGTTGGCAGCCCCGAACCGCAAGCCAAAGAAACGCTGTTCGGGATGTTTCCGGTCGGAGTCACAACCAGGTTGTAAGCGGCGGGAAGCCCGGCCGGAATCGTATTCACTTCCGGAGAAGCGGTAAGCGTAAAGTCGTTCGCGGTGGTGCTGGAAGGAGCGTTGGGGCTGAACGTGAGGCTCGATCCGGCCACAGAAACGGTACCGGTATTTCCCAGCGGTCCGGCGATGGTGGGCGTCAGGATGATGTTGACCGTGGCGATGCCTCCGCCATCGAGCGTGCCGAGGGTACAGCCGACGCTGCCATTGGTAACCGACCCGCAACTGCCGGGACTGGCAGTTGCGGAAACGAAGGTTGCCCCCGAAGCGGGCAGCGGACTGTTGAAGTTTAGACCGGTGACCGCATCGCCGGTGTTGGTGACCGTATAAGTGAAGGTGACATTATTGCCGACGCCAACCGGGTTCGGCGTGGCCGTCTCGGTCACCGTCAGGCTTACCGAAGCTCCAAGTTTGGTCGCGTAAGCGTCGCTGCCGCCTTGCAATATGGTCTGGAAAGGCGGAATTACGGAGCCGGAGTTGGCGACCGGGAAGTTGGTCGAGGCAGTCTCGCCGCTCGCGTAGGTTTGATCGAGCGCATCGATGGCGATGCCGGTACCGACGTCGGTCCCGGTGCCGCCGAGATACGTGGAAAAATTGCTGGGCGACGTCGAAGATACGGACGTGGTGTCGATACGAGACACGAACGCATCCACACCCCCGCCGTAGTTTAAGTTGGACGGGTTGTTCTGAGTATGGAAGTCGGTGGAATTGGTCCAACCCGTGAGCTTGGCTCCGCTAATCGAATCGACCACCAGCCCAAGCGCCACATCGCTTCCGGTTCCGCCAAGGTATGAGAAGTAAATGAACGGCAGCGTGGTCGTCGTACAGCTGGTGGCGGTACAGATCACGCCGAACTTGGCGACGAAAGCATCGGGTGTCGGGCAGACGTTATCGGTAATCGTAGTGCAAGCGATCGAAGCCTGGAAAGGCGTGGTCGAAGTCGCGAGCGCGATGTCGCTGGAAGTGGTCGAACCTGCGATGTAAGCGTCTCCCGCCGAGTCCACTGCCACCCCATAAGCGATGTCGTCGCCCGCACCCCCGAAATAGGAGAGGTAACCGAGCGAGGGCGGTGTTTGACTGTTCTGCGGAAAGGTAAAGCGAGCCACCCATGCGTCAAGGCCCGCCGAGTATTCCTGGTAGGCATTGAGGACAGGCATGTCGATGAAATTGGTGCCGCCGCTGATATAAACATTGAAGCTGCCATCGACGGCGATGCCGCCGCCGATATTGATGGGCGCCCCCCCCAAGGTCGTGGCGCTGCCGCCGATGTAAGAGGAGTACAACAAGCTGGAAGGCCCGGTCACGGCGGGATTAATCTTGCTGAAGAAGAATTGCGAGCTGGCTTTCGCGACCGTCTGGAAACTGGCCGTGGTCACGGGAAAGTCCGCGGAAGTCGTTGTACCGGTGACGTAAATCTGTCCACTGGTATCGACGGCCAAGCCAGAGGCAAGGTCCACCCCGCTGCCGGACAAATAAGTTGAGTACACGGGCGAGGATCCTGTAACGTCCAGCTTGGTTGCGAACACGTGATTCCCCGCTGTCTTAGGCGCGCTTTGATAGCCTTGGGCTGCGGGGAAGTCGGGAGCGTTTGTGGTTCCGGCGACGGTCGCCTGGAAAGCGGAGTCGACCGCCAACCCGGCGGTATAGCTGATGCCGCTGGTCCCGCTCAGAAAAGTCGAATAAATCAGTTGCGTGGCCTGAGTCGAGGCGGAAGGACTGAGTTTGGCGATGAACACATCCGCTGTCCCTCGCAGAGCCGGCGACGCGACAGGATTGGGGAAGTCCGTTGAGGTTGAGGACCCGGCCAGGTAAACACTCTGTGACGCGTCCACCGCAATCGCCGGACATCCCGGGGTTCCGGCATTCGCGCCTTGCGAGGTGCTTCCAGTAACCGGAGCGCCGATGATGGTGGAGCAGCTTTCTTCGCCCGTCCCTCCTAAATAGGTCGAGTAACTCAACAAGGGGTCGATGACGAGGGTCCGGTTGTGGTCATAATCGCCGACCGCGAAGCCAACTTTGTTGTCCGCCTGTAGAACGAAGCGGCCAGAAATCAGTTTTCGTTCGCCTCCGATCGTTTGATAGACGTGAGGAGCCTGCAATGTGATGGAGCCACCGTCCAGGGAAAGGTTCAGGTCGCCGGCCGGGTTCAGGCCGAGGTGAGAGACGCCTCCGAAGGCCAGCTTCAAAACATTTACGCTCGCACCGGGAGCGACTTCGAAGTCGTATTCGAGCTGCCCCTGCCTGCCGTAATAAATAACGTCGGTTCCAGGAAGGATGTTCCGATAGCGAACCTCGGCGAAATGGGGTACGTTGCGCTGCCATTTTGCCGGATCGTTGCCTCGCAGGTAGTTGCTTACGCCAGTCAGCAATCGGGTGCCTGCGATTTGTCCTGAGGAATTCGCGTTCTCGATCTGCATCCTGAGCACCGCAGTTTTCGGCGAAGTGGCAGAAGCCGCCTGTAACTTCAACACTGCTTCCTGCGGGGTCAGGAAAAGCGCGTAGCGACTTCCGTGCGCGAGAAATCGCACCTGCGGATCGGTCTGACCCTGGTTGGGTTCAAAGCTGAGCGGAAGTTGCCCCAGGCCTGTCACGGCCGCGTTGAGGCGGTTGAGGTTGTCCGATGGCGGTCGTTGGGAAGTAAAATCCAGGCGCATGGCCGCGACCATGGCTAGCGCGAGTACCACAATAACTGCGCGAGACGCGAATACTGCCACGCTCGACTTAGTGCGATCCAATCTCAAGGCTCCTCCGAAACATCGACATTCTGCCAAATCAATATTGCATCCGAACTTTTTGCGGACTTGAACTCCCGGCAAAGGAATCAAGATGTGAGATGCGCGAAGACAGGGCAGCCGTTACGCGGGCGCAATGGCAGTTCAACGCTTCCAGACACTCTCTAGAAAGATAAACTAATAGTTAAATATCTGCATGGGCATGTCAAGCAAGCCCGCGGCTCAATTCGCCAATTCCTGGCCGGGATAGTACCCGCTGCGCGTGCGCACCGTCAGTTTGCCGAAACCCTTCGCTTTCGCCTCCACACGAATGGTGCGGTATCCCCCGGCGCTCTTGGGAGTCGATGGCTTGTAGCCAATTCGGTATTGGCTGCGAATCTCACGGGCGATGGTGCTGCTGATGGCGTCCACTTCATCGAGGGTGCGCGGGAAAAAAGCGATGCCGCCGGTGCTATCCGCCATGGTCTGCAACGCGCGGCGGGCGCGGCGCGCCTTCTCTTCCCCCAGAAGGCCTATGGTGTATACCGTCGGGCCATTCTCTTCTTGCAAGCGGCGCACTGCATCTTCCAGTTTTTCGCGGCTGGCGTTGTCCTCACCGTCGGTGACCACGAAGATCACCTTCTTTTGCAGTTGCGTGTATTTTTTCAAGTGCTCGGCGGAGGCTACGACCGCGTCATAAAGAGCCGTGCCGCCGCGAGCTTCGACTTTGTCCAGCGCCAGCCCCAGCTTGCGAATGTCGCTGGTGTAATTCTGATCGAGGTAGTACTCGTCATTGAAGTTGACTACGAACACTTGATCTTGGGGATTGCTGGCGCGCACGAGGTTAATGGCCGCCTTGTTGACTTTATCGCGCTTCTCGCGCATGGATCCCGAGTTGTCAATCACGATGCCGATGGCAACCGGGATGTCCTCATGGTGAAAGGAAATGACTTTTTGGGGTTGATTGTTTTCGAGCACGGTGAATGCCGACTGATCCAGCGTGGCCACCAGATGGTTCTTGCCGTCCGCGACGGTGGCGTGCAGAACGACTTCCTCAACATCGGTTTTGAATACGAAATTGCCGTTGTCCTCGCTTGGCGTGGGAGCCGATGGGCGTGCCTGCGACGGCGCAGAAGAAGGAAAGGGCGATTGAGCGAAGCTGGTGACGATCAGAAGCCAAACAATACAAACGAAAGTCCGCAGAAACTCATTCCGAAGGCGCATAGTATCCAGTTTTAGCGTAGACACGGAGCGGCGGCAATCCTTTGGGAGGCGTAAGCTTGACTCTTATTTTACGCCACTTGCCATCGTGCGCCGGGGTCTTCGGTCGATAACCGAGGACGTACTGGTTGCGCAATTCGATACCGATTTTTTCCGCGACATCCGCCAGGTCGTTGGGATTGTCGATGGTAAAGGTGCGCCCCCCGGTCAGATCGGAGATATCGCTCAACAGCGCCGGACCCAGTTGTTCTTCCTGTGTCGGAAAGTAATGATCGTAAATGCCGATCGCATAAACCAGCACGTCGGCTTCCTTCACCAGCGACTTGATCTCGCCTTCGGTGTAGCGGCTATGATTGTCGCCACCGTCCGAAATAATGAGGATCGCCTTCTTCTCGTACTTGGCTTTGCGCATCTTGTTGACCCCGAGATAGATGGCGTCAAGCAGGGCGGTTCGCCCCTTGGGAATGGTATAGACCAGCTTGCCCTGAATATCCTCCACCGACGAAGTGAAGTCGGACACCTGTTCGGGCCGCTCCGAGAACGTGATCATAAAAAACTCGTCCTGGGGATTGGCCGTCTTGAAGAATTCGATGACCGCTTCGCGGGCTCGATCGATCTTGCTTACCATGCTGCCGCTCATGTCGAAAATCACTCCGATGGACACGGGAGCATCCTCATTGGAGAAGTGCCGGATTTCCATCTGATCGTGCCCTTCGTAGATCGTGAAGTTCTCTTTATCCAGGCCCGTAACCGTACGATTCATCGGATCGGTGATCGTGACCGGAACCAGAACCAGATCGACGTCCACTTTAAGCGGCTTACCGGCCCCTTTGAGCGAGGGGTCGACATCGTTCATGGGATCGGCGACCGGGGGCGGAATTCGGGGCGCGATGTGCACGTCGTCTACGGTTTGAGCAGACACACCCAGCGACGTCGCCGGGACGTGCAACAAAGCCAACGCGGCAATTGGAAGAAACTGCTTCCGGAACTTCATGGCGTCACCCGGCGATGCGGACTTGATCGTTTTCCCACTTCAGAAAGCTTTAGCACGGGCTTTCCGAAGCGACTTGCGCTCGATGCTAACACAGGTGAATCATGCGGGTGTCAGACGACGGCACGCGGGACGACCCACTGCGAACAAGGATGCGCTGCGGCCGCCGAGAGTTTTCCGCAATCTATTGCGAGCCGCGATTTGGCTTCACTATTCGCGAATCCCGCTCCGCTTCCTGTACAATTTGGCTCTCCCGAATATGGCGATCATCGCTCCCTTTCGCGCCTACCGTTACAGCCCTGCCCGAGTGCGGCCGGAGCTCGCCGTCACCCAACCCTACGACAAGATTACCCCTGAAATGCAGGACCGGTACTACGTGGAGAGCCCCTATAACCTGGTGCGTATCATCCTGGGAAAATCTGAAGCGGGAGATAATCGCAATACGAACGTTTATACCCGTGCGGCCCAGTCTTTCCGCGACTGGCGCAGCCACGAGGTCTTAACGCAAGACGCGCTCCCGGCCATCTATCGCTATACGCAACGATTTATCCCGCCGGGCGGCGGCGAAGAGGTGGAAAGGCAAGGCTTTATCGCACTGGGCAAAATTGAAGATTACTCCGCCGGAGTTATCTTCCGGCACGAGCAAACCTTAGCCAAGCCGAAGGCCGACCGGCTCGACCTGCTACGGGCCACACAAGGTCATTTCGGACAGATATTTATGCTTTACAGCGATCCTTCCGGCGCGGTTGATCGGCAACTGGCGGCTACAGCCACGGCGGCGCCTGAAGTCGAAATTCGGGATGAATACGGCGTTCTGCACCAGCTCTGGATAGTCAGCGACGCATCGGTCATTGAATCTGCGCGCAACAAAATGCTCGACAAAATGCTCATCATCGCCGACGGGCACCATCGTTACGAGACCGCCCTAAATTATCGCAACGAGAGGCGCGCAGTAGCTTCTGCGCCCAGCGAGACCCGGGACCACGCAGACCTCGCGCCCTATGAGTACGTCATGATGACATTCGTTAACATGGATAGCCCCGGTCTCGTCGTTCTGCCGACACATCGCGTGGTACATGGGCTGGATACACTTGATCCCGACGATTTCCGTGAGCGGGCGAAGCCTTATTACAGCGTGGAAGAGGTCGATCCCGGAATCGATGCCGCGCGCGCCGCCGTCATCCTCGCACAGGCCGGACGCACCGGCAGCGCGTTCCTCGCCGTGTTCAGAGACCGTGCGTTCCTGTTGGATCGTGGAAGGCCCAATCTCGCGACAGCCCTCGCCGGTCAATCGCTGCGCCAGCAAGCTCTCGACGTAGTCCAACTCCATAAGTGTTTACTGGAAGGCGTACTGAGACTTTCCGAGCAGTCGATCGTGCAACAGGAGAATATCCGCTACATTCGCAGCGCCGAAGAGGCCATCACCCAAGTGCGGAGCGGTTCCGCGAACCTGGCCTTTCTGATGAACCCAGTGCGCATGAAACAGGTGCGAGACATTGCCTTTGCCGGCGAAGTTCTGCCCCAAAAATCGACCGACTTTTATCCCAAATTGCTGAGCGGCTTGACCATTTATGCCCTGGAGTAGTTCGCGTCCGCGAGCCTCGATCCGCACGAGAACATTCCCTGCTCTGGTGTTCGCTGTCTGCGGAATACTCCTCGGGTTTGGATTCGTAGCCGGATCGCGCGCCGCTTCGGAAGGATCCGACGAAAGACTCTCCGTTTACTCGAAAGCCGCCAACTTTAGCCTTCCGGTCGAGCAACGCAATGGCCAGGAGTATGTCGGCCTTCTGGAATTGCTCGATCCCCTTGGGACCGTCAGTGCCACCGCCGACCATGCGCACTGGAGGCTGCATTATTACCAGGAAGAACTCGAGTTCAACGATAAGAAGTCGAAAGTGAAGATGCGTAGCGGAGACTTCGGCCTGCCCGCGGACTTCCTGCTGGAGAACGGTCGCGGGTTGGTTCCCATGTCTTGTTTGGGAACCTTGTTACCGCGCATTCTGGGGGGACCAGTCGACTTCCGCCAAAGCGCGCGACGGCTTTTCATCGGCGACGTACAAGTGCACTTTACCGCGGAGGTAAACACTGCCAGTCCGCCCGCGCTGGTTATCAGCTTTTCCTCGGCGGTGAATCCCACGATTACGAGTGAGCCAGGAAGGGTTCAGCTATCGTTCGCGCGCGAGGGAGTCGTAGCTCCCGCTGCCCCGCTCACCTTCAATAGCAATGTAATTCGTGCCGCTACCTTTGCGGAGAGCAATGGCGCCGGCGAATTAACTGTGAATGCCAGCGTTCCGCTGACCACCAGCGTCAGCGCCGACCGCAAGACGATTACGTTGACGCCGATTCCGCAAGCGACGCAAGCCCCTGCGGCGGCGCCGCTTCCTCAGCCTGTCTATGGGACGCGGCGGTACTTCGCTGTGCTCGACGCGAGTCATGGCGGCAGCGAGCGCGGCGCGGCTCTCAACGATGACCTGGCGGAAAAAGACATCACTCTGATTTACGCGCGCCGTATTCGCCAGGAGCTTGAGGCTCGCGGCATTACCACCCTTCTGCTGCGCGACGGCGACATGAGCATGACTCTGGATCAACGCGCCATCGCAGCCAATGTTGCCCATCCCGCCATTTACATTGCCATCCACGCCGGGTCCCAGGGTACGGGAGTACGCATTTATACCGCACTCATGCCGGCGGGAAACGCCAGCGTCGGTCCCTTTGTCGATTGGAACATTGCGCAGTCGGGATACGAGCAGATGAGTCGCGATGCCGCTTCGCAAATCGCGGCCCAGTTTCAAGCCAAGCAAGTTCCCGTGAAAACAATGGGAGCGGCGCTGCGGCCCTTGAACAATATTCGGGCTGCGGCGATTGCTATCGAAGTCGCCCCCCAAGGTGACGACGTATCCGACCTGACATCGGTGACTTATCAGCAACTCGTTGCCTTCTCGGTGGCGGCTGGAATCGCAGCCAATCGAAGCCGCCTGGAGGGTGGTAAATGATCTCGCGACAGCTGGTCATTACCGTAATCGTGCTATTGGCGGCCGCGCTTATGATGGGATTCTACGCTGGGCGAATCCGAGCTCACATGGTGCGCTCCGCCGAGCAAGCCCAGGGAACGCACGCGCCCGTAGCACCTCCGGCTGCGGGTCCGACCGAAACTGTGACGCTGTACGTGGCTTTCGACGACTCCGGATCCATCCGCCCCCGCCCCACTCAGATTCCCCTCTCCGGCGGACGCCAACAGCGCGCCGAGGGTCTGTTGCGCGCCTTGCTCGCCATTTACCTGGAACGGCCATCGCCGCATGTTCTGCCGCCGGGGTCGGACGTCCGCGGCGTCTATATTGTGGCTACCAGCACCCAAACGCCTACCATCGCTGTCGTCGATTTGAATCAAGCTGTGGCTGACGGACATCGCTCCGGCGTACTCGTCGAAGAGTTGACTGTTGCCTCCATCGTGCAGACCCTGACCGCGAATCTGGACGGCATTCAGGAAGTAAAAATTCTGGTCGAAGGCAAAGAGCGTGACACTCTGGCCGGACATGCCGATCTCTCGAATATGTTTGACGCCGCGGCCGTCAGCCGCATGATGGCAAATCAAGTTTCAACCTCGGATGTTGCGGACTTGCGCTGACATCCGCCTGCACTTTGTTACCATCCTTGCATGTTCTATCGCTCTGACAATCGCACTCCCGAACAGCTTCGTCCCGTAACCATCACGCCCGATTTCATCGCCATGGCCGAAGGCTCGGCCCTTATTGAAGTGGGCAATACCAAAGTGATTTGCACCGCTTCCATTGAGGAGACTGTGCCGCAATTCATGCGCAACAGCGGTAAAGGCTGGATCAGCGCCGAGTACAGTATGTTGCCCCGCGCCACGCTGACCCGCTCTCCGCGCGAAGTCACAAAAGGCCGCGCCGGAGGCCGCACGCACGAGATTCAGCGTCTCATTGGACGCTCCCTGCGCGCCGCCATCGATCTGCAACGCCTTGGCGAACGCACTATCTGGATCGACTGCGACGTAATCCAAGCCGACGGCGGCACCCGGACGGCCTCGATCACAGGCGCATTCGTCGCGCTCGGCCTGGCGCTCGAAAAGTTAGTCGAAGCCGGGACGCTGACGGCCGCACCGCTACGAGATTTTGTGGCCGCCGTAAGCGTCGGCATTGTTGACGGAGAAATTCTGCTCGACCTCTGCTACGAAGAAGACTCTCGCGCCGATGTGGACATGAACTTCGTCATGACAGCGGGCCACAAGCTCATCGAAGTGCAAGCCACCGCCGAGCATTCTGTCTTCGACGAGGGACAGTTGTCGAAAATGATTGCGCTCGCCAGTCAGGGAGTGAAGAGCCTCATTGCGAAACAGCAGGGGGTGCTGAGTAAATTGACACTGCTCCAATAACAGCGGCAGCGATCAAGCGGCGGCATTTTTTGGTTCCATCCGCTTGGTTTACAATGGTCGGTTTAGCGAACTCATCCCACCAGCACAAGTTCCTCGGAGGAACCCATGAAGCTTACCCCCGGAAAATTAGCCGGACTCAATCGAGTCTCCAACCAACACGGAGTCATCGCAGCCGCAGCCATGGATCAGCGCGGCTCGCTCCAGAAGTCGCTCGCCAAAGAACGGAATTCCGACGTCAGCGATCACATGATGGAAGAGTTCAAGACTCTTGTGACGGAGGTACTGACGCCACACGCCAGCGCCATTCTGCTTGACCCTGAGTGGGGACTGCCTGCGTCCAGGAAGCGCGCGAAGAATGCAGGCCTGTTGCTGGCCTACGAGAAAACTGGCTACGACAAAACCGGGCCGGGACGCCTCGGCGACCTGCTCGATCATTGGTCGGTGCGCCGCCTGAAAGAAGCGGGCGCGGATTGTATAAAGATTCTGCTGTACTACACTCCCTACGATTCGAAGGATGTAAACGACAAGAAGCACGCCTGGGTCGAACGAATCGGCGACGAATGCCGCGCCCACGATATCCCTTTTTTCCTGGAATTTGTCGGCTACGATGATGGTGCTGATGAAAAAGGGGTCGAGTACGCCAAGAAGAAGCCGCACATCGTGACCGAGAGCATGCGTGAGTTCACCAAACATCGATACGGCGTTGACGTGCTGAAGGTAGAAGTGCCAGTGAACATGAAGTTTGTGGAAGGCGTAAAGTGCTTTGCAGGCAAGGCTGCCTACAGCAAGAAAGAAGCGGTCGAACTCTTTCACCAGGCCGCCAACGTCGCGACCAAGCCGTTCATCTATCTGTCGGCCGGGGTGAGCAACGCCGAATTCACCGAGACCCTCGAACTGGCCGCCGAAACCGGAGTCAAATTCAACGGCGTGCTCTGCGGCCGCGCCACCTGGAAAGATGGCATCCCGATCTACGCAAAACAAGGTGCCGCTGCATTCCGCAGGTGGCTGGAGACCGAGGGCGTGCAAAACATCAACAACGTGAACGAACGGCTCAAGGCTGCGACGTCGTGGCATTCCATTTACGAGGTGGAACCCGCACCCGTAGCTTAGACCGTCACAATTGCTCAGACAGTGAAGGCGGGCCCGGCGCCCGCTTTTCTTTTGCCTTACACCCTCGCCGGAATTAAAGCCCGTCGTCCGGCCCGCCGATAACCAACTAACGGGAAAGCTTCCGCCGAAGGAGACTACACCATGAAACTCGATCACGAATCGGCGTCCGCGGAAATGATTTCCAAGGAATATCTAGAGCCGGACTCGGTCGATTATGCCAGCGGCCGCGTCTCCATCGACCGCCTCGAACCGGCTGAACTGGATGGCCTTCCCTTCGGCGCAATTCAGTTGGACCGCGACGGCGTCATTCTGCAATACAACGATTACGAGTCCCGGCTGGCCAAGCTGGAAAGGTCCGCTGCCATCGGTAAACGCTTCTTCATCGACGTAGCGCCCTGCACCGATGTAAAGGAATTTCACGGCCGCTTCGAGGAGGGAGTGAGGCAAAAAAAGCTACACGAAAAATTCCGCTACCACTTCGCCTTCAAGCAGTCCCCGCGAGACGTCACCGTCACCCTTTACTACAGCGTGAATACCGACAGCGTCTGGGTCTTCGTTCGCCCGGTGTAGTTCATCTGCGGCGATGGATTCCCCTCATTGGAACTTCTGCAGGCGCGCCAGAAGCTTCTGCGCGAGATTTTCTTCCGATTCCGACCACAGGAGGCGCGCTTTAACTTCGGCGGCCCTTTCCAGATGATTGCTGAGTTCTACCAGCTTCTGCACATTGGCTCGAACCCGCTCTTCAGCCTCTGGGGTGAGCGGCACTTCATCTTGCAGAAACGCCGAGTCTAAGCCGAGGTCCAACAACATGTGTCCCTCCTGCTGATAAATGCCGCCCTCAAATTCGAGGCCGTGGGAGATAACGCGGACCCGTGCAGGACGCTCGATCCAGATGCCATCTTGGCCACGCTCCCAAAGATCCCAACAGCCTTCGAAAACATACGCGTAGTCCGCGTGCAGGAACTCGGAAGCGAAAAGAATGGCTTCTTCGGGACGAGCTCCCGGATCGAAGCGTCGTTCCCAAATCGTGGCTTCCTGCCAGGAAACGGGATGTAGGCCCATATAAACGATGCCGGGACGCTGCGGCGAAAAATGAAACTGCCGCAGGACGCTAAGAGTGTGGGGCAGAACTTCATCGTCCTCAAAGCTGGCGAACCAGAGACTCAGAAAAATGGGATCAGCCATGTGGGTGTAGTTTATCGCGCCAGGGTGACCGGGGTCGCGGAGAAAAAAATGGCCGGCACGAGAAACTTTCGGCCCGCAGCGGTGTTGGGATTGGAAACGTATTCGGGCGCAAGCCTTCCCCGGCTTGGGCCGACTTCAATTCGGTTCTGCGAGGATCGGATCGGCCCGCAGCCACTCCGCTCCTCGGTTACCCTCAACCCCACGGCAGGAGGCCGATTATGGTTAAGGCGGTTTGGCTTCTCTCCCTTTCTCTGTGCCTGGTCGCAGCGGCTTCGGCGCAGCCGGCGGCAAAAGACTTCCTGCCCGCAGGAACGCTCTTGCATTGCACGCTCGATGAACCCAATTTCTCGGCAAAGACGGCGCAAGTGGGCGATCCCGTCCTTTGCAATCTCAGTACCGTCGCTAGCTTCGGCCATCCCGTATTTCCGCGAGGCGCTTATCTAACCGGACATCTGCAAGATTTCGCCAAGCCCGGCCGCTTCGTCGGCAAGGGATGGATCGAGATAGACTTCGACCGGCTGATTCTACCCGGCCCGCAGATCTTTCCTCTGTCTGCGAAAGTCACTTCGGCGCCAAAATATAAAGTAGACTCCGAAGGCAAGATTCACGGCAAGGGTCACGCCACCCGCGACGTCGTGGAATGGATGATCCCACCGCTTTGGCCGGTGAAGATTGTCCTGCTGCCTGCCCGTGGGCCGTTCCCTGCACTGAAGGGCGAGTTCCGCATGACGCTACGGCTCATGGAAGACGTCGAGGTGCCAGCCTTGGCCTCGAACTCCGTCCCCATGCCTCCATGGGCCTCGCCGAATAATAGCGATTGGCGATACAGCCCGACTTCGTCGTCCACTTCGGCCGTGCCGCAGTTGAGCCAGCGTCCCGTGATCCAGACGGCGGCTCTGACCACAGCGCCGGTGCAGCCGCAGACTTTGCTGATTATGAAGGATGGCAATGCGCTTCTGGCCAGCGATTACTGGCTGGATGGCGAGCGCTTGCACTGCGTCACGCAAGGCTCGGCGGAGAAACTGGTGGCGCTGGAAACGCTCGATCTAACGGAAACGGTAAGGGTGAACCGAGAGCGAAATGTGGATTTCGTATTACGCTCCCGAATCGTTCCACAACAGCAGTAGGCATCTCACCCCTG
Source organism: Terriglobia bacterium (assembly GCA_963799065.1). Lineage (GTDB taxonomy): Bacteria > Acidobacteriota > Terriglobia > Terriglobales > Acidobacteriaceae > JAJPHW01. The sequence goes on from CAWCVJ010000001.1 coordinate 2,701,356, forward strand.
TTACCGGGGAGCCAGGACTGGAAGATTCGTCGAGGACTGGCTCCTCCAATTAAACCATCGTGAATCGCCGTCACCAACAATGAAAAAGAGTTTCGGCGCGTGCGCGGGTTGAAGATGCAGAACTGGGCAGCATAGCTCTGGGCATTTTCCATCGGTTCTAGGCTTCAGTTTGGCGAACGGCCCGGTATCTTTTCCTGCAAAAGACGGCGAAGTTCCTCCCGTCGCTGGTCGGGGAACGCGCGTTTAGGAATTACTTGGAATAAACGCGCCCCTAAGTAAAGCATAAAGAGATTCGGCGTCTCGCGCAGTTTCGAATAGGCCTCCCATTTTGTTTCGCTATGACCAAGATCGCTTTTGTATTCAATGCCGCTTTCGTCAATGTGAAGTGTCTGTGCGCGGCCAAAATTCGGATGCCTACGAAAGTCACGCCTGAAATAGAAGGGGCGCAAGATGAACCTCAGCAGAGCCCAAAACACTACTAATGCCAATAGCGGAGAGCCTTGTGAATATCCCTCAGTAACTGACAGGTATATCCCGGCGATTGCGCTTGAGGCGATGATCAACCCAGATATGATGTAGAAGAGAGTTGATCTGCGATGGTGCGCGTACTGCGCCTCCAGGTAGTCTTCGACGCCACATTGGTAATGAACTTCCATACGCCCTTCCGAGAGCAATGGAACCACATTTTAGCTCACATGCCGTCGTAGTTTGGGCCGCCGCCGCCCTCGGGCGGAACCCATGTGATGATCTGATAGGGGTCGGCAATGTCGCAGGTTTTGCAGTGGACGCAGTTTGCGGGGTTCAGGCTGATGCGCTTGCCGTTCGGCTGTGAGGCGTCGTCGACCATTTCATAGACGTTGGCGGGACAGAAGTTTTGGCAAGGGCTGCCGAATTCTTTCACGCAGCGCGTATTGCAGATGTTCGTGTCATCGATGACTAGATGGGACGGCTGATCGTCTTCGTGCTTCGTCCCGGAGTGATAGAGATCGGTGAGCTTGTCGAATGTTAGTTTGCCATCGCCTTTGGCCGGACCGAGCAGGTGCGCTTCGGGGCCGCCGTCGGGTGCTAGTTGCGCGAGGGGCCGCATGTGTTCATATCCGGGCTTGCTGGGATAGCGATCGTGAAGTCCGCGCCCAGCCGTGAATTCTTGCAGTCCGGTGTGGAACAGGCCTGCGTAGAGGCCGTGCTCGAAGCCTTGATGAAAATTACGAACGGCCCAGAGCTCGTCTTTGATCCAACTGGTTTCGACTTTGCGCTGATACTTGCCGAGCACTTTCGCTGAACTGTCTCCGGTCTTGAGAGCTTCAAAGGCGCTCTCGGCAGCCAACATGCCGCTCTTGATGGCGAGGTGAATTCCTTTGAGACGCGCTGAGTTGAGGAAGCCGGCGGAGTCACCGACGATCATCCAGCCATTGCCGCCGAGGGGTGGCAACGACCACCAACCGCCATAGGGCAGCGACTTCGCACCGTAACGAATCATCTTGCCGCCTTCGAGCAGGTGCGCGATGAACGGGTGCTGCTTGAAGTCCTGCAAGACGTGTTGCGGATCGATGCGCGGGTCGGCGTAGTCGAGGCCAGTGACATAGCCCAGGGAAACAAGATTGTCTTTGCTGCCGTAAATCCATGCGCCGCCGTATTCCTTGGGCGTGAGCGGCCAGCCCAGCGTATAAATCACTTCGCCTTTTGCGATGCGACCAGAGGGAACTTCCCAGAGTTCTTTCACTCCTACGCCATAGGTTTGCGGATTGCGATCCTTCATGAGATCGAGCTTATGGATGAGTTGCTTGGTCAGCGATCCGCGAGTGCCCTCGGCGAGCACAACGACTTTGGCTTGCAGGTCGTATCCTGGCTCGAAATTTGATTTTTGTTGACCTTGTTTGTCGACGCCTTTGTCGTCGGTGATAAGGCCGGCGACGCGATCACCGTCATAACGGAGTTCAGAGCCAGCGAATCCAGTGAAGATCGTGATGCCGGCCTCTTCCACTTTGCTACCGAGCCACTTAACGAACTTGTTGATCGAGATGACGTAGTTACCATGATCTTTCAGCGGTGGCGGCGTGAGCGGCAGTTTGAATTTGCTTTTTTCGGTGAGGAAGTAGACGGATTCTTTTTCGACAACGGCATCGAGGGGCGCTTCGCTCTCGAAGTCGGGAAGCAATTCCCTCATTGAGCGGGGATCGAGCAAAGCGCCAGAAAGGCAGTGCTGTCCGACTTCGCGGGCTTTTTCTAGGACGTAGATATTTTCCTTGCTGAGCGGCGATTCGGGATAACGAGCGTTATGGGCATCGATGAGCTGCGAGAGACGCAAAGCGCAGGCCATTCCCGCAGGGCCGCCGCCTACGATGACGACATCGGCCGGCATTTGCGGGCGTTCGATTCCTTCGATAGGTTTGCGGAAGATCAGCATGGCGAAGGTTTCAAGGTTTCATGTTTCAAGGTTTCAACGGCGTCGGTCATAGGGTCAGGATGCCTTCTTGATTTTCCTTAGTGATTCTAGCAATCGATTGATTAGGCCGAGCACCTGATAGGACTCCTGGGCTAGCAATTCGTAGACTGTTCTATCGAGCAGTCCCAGCTCACAGGCGATCTCAATTTGTGTTTCTAGTTCTAGTAATGATCCTCTCGCGTGCCCGAGAAACTGTTGAAACTCTCCCGCAGTTAGCCGACCCTGACCTTCAGCGATATTCGAGACGACTGAGATTGCGGCCCGCCGAATCTGCGAAGTCAGGCCATACATTTCGGACTTGGGGAAGTTTTCCGTCTGGCGATAAATGTCGAGAGCTAGACTCTCTGCCTTCTGCCACACGAGTAGGTCGCGATAGGAGTGGCTCATAGAGTCCTACGTTTCAAAGTTCATGCTTCAAGATTTCAAAAGCGACTGCTTGGGCGTCGAAACATTGCAACACGAAACTTTGAAACCTGGCTAACCCGCCGCTTTGACCTTTTTCACTTCCTCAATCAGCGCGGGGATGATGTCGAACATGTTGCCGACCACCGCGTAGTCGGCGATTTCGAAAATCGGCGCTTCGGAGTCTTTATTGAGTGCAATGATGCTGCGGGCGCCCTTCATGCCGACGATGTGCTGAATGGCGCCGCTGATGCCGAGCGCGAGGTAGAGTTTCGGGGCGACGGTTTGGCCGGAGGAGCCGATTTGGCGGTCCATGGGCAGCCATCCTGCGTCGCAGATGGGGCGGGAGGCGGCGAGCTCTCCGCCGAGGGCGTCGGCGAGTTGCTTGGCCAGTTCGATGTTCTTTTGTTCTTTGATGCCGCGCCCTACGGAGACAATAATTTCGGCTTGCGTTAGGTCGACGGCTTGTTTGGCTTCCTTGAAAATTTCTTCTGGCTTGGTCCGGATTGCGTTTGCAGGAATTTCTAAATTGATAGTTTCGACTGGCGCGGGGCTCGTGCCGTTTTCTGCTTTGTCGCCGCGAAACGCTCCGTTCTGAAATGTGACGAACCATGGGGCATCGCTGGTGAAGCTCACATCGGCGGCGAATTTTCCCTGGAACATCTGGCGAGTGAAGACCAGCTTGCCGGCGTCGTGCTTGAACCCGATGCAGTCGCTGATCACGCTGCGTCCCAGCGCGGTTGCAAGCTTGGGGACGAAGTCGCGCACTTGATAGGTGTGCGGCAGCAGGACGAGCTTGGGCTGCTTGGAGGTGATGAACTGCTTCAATCCGGCGACGAAGGCATCCGGCGTATATGTCGCGAAGCTGGGCGAGTTGAGGTCATAGACGCGAGCCAGTTTCTTGGACGCGACTTCGCTGGCTAGCGCTGAGACGCCCGAGCCGCCGACTGCGGCTTCGACCGTCCAACCAGTTTTCCCGGACAGTTCTTGTGCAGCAGTAATGGTTTCCCAGGAGACGCGATTGAGTTTGCCTTCGCGTTGTTCGGTGATAACTAGAATTGTGTCAGACATAATTTTTGAGCCTTAGCAGTCAGCGGGCGAGGGCGCCCACTCCACACGATCACAGTACACGCACTTCGTTACGCAGCTTATCCACCAGCTTCTTCGCTTGCTCGGACGGGGTTCCTTCCAGAAATTCTGTGTTCTTGGTCTTTTCTGGAATGTAGAGACGTTCGATTTTCTGCAAATTGTCTTGCAGGGACGACTGTACTTCGGCCAGCGTCACCTTGCGCAGCGGCTTGTTTTTGGCGTTCTTGATGCCAATCAGCGTGGCGTAGCGCAGCTTGTTGATGCCCGATTGAATGGTCAGAAGCGACGGCAACGGCATGTCGACAAACTGGAAATATCCGGCTTCGAGTTCACGCTTGACGCGGATTCCACTGTCGGTCTTTTCGATCTGCATGATGATGGTGGCGTGCGGCCATCCTAGGAGTTCGGCAAGGATGACGCCGACTTGCGCGAAGCCGTAATCGTCGGATTGCAATCCGGTGAAGATGAGATCGAATTGCTCGTCTTTTATCGCAGTCGCGAACGCTTTCGCGGTGTTCAGAGCGTCTAGACCGACAAAGCCGTTGTCTTCGAGATGAATGGCGCGATCTGCACCCTTGGCCAGCGCTTCGCGCAACACCTGCTGGGCGCGGGCGGGGCCGGCGGTGATGACGACGACCTCTCCGCCATGCTTTTCTTTTTGGCGCAGCGCTTCTTCGAGAGCGTAGGCGTCGGGCTCGTTGACTTCGTAAGAAACGTCGTCGCGAATCCAGGCGGCGCTTTCGTTGAGTTTCAGGGGCGCGTCCTTCTGCGGCACCTGCTTCATGCAAACCAGAATCTTCAAGCCAACACTCCTTGGACGCGGTCAGTGCGCGTCGGAAAACTTCTTAGTATAGACGAGGCCTCGTTCGTCACGCACAATAGGTCGCGTACGCGAGATCCCTCACTCTGCCTGAAGAACGGCTGCGTTCGGGATGACTGCCAAACCCCAAGGATTTATTCGGTGAAGACCACCGATTGGACGCCGCTGATGTCGAAGCGTTTGCGGCAGCGCATGTTCTTGCAGGCCAGCATGTCGTCCTTGCGCAGCATGTAGGAGCGGGCTTTGGCGAAGCGGGCACGATCGCGGTCGTCGGCGCGGCCTTGCAGCTGGCGCTTCTTCGTGCGCACGATCCAGGTAATTTCGTACTCCCCGGACTGCTGACAGTGCGGACAGTTCAGCGGCTGAATCTTCTTTTCCTGGCGTTCGTCGAAAAAATCGCGTTCTTCCATAATTAAGTACGCACGTGTGGCGCGGGCGCCCTCGCCCGCGAATTGTCAGTGTGCTTCCGCCAAGCATTATTACAGTTTTAACCAGCAGATGCTATGGCAACATAGGAAGCAGGCGGAAACCATGGCCAGGAAAAAGAAGATCAAGCGCCTCGATGCGGTGCAAATGGTGAAGGAAATGGCGCGCGAACGTATCGGTGCGCCGCCCTTGCCGAGAGTCGTGCCGGATAAGAAGAAGAAAGCGACCAGCCAAAAGCACAAGGTCAAGCTGTCAGAAATAATCGGCGAAGATGAGGTTTAAGGGCAGATGCCACCGTTGACGCCGTCGGTCGCGGCGGCGGTAGCGACTATGTCAGAATCCGTGCTTGGACTTGAACTGGATGGATCGCTGGAGTGGCTTGCGATGATTTCGCCGCTACCGCATGTATTCGTTCCAGTTGCGAGTCCGCTGGAATTGATGGTGGCGACAGTGGGCGCATTTGAGGTCCACTGAACTTCATTGGTAATGTCTATTGTCTCTGGGGGGTGAATGAAGTTGCCAATCGCCTTGAATTGAATTTGCGCCCCAATGCCCTGAAAATCTACGCTGCCTGGAATCAGGGTAATCGATTGTAACCGCTGGCTGCGTCCGCATCCTGGCAGAAAGAGTATGGCTGCGAGAACTGTGGTGATCGAGAGGGGGATCCAAAACGCGTTTTTGTTTATCCACTGCTTCATAACAATCGAGCCAAGATTATTGGAATAAGGCGCGAAAATCAAGCAAAAGTGTCATGGCCCGGCTACTCTCCAGTTACCACTTGCTCCACAAATCTCACAAACTCTTTCACATCTTCCTCCGTGGTGTCGAAAGAGCACATCCAGCGCACGATGGATTTCGCTTCCTCCCAGACATAGAAGAAGTAGCGCTCTTGAATCTTGGCGATGGCTTCCGTCGGAATTTGGGCGAAGACGCCGTTGGCCTGAACTTCATGAACCAGCTTGACCTGCGGGATGCGGCCTAGCACTTGCTTGAGCAGCTGCGCCATGCGGTTGGCGTGAGTGGCGTTGCTGCGCCATAGGTCGTCGGTCAGCAGGGCGGCGAACTGAGCCGAAACGAAGCGCATTTTCGAAGCAAGCTGCATTCCCTGCTTGCGCATGAACTTGAGATCGAGGCTGAGCTTAGGATTGAAGAAAACGATGGCTTCGGCTCCCATGGCGCCGTTTTTCGTCCCGCCGAAGCTGAGCACGTCAACGCCAGCATCGCGGGTAATGTGGCGCAGGCTCACTCCCAGGCTGGCGGCGGCGTTTGCGACGCGAGCCCCGTCCATGTGGAGGAAGAGACTGCGCGCGTGGGCGTACTCCGCCAGCGCTTTGATTTCTTCGGGGCGATAGACCGTGCCCACCTCAGTGGATTGCGTGATGGAAATGACGCGCGGCTGAACGTGATGTTCGACGCCGATGCCGTGATAGGCGTGGCTGACGGACTCGACGGTGAGCTTGCCGTCCGGAGCGGGTATGGGCAAAAGTTTCGATCCGGCAAATTTTTCAGGTGCGCCGCATTCGTCGGTATTGATGTGGGCGCCCTCGGCACAGATGACCGCATGATAAGAACGCCCTAATGCGGCCAGACTCAGGCAATTGGCGGCGGTGCCGTTAAAGACGAAGTAAACATCTACATCGTCCCCAAAGTGCTCTTTGAATTTGGCGATGGCGGCTTCGGTGTAAGGGTCGTCGCCGTAGCCGACGGTATGGCCATAGTTGGCGGCGGCGATGGCGTCCAGAATTTTGGGATGGATTCCGGCGTTGTTGTCGCTGGCGAAGCTGCGGACGGGCTTAGAGCTCGGTGGCATTCCCTATTGAATTTACCAGAGCCAGATTAGCGATAGGCTTCGCGGCGGTGGCGTACACCGATGATTTCGATCGCATTCTCGTTCTTAGCTTTAAAAAATACCCTATGGTCGCCGCACCGGAGTCGAAAACCGGTGAGCGGGATCTTTAGCCGTTTCACATCGCCGATAGAGTGCTCAGATCACGGTCGATGCAAGTCAGAATCTGCCTCGCAACTTCGCGGTCGATGGCCAGGTCGCCCTCGCCTCTGGAGCCCAGATCAACGAAATTCGAGCGGGCCCCCGAGTCACTTCTCGAGCCCAAACTCGCGGAGGATTTCGTCGTGCGGAATGCCAATGCAGCGGCGAGCGGCTCTACCATCACTTGCAGCAGGCTGCGGACGGCGAAAACTCTTTCATGGGGAAGCATATCGAGCAAGGCATGAGCCTGTGGTCGCACTCGATCCCACGATATGGCTCCTCCTCGGCAGATTAAACCCCTCACCGATTAGATCGCCGGCGACGCCTGGAAGTTTCCCTTTTCCAGCATGCCAGCCGTAACCAATTTCTTTTCAATATGTCTTTGCAGTATTTGCATAAGCAACTTGCGCAGGTCGGCGGCGAGTTCTCTCGGCCACGAGACTTCCGCAAAACTTTCGACCGGGGCGCGAAACATGTATCTGGCAAGCGCCCGTGATTCAGCGGAAATCTCCGACGATGCGAGGCGCTTGTCGTCGAGGCAGGTCAGGCCGTCCGCGAGGATGTGAAAGTACGCGCGGCTGCCATTCAGATCGCGCCCGCATACGTGGCAATGCCCAAGGTCGGGCAGATAGCCCATCAGGCGGGTCATCCAGAGGTCAAAGTAAGAGACTGACATCCAGATTTGTTCGCTGCGCATTTGACCGAGCACAGAAAGCGCAAGGCGGAAGACGGCATCATTAGGATCGTGATCGGCCAGCAACTCGTCGAGCAACTCCGCAACGTGAGCCAGTGCAACCGCGCGTGCGTAGCCGACCGGGTAGGCGAGCGGCGACTCCAGCACCTCGCAAGCGTCGACGCGGCTGAGTTCCTGGCGCTCCCGAACTTCATAGAATGCGCGAACCAACGTCAGCGGCTCGAGCGCCCCGCCGAAGCGCCGTTTGGATTTCATCGCGGCGCGCGCCACACCGCGAATCTTGCCTTCCGCTCGGGTGAACAGCGTCACCAGCAAGTCCGACTCCCGCAGCGGATAGGTTCGCAGCACGATCGCTTCGGATTCCTTCAGTGGCATGGGGGCGAGTCCTGTTCCGAACGCGATTCAAAGAAAAACCTCAGCTTGTAAAGGCTGAGGCTGTTCGTATTCCGACCAATGCTTTTTATCGAGTGTCGCGATTTCGTTCTTAACTATCGTCCGAAAAATTTCGCGTTCTTTTCGGCGTAGCTCTTCCATTTTTCCGGAAGATCGTCGGCCGCGAAAATGGCCGAGACCGGGCAGACGGGCACACACGCGCCGCAGTCGATGCATTCTACGGGATCGATGTAGAGCATTTCCTCGTTGGTAAAGGGGCCTTCCTCTTTCTTGGGGTGGATGCAATCCACAGGACACGCGTCCACGCAAGCGGCGTCCTTCGTTCCAATACAAGGTTCTGCGATCACATATGCCATAAATTGCGCTTCTCCTGAATCCTGAAGGGGTGCAGAATACTTAGGTGTAACTGAAATAGTAACAAGAATGCCGGTGCGCGTACAGCGGAGACGATGCGGGATCGTAGGGCGCCACCGCTCCTACCACCCCGGTGAATGGACGGTCGGTTATGATCGTAAAGCTCCGCCCACATTGCTGTGATCATCCAGGAAAACGTCGCGCTCGGGCCGTTTACCACTATGCAGGTGGGGGGACTGGGCCGCTATTTTGCCGAAGCCCAAAGCGAAGAAGAGGTGGTGCAAGCGCTCGATCTCGCGCGCTCCAAAGCCTTGCCCTTCTTTGTTCTTGGCGGCGGCAGTAACTTGGTGATCGCCGACGCGGGATGGCCCGGGCTTGTGCTCAAGATTGCAATCGCGGGAATCAGCCATTCGTCCAGAGCCGGGGCCGTAAGCTTCGAAGCGGGCGCGGGCGAAGAATGGGACCGATTTGTCTTACACGCGGTGAGGAACGGCTGCGCTGGAGTGGAGTGCCTGAGCGGGATTCCCGGCAGCGTCGGCGGCACACCGGTCCAAAACGTGGGCGCATACGGGCAGGAGGTCTCGCAAACCATCGACTCGGTGCGCGCCGTGGACCGGGATAATGGCAAAGTGCGCGAGTTCTCGAACGCCGAGTGCGAATTCGACTACCGCGGCAGCCGCTTCAACGGCCGGGATCGGGATCGTTATGTTGTGGTGCGAGTCAAATTCGCGTTGCGCGAGAACGGAGCTGCAAGAATCGAATACGCGGATTTGCAGCGCTACTTTTCTGGAAGAACGAAGGCTCCAACACTGGCGGAGACCAGGGAAGCAGTGCGCCAGATCAGGGCCCGTAAGGGCATGCTGTTGACCCCCGGGGACTCCGATTGCCGCAGTGCGGGATCGTTTTTCAAGAATCCAGTGCTGAGCGATGCCGATTACGACCAACTGGCGGAGCGCGCCAAAGCACGAGGCCTGGAGATTCCGAGTTATCCGGGTCTGGCCGCACAACGCAAAATCTCGGCCGCCTGGCTGGTGGAGCATTCGGGATTCAGCAAGGGGTACCAACAGGGCAATGCAGGGATATCCAGCAAGCATGCCCTGGCGATCGTGAATCTCGGTGGAGCTTCGGCGGGCGAAATCGTGGCCTTGAAAGATGAAATTCAGCAGCGGGTCGAAGAGTTGTGGGGAGTGCGATTGCAACCTGAACCGGTGCTGGTTGGCTTTTGAACCAGGCGGCAAGAATCTACAGACGGCTCACGCCCCAGACTGCACCCGATCTTCAACCTCGCGAGGTGGGTAAAACAATCCAGCGCCGGCGGAGCCGCCTGTATTATTCATCGGCAAGCTGAGCGGCCTGCTTGAAAACGCTGAGGAACATAGGTCGCGTCAGCTTGCCCGTCTGCGTGTTTTGGTTTGAGGGATGGTAGGACGCCAGCAGCGTCCTGCCGTCGGGCATTGCGTACGTCTGGCCGTGTTGAAAGATATATCCTTTTTTGCTGCCGATCTGATTCCGCCGAACCAGAAAATTTAAATACGCTTCGAAGGCAATCCGGCCCAGCGCAACTACGACCCTCAGGTTTTTCAAGCCATCGAGTTCCCGCTCCAGGAAGGGTGCGCAGTTGGCCAGTTCTTGCGCAAGGGCTTGTTGTCCGGCGGAGCGCAGCGGGCTGCGGCGGTGATGTAAAGGTCGATGAGCGTGAGTCCATCCTCGCGAGCGGTCGCGGTAGGCCGGCTGGCAAAGCCGGTTTCAAAAAGTACGGGATACATGAACTTGCCGGAAGCATCGCCGGTAAAGGGGCGTCCGGTGCGGTTGGAGCCATGAGCGCCCGGAGCCAATCCCAACACTAAGACGCGTGCGTGAGGATCGCCGAAGCCGGGAACGGGTTTTCCCCAATACGGACAATCGCGGTAAGCGCGACGTTTTTCGCGGGCGATCCGCTCCCGATATTCGACCAGCCGAGGGCAGCGCGTACAGGCGACGACTTCCCCGGTCAACCGCGAAAGCCAGACTGGCTGAGCCATTTCAAGGTCAATCGTAGACCAATCATGCGGCACTTGCGCAAATCTTTGCTCACAATGCACATCCCATTACCGCCATGCACCTTCTATTAACAGACTTTAATCCAACCTTTCGGCCGCTTGGGGTATCGTAGTTAAACGCTATTAGTTTAGTAGGGTTTCTAGCAGATGCACCCTCACTATTGATCGAACAACCACTCGCCGGGTGAATTGCCGGCGCGTTCTCTGGCCAGAGACGAGTTGAATGGGGACATATATTTCCATGAAGTTTTTCTTCTGTAGTGTCGTTGCGTCGCTTTTCCTTAGCGTCGCCAGCCTTGGCCAAATTGTAGTGCACGGGATTTCGGAGAATGCCGACGAAGGCACAACCAGCATTTCCATCCCAACTTCGGGCGCGCAGCAGGGCGACGCCGTTATCGTTCTGAGTGGAAACACCAGCAACAACTGTTCGGTGACCGGAGCCTCCTGGTCGGCCGGAAGGGTCACGCTCGATTTAAGCGTTTGCTCGGGCTCTCCGACAAGCGGCACGATCGGCGTGATCGATATGCTTCCAACCGCCTACAACGGCGTCTACCAGGTGGTCGGCGGCACCCCGGGAAGCACAGTCGAATATGCCCTGGCTAGCAATCCGGGCACCTTTATCTCGGGCGGCCAGATTGAGCCCGATGTGTCAAAAGTGACCGACGACTCCGGCAACATTTACCATGAAGTGCCCGGCTCATTCAGCGGCATCGTGTCTATCTGGTACGCCACCAACATTGCACTCCATGTTGGCGGAACCCAACCCACGGTGACCGCGAAAGTGCCTTCGTGGATGCCCAATGCAACCATCATCGGCACCATCGCAGTGGCCGGCATTAGGACCAACAACACCATCGATCAGGTGGCGACCAAGTTCGTCTATAACAAGTCAACCGTGGTCACGCCCACCATTAATGGCAATTACACTTCTGAGTTTTACGTTGCCTTCTCCGGAATCTATAACGAAACCGGAAACGCCACGGAGGCGGAGTGCGGGACCACCTTCACCAATTTCAATACGGGAAACAACGACAGCGTCGGTGGATTCCCAGCCGGCTACTATACCGGGAAAGTGATCGGACAGTATTGCGCCGGATTGTTGCAGAATGCTCCGGGAAATGCCTGGCCGGTCATCGTTTCATTTATTGGCAAGGGCGCCGCTCAAGGATCGCTCTCCGGACAATAACTTCACCCCGACAGGGGCGTGGTCGCCGACGACGACGGCCGCGCCCCTTCTCTATCTTTTGACTGTTTTCTTCCGGTTCCACAAGGCTCCCATCCTTTTCGCTATTGGGAAAATGGCTTGCCGACTTTACCCTCCAAGGTTACTTTCGTGCCGTTGGTTCGAAGACTTGTTCCCAGTTAGAGTGAAACCGTCCCCGAACCAGGGGCCTAAATCTTGCGAGGGTACGGATGATGAGCGCAGGAGTTCCAAAATTGCAGGAAGTAGACGGCGTTGCGGAGATGACTCCCGAACGCATTCGCATGGACGAATTGTCCGTGAAGGAGCTGGATCAATTGCCCTTTGGCGCGATTCAGCTGGACACCGAGGGTAAGATCATGCAGTTCAACAGCTATGAATCCCAGCTGTCGGGAGTGCAAAGGGACAAGGCACTGGGCAAGAATTTTTTTCGCGAGGTGGCGCCCTGTACCAACGTCCAGGGGTTCTTCGGACGCTTCCGCGAAGGCGTCGCCAGGAAAAGCCTGCACGAAAAATTCCGCTACCATTTCGCGTTCAAGCAGAACCCGCGGGATGTTACGGTCACTCTTTTCTACAGCCAGCCGACCAACAGCGTCTGGGTCTTCGTGCGCCCGGCGTAAACGGGTAAAGGCACGTCGTGGTCGGTTGGCGCCGCGACTGACCACGCTTTCCCGATTCGGGAGTCACCCGTTACTCCTGCCTCGTTTGACGCTGCTCGCGCATCTCTTTACACTTTTATAGTGAGCCCTACTGAAGTAGCCAGCAACGTTGCCACCAGTACTAAACGCGAGATTGAGGTCGAGATTCCCGCCGACGCGGTGTCCCGCGAAACTGAAACCATTATTGAGAAGTACCGCAAACTAGCTCGCATCCCCGGCTTCCGTCAGGGACATGCTCCAGCGTCCGTCATTCGCCAGCGCTTTTCGGAGGACTTGAAGAGCGATGTGGTCGAGGCCCTTGTCCCTAAATATTTCCGCCAGGAAACCGACAAACTCGGCCTGTTGCCGATTTCGCAGCCCCGCGTCACCGATCTGCATGTTCACGCCGGCGAGCCGCTGCGGTTCAAGGCCAGCTTCGAGGTCATGCCAACCATCCGGCTGGAGAACTACAAAGACCTGCATGTCGAGAAGCCCGATGTTTCCGTGTCGGATGAAGAAGTGCAAAAAGCACTCGAAGATCTGCGCCAGCGGCAGGCGACTTTCACCACGATTGAGGGCCGAACCCTGGCCGATGGCGATTATGCTCAGGTTGCGCTCGATGGACGCCCCCAGACGGCGGTAAAAGATGCCATAGCCGGTAGCTCCACCGAGGGCATCGAAGCTGTAACAGAGGGCGGGGGTGTCGAGCCAGATTCCGAGGTTGATCAAGAAGCCGCCGGCCAACCGGTTCACATGGATGACGTGCTGGTCGAAATCTCCGGCAAGAACACCATGCCGGAGTTCACCGAAAATCTACGTGGGGCGACCACGGGCGATGAGCGCACTTTCGACGTGGTTTATCCCCCGGACACGCAAGATCAGCGCTTAGCAGGCAAGACGTTCACCTACACCGTGAAGGTGTTAGGGCTGAAGCAGAAGCATCTGCCGGAGTTGAACGATGAGTTCGCCAAAGAATTGGGCGAGTTCGCCAACCTCGATGAAGTGCGCCAGCGCATTCGCGAAGGCATGGAGTCCGAACGCAAGCACGAGGTCGAGCACAAGGGCAAAGACGAGTTGATGGCGGAATTGGTCAAGCGCAACGACTTCGAAGTTCCCGATGCACTGGTGGAGAACCAGATCGACGTCCGGTTGGAGCGCGGCCTGCGCGCGTTGCAAGCGCAGGGCATGCGTCCCGAAGACATGAAGAAGATGGATTTCGCCCGGCTGCGGGCGGGCCAGCGCCAGCAGGCGGTGCAGGAAGTGAAGGCTTCCCTGCTGCTGGACCGCATCGCTGAGGAGGAAAAAATCGAAGTCGCCGACGCGGAAATCGATCGCGAAATCGAAGCGCTCGCAACCCAGTCGAAGCAGACCGTGGAAGCGATTCGTGCGCGTTTGACACGCGATGGAGCGCTGGATAGAATCCGAAGCAGAATCCGCAACGAGAAGACCCTCGATTTCTTGTACCGTCAATCCGACGCGCGGCAATCCGCATAGCGGCGCTTCCCCAATTCTCCCCAACGCTGCCCTTTTTTGAGGCAGGCAAGAGCACAGAGCAAAAAGATAGACGCACGACGACGAACGAAAGAGGACGAAACGATGCTGGTACCCATGGTGATCGAGCAGACCGGACGAGGCGAACGCGCCTACGATATTTACTCCCGTCTGCTGCGCGACAATATTATCTTTATAGGCACTCCAATCGATGACGGAATTGCTAATCTGGTTATCGCCCAGATGCTCTTCCTGGCGCAGGAAGATCCGGAAAAAGATATTCAGCTCTACATCAATTCTCCCGGCGGTTCCATCACCGCTGGCATGGCGATTTACGACACCATGCAATATGTAAAGAACGACGTCATGACCATTTGTATTGGTCAAGCCGCCAGCATGGCCGCTCTCTTGCTCACAGCAGGAGAGAACAAGAAGCGGCTGGCGCTGCCCAATTCGAGAATCCTCATTCATCAGCCTTCCATGGGCGGATTATCCGGTCAGGCCACCGACATCGACATTCACGCCCGTGAGATTCTGCGCATGCGCGAGATTACCAATGAGTTAATGGCCAAGCACACCGGCCAAAAGCTGGAAAAAGTCGAGAAAGACGTGGAGCGCGACTTCATCATGAACGCGCAGCAGGCCAAAGAGTATGGAATCATCGACGATATCATCTATAAGACCCGAGTAAAGGTATGATCGGCATTCAGCCGATAGAGGTGGCAGGGCTTGAAAGTAAGACCGCTGCTTTGGACGAAGCGAGGAGTTGACCGAAGTGAAAAACCGAACCGGCACGGAAGAACTTTTGCGCTGCTCATTCTGCCATAAGTCACAGGACGCAGTCGCGAAACTTATCTCGTCTCCCAGCGATTATCCCAGGGCCTATATCTGCGACGAGTGCGTCGCCGTGTGCAATTCCATCCTCGAGGATGACCGCGCTTCCACGCCGGCGGCGAGTACGCCCAACACCCTGCCCAAGCCGCAAGAAGTTAAAGTTTTCCTGGACGAGTACGTGATCGGTCAAGAACAGACCAAGAAGAAACTGGCCGTCGCCGTTTACAACCACTACAAACGCATTTACATGAATCGGCAGAAGGCGGGCGACGGCGTCGAGCTTTCGAAAAGCAACATCATGCTGATCGGTCCCACCGGAACCGGCAAGACGCTGCTGGCACAGACTTTGGCCCGCATGTTGGACGTGCCTTTTGCCATCGTCGACGCGACGACTCTGACCGAAGCGGGCTATGTCGGAGAGGACGTAGAGAACATCATCTTGAAACTGCTACAGGCTGCCGATGGCGACGTAGGTCGGGCCCAGACGGGCATCATTTACATCGACGAAGTCGATAAGATCGGACGCAAGGACGAGAATCCTTCGATCACCCGCGATGTCTCCGGCGAGGGCGTGCAGCAGGCGCTGCTGAAGATTCTCGAAGGCACGGTCGCCAACGTTCCGCCACAAGGTGGACGCAAGCATCCTCACCAGGAATTTACCCCAGTCGATACGACTAACATCCTCTTTATATGCGGCGGTGCGTTCGTCGGCTTGGACAAGATTGTCAGCCGCCGCTTGGGCAAGAAGGCTCTGGGATTCAAGGCGGGCGAAGAAGTCAGCGTCGAAGAAGACGCGGCCGCAACCAAGAAGCGCAATTTTGAGCTCATGAGCGATGTGCAACCCGAAGACCTGATCAAGTTCGGCCTGATTCCCGAATTTGTCGGACGCTTGCCCGTCGTCGGCACGTTGGAAGATCTGGACGAATCCACTCTCATTCAAATCCTCACGCGTCCCAAGAACGCCATCATCAAGCAATATCAGCGCTTATTCGAGTTCGAGAACGTGCGCTTGAAGTTCAGTGACGAGGCTCTGCGAGCGATCGCCCGCCAAGCCATGGCCCGAAAAGTGGGCGCCCGCGGCTTGCGCATGATTTTAGAGGAGTTAATGCTCGATCTGATGTATCATCTCCCCAGCCAGAAGAAGGTGAAGGAGTTCGAGGTCACGCGCGAAATGGTGGAGAAGCGGGCGGCTTCGCTCTCCATGATGGAAAAAGCGGGCTAACGGGATACAGACTGGGCGCGAGGAGCAGGCTTAATTGAGCACATCCAAAGAAAAATTCGAGACCAAGAAGTTCCCCATGATGCCGATTCGCGACGTGGTCATCTTCCCTCACATGATGACGCCGTTCGTCGTGGGACGCGAATCCAGCGTGCGCGCCCTCGAAGAAGCGCTGACCGCCGACAAGAAAATCTTCCTCGCCACCCAACATGACGCCAGCGTCGATGAACCTAAAGCCAACGAAATCTATCAGGTCGGCACCGTCGCCAACATCGTGCAGAGCCTCAAGCTGCCCGACGGCAACGTAAAAGTTCTGGTCGAAGGCATCGAGCGCGGCAAGATTCTGCAAGTGGTCGAGACCGAAGGCTTCATGCAGGCCTCCGTCCGGCTGGCTCGGTACCCCACCGAACTGAACGCCCAAACCGAAGCCGCCACCACCCGCGTTACCGGACTCTTCGAGCAGTACGTCAAGCTCTGCCAATCGTTGAATTACGAGACGATGATCGCCGCCGTGCGCAACGAAGACCCGGCGAAGCTCACCGACACGATCGCGGCCAACCTTCAGCTTTCCATCGAAGAGAAGCAGGAACTACTCGAAATTTTCGATCCCTCAGAGCGCCTGAATCGCATCGGCGATGTGCTCGATGTAGAAATCGAAAAGCTCAACATGGATCGCACCATCCAGTCGCGCGTCAAGCGCCAGATGGAGCGCGCGCAAAAAGAGTACTACCTCAACGAAAAGATCAAGGCCATCCAAAAAGAATTGGGACGCGGCGAGAAGAGCGAATTCGACGAACTCAAGAAGAAGATTGAAGCCGCAGGCATGACCAAAGAAGTCAAAGACAAGGCCATGCAAGAGCTCAAGAAGCTCGAAGCCATGCCGCCGATGTCTGCCGAGTCGACGGTCTCGCGCAATTATCTCGACTGGCTGCTAGCGGTGCCGTGGAAGAAGCGCAGCAAAGAAATCCGCAATATCAGCCGCGCCGAAAAAATTCTCAACGAAGACCATTACGGCCTGGAAAAGATCAAAGAACGCATCCTCGAGTTTCTCGCGGTGCGTCAGTTGGTGAAAAATCCCAAAGGATCCATTCTCTGCTTCGTTGGGCCTCCCGGCGTGGGCAAAACTTCTCTGGGTATGTCCATCGCAAAAGCGACGGGGAGAAAATTTGTTCGCATGTCATTGGGCGGAGTGCGCGATGAGGCCGAAATCCGTGGCCATCGTCGCACCTACATCGGCGCGCTGCCCGGCCAGATCATCCAGATGATGAAGAAGGCTGGCACGAAAAACCCCGTCTTCATGCTGGATGAAGTCGACAAAATGGCCATGGATTTCCGCGGCGATCCGTCTGCGGCGTTGCTCGAAGTTCTCGATCCCGAACAGAATTTCATGTTTCAGGATCACTACCTCGACGTCGAATACGACTTGTCGCAAGTCTTCTTTGTCGCGACGGCAAACGTAATGCACACCATCCCTCCCGCGCTGCAAGATCGCATGGAAGTCCTGAGGCTGCACGGCTACACCGAAGACGAAAAAGTCGAAATCGCCAAGCAGTTCTTAGTCAAGAAACAGACCCTGGCGGCCGGTCTCACCAATAAAAACGTCGACTTCACCGACGAAGCCATCAAGACGCTGATTCGCTCCTACACGCGCGAAGCCGGAGTCCGCAATCTCGAGCGCGAAATCGGAAACGTTTGCCGCAAAGTGGCGCGCAAAGTTGTCAAAGAAGGCGCGGCCTATCACATAGCAATCACTGCCGAAAACATCAACGACTTCCTGGGCGTCATCAAATTCCGCGACACGCTGGCGCACGAAAAGAGCGAAGTAGGATTGGTCACCGGCCTCGCGTGGACAGAAGTCGGCGGCTCGATCCTCAGCACCGAAGCCACCGTAGTCGAAGGCAAGGGCAAGCTCACACTCACCGGAAAACTCGGCGACGTGATGCAGGAGTCGGCGCAGGCAGCGATGTCTTACATTCGTTCACGCGCGCATCGGCTCGGGCTGCCGCGCGATTTCTACCGCAACATGGACATTCACGTCCACGTTCCCGAAGGTGCGATTCCGAAAGATGGTCCGTCGGCGGGAATCACCATCGCGACATCCCTCGCCAGCGCGCTGACCAAAATTCCGGTCCGGCGCGATCTCGCAATGACAGGGGAGATCACTCTCCGCGGCAAAGTTCTCGCCATCGGCGGCCTAAAGGAAAAACTTCTGGCGGCTCACCGCGCAGGATTGTTCGAAGCCATCCTGCCGCGCGACAACGAAAAAGACATCGCCGAATTGCCAGAAAATTTGCGCAGCGCCATGAAGCTGCACTTCGTCGACACCATGGATCAGGTTCTGCTCATCGCCCTCGAAGGGCCGCTGCCCGACGTCACTCCGGTGGAAGGCGACAGCGCCGCGACCATGCCATTGACTCCGATCGATCCGCCCACAGCGCATCAGTAGCCGGAACCGCTAGTCAGGTCGCACTCTTGTCGGATACACTCAAGACTTCCTGAACATGCTCCCTTCCGAAACCAAAAGCGGCGACGTTGGCCTGTTTCCTGAGATGAAGTCCGACGAAGCGGTAGTGCGCAACACTGGAATCATTCCATCGCAGGGCATTCGCGAACTGATTGCCAAGGGCCGCATCACAGCCACGCCTGCCATCCCAGAAGACAACATTCAGCCCGCCAGCCTCGACCTTCGCTTGGGCGAGATCGCGCATCGCGTGCAGGCCAGCTTCCTTCCCGGCGAGCGCACCGTCGAATCGAAGATCAAAGAACTCAGGATGACGCGCGTCGATCTGACCAAAGCCGCCGTATTCGAAAAGGGCTGCGTCTACATCGTGCCTCTGGTCGAAGAGTTGAACCTTCCGAAAGACGTTTCGGCCATTGCGAATCCCAAGAGCACGACGGGCCGCCTCGATATTTTCACTCGCCTGATCTCCGATCACTGCGAAGCCTTCGAACACGTGCGCGCGGGCTACAGCGGAAAACTCTATGCCGAAGTTGCCTCGCGAACTTTCACAGTGGCCGTCCGCGCTGGAATGCGGCTGAGCCAGTTGCGCTTCGTGCGCGGAAATCCCAGCCCCGCCGATACGACAATCAACACTCTCGATCGCGAAGAGAATTTGGTTTATCTCGACGAAGACAGTCCCACCAAAGCCCGAGTTGATCGCGGCTTGAGGATATCAGTAAATCTGGAAGGCTCGCAGCCGGGCGAAATCATCGCCTACAAAGCGCGCAAGCACGCCCCAGCCATCGAGCTCGACCGCATCGCGCACTACTCGCCGGACGAATTCTGGGAAGCTCGCACTCAGCCTTCGAACAAGAGTCTCATTCTTGAGCCGAGCGACTTCTACATTCTGGCTTCGCGCGAGCGAGTCCGTGTCCCACCGGGATTCGCGGCGGAGATGGTCCCCTTCGATCCTTCCGTCGGCGAGTTCCGCATTCACTACGCAGGATTTTTCGATCCGGGCTTCGGATACGGATCGAACGAAGTCAAAGGCACGCGAGCGGTTCTCGAAGTACGCGCGCACGATGTTCCGTTCATGGTTGACCACGGCCAATTCGTCGGACGCCTCACCTACATGCCGCTGCTGTCGCGTCCTGATAAAATTTATGGAACGAACATCGGCTCGTCGTATCAGTATCAGGCGCTGACGCTGAGCAAGCAGTTCAAGCGCACGGCATAGGCTTTTGCAGCAGGAACTATGGAATACGGGTCGGGACAATTTGAACCCAGCCATGTTGAGCCCAGCAGCCCGCTCCGAGGCAAACTGAGCCTCATCGTCGCCGTCGGAGTGGTCGCCATCGTTCTGATCTTTCTCCCCGCGTACCGCATCTTCTTCGCCGTAAGTCTTGGCATCGGCATCGTGGTCGCCGCGATCCTTCATCTCTGGAACAAGTACCGTCCCCTCAAAGAAGACGACATCGTCGACAATAAGCGACCGCTGGGCTTGGATTGATCATTTGCTTTAACCCACAATCCTCTAGGATGCACGCGCCTTGTCGGCGCGGGTCATTTGAAGGCCTATCACGAATCCAACACCGATCGCCCACAGCAACCACGCCAGTCCTCGAACCAGCACCACGGGGTCGTTGCCGTAAAGAGACGGGAACCATCCCAGCGCAATTCCCTCTGGAATCGGCCCGGCAATCGCACCGATTGCGAGGACGGTCAAGGTGTGGCGCTTAGCGAGACTTCCCCCAATCCAGCGGGCCAAAGCGATGGTGCCGAACGTGATTGGAATAATTGAGATGTAGTTGATCACCTGGTTCACTCCACGGAATGCCCCCGCCGGACCCTGGAAGCGAATAAACACCCAGACCAGTACCGCGTAGAAGAACCCGACCCCCAGAAGCTTCACGATCTGGGTTGGCGTCAGCTCTGCACTGGCGTGGGCTGGGGCTTGCGCCCACTGCTTGCGGTAATTGTCTCCCCTGCTGTCGGCGATCGGTGATGCCTCGATATTTTTGGCCTGCATAACTCCTCCTTGTGGTCTGAAAGTCAAAACTTCGTCAACGCTCATGGCGTCGTCGGCATGACGCCCGTAGTGCGCGGCCCGGAGAGTTCCGACCCCGTCGATGATAAAATCGGCGGGCAAGCAAAACACGCCGCCATGAACTCGTTCAGCAGTCCTGCCCATCGCAGCTTCGCTGATGAGCCGCCAGAACGCCCTGGGGTGAAACCAGAACAAGGGCGACTCACGCACGCCGAAGGAACGGTACCGCTTCTTATCCGGGTCGGCGATTAAGGCGAAAGGCAGGTCACCGCGCAGATCGACGATATCGTCCGCCGGCGAATGAAAGACCGCGACTTCGATGATGGAGTTTGCCTCGAGCTCCGCGGCACGCTTGCGGAAATTAGCCAAATGCGTGTTGCAGATCGGGCAACCTGCCCACCGGCTGAACTGAATGTGAACCGTTCTTCCTTGTGGGTCGGGAATCTCGACCGATCGTCCATCGACGGCGACCCATTGCTCCGACTCGACTTTTTCACCTATGCGTCTCTCCATAACTCTCATGTTTCGATCTGATTTGTCGGTAATTCGTTCCCGGCTTGCCAGCCAGTCGAATTTGTACATCAATGTAAACAGACCGTCAGTCGGTTTGTCAAGGAGGCCACATTCCAACAGCTAAAGACCGCAACAAGAATCGGGAGCGCGGCACAGCCACTCGGCGCCACATCGTCGAAGTCGCAGCGCGCTTGTTTACGACCGCAGGCTATCAATCCACGTCCATCGAAGCGATCTTGTCTGCGTCCAAGGTAAGCCGGGGCGCTTTCTACCATCACTTCAAGAGCAAAGAACAGATCTTTGAAGCCGTGTTCCTGCTAGGGGAACAGGAGATCACTCGCCGATTGATCGAAGAGACCAAGCACATATCCGAGCCCGTGGAGAGGCTTGGTGCGGGTTGCCGCCGGTTCATCGAAGTGGCTTCGCAGAAACGCTTCCGGCAAATAGGACTGATCGATGCCCCTGTGGTTCTCGGGTGGCGAAGATGGAGGGATCTCGAAGAACAATACGGCTTAGGCGTTCTCCGGGCCGGGTTGAACGCCGTCGCCATCGCGCGTGGCCGCCCGACAGCGTTTCCTCATGAAAGCGCGCGACTGCTTTTAGCCGCCCTGATCGAAGCCGCGATGATCGTGGCGCGCTCCAAGGATCGGCGCAAGACGCTCGCGGGATGTGCGTCCGTCGTCGATAAGCTCCTGGCAGCGTTTCTGGAAAGGTAATCGACACTGCCGATATGAGACGATTAGAACAGGATGATTCAGCTTTCCGCCGCCGGGAAACGCTTTGGCCACAAACTCCTCTTCGAGGACGTGGACTGGATGATTACGTCCAACGACCGCGTTGGTCTGGTCGGCGCGAACGGCACCGGCAAGTCTACGCTGATGAAGGTGCTCGCCGGACTGGAGACGCTCGACTACGGCACACTCAGCATCGGCAAAGGACTAGGCGCCGGCTATCTGCCGCAGGACGGCCTCGAACTCTCCGGCCAAACGGTTTTTGCAGAGTGCATGTCGGTCTTCTCCGGCCTTCAAGGGATGGAGCGCGAGATGGAAGAACTCACCGCTCGCATGCCCGATCTCGATCCCGCGTCTGCCGAATATGAGCAGGTAGCCGATCGCTACCATCGCATCGAACATGAGTTTCGCACCCGCGACGGATATGCCATCGAAGCGCAGGTCGGCAATGTGCTCGGCGGTTTAGGTTTCGGAAAGAACGACTGGCATCGCCTCACTGACGAATTTTCCGGCGGCTGGCAAATGCGGCTGGCGCTGGCGAAACTGCTTCTTCAAAAACCCAACCTGCTGCTGCTCGACGAACCGACGAATCATCTCGATCTCGAAGCCCGCAACTGGCTGGAGGAGTATCTCAAGAACTATCCTCATGCGTTCGTGCTGATTTCGCACGACCGCTATTTCCTGGACGTGACGATCACCAAAATCGCCGAGATTTGGAACAAGAAAGTTCACATCTACACCGGCAACTACGAGAAGTATCTGACCCAGAAAACCCAGCGCCTGGAACTGCTCGAAGCGGCCTACAAGAATCAGAAAGACCGTATTGAACAGCTCGAAGTCTTCATCAATCGCTTTCGCTATACGGCGACCAAAGCCAAGCAGGTGCAGAGCCGCATTAAAGAACTGGAAAAGATCGAGCGCATCGAGTTGCCGGAAGAAGAAAAGACGATTCACTTTTCCTTTCCGCAACCCAAGCCCAGCGGACGCATCGTCGTCGAGTTCGAAAACGTTGCTAAGATTTACGGCGAGAAGAAAGTATTCGAACGCGTTAACTTCATGATCGAACGCGGCGATCGCATCGCGCTGGTGGGCGTCAATGGCGCAGGAAAATCCACGCTGATCAAATTATTAGCCGGTGCCGAACCGCTGACAGCGGGCGAATACAAGCTCGGCCACAACGTTCAAGCGGATTACTTCGCGCAGGATCAATATAAAGAACTCGACATCGACGCGCGCATGATCGACGACATCGGACGCGTAGCACCGCGTTCGACGGAAACCGAACTGCGCAGCTTGCTGGGTTGTTTTCTCTTCTCCGCGGACGATGTGTATAAACGCATCGGCGTCCTGTCCGGCGGCGAGCGCAATCGCTATGCACTGCTGCGCATGTTGCTGCATCCCGCAAATTTTCTGTTGCTCGACGAACCTACAAATCACTTGGACATGCGCGCGAAAGATGTGCTGCTCGAAGCGCTGGCCAAATATACTGGCACAGTCGTCTTCGTTTCGCATGATCGCTACTTCATCGACAAGCTGGCCACACGAGTATTCGAAGTCGGCGACGGAAAAGTTGAAATTCATCCCGGCAATTACGAAGACTATCTCTGGCGCAAACAAGGCGGAGCGGCCGCACTACAAGAATCGATTGCGAAGTCCGTGGCTCCCATTACGCCAGCCGCAACAAACGGCAGTCACACAGCACCTGCGCCAAGCGCGCCCGAGCCGAAGGGCAAGCGCCTGAATCCGATGAAGCGCAAACAAATGGAAGATCGCGTCGGCGAAATCGAATCCGAGATCGAAGCTCTCGAAGCAGCTATCATCGAATGCGAAACCGAATTGCAGTCCTTTGTCAGCGCAGAAGAAACCGAGCGCGTCAGCCGTGAACTCGCGCAGCATCGTACAGATTTACAGGCTCGACTAGCCGAGTGGGAAGAAGTCGAGCAAACTCTGCGCGCGTAGTTCGTTAATCCCGCCCGTACACTGTTCTTCCGTAACTCCTTGCTAAGCAACCTCTCATGCGATATTCAGGGTGTCCCTAAAGGACATAATCCTCCCGTTTGCGGCCAATTCCGTTACCAGCCGCGGGGAACTCAAGGAAGGCCGGAAACCATGTTGCAGTCGTCCGAAAACGCTTACAACTCGCCCAAATATCCCGCACCCCCTGCGCCGAGCACGTTTACACCCAACAAATCCAGCAGCATTTCCGCTCCCACCGAGCAGGCGACCATTGGCCGCTCGCTGGTGATTAAAGGCGAGATCAGCGGCGCCGAATCGATTTACGTCGACGGCCGCATCGAGGGCTCCATCAACTTGGCCGACCATCGCGTTACCGTTGGACGCAATGGCAACGTGGCCGCCAACATCAACGCCAAAGAAGTGGTCATCATGGGCAAGGTCACCGGCAACGTGCAGTGCAGCGACCGCGTCGACATTCGCAGCGAGGGCACGCTTACGGGCGACGTCATCACGCATCGTATCAGCGTAGAAGATGGAGCGGTTCTGGCGGGCAGCGTTCAGGTGCAGTCGAAGCCGGAGTCCAAGAGCAACGGCAAAGCCTCGGATCATCAGAACAGCGAAGCCAAAGCATCGGCAGCCGCGGCGGGAAATTAATTACTTTGCTGCGGGACAGCAGACGACTGCCGTCCCGCACAAAGCTTACTTCTTGGAGTCTTCGGCGGGCTTGAGTTCCAGCGCGGCCGAGTTCATGCAGAAGCGCAGGCCAGTCGGCTTGGGGCCATCCTCGAAGACGTGTCCAAGATGCGCGTCGCAGCGGGCGCAACGAGCCTCGGTGCGCACCATTCCATAAGCGCGGTCAGTCTTGGTCTCCACTGCCGACGGATCCAGCGCTTGATAGAAACTCGGCCACCCTGTGCCCGAGTCGAACTTCGTGTCTGAGCTAAACAGCGGCTCACCGCAGCAGACGCAAGCATACGTCCCCTTGTCTTTCGTTTTCCAATACTTTCCAGTGAACGCGGGCTCGGTGCCAGCTTGGCGTGCCACATGGAATTGCTCCGGCGTGAGCTGCTTCTTCCACTCTTCTTCTTTCTTCACCACTTTTTCTTTCGTGATTTCGTTCGGCATTGTGTCTCCTGAATGGTTCGTCGTAAGGTTAGATGGAAATGTGGCCGAAAAGTTCCACAGCGTTGGATTTGATTGTGCCCGAAGATGGAGAGAACGTAATGACGAAAGATGAAGCTTGGGCTCTGGCCAGGCATTGGGCCGCTGCCTGGAATGCTCATGATCTTGACTTGATCATGACGCATTACGAAGACGCCGTTGAACTGACTTCGCCCGTTGCCGCCCGCCTTCTAGGAACGCCGGAGGGCAAGGTCGCAGGGAAACAAAACTTGAGAGCCTACTTTCAGCGAGGACTGGAAGCCTATCCAGAACTCCACTTTCATATCGAAGACGTGCTCTGGGGCATAAACAGCATCGTGCTCTACTACACAAATCAGACGGGAACGCGTACGGCGGAATTCATGGAACTATCTGAGAGCGGGAAAGTGCTGCGAGTGGTGGCGAATTACAATTCTTAAGGCATATGGTAGAATGGTAGATGTGCAAGGTAGAATAATACCTATATGAGCCTTAACATCAAAAACGAAGACGCTCACAAACTGGCCCAACAGTTGGCGCGACTCACCGGCGAGAGTATGACCGAGGCGGTCACGGAAGCGGTTCGGGAACGGTTAAAAAGGGTCCGGGTTGCTGACAAACGTGTTCCCAGACTCTCCGATCGGCTGCTCGCAATCGGCCGCGACTGCGCCCCGCGCCTGAAGGAACCGTTTCGCTCGGCGGATCATGGCGACCTTCTCTATGACGAGAAAGGGCTGCCGAAATGATTCTGGATACCTCGGCCATCATCGCCATTCTCCGCCTAGAAGCGGAGGCGGCCGAGTTTGCCGAAATCATCGAGCGCGCCGCCCCGTCGCGCATTTCGGCTGTGAGCTACGTCGAAGCCGGGGCGGTGATCGATGGCAGCAAAGATCCGATTGCCAGCCGCCGTTTCGATGAATTGATCGAGGCGGCGCAAATCGCGATTGAGCCGGTCACCGAAGCGCAGGCTCACATCGCGCGCCAGGCCTACCGGGACTTCGGCAAAACCAGCGGCCATCCCGCGAAACTGAATTTTGGCGATTGCTTCTCGTATGCGCTGGCGAAATCCGCCGGAGCGCCGCTTCTGTTCAGAGGTCAGGACTTCTCGCGCACGGATGTGAAGTCAGCGCGAGGGTAAAGTCTTTCCGGATGATTTACCGGGAAACCGGTAACTGACGCACCCTTCATGCGCCTTGCTTGACTTCGCCGCTGTCGCGTCCCAGAATGATGGGGGGCGGTTGTGCGTTCGCCTTCATCAATCCGGCCCTAGTTACTATCCGAAGACACCCGTATTGAGCGACTCAGTCTCATTTGCATAGTACTGCTTGTAGCCGTGTGCGCCACATTCGTGGCGCCAGCGGTTGCCCAGCATGAGCATCCCGCAGGTGATCCCAGCAAACTCGGCAAGGTGAGCTTCCCCATTTCCTGCGAACCATCGGTTCAACCGCAATTTAGCAGCGCAGTGGCCATGCTCCATTCGTTTTGGTATGAGAAAGCCGGCGATACGTTCGCAGCGGTCGCGCAAAAAGATCCTGCCTGCGGCATGGCCTATTGGGGAATTGCCATGACGAACTACCATCAGGTCTGGCAAGCGCCCGGCCCGGCTGACCTTAACGCAGGCGCGGCCGCAGCGGAAAAAGCCAAGCTCGTTAGCGCCAAGACGCAGCGAGAGCGCGACTATATCGCGGCCATCGATACGTTTTACACTGACGCCGACAAGCTCGACCACCGCACTCGCTCGCTGGCTTATGAGAATGCCATGGCCGAGCTTCAGGCCCGCTACCCCGACGATCACGAGGCGGCGATATTTCATGCGCTCGCGCTGCTCGCAATCGCGCCCCCCAACGACAAGACGTACGTGAATCAAAGAAAGGCCGGCGCCATCCTTGAGCCGCTATTTGTCGAACAACCCGAGCACCCCGGCATAGCCCACTACATCATCCACGCTTACGACTACCCGCCGCTGGCGCCGAGGGCTCTGGATGCCTCCCGGCGTTATGCCGCGATCGCGCCGGACTCACCCCATGCACTGCACATGCCGTCCCACATTTTCACTCGGCTCGGATTGTGGCAGGAATCCATCGACTCCAACCTTGCTTCGGCGGCATCGGCGCAGAAAAACAATGCTCCCGGCAACGAGCTTCACGCCAAGGATTACCTGATCTATGCCTATCTCCAGGGCGGCCAGGATCTGGAGGCGAAAAAAGCACTGGACTCCGCACCAGCGGCTCGTCCTGATGATCCGCAGTACACCAATGCGCTTTACGCTCTCGGTGCTTCCCCCGCTCGCTATGCCGTGGAGCGGCATGCCTGGTCGGAAGCGGCTGCACTAACGGTTCCGCCAAACACCTTTCCCGGCGGCCGCTGGGCCTGGACCGACGCCAACCTGTATTTCGCAAGGGCGCTGGGCGAGTCGCATACTGGCCAGACTGAAGCCGCTCGAAAAGATTTAGTGCAGCTTACATCCCTGCGCGACGCGCTTGTTCCCACCAACGATACCTACTGGTCTGATCAGATCGACATCCAACGCGAGATCACAGCATCCTGGATAACGTTTGCTGAGGGCCGCCGCGAAGAGGCCTTGCAGCAAATGCGTTCTGCCGCCGACCACGAGGACAAGACCGACAAGAACAATGTCACTCCCGGAGTCATCCTTCCGGCTCGCGAATTGCTGGGTGACATGCTGCTCGAGCAAAAGCAGCCCGCGCAAGCGCTGATCGAGTTCGAGGCCACACTGCGCACTGCTCCGAATCGTTTCAACTCTCTTGCCGGCGCGGCACGCGCGGCCAAGCTGTCGGGCGATAACGAAAAGGCGAAAATGTACTCTGCCAAGCTCGTGGCCATCTGCGCCCATGCCGACGGAGACCGACCGGAGCTGAAAGATGCTCGCACCTTATTAGCTCAAAAATAAACTTACGGCGATCGCATCCTGTTACACACTTGACTTCGCCTTTCTTTCGCTTACAATGCGTCTATGGCGATCACTCGCAGGCAGCGCGAAGTTTACGATTACATCTCTGAATTTGTTACTAAGAACGGCTACTCTCCATCCTTCGACGAAATCGGCAAGGGCCTGGGACTGAGCTCGCTGGCCACCGTCCATAAGCACATTTCGAATCTTGAAAAAAAGGGCTTGCTCACCCGCGACTACAATCGCAGCCGGTCGATCGACCTGGTGGCCCCTAAAGGACGGCTCAAGCAGTCGATGGCGGTCAACACTGGCCTGGTGTTGCCTTTGCTGGGACGCATCGCCGCCGGCCAGCCCATTGAGGCGGTGCAGAATCCTGAGACCATTTCCCTGGCCGACTTCGTGCGCTCCAAAGAAGTGTTTGTGCTGGAGGTGCGCGGCGACTCCATGCAGGACGAACACATTCTCAGCGGCGACTACGTGCTGGTCGAAAAGGCCAAGACGGCGCACAACGGAGACATCGTGGTCGCGCTGGTCGACGAAACCGACGCCACCCTCAAACGCTTCTACCGCGAAGGCGACAACATCCGGCTGCAACCCTCCAACGCCACCATGAAGCCAATCATCGTCCCCGCAGCGACAGTCGCAATCCAGGGCAGAGTGATCGGCGTGTTGCGGAAGTACTGAGTTCCGGGTGCCGGGTGCCACGTTCCTGGGCGTTCTTTGCCAAGGGGCGGGCGCTAGACGAGTGGCCCAATCAAGCCGCACTTTAGCGAGTGGGACCGAAGCTCTCATCGGCCCGGAATCGTTGTCTGCCCTGAGATCCCCTAACTAAAGGGTTTCCTGCCGTCCACTACAGCAACTACCCGATTGCGCGCTAACACTGGAGGTGAATAAGTTTGGGGTGCGGGGAGGAACGTGGCCGCGCCCTCCCCCAATTCTTCACAATTAAGGCCGGAGGTTACGCCCCATGCTCCGCTACTTCGTCCCGCTAGCCGTTTGCTTATTTGCCGTATCTCGAATCTCGAACGCCCAAATCACCCTCGCGCAGGAGACCGGAAATAACACCAGCGGTTGCACGATCGATTCCCAGCACCCCTATTGTTCTTCGGCTTTCACGGCGCTGGAAGATTATAACGACATTCATGACAACGGTGATCCGATCGAGACCCCTTACCTCGATGCGGCCCCCGGCCACGTCACAAGCGTCAGCCTTTCAAGCACGGTTGCCCCCACGCTTATGTACAGCGGGTTCGACGGTCGATTCATCTGCGTATATCAGGCCTGGTTTGGATTGGCGAGCCATATTGATGTCGGATATAACGAAACCAACTCGGCGACGACGAACGCTCAGGCTAGCGCGATGAATAGGGCAGGCTGCAACATCGCCCTGGTTTCTTTCTACGGAACAACAGAGTTCGCCAATTACCCCGACTACCAGTTTGAGGAAACTGCCACCAATACGCTATTCGCAAGCGTGGAGCAGGCAGGCCCCCTAAAGATCGGCATTCTAGAAGTTGACTCGGCCTTCAGCGGTTTGAACATGACGAATGACGGCAGCAATGGGAAAACCGGCAACTGCAATCAGTTTGGCACAACGGACTATCAAGACACGATCACTTGCATCGAGGGGGCGATGGGGGCGGATTTGGCCTACATCAATACAACCTACGTCGCTCCCGGGAACTATTACTGGACGGACGGAGGAAAACCGGTCGTTGCATTCTTCGGCTGGCCCTGCGATTTTCCTGCCATCTCCGAAGGTGATACCGGTAGCTGCCCAGGTTCTAACGCGACCGCACGGTGGAATCAGATATGGGCGGACATACAAGCCGACTTCCCAAGCTTCAAGTATGTATTTGAGTACGGCTCTTACAGCATCCCGCAGACCTCGAACGGCGAGTTTGCATGGCCTCAGCCGGCTACATGGGACGGTCAGCCGGGAAACATCAGCGACGGTTCCCAATACTTTTGGTGCGCCAATTACGAGTCCGGATGCGGGCCCGGGGAATATTTGTACGAGTTCTACGACCAGGGCGCCGATGATCCACAAGAGCTTAGCATTGGCGCCCTATACAAGGGCTTTGACGACAGTTATGCGTCTTGGGGGAAAAAGCCGTTTCGTATAATTTCCCAGCAGTGCGGCGGGGTCCTTCTACTGACCGCTGGCGAGCCATCGACGAACGCTTTTTTCGGCTCCGGCAATCAGATCCCCTACATGCAGGTCGCGACTTGGAACGACTATGAAGAAGGAACGGAAGTCGAGACCGGAATAAGCAACTGCCTCTCGTACTCGTCCATTAACGTCTCCCAAGGCACACTCTACTGGAGTCTATCGTCCTCGGACCAATACGGATACCCGATCGGGACCTCGACGATTCATCACTACACGCTCTGGTACGCTGTCGAGGGAGATCCTTCTCAAACCTTGCACCAGGTAGCGACTGGTATACCTGGGAATGCCACTTCCTTGAGTCTAAGCGGTCTCCCGTTCCCGACACCAAAACCGGACAATCTCAATCTCTACCTTGAAATGGTGGGCATGCCCCTATTCCTCAATGTCATGTCGCCCGCGGTGGCTTTCTGATGACTTCAATGATTTCGAACAAGTTTAGCCAACTCTTTGTTCCCTTGGCGATTTCTTTATCGCTCGCCGTATCGATCTCCCGTTCCGCACTTGCACAGGGGGGCGAATCCGAAGCCCACTGGGTGCGCGCCGTGCTAACTGGGACAGGAACCCACCACGGTAACGCCCTCGGCTCCGCCCTCGGCATAAGTGGCAACACTGTAGTTGCAGCCTCCCGGGCCTTCGGCTGTAAAAAAGGGGGGGCATACGTCTTCGTCAAGCCAGCGACTGGGTGGACAGATGCCACACAGACTGCGAAGCTTACCGGCTCCGACTGGGGCGGATGCGGCGTCAGCGGATTCGACGAAGTCGCGATCAGCGGCAACACGATCATCGCCGGACCTGGAACTTCTGGGACCGAGGTCTACGTCTTCGTAAAGCCCGAGGGCGGTTGGAAAGACATGACCGAGACCGCTCGCCTGACGACGAGCGCCAACTTGTACGGCCTTGCCTCCTTAGCCATAAGCGGAAACACCGTCGTGGCAGGATATCCTTTAGCCTCCGCAACTGGGGCGGCGGCCGTGTTCGTCGAACCGGCTGGTGGGTGGCGCGACACGAATCAGAGAGCCATCCTTACAGCCTCAGACGGCGCATCTGCTGACGAACTCGGCGCTTCGGTTGCGATTGACGAAGAGACGGTCATTGCCGGCTCGCCGTATGCCGAAGGCAGTGGCAGCTCCGGGGCCGTTTATGTTTTCGCCAAGCCGGCAAACGGCTGGGACAACGCGACCCAAACTGCGAAATTAACCGCCGCGTACGGCCTCGGCCTAAGCATTGGGATCAGCCACGAGACCATCGCAGCTGTTGCGGACAGCGGCGTTGACCTATTCGCGGAGCCACCCGGCGGCTGGACGAATCTCTCTGCGCCCTTGGCGACGCTTGAGCCGCCGCTTAACGTGCTGGGCTTTTATCCAACCGCGATCGAGGGAAAAGTAATACTTGCCGGTTCAAACGAGTGGCCCGAATATTATTCGGCCTATGGAGCGGCTTTCGCCTACGTCGAACCTGCGGGCGGATGGCAAACCACATCCTCCCCTAGCGGCTCGTTCTATGGCAATCCGTCGGAAGGCCAGCAAGAGATCGGGTACTCGGTTGCCGTAAGCGGAAGTACGCTGGTGACCGGGGCCCCATACTCCAACAATGCCACTGGCGTCGTTTACCTTTTCGCGCCGAAGTGATCAAGGCACGCAGCCCCGAAGTGCTAGACCCCCTCATTTCTGCCCCCAAATTCCCTACATGGCGCATTGGTGGGGAGATCGGATACTTAGTCAGGAATGCGGGCAGACGTGGCTCCTGTCATGGCAGGAAATGACGTGGAATGGCTCCTCGTATGGCGGAAGCAACGCGTACTACAGCCCCTCGCATCCGCTGAACTACATGATGGTCGAAACTTGGGACGATTACGAGGAGGGTACTGAGATTGAGACGGGCATCTCCAACTGCCTGAGCGGTTCCTCATTCCAGCTAACTTTGGCTCCCCCGTCGCAGCTTACGTGGCAGTACAGCTTTATTGACTTCGCCGAGGCCCCATTTGGCAGCGACGACACGGTTGATCACTACACCCTCTACTACTCCACCAACAGCGTAAACTTCTCGATAAAAGACGCAAATATTGCGGGCAACTGCAGTCAGAGCGGGTCTACAGTAACGTGCCCAGGCACCAACTTGTCAAGCTATTCGTGGAGCCCTGGAACTTACACGCTATACGTTCAGGCCGCCGGAAAAGCGGGTCTTTCGAATAGCCTGTCTAATAACGCCGTCACTTACGTAGTCGAATGACAATCTAGGGCCTTAGCAAAGACGCATGGAGCGAAGGAGGGCTATTGTGCAGTTTGGATGGCTGGCGCGAATTCTAGGAGTTCCACTTCTGCTGGTGGCCGCCTTTGCGGGGAAGCGGGCCTTATGTCAGACAGGGATTCTGGGTGGTCAGGCACCCAAATATGTCTCGCTATATGCCTTCCAGCCCGACCCGGATGGCGCTGCCCCGGTCTCAGGGCTCTCTTCCGACGCCCACAGTCATAATATATACGGCACCACTCAAGCGGGCGGCACCGAATCATGCTACGGCTTCACAGAGGGCTGCGGGACCGTCTTCGAGCTAATCCCCCGACAACTCGGTGAAGGGCAGTGGCAGGAGCGGATTGTCTATGAGTTCGAAGGGGTGGCAGACGGAGGCACGCCGCAAGGCTCGCTGATTAGCGACCCTTCAGGTAATCTTTATGGAACGACCGAGTTTGGCGGAAACACGACAGCTTGCATAGTTTTCGGCTGCGGCGTCGTCTTTGAACTAAAGCGAAGCGCGCACGGCTGGACGGAGGAAATAATCCATGCCTTCGCTGGAGCGGACGGGTCTCAACCGACCTCGGGATTAATTTTCGACAACGACGGAAATCTGTATGGAACGACGGCATTCGGAGGCAACGTGAACTGCTCTTCGGTGCGCGGGAGTCCCGGGTGTGGTGTAGTGTTTGAGCTAAAGCGAAACGGCAGCGGATGGAGCGAGCAAGTGCTTCACGCCTTTAGCGAGACTGACGGCGCGAACCCGTACGCGGGCCTTGCGATGGATCACGAAGGAAATCTCTACGGCACAACCTACGACGGAGGAAACGGCGCTGGCGTAGTCTTTGAACTGAAGCCCAATAGCGAGACCGCGTCCGACGGAGTTTGGTCTGAGATTATCCTGGAAAACTTCTTGGGAAACATATCCGATGGAACGCCCAATGCGGGAGTGACGCTGGACGATGAAGGCAACGTTTATGGCACAACGGATCTCGGCGGGGAGTATGGGTCAGGCAGCGTGTTTGAGCTAACTGAATCCGCCGGCGCCTGGAGCGAGACGCTGCTGCACAGCTTCACCGGGGGCTCCGATGGGTCTTATCCTTCGGGCGGAGTGAGTTTCGACCGCGAAGGCAATCTTTATGGGACCACGGCTGGCGGAGGGCATTACCTAAGCGGAGTAACATTTCAGCTGCACAATTCGGGCGGCTCGTGGGATGAAACCGTGCTGCACAATTTTCAGGGCGGGACAGACGGCGAATATCCCATGGGCAATCTCCTGCTGTACGACGGAGCGATCTACGGCACCACCGAACTGGGCGGGGACCAGAACTGCCAAACCAATCCGCCGAACTCTGGCTGCGGAATGGTGTATAGCATCAGCCGATGACCTTTTCCCTCGCCCCCAAATTCCCAAGATGGGAATTGCCGCATTTTTATTGGGATTTTGCATTATTTCCTTGACACTCTCGGCTTAACCTGAGAACAGTGGGAGTGTGCTTCGTGGCTTCGACACGCTGCACAGGCCGTCCACTTCTAAGTGGTTGAGGACAAAGATTTCTCAATCCTGACGCGCCGCAAGTCACTGATTTGAAAGATTTCTCAATCCGGGCCGGCTGTAAAGCGCTGATTCAAAAGATTTCTCAAAAACAGGGGGGGGTCGGATTCTCCGACAAACTTTTGATTCTCGTTGTGCCGCCATTTCCGTTTCCCACTTTTAGCCGCAACGAACGCGGCTAAAATGGGACACCTCCAAAGTCCTGATTGTGCCGTCTTTGGGTCAACCGCAGGGGGCCAGAGCGCCCGTCCCATACCAGCCTACAGCGAACTCATGTTGGCCAGGAACTCGCCGTTGGACTTCGTCTTATTGAGTTTGTCGATCAGGAGTTCCATGGCTTCTACTGGCGACAGCGGGTTGAGGACTTTGCGCAGAACCCAGATGCGGGTCAGGTCTTCTTTCGGAATCAGGAGCTCTTCTTTACGGGTGCCGGAGCGCTGTATGTCGATGGCTGGGAAGGTGCGCTTGTCGACCAGCTTGCGGTCGAGAATGATTTCCATGTTGCCGGTGCCTTTGAATTCTTCGAAGATGACGTCGTCCATGCGGGAGCCGGTGTCAATCAAGGCGGTGGCGATGATGGTGAGCGACCCGCCTTCTTCGATGTTGCGGGCCGATCCGAAGAAGCGCTTGGGGCGTTGCAATGCGTTGGAGTCGACGCCGCCGGAGAGCACTTTGCCGCTGGGCGGAACGATGGTGTTGTAGGCGCGGGCGAGACGCGTAATGGAGTCGAGCAGGATGACGACGTCGCGCTTGTGTTCGACGAGGCGCTTGGCCTTTTCGATGACCATCTCGGCGACTTGTACGTGGCGGGCGGCGGGCTCGTCGAAGGTGGAGGAGATGACCTCGCCTTTGACCGACCGCTGCATGTCGGTGACTTCTTCCGGGCGCTCGTCGATTAGTAGGACAATCAACACCACCTCAGGGTGATTGGTCGTGATGGAGTTCGCGACGTTCTGAAGCAGCATGGTTTTACCGGCGCGAGGGGGCGAGACGATGAGTCCGCGCTGGCCTTTGCCGATGGGGGTGAGCAGATCCATGACGCGGGCGCTGACGTTTTCACGCAGGGTTTCGAGCTTGAGGCGCTCCTGCGGATAGAGCGGGGTCAGGTTGTCGAAGAGAATTTTGTTGCGGGCTTCGTCGGGCGACTCGAAGTTGACGGCCTCGATCTTGACCAGCGCGAAATATTTTTCGCCTTCATGCGGCGGGCGGACTTGTCCGCTGATGGTGTCGCCGGTCTTGAGGTCGAACTTGCGAATCTGCGACGGCGAGACGTAGATGTCGTCCGGGCCGGGCAGATAGTTGTAGTCGGGGGAGCGCAGGAAGCCGTATCCGTCGGGAAGGATTTCGAGCACGCCTTCGGCGAAGATGTGGCCCTCTTTTTCGCTCTGCGCCTGGAGAATCTTGAAGATCAGGTCTTGCTTGCGGAGGCCGCTGGCGCCGGGCAGTTCGAGGGTGCGGGCAATCTTGGTTAGTTCTGTGATGTTTTTTTCTTTTAGTTCAGCAATGGTCATTCACTCACCTGCGAGGAGATTTAAATATAGGAGGGTCTACCGGAGACGTTCACGGGTCGAGGAGGGGATGGCGGACAGGGCTGCTTAAGCAGCCCGCCGTTGCGCCTCGGCGACATTTTCCGGTTCGGACAGAACCGTCTGGCGCTCCGAAATGGCGATCCGGTCCAGAACTTCGTTCATGGTTTCCTGGATGCGGGTGTTGGGTTTATGGAACTTGCGAGTTGCCTTAGAGGCCAACTGGCAAAGCATGTATCGGTTACGCAAAGTATGAAGCGCGTCAAAGACCCGATCAGAGCGCATGGTTTCTTCTCCTCGATCTTTAATCTTTCAAAATGTTCTGTAGCAGGAACGTTTCAGCACACCATCTCTCCGCCGGAAGGGATGCATCATCCTTCCAGGGAACGCTAACTACCACAATGCAGATGGTTTAAGCTGGAAAGCCGCCGAATACAGTTATAGATGCTCCGCTCGGCCCGAAAGTTTCCTAGGAAGCACCCTAAGGCCTGATCGTCAGCGGAGATACAGCGGAACGGTGTAAACCAGGCAAAACGCTCTCGGAACTTCCCAACATACGCGCAGTCAGGATGGAGGTCAAGAAAAAAATGCAGGGCTGGCCGTTCGAGAGACGGCCATCGCGGAAGTACATTGTTTTCAATCTATTAGCGGACTGCACGATTCACGGTGTGATCTCGAAGACGGTGCCTTCGTTGTAGGTGCCGCCGTTTTCTGTGGCGCCGAAGAGGTTGCCATTTTCGTCCATGGCTAGGCCTATCGGGTATGCGCCATCTGTGCCGTTAAACTTATGTACGATGCTGTACTTCCAGCTTCCATCTTTTTGCGGTGTGAGCCGGTAGATCATGCCGCAGGGCGCTCCTTGGGGACAGGTAAGCCCTCCGCCGTTGATGCCGTAAAGGTTTCCGGCCTTGTCGAAGACTAGGTTGTAAGCCGGGGCGCATCCTTGGGCACAGGAAGAATCGCCGGGGAAATCGTAGATGATTTTCTCCTGCCACACGCCTGCATCGGAGGCCACGGGCGATAGCTCATATACGGTCCCGCACCCCGGAAAAGGGCATCCCGCACCACCCACTGGAGTCGTGCCAAAGGCGTTGCCGAAGCGATCCACCGTGAGTCCGCCGTTGGGATTTCGTCCGTCGTTGGGCGTATAACTCACGCCGAAGGTGTGCATCAAACGAACGGCCCATCCCGTGCCGTTGGCAGCCGTTGCACCCCGGCTCACTTGGTAGGCTACGCCTTCGTTCTTGACACCCGCGTCGTACGTGGTGCCATACAGATTCCCCTCGGCGTCCATCGTAACCGGGTTAGGCCGGCCGCCGCCTATGAAGCAATTGTCCGGGTCGCAGAAGTTGTATAGGTCGGTGTAATTGAACCCGCCGCCAGAGGGCGAGAGCTCGCCCATCGCACCGTATATGCCGCCGCCGATCAGTCCGAAAATGTTACCCGACTTGTCAATCGACAGGCCAGGGCCAAAGGCATCGCTGTAAACTGAGCTAATGCTCCAGCCGTCGGACCCCGGCTGGAGCCTGAAAATCACGGCGCCGAAGCCCACAGTGGTGCCGTAGAGGTCGCCTTCTGGATCGGCGACTAAATTGCCCACCGGTCCCGTGCCATACCCTCCTTGGTTGGTGAAATCGTGCACGGCCGATTCAGTCCATTGTCCCTCTCCGCTCGGGCTGAGTTCATATACCATGCCGCAGCCATAATCGCTGCACATGCCCGTGCCACCAGTGATGGTCACGCCATATAGGTTTCCGCCAGCCAGAAGCGGAGGCCCGTAAGGCAGGGCCCCATCCCCGGAGGACCCGAAGCTGTGCAAGACTTTGAATTTGGCTCCCCCGTGACACAGGGGAGCCAAGCTCAGGCCAAAAAGTGCTGCGATGAAGAAGCTCTTTAGGTTAATCATCGGGACCGTCATCCGGGCCGGTGGGCGTGTACAGAGGATTGCGCTGGTAGTACATCTCAAAATATGACGCGTTGTAGGGGGCGCTAAAGCTCGTGAAGGTACGGGGATGCCCGATCAGCGCCGGGTCGAAGAAGTCCGACAACGGGACGTCCGTAACGTGATCAGGGCTCCAGTCGGGTGCATTGTAGTCGGGGTACCCTTTACTCGGGCTATGAGTGTCTGCAACCATTGCAATGTCTCCGATCATGGTGTGATCACGAAGACGGTGCCTTCGTTGTAGGTGCCGCCGTATTCTGTGACGCCGAACAGGTCGCCATTTTCGTCCATGGCGAGGCCGTTGGGGCTTCCGCCGTCTGGGCCGGAGAATGCGTGTACGATTGTGTATTTCCAGCTGCCGTTTTTCTGCGGCGACAGCCGGAAGATCACGCCGCAAGTGCCCGCGCAGGCGTTGCTGCCGCCGCCCGCGCCTCCGTAAAGATTGCCTGCTTTGTCGAAAACGAGGTTGTCTCCGGGCGAGCATCCCTGAGAGCAATATGGGAGTGCAGGAAAGTCATAAAGAATCGTTTCCGCCCACACCCCAGGAGCTTGCGGCGATAACTCGAACACCGTTCCACAGCCTACTTGCTCGCCGCAACCGCCGCCTTCGCTCGTCGTGCCGTAGGCGTTGCCGAAGCGATCCACTGTCAACCCTCCGTGCGGCCTGAGGCCGTCGTCGGGCGTGTAACCGACACCGAAGGTGTGCATCAAACGAACGGCCCATCCCGTGCCGTTGGCAGCCGTTGCACCCCGGCTCACTTGGTAGGCTACGCCGGCGTTATAGTCGCCGCTGTAGAAGGTGGTGCCGTAAAGGTTGCCCTTGCCGTCCATAGTCACAGGGTTGGGGTCGCCGCCGCCAATGAAGCAATTGTTGGGATCGCAGAAGTTGTATAGGTCGGTGTAATTGAACCCGCCGCCAGAGGGCGAGAGCTCGCCCATCGCACCGTATATGCCGCCGCCGATCAGTCCGAAAATGTTACCCGACTTGTCAATCGACAGGCCAGGGCCAAAGGCATCGCTGTAAACTGAGCTAATGCTCCAGCCGTCGGACCCCGGCTGGAGCCTGAAAATCACGGCGCCGAAGCCCACAGTGGTGCCGTAGAGGTCGCCTTCTGGATCGGCGACTAAATTGCCCACCGGTCCCGTGCCATACCCTCCTTGGTTGGTGAAATCGTGCACGGCCGATTCAGTCCATTGTCCCTCTCCGCTCGGGCTGAGTTCATATACCATGCCGCAGCCATAATCGCTGCACATGCCCGTGCCACCAGTGATGGTCACGCCATATAGGTTTCCGCCAGCCAGAAGCGGAGGCCCGTAAGGCAGGGCCCCATCCCCGGAGGACCCGAAGCTGTGCAAGACTTTGAATTTGGCTCCCCCGTGACAAGGGGGAGCCAAGCTCAGACCAAAAAGTGCTGCGATGAAGAAGCTCTTTAGGTTAGTCATCGGGACCGTCATCCGGGCCGGTGGGCGTGTACAGAGGATTGCGCTGGTAGTACATCTCAAAATATGACGCGTTGTAGGGGGCGCTAAAGCTCGCGAAGGTACGGGGATGCCCGATCAGCGCCGGATCGAAGAAGTCCGATAGCGGAATGTTGTTGCGCTTCTGACCCCAGTCCGGTGCATTGTAGTCCGCGTAACCTTTGTCGGCTCCGTCAACGAACGGCAATCCGAAGTTGTGCTCGGCGAAGGCCAGAATGCTGCCGAAATCGTGCACGTAGGGAGAAACCGCCTGCGGGCACTCGGTCGCTCCGGTGCCGCTGCAAGCCCCGGAGACGTAGCCTGGGTCGGTGTAGGCAGAAACTACCAGGAACGGCACGCGAAAGCCGTAAGTGTAGCCGCAGCCCCACCCGTTCGGCGCATATTGGCTCTTGCAGCTGCTCGGATCAGGGCTTCGGTAGACAGCAGGCGGCGGAACGTGGTCGTAAAAGCCGCCCCAGTCGTCCCAGACGATGAAGATGACGGTGTCCTGCCAGTAAGTCTGGGTTCCGTCCAGGCAGGGGCTTTGGCCAACCGCGTTCACAATGTCGGCCACCCACGACGGCCCCAGCGTAGTGGTTCCGTAAGGAGTGCCAGGATGGTCCGACCAAGCTGCGTCAGGAATCACCCAGCTGATCTTCTGCAAAGCGCAACCGGAGATGTCGTTGAAGATTGGCGCCGCGTTGCTGTTGGTTGCGACGACGACGTGCGACGCGTAAATTGACCCTGCTTGCCCACAGTTGCCGGTCGTAACACCGTGGGGATAGCAAATCTCCGGCAACTGCATGGGCGCGTTCCAGCCTCCCCCTCCGCTTACCGGGACGTAATATCGCCAGGGCACGCCCTTTCCACCTTGTTCGCTGGTCACCAGACTGTCATGGTCGTAACAATCGTAACTGCCATTGATCGCGGAGACTTGCGACCCATCCGGTTGCACCCAACGTGGCATGTTAAACGTGTCGGGGCAGCCGTCTCCTCCATCGTTCTCCGCTACGAAGTCTAACGGGTATGCTCCGGTCGGGCTGGTCGGCGCCGAAGTTCCGCTGAAAAGAAACATATGCGCCGGATTGCTTGGACCCTCGTTCGTCTGGAACATGTAGTTGGCGAAGCCATAAGCTTTGGCGATGTCAAAGTAGGGCTGCACCTGGTAGGGAGGATTATCGGTCGCGGCGTTGCTCACATAGGAATACTCCAGGCATGGGTTGGTTTGGACAGGATTGACCGGCAGGCAGAAGCCATCCATCTTTCCATTATCGTACTCTGGCACCCACCCTACCTCGATGGCTGGATTGATGCCGGGTGCTGGGTCCATGTACCGGTGATACGGGCCCCATCCGGTGATCATCGCGGTGGGGATGTTGCAGATTTCCTGGCGTTTCCCGTTCATGATGCCATAGCCGCCGTTGTCAATGTCGACCCCAGCTTCAAAAATATCTCCGACGCCGCAGTTGCCTTTGCT
The DNA here is from genome assembly GCA_963799065.1 of Terriglobia bacterium. Taxonomy (GTDB): domain Bacteria; phylum Acidobacteriota; class Terriglobia; order Terriglobales; family Acidobacteriaceae; genus JAJPHW01. Next base: position 2,741,487 of record CAWCVJ010000001.1, read on the forward strand.
GGCGGTTGAGCCGGCGCCGAAGAGGTTGTCTGGGGTGCGGTTTTCCTGCACCACGATGATGACGTGCTGGAATTGGGGAAGTTGTTGTTGGGCGTACGCGGTGCTGGAAACCAGCAACGCGCAGAAGGAAAGCATTCCGAGCATAGTTCGGGGGACGAGTCGCATAGCGGCGCTCCTTTTGCGTCGTATATCGGCGTCGTGGGCGCCTCACCGGAGGCGGGGGGCTACGCCTCGCGCTCGCGAACGAAATCACTATACACCGATTCCGCAGTTTGGCAAGAGGCCAACCCATCTTGTTCCAAAATCCGGAATTGGCTTTGCAGGAGCGACTGCGAGAGAAGGGAGCGCGCAAGGATTCTGTTAAGAAATCCAGGATGCTGACCGTCTTCGTATAATCGGGTGAAGACTGCGAGGTGGAGACGTGAGGCGAGCGAGGGCGACGGCGTCGATTTTCTTGATGTTCTTGTTATGGGTGGAGAGTTTGGGCGCGCTCCAGGTGCCGCGGCAAAGCGTGCCTCCCGGCCCGCCGCCCGCCGTTCCGCCAGGGGCGGAAGACGACGAGCACGCCAAGATCGAACGCGACATGCTGAAGCGCGCGAACACGCAACGCCAGCAGCAACTGCAACGCGACACGGATCGGCTCCTGCAACTGGCGACGGAATTGAAGCAGGCGGTGGATAAGTCGAATGAGAATACTTTGTCCATCGAGGTTATTAAGAAAGCGGAAGAGATCGAGCGGCTGGCTCACAGCGTAAAAGAGAAGATGCGGGGGAATTACTAGACGCCTGCCGCCTCGTCCGGGAAGCGTTCCCGATTCCCTGCCCTAATCATTCATTGGACTCTGTCGAATCCTTCCGAAACTGTGCGAAAGTGCTCAGACTTGCCGCATTCTGCGTGGCAGGCTTGGAGATGACGCGCCGCCTCTCATCCGCGCAGCTCGCAGCGTGAACGCGTAAGCGAGTAATCGAAGGATGACGGGCTGAAGGATTGCCTATGCGTACTCTCCGTTTGGTTGTGCTGGCGGCTTTGACACTCACAATTCCAGTTTCGGTGTTTGCACAATTTAGCGTTTCCGTCGGTTTCGCTCCTCCGGCGTTGCCTGTGTACGTGCAACCGGAGGCTCCTTCCGAGGGCTATCTCTGGACGCCGGGTTATTGGGCCTATGGCGACGACGGCTACTTCTGGGTTCCGGGCACATGGGTGCAACCGCCTTCTGCCGGTCTGCTTTGGACGCCGGGTTATTGGGGATGGGGCGATGGCGCCTACGGATTTCGGCAGGGATATTGGGGTGCCAGCGTAGGCTTCTATGGCGGCGTGAACTACGGCCATGGTTATGGCGGTTCGGGATATGAAGGCGGGCGATGGGACCATGGCTCGTTCCAATACAACACGGCTGTCAACAACGTGAATACCACGAATATTCACAACACCTACAACACCACGGTGATCAACAACACGACGGTGAATCGTGTGAGCTACAACGGAGGCACGGGAGGGGTGAGGGCGCAAGCCACTCCGGCGGAAGCGGCGGCGGCGCGAGAAACGCACGCCCCGCCGACCGCGATGCAGATGCAACATGTGCAAGCGGCCAGAGGCAATCATGCTCTGCTGGCATCGGTCAATCACGGGGCGCCAGCCATCGCAGCCACGCAGAAGCCGGCGGAGTTCAGTGGGAAGGGCGTGGTCGCCGCCAAAGCCGCTGGCGCGCCGTACAAAGCTCCGCCAGCCAGGGCGGAAGCTTCCACGGCGGCCAAGGCTGAGCCGGGCAAACCGGCAACGGGCAGGCCGGCGGCGCATATCGCCGCAGCTAAGGCTCCGTCAGCCCAGGCGGCACCGGTAGCGCGCACCACCACGCCAAGACCGCCCAGCGAGGTGGAGAAGCCCAGCGCGGCTCACGCCAACGCAACGCCGGTCGCGAAGCCTGAAACGAGACCCGCCCGCGCGGCTCGCGCAGAAGCAACTCGTACGGCACCCACCCCCGAGCCGCGCGCGCAGGCTGTGGCTCGTCCCGTTCCCAAGCAGGCGGCTCCGGCTGCAAAGCCAGCACCAAAGCCAGAAGCGGCTCCGCATGCGGCGACGCCTCGGGCAGCCCCTGCGCCTCGGGCGGAAGCAGCACCTCGTCAAGCAGCACCTCGTGCCGAGGCGAAGCCTGCTACTGCTCCTCGCAATGAACAAAAAGCGCAGGTCGAGAAACCCTCGGGAAATGAAGAGCGCAAGTAGTCGACTCGGCGGATACACTCAGTTCCACGAATAAGCAAAGTCGCAAAAAGAACTCGCGTTTCATGAAAAGGAGTGGCACATGCTTGGAACAATCTTGATCGTCGTCTTGATCCTAGCCCTGCTCGGTGTTCTGCCAAGATGGGGACATAGTCGCGACTGGGGATATTATCCGACCGGCGGCATAGGGATGATCCTGTTGATCGTCATCGTTTTGCTGGTCATCGGCAGGATCTAACAAAGAACGCCATCGTAAACGGCAAAAAAAGCCGCTCTCGGAGCGGCTTTTTTCGCTCTCCATGCATTCGGTCCCCTCGTTAAGGTACGCATTCGAGTCAGCAGGGAGACAGTTCAGCCCGAGGTGCTAACGGCTTTTGCCTTGCCGTTTGGTTTGACCCTCTCCATGATCTCGTTCACTTTGTGAGCCAGCAATTCAGAGGAAAAGGGCTTGTTGAGAACCATGGATTCGTTCGCGATCGAGGAATTTTCCAGAGCTGCCTCCTCGGTATAGCCGGACATGAAGATCACGCCAAACCCGTCGCGCGTGTTTCGTAGAGTCTTTATCAATTCCGGGCCACCCATTCGTGGCATCACGACGTCGGTTACGACCACGTGGAGGCGTCCCGAATGTTTTCCCACCACTTCCAGCGCTTCTATCCCGTCGGCTGCCGCGAGGACGGTGAAGCCCAGCCTTCGCAGCGACTCAGCGGCCAAAGCGCGCAGGGGCGGTTCATCTTCGACCAGGAGAATCGTTGCGTCTCCCCTAAGCGGAGTCGCCGACAGAAGGGCGCAATCACAGAAAGAGATTGGTCTAACGAAGGAAGATAGACCTTGAAAGTGGTGCCTCGGCCGGGTTCACTCTCGACGGTGATTTGCCCATTGCTTTGTTTGACGATCCCGTAGACGGTTGCCAGACCGAGGCCAGTTCCCTTGCCCGGCTCTTTGGTGGTGAAAAACGGTTCGAAGATATGGGATTCGGTTTCCTTGCTCATCCCACTGCCGGTATCGGTTACGCGGATCAGAACAAACGGTCCCGAGCAAAACTCGCCTTGATTCGAAGTCGGATTAGTGTCGAGAGAACACAGCTCCGTCTTGATAAGAAGTTTTCCTCCGTCCGGCATGGCGTCGCGAGCGTTCACCGCCAGATTCATGATGACCTGCTCCAGTTGTCCGGGATCGACTTTGACGCGTCCGATTTCGCGCGAGAAGCTGGTCGTGAACTCGATGTCCTCTCCGACGAGTAAACGCAACATCTTTTCCATGTTTTTGATCGTTTGATTGGGGTCCAGCACCTGGGGCTCGAGCACTTGCTTCCGGCTAAATGCCAGTAGTTGGCGCGTCAATGCACTCGCCCGGTCTCCTGCGTTCTTGATCTCCGCGATATAGGGTCTGGCGTCGGGAGTTGCGTTGTCGAGCAAGAGATCGCTGTAGCCCTTGATGATCATGACCAGATTGTTGAAATCATGAGCCACGCCGGCGGCGAGACGTCCCACCGCCTCCAACCGGGCGGAATGCAACAAACTCTCCCGCGACTGTTGGAGGCTCTTACGCATCTCGTTGAAGGCCTCGGTCAGCTCTGCAACCTCATCCGAGCCTACAACCGCAATTTGAAATTCGAAATCGCCGCGCTTGAGAAGCTGGGTGCCCAAGGCGAGCTGCTCAATCGGCCGGGTGATTTGGCGTGACACCAGAAAAGCCAACAAGGCCCCCGTGATCACCGCCACGCCGCCCAAACTTAGGAGCATTAGATTCAGCGAGCGCAGGAAGCTGGCTGCCTGGTCGAACGATTCCAGGCAGTAAAGCCGCACGGGATGATCGCCGGGCAGATCGATAAAGCTCGCGAGATAACGTTCCCCTCCCAGGTCGAGATCTTGTATCGAACCGGCGACGCCCTCACGGGACGACAGGACGGCTCCAAAATCGATCGCCTTCACGGGCTTCAACGAACTCAACAGCACGTTTCCGTGGCGCACAAACACGAACGCCGAGCCGCTGAATCCGCCTTTATCCAGAAGATCCTGAGGCGAAGCGTCGCGGCCGAGCGCGACCCGTCCCAGTGAGCGACGGTCTTCGCCGGAACCGGAAGTGATCGCGGCGAAACTGACGTCATACAGACGCCCGCCAGCCGCCCACCAGTCCTGATCGCCGACCGAGACTTGCATAAGACCCTCGGGGGCCATTGCCGCCGTGCCCTTGCTGCGGGCATGAAAGGCGAGAATTCCACCATTGGGGTTTTCGAGAATAAGCAGGTCGGCCCCACTCGATTCAAGTATCTCGGATGACGCATCCTGCACGGTCAAGGGATCATTGGTGGACAGGAGCGCCTTGATCGACGGTTGTTCGGCGATCATGGCGGCGCTTTGTTGAGTTTGCTCGCGGCGCACGCGCACGAAATCGGCGTAGGCTGCCGACTCCAAGCGCAAGGTGGAAACCACGTCCTCTCGCACATGGCGCTTCATTCGAGCCTGCACACCCACTAACACTGCGCCAGTCAGCAGGAAAACGACCGCCAGAATCGACACCAGCAGCTTCGCGCGAAGATGGTGAAACGTGAACATGTGGCCGAATCGTAAGGTTACGAGAGGGTAAGCAAGGTGGCCAGACACGCTGGTAACGATTTACGTAAAGCGGTTGGAGCGGTTTGACTCGTTTTGGACGTTGAAGTGCTAAGGCTCGTACGCGCAAGCCTTAGCCGCGTTTAGGCCAATGCACTTCGACTCTCCTTGATTCGTAGAGTACGTAAACCAGTAACAGCAGCATCTCCGGTTCAATCGGGTGCTTGTAGCGGGGGAAGGGATTCACCATGTAATAAGGAAGCGGGTAAAACAGGAGGCATGCGGCAAGAAGAAATCCGCCGGGAACACGGTTGCGCAGAGTGAGCCAAAGTCCGGCGAAGGCGAAGGCGGCGAAGAGAAAGAAGTTTACGTGGCGTGAGATTTCCAGATCGTAGCCGTTGATATTGGCGAATTGTGGTGGAGCGATCCAAAAGTAGGCGGCGCGCTCCAGGCTGAAGCGGACGAATTGTCCGGGATGTTCGCGGAGGAAGGTCAGGAATTCTTGCCGCTTCAGTTGCATGAAGGGATATTCGCCCGTCTGCTGAAACTTTCGCATGGCGTCGGGATCGTTGCCGGGATGTTCATTGCGCGTCCAGAGGCCGGCGCTGCGATCATTGTTGGCCATGTGGAGTTCGAGCGGCAGATTGTCGCGGATGAAGATGAAACTGCCGAAGACGCGATCGTTGCGAACCAGCCAGGGAGAAATGACCAATGCAGCGACAAGCACGCAGGCGAGAGCGCCGATCATGGTGCGTGAAAAACTACGACGATCGTTTCTCGATCGGTATAACAGCCAAAACAGGCAAAACGGCAGCAGAGAAACCACAGCCGTGTTGGTCAACAGGATGACGCCCCAGAGCAGGCCGAAGGCGATCCAGAGGCGTGGGCGTGATTCCTCCGCAAGTTTCAGGGTGAGGAGGAGTGCGACGGTAAGGAGGAAGGCTGTGAGGCTGGTCTCCCAAACCACCCGAACCGGCCAATAAATCCCATAAGGAAACAGCGCCCAGCTCCAGGCGGCGGCACGGGCGACGCCTTCTCCGTAGAGGCGTTTGGCGAGGAGGTAAAGCGTCCAGGAGGTAAGCGCGGCGAAAATGCTGTTGATGGTGAGAATCACGAACGCCGACAGCGCGGAGTAGACGCCGAAGAGCTTGAACAGTCCGCCGAGAAGAAATGGATACAGCGGCGGCGCCCAAGCGCTGGGGCCGGTGGGGAGGTCGGTGGGCGAGCTGAAGCCTTGGCCATTGGCGATGGAGCGCGCGAGGCGTCCCATTTCCCATCCGAATTGGAAGTGATCGCGGCGCGGCGTAATTTTGTAAGTGTGTGCAACGAGGATGACGGCGAGTCGCAGCAAGAACGCGATCAGCACAATGAAGCGAACCGTTCGTTGGCGCGGCGCAGCGACCGCTGGGGCGGACATTATGGTTTGCCGGCCAGATCGGCCGAGAGCACATTGGCCTTGTTGGCCAGATTTTCAGCGCGATCAAGGTCGCCATCGGCCAGAGCGGCGCGGGCTTGCTTGCTGTACATGGTGATTTGAGCGGCCGTATCCTGCTGGGCTGAACTCAGGGTCTGGCCGGATAGCGATTTCAAGTTGGCGTCGGTCTTATTGAGAAGATCGTTCACGCCGTCAGTACGCCTCTTAACTTCCTCGGGTGGGTTTGCGGGAGTGAAGTTCACGGGCGGGTCCTTGGCTCCGCCGTTGCGAACGACCCGAGTGGAGCCGTCATTTTCCTGAGGCAAAGTCCTCTTCGGAACCGGCTTGGACTGTGGCGCAGCCTGCTTCGTGGGGGCCGTCGCGGGCGGAGAGGCGTCTTGCGCTGCTAAAACGCACGCGCACAGAAATAGGATCGGGAGCGCGACTTGGGCGGCCTTTGTCATGGAAACGAGAACATTATTCAAAACCCCGCCTTGTCGCAAAGAACGCGACGAGAATAGGGCACTCGTAAGACTATTCTTTCTATCATGCGCCTGGCGAAATCATGCTGGCTTCCGCCGGCGAGTTTCGGACATCGCTGAGTGCAGTCAGTGGAAGCGAGAGCGTAAAAGTTGTGCCTTCTCCCGGAAGCGAGTCAAAGTTCACTGCGCCATGGTGCCACTGCATCACTTGATACGTGCTCGCGAGACCGATGCCGCTGCCATTTTCTTTTGTACTGAAGTAGAGCTCGAAAATTTTGTCCTGCACTTCGGGAGGAATGCCGGGACCTTGATCGCTGATCTCCGTCACCACTGAGTCCCGATCGCGTTGGCTCGACAACGTCAGTATGCCGCCTTGAGGCATGGCTTGAATCCCATTAAGCACGACATTCAGGACAGCCTGCTTGATGGCGTCGACGTCGACGCGAACCGGCAGCGGGATTTCAGTGAACTGACGAACCAGCCTGACACCGTGCTGTTCGGCGTCGGGAGCGGCGAGAGCGGCCACGTCTTCCAGAATGCGGCGCAGGTCGACGTCCTCCATACGCAGATCGCGGGGACGGGTAAAGTCTACAAGGATTTGCACGACGCGATCCAGGCGATGAATTTCACTGTCGATAATGTCGATGTGGCGGCGCGCTCCGGGATCGATCTGTTTCAGCTTGCTTTGCAAGAGTTGGAGATGCAAAACGATGGCGTTGATGGGATTCTTGACTTCGTGGGCGACGCCGCGGGTGAGGCGTCCGCTGGCCGACATGCGGCGCGAGAGTTCGATTTCGTTTTCGATGCGCCGGGCGGATTCCGCGTCACGCATCGTAAGCAGAGCGCCGATTTGCGTCCCACGTTCGGAGATGAAGTCCAAAGAAATCTTGACCCGCTTGGCATTCGGCGCTTCGACCTCGCGCTGGTCGATGGGGTGGTGAAGTTGAAACGAATCGAGCAACAGGGCTCCAAATGCCGATTCGCTTTGAAAAATCTCCTTGACGGTGCGGCCGAGCAGTTCGCGGCGGGAGCGGCCCAGGAAACGCTCGACCGAGGCGCTGACCAACACCACGCGCGTGTCGCGGGTGAAGAGCATGAGGCCGTCTTGCAGATTGGCCATGATCTGATCGACGTTGTCTTTGAGGGCGGAAAATATCTGGCGCGCGTCGCGCATCTGGCGCCCCAGGTGGGCGATTTTCAACGTGACGAGACCGTATTCATCCTTGCCGGCGTCGGACTCGTCGAGCGTGTCCTCATCGCCGCTACTAACATTATCGAGGCTGCGGCTGAGTCGTTCCAATGGACCGAGTGCGAGGTTGGAAAGCCCGACGGCGATGATGACCGAGGCGAAAATGGCGATGATCGAAATGATGAATGCGTGCCGGAGGCGCGGGGTAAGTGCGTTGCGAACGAGAACCGTAGATACGCCGACGCGAATCGTGCCGAAATTGGCGCCATTGAGTTGCAGTGGCTGACGCACATCGTAGACAGTCGGCGCGTTGTAAATGAGGCGAAGCTGACGACGGAACCCAGCCGTGAATACTTGATGAAAATCGGGGCGGTCGGCAATCTGTTTACCGACCAGATCGGGGTTGGTGTCGAGAATGACTTTTCCGTCGGCGTCGACGAGGGCGGCGTCATAGATCGCCGGCCAGTTGCCAACCACCGATTCCAGCATTGCGTTAAGGTCGGCATCGGTCCCGAGGTAGTACTCCAGTGCGCTACGTACCGCCTTGGGATTGTTCGTATCGGTTTTGGTGCTGGTCAAATCGGGCGCAGCGCTCGTCGCAAGATAAGCCAAATCCGAGGCGATGTGCGACGCGTTCTCATGCGCGTTGCCAACCTCCTCGGAGAGAATTTCGGAAATATAAAGGTAGGAGAAGCTGCCGGAGAGGGCCGTCACCATGAAGGCGATGGCGACGACGATTTTAGTCCGGCGCAACATGGCGGTGCAGGGTCAGCATATCAATAATATTGCCGTCGTCGCGTTAGGCTTCGGTCTCTTCTCTTTCTGCCGTCGCTTCGGTAGTCGCATTGCCGTACTCTTTTAGCTTGTTATGCAGCGTCTTGAGGCTAATGTCCAGTATTTCGGCGGCCCGCGTTTTATTGTTGTTGGTGGACTCCAAAGTTTTCAGGATCAACCGCCTCTCCGCTTCGCCCACCGTTGTTCCCACACCGAGGCGGACGCAATCTCCCTCATCGGAGGAAGCGCGCACGATCACTTTGCCGAAGTCCGGCGGCAGATGTTTGGTTTCGATTACGCCGCCGTCGCAGACGATGACGGCGCGTTCCAACACGTTGCGCAGCTCGCGGACGTTTCCCGGCCAGGAGTGATTCTTGAACGCATTCAATACGGCTTCACTGATGATCGAGACCTTGCGTCCGTGTTTCGCGCTCATGTCAACCAGCAGGGATTGGACGAGATCCGGAATATCCTCTTTATGGTCGCCCAGGGGCGGCATGTGAATGTTAAACACATTCAGGCGATAGTACAGATCGTTGCGCAGTTCACCGCGGGCGACCGCGTCTTCGGGGACCTTGTTAGTGGCGGCTAGGACGCGTACGTCGACCGTGGTCTCGACTTTTCCGCCCAGGCGGCGCAGCTTGCGGTCTTCGAGCACGCGCAGCAGCTTGGCTTGCGTCGCGATCGGCATCTCGCCGATTTCGTCGAGCATGAGAGTTCCGCCTTCTGCGAGTTCGAAGCAGCCGGTGCGACGCTCGAGGGCCCCGGTGAAGGCGCCCTTTTCGTGGCCGAAGATTTCGCTCTCGATGAGGGTCTCCGGGATGGCGGCGCAGTTGATCGCGACGAATGATTTATTCTTTCGCGGGCTGAGTTCATGCACAGTGCGTGCGACCAGTTCTTTTCCAGTACCGCTGGCTCCGGTAATGAGGACAGACGCGGTGCTGGGCGCGACCATTTCAATCAGGCGAAAAATCTCCTGCATCTTCTTGGAAGGTCCAACCAAGGATCCGAGCGAGCCGGAGTCGCGCAGTTTTCGGCGCGTGACTTCCAGTTCGGTGCTGGCGCCCAGCAGTCTCGACGCGTTTTGCAGAATCGTCCGCAGACGATGGGTGTCGATGGGCTTGGTGATGTAATCGTAGGCGCCGATGCGCATGGCTTGCACCGCGCTGTCGATAGTGCCCTGTGCGGTGACCACGATGACCGCCATGGTGCGGCCTTCGGCGGAGATTTTTTGCAACAGGTCCAGGCCGCCCATGCGAGGCATTTTCATATCGGTGATGACAATGGAAGGCGCCCAGGCGATGACCCGCTCGAAGCCTTCGACGCCATCGCGGGCGGTGTCGCAGCGGTAGCCCCATGAGGAAACAAGCTCGGCGAGGCCAGTGCGCTCGTGTTCTTCGTCTTCGACAATGAGAACTTTTTCCAGAGTCATGACAGAATTTTAATTGTTTCCTGCGGCGCCTCGCGTCTCATCCTGAGACGTGGACGGTACGGTCTAAAGGATAGCTCAAGTGCTTTCGATCTCCTGCCGACTAGTGATACAGTACAAGTTATACACTTAAGAAAAAATTTGTTGCTTTGGCAACAATCCAAGTCCCCTCTGTCTACATCTGACTAGGGTTCCACGAGGGGCTTTCGAGTAAGGCGTTTCAAAAATCCCAAATTTTCGTTGGAGGAAGTTTATGTTAGAAAGTATGGCGCGCCAAGGGCGCGTTGCGATCTCTTTTGTTGGACTGGCCATGATGGTGGCTTTGTCTGGCGCGGCCTTCGCGCAGTCCACTGATGTCGAGGTTCCGAAGTGGGACGTATTCGCCGGTTATCAGTGGATTCATCCCGGTGGCACAACTCCCACCCCGTTCCAGCCGGGCTATTCGCCTGCTGCGCCGTTCGGCGCCAACCTGCCGGATTCCCCAAACGGAATCGGCGCGGCTGTGACGCGAAACTTCAGCAGGTATCTGGGACTCGAACTCGATTACGGCAAGAACTGGACCACGAATGGCAAGGGCATGAACGAGCAGGAGCTATCGCTCGGGCCTCGTCTCATGTTCCGCACTACCGACGCAAATTTCTTCCTGCATGCGCTCATCAGCTGGAACCAGCTGGGAGCTCCCGAGTTGAAGCAGGACAATAATATTGGCGCAATCCTGGGCGGCGGTATCGACGTACCGATCACCCGGCGCTTCACCTTGCGTCCGATTGCAGGAGACTACGTTTGGGCGCGACATAATTATTCCGACATCGTGGATTCGGAATTTGGCGATCTGCGCCGCCCCACCTTGGAAGGCTTGCGCTTGCGTTCGGGTATTGTGCTGAACTTCGGCTATCCGGAACTCGTTCCGCCCGCCGCAGCTTGCTCGATCACTCCTACAGAAGTTATGGTTGGTGAGCCGCTGACCGCGACTGCCACGAGCAGCAACTTTAATGCGAAGCACACTCTTGTGTATAGCTGGACCGGCAACGGCGGCAAAGTGAACGGCAACAACAATACCGCCAGCATCGACACCAATGGCCTGGCTGGCGGATCGTATACCGTCACCGCGCACATTGCCGATCCGAAGATGAAAAAGGGCGGCGAAGCCACTTGCTCCGCGACCTACACCGTGAAAGAGCCACCCAAGAATCCGCCGACGATGTCTTGCTCGGTCAATCCCAGCAGCCTGCAAGTCGGAGGCAGCGCGTCGGTCACTTGTTCCTGCACCAGCCCCGACGGAGTTCCGGTTAACGTAGCCAGCTGGACCACCAGCGCGGGTACGATCAACGGCAGCGGCAGCACCGCGACTGTCGACACCACGGGCGCACCGGCCGGCACAATCAACGTCGGCGCCACCTGTACCGACTCACGTGGATTGATGGCACAGGCCGCGGCTCAGTTTGCCCTTACTGCACCGCCACAGCCTTCGCCTGAACTCGAAGCGCGGTTGGCGTTGCATAGCATTTACTTTGCGACGGCCAAACCAACCGTGGAGAATCCCACCGGCGGCATGGTTGCCAGCCAGGAGAGAACCCTTGCCGCTCTGGCCGAGGACTTCAAGCAGTACTTGACGTTCAAGCCTGACGCTCACCTGACTCTACAAGGTCATGCCGACAAGCGTGGCACCGAGGAGTACAACAAGGCGCTCTCCGAGCGACGTGTAAATCGGGTCAAGAGCTATCTGGTCGAGCACGGCATTCCCGATTCCAACATCCAAACTCAGGCTCTCGGCAAGGACGACAACCTGACTCCGGAACAGGTCAAGCAGATGGTCGACACCAACCCTGAACTGTCGCCAGAAGAACGCGCCAGAATCATGAAGCGGGAACAAGTCATCGTCTGGGCCAGCAACCGCCGCGTGGATATCACACTGAGCACCACTGGCCAGACCTCGGTCAAGCAGTTCCCCTTCAACGCAGCCGATGCATTGAGTCTGATCGGTGGCCGCGAATCGGAAATGAAGGCCAATGCCGCCAACAAGAAGCCGATGAAGAAGAAGGCTCCCGCGAAGAAACAGCAGTAACGGCGCAGTAAGCAATTCAGGCCGATCGGGTAGCAATACCCGGTCGGCCTTTTTCTTTTGGCGTCGGGGACTGAGAGTCCTCTCGGTTGTGACACGACGCGAGCCGCCCGACCCCGCGCTGGACCCAAGTGAGTATGTTTGCCTGTCACGTTTGCGCTGTGACGGATGTCCTTCCTCTAATTCCCGTTGAGAAATTAGACTTCCCAAATTGGCGTATCGCTGACGCTCGTAGAAAGCGAACCAGGTATGAGTTCCGCCCCGAAGCTCGCAAATTATAGCGACTCCAACCTCACTCCCTCGGTCGAGGTGGAGAGCCTCGAGACGCTAGGAAGAATGGTCTGCGGGGTCTCCCATGACTTCAACAACGTGCTAACCGGTGTCTTGGTGTATTCGGACCTGTTAATTGCGGAGTTGGGCCACAGAAAAGGCGAAGACCACGCGCGGATGCTCCGTTTTGCTCAACAGATTCGAGGCGCAGGCGAGCGCGGGGCCGATCTCATTGTGCGGCTGATGAGCGTCAGCAGCCCTTTGGCAGGCGGCCACGCGCGCGTGAACTGGAACGAAGCCGTGATCGAGGCGGTCGCATTGCTCCGCCATGTCGTGGCGGAAAACATCGAGATTGTCACCGACCTGAGAAGCAATTTGCACGGAAGCAGCCTGAGTTCGGCCAGCGCGCAGCAGGTGGTGTTGAATCTTGCGCTGAACGCGCGCGACGCGATGCCGCACGGAGGCAGGATTTTGCTGCAGACGAAAAACAGCCTGCTATCCCGCCGCACGGGATCGCTCCTGACCGTCACCGACACGGGGTGCGGCATCGACGAACTCACACTGGCCCACGTGTTCGATCCTTTTTATACGACAAAAGCCCCGGGTCGTGGAACCGGGCTGGGGCTGGCGAACATTCAAAAACTGGTGCGGAAACACGAAGGAAAAATAACCGTGAAGAGCACCCTGGGAAAAGGCACGAGCCTGACCATTTGGCTGCCCGAGCCGGGGATGCCGAGCATGGAAGGTCAGATCGAACGAAAGATGGAAAAAAAGCGAGGATCACGATCATGATGATGACAAGTGCCTTTGCCGCCGCGCAACTGCCGATGCCACAAATGCCGGCCACCCAGAAAGCCAACAATTTAAGTCTGGTGATCGTGGATGACGAACGCGCCATCCGGGAAGTCTGCCGGGACGTGGCACAAACGATGGGGTTCGCCGCAGCCGCGGCCGAATCGGCGGATCAGGTCTATCGTCTACTCAACTCGCAGCCGGTAGACGTCGTGCTGCTCGATTTGAAAATGCCGGGCACGGGAGGGCTTCAGGTGTTGCGCTCGATCAAGCAGATGCGGCCCGAGGTCACGGTCGTAGTGGCGACCGGATACGCCACGGTGCAGACCGCGGTGCAGGCGATGAAAGACGGCGCGTATGACTTTGTGACCAAACCTTTCAGCATGGAGGAGTTGAAGCTTCTCCTGGAGCGGGTGTCGCAACACTTGCGACTCAAGAGTGAAAACCGGATCTTGCGCGAGCGGGTGAAATCCAAGCAGGGCTTCGGGAACATGATTGGGCGTTCGACGGAGATGGAGAAACTCTACCGGATCATCGGCAAAGCGGCACATAGCAGTCATCCCGTTCTGATCCTGGGGGAAAGCGGCACGGGAAAAGAAATGGTGGCGCGCTCGATTCACTTTTCGGGACCCTACCGCGACAAGCCGTTCATCCCCGTCGATTGCGGATCGTTGGTTCCCACGCTGATCGAAAGCGAACTGTTTGGTCACGTTAAGGGAGCTTTCACCGGAGCTGCCCAACCTAAAGATGGCCTGCTGGCGATCGCTGAGGAAGGGACGGTCTTTCTGGACGAAATCGGCGAGCTACCGGTGGACCTGCAAGCCAAATTGCTGCGGTCGATTCAAGAAAAAGAAATCCGGCCGGTGGGCAGTACCAAGCGAGTCCCGATCAATGTACGGATCCTGGCCGCCACCAACCGCGACTTGGAGCAAGAAGTCTCGGCCGGACGATTCCGGCGCGACTTATACTTCCGTCTCAATGTGCTGAGTCTGCGAGTGCCTCCGTTGCGTGAGCGCCGGCCGGACATCCCGATGCTGGTGGAGCATTTTCTCGAAAGAATTTCTCGCGACACCGCGACGCAGCGGAGTTTGAGCGATGAAGCGATGAAGGTGTTGTTGGCCTACGACTGGCCAGGCAACGTGCGCGAATTGGAGAATTGCCTGGAACGCGCTTGCGCCATCAGCAGCTGCGAAGTGTTGCAGGTGCGCGACCTGCCCACGGTCGTGCACAGCGCCCCCGACCCGGTCGTGGGGCAGGCCGTCGACAAGATCATGACGATGGCGGAGATCGAGAAGCAAACCATCCTCCATGTGATTTCGCAGTTGAATGGGGACAAGCTTTTGGCCGCCAAGCTTTTGGGGATTGGTAAGACGACGCTGTATCGCAAGTTGAAGGAGTATCAATTCCAGGGATAGGAAAGCGATCTCGAATCGGGCTGAAAAGCCGAGTCACTCGCGACCTGGAAGAACGTAGTCGCATTGTTTTCAGCATCCGAAGTTTGGCGTCCGATGTGCAAACACCGAAAGCATGATTCTTCTGGTCACACGGTCGAGCCGGGCGCAGGAGTTAGCCCATCGACTGGAGAGCGATGTGGGCGACGGCGTCAGCTTGGCTGCATCGTTGGCTGAGGCCGGAGTACGCCTGACGGAACGCGAATTTGAAGCAGCGGTGATCGATCAGTGGATGACCGATCAGGCGCCCGAGGAAGGCGAGGCTCTGCTGTCGCGGCTGGCTCTGGCCGAACCAATTTTCCTCAACTTCGGAGTCAGCGGCATCGAGCGCGTACTTCGTGAAGTCAGGTTAAAGCTGGTCCGGCGGAGAAGGTTGCTGATGATGATGCGGGTGGAGATGGAGCGGCAGTTGCGTAACGAAATGAAAGGGACTATGACCGCCCTCCTACTATCCTGCGAACTGGCATTGCAAGCCCAGGGCTTGCCGGATACGGCGGAAAATAAATTGCGAACCGTGGACGAGCTGGCGAGAGAACTCTGCGCCCGACTCAGTCTCTCGTAAGCCTGCGCGGGAAGTGTGGCTTGTTGGGAGGGACTTAAGAAATGCAACGCGGTGAGGGCTTTCTAACGACGCTTTCATGTCGTGAGAGCGAAGCCCTGGCAATGTGGGAGAGCAGGTACGTCAGGTCGACAACGCGCCGCGAAATGAAATTCTGGCTTTCCCTTAAATCGCTGCCACATGCTCACCAACAGACTAGGCCCCAACCACCTGAGCGCTGCGATCGTCTTCGGCGAAACTCGATTCCACCTGCGGCGTTGGATTCTGCCATACCGGCGCAAACGATTGCCGGTGCAGTGGACTCGGCCCGTGCTGCCGCAACGCCGCCAAATGCTGTGGCGTGCTATATCCCTTATGGGACGCTAAACCGTATAGGGGAAAGATCGCATCCATTTCACGCATCATGCGATCGCGTTCCACCTTGGCGAGAATCGAGGCGGCCGCAATCGACGCCGACAGCGCGTCTCCATGAATGATAGCCTGTTGGGCAATCTCGCAATCGAGCCGAAGCGCGTCCACCAGCAAATGATGGGGTGCGGGCTTGAGTTGCAGGACGGCATCGCGCATCGCCAGCCGCGAAGCCTGATAAATATTGATCCGATCAATGCACGCGGCGTCCACCGCATTAATGGTCCAGGCGATCGAGTGCAGGCGAATCCGTTCCGCCAGAATTTCGCGCCGCTCGGCAGGAATTAATTTCGAGTCACGCAGGCCACGAATGCGATACCCGGGATCGAGGATGACCGCCGCAGCTACAACCGGGCCGAACAGAGATCCCCGGCCCACTTCGTCCACTCCAGCGACCAGAACTGCTCCCGTCTGCCATGCCAGCTTCTCGTAGCGCAACGTGCAACGCAGTCGCTTAAGCAGCCGCATCTTTGCAGCCGAGGCCGAGATTGCAGGTTCTTCCGTAAGGCTAAATGTGCGAGGCATTCAGTGTCTTGAGTAAAATTCGATTGTCGCTGAGGGGCAGCCTGTGGAGCAATGAGGAATTGTCGTCCGCGGCGTCAAAGGTGCAAATCCCCTCGAAAGAGTTAAGATTAGAAGTTATATTTCTGCTCGCAAAGGCTTCCGACGTGATTGACTCATTGCTCGAACGCAAAATCGATAAGCGCCCCGGCCAAGTTCGCCTCCAAGGGCGAATTCTTTTCCTGACTGAAGACCCCGAACTCATTAAGCGGCAACTCGCGGGCGAGGATCTGCCTTGGGACACCAAGAATCCGGCGAACAATCCCAAGCTGCGGGACGATATTTCGACCGACGAAATCACGCCGGCGCACTATTGCTTTTACTTCGACGAGACCCTTGGCGAAATTCCGTACATGGGTTTGAAATGCGGCGATGTGCTTCCCATCGGCCGCTCGGATGTGAAGAAGGGTGGATTCGTGTGCGCGGTTAGCGGCAAGCGTCGCGGCAAAGGATCGAGCCGCGAACAGTCGCCGTACGCGGAAATGTCGGCGGGCATCCGGCTGGTCATTGCAGAGAATATTGAGCGCATCTACAAGCAGAATTGCCAGAATTTGGGCTTACTGACTTCGACCGATTTTTCTTTGATCGATAAAGTTCGGGAAGGCATTGAAATTCCGCTGAGCGCCTTCACTGAGGGCGAGGATGAAATTACGCGGCAGGTGATTGAGTACGGTGGGCTCTTCCCTTTCAACGTCGCGCGCATGCAAAAGAGGGTTTTTCTGCCGCCGATGCAGACCGCAACTAGATCCATGAACATTGCGGAGAAAATTTTCGCGCGCCACATGCTTGATGAAAAAGGGGAGCCCGGAGTTCCCGCGGTGAAGCCCGGGGATACTGGCTTCGCGCGCGCGGACCTGCGCTTCAGCCATGAGTACGTCACTCCGATGGCGGCGATTTTCTTTGAGCGCTACGTGGGTAAAGATGCGAAGGTGAATGATCCGTCCAGCATCCTCTTCTTCCGCGACCATCTTACCTTTCTCGATGAAGTGATCTCCGAGGAAAAGAAGAAGATCGGCCTGCTTGATCTTGCCGACCAACTCAAGCGTAAGCAGCAGACCTTTGCAGCCAAGCAAGGCATCAAGCTGCATGGCGAACTCAAAGACCGCAAAGGCTCGGAGGGGATTTGCCACTCGATCGTGCTCGAGAGTTATGCGTTGCCGGGCCAGATCAACATCGGCTCGGATTCGCATACACCGCACGTCGGCGCCATCGGATGCGTTGCGTTTGGCATTGGCACCACCGATGTGTTCAATGCGTGGATCACGAAAGACGTTCGGGTGAAAGTTCCTGAGTCGGTGAAAATTATCGTCCGTGGCAGGAAGCAGCCTAATGTTACTGCCAAGGACTTCATCCTGAAGATTCTTAGCCTCGATTATGTGCGCAGCGGCAAAGCGCTGGCAAAAGTCATGGAGTACGCGGGCGAGGCCATCGAGGCTCTCAGCGTCGATGAACGGGCCACGATGACCAATATGGCAGCGGAGATTGGCGGCTTCACCGGCATCGTCGCGCCCGATCAGAAGGCGATTGACTTTCTCGTCGAGCGACGCGGCATGGATCCCAAACAAGCAGCGTCCCTGATCGACGGACTGTATAGCGATCCCGGCGCACAGTACACTCATGTCATCGAACTTGACGCGGCTGAAATCGGACCGATGGTGGCCACGCCGGGCGACCCTGGCAATGGGAAGTATGTTCGCGATCTGCACACGCCGATTCCACTCGACATCGCCTACGGCGGCACCTGCACCGCGGGGAAGAATGAAGACATGGATATGTATGCCGCTGTCCTCGCCGACGCTTTGAAGAAGGGCAAGCGCGTCGCCGAATCGACCAAGTTCTACATTCAATTTGGATCGCAGGAGACGCGCGAATATTGCCTTCGGAGAGGCTATCTTGATATTTTCGCGAAGGCTGGGGCAATTGTCATCGAGCCGTCGTGCGGGGCTTGCATCAACGCGGGGCCGGGAGTGTCATCGCGCGCCGAACAGATCGTCATCAGTGCGCAGAATCGCAACTTTCCCGGACGAAGCGGTCCCGGCCAGATGTACCTGGCGTCGCCTTTGACGGTGGCGGCCAGCGCAGTCGCGGGTCACATCGTCGAGTTCGAACCCAGTGTGTTCGAACCCAGCAAGAGGAAGGAGTTGTCCAGAGCGTAACCGGTCTGGTCGCTCGGTGAAGTTCGCGGACAGGCAATTCTGATAACCTCAATGCAGTAGACTTATTATCAGGAGAACGAATGTATCCCGAAATTATGGTGATTCCCATGCGCGAAGAGTTGACCCGCCTGGGAGTTCGAGAACTCAGAACCACCGAGGAAGTCGATCAAGCGATTCCCAACCAGCCCGGAACCGTCATGGTTGTGGTGAACTCCATCTGCGGATGCGCCGCAGGCCGCATGCGCCCCGCAGTGCGCGCCGCTCTGCAAAATCCCGCCCGGCCGGAGCGGCTGTACACCGTGTTCGCGGGGCAGGATCGCGAAGCCACCGAGCGAGCTCGCGGTTACTTCACCGGCTATCCGCCATCGTCGCCGTCGATCGCCCTTTTTCGCGACGGCAAACTGGTGCACATGCTACAGCGCAGCGACATCGAACACCGGGAAGCCGCCGACATTTCCTCCGAACTGAAGCGCGCCTTCGATCAATTCTGCGCCCCGGTCACGCAATAGCCGGCCTTAAGTTTTATTCGATTGGCAGTTCGACCGTCATCCGAGTTCCGCTTCCAACGCGATTCGGGGGGGCGTCGATATCGGGCGACTGTATGTTTTCCGCTGAAATGCCGCCGGCGTAGGTTTCCACCAGCGCTTTGGCAATCGCAAGACCGAGCCCGAAGCCGCCCGTGGCGCGATTGCGCGACTGATCGCCACGAAAGAAGCGTTCGAACACATGCGGCAAGTCCTGAGCGGAGATTCCGGGGCCTTGGTCCTCAACCGTGACCTGGACGCGATTGTCGCCCTTGCCCTCAATCCTCACCGCCACCACCCCGCCTTCGGGGCTATAGCGAATGCCGTTCTCCAGCAGATTCATCCAGATCATTTGGAGATCCTCGGCATCGGCTCGCACCATGGCTTTCGTTTGGGAATCGAAACGAATGCTTACGTTTCGCGCCAGCGCCAGGGCCTCCAGACGTTCGATCGACTCCTCACAACTGGCTCTTAAATCGATCGGGATGAGATCGCGGAGCGGCGATCCCGGGGTGCCCGCGGCCCGCTGTTCCGCGCGGGCTAAGCGCAACATCCATTGCAGCAGTTGCTCCAGGCGGTCGAGGTCTTCGAGCGAGGCCTGCAACCCCGCCTGGTATTCGTCCAGGCTCCGCGGACGCTGCAACAACGATTGCAGGGTCGATTTCAAAATCGCCACCGGAGTCTTCAATTCGTGCGCGGCATTGCCCACAAACTCACGCTGCTGCACGAAACTTCGTTCCAGCCGGCCCAGCATTTCGGTCATGGCCTGGGTTAAGGGTTGGAGCTCTTTGATCTGCTGCGCGTCTTCGGGTACGCGCAACTGCCATTGTTGTGCGGATACCCGCCGAGCTTCATCGGCCAGCCCACTCAATGGCAACAGTCCCTGGCGGATGCCCCATACGCCCAGCAATGCGGTGCATCCCAGGAGCGCGAGACTACAAAGGGCGATGAATACTCCCGCTTGATAAACCTGCTCCTCGACATGCTCGGTGGGCGAAGCGTAAACGATGGTCAAGCTGGGAGGCACATCTGTTTTACTCTCTTCGCGATCCAACACCGGAATCCGGGAAACACGAATACCCCGGTAATGAACTTCCGCCAGTTTGAAATGCAAGCGCTGCCGAGGGTTGGAATCCACTTGGAAGTCGGAGGGCCAGTTGTCCGAACGCGCCAGCAATTGCAGTGAGGCCTTGGAAGACGTGACCTTGTTCGAGGACTCTGGCGGCGATGGCGGCACAGGGGGAGAAGAATCGGTCCAGATGGAGTATAGGTCGGGATGCCGCGGGTCGATGGGCGATGGAACCAGCGATTGATCGAAATAAAGTTTGCCGCTGCCATCCTCGGAGAATCGGACCAGAGCCGCCAAACTCATGATGCGGCCTTGCATGGCCGCATCTAAGCCCGCATCCAAACGCTTGTCGGTATAGAAAACGCCAGCCGCCAGCAAGCCGGCGGCCAGCAACGACTGGGAGAGCACGAGTATGGCCATCAATCGGCGTTGAATCGAAGGCACGACCATTCGCTTTATTCCTGGAGCACGTAGCCCTGGCCACGAAGCGTATGAATCAGCGGATGGGCCGAACCGTCTCCCAGCTTGCGGCGGAGCCCGGAAATATAGACTTCGATCACGTTGCTGAACTTTTCCCAATTGTAGTCGTAAAGGTGTTCCAGCAATTCGGTTTTGGACACCACCGCACCGGGCCGGTGGGCGAGGTATTCGAGCACGCGATACTCCATGGCGGTCAGGGTGATGCTGCGGCCGCCGCGTTGCACGCTGCGCTTCACGGTGTTGAGCTCAAGGTCGGCGATGGTGAGAATCGGCGAGCGCTGGCCCTTGCCGCGCCGGATCAGCGCTTTGGTGCGCGCCAGCAGTTCGCCCAAATCGAAGGGCTTGGTAAGATAATCGTCGGCACCAGCGTTGAGCAGCGTGACCACCGATTCCTTATCGTCGCGGGCTGTAACCACCAGAACCGGAGTCTCTCCTCCAGCCTTGCGGACTTGGGTGAGAAGTGCAACCCCGTCGACCTTGGGCAACATGAGGTCGAGGAGAATGACGTCGTACTCATTCGACTGGGCAAGAAACAGCCCTTCTTCGCCGTCCGGGGCAATATCGACGGCGTAGCCCGCCCCTTCCCGCAAACTGCGGGCGATGTTGGCAGCGAGCCGTTCTTCGTCTTCGATGATCAATACGCGCAAGAAATCACCGCGGAATGGCTGACCGTAATCGCTCTTACCTTAACCCTTCCTTAACCCCAGCTCGGCGAAGCTTCCCGCCGAGGCAGCGTCTGCGACGAACGCGATGCTCGTTATCGAAGCACGCAGTTAATTTAGGGAAGATTATTCCCGATTCGGACTGTAAGCAAGCTGGCGGAGCACGAGCGTGCGCCAAAGAGCCTTGAAAGTGCTGCTGAGACTTCAATGGCCGTGAGCGAAATGATGGCGAAGCAATTGCACTGGGAAGGATGGGATCGGAAGTCGAAGCCGTCAAGGAATGATGGGAGAGTGGAGAGCCATGAATTGCCTGACCCAAATTAAGATCACGGCACGCGACCGGGAAGTTCTGGAATTTCTGGTGCAGGGTTGTAGTAACAAAGAAATCGCGGCTCAATTGCTGATTAGTCCGCGCACCGTAAAGCAGCATTTGCGAACCTTGTTTTTGCGGGCGGGTATTCGCGAGGGGCGGAAGCGGGTCAAACTGGCCACCGCCATGTTCGACCTGACGCAAGGCGAAAACAGGGGGAGGCTTCTCGGACTCGATCCTGATCGAAAGCTGACGGTCCCGAGTCGTGGTACGCCGTCAGAAGACGCCTCGTTCGAATCGAGCGGCCTCGGTTCGGGAAAAATAGGAGAAATAGAGATAAAGATCGTCGAAATCGATTTAGGACAGGAGGGCCATGCCCATGCCACCGTGTGATCGTCTCACTCCAAAAGAAGTTCAAGTCGCGTTATTGGTATGGAAGGGCGAGACCAACCGTGAAATTGCAGGCACGCTCGGCACCACCGAGCAGGTGATTAAGAATTACCTGCGCAACACTTTTGACAAACTGGGGGTTTGGAGTCGGCTCGAACTGGCCTTGTATGTCGCCGCCCACGGAGGACACGGCTGGCATCCCTGCCCGACCGGCGAAGTTCTACATCCCGCTGCATATGAAGGACGGGGCACGGAGTATGTTGAGCGCTGAATCCGCCTTAGGGACGATTAACGGGGAGGCGGTCGGGGGGCATCCGCTTCGTTTCAAGCAATACCCTGCCCATCGGGAGTTGGGTGACATCGCTCGGTCATCGTATGTACTCTTTCGGCAAGTCGTTCAAGAATCGTTTGAGTGTCAACATGTCGGCCTCGGCGACGTCGGTAAACTGGATCCCGATGCCAAATCCCGGCGTGCTGCTGACCACCTGGCCCTCCGCCCAAACTTTCGCGCCGTTGAGCCAAAGTCCTGCTTTGACTTTGGTGCCTTCCGGCAGCGGGATCGCCATCTCAAGGAACAGGCCCCCCAAACTCAGGTCGCCGCTCTTGCCCCAAATCACTGGGCCCTCTTTGGGATGCAGTTCGACCGAGATTACGCACTTGTGGCGAAAATGCTTGCGGCGCTCCCCGGATTGCCAGCGATATTCATCGACCTTGACCTCAGGCAACACAATTTCCCAGAGCGGCTTATTGGGAGACAAATTTCTCAGCCCCACCCGCCCCGCCGAAGGGGTACCCGGTTTCCCCACCCATTGCACCCGGAAGTGGCCCTTTTTCTGGTTATAGGTGACGCCGACTATCTCGTCAGGCTTGAGCGAGGCTTTTACTCCGCCCACCTGCGCGCCATCCTGACTAAGATCGATGGTGGTGACACTCTCGCTGAAGATTTGCCCGTCCGCGTCGGTGCCAAACATGCGGACAGACAATTGAGCGGGAATTCTTGGTTGATGGCGTTTTCCCATAGTATCGCTAAGAAAGTATCCCTGCGAACCATTGAACCGGCGACTCCCCTCGCCGCTTTCGTGTTCCCCAGGCAAACGGCCGAGCTCCGACGAACGCCGTTTTTCAGGGCGTGTCCATCCCAGAACATGCGTCGCTGACAGTTAGGCGATGATAAAGCAATTCGCTCCGCTTCCCAAGCGCTCGCTTGAAACCATCGTGCCATCGGCATCCGGGATGAGCCATCGCCCTATATAGTGAAAGAGCTTGCACCTGGGCCCCTCCTTTCCTCGCCTTATGCCCCTAAGTTACTGTTTGACAGATACTTAGCCTTTATACTTGCGGTATTACAATTGCACCTGTCCTTATGAGTTCGCCAAATTGCGGTTCGATTCCGTTTTCACGAAGGCAAGGCCGGCATGGCTTATAAAGAAACGTTCTGGATGGCATGTGACTCGACCGAGCAGTTGCGGGCCGAGTATGGCCCATTTCACACCCGCGCCGAGGCCGAACGCGAGGCCCGCAAGCTCAACTTCGACTTTGTCTTGCGTTATGAACACATCATGAACGACAACGACGAAATTCAGGAGGTCCGCTGCGTTTTCGTGGAACTGCAAGACTCCCCTGCGAACATGGAGGGCAAGCGCCTGCACACTCGCTGCGCCTCGTGTGGAGAATGCTCGGTGCATGAGGAAGCCTGGCGGGCTGAAGTCTGGGCGGACATCCACGAATTCGAGCATAGCCGCCACCGCGTCCGCCTCTTCGAGCAGACTCGCACCGAAGGGTTGAAGGAGATTGGCGACTGGCGGCAGAAGTGCGCCTAGTTCAATCCCGCCGCTCCGAAACCCGGTAGTTCCCTTTCTCAAGTTACCGACGTAACGGCTCCGATCTATATTTTCCGGGCTGATCGGGATGTCCGCATCGCAAAATGATGATAGTTCAAAAGCGAACCCGCCCATTTCTGCGTTTCGTCCTGGGCGAACTGCATTGCAGCGGGCTTAACAAGCAGGGGTTGTCAGACAGTCGAGGCAGACCATGTCGCAGGCCAAACACGACCGCGTGAACTTCCCGTCGATGGTGGCGCGTGCCGAAGAGATTCAGAGGCAAATTCAGGAACTCTCGGGGCGCGACGTGCAGCTTTGGTCGATCGTGATGCTCGTCGTGGTGGTGCTTACCGGAGGTCTGCTGGCGCTGCTCGCTCCCAATCTGGTGTGGGCGCAGCATGTCATCCGCATCGAACATGCCTACTTGCCTCAGCTTTTCTACGGACTGATTTCGTTAGTGCTGCTGTTCAATATTTATCTGCTTACGCAGAAGGCCACCCTGAACGCTACGCGGCGAGCCCTGATTAACGAACTCGTCCTTAACGAACGCCTGGAAAGCCTTTCGCTGATCGATCCGCTGACCCAACTGCTTAACCGCCGGGCCATGAACGAGATTATCCCCCGCGAAGTGGCACGCGCCAATCGCCTGGGAAATCAACTGACGTTCATGACGCTTGACCTCGAGGGCTTCCGGGCCATCAACTCACGCTTTGGCACCATGGAAGGAAATCTGGTTCTGGTCGAGTTTGGACGAATTCTGAAACAGGTCTTCCGCGGCGGAGACGCGCTCTTCCGTCAGGGCGGCGACGAGTTTCTCATCGTGATGCCGGACACACCTGAGCCCGAAGCCGACGCGCCGCTACAACGCCTGCATCGCGCCGTGGATGAGTGGAATTCGAGCGGCGAAAAAGACTACAAGATGAGATTCGCCTGGGGAATCGCCCCCTACGTAACCGGCAGCGACGTCGCCGACATTCTACGCACGGTGGACCGCAAGCTATACCAGAAGAAACACAATCTCGTGCCCGTGTTCTAGCAAAACATCGGCTTCCCTTGGAAAGAGTTCCGTCCTCAAAGTCAGGAGTCAGGAACGGGGCGTCCCGCCACCTTCTGCCATTTACCTTCGTTGACGCCGACGACCAGCAGCCACAGAGCCAGTACGATTTCCGCCAGCGCGGTTGGTGCGAAGTAGGGGAAGATTCGCGGTTGCAATTCGGGGGCGAGAAACAGCGCCGTGCTGTTCACCAGATACCCAACGCCTTCGATGACCAGCAGGATGCCGATAATCCGCGGAAGGAATGTCGAGTTGTAAATCAAGTAGGCCATGGCGAAGCAATCGAATCCGAAGAAGAACAGGGCGATGGCAAAGCCATGTTCAAAGAGTTGGATCGACACATAGGACGCAGCCTGCAACTGTTCGGCGGTGAATGCGCTCATGTAATGTCCGCCGCCCAAGATGAGTAAAGGCGCGAAGTGACCGAGCAAGCTGATGACCTCGATGGCATTCACCGTAAGGTCGAGGATGACCATCATCAAAGTGACGTTGCGGTTCACCACTTTGAACAGGTTGTAGAAAATGACGGTCAGCGGCACGTTGCATACGCAGTAGAAGAGTTCGACGAAAAAGCCCCAGCGATAGAGCATCGGGTGCGCCATGATGTTGTGAGCGGTGGCGGCCGCGTCACCATTGACTACTAGCCGACCGCGAACCATGAGTTCGGCGAATATGCCGCCAGCGATGACGATCAAATACAAGCCACCTGCGATGCGAGCTTGTCGGCGTGGCGACCACTGGGTCACTCTGACCGGCATGGTTGTGCCCATCGTTTCTCCTTTTTCGTCGAGCGCGCTAAATCAACCTGCGTCGTCGCGGTCACACTCCGGCCGGGGTTGGTCGATCCTGACCGCCGTTGAACATCGTTCCCGACGTGCCAAAGCCGCATCGATCGCGAAGGTTTTGTCGGAAATGTTGGCGCTGCTCTGGGGTCATGTTTCCCCAGCGTCGCGCCGTGCGTGGGCCGAAATTGGAGCGGTGAAAGCCACGGTGCTTAAATCCGCCGAAAAGGATTCGACACAGCACGAGCATTCCAATCGCTTGCCAGAAGGTAATCGGGCGCGCGCCGAAGAGCGATGGGAGTAGCCAATTCCAAAGTTTCAGCACTACTTCGCCGCTGATGGCGATGAAAAACGGAATCGCAAGAATCGCCAACGGAGCCAGGAAAATCCATTTCTTGTTCATGTTCAGTCGCACATCCTTTCGTGAATTCGTCCTACGTTGTTGCTCGTTATACGTACGTTCAAAGAGTAGCCGCCGATGGCTGTGAGCCGCGCACCGAGAGTCCCATTTTTCGATACGCGTTTGGGAAACGAATGCGGATCAGCCAGAAAATTATCAGCAGCAGAGGTAAGATGCTCAGAAAATAAAGAATGCCCGTCTCTTGCACGATCTTGGGAAATAAGTATGGCCGAGCCATGAATATGGACATCGCGGCGATCGCGAGCGCGAAGCACATGCGCCACAGATGCCGGGCTATGCGTGCTGTACCAGAAATACCGTGGCGCACGATCATGCGAACGTCGCCCAGGGCGGCGAGCATAGCTACAGAGCCGAGGAAAAAGTAAGGGCCGGCGGGAATCGCGTAGAGCATCCCAGTCGGACTTCTTGAGGCTTCGAGACCAAGGATTAAATCGAAGGCTGCAATGGCTAGGGCAACCAGAGGCAACGCAAAATCCGTCAAGTTCGTTTTCACGGCCCTGCGCCGCGCCGTCATCCATGAGGTCGCCACCAGGTAGAAGGTCAGGGTGCCTCCGAGAATATTGCCCGGCTGGTGTTTCATGGTCGCCATGTACGTCCCGCTCGCGGACAGGCTCAGCATGGATACAACAAAGACGAGCCCAGCCAAGCCATGTTCGCGAGAGCCTTTGCGGAGGAATACGGCAACGAATCCCGACAACACTCCGACCGTGCCGGAGGCGATGTGAAGAAGCAACATGGGTGAATATGACATTTCTTTCTCCTTAACGGCGGTTGCGCCCTAACAAACTAATCAAATCGGTTCGCGATACCGGCGCAGCCGGATAGCTGCGAAGAAACACAGTCCGGCGAAAATCAAGCCAAGCCACAAACCAGGGCTGCTCAGAAATCTTAAGGGCGTGAATTGGCTCAGCGGAATGAAATGCGCATCGACCGGAGTGCCGTCCGGTGCGATGAGGTTGAACGCCTTCTCCGCGAAACCAAAGAACCGGTCTTTTACCAGGATGGTGGCGACATGCCCGCTATGGAAGGCGATTCCTTCGACCAGGCTGAGCGCCACGGGCGGCAGCACGGCCCATAAGAATGTCGCCCGCTTGGCCCAGCCGGAAACCAGCATCAGCCAGCCATAAATCGGTGCGTGCCAGAGTGCCATGACGATCAGGCTGTAGAGCAGGCCTACTTCCATCTGGAAGTAGGGCAGGTTTGCCCACATCGTTGCGGCGCCACCCGTCGTTACCAGGAATGCCATGCTCATCACCAGCATGATCAGCTGCAACGTGATGGTGAGGGTGAAAATGATCAACGGCAGAACCACGAGCGGGATGACTGCCTTCGAAAGCACGGTGATCGCATCCGAAACCGGCATCGACTTCCAGAACAGAATGCTGCGATCGCGGCGCTCGCCATGCAGAGCATCGAGCGAGTAGAAAATCCCGACGAGGAAACCGGTCAGGACGAGCAACATTCCCACGTGAGCGAACGGATGCGCCAACATGGCCGGCTGCATGGCGGGATCCGTCATCGATATTTCGCGGACGTTGCGCGGCAGCCAGATCAGGCTGATGAGGAAACCGATCATCGATATGCCGGCAACGGCCAAGGGCGCGACGTAGAGGGAGCGGTGCTCCCATAGCTCGCGGCGAACTGACCAATAGAACGGCCGGATCGCCTCCGATGATTGCGGCAAAGCGTTCGGCGGCATATTCATCGTGTGGCTCCTTGATAATTGGTGTTGCCGAGCACGGCAACGAACAGGTCGGAAAGACTGGGTGTTCGCACGTCGCCAAGTTTCGCCAGCGAGTCACGCGAGACGTTGTCGAAGAGCAGGATGTTTCGTCCGAAGACATGGCGCTCATGAATCGGCTTGAGTTCTTGCGCTACGGCCATTTGATCGGGATTGACCATCACTTCTATGTAGCGCTGCTCGAACTGCTCCATGCTGAAGGCGAGCACGATGCGTCCGCGATCGACGAACATCACGTCGGTGAGCACGTGCTGCACTTCTTCCACTTGATGGGTGGTCACGATGATGGTGCGTTTGAGCTCGAAGTAGTCGTTCAGCAGGGAATCGTAAAACTGTTTGCGATAAAGAATGTCGAGGCCAAGTGTGGGCTCATCCAGGATGAGCAGCTTCGCGTCGATGGCCATGACCAACGCGAGATGCAGCTGCACCACCATTCCTTTTGACAACTCTCGCACTCGGCTGTCGCGCTTGATTGTGGTCTTGAAGAGAAAGCTTTCTGCGCGGGCGCGATCGAAGCGCGGATGCACGCCCGCCACATAGTCGAGGGCCTGGGAAACCTTGATCCAGCGCGGCAGCACGGCCACGTCTGAAATGAAGCAGACATCCAGCATGAGGGCGTCGCGTTCGTCCCAGGGGTCGCGGCCCAGTACGCGGAGCTCGCCTTGATGCGAAGTCAACCCGAGAATCGCGTTGAGCGCGGTGCTTTTGCCCGCGCCATTGGGCCCGATCAGTCCCACAATGCGTCCGGCTTCGATGTTTAAGTCGACCCCGTCCAGCGCGATGGTTGAGCCGAAGGTCTTGCGCAGGCCGCGGGCTTCGATGATGTTCATGAGTTTGGCTCCTTCTTGGTGGCATCCGTGGTCGCAGCCAGCAGTTCTTCTGGCGTCAGCCCAAGCCGTTGAATGTTGGCATAGACTCGCGGCCATTCCTCCGCCAGAAACTTTTGGCGTTCGCCTTTTAACAGCAAAGCGCGAGCTCCGTTATTGATGAACATGCCTCGTCCCCTCCTGCTTTCCACGAGTTGCTCGTCGACCAGTTCCTGATAGCCTTTGAGAACCGTGAGCGGATTGACGCGATACTCCGCCGCAACGTTGCGCACGGAGGGCAAAGGATCGCCTTCCTTGAGCACGCCGTCGAGAATCATCGCGACTACGCGGTCGCGAAGCTGGCGGTAAATCGGCTGACTGTCATTCCACTCACGATCCATAAAGGTGTCCAGGTACTTCCGTCGTCTTGTGCGACGCCGTCACTTCGTGCGCTGCAGGTCCATGTGCGCACGCATCGGCTTGTCCCCAGGCATCAGGAAGGTCCAGTCCTCGGTGTGATGGTTCGCATCGATGACCGTGAAAACCGCATGCTGCATGTGGCCGTATTGCAAATCGCCGGCCACGTCGAGAAAGTCGAATTCTACAGCCTTTCCGTCCGCCGAGGTGTGAGCCACCATGCGGGGCCGATTGCCGGCATCGCAATAATGAGTAAGCATAAGTTGACCGTTCTCCAGGTAAAACGTAGTCACGGGATGGTCGTTCTTTGTGGGATCGTCTGGCTTCGACGCGTCATACATTTCATGGACCAGTGCGTTTCCCCGGGAAGTCACGCGCATGTGGACTTGAGTGCGCGTCCCGTCCGGTACCATGTCGCCGTTTTTCGGGATGGTTGTCACAGGCCCTTCCCAGGAGCCAGCGAGAGCTTTCAGCGTGGCGAAGGATTTTGGGGCGTCAGACGGGTTTGTGATCGTGTCTGCTGCGAAAGCGGCGGCGACGATCAGAAGGAATACTGCGGGAAGTGCAATTCGAGTCTTCATTTATATTCTCCTTTTTCGTTTGGCAAATGGCTCGGCGAGCAAATCTTACTGTTGTAGTTAACTATAACAGTAAGATTTATGCAAGCTTTATTTTGTCAGTGCTGGAATCCCAACCGGGTGCGGCTCATTTCTCCTTCGAAGAGCCTTGACCTGTGCGGAAAACGCGCGGCGGCTGAATCCCGAAGGATTCCGTAGCAGCGTCCGCTCTTCTCGACTCAAATTCCCAAGATGGGAATCGCCGCATTTTTATTGGGGATTTTGCGTTATTTCCTTGACACTCTTGGCGTAACCTGAGAACACTGGAAGTGTGCTTCGTGGCTTCGACGCGTTGCACCGGCCGCCCACTTCTAAGTGGTTGAGGACAAAGATTTCTCAATCCTGACGCGCCGCAAGCTACTGATTTGAAAGATTTCTAAATCCGGGCCGACTGTAAAACGCTGGTTCAAAGGATTTCTCAAAAAACAGGGGGGGGCTCAGCCCGCACCGATTTTTTAATTCCCTC
This sequence comes from Terriglobia bacterium, assembly GCA_963799065.1. Lineage (GTDB taxonomy): Bacteria > Acidobacteriota > Terriglobia > Terriglobales > Acidobacteriaceae > JAJPHW01. The sequence goes on from CAWCVJ010000001.1 coordinate 2,771,365, forward strand.
TGTGCGGGCTTTTCCGTTTCCCACTTTAGCCGCAACGAACGCGGCGAAAATGGGGCACGCCGGATTTTTCTATGTACACGCCAGATCCCCCGTTCGGTCGATTTCGCTCGCTTTAGGGCAGGCCCTCGCCCTGCAGGAGAGAACGCGGGGACTTCGGGACGACTTACCTTTCGGGGATGACAAATTTAATTTCGCAGTTTTCGACCTTGAGTTGACGACTCTTATTCTGGTTGATATATTCATAAGGTTCCGCGAGTACATTCTGGCTTCCCTGGTATCGCCCTTCGCCGGATTATTTGTGTCGTCGAGTTGCGAAGAGCGTGAAGTGTGGTTTGGAAAAAGTCCTCTTTTTCGTGACCTCGTCAGCGTGAGCTGGCGGTCATGGTATGATTGAGGCATCCTCGCAGAAAGCCCTGCGCGCACCTTTCTCCCGTAGAGAGGCTATGTAGGGTAAAGCTGACGAAACGGAGCAACTCCCGAGCGAGATATTTTCGGGCTTGAGGCCACCGTCGTGAGCGTTTACGTGAGCAGTCGTTGCAACAGGTAACAACATTCTCCCGCCCGGTTGCGGGAATTATGGTTGGCTGAAGCTAACCAGTCCCCAATTAAGGGAAAAGCTTAACGGCCTGAGTGTGGTCATGTGCGCGCGGTTTGCGCTGGGCTGCCAGCTGAAAGCTTACGAGTTAAGTAACGCTTACGAGTTAAGTAACAAGGAGCGGCAAACTGTGCCTACGTTCAATCAATTAGTGCGCGACGGCCGCAAGCGGCCACGGTATAAGACGGCGAGCCCGGCGTTGCAGGGCTGTCCGCAGAAGCGCGGGGTTTGTACGCGTGTGTACACCCAGACGCCGAAGAAGCCGAACTCGGCGCTGCGCAAGGTGGCGCGCGTGCGTCTGACCAATGGAATTGAAGTGACGACGTACATCCCCGGCGTCGGTCACAATTTGCAGGAGCACTCGATTGTGCTGATCCGCGGCGGCCGTGTGAAGGATTTGCCGGGCGTGCGCTATCACGTAGTGCGGGGCACACTGGATTCAGTCGGCGTGGCTGGACGCAAGCAGAGCCGCTCGAAATATGGCGCCAAGCGGCCTAAAGAAGCGACTAAGAAGGACTAGTAGACGATGCCAAGAAAAGGTTATATCGCGAAACGCACGGTTGAGCCGGATGGAGTGTACACCTCCGATTTGGTGACGAAGTTCGTCAACTGCATGATGTACCAGGGCAAGAAGAGCACAGCCCAGGGCATCTTCTATGAAGCGTTGAACAAGCTCCAGGCCAAGGGTGGCGACGAGCCGTTGAAGCTGTTCACCAAGGCGGTCGAGAATGCCAAGCCGCTGCTCGAAGTGAAGAGCCGCCGCGTGGGTGGCGCGAACTATCAGGTGCCGATCGAGGTGAATGCTGACAGGCGCACGTCGCTGGCGATCCGCTGGCTGATTACCTACGCCCGCGGACGCGGCGAAAAAGGCATGGTCGAAAAGCTGACCAACGAGTTGCTGGACGCGGCCAACGGTAAAGGCGCCGCTATAAAGAAGAAGGAAGATGTGCATCGCATGGCGGAAGCCAACAAAGCATTTGCACACTATCGCTGGTAAAGAACTAGAAACTTTTTGATTTTGCAGAGCCCCAGAAGGAAGAAGAAGTCGTGCCTAGAACAGTTCCATTAGAGCGTTGTCGAAATATCGGGATCATGGCGCACATTGACGCCGGCAAGACCACGACCACGGAGCGCATCCTGTTTTATACGGGACGCACGCACCGCATTGGCGAGGTCCACGAAGGCACTGCGACCATGGACTGGATGGAGCAGGAGCAGGAGCGCGGCATCACGATTACATCCGCCGCCACGACCTGCACCTGGCGCGATATTCGTATCAATATTATTGACACGCCGGGGCACGTCGATTTCACGGCGGAAGTCGAGCGCTCGCTGCGCGTGCTGGACGGCGCGGTCGCGGTGTTTGACGCGGTGCATGGCGTGCAGCCGCAATCCGAAAAAGTTTGGCGGCAGGCCGATAAATACGGCGTTCCGAGAATCTGCTTCATCAACAAGATCGACAAGATGGGCGCGGATTTCGAACATGCGGTCGACACGCTGCGCAAGCGCCTCAACGCGAAGCCGATCGCGATTCAGATTCCCATTGGACAAGAAGATAAGTTTCGCGGCGTGGTCGATTTGATCACCATGAAAGCCATCGTGTGGAAAGACGAAACGATGGGAGCGGAGTACATTACGGAAGAAATTCCCACCGACTTGAAGAAAAAAGCTGAGGCGTTCCATACCCAGCTGGTCGAAACCGTCGCCGAAAACGACGACGAGATTCTGCACAAGTTCCTCGAAGGTCAGGAAATTTCCGCGGAAGAGTTGAAGGCGTCGTTGCGGCGCTCGACCATCGCGCTGAAGCTGTTCCCGGTTGTCGTCGGAACATCGTTCAAGAATAAGGGCGTGCAACCGCTGCTCGACGCGGTAGTGGACTATCTGCCTTCGCCGCTGGATGTGGGCGAAACCCATGGCACGAATCCCGACAATGGAGAGCCTGAGACGCGCAAAGCATCCGATAGCGAGCCGTTCTCCGCACTCGCGTTCAAGATCATGGCCGACCCGTTTGTCGGTCAGCTGACTTTTATTCGCGTCTACTCCGGCCAGCTGAAGTCGAGCGAAGCGGTGTTGAACGTCACCAAGAATCGCAGCGAGCGCATTGGCCGTCTGCTGAAGATGCACGCCAACAAGCGCGAAGACATTCAGGACATCATGGCGGGCGACATCTGCGCCGTGGTGGGACTGAAGAACGTCGGCACCGGCGATACGATCTGCGACGAGCGGCATCCGATTTTGCTCGAGTCGATTCAATTTGCGGTTCCCGTCATCTCGGTCGCGGTTGAGCCGAAGACCAAGGCCGATCAGGAAAAGATGGGCATGGCGCTAGCACGGCTGGCGCAGGAAGATCCCACGTTCAAGGTTCATACCGATCCCGACAGCGGGCAGACCATCATCAGCGGCATGGGCGAGTTGCATCTGGAAATCATCGTCGACCGCATGATGCGCGAGTATAAAGTCGAAGCCAACGTGGGCAAGCCGCAAGTCGCTTACCGCGAGACCATTCGCAAGAAGTCGGAAGCCGAAGGCAAGTACATCCGGCAGACCGGCGGCAAGGGTCAATACGGCCACGCCAAGATTCGCCTCGAGCCGCAGCCGCCAGGAACGGGCTACGAGTTCGTCAACGATGTCGTCGGCGGATCGGTGCCTAAAGAATTCATCAAGCCGATCGATCAGGGCATTCGCGAAGCCATGGAAGGCGGCATTTTGGCTGGCTATCCCATGGTCGACGTGAAGGCGATTCTTTACGACGGCAGCTACCACGACGTTGACTCGAACGAAATGGCGTTCAAGATTGCCGGTTCAATGGCGTTCAAAGAGGCGGCGCGCAAGGCTTCTCCAGTGCTGCTCGAGCCAGCGATGGCGGTCGAAGTGGTGACGCCGGAAGATTACGCCGGAACCATCATGGGCGACTTGAGTTCGCGTCGCGGACGCATCGAGGGCATGGAACATCTTGCCGGTTCGCAGGTGATCAAAGCCATCGTGCCTCTGGCGGAGATGTTCGGCTACGCCACGCACATGCGTTCCAGCACACAGGGACGCGCCGAGTACTCGATGCACTTTGGCCGTTACGAAGAAGCGCCGCGCTCGGTTTCGGAAGAGATCATCGCGAAGATGCAAGGCACGGCAAGATAACGGTTCGACGATAACAATTTTTCAGCAGATGCGGGCACGAAGCCCGCGTGATACGGAGCGAAGAC